>CAWCUK010000003.1:0-922594 GCA_963798775.1 uncultured Bacteroidota bacterium
CCGGAAACATTTTTGTTGGGACAAGAGGCGGAATGGTGTACCGCTCAACTGACGGCGGTGAAAGTTGGGAAAATCTTAGGGGCGGAGGGCATTCCACCTTTAATCACATGAGTATAGCTCAGAACGGATATATATATGCCACTACATTATCGGAGGGCATATTAAGGTCAACCGATAAAGGAGAAACATGGGAGCCGATAAACGAAGGAATAGATTGGCGAATATGCAGCGCGATGGGTGTAAACGGCAAAGGAGAAATTTTTGTATCTACAGCGGAAAGCACTTACGGAACACATAAAGAAAAGATATATTATTCAAAAGATAACGGGGATACATGGGAAGACTATACTTCTAACATGAACTTAATTCAGTTTCAAAAAATTATCTTCGATAAAGAAGACAATGTTTACCTCGCTACAGACGAGAGTGTATGGAAAAGCAACCCGGACTCGATTGCCACGGCGGTAAAAAAAGGAGAAATAAAAAGTTACAAGTATGAACTTTCCCAGAATTACCCAAATCCGTTTAACCCGAGTACAACAATAAAATACAGCATACCGAAAAACTCCTTAGTAACATTAAAAGTTTACGATGTTCTTGGGAGAGAAGTAAAAACCCTTGTAAATGAATATAAAACAGCCGGAGATTATAACGCGGATTTTAACGCCTCCCATTTGGCAAGCGGAATATATTTTTACCGTATAACGGCGGGTAAATATACGGCGGTAAGAAAAATGCAGCTGCTGAAATAAATTTTATAATTATTACCGTGTATGGCTTCCCAAAAGGAAGCCGTATTTATAATTGAAAAGCTGAAAATATAGGAGTTTATACATGAAGAAGATTTTAATGATTATACTTATTCTGTTTTTTACCTTAATGAAAGTTGATGCTCAAAACCGGTGGGAAAAGTTGAGCGGCCCAGTAGGGGGAACCATTGCGGGGTTAACTGCTAAAGGAAATACGCTTATTGCTGGTACAGGCTTTAATAAAGGATTAATCTTTTTTTCAATTAACGGAGGTAAAAATTGGCAAGAAGCTAAATTTAAAGTATCAAGGAGTGTAACAGATTTTATTTTTACTAATGATGGAGGTGTTATAGCATCTGCTACGACAAATGGATTATTTAAGTCGGATAATTTTTTGAATTGGAGAAACATTTTTAAAGGTGAAAACTTTTTATACTTTGGAAATTACAAACAAAGTATTTATGCTGGCAGCTATAATGGAACGATAAGTAAATCCACTAACAATGGTGAAAATTGGGACAGAGCTTATAGTTCTATGGAAAGCATATTCAATTTTGCAGAAACCTCTGATAGTATACTGTTCGTGGGAAGCATGAATAAAATATTAAGAAAGAATAAGAATATGACCTGGGAAGAAATTTCTTTCCCGGATACTATCGGAACTAATTATTAAGTACACATAGCTGTTAATGAAAATGAAGTGTACGCCTCAGCAGCCTCACGGATATTCTTAAGTACAGATCAAGGGAATAGCTGGAACTACCAAACTTTTTTAGGGGCAGAATCGATGTATGACTTAGTTTTCAATCATAATCTAATCGGAGCTTTTGGTGATGAAACCGGCTGGTTTGGTAATGGTTGGGGAATTGCAGTCTCTGGTGATGAAGGGAAAACATGGAACTGGTCGAATAAGGGGCTGCCTCCTAAATTCTCTGCGGCCTATAAACTGGCTAAATCCGGAAACAATACTTACCTCGGCACAAACGCGGCCGGAGTTTTTAAGAGCACGGATTTTGGCGGCAGCTGGTTTCCGGTTAACAACGGTATTACTGCCGCGACAACAATGGATATAACCTTTGACTCCGAAGGTACAATGTATACAGCCAATTCAAGCAACGGGATACAAAAATCAACAGATAAGGGAGAGACATGGGAAGTAATAAACAACGGGCTGACGAACTCTTACCTCTGTTCAATAATAGCTGATGATAACGATCACCTAATAGCCGGAACCGCGGAAGGAGCTTTTCTATCTACGGATAAAGGAGAAAACTGGGTTCAGACAGCTGATGTAGGTAATAACTATGTTTATAAACTTTATAAAGATAAAAGAAATAGAATATACAGCCTAAACGTAAGCGGGGGATTTTATAGAACAACTGATCTCGGCAATAGCTGGGCGAGGCTCGATAACAGCAGTTTTGAAAGAACTACTATTAGAAGCATGGTGGTGGATGAAGATGGAAATATTTATGTAGGAACAAACGGCAACTGGATATATAAATCAACAGATGATGGAGAAAACTGGGCTTTGGTAAGGGAAGGCACAACAGAACCATCCACTTACTTTAGGAAACTTGAAATAGCACCAAATGGAGATATATACGCGGCAACCCGTGGAGACGGGTTATTAAAATCAATCGATAAGGGAGTAACTTGGAATAAAGTAAATATTGGAAATAACTCCATTTATGCCCGCAGTCTGGGTATCAGCCGCAAAGGAGAAATATATATATCATTCGGCGAGACGTATTATACAAGTTCACCGGAAAAATTGTACTGCTCAAAAGACAATGGAAAAACGTGGGAGGAATGTACATCAAACATGAAGTATATCCATATCAATAATTATTACTTCGATAAGGAAAATAATCTTTACCTCTCCACGGATGAGAGCGTATGGAAGAGCAACCCCGACTCAATGGCCACGGAAGTCGCGGAAGAAGAAATAAAGGATTATAAGTATAATCTTTCACAAAATTATCCTAACCCTTTTAACCCGAGTACAACAATAAAATACAGCATACCGCAAGCATCAAATGTAAAACTAACGGTTTATAATTCGCTTGGACAAAAAATAGCCGAACTCGTAAACGGTTCTAATGAAGCGGGAAATCATACTGTAAATTTTAACGCTTCAAATTTATCAAGCGGGATGTACTTCTATAAAATAGAAGCCTCGGGGTTTTCCGAAGTAAAGAAAATGATTTTATTGAAGTGATATTATTACCAAGATTATTTATTATCTAGATTACAAGATTACAAAAATTGGAGCGCAGACTATTAGCCTGCGCTTTTTTTTGCTTATCGTGCGGAGTGCAAAAGTGGAATTCCAAGGCAACCGTTGGGTTCTGTTATATTCAGCAAGTTCGCGATCGTCGGAGCTATATCTATAGTATAAACCGGTGTGTTTATTTTTTGCTTTGGAATATTCCAGCCGTAAAACAGCATTGGCACGTGCGTATCGTAGTTATAAACTGTACCGTGTGCCGTTCCTTGTTTCATATAATTTGGCAGAAAATAAGGCTGAAGTTCATAAGCAATATCTCCGGAACGTGTGGGATTAAATCCATTTAAAACTAAATTAGTAGAATTCCTTTCCGCTGTTCTTCCTTGAAAATCACTTCGTGTGAAAATAGCCGCCATCTGGGGGAAATTCTGACGTAGGTAATAAACGATTTTCTGCGCGGCTTCTTTAGGATTAATATTTTTTCTTTTCATATAATCATAATTTAAAAACAACTGCCGGTTTGATGAATTAGCTATTATTTCTTTACCGCCGAATTCTTTTGCGCAGAAAGAATAGAGTGAATCAAGAAAATTTTTATAACCTAACTCTCCCGCGGGAATTTTATGTTCCTTCACGAACTCCTGCACTTCGGAAACCGCGTGGTCGGCCGTTAAAAATAGAAGATAATTTCCTTTCCCGACTTGTTTATCTAACGCCGCAAAAAGTTCGGCAAGCTGTTTATCTAATCTTAAATAAGTATCTTCAACTTCCCAAGAGTTTGGACCGTAAGAATGGCCGATATAATCCGGCGCGGAAAAACTTATCGCAAGAAAATCAGTAACATTATGTTTTCCCAAATTTTCATTTTGTAAAGCCGCTTTTGCCAGTTCAATTAGAATTTGATTTCCGAAAGGTGTGTAAGGCAAATAACCCAGTTTTTCCTTTTCATCTAAATTCTTGAGGGAATGCGGAAATGAAGTTTTACCTTCTTTAAATACATCCCTTTCCCATTTCACATTATCGGGCGAGCTTATTTCATAATCCTTCTTCGGCTTAAGAAGTTCCCAATTTTTGCTTAAATATTGTGAGGCTAATTTTTTATTGTTAAAGTCCTTCATCCACCGGGGAAGTTCATTCATATAATAAGTAGAAGTAATAAAATTGCCGTTCTCATGATCGTACCAGTATGCAGCATCCGCGGTATGGCCGCCAGGCAGTATGGAAGCGCGGTCTTTAATGGAAATTGAAATTACTTTCGATTTAAAATTTGTTGCTAATTTTAATTGATCTGTAATTGTTGTTGTAAACATTCTGCCCGGGGACATTTTACCTTCTTTGCCGTCAGTCCCCACTCCCGAAACCGAAGTGTCTTCGGCGCAATAAACCATTTCTTTAGAAAATTTATCGTACCAGTCGTTAGCAATTATTCCGTGATAAAAAGGAGTTGTTCCGGTATAAACAGAAGTATGCCCGGGACCGGTATATGTTGGAACATAATTGAAATGCGCGTAAGTAAAATCTGTTCCTTGGTTCAGCAAACGGTTAAAACCATCTTTGCCGAAATAAGGTTCAAATCTTGTTAGATAATCATAACGCATTTGGTCGACAACTATTCCCACAACTAATTTGGGTTTTTCTGGAGATTGGCCAAAACAAATAGAAGCGAAAATTAAAACAGCGGCAAAAAGTTTTATTAAATAATGATCCTTCATTACGTCCTCCGGATTCAACAAAAAGTTTCAAACTAAAAAATAAATTTAATAATAAATAAAATTTAATTACAGTTTCTAATTTACGGTTGAACCCTCTGTTCTTAATAATCCGATGGGTAGCGTAATTGACGGGCCGTTTATAAGATAGATTTTATATAGTTTGCTACAGTCGATAAATTATTATTAAACTGATGGCCTCCGCTTTTAATTTCTCGAAAGGCAGCGCCGGGAATTTTCTGTTTATAGTTTGTTAAATGTCCAAAGGGAATTTCTTCATCATCTTGACAGTGAAAGAAAAATATCGGAACATTTTTAGGCAGCAGCTCAGCAAAATCTTCTTTTAATTTTAGTCCCAGAACCCAGCTTTCATCTCCGCTCCAAAAAGGAGTTGATAAAAGAAAAATTCCCGCCAACGACTTTTTAATTTCATTTTCGGAAAGGCATTTCAGCAGCATTGAAGCTCCTAAAGAGTGTGCGACCAAAAAGGCTTTTCCCTTAGTATCAGAAATTTGTTTTTCAATTTGCTTTACCCATCCGAAATCCGGTAAAGTGGTATTGGTTTGCAGCCGCGGGTAATAAACGTAATACGATTCTCCTAAAGCTCTCTGCAAGGAAGCCGCTAGTTTTGAATCAGCTTCGTAACCTGCTTCGCCTCCGCCATGTATAAACAACACTGATTTTTTCATTTTATAAATGGTTTTTATTAATAGCTTTAAATTATTTTAAAATATGGAAATATACTAAGAGGAAAAACCGGTTATGCCTTTGTGCCGGCAAATAAATATCGAATTAAACTTTATGGTATTTATCATCGAAAAATTATAGTAAATTAAAATCTTAATATTTAGTGTTATCTTTAAATAAATCTTAAAAAAATATTTGGTGCTTAAATGAGGAAACTTTTCTTATTTCTTCTTATGGTTTTGCTTTTTTCAGTTGGATATTCTCAAACATATAAAAAAGTTAAAATCTATATAAATCAAAAGAGCGATATTCAAAGATTATATAAAGCCGGGCTCGAATTTGACCATGCCGCGTTAACAAAAGATAAAGCAATTATTGTTTTTCTGAATGATAAAGAGTTCGAGAACCTAAAAACTTCCGGGTTACAGATATGATGTTTTAATTTCCGATTGGGCGGAGTATTATAAAAACCGTCCCGCGGTTTCATCTTCTTTAAAAATGTCGGCGATGGAAAACAGCAGAACAAAGTACGGAGTTACGGGATTAACTTTCGGTTCGATGGGAGGATATTATACTCTTGCTGAAGTTGTCGCCCGATTAGATTCGATGAAAGAAAAATTTCCGAATTTAATTACCGCCAAAAAATCAATCGGCGCAACCGAAGAAGGGCGAGAGATTTACATGGTTAAAATTTCCGACAACCCTGACGCAGATGAAACTGAGCCGCAAGTTTTATATACGGCTGTCCATCACGCAAGGGAACCGGAAAGCATGATGCAGCTTATTTATTTTATGTACTATTTGCTGGAGAATTATAATAAAGACAACGCGGTAAAATATCTGGTAGATAATAGGGAATTATATTTTGTCCCGGTTGTTAATCCCGATGGATATGAATATAACTATATAACAAATCCCGCCGGCGGAGGAATGTGGAGAAAAAATAGGCAGTATAATTCAGACGGAAGTTATGGAGTTGATTTAAACAGAAATTACGGACCGTTTAAATATTGGGATTCGCCGAATAACGGCTCAAGTGAATATCCCGGTTCAGAAGTTTATAGAGGTAAATCTCCTTTTTCTGAGAAAGAAACTTCGGCGATTAAAAATTTTATAGCGACAAAACATTTTAGGTGCGCGCTTAATTATCATACTTTCAGCGACCTTCTAATTTATCCTTACGGAGCGCTGGATAAAGAAACTCCCGATTCACTTATCTTTATTGAATTTGCCCAGGAAATGACAAAATATAACGGCTATACAACCGGTTTGGATTTGGAAACTGTCGGTTATTCAACAAGAGGAAACAGCGATGATTATATGTATGATGGCGATACAGTGGCAAACGGCGGAAAAATATTTGCTATGACGCCGGAAGTCGGCAATTCAGTTGATGGTTTTTGGCCGGCTCAAAATAGAATTTTTCCTCTTGCCGAAGAAAATCTTTACCCGAATCTTTTTTACGCGTGGGTTGCCGGTGATTATGTTCAATTAGATAAAATAAATATTGATAGAGAATTCTTTAATCCCGGCGATGATATTTCTTTAACGCCAAGCATAAAAAACAGAGGATTATCTGATGCCTCTAATATATTCGTTCTATTAAGTTCATTGAGTGATGATATAAGTGTAAATAAAGGAACCGCCGAAATAGGAGAAGTAAAATCTAGAGAGATTTATAATCTAACTGAACCTTTCAGTTTTACTGTTTCATCAAACGCTAAGGCAGAGGAAGAAGTTAAACTGCTGCTGCAAGTAAAAAGTAATGATGTTGTTATGTCAGCGGATACTATTGCTTTGGAAATAGGAACGCCGACTTTTGCTTATCTTGATACAACAAATGATATAAATGTTTTATGGTCGTATTTAAGTCAGAGAACTAATAAAAAATGGGATGTAACAACTTCTGAATATCATTCGGCGCCTAATTGCTACACGGAAAGTAAAGACGGAAATTATGATGATAACTCTCAAGAATTCCTAACACTAAAGGAAGAAACAGATTTAGCCGGAATAGTAAATCCAAAATTATCTTTTTATACTAAATTCGATATTGAAACCGGCTGGGATTACGCGCAAGTGAAAGTTTCAACAGACAATGGAGTAAATTGGTCGCCGCTTAAAGGAAGATATACAATCCCGGGATCCGGGCAATTTCAGCCTTTAAATCAACCGGTTTATAACGGAATTCAGCGTGACTGGGTGAGGGAGGAAATGAATCTTTCTGCATATACAGATAAAAAAATAAAAATACGATTTGAATTTAATTCCGATGAAGCTGTAAACAGAGACGGCTGGTATTTGGATGATATCGGTATAATTACATATTCTTCGCCGGTCGTGATTAATGAAAATTTTCATGTAATAAAGCATTATTCTCTTTCTCAAAATTTTCCAAACCCTTTTAATCCATCTACAGAAATAAATTATGCTGTCCCTAATTCCGGATTTGTATCATTAAAGGTGTTCAATGTTTTGGGTGCGGAAGTTGCCACGTTAGTAAATTCATTTAAGAATGCTGGTAATTATACGATAACTTTTTCCGGCGGCAATGCCGCAAAAAATCTTTCAAGCGGAATATATTTTTATACTTTAAAGGCGGGAAATTTTATTCAGACGAAGAAAATGATTTTACTGAAATAACGGAGGAATTAAGAGTATAATTTTGGATTGAGAAATATTCTGAGAGAGAATCATCTAAAATAATCGGATGCGATTAAAGGAAAATTATCTAACTTTCGGTTTATCCCAAAATCTTTTATAATCTTTATAAATAATTTTGGTGATGTTATGAAAACTAATGAAACCGCGAAAGAAGTTATAATAATATTCATTATTACATTTATTACCGGGTCAGCAGTTACATTTTTGTACAGCCTTCTTTTTCATTCAAAAGGAATAGTTAATTGGGCGACGGCATTTAGTCTTGCCGTAACTTTTGCTGTTGTTTTTCCTTTAATTAACCGGCGGGAAAGAAAAAAATCTTAGTTTAAGATTAGTAAATTATCTCCTTTAAACCGGAAATTTCGTCGAGAATAAAATCCGGATTCTCAGTTTTTAATAAATCTTTACTTCTGTAACCATAAGTTACCGCGCATGTTTTCGCTTCCGCGTTCTTCCCGCAATTTACATCAAGTTCTGTATCTCCAGTCATTAGAGTTTGCGAAGGAGAAATTCCTAATTCTTTGCAAATAAAAAGTAAAGGTTCCGCTGCGGGTTTATTAGCTATGCCGGGACGCCTCCCCATAACAAAATCAAAATATTTTCTGAAGCCGAAATGGTCGATAATTTTATCCGCCTGTTCCTGGCCTTTTGTAGTTAAAAGAGAAATAGAAATATTTTTTTCTCTCAGAATATTAAGAGTTTCTTCAACGCCGGGATAAACTTCCGATTCATCAATAAAATCAAAATAGCAGTTTTTATAAATGTTGATGAAAATTTCAAAATCGGTAACGGGAATTTTCATCTCGTTAAAAATATCAACAAAATGATGGCCGATTCTTTTATGAAATTCTTCTTCAATCAGCGGTTCATTAATTTTTAATTCGTTTAAAGTTTTTACGGTTGATTTATAAATAGTGTTATAAGAATTAATCAAAGTTCCGTCAAGATCGAAACAGACGTGTTTAATATTTTTATTATTCGAAGGCATAATTTTCTAATCTTTAAATTGAATTTTTTACCAAGCAAATTTAATATAATTCCTGAGCGAGATAAAGTTTACGGTTATCTTTTATCTAAATCAAAAATGTTAATTCTTATTTCTTTAAATTTGTAACCTAAACTAGAAAATAAACAGGAAAAAATTTGAAAAGCGATTTTGAATATGATGTAATAATTGTCGGTGCCGGTCCAATTGGCTTAACCTGCGGAATAGAAGCAGAGAAAAGAAATTATAAATATCTAATTATAGAAAAAGGATGTTTGGTAAATTCAATCTTTCATTATCCGACAAATATGACTTTCTTCTCAACTTCCGAAAGGCTTGAAGTCGGCGGCGTTCCTTTCGTTTCTCATTACGATAAACCCACAAGAAGGGAAGCTTTAGAGTATTTCCGCCGCGTAAAAAACTCATGGGAATTAAATGTCCATAATTATGAAACTGTATAAAAATGTTCCAAAGAAAGATGAAGGATTTTAAAATTGAAACAAATAAAAAATCATATACCGCGAAATATGTAATAATTGCTACAGGATTTTATGATAAACCGAATTATTTAAATATTCCCGGAGAAAATCTTCCCAAAGTAAAACATTATTTTGATGAAGCGCATCCTTACGCGTATTTAAAAGTATTAATAATCGGAGCGGCAAATTCCGCCGTTGATGTTGCGCTTGAAACATACCGCCGCGGCTCTAAGGTTACAATGGTAATTCGTGAAGATAAACTGCGCGACAGCGTTAAATATTGGGTTCGTCCGGATATTGAAAATAGAATTAAAGAAGGTTCGATTAAAGCCTATTTTAATTCCAATGTTTTGGAAATAAGAGAAAATGAAGTTGATATTCAAACTCCCAAAGGAAAAATAACAGTGGAAAATGATTTCGTTTTCGCGATGACAGGTTATCATCCCGATTTTTCATTTTTAGAAAATGCGGGAGTAAAACTTGCTGATGATAATTCCAAAACTCCAGTTTATAATGATGAAACTTTTGAAACAAATGTTCCCGGATTATTTTTAGCAGGTGTAGTTTGCTGCGGAATGGAAACCGGAAAATGGTTTATCGAAAATTCACGTTACCATGCTGAAAATATTTTTAATTATTTGCAGAAAAAGGAAGTTACAGATGAGTCTTCTACTTAATCATGGTTTTGCTTTTAATTGAATTCGATGGATAATAAAGTTATTTTTAAAGATATATTCTTTTTAATAAAGAAAAACCTTAACAAGAAACGGAGTAAAAATGTTAAATAAAATTCAAGAATTATTGGGAAACGAAGCCGATGATTTATTAAATCATAAAGCTAAATTTCCTAAAGAACAAATTCATTTACCGGGACCGGATTTTGTAGATAGAATATTTCTCACACTCGATAGAAATATAAATGTAGTAAAAAATCTCCAATGGATTTTATACGACAGGAAGATTAGCCGGAACAGGCTATGTTTCAATTCTTCCTGTAGATCAAGGGATTGAACATACAGCCGGTGCTTCTTTTGCTCCCAACCCCGCAATATTTTGATCCTGAAAATATTGTTAAATTAGCCATTGAAGGAGGCTGTAACGCCGTTGCTTCTACTTTAGGTGTTCTTGGAATGAGTTTCAAGAAAATACGCGCATAAAATTCCTTTCGTAGTGAAAATAAATCATAACGAACTTATAACTTACCCAAATCAATTATGATCAAATTATGTTCGGCGGAGTTGAACAAGCTTACGATATGGGCGCGGCCGCAATCGGCGCTACAATTTATTTCGGTTCCGAAGAAAGCGACAGACAAATTATTGAAGTTAGCGAAGCCTTCCAATACGCGCATGAATTAGGACTTGCTACAATTCTCTGGTGCTACACAAGAAATAATGAATTTAAAACAAAAGAAAAAGATTATCATGTTTCTGCCGACTTAACAGGACAGGCAAATCATCTCGGCGTTACAATTGAAGCCGATATTATTAAACAAAAATTACCGGAAAATAACGGCGGGTTTAAAGCACTAAAATTCGGAAAATTCAGTGAAAAAATGTATAGTGAATCTTGCTTCAGATCATCCGATTGATTTAACACGCTACCAGGTAATAAATAATTATATGGGAAGAGCCGGATTGATAAACAGCGGCGGCGCTTCCGGCGAAAACGATTTTGCCGAAGCTGCTAAAACTGCTGTTATTAATAAACGCGCCGGCGGAATGGGACTCATTTCCGGGCGTAAAGCTTTCCAAAGGCCAATGGAAGACGGCGTTAAATTATTAAATCTTATTCAAGATGTATATTTAGAAAAAGAAATTACTATTGCTTAATATGTAAATTTCTTAAAATAAAACCTTCGGTTACCGCCGAAGGTTTTTTATTTTTAAATATATTCTAATTCCTTTTTAGTATATCAATAATAAAATCATAAATAAAAATTAGAATGAATAACCGAAACTTAATCCTCCCCAAGGAATAAAGTTGCTGTTAATATAAAAAGGTGAGAAAGTTGCGCGGAAAAGAAAGCCGCCGTCCATAGGTTGATATCTATACCCGATATTAAACGAAACTGCGGTTCCGGAACCGTTAAAGCTGCTTCCTTCACTCCCTACTGCGGCAGCAATAAATGAAGCACCTGCGCCTAATTCTAACCGGCTGCTATAATCTCCGAAAAAATAATTAAAGGTAAGCGGAACCGCGTAAGCTGCCGCCGCTGAGGAACCCTCCGAAGCAGCCATAAACATTACACCTGCTTTTAAACCGAAATCCTTATTTAATAATCTATCATAATTTAACGAATATAAAACTCCGTTACCGCCTAATTCTAAAAAAACACTGTTTGCTTTTCTTGGTAAACTTTGCGCTTTAAACGAATTCGAAAATGCAAATAAAATGAATATCAAAATGAGGAAAAATCTCTTCATTCTCATCCTTTCTTTTTTATAATGGGGATAATAGAAGATATAAATATTTAAAATTCTTTCATAATTTAAGAAGTTAAAAAAGGTAAAGAATTTTTTTAAGCAGTAATTTTGCGGCGCGGTAATAAACCGCACCAAAAATTTATTTCAATAAATAATCCGCGATTTTTCCGAGATCTTTTACGTCAACATTATTAAACGGCGGCATCATGCCGGGATACTTTGCTTGGTAAGCTTGAAATCTTTCAGAATCCATAAACGAAGAAGGATTTCTCAGATAATTAATCAATTCATCACGGCTCCAATAATTTTTAACATGGCTAAGATCCGGGCCTAGTCTTGTACCTCCTAAATCTTGTCCATGGCAGTTTACGCAGCCTAAACGCGCTACTAAATCTGAAGCAGATAATTCTTTAGAAGACATTTCACTTTGCGGAACTGTGTTAGTCATTGGGCCTTGCGATTGTATGTTACTATTGTTTGTTAGCTTGCCGAGAATGAACAGCAAAACAAATACTACTAAAAATGCGAATACCCAAATTTGAGATTTTGTCATAAATATTATTTCTGTTTTTAATTATTCAATGTTGAAGGAGGCATTAACAACCGCGGTTATTTCTTTTTCGATGGAACTTAAATCGTTAATACCGTAATCCGAAATCTGGTTGGATAATTTCGGTGTAATTTGTAAGACTCCCATTCTTGCGTCATGCATCGGGCCGAGTTTTCTGCCGGTGGCCTCAGCAATTTTTCTTGCTCTTATCATTGCGTCTCTGGCAGCGGCAGCTTGAATTTCAATTTTTAACTCAGCTAATTTTGTATAATGATATTCCGGCATATCTACCGTAAAATTAACTCCTTTTTCTACCAGTGACGGAATATCCAATGAAATTCCTTTTATTTTTTCTACATCTTCCGATTGAATTTCGATTCTCTGGTTATAAGTATAAGCTTTTATATTTCCCGTTTGATATCCGTTTGCTCCAATTTCATAAACAGGAAAAGTATTAATGGTATGAAATTCTATTTTATTTTCCGGAAATCCTTTTGAATTTAGGTAAGAAATGATAACCGGCTTTTCCTGTTGAAGTTCTTTATAAGCCATTTCCGCGGTAGGTGCCGTGGAGGTTAATGTTCCTTTTAATACTCCGAGATCTGAAATTATTTCTTTCTTGGCTGAACCGGTTACGTTTATTGTCTGGTTCATGAGATAATTACTCTTCCAGGTTAAAACAAAAATTACAACACCTATTATAAAACTAACACTTATTATTGAGGCAGGAATAATTAAATTATTTCTGTTTTCCATAAATTTCCTGTTGAAATGGTTATAAATATAGCAGGTTAAAATTAACTTGTAAAACTTATTAAAAATAAAAAACTATAACAAACCGTAAGTTTTTGGTTTTTTAATTATCATAACGTGGTATTATATTTTTTAATAGATTTTTGAAAAAATCGTCAATTCTACTTATGAATTAATCCTTTTCTTTTTTCTTCTTTTTAAACTAAATATAGTACAGCACTAAATTTAATGCATTCAATTTATATGTTTATATATTAATATCTAAAAAAAAAGATAAACATGAGCAACAGATTAGCAAAAGAAAAAAGTCCTTATCTTTTACAGCATGCAAATAATCCGGTCGACTGGTTCCCCTGGTCGGATGAAGCGTTTGAGAAGGCTAAAAAAGAAGATAAACCGATATTTTTATCAATAGGTTATTCCACTTGCCATTGGTGCCATGTAATGGAAAAGGAATCTTTTGAAGATGAAGAAGTAGCGGAATTAATGAAGGAAACGTTCATTTCAATAAAAGTAGATAGGGAAGAACGGCCGGATATTGACGGTATTTATATGACTATTTGCCAGCTTTTAACCGGCGGCGGCGGTTGGCCTTTAACAGTTGTTTTAACTCCGGAGAAGAAGCCTTTTTTTGCCGGGACTTATTTCCCGAAAGAAAGCCGGTTCGGACGCGCGGGGATGAAAGAAATAATTCCTCAAATTAAAGAAATTTGGAAAACTAAAAGAAATGAAATAGAAAACTCTGCGGAAGAAATTCTTAACGCGTTAAAAAAAACATCACCAAAGAAAAAAGGGGATGGTCTAACCGCTGAAATATTTGATAATGCTTTCGAAGAATTTTCAAGCAGGTTTGACGAAATTTACGGAGGATTTGGCAATGCCCCAAAATTTCCTACTCCGCATAATCTCCGGTTCTTATTAAGATATTACCATAAATGCAAAAATAAAAAAGCACTGGAAATAGTTGAGAAAACGCTTGAGCATTTGCGTCAGAGGTGGAATTTATGATCATATCGGATTTGGATTTCATCGTTATTCAACCGACAGAAAGTGGCTGGTTCCGCATTTTGAAAAAATGCTTTACGACCAGGCACAATTAATAATTGTTTATCTGGAAGTTTATCAAATTACTCGTAAAAATTTATACAAAAAAACGGCTGAGGAAATATTAATGTATGTAATGCGGGAAATGACTTCTCGCGAGGGTGCCTTTTTTTCGGCCGAAGATGCTGATAGTGAAGGTGAAGAGGGAAAATTTTATCTCTGGGAAAAAGCAGAAATTGATAATGTGTTAACTAAAGAGGAAGCTAAATTATTTAATAAGATTTATAGTATAGAAGAAAAAGGGAATTGGATAGAACCAATGAGTGGCGCATTAAACGGTACGAATATTCCGCATCTTCAAAAATCCGTAAAGGAACTCGCGCTAGAAAAAAATATAGCTGAGGAGGAACTTTATAAACAATTAGAATTAATAAGAGAAAAGCTTTTTATTGAAAGAGAGAAAAGAATCCATCCATATAAAGACGATAAAGTTTTAACCGATTGGAATGCACTAATGATATCAGCTCTTGCCAAAGCCGCACAAATATTAAAAAATAAAAATTATTTGGAAGCGGCAGAGCGTGCGGTTGATTTTATAAACAACAGAATGATTATAAATAAAAGACTGCTTC
This sequence comes from uncultured Bacteroidota bacterium, assembly GCA_963798775.1. Classification (GTDB taxonomy): domain Bacteria; phylum Bacteroidota; class Ignavibacteria; order Ignavibacteriales; family Ignavibacteriaceae; genus CAWCUK01. The sequence continues at coordinate 14,909 of CAWCUK010000003.1, forward strand.
ATCGTTTTAGAGAAGGAGAAGCAGGACTTCCCGCGCATATTGATGATTATGCATTTTTAATTTCTGCGTTAATCGATTTATATGAAACTTCTTTTAATCTAAAATATTTAAAACAAGCATTCCGGTTAAACGATGAACTTCTGAAAAGATTCTGGGATAATGAAAAAGGCGGTTACTTTTTTACCGCTGAGGATGGAGAAGAACTGCCTGTTCGGCAAAAAGAAGTTTATGACGGCGCGGTACCTTCGGGAAATTCTGTCGCTTTATTAAATATTTTACGTCTTGCAAGAATTTCCGCAAATACTGAATTGGAAGAAAAGGCTGAAAAAATGATGAAAGCTTTTTCCGATCAAATCAAAAATTCTCCTTCTGCGTATACTCAATTTTTAATCGGCGCTTATTTTGGATTAGGAGAAACATCCGAAATTATAATTTCCGGCAACAAAAAAAATACAGAAACGGAAGAAGTAATTAGTTATATTCATGCAAATTTTTTACCGAATAAAATTGTTCTACTAAATGATGATGAGAACAAAGAAGATATTTCTATAATTGCGCCTTATACAGCTGAACAGAAATCAATTAACGGCCGTACAACTGTATATATTTGTAAAAATTATGTTTGCAATATGCCTGTTACTTCTTTGAATGAATTAGAAAATTTATTAAAAAATAAATAGATAAAGTTGTAATTGAACTGTAAATTTGTATTCGTATTTTTATAGGGTAAATGGAACAAGATAATAAGTTAATAAGATCATTAGTAGAGAATGCAAAAAAGGGGAACAATTCCGCTTTCAATCAGCTTTACCATCTAAATTCGGGCAGAGTTTATGCGCTTTGCTTACGAATTTTAAGCGATAGAGATTTGGCTGACAAGATTACCGTAAAAATATTTTTAACCGCTCTTAATCAAATCAAATTCTTTAGGGGTGATTCTCTTTTTGCACAATGGTTAATAGGTATTTCTGTTTATACTCTGCTTGAAGAATTGCGGGAAGAAAAATCAGAAAGAAATGAAAAAGTAAATAAAATACCGTATAAATATAAAGTTAATATAATTTTAGAAGAGGCAATTATCGAATTACCCAAGGAAGAAAGAATAGCTTTTATTTTACACGATATAGAAAAATATTCCGATGAGGAAGTTGCGGATCTTTTAAAAATTGATCTTTTAAAAGCAAAAAAATATATCAGCGATGCACGAAGCATCTTAATAAATAAAGTCGAAAGATGAATCATCAAGAAGCATCGGCTCGTTTAGAAGCGTATATAGAGAATAAACTTTCACCGAAAGAAAGTCTTGAATTTGAAGTACATCTAAAAAGCTGTGATGAATGTAAAAACAATTTTTTTTCGCTTCGTTCTTTATTAAAAAAGGTTGAAGCGCTGCCGCAGAAAATTGAACCGCCGGAAAATTTATGGGAGGATATTGTCGCTCAAATTCAAGAAAACAATTCTGATAAAAAAAGAACCGAACACGGATCAAAAGAAGTAAGAAAAGAAAAACAAACTTTTATTAAAAATTTATTTTCTAAACTTTTAAAATAAAAAGAGGCTGCCAAATTACAGCCTCAAATCTAAATGTTATAATAAATAACTATTTTCTTTTAGGTTTGTACATATGAGTACTTTGACCGAAAAATACTTCGGCGGCTTCCATAACAGTTTCGGATAAAGTAGGATGCGGATGAATAGTTAATTTCAGATCAGTCGCGTTCGCGCCCATTTCAATCGCAAGCACACCTTCGGAAATCAGTTCGCCTGCGCCCGGTCCGCATAAACCTACTCCGAGAATTCTCTCTGTTTCTTTTTCGATAATTAATTTTGTAACACCGTCACTTCTATCTAAAGTAGTTGCTCGTCCCGATGCAGCCCATGGAAATTTAGCAACTTCATAATTCAATCCTTTTTCTTTAGCTTGGTTTTCTGTAACACCGGCCCAAGCAATTTCCGGATCAGTAAATACAACAGCAGGAATAGCTTGAGGTTCGAATGCTACTTTATGCCCGGCAATTGCTTCAACAGCAACTCTTCCTTCATGCGAAGCTTTATGAGCCAACATCGGCTCGCCTACAATATCCCCGATCGCATAAATATTTGGATCATCTGTTTGAAGTTGTTCGTTTACAACAATCCAGCCTCGTTCATTTACCCTTACATTAATGCTTTCTAATCCCAAACCTTTGGTTTCCGGTCTTCTGCCTATTGACATCAATACATAATCAAAAACTTCTTCGCTTGTTTTTCCGTCTTTCCCTTCAATTTTAACTTTTATTCCATTCTTAATTTCTTTCATTTCAACAACTTTAGAATTTAAGAGAACCATTTCATAACGCTTCTCAATTTTTTTTGCAAGAAATGAAACAAGATCTCTATCAGCGCCGGGAAGAAGTCCGGCAGTCATTTCAACAACCGAAACTTTAGAGCCTAAAGCCGCGTAAACAGAACCTAATTCTAGACCTATATAACCGCCGCCTACAACTAAAAGCCGTTTAGGAATTTCGGGTAAATCTAAAGCAGATGTAGAATTAAGTAATCGTTTACTGTCAATATTCAAAGAAGGTATAGTCGCAATAACAGAACCGGTTGCAATAATAACTTTTTCAAATTGAATTTCTTCAGAACTTCCGTCAGCTTTATCAACTTTTATCATTTTGCTGTTCATAAAACGGGCGGTTCCTTGAATATATTTTATCTTTCTTTGTTTGGAAAGAATTCCGAGTCCGCCGGTTAATTTATTTACAACACTATTTTTCCATTCTCTTAGTTTATCTAAATCAATTTTAGGTTTCGCGAATTCTATTCCCCAATTAGAAGCTTCTTCGGCTTCAGTTAAAAGTTTAGCAACATGAAGTAAAGCTTTAGAAGGAATACAACCGCGATACAGACAAACACCACCGGGATTAACAGATTTATCAATTAATATTACTTCCATTCCAAGATCGGCAGCATAAAAAGCCGCGGCATATCCTCCGGGACCGCCGCCGATAACTACAAGTTTATTTGCCATAATTTAAATAATCTCCGTTTATAATCATTTCATTTCTTTAGCCGAAAAACTTAATGAAAAAATTCCGACTAAGAATATTAAAAACTATCCTTCAATTAAAATTTTCATCGGCTGTTCAAGAGCCTCGCAAACCCAGCGAAGGAATCTTGCAGCGTCCGCTCCGTCAATTATTCTATGATCGTATGAAAGAGAAAGCGGAAGCATTAAGCGAGGTTCAAAATTTCCGTCTTTAAATACAGGTTCATAACTTCCTCTTGAAACACCTAGAATTGATACTTCGGGAGAATTAACAATTGGTGTAAAAGCCGTTCCGCCTATACCGCCTAAATTTGTAATTGTAAAACAGCCGCCCTGTAGCTCTTCCAACGAAATTTTTCTAATTCTTGCTTTTTCGGCAATCGTGTTCATTTCAACTGAAAGTTCTTTAAGATTTTTCTTATCTACATTTTTTATAACCGGGACAATTAATCCATGTTCGGTATCTACGGCAATTCCAACATTATAAAATTTCTTGTAGATAATTTCCTTCTTCTCCATATCAATACTGGTGTTGAACTGCGGGAATACTTTTAATGCCGCGGTTACAACTTTCAGAAGAATAGAAGTAACAGTTAATTTACCACCCGATTTTTCAATTTTCGGATTAAATTGTTTCCTTATCTTTTCTAGTTCGGTAATATCGGCCTTATCAAATTGAGTTACATGAGGAATCGCATTCCAGGAATAAGACATGTGTTCAGCGGTTTTTGTACGGATTCCGCTCATACTTTTCTTTTCTATTTCGCCGTATTTTGAAAAATCCGGTAGCTTTTCCTGGGCAACCGCAAAACCTCCGGCAGCTTTAGTTTCTCTAGTTTCATTAAGCTTTTTGGCAAAAGCTTTAACATCATCCATAGATATTCTTCCGCCTTTACCGGAACCTTGAACCTTATTAATATCAACACCTATTTCACGAGCAATTCTTCTTACCGATGGTGCTGCGGGCGCGGCTCCTCTGCTTATCGGCGGCTGATCATCAATTTCGCCGGGTTCAAATTTTTCCCGAGCGCCTTTTATTTCTTCTCCGGTTTTTTCTTTTACCTGTTCGGGAGCGGGAACTGTTTCTTTAACTTCTTCAGTTTCTTCCTCAGTTTCTTCAACTTCTCCGGCAGATTCTACTTTAAGAATTATTTGACCGACTTTAGCTTTTTCTCCTTCTTTGATTAAAACTTCGGTAACTTTTCCTTCAACGGAAGAAGGAACTTCAATAGTTGCTTTATCGGTTTCAATTTCCATTATACTCTGATCTTTTTCTATTGTATCGCCGGCTTTTACCAAAACACTTAATACCGCGGCAGATTCAATATTCTCACCGAGTTCAGGAAGTTTGAATTCTATTTCCTCTTTAGCTCCGCTTTTATTAATTTTTTTCTTTTCAGGTTTTATTGCCGCGGATGCTTTTACTTCATTTTTTTTCTCAGCTGCTTCTTCGGCAGGTCTTCTTTTTCTTCTTTAGAAGTTTCTCCGGAAGAAGCGCCTACCTCATCAATCGTAAAAATAACTTGTCCTACTGTTACTTTATCCCCTTCCTTAATCTTTACATCTTTTACTGTGCCTTCTAAAGTTGAGGGAACTTCAATTGTTGCTTTATCAGTTTCTATTTCTATGATTGATTGATCTTTTTCTACTTTATCACCTGCCTTAATTAATACGCTTAATACTCCGGCAGACTCAATATTTTCGCCTAATTCGGGTAACTTAAATTCTGTTGCCATTGTTTACCTTATAAAAATTCAATTATATAATTCATTTGTTCTAAACCAACTTTACTCCGGGTAAATTAAGAATGCATAGGATTAAGTTTAGCCGGATTTATTTCTAAATCTTTAATTGCTTTTTCAAGAAGGTCACCTTTTATTTTCCCTTCATTTAAAAGAGCATAAAGAGCAGCAAGAACAATATGCTTAGCATCTACTTCAAAGAAATCGCGTAAGGAACTTCGTCCTTCGCTTCTTCCGAATCCATCAGTACCTAAAGCATAAAGTTTTTGGGGGAACCATTTTGCTATTGAATCGGGAAGTGTTTTAACATAATCGCTTGCCGCAACAAATACTCCGTCTTCTCCTTTTATTGCGTTAGTTATATAAGGAGTTTTAGGCTTTTCAGTAGGATGAAGTAAATTCCATCTTTCAACATCGAGAGCGTCTTTTCTTAATTCTTTATAGCTTGTTATACTCCAAACATCTGCCGCTATTTTATAATCTTCTTCAAGAATTCTGGCGGCTTCAAGCACTTCATTCATTATGGTACCGCTTCCGAAAAGATTCGCTTTCAGTTTGGGATTTTTTTTCTTTGAAGCATGGAATTTATACATTCCTTTTAAAATCCCTTCTTTCGCGCCTTTAGGCATAGGAGGCATTTCATAATTTTCATTCATTACGGTTAAATAATAAAATACTCTTTCTTGCTCTTCATACATTCGCCTTATGCCATCACGAACAATAACAGCAATTTCAAAAGCGAATGCCGGATCGTAAGTAATTAAATTTGGTACCGGATAAGCAAGTAAATGGCTGTTTCCGTCTTGATGTTGTAACCCTTCTCCTGCAAGCGTTGTTCTTCCGGCAGTTCCGCCTACTAGGAATCCTTTTACACTCATATCGGCGCCTGCCCAAATTAAATCTCCTATTCTCTGGAATCCGAACATGGAATAGTAAACAAAGAAAGGTATCATATTTATACCATGAGTTGCATAAGCTGAACCGGCAGCGATAAATGATGACATTGAACCAGCTTCAGTAATTCCTTCTTCCAAAATTTGTCCGTTTTTAGCCTCTTTATAATATAACAGGCTTTCTTTATCAACCGGTTCATATAACTGACCTACATGAGAATAAATTCCGACCGAACGGAATAAAGCTTCCATTCCGAAAGTTCGTGCTTCATCGGGAATTATAGGAACAATAAATTTTCCGATTTCTTTATCTTTTAGAAGCTTCGCCAGAATTCTAACAAAAACCATTGTTGTGGAAGCATCTCGTCCTTCGGTTCCCTTATAAAATTCTTCAAATATTTCTTCCGGAGGAGTTTTTAAGGGACGTATATCTGTTTTTCTTGTCGGAAGATAACCACCAAGTTGTTCTCTTCTTTCTTTTAGATATTTCATTTCATGACTATCTTCGGCGGGTTTGTAAAAAGGTGCTTTAGAAACTTCTTCATCGGAAATAGGAATTCCGAATCGTGTTCTAAATTCCGCTAATTCATCCTCATTTAATTTCTTCTGCTGGTGTGTAATATTTTTACCCTCACCGCTTTCGCCTAAACCATAGCCTTTAATAGTTTGGGCAAGAATTACTGTCGGTGAGCCGGTATGATGCACAGCGGTATTAAAAGCCGTATAAACTTTTTCGGGATCATGGCCGCCGCGTTTCATTTTTCTTAATTGGTCATCCGAAAGCTTTTCTACTAATTTATTAAGTTCTTCATCCGCGCCAAAAAAATGTTCGCGAAAATATTTTCCGGTTTCAACAGAATACTTTTGATACTGGCCGTCAACAACTTCTCCCATTCTTTTAACCAATTTTCCATCTTTATCTCTGGCTAAAAGAGGATCCCATTCGCTTCCCCAGATTACTTTAATAACATTCCAGCCGGCGCCTCTAAATGCCGCTTCAAGTTCTTGAATAATTTTACCGTTACCTCTTACAGGCCCATCCAACCGCTGAAGGTTACAATTTATTACGAAAATAAGATTATCTAATTTTTCGCGTGAAGCCAGAGTAATAGCGCCTAAAGTTTCCGGTTCATCTGTTTCACCGTCACCTAAAAACGCCCAGACTTTGCCGGTTTTTTTCTTTAACCCTCTATCCTCTAAATAACGATTAAAACGAGCTTGGTAAATAGCCATAATCGGCCCTAATCCCATAGAAACAGTGGGAAATTCCCAAAAATTAGGCATCAGCCAAGGATGCGGATAAGATGAAAGTCCGCCTCCGTCTTTTAATTCCCGTCTAAAATTTTCTAATTGTTCAATAGTTAATCTTCCTTCAAGAAAGGCTCGTGCATAAATTCCGGGAGAAGCATGGCCTTGAAAATAAATTTGGTCACCGTCATAATCTTCGCCTTTTCCGCGGAAGAAATGATTAAAACCAATTTCATATAAAGTCGCGGCTGAAGCGTATGTAGAAATATGTCCGCCTATTCCGTTTTCCTGTTTATTAGCTTTAACAACCATTGCCATTGCGTTCCAGCGTATTAAGCTTTTTATTCTTCTTTCAATTTCCCTATCGCCCGGAAACGGTAATTGTTTTTCTCTTGGAATTGTATTTATATAAGGAGTATTTGCCGAGAAGGGAATACTTACGCCTGCTTTATGAGCCCTTATTTGGAGCTGCTGCAATAACTCTTTAACTCTTTCGGGTCCGCCATGTTCTAACACATAGTCTAATGAATATAGCCATTCCCTCGTTTCAATATCTTCTATTTCATTTCCTTTATTTTTATCATTAGTCATTCGAATTTCCTCTTTCAATTATTCGATTTTCAATATTAGTTTAAAATAATCCCAATATTCCGAGATTACATGCACAACAGAAATAGAAGAGTACACATAACTCTGCCTAAAAAAAGGCCTTACTGGTATGAATATTCCTGAAATTGAATATTCAACTTAACTGATTTTGCTAAAAATTACAAGAATTTAGCTGTTTTGAAAGATAAGTAGTGAGTTTTAACAATAGTAAAATTAGCAATATTTGATGAGTAAAAAACTTGTTAAAATAAGTTCGGCAATTATTGAATTGTAAAGCAGTTATTAATTAATCTCGGCAGATTTTTTTAACCAAGATGATTATGGAACCATTTTTTTCTTAATGCATCAACTTCTTTTCGGTGAGTTTTTAGGAAATGATCTCCTTTTTCAAATACAACTAATTTATAGTCAAAATCTAGTTGGGTAAATTTTAATGCGAGTTCTAAAGATTGATTAACGGGAATAGTTTCATCTTCACCTCCATGCAGAAGCAGATAAGGAATTTTCGGCAGTTTTTCAGCTTTATCAATAATATTTCTTTTTTTTAGCTCAAGCTTTAATTTTTCTTGACCCAAAATATTTTCATAAAAATTTTTAATAGAAGAATTACTTTGGGCATATTCATGAATATTTGTTATCGCACCGCTAACAACTGCGCATTTAAAATAATTATTTTTTAGTAGAGTCAGAAAAGTCATCATTCCTCCCCGGCTCCAGCCCTCAATTCCCCATCTAGATGAATCGGCAGAAGGGATTTCTTCCGCAAGAGGAATTAAATTCAAGATATCATTTACGTCATCTCCGCCTAATTCTTCTTTCCCTTCGCTTCCGGCATTTCCTCTATATTGAGAAGCGAAAACTACATAACCCCAGCTTGCTAATTGACCGTAAATGCCCCTGGCAGTAAAAATATCGATGGATCCTTTGTCATTATAACCGCCGCGGTTCCAAATTATGCAAGGATATTTTTTTGAATCATCCGCCGGGTACGCGATATAACCTTTGACTTTTAGCTCGTCGGATAAATAAGTTATTTTTTCTACGACGGTAGAAGAAAGAACCGCCTCACCCCAGCCGCTTTTAATCATTCGGGTTTGAGTATCGCTAAGTTTTATTATTTCTCTATCAACAATTTTAGGCTGCATATTTTTGAAAATGTTTTTTAATAACTTTAAAAATAAAGTATAAAAAAATTTATACCAATTGAAGCAAACACAGTTAAAGCGAAAAATATATTATATTTTATATTTGAGATATTTCATTAAATAATAATTGAAAATTTATATTTTAGAATATTAAGAAATTAAAAGGAATGAAAAATTATGTCCGCTCCAAAAAGAAATCAAAAATCCGCCTTAAAAGCTAAAAAGAATTTTTCTCCGGTTTTTAAAATAGGCGCGCTCATAATAATAGCGGCATTTATTATATATTTCGTATTTCAGAATCTATTTATACAAAATGAGCGGGATAAAGAATATATGTTCAAAAAAGGCGGTGAATTAACTTTTTATAATGAAAAAGGACAAACTAAAGCTAAAATAGATATTCAAATAGCGGATACTGAATTTGATAGACAGCTCGGACTTATGTTCAGAAAAAATATGGAAGAAAACCAGGGAATGCTGTTCATTTTCCCTGTAGCGGAAGTACAATCTTTCTGGATGAGAAATACACTAATTTCTTTAGATATGATTTTTATAAACGAAGACAAAAAAATAATTACTATTCATAAAAACACAGTAAAACTTTCGGATAATTCTTATACATCTACAGGGCCGGCAAAATATGTTCTGGAAGTTAATGCCGGCTATACTAACAAGTTTAATATAAAAGAAGGCGACCATGTAAATTGGGAGCGAAGTAAAGAATAATTAGAATGATAGCAGCGGAAAAATTTATTTTACGGGTATCCAAAAGAACAAAAGAGAAAATAAAAATTAACGTGAAGCTTTAATCATTCCGAAAATTTTTATAAAAGCATCCGCTCTGGTTAAGCCTATTAAATCATCCGGTTCTGTATTAATTTTTATTTTACCTAACCATTCCGCAACTTCTTCTCTTGTAACTTCTTTTTCCGGTTCAAACGAAAAATTAGGAGAATCGATAAATAAACCTAGTAATGCTAATCTTTGCACAGGTTCAAACGCGGGATGAGTATTCCATAAATCGGTATAAGGGAATAATTGGCAGCCGGCTTTAAGAAGTACAGTTTGAAGTTCGTAATGTGAAATATTTCTCGGAGGCAGATTATATTTTATTGAGATAGCCGCAATAGCACCGGCCGCTTGACCAACTAACATTACTACAGGCTGCAATCTTGTACAGCCGTTTACTATATGAGAAACAGAAATACTTTTTTCGGCGACTACCAGACCATCGGTTTTTTCAGGTATTAAACATTCAAACGGAATTTGAAAAGGTGCATTCGGCGGAAGTTCTTCTATTAGTCTTTTTTCCGGATGCATAAAAAATTTACTATGATGATGATCTAGAAAATAATCGCCTACAGCAACACTATCTTTTATTAAGGGAGGACGAAAAGATAGCGGCGCGGGAATTACATCTTCCTCAATTAGTAACCTGGCTCCCTTAATTCTGCGGCTTTCTCTTACATAAGGAATAAAAGGAAGAGAATCGTTTGTAGGAAATTCATCCACTGCCAAACCCCATTCAGGGTGCCCAAGCTGGTTTTGAATGTAATAAACGTAAGCAAGAGTTAAGTTTTTTGCTTTCTTAAAATGTTCTTCTCTTGTATTAGGTTTTTCATACAATTCCAAGGTAGTGGGATAATCATTAGCGCGGAAAGGCCAGTTTAGAAGATATTTATTATTTGGAAGCGCCGCGTAAGTAATAAAACTTTTCCAATCGTGAAGTTTATGGTTTAAGAAATCTTCATTTTTATTATCGCAGTCATCTTTTACTGAGCATTTAAATATTGAAAAGTCAAATTCTTCCGGCGGTTTTACTTTGGGAGCTTCGTTTTCATATTTTTTTAAAATTGCGCAATAAGTAATATCTTGAACAACATCATCGGCTTTATTAGGGGCATCCGGTTCGCCGGTATCAGCTTTAGAATCTCTGCCAAGTCTGTACGGAATTTCTGCAAGTGCCAGAACATCGCCAAATTCAGTTGCTTCAATTGTTACTTTCGCACGAACTTCAATTTCCGTCCCGTCTTTTTTCTTAAAATGTGCGCCTAAAATTTTATCATCGTCACGAATAATATCTATTAAAGAAGTTTCAAATAATACTTTTAAATTTTTTTCATCTTCCGCCATTTTATGAAGAAAGTTTTTACCGATTTTCGGTTCGAAGCAGGTAAGGCTAATCCAGCCGGTGTAAGTTTTTTCCGGTCCGCCGTAATAATCTTCTAATTTTTTTCTTAGTTCTCCAAAAATTCCTCCTCCGGTAGCATATTTATTCCCGTCAAAAGCGGAAACACCCGCGGAAGTAATCATTCCTCCCAGCCATTGTGTTTGTTCTATTATTAATGTTTTTGCTCCCATTCTTGCCGCTTGAATTCCGGCAGCCGTACCGCTTGAACCACCTCCAATAATAAGTACATCAACTTCCAATTGGAACTCCCGTTTTTATTGATTTCCGTAAAGATCTAATTCTACTAATTCACAAATAATGTGAGCGGCTGTAATGTGCCCCTCTTGTATTCTTTGAGTATTATAAGAGGGAATTACAACAGAAATATCAGACATATCTTTAAGTCTTCCTCCAAGTCCGCCAAGGAAGCTGATAACTTTCATTTTTCTTTCTTTGGCCGTTTTTACCGCGTTTATAACATTGGGAGAATTTCCGCTGGTTGAAATGGCAAGCAGCACATCTCCCGAATTTCCTAAACCTTGTACATTTCTGGCAAAAACATTTTCAAACCCAATATCGTTTCCGCCTGCGGTTAAATTAGAGGTATCTGTTGTTAACGCAATTGCGGAAAGAGCCGGTCGTTCTATTTTATGATTTAAACGAATCATAAATTCTGTAGCAATATGCTGACAATCAGCCGCGCTTCCGCCGTTTCCGCATAAAAGTAATTTCTTTTCGTTTTTATACGCAGCGGTTAACATATCAACAGCCGAAAGAATATCATCCATGCACTTGTTCTGCATATTTATTTTAGTTTCCGAACTTTCTACAAGTGAATCGACTATAAATTTCTTTTTATCCAAGAGAATTCCTTTTAATTATAAGTCAAATTTAAATTTGAAAAGATTCTAAGTTTTAAAAGTAAAAATAATGAAATTATAGATAAGTGAAGTAATGCAAAATTGAAAGATTTTTATAGACTTACCGGCAATTTAAAATGTACTGCATTGGCAATTTCATTTATTTTATGCCAGTTTTGTTCATCCTCAAAAAAATTTCCGGTTACAATAATTTTTGCCCCATTATCAACTTTTTCTCGAGCGGCCGCAGCATTTTTAATTCCTCCCCCAACTATAACGGGAACGGAACAATATTCGCTTACAAATTTTATCATTTGGTTCGGTACTGTTAATTCCGCGCCGGAACCGGCTTCAAGATAAATAAGTTTCATTCCCATATATTCTGCCGCTAATGCAGTGGCTGCCGCAATTTCCGGTTTATTTCTGGGAATCGGTATACTTCCGCTCATATATAAAGCCGTAGTTGTTGCTCCGGATTCTATTAAAATATAACCGGTTGAAATCGGTTCTATTTTACTTCGTTTAATAATGGGCGCGGCTAAAACGTGTTTACCTATAAGATGTTCCGGGTTTCTTCCGCTTACAACCGAAAGATACAAAATTGCGTCGGCGTTCGATGAAATCTGTTCTACTGCTCCGGGAAAAATTATTGCGGGTAGTTTTGTTTCGGCTTTAACATTTTTAATAAAGGTTTCAAATCCGCCGTTCATCATTAAACTGCTGCCGATTAAAAATCCGTCAACACCCGAATTTTGGCAATGTGAAACAAAACGGCCTAACTTTTCTGCCGGCAATTTATCGGGGTCTAATAGTACTAAATAAGCAGAGCCTTTAGTTGAAATTATGTCTAATAAGTAATTATAAATATTCATAAAGAAATTGATGAAATGATTTAGGAATATAAAAATTTAGAAGGTTATAAAAAAGAACAGCCGCGGATTTTTAAGTATTCTTCAAAATTAAAAATATTTTATTGAGTTATTTATGTCACGCACGGATATACCGAATTAATTTAAACTTAATAACTATTGGAAAAATTTAATCAATATATTTATTTAACTAATCACTGTTTTCCAAATAAATATGTCTATTGCCAAATTTCATCGGTAAAATATGAGTGTTAAAATTAAAGTTCTCTATTTAGAAGATTCTGATTCCGACGCGAAATTGATTAAAAGTAAAATCAGTCTGAAAGAATATGATTTTGAAATTAGACGAGTTGTGAATAAAGCTGATTTTTTAGCCGAACTTAATAATACTGATTTTGATATAGTACTTAGTAAATATTTTATTCCCGGATATTCCGGATTAAATGCCTTAAAAGATACCAAACGCCAATTATCGGATACTCCCTTCATTTTTATTTTTGAAAATTTAGATGAAGGTATTATAGAAAAAGTATTAAGAGACGGCGTAACTGATGTTGTCCAAAAAAAGAATTTAGATCGTTTGTCTATATCATTAATTAGAGCAATAAATGATCTTGAAGAAAAACAAAAAAGAAAAGATATTGAAAAAAGATTGAAGGTAAGTCAAGATCTTCTTCAAAAAATAATGGATACTTCACCAAACATCATATTCCTTTTCGATGTAATAAACCAAAAATTGAGATTTGTAAATTATAAAGCCGAAGATTTAATAGGATATTCCGAAGAAGAACTTTTTTCTATGGATGAGAATATTCTAGAAGAAATTATACCGGGTATAAACACCGAATCTTGCAATGCCGACATCCAAAAATTATTGAAGGCGGATTCGGATGAAGTGGCTGAATGTGAATTTAAAATTAGGACAAAAAATAATGAATGGAAATGGCTGCTGGTAAGAGGGAGTCTTTTTGAAAAAGATGAAGAAGGAAAAGTGCATGTTATTGTTGGAATTGCAGAAGATATTACCGATAAAAAAAATGCTGACCTTTTGGTTGATATTGAATTCAGAATAAGCCAAAATTTAGCTTCTGCCGAAAGTATGAAATTTACTTTAGGTCAAATTTTAGAAACAATCTGCAGCTATACAAATTGGGATATAGGAGAACTTTGGGTGTTTGACTTTGAACTTAAAGAATTTTCCGTTTACGATATGTGGTGCGGCAAGAAAGAATTAAAAGGTTTTATTGATGAAAGTGAAAGATTACTCAAAAAAAAAGAGCAATGGTTTCAGCACCGAATATTAAATTGGAAAAAAACTCTTTGGTCGAATAATCTACAATCCGATGAAAATTTTATCAGAAAAAATCTTGCTGTTGAATATAACTTAAACTCATACTACGGATTTCCTATTTATTACGGTGATAAGGTAATTGCGGTAATAAATTTTTTGAGCCGCGAAAAAAAGAATTTTGATAATTCTTTAATTAAAATGCTTAATAGTATCAGCAATAAATTGGCGGCATATATTCAAAAAAAGAAAGCGGAAGAAGGATTAATAAAAAGCGAAGAATTATTTCGCTTAGTTGCGAAAGCATCAAATGAAATTATTTGGGATTATAATGTTGTAAAACAAATTATCTGGTTTAATGAAAATTTTTATAAGGTTTTGGGTTATTTACACGAAGACAATGTTGATAAATATGATATTTGGTTAAGTAAAATTCATCCGGAAGATAAAGAAGAATTTATTCAAAAATATTTTAATGTTGTTAAACAAAAGGAAAAATATTGGACACATAAATTTCGCTTCTTGAAAAAAAACGGCGAATACGCGCACATGCTGAGTCGTGGATATTTAGTTTATGAAAACGATCAGCTAATTCGTGTAGTTGGAGCGCAAAATGATATTACCGAACAAAAAGAATACGAAGATCAAATAAACAACGCTTTGTACCAAGCAAAAGAAACAGACAGGTTAAAATCAGAATTCTTGGCGCAAATGTCGCACGAAATAAGAACTCCTTTAAGTGTTATTTTAAGCTACGCAAGTATTTTAAAAGAAGAATTTGAAAATAAAGTAGACCCGGATTTCAAAACTGTTTTTTCCGGAATTGACAGCGCCGGCAGAAGATTAATTAGAACTGTTGATTTAATTTTAAATATGTCGGTTGTACAAACTGGAAAATATGAGCCGGTTTTCCGAAAGTTAAATCTAAAAAATATGATGAAATCTGCCATTCAAGAATTTAATTCTCTTGCTCACGCTAAAGAACTTAATATAAATTTTAATGTTGAGGCAGAAGATTTTCATGTTGAAGGGGATGAATATACGATAAATCAAATCTTTCAAAATTTAATTGATAACGCGATAAAATATACTGAAAAAGGTTCGGTTAATATTAGAATTTTTACGGATGAAAAAGATAGAACTTGTGTAAGTGTGGAAGATTCAGGTATAGGAATATCGAAAGAATTTATTCCGATTATTTTTACGCCGTTTACACAAGAATCTACAGGCTACTCCAGAAGATTTGAAGGAAACGGTTTAGGTTTGGCCTTAACTAAAAAATACGCGGAAATAAATAACGCTGAAGTTAAGGTAGATTCGGAAGTAGGAAAGGGAACAATATTTTCTGTTTGTTTTTAAAAAGGCGGATACACAGCATTCGCCGTATATCCGCATTCGTCTTAATCTCTCATACTTAAAGAAATTCTTCCTCTTTGAACATCTATTCCTGTAATTTTAACATCAATTATATCGCCTACATTAATAACATCAAGAGGATTTTTAACAAATTTATTCGCGATTTGGGAAACATGTAAAAGTCCGTCCTGTTTTACTCCTATATCAACAAAAGCGCCGAAATCAACAACATTTCTAACGGTTCCTTTAAGTCTCATTCCTTCCTGCAAATCCTCCATTTTTAGAACGTCGCTTCGTAAAATCGGTTTCGGAATATCTTCACGCGGATCTCTTCCCGGTCTTTTTAAATTTTCGATAATATCGATTAGAGTCGGTTCTCCGATTCCAATTTCTTCGGCTAGTCTTTTAGTTCCTTTTTGATTTACCACCAAAGAAATTAATGCTCCCGATTCTTTAATACTGGCAAGAGGAATATTAAATTTATGCAACATTTTGTTTGTTGCTTCATACGATTCGGGATGAATAAAAGTATTATCAAGAGGATTTTCACCGTTTGAAATTTTTAAGAATCCCGCCGACTGCTCAAACGCTTTTTCACCTAAACCTGTAACAGCTTTTAACTCTTCTCTTGCAGTAAATCGTCCTACTTTTTCACGATATTTAACAATATTTTCGGCAATTCGTTTATTCAAACCGGAAACATAAGTAAGCAGAGAGGCTGAAGCGGTATTAACATCAACACCTACATAGTTAACGCAGCTTTCCACTACATTATCAAGTTTTCCCATTAATAATTTCTGGTCAACATCGTGCTGATATAATCCAACACCAATCGATTTCGGATCTATCTTTACGAGCTCGGCAAGCGGATCTAAAAGGCGGCGCCCGATTGAAATATTCCCTCTTTGGCTTGCTTCAAGATCAGGAAATTCTTTTTTAGCAACTGCCGAAGCGGAATAAACAGAAGCTCCGGCTTCATTAACAATTATATACTGGCATTTAAGCTTATGCTTTTTAATAATATCCGCAATAAACTGTTCGGTTTCTCGACTTGCGGTTCCGTTGCCGATTGCGATTAAATCAACTTTATGTTTGCCCGCAAAGAATACTATAATTTTTTCGGCTTCAAGTTTTTTATTCTGCGGAGGATGAGGATATATTGTTGTTCCTTCCAAATATTTGCCGGTTTCATCAATTACCGCTATTTTAGAACCGGAAACAAAACCGGGATCAATACCCATAATCTTTTTATCGGCAAAAGGCGGTTGCAGCAGAAGCTGTCTTAAATTTGAAGCGAAAATTTCAATTGCATGAAGATCAGCAATTTCTGTTAAAAAATTTCTAATTTCTTTTTCAATTGAAGGATAAGTAAGACGATTAAAAGCATCTTCTACAATGGAATCTATAATTTCCATAAAAGCGGATTCTTTATAATCTAAAAATTTATTCTTCATTTTTTTAAGAACGGAAGGAGAATCAAAAGAAAATGAAATTTTTAACACCTTTTCTTTTTCTCCACGATTTAAAGCCAAAATTTGATAAGGTTTTATTTTTGTAATATCAACATCAAATTCATAATATATTTGATAGATTTCTTTTTTATCCTTCGCCTTTTGTTTTTCGCTTACATGTTCATCGGTATTTTTTTCTTTTACTTTTTCAGATTTTACTACGGATGTTTCCTGTAAATATTCACGTACCGATTTTCTCACTTCGGCATTATCATTTACCATTTCAGCAATAATATCTTTAGCTCCCTGAAGTGCTTCTTCAATGGTTGTTACTCCAAGTTCTTCATTTAAAAATTCGGTAAGTTTTTCATCTAAATTACCTGAGAAATCCGGATTTTCAAGAATAAACAACGCGAGCGGTTCTAATCCTTTTGCTTTTGCAATAGTCCCTCTTGTTCTTCTCTTAGGTTTGTAAGGGAGATAAAGATCCTCCAGTTCCTGCAGTTTTACGCAGGCCATTATTTTAGCTTTAAGTTCATCGGTTAATTTACCTTGCTCTTCAATGCTATTTAGAATGGTTTGCCGTCTTTCTTCAAGAAGCGTAAGGTAATTCAGCCGATCCTCAATTTGGCGAAGAAAATCTTCATCAAGTCCACCCGTATGTTCTTTACGGTAGCGTGCGATAAAAGGAATTGTGGCGTCTTCTCTTAGCAAATTTATTACCGCGTCAACTTGTTCAGTTTTTATATTTAGCTCTTTTGCTATTATCGATGGTATATTCATTGAAACTCTACAGAAAAATTTTGTATTTATATATTTTAAATTAAGTTGCTAAACTAAACAGAAAGAACCTTCTATTTCAAGTTGATTTAAAATTACTTTTTTCTATTTGTTCTATTTATTTAGAACTATTTTAGTTTAGTTGATGTTAACTGTTATTAATAATTTAAATAATTATTTATAATATAAGGAGATACTATGGACGTTATAATACAATCGGTACAAGGCTGGGCAGTTGTTTACGGTATTAAATTTATCGGTGCCGTTTTAATTTTAATTTTCGGCCTTTGGGCGGCAAAAGTTATTAAAAAAATTGTTAATAAAATTTTATTGAAGAAAAATCTCGATGCTTCGGTTATTTCATTTATTAGTAATGTTATTTATGCTGCGGTTGTTGCTTTTGTAATAATTGCTACCTTATCTAAAGTGGGAATTGCAACAGCGTCATTTATCGCTGTTTTGGGTGCCGCCGGATTGGCCATAGGACTCGCTTTTCAAGGCGCTCTTTCTAATTTTGCCGCAGGCCTTTTGCTGCTGTTGTTCAGACCTTTTAAAACCGGGCAATTTATTATTACTGCAGGTGTCGCCGGTTCTGTTGAAGAAATTCAACTTTTATATACACAATTTAAAACTCCCGATAACATTAAAGTAATTGTTCCGAACGGAAAACTTATGTCGGAAATTATCACAAATTACTCAGTTAATGAAACTCGTCGCGCTGAATGGAAAATAGGCGTAGGTTATAACGATGATCTTAAACTTGTAAGAAAAGTTTTGCAAGAGATAGTTGAAGCGGATGAGAGAATTCTTCGCGACCCGGCGCCACAAATTTTTGTTGTGGAATTAGGTGATAATAGCGTTAATTTTTCCGTTAGAGCTTGGACGAAAAGCAGCGATTATTGGACAACCTTTACGGATACTATTGAGGTAATTAAAGAAAAATTTGATGCGGAAGGAATTAATATTCCGTATCCGCAGAGAGATGTTCATTTATTTCAAAATGAACAAAAAAATTAAGTGAAATTTCATACCGTATTTAATTTCAACTTCATAAATTTGTTTAATAATTTCTAAAACAAAAAAAGAATATTTATGACAAAATTAACAGTATACGAAAAGCCAACTTGTACAACATGCAGAAAAGTATCCAAAATTTTGATGGAAAACGGAGTCGATTTTGAGAAAGTAAATTATTACATCAATCCTTTTTCAAAAAATAAATTAAAAGTTCTCTTAAAGAAGATGGGAATGAAACCAAGTGAATTGCTTCGGAAAAATGAACAAGCTTATAAAGAGCTTGATGTAAAAAATAAAAATTATAAAGAAGATGAAATTTTAAATTTCATGATTAAAGAACCGGATCTTGTGCAAAGGCCGATTATAGAATATGGAGATAAAGCAATTTTGGCGCGTCCTGCTGAAGTTCTTGATGAATTTTTGAAATCAAATTTTAAATGATAAAATTTCTGCCGGATTGTCTAAAAAGATTTTCCGGCAGTTTAAAAATTTGAACAGAAATTAAAATTACATGGAAGTTTTGGCAGCCGTAAATTTAACTACTTGATGATTAACCGGTTTTAAAGAATGAAGATAAGTATACACTGCGCTAAGATCTTCTCTAGTCATTCCGCCGAATAATGTCCAAGGCATTATTGTATTAAATTCACCTTGCTTAACCGGTATTGCTTTAGCGCTATCCGAATCGAAAGATTTAAATCTTGAGATAAAAGCTTCTTCGCTCCATGAACCAATTCCTGTTTTATTATCGGGAGAAATATTAGCTGAACGCACCGTTCCCCAGGGAGTTTGAAATTCCATTCCGCCGGCAAAATCCATCCCGGGTTTTGGTTCTCCTTGCTCGGAAGGAGTATGGCAGTCAGCGCAGCCGGCAATAGAAACCAAGTATTTTCCATATTCCAGTTTGTTAGATCTATCTACTTCTTTTGCCGGAACATAACCTTTAGGCGGAATAGTTTTTACAATAAAATTTAAAGGAAAATTTAATTTTGATTCCGGCACATTGTTCTTAATTGGTTTTAAAGTTCTAATATAGGCGACTATTGAATAGGCATCTTCCTGAGTAAGATGGTTATAACTTAAATAAGGCATTAATGGGAATAAAGCTTTTCCGTCTTTATTCACTCCGCAAGTAAAGGCGCGCAGTAGTTCACCGTCTGTCCAATCTCCTATTCCCGCGGGAGTAATATTTTTAGCGTAAAGTTTTCCCGGAATTCCGATGGATTCATCAAAAATTTCTCCGCCTTTTCCGTATGAATCAGCCATAAGCGGACCTGAATATTTTGTCCAGTCTCTTGTTGAATGACAATCTAAACAGTCAGTTACATGATGAACTAAATATTTTCCGCGTTCAATTCTTGCAGGCGTAATATCTACCTTAATATTAGACGGCGGATCTACATTTGGATATGCTGAATTAAAATAGACCACACCGATTATTAATAGAAGAACTATAACACCCAGTATTATCCCCGAAATCTTTAAGAAAGTTTTCATAAGTGTTCCCTTTATATTTATTATATGATTTGAAAAATGAAATAAAATTCCCTTGGCATTAAAATCTACAAAATGCTCTTAACCGCTTCTATTTATTATTAAGGAAGTTTAATCTACTCTTAGACCGCTTAAAGATTAAGTTGTTTTTTACAATTGACCTTTAATCTTAATCGAAAAAAAATCGGGGAAGATTAAAAAAAAATTACCGCTTTGTCTTTGCAAATTTATTAATGATTCTTTCAATGTCAATTTAAAATTTTATGGAAGGGAATATTTTAAGTGTAAAAGGAAATTTTTAATTTCGAATTCACAAAAAAATTAAGGAATTATATGAAACGATGCGGCTGGGTTGATACCGATCCTATTTATATAAATTATCATGATGAAGAATGGGGAATTCCCGTACATGATGATAGGCTTCTTTTTGAGTTTTTAATTCTTGAAGGCGCTCAGGCGGGTTTAAGCTGGATTACGATACTAAAGAAAAGAGAAATTTATAAAAAAGCTTTTGATAATTTTGACGCTCTAAAAATTGCAGAATATGATGAAAAGAAAATAGCTGAATTAATGAATAATTCCGGCATCATAAGGAATAAACTGAAAATAAAATCCGCTGTTAAAAACGCCAAAGCTTTTTTAAAGGTGCAAGATGAATTTGGATCATTCGATAAATATATTTGGCGGTTTATCGGCGGAAAACCCAAAATAAATTATTGGGAAAATCTAAAGGAAGTTCCGGCAAAAACTCATGAATCTGAAGAGATGAGCAAAGATTTAAAAAAACGTGGATTTAATTTTGTCGGTCCAACAATTTGCTATGCTTTTATGCAGGCTGTAGGAATGGTTGATGATCATATAAATGATTGTTTTAAAAAATTAAAAAGGTGAAAATTATGGCTATTGCTATTTGTGCTAAAAGCAGATACGTTTTATATGTTTAACGGAATATAAAATCTTACGGTCCTAATCTAAGATTTCTTTCTCCGCGTTTGTTCTTATCTTATTGTTCAATTTCTCTGTCGATGGTTCTGTTTCTTTTTATCTTCTCCATTTAATTCAAGAAAATTAAAATTGATTTTTTATTCTTACCGAAAGGCCAATTTTATGAAAAGCGCTTTTCTTTATCCGCTGCTAACTTTTTTAATGATTCTGTTTTTCTTGTTTGTATTTATGGGGAGTGGAGGTCTGATAATGTAGGGAACAGAATAAAATAAAAATAAGCAAAACAACGAAAACATCTACGGACTACTTAAATTTTATCAAACTTATCTTTTTTATCAAAGTTTTCATTCAACTTTTCTATAAATTCATTTATTTTACAACGGTCTTGATTGTTAAAAATATTATTATCCGCGTCCTCTTTAATTATTCCAATGTGTTTATGAAAAATACTTAAATATCTTTTCTTTCCATCTTCTAAATAAAGAAGGTGTTCAAAACATTTAAGAAGTTTTAAAATTATTGCAATATCTTTTTTTCCGTATTCTCTAATCGGCGTTAAATAATCATATAATAAATCGTCAAGCGAATCATTTTTTTGGATTATTCTTAAATAACCTTCCGAATCGAAATAATGCTCATTTATTTTTCTATTAAGCAGTTGTGCGTAAAGTAAAGTTAAATGGTTTATAGCCCTAACAGCCGTGCCGGGATCATTTATACCGGGACTTAAAGCTTTAACCGCTACTTCACTAGTTTGTTTAAAACCGTAAATATAATTTTCACTTATATATTCTTCCTGATAAAAAATAAAAGTATTTAGTATTGAACTCTTTAGATCTTCTTCTATCCTTTTATTTATTTTTAAAATAGGATTATTCTTTACAAGAAAAGTTCCTTTCGGTACTTGAATTTCGATCATTAAATTTTCTTCACTCGCAAATTGCAAAAGCCGGGAATTTTCAAAGTCTCTATAATATCCCGATTCAATACTATGAAGTATTTCCCAATCTGCCGTGTCCGGTTCTTTGTAGTTATCCTTTTCTTCTTCTTTCTCCTCATTTTTCTTTTCGTCTTTTAAAGTTGATAAAGTATCCTTTAAAACTTTTACTAAAATATTATCTATTTGTATTGATTGAGAAATTGAATGGATGAAATAAACAAAAAGAATTAAACAAAAAACACCTAGAACTTCCGCTACAAAAACACCTATTTGAGGGAATTGAAATGATTTTTTAGCGGACTGAACATTGTGTATTATAATTAAAGAGTAAATTATAGTTCCGATACAAAAACCTAAAACAATTTGATGAGCTTTTTTAGTTATAACTCCCGGAATAACTCTGGGAGAAAAATTGGATGAAGCTTGATTAAGAACTATCATTACCATAGAGAAACTGAAAACAGTAAGAGAAATTATTCCGGTGATTAGCGTGCTTAAAATCTGCCGCGCGTTTTCATAACCCGAAACAAACATGTAAGGAAAGTTCTTTTTTATTTCCGTGCTTATCGGTGTCGCTTCAAAATAAAGTATAAAAACTGAAAGAAAAAAAAGCAGAATGGCGATTAAGACGGGGAAAAAAGCAATACTGTTTACAATTGTTATATAAAATTTATATAGAATTTTCGGAAGTTTTTTCATTAAATTTTGCTGTGCTGTTATTTAGATCTGTCTTATAAACATTCATAAATTTCAGCAAAAAATCCTTGATAAAGATAACAGACTTCTTACTCGTCCCATTATATTCAAAAATAAAAGGTGATTTAGCTTTTAAGCCCCAAAGTTACTTCCAAACCTAAGTTTGCAATAAGTTTATTTTAATTTAAATTTGAAATTAAATTCAGGAGAAAATATGATAAGTAAAGACCTTTTAGATATTTTATGCTGCCCGGAATCAAAAGCAGATTTGGTGCTTGACGGAAATACTTTAGTTTCTACTGATAAAAATACAAGAAGAAGATATCGTATTGAAGATGATATTCCAATTATGCTGGTTGATGAGTCGGAACAACTTAATTTGGAAGAATGGCAGAAAATAATGCAGAAATACGGAAAGAAAATAGATTAAAGTTTATGGATCCAATTAATATAATCGTCGGCTTAAATATTATCGCAACAATGGGGGCCAATATTTCAGGCGCTAAAAAAGGGCTTAAATCAACTATTACAGTTTCTAAAGAAAAGCCGAAAACTTATCTTCAGAAATTTCCGCTGGTTATTTCTACTTTAACATTAATATTTTTAATTCTCGGCTTATTCCAAATCGGTACTTTAGAATATAAACCTGAGTTTCAAGTTTTGCGAATTATAGGACTTGTAGTTTATCTTGTTTTTTCCTGGATTCAAATTTGGGCTTTTAAAATTCTGGGAGATAATTATTCGCAAGAAATTCTAATATTCAAAAATCATAATCTTATTACCAAAGGTCCATTTAAACTTATTAGGCATCCGCAATATTTATCTCAAATTTTAATTGATATAGGCGGAGCTTTTGCGGTATTAAGTTTTATTCTTCTTCCCCTTGCGGTTTTGGAAATTCCTTTTCTCATTATGCGCGCGTCTATTGAAGAAAATCTTCTTGCTAAAAATTTTAAAGATCGTTTCAGCCAATACAAGCATAAAACCGGTTTTATGATTCCATTTATCGGGTAAACGAAAAGTTAAATGAAGTTATTTCGAAATTTTTACATCCTTTTTTTTCTGTTTAATACAATTCTCTTTGGTCAATCAATCTCCCAATTAGCTGTTACTGAGGGAAGTGTAACTAAATATATTCCCGTTTACCAACGGCAGGGCACGGTGTATTTTTCAATCCGGCATTTTGCCGACGCGCTCTCAATCGATTATGATATAAATTCCGAAACTGATAAAATAAGATTAAAAATTGCTGATAATACTTTTATTGTAACAGCGAATAATCCTTTTTTTGTTCTTAATATCGGGAACGGTAAAGAAGTATATCAACTTCCTACATCCGCATATAAACGAGAGGGAATAATTTTCATTCCTTTGAAATATTCACTAAAAGTTCTAAATAAAATTTTTAATAATGATTTAGAACTTGTCGGTGAAGATCATCTTATACTTAAAAAAAGCAGTTTAAGCGATATTATCGCCGTTGAAAGTATGAATGAAAATACGGGAAAAGTAAATAATTTTAATATAAGCGGATTGGATATTGATGAAAAAGCAAACGGTACTTTAGTCAGAATAAAAACCGATAAAAGAATCAGGCTTTACAACAGCGCGTTTAAGAATAATATTTTAAAAATAATTTTTCGAAATGTTTCTATTAATGAAAATGCTTTCGACCGTTCTAACGGCGAAGGTTTAATAAAAGATATTAAAGCAAGAAATATTCATTCCGATTCTGAAATTCAATTTAAATTAACCGGACAGTTTACCAGCTACGAAGTTTTGAATGTTGAAAATAGCAATGATATTTTAATTACACTTCACAATAAAATTTTTGCTAACCATACCGAAATTGAAAAGATAAAAGATAAATGGAATTTTGATGTGGTTGTTATAGATGCCGGTCACGGCGGTAAAGATGCCGGCGCGATAGGTATAAATGGTGTGAAAGAAAAAAATGTAAATTTAGGAATTGCTCTTAAATTGGGAAATTTAATTCAAAAGAATTTAAAAGATGTTAAAGTAGTTTATACAAGATCTAATGATACTTTTGTAGAACTTTATAAACGGGGGAAAATAGCGAATGAGAAAAACGGAAAATTATTTATTTCTATCCATTGTAATTCAACTCGCAAAAAACCAACCGACGCTAACGGATTTGAAGTGTATTTACTTCGTCCCGGCAGAACAAAAGAAGCTATTGCCATTGCCGAAAGAGAAAATAGTGTTATTGAATATGAAGATAATCCACGGCGTTACCAGCAGTTAACTGATGAAAATTTTATTCTTGTAAGTATGGCTCATTCAGCTTTTATGAAATATTCCGAAAAATTTTCTGATTTTTTGAACAAACAATTCAAACAGAATAAATCAATAAATTCCCGCGGAATTAAGCAGGCCGGGTTTTATGTTTTGGTAGGCGCGGCAATGCCAAGTGTTTTGGTGGAAAGCGGTTTTCTCTCAAACCGGCATGATGCTGATTTGTTAAAAAGCAGTTCCGGTCAGGCAAAAATTGCGCAATCTATTTTTACCGCTGTAAAAGAATTTAAAGACGAATACGAAAAAAGTATCGATTCAGAATGATAATTGTCATTTTTTTTCGCCCATGAATCCGTATAAATTACTCTCTCCTAATAAAATATTGCCGTTTATAAAATTTTTTTAATTTAATCTTGACAAACATTAAGGGTTTCTTTATGTTTGGAAACCGAAAAAACAATATTGGTTTCCGGAGGATAAAAATACTTATTAGCTTTATTTTTATCCTTATTCGGAAACTATAAAAACCATACTGGTTTCTAAGGAGTAAGGAGTTTTGAATTAAATGGACGATATAGAATTAAAAGGAAGAATTCTTTCACAAGCGGAAGAAATGTTCTTAAAATTCGGCTTCTCAAAAGTTACTATGGAAGAAATTGCCGCAAATCTTGGAATAAGTAAAAAAACGATTTACAAGTTTTTCCAGGGAAAAGATCAGCTTCTGAAAGAAATAATCCACGGTATGAAGTGCGAAGTTGAGGATTATGTTTATAAAATTTGGTCAAATGAAAAAATGGATTTCGTGGAAAAATTAAAGTTGCTTATGAATTTTATCGGAAAGCAGTCTTCAAAGCTGCACGGGCCTTTGCTTCATGATTTACAGAAATGTAATCCTGAAATTTGGAAAGAAGTACAAGAAGTAAGAAAAAAACATAGTTTTGAAAAATTTTCCAGATTGTTAGAAGAAGGAATAGACAAAGGAGTTTTCAGATCTGATATAAATAAACAGCTTATGGTTCTTTTTTATCTTAATGCGGTGCAGGGAATTATAAATCCCGAAGTTCTTTCGCAGCTTCCTTTCTCAGCAGATCAAGTATTTGAGGGGATTATTAAAATTATGCTTGAAGGTTTATTAACTGAAGAAGGAAGAACAAAATATATCTCTTTTCAACCAAACGACTACAACTAAGGAGAACTTATTCTTGATGAAAATCTATAAAATCTACTTCATCATTTTAGCTTTTTGTTTTGTTGCCATAAACAGTTATGGGCAAGAAGTTAAAAAATTAACATTGGAACAGAGTTTACAAATCGGGCTAAAAAATAGTAATATTCTTCATTCATCACGTCAGAATGTTATTGCGGCTAAAGCCAGATTAAGCGAAATAAACTCTTCTCGGTTACCTTCATTGTCTTTTAACGCCGTTTATACGCGTTTAAGCAAAATTGATCCGTTTGCTATTACAACTCCGTTCGGAAATTTTGAACTTGCGCCTTCAATTGTTAATAATTATGTATTAAAGCTTTCTTTGCAGCAGCCTTTATTTACCGGCTTCAGACTTTCGAGCAGTTCAAATATTGCTGAATATAATTCGCTGGCGGCAAACGAAAATTATACAAAAGACGAACAGAATTTAATTTTCAAAATAAAAAATGAATACTGGAATTTATTTAAAGCAGAAAAATTTAAAGAAGTTATTGATGAAAATGTAGCTCAAATAAAAGCTCATTTAAATGATGTTCAAAATCTGTTTAAACAAGGATTATCTACAAAAAATGATGTTCTTAAAGTTCAAGTTCAATTAGCAGAAGCGGAATTAAGACAGATTGACGCGAAAAATGCCGTTCAATTAGCAAATATAAATTTAAATAATACTATCAATCAGCCGCTCTCAACTCAAATTGAAATTGAAACAAAAGTAGATTCCCGCCCGATTGATATGGCGTTTAGTTTAGATTTGTTATTGAATAAAGCTTATGAAAACCGTCCCGAACTAAAAGCGGTAAAATACCAAATAAAGGCTGGCGAAAGCGGAGTAACTCTGGCGCAATCCGGCTGGTATCCTCAAGTTTATTTGGCGGGAAATTATAATTATGCACGCCCGAATCAAAGAATTTTTCCTACAACCGATGAGTTTAAAGGTACTTGGGATGTAAGTATTTCTCTTCAGTTTAACATTTGGAATTGGGGACAAACTGTTGATCAAACTGATCAAGCCGAAGCTAAACTGGAACAGGCAAAAGACGGACTTAAGATTTTAAAAGATGGTATTACTTTAGAAGTTACACAAAATTATCTGGCAATGTTAAAAGCGAAAGAAAAGATTGCGGTTAGTGAAAATAATGTAAGCCAAGCGGAAGAAAATTATAGAGTTACCGATGAAAAATTTAAAAACGGCCTTACTTTAAATTCCGAATTATTGGACGCGGAATTCGCGCTGATGCAGTCTAAAACTAATTACATACAATCGTTGGTTGATTATGAAATAGCTTTGGCGCAGTTAGATAAATCTATAGGCAAATAAGAAATTATTAAAAGGGAACACAATATGAAAAAATTAAAATATGTAATAATAGGATTGATAGTTTTTGCCGGCATAATTGCAATACTTATGCATAATAAGCAGAAGCTGGAGGCAAAAGCTAAAAATACTACTATTGAAGCTTATCCTGTAACAGTAGAAAATGCAGCAATAAAACCCGTAACCAGAACATTAAGTCTAGTGGGAACTATTACCGCAAATAATGATGTCGCAATTGTCTCCGAATCAACGGGAAAAGTTACCAAAGTTTTAGCCGAAGTAGGCGATTATAAAAAAGCCGGATCAATACTTTTTCAATTGGATGATGAGTTGAAATCAGCGGCTTATAAAACGGCGGAAGCGAATTATGAAAAAGCGAAAAAAGATTATGAAAGATTTGAGGTTTTAAATAAAGAACATTCAGTAACCGACGCACAATTTGAAAACGCTAAATTAGGTTATCAATCAGCTGAGGCCCAATATATTGTAGCAAAAAGGCAATATGAGGATACAAAAATTACAACTCCAATTTCCGGAATAGTGACTGCGCGAAATGTAAACATAGGTAATTACGTAAGTATGGGAAAAATAGTAGCGAATGTTGTTGATATTTCGAAACTAAAAGTAGAATTAAATTTGGCCGAGAAGGACGCATTTCATTTAAAACCCGGTGATAAAGCTAAAATTACTACTGATGTTTATCCCGGAATAAAATTTAACGGAAAAATAGATAACATAAGTGCCAAAGCCGATGCGGCTCATACTTATCCTGTTGAAATAAGTTTATCGAATAGCAAAGAACATCCTTTAAAAGCGGGAATGTTTGCCAGGGTTACATTTGTTTCAGCAACAGAGGGAAAAGCGTTAGTTATTCCTCGTGAAGCATTATTGGGAAGTATAAAAGAACCGCAAGTTTTTGTGGTTAATAACGGTTTAGCAAAATTGAAAAATGTGGTTATCGGTTCCGAATATGATAATCTTCTTGAAGTTAAAGAAGGGATCTCTGAAGGTGAACAAGTAGTTACCAACGGACAGAATAATTTAAAAGATGGTTATAAAATTTCCGTCACAAGATAAAGAAATTGAATAAGGAGTTTTTAGATGACAATTACAGAACTCGCGATAAAAAGGCCTACATTAATTGTAGTAATTTTTGCGGCATTATCCGTTCTGGGAATTTATAGTTATACTCAATTAAACTATGAACTGCTCCCCAAAATAACACCGCCTGTAGTTACTATTGCAACTGTTTATCCCGGAGCTTCTCCTTATGAAGTTGAGACTTCCGTAACAAAACAGATTGAAGACGCTATTTCATCTTTGGATGAAATTGAATCGGTTAATTCAACTTCTTCGGAAGGTATTTCCTTTGTGATTATAGAATTCTCACAAAGCGCAGATGTGAATATAGCCCTGCAGGATGCGCAAAGAAAGGTTAATGAAGTTGCACAGCTTTTGCCGACTGACGCAAAGCCGCCTACAATTTCTAAATTTGCGCTTGATGAAATTCCTGTTTTAAGAATGGGCGCTACTAGTAAATTAGGTGACAGAGAATTTTACCAATTTATAAAAGATAGGGTTAAACCGCAGCTTTCTAAAATTGAAGGCGTTGGCCAAGTTACTTTAATCGGTGGCCATGAAAGAGAAATAAAAATAAATATTGATGTTGATAAACTGCAGTCGTACGGACTTTCTCTTATGCAAGTTACTCAAGCTATAAAATCATCAAATCTAGATTTTCCGACGGGTAAAATCCAAAATCCTGATGAGCAGTATATAGTTAGAGTAGCCGGTAAATTTAGTTCTATAGACGCGCTGAGAAATTTAATTATTGCATCGCTTCCTAAAACCGGAGATATAAGATTAAACGATATTGCCGAAGTTGAAGACGGGCAAAAGGATATTGTAAGTTTAAGCCGAATAAACGGTGTTCCGTCAATAGGTATTTATGTTCAGAAACAATCAGACGCAAACGCGGTTGAAGTAAGCCAACTTGTAAGAAAAGAACTTACACGGCTTGAGACTGTTTATAAAAATGAAAACCTAAAATTTAATGTCGCTCAGGATGCCTCCGTATTTACTATTGATGCGGCTAATGATGTAAAATTCGATTTGATGTGGGCCGTAATTTTGGTGGCGGTTGTAATGCTTCTTTTTCTGCACAGTATTAGAAATTCTTTTATTGTAATGTTGGCAATTCCCGCTTCTTTAATTTCCACATTTATTATAATGTACTTGTTCGGATTCACATTAAATTTAATGACACTTTTAGGCCTCTCCTTAGTTGTAGGTATTCTTGTGGATGATTCAATTGTTGTGCTGGAGAATATTTATCATCATTTGGAAAAGGGAGAAGAAGCAAAAGTTGCCGCGTTAAGAGGCCGAAATGAAATTGGTTTTGCCGCTCTTGCAATTACTCTGGTTGATGTTGTAGTTTTTGTCCCTTTAGCTTTAACAGGCGGATTAATCGGAAATATACTTCGCCAGTTTGCGGTTGTTGTTGTTATTTCAACTTTACTTAGTCTTTTTGTTTCTTTTACGGTAACTCCATTATTAGCGTCTAGAATAAGTAAATTAGAAAGATTTACAAAAAAAACTTTTATCGGCAGGTTTTCCATCTGGTTCGAGAATAAATTTAAACAGATAACACAGCATTATATTAGTATTCTAAAGTGGAGTTTGGGCCATCGCTGGCAAGTTATTATTATTTCAGTTGTCCTATTTTTCAGTTCATTTCTGCTGATTGGATTTAAATTTATCGGATCTGAATTTATTACACAATCCGATCGCGGAGAATTTGCTGTAACACTGGAAATGGCTCCAGGTTCACCGGTAGAAAATACTAATTTTATAACTCAAAAAGTTGAGAATTATGTACGGAGTTTACCTCAAGTAAATAAAGTATTCGTAAATGTCGGCGCCTCAAATGAAGGATTAATTCGGACAAACTTCTAATAATGTTTCCGAACTTAACGTTTCGTTAATCCCGAGAGATGAAAGAGCAAAATCAACCGATCAAATTGGTGAAGAAATAAAACAATTCGCACAGGGAATTCCGGGAGTAAAAGTCCGTGTAAATCCTATTGGTATTTTCGGAACGGCTAATCAAACTCCTATTCAAATTGTAGTTAACGGAACTAACCGAAATGAAGTTGAAGAAGGCGCTCATCAGATAGAAAATATGCTAAAAAATATTCCCGGAACCGCCGATGTTCGTCTTTCCGCAGAAGACGGAAAACCTGAAACTCGCGTTGATATCGATCGTCAAAAATTATCCTCTTTCGGTTTATCTATAGCCGATGTAGGGGCCGCTTTAAGAATAGCGCTAACAGGCGATGATGATTCCAAATTTAGAGACGGCCAGGAAGATTACGATATCCGAATTGCGTTGGATAAATTTGACCGAATGAATATTTCCGATATCAGACGGCTTCCGTTTATAAACCGGTTAGGAGAAAAAATTGAACTTCAGCAGTTTGCAACCGTTTACCAAACTACAGGCCCAACAAAGCTGCAGAGAAAAGATAGAATTAACGCTATTACAGTTTTTTCACAAGTAGTTGGAAGGCCAAGCGGAAGTATTGGGCAAGATATAAAAGCAGCACTATTAAAAAATCCGCTTCCTCCGGAATTAAGTGTTTCTTATCTTGGTGATCTTAAGAATCAAGCAGATTCTTTCGGAAGTCTTGGTATAGCTTTATTAGCCGCAATATTATTCGTTTATATGATTATGGTTGCTTTATACGATTCGTATTCAGATCCTTTTGTTGTGCTCTTTTCTATTCCTGTAGCAATGGTCGGAGCGCTTTTAGCATTGGCACTTACGATGAAATCTTTAAACATTTTCTCAATACTTGGTATTATAATGCTTATCGGCTTAGTCGGTAAAAACGCTATTCTTCTTGTAGATAGAGCTAATCAAATGCGTCTTCAAGGAATGAATGTTTATGATGCCTTAATTGAAGCAGGAAACTCAAGAATTAGACCTATCGTAATGACTACAGCGGCAATGGTTATCGGTATGCTTCCGATAGGACTTTCTACCGGTGCCGGCTCAGAATGGAAAAGCGGGCTTGCTTGGGCATTAATCGGTGGACTTTTGAGTTCCATGTTCTTAACATTAATTCTTGTGCCTGTTGTATATATGTTAAAAGAAAAATTCGGCGGTGTATTTTCTCAAATATTTAAGAGAAAAAACAAAATACAAATAGAAGAACCGGCGTTAGATTATCGATTTGAAAAATGATTTAAACCGCGGATTTATTTCCGCTCTTTTTATTTGTGTATAGAATGTTATTTTAAGCAGTAGATCCTTTTAAATTTTCTATTGTATAACGGAACGAAAATGAAAGGAAGTGAATGATGAAATATACAGTTGAAGGAACAGATTTTAATTTTAAGGAAGAAGTACTTAATGCCGATGTTCCGGTTCTTGTTGATTTCTGGGCTCCCTGGTGCGGTCCGTGTAAAATAGTAGCTCCGGTTCTTGAGGAAATTGCGCAAGAATATCAAGGAAAATTAAAAGTGGTTAAATTAAATACCGATGAGAATGAAGATGTTGCAATGCGTTACGGTATTAGAAGTATTCCCACTCTTGGTATTTTTAAAAACGGTCAAGTTGTTGATGGTTTAATCGGCGCGGTTCCGAAGCAAAAAATAGAAAATAAGCTAAAACCTTATATTATTAAAGTTAGCTGATAATTAAAAAAGGCTGTCATTTGAGGCAGCCTTTTTTATTAAAAAAAATTAAACAAAAAATTAATCAATTATTACACGGTTAGAAATCTCGTTAGTATCATCCGGTTTTATCGGAAAATGTTTACTTAAAATATTCCCTACCTGTTCCACTCCATATAAAATCCCTTTGCAAAACTCTCCGCGTTTAAAAGATTCCTGCATTTTGTCTTTTATAAAATCCCAAGTATTTTGCGGAACTTTTTTATTTATGCCTTCATCCGCTAGAATAAAAAATTTTCTTCCTTCAAGCATAATGAAGATAAGTATTCCGGTTTTATCGCGGGTTTTATCTAAACCGAGTTTAAAAAATTCAGTCTCGGCTAATTCATTTAATTTTTTATTCATGTGCAGAAAAGATTTTTTCTCTTTTATGCTCACACAAATTTCACCCGCGGTTATTTTCTCTGATTCCTTTATCCGGTTTGAGATGCGGAGTAGTTCGTCATCATTTAAGAAATGATATATTAGCTGTTTTTTCATAATATGTTTTTTATTATGATCCAAAGGTATTAAACGGGCAGTTCTTATTCAATTACTTTCAATAAAAAAAGCGCAGCATTTTAATACTGCGCTAGGAGATGAAGATTGAAGAAAAAAATCATTCTTTATTTACAGTAATATCGCCCCCCGAAGTTTTTACCACGAGTTCTTTGCCTCCTTCATTTATATCGGCTTCAAATCTTGTATCGGAAATTTTTTCAGCGTTCATTCCTTTAAATTTTGATGAAATATTTCCGCCGGAGGTTTTTAATTTTGCTGAAGCATTAAAATCTGACGGCAGAAAAATATCAATATTACCGCCTGATGAAGTAAGGCTGATACCATAATTTGTTCCGGAATAATTTAATTGAATATCTCCGCCCGAAGTAGCTGCTTTAATTTTCGCGTTGCTGCCTTCTAAACTTATATTACCCCCCGAGGTGGAAGCGGATAGAAATCCTTGAAAATTATGTGCTTCAATATCGCCCCCGGAAGTAGAAACACGCATTTCTCCAATATCATTTCTAAGCCCGATATCTCCGCCGGAAGTTGAAACTTCCAAATTGCCTTTAGTATCGGTAACAGAAATATCTCCTCCGGAAGATTTTAATTTATTATCGCCGTTAACATTTTCTATGGCAATATTACCGCCGCTTGTATGAATTTCATTATTAAATGAGCTTGGAACTTTTATTTCAAATCTTAAATCAATATTATTAAATGAAAAACTAAAAAAAGATGAACCTTTTTTCTTTGCTTTTATTTCTACTCTATCATCATCGTTATCAAAAGAAAATTTTATCTCTTTAGCCGCTTTTTCATTCCCGTATATTTTTACATAAACTTCATCTTTTTCCCAGGTTGAAATTTTAATATCAGCAGCAGAAGCATCAACATAAAGTTCTTTACCGGATGAAATTTTAAAAGTTTTTTCATGCAGCAGCTTTTAAATTACTATCCAACGCGTCGTTATATTTTAAATTACACGCGCTTAATAACGTGGAAAGAAAAAATATTCCCGCACAAAGAGTTAAAAAATATGTTTTGTTTCGCATCCCGGTCTCCCTTAAATAATTATATTATTTAGACCTTGTGTTTCGGAAAAAGGTTACTTCTGATGAATTTCAATTTCATCTAATACTAATTTTATAAATAAAAATATTTAATCCTTTTTATTTATGATCATCGATTAAAATAAATGATATTCGGTAGAAAAAATTTATGAGTGAATCTAAATTATTAAAATTAACCGACCGCGGCCTTTTTTGTGAAGAAGGGAATTTTTATATCGATCCGTGGCGGCCGGTGGAAAAAGCTGTAATTACGCATGCTCATTCAGATCATGCCAGGGCCGGTTCTAAATTTTATTTGGCCGAAAAACATAATGAAGCTTTACTTAAATTGAGGTTAGGGGAAGATATTATTCTTCAAACTGTTAATTATTTTGAAAAACTTAAAATCGGTGATGTTACTGTTTCTTTCCATCCTGCGGGACATATTCTTGGTTCCGCCCAAATTAGAATTGAATTAAACGGTGAAGTTTGGGTTGTTTCGGGAGATTATAAAATTGAAGCGGATTTAACTTGTGAACCGTTCGAACCTGTTAAATGCAATACTTTTATTACGGAATCAACTTTCGGATTGCCTATTTATAAATGGTGCCCACAAAATGAAGTTTATGAAGATATAAATAATTGGTGGTTAAAGAATAATTCAAACGGCATAACTAGTGTAATTTTTGGTTACTCTTTAGGCAAAGCACAGCGAATTATTGCACATTTAGATGATACCATCGGACCGATTTTTTCACACGGAGCGGTTGAAAATATAAATTTTTGTTATCGGGAAGAAGGTATTAATCTTCCTGCTACAACTTATGTGAATCAAGTGGAAGATAAAAAAATATTTAAAGGCGGAATTGTGGTCGCGCCTCCATCAGCTGATTACGCGGTTTGGACCAAAAAATTCGGAACAATTTCAACAGCTTTTGCTTCCGGTTGGATGCAAATAAGAGGCAACCGAAGAAGACGTTCCGTTGATCGTGGATTTGTTCTTTCCGATCACGCCGATTGGGACGATATTTTAAATACTGTTAAAGAAACCGGTGCCGAAAATATTTTGGTCACTCACGGTTATTCTTCAGTTTTAGTAAAATGGCTGAATGAAATAGGCTGCAATGCAGACGTTCTTCAAACAAAGTATGAAGGGGAAATTGAATAAAAATTACAATTTATTTTATGAGACAATTTGCCGAACTATTTAAAAATTTAGATGAAACTACTAAAACCAATTCTAAGGTTTTGGCACTGGTGGAATATTTTAATACCGCCAAACCGGAAGATGCTATTTGGGCTGTAAGTTTTTTAACAGGAAGAAAACCTAAACAAATAATTCCGACGAGAAAACTACGCGAATGGTCAGCCGAGCTCGCCGGAATTCCCGATTGGCTTTTCAATGAATCTTACGAATCTGTAGGTGATCTTGCTGAAACAATTACATTA
The DNA here is from genome assembly GCA_963798775.1 of uncultured Bacteroidota bacterium. GTDB lineage: Bacteria > Bacteroidota > Ignavibacteria > Ignavibacteriales > Ignavibacteriaceae > CAWCUK01. The sequence continues at coordinate 49,939 of CAWCUK010000003.1, forward strand.
CTTTTACCAAAAGCTTCTTCTTCAACCGATGATCCTCTTCATTATTGGGTTGAAGAAAAACTAATTCCATTGAGGAAAGAAAAAGAAGAAAAACAAAAAGCCGAAATGATTTCAGCATGGCTTAAGATGAACAACAATGAACGCTTTGTCTGGAATAAATTAATTACCGGAGGATTCAGAGTCGGAGTTTCCGCCAAACTTGTTGTAAAAGCTCTTGCCTTATTTACAGGAATCGATGATTCAGTTATCTCGCATCGTTTGATGGGAAATTGGAAACCGACTGCTTCATTTTATAAAAAAATAATTTCCAATAATACACAAGATGCTGATATAAGCAGGCCGTATCCTTTTTATCTTGCTTATCAATTAGAAACTGAAGTCGAAGATTTAGGTGAAATATCAGATTGGCAGGCAGAATGGAAATGGGACGGAATCCGTTCTCAAATAATAAAAAGAGAAAGTGAAGTATTTATCTGGTCGCGCGGTGAAGAATTAATTAACGAAAAGTTTCCCGAATTAGAGCAGCTTGGAAATTTTCTTCCTAACGGAACTGTAATTGACGGTGAAATAATTTCCCGGAAAAATGAAAAACCGCTTCCGTTTGGCGAACTCCAAAAAAGAATAGGAAGGAAAACTGTAACTAAGAAAATATTAACAGAAATTCCCGCTGTTATTATTGCTTATGACCTGCTTGAATATAAAAGTGAAGATATTCGGGAACTTTCTTTAATTGAACGAAGAAAAAAATTAGAGAATGTAGTTAAAGAGACTTCTGATAATCGATTATTAATTTCCGGATTAGTAGAACGAGAAAATTGGAAAGCTTTAAGAGAAATCCGGGAAGAATCCCGCAGCCGGGCAGTTGAAGGATTAATGTTAAAAAGAAAAAACTCCTCTTATAGAGTCGGTAGAAAAAAAGGAGATTGGTGGAAGTGGAAAATTGATCCGCTTACTGTTGACGCGGTTTTAATTTATGCGCAGCGCGGGCATGGAAGGCGCGCAACATTATATACAGATTATACTTTCGGTGTTTGGGATAATAATGAACTTGTTCCTTTTGCTAAAGCTTATTCCGGTTTAACGGATGAAGAAATAAGGCAAGTAGATTCTTTCGTTAAAAAAAATACTTTGGAAAAATTTGGTCCGGTTAGAACTGTAAAAGCAGAACTTGTTTTTGAATTGGCTTTTGAAGGAATTCAAAAATCAACAAGACATAAATCCGGAGTTGCTGTTCGCTTCCCGCGTATTCTTAGATGGCGCCATGATAAACTGCCTAAAGACGCCGATACACTTAATACAATAAAAACATTGATTGATAATCCTTAAATATTTTTTGAATTGAATTCAACCAACTTTACCCAGTTTATTTTCCCAGATGGTTCACAAAATTTATTTCCGAATTCAAATGTAAATTTATTTAATATATCAGAATATGCTTCCCAAAATAATTCATTCTTTTCTTTCGCTTTATGGCCTAGCGGCTCGATAATTTCTGTATAAAGTTCTTTATCACCACTTATAAATTCCCAAAAATTTTGCCCGCACAATTTTAAATATTCGCCTTTGTCAGGTTTGCTGTCTTTGCCATAACAACAACCATTAACGGCAATAACATTTTGCTTAATTGCATTTGTTCCTAATACCTTTTTTGCTTTTCTAAAATCAGTTTGCATTTTTTTTAACTGACTAGAATTTCCCCAATTTGGTCCGGATTTTATAGCAACTAAATATTTGATTGAATTATTTTCAAACTCTAAATCGATTCCCTCGGCCGCTGATTTTCTCCCATGGAAAATTTTACTATTTATAAAAATGGCTAATCCCTCCAAAAATTCACCAAATATGGTTTCTTCTTAGGAAGATAAATGTGCATCTAAAATTGATTTGACAATGTCTTGCGCGGATAATATAAATTTAGCTTTAAATAAGTAAGGATTTTTTCTTTTAAGAATTTTATCTAATTTCAAATTTTTTAATCGATCAACTCTAGTTAAATGGAATGAACTAATATTTTGCTCAACATAAAGCGAAATTTCATTTGGATCTATTTGAAACATACTTCCCCTTTTCTTCAAATAATAAAAATTTTTCAGATTCTATCTTATTTTTTACCATTTCATAATATTCTTTAATTATATCTATTCCGATAGAATTTCTATACATTCTTTCAGATACAAATAAAGTTGTTCCAGAGCCCATAAAAGGATCTAATACAGCATCTCCTTCCTTAGTAAATAACTTTATAAACCATTCTGGCAGTTCTTCTGGAAATGCTGCACTATGACCTTTATTATTACACTCTGTTGCTAAATGCAATACGTTATCAGGATAAACTAACTGTCTATCTACCCAATTGGATATGTTTTTACCGAAACCACTTTTTACTTTTGAATTGTCTCTAATTTTATCAGTGTCGCTTAATTTCTTTAATCTTTGTTTTGCCCAATCTCCTACTGGAACCATAACAGTTTCTTGATACATATGAAATTTTTTATTTTTATTAAACTGTAGTAAACGTTCCCACGCATCTCTAAATCTATTAGGCCATTTGCCAGGATAACTATTTTTTTTATGCCAGATAAATTCTTCTGTCCACAACCAGCCTTGTTTCCTCATAGCTAAAATTAGTTCTAAAACATAAGTACTTCTTTCACCATTAGCAGCTTTTTCCTTTATATTAAGAATAAAAGTACCTGTTGGTTTTAAAACTCTAAATAATTCTTCTGTAATAGGCAGAAACCATTCTACATACTTTTCCGGTTTAATCCCTCCATATGTATAATTTCTTCTATCTGCATATGGCGGAGAAGTAAATATTAAATCAATACTATTTTCTTTTATTTCCTTCAGCTTTTCTTTTGAATCACCGTGATATATTTCTGTTTTTATCTTCATTACACTCATTATATTACATAAAAAATTCTGAAACCATAAAGTTAAAAATATCAATATAAAATATTAGTAAAGAAGGAATATTTTCAACCTTTTCTTTTAAAAATTATTATTTATTTCATGGAATTCAAACATAGCAAAATTATTCTAAACTGGTTTCATTCAAAATCGTGGGAGCCTTTTCCGTTTCAGTATGAAGTTTGGGAGGAATATTTAAAAGGCAAAAGCGGACTTATTCATGCATCCACCGGGACCGGTAAAACTTACGCTGTTTTTTTAGCGGCAGTTATTGAATTTCTCTCTGAATCAAACTATAAAAAAATAGAAGGGAAAATAGATAGAAAAAAAACCGAGCCAATAAGAATTTTATGGATAACGCCTTTACGCGCCCTTGCCACAGATACTTTGCAAGCCTTGCAAAAACCGGTTGATGAACTAAAGTTAAATTGGTCGGTGGAAAAAAGAACCGGGGATACTTCATCTTCAATTAGGGCAAGGCAGGCGGTAAAACTTCCTACAGTTTTAATAACAACTCCGGAAAGTTTATCTCTTCTTCTATCATATGAAAAGTCTTCATCATTTTTTAAAAATATAAAAATGGTTGTTGTAGATGAATGGCATGAATTAATAGGATCTAAAAGAGGCGTATTAACCGAGCTTTGTTTAGCTCGTTTAAGAAAAAGAAATCCACGGCTAAAGCTTTGGGGTTTATCCGCTACTTTAGGAAATACCGAAAAAGCAATGGAAACTTTGCTCGGCAATGAATCATCAAAAGGAAAATTAATAAAAGGCCACATTCCAAAAGAAATTAAAATTGAAACAGTAATACCGAATGTAATAGAACGTTTTCCATGGGCAGGCCATTTAGGAATGAGCCTTCTTCCCCAAGTATTAAAGAAAATTGAAGAAGCCGAAAGCAGTTTAGTTTTTACAAACACCCGCTCACAAACAGAAATATGGTATCAAGCAATTTTAAAAGCACGCCCAAACTGGGCCGGTTTAATCGCTCTTCATCATGGTTCGATTAATAAGGAGGAAAGAAAAGCGGTAGAAAATTTTCTTCGTGAAGGAAAAATGAAGTGCGTTGTTTGCACTTCGAGTTTAGATTTGGGTGTCGATTTTTCTCCGGTAGATCGTGTGATACAAATAGGAAGTCCCAAAGGAATAGCAAAACTTCTTCAGCGGGCAGGAAGAAGCGGCCATCAGCCCGGAAGAGAGAGCAATATTATTTGTGTTCCCACAAATGCTTTTGAATTAATAGAATTTGCTGCCGTTCGATCAGCGATAGAAAAAGGATTTGTTGAACCGAGGATTTCTTTGCGTAATTCTCTTGACGTTCTTTCACAACATCTTATAACAATTGCTCTCGGCGGCGGATTTAAATCAGAGGAACTTTTTGATGAAGTGAAAACAGCAAACGCATTTAAAAATTTGTCAGATGAAGAATGGAATTGGATTCTTGATTTTATAACAAAGGGCGGTCCGGCTTTAAGAGCTTATCCCGATTATTCAAAAGTGGTAAAAGAAGATGATCTATTCATTGTGAAAAATAAAATGATAGCACGACGTCATAGAATGTCTATTGGCACTATAACAGGAGATTCGATGATGATGGTGCAGTTTTTAAAAGGAGGGAAATTAGGTACTGTAGAGGAATCTTTTATATCAAGAATGAAACCGGGAGATAATTTTATTTTTGCCGGTAGAAATTTAGAATATGTAAGAATAAAAGATATGACGGTTTGGGTAAGAATTGCCTCGAAAAATAAAGGACCTATTCCGCAGTGGATGGGCGGAAGAATGCCGCTTTCAACAGAGCTTTCCGCCGAAGTAAGAGAAAAGTTTGATGAAGCAAATGAAGGAATTTTTATAACAGAAGAAATGAAAGCCGTAAAACCGGTGTTAGATTTACAATCCCGATGGTCAATAATTCCCAAAGCAAATGAAATATTAATTGAGAAAGTTAAAACGAGAGAAGGTTTTCATCTTTTCTTTTATCCTTTTGAAGGAAAATTAGTTCACGAAGGTTTAGCTTCACTTTATGCTTTTCGTATTTCAAAAATTAAGCCGATTACATTTTCTATTTCCACAAATGATTATGGTTTTGAACTTCTATCGGCGCAGGAAATTCCTTTGGATAAGGCTATCGATAAAAATTTAATTTCAAAGAAAAATTTATTAGAAGATATTTGGGAAAGTTTAAATTCTTCTGAAATGGCAAAAAGACAATTTAGAGAAATAGCGAGAATTGCCGGATTGGTTTTTCAAGGTTTTCCGGGGAATAATAAAAACATAAGGCAGCTGCAAGCTTCTTCCGGTTTATTTTTTGAAGTATTCGCAAAATATGATCCGGAGAATCTTCTACTAAAACAAGCGTACAAAGAAGTACTGGAAAAACAGCTTGAACAAAGCAGATTATCGTCAACCTTAACAAGAATGGAGAATAGTAAAATAAAAATAGTATATTCCGAACACCCTACTCCAATGTCTTTTCCTATTATGGTAAATCGCTTTAGAGAAAAATTAAGTTCGGAAAAATTATCTGATAGAGTAAAAAGGATGCAGGTTAAATTAGAAAAAGCAGCGGTTAAATAAATTTTTTCTTCAAGAACTAATTACTATTTAATGCGTCATAAAAGAAGTATTTGTGATTAATTAATAAAATGAAATTTTTTTATTGTTCATGTTCAAAAAATTTAATAGTTTCTAAACTTGATAACCGAAAAAGGAATAGGATGGACAACAATTATATTATAAGAAAAATGACTAGAGGGGAATTGGATTTCGCTATTGAATTAGCAGCGGCCGAAGGGTGGAATCCGGGAATGTTTGATGCGGATTGTTTTTATGCCGCGGATCCTAACGGCTTTTTTATTGGCCTTTTGAATGATGAACCCGTCGGTTGTGTCTCGGCGGTTAGTTATGGAGATGATTTTGGGTTTTTAGGATTTTATATTGTTCGTCCTGAATTTAGAGGAAAAGGCTATGGGTATGAATTATGGAAAGCCGCTATAAATTATTTGGATGGAGTTAATATAGGCCTTGACGGAGTAATAGAACAACAGGAAAATTATAAAAAATCCGGCTTTAAACTTACTTATAAAAATATTCGTTATAAAAAAATCGGTAATTGTAAGAGACCATTGACACATAATTTGGTTGATATATCAAAAATTCCTTTTAGAATGTTGCGCAGTTATGATAATAACTTTTTCCCTTCCGACAGAACAACTTTCCTTCAATGCTGGATAACTCAACCGCAAAGCATAAGTATCGGTTATATAAAAAATGAGGAACTTTTAGGCTACGGTGTTATGCGGTTGTGCAGGGTCGGCTACAAAATAGGTCCGCTATTTGCGGATACGGCGGAAATTGCGGATGAAATTTTTCAATCATTAGTTTCGAATATTGGCAAAGAAGATCCGGTTTTTTTAGATTTGCCGGAAGTAAATAAAGACGCGATAGCGCTGGCAAAAAAATACAATATGAATGAAGTTTTTGAAACAGCTCGTATGTATACCAAAGAAGAACCAAACTTCCCATTACAAAAAATGTTTGGAGTTACCACTTTTGAACTTGGCTGATTTTAATGTAATTGCTTGTACCGCCTAAAATATTTAGCTTTCTATCCATAGTTAGATATTTTCCTATCCCCAAAGGCTTAAAATGAAGCAAGTGAAATTACTTTTCTTTTTGCTCATCATTCCGCTGTTACTGATTTCTTGTTCCAACAGAAAACCGGTTAAAATTATATTTAATGTTTACCAGGTAATGCCCGAAGATAATTTACCTGTTTATATTGCCGGTAATCAAAATGAATTAGGAAATTGGAACGCGTCTAAAGTTGCTTTAAATAAATTAAGCCCCACACATTTCAGAAAAATTTTCTACTTCGATAAAGGAACCAATCTGGAATTTAAATTTACTAAAGGTTCGTGGCTTAATGAAGCTTTGGATTCCTTAGATAAAGTTCCTTCCAACCACATTTTAACAGTCTCCGGAGATACTATTGTAAATGTTATTGTAAAGCATTGGCAAAAACCTTTTAGCAAAAGTGGATTAATACTTTCTTCAAATTTACTAAATGAAGTTGCCGAACCGCTGATAATTAGGAAGGGCTGGTTTTTTCATCCCGGTGATAATCCGGTATATGCGGATTATTATTTAATTGATTCATCGTGGAAAATAGTTTCTTCCAATTTAAATCGATCTTCAAAATTATACAATGAATGGAACGGAATAGGATGGTTTAGGTGTCATTTACAGGTTGATAGTTTGTTAAGAGGGAAAACAATTGCATTAGGTATGGATCAGTTAGGAGCTTCAGAGATTTACTTAAATGGGAGATTAATTTATAAATTTGGAGTTGTCAGCTTAGATAAAAAAAAATATAATCCGGTTCAAGTAAGAGGCTGGAGGTCAATTACTCTTGATTCACTTGCCAGACAAGTTATTGCGGTTAGATACGCTAGTTTAGATAAAGAATATTTGAACGGCCTAAAATTTAATCCGGGTTTCGATCTTTATCTCTTAAATATTAATACTGCTTTAAGCTCTTACATGAACAGTATTAAGATCAGCACAATCAATCAAGTCCTATTTACGGCTGTTCCTTTAGTTTTAGCTATTCTTCATCTTTTGTTATATCTTTTTTATCCCGTTTCACGTCAAAATCTTTTCTATGCTGTTTGTCTTTTCGGATTTTCATTATTGGCTTTTGCAAATTTTCAAAAAGTAATTTCTGAAGATCCGGGAATTATTATTTTGTTTTACCGGCTTTCTGTAGTAGGAATGGTTGTCGCAATAGCATTCGGACTTTTTACGACTTACGCCGGAAATTATTTAAAATTTCCAAAACAATTTTATCTGTTTGCCGGTGCGGCCGTTCTGCTTGCTGTTTATGGATTTATCAAACCTAATTCTTCAATAAACTTATTTTATATTTTTATAGGAATAAGCAGTCTGGAAATGATTCGTGTACTTTATAAGCCGGCAAATAGAAGTGATGGTGCATGGATAATAGGAATTGGATTTGCAATTTTAATATCATCGGTTCTTTATCAAATATTATTAGATAATAAATTAGTTGAACCTCCGGGAGGTATTTTTTTAGTTTATGGTTATGGAGTGATTGGCTTAATTTTATCAATGTCGGTTTATCTTTCATATAATTTTGCCGGCGTAAATAAAAATTTAGCGCTTCAATTAGAAAATGTAAAACAGCTTTCCTTAATTACAATTGATCAAGAAAGAAAAGCAAAAGAACTGGAAATTGAGCAGAGGCTTCTTGAAGAAGATAACAAACGAAAAACAGCAGAACTTGAGGAAGCACGGCAGCTTCAGTTATCTTTGCTGCCGAAGGAAATACCGCAGCTCCCGTTTTTAGAAATTGCCGTTTATATGAAAACAGCAACCGAGGTTGGGGGTGATTATTATGATTTCCATTTAAACGATATCAATAATCTTACGGTTGTTATAGGCGATGCAACCGGGCACGGCGCAAGAGCGGGAACAATGGTTTCTGCTATAAAAAGTTTATTTCAAGCGCTTGCTGATGAAACTGAAACTTTAACTATTCTGCAAAAATGTACCCGTTCTATTAAAGCGATGAATTTGCATAATCTTTACATGTGTTTATCGGTTTTAAAAATATCAAAAGGAAAAGTTATATTTTCAAATGCAGGAATGCCGCCGGCTTATTTTTATAAAAAGAAGTCAGATAAGGTAGAACTAGTCATTCAGAAAACAATGCCGCTCGGAAGTTTTATAAATTTCCCTTATATACAGGAAGAAATTATTGCGGATAAAGATGATATCCTTATTTTATTGAGCGATGGATTCATAGAATGTTTTAACTCCGAATTGGAAATGATCGGAAGTGAAAGAACGGAAAATTTAATTAAATCAATTTCACATAAGAGTAGCAACGAAATTATAAATGAGTTTAAATGCGCGGCTGAGGAATGGGGAAGAGGTGCCATACAAGCTGATGATATTACTTTAGTTGTGATAAAATTTATTTAAATATCTTTCTGTAATAAAATAACCTTCGGAGTTGTTATTGCTCCAAAGGTTTAAAAGGAATTATTTACTTAATATCATTTTCTTTGTTTCAGAAAAACTCCCGGTAGTTAATTGATAGAAATAAACTCCGCTCGATAAATTTTTCGCGTTAAAGTTAACTTCATAATTTCCTGCCGGCTTTGTTTCGCTTACTAAATCAGCTACTTCTTTTCCTAAAATATTATAAATTTTTAGGCTTACAAAAGAAGGCTCGGTAATACTGAATCTAATATTTGTTGACGGATTAAACGGGTTGGGATAATTCTGTGCTAAAATATATTTTCCCGGAGTTTGCGAAGAAATAGAATTTATTCCGGTAATATTTCTAAATACAGCGTAGGTAGCGTTTGTAGTTGTATAATTTCCGCCGGTATAATTTGTATCAACCTCAAAACCGATACTTTCCATATTGCTTGTGTAAAAATCAACATGAACTGATCTTTCACGGTCAGTCATAACGCCGTTTTCGTAAAAAGTAGTAACTTCATCTCTTACCATTCTAATAGCGTCGGCCGATGCCCCGCTGGGGAATATAACGGTTCCGAAGCCGTCGGCAGTAATGGTTCTAACGTTTAGCTCAGTTTCACCGTCGTCAAGGGAAGTTGAAGTAGAAGTCCTTTTTGTCCCATGAGTTAAAGGAAGCGGGATTGCCATAAGGCTCGGAGAATATTTAACAACTCTTGAAGTATCAAGAACCGGCGGAACTTGCGTTCTTTGGTAATATCCTAGCATATAAACTCCTGTTGCGTCAACATAATAATAATGCACTAAGGTAAATGAAGTTCCGGAGGAGGAAATCATAATAGGAGCAGCAAGTGTGGCATCGCTGAATGAATCAAAACCGGGTTGTCCGGAAGCTTCCAACATGGGTGATGAAGAAGAATCGATAGTAATAATATTAGATTGAATTTGAGTAAAATCCCACGTCTGCGCGGAACTTGAAGATGTCCCTAAATTTAAATTCAAAGAATTAAAATTAAGGTCATAACTAAACTGAGTTTTATTAGTAACCGCGGTTGTAACATCATCTTGGATAATTGTTATTTGCGCGTTTGTTTTACTTAAAAAGAAGAATAGTGCAATAAAAGTAAAGTAGAATAGTTTTTTCATAACTTCCCTTAATTATAGTGATAGTAATAAATTTTAAAGAAAATACTCAATTGGTATGCCGTAATTAAATTTTGATAAATTCATCTATTTTCTATTCGTGATGTTATTTTTTTGCGACAGCAGCTGAAGTATTATGTTGGTAATTTGCGACTTTAAGAAAATATCCCTTTTCACTTGATTTTTTATTTTGATTGATTATTATATGATTATAGATTTTGGGATAATTTTTGTGAAATTTTTCGATAAAACATTTATTTTCTTTCTGGTTCTTTTTTATTTCTCTTCTGCTACTGCCGTTATACATGATCCTATTCAATTTACTTTTAACAACTATTTACAAACGTTCGTTGTCCAGAAGAAATTAAATCCTGTTCAATCTTCGGTCAAAATTAAAGTGTTTCAGCGGAAGCATATTCTGCCTTCCGTAAAAATATTCTCTGCCGGCGACGCATTATATTCAAAAATAGAATATCCTTTTTACAATTCTTTTTTAAAAACATTCTTCACATCTCACCAAATTCAACTTCAAAATAGTCATCTTTTAACTGTTTCAAACCGAGCTCCTCCTTCTATCTACTAAAAAAAATTCTTCATTCAGAAAAACTGAATGAAAAAATATTTTAAGAGAAAGCGAGGATTATAATGGCAGCTAATAAACCTGCTTCCGAAAACGAAAGCAAACAAGAAGGTTATCCCTGGCAGTTTACATTATTGGTGAGTTCTCTAATGCTGGGAATGATAGGCATGTTGTTAAAATTATTTGGTATTTTTTAATAAATAGGAATGATTGTGGAAACAGAAGGCATTATTTTTATGTCGGCTGCATGGGGAGCAATTTTTGTATTAGCACTTTATTGTTACAAAAAGGTTCTGCGGTCGCATAGAAAAGAAAAATGAAAAAGGTGCTGTCTCAAAAATTTGAGACAGCTTTTTTCTCTCACCTAATCGGAGAAATTAATTTCATTTCGCCAATTTGTTTATTTTCCTTCCTTTCCCTTTGGGTAGCTTTAACCTGCCGTTTTTTCAACACAATTTTAACAAGCCCCCAGCGTACTTCTTCAGGCAGTTCTTTAAATGAAACCATCATTGTTCCGGGATAACCGTTAGTAATAACATCAAATGTTCGCTGCGGCGTTAAACTAAATTCTGTAAAATCCGGCGGATAAGGATTAAATCCTTTAGCTAAATCTGTGCCTCGACCGTCATTTCCATGGCAAACCGCGCAAAGAGTATCGTAAACACCTTGCGACTTTTTAAAGGCTTCAATTGAAACCTGCATCGGAAGTGTAGTATCGGGGAAATCCAATATATGAAATGAAGAATGAAGATAATCTATGATTCCTTCAATTTTATTTTTATCTAAAAAAGTAAAATAAGGCATGGCTGTGCCGGGAACTCCATGAGTTAAAATATAATAAATATGTTCCCGTGTAGTTCTAACTTGCGATAAATGTTCAGGTTTTACCGTTAAATTTTTTGCTTCAAAACCGTCGCCGTTTCCAGTTGCGCCATGGCAGAAAGAACAGCTTCTTTGATAAATTACCGCCGGTTCACTAACAACATCTTCTAAATCTTTTTTATAAGTTTTAAGAGCGGGAGTTAAATAAGGTTTAAGTTTCTGTTTATAAATATCGGCGTGTTCATTTAATTTGCCTTCAAATTTCCCAAGTGTTTCATGCTGAAGAAACTGCCTGGTTAACAGCATAGGGACAATTATAAAAGAAAGAAGAATAATTACAGTCTTTTTATTCAAAGATTTATTTTTGTTTTGATTAACAAATAAAATAACAAGAAAAATAATCGCGAAAACTATTCCCACAACTAAAGAAATAAGACTTGCGGGATTCTTATCGTGCGGAATTGAGATGTAAAGAAGAATTCCGACAAGAAATTGAAATAAAATTCCGTAAATCATCCATTTTAGCAGTGAATTTTTTAATCCGGCATCAGCTTCTTTTAAGAAGAAATAATGAAATGCCGCGCCGAATACTACACCCGCTCCTAACACATGCATATATCTTGCAAGCCAATGCCAAGCAAGTGCTCCGCTTAAAATATTCCCGTCGTTTACTATTTGTGTCCATTTATCGGGATTTTCGGTTGCTACCAATACAGCAACAAAAATTGCCGGAACAATTAGAAGAAGTATAAGCGCGAAAAGGCCTAACGACAAATGAAGATATGGGTGAACTTTTATTTTATGCCCGAGTGTATCTAAAATAACAAATGAAACCACAAGCAGAATAATTATAGAGAGCCAAAAAGGAGCAAAGAAATTTATTCCGGTAAAAAAAGGGACAGTATGATAAACCTGGAACAACAGCAGTGTTCCTACTCCTAAAACAACAGCAAGACTTTTATGAGCCGTAAAAGTTTTTAGGATTTTTTTATCCCAGCGAATTTCATCCAACCTATTTTTCCATAAAGGATGAAATAAATAGTAGAGTGAGAGTATTGCGGTCCCAAGCATTAAAAGGACAAATATCATATGCAGCAGGAAAAGAGTAAATAGTAAAACCTGCATAAAATCATAAGCAATTGGTCGGCCTAATAGTACATCAATTAAATTATTCATTATTTATCACCCCTTTCTGTAAGTTTAAACCGGGAGAGTGATTGGGGCTTATATTTACCCAGACTTAGCTCATAAAGAAAACTTGCCATTGTTCGTCTTTCTTTATCCGTACCGGCAAAAGGAGGCATAAAAGGGCCAATATCTTGTGTATGCCCTATTAAAACATAAATACCGTCTTCCGATCTTCCCCTCACTCTATCGGCAATGTCATTTAATCCATTTATCGTATGGCAGGAAGAACAATTCTTAAAAAATAAATATGTTCCCTGTTTTATCAGATCGGGTTTGTCTATAGTATTATTATACCAATAGGAATTCTGCAGCATGCCTTCTTTATCAAAATGAGGTTTTTCCTGCAGTAGAACTTGGTTTGCGTACATATAACCGGGCATTAAATAAGGCCCCCGGATAAATTCTCTTATTCTTTCAAATTCAGTAACAAAGGCAAATGAAAATATTAAAACAATTATAGTTAATAATTTCATCATCATTGTAGATTTTCCGATGGAAAGAAAGGTAAAGAGGAAAAGCAGCCCAATACCTACAAAATTTGTAACCCAAAAAACCCAAGGCGTTTGCGCCAGATGAGAAGTTAGTACCGCTGTAATTGAATGAACTTGAAAAGTCATCGGAATTTCTTGAATATACCACCATATAGTAACAACACAAATAATTAAACTTACAAGCCCGATTTTTCCGAATAAACTTAAAACTTCTCTTTTAAATTCATTCCCGTTTTTCTTACTGAATAAGAGATACGTAATTAAGAAAACTACTCCCAGAAAAGTTCCCATTGCTAAACGGAAAATTAATTGGGGAAGAAAGGTCGGATTATAGAAAGCTGAAGAAAAAGATTTATCCCACGGCCATACATTTGAAGTAAGCATAAAACCTAAAATACCCGTAATAAAAAAAGCAGAAATTACTCCTAAAACAGTGTAGGAAAAACCCAGCATAATGTGTTTCTTCTTTTTATTTTTCCAGCTATCCCAGGTAAAATAATAAATTAACAGGCCTATTACTTCCAGAGTAAATACAATCCATTCCAAAAACCAAGGCCAGAAAAAGACCCGCAGCATAGAACCAATTCCGGTTGGAGAAAGAGAGTTAGTAGTAAACCAGATTCCCACGCCGGTAAGAGAACTTACTCCGGTTATAATTATTACAGTGGGTTTAATTAATCTTTTAGCAAAATTTTCCCATTCTTCCGAATTTTTTTTAACTCCTATATATTCACATAAAACAATAAAAGTAAATAAACCTATTGCCAACCCGTGGCTTAACAAAACATGAATAACAGCATTGGTTCCTATAACCATTCCGTTACCTAAATAGGGAAATTGGTAAATTGGAAAATCCATACAACATCTCCTTCTTAAACAGAAATAATCAAATCATCGGATTTAATTATGCTCATAATATTTTACCGCAAGTTTGTCTTTATTTCATTCTTAGAATTATTAAAATTCGGTCTTGGCCTTGAAATTAAAAAAGCCGCCACATTCAAAGCTTCTGGCACAGATAAAGTGGGATTTCCCTTCGGCATAAACCTATAGGCAAATCTTGCAAGAGTGTAAACTTTGTTAAGTTTTGAACTATCGCTAAATGAATCTTTTCCCCAAACGGCGGGTGCTATCAAAGTACCTACTCCGCCGTCTCCATGGCACTGCAGGCATTTTTGAATATAAACCTTTTCTCCTTTGGTGGCATCAGGGATTTGATTTCCCTTTAATGAATCTAATCCAAGCCAGGGAGGCGCTGCTTCTTTAGGAATATCTTTTGAAATGTATTTAAAATATTCTAAAAGACTTTGCATATCTGATCCACCGGCGGGAAGCGCTGTTCCATTTAAACTTTTTTCAAAACATTCGTTTACAAGATTGATTATTTGTTCATTATTATATTTTGATGTTACCCCAACAAAAGAAATTGATTTCCGATCCCGGCCCGAATTAAAATGACAATTGCTGCATGTTAAATTATTTCCCACATGATCGGGGAGATACTCTTTTGTATTTGCCAGAATATTATATCCTCTTAAAACTTTTGATTTTATATTTGAAGGCGCGTCTTCTAATGGAGGGGGACTGAATATTATCGCTGTTTCTATTTTATTATTATTTTTTTCTAATTGGATTGGTTTTGCTTTATTGAAGTTGATTAGATTGCTGTAGAAAAAAATGATTGCGAGAACTAAAATAACTGTACCAAAAAATAAAGAAGCAATCAACTTGTTATTATTCATAATTTCTCCTAGCGATAGCACGAACAAAATAGTATGTTTCACTTCATTGTGAAATATACTGTTATTAGAGGTGAATTTTAAACTATAGAAAGTAGATGTGTCCGGTTGTGACGTAAAATAAAAACAACAAATAGGGTGATGTTCTTAAATTAAAAGGAGTTATTTCTGCTTTTTTTATGCTTTATTATTTACGTGTATTTGAAAATTTTTATAAGCGGGGAATAATTACAAAAAGCGGAACAAATCCTGCGGCAATTATCAGCGGAATATTTATGTTAAATGGAATAAAAAAGTTTGTCATTTCAAAATAGATAATTGAACAAGTAGTTAGCTGCTCTGCTTCATATTTATAAATTTTGTACCAATTCTCATCCGATTTATAGGCTTTCACAATTCTAATTTCAAGATCCCGCTTAAAATATCAGATAAGCAAGAAATTATTTTGATTTTATTAATAAAAGAGCGTTCCCAACGGCTCTTTCGCCGGACTTGTCTGAAGGATTATTTACAACCTCTCCATTTAAAACCATTGTTGTAGATCCGCCCCCGTCCAAATTTATACCTTGGTAAATTCCTTGTAAAATCATTAGATCGGCAAATTCTTTTAAAGACATTCCGCTGCTCGACTCTTGTCTGCCGTCTACGGTAATAAAATAAAGTTTTGTACTGTCATGCGAAAAACCGATTCCGGTTCTCGGATGTTTAACAACCGAAAATGAATGAGAAGTTACTTCAGCGGAATCACTATCCGCAATATTTTTACCGTTTTTAACTAAACGGGGAAATCCGCCGGTGGAAGAATAGATATTATAATAATATGGATGAAGGCGAAGCAGAACTTTTATTGTATCATTTTCCTTTATATGGGAAAATAAATCTTCCGCCTTTTGGTAGCTTGAGGAAAGAACATAATTCCCATCTTCAATAGAATTTTCCCCGGAATGATGAACTTCAACATGAGCGATAAAAATTAAAGTATCGCCTGCTTTTCCGATTGGATTTAATGATAATTCTGAAACATTAAATTTTTCTGCCGGCGTTTTTTCTCCCTGGAAATGATTATACAAAGTTATTGAAGAACTATCTGTTTTTGAATTTACTCTTTTAACCTTGAATTCCTTCTTATCGCGCGTCCAAAGCTTCCCGGAAAAAGCAAACCGTTCGATTAGAGGTTTGTTATCTTTTGTAATTGCAAACTGTGAGCGAATTTTTTTAGGATTTTTAACCGTAATTGCTTTAACAAATTCTCCCTTTGAAATCATATTATTTGTAACTTCGCCGCCGGTTTTTATCAGGAAGAAATCTGCGTTTATTCCGGCTATAACATCTCCGTTAAAATTTTTTGAAATCTCGGTTACCTTAGCTCTCGCAGATAAACTATCTCCGGCCTCAACCGATTCAATTTTGTAATTATTATTTGTCAAATCGATTTCTAGAAGGTTTGCGGAAATCGTATCTGCTTTCCCTGTGAGATGTTTATAAATTATACCCGGCGCCACTTCTCTGGTTGTTACATCAAATTTCTGCGCGAATATAATTGAAGGAATTGAGATTAAAACAATGAGGAGAAGCCGAATTTGTGATTTTTTCATTTTACTTTAGCTCTTATTTTGATTGAGTAATTTTCAAAAATAGTAAAATTTTAATATCATTTCACTTTGTTTAAAACAAAAAAGACTGCCGAGTTTGGCAGTCTTTAAAAAAATAACAAAAATTATTTTACCAAATTTTTACAAGTTTGGCTGTAGGGCGTTCCATTTTATCACCGGGGTTAACATTAAACGCGGCCCAAAATTCCGGCATATTACTCATAGGCCCGTTTACTCTATATTTTCCGGGAGAATGCGGATCGGTTTTTAATCTTAACATTAAAGCAGCGTCTCTAATATTATTTTTCCAAACCTGTGCCCAAGCAAGAAAAAATCTTTGCGTTGGAGAAAATCCTTCAACTATTGTATTATTTTTATATTGATCGGTTTTCTTAAAAGCCGTAAGAGCAACATTAAGTCCGCCCAAATCAGCAATATTTTCACCTTGAGTTAAACTACCGTTGATGTGAAAAGTATCAACAGGTGTATAAGAATTAAATTGCTCGACAATTTTTTCCGCGCGCGCGTCAAATTTTTCCGCGTCTTCTTTCGTCCACCAATCTCGCAGATTTCCTTCCGCGTCATATTGCCTTCCTTCATCATCAAAACCATGAGTAACTTCATGTCCGATAACCGCGCCCATCGCTCCGTAATTTATCGCGTCATCCGCGTTAACATTAAAGAAAGGAGGCTGAAGGATAGCGGCCGGGAAAACAATTTCATTTTTTGAACCGGAATAATAAGCGTTTACTGTTTGAGGATTCATCATCCATTCAGTTTTATCAACGGGATTTCCTATTTTATTAAGATTTTGCTTATGTAAAAATTTGCTGATTCGTATCTCATTTTTTAGATAAGAATCTCGTTTTGTTTGCAAACCGGAATAATCTTTCCATTTATCAGGGTAACCGATTTTAACAGTAAAAGCGTCGAGTTTTTTTTGCGCTTCCAGTTTTGTTGCTTCGCCCATCCAATCAAGAGCTTTTATTCTCTCTCCCATAGCATTTAAAAGGTTATGAACGATTTTAACAGCGCGCTCTTTGGCTTCGGGTGGAAAAGCTTCTTTAACATAAAGTTGTCCGAGCGCTTGCCCCAATAATCCATTCACAGTTCTTAAAACTACTTTCCAACGGGGCTGCTGAACTTTTAATCCGTTTAAGAATTTGCCTCCGAAATCAAAATTTTCATCAACAAATTTTGAACCGAGGAAGTTGGAATATTCGCGAATAATATCCCATTTAAGATAAGCCTGCCAATCTTTTATGGAAACATCATCTATCATTTTACTTACTTCTTTAAAAAATTCCGGCTGGCTTACATTTATTTCATTAAAACCCGGTGCGTTAGTTTCACTGAAATAATAATTCCAAGCAAAATTAGGAGCTAGTTTAGAGAATTCCGTAACAGACATTTTATTATATGTCTTTTTCGGATCTCTCATTTCAACGCGGCTCATTGATGCCTTTGCGAGACGAGTTTCAATCCCCATAATTGAGTTAGCAAAGCGTTGAGCTGTTTGCGCGTTTTCTCCCGCAAGTATAAAAAGATTTTTTATATGAGCTTGATATTTATCTCTGATTTCTTTGGAACGGGCATCATCATTTAAATAATAATCTCTGTCCGGCAAACCGAGCCCGCTTTGTGAAACCTCGGCAATATTCATAGAGCTGTTTTTTGCGTCGGTACTAGCGTAAAATGCGAATAAAGAATTTGCCCCGAAAGAATGCAGATAAGCCAGTTCTTTTATTAAATCTTTTTTTGTTTTTATTTTATCTATTTTTTGAAAATCTTCTTTTAAAGGAGCGGCGCCTTCATTTTCTATTTTCACAGTGTCCATTCCGGTGTAGAAAAGATCACCGACTAATTTATTCATGCTTCCCTCTTTAGCATTTTTGCTTGCGGCGGCATCTTCTAAATATCTCTTTTAAAATTTTATAGTTATTTTCGGTTAAAACCTCAAAACTGCCCCAGCGGCTATATTCATCGGGAACCGGATTTTCTTTAATCCATTTTCCCACCGCGTAATCGTAAAAATCATTTGAGGGATTTACTGTTGTATCCATTCCGTTTTTATCGAAAGCTTTTTCTTCCCCATTTCCTTCCGCATATACTACTGCAAAAGTAACAAGAAAAGAAAATAATATGAGAAAAAACTGTTTTATTATTTTATTGTTCATTATCCACCCGTTTAATTAGTAATAGTGATTAGTCGTGCAAAAAATAATAAAGTTCAGTCTTAATTCTAAAGGAAATATTCGGTACTTGAAGATATTTTTTTAGCTGCAGACAGATTTTAAATTAAAAGACGGGATTTGAAGCCCGTCTTATTATTGTTTTACAATCTGCTGAGAAATGAAGCATGAACAATTTTAGGCTGTACAAGCCGTTCAAAATCCTTAAAATCCATTTTAATTAATTCTGAATGAGAACCGGCATTAAAAGCAATTTCCTCATCTTCGGTTAAAGTTGCGGAGACAAAAACATCCATCGCATATAAATTGCCAAAAGGAGGCATCGCTCCGACTTCGCAATCGGGGAATTTATCTTTAAATTCCTGTTCGCTTGCAATACGGACGCTTTCGCTTTCCACAATATCTTTTATTTCCTCAACATCAATTTTATGAGAAGCGGGAACAACAATCATTGCCATTTTCCCGTCAATTTTAATCATAACGGTTTTGGCTAATTCTTTTCCCGGAATATGTGCGCGAGCGGCTATTTCCTGCGCGGTATAAGCGACTGAATGCTGAATAGTGCGGTATTTGATTTTATTCTCATCCAGGTAGTTTTTTAATTTTGACGCGTTCATAAAACCTCCTCTTATATATAACTTCTTAAAAAAATAATTGCAGAACCTGTTCATTTTTTCCGGAACGCATAATTACTGGAGATTAAGATTTGATTAAAGGAAATTAAAAAAGAACTTGTGAAGCGGAGAGTATTCTTAAATGAATATAAACTACAAATCCCAGAAATTCAAAACCTAAATTTTAGCCGCAACAAAAGAAAATTTATTTTACATATCTTCGTTAATCTATGTAAAAACTAAAATGTATTTAATAATTTATTTTAGCAGGATTTTTTTAATTTAAACAGCAACTATTTTCTTTTATTTATTGGAATCAATTATGCGAAAATTTGTTACTCTAATTTTAGTAATATTTTTAACTTCTCTTTCATTTTCTCAGAACTCTCAACAATTTGCAAATCTCGGCCAATTCAAACTTGAAAACGGCAAGATCATCAAAAATTGTAAAATAGGTTACCGCACTTACGGAAAAATTAATTCCGATTCTTCCAATGTAATTTTATTCCCGACTTGGTTCGGTGGAATTTCTAAACATCTTGCCGGTTTAGTTGGTGCCGATAAATTAATCGATTCTACTAAATTTTTTGTAATAACCGTCGACGCTCTCGGTGACGGTGTTTCTTCTTCTCCTTCAAATAGTATAGAGCAGCCACACCGGGAATTTCCCCAATTTTCAATTCGCGATATGGTAAATTCTCAGCATGAAATGCTGACAAAATTTTTGCACATAAATCATCTTTATGCTGTTGTAGGAGGTTCTATGGGAGGAATGCAGACTTTTGAATGGATTGTGTCTTATCCCGGTTTTATGGATAAAGCGGTTCCTTATGTCGGTTCTACAAGGCTTGCTTCTGTTGATCTTCTGCTTTGGGAAGCCGAAATGAGGGCAATTGAAGAAGGATGGAAAAATAACGCGAGCAATGAAGATATGGCAAAAACTGTAGCCGCCATTCAAACTTATGCTTTGCGCACTCCGGAATATTATGTTGAAAATGTTCCGCATGAAAAGTTTTATGATTTTTTGAAAAATGTGGATAAAGGATTTGAAAATATTTTCAATTCGTATGACTGGGCTTCTCAGCTTCACGCGATGCTGGTGCACGATGTTTCAAAGCCTTATGGCGAAGATTTCGAAAAAGCCGCTGCCCGGGTTAAAGCAAAAGTGCTGGTAATTGTTTCGCAAACCGATCATATAGTAAATCCTACTCCCGCATTAAATTTTGCGAAAATGATAAACGCCGATGTTTTTAAACTGGAAAATAACTGCGGCCATCTTGCACCGGGCTGCGAAATGGACAAATTCTCAGAAAAGGTTAGAAATTTTTTAAATAAATAATTCTTTACTAATGGAGGAAAAATGAAGTCAATCCTTTTGCTTCTATTCTTTAGCGTTTTGAGCTTTGCGCAAACAAAGGTTGAAGACGTTAATACTTTCACTTTGAAAAACGGAATGAAAATAATGGTTCTTGAAGATCATTCAATTCCGAATGCTAATATGTATTTGTTTTGGAAAGTCGGTTCACGAAACGAACATATGGGAATTACAGGCTTATCTCATTTTTTCGAACATATGATGTTTAACGGTTCAAAAAATTACGGACCGAAAATGTTCGATCGAACAATGGAAGCCGCCGGAGGAGCTAATAACGCTTACACAACTGAAAATGTTACTGTTTACACCGATTGGTTCCCGAGCAGCAGTATAGAAACTATTTATAAACTTGAATCAGATAGAATTGCGAATTTAAATTTTGATGAAAAAATGATTAATAGCGAACGCGGCGTTGTTCTTTCTGAAAGAAGCACCGGTTTGGAAAACAGTAATTTCGATAAGCTTTGGCAGCAAGTATTAGGAGTTGCCATGGTTGGTTCGCCTTACCATTGGCCTGTAATCGGTTATAAAGATGATATTGAGCATTGGAAAAAAAGTGATCTTCAGAATTATTTCGCTACATATTACGCGCCGAATAACGCGGTTGTTGTAATTGCCGGAGATGTAAATCTTGAAAACGTAAAACAACTTAGCGAAGAATATTTTGGAATAATTCCGGCACATGAACCGCCGCGCCCCATTCACACAATAGAACCTGTACAGCAGGGTGAGAAAAAACTTTTCGTTCAAAAAGATGTTTCTACTCCGAATGTAATGCTTGTTTATCATGTACCGGAAACAAAATCCGAAGATTTTTACGCGCTCGATTTATTAAATTCAATTTTATCTCACGGCAGAACCTCAAGGCTTTATCATTCTCTCGTTGAAGAAAAACGAATTGCTACGGATGTTGAATCTGATTTATCTCTTTCGTTCGATCCTTTTCTTTATACAATTTATGCAGTTTGTTCAGATAATATAAAATCAGATAGCCTTGAAAACGCGATATACAATGAACTTGATCAAGTAGCGCAAAACGGTGTAACCGAAAAGGAATTAGAGAAAGCAAAAAATGAAATGCTGATGCAGTTTTACCATCGGATGGAAACAATAAACGGAAAAGCAAATAATCTCGGAACATATGAACTTTTCTTCGGCGATTACAAAAAATTATTTAACGCTCCGGAAGAATATAAAAAAGTTACTGCCGATGATATCAAAACAGTCGCGGCAAAATATTTTCAAAAATCAAACCGCACAGTCGGCGTTTTAGCTTCAAAGGAGGGAGAATGAAAAAGTTAACTTTGCTGTTGTTAATTGTAACCGCTATACTATTGCCGGTTCACGCGCAAAATAAATTCAAACTTCCCGAATACGAAAAATTTAAACTCGAAAACGGTTTAACAGTTTATCTGATGGAACAGCACGAAGTTCCTCTGATAAATGTTTCCGCGATTTTCCCCGCCGGCGCGGTTTACGATAAAGATCAAAACGGTCTTGCTTCTCTAACAGCCGACGGACTTTTATTCGGGACAAAAAATTATACAAAATCTCAAATTGACCAAACAGTCGATTTTTACGGCGCCTCCATTAGTACATATGCTTCACAGGAAGCCGCGGAAGTTTCGTCTTCTTTTCTCAAAGATGATATGGAAAAAATTCTACCGATTATAAAAGATGTAATTGTAAATCCTACTTTTAATAAAGAAGAATTTGATAAGCGAAAAGAACGTTATCTGGTTGAACTCGACCAGCAGAAAGAAAGTCCGCGAAGTGTAATTCGTTCTTACTTCGATAAATTTATTTACGGCAACAATCCTTACGGAAATCCTGTTGATGGAAATAAAAGTTCAGTTTCTAAATTAACGGCGGAAAATTTACAGAAGTTTTATTCCGATAATTACGCTCCGGCAAGCTCTGCGATTGCGGTTGTAGGCGATTTTTCAACTTCGGAAATGAAAAACAAAATTGAAAATTTATTCGGCGCCTGGCATAATGAAGGAACGGAAAAGAAACCTATTTCTGTTGATGTTGATTTAAACACAAATCGTGTTTTACTGGTTGATAAAGATGATTCTTACGAAACCACATTTTTAATAGGCGGTTTGGGAATTAAACGAAGTAATCCCGATTATATTGATGTTCAAGTTGTAAATACAATTCTGGGCGGAAGGTTTACTTCATGGCTTAATGACGAACTTCGTGTAAATTCCGGACTAACATACGGCGCGCGCAGTTCTTTTATTCCCAACAAAAATACCGGCACTTTTTTTATAAGCAGTTTTACAAAAACCGCAACAACAACCGACGCGATTGACCTTGCGCTGCAGGTGATGGACCGGCTGCATAAAAAAGGAATTGATGAAGCAACTTTAAGTTCCGCTAAAAATTATATGAAAGGGCAATTCCCTCCGCGTTACGAAACTTCCGGTTCACTCGCTAATCTTTTAACATCTATGTACTTTTACGATTTTGATGAATCATATATTAATAATTTTGAAAAAAGTGTGGATGAAATGACGGTCGATAAAGCGAGTGAAATTATAAAGAAATATTTTCCTAAAGAAAATATGCAGTTTGTTTTGATAGGAAAAGCCACTGCATTAAAAGACAAAGTTAACAAATACGGCAGCGTAACGGAAAAAGAAATTACAGCCGAAGGTTTCTAAAATTGAAAAAAATATTAGTGCTTTTTTTTATCGCAATTATTTTTTTATCATGCCGGACTACAACCGGCATTGATGATTCTAAAACACCAAGTTGGTTGTTATCTAAAATCGATTCCTTAAAAGCTCAGCCGGTTTCAAATCCTCTTGCTGAAATTTCAAGCTGGAATTATAAAAATGAAAGAGTTTTTTACATTCCACCGTACTGCTGCGATAACTTCGGCGAACTTTACAATGCGGAAGGAAAATTAATTTGTTATCCGGACGGAGGAATTACAGGGAAAGGGGACGGAAGATGTCCCGATTTTTTTGACTTAAGAAAAGACAAACAAGTAATCTGGAAGGATAACAGAACGAACAAATAAAAAGGTAAATAATGAAAATTTCTGTTCTTGGTGCCGGAATGGTAGGCAGCGCTATTGCCGCCGATCTTAATAAAAATTTTGAAGTTACTGTTGCGGATATTAATGAAGAACGTTTGACTCAACTTAAAGAAAGACACGAGTTTAATGTATGTAAAGCCGATCTTTCTAATTCGGAAGAAATAAAAAAAGTTATAGCGGACGCCGATCTTGTTATCGGCGCGGTTCCCGGATTTATGGGATTTGAAACAGCGAAAACCGTAATTAACGAGGGCAAAAATATTGTAGATATTTCTTTCTTTGATGAAGATCCTTTTGAACTTGATGAACTCGCGAAAGAAAAAAATGTTACCGCGATTGTTGATTGCGGCGTTGCTCCGGGAATGAGTAATATATTTCTCGGCTACCATAATAAAAAAATGAAAGTGAGTGATTTTGAATTTATGGTCGGCGGACTTCCTGTTAAGCGCGTTTGGCCTTTTCAATATAAAGCTCCTTTTTCACCCGTCGATGTTATTGAGGAATATACCCGTCCCGCCAGAATTGTTGAAAACGGGAAAGTTGTTGTAAAACCTGCTTTGTCTGATGCTGAATTAATAGAAATCGATCCGGTCGGAACTTTGGAATCTTTCAATACCGATGGGCTTCGCACGCTAATTCAAACGATGAAAATTCCAAATATGAATGAGAAGACTTTGCGATACCCGGGACACATAGAATATATGAGAGTTTTAAGAAATGCTGGATATTTTAGTAAAGATGAAATTGAAGTAAAAGGCATTAAGTTAAGGCCGCTCGATTTAACCGAAAAACTTCTATTCCCGAAATGGAAATTAGAGGACGGCGAAGAAGAATTTACAGTAATGAAAATTATTATCGCCGGTATTGAAGACGGAGCTAAACAAAAATATATTTATACTTTATTCGATAAATATGATAATGAAACTAAAACCTCATCTATGGCGCGGACAACGGGCTATACTTGTACTGCCGCGGCTAATTTAGTTTTAAATGGTGATTATAAAAGAAAAGGAATTTCTCCCCCGGAATTTTTGGGCGAAGACGAAAATTGTTTTAAAAAAATTATTGCTCATTTAAATGAAAGAAATATTCATTATATATTGAGCTGATGCCAATAGAAAATATATTCATTTTGGGGAGAGATTTAGCGCATTGATTTATGTCTGATTTGTATTTAGCTTAAATTGATTTTATACATCCCGGAGATTTAAAATGAGTGTTAAGCAAAATGAGTTTTATCATTCCGAAGATATTGAGCCGCATAAACAAAGAACAAAAGAAATAATTACAAAACATCCGGAAATAAGAAATTTAATCGGGCGGAATCCTTTCAGTTTTGTATTACTTTTATTTATAGTTTCACTTCAGATAATTTTAGCAATCTTTCTCGGCAGCCAGCCTTGGTGGCTAATTTTACTTACAGCTTATTTTATCGGCGCATTTGCTAACCATGCTTTATTTGTACTTGTTCATGAAGCGGCGCATAATTTAATTTTCAAAAATAGAAATTTAAATTATCTCGCAGGTATTTTAGCCGATTTTGCCAATGTTGTCCCGAGCGCAATTTCATTTAGAGGTTATCATCTGAAGCACCATTCTTTTCAAGGGCATTATGATCTAGACGCCGATTTAGCAAGCCGCTGGGAAGCAAGATTAATCGGCAATTCAGCATTTGGTAAAGCATTTTGGGAATTGATGTTTCCCATTTTTCAAGCGCTTCGCCCGCCGAGATTGCGCGAAATTAAATTCGGAAATAAATGGACTTTCATAAATATGGCTGTAGTTTTTGGTTTTGATATTTTATTTGTTATATACGCCGGCCCGATGGCATTTCTTTATTTAGTTTTTTCATTTTTCTTCAGCATTGGCTTTCATCCACTCGGCGCAAGATGGATTCAAGAACATTATATTATTAGTCCGCCGCAGGAAACTTACAGTTATTACGGACCTTTAAATATTCCCGCGTTAAATGTAGGTTATCATAATGAACATCATGATTTTCCGTCTGTTCCCTGGAATCGCTTACCTAAAGTTAGAGCCGCCGCGCCCGAATATTATAATACTCTGGTTTACCATAAATCATGGTTTAAACTTTGGCTGAAATTTCTTTTTGATCCGAATATTTCTTTATTTTCCCGGGTTGAACGAACTAACAGAGGCGGAGCGAAAACAACTTAAATTTGGATTCTGAATGAATGAAAAAATTTTTAGGGCAATAGTCGTAACAAAAAATCAAAATGAATTTAAGAGAGAAATAAAAGAAAGAAATATTAATGATTTGCCGGAAGGTGATGTTTTAATAAATGTAAAATATTCATCTTTGAATTATAAAGACGCCCTTTCGGCTTCCGGGAATAAAGGAATTACAAGAAATTATCCGCACACTCCCGGAATTGACGCGGCCGGCGTTGTTGTCGAATCATCAAACAAAAGATTTAAAATTGGGGACGAAGTTATTGTTACAAGCTTCGATTTGGGAATGAATACTTCCGGCGGGTTTGCCGAATTTATTCGTGTACCTGCCGAATGGATTGTAAAACTTCCGCAAAATTTATCTCTTAAAGAAAGTATGATTTATGGAACCGCAGGTTTAACCGCGGGACTTTCACTTCTTAAACTTCAATCTTTTAATTTAAATCCTTCTGATGGAGTAATTATAATTACAGGAGCAACAGGCGGTGTCGGTTCTATGGCTGTGGCAATTTTGTCTAAAGCCGGATATAACATAACCGCCGCTACCGGAAAATTAGATAAAGAAGATTTTCTTAAAAAACTTGGCGCTAAGAAAATTATCAATCGAGAAGAATTAAATGAAACGTCTACTAAACCTTTACTTGAAAGAAAATGGATTGCCGCTGTTGACACAGTCGGCGGAACAATGCTAGAAAATATTTTAAAGTCTATTGATTATAACGGCGCTGTTGCTTCCTGCGGATTAGTGCAGTCGCCAAAAATCAATACAACGGTTTACCCGTTAATTTTGCGCGGCATAAGTTTATTTGGAATTGATTCGGTGCATTGTAAAATTGAAGAAAGAATAAAAGTTTGGAAAAATTTAGCGGAGAAATGGAAAATAGATTTTTTAGAAGAAATTGCGGAAGAGGTTTCTCTTAAAGAATTGAATGAAAAAGTTGATTTGATACTCAAAGGAAAAATAACCGGACGCATTTTAGTTAATCCTTCTAAATGAACGTTTATGAAATGTTTTGAGAATCGTAAGTTTTCTATTTTATTTAAAATTTCTGCTCTTTTTCATAAAAGCATTTTCTTGAATAAAATAAAATCATTCTGCATATTTCCCTAATTAAAAAAGAAATGTGATGAATTAACCCGCTATTAATGAAGTAGAAGTAAAACTTGACGCACAATTGATGAAAATGGTTCATAATAAAATAATGTAAAGGTTCTGTTTGAAAAATGATTTCTATTTAAAATAACTTTGAACACCGGATTTTGATTAAATGTTTGAAACTGTTTTTAGTTTTATACGAGAATTTATCAGCCATATACGATTTGCTGATTTTGTAGATATTATAATTGTAACAGCATTTTTATACACTTTTATAACATGGATGCGGCGGAGTGCTTCCCGGCGTTTAATGATTTCCATTTCTATTTTTGCTGCTGTTTATTTCCTCTCTCGTTTTTTTGACCTTTATCTAACCGAAATTCTGATTAAAGTTTTAATCATAGTTGTTCTTATCGCATCGGTTGTTATTTTTCAAGCCGATATAAGAAGAATGGTTGATATGATAGGTATGTGGGTTTTACTTCGACATAAACCAAAGGTAAATGATCCTTCAAGAACAATTGATATTCTAACCGAAGCGTCATCGAATTTGGCCTCGAAAAGAACCGGGGCCTTAATTGCAATAAGAGGAAATGAACCTTGGGAAAAACCAATACATGGCGGAATAGATTTAAATGGAAAAGTAAGTGAAATTCTTCTTTATAGTATTTTTAACACCAGTTCTCCGGGACACGATGGCGCTGTATTAATTGAAGGCGATAAAATTTTAAAATTCGGTGCTCATTTAACTTTATCTACAAATTTAAAAGCCGTGGGCAAAGGCGGAACAAGGCATGCCGCCGGATTAGGTTTAGCCGAACAATGCGACGCTTTTGTAATTATAGTTTCGGAAGAAAGAGGTACAATTAGTTTTGCGAGAAACGGTGTAATAAAAATATTGGAAAGCGGCAGCGAGTTAAAAGAAGAATTGGAAAATTTTTGGGCTGAATGCTATTCGGAACAAAATGCGCCTTTAATAGGCTGGTGGAAGAAGAGCGGCATCGTAACCGCTTTAATATCAGTTATTATTGCGGTGGTTTCATGGTTTTTATTCGCTTATCAATCGGAAATGGTTTTTCGCACTTTCACTGTCCCCATAGAATATAGAAATCTGCAGGCAAAAATCGGATTAGTCGGCAATACTCCAAATAATGTTAGAGTTATTTTGTCCGGCTCCGAACAAGCTTTTCGTTTGCTTGATCCTACAACTTTAGCAGTTTCTATTGGGCTTGGAAAACTTGAACCCGGTAAAAATGAGATTGTAATTTCAGAAGATAACCTCGATATTCCATCTAACATTCAGCTTTACGAAGTTGAACCGAGAATACTTCATGTAACCGCGCAGGATTTTAAAAACCGTTGTAGTTCCAATACAAGTGAAAACTATCGGAAAACTTCCCTCAAATTTAAAATTAGAAAGTATATCTGTTGAGCCTAAAGAAGTTAAACTTGTAATTCCGGCCAAATTAAATAATCCGCCTAAAAAAGTATATACGGAAGAAGTGGATTTAAACGGAATTACTGAATCGGGTTCTGTTCAGAGCAAATTTATTCCTCCCGAGAAATCACGTTTGCCGTTAAATCAAGAAGCCGATGTTGTGGTAAATATAAAAGTAAAGACTAAGTAGACAAGATTTTATTTTTCCGCGGTAGTTTTTGGTTTTGCTTGCCGCATACATTCCCAGCCGGAATGACTTTTTTTATTCGCGTTTTTGCCAAACATCGGCGGGCGGTAAAAAATTGTAACTCCTTCCGAAATATTTTCCTTTTTGAATAGAGAATCTTCCCCGCAGTCAAAATATTCGATTTCAGGTTCTGTAATCTTTTCAAGATTTTTAATATAAGTTGAATAATTTTTATAAACCTCTTTTACATAGGGCATTACCTTTTTAACATCATAAACAACTGCTGAAATTATAGTTTCCGTTTTTTGCTTAAGATGTTCAAAAGAAGATTTTGCAACGGCGTTTGCTAAAGTTGAATCGTTTATGTTTTCCTGTAGTAAATTTAATTTGCTGAAATCAAAATATGAAAGGTGCAGTAATTCGGGTGAAGCAATTATAAATTTTGTATAAGGAGAAAGTATATTTACTATTCCCGGTGTTCCGTTGCTGCATGTGGAGAGAATTGTTAAATCAAATTTTTTATTGTTAGACAAAAATCTATTAAATCCCTTGGTAAGACTATCGGCGGTAAAGTTTAGTTTTGGGTAAGATTCATTATATCCTCTGCCGTCAAATTCAGGAATCTGATGACCGAAGTAAAGAAAAATTTCTTTTCCCGCAGGCTTTACTGTGGAGTATCGATTAAAAAGGTCTGCTTCTTCCTTTAGTGAAGAAAAATTTTCATCTCTTTCTAAAGAAGTTTTTAACGCCGGTACACCATTTTTAAAAATTAAAATTTCTTCATCTTTTGCGGAAGAAAACGGGAGAGAAATTTTATTCCGTTTATAGTAATAAATAAAAACTTCTCCCCGATTTAATTTTCTGGCGAGGCTTTTTGCTTTTGCGAATGTTACTTCATCGGCGTTTAATTTTTCGCCGTTCTTTGTATGATATAAATAATCGCCGTCGCCGTGAATTAAAAAAATTACCGAATATTCCGTTTCTTGCCGTAATAAATTATCATTAACTAAATTATTACTTGATGAAGCGCATGAAACAAAATAAAAAGCTAATGAAATAATTAGCAGCTTATAAAGATTAATTTTATAGTTAGTCATATCTCTGAGCTAAAAGATCAATATAGCCGCGATAATTATTAATATTAATGCAACTAAACTAATACTTAATACAATTGTCGACTGCTCCATCTGCTGTACCGTATAATCGGCGAACCGGTTGAGGTTTTGATCTTCGACTTTTACAAATCCGTTTTCACCGTTTAATTCGGCCTTTCCGTCTTTTATTATTTTTTGCAGCTTTTGCATTCCGGAGGCATCTTCATCAGAAAGAACATGAGTTTCTTTTGCTATATTAATTGCTTTATCTAACTTTATAAACAAATTATTTAACATCATCCTTTTCTGTACGGCATCATCTGTCTGTTTAACTTTTTGCACCTCATTATTCAAATAATCCTTCAATTCTTTTTGTGGATTGCCTGCTTTCGCGGTTTGGAAAAAAAGAAGTGATAGAAAAATTAAACTAAAGATTTTAATCTTTTGCATATTTTCACCTAATCTGTTTTTATATTTTTTTTGCTTACCATTTTACAATACAAAAGGAAGAAAAAATTAACTGTGTTAATCAACACCAAAAATGTGGAATGATGAGGTGAAACAAGTTCAAACTTATAATCAAAATTTCTTCGGTAGAACCATTTTATAATTGGCGAAATCCAATAATTAGTTTTGCTAACATTTATTCCTATTTTTAACAAATGAATTTTACCAAAATGAAATCAGTTTTATGTTACGGCGATTCAAATACTTATGGAGCCGTTCCCGGAAAATTTGAACGCTATGAATTATGCGAAAGATGGCCGGGGGTTCTTCAAAAAATTTTAGGCAATGGTTTTTATATAATCGAAGAAGGATTGGGAGGAAGAACAATAAATTTAGATGATCCGTTTACTCCCTTTAGAAACGGGCAAAATTATCTTCTTCCTTGTTTGGAATCTCATTCGCCTATTGATATAATAATTTTATTTTTAGGTACCAACGATCTGCAGAAAAGATATAAGCAATCGCCGGAAAAAATTGGGAGTAGCATTAGCGAAATGCTTGAATTGGTTATTAAAACTTCATTGGGAAGAGATAATAAACCGCCGGGAATAATTCTTATTTCGCCGCCCAAAATAGGTAAACTAACCGAATTGGCGGAAATCTATTCTGGCGCGGAAGAAAAACGGAAACAGTTAAATAAATATTATGAAAAAGCCGCCCTTAAATTTGGTGCGGAATTTCTTGATTCTTCAAAAATAATTGAAGCAAGCAGCATTGACGGAATACACTTGGATTCTAAAAATCATAAAAAATTAGCCGAAGCAATTGCCGGTATCATTAAAAAATAATAGAAGAATATTATGGCACAGCAAAAAGAATTAACTTTAAATGAATTATTAAATCTTCTGCAAAAACAAAAAGTTGTGATTTTAGATCCGGAAAAATTAAATGAGTTTGTGAGAGCCGGAAAAATAGTTTTTGAAAAAGATACTTTTATGAGCGGTTTTATTAGAATCATTCAGTTAGAGGAAAAATTTATTATGCAAGAAAAGACCGGTAAAAATGAAATTGCGCTCCGGATGTTTCAATCTAAAGCTGATGCGGAAGAATTAGTAAAAAGCCGCTTCGAAACCTATGACAGAATGTGGGACGGCTGCGGCTGTAAAATTAATTATTACGAATAATAACGAGAGGAAGTTTTATGAAAGTTATTGCGGATTTTTGTGTGGTACCTATTGGTGTAGGCGTTTCGGTTTCAAAATATGTTGCTAAATGCGAAAAAATTCTAAAAGATGCCGGACTTAAAACTCAACTTCATTCCTACGGAACTAATATTGAAGGAGAATGGGATGCTGTTTTTTCGGCTATTAAAAAATGTCATGAAGTAATTCATAAAATGGGCGCGCCAAGAATAACTTCAACTTTAAGATTTGGAACCAGAACCGATAGAGAACAAACAATGGAAGATAAAATAATAAGTGTGGAAACTAAATTAGAAGCTTAAAAATTAAATTTCAGAAAAACATCGGATTGCTTTAATATTTTTTTTAACTAAATTCCAAGTATGTTTCAAGCAAAAAAAAATAATAAATTAAAGAAAGAATTACGCCTTCTTGATGTATTCGCAATTTCAACCGGCACAACATTAAGCGGAGGATTATTTCTTTTACCGGGTTTAGCTGCCGAAGAAGCCGGAGCCGCTGTAATTTTATCATATATTCTCGCGGCTGTTCCATTAATTCCCGCTATGTTCAGTATGGTTGAACTTGCGACCGCAATGCCTAGAGCCGGAGGAATTTATTATTTTCTCGATCGTACTCTGGGCCCATTAACCGGTACAATCGGCGGAATTGGAACTTGGCTTGCTTTAATTTTAAAAGTGGCTTTTGCTCTCATAGGAATGGGTGCTTATATCTCTCTGTTTCTTGCAAAACTGGAAATTATTCCAATTGCTGTTGCGCTTGCTGTTGCTTTAGGTTTACTTAATCTTTTTAGTGTTAAAGGAAGCGGTAAATTTCAAATATTTTTAGTAGCCGGAATTATTATAATTCTTTTGGGATTTATGAGCGGCGGAATTCCGCAAATAAATCCGCATAATTTTAAAGGTTTTTTTGATTCAGGTTATGCCGGAATTATTTCCGCGGCCGGATTGGTTTATGTTAGTTATGTCGGGATGACAAAAGTTGTAAGTCTATCAGAAGAAATTAAGGATCCGGAAAAAAATCTTCCCAGAGGAATATTTTTAGGAATTATTACCACATTTATTATTTATTGGATTTCCGCAACTGTTATGGTTGGTGTTGTTCCGATGGAGGTATTATCCGGTGATTTAACTCCCGTAGCTACAGCGGCTAATAATATTTTTGGCAAAGTGGGCGTAATATTTGTCTCTTTTGCGGCGTTAATGTCTTTTATTTCTGTAGCAAACGCGGGAATTATGAGCGCCTCGCGTTATCCTTTTGCTATGAGCCGGGATTTTATTTTTCCTCATTTTTTCCAAAAGCTCAGTAAAAAAGGAACGCCCTTTGTCGCTATTTTACTAACTGTAGCAACTATTATTTTAATACTTCTTTTTCTTGACCCGACAAAAATCGCTAAACTTGCCAGCGCATTTCTTCTTTTAACTTTTGCTCTTGTTTGCCTTGCGGTAATAGTAATGCGCGAAAGTAAATTGGAAGCATACGATCCCGGTTATCATTCACCAATGTATCCGTGGATACAGATTGTGGGAGTATTAAGTGCTCTTTATTTAATTTTCGGAATGGGCGCGATTGCGATTGGTTTTACTCTTGGATTAATTATAATCGGTGCGGTTTGGTATAAATACTACGCAAGCTCAAAAATAGAACGCACCGGAGCAATTTACCATGTGTTTGAGAGATGGGGAAGACTAAGGTATACCGGGCTTGATAGTGAATTAAGAGGAATTCTTAAAGAAAAAGGTTTAAGGGAAGAGGATCCTTTTGACGAAATTGTTACACGAAGTTTCGTCTTAGATATTATCAGCAGATCTGATTTTAGAGCAGTAGTACAAGAAGCATCTAAACTCCTCTCGCAGATTGTTAGAAGAACTGAAGATGATATTGCATCAATATTTTTGGAGGGAACAAGAATCGGCATGACACCGGTAATAAACGGAATCGCGCTTCCTCATTTTAGAACCGAAGGAATTGATCAAGCAGAAATGGTGTTAGTTAGGGCTAAACAAGGAATTCATATAACGTTTCTAAATCCTTTAACCGATAATAATCAGGAAGAAGATCAAATAGTTTATGCAATTTTCTTTTTGGTTAGTCCTGAAAAAGATCCCGCGCAACATTTAAGAATACTAGCACAAATTGCCGGCCGGGTTGAAGAAGATAGTTTTTTTAATGAGTGGAATGAAGCCCGGGATGATCAGGAAATTAAAGAAATTTTATTACATGACGAGAGGTTCGTTTCCTTATTTATAAATTCTCAACATAAATCAGCCGATTTAATTTCCAAACCTTTAAGAGATATAAAACTTCCTAAAGGATGTTTGGTCGCTATTTTAAGAAGAAACGGATTAACAATTGTTCCGAACGGCAATACTGTAGTAATGGATGGAGACCGGATAACAATAATTGGTGATCCTTCCGGCCTCCGTGAAATAAGAAATTTATATATTTAAGGATTTAGTATAATTGTTCCAATATCAATATTTTTAGCTACGTCTACGGAAACATTATATAGTACAGTATCTTTTGCTGGTGCAGAAACATGAATGTTATAATCAGATTGTGGTAATGCGGTTAATTTAAAATATCCGTCCGCGTCTATTAAAGTAGAAATAGTATCATTGTCAGAAATTGTCCAAATTAAAGCATTAGAATTTTGCGGCACGACTTTGCCGGATATTGATCCCGCTGTATGATTTGCAACTACTCTAATCGCGGGATTCATCATATATTTTCCGTTTCCTGTTTGATGAATTGAATTAAAAACATTAAAATCTAATATCAATTCGCTGGTTTGTCCGTCTTCAATATTAAATGCATGAATTAATTTTATTCCCGTCTCCAGTCCGCTTGGAATTTGTAAATCTTGTTTAACACCGTTTGTAACAATATAATTTCCGTCATCTAAAATTAGCCTAATCTGTGTGTATTGCCCTGCGGGAAGTAAAGTATCACCTAAAACTGCAT
Source organism: uncultured Bacteroidota bacterium (assembly GCA_963798775.1). GTDB lineage: Bacteria > Bacteroidota > Ignavibacteria > Ignavibacteriales > Ignavibacteriaceae > CAWCUK01. The sequence continues at coordinate 84,264 of CAWCUK010000003.1, forward strand.
TTAAACCGTTTCGTAATTTTAACAGATCAAATTTTTGAGGATGATTATTTACAACCAGCCAGGCACTATTTTCATTATTATTTTCCCCTATATGAACTTCAACTTTTTTTATAAAAATATTTACTTCATCATAATCTGCCGGAGAATCAATTAAATATAATTTAATTTTTCCTTCCCCGGTTCCCGGTTCAACGGCGTTTTCCGCGCATCCCGCTATTGTTAAAAAAAATAATATTGCATAAATGCCCACTATATATTTTTTCATTAATTTCCTCTTCTAAATTTTCAGTATTAGATAATTAAAAAAGAAAACGGTTTCTTGTAAATGTTTAAGGACAAAAATTCATTACCATAAAATTGTAATTAGAATCTTATCACAAATAAGATGTTTTCTTTTTGAAATATTATAAGTTAAAGTTAAACGGTTTTTACATGTAAAAAGAAAGAAATATAAAATGCGAAATTTTATTTGTACAACATGCGGAACACAATTTGAAAAGCTTGAAATTCCGCCTGATGTATGTCCCGTCTGTGATGACGAGCGTCAATATGTTAACTGGGGAGGCCAAAAATGGACTACATTAGAAGAAATGAAAAAAGAATATAAAAGCATTTTTAAAGTGGAAGAAAAAAATTTATTGGGAATCGGGACAAAACCTGAATTCGGAATTGGTCAACGGGCCTTATTAATTCAGACTCCTAAAGGCAATGTTTTATGGGACTGTATAACTTTTATTGATGATGAAACAATTTCTAAAATAAAATCTCTCGGCGGAATAAATGCAATCGCTATTTCCCATCCTCATTATTATTCAGCGATGATAGAATGGAGTAAGGCTTTTAATAATGCTCCTATTTATCTGCATGCAAATGATTCGGAATGGGTAATGCGCCACGATGATGCAATAATATTTTGGGAAGGAGAATCTTTTCCTCTTTTTGAAGGAATAACTTTAATAAATTGCGGCGGCCATTTTAAGGGTTCTTCTGTTCTGCTTTGGGAAAACGGTGCGGAAGGAAGAGGGGCTTTATTTACCGGAGATACAATTCAGGTAGTTATGGATAGACGCTATGTTAGCTTTATGTACAGTTATCCCAATTTAATTCCGCTTTCGGCCGACGGTGTGCAAAAAATTGTTGAGTCCGTAGCGCCTTTTAAATTTGATAGAATTTATGGCGCCTGGTTTGGTAAAGTTGTTTTTTTTGATGCCGAAAATGCGGTTACGCGTTCTGCGGAAAGATATATAAATGCTATTGAACAAAAAGTTTAATAAAGGAAATTATGCAAAAAAGAAAATTCGGAAACAGCAATTTGGAAGTCTCGGTGTTAGGTTTAGGCGCGGGTGAAATTGGAAATGAAAATATATCAGATTCCGACGTAGAAAAGATATTAAATGAAACCTTAGATAATGGAATAACTCTAATTGATACCGCACGCGGATACGGAAAATCTGAAGAAAGAATCGGTAAATTTATAAGTAATAGAAGAGATGAATTTGTTCTTTCAACTAAAGTCGGTTATGGAATTGAAGGTTATGAAAACTGGACTTATGATATTGTAATCGCGGGTGTTGATGAAGCTCTGCGAAAATTAAAAACTGATCGCATTGATATTGTTCATCTTCATTCTTGTTCACGAACGGTATTAGAAAATAACGGTGTAATAGACGCCCTTCAGAAAACTGTTGATGAAGGAAAAGTTTTGCTTCCCGCGTATTCCGGTGAAAATGAAGATTTAATTTATGCATTAGAAACTAATAAATTTAGGGCTATTCAAACATCTGTGAATATTACGGACCAAAGAGATATTGAAAAGGCATTACCACGCGCCAAAGAAAAAGGAATGGGAACAATAGCAAAACGTCCGGCTGCAAACGCGCCTTGGCGATTTAATTCAATTCCAAAAGGAAATTATGCTGAAGATTATTGGATTCGCTGGAAACAAATGAAATTGGATATAAATATGGATTGGCAAGAGGCCGCGCTGAGATTTACTATTTTTACGGAAAATATTGATTCTGCAATTGTCGGTACCGCGAACTTAAATCATCTTAAACAAAATATTGCCGCTGTAGAAAAAGGTGCTTTACCTGATGAAATATATAAAAAAATTAGAGATGCCTTTAAGAAGAACGATGATGATTGGATTGGATTATTATAATTGGGTAAAGATAGGAAAACCGAAATAATAAAAGCCGTTCCTTCTTTAATGAAGGAAACTTACCATGTGTGGAAAAAGCATAATCCAGCATTGGTGGGAGCGGCGATAGCCTTTTATATAATTTTTTCTTTAGCGCCGTTATTGGAAATAATAATTTTTATCGCCGGAAATATATTCGGCCAGCAAGCGGCGGAAGGCAATCTGGTAAACGAAATAAAATCTTTTGTAGGCCCCAAAATGGCTCATATTGTTCAGACCATAATTCAAAAAGCTGCTTCGGGCCCGCAAAAAACCTTCGCGATACTTTTTAGTATTCCTTTAGTTCTTTCCGGTTCAACTCTTTTATTTTTCCAGTTAAGAACCGCTTTAAATTATATTTGGGGCCTCGAGGCTAAAAATCGCGGCGGAATAAAAGAGTTTCTTAGCGATTATTTATCATCTTTCATAATGATGCTGATTATTGAATTTATTCTGTTCTTACTGATTATAAAAAAGCCGGTTTTAGTTTCTCTGGGTGATTATGTTGAAGAGGTAATTCCCGTTACAAATTTTGTTTTTAACCTAATAGATTTCTTGCTCACTTTTTTACTCATAACTATTTCGTTCGCTTTGGTTTATATTATTCTTCCTGAAACCGATATTAAATGGACTGATGTGGCAATGGGTGCAAGTGTAACTTCATTTCTTTATACTGCGGTTCAATTTTTAATCGGCCTTTACGTGGGACAAACAAACGTAGGCTCTGCTTACGGGGCAATAGGTTCTTTTACAATTTTATTTATATGGATTTATTATTCATCGATGGTTTTTATTTACGGAGCCGTTTTTACAAAAGTTTATGCTTCCAAATACGGCTCCTTTGCAAATAAAGAAAAAAATTAATTTTGTTTTTTTACCGGAACTTTAATTGGAATTTTTCCGTTCTGTTTGAACATTAAATCAACATCAACTTTTTTACCCGAAGTAAAATCTTCTGTTAATTTTAAAAACATCACATGATGCCCGCCCGGCTTAAATTTAAATGTTTGATGAGCCGGAACAATTATAAAATCAACTTTACGCATTCCCATCATTCCGTTTTTCTTATAGCTTTCATGTATTTGAACAAGTTTCGCGGCTTTAGATTCAACGGCAAATAAAGTATCTGCTTTATCGGAATTATTTTTTATATCAAAATATAGTGCCGAATTCATTCCTTTTGCGGCGGGGCGTAAATAAGAATTCTCAACTTTTAAATTTTTCCCGCTAAAATTGAACATCATCAAAAAAGATAAAATTATTAACATTTTTACTCCAATTCTTTTATGTCGTTTACAATCATTTTTACATTGGCTCTGCTGCCCCCGTATTCATTTCTAATATGCCCATTTTCATCCAGAAGAGTAATTCTATCGGTGTGAGTATAGAAATAAAGTGTATCTCCGCCTTCCATAACTGTTGTATCTCCGGGCATTGCGAAGACACCCAAATGATCAATTAATGTATCAATAACAGATTGATTACCTGTATAAAATTGAAAATCTTTAAAATCTATATCTCTTATTCTTCCGTATTCTTTTAATACTGCCGGAGTATCACGTTCCGGATCAAATGAAATAGCCGCGTATTCTACATTATCAATATTCGCTTTATCTATTTGTTCCTTTACTCTTTGCATATTGTGCACCGTCATAGGACAAATATCAGGGCAGTTTGTATATATAAATCCCAGCACCAAAGTTTTGCCTTTATAATAATCGGGGAAAGTTATTTTTGTACTATCCTGATTTATTAACGTATAAGTTCTATCTCCGATTTCTTTATCTTCAGGTAAATTACTTCCGCAGCTATAGAAAATTATTGTTGTTATTAATGAAAGACTAATGAAGATGATACGAACATATTTAATTCGCCGCATTTAGGAAAATTCCTTTTATTTTTTTTTTGATTTGATAATTAATATTACTGAAATCCTGTTATACATTAAAGGTAAAACGATTCAAAATTTTAAGTTAATTTTAATTTGCCGCTTAGAAAATTTTAAGTTCTGTTGAATATTTTTGTCAATAACATGTCTAACTAAAAGGAGAAGTAAAATGTTTGATACAACATACCTGCACCCAATGCTGGTGCATTTTCCGATTGCTTTATTAATAATCGGATTTTTGGCTGATCTAGCCGGGTTAATTTTTAAAAAGGAATTTTTTAGCAAAGCTGGTTTTTATTTATTAATTTTGGGTACGGCCGGAGTTGTTGCCGCTTATTTTACGGGAAGTGCCGCAGGCGAGGGTTTAAGTGAAGCCGGACCTTTTAAAACAAGCACTCGAAAATCATGAGGAAGCAGCGGAATTAACCCTATGGTTATTTGTTTCTGCCGCGTTAGTTAGAATAGTGCTTATCACATTAAATAAGTACATGGGAAGTTTACGGTGGATTTCTTTTACTATTTTTCTCTTAGCTGTTATATCGCTTGTTAGAACCGGAAGTTACGGCGGAGATCTTGTTTATAAACATGCTGCCGGCGTACAAATTTCTACCGGATTAAACTTTAATGATGAAAGCAGCAATTTGAATTTGGAACAAAATAAACTTGATGATGATTAGGAGTTTATCTTTTGAGAATTTTAATAATTGAGGATGAATCCGGAATCGCTAATTTCTTAAGGGACGGATTAAGAGAAGAATCCTTCGCCGTTGATATCGCTCTGAACGGAAATGACGGTTTACAATTAGCCTTAGTTAATGAATATGATTTAATTTTACTTGATTGGATGATTCCCGGCATCAGCGGAATTGAAGTTTGCAGAAAAATTAGAACCGAAAATTCTTTGGTGCCTATAATTTTTCTAACCGCTAAAGATACGGTTGCCGATACAATATTCGGTTTGGAAGCCGGAGCGAATGATTATATTAAAAAGCCTTTTAATTTTGATGAACTGCTTGCTAGAGTAAGAGTTCAGTTAAGGACGAAAGACGGAGAACATTCCGTATTAAAATTAAATGGTATTGAACTTAATACAGAAAATCATCAAGTTCATAAAAATGATAAAGAGGTTGTGCTTACACAAAAAGAATTTGCCCTGCTTGAATTTTTACTGCGTAACAAAGGGAAGGTTTGTACTCGAACAAAAATAATTGAACATGTTTGGGATATTCATTTTGAAGCCGATACTTCCGTAATTGATGTGTACATTAATTTTCTCAGGAAGAAATTAGATAATTCCGGGGATAAAAGTTTCGTTAATACCGTTAGAGGCGTAGGTTATATAATTCGGGAAGACTGATGAATTTAAAAAACCGAATTGCTGTTTATTATTTAGTTGTTACGGCTTTATTAACCGGTTTATTATTCCTAACAATTTATCTTGTTGTTTTTAATACTGTCTATTCTCATTTAGATAACGATCTTACCGCGGAATACAGAGAAGTTTATAAGAATATAACCGTTCTTAACGACAGATTTGTGTTTAATAATCAGTTTGAGTGGGGAGAACGGGAACACGGACAAATTGAAGTGAATCCTATTTTTGTTCAAATAACTGATTCGTTCGGCAATATAATTCATAAAACAGGAAATCTTTATAAAGGGCAGCTTTATTTAGATAAGTCAATTAAGAAAAAAATCTTTTACAATTCAGAACTTTCCGGCGCTCCTACCCGTTCTTTGCAAATGCCTATTTTAAGCCCTTTAGGAAAAGTTTTGGGATTTTTAACTATAACAATTCCACTCGAAGAATCCGCTTTAGTACTGGAGAATTTAGAAATTGTTTTAATAATCGCGTTCCCTCTGGTTTTATTTGTGTTATTCGGTGTATCCCGGTTTATTGCCGGAAAAACTACTCAGCCTATAAATAAAGTAATTTCATCTGCTCAAAAAATTACCAAAGAAAATCTTGATGATAGAATAATACTTCCGGCGCATAAAGATGAAATTTATATTTTAACCGAAACAATAAATGAACTGCTTAACCGGCTTGAAGACGCATTATTGAGGGAAAAACAATTCACCTCAGATGCTTCGCACGAATTACGAACTCCGCTTGCGGTATTAAAAGGAACGTTAGAAGTACTAATAAGAAAACCTCGTGATGTTGAACATTATGAAGATAAGATTAGTTACTGCATTACTGAGGTTGATAGAATGTCGAGACTGATAGATCAGCTGCTACTTTTAGCAAGATTTGACAGCGGTAAAATTAAACCGCGAATAAATAAGGTTTATCTTCCTAATATTATAGAAGAAACTTTATTCCGGCTTCAAACACAAATTGACAAAAAGAAAATAGAAATAAATTTTGAACCGAAAAATTCTTTTGCTATTGAAGCTGACGAATCGTTAACGGAAATAATTATTGAAAATATTTTAACAAATTCAATAAAATATTCTGAAGTGACCAAACCTATAGAAATTCTTTTAGATAAAGAAAACGATTTAGTGAAATGCAGGATAATTGATAAAGGAATTGGTATGACGGATGAACAGGTGAACAGAATTTTTGATAGATTTTATCGTGCCGATGAGTCCAGAAATTCCGGTATTGATGGCAGCGGATTAGGTTTGGCTATAGTTAAAAAATTAGCCGATATGCAAAATATTTCGATCAATGTTGAAAGTGAAATCTCTAAAGGTACTATTTTTACAATACTTTTTTCCTCTCTCCAAAATTAAGCTGATTTTAATTTTTTATTAACTCTCATTTTAGATAATCATAGTAACTTTTATTTGAAAAAAATAAGTTTTTATAATAAGAGGAGAGAATTACTATGAAATCTAAAGTTTTATTTACAGTTTTATTTGCCGCTTTTATTCTTGCCGTTTCAGGTGTTTATGCTTCCACTCCCGATAAAATTACAACCGTAAAGAATTTAAAAGATGCGATAATAGGTGAAACAACAGCAAGTACTAAATATAACGCGTATGCTGAAAAGGCAAGAGAAGAAGGGCATCAAAAAATCGCCCTGCTTTTTGAGGCCGCGTCTAAATCGGAAGCCGTACACGCAAATAATCATAGAGCCGCTTTGGAACAATTAGGTGAAACTATGGGCGAAATAAACCCCGAATACTCGGTTGGTACTACAAAAGAAAATCTTGAAGACGCGTTAAAAGGCGAAACTTACGAGGTAGTAACAATGTATCCCGATTTCATTAAAAATTCCAGTGAAGCAAAATATAATATTGCTACATTAACTTTTAATTATGCTTATCAAACTGAAAAAAAACATCAGGCTTTATATAAATCTGCTTTGGAAATGTTAAATAACCGGCAGGAAGATTTACTTCCTGAAAAATATATGGTCTGTACAACCTGCGGTAATACATATAATGGAGAAGCACCAAATAGATGCGGAATTTCTATGACTCCGAAAGAACGTTTTATAACAATACAATAATTCTTCATATAACTCTTAATTAATCTGATCCGTTTTCATAGAAAGAAGACGGATCTTTCTTTTTCTACCTTTCATCTAAATCAAACCGTATTATTCAATTGGTATTCATCACAGTTAATACCGCCTTACTTTTTGTACTTTAAGTTAAATAAAAAAGTAAAAATTGTATGGCGGATAATCAAATAAAAGCATGGTTAGAAATTACTGCGCGTATCGGATATGTGGCTAAGGGAATATTATATATAATAATGGGAGCACTTTCCGCACAAGTTGCATTGGGAACAGGAGGACAAACCGCGGGGATGAAGGAAGCATTATATGAGGTGGCCTCTAAACCTTACGGTAAAGTTATGCTGGGAATTGTTGCATTGGGTCTTATTGCTCATGTTCTCTGGAGATTTGCCCAAGCCTTTGTTGATCCCGAAGGGAAAGGTGCCAAAGTTAAAGCGATTTTTCAAAGGATCGGTTTTGCCTCTGCTGTCCCGATGTATGGTGCAATGGCATATTTATCATTTAAAATTATTTTAGGATCCGGCAGTAGCAGCTCTCCCCAAAGTTTAACCGCAAGTGTTTTATCTAAACCTTTCGGCCCATATTTGGTTGGCGCAGTCGGAGCTTCAATTATAATATCTGGTTTTTTCCAACTGTATTTAGCTATATCCGCAGGTTTTGAGCATAAATTTAAAATGAGCAGTATGAACAAAACAGAAAAAGCAATTTCGGTTAATATATCGCGATACGGATTAGGCGCAAGGTCTGTTGTATTCGGAATGATAGGATATTTTTTAATTGTTTCCGCAATAAATTTTAACCCCGATAAAGCTTCCGGAATTGGCGGTGCGTTAAGAAGATTACTTCAAGAACCCTATGGACCTTATTTAATGCTTGTTGTGGCTGTCGGACTTATCGCATATGGAGGATTTGATATTGTTCTTTCAGTTTATAGAAAATTTCCTGTTAGAGGATGAGGTAAAAGTTTATGATTTTAGAAACAATTGAATCAAAAGGAATTTCTCATTTTTCTTATTTGGTGGGAGATCAATCCTCCAATACAGCCGCTGTTATTGATCCAAGAAGAGATGTTGATATTTATCTTAAACTTGCCGCTGAAAATAATCTTTATATCAGGTATATTTTTGAAACTCACATTCACGCGGATTTTATTAGCGGCAGCAGAGAATTATCTACTAAAACCGGCGCGGAAATATTTGTAGGAGCTGAAGGTGATTATGGCTTTGAATGCAGTCTTCTTTATGAAGATGATGAAATTGAAATTGGAGAATTAAAATTAAAAGTAGTTCATACACCCGGACATACTCCCGAACACCTTTGCTATTTAATAGGGGGTGGAAAAGGAGCAGAGAAAACATGGGGAATATTTTCCGGTGATACATTATTCGCCGGCGAAATAGGCCGGCCTGATTTACTCGGGAAAAAGAATGAGAAAAAATTAGCCTCCCAGTTATTTGATTCTCTGCATAATAAAATATTTAATCTTAATGATGATCTTATAGTTTATCCTGCCCACGGAAAAGGCTCTCCCTGCGGTGCAAGTATAGGAGATCGTTCTACAACAACTATCGGTTACGAGAAACGGAATAACCCTGTATTAAGCATCGAAAATAAAAAGGATTTTGTGGAAAAAATTTTAGCATCTCAATCTCCTCCGCCAAAATATTACCCTCGAATGAAAAAAATAAATGCGGAAGGACCGAAAATATTAAATTCATTTCCTTACATAGCTCCATTAACCCCGGAGGATTTTAAGATGGAAATGAATCTAAAAAATAGAGTGGTACTTGATACTCGTGAAATAGAAGCTTTTGCAGGAGCTCATATAAAAAATTCTATTAACATAGCATTACGTTTAGCATTCCCTATTTGGTGCGGTTGGATTTTAAAACCTGATGATAAACTTATAATTATTTTGCAAGATGAAACTAAATTAGATGAAACTATAATACAATTATATAGAGTCGGATATGAAAAAATTGCCGGTTATTTACAAAAAGGATTTCGCAGTTGGATTGAAGAAGGTTATAATTATGAAAAAGGAAACCAGATAAGTGTCCATGAACTAAATAAGAAATTAAAAAAAGGAGAAAAGGATTTTCAGCTTTTAGATGTTCGAAGTGTAAATGAATATGAAGAAGGGCATATTCCTGCGGCTAAAAATATTTATGTTCCTTTTATTAAAGAGAATATGGATAAGTTTAATAAACAGCTCCCGATTATAACATATTGCGGTTCCGGTTTTAGATCGAGCATTGCCGCGAGTATTTTAAGAAAAAATGGTTTTGAAAAAGTTTCCAATATACCCGGAAGTTTTTCCGCTTGGAAAGCTGCCGGATTTGAAGTAATAAAATGATAGCACCATGACTAGAAAATTAGCGGATGCAAGTTTTCTTAAAGATATTTTCACTGAAGAAAGAGGCATAAATTTAAAAACACTTGAAGGTACACTTCTTCTTGCCGTTGAAATAGGCAGGGAAGGTCGTGAAGGTCGAAAAGTAGGAACGCTTTTTACAATTGGTGATTCAGAAGAAGTATTAAAGCGATCAAAAACATTAATACTTGATCCGCTTTGGCATCATCCGCCCGAGAAAAAAACAATTGCTGATCAGAATATGAGGGAAACCTTAAAAGAACTTTCTCAATTAGACGGTGCTTTTGTAGTTTCAGACGACGGTGTTGTACTTTCCGCTTGCCGATATATAAATGCTTCATCCGAAGGAATAACTCTTCCCTTGGGCTTAGGAAGCCGTCATATGGCTGCCGCATCAATCACTAAACAGACAACCGCTGTTGCCATAGTTGTATCTGAGTCATCAGTAGTTAGAATTTTTGATGACGGAAAAATAATTGCGGAAATTATTCCTGAACTGTGGTTAATGAAAAAATATGCGCCTAAAAATAAAAATTCGGCGGGAAATCAAAAACTATCTAATAAAAAAGAAAAGGCAGCTGATTAATGGGATACAAACTGAAAAAGAAAGAAAAAATTAGTAAAGGACTAAAAAGAATTCTTGAAGAACAAATAGATAAAGTAGTTGATGAAATAAATAACCCGAAAGAAAATATTGATGAAACCGTTCATGAAATAAGAAAAAGATTTAAAAAAATTAGAACTGTTATTCGGCTTTTAAGAGATGAAATTGGAAAAAATAAATATAAAGAAGAAAACTTATTTTATCGCGATGAAGGTAGAAGGATAGCCGGGATTAGGGACAGTTTTGTTTTGGAAGAATCATTAAATAAAATACTAAATTATTATGCGCACCAGCTTATAAGCGGCGCTTTTGAAAATGTAAAAGTAAATCTGGAGGAGAGCCATAAAAGTTTTAAAGCTGAAAAAAATTATAAATCAGAAATAAATGAAATTAAAAAGGAAATAATAACCGCCAAGGAAAGAATAATCGCGCTGACGGTAAAGGGAGATGATTTTAAATTAATTTCGGACGGTTTACAAAGAATATATAAACGAGGTAAAAAAGGGATTCAAAACGCGTATCAAAATCCAATACCGGAAAATTTTCACGAATGGAGAAAACGCGTAAAATATTTAAGATATTCGATAAAAGCAGTAAGTAATTTTTGGCCGGATGAATTAAATCAATTTAAAGATTCACTTCATAACTTAACCGATTTTTTAGGAGAGATACACGATCTTTTACAGCTTAAAAATGTACTTTTAAGTAATAAGGAATTATGCAGAGATGAAACTCAGCTGCAGATGCTGCTTGCATTAATAAACCAGCGAACCGAAGAACTTAAAATATTAGCTAAAGCAGAAGGGGAAAGAATATATGCGGAAAAACCTAAAGCTTTTATAAAAAGAATTAATAATTATTATAAAGCCTTCAAGAAAAATGATTAAAAAATTAATCGGTAATTATCTTCGAAATAAAATTTATATTTGATGAGAATCATTATAAACCAAATGATTATATTTTATTTTATTTAATTAAAAGCAAAAAATACTGGTTAAGGCGGAGGATAGAAATGGCTTATATTAATATCGGTCAGTTATTGTGGGTTGCTCTTGTTGCGGGTGTTATCGGAACTGCCGGCATGACTTTTTTTCTCCAAAGCATTACTAAATCCGGAATAGCTAACGCGGATATGGTAAGAGCAATAGGAAGTTTATTTACTAAATCTTTAGATAATGCGTTCGGAATCGGAATCGCAATTCATTTCTTCTTCGGTTATCTTTTTGCCGTCCTTTATATTCTCCTCATAACCTTTTTCAATATTCATTCTTTTTTAGCTACTACAGGATTCGGCTTGCTGCTGGGCTTTATTCATGGTGCTGTTGTAGGATTTACATTAGTTGCGGCCGTAGCGGAAAGCCATCCGCTGGAGCAGTTTAGGGATCCCGGATTTAGTGTTGCGGTTGCGCATTGGGCCGCGCATGTTATATTTGGAATTCTTGTCGGAGCATTAATAAGTTTGATGGGTTATTAATCTTTCATCGGAGAAGATGATGGCACATTACCTGGTAACAGCAAAACCAATTTTGAAAAAAATTAAATCTCTTGAGAATTCTCTTAAAAATAATGAATTCCTAAACCTACAGCCTTTTGGTAAAGCAATTTCATTTAGTTTATTAAATGCTCGTTTAAAGGAAAATGGATTAGCTGTTTGGGAGGAAGAAGATTATTGTGATCCTCCGCTAAAAGAAGAGAAATTTCATGTATTAAAATATTTTTTTGAGGATATAAACGCAAAAGAAATAAAGGAAGGGGAGGGGTGGAATTCAATTAAGGAACTTCCTGAAATGTTTCCTGCTTTATTTAAAAAAAGCGCTCATTTCTGAGCGCCGATTGAATTATCTGTTTACCGCTTTCATTCCGTCTGCGGTATAACGCTCTCCTTTTGCGGCTCCTTTTGGTGCTACTCTATTTATCATTTCATTATCTGCCGCGGTAACTTTAAAATCAGCCGCTTTAACATTTTCTTCTAAATATGTAATATGTTTTGTTCCCGCTATTGGAACAATATCATTGCCCTGGGCTAATAGCCAAGCAAGCGCGAATTGTGAAGGAGTTGCGCCTTTTTCTTTTGCCAATTCTTCAACTCTTCTTACAATATTTAAATTTTGTTCAAAGTTTCCTTCATCAAAACGAGGATTATTTCTTCTATAATCTCCTTCAGGAATTTCATCTCTGGAGTTAAATTTACCGGTTAAAAATCCTCTTCCTAAAGGACTGTAAGCTACAAAACCGATTCCTAACTCTCTACATGCCGGTATTATTTCAGCTTCAGGATCTCTTGTCCATATAGAATATTCTGTTTGAAGAGCGCTTATAGGATGAACTTTATTTGCTTTCTTAATTGTTGCGGCAGATGCTTCCGACATACCGAGATATCTTACTTTTCCTTCTTTAACTAAATCTGCCATCGCTCCAATAGTATCTTCAATAGGTGTATTGGGATCAACGCGGTGCTGATAATAAAGGTCTATCACTTCAACTCCCAGTCTTTTTAAACTTCCCTCACAAGCCTTTTTTACATATTCTGGTTTACCGTTAACTCCGCGTGAATTCGGATCTTCACCCCTAACAATACCAAATTTAGTTGCTAAAATAACTTTATCCCGCCGATCTTTAATCGCTTTCCCGACTAATTCTTCATTATGCCCTATCCCATACATATCAGCGGTATCTAAAAAATTTACTCCCAGCTCAATCGCTCTATGTATTGTGGCAATTGACTGAGGATCATTTCTATCTCCGTAAAATTCCGACATACCCATACAGCCAAGTCCGACAGCGGATACTTCTAATCCATGGCTGCCTAATTTTCTACTCTGCATATTCTCTCCTTATTTTTTTTATTCAACAAATAAATTATAAAAAAATAATGAGTTCGGTTGAGTAATCAATCAAAGGCGGAGAATATTATTCCTATACTTGAATAATTAATTGGTTACCGGAAAAATTAGTTGTATATGAACGTAACGCAACTTGTGCCGGTCCTTGAACAACATTTCCGGTTAATCCAAATTTTGAACCATGACACGGACAGACATAATCTTTATTATTTGAATCAAAATCAGTAACAATACAACCTTGGTGTGTGCAGATTCCTGAAACCGCTGTGAATTTCGTATTGGAATTACGATATACTAAAACCGCGTTATTACCGCTGTTAAATAATATAACTGCTTTTCCTCCGACAGTTGCTAACGGCGAACCGGAATCAACCGCTAAGGTAATTTTTTGATTGGATACTGTTGTACTAATGGAGGGTAAGCTTGTAAAAGGGGAGTTCCCGACAGGGTTTGAGCTGCTGCCGCAGCTTTCTAAAAAGCTAACCGCGGCACCGCTAATTGTGAATATTAATGCTGATTTTACTGATTTTGTACAAAACTCTCTTCGATTTATCTTCATACTGAATCCTTTCAATATGGTAATTATTTTAGTACTTCTCCGACTGCTCTTTTTAGATTATACATGTCGAGAGCGCTTTTATATAAAGCTCTAAAATAATGTAGACGCGCTTGAACTAAAGAAGTTTCAGCATCTAGTAGATCTAAGTTAGTAACAACACCATTTTGATACTGCATATTGGCTTTGGTCACAGATTCTTCGGCAAAATTAATTTGTGCTTTTAAATTTTTCAAATTTTCTTTATCAGTATTTAATTCCACAATTGATTGTTTTACCTCGGCCTTAATATTTGTTTTTAATTCTTCAGTATGAAGCTGTGCAGCTTCTATATCAGCATCGGTTTGTTCAATTTTTGCTTCCTTAACATTTCCGTTAAATATAGGAACTTTAATATTTATTCCGGCTGCCCAATTTCCTCTTAAAGCATCTAGATTAGGAATATATCCATTTTTCAAACCATACATGGCGCTTACATTTATCGAAGGATTTTCGGAAAGGGAAATTGAATGCTTACGAAGTTTTACAGTAGTTTCGGCATCTTGTGCTAATTTTATCTCCGATCGTTTATTTAAAGCGCCGCTAATTAATTCATCAGTTTCCAAAGGCAAAGAAACATTTTCCAATTGATTTGTAAACGCGAAGGAGGTATCAATATCTTCTCCTGTTAGTTTACTTAAGTTTATCAATTGTTTAATTAACTCGTTATTAAGTTCAAGTTTCTGACTTTCTGCTTCGCTTAATCTTACTTTCGTATTCAAAAGATCGAAATCAGTTGCCGATCCGTTATCAATTTTCTTCCGGGTTACTGAAAGATGACTTTTTAGATTTGTCATCTCCGTATCCTTTACACTTATACTTTCTTTAAGAAAAATAATTGTATAATAAGTTTTTACAGTTTGCATTGCTAAATTAGATTTTACTAATTCAACATTATCAACTGCGGATTTCCTTGCCGATTCGGTCATTTCCAGGGCCGCGTCTTTTGTCCCAAAATCATAAATATTATATCGTGCGCTAATGTGAGCGTCATAATTATTCGCGGGATACAATTCAAAAGCATCTCCGCCGGGTAGAGCAATTGAAGGGATAGGGCCGATACGGGAATAACTTGCTTCGCCTTCCACATTGGGCATATAATAATCTTTCTGTTCTTTTATTTTTGCGTCAACGGATTTTATTTTTGCCGAAGCCTGCTTTACTAAGGGATAATTTTGTATCGTTAAATTTATCGCCTGCTCTAAAGAAAGATTATGGTCTTTTACTTGCGCATTAGTATACGCGCTTAGTAATACTAAAAAAACAATTACCGAAAAAAAAATCTTATTCATTAACTAAACTCCAAATTTCAATTATTCCATTATCTCTATTTTTTCGAGAGGTTTATCTTTTGAGGTCTTTAAGAAAAACAAAGGAACCAAAAGCACTAGTGTAATTAAGGCTCCCAGTAAAAAATCATCGTTAATACCTTGAATGAAAGCTTGACTGCTTGTGTTACTTAGAATTAAAGCTTTAGCTTTAAGCGCAGCCTGCTGTGCTGTTCCGCCTGTAGCACTAATCGCGAAATTCTGAACATTGCTAATAATGTGTTTATACACAGGTGAATTAGTATCGACTGATTGGCCATAGACGGAAGTGTGGTATATTACTCTTCTTGTTAATAAAGTTCCTAAAAGCGCAACACCAAAACTTCCGCCGATTTGCCTGATTGTATTAAACAAACCGGAAGCTTGCCCCATCTTTTGTCGTGGAATATCCATAAGAGAAATTGCGCTGAGCGGGGAGAATAATAATCCTAGTCCCAATCCTCTAATGTAAAGCGGCAGCATTATTTGGTAGTTCTCGGTTGTAAGTGAGAAGAAACTGAACAAATAAAAACTTAAAACTAACAGAACAATTCCTAAAAAGACCGGGAATTTTAGGATTTATTTTGTCTGCTAACCAGCCGGAAACGGGGGAAACAAATGCCTGCAGAATTCCAACGGGAAAGAAAACAAATCCCGCCTGAAAGGCTGTATAATTTAATGAGTTCTGAAGGTACAGCGGCAGCAGGAATGAATTTCCGAAAAGAGCTATACCAAAAATAAAAAGCATAATAGTCGAAATTCCAAAGTTGCGGTACTTCAACAAACTTAATTCAATCATTGGGTGTTTAACAGAAAATTCCGTAATCATAAAAACTACAAAACCTACTAAGGATAATCCGAAGCAGAATAAAATAAAGTTGGAAGTCCATCCGCCGGTATTCCAAGAAGCATTGCCGTCCGCTAAAGCTAACAGCAGAAAAGTAAGAAATATACTCATCGATATAAATCCTAGAAAATCGAATGACCGCACGTCTTCGGTTTTGTATTCGCGCTGAATAACAAATATAGCAACCATGCCTATTATACCGACCGGCACATTAACATCAAAAATTGCATGCCAGCTGAAGTTATCGATTAAAAATCCGCCGATCATTGGACCGAGGGAAATAGAAGCGGCAGCTGCCACACCCCAAAAACCTAACGCCATCCCACGTTTTTCCGGAGCGAATTCTCTTGTAATAATTGCCATTCCAACCGGCATTAAAAATCCGGCACCCGCGCCTTGTACTATCCGAAAAGCAATTAAAGCATTTTCATTCCATGCGAGACTGCAGAGAAAAGAACCTAGCGTAAATAGAAACATGGCAAGTAAATAAGTTCTTTTGTAACCGAAGTGATCAGCAACCCAGCCGGAAGAAGGGAGCATAACCGCAAACACTAAAAGATAAGCGGTTAAAACCCATTCAATTTTGTCTACATCCGTTCCGAATGCGGCCATCATTTTGGTTAAACCAACATTAACAATGGTTGCATCCAGAACCGCCATGAAATGTTCCAATCATTACACTTAATAAAACCCACCAACTATAGGATTTATGTTCATGATGCAGTGAAGGAATTCCTTTAGATATTTTATCTCTTGCAGAGTGATCTGAAAATCTTGCCATTTACTTTTTCACCTTAACATCTACTTCTACTGACATTCCGGGTAAAAGATGAAGTTTATTTTGTGCCGCAGCAGCAGGCTTAATAGATATTTTTACAGGGACTCTTTGTGTAACTTTTGTAAAATTACCTGAAGCATTATTTGGCGGTATTAATGAAAATTGAGAAGCGGTATTGCTTCCTAACTGTAGAACCGTTCCTTCAAAATTATTATCGGGGTAGGCATCTACGGAAATTGATACACTATCTCCGGTTTGAATTCTCGGAATTTTAGTTTCTTCGAATTCAGCGGTTATCCATATATTATTAATGTTATAAATTGAAAAAATTGGCTGACCAGGCTGAACTACGTCTCCTTCTAATAACCATTTTTTCGCGACTACTCCGTTCATAGGAGAAACAATAACAGTATTATTTAGCTGAGTATTTAATACATCTATTTGAGATTTAACAGCTGCAATTTTTGACTTTGTAATGTTAAATTCGGCACGAGCCGCATCCAGAGCGTTTTTAGCGTGTTCATATTGTTCTTTTGGAATTACTTTACTCTTAAATTGAGACTCTGCTCTTTTAAAGTCCTGCTCTGCTTTATTAACATTAACATTAGAAAGAGAGATATTTTCTTCCGCTAATTTTAATGAAGTACGAGCTTGATTTATTTGAGCCGTAATATCGGATGAATCCAGCTTTACCAGAATTTCTCCTTGTTTTACCGTATCTCCTTCTTCGGCTTTTAAAACAGTAATTCTTCCGAGCATTTTAGAACTAAGTGATAACTTATCCGCGTCTATAAATGCGTCATCTGTCGATTCATAATTTAAAGTTCCAACATACCAATAATATGTAACCACTGCTGCGGCAATAAAAATAATTAGAGGTATCCAAAATCTTTTTTTTGTTATTATTGAACCTTTTGTTTTTGTCCCGTTAGAATTTTTCAATTCTTCGCTTTGTGCCATATAGTTTTTGTCCCTTTATCAATTACTAATTCCATTAAGAAAAATTTCAGTTACCAGCATCATTTCCTGCCGGAGTTCTTTTACAGTTTTTTTATCTGTTCGTTGCCCTTTAATTTTGGGTAAAGTACGAAGCCTTAATCCCTGCAGCATATGCAGAAAAGCAATAGCAGTATTATTATCCAAATTTTTTTTAAATTCCCCGGTATCTTTTCCTTCATCAATAATTTTTTTAATCAATTCTGCTTCATGTAGTTCAAAATTTTTAAATAGCTGTTTAAATAATGATTTAGCGTCCATGAAAGAGTATACATTCAAAGTGCCGAGATTTAGAAGCTCTTGAAAATACTTTAATCTTTTCTGCACATATTCTATAAATTTCTGTCTTGCTGTTCCTTTTTGTTTTATAATGTTTTCGATTTCATAAATAAATTGGTTCTGCTCTACTTTTACTACCGCCTCAAATACACTTTCCTTTGTGGGAAAATAATAGTACAAGGAAGCTTTGCCCATTTCCACATCACCGGCAATTTCTTCCATAGTAACTTTATTTAACCCATAATGAGCAAATCTTTTTCGTGCGGCGTTTACAATACCATCTTTTTTATTGGTAGAACATGCGTCAGACATCAATTAAAATCCGTTCTAAAATTGTTATACATTCGACTAAAATATTTGAAGAGTCGAAAATATAGAAATGAAAAACAGAAGTCAAGGCATTGTGATATAAATTTAAAATAATGCTGTTGTTATAGA
Source organism: uncultured Bacteroidota bacterium (assembly GCA_963798775.1). Taxonomy (GTDB): domain Bacteria; phylum Bacteroidota; class Ignavibacteria; order Ignavibacteriales; family Ignavibacteriaceae; genus CAWCUK01. The sequence goes on from CAWCUK010000003.1 coordinate 102,868, forward strand.
TTTGCTGTTATAGGGCAAGGGGGAAAAATTTTATGAATAAATTATTTTACTTTCATTTCTGAAATTAGTTCTTCTTTCATCTTCCATAATTTATCTGAAAGAGAAACATGATATTGATGTGGATTAATTAATCTTTTTACTCCGGAGTCAAGTCTTTGAATATCTTTAATCCTTTTTTCACGCAGTTCTTCAATTGCCGGGAAATTATAGATGATTTTTCCATCCCTTAAAATTTCAGTATGTAATTTTTCCGCAGAAGAAATATTTTCTTGATGAATAATTCTTTGTTTTCCATGAACGGAAGGATGATGTAAAATTATATCCTTCATTTCTGTCGGATTCTCATCGGGCAAAGTAAGAATATCTGCCGTGGCTTTATTATGATTATCATAAATACGCCAAACATTTTTATCACCCGGATTAGGAATTTTTTCAGTTGTCTCTGAAATTTTTATTGCGGGAATCCATTCTTTTTTTGCATTCAAAATTGAAGTGAGTTTGTAAACACCGCCTAAAGCCGCGTCTCCTCGAGAGGTTATTAATCTTGTTCCTACTCCATAAATTAATCTTTTTGTTAAATTATCGGGATTAATACCATATTTAGGCGCTTCTTCAGAAATTTGAGTAAGTATTTGCCAAATATTCATTTCATCCAGTTCGTTAGATAAAACAATATTAACATCATTAAATCCGGCATCATTTAGTTGCTTTGCGGCTTGAATGCTTAAATAAGCCAGATCACCCGAATCTAATCTTACACCACCCGGTTTATGCCCTTTTTTCTTTAGATTTTCAAAAACTTTAATAGCATTAGGAATTCCGCTTTCGAGTGTATTTACAGTATCAACTAACAGAATACAATCATCGGGGTAAAGATCGGCAAACGCCTGAAAAGCATCCAATTCACTTGCACCGTCTGCAATAAAAAATTGAATTAAACTATGCGCGTGCGTTCCTTTTGGAGGAAATCCGAGAGAATATGAAATTCCTACATTAGAAGAAAAATGTGCGCCTCCGATTAATGCCCCGCGAACACCAGCGTTCGCACCAAAATCTTGTCCGCGTCTCGCGCCGAATTCCAGAAGCAGCTGTCCCCGGCCTGCTTCATATATTCTTGAAGCTTTAGTTGCGATTAATGTTTGATAATTAATTTGATTTAATAAAGCCGTCTCTAAAATTTGTGCCATTGCTAAAGGACCTTTAACAACAGTAATCGGAAGATTGGGATGAATAATTCTTCCTTCTTCAATAGAAGTAAGAGAGAGAGATTTAAAATTACCGTTCTCTTTTAACCAATTTAAAAAATCTTCTTCAAAAAGTGGTTTACCGGAAGAAGATTTCTGGCCGCGCATCAAATTTAATTCTTTATCTCCAAAAGATGAATTCATCATCCAGTCAATAAACCATTCTAAACCGGCGTTTACACAATAACCTGCTTTATGAACACCGTAATTAGGATAATTCCTAAAAAAATGATCGAATTGAACAATTCTATTGTGGAAACCCAACTTAAAATACAACTGCGCCATTACAAGCTGATATTGGTCAGTAAATAAAATTCCTTGTGTTATATACGGATCAAATTTTTTATGCACTTTTTCCTCTTTTAGTTGTTTATAAAGTATTAAACTATATAAAGATAATGAACGTAAAGAATCACATTCTCAATTTTTTAATGAACATCAGAATTTCAAACTGCGTCAAATCTAATAGTTTATAAGAGATTAGTCACTGAATTAAAAAATTTATTTGAATATGTTTTATAAAAATTAGTGAAATAGGAGGGATAATGGGAAGACTGAAAGACAAGGTAGCAATAATAACCGGAGCGGCAACGGGTATTGGTGAAGCGATTGCGAATAAATTTGCTTTGGAAGGCGCCGCAGTTTTAATAAATGGTCTTCCAAGCGATCCATTAGAAACCGTAGTGGAAGAAATTCAGAAATTAGGCGGAAAGGCTGCAGGTTTTAAAAGGAGATATTTCAGATCCGAATACTGCTAAAGCCTGCGTTTTAAAAGCAATTTCGGAGTTTGGGAAAATTGATGTTTTAGTTAATAATGCCGGAACTTTTCAGACAGTAGCCTCAACGGATGATTTTCCGATTGAAGACTATTATTATATGACGCGTATGAATATTGATTCTGTTTTTATGATGACAAAATACGCACTGCCTCATTTGAAAGAAAGCAAAGGCACAATTATATCCACAGGCTCTGAAGCTGGGCAATTGGGGCAGCCAAAATGTACACCCTACGGCGGTTCAAAAGGTTGGATAATAGCTTTTACAAGAGGACTGGCTTTAGAACAAGCCAGAAACGGTATTCGGGTAAATTGTGTTTGTCCGGGGCCTATAGACACTCAATGGCATGATACGGAAATAAGTCCCATGACAGAAAAAATGGAATCGGATATTTTGAAAGGAACTCCCATGGGAAGAAGAGGAACTCCGGAAGAAGCGGCAAATGTTTATTCTTTTTTAGCTTCAGATGAAGCCAGTTTTGTTACTGGCGCTTTATATTTTGTTGACGGGGGAATTTCTATCGGAAGAGGACCGGTTGGGGAGGATGTGCCTAAAGAATTAAAAATTCCTCCAAAGGGTAATTTGAAAGTTAAAAATTCAAAAAAAGGTTTAATGAATAAAAAGATTGTTTCTAAATAAAAAATTATCTTTGATAAAAAAGATAATTTGAAGTGTGTATATGATTGAACCGAATTTCATTTCTTATAAATTTAATTATTACTCCTCAGAAGAAGTAGAGAAACGCTCAGCGGATTTCTATAATGAAATGAACAGAAGACGAACCGTCAGGCAATTCTCAAAAAAAAATGTTCCGGTTGAGGTAATAAAAAATTGTATTAAAACAGCGGGAACTGCTCCCAGTGGTGCCAATATGCAGCCGTGGCACTTTGTTGTTATTTCCAACAACCGAATAAAGAAAAGAATAAGAATAGCAGCCGAAGAAGAAGAAAAGCAATTTTATCGAAAAAGAGCGCCGCAGGAATGGCTGAATAATTTAGCCAAATTAGGCACTGATGAAAATAAACCTTTTTTAGAAACAGCTCCTTTTTTAATTGCCGTTTTTGAAAAAAAATTCAGCGTGGATGAAAATGGGAATAAGATAAAACATTATTACACTTCAGAATCTACCGGACTTGCGGTCGGCTTATTAATTACCTCAATTCACAAATGTGGTTTAGCTTCTCTAACTCATACTCCCAGTCCAATGAATTTTCTGAATAAAATTTTAAACCGGCCTAAAAATGAAAGGCCATATCTTATTTTAGTCGTCGGTTATCCTGCGGAAGACGCAGAAGTTCCGGATATTGAACGAAAGAATTTAGAAGAAATATCAACTTTTTTATTATGAAATTTTTTGATTCGATTTGAATAAAAGACCTGAAGTAAATATAAAACTCAAAAAAAATATTTTTACTCTTTATGCGGAAAGAGCGGTATATTGGCACGAACAGAATGCTTTACTTATTGCTGATCTTCATCTTGGGAAAACCGCTTCTTTCAGACTTCATGGCCTCGCGCTTCCCGGAGGAATAACAAACACTGATTTAAAAAGAATTGCTACTCTTATTAAAAAAACAAACGCTGAAACATTATACGTACTGGGAGATTTTTTGCATAATAAAGAGGGAAGGGCGGAAAAAACCCTTTACGTTTTTGAGCAATGGCGGAAAAAACATAAAAAACTAAAAATTATTTTGATAAGAGGAAATCATGATAAACGTTCCGGTGACCCGCCCGGTGAATTTAATATTGAATGTTTTGATAATTCATTCCCGGTAGATAATTTTATTTTAAATCACCATCCGTTTATCGATAAAGAAAAATATGTTTTTTCCGGGCATATTCATCCGGCGGTAAGACTAAAAGGGTTAGGACGGCAAAGAGAAAAACTTTCATGCTTTTTATTTAAGAAGAATTATGCGGTGCTTCCGTCTTTTGGGAGTTTTACGGGCAATCATATTATCGAACCGGAAGCAGGAGATAAAATTTATGTTATTGCCGAAGATAAAGTTATTAAAATTAAAAATACATAAAATTTAGTTGTCCAAATATCTTATCGCTTTATCTACCGCGTTATGATTTCCTGTAATAACCAAAGTATCGCCTGCTGAAATTTTTATTTTGCTGGAAGGATTTGAGATTGTTTTTCCTTCTCTTACAACCGCTATTATTGTTGAATCGGTTTTTGCCCTTAAGTCAACTTCCGCTAAAGTTTTATTTACAAAATTATTGGTTTCGTCTATATAAAAAGTTTCGGTTAATCCTGCCGCTAAAATCTCATTAAGGTGAACAAACGATCCTGTTCCCGTAGGTTCTTTTCGCAATAAACTGTAAGATTCGCCGCGCAAAATAGAAACTTGTTTCATTATTACATTTAAAGGAATATGATACTTTTCCAAAACCTTACTGAAGATTTGAAGAGATGTTTCAAATTCTTCCGGTATTACTTCATCGGCGCCCATCTTCATCAATTCATCTATCTCGCTTAAAAATCTTGTTCTAACAACCGCGTAAATATCCGGGTTTAATTTTTTAGCAACTGTTAACCCTATTCTTGAGGAACCCGGATCCGAAATAGCGAATACAATAATGTTAGCCGATTCAATTTTAGTCTGATGTAAAATCTCTTCTTTAGTTATATCTCCGTATATAATATTTTCATTATTCTCCTTTTCATGTTTTACGGTATCGGGATTTAATTCAATAACTATATAAGGAATACCTGTTTCTTTTAATACGCGTGCTAAATTTTTACCGTTTAAACCAAAACCGACAATTATTACATGATCTTTTAATTTTTCTAAATCTTCGCCCCTATCTCTTATCGGTTCAATTGAGCCTAATTTAGAGGCAATTAGCGGACTCAACTGAAATAAGAAAGGAGTTAAAATCATAGTAAAAATTGAAGCCGCCAAAAAAGCATTGTAAAAATTTGCCGGCATTAAATTGTATTGAAGGCCTGACTGAGCCAAAACAAATGAAAACTCACCGATTTGCGCAATACTGAATCCTGCAATTACAGCAGTTCTCAACGGATATTTTAATAGTTTAGTTATTACTATTACGACTATACTTTTAAGTAACAAAACTCCTATAACTGCTCCCAGCAGCATTAAAGGAAACTGAATAACAAATTTAAAATTTAACAGCAGTCCTATTGAGACGAAAAAAATACTATTAAACGCGTCTTTTAACGGGAGAATTTCCGCTACAACTTGATGGCTATATTCCGATTCAGATAAAATTAGTCCGGCAATAAAAGCTCCCAACGCAAGCGAAAGTCCTATTGAATAAGTTAAATAAGCTGTGCCGAGCAGAATAAATAATATACCGACTGTAAAAGCTTCTCGAATTCTAAGTTTGGCTAATTGATACATAATTTTAGGCATTAAAAATTTAGCCAGTACAAGAATTACCGCAATGGCGCCGAACGCAAAAAGTAATTGTTTTCCGATATGTAAAATTGAAAGTTCGCCGCTTGCGCCTAAAATTGGAAGAAGTAAAAATAGCGGGACGATTGCCAGATCTTGAAAAATTAAAATGCCGAGAGCAATTCTTCCGTGCGGCGCTTCAAGTTCATTCCTTTCAGAAAGAAGTTTTAAAACTATTGCAGTACTTGATAAACTAATCAGCATACCGAAGAAAATGCTTTGATTAATAGGCAGACCTAAAAAAATAAATATACTTGATGAAATAAAAGCCGTAAGAATAATTTGAAGCCCGCCCGCCACAAATAAAAACTTCTTCATTTTCAGAAGCTGTCCGAAAGAAACTTCTAACCCGATGGTAAATAAAAGAAGAATAACTCCTATTTCCGCCATTACTTCAATTTCATTAACTTCAGAAATTAATTGAAAACCATAAGGCCCTATTATCATTCCGGCAGCCAAAAAGCCAACTATACTGGGAAGATTAATTTTTTTGAACAGGAAAATTATAGGAATTGAAACCAGGAATATTATTACTATATCTTTAATGATTGTGAATTGATGCATAGTTGTATTATAGGGTGACGCTATCTACTTTTATAATTTGGGTAATTAAATTCAATTAGGTAAATTCTTTAACAACAAATATAAAAAAATAACCCTTGTTTCAAATTCTAGTGGGAGTTAGGTCATGCCGAAAAATGTAAGCTATCAGCGAGAGCAAAGTTTTTTTGAAGATGTTGTTAAATATTTTGATAACGCCGCAAATTTTACAAAATATCCTTCGGGACTTTTAGATCAAATTAAAGAGTGCAATTCAATATACAGTATGCGTTTTCCGGTTAGATTAAAAGATGAAATAAAAGTTATTTCCGCTTATCGTGTTGAACATAGCCAGCATAAGCTGCCGTCAAAAGGCGGAATCAGGTATAGTATGTCTGTTACTCAAGATGAAGTTATGGCGCTTGCGTCATTAATGACTTATAAATGTGCTGTTGTTAATGTTCCGTTCGGCGGTGCTAAAGGAGGAATTCAAATTGATCCCAGAACATTAAATGAGGTCGAATTAGAACATGTAACACGTAGATATACTTCAGAATTAATAAAGAAGAATTTTATCGGCCCCGGAATTGATGTTCCAGCACCGGATTATGGAACCGGCAGCAGGGAAATGGCCTGGATCGCGGATACTTATATGGCATTTAACCCTTCGCAGATAGACGCGAACGCGTGCGTAACCGGTAAATTAATTAGTCAAGGCGGAATACAAGGTAGAACTGAAGCCACAGGAAAAGGTATATTTTACGGACTAAGAGAAGCTTTAAATATTAAAAACGATATGAAGAAAATTAAATCTTTCTCCGGGATTTAGAAGGCAAAAAAGTTATTGTTCAGGGGTTAGGTAACGTGGGTTATCATGCCGCAAAATATTTACAAGAAGGCGGAGCTGTAATAATTGCTATAGCAGAATATGAAGGTGCTATTTCTAATTCTAAAGGTTTAGATGTTCATGAAGTATACACACACAGAAAAGAAACCGGATCAATATTAAATTTTAAGAATGCTAAGAATATTAAAAATTCTGCTAAAGCGCTAGAATTAAATTGTGATATTCTTGTTCCTGCCGCCTTGGAAAATCAAATTAACACAAAAAATGCGGATAGAATAAAAGCTAAAATAATTGCTGAAGCCGCCAATGGCCCTGTTACACCATTAGCCGAAAAAATATTAATTAAAAAAGGAATAATGATTATTCCCGATCTTTATTTAAATGCCGGCGGAGTTACGGTTTCCTATTTCGAATGGCTGAAAAATCTATCGCACGTTCGTTTCGGGAGAATGGGGAAAAGGTATGATGAATTAATAAATAAAACTTTGGTTGCTTCAATAGAAGAAGCCGTAGGAAAACCTTTAAGTCCAAAAGCAAAAACAATAATAACACACGGTGCAGACGAACTTGATCTTGTAAATTCGGGACTAGAGGAGACGATGGTTTTTGCTTATAACGAAATAAGAGATACATGGAAAGAAAACAAGAAAATACATGATTTAAGAACGGCAGCATTTGTAAACGCAATTGATAAAATTGCCGCCGCTTATATGTCGTTAGGAATTTTCCCTTAATCTGGCTTAGTAAAAATTTAATTTTTATAGATCGCTCTAATATTACTAATTTTAAAATCAGGATATTGACGGACATCGGAGTTAGGGGAAGAATAGTATATTGTCCACAAAGTTCCTTCACCGGGCGCAAGCGGAACTCCTATTTGAGTATTGCTGCCGCCTAATTTTAAAGAATAAGTTGCGTTTGTATAAAATTGAGCTTCAATAAACCATGGAGAAGCAATAGTTTTTGTACCTAAATTTGTGGCTGTTCCCCTTGCGACTAACCTTTTATTGCCGGCATCTAAATAAGTTGTATCCACGGTAAAAGAAACATTTTTAATTTCGGTATCATTATTTGAGCCTACTGTTGATTCTGTAGTATTATCACAGCCGGTTAAAAAGAAGAATAAAAATAATGTTGCAGTGCTTATCAGAATTTTCATATTAAATTATACCCCTAATCTAGTATTATTTGTTAAAAAAGATAAATAAAATAAATATTGAACTAAATAAAGCGGAGCTGTTTTCTTTTTCCTTCAAAAAACATCAAATCCTTCAAAGATTAGTTTTTCTCTTATTTATATTTCCCTATGATTCTTCAATAACTAAATTAAGATTTTCCCGGTTTAAGAATTAACCCCTTATTTTTTTGGCCATTTATTTTTACAATTAAAGAATCATCAAACCGAAGATGCCGTGTATAATGCATTTCTTCTACGGCTTTAATATCCTCGAGCCATTTCCAATCTATAAAACCTAAATTAATAAATGAATTAACTGTAAAATATCCTACCTTAAATGAAGTTATATTTTGGAAGAAATGAGAACCTTGAGAAGGCGTAACATTTAAATCTTTAAAACAAGATTCAACAATAACACTGGCGCCGGAAATTTGATCCCAAGTTATAGGAATTCCCAGCCAAGGATCTAAACTGCCCCATCTTCCAACTCCTATTAAAATATAAGGACGCTGAGCCTGCACTAATTTAGTATTTAATTTGCTCACTTCTAATGCCGCGTCATAGCTTTTAGCTCTTTCAAATGTATGAATATCAACTACAATAATATCATGAATGTCTTTTATCGCGCCGTTGCCCAACACTTGAGGGCTGCTGCATATTATGTCTTTTGGGTCAATATCTTCTACATCTAATTCTTCAATTTCATGACTTATAACCAGAGGGCGCATTTGTAAAAGAGCAAAACCCTTCTCCTTTTTGTTCGTCTGCATATTCACAGCAAATTCTATTTCAATGGGAACTCCCATTCCCCAGCTTCCCATATCTAAAAGAAGATTTAGAATTTCAGCTAACGGGAAAACCTTATGTTTTAGAATCGGTGCAAAAGTAACTATTCTCTTTCCGGGACGGGAAATTCCGTCATAAACCGCGTCATTTTCAACAGAATATGTGGAGCCGACGTGATATAATGTTTGATCTTCTTCTGCTTCGCTTAATTCGTATTTCTGAAGAAAACTTTCAGGTAAATTTACTGAATCATGATTTTGATGTCGGGCAAGATTAAGTGCGTAAAATTCCTGTTGAGAATTTTTTATAGTTTCTTTTGTTGAGAAAAACTGAAGCAAATGTTTCGGATAACGGGGACAAAAACGAACTGCGCTTCCTCCGTCAACAACTGTTTTGCCTAATCCTAAAGCGGCAACAGCTATTCCGTCTCCTGATTTTTGCGGCGGCATCGGATAGAAATTATATGATTTTGCGACACCGGCGAAATCAGGATAAAATCTTTGATTTCTTTCTGCTCCCACCAAAGTTTGAACTACCACCGCCATTTTTTCTTCTTCCAAACGATAGGAAGTTGCTTTCATATAATCTTTAGCTTTTTTAAAAAAAGTGGAGGCGTAAACAGATTTTATACATTTCAGCAGTTCCGCCAATCTTATCCCGGGATCCGGATCATTATTCGGAATCATATAAGTTTGATAAACTCCGGCAAACGGCTGAAATTGTGAATCTTCTAAAAGGCTAGATGAGCGGACGGCTAAAGGTTCTTTAATTATATCAAGAAAATCTGCAAGTTTATTAATTATATCACGGGGAAATTTTTCGGCTTGAATAAATTTTTTATTGATTTCTTCATCATCATTACAGTTCAAACCAAAAATATCAAGATGATTTTCTTCTATAAATTGATCGAAAACATCTGTGGCAATTACAATTGCGGAAGGAACGAAAATAAGTACATTTTCAAATCTGTAGCGGATGCGGTTATTATTTATTAAAGTATTTATAAAACCTAAACCGCGAGCTTTTCCGCCTAAAGAACCGCCGCCTATTCTTGCAAATGTATTATGCGGATCAAAAGTTTCTTTTGAAAAATCAGTAATTATTCCGCGCTGTCTTAGATCTTTATAAATTTTTAAGATTCTTAGTAAATCGTGGCGAAGATTTTCCGTGGTTTTAAAATCAGATACTTTTCTCGGGCGAAGTTTATGAGCAAGCCAAAATTCAGTCCTTGCTTTAAACCATTTTGAGAAATGATTTTGTTCGGCGTGAAAAATTAAACTTTCATCCGGAACTACTGTCAAAGCTTCTTCTAACGTTTTTAAATTATTAGCTCTTCCAACTTCTTTTCCTTGGGGAGTTAAAAAAATAAAATCACCGAAACCGAAATTATTCATCATAAAATCTCGCAGCTCGTGCAGCAGCCGCGGTGAACCTTTCAGCAAAAATGAAGCGCCTGCTTCATTAGCTTTTTCAGCATAACCCGCGTCACTGGACTGAAGTAAAATCGGAATATCTTTATGTTGTTCTTTTACATTTCTTGTAAATTTTATTCCCGCTTCAGGATCGCGAACACCAAAATGTTTAAAATTGCTGTCTGTAATTATTCCTAGTATATAATCTTGATATTTTTCGTAATAATGCCATGCTTCTTCATAAGTTGTACAGAGAATAATTTTCGGGCGAGCTCTCATTCGTAAAAATTTATGTGTAAGATTAATTCCTTCCGATATAAGACGCTGGCTCTGCTTAAAAATTTCTGTATAAATAAGAGGAAGATAGGATGAATAAAATGTTACGTTATCTTCAACTAAAATTATAGACTGCACACCGACAGCAAATGTATCATTTTCAAGATTTATTCTGTCTTCGGCATATTTAATAATTCCGATTAATAACCTATAATCGCCCTGCCAGATAAAAATCCTGTCGAAAATTGATGTATCGTAATGTGAAACTAATTCTTTTCTTTCTTTATTATCATAAGCTAAGAGAATAATAGGAACTTTTAATCCGGTACGCCTAATCATTTCCGCGAATTTTATTACATGCATATCTTCAATATGCATAGTAGTTATAATCAGATCATAATTACCTTCTTCTAAGAGCTAGTTCAAAAGCTTCGGTTCCGGTTGTTACATGTGTAATTTCGGGAGCTTGGCTTAAATTTAGAACCTGGTATTCCTGTCTTATTAAATCATATAATCTTCCGTCTTCTTCAAATAAATAATAATCGTATAAACTTGATACCAGAAGAATTTCTCTTATTTTGTATCGCATCAATTTTTGGAACTGCTTTATGCGGTTACTAAAAATATCTTCCAGATCAAATCTTTGAATTTTATTCATATCTAAATCACCTTTAAAAAATGGGCACTAAAACAGCTTTTTTTGAAGCATTATTTTAGCGCCCAAAAAAATAGAATTAAACTAAACCTTGGTCAAGCATAGCGTCCGCAACTTTTAAGAATCCTGCTATATTTGCTCCCACCACATAATTCCCTTTTTTGCCAAATCTATCGGCTGTAGAAACGCAAGTATCATGAATTTTTTTCATAATCTGCTGTAACCGTTCATCAACTTCCTCTTTTAGCCAGGGAAGCCGCATACTATTTTGAGTCATTTCTAAACCGGAAACAGCAACACCTCCGGCATTTGATGCCTTGCCGGGAGCGTAAAGAATACCGGCATTAGTAAAAATTTTATATCCTTCAATTGTAGTAGGCATATTAGCGCCTTCACAAACACACGTGCAGCCGTTTTTAACAAGCTCTTTTGCGTCTTCCTCAAAAATTTCATTTTGAGTAGCACATGGCATTGCGACATCAACGTTTACACTCCATGGTCGTTTACCCGGAAAAAATTCTACTTTAAATTTATCAGCATAGTCTTTTACTCTATCGTTGGCACTTGCACGTAGTTTTAACATAAAATCTATTTTCTCTCCTTTAAGTCCATCGGGATCATAAATAAATCCGTCAGGGCCGGAAATAGTAACAACTTTGCCACCGAGCTGAGTAATTTTTTGAACAACGCCCCAAGCCACATTACCGAAACCGGAAACGGCAAAAGTTTTTCCTTCAATATCTTCTCCCTTTGTTTTCAGCATTTGCTGTGCAAAATAAACAGCACCAAAACCTGTGGCTTCGGGCCGAATTAAAGAACCGCCCCAGTTTAATCCTTTGCCGGTTAAAACTCCGGTAAATTCATTTTTTAATCGTTTATATTGTCCGAATAAATAACCGATTTCTCTACCGCCGACGCCGATATCTCCGGCTGGAACATCCGTGTTAGGCCCGATATGGCGATAAAGTTCCGTCATAAAACTTTGGCAGAAACGCATAACTTCATTATCACTTTTTCCTTTGGGATCAAAATCAGAGCCGCCTTTTCCTCCGCCCATTGGTAAAGTAGTTAAACTATTTTTAAATACTTGTTCAAAAGCTAAAAATTTTAAAATGCCTAAATTAACCGAAGGGTGAAATCGAAGTCCGCCTTTATACGGGCCTATTGCGCTGTTCATTTCAATTCTGTACCCTCGGTTAATATTTATTTCTCCCTGTTCGTCCATCCAAGGAACGCGAAACATAATTACTCTTTCCGGTTCAACCATTCTTTCTAATATTCTTGCCGATTTATATTCCGGATGCCTTTCGAGAACTACATCCAGTGATTCCACTACTTCTTCTACTGCTTGATGAAATTCCGGTTCTGCCGGATTTTGAGCTTTTACTTTTACTATCAAATTATTTACATAATCAGACATACTAAACCTCTAAATAGAATATTGGTTTTAAAAATTTTTTGAATTAGGAACTTCTCTTTGGTATGAATTATTTTGGAAGGAATTGAGAACATTTTATGTAATATTTTCCGCTGCAAAAACAGTAATTTCCGTTGAGAAATTAGTTTTAGGTAAAAATAAGCAAACGGAGTTTTTTTTATTGCCGTTTCTTTCGTGTATTTTGTTTGCCGGAAAAGTTTATGTGTTAGAAAAAACTTAAATTCCGGAATTGCAGCATTCAACTTTACCCGTTGAAGAATTATCATAAAATTGTTCTTTTCTTCAGAGAAGAATTTTTCTAGTACATCAAAATTAGTAATTAATTAGTTAAAAAACTGAAATATTATTACTGCTATTAAAAAGAAGGGAAAAAAATTATGACAGAGCAAATACTAAAAGAAAAAATTGAGCAAGCGGTTAATATTTTAAATGAGAAAAATATTGATATGTGGATGACATTTGTAAGAGAAAGTTCAAATATTAAAGATCCGGCGTTAGATCTTATTTCCGGTTTAAGCGCTACTTGGCCTTCCGCTTTAATTATTTGTAAAGACGGTGAAACTACAGCAATTTTGGGGTCGCTTGATGTTGAAAATTTTGAAAAAGCCGGACTTTATAAAAATGTAATTGGTTATGTTCAATCGGTAAAAGAACCATTGCTTGAATATCTTCATAAAAAAAATCCTCAAAAAATTGCTATAAATTTTTCAAAAAACTCTAATTTGGCTGATGGATTAACACACGGTATGTTTTTAATTCTGCATGAACTTTTAAAAGACACTGATTTTGCCTCAAAACTTATTTCATCGGAAGAAATAATTTCGGCTTTAAGAGGAAGAAAATCTAAGGCAGAATTAGAAATAATGAAAAAAGCAATTGCTGAAACATTAAAAATTTTTGATGAGACCGGAGATTTTATTGCTCCGGGTAAAACTGAACTTGAAGTAGCCGAATTTGTTAAAAATTTAGCTGAAAAAAGAGGATTCGGTTTAGCTTGGGAAGAAGATCATTGCCCCGCGGTATTTACCGGTCCGGAAGCAAAAAGCGCTCATGCCGGCCCAACAGAAAGAAAAATTGAAAAAGGCCATTTGGTAAATATGGATTTCGGTATAAAATATAAAGGTTATTGTTCCGATTTACAAAGAACCTGGTATGTTTTAAAAGATGATGAAACCAAAGCTCCCGTCGAAGTTGAAACAGGTTTTGAAGTGATACGAGATGCTATTCAAAAAGTTGCCGATAATTTAAAACCCGGAGTTATAGGCTGCGATATGGATGATATTGCAAGAAGTTATATTACGGGCAAAGGTTATGATGAATATCCTCACGGACTCGGTCATCAGGTGGGAAGAGAAGCGCACGACGGCGGCGGCGGACTTTTACCTCGATGGGAACGTTACGGAGATACTCCTTTTATCCCGGTAGAAGAATCTCAAATTTATACTATAGAACCGCGCCTTTATGTTGAGGGATTCGGAACTTCAACTTTGGAGGAAGAAGTGGTAATTACAAAAACAGGAAGCGAATTTATTTCAAATCCGCAAAAAGAGTTATTACTGATTAAGTAGAATATAAATATTGAGACTATCCAATTAGCTGATATCTCACAATAATTAAAATATAGAATCTTTGCTGTAGGAAAGGTACAGAAGCCTTTTATATTCGTCAAAAGAAATTTCCACGGCGCCGAACATTTTTAGATGTTCGGTTAAATATTGAACATCAAGAATTAGAAAATCTTTTTTATTTAAATGTTCAATTAAACTTATCAGCGCGATTTTGGAAGCTTGTGAAACTCTTGAAAACATAGATTCGCCGAAAAAGGCGCCTTTGAAACTTATCCCGTAAAGCCCGCCGATTAATTTATTTTTATCCCATACTTCAACCGTATGAATAAAACCTAGTTCTTCTAATTTTAAATACGCGTCTATTAATTTGGGGGAAATCCAAGTTTCTTTTCTATCAGCGCAAGCCTTAACAACGGAAAGAAAATCATTATCAAATTTTATATTATAATCCTTTTTCTCTATATATTTTCTTAGAGACCGGGGATAATTATATTTATCCAAAGGAATAATTGTCCGCACTTCCGGCATGTACCAATTTATTGTATTTTCGTCAGCCATAGGAAAAGCGCCGCTGGCATATAATCTAATCATATATTCCGGTTTCAGCAGCTCATCTTCTTCTATTTTTTTTCTGTTCATTTTAATCAAAAATTTCCTGAGAAAGACACTTTACGCTTCCGCCGCCTTTTAAAAATTCGCACATATCAATCTGTGTAACTCGAAAATTTAATTTGTTAAGCTGTTCTTCAAGTTTAGCCGAAATTCTTTTCCCCAAAATAACAGTTGAATCTACAACTACAAGATTGCAAGCTAATTGGCTATTATCATTTGCATCGACTTCAATTACAGTTTCAAAATTATCGTAAATTTTTTGCATTCCGTTTTCTGTAAAGGAATTACGATTAATTAAAGCCGCATTATCATTTAAAGGCGCAAAACATGTATCTAGGTGGTAATAAAAAGGATCAATTAATTCTAAATCAATTATTTCTTTCTGAAGAATATCTTCAATAAAATTTTTAGCTTTCAAATCAGTTCTTTTTCCCCAGCCCAAAAAATATTTATGAGATGAACGAATAAGATCACCTTCACCTTCAAAATAAATATCCTCGGGAAGTGTAAATATTCGAAAATCTTTTTCTTCAAAAAAATCTTTAGCAAAATCAGATTCCGGCCTCCGCTGTTCAAACTTAAAATTTGCTTTAATAAAAACATTTTTTTCCGCGTAACCGATATTCGCGGTATAAATCATATCCGGGAAACCTTTTTGCGGTTTTAATTCAAAAACTTCAACTCCTAAATTTTGATATGCTGCCTTTAATTCATTATAACTTTTGAAAGCCTTTTCCTTATCAACCATATTTCCTATTTTCATCCACGGGTTGATTTCATATTCGATTGCAAAAGATTCGGGAGGACACATAAGAATTTTTTTCATGTTGAAGCCCCTTTATTTTTGAGATACGGAATTTACTCATCAACTTTTACTTCCAGTTGAATGATATCAAAACCTTTTTTGGTTTCATAAGCCGCATAAACAACACCTATTAAAACCGATAACATTCCGAGAAGGAAAAAAGTAGTTACGCCAAAACTAAATTTATCTGTTGCCGTCATATAATCAATACCTATAAATAAGGAAGTAAGTACAAAAAGCGCGACCGCGATAGTATAGGAAAGTACGGCGTTTTTTACCAGTTTTACTCTAAAACTAAGTTTGGAAATCTGCATCATTAGGCTTTCTAGGCGGACATTTTCTTCATAATTAAAATCTTTACCGCCCGCTTTAAAAAATAATTTACGTTTTTCTTCATTAAGAAGACGAATGCGATTAACTACAAGAGAATATTTATTATTCATGCCCAGGAGTAATAGTCCGCAGGCGGAAATCATTAAACCGGGAGCCAGCATTAGCTGTATAACTTGTACAATTGAAATAGGTTCAGTCATATTTTTTCCGAAATAAAGATATAAGAAAAATTAAGATGCCGCGTTTCATATTTTTTTTACGGCTATTCATTTGAATTAGCGTTTACTAAACGCTGTTATTTTATTTTTGCGTTATCTAAATATAAAGTTTATTCCGGAAACTTTTGACATACGTAATCCACGGAATATTTCTAATTTTTATTTCTGCCGGTTTTGGATTTGGAAGCGGAGGTATAATTACAGATTTATGAGCAAAAAAAATGACAAGTATAAAAACTTGCCATTTCCAAATTTAACTATTTAACCCAAACTACTTTTTAAGTACTAAATTATGTGAATGAATATAAGATTGTAAAGTTTCTAAAGAAAAGAAACTTTTTATTAGATGTCTAAAGGGGACGGGTTTATAAATCGTAACCCGTAAACGGACATTTTCATCGCAATTATCTAACGTACTCATCATAGTGTCATTTCCGTTTACGGGTTTAATAACATTAAAAAAGACAAAATCAGCTTCTTCTTTTTCTACAAAATCTTTAATATCGAACGCGCGTAAAATAAACTCTTCTTTAGCAAAAAAATGTTCAGCCGTAAATTGAAAAAGACTTCTTTTTCTTGTGTCTTTTATTGAAATGATTTTCATTGGAAATAATTTTATTTGTAAAAAATTCTAAAGCAAAGGTAGAAAAATTATGAAGATGTTTATGTGACAATTCTGAATAGAGTGAGATGGAACAAGGAAAGAAAAAAGAGATTTGTAATGAACTTTTTTTTTCTTATATCAAACCCCTGTTCTTTTAATAAAATTCATAATTACTTCATCTTTTGATTTTAAAAGCTCATCCGGAGTTCCGGTAAAATAAATTTTTCCTTCGTGCATCATAGCCACTCTATGCGCTACATTTTTAACACTGTACATATCATGAGTAACAACTACTGAAGTAACATTCAGTTTCTCACTTAATTCTTTTATAAGATTATCTATTGAATCTGACATAATAGGATCTAGACCGGTTGTCGGTTCATCATATAAAATATATTCCGGATTAGAAATTAAAGCGCGTGCTAGTCCAACACGTTTTTTCATTCCCCCGGAAAGTTCGGCAGGTTTTGAATTTTGAATTCCTGGCAGTCCGACTAATTCTAATTTTTCCTTTACAAGCTTTTTTATATCTTGTTTAGAATATCCGTTAGAAGATTCAACCAGCGGAAGAGCGACATTTTCTTCAACTGTCATAGAATCGAATAAAGCCGCGCCTTGAAATAGAAAGCCGAATTTTTTTCTTAACTCATATAATTGTTTGGGTTTTAATTCCGAAACCGTGTCTCCTTTAACTTTTACAAATCCTTTATCGGGAGTTAAAAGACCTACAATATGTTTTATTAAAACGGATTTGCCGCAGCCGCTTCTTCCTATAATTACAATAGTCTCACCGGTATTAATGGTTAAATTAACTCCGTATAAAACTTTTTTGCTTCCAAAATTTTTGTATAAATCTTTTATTTCAATCATTAATTAAAACATGGGCTTTCTGATTTTTAAATATAGCTAAAACTGAAATAATTTATAGTTTTATAAATGAGAAGAAAATAGTTATTGCGGTGATTCTGAATAAAAAATATTAATCTACCTTAACGGTTTCCGTGTTTTTTGCTTTGGAATTTTTAATTAAGTCGCACAATAAACATGAAGTAGTTAAAAAAAGGTTATTGCTTCTACTGGAAGAAATTTTTTTCCCGCTAAACTGTCCAAGAAAGAAGGCTCCTACAAAGAGAGGATAAGTATAAAATGCAAAACCCACTCCAGAATAAATTCTAAGTAGAATTACAAACGGAACCGGAACATGAATTGATAAAATCCATTGTAGTGAAAACTTTTTTACGTTTGCACGCCAATATCCGAAAGGAATATTGAAAACAAAAATTGAAAAACAGATTAATATTAGAAACAATATTTTCCCTTAAAATTTGCATTCAAAATTATTATGTAATATTAAGAGATGCAATATATAAATTAAATTCAGTAAAATTTATGAGGGTAAATTTTCAGTAATATCAGCAACAGGCGGCATAAAATCCTCTCCGAAAAATTCAAAATATATTTTATCCCCAATTTTTTCAATAACGCCTGATTCTTTTATTGTAGATTTATAGGTTTCGTAACAGCTTAACGATTTCTTCATGTTTTCAATTTCATCATCATTTAAAATCCTTATACAATCAATAACTTCCTCTTCCGAATTTTTCAATCGGAATCCGTTTTCTGTAAACGGAGAGCCGCCTTTTTCCGGAACGGTTAACATCGCAAGGCGTTTTAAATAATCAGCGCCTTCATCTTTTAATTCTAAAAATACCCGCTTTATTACCGCATGCATTACAAGATGATCATGAAATCCGCTTACACCATGAACCGGGTATGAAACTATAATATTCGGTTTTAATTCTTTTATTTTTTCTTTAACAATATTTTCAATTATTCGAGGATCCAGCTCTTTTAAACCGCTGTCAGTAAGATCAAGCACTTCCATTCCCGTTAAACCTAAAGTTTCCTTTACTTTTAACATTTCTTTATAACGAATTTCGCCCATCTCTTCAATAGATTTATTTAATTTAAATCGTTGTTTGGTAGCGCCGCCTCTAGTTAATGTTAAAAGATGAACTTCATATTTGTTTTTAATTTGTGTAGGAATAATCGCGGCGGGTCCGAATGATTCATCATCCGGGTGAGGGAAAATGTACATTATTTTTAATTTTACTTTTTGCATATTAATCTAATAATCTCCTATGATAATTAATTTGCCCCAAATGATAATCCAAATGTCCGATTAAATGAATCAGAAAAAACGATGTCGTCATTTCCTTTCCTAATACATTTTCCGGGTAAAGTCCTGCTAAACTATTTTCGGAAATATCGGTTAAAACTTTTTCAATCATAACTATAGTTTCATCAATCATTTTAATTAAAATATCTTTAGGAATATTTTTCTCGGTAAATTCGGCGGGACGATTTCGAACAAATCCTGTTTCTCCCAAATTAGCGCCGATATATGTGCTTAAATTTCCTATTAAATGAAGGCAGAGATTACCGGCACTGTTATTTATTTTTCCTTCGATTTTCCAGATGTTATTTTCATCGGGATAGGAATTTATTTCAGATTTTAACTTTTTCAGTTCCCGGCTAAATATTTCTATTAAATTCTCCTTCAGCATAAAATTCTTCCTTCTAAAGTGAATAAACTTTTACATCCAATTTCTTCCGATTTGAAAATCATCCGGTTTATTTAATTATTTCACAATAGAAATTTAATCTTTTAAGAATTTTTTCGCGCATTAAATTTCCATCTTTACATTTAACTTATAATTTATCAATATCAAATTAGCAATAACATATTTGATGAAAGCCGAACAAGAGTTAGTTACAATCTTTTTTCCTAAAAACTTCTCTTTGGATTATTTGGTAATTAAATGAATATAAAACCAAACATATTTAATACTCGTTGACAAAGTTGTTTTTCATATCAACTGCGATTTTGACGTATTAAATTTGTTAATTTTTCCGGAAAAATCAGTTCAGCTTTTTTGCCACAACAACTACAGTTTTTAAAATTTCAATAACACCGCTTTTTTGATTTAACGCTTCAAGAAAAACAATATAAATACCCATTCGTAAAGTCCTGCCTTCGTCATCAAGTCCATCAAATATTATTGAACCTTGTTGTCCGGAAGGAGAATTATTTATAAGAGTTCTGATCAATCTTCCACGACTGTCAAAGATTTTTATTCTTGTTTGTGCGGTAACGGCAGAAAGATTATAGTTTATAATCGTAAAATCTTCGTAACCGTCATTATCTGGAGAGAAAGGATTCGGAGAAACGGAAATTGAAGAACTGCTATTAGTGTTGGTAGTAAAAATACTATTTTGTTCGGCGGGAGTAGCGCCGGAACCGCTGACAGAGCTGTTCCAGTTGTAGGCGTCATTCCCGTTTAAGTTCGGATTAATTCTTTCTAAAGAGATATTTTTTGTGCTGATTAAATTTTTATTCTGCCAGCCGCTTGAATAATAAACCGAATCGATTGTATTTCCGTTTACATCTTTTAAAAGTAATAAACCCCCGCTATTCGGTAAGCTGAAACCGCTTTTAGAAATTATACTTTTATATAAATAATTATTAAGAACATAATAATTTATTGCTGATGAATCCTTTAAAATTAAAAAATATTTTTTTGAAGGAACTATTAAATTTGTATCGGAAATTTTATAAGAATCTCCTTTCTCATTAATTATCTTCCAGCCCCCAATATTTATAGAATCTTCAGTTGTATTATAAAATTCTATAAATTCACAATTATTTTCTCCCGGGTCGAACATTATTTCATTTATCACCAAAGAATTTGTTGAGTAAGAGGGAAGATATAAAATTGAATTTGGTTTACCCGGACTACTTTTGCCGCTGCTTAAAGAAGTTATCCAATTTGTGCTGTCGTTAGTTTGGCCTAATAATGAAATTCGTTCAAGAGAACGGCCGTTATTACCGCCCCAATCTTTACTAAATTTTAAACTGTCAATAACAGCTTTTCTAAAATCATACAAAATAATTCCGTCATTTTGATTTAATGAAGGCAAACGTGAAAAGATAATTTTTCCTTTAAATGATTTATGAAAACTAAGAAAAGATGAATCGTCTGATGCGATAAAATATTCACCGGGAGCTACAAAAAAATCGGATTCAATTAATAATTGTTTACTCGGATTCGGCAGAATATCACTAACTTCCCAACCTTTTAGATTAATTGAATCCTTGGAAACATTAACAAATTCAATCCATTCCGGTTCATCATTTTGAGGAGAACGCATAACTTCATTTATTAAAATCATCTTTTCCCGAAATCCGGTTATTATTTGCTCCTCCATAAAATTATTTAAAGTGTCTTCATCACTATCAAAAATAATTTTTACCGCCGCTGTTAATTCATCATTTATTTTTACGCCTGTCTCATCGGCAAATATTAGCGAATCCTTTCCCCTCAAATTAAGATTTTGCTTCTCGTCTAAAAGTATTCGTTGAGTATTTAAAATTTGATAAAATTTAATGCTGAAGTTATCAGCATTTTCGCTTCCGTTATTTTTTACCTTTACCGAAAACTTCACATTATCTCCGGGGGAGGGAAACTTAGGAGAAAAATAAATGTCAGCCGGAGTAAGATCGAATTTTTTATCGGCAATACTGTTTATTCTTCCGGGCGTGCTTTGTTCAATATCTGTGGATGAGCCCCAATTAGAAGCTAAACTAGATCCTTTGGTATAAGTAATTCTTTCAGTTGATGTGCCGGAAATTTTTGCCCAATCTTTAAAATAATAAACTGAATCTATTGTCATTCCGTTATCATCTTTTAAAACTATACCATCCTCATCATTATTTAAATTTGCAAAGTTCATTTTAATCAATGGGGAAAGGATGAAACGATGATAATTAAAAATTGATGAATCTTTTGTTATAACAAGAAAATTTTTAGCCTTTATAAAAATTGAATCCTCAATTTCAACAGAAACGGGTTTAGTTAAAATATCATTGATTGTCCAATTGGTTAAATTTATATCTTCATTAGTGGTGTTATAAAGCTCAATCCATTCAGGTTCCCCGTTGGAAGGATTAAACATAATTTCGTTTACAATAACGGATGCCGAAGGAACGCCCGGTGAAACACTAGCGAAGAAAATATTATTTTCTAAATTTTCATCGCCGTTAAAGTTAATTTTTACGGTGAATGATTTTCGGGATTGAATATTTTGAATTATATAATCGAATGTAAAAAACGCGGAATCACCCGCGGTGAGAGTTAAATTCTGAAGTTCCGATAAAAGATTATCAGCCGTTGAATCGGCTTTTATATCCTCAAATAATTGTAATGAAAATTGAGCCGAAAGTTTGCCGATATTTTTAATCTTTGCCATAATTGAAATATTATCACCTTTAAGAGGCAGCGGCGGCGAAAAATTTATTCCTGTTATTTCTAAATTCTTATCCTTTTGGGTTACCGAATTAATTTTTCCCGGAGTTCCTTTCTCCGGATTAATACACAAGCTCCAATTTAAGGAATCAATCGAAGAATTTATTGGGCTAATTCTCTCCAGAGATTCACCGGTACTTTTACTCCAGCCGGATTTATATTCTAGTGAATCAATTACACGATTTAAAGAATCTAAAATTATTAATTTATCGCCGGAATTATTTAATGAGGGAAAATTGGTTACAATAAATTTAGAAGAAATTTGATAGTAGTCGAAAATTGAGCTGTCGCCGGAAATTACAAAGTATTCGCCGGGATTAATTATTTCATCTTTAGAAAATATTTTAACAGTATCCTTGTTGTCGGCAATTTTATAATTTTTTAGATGAATATTTTTGCCGCTTCTGTTAAAAATTTCAATCCATTCCGGTTCATTGTTCTGCGGCGCGTACATTATTTCATTTATAACTAAATCATTTCTGCCTTCGTTTAATTTTACAACCTGCATTTTGGTAAAAGCAATGTTATTGGTTGAAAATTCATCTTCGGGAAAATCTATTTGGGCTATTAAATATTTGCTTCCCGCTGTTGAAAAATTTAGCTCAAAATTAAGCTGCAGGCTGTCTTTTGAGGCGATAGGAAGCGAAGATAAATTCCTAATTAATTCTTCAGGCCGAGGAATAGAATCTTTATTTCTATCATCAAAAATTTTAACTGAATAATTTTGCGCCGGCTGATTACCGTTATTCATTATCTTAATAAAGAATTGAGAGCTATTTCCGAATATAGTAAAATCTTGCGGAGCAATAAATTCCTTTACTTGTATATCATATTCTTTTGGCGAAGTTGAATTATTTTTCCCCGGTGTAGCGTGATTTTCAGATTCAGAAGCAGCCCAATTATTTTCATCTAGAGTAGAGGAATTATAATTAATCCTTTCTAACGAAAAGCCGCTTCCGCCGCCCCAGTTTTGCTGATAATATAATGAATCGATAACTACGGAAAGTGAATCTTTTATTACCGCCGCGTCTCCGCCATTATTTAAACTTGGAAGATTAACAACAACAACTTTCGAGGGGATTTCATAAAAATCGTAAATGGTTGAATCATCGGCAATAACTAAGAATGAATCCGGCTGAATGAAAAGATTTTCATCCGAAATTTTTACTCCACTGTTTGCGTCAAATATAAGCCAGTCTTTTAAATTTATTTTATTGCTGCTTCTGTTATAAAGTTCAATCCATTCAGGCTCATCATTCTGAGGAGCGTACATTATCTCATTAATTACAATATCATTAAAATTATTTGCCGCAGTATAAACTAGTTTATTTTCAATTTTAAAATTGTTTGGAAGATTTTCATCTTGGGGAAAATTGATTGAGGCAATAAAATTATATTTACCTGCAGCGGCATTGTTAATCTGATAATTAATAATTACAGAATCGCCCGGATTAAGCAGTAAAATATTTTGCGCGGAAATAACTTCGCCGGCGGTGCCCAGCGAATCGAAATTCCTATCATTGTAAAAATTAAATGTAATATTTTCAGCCGGCTCTAAACCTATATTTTTTACAACCGACTTTAAACGCATATCTCCATTTTCTAATATAATTTCGGGAGTTATTTTAAAATCAGTAACCGCCGCGTCAAAGCGTAACGGCGTTATGGAATTTTTATATCCCGGAGTTCCGTTTTCATATAAACTGTTTCCCCAGTTTTCGGATGTGTTATCATCATTCAAAGTTATTTTTTCATCACTAATCGCTTGTTCATTATTAGCGGAATAATTATAAACCGAAATTGTATCGCCCGCTTCGTTTATTAAAGCAACTGATCTATTTGATGTGTTAGCCATTCCTCGGGAACCAAAAGCATTATCGGCTATTTTTAAAATTAAAGCATCGGGCGGAATTAAAGTTGAATAAACTCCTTCAGTTAAATCATAATCTCCTTCAAGAATTACCGCGAATGATTGAGGCGGCAGATCCGTTCCCAATCCGGTAGAAAGTATCGAATCTTCCGGAGCGGTATAATATTTAATTTTATATTTTGAAAGATTAATGCTTTGGGAAAGTGATGGATTATAGACTTCTATAAACTCATTATTTCCGGATTGCGGATAAAACATTATTTCGGAAAGAACCGGATTCTCTTCCTGCGGAAAAATAAAAACGGAAGTGAATAAACACCAAATTAAAAATAATTTCCCTCGCACGCCCTGCCCTTGAATTTTTTCTGAAACCCCATTTTTGTAGATAATCTAAGAGATTTGTTTTAAGGCGCAACAAAAAAAATATTTCCGGTAATAATTTTATCTCAGCTTAGCGACAATTTTAAAAAGTGAATCCGGCAGGATTAAGAAAACAAGAATTATAGAATCAGCAATTGTGCGTAAGTTTCTATATTATATAAACAATGAAAAAGATTTTTCAGCAGCCAGAAGTGTGGCGAATGAGATCGCTCAGCGTTTTCCAAATTCAATAATTTCTGATGAAATAAATAGACAGCTAAATGGCCCGAATAATAATTCTTTCTCATTAAAAAAATCAAAAGTTGCTGCAGAAACACAATTACCTAAAAAATATTCCCTACTCGGAAATTATCCTAATCCGTTTAATCCTTCAACACAGATTGAATATACTTTACCGAATACTTCGGAAGTAGAAGTTGAAATTTATGATTTGACGGGAAAATTGGTAAAGAGTTTTAATATAAGTTCTCAAACTGCTGGTATTAATACCTTAAAATGGAATGGTACCAACAGCAACGGTAAACAAGTTGCAAGCGGTATATATTTATATCATTTTAAAGCTGTTTCACTTGAAGGGAAAAATGAGACATTTGAAAAATCTGCAAAACTTATTTTAATGAAATAAAATAAAGCCATGCCTTGAAGGTTTTTTAAGAACCTTCAAGGTGTTTTTATATGAAGATGAATAATAAATATTTTTATGCAACATTTTTAATAATCTTTTTATTAATATTGTCAACAACTTCCGAGGCAGAAAACCCCGATACAACTCTTCAAAAAATAAATAAGAACATAAAACTTATAAAAGAAGCCTCTGGAAAATTTAATATTGATTACAAAAATTTATCTTCAGTTATCTTTGTTGAAAGAACATTAAACTACAATTGGGAAGATGACGCATTGGATGAAATTCTTGCCGATGCTGGATTAAATAGTTCAATAGGTTTTTGTCAGGTTAAAATGAAAACTGCTTATTGGATTGAAAAACAAATAAGTGATTCAACTAGTACTTTTTATCCTGGAAAGAATTATGAAAATATTCTCAATCTAAGTGGAAGTCCAAAGGAAATAATTTTAAAATTAGAAAACGATTCGTTAAATATTTTATATGCTGCGGCATATATAAAAATTATGCAAAACAGATGGAAAAACGAAGGCTTTCCAATAGGTAACAAACCGCAAATAATCGGTACGCTTTATTCAACCGGTTTATTCCATCCAAACGGTGAAGAAAGAAAACCAAATAAAAATCCTAAATCAAATAAATTTGGCAATAAAGTTGGAGAATTTATAAAGCTATTTAAATTCTAAATATTATCCTTCCATATCTATCACCTAATGTCTCATTATAAGTTAAAAACTGAAAATATAGTTCAAATTTCTCTCTCAGGTTGAAATGACTCCGCCAAGGTTACGGTGGGTAAAGGAGATTGAATTATTTATTTTCTTTTTTAGTTCTGTAAAAAATTATTTCAAGAATTTTTTATCTCAGCTTAGCGACAATTTTAAAAGTGAATCCGGCAGGATTTTTAAGATTTTTGCCCCGATTACGGTGGGTAAAGGAAATTGAATTATTCGTTTTTCTTTTTTCAATCCTTCATAAATTATTTCCGCGGCTTTTTCCGCGCTCATTAAAAGCGGCATTTCAAATTCGTTTTTGTCTGTCATCGGAGTTTTAACAAATCCGGGCTTAACGGTTATTACTTTTACATTAAATTTTTCAAGTTCAATTCGCAGGCTTTCCAAAATTAAAGTTGCCGCCGCTTTGCTTCCGCAGTAAAAGCCGCTTTTAGGAAAACCTCTTCCGTCGGCAAGGCTGGAAGTTCCGACAATAATTCCTTCTTTTCTTTCTTTAAATTGCGGAAGGAGAAGTTCAATCCAGTAAACAATTCCTAAAACATTTACCGCAAAAATATTTTCGGCTTCAGCGGAATTAAAATCTTCAACCCCGGTTCTGTAACTAATTCCGGCGTTAAGTATCGCAATATCAACTTTTCCGAATTTTTTCGTTATAACTTCGAAGGCGTTCCTGCAGCTTTCTTTATCGGAAACATCGCATTGCACCGGGAGAATTTCGTTTTCTTTTCTTTTAACTTTTTGAGAGAGTTCTTCAAGTTTATCGATGCTTCTAGCCAGAAGAGCAAGTTTACAATTTTTCGAAGCAATTTTTTCGGTTAATTTTTCCCCGATTCCGCTTGAGGCGCCGGTAAGAATTATTACTTTATTTTCAAATTCCATTTCACAATTCGGTAAATTAATTTTTGATAAAAATAAAAGAAAATTTATCATATAAGAAGTAAATAATTAAAGTTCCAATTATTATAAAAATTTTGATTTAGTAAACTGCGAATAATAAAAATTATACTTATAAAGCACTTTTCTCTTTAGGAACAAATTGTTATCTTTTCATCAAAAATTATTCCAATGAATGTAAGTAATATAATACCGGTAGAAGACGTTTTAGTCAGAAAAGAAATCGCCACAACAAAATTTTCATGCGATTTATCTAAATGTAAAGGCGCGTGCTGTACTTTGGAAAGTGAATATGGGGCACCTTTATTAGACGAAGAAATAGACGAAATTTATAAAATTTTACATATTGTAAAAGAATATTTGCCCGAACTTCATAAAGCTAAAATTGAAAAAGAGGGTTTTTATGAAGTAAAAGAGAATGAATTAATGACGAAAAGTGTTGACAGTAAAGCATGTGTTTTTGTGTACTACGAAAATGACATTGCCAAATGCGGAATTGAAAAAGCTTTTTATGACGGTAAAATCAGTTTTAAGAAACCTATTTCTTGTCATCTTTTCCCAATTCGTATTTCAAAATTTGGAGGAGATATTCTTCGCTACGAAAAATTTAGTGAATGCAAGCCGGCATTGGAAAAAGGAGAAATTTTAAATACTACCGTAGTTGATTTCTGTAAAGATTCGCTTGAAAGATTATATGGTAAAAAATGGTATGAAAAATTAAAGGAAATTATAGAGAAATAATATGTTATCATTAAGTCAGAAATTATCACAGCAGCAAAAATTATCACCTCAGCAAATTCAATATCAGAAACTGCTCCAGCTTAATACTCTTGCTCTTGAACAGAGGATTAAAAATGAGCTTGAGATAAATCCTATTCTTGAAGAGGTTATGGACGAAGAAATTGATATGAATCAAGAAAGGAATGAAAAAGAAAAAGAAGACGGAGCCGATGAAGAATATGAGGATAAAGATAATGAGGAGTTTGAGCTTGAAGATTTTATGAATGATGCCGATTATGATTATGAAGTTAACAGAGCCAATAGAAGCAATGATGATGAAGATTATCAGCCTCTGGCTCCTGCAAGAGAAAGTCATTAAGCGAACATATTACAGATCAGTTAAGGTTATTAAATCTTGATGAAAATATGTTTTTGCTCGGCGAAGAAATAATCGGAAATCTTGATGACGACGGCTATCTGAAACGGGATATTCCCGAAATTATTGAAGAACTAAAAATGTTTGAGCATATTGATATTCCCCGGGAAAAAGCCGAAGAACTCTTAAAAAAAATTCAAACATTTGATCCAATAGGAATTGCAGCCAGAAATTTAAAGGAATGCCTTCTTATTCAATTAAGAAATCTTGAATTTGATCCTTATTATAAATATCTGTCCGAAGAACTTCTAATAAATTATTTTGATGATTTTACAAAAAGACGTTTCGATGCTCTTAAACAGAAAATGAATTTAAGCGATGAAACCTTAAAGGCAACAATTGAATTAATTCAAGCGTTAAATCCAAAACCCGGTGAGGGGAATGTTCAATCCGCTGAAATGAATCAAATTAGTCCTGATTTTATAATAGAAAAAGCGGAAGATAATTTTATAATTACTCTTAACGATAGAAGCCTTCCTTCAGTTACGGTAAGCAGAACTTATTTGGAAATGTTTCAGTCTAACAAAAAGCAGAAAAAAAATCCACGGGAGAAAAACACATATAAATTTTTACGGGAAAAATTTGAATCGGCCAAATGGTTTATAGCTTGTATTCAGCAGAGAAGAGAAACTTTAATGAAGATTATGCAGGCGATTCTGGAAAAACAATTTGAATTTTTTGAAAAAGGCCCAAAATTTTTAAGACCGATGATTTATAAAGATATAGCCGAAGAAATAAATATGGATATTTCCACCATAAGCCGCGTTGTAAACGGAAAATATGTTCAAAGCCCGATGGGAATTCATGAGTTAAAATATTTCTTTTCCGAAGGATTAATAACTGATTCCGGCGAAGAAGTTTCTAATAAACATATTAAGGAAAGATTGAAAGAAATTATTGACGGTGAGAATAAAAGCGCTCCCTATAGCGATGATAAACTTGCGGAAATTCTTAATGAAGAAGGAATTCATATTGCGCGCAGAACAGTAGCAAAGTATAGAGAGCAGCTGCGTCTCCCGATTGCAAGACTGCGTAAGGAATTATGATTGAGATAGTTTTTGATGTTCTATTTATTATTTTTTTGTTCGCGGTTTTCGGAGTTATTCATTCTTTTTTAGCCTCTCATAAGGTAAAAAAAGAATTGGCTGAGCAGTATGGCAGTTTAATTGCGTTTTATAGATTGATTTATAATATAATTGCTTTTGCGTCATTTTATCTTATTTATGAAATATCTCCGCGTCCCGATGTTTTAGTTTATGATTTACCTTCGCCTTATGATCTGCTGATTTTAATTCCCCAATTTTTAGCTTTAGCCGGAGTTTTATGGGCACTTAAATATTTTTGTATCCGTGAATTTTTAGGTATAGATCAAATCAAAAGATATTTTAGAAAAGAATATTCTCCCGGTGATCTTGATGAAAAACTCTCGTTAGTTATTGACGGCCCCTATAGATATACTCGCCATCCGATTTATTTTTTTTCAATCATAATAATTTTTCTAAGGCCGGAAATGGATTTGTTCGATTTAACTTTCTTTCTTTGTATTGCCGTTTATTTTTACATCGGCTCATATTATGAAGAGAAGAAATTAGTTGAAAATTTTGGGGAAATCTACAAAAAATATCAAAATGAAGTTCCGCGTATTTTTCCCGTAAAATTGTTTCATCCTTTTAATCAAAAAGAAAATTTAGTGTAAATGAAAACGATAAAAACAATAATATTATTTGCCGTGTGTGCAATAGCGGTGTTTGCTCAGAAAAATGATGTAAATAAAAATGAAGCTATTGCAAAAGTAGGTCCGATAAAAATTTCAGCCGATGAATTTAAACAGCGATTTGAACTTGTCCCTCAACTATACGGAAAGAATAAAGAGAATATTGAAGAAAAGAAACACGACTTGCTGTATTCCTTAATTGCGGAAAAGCTTTGGGCTCTGGAAGCTGAGGATCTTAACCTTGATACAACCGCGATAATGAAAACTACTTTTCAAGCGGTAGAAAAAATGTACGTGAGAGATGCTCTTTATAACAATGAAATTAAGAGTAAAGTTAATGTTTCTGAAGATGAATTAACCGACGCGATGAAAAAATATTTTGAAAAATATAATCTTAGCGTAATATTTACTCAGGATTCCGTTAAAGGATATAACATATTTTCTTCGCTTAAAAACGGGACTTCGTTTGATTCTATAAAAGCGAAGCAGATTTATCAAATACCTAATGTTGATTTACGCTTCGGAGAAATGGAGCCGGAAGTTGAAAACGAAATCTATAAATTGAATACCGGTGATTTTACTGTCCCGATCAAATCCAAGTCAGGCTGGCTTATATTCAAATTGGATAGCATATCTCCGCTTTCCTATACCAAAAAAGATGTTAACGAAAGTTTGAAGAAAGTTGATGAAATTATTCGTCAAAGAAAAACCGATAAATATTATAACAGCTTCGTTAAAAAGTTTTTTGCCGATAAAAAGGTCTCCGCTGAAGGTGATCTTTTCTGGGCGGTATCTGACAAAGTAACACATCTTCTTTCTCAAAAGAAAAAAATTGAATCCATTCCCGATACTATGGATGTAAAACTTGAAGCCGCGGATATTTTAAGAATGGAAAATGAATTCGGTGCCGATACGTTAAAAATGATTTTCATCAAATTTAAAGAAGATCCTTTTTCAGTTAAAGATTTTTTACGTTATCTTATCTTCGATGGTTTCTATACAAAATCTGTTGATCCGAAAATAATTGCCGCGAAACTAAACGCGCGTGTAAGTCTACTAATTAAAAATGAACTTCTTGCCAAAGAAGGTTTAAGAAGAGGACTTCAAAATCTTCCCGATGTTAAAGAATCAATTGATATGTGGAAAGAAAATTATTTGGCTAAAATTCTTAAAGATAAATTTATGGATTCTGTTTCAGTTAGCGATGAAGATGTTTATAATTATTATCAATCATTACATGATACTTCAGCTCAAAGCCAGGTACAGGTTAATATTCTGGAAATTTTAACCGATAGTCTTGATGTGGTTAAAAAAGTTTTAGATGAACTTGATAATGGTGCGGATTTTCGGGAATTAGCAAAAAAATATACTAAACGAGCTTGGACAAAAAGTAAAGGCGGAGAATTTGGATTCTTCCCGGTTACAATGTACGGCCAATTAGGCAAAAAAGCCGCGAGTATGGAAATAGGAGAAGTATACGGTCCCATTAAACTTTCGGAAGGTTATTCAATTTTTAAATTGATTGGGAAAAAGAAAACAGAAAACGGTTTTACTGGAAATTTTGAAGATTCGAAAGATAAACTGAGGCAGGAACTTATTTTTAAAAAACTGAGTGAATTTTTTATAAATCATACTGTTATGATGGCAAATAAATACGGTGTAAAAATTAATGAAAATACTCTCAGTTCGCTAAATCTACAAAATTTAAATATGTTCGCGATTAGGTATATGGGGTTCGGCGGCCGTATTACTGCCGTTCCGGTTGTTCTTCCTTTTACTGAATGGTATGAACAGTGGAAAAATAAAAAACAAATTGTTCCTTAATGTTATATTTTTTACTCTATTTTTGATAAAGTTTTTATAGAAGGAGTACTTTTTAAATGGAAATGAAATTAAAAGCTACAACTATTTTAGGGATAGTTCATAATGGTGAAGCTGCTATTGGGGGAGACGGACAAGTTTCTCTCGGTAATACAGTTATGAAACATAACGCGAAAAAAATAAGAAAAATCGCTAACGGAAAGGTTGTCTGCGGTTTTGCCGGCGCTTCTGCTGACGCGTTTACTTTAATGGAGCGTTTTGAAGATAAGCTTGAACAATACAGCGGTAATGTACATCGTGCGGCAGTTGAATTGGCAAAGGATTGGCGCACTGATAAATATCTCAGAAAATTAGAAGCGATGCTTGCGATAATTACCGAAGATAACGCGCTGGTTATTTCCGGCAACGGCGATGTAATTGAACCGGATGATCAAATTGTCGCTATCGGTTCTGGCGGCATGTATGCATTAGCCGCCGCAAAAATGTTAAAGAAATATAGTAATCTTTCCGCTAAACAAATTGTGGAAGAAGCTCTTAAAACAGCTTCGGAAATATGTATTTATACAAACGAAAAAATTAATGTTGAAGTTATTGAAAAATAATATCGGATTTAAAATGAAAAAAAAAGAAATGAAGGAATTTACGCCTTCTCAAATAGTTACTGAACTTAATAAATATATTATTGGCCAAAATGAGGCAAAAAGAGCTGTTGCAATAGCCTTAAGAAATAGATGGCGCCGCCAGCAAGTTACTAATGAACTTAAAGATGAAATTCTTCCCAATAATATTATTCTAATAGGGCCTACTGGAGTTGGAAAAACAGAAATTGCCAGAAGATTGGCAAAACTTGCTCAAGCACCGTTTATAAAGGTTGAAGCTTCTAAATTTACAGAAGTTGGCTACGTAGGAAGAGATGTTGAATCAATGATTCGCGATTTAACAGATTCTGCGGTAAATATGGTCAAATCAGAAAAAACATTAGAAGTAAAATCAAAAGCTGAAGAAATAGCAGAAGAAAAAATACTTGATATATTAATTCCTCCGGTTAAAAAAGCCGCTAACGCCGGTGAAGTTACCGAAGAAGAAAATACTGAAGCATATCAAAACCAAAAAACTCGCGAATGGATGAATGAAAAACTGAAAAAAGGCGAACTTGATAATAAAATGATAGAGTTCGATGCGACGGCTCAATCTAATTTAGGTATGCAGGTTCTAGGTCCTTTCGGTGTTGATGATATGGGAATAAATTTTCAGGAAATTATGGGCAACATTATGCCCAAGAAAAAGAAGAAAAGGAAAACAACAATTTCCGAAGCAAGAAATATTATAACTCAAGAAGAAGCCCAAAAATTAATAGATATGGAAGCCGTTCAAAAAGAAGCTATTGAACGTGTAGAAAATTCCGGAATAATATTTATAGATGAAATTGATAAAGTTGCGGGCGGCGGAAAAGGCCAAGGCCCTGATGTATCGAGAGAAGGTGTACAGAGAGATCTTCTTCCCATTGTAGAAGGTTCTAATGTAAATACAAAATACGGCGTTGTAAGAACCGATCATATTTTATTTATTGCTTCAGGCGCTTTTCATGTATCAAAACCATCTGATCTTATTCCTGAACTTCAGGGAAGATTCCCGATTAGAGTTGAACTTAAAAGTTTAACACAAGATGATTTCGTGCAGATTTTAACTACTCCGCAAAACGCGCTGCTAAAACAGTATATGGCGCTTCTGGAAACAGAAGATGTTAAATTGTCTTTTACTGATGACGGAATTAGAGAAATTGCCCGAATTGCTTCGGAGGTAAATGAGGAAGTAGAAAATATCGGCGCGAGAAGGTTACATACAATTCTTACAACTTTGCTTGATGAAATTTTATTTGATGTACCGGATAAAATTCCTTCCGAAAAAGTTAGTATAACTGCCGAAGTAGTTAAAGAAAAGCTTGATAGAATTGTTAAGAATAGAGATTTGAGTAAATATATTCTTTAATTAAGAATAGAAAAAATATTAACGGAGATATAAATTTTTGTATCTCCGTTTTTTTTATGTTCATCTCTAGTTTTGAAGGGGAGAGAAATTAATAAGGACAATGCCTGCAGCCGCTGCCGCAGCAAAATCCACGCTGTAAATGATAATATGCCGTAAAAACAGTTAAACCTGTTTTCGGATCAATATATGTCATCTCTTTATTCTCAAATGCTTTCTCATGAATTGTTATAATCGCCTGATAAAAGGGATCTTCTTTGGAGAGTCTTTTAGGTTTAGGAATTTCTGTATTAGCCATTATCCTTTGAAATTTTTTAATAGAAAAAATATAATTATTGTGAATTAAACAATTTTTTAATGTCGCAAAATCATTCTAATTACTTCTAACAAAATTATTTACTAAAAGTTTCAATTTATATTCCTATAATGTATAGTAATTTAATTCCGTTTGTCTTAAATAATATCCACACATCATTTACTAATTCCGTAAAAATGAACATCGGTTTATATTTACTATAGGCATGAAGATTGATTTCCCGAATCAGGTAATAATATGTTATTCAATAATTTATAATATTCTCTAAATTGATTTTTAAAATTTCCTTAGGAGGAAAATGAGAATGAAAAATTTACTGTTTTTAATATTTATTCTTTTAATTTCTGTCGGAGCAGCTTCCGCGCAAGATAAAGACACTATTATTGTTAAAAATGATGACGGAACTAAAGATACTATTATTGTAAATAATGAAGAAGATTATTCCGGTAATCACTCATTTCGTCATCATAGATGGGGAAAATGGAATTTTGATGTCTGGTCTGAAGAGTTTTCCGGAAGACCGACGATTTCTGCTATATTCGGTATGTCAAATCCTACAATTAAAGATTTTAATGAATCTCTAACTGATCCTGGTTTGTTAGAATTGAAACTTGGTTATACAAGCAAAAGTTCAACTTCCACAGCTGAAGGTATTCTAAAATATCATTTCCGTTTTTTGTTCTTAAGTAATTTTAGTAAAGATTTAAGTACTAAAGATTCTTCGAACGGAATAGAGACAAAAGCATGGCGTTTCGGTTTGGGAAGATCTAATGGCTATGGATATAAATTCGGTTCATCCGCAGTATTACTTTATAATTCGTATAGTTTAGATTGGTCAAAAGTTGATGTAAAAACTTTCCCTTTGACGATTCAGCTTTTAAACAATTCGAAACTTATTTCAGATATGGAAAAGTTAAATTTATATGACGGAACTATCAGATTCGGAACAAGCTCCGAAGGCGGAATAAAAATTCAAATAATACCGCAAATAACACTTGATGCCGGTTATGAAAGATCAGTGATTTTTCAAAGACACCTTTTCTGGAAGTGGCTGGGAAGTGCTGTTATTGAAGCGGCTGGCCAAATAGCTGTTGATAATTTTGTAAATGAAATAATGGATTTTTCACCGTACGCCGTACCGGTTGTAAATTTCGTTTTAAAAAATGCTCTTTCTTACGGAGTTTATGAATTACGACACGAAAAAATGAACTGGCCTTTTAAGTCCGCGGCACCACTTTCCTACGATCAGTTTAAATTTGGTGTTACTTTTGTCTTCTAATTTGCTTACAAGCCTTGAAGATTTATCGCAGTCCTCAAGGCTTTGTCTTTTATTCAAATTTTATTTTTAAATTTATTATTTCAGAATCGCTTCCTAACCGAACCGGCGGACCCCAAGTTCCGGCACCGCAGCTTACGTAATATTGTGTGTTCCCTAATTTCAGATAACCCCAGCTCACTTTATAAATCATATTTGTAATTATGTTGTTCGGCCACATTTGTCCGTGATGTGTATGCCCGGAAAGCTGAAGATCAACATTATTTTTTTCCGCGTCTTCCAAACCAAACGGAGTATGGTCCATCAAAATTACCGGGAAGTTTTTATCCACGTTTTCTAAAATTGTTTCAAGCGAAGCGCGTTTTTCATTTGAAAATTGATTTATACTTCTATCATCTCTCGCGGCAATATAAAATCCTTCATCAATCTTTATCGCGGAATCACGAAGAACAACTATTCCGTAATCCTCCATAAATTTTACCGATTCTTTTACTCCCGTTATAAACTCATGATTTCCGGTTGAAGCATAAACTCCGTATTTGGATTTAATTTCTCGAAAATTATTCCCGATCCCTCTTTCCCTTAAAACCTTTGGTTTGTCGTCAACAATATCTCCCGGAAGAAGGACAACATCGGGATTAAGTTTATTTATTTTGTTAATAATATTTTTTAAAAATGAAGCATTATCCATAGGTGAAAGATGAATATCCGAAACAACCGCCGCGTTTAATTCGGTTAAACTACTGCTGCCTTTGGGAATAATCAGATTAAGTGTGCGTACTTTTAAATTTCGAGAGTTAATAAAACCGGCCGCAACAGTTAATGTTATAATTACAACTACAATTAAGGCTGTTATTTCTTTTGTTTTTATATAATTTTGTTCAAACGATTGAGGGAAAAAATTAAACCAATGGTTTGCGAGCCTGAGAAGATCGATAAAAACTATCGCCAGAAAAAAGTAAAGAATAAAAGCGAACCAGAAAGAACCGATCCAAAGCATTCCGTCGTATAAAATTCGCGGAAGATAATTAACTAAAAATTTTGCCGCTATATAGGAAAGCGAAACGATTATAAATATAACCAGATAAAAAATTTTGAAATGCGGATAATTTACAAGCGCCTGCCAACCGCGAATAAAAATATAATAATTTATCGCGGCGTAAAGCGTAAAAAAAATCGAGAAGAATAAAACCATATTTCCCTTAATTTGTTTATTTTCAGAACAAAAATAATAAAAGAAAAGTTCTCATTTCTTAATAACAACTAAAAATAAAATGAAAAAAATACTGCTTTGCTTTGTTATCATTTCCGCCGGTATATTCGCTCAATCTAAATTAGATACTCTTGTGGTTCTAACATATAATATTCATCATGGCGAGGGAATTGACAGTACAGTAAATCTGCAAAGATTTGCCGATTTACTAAAAAAATATCATGTAGATATAGCCGCTTTCCAAGAAGTTGATAAAGGAGTGGAAAGAACTAACGGAATTGATATAATGCGCGAAATTTCAGCGTTAACTGAAATGGATTATTATTTCGACAAAAATATAAGCTATCAAGGCGGTGAATATGGTAACGCTATTATTACAAAATTGCCGGTTCTCGAGAAATCAAATCTTCATTATAAAATGATAAGAGAAGGTGAGCAGCGAGGACTGCTGCGGGTAGTTACTAAGTTTAATGATTTTCAATTCGCTTTTGCAGATACACATATTGATTTCCGCGGCGATGATTCCGAAAGGGTTCTTAATGTTGGAGAAATAAAAAACACCGCGAAAAAATATTCATCAATGCCTCTAATTGTGTGCGGAGATTTTAACGATACACCAAACAGCAGAACTCATAATCTTATGAAAGAAGATTTTATAGATGTTTGGGAAGCTGTTGGTAACGGCGAAGGTTTATCTTATTCAACCGAAAAACCAAAAAAAAGAATTGATTATATTTTTCTTAAAAATCCAGACAACGGTGAAATAAGTTTTAAACCTGTATCAATAGAAGTTCTTCACTCGGATGCGAGCGATCATTTGCCGGTATTGGCCAAATTTTTATTAATTCAAAAATAATTTTTCATAAAATAAATAAAATTCGTTGCAGAACTTAATATTATCATTAAATCTCGTAGCTCCCGTTTTCCTGCTTGTAGGTATCGGTTATTTCTTAAAAAGAATTGAGATTATAAACGATAATTTTGTTTCAATCTCTTCTAAGGTTGTATTTTCGGTTTCGCTTCCCGCCTTAATTTTCAGTGAGATATCCAATTTAAATTTTGAAGAAATTTTTGATCTTAAGCTCGTGGTATTTATTTATATTCTAACTATCGTGTCTTTTATCCTAATTTGGATTTTTGCAATTCCATATTTGAAAAATAAAAAAGATAGGGCAGCTTTTATTCAAGGAAGCTTTCGCGGAAATTTCGCGATAATCGGTTTGGCGATTATAGTAAATGTTTACGGAAATAATGTACTCGGCAAAGCAAGTCTTCTTTTAGCGTTCATAATTCCGCTTTACAATATTCTTTCTGTAATTGTTTTAACCGTTGGTTTAAAAGAAAAATCAGAGTTAAAATTAACTTCCACTATTTGGGAAATTCTGAAAAACCCGTTGATATTAGCGGTTGTAGCCGCACTGCCGTTTTCTTATTTTCATATTCAGTTAAATTTTGTAGTAACAAAATCTATCAGTTATTTAGCCGCGCTTACGCTGCCTTTAGCTTTAATTGGGATAGGCGGGTTTTTATCTTTTAAAGGAATTCGAAAGGATTTTCTTGTTTCACTATTTTCAACAGTCATAAAAATTGTTCTAATTCCTGCCGCTGCCGTTTATGCCGCTTATCTTTTAGGATTTAAAGATGAAAATATAGGATTAATATTTATCCTTTTTTCTTGCCCAACGGCAATAGCAAGTTTTATTATGGCTGACGCAATGGGAGCCAACAGCCGTTTGGCCGCTCATATTTTATTGATGACAACATTGGGT
Source organism: uncultured Bacteroidota bacterium (assembly GCA_963798775.1). Lineage (GTDB taxonomy): Bacteria > Bacteroidota > Ignavibacteria > Ignavibacteriales > Ignavibacteriaceae > CAWCUK01. Next base: position 140,712 of record CAWCUK010000003.1, read on the forward strand.
TCAATAGTTTCTATTACTTTAGGACTTTTTATTTTAAAACAGAATGGTTTGATGTAAGAAGTGAATGAGACTGCTTTTTTTCAAGCAGTCCCTTTGAAAATAACTAATTATATTCATCCCAGCTTTTTACTTCTAAGCTTTTTTCGGAATATTTGCTGATAGCTTTAACTAACCGTTTAGCAACTTGGATATTTGTAATAAGATTTATATTCAAGTCAATCGCGCGGCGCCTAATTAAATAATCATTATCAAGTTCAAACTTTTCTTCATTTTTAGGAATGTTAATTACAAGATCGATTTTACCGTCATTAAGATAAGTAATAATATTCGGTTCTTGTTTTTCAAGCGGCCAATAAAGCACTTCGGCATCCATTCCGTATTTTTTTAGGAATTCGGCCGTTCCTTTTGTCGCGTAAAATTTTATTCCCATCGAATAAAGCAAGCGGGTTTCTTCAAGAAATTCGGCTTTGTCTTTTGGAGTTCCGGTGGAAAGCATAACGCCTTTTTTAGGAATTTTAAAGCCGGTTGAAATAGAACTTTTAAGAAACGCTTCATTCACATCATCGCCGAGACAGGCAACTTCTCCGGTTGACGCCATTTCCACACCAAGTACAGGATCGGAGCCTTTTAATCGTGTGAAAGAAAACTGAGAAGCTTTTACTCCTACATAATCAACATCAAAAGAAGATTTATCAATTTTCGGAACTTTTTCTCCCATCATCAGTTTTGTAGCTATTTCAATAAAATTAATTTTTAGAACTTTAGAAACAAACGGAAAACTTCTTGAAGCGCGAAGGTTGCATTCAATAACTTTTACCTCGTTATCTTTTGCGATAAACTGAATATTAAACGGCCCGGTAATTTGTAGTTCTTTCGCGATTTCTTTCGTAACCATTTTTACCCGGCGCATTGTTTCCAGGTAAGTCCTTTGCGGCGGAAGAACAATTGTAGCGTCTCCCGAATGAACTCCCGCGTTTTCAACGTGTTCGGAAATCGCGTAGCAGAATAAATTTCCGTTTTCCGCGACAGCGTCAACTTCAATTTCTCTGGCTTCGGTAATAAATTTGCTGATAACAACCGGATGTTCTTTACTAATTTCAGCTGCTTTTTTCAAGATAAGCTTCCAGTTCGTCTCGGAGTTAAAACAATACTCATTGCCGCGCCGCTTAATACATAACTCGGCCTTATTAAAACAGGATATCCGACATTATCCGCGAATTCTTTTGCTTCCTGCAAACTTGTTAATTCTTTCCAGTCCGGCTGATCAACTTCAATATCATCTAAAATTTGGCTGAACTTATGCCTGTTTTCAGCGTTATCTATTTGAACCGGTGAAGTGCCGATGACTTTAATTCCCGCGTCATGCAGTTTTATCGCGAGATTATTCGGAACTTGTCCGCCCATAGAAATAATTACACCTTCAGGATTTTCTTTATCATAAATATCGAGAACTCGTTCAAATGTTAATCTGTTCAAAATAAAGCTTATCGCAAATGTCATAATCCGTACTTACGGTTTCCGGGTTACAGTTTATCATTATTGTTTTGTAATTCAGTTTACCCAGTGTCATTACAGCATTAACGCAGCACCAGTCAAACTCAACCGATGATCCGATTCTGTAAGCGCCGCTTCCGAGAACTACAATTTGGTTTTTTTCTCCGGTTGGAATATCATCTTCTTTTCCGTGATAAGTTAGATAAAGATAATTTGTCTGCGCGGGATATTCGGCGGCCAGAGTATCAATCTGTTTTACAACCGGAATAACATTTAAGACTTTTTCTGTATTTCCTTACATCAAATTCGCTTGAATTTGTTAAAATGCCAATCTGCAAATCGCTGAAACCATTCTCTTTGGCTTCTCGCATCAGATCTTCGGATAATTGAGTTAAGTTTTACATCTTTAAGTTTCTTTTCCGTTTCTACAATATTTTTCATCTTGTAAAGAAACCATTTTGTAATTTTTGAAAGCTCGTGAACTTTATCAACTGAATAACCTAACTGAAAAGCTTGTGCAACGGCGAATATTCTTTTATCAGTTGGCTGCGAAAGTTCTTTATCAAGATCTTCAAATTCTAAATCGTTGCCGACAAATCCTTTCATCCCGATATCAAGCATTCGTATTGCTTTTTGCAGAACTTCTTCAAAACTTCTGCCGAGCGACATGACTTCGCCCACCGATTTCATTTCTGAACCAAGCTGAGTGCTTACCTGGCGGAATTTCTGCAAATCCCATCGAGGGAATTTTAACGCAACATAATCAAGTGCCGGCTCAAAACATGCCGAAGTTTCTCTGTGTGATAATATTTTCTACTTCATTTAACGCGTAGCCTAAAGCTAGTTTTGCCGCGATAAAAGCGAGCGGATAACCGGTTGCTTTAGAAGCAAGAGCGGAACTTCTGCTTAATCTTGCGTTTACTTCAATAATTCTATAATCATCGGAATTCGGATCAAGCGCGTATTGAATATTACATTCGCCGATAACGCCGAGATGACGGATCAGTTTTATTCCGATTGAACGAAGCATAAAATTTTCTTGTGCGGAAAGAGTCTGAACCGGTGCGATTACAATACTGTCGCCGGTATGAATTCCCATCGGGTCAATATTTTCCATTGAACAAGTTGTAATACAGTTATTAAATTTGTCTCTTACAATTTCATATTCAACTTCTTTCCAGCCGTAAAGAGATTCTTCGATTAAAATTTGGCTTGTAAAGGAAAACGCGCGTTTGGCTTTTTCAACTAATTCTTCTTTATTTTCAACTATTCCGGAACCGAGTCCGCCGAGCGCGTACGCGATTCTAACCATTACCGGGAAACCGATTTTTTCGGCTGCGGCAACAGCTTCATCAACATTTTTGGCGGTTTTACTTAGCGCTACTTTTAATCCTACTTCAGTTACACGTTCCGAAAATCTGTTCCGGTCTTCTGTATCTTGAATTGCTTCAACGGGAGTTCCGAGAACTTTTATATTATATTTTTCAAGAATTTCTTTTTCGTAAAGCTCAACGCCTACATTTAAGCGCTGTTTGTCCGCCGAACTGAAGCAGAATACTATCCGGTTCTTCTTTTTGAATTATCTTTTCAACAAAGTCTGTTTTAATCGGAACGAAATAAACTTTATCCGCAAAATTTTCAGAAGTTTGAATCGTCGCGATATTGGGATTCACAAGTACGCGAAGTAATTCCGTCTTCTTTTAATGCTTTAATTGCCTGGCTTCCGGAATAATCAAATTCACCGGCCTGGCCGATTTGTAAAGCTCCCGAGCCGAGAATTAAAACTTTTTTTGGTTTTCCTCTTTTTATCATATTAATGCCCTCAAAAACATGTCAAAAATAAATTCGCTGTCATCCGGCCCGGGGGAAGCTTCCGGGTGAAACTGCGCCGCGAAAAATGGTTTTGAAATATGAATAATTCCTTCGTTTGTTCCGTCATTATCATTAACAAACCATTCACGCCAATCTTCCGGCAAAGTTTCGGCATCAACCGCGTAACCGTGATTTTGTGAAGTTATATAACATCGTTTTGTTCCGGCTTCGTTGCATGGCTGGTTATGACTTCTGTGTCCGTATTTTAATTTGTAAGTATTCGCGCCTGCGGCAAGCGCCATAATCTGGCTTCCCAGACAAACTCCCAGCATCGGAATATCCGTTCTTCATCGCTTTTTTTGTATTTTCAATTGTAGTCTTTACACATTTTAGGATCGCCCGGCCCGTTTGAAACTAAAATTCCGTTTGCTTTTTCTTTGGAAAAATCATAATCATAAGGAACACGTAGAACAGAAATATTTCTTTCAAGAAAAGCTTGAATTATATTATTCTTTGTCCCGCAATCTACCAGAACAATTTTTTTTCCGTTCCTTTTATATTCTATCGGTTCTTTTACGCTTACTTCGGCAACAAGATTCATTCTTATTTATATCTTCAAAATCAATCTGTTCATTTTCATTCACAATAATTTTACCGAGCATAGTTCCGCTTTCGCGAAGTTTTCTTGTAAGCATTCTTGTATCAATTCCGGTTATTCCGGGAATTTTTTGTTCGTTCATCCATTCGCCGAGAGATTTTTTTGCGTCCCAATGCGAATATTCTTCAGAATAATTAGTTACGATTAATGCCCTGCAGTGAATCTCATCAGATTCAAAATTTTTATAAAGTTCGTTTTCCTTTTCATTTCCCGGCACTCCGTAATTTCCTATTAAAGGATAAGTGCAGACGAGAATTTGTCCTCTGTAGGACGGATCGGTCATTGTTTCCGGATAACCGACCATCCCGGTGTTAAAAACAACTTCACCGTTTGTATTCCCTTCGTATCCGAAGCTGAATCCCGAAAATTCGGAACCATCTTCTAAAACAAGTTTTGCTTTTTTCTTTTTGCTCATTCTCTCTTCGTTTGTTGTTGATAATGTTTACATAAAAAAATAGCCACTCATTGAGTGGCTATTAAATAATAGTCTCTAAAAATTTACCTGCTATAATTTCTATTAGTTTAATTTTTTTCTTGTGCAATGAGTCTGTTCTTGATTTTAGTTTCCTAATATAAAGCAAAGAGAATATATTTTCAATTTACCATTTTACCTATTTAGTGATTATCTTCTTTTTAGAGTAATTAAAATAGTTTTATTTTAATTGGTGATAAATAAATCACAGAAAAATTTATAATTATACGACTAAGCTGATTTATTCTGTATAAAAATGTCTAAATATTTTTGTTTTAATCCTCCCTTTGTTGCATTCCAAGCAATACAATTCTTTATAAAAATTTAAAGGAATTATTATGAGGTCATCAAAAACATCCGCTAAAAAAACTCATAAAACTTTTATTCTGGATACAAATGTAATTCTTCATGACGCAAGCAGATTCAGCATTTTAAACAAAATGATGTTGTTATTCCGCTGACTGTAATTGAGGAACTTGACCATTTTAAGCGGGGAAGCCAGGTTATAAATTTGAATGCCCGAGAATTTGCCCGTACTTTAGATACACTTACAGGCGACGCGATTTTTAACGGGGGAATTTCTATCGGCAAGGGAAAAGGAAAAGTAAGAATTGCTATATCGAAAGGAATTAGTAATGAAATAAAAGAAATGTTTAAAGAAGATACTCCCGATCATCGCATTTTAAGTGTTGCTTACGAATGGAATAAAATTAATAAAAACAAATCTACCGTAGTGCTTGTAACAAAAGATGTAAATTTAAGAATGAAGGCCAAAGCGCTCGGTATTTTAGCCGAAGATTATACAACCGACCGCATCGGCAGCGTAGAAGAGCTTTATAGCGGAAAAGAAATTATTGAGGATTTTGATGATGATCTAATCGTTCAGCTTTTTCAAACTCCGTTTGAAATACCGGCAAAAGATATTATTAAAAAATTACCAGGCGAAGTTCTCCCCAATAAATATTATATCTTCAGAAATTCCAATCGCTCAGTTCTAGCTTATCTTGATCAAGAAATGGAAATATTTCGTAAAGTAGATAAAAATGTAACTTTTGGAATTAAGCCGAGAAACGCCGAGCAGACTTTCGCGGTTGATGCCCTAACTAATCCCGATATTCCTCTTGTTTCTTTAACGGGAAAGGCCGGAACCGGGAAAACTTTAATTGCTCTTACAAGCGCGCTTCAGATGAGGAAAAGTTACAGGCAAATTTATATCGCCCGTCCCATTGTCCCTTTATGCTAATAAAGATATCGGTTTTTTACCCGGGGATGTGCAGAGTAAAATTGAACCTTATATGCAGCCTTTGTGGGATAATCTTCGGGTTATTCAAGATCAATTCAGCGAAACGGATAAACAATACCAGATAATAAATAATATGATAAAAGATGAAAAACTTGTTATTGAACCGCTTTCATATATTCGCGGAAGAAGCCTGCAGAGAATTTTCTTTATTGTAGATGAGGCGCAAAACCTTACTCCTCACGAAATAAAAACTATTATTACGCGTGTCGGCGCAGGAACAAAAATCGTTTTTACCGGAGATATTTATCAGATTGACCATCCTTATCTGGATTCACAATCAAACGGACTTTCTTATTTAATAGATCATTTTAAGGGACAAAAACTTTACGCGCATATAAATTTGGAAAAAGGGGAGCGTTCCGAACTTGCGGAACTCGCAAGTAATTTATTGTAAGGCACTTGCCGAAATAAATTATTTTCGCAAATTAATAACAGATTCCTTTTTGAATATGAAAATAGGGTAATGTTATGAAACGATTTGTTGTTTGCTTCTCAATATTTTTTTCGATTTTAATATTTAACGGCTGTTTAGAGTTCCACACTTTAGTAAAAGTAAATCCCGATGGTTCAGGTACAATTGAAGAAAAATTTTTAATGAGTAAAGCTGTCGCGAAAATGATTGCCAGCCTTTCGGAATCTTTTTCCTCCGATTCAATACAAAAGCGGGAACCGCTCACTTTATTTGATGAAGATGAAATTAAAGCCGATACGGCAAAGCTGGGCAAAAATGTAAAATATGTTTCAGGCAGAAAGCTAAGTGAAAACGGGCAGGAAGGATTTAGAGCGGTTTATAATTTTAAAGATTTAAACGATTTGCATATAAATCAAAATCCAAACAGCCAAATTCCTTTAGATGAATCCGGGAAAGTCGATTCGGTTGATAAAGAATATGTTAATTTTCAATTTATTCCGGGCGAACCCGCCAAAATAATAATTCATTTGGCGCAGAATAAAAATGATACTTCTTCATTTAATTTTAGAAATCAATTCAGTGATTCAACTACTTTTTCCGATTCCACAATGTATAATGAAGTTGTTAAAATGATGACGGATTTGAAAATTTCACTCGACCTAAAATTAAACGGTAAAATTGTTAATACAAACGCTAGTTATGTACAGGATTCCACTATAACATTATTTAATATTGATTTTAATGAAATGTTAAAAGACCCCCAAAAAGCTGAACGAATTCAAGAAAAAGAAACCGCAAAATCTTCAAGAACTGAAAAAGATTGTTAAAGGAGTTCCCGGAATAAAAGTAGAACTTGAAGAACCGGTTACAGTTGTGTTCCAGTAGATTTTTGAAAGCACGCTCTCATCCCTAATGTGTTTAAAAAATTGTAGCACAGACAATCCTGTCTGTGCGATTATGGGAATGCCTGCCAACCCGCACAAGTGACGAAGGATCGTCGCCCTACAATTATTATTTCAATAACATGCATTTTTCTTACCGCTGTATAAATTCCCGCTGTTATGCGGTAAAAATATATTCCGCTTGCAAGTCCTGTCGAGCCTTAAAATCTAGCTTATGACTTCCCGCATTTTTATAATCGTTTACAATTGTCTCGACTTCTCTTCCCAACAAATCATAAACCTTTAAACTTACAAATCCGCTTTTGGGAATAGTAAATTCAATAGTTGTACTTGGATTAAACGGATTGGGATAATTTTGTTTAAGATGAAAATCCGGATAATTGATAAGGCTCTATTTTCTGAAATTGAAGTTATCGCCGTTGTGCTGTCATATGAAATTAATCTAATCGCGTCGGCGGCAACATAATCACCCGAATCGGCGGCATTAGAAATAATTATTTGATCTGTGGAATCGCCACTGAATGAAAAACTCCCGATAAAGTTCCATTTATATTTCCCTATCGTCTGATCTACACGGACAGTATCAATTCCATCTTTATGTTTTATAATAAAAGGAGTGTCCTTGGCCCTATTTGATGCCGCCGTCCACCATCCGAATAAATCATACTTTGCGGAAACGGGTAACTCCGGCTTAAAAAGAGCGTACTGATTTCCATTTCCCGCCGCGTTTAATTCGGTAGGAGTATCTCCCCAAAACCCCGCGATAGAAGATTGAAACCAGCCGCTTCCTATAAGTTCACATTCTTTATCGCCTGTATCTATTTTTTTATTATAGTATGAAGGGGGAAGGAAATTAACGGAATCATTCGGTACAACCGCTAAAATTACAGGAAAGGGCGCTGAAAAGTGCTTCCTTCGGGACGGTTTATTAACTCATTACCGACTGCCATTTGGCTTGAACCGCCGCCGTCTAAATTCATTGCTTCAACACATCCAAGCGCAATCATTTGATTCGCGAACTCGTATAAAGATAAACCTTCACTTGCCGTGTATCTTCCGTCGGCCACAAACATAATTATATGATTATTTTCGGTAAACCCAACTGCGGTTCTTGGATCGCGGTTATTATCCCCGACGCCCGATCCCCAAAAAACTTCCTCATCATAAGTAACATCGGCTTTATTATCTTTTACTAACAGTCGGGCCGCCGCCTATTCCGGTTAACAGTTCATAATAAGGATTTCCGTCAAGCGGGCTCGGGGCCGGCGCGGGATTTCCCTGCGCGTTCGGTATCGGCGCATCGTATTTATAAATATCAATTGGATTATTTCCGAAGTGATAAATCCAATCGATTGACATTTCCCGCGTATCTTTTATTCCGAAAAAACTCCTGGTAAGAAAATATGTTTTGCCGCTCCGGTTTACACTTTGAATATTTTTCGCGATAACTTTATCGGGATAAACAACAGCGGAATATGGAGTTCCGGTATTTGTATCAAAAAATCCTCCGTTTACGGCGGCAATGGTATTAAATCTTTCGGAAAATGAGGTTATTCCTTCCATTCCGCCGGGCGCGGTAGTTTTATAAGGGCGCACCGCAATATTTGCCTTATTCATATCAACATCTAAATACCAGGCTTTTAAAGCGGGACTTTCCCGAACGCCTTCGTATAATTTTACGCCGTCAACAAGCCGAAGTATAATTACTTGTAATATTGGTCCAAATAATATCTTGCGCGAATAATGGAAAGGTTAAAAACAGTAATAAATAAATTATCTTTTTCATATTAACTAACATAAAAAAAAGAATACTTTTTAGCGATGATTATCATTTTTATACTCCCGGAAGATTAAACAATTTTGTTTTTCTTCCTCTTAAATTCGTAGCACAGACAATCTTGTCTGTGCTTTGTAACGGGTTAACTGAATAAAAAAGCGTATTTATGATAACTCACCTTCGGGAAATGAAGTGTCATCAAAGAGAAGGACGTTTCCTACGATGACGATGATCTTCCGGTCGATGACGATGATCTTCCGGTCGATGGCGTTGATCTTCCGGTCGATGGCGGCGATCTTCCCGTCGATGACGGCGATCTTCCCGTCGATGACGGCGATCTTCCCGTCGATGACGATGGTCTTCCGATTGATGACGGTGATCTTCCCGTCGGCGGGGATGATTAAAACTTTGTCGGACAGTATTAAAACTATAACGGAAATGGATAAAACTACTCCGGGAAGAGTCAAAATTTCGTTTTTCTTTTCTACAAAGATAAAAGTGGAAAGCGAAATTATTGTAGCCCAGATAATCTTTTATGTGCTTTGTAATCGTATAAAAAGTGTTGGCTGTGTATGCAAACTACGTAGAGCATTTTGATAATTTTGATGTTAAAATTTGTATGGCTTCATTTTCTTTTTTTTAATTGTTCATTGCGAAGCCAACGCGAAGCCCTGTAATCTTGGTAACAAATTTACTTCAACAATATCATCTTCTTTACTTCGGAAAATCCATCCGATTCAATTCTGTAGAAGTACATTCCGCTTGATAAGTTTGATGCGTTAAAATTTACCGAATGATTACCCGCTTCATTATAACTATTTACAAGTACGCTTACTCTTTGCCCGAGAGAATTAAAAACAGTAAGCTTTACTTTTGATGCTATTGGCAAGCTATAATTTATAGTTGTACTTGGATTAAATGGGTTTGGGTAATTTTGCGCAAGAGAGTACTCTTTTAGTGTGAAATCGACATCAGTATATACAATTTTTGAGTAACTGAATGAACCGTCATAATCTATTTGTTTTAATCTATAAGAAATTTTTCCGGAAAATTCTCCATTGCTTAAATCATCTTCAAAGGAATAAATTGAAGTTACAGTTGAATTTCCCTTACCTTTAACAAAACCAACTACTACCCATTTATCTTTAATCTGCCTTTCAATCTCAAATCCCCTATTATTCGTTTCAGTAGCGGTTTCCCATCTAAGAACCACTTTTTTTTCTAAACGCGAAGCCGTAAAAGAAGATAACTCTACTGGAAGCACTACGCCCCCTTCATTAAAAACTGCCAAACCATCATAAGTCCCAGTCCAGATATTTTTATTTTCATCCATGACGATAAAAAAAATCCTATTATCCGGCAGACCGGAATTAGAAGTATTATAAACTGTCCAGTTTTGGCCGTCAAATTTTACCAGGCCGTCCCAGAAAGTACCAATCCAAATATTTCCTCCATCAACAACGATAGAACGAATATCATTACTAGGTAAATTTGAGTTAAAATTATTATAGACAGTCCAGTTTATACCATCAAATTTTGCCAAACCTCCGTCAGTCCCAATCCATATATTTCCGTTTCCGTCTGGGGTGATGGAAAAAATAATATCTCCGGGCAAACCTGAGTTTGAAGTATTATAAGTGGTCCATTTTTGCCCATCAAATTTTGCCAAGCCGCCGTTCATAGTACCCATCCACTTATTTCCATCCTCGTCTACGGCGAGAGAACGAATATAATTAATAGGTAAACCGGAATTAGAGGTATCATATACAGTCCAATTTATACCGTCAAATTTTGCCAGACCACCGTCATAAGTTCCAATCCACTTATTGCCTTTTTTGTCTATGGAGATAGCAGTAACATCATTACCTGGCAATCCTGAATTAGATGTATAATAAATAGTCCAGCTTGTATCGTTAAATTTTGCCAAACCGCCGCCCCATGTTCCAATCCATTTATTTCCGCTTCTGTCTATACTTATGGAACGAATATAATTATCAACCAAACCGGAATTAGAATAATTATAAATTTTCCAATCTGTACCGTCAAATTTAAACAAACCACCCATTGTTCCAATCCATTTTTCACTTCCATCTGTAGCAAGAGTAAAAACAAAATTAGAATTCATTCCGGATCTAGTAGTATTATAGGAAGTCCAATTTTCATCATCAAATTTTAAAAAATTACCACCATAAGTCCCAACCCACTTGTTGCCTTTTTCGTCTAATTCGATAGAACTAACATTATCATAGCTAATTCCTGAATTAGAAGTATTGTATACAGTCCAGTTTGTGCCGCCATACTTTACTAAGCCGTTATGAGTTCCAATCCATTTATTTCCGTTTCCGTCTATACTTATGGAACGAATATTATTATCAGCCAAACCGGAATTAGAAGTATTATAAACTGTCCAATATTTGGCCGTCAAATTTTGCCAAACCGCCGTCCCATGTCCCAATCCATTTATTTCCGCTTCTGTCTATAGCGATGGCATTAATAAAATTATTAGGCAACGCGAAATTAGAATTGTTATAAAAAGTCCAATTAATGCCGTCAAATTCTGCCAAGCCGGAATTAGTTCCAATCCATTTATTCCCGTTTCCGTCTATACTTATGGAACGAATATAATTATCAGCCAAGCCGGAATTAGAAGTATCATAGACAGTCCAGTTTGTGCCGTCAAATTTTGCCAAACCGCCGCCCCATGTCCCAATCCATTTATTACCGCTTCCATCAATTGCTAAAGAGTATATAAAATTGCTTCCTATATGAGAGTCAGTGCTATCATAAATAGTCCAATTTGTGCCGTCAAATTCAGCCAATCCTTTTTTAGTTCCAATCCACTTATTGCCGGTCTGGTCTATGACAAGAGAATAAACATAATTCTCCGGCATACGAGAATTATTTTTATCATAATAAACTACCTCATTGGTATTTTGGTTCAGTTGAATTAATCCCATATCAGTTCCAAGCCAAGCATGTTCGCCTTCTAACTTAATAGATGTGATTGCATCACAGTTAGTATAATTAACCCACTCCGGGTTTTGCGCGAAAAGAGAAAAAGAGAGTAAAAGGAGAAAAAGAAAAGTAGATGTTATTTTCATTATAAAACCTTGATAATTTTTAGGTGGTTAAATAAGAATAGTTCTTAAAAGATTCGCTAAATCCCATTTTGTTAAAACTGTAAATAAAATATTATTATTATTAGAATAAGCAATAGGAATTAAAGGTTAGTGATACCGGTAACGGTTGAAACAGAAATTCCCGCGCTTTTCAGCAGGCTCAATTCCGTTTACTTTTCCATTCTTCATTGTTAATTGTTCATTGCGAAGCAACGCTAAGCAACCAGAGGTTATTTACCCTAAAGATGTTTAAATTTACTGCGACAAATTTTTCAGTATTACAAATAAATTATGCGGACTCACACTTACTCTATATTCTTAAAGTTTTTATACCGTTTCGGAAATATCCCTATAACCATTTTGCTGCTTATATATTTAATTCCGGCGGTTATAAATATTGATAAAAGCTGGATTTATCTTCTTCCCTTCATCATTATTTTCTTGCTCATATATTTTTTAAACCGTCATTACATGAATTTGTATAAACTTCTTCCGTACAAAATTGTATCGGATGATGAAAAAATTATCTGTACAAATTTTTCCTTTTCCAATAAAGAAGTAGTTATTCATTATAAAGATGTTACTGAAATTAAGGGAGGAATATTTCGACGGCAAGTTTACCGGCGTAATGAAAGTTTGCGACGGCAGGAATAATATCTGCATAGGATTTTATAACAACATAAAATTCGCGAAAGAGTTAGAGACAAAACTTCTTCAAAAAATTCCAAGGAAGGTTTATGATGATATTATAGACAGGGTTGGTTTAAAAACTAAAGAGAAAGACGGAAAAGGAAAAAAGAATAGATAAGATGAAAATAGCAGTATTATTATCCGGCGGTGTTGATAGTTCCGTCGCTATGCGATTATTAAAAGACGAAGGACACGACTTAACCGCTTTTTATTTGAAGATTTGGCTTCAGGATGAATTTTCATTTCTCGGCGATTGTCCATGGGAAGAAGATCTTAAATTACGCGCGCGCTGCCTGCGAACAAGTAGGCGTTCCGCTTGAAGTTCTTCCTTTGCAGACTGAATATTGGGATTCGGTTGTTACTTATACTATTTCGGAAATAAAAGAAGGGCGCACTCCCAACCCGGATATGTTTTGCAACAGTTTAATAAAGTTCGGACAGTTTTACGATAAAATTGATCCCGCTTTTGAAAAAGTAGCCAGCGGCCATTACGCTAAAGTAGAATTTGACGGAGAAAAATATCTTCTAAAAAGAACTCCCGACCCAATTAAAGACCAAACTTATTTCCTTGCTTACCTTACCCAGCAGCAGATTTCCCGCGCTTATTTTCCTTTAGGAAATTATGACAAAGCAAAAGTTCGGGAATTCGCGCATAAGTTATAAACTTCCTAATATGGATAGAAAAGACAGCCAGGGAATTTGTTTTCTCGGACAAATAAAATTCACTGATTTTGTAAAACATCATCTCGGCGAGAAAAAAGGGAAGATAATAGATATTGATTCCGGCAATGTTATGGGGGAGCATAACGGGTTTTATTTTTATACAATCGGGCAGCGTTCAGGTTTAGGGCTTTCCGGCGGGCCATGGTATGTTGTTAAAAAAGATGTGAATGAAAATATAGTTTACATCTCCAAAGAAAATAAGGCGAACCGGGAAAGAAATTCTTTTAAAGTCGGTAAGTTTAACTGGATTGCCGGCGTAAAGCCTGAAGAAACAAATCTCCAGGTAAAGATTAGGCACGGCGCCAATATGTATAATTGTACTTTAAATTATTTAAATGATAATGAAGCTTTAGTTGAGCTGGATAAACCGGATCAAGGAATAGCGCCCGGACAGTTTGCCGTTTTCTATTCCGATGAAATATGTTACGGCGGGGGAATTATTCTTCAAGATGATTAATAAAAAATAGGCGCCCTATAAATCGCCCTCCGACTTACACAGGCGCCCATAGATGAGCACGTACGTTAAATTTTAGCTAAGTTTTTGTTTCTTATTATTTTCGTTCTTATTAAAGCAAGAAGTAAAATCTCCGTTTATTCCTTCCCAAACAGACTGATTCATATAAATTTTATTGTTTTTCGCTGATTCAATCCCGGCTTTTAACTCATGCGGTTTGGAATTTTTACTTAAAAATACCTTTGCGCCCGAATTAAAAGCTTTGGCTATATATTCATCTGATTCATGTAAGGATAAAATTATAACGTTTGTCCCGGGAAATTCTTTGGGAATATGGGATGCTATATTAAAACCGTCAACTTCGCACATTGCTATATCAAGGAAAACTATTTCGGGTTTAAGATTTTTAACTAAGTTTAAAGCTCTCAAAGGCGTATCTGTTTCGGCAATAACTTTTATACCGGGAATTCTTTCTAATAATATTCTAATTCCCGCTCTAACTAAAGTATGTTTATCTGTTAATATTACTCTTGTTGTTTCCATATATTCATCTATAATTGTTTTACTGAACTTCCATTCGAATCTTCAAAAATTTTCTCAAATAGAATTTTTATTTTAGAGGCGAATTCTGATTTTTTAATATATCCGCTGGCTCCGTTTAACTCTGCTTCACTTAAATATTCATCACTCTCACGGAATGATGTTATTATAACTTTACACGGATAATTTTGTGATTTTATTTCTTTAAGAGTTTCAAACCCATTAATTCCGGGCAAATTTATATCCAGAAGTACCAGGTCAAAATTAATTTGATTAAGCTTTTTTAAGGCCTCTTCACCGGTTTCGGCCCAAGAAAGGATTGCAAATCTTAGATTATCGTTTATAAACCTTATCGCCGCGTCACGAAAAACTTGATTATCATCAACAAGTAGAATTCTTGGGCCCCTCATTTTAATCCTCTGTAAAATATTATCAAAAATTTAATCCTGTCTTTACTAATATTATTTATTACAGAGGCTAAATTATGTTTAATCGGTTAGGTTAACAATCGGGGATTCCCTGAAATACGTTTGTAAAATTACTTATAAAAAAGCATTTAGGGAGATTATGAGGAAAGAAAGCAAGAAATTTATTAGGGAAAAATAATTTAAGTTTCGGGAGAAATTAAACCTGTTCTTATCGCATAACGTACTAATCCGGCAACGTCTCTTATATCTAATCTTTCCATTAATTGGGTGCGGTGAGTTTCTACAGTTTTTATACTAACATTTAATTTAGCGGCAATTTCTTTTGTGGAATTGCCCTCGGCTATAAGTTGAAGAATTTCTCTTTGCCTTGCGGTTAGTTGGTCAAAAACACCCGGCTCAACATTTTTTTCTTCGGGAGATTCGCTTATTCTTCTTAAATAATCTATAACAACATGTTTAGAGATTGCCGGGCTTAGATAAGTTTCCCCGCGCATTACCGCCCTTATTGCTATTTCTAATTCTGTAAGCGCGGAATCTTTAAGCAGATAACCTGAAGCGCCTGATCTTAAGGCCTGGATTACATATTCTTCATTTGAATGCATTGATAAAATAATAACAAAAGAATCCGGGAATTCTTTAGAAATACGCGCGGCTACTTCTAAACCGTTCAGTTCGGGCATCGCGATATCAAGAAGAACAATATCCGGTTTTAATTCAGAGGTTTTTGTTAAAGCGTCTCTACCGTCGCTTGCTTCTCCAATAACTTCAACATCTTTAATGCCTTCAAGTAATGTCCGCATCCCTGCTCTAACTAACGTATGATCATCAGCTATTAAAACCTTTGTAGGAATCATTTGTTCTTCCTAAAAAATGATTATGAATTAACTTATTTTAAGATAAGAAATGAATACAACTGATTAAAGCTAATTAGTAATATCGGCGTTATGACTAGAATTTTTTTTACTCGATACCCTTGCCATATAACTATCGATAATATGTGTTGAAATTTCGGGGCTGAAATATGTTTTTCCTTCGGTTACCGCTATTAACGCTGATTCAAGTTCATTAGGTGCCGAATCTTTTAGTAAATAACCCATTGCGCCTACATTTAAAGCTTGCATAACATATTCTTCTGTCGCGTGCATAGAAAGAATAATTACTACTACTCCTTTACATTCTTTCGCTATTATTTCTGCCGCTTCAAGTCCGTTCATTTCAGGCATAGCGATATCTAAAAAAGCGACTGCCGGTTTTAACCTTTTCGCTATTTCAATCGCTTGTTTTCCGTCTTCCGCTTCGCCTACAACATCAACTCCTTCAATATCCGCAAGAAGGGAACGGATTCCTGCTCTAACAAGTTTGTGATCATCAGCCAACATTACTCGGATAGGCTTCATCTGCTTCTCTCCTTTTGAGTTTCAGTAATTGTCTTATTTGAATGGGATAAAGGAAATACAGCATTTATTTTTGTCCCTTCGCCCGCGGATGATAAAATTTCTAATTTTCCGCCGACAAGCTCCGCTCTTTCTTGCATATCAAATATCCCCATATTTTTCCCGTCAGTTATTTTACCTTTTTCTTCGTCAACATTAAATCCTTTGCCGTCATCCGCAATATTTCAAATATAATTGTTCATCTTCAATCCATATTTCAATTTTTATATTTTCGGCTTCCGAATGCCTTATAACATTTGTTAAAGCTTCTCGGGCTATCCAATAGCATATATTTTCCACTTCTGAAGCTAATTTTTTCCTTCCGATAGGTTCGGCATTCATTTGAACTTTTAAATTTGTTCTTTTTGACTGCCTGTCAACATACCACCTAAGTGCTGGTACCAAACCCAAATCATCCAGCATAGAGGGTCTTAAATCTAATGAAATATTACGAACTTGATTTAAGATATTTTCAATAAGCTTAACGCTGTCGTCAAGTTTTTTCTTTATCTGGGCGGTATCGGAAGAAGTATTAACTGTTTGAAGGCTGATTTTTACAGCCATTAAAACTTGCCCGATTTCCTCATGAAGTTCTTTGGCAAATTTTCTCCGCTCGGATTCTTGTACTTCAATTAAACGAAGTGAAAGCATCTTTAATCTTTCCTGCGCGGCTGTTACATTTTTAAAAGGCGTTCTCTTTCTTTTTCCGCTTTTTTTCGTTCCGATATATCTTGGAATACAAGAACAACACCTTCAATTTCCTGTTTTTCATTAATAATAGGCGAAGCTGTAGAGACAATAGGTATTTCTTCGCCCCGTTTATTCATTAGAATTGTTTGAACCATATTAATAACTTTTTCATTATTAAAAACTTTGTTAACCGGATTTTCAACTTCTTCCCTGGTGCGTTCATCGATAATAACAAAAATTTCATCAAGATTATTCCCTATCGCTTCCTTTTGTGCCCGGCCTGTTAAGGTTTCCGCAACATGATTCATCATTTTTACTTTGCCGTTTTTATCCGTAGCAATTATGCCGTCACCGATGCTTTTTAAAGTTGCCGAAAGCCAGCGTTCACTTTCATATAATTTCTTTTCTATGTTATGTTTATAAAGAGCCATTTCTATAGTAGTATGAAGTGTTTTTTCTTCATAAGGTTTTAAAATATAACCGTAAGGTTCGGTTATTTTAGCTCTCTGCAGAGTGTATTCATCAGCGTACGCGGTCATATAAATTACCGGCACATCAAATTCAGCCCTAATTGATTCAGCGGCCTCAATACCGTCCATTTCGCCTTTTAATCTAATATCCATTAAAATTAAATCCGGCTGTTTTTTTTCAACAGTTGAGTAAGCTTGTTCACCGGTACTTATCATATCTACAATTTCGTAATCTAAAGATTTTAATTTACGCGCTAAATCCAGGGCTACTATTTTTTCATCCTCCACAATTAAAACCTTAACAGCATTACTCGTAAAGTCATCATTCATATTTGGCTCCACTTTATACCCCCGCCTCGTTTTTGTAATAATTGAATCCATACTAATTTCTATAATAATAAAACTAAATTTTAGTTTTGTTGATTTAAATACAATTCATCTCTAATCATCCTGTTCTTTATATAAACTAATAGGGAAAATGGCGTGAATAACTGTTCCTTTGCCAATAGAACTATTTATTTCCAATTTTCCGCCTATAAGTTCTACCCTTTCCTGCATTCCAAGAACACCTATGCTTGATCCTCCGGCGGCTTTTACTCTTGCCCGGTTTACTTCAAATCCTTTCCCGTTATCATATATTTTCAAATGAAGTTCTTCGTCTCTCAATTTAAGTTCTATTTTAATTTGTGTTGCCTCAGAATGCCGGATTATATTTGTAATTGCTTCTTGTGTAACACGGTAACAGGTTATTTCTAAATTCGGCGGCAGGTGCTTCGGTAAATCTTCGGCTACAAGTTTAGCGGAAATATTTGCGCGCTGTGTTTGTTTATCAACATACCATCTTAACGCGGGAAGCAATCCTAAATCATCGAGCATTGAAGGCCGCAGGTTTAAAGAAAGATTGCGGGACCTGGTTCAAAGTAAACTCCACTAATTCAATATCATCTTTTAAACGTTCCTTAAATTTGGAATGGTCTTTAAAATTTATAGCGGATTGAAGATTTATTTTAACCGCGGTTAAGGATTGTCCTATTTCATCATGAAGTTCACGCGCGATGTGTCTGCGTTCGGTTTCCTGTACATGAAGCAGACGGCGCGAAAGTTTTTTTAATCTTTCCCGTGCTTCGTTAATCTCTTTAAATAATTTTTCTCTTTCTTTTTCTATTTGTTTTTTTTCTGAAATATCTCTTACAACACTTATCGCGTTCTTCCATTCACCTTTATCATCTTTAATTAAAGTAACGGTATTTTCTGTATTAATAATTTTACCGTTTTTATGTTTCATAATAAATTCTGTTTTGAATATACCGTACTTTTCTAAAATAGGATCACTTTCCGAAGCAAACTCAATAAAATGCTCTTTATCGATATGTAAAAATTCTGTTGTTCTGCCTATCACCTCATCTTCGGAATAGCCGAAAACTGTCTGCACAGCGGAATTACAAGTTAAAATAGTACGATTACCGGGTTCAATCACAAAAATAGCGTCGGCTAGCCCTTCAAAAGTACTTTCCAGCATTACCTTTGTTGAGTTTAATTCTTCAAAAGTTTTTATTCTTTCGGTTATATCATGAAGAACAAATTGAACCGATTTTAGATTATTATAATTTACTTCGGTAGCGGAAGATTCAACCAGAATAGTGGAACCGTCAATCCTAACTAATTTTAATTCGGTTGTTGGAACTTCCATGCCTTTACTTAATGAAATAAATCTCTCGTTAATAAGTCCTGCAGATTCAGGATGAATAAATTCCTCTAATCGTTTGCCGATAACTTGATTTGGTTTCTCGGCACCTAAAAGCTGCAGACCGGCGCTATTAATAAATACGATAATTCCGTTAGTGTAAACTCCTACAGCGTCAGGGGAAAGTTCTATAAGTAAGCGATATTTTTCTTCACTTTCGCGAAGCGCAAGTTCCATTTTTTTACGCTTAGTAATATCTTCAAAAGTTGTGTCCACTTGAAAAGGCCTATCTTCACCGGGATGAAAAATCGGTACGGAATTAATATTTATCCATTTATGTTCGTTTGTTTTTGGGTTCATTACACCCATTACAACATTTTTTACTTCTCGGCCCAATTCCAAAGCGATAATAGCGGGATGCTTATCGTCCTCAAAAAATGTCCCGTCTTCATAGATTGCCTTTCCGTCATCGGAAATAGATTTTTTGCCCTGCATTTGTTCCAGCGAAACTCCTAAAATCTTTTCCGCCGCGGGATTAGCCGCTATAATTTTTCCGTCAGGATTTTGATAAACAACTCCCTGAATCATTGTTTCGAATAAAGTGCGATGCTTTAACTCTGACTGACGAAGATTTTCTTCTGCTTTTTTCCTTTCAGAAATATTTCTTATAATCGCTTGAAAATTCCCTTCGTCTAAAACTCTTATACTTATTTCCGCCATAAAGGATGAACCGTCTTTTCTAATCATTTCCCGTTCAAATAACACGCTTCGTTTTTCATAATTTGCTTTTAGGATATCTTTAACTTTTTCTTTTTGTCCCTCCGGATAAGTCTCTTTTACATTTAGTTTGAGCAGTTCATCATATTTGTAACCAAGCAATTCGCACGCTTTATTATTTACTAGTAAAATATTCCCGCTTTTATCCGTTAATAAAATCGCGTCGCCCGCTTGATTAATTAGTGAACGATATTTTTGTTCGCTTTCTTTTAAGGAATTTTCAGCGAGAACTTTTTCTGTAATATTAGTACTTATAACAATAGCGCCGATTATTTCGCCTTCTAAATATATTGGAGCGGCGGCGCATCTTAATATTATTTCCTCATTAGATTTATTCTTTTGAATTATTATTTCTTCCGATAATGATTCTCCTTTTAGAGCTCTGAAGAAAGCTCTTTGTTTGGGATTAATGAACTTATTCGTTTTTAAAGAAAGAACTGAAAGTCCTTCATTTTTAGAAAATATCTCATTATCTAATTCCTCAATTGAATTAAAGCCAAAAAGATTTAAGGCAAGAGAATTGGCTTTTAAAATCCCATTTATGTTCCCGATGTAAATACCGTCCGGCAAGCTTTCGAAAACTGCGTCTAGTTCGGCGGCATATTTTTTAGTTGACGCTAAAAGATTTTCCCGTTCCTGCTCAAATTTCTTTCTTTCTGTAACATCATGACTAATAAATTGAACTGCATTTTTCTCTTCGAATTTAAAAGGAATTGCAACTGATTCAACTATCATAATTGAACCATCCGGCCGTATTATTTTTAATTCTGTATGTGAAGCCGTTTTCCCTTTTTCTAAATCGGAAATTCTTTTTCTAAATTCTTTTCTTGAATCGGGATGAATAACTTCCTGAAGTTTTCTTCCTATTAATTCTTTTGGTTCTCCACGGCCGAATAATTTAGCACCTGCCGAATTGATAAATAAAAGTTTGCCCCTATAATGGATGCCTATAGCGTCCGGTGAAAGTTCAACAAGTTCTCTATATCTCGCTTCGGAATCTTGAAGTTCTTTTTCGGTAATTTTTCTTTCGGTTATATCTCGGGCCACTAAAATAAGTCCGCTTCTTTTATTCTCGTCATAAGCTATTTCTCTAAGAGTTACTTCCGCGTAAAACGGATTTCCGTTTTTCTTTTTAAGCTGAATTTCTCTTTTATAAGCGCCGTTTTCATTTAACTCTAAAAGTGCTTCTTCGGTAAAAATTTTAAATTTCTGCCTATCGTAAAAAAGAAAATCAATTTTCTTATCGATAATTTCTTCCTGGGAATAGTTGAAAATTTCTTCCGAAACAGGATTGCTTCCGATAATCTTATTAGTTGCTTCATCTACCACTAAAACCGCTTCATCTAGGCTGGCGAAGATTGTGCGAAAAAGAATATTTGTAGATTTTAATTCTTCTTCTACATTTTTTCTTTGGTTTACTTCATTTAATAATTTCTGTTTCTGAAGTTCCGCATTATTAAACAATCGTGTATTTTCAATTGCAATAGCAATATGGTTCGCGACAGTTTGTAAATACTCAAGATCGCTTTCAGAAAAATATCTAACATGTTTTTGAGTATATATACCTATTATTCCCAAAACTCTTTCATTTATTAATAAAGGCGCGCCTGCGTACGAAGAAAAAATATATTCATTTTTTTTATTTAAAAATCTGGCGGTAATCGGATGATGTTTAGCTTCGGGAATACTTACCGGCCGGCCTGATTTTAAAATTTGCTCAGATAATCCTTTAATAGAAAGCCGCGGATGAAGCACTCTTTTATCTATCCCCGCGCTTGCAAGCAGAATAAGCTGGTTTCCTTCTATTAGTCTAATTACGCATGCATCAACATCAAAAGCTTTTTTTACTTGCTCTACCATTTGATAAGCGAGAGTTTCAATATTTTTTTTGCCTATAATTGCGGAAGTAAGTTCCGATAAAAGATGAAGTTTCTCATGCCTTTCTTTTAATACCCGCTCCATTCCTTTTCTTTGTGAAATATCGCGCGCGCTATTTGCGGCACCTATAATAATTCCGTGTTCATTTTTTACAGGAGATATGGTTATAAATACTTCTACTTCGGATTTATCTTTTCTTAATCTTATTGTTTCAAAAGGTTCTACATTTTGGCCGTTCCTTATCTTTTTTAGAACTTGAAACAGCTCATCTTTTTTTTCGGGTGGGCAAATAATTGAAATTGTCCGGCCGAGTATTTCAGATTCTTTATAACCATAAATTCTTTCCGCTCCTACATTCCAGCTGATAATAATTCCTTCAAGAGTAGTGCCTACTACAGCATCGTAAGTAGATTCTTCAACTGCCGCAAGATTGAATAATTCTTTTTCCTTCAGCTCATTCCATTTCCGTATCGCGGGAATTTTTTTATTCTTCTCGTTCTGATCCGAAGATAAAATTTTAATTGCGGCAATAAGCTCCGGTTTAGTCATATTTTCGAAATTATTGTGTTTCACAACCACTTATAAACTTTATATTATTTAATCCCTTAAAAATCTTCGTTTATTAGGGTAAAAAATGAAAAATTAAAAATCAGGAAATAATGAGAAATGTTCTTTTTCGGGATAAAGAAAAGCCTCTTTAAAAATTTTCCTATCTAACCCTACCAGGCTCAATAGTCATAAAATATTTAGCTGTTAAAATCTTCAAATGAATTTAATTATTGTGCAATTAAATAATGATGATATAACTCAATTATAATCGCAGCTGTTGGTAGGGAAAGCAAAATATTCTTGTCACGAAATATATTCGTCCATACAATTCTTTAATTGTTAAATAATTGCTGAAAATTACATTCAATTTTTATGGCATTTATATTGTTTTTAGTATTTCGTATAAATTATATAATTAAGAATTGTTAAAGGAAAGATTTCTAATTTCTTTGAAGATCAATATCACAATCAATAGTTGAGAGTAAGATTTATTGATATTTAAGTGATTGTAAAAACAAAGACCAATAAAATATTTGTATACTTTTGGAAAACTAAAATCTGCACAAATATTTCCAGAACACAAAAAAGAACTACTTGCGATACGATAATTAGGAAGGGTTGCTTATGAATGAATTTTCACAAATAATAGAAAATTTTAAAAAGTATAAAATAAATTCTCTTTTACATGATATGGGAGAATTTTCAAAATCCAAAAAAAATGAAATAACCGGTTTAACCGAAACAAAAACGAATGAAGTTCAACCTCACTCATATATTAAGATTGATGAAGAAGGTAAAATAATAGAATGTATTAGTAAAGCTTTTTCCGAGTTAAAATTGACAAAAGATTCTGTTATAGGTAAAAAACTTTGCGATATTCTGCCTGCCGAGGTAAAGTCAAAAGTATTACGAACAATTTTTACAGTTTCCAAAACTAATTCTTCATTAAAGGATTATTATTCATTTACAATAAATGATCATACAATTTTGTTTGAAGTACGATTTCTTCCCTCTGAAAAAAAACAGCTTGTATTGGTTTTAAATGAAATTACTTCAGAACAAAAAATACAGAGTTCTTTAACTTCTTCGGAAGTTAAGTTCTTTTCCGTGTGGGAAAATTCGTTTGACGGAATGCGACTGCTTGATATAAACGGAAATATTGTAGCGGTTAATAGCGCGTTCTGCAAAATGATAGGCCGTAAACGAGAAGATATTTTAGGAAAACCTTTTTATTCAGTTTGTAGAAATTCTCCCAATGAAGATATCGAGGAATATTTCCAATTATTCAAAAAGCCGATAGTAAAAAGTAAATTCGGATCAACATTTGAAAGAGAGTTAATAAATAGCTCGGGAAAATTAATTTATGTTGAAGGTAAGCATGATTTTATTGATACGCATGACGGAAATAATTATCTGTTAACAATTTTTAAAGATATATCGGAACGTAAAGAAAATGAAAAATTAAAATCGCTTTTGAATCAGAATAAAAAAAATGAAGCCCCCAAAACCGAAACAGAAAAAGCTTTAAAAATAAGTGAAGAAAAATATAAAGTATTAGTTGAAGCTTCTCCTAATGCTATTGTAATGATGAATTTAAAAGGGGAAGTAGTAATGGCCAATAAAAAAATGGCCAAATTATTCGGATACAGAAAAACAGAAGAAGCAATAGGAAAAAACGCTTATGATTTTGTTATACCGAAAGAAAGAAAACATATAAGAAGATATATAAGAGGCGCTTTTCAGCAAGGAAGTCTTAAAGAAATAGAATTTGTTTTATTCAGAGAAGACCGCTCACAATTTCCCGCTGAAATTAATATTTCACTTCTTCGGGATATTAAACAAAAACCTTATGCTCTAATCGTTGTTATTAAAGATATTTCGAAAAGAAAAATAGCCGAGAACGCACTAAGAAATTCCGAGGCCCGGTTTAGGGCGGTTTGGGAAAGTTCAATAAACGGAATGAGAGTTTCGGATGCTTGGGGAAATACTGTGGCTGTTAATAAAGCTTTTTGTGAACTTGTTGATATGGAAGAAAAAGATATTATAGGAAAACCTTTTTATGAAATTTATCAAACAGATGAAAATATTGACAGAAAAGAATACTTACGCTTCTCCCAAGAAAGACTTTTAAATAGAAAAATAGAAACTCACAGGCAGGTAAAGTCAACTTTTCGTTCAGGCAAAACTGTCGATTTAGAAGTTACATATTCACTAATGGAAGTTGAAAAAGATGAGCCTTTGCTGCTTTCAATTTTCCATGATATAACACACAGAAAAAAAGTGGAAGAAAATTTAAGACATTCGGAAAAGCTTGCGGCAATAGGAAAAATGGCGGCATATCTTTCGCATGAAATAAAAACTCCGCTGGCAACCATAGAAATGAATATTGATATGCTTAAAAGAGGCCTTATGCTCTCGCGCAAAAAACAGCGAAGTTTTGAAATAGTACAGAAAGAAGTTAAGAGATTAGACAAATTATTGAAGAATGTGTTGCAATTTTCACGTCAAGTTGATGTAGTTTATGTTAATTTAAATTTATCCAAATTGATAGGCGATATTAAAGAATTTTTAAATCCGACATTAATTGAGAGAGAAATTTCACTAGTTAATAATGTGGATTTGTTAATTCAAGGCGACTATCAAAAGCTTCAAACTGTTTTACTTCATCTTATAGAAAATTCTGTTGAAGCTATTTCGAATAATGGAATAATTGAAGTTTATAGCAAAATTGATGAGGAAAATAATTCCGCTTCTCTGTTTATTAAAGATTCGGGGAGCGGTATTCCGGATAATAAACAAATTTTTGATCCTTTTTATACAACAAAAACTGCGGGTACCGGGTTAGGATTAGCGATTGCGCAAAAAAATATTGAACAGCACGACGGCGCACTTAAATTAGTATCTTCTAAACCGGGTGAAACAATTTTTGAAATAAAGTTTAATAATTATAAGTGTGAATATGGAAAAAATTTTAATAATTGATGACGATGACGCTTTCGGGGAAACATTAGATATTTATCTCTCCGAATTTTATGAAACTAGTCGTGCATTAAACGGTAAAGAGGGAATTGAGAAGTTAGAGCAGGATCCCCCGGATTTAGTATTAACCGATTTAAAAATGCCTCACTCAAGCGGCCTTGACGTGCTTTCGTACGTAAAAAA
This sequence comes from uncultured Bacteroidota bacterium, assembly GCA_963798775.1. Lineage (GTDB taxonomy): Bacteria > Bacteroidota > Ignavibacteria > Ignavibacteriales > Ignavibacteriaceae > CAWCUK01. Next base: position 166,139 of record CAWCUK010000003.1, read on the forward strand.
AATGGATAAAAATATTCAAGTGGTTTTAATAACGGCGTTTGAAGATATGCAAACCACAATTAAAGCCATTCAGCTTGGCGCTTATGAATACATTGAAAAATCAATGGGGCTGGATAGAATTCGAAATATAATTGCGCGCGCTCTTGAAAGTAAAAAATTAAGTGAAAGATTAGACATAACTATTTCCGAAGATTCATACGAATACAGTATTGATAATACACTTGTCGGCAGTACGCCGCCCATGAAAGAAATTTATAAGAAAATCGGAAAGATATCTTCTAATAATGTTAATGTGCTTCTGCAGGGAGAAAGCGGAACCGGTAAAGAATTAATAACTAAAATAATTCATTTTTCAGGTAAGACAAAAGATCAACCTTTTGTTGCCGTAAATTGTACGGCTTTATCGGAATCTTTGTTGGAAAGTGAATTGTTCGGTCATGTTAAAGGCGCATTTACAGGCGCTATACGGGATAAAAAAGGTAAGTTTGAATTAGCCGGCGAAGGGACAATATTTTTAGATGAAATATCAGAAATCCCTTTAAATCTTCAGGTAAAGCTTTTACGAGTTTTGCAGGAACGAGAATTTGAAAGAGTCGGCGGTGAAAATACAATTCCTATGAAAGCACGTGTAGTTACCGCAAGTAATAAAAATTTAGCAAAAATGGTTGAGCAAGGCGAGTTCCGCGAAGATTTATATTATCGTTTAAAAGTTTTTACAATTGACGTTCCTCCATTAAGGGAGAGAAAAGAAGACATACCCAAACTTGTAGTTTATTTTTTAAGAAAAATTAATAAAAATCTTCATAAGCATGTTTGGAAAATTCCTTATGATGTTATGGAAATGCTTCAAAACCATGAATGGGTAGGGAATGTAAGAGAGCTGGAAAATACTCTTGTACAGGCTGTTGTTCTTGCTAAAGGAGACGTGCTTGAAAAAGAATTTATACTGCTGAAGGAATCTGAACATAACAAAGAAGAAAAAACATTAAACACAAAAATGAGTCTTGCTGATATGGAAAGGCTTCATATTAAAGCTGTGCTTGATGAATTAAATTGGAATAAACAAAAAGCTTGTAAAATTTTAGGTATCGCAAAAACAACACTCTATAATAAAATTGATGAATATGGTTTATCGGATATGCGCCAGCAGTAGCCGAAATTAAAACTCCATAAAAAGAACGGAAGGGTAAATACTGTTTAAGTGTTTATCCTTCTTTTATTTTAAAACATCTTTTAATACCTATACATTCCTTTAAAACTTCACCTATTCAAAAATAAAACCACATTTTGCACGGTACGTTCAGATATTGGACTTCATGTAAGTATAATAAAAACAATTTCCTTAATATAACCGCCGTATACGCAATATCTAATTTGGCACCCTTATTGCGTTCCCTAAAGAAATTAAAAAAAATGATTAAAAATTTATGAATGAACATTCTTCAATGATAGACACGTTAACAGGCTTAGTAATATTTGAGATTGCCGGAAAGGAATTTTGTGCAAATATACATGATATATCTGCGATCATAAATCCTAATCAATTAGGAGAAATAAATTCCGGCGCAACACAAGCCCAAATAAAAATAAATAATATTTCCGCTCCTCTTATAGATTTTAGAAAAATCTTTAGTCTGCACGAGGAACGGAAATCTGATGATGTTAGAATTTTGTTGTTGGAAATTCAATCTAGGTCGTTTGGGTTTTATGTTGAGCGGGTAAAAGAAACTCTTACTATGAGCAAAGAATTCAGAAATAATCTAAAATTTATTTCCGATGACGAAAATCCGTTTATAAGCGGTATACTTAAGTATGAAGGCCGAGATTTATACATGCCCAATTTTAATAAACTTATTGCTCAACTTAACTGAGAAATAAAATGATAAATGTAAAAACAAAAAATAATATTAGCAGGAATGAAGGTCTGGTTAAAATGTTAGAGGACCTAAGTTTTGAAGACGCGGTATCGCATAGAATTCATTCCAGACTTTTTGAGATTCTCGGCTATATCTCAATTGCGAAAGATTTTAATAAAAATATGTCGAAAGAAGTTGAAGATTGCCTCAAACGAATTGAGGAAATAAGCAATACTTTAATTAACGAGTTACATACTACGATTGATTTTTATTCTAAAAAGAAAAAAGCCGGTAATTTAGGTTGATTATATTTTTCAACAGCACGGCAAAATTTGATCGGTTAATAAGCGGTTAAATTAACCTATTCGGGTTATCACATATTAAAAAATAATAATAAGTCGCCAAATAAAATGGGACTTACGTGGCGAAGCACTATAAAAAATTACAAAAAAAATAGGTGAAGATAAAATGAAAATTCCTTTTCTTGATTTAAAAGCGCAATATCAAACAATAAAAAATGAAGTAAACCCCGCTATACAAGAGGTAATTGAAAATACTTCATTTGTTCTTGGAAAATCTGTTTCATCATTTGAAAAGAATTTCGCGGAAGCACACGATGTAAAATTTTGTTCCGGAGTCAGTTCGGGAACTGCCGGTAATCATTTAGCTTTGTGGTCTCTCGATTTGAAAGCCGGTGATGAAGTAATTATCCCTGTCAATACATTTATTGCTACTGCTTGGGGCGCCACATTATGCGGGGCAAAACCGGTGTTCGTGGATTGTGAACCTGACAGTTATAATTTAGATCCCGAAAAAGTTGAAAGAGTAATAACTCCTAATACCAAGGCAATTGTGGCGGTTCATCTTTACGGGCAGCCAGCCGATATGGAAAGATTAAAAGAAATAGCCGATAAACATAATATTTATTTGGTTGAGGATTGCGCTCAAGCTCATCTAGCTGAATATAAAGGGAAAAGAGTCGGAGGTTTCGGATCTGTTTCTTCATTTAGTTTTTATCCCGGCAAAAATTTAGGCGCGTACGGTGAAGGAGGCGCTGTTGTTACTAATGATTCCGGTGTAGCCGAAAAGGTTAAAATGAGAAGAGATCATGGTGCCGTTGAAAAATATCATCATGTTTGCTTCGGCCATAATTATAGAATGGATGGAATTCAGGGCGCCGTACTTGATGTAAAACTTAAACATCTCGAAAAATGGACGAATGAAAGAAGAAGAGTTGCCGCCAAATATAACGAGCTGCTTTCTGATGTTGAGCAGATTAAACTTCCCAAGGAAATGGATTATGCAAAACATGTTTATCATCTATTTGTAATACAAGTTGAAGACGGTAAACAAGGAAGAGAAAAATTACAGAACTATCTAACGGAAAATGATATCGCCAGCGGACTTCATTATCCGGTTCCGCTTCATCTTCAAGAATGTTTTAGCGATTTAGGTTATGCGAAAGGAGATTTCCCTGTTGCGGAAAAGCTAGCGGATTCAATTCTATCGCTTCCAATTTATCCTGAATTAACTAATGAACAAATTTCTACGGTTGCAGAAGCTATAAAAAATTTCTACAAAACTTCTAATAAAGAAAAAGAAATAGAATATGATGAAGCTGCCGAAGTATAAATATTATTTCCCGTTATCCGATGTGGTAATTCTAGGGCTGTCTTTTTTGCTTTCTGCATATTTTGTTACGCAAAACAGCAGCCTTGGAAATCCTGCTTTAAGTGTTACCGCCAAAATTCTGCTCTTATCCTCATTTATAATAACGGCGGCATTAATTATAGGCATTGGAATTTTAAGCGGCCAAAAAAAAATAACCGCTAATACCATGCACTTCAGAACACTTATAAAACCATTGTTATGCGGAACTATTTATTTGACCGCGGTTTCTTTTTTGTTCAAAACTTTTAACGCGTTTAATGTCGGAGTAATGTTTAGTGTTTTTTCGGTTAGCTCTTTTCTGCTGCTTTATTTAATCCGGTTAAAAATTATGAATAATACTATGTTTACAAATAATTTTAATAAAAATATACTTGTATTAGGAAACGGAAAAGGCGCGCAGGAATTAGCCGAAAAGAAAATATCCGGTATAAATATAGTAGGGTTTATAGATCATCAAATAGAGAAAAATGAACAGAAGAAAATAAATAATCTAAAAAGTCTGGAAGAACTTACCAGAGAAAAAGATGTTGATGAAATATTAATTTCAATTGATGAAATTTCTTACCCTGAATTACTGGATATACTAGATCATTGCCACCAATTTAATGTAGAAGTGAAAATTACTTCAAAACTTTTCGAGATTGTACATCGTAAAGTTAATACTGAAAAGTATGCTGATATTCCTGTTGTTCCACTTTCTCCTACTTTCCGGGATAAAAAGATTTTAATGTTTAAAAGATTTTTAGATGTTACAGGATCTGTTTTAGGCCTCTTATTTCTATCCCCATTTCTATTAGTTATTGTCGCATTAATAAAATTAACATCACCGGGGCCAATATTTTATAAGCAGCAGAGAATAGGGAAAGACGGCCGCAAATTTATGTTTTATAAATTTAGATCTATGACAGTGCTTGACGGTGAAGATGAAGAAAGAAAAGAAAAAATGCTGCAGTTCATGAATAATTCAAATTCCGGCAGCGGGGATACAAAAATTATAAACGATAAACGAGTAACCGGAGTTGGTAAAATTTTAAGAAAAACTTCGCTTGATGAACTTCCTCAATTAATAAATGTAATTAAAGGTGATATGAGTTTAGTAGGCCCGCGTCCTTGCCTTCCCTATGAATACGAAAACTATAAAGAATGGCAAAAGAGAAGAGCGGCAGTAGTTCCCGGATGCACAGGCGTATGGCAAGTATCTGGCCGCAGCAGTGTTTCTTTTACTGATTCTATTGTGCTCGATCTTTATTACATAAATAATATGTCTGTTTGGCTGGATATAAAATTAATACTGAAAACAATACCTGTAATGTTGCTGGCAAAAGGCGGAAAGTGAAGTAATCAAATGAATTTATGGCAAATAATTTTTAGTTCAATCAAAATATTTTTAATCGCTTTTGGTTCAATTTTTATTCTTTCATACCTCTTTCATAAGCTAAAAGAAAAAAAAAATTATGAAAAGAATGAAAGTAATAGAAAAATGAATTTCAGTGAACCTGTTGTAGCGTTAAATAATATTATATATGAACAAAAAGGACGAAAACTTAAAAATGATTTTTCATCACGTTATAAAGTGCTGAATAAAAATTTAAAAGAAAAAATATTATATAGAAGAATAAGAAAAAATATTGAAAATAAAGGAGTAAAATTATGAAAGTAGGTATAATAGGTTTAGGATATTGGGGACCGAATTTAGTAAGAAATTTTTTAAGCAATCCGGATGTGGAAAAAGTAATCGGCTGCGACCAAAGAATGGACAGATTAAAGTTTATCAAATCTAAATTTTCGGCAGTTGAATTGACGGACGATTTTAATGAAGTATTGCAAAGCGATGTTGACGCGATTGTTCTCGCAACTCCGGTTGATTCACATTATAATTTAGCAAAGCAGTCCCTGGAAGCGGGAAAACATATTTGGGTTGAAAAACCATTTACGTCAACCGTAGCGGATGCTGAAGAATTAATTGAACTGGCCGATTCTAAGAATCTAAAAATATTTGTAGATCATACTTTTATTTATACCGGCGCTGTACAAAAAATGAAAGAACTGGTTGATTCCGGCGAATTAGGCGATATTATTTATTTTGATTCTGTTAGAATAAATCTTGGACTTTTCCGGAACGATGTAAATGTTATGTGGGATCTTGTTCCGCATGATCTTTCCATTATGAATTATGTTTTATCGGGTAAAAAAGTTACCGCGGTTACTGCAAACGGCATTGCTAACTATTTCGATCAAGAAAACATAGCGCATCTTTCAGTTCATTTCGAAAATAAAAGCTGTTTCGCACATTTCCATGTAAACTGGACTTCACCCGTAAAAATAAGACGAATGATTGTTGCCGGCACAAAAAAAATGTTGGTTTTTGATGATATGGAAACCTCTGAAAAATTAAAAGTATATGATTGCGGTGTAGATTTTAAATCTACCGAAAGTATCCATAATGCCCTTATACAGTATAGAACCGGTGATATGTATTCGCCAAAAATTGAACAAACAGAAGCGCTAGCATTGGGCGCTAAAGAATTTATTGATTCTATAATAGAAGATAGACAGCCTTTAACGAACGGAATTGAAGGACTTGAAGTTGTAAAAATTCTTGAAGCGTCAAATAAATCAATTAAGAATAGCGGCAGCTTAATTAATATAAATAAAGTTGTAAAAGTTATTCCCAAGGAAAAGAATATAAAAAGCAAAAAAGAAAATGTAGAAAAAGCAGTGGGATTTTAATAATGGAATTAAAAAAATTAAACAATGTTAAACTAGGTAATAATGTAAAGATTTATGAATTCGTAAACCTTTACGGCTGCTCAATTGATGATAATTCTAAAATAGGCACTTTTGTGGAGATACAGAAGAACGCTTCAATCGGAAAAAATTGTAAAATATCTTCGCACACATTTATTTGCGAAGGCGTTCATATTGAGGACGGAGTTTTTGTGGGGCATAATGTAACATTTATTAACGATAAATATCCCCGCTCAATAAATCCTGATGGTTCTGTGCAAACCGATTCCGATTGGCAGCTAATTGAAACCACAGTAAAAAAAGGTGCTTCAATCGGTTCATCCGCAACAATACTTTGCGGAGTAACAATCGGTGAGAATTCTATAATAGGCGCCGGAGCAGTAGTAACTAAAAATGTACCTCCGAATTCAGTTGTTGCCGGTGTGCCTGCAAAAGTTATTAAACAATCTCAACTGAACGAGGCAGTTTAATAAAATTTATTATTTGAAGAAAAATCTAGGCAAGAAAACTATGAAACGATATATAATCTTTTTAAGCGTAATATTTACAGTATTAAGTTTCGGTAAAAATGAAGCACAAGATCTTAATCCAGGTGACGGCGTTAGAATTACACTTTTTAATGTCCCAGAATCTATTTCCGGCGATTATTATATACAGAAGGACGGAAATGTACAGCTTCCGTATTTAGGATTAATTTCAACTCATAATAGATCGTTTGAAGATATAAGTTCTGAGATACACACAAAATATGATTCACTGTACCGTGATCCCGAACTAACGATACAGCCGCTCTATAAAATAAATATTCTGGGCGAAGTTAAAAAACCGGGATCTTATTATGTAACAGGAATAGAAAAAATATCCGATTTATTCGCGATGGCCGGAGGACAAACGAATGACGCAAATTTAGACGGAACTTATATAGTTAGGGATGATAAGCAGCTTGAGGTTGATGCCGAAAAGATTGTAGAAAACGCCGGCACAGTAAGCGATATCGGCTTAAAATCCGGGGATCGAATTTACGTTCCGAGAGAATGGTGGGTAGGTTTTAAAAATACGGCGTTTATTGTATCTGGCTTAGCGGCAGTAGCAACCATTGTAGCAATACTGATAAAAAAATAAAAATATTCGTTCTTAAAGATTAGCAATAATAATAGGATAGGAATTAAACATGGCTAATAGAAAGATTCCAGTTGTTTATAGGAAAAAACAGGAAGAAGCGCATTTAGAAAAAGCATTAACAATTATAGGAAGAAGAAAATTTATTTTAATTACTTCCATACTAGCGGTTGTTGCAATTGCTTTTGCATATAATTTTTTTGCTACTCCAACGTATGAATCTACTGTGGTTCTAAAAAAAGAAAAAGAGGAAAAAAATTATAATCCGGATGAGCTTTCAAAAATTATAAGTTTAAAAAATACTGATGAAATTGAAACAGAAATAGCACTTGTAAAAACAACTGATGTTTTGGATAAAACTATTCAAAAATTAGGGCTATTTCTAAAAATTAATTCTATTGAAACAGGTACCGGAGTAATAAATTCAGGACAATCCTTAGTTGATTACAGACATAAATATATTGAAAAAGCTAAAAATGCCGGTAAATATCCACAATTTACAAATGTTCATCTGGATCATTCGGATCAAAAATACCAGTTGATGATTGTAAAAAACAAGAAAAATACATATGACCTTTATAATGCTGCGAATGACAGTTTAATTGAGCGTCAGGCGGTTAAAGACAGTAATGTAGCCGAATTTCATTTTGAAAATTTCAGCACCGCTTTTTACTGGCCGGATGCGGCGGAAGGAAGCAAAATATTTTTTGACGTGAACAGCTACTATTCAACATTAAAAGCTTTAAAAGCTAATATAAGCGTTGAACAGAAGGCAAAAACAGATGTATTCCAAATAACCGTAAACAGTAAATCTTCTTATTCGGCTGCTGCAATAGCAAATGAAATAACCAATAATTTTAGAGAAGCCAGGATTGATCAGCAGAAACAGACAATACATTATTCATTTAATTTTGTTGATAAAAATTTAGACGAGATAACTTCCAAACTAGAAGATGCCGAAAAAAAATTAAGCGATTATAAATCATCTCATAAACTGATGACTATTGACGCGAGCTCTCAGGATTTGGTTCAGTTTATAAGTAACCTTGAAGCCGAAAAAATGAAAACGCAGCTTGAGCTTACTACTTATGAAAATAAGTATGAGGATATGAAAAAAGAGCTTAAATCAAAGGGATATTTCGATCAAACATATTTAACACCTCAAGGTACGGATCAGAATAATTCTCCGTTTACAACATTACTGCGGCAGCTTTCCGATCTTGAATTAAAACGTCTCGATTTACTTCAGAAAAGAACTGAAAATCATCCTGAAGTTGTAAACATTGATAATCAGATTTCCCAAATCAAAAATAAACTTACAAACTATAATAATAACACTTTAACTTCTTATAAAATTATTACTAACACTTTGCAGAAAAAGCTTGATAAAATGAATTCTATGCTTGCTAAGTACAATAACAAAATGAGTGTTTTGCCTGGTCAAGAAAATAAATTAGCCGGACTGCTGCGCCAGAAGGATGTTTACGCAAAAATGTATACACTTCTATTAGATAAAAGAGAAGAGATGAGAATGGCGGAATTATCTAAACTTCAGGATATAGTTGTAGTAGATTCCGCGCATGTTCCGCTGGAACCGATTACACCAAGAAAGAAGTTTAATTTAGCGGCCGGTTTAATTATTGGTACTCTAATAGGAATATTTGCCATCTTTGTTCTTGAATACCGCCGTAAAAAACTTGTCAATCTTGATGATCTCGAACAGGATTTTCATCTCCCTATTTTTGCGATTATCCCCAGTTATTCAAAAAATTTATGGAACAGAGTAAAAAACGCCAAAGATTACGCAAATCGATTTGTGGCGCTTATGGGAGATCAGGAAGGGTTTGTGGAATCATACAGAATATTAAAAACTAAGCTTTCCATATTTTTCGGAAACAGAAAAAAGACTCTAATGTTTACTTCTTCTGAAGAAAATACCGGGAAAACAACTATTGTAGCTAATTTGGCAATATCATTGGCTAAATCAAGAAATAAAATTTTAGTTATTGACTGCGATCTTAAAAAAGGTACTCTGTCAACCTTATTCGATATACCAAATGACGCACCGGGTTTGATTGATTACTTGATGAATAAATCAGAATCACCATATATCTATAACAAAGTTGTGGACACACTCGATATTCTTCCTGCCGGAGGTGTTAGTGATGATTCGGCAGACTTACTTTCATCAGAAAGAATGAAAAAATTATTCAATATGATTAATACTTCCGAGTATGATTATATAATTTTTGATACGCCTCCTGTTACCAGAGTTGTAGATACTCTTATTCTGGGAAAATTGGTAAAAGATGCCGTACTTATTTTACGTCCTGAGCATAGCTTCAAAGACAGTGTTGAATGGGGAATTCATGAACTGCATGATGCAAACATAAACATTATCGGTTCTGTTATAAATGCTGCCGTTATAGAAAAATCAAATTTTAAATATCGTTACGGCTACGGTTACGGTTATAAATTAAATTCAACCGCGCTCGTACAGTCCAATTAACAATAGCACAAGCAGGTTAAAGTTTTTAACCTGCTTATCTTAAACAATTTTTAGTAACAAAATCTGCGGGGAAACCTTATGAGAATGAAACATACATACTACTTTATAAAACCTATCATTCCAAGAAGGACCCAACTATTTTTAAGAAGGCAGCTTGTAAATAGGCAAGTTGACTTATATAGAGATACTTGGCCTATTAAAAAGAATTCAGCGGTTCCCCCTAATAATTGGCATGGTTGGCCAAGAGGGAAAAAATTCGCATTTATTCTTACACATGATGTTGAACTTCAATTTGGCCATGATAAATGTTACCGCCTAATGATGCTGGAAAAAGAATTGGGTTTTAGATCATCTTTTAATTTTGTTCCGGAACGATACGAAGTTTCACCTGAATTAAGAAAACTTCTTACCGAAAATGGTTTTGAAGTTGGAGTTCACGGTTTACAACATGATGGTAAACTTTATCTTTCTAAAAAAGAATTTTTATGCAGAGCAAAAAAAATAAATAGATATTTAAGAGAATGGAACTCATGCGGATTTCGTTCTCCTTCAATGCATCATAACCTTGAATGGATAAATGAATTAAATATAGAATATGATGCTTCCACTTTTGATACAGATCCTTTTGAACCACAGTCAGATGGCTGCGGAACCATCTTTCCGTTTATAGTTGAAGATAAAAAAAATAAAAAATCATATGTAGAACTTCCATATACGCTTCCGCAGGATTTTTCTCTTTTCGTAATAATGAAGGAACCTAATATTGATATTTGGAAAAAGAAAATTGACTGGATTGCCGAAAAAGGCGGAATGGCGCTGCTTAATGTTCATCCGGATTATATAAATTTTAATAAAAGAAGTAACGGACCGGAAGAATTTTCAGTAAAAATATACAAAGACTTGCTGAACTATGTAAAAGATAAATATGAAGGTGAATATTACCATGCTCTTCCAAAAGATTTAACCAAATTTTTTGTTGAAGAAAGGAAATTGGCTGATGAAGAAAAACGCTACGATGTACCACAAACTAAAAGTAAAGAAGAAAAACTGATTGAAAAATCAATGCTGTTAAATGAAAGAGAAGAGAAGGTTTTATAAATGTTACAAACTGAAATTTTAAATAAAAAAATAGACAGAAGTATAAAAATACTAGATTCGGAACAAAAAATTCCTTATGAAGAAAAAGTTTCAGTTCCGGCAGTTGTTCTTTCCAGCCATACCAGCGGGTTAGGCACTATAAGAGCTTTAGGAAAAAAAGGTGTTCCCATAATCGCGCTTTATTATGAAAAAAATGACATGGGATTTGTTTCGAAATATGTAAATGAAAAAATAATTGTTCCTCACCCGGAAAAAGAAGAAGTAAAATTTATATCGTCTCTAATAGAAATCGGTAAGAGAATCGGGAAAAGTATTTTATTGCCGGCCGATGATGAAACTCTTTCATCTGTTTCCAGGAATAAAAGGCTGCTGGAAAAATATTTTTTGGTTGCCGCCACCGATTGGCATATTACCCAAAAATTTATTGATAAAAAATTTACTTATCAGTTGGCTGAGAAGTTACATATTCCTATTCCCAAAACTCTTGTCCCTCGTTCTGAGGATGAATTAGCCGAATACGGAAAAAAGGTTATGTATCCATGCATTATAAAACCGACCCATAGTCATACTTATTTTGAAGAATTTAAGCGGAAAATGCAGGAAGTATATTCCTATAAAGAAATGTTAAAGGCTTATAAAGAAGCCGCCAAACATAATATTGAAGTAATGGTTCAGGAGCTAATTCCGGGAGAAGATGATAACGGGGTAAATTACAATTCTTATTTCGCAAACGGTGAAGTTATCGCGGAATTTATTGCTGAAAAAGTTCGTCTCTCACCGCCAAAATATGGAGTTCCCTGCGTAGTTAAAAGTTCCGTCGATATTCCTGAAGTTTCCGGCCCGGCAAAAAAATTTATTAAAGCACTGGGATTTAATGGTTATTCATGTATGGAATTTAAGAAAGATTCACGGGATAATATTTATAAATTAATGGAGTTAAACGGCCGAAGTAACAGGTCGGCATCTTTAGCTATTGAATGCGGAATTAATTTTCAATGGATTATATACAACCATGTTGTAAATAATATTCTACCGGAAACCAAGGATTATAAAAAAGATGTTTTTTGGATAGACGAAATAAGAGATATTCTTACTACTTCCGGCAGATTTTTAACAGGAAAATATTCTATGAAAAATTTTCTTGCGCCTTATAAAGAACATAAAATTTATTCTATTTATGATTCGGACGATATAAAGCCGTTTATAAAAAGATGTTTTGACCTTACGTGGATAACCGGGAATAGAATAATTCGGGCAGCAAAAAATTTTCTAACCTAAAATAACTTACAAGGCCGCACCGGCATTAAATAATAAAAAGTATAACTAATAAATAAGGATTGTAGATGAAGAGAATATGTATGATAACACAGTCGCCGTACCCATTTGATCCTCGCGTACGCCGAGAAGCAGAGGTACTTGCAAAAGCTGGATATGAAGTAGATATATTTTGTATTAGATACGATGGCCAATCCAAAGTAGAATCATTTGGTAATATTACAGCACATCGAATTATGAAACATACTAACCAAGAAAATATTGTTCGATATTTATTAACGTCTTCTATTTTCTTTCTAAAATCATTTTTTAAGCTGCAGCTTCTTCACTCTAAAAGAAAATATTCTATTGTACAAATACATAATATGCCCGATTATCATGTATTTACTACAATTTTTCAAAAATTACAGGGTGTTAAAATTGTGCTCGATATTCATGATTTAACTCCTGAACTATTTGACGCGAAATGGTCAGGTAAAAAAGGTAAAATATTCAGTAAAGTTGTACGAATAATCGAACAGCGGTCTTGTAAATTCGCCGATGAAGTAATTACTGTTACGGCCGGTTGTAAAGAAAAGTTAGTCGGCAGAGGAACTCCCGAAGAAAAGGTAACCTTGGTTCTTAATACACCCGATACTTCTATATTTAAATTTAGCCGGGATAGGAATTATTCAAAGATTAAAAAAGATTTAAAGCTGCTTTACCACGGTACAATAGCCGAAAGATTCGGAATTCATTTAGCGGTTGAATCAATGAAATATGTAAAGGAGTTTATTCCCGGCAGCATCTTCTTTGTCTATGGGAAATATGATGATAGCTACAAAAAAAAGCTGGAGAAACAAATTGCAGATTTAGGATTAAAAGAAAATGTTTTTTTATTAGGCCGACGGTCGCTTGAGGAAATTTCCGATATAATTAAAGACTGTGATATTGGTGTTGTTCCTTATGAAAGCAATGAATATATGAACCTTGCTCTTTCAACTAAAACATTTGAATACGCGGCCGCGGGACTTCCTGTAGTTGCGACAGATTTGGAAACTTTAAAAAAGACTTTTGGTAAATCCGCCCTAACTTATGTTAAAGATGGTGAACCCATTGAATTGGCCGATAATATTTATCAATTAGCTATGAATCCTGAAAAAAGAAAAACACAAGTTGAAGCTGCTAAAAACGCTATCTCTATGATTTCTTGGGATATTATGGCCGGCAGATATTTAAGCTTAATGAGAAGGCTGATGAATGAAGAATCATTAATGGAAGTAAAACATCCGCATAAAAAAATTAAAAAGAGTGAATCTGTATATTGATATTTCGGAGGATAAATATTGGAGCAGTTAACCAGAAAAAAAAGAACAAAAATTATAGGTAAATTAAATGATGAGCCTAAAGCTGATAGGACTGAAATAAAAATTGATCCTAATAAAATTTTTCGTTTCTTGGGAGTTTTTGTAATCATTCTTACGGCGGCCTCATTTATAGGGCAAATTTATAAATATGATTTTGGGCGCGACAGGTATATTGTTTCATTATTTGATTTAGATAAAGAATGGAATTTTCCTACATGGTATTCTTCGGCAACTTTGTTAATTACTTCTTTACTTCTTTTAACAATTGCTTTCGCTAAGCGGGCTGAAAAAGATGAATTCGTAAGACAATGGTCATTCCTTTCTTTACTTTTTCTTCTTATGTCAATTGATGAATCAGTTCAGCTTCACGAACAAACAAGTACTCCGATAAGAGCTTTACTTGGTTCCGGCGGAATAATTTATTTTGCATGGGTAATTCCGGCAGCGGCTTTTCTTCTGGTTTTGGCAGTACTTTATTTTAAATTTATTATGAATCTTCCTAACAAGTTTAAGTTCTGGTTTATTCTCTCCGGTTTAGTTTATGTTATGGGAGCAGTTGGAATGGAATGTATAGATAGTATTTTTAGAAGCACACACGGAGAAAATAATTTATCTTATTCTTTCCTTACAAATTTTGAAGAGCTATTGGAAATGACGGGCGTACTGCTTTTTATCTTTACATTGTTGAAATATATATCTGCCGAGTTTAATAATTTAACAATTTCTTTCAGCGAAAAATTAAATTAGTACAAAAGAGTAAATCGTTTTTATGGATAAAAATTTTAAGAAAAAATTTCTAAAAGGATCTGCCGCAGCTTCAATAGGAACCATCTCCAGTATGGCGTTCCATTTTGTAAGTATTATGCTTTTAACAAGGCATTTGCTTAAAGAAGAATTCGGTATTTATATCATCATTATTCTTGTGGTTAATCTTTTTAATTTAATAGGCGGATTAGGCCTTGAGTACACACTGGTAAAGTTTATTTCTTCTGAAAATGAAGAAGAGAGGAAGAATGTTTTTTCTCCCGTTATTTTAATGCGTGCCGCACAGCTAATTTTAGTTGCAGTCCTTTTTTATGCGTTAAGCGATCTTGTTGTGCCGCTTTTCAGTGTTAAAATTAAGAGTTTCGTAATGCTTATTCCGCTGCTGTTTTTCTTTACCAGTTTTCGGGATCTGTTTTACAATCTGCTGCAAGGATTAAATTTATTTAAAAAATATGCTCTGGTACAAGTTATTTCCGCCGCTGTAAGAGTGGGACTAATTTTAGCTTTTATGAATTACGGAAAACTTAGCCTTCTTAATTTAGTTTATATCGAAATAGGTACAACATTTTTGGCTGTTGTTACACAAATAAGTGTAGTGCCGTTTAAGAAAATTTCTTTAGGCGCGACGGATAAAGAAAAATATAAGAAAATTTTGAAGTTCAGCATTCCGCTTTATTTTAACAACCTGCTTACATTCACTTATGATAGAATAAGTATTTTCATAATTGGTGCTTATTTAAGCCCTGTTAGTGTTGCATATTATGATGTAGCACAGAAAGTACCGGAGGCTTTGAAAAAAATATTTCATTCTTTTATTATAGTTTACTTTCCAAATATCTCGCAGTTATTCTCGAAAGGGGATAAGGACGCGGCCGAAAATTTAATGAATAAATCTTTAGTTATTATTTCGTTAATAACTACGTTTTGCGTACTTATAGCTTTTTTATTCAGAAACGAAATTATAATTCTTTTATTCTCTGAAAAATATTTAGGGTCGTCTTTAGCTTTTGCTTTACTTATGCTGAACTTTTATTTACGTGCAATATCTAATATAATGGGATATTCTTTAGTTTCGGCGGGTTATTCATCAGTTCCCGTTAAAGTTAATTCAGTCTCAAGTATCATCAGCATCGGCGGAAGTTTAATCTTAATTCCTTTATTCGGATTTATCGGTGCGGTTTATTCACTTCTAACAATGAATATAGTTTCTCAAATTATATTCTATTCTTATCTTGTTAAAGCCGGAATAGACGCTAGAGTTATAAAATACTTAAAGCCGCTGTTTATAATACTGGCAACAGCTTTTATTTATTTTTTAATTGGTTATGACTCTTTAATATTTAAATTAACTTTTATTGCTGTTTATGTTGCGTTAGGATGGCTTTTTATAAAAGAATTTAAATTTTATTTTAAATTGTGTTTTAATTTAATTCCAAAATTCAAACAGTAGTACCATTCGTTTTTTGCACTGCAAGTTCGGATATCAAACGCCTATACATTTCTTATTCTGAAAATAATCCCCAAAATACAGCAAATCGGCAATTTATTTTTTGGTATCCTTATTGCATGTACATAAATGAAACAAAGTTAACTACAATTGAACATTTTAGGAGCCAAAATAAGAATGAAAATTATTTTTAAAATATCGATAGTTATTCTGTTAGTCTTAGGGATTAATGGATGTTTACCGAAAAACAATGATCCCAATAGTTCGTTGGGAAATTCTAGAGTTAAAGGGAAAATAGTAATAGATGGTGTTCCCGTTGCAAATGCGCAAGTAAATTTTGACGGAAAAGAAGAATGGAAAACATCAACAAATTCAAACGGTGATTTTGAAGTTTCTACTCTTACAACAGGTGATCATAATTTTTCCGCGATAAAACAATTTGAAGATAACCAATTTGTACAGCAGAAAAATTCAATTAATATAAACAACGCGGAAACAGACCTTGGTACTATATCTCTTGTTAAACCCGTTCATTTATTCGCGATTGATGCGAATAAAGTAGACTCTGTTTCAATACCTTTAAGCTGGAGTAAGGCAAATTCTTCCTCTTTCAAAAATTATAAAATCTACAGAGGTGCTTCATCTAATTTATTAGATACTAACGGAGTGGAAATTTTTACGGCTTCTTCGAATAATGATACTACTTTTATTGATAATACTTTTAGTACAGGCATTGACAATTATTACCGTGTTTATACTATTTCAAATAATGGTGCTGTATCGGCAAGTAATATTGTAAGTATTAAAGTTAAAGGAACCAATTTGGTAAGCAACGGAGATTTTGAGCAATCAAAAGACGGAATTATTCCGGATTATTGGCTTACACGTTTGGCCGGTACTCCTGAATTTAATTATTTCAATACAACTACCGAAACCGCTGCCGTTGGCAGCCACAGCTTAAAAATTTCTTATGATAAATCCAAAGATCATCCGGATTCCGTGTGGGGAAGCTGGGGTGGAATATATACTACAATCTCCACAAACAATATGGTTGTTGGAAAAGAATACACACTATCATTCTGGGTAAAAGCTGATGTAGGTATTTTTGAAATAAGATTAATGAAAAATAACAATTTTGATGTCGGCGAAAGACATCCGTTAATTGATGAAAAAATTAAAGCCGTGGAAGGCTGGAAACAGGAAAATTTAACTTTTACAATTGATGAAGATACACAATATATGGAATTATGGATAAGCACAGGGCCGGGCCAATCCGATAACGGAATTGTAAAAGGATATATAGACAACGTAGAAATTTTAAAATAATTGTTAAGGTTAAACTAAATGCTTTGTTCAGTATGCGTAGCGACTTATAAAAGGCCTCAGCTTTTAAACGATTTGTTAAACAGTTTACGGAATCAGAATCTTCCGCAAAATTTAGAACTGGAAGTTATTACTGTGGATAATGATGTTGAAAAATCGGCCGAACAAACTGTTAAAGAATTTATAGAAAGTTCCGGTATGAAAATAAGATATTATACGCAGCCGGAAAAAAATATCTGTCTCACCCGGAATAAGGCGGTTCATGAATCTAGAGGGAAATATATATTATTTGTTGACGATGATGAAATTGCTTCACCGGATTGGGCAGCGCTGCTCGTAAAAACTTTAGAGGATTATAAAGCCGATGCGGTTTTTGGAAGAGTAATTCCCATTTTTAATGAGGATACTCCGGAATGGATTAAGCAAAGTAAGTTGTATGACAAAAAACTTCCTCCCACCGGTGAAGAAGTTTCATTTACCCGTACTTCAAATTGTATTGTAAAAGCGGATTTGATAAAATCGATGGAAGGCCCATTCGATCCTTCTTACGGACTTACCGGCGGAGAAGATTCCCATCTTTTCAGAAGGATGAAAAGAAAAGGCGCTAAATATATTAGCTGTTATGAAGCCTATGTTACGGAATATATGCCCTCAAACAGAACCAATATTAATTGGTTAGTTAAAAGATCATTCCGGGCGGGTAATTCTTACACAAGAAGCGCGATTGAACTTACAAAAAAGGATAAAGTGATTACCAAATTTATTTTAATGGGAAGAGCTTTTAGCTTCAGTATCATCAGCATTTTCTTTTTTATTATTTCAACTCCGCTTAGAAAATGGCGTACTCATTGGATGCTGAAATTTGCCGGAAATGTCGGGCATTTATCCGCGATTTTTGGTTATCATTATCAAGAGTATAAATAATTTTATGGAATACGTGGAAAGTAACATACAGGACATTCGATATTTAGAAGAAGCGGAAACGAGAGAAAATATCTATTCTTTTATCGCTAAATTTTCTTTCTTCGTCTTCTGGTTTTTCGTTATTTACGGAACTCATCTTCCGTTTCAGGAAAGAGCTGCCGATATTGACGACATAGCTACTTCTAATATTGTTAATCAAATTGTGTTTTCAGCGCTTTTTCTTACTTCATGCTTTGCGCTTATTCCTAAACTTAGAGAAGTAGTAACTATAATTAAACGAGAAAAAATTCTATTCGCGTTTTTACTATGGTGCTCACTAAGTATACTTTGGTCCGATTATAAATTTGTGTCTTTTAAAAGATTGTTCCAGATATTCACCGCTTATACAGTGCTTTTAGCCGGACTGCTGCATACACGTTCTTCAAAAGATTTATTTAAATACTTCAAAATATTGTTTGCTCCGTATATAATAATTTCTTTAGTAACTATTTTTACTGTGCCGGCCGCAAGAGATGAATATGGAATGTGGCGCGGAATTGCTACTCATAAAAATTTTCTGGGGCAAGCAAGTTTATTAAGTGCTTTGATTTGGTTTTATTCGCTGAAAATTGACTCATATAAAGGGAAGGTTTTCGCGTGGTTTATGCTGGCAATATCAATTGTTTTACTAATAGGGTCATCCAGCACCACATCTACTTTAACTTTTGTTTTTATCGTCTTCGCGTGGTTTTTATTCTTTTTAGACGATCAATTTAAAACGTTGGGCGTAGGAAGAATCCTTTCTACACTAACCATTTTTTCCCTAATTGCCCTTCTTATTC
Source organism: uncultured Bacteroidota bacterium (assembly GCA_963798775.1). Lineage (GTDB taxonomy): Bacteria > Bacteroidota > Ignavibacteria > Ignavibacteriales > Ignavibacteriaceae > CAWCUK01. Next base: position 185,041 of record CAWCUK010000003.1, read on the forward strand.
TCGCGATAACGCTGGCGCCGGATATCGGCAAAAGCTTATTCGGTGATATGGGAAAAGACATGACCTTTACGGGACGTACTGAAATTTGGGGCGATATTTTTAAAGAGATTGGTAAACATCCTTGGTTAGGCGCCGGTTTCCAAAGTTTTTGGGTCTTAGATAATAATTCATTGCTTCTGCTTTACAATATTTACATTTGGCTGCCGAAACAAGCGCATAATGGTTATATAGATATTCTTAATGAAGTAGGAATAATAGGATTATTTATTTTAGTAGGAATGATATTTAATTATTTTATAAATTTGGCAAGATATAACGGGGAACAATTCTGGAAATGGTTTATTGTCGCCGCTTTAATTATAAATTTCCAGGAATCTACATTATTCCGGCCGGGTATAATGAGCGGAATTATGTTCATGTTTGCATATCTTGCTTTGTTTACTGATTCGGTTTATGAAAATGAAGAATTTGAATTAATAGAAGAAACAGAGTAAAAAGGGAAAGTTTTAATGTCAACTATACTGCATCTATCGTTTGATTATTCAGAAAGAAAAAATGGTCCTGTTACCACGGCTGTAGGTGATTTGGTTCAGCAGACACAAAATATTGCGAATACCAAAGTAATAAGACTCGATCGCGTCAGAAATCCCGCGAAGGAATCAACACATACCAATGATAGAGGGCAGCTATGTGTAAATACTTTAAGTCTGCCGTTTGGTTTATTTCTTTCTACATGCATGAAACGCGGCTATAATAAAATAATTGAAGCGGATAAAAAAGAACTTATTAATCTTGATTCCGCGGATGTAATTCATGCGCATAAATTAACTTACGAAGGAGCAATCGGTTATTATCTTGCCCGGGAACTTGAAATTCCGTTATTTATTTCATTAAGGCAAACTGATTTTGCCGTATTAAAATATAGAAAAGATCTTATCGGTTTTTATAAAAAGGTTTTAATTAAAAGTTCAAAAATATTTCACGTCGCTCCCTATATGGTTGATTCAATAAGAGAGATAATGGGTGAAGAATTTTTCTTTCAGCATATAAACGAAAAACTTGTATCGCTGCCGAATAGAGTTGTTAGAGAAAATACAAATTATAATATTTCTCCTCGCGAAAGATTGCTGTTAATTGTTCTTAGATTAGAAAAAAGATCGGCAAAAAGAAAAAATCTGAAAAATCTTTTTTATGCGATGAAAATAATTAATGATGAAAATCTGAAGTTGAATATTATTGGCGACGGAAATTACTTAGAGAAGATAAAACACTTAACCAATAAAATTGGAATTGCAAAGCAAGTTAATTTTCTTGGCGCCGTTAAAAATTCGGAAATGGATAAATATTATAAAGAAGCGGAAGCGTTTGTTATGCCCAGTCGGGGTGAAACATTCGGATTAGTATACGGAGAATCTTTATTAAACGGAACACCTATTTTATATTCTCAAAAAACCGGCTTTGATGGTTTATTCAATAATGTCGGAGTTGCTGTTAAGCCTTCTTCCCCTGAATCTATTGCCGAAGGCATTGAAGATATACTTGAAAATAATTTGTATTACAGAGAAAATATAAAAAAATTGCAGCAGGAAAATGCCTTCAGAATTTTTACCCCCGCATATTCGCGGGAAGTGTATAAAAAATGTTTAGACGCTATTCTGCCTTCAAAAAAAGTTGAATACGCGGAAGCTTGAAATTAGAAAATAAAAGAAAGGAAAAATATTAGTAATGAAAAATTTTGCAATAACGGGAGTTGCGGGTTATATAGCCCCACGGCACTTAAAAGCTATTCACGATACAAATAATAATTTGGTTGCAGCGCTAGATCCGCATGATTCTGTAGGTATTCTCGACCGTTATTTCCCGGAAGTAAGTTTCTTTACTGAATTTGAAAGATTTGACCGTCATTTGGAAAAATTAAGAAGAAGTTCGAACAATGAAAAAATAGATTATTTAACGGTCTGCGCTCCTAATCATCTGCATGATGCTCATATAAGAACCGCTTTAAGATTAGGCGCGGATGTAATTTGTGAAAAACCCCTGGTTGTTAATCCATGGAACCTTGACGCTTTAGAAGAATTGGAAAGCGAAACTAAAAGTAAAGTGAATACTGTTCTTCAATTGCGGGTTCATCCTTCTCTGCTTAAATTGCGCGAGCAAATTAAAGCGTCTAAGAAAACGCAAAAAGCCGATGTTCTTTTAACATATATTACTTCAAGAGGTTTATGGTATCATTATTCCTGGAAGGGAGTTGAATCAAAATCCGGAGGAATTGCGACAAATATAGGAATTCACTTTTTCGATATGCTTATTTGGTTATTTGGGAATGTTCAGAATAGTGAAGTTCATATCTCAAACAATAAACAAATAGGTGGAATATTAGAATTAGAAAATGCTAATGTTAGATGGTTCCTTTCAATTGATAAAAACGATCTTCCCAAACAAGCTGTAGAAGAGGGTAAACCAACTTTCCGCTCCATTACTGTTGACGGTGAAGAAATTCAATTCAGTAACGGATTTACAGATCTTCATACAAGAGTATATGAAGAAACTCTCGCCGGAAACGGGTTCGGAATTAAGGAAGCACGGCCTTCAATTCAGCTTGTGCATAATATTCGTAATTCTCCTATAAGTAATAAATATGAATATGTACATCCGAATATTTCACAAATATTAAATCTAGAGGATAAAAATTATGAGCTATTTTCTGCATGAATCATCCTTTGTGGACGAACCTTGCGAAATAGGAGAAGGAACAAAAATTTGGCATTTCAGCCATGTTCAAAAAGAAAGCAAAATCGGAAAGAATTGTATCTTCGGCCAAAATGTTAATATAGGAAGCCATGTAACTATCGGAAATAATTGTAAAGTTCAGAATAATGTTTCTATATATGAAGGTGTTACTTTAGAAGATTTTGTTTTTTGCGGTCCCTCAATGGTATTTACCAATATTCTGGATCCTAAATGTAAATACCCTCAGGCAAGTTCAGAATTTTATGTAAAAACTTTAGTTAAAGAAGGAGCGTCTATCGGCGCTAACGCCACAATAGTCTGCGGAAATACAATCGGTAAAAATGTTTTAGTAGGAGCCGGAAGTGTAGTAACGAAAGATGTTCCCGATTTTGCGCTGGTTGTAGGTAATCCCGCCAAAATAATAGGCTGGGTTAGTGAAGCCGGGAAAAAATTAAATTTTGATGATAAAGGTTATGCCTTCTGTGAAAAATCGCGGAAGCGTTATAAAATTGAAAATGACAGAGTTTTTGAAGTTGAATAATCCGGCCGGAAAATCAACTCAAATTTAAAGGAGGTTTTGGTCTCCTATCCTTAAGAGCTGCGCAGCTTGCATTGATCTTCACAGATCTAAAAAAATCACCGGTGAATCCTTTTTAAAAAGGTAATGCTGTAAAAAATGCGTCTGTCATTTCTAATAAAAGTAATTCTGTTTTATAAGAACAGCCATGATTACTGAATATTAGAAATGCTTCAGCCGCATATTTACGGCTGATTAGAAACGATGGTAATTAAACAGACTTCTATTCACTTAAATAAAGAGATGCGAGCAATATGGAACTACAAATTATTAACCCAATAAAAGACGAAAGATGGTTGAATTTTATTTCTTCTCATCCTGACGCAAATATTTTTCATCATCCATCCTGGCTTAGCGTTCTGCACGGCCAATATAATTACAGCGTTTTTGCTGTTTGTGTTTTTGAAAATAATCAAATAACAGCAGGTATTCCTTTCTGTGAGATTAGCAGTGTATTGAATAAGAAAAAATGGATATCGCTTCCGTTTTCTGATTACTGCAATCCTCTATATAATTCAAAAGAACAATTAGAAACTCTTCTTGAATTTTTAACACAAAAACAAAAGGAAGGTGAAGTTGGTTTTATTGCAATTCTATCCAACTTGACCGTAGATAATGAATTTAATTCGGCCTCTTCGGCAGTGCTTCATGTTACTAAGGTTGAAGGCACGGCCGAAAATATGCTTAAAGCTTTTCATAGAACAAAACGACAAGGTATTAAAAAAGCAGCCAAGGACGGATTGTGTGTTAAATTAGAAAATGATTCGGCTGCAATTGAAAAATTTTATGCCCTTCATCTTAAAACACGAAAGAAAAAAGGAGTTCCTATTCAGCCGAGAAGCTTTTTTACTCAAATTTATGAAAACTTTTTTGTAAATGATTTAGGTTTTGTCGCGGTTGTTTATAAAGGCAATCTGCCTATAGCTGCGGGATTATTCCTCTGCTTTAATAATACTTTAACTTATAAATATAATGCTTCAGATCCGGAGTATTTGAAATATAGACCGAATAATTTAATTATTTGGGAAACCATAAAACAAAGCATAAATAAGGGAATTAAATTTTACGATTTCGGAAGAACTGATTTTGATAATGAAGGTTTGAAAAGATTTAAAAAAGGCTGGGCAGCCGAAGAAACTTCCCTTTATTATTCCTATTTCCCCGCTGTTCCGGAAAACAGCCTGATCGGCGCCTTAAAAGAAAAACTTGTAGCGCCAATTATAAAGTCTTCTCCGGATATCGTTTGCAAAGTAATCGGAGAACTGGCTTATAAATATTTCCCGGTACAATAATAATTTTAAAGGATACTTAAGTATGAATATTCTTGGAATATCTGCGTATTATCATGATTCTGCAGCTTGTCTCCTAAAAAACGGAGAACTTATCGCGGCTGCGCAGGAAGAGAGATTTACCCGTAGAAAACATGATCAAAATTTTCCTATACACGCTGTTAAATATTGTTTGCGAGAAGGGCGAATCTCAATAGACGATATAAGTTATATCGCTTTTTATGATAAACCGATAACTAAATTTAACAGAATTTTAGAAACTTATTTATCGTATCCCGGGAAGGGATTAAAATCTTTTTTGATGGCCGTTCCGCTATGGTTGAAACAAAAATTGTGGATCTCAGAACAAATAGAAAAAGAAAGCGGTTTCACCGGAAAAATTCTAACTCCGGAACATCATGAATCCCATGCGGCTTCTGCGTTTTTCCCTTCACCTTTTGAAAGCGCTGCTTTTTTAACCATAGATGGTGTAGGCGAATGGGCTACCTCTTCCTATGGTATTGGCAGAGGAAATAAAATTGAAATCCTGGCTGAACAGCATTTCCCGCATTCTCTGGGACTTCTTTATTCCGCCTTTACTTATTTTGCCGGTTTCAAAGTTAATTCAGGCGAGTATAAAGTTATGGGTCTTGCTCCCTATGGCGAGCCAAAATATGTAAATACAATTTATGAACATTTAATAGATGTTAAAGAAGACGGCTCATTCAAAATGAATATGGATTATTTTGATTTTGCGGCGGGATTGAAAATGACGAATAAAAAAATGGAGAAACTGTTTAATGGACCGGCTAGAGATCCCGAAAGTACATTAACTCAAAGAGAAATGGATTTAGCACGTTCTATACAGGCGGTTACGGAAGATATAGTTCTAAAAATGGCAAGGCATGTAAAAAAAGAAACCGGCGAAACAAATTTATGTATGGCCGGAGGTGTAGCATTAAATTGTGTTGCCAACGGTAAACTTCTTCGTTCTAATATTTTTGATAATTTATGGATTCAGCCGGCAGCGGGTGATGCGGGAGGTGCTATAGGAGCGGCTTTTATAGCTCATCATCATTATCTAAATAAACCGCTTCTCCCTAAAAGAACAGGAGTTGATTTACAAAAAGGTTCTTATTTAGGCCCGGCTTATTCCGATGAAGAAATTCAATTTTTTCTTCAAAAATATAATATTCCCTATAGTTATTATCAAAAAGATGATTTATTAGAAATTGTAACTGATCTGATTCAAGAAGAAAATGTTGTGGGATGGTTCCAGGGAAGAATGGAATTCGGACCGAGGGCATTAGGGAACCGATCTATTATCGGTGATCCGAGATCTCCGGGAATGCAGAAGAAAATGAATCTAAAAATAAAATTTAGAGAAAGTTTTCGCCCGTTTGCTCCTTCTATTCTTGCCGATAAAGTCAATGAATGGTTTGATATAACAGAAGAAAGCCCATACATGCTTTTAGTTGCGGATGTTAAAGAAGAAAAACGCCGGGAAATGACGGTTGAGGAATTAATGTTGTGGGGAATTAATCGAATGAATATTAGTCGTTCTGATATTCCCGCTGTAACTCATATTGATTATTCGGCAAGAATTCAAACTGTTGACGGTAAAGAGAATAAATTTTATTATGATTTACTTGCAAAATTTTACGCGAAAACGGGCTGTCCGATTTTAATAAATACTTCCTTTAATGTTAGGGGAGAACCTATAGTTGAGTCCCCGCTGGATGCGTATAAATGTTTTATGCGTACAGAAATGGATATTTTAGTTATAGGCAATTTTGTTATCTATAAAAAAGAACAGCCAGAGTTTAATGACGATATAAATTGGAGGCAAGTGTATGAGCTTGATTAATGATGTAAATACAGATATTGAAAAACTTGATCTTTCAAAAAAGAGTCTGGTTAAATTTGCCTACACCGTCGGCGGAATCTTCACGTTGTTAAGTGTTTTTTTAATCCTTAAAAATAATGTTTCAGTTATAGCGGTAATTACCGGTACTGCGGGAGTTTTCCTTTTAACCGGCGGATTATTATTCCCGTTAAAATTAAGAAATATTTATAAATACTGGATGACAATTGCGGTTTTGCTCGGTTGGTTTGTCTCAAAAATTATTTTAACAGTGCTGTTTTATTTTGTCCTGATGCCTATTGGCCTGCTGGCTAAAGTTTTCGGTAAACAATTTATGAACTTGAAATTTAAAGACGGCGCAGATTCTTATTGGATAAAAAAAGACAACATCAACAATAAAATTAATTATGAAAAAATGTTTTAGGAGAAAATGCATGAGCAAATTTAAGATAGTTTCGGAATATTTCGAATTTTTAAAAATTAAAAGAAAATGGTGGCTTTTTCCTATTGCTATCACTTTAATTTTATTAGGATTATTAATTGTTCTAAGCCAGGGCAGCGCCGTCGCTCCGTTCATCTATACGTTATTTTAAAATATTGAATTCAAATTCCGAAGGGGTAACATGCCAAATAAAAAGAAACTTAAAATTAAAAAATCTATTTTATTCATTCATATTATTCTAAGTTCAATTTTCTGTATTACAATTCTGGAAATATCGCTAAGAATTTTTACTGTACAAGAAGTAAAAAGAAATTTAATGTATGATAAAGAATTAGGCTGGCGCGGAATACCGAACGGAAACGGAACTTATGTTCGGCTGGATGATAATATACGCGCCGATTTTCATTACAACGATTACGGGTTTAGAGATGAAGATATTTCCTCTCTTTCCGAAAATGCAACGCGAGTAGTACTTTTGGGTGATTCATATGTAGAAAGTATGGAAGTTAGTTATAAAAATACTTTTCAAAAACTTGTTCAGAAAAAACTTAAATCAAGTTATAAAAATGATATAGATGTAATAAATGTTTCTTCGCAAGGATACGGAACCGCGCAGGAAATTCTTGCTATGAGGAAATTTAAAAATATTATAAAACCGGATGTTGTAGTTCTAGTCTTTTTTACAGGTAATGATTTTGATGATAACATAAGAAAAAGATTTGCTTATCTTGATACTTCGGGAGATTTGAAAATTCCGCAGAATAAAGATTCATGGTTTAAAACTGCTTATCTTACTTTTCAAAGATGGATATATGAAAATTCCGCAATAGTTTTTGCCGTTAAAAATTATATAACTTCACATACGGATATTAAAATAGGCGATGCTGCTAAAGCCGCGCCGGTTGTTGACGAACAGTACCAAAATAAAATAACTAAAAAATTATTAGTAAAATTAAAAAATGAAGTTGAAAAGTACGCGAAGTTCGGTGTAATTATAATACCTTCTCCCATGGAAGTGGAAGATCAAGAATATACACGTACTGCTTTTGTATCAGAATTGTGCAAAGAAAACAATATTCCTTATCTCCCTCTTCAATCGGATTTAAAGAGAAATTATTTTTTTCAATACGATTGGCACTTTAATAATACAGGGCATCAAATTGTGGCGGAAGATATTTTTCGTTTTCTCAAGGCTAATTTTATTTTAACTACTCATAAAATTAGGAATGAAGAAGAGGATATTAATACGAAAAATCCCCCGGTTTATGCCAGAGGATCTTTCTAACTAAGGAGTGCTATGAAAAAAATCTTTTACTTAAGCAGCATCATCTTTTTTGTCGATTTAAATGTTTTTGATCCGTCAACAGCTTTTGCCTCTATAGAGAAAATGTAAGTTCCTGAAGCATATTGAGTCGCATTCCAGGTTAATTGATGGTTCCCCGGTTTTTGAACCTGATTAACTAATTTATCAACTTCTTGCCCTAAAGTATTAAATACTACTATTGTTACATTGCTTTCAAACGGCAACGCGTATTTAATTGAAGTACTGGGGTTAAAAGGATTCGGATAATTTTGGTATAACCGGTAATCTTTTGGCGTGTTTTCAGAATTCTCTACTGCCGTTACTCCGCCGGTAGATAAATTCTGATGGTAATCAGGATTAGTTATAACTTTAGAATTTTCGGATGTTAGTATGGTATTAACATTTCCGGTAAATGACCAAGTTATTGCATAATTTGTTGTACCCATTGCTTTGCTATTCTTTAAAACAAAAGTACCGACCTTTTTTTCTGTAGAGGAAATAACATCATTACCGGCAGGACTGGAAGCAAAGGTTAATTTTTGTTCGCCGTCAACTGTGTTAATTCCTATACCGTAAGCTGGTTCATTGTTTAATTGAGAAGAAGCGGATACATAAGTAAAAGTTAAATTACCGCCGTTTACAATATCTTTATTAAATGTAAAAACGCACTGATATGAATCTAACGCGAAATCCGCGCCGGTAGATTGCATGGTAACATCAAATTTATATGTATTTGCGTCAACTTGTACACCGTTTTTTAAACTCATCAAATAGCTTTGCGCAAATGATGTAGATGTAAAAGTAAATAATAAAACCGCAAAAATAGATAATAATAACTTATTCCATTTTGATGAGTTCATTTTGGCTCCCATATGATTGTCGTTCATAACTGTTTTTCTGTTATTTATATTAGCACATCTTGTCATAATTTCTGATGTAAAACTAATCTATAAGAGGTAGGGTAACAATCGGGGAATGCCTGAAATAAGTAAGCTAAATACCTGAAAATTTTTTTTGAAATTCTATTATTTAGGAAAGTATAAAAGCAAAAAAGGCTGCCCGAAGACAGCCTTAACAAGAAATGAATGAATTAAGTTTTATTTTGGAACTTGACTACTCTTAAATAACGCTGAACTTGTTTCTTTGTAATCAAGTACATTTACTGTATTGTTTAAATCTAAATCCCCGTTTTCATATCCGCTTTTGAACATGCTGGATCCGACAGAGCCGTAATCTAAAACGTTAATTACTCCGTTATGATCGCCGTCGCCGCCGTACATTCCGAAAACACCGTTTCCTAAATCTACAGTCGGATCGTTTCCGTAAGCCTGATTAGCGGATGTTGTAAAATCATAAAGCTCTGAATTTGAAGAAAGATTAACTTTTTTCGCGCTCATAACCGCAAGATGATTTCTATGTCTAATTACAATATAATAGCTTCCGTTTTCTACATTATCAAATTTAACAGGAGAAGATCCGTCTAAATCAACTATTTTTCCGTCATTATTTATTAAAGCGGCACGTTCCGCTACTATAGAGGAAGCGGCTGCTTCACTTCTTAACTCAAGCAGCACCCAGTCAACTGAGTTTTGCGGAGCAGAAGTTACTTTTTCGGATCCGTTATAATTCCAAGGAGCTTTATTAAAAGGTTCGTCCGCGGGTAAAACACCGTTTTTGGCTACTACATCATTCATTATACCGTTTTCGTAAGCGCCTTGTAAAAATATTTTAGTATTAACAGTTACACCCGTTGAACCGGTTGAAATCTGAGAAAATTCATAAGCGCCAATATCAAATCCATTTCCTTGCGGACGGGCAACGCCGCCTTTATCCCATGTGAATATAGAATTACCTAAAGTAGCACCGGCATCAATTCCCGGCGATGTTGACTGAGGTTTAAAATTCGCATCCAATTTAGGATCACCGTATAATCCATGTACCGCTAAGCCCAGAGCTTGTAAACCTTTTATATCCAAAGCTTTATTTGCCGGATCATAATATACAGCGTTTTCATTTGTTCCGCTGGTTTTAAAGTATAAGTTATTATCTACGTTTGTAGTATTAGTTAATGCAGATTCTATTCTTAACACAGTAACTTGTTCCGTTTGATATTAAAATATTATTCTTAATTACAGCACCAGGATCTTCGCTTATATGAATAGCGTTTCCGCCGCCGGTAATAACTGTATTATTATAAATTTCTACGTTTCCGGTGCCTGTCTCATAATTTCTGAATGCTATTGTATTTGCCAAAGTATTCGGAGTTTTAACTACATTGTTAAAATAAATATGATGTCCTGCGGCAGTAGTTGAATAAATACCTTGCGCATTTCCCGTTTTATGATTTACCTGCTCTATGTAATTATTTTTTAAAACAATATCGCCGTCCTGAAAAGTTTGTATTCCGTCGCAATGCTGATCAGGATGCTGATTACTGATTACAATATTATTTCCGTCATAGGTATTTGAATTATTTCTTTGAGAATAGATACCGTCTGTCTGATAATTCCATTCAGTAGTAGGTGTAGTCATTTTATTATGGGAAATAACACAATCAGTACTATTTTCAATCATTACACCGCCGTGTCCGGTAACATAAAAAGTACAAGCTTCCACAACAACACCGGTTCCGTATTTTATTCTTATAGCGCCTTCGCCTATCGCATTTGTAAATTGTAAATTTTTAATTGTAATATATTCATTGCCATTAATCATTATACAGTTATCTCTAGTAAGTTCACCGTCAAATAATGGAAGTTCGCCTGTTCCGTATGAGTCAAGTACAATCGGATTCGCTTTAGTTCCGTTTGATGGAAAATTCAAAGTTTCCTTCCAGGTTCCTCCTCGTTTAAAAAGAATTTGATCTCCGGGAAGAAACGTGGAAGAATTTATTTTGGAAATGCTTTTCCATGCCGAATTTTCTGATGTGCCGGAATTTGAATCGTTTCCGTTTGCGGCATCAACATAATAGTTGGCGGCTAAGCCGAATTGGAACATTAAAAGTGATAAGAGAATTATTAATACAGAGCTTTTCATTATTGATTTCACTGTTTTTCTCCTTAATAAGTTATTCATTCATTTCGTCTAATCGAGTAATTCTAGTCTTAATTCAAAGGCAAAATTAGACATATATATATGGGTGAACAATCGGGGAATCCCTGTATTATCATCAAGTGAGGCCCTGATATTTTCATCAATATTAACTCTTTAAGGAGAATCTATCTTTCATAAATTATTGAAATAAATATAGTTATCTATGAAAAAACTCAAAATTACACCGCGCATACTTATTCTGGAAGATAATAAATCTGACGCAGAACTTGAACTTCTGAAAATTAAAGAAGAAATAGAGTTTGCACAATTTAAAATTGTAGGAATAAAGAAAGATTTTATAGATGGAATTAGGCTTTTTAAGCCCGATTTAGTCATTTCTGATTATTCTTTACCGGATTGGTCAGGTTTGGATGCGTTAAAATTTATAAAAAAACATTATCCGTTTATTCCGATTATTCTTGTTACCGGAACGCAAACCGAAGAAGTTGCCGTTGAATGTATGAAACAAGGCGCCCTCGATTATATTTTGAAAGACAACTTAAAAAGACTCCCTTCAGCGGTAACAAAAGCTATAAAACATAGAGAAATTTCTATGGAAAATGCCAAAAACCATCAAGCTTATTTACTTGAGGAACAAAGGTTTAGAACAATTTTTAATGATTCGGCAATTGGAATTGCGCTTGTATCTACCGAAGGAAAAATTGTTGAAGCGAACCCCGCGCTGCAAAAAATGTTAGGATTTACCGAAAATGAGCTTGCAGGTAAATTATTTGTGGATTTTACTCATCCCGAAGAAAGACAAATAGATGCAGAACTTTTTGATGATTTAATTCACGAGAAATTTAATGAATACCAAATTGAAAAAAGGTTTATCTGTAAAAACGGTGAAATAATATGGGCTCAACTAACTAATTCATTAATAAAAAATGTTAGCGGAGAAGATTCTGTAATTAAAATGGTGGAAAATGTTACGGAAAGGCGTAAGGTAGTAAATGATCTTAAAATAAGTAATGAACGCTTAAAAATTGTTTTGCAAAATGCTCCTATTCTCCTTTTTACACTAAATAAGAAAGGTATTTTTACTCTTGTTGAAGGAACCGGACTGGAAGGAACCGCGATAAATCCCGATGAATTATTGGGAAAATCCGCATCTCGATTTTTTACCGAATTGAAATTTTCTCAGGATAAAGTAAATAAATTTTCAGCTCCTGAAATATTTAAAAAAGTTATTTCGGGAGAATCATTTGAGGGAAATTTAAGTATAGCAGGAGCTTATTTCGAAATTCGGCTAAAACCGCTAATGGATAATAATATGAGGGTTTTAGGCGTAATTGGTATTTCAATAAATATTACCGGTATAAAAGAAGCTGAAGAGGTAAGGGAAAATCTTTTAAATGAAGTTGTTTCCGCGGAAACCCGGCTTAAATTTCTTTCCCGAAGATTACTTGAAGTGCAGGAAAAAGAAAGAAGGCATATTGCACGGGAACTTCATGATGAAATAGGCCAGCTTTTAACCGCGCTTAAAATTGATCTTCAAAGTATGAAGAGGAAAAAAAATAGTGATCTAATCTCCGACCAGCTTTTGGAGTGTTTATCTATTGCCGATACCGTACTTAAACACGTCAGAAATTTATCTCTAAATTTACGTCCTTCCCTACTTGATGACCTTGGTTTGATTCCTGCAGTTAAATGGTATATTGATAAACAGACGCAAAGAAGCGGATTAAACGCTGAAATAAATACTTCAAAAATTGAAAAAAAACTATCGCCTGAACTGGAAATAACTTGTTACAGACTTGTTCAGGAGGCAATAACCAATATAATGCGTCATGCCGGCGCAAAAAATATTAAGGTAGGAATTAATCCATTTCCCGGAAATTATTAATTCAGATTTCGGATGATGGAAAGGGATTTGATGTTTTTAATTCTGTGAAAAAAGCGGTGGAAGGTAAAAGCATGGGAATATTAGGTATGGAAGAACGGGTTGAATTAATTGGCGGAAAATTAACTATTGAATCAGAGGAAAATAAAGGAACTTTAATTAAAGCTGAATTTCCTGTAGAATAAAAAGGATTCATATGGAAAAACTAAAAATACTGCTGGCGGATGATCACTCATTAGTAAGGGCAGGCATAAAAACATTATTAGAAAACATTCAGGAAATTGAAGTAATTGCTGAGGCGGATAACGGCAGACAGGCTGTAAATTTTGTAAGGGAATTTCATCCGGATATTGTTCTAATGGATATCGCGATGCCGGAAATGAATGGGCTGGAAGCTCTTGAACAAATAAAAAAAGAATTTCCCGATGTTAAAGTTATAATTCTTTCAATGCATGCTAATGAAGAATATGTTCTTCAAGCTAAGAATAAAGGTGCGGTGGGATATTTGTTAAAAGATTCCGCTCCCGTTGAATTAGAAGAAGCTATTAGAGCTGTTTCTAATGGAAAAACATTTTTATCTCCAATTATTTCTAAAGGTCTCATAGATGATTATCATTACCGGGTAAACCATATTAAGAAAAAGAGCGGGGGAGTTTTTGAAAATTTAACTTCACGAAAAAGAGAAATTCTTCAGCTAATTGCCGAAGGAAATACCACTAAACAAATTGCCGAAAAACTGAATGTAAGTATAAAAACAATCGAAACGCATAGAGCTCAATTAATGGAAACTCTTGGAATAAGAGATATTCCTGGATTGGTGAGATATGCCGTGAGAATGGGTATTATTTCGGCTGATAAATAATTCTTCAAAAATCTAATCATTTTATGCCTGCTTATGTCTTGCCGTTTCATTTCTAATTCTTATATTAAACGAAAATAAATTTTAATCTTTTCTAAGAAAGGGAGTTAGATGGAAGACGAAAAAAAATTTGAAGTAAGTGTCAGTGAATATAAAGGTAACCCCGTTATCTCACTACCATTATCGGCAGACGGAAAATATCCTTTTACCTTCGGTGTAAGTAAAGCTAAAGTTATCTTAAAATATATTGATGAAATAAAAAAATTCGTCGATGAACATGATAAAAATAAAGAGAAAGCTCAGTAATAATTATTTCAAACCTTCAAGGATTACTAGAAAACTCTACCTCTTCCTTGAAGGTTGATCTTCTCAAGCTTCATTTATCCCTTTTAAAATAGCAGCTAAAAAAAACTCACCTTTAAATCTCACCTAAATTTATAACCTAAAAATATATTAATCTTTTATTAACATTATCGTAAGTATTTACCATCATTTTCTCCTTTGAAAAATAACTAATATTATTTAAGTTAAGATAATAGCATAGCTTTCGGAATTCCTATTCAGTTAGAATTAACTCAATTGTTTTCTGATAATTTTGGTTATGTGCATCGATTATTCTATCATTGGAATAACAGGCGTCCAGTATGGGGATTTCAATGGGGACTGCAATTTTATTTTTTCTAAGCTTAAAAAGCCGGAAGTAAAAACCGTTGTACAATTTTTACTTCCTCTAAACCTATATTTTTTTACTTTAATAAAATCATCTTTTTTGTTTTAATTTTATTATTTGTGGCTAAACGATAAAGATATAAACCTGAACTAACCTTTTTGTGTTTATTATTTTTTCCGTCCCATTCTAACTTATAAATACCGGAAGAAGAATATCCTTCAAATAATGTTTTTACTTCCTCACCTAAGGAGTTATAAATTTTCAACGATACATAAGAAGCTTCCGGTAAACTGTACTTTATAGTGGTAGAAGGATTAAACGGATTGGGATAATTTTGGTAAAGCGAGAATTTTTTAGGTAAAAGAAAATTTCCTTCTGTATCGGTTGTTTCAGTAACATAAATATTAAACCGTTGTTCGTCTATTTGGTTATGCTGATTTTTTACATTTAAATCCACTGAATATTCACCGCTTGTTTCCGGTGCGGTACCGCTTAAGGTGTTATTTCTATTTAAAGTAAGCCAATCCGGAGCGCTTTTTAATTCTAAATTAAGTTGATCATTATGCTTGTTAAAAATTTTCACTTTATAAAAATAGTATTTACCGGGTTTTACAATAGTATCAGGATCGGAAGCAAAAGCCAACTCACTTCCGAATAACTTCCATTGTATGGATGAAGTATCCTTGTTATTATAAGCGAATCCGGTAATTTCAATCTTCTTTGCTTCATTTGTTTTGGTAAAAGCAAAGGATTTATTTTCACTCACTTTTCTGCCATTCTCTTTCCAGAAATACTTAATCTCCCCATTATAAGGGTCTTCTGCGGATATTTCAAACTGAAGCGATTCATCTTTGTTTAACATTAAATTTCTGTTGTTTATATAAACATCTTCTTTATTGATATTTCTTGATTCTACATCGGCAGGCTTCCAGCTTGTAATTTCCGGCGGAAGTTTATTTGCTAAGAATTTATTGAGCACATTTAAGGTAATTTTCTGTACTGTCGGATCAGAGGTTAATCCCCAATTCCAATGAATAGTTGATGCGTTAAAAACAGCGCCACCGGCGGGAGTATAAAATATTCCCATAGTAGCATGAGCATTCGCGTTTTCATTATTATGATCCTGCGCCGGAGATATTGCTAGTATTCTAAAATTCTTTGGTGTGCCGTGTTCTCCTTTTGCTGTCGGAATTCCGTCCTTCCACTCGAATGGTGTTCCGTCCGTTTCATTTCCTACAACTTCGGCATCGTAACCGAATTCGTCACCGTCATTCAATTCCGTTCCTTTATAAATCCAATGAAAAGTATTATAAGCAGTATAATCGCCGTAGCCTTCCGAGGAGGGAAGTGTACCAAAATTATTTATATAACCGCCGTCGCGGAAACTTACCCCGATTAAACTATTTTCCGGATTGTTTACCGGTGGAACCCACCAATTTAAGGTAACTAATGAGTCGGCAACTCCTCTTAAAGGATCGGTTGCGGCCCATTTGTAGCAGACCATAGTTTTGTAATTATCTTCAAAACGTACCTGCCACCAACATGTATTGCCGGAAAGTATCATCAATTTACCGCCGCTGTTTATATATTTTTCTAACTCCGCTCTTTCTTCATATGTAAAATATTCATTATGGCCTCCAATAATTACAACATCATAATTATTTACAAGATTAGGATCTTTATCGAGATCATAATTGGCGGCATAAGCGATGTTTAAATTTTCTTTATTAGACCATTCAATAAATTTTAGTTCATCTTCATAAAAAGGGCGGGGCCAAAACGGATGATCGAATGGGCGCATAAATGAAACTTTTACAGCTTGCTCTCCATCTGAGGAGTTATAACCGTATAAACTTTTTCCTCCGAAATTGTTGTATGCCTGCCAGGTATTGGGACTTGCTACAAATAAAATTCTGGACGAAGAACCGGGACTTTTTTCTTTTACTATAAATAAAATTCCTTTATCTCCCTCGGATGTAGGAAATTCAGCTCCGTAAATTCCCGATTCCCAATTTGCGGGAACAACAAAATTATACGTCACCGGCCAATCGCATCCCTTTTCGTAGGCTAATTGGGGAACATCATATTTTTCACCTTGCACCGATTCAACTTGTGAAATAAAAGTCTTTTCTTTTTCATAATGATAAAATTTTAAAGTAAATTCGGGATTTTCTGTTGAGATATGAAAATTTATTGTATCACCCTGCGCAACAGAAATTTTGTCAGCATAACCACCTTCTTGTGCCGTTAAATTTTCTGAAATCAGCACAAACAGCATAACTATTAACAAATAATATCTTAAATAAATTAACATGAAATTTCCCTTTTCTTATGCCTTAATAATTTTACTATCTGCAAAACCACGTTTTCCGAAGGCGTTTCTAGTATCGACTATTAAAGTGGAATTATTAAAAATTAATTCATAATCATAATCAGAATGGTCGGTACTTAAAATTACCAAATCAAAATAACCAAGCGACTCTTCAGTAATGGGAGTTGTTTCCATATTAAAATTATATTTTCTTGTACGCGGCAACTTCTGTACATGCGGATCACTAAAGGAAACATTACTACCGAATTTTTTTAGTAACTCAATAAGGCGAAGAGAAGGTGATTCTCTCATATCATCAATATCTTTTTTGTAAGCTATTCCTAATAACAAAATCTTCGCCCCGTTTAATGATTTTTTATGCCGGTTTAAAGCTTCCGCCGATTTTTCAATTACATAGTACGGCATATGAGTATTTATTTCACCGGCTAATTCAATAAATTTTGTATGGATTTCAAATTCTCGGGCTTTCCATGTTAAATAGAAGGGATCAATTGGAATACAGTGTCCGCCTAAACCGGGACCGGGATAGAAAGGATGAAAGCCAAATGGTTTTGTGGAAGCGGCATCAATAACTTCCCAAACATCAATATCCATTTTATCCAAAACCATTTTAGTTTCATTTACCAGCGCAATATTAACTGCTCTGTAAATATTTTCTAAAAGTTTGGTAGCCTCAGCGGCTCTTGTGGATGATACAGGAACTGTTTGAATTACAACAGTATCATATAACGCTTGAGCCGCCTCCAAACATTGAGGTGTAACACCGCCTACGACTTTAGGAATTGTCGCCGTATTAAAACTCGCGTTATTAGGATCTTCTCTTTCCGGCGAAAAAGCTAAGAAAAAATCTTCTCCCACTTTATATTTTTTTAGTTCTAGCTCATCTTCATCAACGTAAAGGTCTATTTCTTCACCTTCGGCTTCTAATTGTGCTTCGGTAAAAACATCACCTTCTAATGTCGGAACATATTTTTCATATTCTCTTTTTTTAGTTTTTGATAACTGTGCCGATTCAAATAATGGCAGCAGAACTTCTTCGGTTGTTCCAGGGTATGTTGTCGATTCTAAAGAAATAAGCTGGCCTTTCCTTAAATATTTAGCTACTGTTTCAGCCGTAGATTTTATATAAGAAATATCCGGTTCTCTATGCTCATTTAATGGTGTCGGAACACAAATAACTATAGCGTCAGTTTCCGGTAAACGTGAGAAGTCTGACGTAGCCTCAAATTTCCCGCTTTCTACTGCCGTTTTTATTTTATCTGAATTAATATGTTTTATGTAACTTTTTCCGGCTTTTAATAAGGGGATTTTATTTTTATCAACATCAAAACCTAGAACCGAAAAACCTTTAGCGGCAAATTCTAAACCTAGCGGCATGCCCACATAACCTAAGCCAATAATACCTATAACCGCGGTTTTAGAATTTATCTTTTCAAGTAAATTCATTACCACTCCTCATAATCATTACAATTTGAATTTTTTTTGTAGTCGTTTTTTGGATGAAAAAAAACAAGAGCTTTGAAAACCAAAGCTCTTGAAAAATTTTTCGTTACAGTGAAGTTCCGACTTTTAATCTGAGATTTAAAAAGATTGAGGTAAGTTTATACCCGCCGTCCGGCCCCTTGCCAATTACAGCAGATGGGCCGATTGCAAATGCGCTGAAAGCCCATTTTTCAAATATTTTTTGAACTAAAATATCAACTACGAATTGAGGTTGTCTCACATCGCTTTTCGGCATTGCATCAAATCTAAAATCAAATGTGCTGCCGGCAAGTGAAAGTTCTCTCCCGCTGTAGCCAACGTGCCATTCACCTAAATATTGAGCTACATAAAATTTACCTCTGGTAGAACCGAGTAAGCTTACAGGATATCGGAATTCCCAGCTTAAGTATGATTTATCCAAAACTTTTGCATGGTAATTTAAAGTATCATACCGGCTGAATTTTGCCAAGTCACTCTTTGTAGGTTTATTTAATACATCCTGAAAACTTATTTTAAAGAAGTTTCCGAAGGGGACAACATAAGCCAATTGATATCCCATAGTAACATAAAGATTGTTATAATTATCAACTTCCTTCAGATCAGTGAACGCATCGACAGAACTGATAACACCGGCGCTGAAACCTAGAAGATGAAAATCCGCTTCAATCATATTTGTTTCCAGCGGACCGGAATAAGGTGTACCTAAACCGAAGGAGAGTCCTATATCATTTTTAATAGGAATACCAAATCTCTCCCCGCCGAACAACTGCAGAAAAGGGTTTATGTAATTTAATGTAGGCGAAATTTGATAAAGAGAAGGCGGTGATAATACCTTATTTAGTCTTATCTTTTCAAAGACCCTGGTAAATACACTTCCGTAATTTATACCTTCTTCCAAATTTAGCTTAAATGGATAAGTAACAATCTTTGCCCGTGTCTCCGGCGTAAAAGCGAGGAAAGGGTATAAAGTTCCTTTTATGGAAACTGTTTGATTGTTAGGGTCACGCAAATCCACAATAATTTCTGCTTTCGGATCCGGTGGATCTATAAATACTTCGTTTTGAATTTTGATGAATAGACTATCATTCAGCGGTTCCATCTGATAATATTCAATTTTTTCTTCATCGTTCTGAGCATAAATAACCTTCTGCATTACCGGTAAAAATAAAATTAGCAGTAGGAGAAATAAAAGTTTTTTTTGTTTCATTTGTACATCCGTATTTTTTATTAACGTTTATCTTGAATAATCTGTAAAGAAGAATGAATCTCCGACTTGTACACGATCTTTTGATATTTTATCTACAACCGTAAAAAAGAAATTTGCTTTATATCTTCCGTCAGACTCTCTTAAATCATCGTGCTGGTCAACCCATTTTTCATATCTTGATTCTGTGGGAGCTAGGTTTAAGCTTACATTGTAAACCAAATTTCCCTGCGTGTCTTTATGGGGGCCGTTAACCGAAATTGGTCCGGAATATTTTACATCAAGCTGTTCCGGCCTTTCATCAACTATAGTTACATTAAATCCGGTTACACGCTGAAGATCTTTTACATAAATATCTGAGCCGTTCATTTTTGTGGTTGCCCTTTCTATCTTTACTTTTGGAGGCTGGTTCGGCTCAACTTCTACACGCTGCTGCTGGCTCCCGTATTTTACAACAACTTCTTTTTGATCCGTAAGATTAAAGCGTTTTGTTTCTCCCGGAGGAATTACTGCTAATGGAGAACTCATATTATCGGGGCTATAAATCGTTGTTGGTACATTCCCGGTATTTTTAGCTTCATTCCAAGTATATTGAATAAAAGTTTGTTCTTTTGAAATCGGAGACTGCAGCACTGTTTGTTCATTTGTCTTTTCCTTAGGTTCGGGCTTCTCTTCTTTTTTCGGAATCCTTTCCTCCGGTGGAATTTCTTTTATTTTGTCTGTTAAACTTGCTACTTGCGATTTCATCGACTGAAGTTTCTCTTTCAAATCCTGATTCTGTTTTTTTACTTCCTGCTCTTCTATTTTAATATCAAAATTTGCACCTTGAGCATAAAGAGAATCAATAAGTGTTATTAATGAATCTTTAACACTTTTATCTACTACTTCGTCCTTTGCTACAACCCGGTTAAGGTTTAAATCAGCTCCTTTTAGAGCTAATACTGTTACTACAAAAATGTAAAGGACTTGATAAATTATAAATTTGCTGTCTCTGTTTTTCTTAATCATAATACATCACTATTTTTTTACTACAATTGATTCTAAATATTTTAAGCCTGTAACTGTTTTTTCATCACTTAACGATGAAGAAGCATGTGAGATTGAGTTAGCTACATTTTGCAGCTGTTCAAGTTTTTCGCCGCTGAAGCCGGGGAGTTTACTTATTTTATCTAAAACAACATGAATAGAGCTGAAATTTTTTAGTATTACTTCGCTTAATTGAGAAGTACTTGTTAAAGCTTCCTGATATATTGCCAACTCTTCTTTTGAAATATGAGGAGAATTTGGCGCAACTGTTCCGCCCCCATTATTTATATGAGATATTAAGTCTTTGGAATTTTTTAACTGCAGTTTTGAATAATATTGTTCGCTCATACCCTTTACATGGTTCACAACATTTTGAAATTCTAAACCAAGCTGATCTATAACAGGTTCAAATAATTTTCCGACTGCAAGAATTATTAAAGCCTTTACTTCAAAAGGAACTGAAAGGCCAAGAAAAACTTCTTCACCCAGACGAATACTAATTAATAATATAGCGGCACCAATTAAAGGCAGCGACATAGCGATACTATCAATTATAGTTGTGTATGAAGTAAGTATTTTGTCTATTGTCTCCGAAGTCGGGGTTCTTTTTACTTCCACTTTTAGTTTTTCATAAGCTAGGAAAGCGAGAAAAAAGAAAAGAGCATAAACAACTACCGGAAGCCACCAAAAACTGAAAGGTGTTACTACTTCCGTTACCGGTGTCCAGGAAGGGAAGAGATAGCTGGCCAATTTTATTGAAATATTTCCTAAAACCGGTACGTATGATAGATCAAGAAAGAATGATATAATTAATGCTATGAATGAGATTAAAGCCGGTTTAATTATTATAGAAAATCTAATATTGTTTAATGCCGTTTTTTTATAATTCTCAAGCCTTTCATCAATGCCATTACCATTACCGTTGCCGTTTCCGTAGCCGTTGCCGTTCTGCGGAATGTTTATTGTCCTATTCTCTTGCTTTTTAATAGTTTTACTATTTTCCATGGTTGCCATTTTCACCTCAGCGTTTTTATCATCAAAATTTCTGTTTTATTAATTCTTCTTTTTTTATTTGAGTATTTTTATGTTGTCTATAAATCCTTTTACCCTGCCGTTATATGCTTGTCCTGGTTTTGTACTAATCCACAATTCCAAATAATTTGTATCGGAATCTATTTTGAAGTTGAATTTCTTTTCTGTCCATTTGCTGTCGGTCGGTACTACATAACTAATCATCGGCGAATCAAAATTTCCGTTTTTCATTAACCGTATCTGAAAATTTCCGACATCCGCTTTCACATACAGTGATAGAGTGTAGTCAATTCCTTCAACCATATCCGAAGTTAAAATTGTGTATGAGATACCTCCCCAAGCGGCATATCCGGGATCGGGATTTGATAGTGAATCTATATAAATAATTTTTAAACTTTTTTGCCCGTTTTGAACACTTTCACTGCTTTGAGAGAAATAATTAAATGAAGGCTGCCCCGAAATTCGCGTTAGCCAAAAGTCCGGAGTAACGCCGTCGGAAGAAGTTTCGAAATCACCGTTTTTAATTAAATTTATTTCCGGAATTTGAAATTGTTGAATATTGCTGCCGGAAAATTTTCCGAATGAAGAGTACGCGTAAACTCTGTAATAGTAGGTGAAACCGGTTCTTAAATTTTTATCTACAAATTGAGTATCCGATTTAGAAGTACCGACAAATGCTAATTCTCCGGTAGTTTCATCTATTCCCTGGTCAGTTTTTCTGTATACTTTATACTCTTTAAATTCCGAATCATTCACTCTGCTCCAAGCTATTTTTAATTCTGTTTTAGAATCGCCCGAAGAATCGATTTTAAACATTTTCGGCGGCGGCGGAAGTTTAATCTCGCCTAATTCAGTATTATTATCTGTAATTGAAATTGATGTTTTTTGAGAGACAACTTGATCATTGATGAATTTTTGAGCTAAGAAATTATGTTTTCCTTTTGTTACACCAACAATTTCAAATTCACCTTTTTCATCTGTGGATGTTTTCCAGTTTAAAACATCATCAATGCTTATGGCAGCACCTGAAACCGGTATTCCGTTTAAAGTAATTTTTCCGGTTATCTTCACCTTATCGGTTGTTGTCGGTTCAGTGGGATTATCTTTTCTGAAATTACACGCACTAACCGTAAACAATAACAGAACTAAAATTAAATTGCTAAAACTCTTCATAAAAACTCCTTTTAATGCCTCATATCCTTTTGTTAAACAAGCATTTTCTAAACCTTGTAAAACCGCCTCAATATTTATGGAAGCGGATTTTATAATTTATATATCATTTAAACAATTAAGGTGCCAAACCTATTTGTTTGGTTTATAGGCTCTAATTGGGGGTTTAATTATAAGGAGAGAAATTATTCGTCCAATTTTTGAACTTTGAGTCCAAAAACTGAGTTTAGTTTAAAATGTGTGCGATTAAGAATAAAAATAATTGATGATATTAAATACTGCCGTTCCCTCTATTTCTCTCATCGTCTAACCGCATATTTAAATTTAAGGCTGAACTGATTAAACCTAAATGAGTAAATGCCTGAGGATAATTTCCAAGATCTTCTCCCTGGAAACCAAGCTGTTCGGAATATATTCCTAAATTATTGGCATATCCTATCATCTTTTCAAAATATAAACGAGACTTTTGGAGTAATCCCGCTTTCGATAAACATTCTATATACCAAAAAGTGCACATAGAAAAAGTGCCTTCCCCGCTTTTCAAACCGTCGTTTGCGGCTTCTTTGTGACGGTAACGGTAAACTAGAGAATCAGAAACAAGGTCATCTTCTATACTTTTTAAAGTAGAGAGCCAGCGCGGATCTTTTGCGCTTATAAAACGCATCAGCGGCATAAGTAAAGTTGCGGCGTCCACCGATTCGGCGTTTTTATATTGTACAAAAGTTTTCCGTTGAGGATTCCAGTAATCTTTATAAATAACGTAAAAAATTTTATCTCTTTCCTGCCGCCATTTATTCGGCAATGGAAAACTTCTGTTTTCCGCCAGTTTTATTGCGCGGTCAATAGCAACCCAGCACATTAATTTGGAATACAGAAAATCTCTTTTACCTCCCCGTACTTCCCATATTCCTTCATCTTTACGCTTCCAGTTGTCGCAAACCCAGTCAATATGCCTTACTAAATTAGTCCAAAAATCATACGAAATAGGTTCTCCATATTTATCATACAGGTAAACTGAATCCATCAATTCACCGTAAATATCAAGCTGGAGCTGGTCATTCGCGTTATTCCCTATTCGTACAGGATAAGATTTTTTATAACCTTCAAAATGATCCAAAATTATTTCATCCGGAACATTTTTGCCCGCGATAGTATACATTAAACCTAAATTGCCGGCATCGCCTATATCTTCACACTGACGTTCTACCCATTTAATAAAAGCACCGGCTTCTTTGGTATAACCTAATTTCAAAAAAGCGTAAATTGTGAATGAGGCATCGCGAATCCAGGTGTATCGGTAATCCCAGTTTCTTTCGCCGCCGATATTTTCCGGCAGCCCGAATGTCGGCGATGCGATAATTGAACCGTGGTTATATGAAGTTAATAGTTTTAACATTAAAGCAGAACGATTAATTATTTCGCGCCATCTTCCTTCATAATTTGATCTTGAAACCCAGTCTTTCCAATAGTTCATTGTTTCATAAAGTTTTGAAGTAACAAATTCTTCAAGATTATTAAATTCTTTATTTTCATCTTTTACCAGTTCAAAAACAAAATCGGCTTTTTGTCCGGGTGAAATTTTAAATTCGGCAAAAGCGTCACCTTCTTTCATTTCAATGGGAACTGAACTTACCAGTCTCATAACAATTTGATAATCTCCTACACTTCTGAAGATAATTTCATATTTACTTTTTTGCTCAGCTTTGTGCTCTGTTCTAGCATAGTTGAAGCGTGGGCGGCAATGCATGCAGTATTTCAGATCTCCTTTAATACAAGTTACACGCCGGATTAAAATGTTTCCTTCATACAATTCTTCTACGGGCATAAAATCAGTAATTTCACCAACTCCTTCGGAAAATAAAAATCTTGTTAAAAGTACGTTTGTATCGGGCAGGTACATTTGCCTGGTTTTGCTTCCGTCAATAACGGGATGTATTTGAAAACAGCCGCCTTTGTGAATATCTAAAAGCGCGGCAAATATTGAAGGAGAATCAAATTCTGGGAAACACATAAAATCTATTGAACCGTTTAAACCGACTAATGCAACTGTATTTAAATCTCCGATAACTCCGTAATTTTCAATTGGCTGATAATCCATGTCTTCCGCCGTTTATTTTATTTTTTATGTAAAGTAAGATTTAACTTGAAGATAGCATATGATTATGTGCACGATATTTAATTCTTTACTATTTTGAGCAATAATTTTTATAAATTATTTCGGCTAAAGTTAAGAGACTAAAATGATAATTTATTTTAACGGTGAATTTCTTTCGAAAGAAGATGTTAAAATTTCTCCTTTTGATAGAGGATTTCAGTTTGCCGATGGTATTTATGAAGTAATTCGTTTTGATATTGATGGTTTTTTTGAATTCGATGAACATATTAAAAGAATGAAGAATGGAATTAAAGAACTAAAAATTAATTTTGATGATTTTAATGGTTTACAAAATATTTCCGATAAACTGATTGAAAAAAATTGTTTTGCGGGTAAACGCGCTTTGTTATATTATCAAATTACTCGCGGAGTTTCTTTCCCTAGGAATCATTCTTATCCGAAAGATATTAGACCGACAGTATTTATTTCCGCTTCTCCTTTAACAACAAATAAGTTTGATATTCTTAACGGCATAAAAATAATTCTTGAGAAAGATTTACGCTGGCAGAGATGCGATATAAAAACAATTTCATTATTATATCCCGTGCTCGCTCAACAGAAGGCAAAAGAATTAGGAGCGAAAGAAGTCGTTTTAATAAGAGATAATTATGTAACAGAAGGTTCGCATACAAATTTCTGCTGTGTAAAAGACGGTGAAGTTTATACACCGGCGTTATCAAATTATATATTACCCGGAATTACACGAAAAGTTATTTTGAGAATTTGTGTTGAGTTGGATATTACTGTTCATGAAGAAAATATAAAACGAGATGATTTATTTGATATGGATGAATGTTTTATTATAGGCACAACAACTGAAATTACTCCTGTTGTTAGAATCGATGATTTTATTATCGGTGAAGGTATTCCGGGTAAAATCACCCGGAGTCTTCAAAACGAACTTGACAAGCTTTTAAAATATTAACTTTTTTTAAGAAGAAAAATTGCTAATCCCGCTGCCGCTGCTGCTCCGGCGCCTATCAAAGTTAATAATCGCTTCTTTTCTTCAAGAGCTAGTTCGGGACTAAAAGGACGAGCTTTCGCATCAAAACTACCATGCGCGCCTTTATCGCCTTCAACAGGTTCCCATAAATTATCTTTAGAATTAGGATCTTTTATTTTATCGGTTTGCTGAGCTTTATAGCCGCTTTTAGCTAAGTAATAATCAAGAAATCCGGGCATTATTTTATTTCCCACAATTGTTTTTATCGCAGAAATTCCTACATATATTTCTCTTTTATCATGATGCGCCGCGTAAAAAATTGCTTCGGCGGGAACTTCGGGCTGATAAATAGGCGGAACGGGCTGAGGTTGATGCATCAATTTATTTCTTACCCAACCGAATTGCGGGGTATTAACCGCGGGGAGCTGTACCATTGTAATTTTAACGTTACTTCCGTCGTGGATTAATTCACATCTTATAGAATCTGTGAATCCTCTTATCCCCGATTTAGCGCCGCAGTAAGCCGATTGGAGAGGAATACTTCTATAAGCCAACGCCGATCCGACTTGTACAATTGAACCATGATTTCTGGGAAGCATTCTTTTTAGTGCTGCCATAGTTCCGTAAACAGCACCTAAATAAGTTACTTCCGTAACTCTTTTAAATTCTTCCGGAGTAATATGTTTAAAAGGCGCAAAAACAGAAGTCATCGCATCATTTATCCAAATATCAATCGGCCCGAATTCTTCTTCTACTTTTTGCGCGGCAGCTTCAACTTCATCAGGATTAGAAACATCAGTAGGTATCGCAATTGCCTTTCCGCCGGCTTCTTCCACTTCTTGTTTAGTTTTTTCCAGCGCATCTTTCCCTCGGGCTAATAAACCTATACAAGCCTTAGTTTCTGAAAATTTTCTTACGGTTGCCCTGCCTACTCCGGCAGTTGCTCCTGTTATTACTACTACTTCTCTTTTTATATTTTCTTCCATTAAATTATTACCTTTTTTTAGTTACTTAAACCGGCAAATCTAAATTATCTTCCGGTCCTTTTTTGTTTAAATTATCATTTAGAAAAAGAGCGGCATTAATTAAACCTAGATGTGTTAATGCTTGGGGATAATTGCCCAAATGTTCTCCCTTAAACCCAAATTGTTCTGAATAAAGGCCGAGATGATTTGCGTGTGTAAGCATTTTTTCAAAAGCGAATCTTGCCTTTTGCACAAAACCGGAACGGGAAAGAGATTCTATATACCAAAATGTACAAACACCGCTTTTTAAGCCGTCGTTAGCAAAACCTTTGTGCCTGTAAACCATAGAATCGGAAACTAAATCTTCTTCAATAACTTTAAGAGTTGAGAGCCAGCGGGGATCTTTTGCATCGATAAATCCCGTTAACAGCATTAATAAAATTCCGGCGTCTACCGAATCAGTACCTAAATAATGAACAAAGGTCTGCCTTTTATCATCCCAAAAATTTTTCAAAATATCTTCTTTAATTTTATCTCTTTCTAAAATCCAATTATCTTCAACTTTAAATTCTAAATCTTCAGCTATTTTAATTCCCCTATCTAACGCGACCCAGCACATCAATCTGGAATAAAGAAAATGTTTTTTGCCTTTTCTAATTTCCCAAATGCCTTCGTCTTTTTCATTCCAATGTTGGCAAACCCAATTAAGATGCGGAAATAATTTTTGCCAAAAATTTTCTGTAACCTCTCCCTTATGCTGATGGTAAATATAAATTGAATCGAACATTTCGCCGTAAACATCAAGTTGAACCTGTTTATAAGCAGCGTTTCCTATTCTAACCGGGGAAGATTTTTTAAATCCTTCAAAATATTTTAATTTTTCTTCTTCTTTGGCCTTGCCTCCGTCAATAGAAAATAAAACTCCTATAAAACCTCCGTCCCAATTTGCAAGTGCTTTGTGCTCCAGCCAATGCATATAATCTTTTGCTTCATCCATAAAACCCAATCTTGTTAAAGCAGTGCAAGCGAATGAGGCATCTCTTAACCAGACGAAACGATAATCCCAATTGCTGGATCCGCCGATATATTCCGGAAGACTATATGTTGGAGAAGCAATAATTGAACCTTCCGTTTTAGAGGTAAATAATTTTAAAATTAGTGCGGATTGTTTTACCATTTCGCGCCATCTGCCGGTATAATTTATTTTGCTCATCCAAATTTTCCAAAAGCGCATAGTCGCATCATATTTTTTTGTAACAAAATCATGAAGCTCTTTTGCCTCATCATTTTTGCCTGTATCTACACCAAGAATAAATTCGGCAGTTTCATCTTTATCCAAAAAAAATACTGAATAACCGTCTTCCCCTTTAAAGTTAAATTTTTGTTGCTTCTCAGCCGGATAGAAATTCCTTCATCTTCGCTGGTAAAAATTATTTCATCTTCGTTTATTTTTGCAGTATGTTTTGACTTGGCATAATTAAAACGGGGCATACATTTCATCTTAAATTTTATTTTTTCGCGGATACTTTTAACTCTTCTTATTATGAAATTATTTTCCGGTCTTTCTTCTACCGGCATAAAATCTAAAATTTCGCAAGCGCCGTTCGGCGACAAAAATCGGGTTAATAAAATATTTGTTTCCGGCAGATACATTTGGCGCCTGGAAACATTTTCTAAATCTGGTTTGATAAAAAAACATCCTCCTTTTTCTTGATCTAAAATAGCTGCAAAAATAGAAGGGGATTCGAAGCTTGGAAAGCATAAAAAATCTATGGAACCATTTATACCCACCAAGGCGGCTGTATTCATATTTCCTATAACTCCGTAATTTTCTAAAGGCTGATAATCCATAGATTTTCTTGATGTTTATGGTGAAAAATTATTCTGCCGGAAAGGCGATTGTACTTAGCAGCGCATTTTCTGCCTGCCTTAAATCGAGCCTGGAATGCTGTACAATTACTGGCACATCGGATTCTATTACGCTTGAATAGTCAGTACCTTTCGGAATAGGTTCTGGATCAGTTAGATTATTAAAACGGAAGTGTTTGGTTCTTTGCGCCGGTACGGAAAGTTTATACGGCCCAACCGGGTCCCTGTCGGAAAAGTAAATTGTTATTTCAATGTGAGCTTCTTTTTCCGACGGATTTAAAATACATGCTGTTTCATGACTTAGCATCTGAGGCTCCGGGCCTGTACTGCTTTCCGGAATATATCCTTCAGCAATAGCCCAAATTTTTTTGCCAATGTTTTTTTCCATTATTTTCCCTTTTCATCATTTTTATACATCAATTAAGGCTAATTGAAACTTTTCATTAAATTCTCGTTTTAGATATGCCGGAGTTTCAACGAGTACAACTTCTAAAGTAGGCCGTACAATTCCTTCAAGTAAATGTCCGCCGTACGCGGTCCCGTCTTCTTTGCCAACAACTATATGTCCGTGAACTTTTGGTTTCCCTTTATGCAAAGTAATATTGCCCGCTAAAGAAAGTACTTCAACTTGTTCATCAATAATATTTTCTTTATAATCTTTACGTTCAATATTAAAATATCCCAGCTTTACTTTCTTAAAAGCGCCTATCGCGGTAAAATGCACAGCAGTTAAATTTTTTTGAACGGCAAAATCTGTTAACCCGGACAATGCTTCTTCATTCTCATCAAAAATTACCGCGTAAGTTTTAGTTCCGTTGTTATCATTAAGCAGTTTTGATTTCATTAAAATACTCCATTCTTTTTTATTATCTCGTTAGGATAATCATCGGGATGTTTTTGGTCTGAATTATTTATTATCATACTTAAAACTTCCGCAATATGAAGCGGTCGTCTTTTTGTAAGCTGCATAACTTGCGTTCTGCAGCTGAAACCATTAGCGATAATTAGAGTGTTTTCTTCAGCATCTCTTACGGCCGGTAATAAAACTCGTTCACCGCATTTCACCGATACATCATATTTTCCTTTTTCAAAACCGAAAGCTCCCGCCATTCCGCAGCAGCCGCTGTCTAAAACATTATAGTCCAAATTCATTCTTTTTAGAATTTCTTCTTCTGCATCTAATCCCATTATTGCTTTATGATGGCAATGCCCATGCACAACAGCTTTTCTATTCAACTGTGGAATCTTCCATCTATCGCTTTGTGTTAAGAATTCACTTAATTGAAATGTCTGCTGATTTAATCTTTTTGCATCTTCATTGTTTGGAAATAATTCTATCAGTTCATCGCGGAATACCGCGGTACAACTGGGTTCCAAACCCACAACCGGAATACCTGCGTCTATTTGTGGTTTCAGTTCAGAAAGAGTTTGGCGAAGAAGATGTTTTGCAAGTTTTAAAAATCCATAATCATAAAGCGGCCTTCCGCAGCATAAAGGAATTTTGGGAATCTCAACATTATAACCCGCTTTGTCTAAAACTTCTACAGCAGCAATTATGGTTTCTGGATGGAAATTATTATTGAAGGTATCCGGCCATAAAATTATTTTAGGACGATTTTCTTTTTGCACCGGAGCATTCTTCTTAAACCAACTTCTGAAGGTTTGTTTTGCGAAAGGAGGAATTTTCCTTTCGGGTGATATGCCTGCCATAAATTTTGCTATGCTGCTTAATCCGGAAGTTTGCGTGAAGAAATTTGCTATTCGCGGAATTTTTGAACCGATTTTTGCATTCCAATAAATTAAACCCATCGCGTATGCGGTGCGGGGACGAATTTTATTTTCATAATAATGGGATAGAAATTCTGCCTTGTAAGTCGCCATATCAACATTAACCGGACAATCGCTTTTGCAGCCTTTACAGGCCAGACATAAATCTAACGCATCTTTTATATGCTCGCTGTGCCATCCTTCTTTTATGGATTCACCTTGAAGCATTTCAAAAAGCATTCTTGCGCGTCCTCTTGTAGAATGCATTTCTTCGCGCGTTACCATATAGCTTGGGCACATAGTTCCGCCGCCGTGCCTGCGGCATTTTCCTACTCCCACACATCTTAAAACTGCTTCGGAAAAATTTCCGTCATCGGTAGGATATTTAAAATATGTATCTACATTGCGAGGATTATAATCTGTTCCCAGCCGTAAATTCTCGTCAATTTTATAAGGATCGATAACTTTGCCGGGATTCATTTTCCAGTCCGGATCCCAAATAGATTTAAATTGTCGAAAAGCATCAACAATATCTTCCCCGAACATTTTAGGAAGCAATTCACCGCGTGCTTGTCCATCGCCGTGTTCTCCGGAAAAGGAACCGTTATATTTATTTACTATATCCGCCGCTTCATAAACAAAACTTCTAAAAGTTTTTATTCCTTCGGTGGTTCGAAGATCGAAAGGAATTCTTGTATGAATGCAGCCTTGTCCGAAATGGCCGTAAAGCGCGGCGGAGAAATTATATTTCTTCATTAGCCCTTTGAAATCCCGCAGATAATCACCCACACAATCGGGCGGAATCGCAGAATCTTCCCATCCCGGCCAGGTATCTTTTTCACCAGGTATATGAGCGGTTGCTCCTAAACCGGATTCTCTAATTTCCCAAACCTTTTCTTCTTCATCTTTATCGTCAAAAAGTTTCATGTCCGGAGGATTATCTTCTTTTTTAAATCATCGATTAATTTTTTCGCATAATTATCCGATTCTTCTTTAGTCTCTCCTCCAAATTCAACAAGCAGCCAGCCTTTTCCGTCAGGCAGAAGTTTTCTGTCTTCTTTGTGCATTCCTTTCTTCTTCATATAACTGATTAAAAGGTCGTCTATTCCTTCTAATCCAATTGGCTTATGTTTCATAACTTGAGGAACATGATCTCCGGCGTGGAAAACATCGGGATAACCTAAAACTACTAAAGTCCTCTTTTTAGGCCACGGCACTAGTCTTACTATTGCTTCAACAACTACTACGCATGTGGATTCTGTTCCTACTAAAGCACGTGCAACATTAAAATTTTTTTCGGGGAGTAAATCATCCAAATTATAACCGGAAACTCTTCTCGGTATATCCGGAAATCTTTTTCTGATTTTCTCTGCGTAATTATCCCGCAAACTTCTTAAGCGTTTATAAATATCGGCCTTTCTGCCGCCTTCAGAAATTATTTTTTGATATTCTGCTTCACTTGTTTCACCGACTCTGGTTCTTAAGCCGTCATAAGTAATAATTTCTAGTTCTATAACATTATCAACAGTTTTTCCCGCTAATACGGAATGAATACCGCATGAGTTATTTCCTATCATACCGCCGAAAGTACAATGATTATGTGTTGCCGGATCCGGCCCGAATGTTAAATCATATTTTTTTACCTCTTTACGAAGAGTATCCAAAACTAATCCTGGTTGTACACGGGCAATTTTTTTATCAGCATCTATTTCAAGGATTTTATTCATATGTTTGGAAAAATCCATAACTACCGCGGTATTACAGCATTGCCCGGCAAGACTGGTTCCGCCGCCTCTGCTGAGTATAGGAGCACCGTACTTGTTACATAATTTTACAGTTTCATAAACTTCCTCAGCGTCTCTTGGAATTACTACTCCAATCGGTATTTGCCTATAATTAGATGCATCCGTAGAATATAAAGCTCTGCTGCCGTCGTCAAAACGAACTTCCTTAACTTTCGATTTTAATTCCGAAGCTAAAGATTTACTGTCTATCATTGTTTCCGCCATAACTTATCCTATTCACAAAATTCTTTAAGTAATTAAATATTTTTCAACGTCTTTTCGTTTAATCTCTATTCCGATTCCGGGTTCAGAAAGATCGGGTTTTAATTGTCCGTTTACAGGCGAGGGAATATTTTCGAATAATATTTTCTCAATTCTTATATGGTCATAAAAATATTCTGCATGTATCAAAGGCGGGGCCGCGCAACCAACATGTAAATGAAGGAAAGGTGCCGTATGTGAAGAAAGTTGAATGCACTGTGATTCGCAAAGAACCGAAGCTTTTAAAAATCCGGTAAAACCGCCGCAGCGGGAAGCGTCCGCCTGAAGAACATCTACTGAATCGGCTTCAAGCATTCTTCTGAAATAAAATATATCATAGCCGTATTCACCGGCGGTAATATTCATTGTGGCCGGTGCGTTATTTCTTAAAAGACGCAGTCCGTCTAAATCATCGGATGAGACAGGTTCTTCAAACCATTTTACATTTAAAGCCGCAAACTGATTCGCAAAATTAAGCGCTTGTTTTCTGCTGTATGCGCCGTTAGCGTCTACAAAAAGTTCTGCGTTACTTCCGATTGCGCTTTTTGCCGATTCTACTCTATTAAAATCTTCTTCAGGATTTCTGCCGATTTTCATCTTTACGCGAGGAATTCCTTCATCAACCCAGCGGCTTAGTTGTTCTTGCAGTCTTTCTATTGAATAAGAAGTAAAACCTCCGCTGCCGTAAATTGGTAAGCTTTCCCTAATTTGGCCGAATAAAGTTACAAGAGGTACATTGAAAATTTTTGCTTTCAAATCCCACAAAGCTGTATCCATCGCAGCAATAGCGGTTGATGCAATACCAGGTCTTCCAATATTACGGATTTCTTTATACATCTTCTGCCAATTTTCGGAAACAGATAATGCGTTGGATTTTTCTATTAAGGTTTTAAACTTCGATTTAATAAGTGCGGCTGTTGAAAGATCTGAGTAAGTATATCCTATTCCTGTTTTATTATCGGCAGTAATTTCAACAAGAATAATTGTAGTTGAATCCCATTTTAATGTTCCGTCTGATTCCGGGGAATCGGTGGGAATCTCATAAGCTGAAATTTCTACTTTATCTATCGGTACGAATTCTTTTTCAACCATTTCCTTTGTACTCTATAAACGAAATCAAAAAATTTAAAATGAACAAATTATTTCTAAATACTCAGCCGGATAATTTCCGACTGAGTATAAAGAGAGGATAAAAATAACTTCTTTCCGATTTTCAGTTTAAATTAATTCTCTAACTTTATCGGAAAGAATTGTCATTGCTATTTTATCTCTGTTTGGTTCTCCCTTAGCAAGCGCTTTGGCAAATTTCTTCGCCTGACTTACGGATACTTTAGCAGGCATAGGCGGTTCAAAAGGATCTACAACAGCTTCCACTAAAACCGGTCCGGGAGTGTTTAATGCTTCAATAAGTGTATCTTTACAATGTTTAGGATTTTCTATTGAAAAACCGGTGCCGCCGCATGCTTTTGCAAATCCGGCAAAATCTATCGGCTCAAAATGAACCCCGTATTCAGGATTACCTTCCATTACCATCTGTTCCCATTTAATTTGGCCGAGTGTGTTATTTTTTATAATTATAACTTTTACGGGAAGTTTATATTTTACACAAGTTGAAAACTCTGCCATAAGCATTGAAAATCCACCATCGCCTACAAACGCAACAACTTGTCGGTTAGGATATGCGTATTGTGCTGCTATAGCATAAGGAAATCCATTTGCCATTGTTGCAAGATTTCCGGATAAAGAATGCATTTGTCCTCTTTTCACCGGAATTTGTCGTGCCCACCAGGTGGCAATAGTACCGGAATCGCAGGCTACTATTGCGTCATTTTTTAGTAGTTTGCCGAGTTCCCAAGCAACTACTTGCGGTTTCATAGGCTTATCTTTTCTAGTTCCTCTTTCTTCCATTATTTCCCACCAATCTTTCATTCCATTTTGAGCTTTGGTAAGAAAACTTCTATCTTCATTATAATCTAGCAGCGGAATTAATGATTGAAGAGTTCCTTTACTGTCCCCTAATAATCCTACTTCCACGGGGTAACGTAATCCTATTCGTACCGGATCCATATCTATTTGAATTGCTTTTGCCTGATCCGGCGCGGGCATAAATTCCATATAAGGAAAGGAGGTTCCGACCATTAAAAACGTATCGCATTCCTCTATTGCTTCTTGTGAAGGTTTTGTTCCTAATAAGCCTATAGTATTAGTTGTGTAAGGACTATCATCCGGAACCGATGCTTTACCTAATAATGCCTTAATTATAGGCGCTCCTAATTTTTCGGCAATTTGCTCTAATTCTTCAGTGGCACCCAGAGCACCGCGTCCCGCTAGTATTGCTATTTTCTTTCCCTTATTAAGAATACCGGCAGCTTCTTTCAAATCTTTAATATCAGGCAGTGCTGCTCTAAATCCGTATGCATCCGACATATGATGATTAACATTTCTTTTAGATCTCTTAATTGGCCCTTCCATTTCCTGCATATCTTTTGGAAAGGTAATATGAGAAACACATTTTTTACTAATTGAAGAACGAATTGCAAGATTAGCCGCATTTTCTACATGTGCCGGCCCCATTATTCTAACGTTATATTCCGCGACATCTTCAAAAAGTTTATCAAGTTGAACGTCTTGTTGTCCGTAAGTGTGCATGA
Source organism: uncultured Bacteroidota bacterium (assembly GCA_963798775.1). Classification (GTDB taxonomy): domain Bacteria; phylum Bacteroidota; class Ignavibacteria; order Ignavibacteriales; family Ignavibacteriaceae; genus CAWCUK01. The sequence goes on from CAWCUK010000003.1 coordinate 220,331, forward strand.
GATCGTGATATTGATTTCCCGTAATCGCCAAAACCGGTTGGCCATCCATTTTAGCGTCATATAATCCATTTAATAAATGGATTCCACCGGGACCAGAAGTAGCCAGGCATACACCTAATCTTCCGGTAAATTTAGCATAACCGCATGCCATAAATGCGGCAGCTTCTTCATGCCGAACATGAACAAATTTAATCTTATCTTGAGCTTTACGAAGTGCTTCCATAATTCCGTTTATACCATCTCCCGGAAGGCCGAAAATTGTATCAACTCCCCATTCTGTTAATACATCAACAAGAATATCAGCTGCAGTTTTTTTCATAATTATCCTCTCCATGTTTAGTCATTTATTCCATTCATAAAAATAAAGTACATAAGAATTTAAAAATGATGAGTGTTTTTAGTCAAAGAAATAAGCTATGCTTTTAGTGCGTACAATTCACTAATTATATAATCTAAAGGATATTGCGTAATTTTTATGTACAATTTTTACTTTTTATAATTAGAGAAAAACTTAATTAGATAATATTCTATTTATCACGTTTTTAAAAAGTGAGTTCTAAATCAATATTTTTTTACGGAGGAAAAATGTTTGACGAAGTTTTGCGGGCCGCAGAACGGCTTGAAGGAGTTGCGAATAAAACCCCGATTGTTACTTCAAGAAAGCTTAATGAAATAACAGGAGCGCAGTTATTTCTAAAATGTGAAAATTTTCAAAGAGCCGGAGCATTCAAATTTCGCGGTGCATATAACGCAATTTCTAAATTATCCGATGGCGAGAAAAAGAAAGGTGTAATTACTTACTCATCAGGAAATCATGGACAGGCTATTGCGTTGGTCGGAAAATTGTTGGGGATAAAAACCACAGTTGTTATGCCTGAAAATGCACCCGTAATAAAAAGAGACGCGGCCGAAGCATACGGTGCTAAATTAATCTTTTATAATCCTCAAAATGAAGAGCGGGAAGAAGTTACTCAAAAATTAATTGAAGAAAATGATTATACACTTATTCCTCCTTTTGATCATAAAGATATTGTTGCGGGGCAAGGTACAGCCGCGCTTGAACTTTTAAATGAAGTTAAAGATATTGATTTATTATTAACACCATGCGGAGGCGGGGGCTTATTAAGTGGTTCGGCAATCGCGGCTAAAGGTGTAAATAAAAATTGCAAAGTAATAGGAATTGAACCCGAAGTCGCCGATGACGCAGCAAAATCATTTCATACTAAAACATTGCATAAAGTTAAAAATCCGCCCACTATTGCGGATGGAACCAGAACAGCTTCGTTAGGAAATGTTACTTTTCCCCTTGTACTTAAATATGTTGATGACATACAAACAGTTACAGAACAATCAATAATAGACGCGGTAAAATTTTTATTTTTTAGAATGAAAATTGTAGCGGAACCTTCCGGGGCGCTAGGAATAGCGGCGTTATTAAGTAAAGCAGTAAAGGCGAAAGGGAAAATCGGGATAATTATCAGCGGCGGAAATATTGATGCGGAGACAATGACTTTTATTTTAAATAACCAAAAGAAAATATAGATAGTAATGATCAAAGATATATTCATATTAACAAATGATTGGTACGATGCGAAAGGAAAACATTTCCTGCAGTTTATAGGTACTTCGGAAGAAGGGCCGGTTGAAGTACATATTAATAAATCTAAACCAGTGTTTTTTATAAAACGAGAGACGAAAATAAATAATATGCCAGTCCCGTTTTTAAGAAAGGAAGTCGAACTGAATAATTTTTCTTTCGAAAATGTTGACGCGCTTTATTTTAATACACAAAGAGACTTGAAAACCGCTGTTAATTTTTTTGATGAATTTAATACAATTACCTATGAGGCAGATGTTGATCCGGCAAGAAGATATTTAATGGAAAGAGTTATTAATGTGCAGATGAGGGTTTCCGGTGAAGCGTTTATTCGAAATAAAGTAGCTGTCTTTAATAATCCGCAAATTTCACCCGCTTCTGTAACACCTAAATTTACCGTTGCTTCTATTGATATAGAAACCGGCGCTAAAAACACCAAACTTTATTCCATTGCAGTTCATCTAACCGGTAAAGAATGTGAAGTAGAAAAAGTTTTTATGCTGTCGGAGGAATCGTTCCAATTAAATGAAAAAATTTCTTTTTTTTCATCGGAAAGAATATTACTTGAAACCTTTATTAAATGGTTTGAGGATACGGATCCTGATATTATTATCGGATGGCATGTTATTGGTTTTGATTTGATGTTTCTTGAAGAAAAGTGCAATAGCTTAAAAATTCCGTTTAATATTGGAAGAGGCAAAAGAAGAATTTCTTTAAAAAACAGAAAAGGCGGAGGATATTTTGCCAATATTCCGGGACGAATAGTTATAGACGGCCCGGTTGCGCTTCGTTCTTCTTTTTATACGTTTGAAGATTATAAACTTGAAACGGTTGCTCAAAATATTTTAGGAATAGGCAAAATAATTTCATCCGATCAAAATAAGATTGAAGAAATTGAAAGACTATTTAAAAGTGATAAAAAAAGACTGGCGGAATATAATCTTCAAGACGCGGTTTTAGTAACTAAAATTTTTGCAAAAACCGGAATAATAGACATGTCCGTAAAACGTTCCCAGCTATCCGGATTATTAATGGATCAATTGGGAATGATGACTGCCGCGTTTGATCATTTTTATCTGCCAAAATTACATCGGGCAGGATATGTAGCCCCGAATATTAATGATATAAAAGCAACGGAACATGCCGCGGGAGGATTTGTTATAGATCCGCTTCCCGGTATTTATGATGATGTTGTTGTCCTTGATTTTAAGAGCCTGTATCCTTCGATAATTCAAACATTTAAAATTGATCCTCTATCGCGGTTGAGAAGTGATATCAATACAATTAAAACACCGGCCGGATATAAATTCTCCCGCACTGAAAATTTTCTGCCGGATTTTATAGGAAATTTAATGCAGCAGAGAGCGGAAGCAAAATTAAAAGGAGATATGCATCTTTCGCAGGCAATTAAAATTTTAATGAATAGTTTTTACGGTGTTATGGGTTCTTCCGGCTGCCGTTTTTATCATCATCAGCTGCCGACAGGAATAACAAGCACAGGAAAATATCTTTTATTGGGAAGTAAAAAATTTTTAGAGAAAATGGGTTATACAGTAGTTTACGGTGATACCGATTCTCTTTTCGTAAAACTAAAAAAAGGTGAGGGTGAATTAGGCGAACAGAAGGGTAATAATCTTGCGGAAACTTTAAATATTTTTTGGGCGGATAAATTGCAAAATGAATTTCAAGTCCAATCATTTTTAGAGATTGAATATGAAAAATTTTATAAAAAATATATAATTACCCCTGCAAGAGGCGCCGAAACCGGAGCAAAAAAAAGATACGCCGGCTTAATAGTAAAAAATGGAAAACAAAAACTAGAATTTGTGGGTATGGAATTTGTCCGTTCCGATTGGACCCTACTTGCGAAACAATTTCAAGTTGAACTTTACAGCCGTATTTTTAATGATGCTGAAATCAGAAACTGGATTAGAAATTTTGTTGCTGATGTTAATAGGGGAGTGTATGATGAGAAATTAGTATATACTAAACGCTTAAGAAAAAATATTGAACAATATACGAAAAATATCCCTCCCCAAGTAAAAGCCGCAAAGTTAAACAAAAGCAGCAGGGGAATAATTAAATACGTAATTACAAAACGAGGTCCTATTCCGGTAGAATTAGAACATTCTGATATCGATTATTCACATTATATAGAAAAACAAATAAAACCTATTGCCGATTCTGTTCTTGTCCTACTTGGATTATCTTTTGATTCCATTATCGGAACGGAACAATTAAGCTTCTTTTAGTATTGTAATTATAACTCTTTCTTCTTAAAATATTTCCGTTTTTTTAACCATTTTTAGGAGTAGTAATTTGAATGTTTTTATAATTTCCCCCCGCAAGATTTTCTTCATTATATTCTCATTTTGTTTTTTATCATGCTCATTTTTTGTCTATTCACAAACTACTGCAAAATATGATACGATTTTTTCAAAGTATGTTGGACCGGGAATGATTTTTTCTAAGGTTATAGAAACAACAAAACCTTGGAGTATAAATATTTTAGAAGTAGATCTTAAAAATCCTTATTTAAAACTAGAAACAGTTAAGGCTAACGATCTTATGGCAGGCGGACGTGAAACAGTCAGCTCTATGGCTGCAAGAAGAAATTTTGTTAAGCACTGGTCGGTTGGGGCAGTTAACGGAGATTTTTTTGATTTATCAACCGGTGCTACTAATAATCTTCAAGTTCTTAATGGAGAGGTAATAAAAAAAGAGAGACCGGGTTATGCGGCAATAGGATTTGATACCACTAATAAAGTTTTTCTTTCCCGCCCGTCAGTCGGCGGTTCTATTTATTTACATGATACAACTGTAAATATTGACGGTTATAATGAACCTAGAAGTTCAGGTAAAATTGTTCTTTATAATAAATATTTCGGCCCTTCAACAGGTACCAACAGCAACGGAGCAGAAATTGTTATAAATCCGGTAAACGGTTGGATTGTTAATGATACAATAGCTTGTGTAGTAAGCAGTAAAACTACCGGTACGGGAAATATACTAATACCGGATGGAGCCGCGGTAGTATCCGGTGACGGTAGTGCGGGAGATATATTTTCCGCGAAAGTGGAGGTCGGGGATACAATTAAAATTTATCAAAAAGTAACTAATGCTCTTCCTGATATTAAAGAAATTATAGGCGGACATCCAATTGTGGTTCAAGACGGAGCACTTGCTCCTATTGATCCGAATGATCCGCTGCTTTCAAATAAACATCCCAGAACTTTAGTCGGAATAAATAAAGATACTACTAAATTATTTTTAATTGTAGTAGACGGAAGACAAAGCTCTAGCGTTGGAATGGATGTTTATGATATGGTTGATTATATGACAAGTATAGGTATATATCAAGGGATGAATTTTGACGGCGGCGGTTCATCTACAATGATTGTGCGTGGAAGTTTGGTTAATAATCCTTCGGATGGATCGCAAAGAGCAGACGGTAATTCTCTTCTTTTAGTCTCTACTGCGCCTCTGGGACCTCTGGCAAAGTTAAATTTATCTCCGCATTTTTCAAAAGTCTTTACAGGTAAAAAACAACAAATTACAATTGAACCAACAGACAATTTTTATAATCCGGTACAGATTGATCAAACACAGCTGCATTATTTTGTAGATTCATCTCTCGGTAAAATTACCGCTAACGGTTTATTTACTGCAGGAACTTCGGCCGATACAGGATATGTTTTCGCGTTTTATAATAAGATAAAAGATAGTGTGAAAATTATCGTAAAAGGAGTTGATCATGTCGATTTAAGTCCGGAACAAGCTGTTACGGATGCGCGAAGAATTGTAATTTTCAACGCAAAAGTTTTTGATACAGATAATGTTCAGCAGGATATCTCTTCTAGTAATTTTACCTGGACTTTAACAAATCCGGAAATAGGAAAAATAGATAATGCCGGACAATTTCAAGGTGTAAAGCCGGGAGAATCAAAAGTGATAGTTGAATATAAAGGGAAATTTGATACTTCCGATATTTCGGTACAGATCGGCTCTGGTGTTGCTCTTTTAGATTCCATGGAAAATTTGAATAATTGGAATATGACTTCGGAATTTGTCGATTCATCAACCGCTCTTGTTCTTGCGACAGATACTTTAACTTTCGGCAGTCATTCATTTCGAATCGATTATAGCTTTACGTTCCACTCAGGAGAATATAATTGGGTGCATTTGAATACGGATATTCCAATTTACGGTTTACCCGATTCTTTATTTATAGATGTACGTTCGGATGGAAAGAACCATAGAGTATTTTTTGATGTTGTGGATGCTGTAGGTAAACCGATAAGAATTTTTACAAAAGGACTTGCCAATGTTCCAAATGTTTTTGTAACGATGAAAGCACCGGTTCCGATGACAAGTTCTATTGTATTTCCTTTAACTTTAAAAGCGATTTCAATTCCTTTGGGAAGCGGAATGGAAGATAGCGTTCACTATGCCGGAGCAATTTATTTGGATAATTTGAGAACGAGTTATCCTCAAAATGCGACAGGAATAGAATCAAATAAAAATTTTATACCTCAAAATTTTGAGCTATCCCAAAATTATCCTAATCCTTTTAACCCGACGACAAGAATTAATTATAAAATCTCTTCGCATTCTTTTGTTCAACTGAAGGTTTTTGATATTCTGGGGAATGAAGTAATCACTTTAGTAGATAAAGCTCAGAATCCGGGAAATTATTCAATCCGGTTTAACGGAAGAAATTTAGCAAGCGGAATCTATATTTATCGTTTAACGGCTGGCAGTTTTTCGTCTTCCAGAAAATTTGTTCTGCTTAAATAATATATTTTAAAGAGGCTGTAAAGAAAAGTAAATCAAACTATAATTGCGAAAAATCTTTTACAGCCTCTTTTTCAATAAACAAAACTAAACTTTAATAAATATTTTCTTTTTGTAAAAAATCCACATTACGCCTAACCAGAAAAAAATTTGTAAGATAGGATACGAGATTGAAGCATGATACGGATCGGAGAAAAGCGGCGCTAAAAATTTGTTATTAATTGCTGCTTTTGCGCCGATAATATAAAGAAATTTAGCTAAAGCAGATGATAAAACATAGACCGTAATAGCGTTCATTCCGTAAACTAAAAATGGTTTTGTCCACCAAGTATAACCTTTTATATCAATCAACCAATAACAAGCGGCGAGAAAAACAAGTGCAAATCCGGTTGTAAAAATCACGTATGATGAAGTCCATAACTGCTTATTAATTGGAAACCAAATTCCGATAATTATTCCTAAAACAAGTCCGGCATTTCCTAAAACAAACATATAATTTGCTTTCTCTTCTTTTGATTTTTTTGAGTGCAAAAGATGCCCGGTAAGCATTCCGAATAAAACTGATGAAACGGCGGGGATTGTACTAAGTAATCCTTCGGGATCAAAATTTTTAGTATAAAGATGGCTGCCGAGAATTATCCTGTCAATATATCCCGCAAGATTTCCGCCTACAGTTAAATTACCCGCTCCAAATCCAGGTACAGGAATTATCATCATAATTATCCAATAGAGAATTAAAAGCGCGAAAGCAAAAACTACTTGAACTTTAATTTCAAATTCCATAAAAATAATTGAAGAGAAAAAATAAGCGATAGCTATTCTTTGCAGCACACCTAAAATTCTGAATGAAGATAAATCAATCCACTCAAAAGGATTTGTTTTGAAAAAAGGGAAAGTATTTAGAAAAATTCCCAATATAAAAATCACTACGGTTCGTCTGAAAACCTTCTTATATATTTCGGATTTGGGAATGTTATTCTGTTTAAATTTTGAAAAAGAAAATGTCATAGCCACACCGACTATAAATAAGAAGAAAGGAAAAATCAAATCGGTGGGAGTCCATCCATTCCATTCCGAATGTTCCAAAGGCCAATAAACATAGCTCCAGTTTCCTGCATTATTCACCAAAATCATGGCAATAATTGTTATACCTCTAAAAACATCCAACGATATTAATCTTTTCGATTTTGAAGGAACGGTTTTAACTTCTTCAACTTTAGGTGCTTCAGCGGTTAATTCAGTCATAATTTCATCTAAAGGATAATGGATAAATGATATATTTTTGGAAATAATATAAAGAAAAAAATATCATTATATTAATTTAGAAATTGAAAAATTATTAAAATTGTTGCCTTAACTAAAAACTGCAAATTAAGCTATCGGCCAAAGTTGTTAATTCGGCTGTGTAAATTCCTTTAAAATAAAAAAGGCTGCCTAAAAAGACAGCCTTCATCAAATTGCCGTACAAAATTTCAGAATACAGAACAGGAAAAATAAGCCTGCACAACAGGTTCAGGAAACGGCACAGAAATTTTTAATTTCTTGAGTAATAAAAGTATTCCACAAAATCATCAAAATAAGTTAGCGGCATGCTTAACATCGGAGTTAAATATATTTCTAAATCATTCTTAGTAATAAAACCGTCGGCACCCGCTGCTCTTGATAAATCACGGTAATCTTCGTTATCAAAATCACTCACAACAATAATTTTAGGAGCATTTTCTGTGCTTTTGATTTTACTTATAACTTCTAAAGCATCTTCGTTAATCATTGAAAGATCTAGAAGTACAATGTCGGGAGTAAATTTATTTATTTTATCTTCTGCTTCTCGTAAATCTATAGCCCAAGTAACTAGCGGCATTCTTGCATCTAAGATTAAAAAATTTATAGCGGATTCTAAAAAATCTCTATCATCATCAAAAACTAAAATTGATTTTGCTTTCAAAGGTTTTCCTTTCCGATAATCTATCAACTGTTTCGTCAACTTCTTCATAATTTCAATGGCTAATCTATCGTTTGAAGTATAGGATAACAATCGGGGGAAACCTGAAATGACTAAGGAAAAGACCTTAAAAATTTTGAATCAAACGGATCATTTGGAATAATTATACGTCTAATGGAATGAAAATGAAAAAGTTATAGTTGGATTAAAGAAATATTGAGAAAAAGTGATTGGGGATTAACTTTTACCTTATTTTATTTATGTATTTTTATTAAATTTTAAGGATTTTAATTAAAGGTTAAATAAATCTTAAGGCAAATCACATTTCCTTTACAATTATAGGGAACATTTTATAAAAAAGAAATGTTTATTGAAGACAGATTTTATTGTGTTTATAATGAATTTATTCAAATTAGGAGTTAAGCAAATTGAAAATAACAAAGCAATTTACGAACCGGGAAAGTAAATCATTAGATCAGTATTTGCAGGAGATTGGCAAAGTTGATCTGTTAACCCCAGACCAAGAAGTTGAACTGGCGAGACGAATTAAAAAGGGGGATAGAATCGCGTTAGAAACTTTAACTCGTGCAAATTTAAGATTCGTGGTTAGTGTTGCTAAACAATTTCAAAATCAAGGACTTTCATTAGGCGATTTAATTAACGAAGGAAATCTTGGTTTGATTAAAGCTGCTCAAAGATTTGACGAAACACGTGGATTTAAATTTATTTCTTACGCGGTTTGGTGGATCAGACAATCTATTATGCAGGCTATTGCTGAACATTCTAGAATTGTAAGACTTCCTCTTAACAGAGTCGGATCATTAGGAAAAATTGGTAAAGCTTATAGAGATTTAGAACAGGAATACGAAAGAAAACCTACCACAAGCGAACTTGCTCAAGAATTGGATATGAGTGCGGATGAAGTTGCTTATGCTCTTCAAATTGCCGGACGTCATGTTTCTATGGATGCACCGCTTAAAGACGGCGATGATTCAAAAAATAGTTTAATTGATATTATGGCTAATGATGATCAGCCGACTCCTGATAATACTTTAATGAGAGAATCATTAAAGAATGAAGTAGCAAGCATTCTTTCTACTCTTTCAGAAAAGGAAGCTGAAGTTATTCGACTTTATTTTGGTATTAATAGTGAACGTTCCGCTACACTGGAAGAGATAGGCGAAAAATTTAATCTTACTCGTGAAAGAGTTAGACAAATTAAAGAAAAAGCTTTACGTAATTTACGCTACACACCAAAAAGCAATAATTTGAGAGCTTATCTAGGTTAATCTATTTTTTTGTGTTTATTTAATCCCTCTGCTGCTTAAGCGGAGGGATTTTTTATTTTAAAATGTTCTATAATTACAACTTTAAGATTTCATCATTTAAAAGTTCCATCTTTTTCAATCTTTTTGATATGAATCATTCACTCCTTTTTTTAGTATGCATGTTCCCTTGACATTTCAATACTATATTTTACTTTTATTACTGACTCGATGACAAAAGATAGGAAAGGAGATAATAATGCAAACAGACAAATTGAAAAGGTTATTTAAAGATGAATTAAGTGATATGTACAGCGCCGAAAAACAAATAGTAGACGCGCTTCCTAACTTAATCCAAACCGCATCTAATCAGGAATTAAGAAAAATTTTCAAAGATCATTTGGATGAAACCAAAAATCATGTCGATAGACTTGATCAGGTTTTTAAAGAAATAAATGAAAGCCCATCGGCATCTAAATGTATTGCCATGGAAAATATAATCCGTGAAGGTGAACAAATGACCGATAAATTTTCTGATCCTGACGTACTTGACGCGGCAATCATTTCTGCGGCTCAAAGAATTGAGCACTATGAAATGGCTGTATACGGAACATTAAGAAATTATGCGTCGTTATTAAATATTGATCGCGCTGTAGGATTGCTTCAAAGTACTCTTGATGAGGAAAAAGAAGCGGATAGTAAGCTTACCGAACTGGCCGAACATAGTATTAACATAGATGCTGTTAAGTAGGTTTATTCGATAAGTTGACGAAATAAATAAGCCGGCTCAAAAAATGAGTCGGCTTTTTTTATTAATAAATCTATTGGTTCTGTTCTAAATCAATTTGAAAAACGGGTTTTATATCGACCGGTAAATCAGATAATTTTTTTCTTAAAGTTTCCATACTCGGGGAGCTAACTGCAAATTCAGCAATAAAGGATTTTGCTTCCTCATAATCTCCCGTGGCCTGAATCATTAATACTTTGTTTGCAAGTTCTTTTAAGGCGGGATAAACTTTATCAAAATTTACTCTTACTTTTTCTGTTTCCGGATTAAATTCATACCCGCCCTTTTTTAAAAGATAATTATATATAATCGCGTTTCCGCCTCCGTGGGCTTCATTAATCCCAAATCGAACGGAACGAAAAATTCCCGCCAAAAAAGTTACATATGTTTCTTTATCAAATGATTTTGGATAAACTCCCTTTTCAATCATAAAGATATTGTTATACATTCCTAAAATATCTGCCTTGCATTCCTCAAGAGTTGAGTATGTTTCTTTTAAAGCTTTACTAACTTCGGTTTTTTTGCCGCTTATTGTAATAAAACCCGGGCCTACTCCGTGAGACATTTCATGCATTAAAGTATGGTTGAAAAATCCCGGGAAAGTTACATATTTTAGCTGATTTTCATCAAGTACAATTTTTGCTATAGGTTTTAGGAGCTTTTCAAATTTCGCTTCATGAAAATTTTTAAGCATTACTTTTTTAGAACCTTTAGCGGCACGGACTCTTTCATCATTCGGAAGATTAAAAGCTAATGTTTGAACTGCCGCTTTTGTATCGCCGCCGGAATATACTTCGTCAACTACTACTATCGGTGATTCAGAGCCGCGCTCTGTGTTTTTATATTTATCTTCAATCGGAAGATGATTTTCAATATCTTTTAAATAATTAGCGAATTTTTCCAGCATTGCACTTTCTTCGGGATCTTTTATTGTTAAAAAACTTTCAAAGGAAGCTTTATAATTAAAAAGTCCGTCTTCATATACTTCATACGGCCCTATTACAACTTCTATATCATTTTCTTTTACATCCATCCAGGCCATATCGCTGTCAAAATAATCATTAGTTTTAAATGCTTTTGCTCTAAGTTTCAAATATTTTTTTAATGAAGTATTGTCCGCATGTTCCGCCGCTTCGTTCAATAGTTCGGATGCTTTCTCTAAATCATCTTTATAAAATTCTGAATAGGGGACAGCGGTAAGTTTTCCGTCCGTTCTCCTGATGACTGTAAAACTTGAGGTAAAATCTTTTTCATCTTCGGGATGTTCTTTTATCCATTTGTTAAATTCTTCTTTGCTCATATCCGCGGGATAAAAATTAGCGCCCAAAGGTTTCTCTTCGCTGCCGATAAATGGTTTGTCATGATCAAGCCTGTCAAAAGGGCCGAACATAATATCAAAATAAGCGAGTTTTAATTTATCCTCTTTTGAATCGGATTTTTCCAAGCGAGCTTTTATCTCCTCGTTTTTTTCATAAACCTGGCCTAAATAAATTGAGTCTATAATTTTTGTGACTTCATATAATTTTTGCATGACAATTTTCTGGTTTTGATCAAGCCGCGTAGTATCATATTTAATATTAACAGGCGCGAATTGCGCAATCTTTTCCTTCAGCATTTTATCTTCCTTTATTTGTTGAGCCATTACTTTATTATTAGGAACCGCAGCCGCGAGTATAAATAAAATTAATAATGATGAAAATATTTTCATTCTTTTTACCCGATTTGTTATTGAAGAAATTTTCAACAAATATAAAAAGATTTAATATAAGATAGGTTGAAGGAGAGTATCTACTTTAAAAGAAAAAAAAGTGCGGCTTTTACAAATAAAACCGCACTAAACATTTTAGCGGAATGCCGCTTCATTTTCGGCAGCATATTGATTTACAAGCGCTTTGCACATGTTATTAAATTTATTCGGTTTGTTTTCGATAGCAAATTCCTGCACGGCTTCCATTCCTTTAGTATTTCCGATTTTATAAAGAGAAAGCGCGGCTAATATTTTTATATCTTCTCTCTTTTCTGTTCTTAATATTTTTATTAATTCATCCACCAAAACTTCTACTCTGTAAAATCCTGCTTGATATATTCCGCTTTTTTTCAATCCTACATTTTCAGATTTAACGGCATTATATAAGGTCCTATACGTGTTTTCATTTATTTTATTATTTGCCGATTGAGCAAAATTATTTGCGGTGAATAATAAAACGGCCATTGCGAATGCTGCTACTATAGTTCTCATTTTTTATCCTTTCTGTTTAATTTCATTTGTTATGACAATAGAACAGAAAGTCCGGTTACCGAAAGTATATGAACGGCATGTTTTCTAAATAAATGGAATCAATGCTAAAAAAACGGTTATATTTTAAATGATCGTGAAAAAGACGGACAAGAAAGAATTATCTTTCAACAGAAAGTGCTGCGCCGATTATTCCCGCTTCATTTTGATTTCCCGCCGGCCGAATCGGAGTTTTAATTTCTAAATACTTTGAAAATTTTTCAAACTTCTTGCTTACTCCGCCGCCTATAATTATCAAATCAGGAGAAATTAATTTTTCCATTGTTAATAAATATTCATTTACACGCTTGCCCCATTTCTTCCATTTTAAGTCTTTATTTTCGCGTACAGCGTTTGCCGCTCTTTTCTCTGCTTCTTTTCCTCTGATTTCGATATGTCCGAATTCCGTATTCTCAACAAGTTTTCCATCAACAAATAACGCTGAACCAATTCCGGTTCCTAAAGTTAAAATTAAAACAATACCTTCCTTATTAAAATTTCCTTCTAACGCGGCACCGAATTTCATTTCAGCTAACCCGGCGGCATCGGCGTCGTTTATTATTGAGACTTTACTCTTTGTAAACTTTTTCAGTCTGCATGATAAATCAATTCCAACCCAAAGCGGCGAAAGATTGGCGGCAGTATGAATAACTCCTTTTTTTACGACTCCCGGAAAACCGCATCCAATTTCATCTTTCCATTTAAATTTGGTTATTAATTTATCAATAATTTCCAGCATCTCTAAAGGTTCCGCTGAAGCAGGTGTTTCAATTCTTTCTCTGTCTTTTAGCAATTTTCCATTTTCAACGTCTACCGGGGCGGCTTTAATTCCTGACCCGCCCACATCTATTCCTAAAATGCTTTTGGTTTTACTTTTTGCTGCAGTCATTCATTTCCTTTTTTTATAATTCAAATTTTATACTTTTTTTACGATAAATTTATCAATCACTAAATGATGTGAATCAAGTTAACCTTTTGCAGTTACGCCTCCGTCTATGACTAATTCACTGCCGGTAACAAACTTTGATTCGTCGGAAGCGAGATATAAAATTCCGTACGCAACATCAATAGGCTCGCCAATATGTTTAAGCGGAAATTCCTTTCCCAATTCTTTAAGAGATTCGTCAAATTTATCAGCGCCGTATTCAGCCATTTCGGTATGAATATAGCCCGGGTGAACAGAATTTATTCTAACTTTTTTTTCGGCGTATTCAATCGCGGCAACCTTAGAAAGAATTCTTACCGCGCCCTTACTTCCGCCATATACAGCATGACCAACCGAACCGACTATTCCGTCCATTGATGACATATTTATTATTGAACCTTTGCCTTGTTTTGCCATAATCGGAGCGCAGTATTTTATTCCCCATAAAACTCCGTTAAAATTAACGGCAAAAATTTTATGAATATCTTCCGGAGTTGTTTTTTCAACATCTTTAATTAAATAAAGTCCGGCATTATTTACCAGAACATCTATTTGATAAAATTCTGATAATGTTTTCTCGATTAAATTTTCCCAATTATTTTCTAATGAAACATCGGTTTTTATAAAAGCTGCTTTTCCTTTGGAATGTTTAATTTGATCTGCTGTCATTTTTCCCTTTGGCTCGTCTATATCAGCGATAATAACAACAGCGCCCTCTTTAGCTAATAATTTGGCAGTCGCTTCACCAATTCCTTTTGCGCCGCCGGTTACAACAACAATTTTTCCGCTTACTCTTCCCATTGAAAATCCTTTTATTAAAAAGATAAAGTATCCGTTCATAAAATAAGGTGAATTGACGCAAAAGTTATTTATAGGGATTTTATCAAAGCAAGTCTTTAAAAACCTCACTTCTTCCTGAAGTATTATAAACCACAGAGAACATCTTATGAACTAGAATAAATGCGTAAATACATTTTATACGAACAAATATTTTATAGCTTAAGTATGTGAAAATTTTCAAGTAGTGACACGATCGTGTAATAAAAAATTGTATTATAAAATAAGGAGTTGAGACGATGGCAGTAAAATCATTAAAAGATCTTTTTGCCGATGAAATAAAAGATCTGTATAGCGCGGAAAAACAAATTACTTTAGCGCTTCCCAAAATGGCCGATAAAGCTAGATCAAGAGATTTAAAGAATGCTTTTCAAGAACATTTAAAACAAACGGAAAACCACATAAACCGTTTAGAAAAAGTATTTGATGAATTAGGTATTTCTCCGAAAGGAAAAAAATGCGAAGCCATGGAAGGTATTATTAATGAAGGCGAAGATATGATGAAGGAAGCTGAAAATTCCGAGGTTATGGATGCCGCATTAATTTCAGCAGCACAAAAGGTGGAGCATTATGAAATGGCTTCTTACGGAACAGTAAGAACTTACGCAGAGCAGTTAGGTTTAAAAAATTCCAGAAAACTTCTGCAGGATACTTTAGATGAAGAATC
Source organism: uncultured Bacteroidota bacterium (assembly GCA_963798775.1). Taxonomy (GTDB): domain Bacteria; phylum Bacteroidota; class Ignavibacteria; order Ignavibacteriales; family Ignavibacteriaceae; genus CAWCUK01. Next base: position 235,420 of record CAWCUK010000003.1, read on the forward strand.
TAAGACCAATGAAAAGTTAACTAATTTAGCTTTACATAACATAAATGAAGAAGCTGTGAAATAATTTTTCGAAGCCGTAATTTTTAAGAAAAAATTAAAGGTTGATGTGGTAATAATCTTTAAAAGATTCTAAAAATTATGGCTTTTTTAGTTTTATGGGGAATATGAATTATTCACATCTCCTGCCGCAAGTCCTTCACTGTTAAATACTGCATCCGATGAGTTTAAATCTATTTGCGAATTTTGCGGATAGAAAACCCAATCATCCTGTTTAAAGGATGAGATCTTTTTTGAAAATCTTCTTAAAACTAATAGAGCATCGGTTGCATTTACTGTTCCGTTATTATTTACATCGGCTGCTTTTAACTGAAGTGAATCTAATTTCTCTTCTTCCGTAAATGATTTTAATATAATAAGAGCATCCGTTGAATTTGAACCTCCCCAATCATCTTCTTTTTTTAGAGAAATATTATATTCCCCGGGTCTTAAATTTGTAAAAGAATAACTTCCAAAAGCATCGGTAACAGCTGATTTTTGAACATTATCCGATGTTAAAGTTATTTCCACATTCTGCACCGGTTTTTGGGGATTATTATGATAAGTTATTTTCCCCTTAATGCTGCATGCGCTTGCAATAATTCCGTTTTGTAATTTTAAATTTCCGCCGTCCGGAATTAGCTTTGTTGTAACTATATTATTTACTCCGTCAAAATGAGCCGCAACAATTTCAGTTTTTTCACCTTGACTAACGGAAACATTTTGCCAGTCGGTAGGAACTATTATATCTACAGTTAAAGGGAAATTATAAATTGCGTTATCTAAATCATCATGCGCATTAATTTCAATTTGAGATTCATCCGAAGCAATTATTTCATATTGAAAATTATCTCTTTCTTTTATATAACGGGTAATGTTTCCGACAGTAGATACCCAAATATCATCTTGTTCATTTTTGCCTTTAATCCAGCTGCACAAATCGGTAAACCATTCTGTTGTTAATGGATAATAAGAGCCAAAATTAAGAGCTTTTTGTAATTCCGAAAATGGATAAATTTCATGTGCCATTAAAACCGCCCATTTACCCTCATCAATGGCTGTCTGAACATAATTTTTAAATGCATCTAATTCATCTAAATCATCATCAGTTGAATTTCTTGGGAGATTGAAATTATTAACTCTTGAATGAATGCTGTACCATTCATTTCCTGTAAACGAAGAATTAGATACTAAGTCCGAACCGTCTCTTCCATTTTCATAATAATTTTTTACAATGGCGTCAACTGTCGCGTTATGCTCGGTATACGGGTAGGCCAATGAAATACATTTGTATCCGGGAATTTTATCCTCAATTACTTTTTTACTTTCGGAAAGTTCATATACTAAAGTATTAGGAGTAAATTCATCACCAATTTCCAAAGTGGGCAAATGCGGATGAGTAACTGTATGGGAAGCTATTTCATGACCTTCGGCAGCCATTTCCCTAAATTCTTTCCATGTACCGTAGCGCCAAATATTTCCTATGCTATCTGTCAGTCCGCTGGAGATCAAATAAAATGTGCCTTTAAAATTAAATTCTTCCAGTATTGGTTTTGCGTAATCGTATTGAGTCTGAAATCCATCATCAAATGTAAATGAAAAAGCAGATTTTTTCCCGTCGGCCCATTTTGTTACCGAAACATTTCCGGTTTGCTGAGCCGATAAAGGAAACGAAATAATCAGAATAATAAATATCAATAATAATACTGGCTGTAATTTCAGAACTCTTTCATTTTTAAACATATTTAGGAATCTTTTTCTGTTTTTTCTATGGTTTTGAATTAATATGAGATGTTAAAATTATTTTAAGACAATTTTTTACATCAAATCTTAGCTAAATTTGAAATTAGGTTAAGAAAAATCACTTTCTAAAAAATTTATATTTTAATAAAATCAAATACTGCGCCAGAAAGAAAGTTTGTCATTCACCACGAATTAATTTAAAACTCAAACTTCAAGTAATCTTATCATTTTTAATAATGCGGAATTTTTAGGAAGTGATTTAAGCGGCGGGGCTGAAAATGTAAGTATTCTTACATAATTAATTTCCTCTAATGTTAAGACTTCTTTTCTCATTATCTTTTTCATAAGAAGTACAGCAGTCGCCGTTTTTAAAGTATTGGCCTTAACACGGATTGTATTCGGAGAATATCTTCCGGGATGAATATGAACAAATCTTTCCTTAAACTTCCCGAGCCGAAGCGTCCATACTGAATCGTCTTCTAAAGAAATTAATTTAAATTTTTTTTCGCTTATCCATTTTCTGAAAATTTCATAATTCAGTAAATCCCAATCGTTAAGTTTGCCTAAAATAATTCCGGATATTTCTCGCGGGGAAAGTTTGCCGGTATAAAGATCCATTTGAGAATCACCTATTAAAAGCAGCTTATTCTTCAAAAAAATAAACGCGTCTTCAGGATTTCTTACAGATTTTTTAACGGAAGATTTAATAAATCCTAAATGATGTTTCCAGCAGTTCAGCAGAATAGGAGGCGGAACTATTTTTAGATAGTCTTCCATGCAAAACCACAATTTTATGCGGAATTTATAAATAATTTTTAAAAGTTATCTCTTTATTATGCATATCATTAAAAATTATTGCTTCTTTTAGCATTATATCTTGACTCTAAAACCAGCTGAAGATATGTTGCATATGTAAATCACATCTTAAATATAAGGGACATTTATGGAAGGGGAATTCTAAAATGAGTCTTAGTCAAATCGCTAAATCGATCAGTGCGTCGCCAACTTTAAAATTAAATGAAAAGGCCTCAATACTTCGGGAAAAAGGTGATCCTGTTATTCATCTTGGCGGAGGCGAACCAAAAAGTAAAGCACCTATGGACGCAATAATCCCGGCAGCAGCGCATTTAAATACGGCTGAAGTTAGATATGCGCCCGCCGACGGAATTCCTGCACTTAAAAAAGCAATTATTCGATATACCGAGGAATTTTATAATCACAGAGTTGCACCGGAAAATGTTATAGCTTCAGGCGGAGCAAAACAGTCAATAATGGTAGCGCTGCAGGCAATTCTGAATCCGCAGGAAGAAGTTTTATATCCCGCGCCTTATTGGGTAAGTTACCCTGAAATGGCAAAACTTTGCGGCGCTATCGGAGTTCCTGTTCTTCCCGAAGACGGAAGTTTTTATCCCAGGATTGAAGATATTGAAAAGAAAACCGGTTCTTATACAAAAGCAATAATTATAAACAGTCCTAATAATCCTACAGGCGTAATGTATTCGGAAGAATTTATTTCCGATGTTGTTCAATTCTGCGAAAAGAAAGATATCTATTTAATAATGGATGATATTTATCATAGGCTTATTTTTGACGGCCGGAAACCGATAAATTGTTTTGATTATACAAAAAAGAAAACTGAAAATTCAAAAATAATTTTAATTAACGGAGTTTCTAAACAGTACGCGATGACAGGTTTTAGAATAGGCTGGGCAGTAGGAAATAAAAAAATAATTGAAGCGATGTCCAATATTCAAGGCCATCAAACCAGCGGGCCTTCTATTCTGCTTCAAAAAGCTGCTGTAGGCGCGCTTAACGGAATACAATCCGGTGTCGAAAGCCTTCGCCTTACTTTAGAAAATAATCGTAACGTAATGATCGATCTTTTAAATTCATTCGACGGTGTTAAAGTTACTAAACCGGACGGTACTTTTTATTGTTTCGCTGATTTCAGTGCGTATGAAAAAAAATCGAATAAACTTTCAGAATTTTTAATTGATAAAGTTATGGTGCTTACGGTGCCCGGTGCCGAATTTGGTTTAGATGGACATTTGCGGTTGAGTTACTGTGGTTCTATTAAAGAAATTACTGAAGGTATTGAACGAATAAAATGGGCTCTCGATCCGAATGCACCAAATGAATTATACATTGGCGACCGTAAATTAATGAGGAATTGGTTATGAGAAAATATTTAGAATTTAATACACCCGCGTCTAAACAAGCTAAAGAATTAAAATCTGATTATGGATTAGAAAATCACGGACTTGTTTATCTTGATAAAGTTTTCTGGAATTTAGAAGAGTCTGCTCTTTATGAAGAAGCTGTTTTCAGAAACGAAGGGAAAATAGTAACCGGCGGCGCTTTTTCGGTTAATACCGGTAAACATACGGCACGCGCGGCAGCCGATAAATTTGTTGTTAAAGAAGAATCGACCGAAGATAAAATTTGGTGGGGAGTTCATAATCGTCCTTTTAGTTCAGAAAAGTTTAATGCTCTTCTTGCGCGTCTGCAAGCTTATCTACAAGAAGATGAACTTTTTGTACAGGATTGTTACGCGGGTGCGGATCCTGATTTCAGAATGCCCGTAAGAATAATAACTCAAAAAGCATGGCATAGCCTGTTCGCGAGAAATATGTTTATTACAACTCCAAATTCAGATGAACTTAAAAAATTTATTCCTGAATTTACTGTTATAGCAATCCCCGGTTTTAAATTAGATCCTAAAATAGATGGTACAAGAACCGAAACCGGAATTATTTTAAATTTTGACGCGCGCATGGCTATTATTGCTAATTCTTTATACGGCGGTGAGATTAAAAAATCTATTTTTACTGTTTTAAATTTCCTTCTTACTTTTCGCGATGTTCTACCGATGCATTGCTCGGCTAATGTGGGGAAAAACGGTGATGCAGCATTATTCTTCGGATTAAGCGGCACAGGCAAAACTACACTTTCCGCCGATCCTTCAAGAAATCTTATAGGAGATGATGAACATGGCTGGAGTTCACAGGGGATTTTTAATTTTGAAGGAGGATGTTACGCCAAGGTAATACGCCTTTCCGCGGAAAGTGAACCGGAAATATACGCTACAACAAAACGTTACGGCACTATTTTAGAAAATGTTGTTTTCGATCCTATAAGCAGAATGATTGATCTTGAAGATGATTCTCTTACCGAAAATACTCGCGCGTCATATCCGTTAGAATTTATTCCTAATATTGTTCCCGAAGGTTATGTCCATTCTCACCCGAAAAATATAATATTTTTAACTTGCGACGCGTCAGGAGTAATGCCTCCCATCGCGAGATTAAATCCCGAACAAGCTCAATATCATTTTATAAGCGGGTATACAAGTAAAATTGCGGGAACTGAAATTGGCCTTGGAACTGAACCGCAGATAACTTTCAGCGCTTGTTTCGGCGCTCCATTTATGGTTCGTCACCCTTTCGATTACGCGAAGATGTTAAAAGAAAGGGTCCTAAAACATAAAGCGAATTGCTGGCTTGTAAACACAGGATGGGTGGGCGGAAGATTCGGTGTCGGAAAACGAATAAGTATTCGCCATACAAGGAATTTACTTAATGCAGTGCTGGAAGGCCAACTTGATAATGTGGAATATAGGAAAGATAAATTATTCGGTTATCAGGTTCCATTAAGCTGTCCTAATGTTCCCGCGGAAGTTCTTGATCCGGCGAATTCTTGGGGAAGCAAAGATGAATATTGGAAAAAATATGACGCACTCGCGGCACGATTTATAGAGAATTTTAAAGTATTTGAAAAAGGAATCTCTCCTGAAGTAGTTGCTGCCGGCCCTAAAAGATTAGCCGTTATAAAATAAGTGCCGCTAAGCGGCAGAGCTTGTTTTAGAAAATGTTTATTTTGACGAAGAGAAATTCTTTCGCTGTTTATAAAAAGAATTCTCTTCGTTATTTTTTTACAAAAATCTTTTTGCAAAAAAGCAAGAAAAATATTAATAAAAATAACTTCTTGAGTCAGTCCCATTCTCCAAATAAATTCTAACCGAAATTAAATAATTTTCAATTCAACATTTATAATTGGGAGATCTTAATGCGAAAACTATTACTTCTTCTTTCATGCATTTTCTTTGCTGCTGCTTTCTCTGTAAAAGCGCAACTGCTCGATAATTTTGAAGATAACAATTCCACAAATGAATGGAGCGGAATCTGGGAAGCTTTTAATGACGCAAACGCAACTTCAAATATGGCGATGGAAATTGCGAATATAGGTTACAACGGATCTAATTATTCAATTCATATAACCGGACAATTTGCAAGTTACGGCGGAGTTGTAACTTATTTAAATGCTGATAAAACAGCTATGAATTTAACCGGTAAAAATACCGGAATTTCTTTTTCCGCAAAAGGAACAGGTGTTCCGGTAAGAATAAGAGTTAGAGAATTAAAAGCAGAAAGCGCCCGCGGTTACGCTTATATGGGAAAAGTTTTTACTCCTACCACAGATTGGGCTTTTTATACAATTCCTTTCGATTCGTTGACACCACAGTACGGCGATCCTGTTCCTCCTTTTGATGCTACAGATTTATATGCGGTAGATTTTGGGCCGGCTGCCGGAAGTTCCGCTATAGATGTTTATGTGGATGATCTAATTTTAACCGAACCTACGCCTGTTCCGGTTGAATTAAGTTCATTTTCAGCTTCAATAAATAACGGAGTTGTAAATTTAGTTTGGAAATCAGCTACCGAGACTAATAATTCTGGTTTTGAAATTGAAAGAAAAGCTGAGGGTAGTTGGATAAAAATCGGATTTGTAAAAGGACACGGAACCACTACTAATCCAAATCAATATTCATTTATAGACAATTTAAAAAATGTGGAGGGAAATTTTTCTTATAGATTAAAACAAGTAGATTTTAACGGAACATTTAGCTACAGCAATATTGTTATGATTCAAAATATTGCCCCAGCTGCTTTTGCACTTAATCAGAACTACCCGAATCCGTTTAATCCTACAACTGTAATTAAATATTCAATTGCCGAAGAATCTTTTGTTACATTAAAAGTATATAATACATTAGGAAAAGAAGTTGCTTCTTTGGTTAATGAAAATATGAGCGGAGGTTCACATAATGTTGAATTTAACGCTGCAAATTTAGCAAGCGGAATATATATGTATACAATCCAGGCAGGGAATAATTTATTAACAAAGAAAATGCTTTTAATGAAATAACCTGGAACTCAAAAATTATTTAGATTGGAAACGGCTGTCATTTATTAGGCAGCCGTTTTTATTTAACTTAAGTAAAATCTTCTAATATTAAATCTTACGGAAGTACATCTTTTTGGGCTTCATTAATCCATTCGAAAAATGGAGAAGTAAAAGGTACTGCGGCAATCTTTCCGCCGAATCCCATAATATGATGGACAAACATATTAATATCGGAAACCGGAATTTGAGATAATCTTTTATCATTAATTTTAATTTTATATTTATCAGCTAGTTTTACCGTGGCGTCTTTTATTTTGCTCTCGTACTTTTTCAAAGCCAATTCAGTTTGAAGCTGCGCCTTAACCTGCTCAAATGGTTTTGTTAAAGTATCCTTCGCTTCTTTTGATTCAACTAATTTAAAGAGAGAATATCCGCCGTCAATTTTTAAAGGGCCGTATATTTCCCCGACATTCATCTTATCCGCGATTTTCCCGATCTCACCAAATTTAGTTACAGGAAAGGGCCCGAATTCTCCGTTACGTTTTTTTACCCAATCTCGCTTTGTATACTTTACTGCTAAAGTTCTAAAATCTTTTCCTTCATTCAAATCGTTAAGTACTTTATCGATTATTTTCAAACTGTCCGTAAACAATTCAATTATATTTACTTCTTTTACTTTTTGATTGTTCTTTGTCTTTTCCAGATAATAATTATAAACATCGTCATCGCTTACTTTAATCGAATCGATAAATTTATTTTTGTAAATCTGGGCGAGATAACTGTTCTTCCACATTTTTAATTGTTCTAAAACTTCGGGAGAATTTTGTACTCCTTCTTTGTAAGCGACTTGAGTTAGAAGTTGCTGCTGCATAAAAGTTTTTACGCGGTTGGTTAAATGCAGATTTACCGTACGAGGATCATTATTTTCAACGGAAAAATCTTCAAGAAGAAGGCTCGCGAGAAAATCGGAAACAGTTACATTTCTTCCTTCAATTTTCACAAAAGTCATATTTAATGTATCAGCTCCGAATTCATTTTTTATTTGATAAACATCTCCTTCGGTTAAATAATATTTTGCGGGATTGCGGTTTACTTTTATTGCTTCTTTTTTCTTAAGAAGAAAAAGCGCGTCAAACTTTCTCGCGATGTTCCAGAATAAATCTTTATCCGGAGTTAAAGTTTTCCCGCTGAAAACTTTAGCGAAGTAGTTTTCATACGCGTGTTTAATCCTGCGGTTGGTAATTATTTTCTCAACTTCTTTCCTTATCTCATCTGAATTTTTATCGGTTACTGTTTTCATTTTGGTTTTTAGATAAAATAAAAACCAGCCTTGCGGATTTTCAACCGGGTAAGTATATTCTCCCGGTTTAAGCGAGTATAGCATATCTTCCAAATCTTCATCGATTAATTTCCCGAGAAAAATTTCATCATGGTTTTGCGCGTCTAATCTTCCTTTGCTCTTTGTTATCGCCGAATCCAATGGAATGCCCGATTTCATTTTATAATAAATATCGTACACAACATTTGAATCTTTCGAACCGATTACATCAACCATCAGAGTTTCATTATATTTTTTTATTCCGTTTGAAATATCTTCCGGCGTAACATTAACTTGGCTTTTTACTTCTTTATTAAAAAGCGCGTCTCGCGCGAACATATCTTTTAAAGGAGAATATAGAAATTCGAAAAGTTCTCCGCCTTCAATTCCTAAATTTTTTGCTTCGTCTGCCCAAAGTTTCTCGGCTATTAACGAATAAAGAAATTTATACTTTGCTGAGTCTTCATTATTTGTATTTAAAAGATGAGGCGAAAGTTCATAGCGGGCTTTAAATTCCTGCGCGGTAATTTTATTGTTACCGGCTGACGCAACAACATCATTCCCGGCCTGCGCGAAATTTATTGATGTAAATGAAAGGCTGATTAAGAACTGCAATAAAAGTATTTTTGATTTCATAGCACCTATTTTAAGAGAATTATTTTTTCAGTTTTTATAAAATTATTAAAAGAGAATTTCGTCAAATATATACCGCTTCCAACATCAATTCCAAGGTCATTTTTCCCGTCCCACTGAATTGAATGCTTTCCTTCGCTTTGCTGCCGGTTATATAAAGTTCTTATTCTCTTTCCAAGCGAATTATAAATTTCAATTTCTAATACAGAAGAACATGGAAGCGTATATATATAAGTCGTCATTCCGTTAAACGGGTTTGGATAGTTATTATATATTTCAAAATCTTTTTCTTCGTTAGCTTTATCTCTTTTAACAGTAGTTAAAGGATTGCTGAATTTTTCAATTCCAAACCACATTGTCTTCCATTTGCCAAGATCGAAATTTACATAAAAAATATTTCCGGCGTCCGGCAAAGCGGTTTCGAATAAATTATTATTTGCTTTCCCTTCCGCGGTTAAAGGAAAAATTCTAATCGAATCGGCATTAATTTTTAACTCTGCTTCAAGTTGAATAGGATGCACTTGTGTCGGGGCGTTTCCCCATTTATCGTGAAATGTATTTTCTCCGTCCCAAATCATTCCGCTGTTTTGCGCTTCTGTTGAAATTGTAAATAAAGATTTTTCTGATATTGAAAGTGAATCATCAGTTAAAGTAATCCAGTCGAATGCCGCAAATCCGTCTGCATTAAGAACTTTTAAATTTCCAATTTGTTCATTCTGAAATTCATTTAAAAATCCAACAGCGCCGATAAATTTAGGAGAGTTTATTTTCAGAATTCCGTCTGTGTCGTAAGTAATTTCTTCCGTATCTGTTTTATAGGGATTAACGGGAAAAGCTGTAAGTGCCGTAAAATCAGTGGTAGCAGCGGCGTTGAATGATTTTGTCCTAACAGAATGCAGCAGTGCGAGTTTCTTCGGGAAAAGAGAAACGCCTGCCCAGCCGCCTCCGTCTTCTTTGGGAAGAAGTTTAACTTTAGCTGCTGTGTAATTTATTTCAATAGTTTCTTTAGCTTTTGAAATATAATTATTGCGAAAAGCAAACGCGCATGATGGGCTTAAACTCATCATCACCGGATTCCTGTTTATACTGAAGTAAGAATTTATTTTATCGGTTTCCCAATCTCTTGAAGAATTGTAATCGAAAAACATTATTCCGTCGGCATTATGAAATGAACAATACGCCGTTGTAAACATTAACGCTTCAGCTTGATATTTATTCGGATAAGCATGATTATATTCGCTTACTGTATATGGTTTTCCTACAACCGGAGTTCCGGCGAATAAATCTGGAATTGTTCCGCCGTCGGCTTTTACCATCGCGTTATTGTTTATCAGCCAATCATAGCCGGACCACGGTTCTTTAGGAAATTGCGGATGATCCCAATATGCGTGGTTGTCGATATAATCCATTTGCGCTTGTGTTGTTAAATCTGCCGGGCCAACGTTCCAGTTCGTACCGATTATTGGTGCTTTAACGTGAAGCGAATCTTTAAGATAACTTTTCATTTCGGAGTAAAAATTATTTTGCAGTGTAATATAAAATTCTGAAATATCTTTCACTCTTTCATCTGAAAAAGCAACGCAATCCTTAAAATCAATTCGCTTAATATTTTTGTTTTCTAAAGATTCACCGGCAAGCAAACCCTTCTGCCCGGCTCGAACTAAAGAAATATTATCAAACCAAAAGTTTCCCGTTTGGGCGAATTCAAAAGATAGACGTGTTTGTCCGTTATTTGTTTCATTCGCTTTAAAACTGAATGAATATTCTTTCCATTCCGGTGTAAGGGAAAACTGCGCGCCCGAATAATATGTATAGGGAGAATTATCGCGCATAACGGCCACATCAATTTTTTTATTTACATCAGAACGCGCGAAAAATTTTATTAAATATGTAGAATCTTTTATTACCGATAAATTAATTTGCTTCCATTGAAGATGCCAATTAGTGCCGGTTGCGCTTGTAATATTTACTTTTGCGGAAAAAAATCCGGCAAAAGGATTTGTGTTATCTTTAGTTATTTCAGCGGAAGCGGTTTCGTGCTTCTCTAAAATCCAATTAGAAGTAACCGGGAGAAATTCAAACTCGCCGTTTAAAATTTGATTAGCATTTCCGGCCGGAGTTTGGTTTTCATTCCATGCTTTTTGAATATTTACCGTTGAAGAATATTTATCCTGAAGAAATGAAATCCAAAGGCTATCTAACATTTTTGCGTGACGGTAAATTAATTGTCCGCCTTCATTAAAGAATTTAAGCTTTCCATCGCGCCAGAAACGGTATAATGAGTTTTCATTTATAATTTCCACCATCGCCATTACCGGATCATCAGCAAGCGATAATTGTGTATATGGATTAACATGCGTTAGAAGTTTCTTCGCGTATTCTTTTTGAAGTGAAATTAATTGCGGATCAAAAATAGTTACTCCCTTTGCGTAATCTACTAAAGAGTCCGCTCCTTCAACTCCGTCTTTAGAATTAAAAGTTCTAGAAACATTTAAATTTATGTTCGCGTAAACATTGTTTTTCTTCAAGTTGAAAATTAGATATTCCAGGTTATCTAAAGTAGCGGGATTCAAATTCCTAGTGCTTTGTCCTTGTATAAACAAACTTCCGCCTCCCCAATTATTATCCATATGATGAAAACGTACAAGATTGAATCCCATTTTTCTTAATCTTCCGGCAATAAACCATGCTTTTGATTTATCGGGGAAAGCGGCATCGGCAACTAAATTTGTTCCCCAAAATCGAATTGGATTTCCGTCAACCGAAAAATTCCCGTTATTGTTTGCTGAAATAAAATCAGTTGAAATATCTTTTAAAGGAAATTGCGGCAGAAATTTAGTCGACGCCGTATCGTCGGGAGGAAGGTAAAAGTTAAACCCGCCGCTGAAATTTTGTGAATTAATTTCTGAAATAAATAATGAAGTAAAGGTAAGGAGAAAAAAAAATTTTTTCATAATGGATGAGGAATTATTATAAAATCCGAAGCGGAAATCTTTTACTTTTTTAGCAAAAGATTTCTCTAATCATTTTACTCCGGAATAAAAGATTAATTAAGAAGAAGAGTACTTTTTAATTTAATATCGCGAGAAGAACTTCCGATCAAAACTTCAAATTGTCCCGGCTCCGCAATCCATTGGTTTTTTGTCGGGTCATAAAATGATAACGCGTCTTTATCCAAAATAAGTTCAACAGTTTTCTTCTCGCCCGGCTTTAAAAATATTTTAGCGAAACGTTTCAATTCTTTTTCCGGCCTTTCAAGAGAGGATTTTTCATCATGCAGATAAAGCTGCGCCGCTTCTTCGCCTTCTCTTTTGCCTGTATTTGTTATATCGAATGTAACTTTAAAATTATCATTTTCTAACGGAGTAACTTTTAAATTGCCGTATTCAAAAGTTGTGTAAGATAAGCCGTAGCCGAAGGGGAAGAGTGGTTCTATTTTCTTTTTATCGAAATGGCGGTAGCCGACAAAAATTCCATCGGAAAAATAGGTTACCGAATCTTCAGCTTTATAAGTATCATACGCTGAACAATCTTCCCATTTATGCGGGAAAGTCATCGGAAGTTTTCCACCGGGATTGTAATTTCCCAAAAGAACTTCAGCTATTGCGTTTCCGGTTTCCGCACCGCCGAACCATGCTTCTAAAACTCCGTTTACTTTGTTAATCCACTTATCCATTAAAACCGGAGAGCCGCTGTTTATTACAACAATAGTATTTTTATTTGCTTTAGCCACTTCTTCTATTAATTCATCTTGGTTTGCCGGAAGAACTAAATCATCTCTGTCTCTTCCTTCAGTTTCATAAAACTGCGAAGTTCCAACAAATAAAATTGCCGCGTCAGATTCGCTTGCGGCTTTTACCGCGGCTTTCATTAATTTCTCGCCGGGAAAACTCCAGCCCAATTTAACAACAGCGTCGCCGCCGTTTTCATAATATTCTAATTTCAGATGATAAACTTTATCTTTTTCAAAATTTATTTTATATGTTTTAGATTCAACTCCATGATCGCTCCAATTTTCCATAACCTTTTCGCCGTTTATAAATAATCTAACTCCGTCATCGCTAATAGCATCTATAACATATTCCCCGGATTTTGTAACTCTTAAATCGGTTGTCCATCTTGCTGAAAAATTATCCTTCTTAAAATTCTCGAACGGTGCTTCCGGCCCCCATTCAAAATTGATTTGTTTATCAATTCTTGTTTTTACAGGATTGCCAGAAAGATTCATATTATCAAAAAATTCAGTTTTTAATCCTTGCTCATTTGAATTCGGCAGGAAGAAAAATTGCGGTTCAATTACTGAAGCATCGCCTTCCAATAAAACACCCGCCGCGTAATTAATTTTCACATGATCACCGAATCTCTGTTGAAGCGCTTCGAGTGGAGAAACAGAGTAAACCGGACTAACGAGTGAACTACCGCCGCCGCCAGTGCGGGCGTTTGCTGCGTTCGGCCCAATCACGGCAATAGATTTAATATTATTTTCATCAATAGGTAAAATATTATTTTCATTTTTTAATAAAACGATTCCGTTTCTTGCCGCTTCAAAAGCTGTCCTTCTATGTTCTTGTGTATTTATTTTCCCTTCACCAATTCCGTTATCAAAAAGTCCAATTTTAAACATTACGCGAAGCAGGCGTTTTATTTTATCATCAATTTTTGTTTGGCTTACTTCACCATTCTTTATTGCTTCCGAAAGTTTATTTTTATTTAAATATTTGCCCTTCGGCATTTCAACATCAAGGCCGCTGTTAGCGGTTGGAACGGAGCTGTGAACCGCGCCCCAATCAGACATAACCAAACCTCTGAAGTTCCAATCTTTTTTCAAAATATCTAAAAGTAGATGATCATTTTCGCTGGCAAAATGCTCGTTAACTTTATTATAAGCTGACATAACGGCAAGAACTTTTCCTTCTTCTACCGCGGCTTTAAATGCGGGCAGATAAATTTCATGCAGAGTTCTTTCATCAACTTTAACATCTACAAACATTCTCTCAAATTCTTGATTATTACACGCGAAATGTTTTACAGTTGCCGCAACTCCGTTATCTTGTACTCCCTTTATATAATCAACAGCAAAGCGGGAAGTTAAATAAGGATCTTCGCCGTAACTTTCGAAATTTCTTCCTCCTTGTGGAATGCGTGCAATATTAACGCACGGCCCCAGTATTACGTGCCGTCCATGAGCTTTTACTTCATCGGCAATATCACGGCCAACTCTTTCGGCTAACTCGGGCTGCCAGCTTGCGGCAAGCGCTATTCCGGCGGGAAATGCTGTTGATTCATCCCATCTTACACCAAGAGGCCCGTCGCTCATATTTAATGATGGAATTCCTAATCTTTTTATTTCTTTTGTCTCGAATCCTGTTCCGCCCAGCAAATCTAATTTTTCGTCTATGGTTAATCTTTTTAAAAGATCGTCCACACGTTCTTCAACCGGGGCATTCGGATTTTTATAAACCGGATCCTTGTTTCCATTCGAAGTTTTATAACTTGCTGCTGAAAAAGTCAGCATAAAAAATATTCCTAATAAAGATAAACTGAGTAATTTTTTGATTAACATGTTGCGTCCATAATAATTAAACTAAAAATTTCTAAGAGTATTTAATCACTTAGGCCGAGCGCCTTTAAATAGCCTTCATTTATTGAACAGTTTTCGAATTTGCAATTTTCAAGATAATCGTTTAATGCTTTTTTTACCGTTTCCGATTCCGGGCGAATTTTTCTCAACTCATCGTAGGAAACACGCGGCTGTCCGGCAAATTCAATAACAGATTCATATTCCGGTGTTAATTTTATTGAAGCAACCCCACGTTCCGAATCAAGTTTTTTATAAGGCCAGAAACACCAGCCAATGTTATTTTCTTCCAAAACTTTTCTGAATGAATTTAACCATTCATTTGTGTTTTCACCCGATTCGCCGAGCCAAATTGGAACGTTATATTTATTCCCGAAATCAATATAATCTTGAATCACTTCCTGTGTCGGATCGGTCCAATATTTATGAAATGAATAAACAAGTTTATCATCGAAAGGTTTACCAAAGACTTTGAAATTAGAATCCCATTGCGCTCCGCCGAGAAAGATGAGATGATTTTTATCTTCTTCTCTAACTGCGTTTACAATTTTTATATAAAGCGGCTCGAGCAGAGGATTTAATTTATCGGCGTCATAGTAATGCGCTATCGGTTCATTAAGCAAATCGTAACCGATGATTATCTTTTCATCTTTATACCGTTCGGCAATTTTCTTCCAAACATCTATTGTAAGCTGTTGGCTTTCCGGACTCTCAAACAGATATGGATAACCGAAACTGTCATCAATGTTATCGCCGGTTTGCCCGCCCGGCGCGCAGTGCATATCAAGAATTACATAGAGGCCGGCTTCATCGCTCCATTTTATAACGCGGTCCAGCATTTCAAAGCCTTCATTCAGCCAAACATCGGGATTATCTTCTTGAACAAATAATCTGAAATTAAACGGAACACGAATAGAATTGAACCCGCTTTTTTTTATGAATAGAATATCTTCGCGCCTGATATAATTATCGCGGAATTTTTTCCAGAAAGCATTTGCTTCCTGCGGACCGATAAGTTCATTAAAAACTTTTTGAATTAATCGCGGAGAAGTAGCGTTTTTAAATTTGAACATATAGCCTTCGGGAACAAGCCAATTGCCGAGATTTATTCCTTTTAATAAAATCGGTTTTCCGTCCGGCGCAATAATCTCTTTTCCCTTTGTAGAAAAAAATCCGTTCTGCGCGTTTACAAATAAAGTGAAGGAGAAAAAAATAATTAGAAGAAATTGGAATTTATTTTTCATTATAATCTGCCGTTAGTTTTTTATTAATAACTTAATCCGTAACCATAAGCAAAAAGTGGATCATAATTAGCGTCGCCGAAATTTATCGGAATTTGAGCCATATTTTTCGGCCAGGAATGAGAAAGTTTCCCGGTAAAATTATAATCGCCGAAAAGAACATCAGTAACTCCTTCTCCCTCAGTACCGGGAAGCCAGGCGGCAACAATGGCGTCGCATTTATCAATAATTTTATTTAGAATCATCGGACGGCCGGAAATTAAAACCGCAACAACCGGAATTCCGGCGTTATGAATATTTGTAATCGTATTTATATCTTCATCAGAAACTGAAAGGTCGCTTCTGTCGCCTTGCCCTTCCGCGTAAGGTTTTTCCCCGATTACAACAATTGCCGCATTTTCATTTTGCGTTACTTTTCCGTCGATTGAAAAATTTACACTTGATTGCGAACCGACAGCTTTTTTTACGGCTTGAAAAATTGTAGTTCCCGTAGTTGTTTCACCGCTTCCGCCTTGCCAGCTTATTGTCCATCCGCCGCATTGATTTCCCAAATCGTTCGCGTTTTTTCCGGCGACTAAAATTTTGGAAATATTTTTTGAAAGGGGAAGTGTATTATTTTCATTTTTTAAAAGAACAAGTGATTGCCTTACGCATTCTCTGGCGACATCGCGATGAGCATCAGAACCAACAGAAGCGGTTAAACTTCTATCAGTATATGGTTTATCAAAAAGATTTAATTCGTATTTTACTTTTAGAATTCTTTTAACAGCGTCATCAATTCTTTCCATCGGAATTTTATTTTCATTAACTAATTCTTTCATATCCTGAATAAATTCTTTATATCGTCCCGGCAGCATTACCATATCAATTCCGGCGTTAACCGCAATTTCAACAGCGGTTTTATAATCGCCCGTAATTTGATCGACTCCGCCCCAATCGGAAACAACTAAACCGCTGAAGCCGAGTTCTCCTTTAAGTACATCGGAAATCCAATATTTGCTTCCGTGCATTTTCTTATTGTTTATACTGCTGTAAGAAATCATAACAGTCTTTACGCCCGCCTTAATTGCGGCAATATAACCGGGAAGATGAATTTTTCTGATTTCATCTTCTGAAGCAGTAGTATTTCCTTGATCAATCCCGTTATCCGTTCCGCCGTCGCCTAAAAAGTGTTTTGCGCAAGCCGCGATAGAAGAATTGGAAGATAGGTCTGTTCCTTGGAAACCTCTAACAGCGGCATCAGCCATTCTTTCGGTTATTTCTGGAGTTTCGCCGAAACCTTCATAAGTGCGTCCCCAGCGCTCATTTCTTGCTACGGCAATACAAGGAGCAAAAGTCCAGTCTATTCCTGTTCCCGCTACTTCAGCCGCGGTAACTTCAGCGGCTTTTTGTTCAAGCTCGGGATTATTCGTACAACCCATTCCGATGTTATGCGGGAAAATTACCGCGCCGGAAACATTGTTATGCCCGTGAACAGCGTCTATTCCGTATATTAAAGGAATATGTAATCTTGTTTTTACAGCGATTGATTGAAAATGGTCATACATATCCGCCCAGCCGGAAGCGGAATTATCGGAAGGAGAAGACCCGCCGCCGCTTAATAACGAGCCGAGAAAATAAGTTTGAATATCATTTTCGCTTTGAAGCATGTTTTTATCAACCTGCGTCATCTGTCCTATTTTTTCTTCAAGCGTCATTTGCGATAAAAGATTTTCTATTTTTTGATCAACCGTAGCATTTTTATTTTGATCGTTTGATTCGGAAGGTAGTTTGTTTTTGCACGAGATAAGAAAGGTACTTATTAAAATTATAACGATGATTTGTTTATAAGGTATCATTTTAATCCGAAATATTTTGAGGAAAATTAATTTGCAGATAAAAAAAAGGCTGCCGTAAAAAGCAGCCTTAAATATACTTACTGCACTAAATTTGGTTCAGAATTTTCATGAAGTATTTTCTTTTCTTTTTTTTCTAATTCATTCCAAATTAATGCGCTTGCGCCTAATACCGCTGTGTTTCCTTTTGTTAAAGCAGAAGAGAGAAGTTTTACTTTATTTTTAAAAATATTTAAGAGGTATTCTTCCATATATTTTTTTGTCGGCTCAAAAATATATTTTCCGGCCGCCGCTAGTCCGCCGAAAAGTATTATCGCTTCCGGACTGGTATGAGCTACCGCATCAGCTAATTTTATGCCTAATACTTTTCCCGTAAAATCAAAAGCTTCTTCAGCAATTTCATCTCCTTGAAGAGCGGCTTCATAAATTATTTTTGAAGTCATTAAATTAAAAGCGACATCACGAAGTTTAGATTTTTTAGTTGAGGTTCCTAGAAGTTCGAATATAGTTCTTCTTATTCCGCTTGCTGAAGCATAAGTTTCAAGACAGCCTTTTCTTCCGCAGCCGCATTCTCTTCCGTTAGGATCATAAATTGTATGGCCGATTTCTCCCGCAAAACCATCGTGCCCGTAAATTAATTCTCCGTTAGAAACAATTCCGCTGCCAAGGCCTGTGCCCAGCGTAATTACTATAAAATCTTTCATCCCTTTTGCCGCGCCGAATTGAAGTTCTCCGATTGCTGCCGCATTCGCGTCATTTGTTATTGCTGCGGGTAAATCATAATATTCTTTTAGAATTTCAATTACATTAACAAATTCCCAGCATAAATTGGGCGGTTGTTCAACTGTGCCTTTATAATAATTCGCGTTCGGTGCACCTATTCCAATCCCAATTAAATTATGTTCCGCGGATATTTTAGAAAAATTTTCATCTACAGCGGTTTTTAATCTTGCAAAAAGTTTTGGTGCTTCTTCTTGCGGTAAAGTGAGTATTGAAGATTCTAAGATACATTTACCGGATTTATCGATAAATCCAAATGCCGTATTTGTTCCCCCGATATCAATTCCGAGTGTTACATCAATTTTAGCCATTTATTAAGCCCCGGCTAATTTTTTTGTAAATGAAGGAATGTGGCCTTTCAATCCGTAATATGCAATAAATAAATAACAGATTACAGGAAGAATAAACGCGTGATGAATTCCGATACTGTCGGCGATAAAACCTTGAATAACCGGGATAATAGCTCCTCCCACAATTGCCATACATAAAATACCTGAACCTTGACCGGTATGTTTTCCGAGACCGTTTATTGCTAAAGTGAAAATTGTAGGGAACATAATTGAGTTAAATAATCCTACCAAAAGAATTGACCACATAGCTAAATAACCAAACGAGAGCATTGAAGTAACGACTAATAAAGAAGCGGCAACCGCGTTAAAAGCTAAAACAGTTCCCGGTTTAATTTTTCTTTGGACAGCTGAGCCGATAAATCTGCCGACCATAGCACCGCCCCAGTAAAAAGCGACAAATTTTCCGGCGTCTGCTTCCGCTATACCTAAAATATCGTTGTGGCCTATGTAGTTTACCAGAAAACTTCCTATTGCGACTTCGGCGCCTACATAAACAAAAATTCCTACCGCACCTAAAATTAAATGTTTATAACCCCAAGCGGATGGATGTTCCTCATCAAAACTTTTTCCGTTTCCCTCGCTTGATGAAACTGTACTTGCTTCAATTTTAGGAAGTTTGAATAAGGCAATTAATCCGGCAATTACAAAAAGCGCGGCTGCCAGCCCTAAATAAGGAACTTGGACAGCACTTGCCTGAATATTTTGATATGCAGTTAATTCGGCCGAATTCATTTGTTGTAACTGTTCCGTTGTTTTAACTGCAACAGAAAGAATTAAGATAGAACCGAAAAGTGGAGCTATTGTTGTTCCTAAAGAATTAAAAGCCTGCGTTAAATTTAATCGGCTTGAAGCGGTTTGCGGTTTACCGAGAATAGCTACATAAGGATTTGCCGCAACCTGAAGTAAAGTTATTCCCGCTGCAAGAACAAAGAGAGCTAAAAGAAAAACAGGGTAAGATCGTGTTGCGGCGGCGGGATAAAAGGTTAAACAGCCGATTCCGGCGGTAATTAATCCTATTATAATTCCGCTTTTGTAACCGATTTTCTCAACTATAATTCCCGAGGGAAGAGAAAAAATAAAATAAGCGGCAAAGAAGCTAAACTGAATTAACATTGCCTGCGCGTAATTTAGAGAAAAAACCGCTTTTAGGTGTGGAATAAGAATATCATTTAAGCAGGTTAAAAATCCCCACATAAAAAATAATGAAGTTAAAACCGTTAAAGCGGGAGTATAATTCGGTTGTTCTTTATTAAGAACATCTACTTTTGGTTTAGGTACGGTAGTCGTGGTGGATATTGCCATCAAAGTTCTCCTTGCAAATAAGTTGAGATATTATATAATTCTTTCGGTACAAATTTTTCTTTTGAAGTTTGACAAGAATAAGATTTTCAAAATTATTTTTTGCTCATTCGTCTCCCCATAATCGAATGAATCCATATTAAAATACTGATTCAATCAAATACTATGCCCCTGTTTGTTTTACCTAAATAGTTACAAAAATTGTTAAGAGAAAACTTTTTGCTCCTTTTGTTATTAATTGTTTTTATTATTTTAATAACTGAATTTTATTAAATTGATAAAAGAGGGCCGGGGAATTCAATTTTGATTTAATTTTAGGGCAATTATTTTCATTAACAAAATTTAATATTTTCCTGCTTATGTAGAAAACTTTTACTTTTAGGTTTATTTTCATGAAATTTGGCAAGCTTTTTTATTTTATTACAAGCACTGTACTTGCGGTGTTCTTTGTGCTATACAGCGAAATCTTCTTCCCGAGCAGTTTAAGTAAGGGGAGTGTAACAACAGTAAAAAAAATCTATTTTGCCGATCATATCTCCTCCGCGCACCAAAAAGTTATTGATAAATTTAATGAACGGTATAAAGGCCAAATTGAGGTTGAGGCGGTTAATCTTCCGTTCACAAAATTCAGTACAAACGAAAGGAAAGAACTTCTTGCGCGCTACTTCAGAAGTAAAAGCGACAGGATTGATGTTTTTTCCGTCGATCAAATTTGGGTACCGCGGTTTGCTAAATGGGGAATAAATATGGAAAGTTATTTCCCGGCTGTTCAGCAGAATAATTTTATGAATTTTGCAATAGAATCTTGTTCTTATAATGACAGTTTAGTTGCTGTTCCGCTTTATATTGATATTGCATTAATGTATTACAGAAAAGATTTAATAAAAACCCTTCCGAATCAAAAAGAAATTATTGATAAACTGCGAAACTCTATTACTTGGGAAGATTTTCTCGCGCTTAATTCCCAAGTAAGAGATAAACCGTTCTTTACTTTTCAAGCGGATGATTTTGAAGGATTGATGTGCATTTTTACCGAACTGTTGGAGAGCCAAAATGTTTCACTTCTTAAAGATGGAAAACTTCTATTAAATACTCCCGAAGCGGAAAAAGCTTTACAGCTTTTAGTCGATCTTGTAAATAAATATGGTGCCTCGCCAAAACAAGTTGTGCAGTTTAAGGAAAATTCGAGTTATAATTATTTTGTAAAACAAAACGGATATTTCCTGCGCGGCTGGCCGAGTTTTTTGGATAATTTTAAGCAAGATGAATCATATGAAAAACTCCGAAACGAAATTGAAAAGGCGCCTACTCCGCATTTCAAAGGTTACCCTGCCGTTTCAATATACGGCGGATGGAATTTGATGATTTCTCGTTTTTCGACTAAAATTCCCGAAGCGGTAAAATTTGTGAGATTTGCTATGAGCGAAGAAGCTCAAAAAATTCTTTATGAAGAAGGTGGTTATCTTCCGATAAATAATAATATTTATAAAGACAGTGTTTATGTAAAGGCTCATCCCGATTTAATCTTCTACAAAAAATTATTAAAAAATGGAGTTTATCGTCCCTTCACCAAACGTTATACAAATATTTCTGATATAATATCTTTCTACTTAAATCAGGCAATCCGTAAAAAAATACCCGTAAAAACCGCGCTTACCAGAGCATCTGAAAAAATAAATTCAGAAACCATTCTTTTAAAATAAGTTTTAAAAAAAATGAGCAAAAATAAAATAATTGAGAAGTTTAGGAAATATCATTTTGAATTTAAGCATTTAACAATAATCTTTATTGTTCTTCTTTCATTTCAGGTAATAGTTTCCTTTATAAACAAAACATCAATAAGAAATCTTCTCGGAAATACACAGGAATGGTACCAAAAAGATTCGGCTGAAAAACTTGCTAATTTAACCACAACTTCGCTTGAATTAATTCTTGAACCTTTAAACCGGAAAGAAAAATTAAGCGAAGACGAAGAGCGCAGAATTATTGAATCATTTAATATTATTTTTAGTCAGCAAATACTTCAGCATAATATAGACGATATCTGTATTTTAGTAGAGCGAAATAAGAAAACATACGCGATAGATGAGGGAAAACAGCTATACAATTTTCTTTTTAAACCAGATCTGATGCCGGATAATTCGGAAAATAAACATAAAAATGCCGTTAAACTTTATAACCAATATAAAACTGAACTTATTGCAAAAGAGCAGATAAAAAGTGTAACAACACAGGAAAAAACTTTCAATACTTTTGTTCCTTTTGTTTTAAGAGGCGAATATAAAGGCGCGGTTTATATTAAAAATACTCCCGATTTTTCATTTATTACCGGACAAATAATTTCAAATTATGATGAAACTTCTCTCATTTATCTTTCCCTAATTTCTTTGGGACTTCTTTCGATGTATTTCGTTTCATCGTACACCGTACGTGAAAGGGATGAGGCACAAAAACAACTATTTCTTGAGCATGAACTTTCTCTTAAAAAACAAATTACTTATGAGAAAGAATTGGTTTTTACTAAACGAATTTATCATACACACCACAAAGCCGAAAAAGTAATGGGTTTTATAAAAGGTGATTTGGCACTTCTTTCTCCCGAAAATATAAATGAAGTGAAATACCGCGTAAATAAATACGCTAATTTTATATCAAGAATTATTTACGATATGAAATGGTATGAGCCGCCGGTGCAGACTATTAGAAATCCCATTTTTAATACCGACGTTAACGATGTAATTCAGTTTATGGTCAATCATATATTTCTGCGTTCGCATAAAAAAAGTTCAACTTTTGAGGTTGAGCTAAACCTGGCCGAATCTCTTCCGCGGCTGTGTGTAAATGAATTTGTAGTTTGGGAAATATTAGAGCCGATAATCCAAAACAGTATTGATCATTCGGAAAAGCAAAATATTTTAATTAAAATATGTACCGAATATCATGAAGAAAAAAATCATACACATATTAAAATTAGGGATAATGGAAGAGGAATTTCGCCGGAACTATTACAAACTAATGGTTACGGCATAAAAAAAATTTTTGAAGAAAATGTTACAACTAAACAAACTACTATAAGAAATACCGGCTACGGTTGTTATATTGCGTACGAAATTTCAAAAAGATGCGGATGGAAATTAGATGTGAATAATTTGACCGAAGGCGGATGTGAATTTTTTATAGCGATATCAAATTAAGATTTTTGTTAATAATACTTAATAAAAGGTGTTAAATGTTTCCTGCTAATGTTATTGAAGTTCTTTTAATTGAAGATGAAGATTATGATGTTCAAAGAGTATTAAATACCATTAAGCCTTTTGAAGATAAAATAAATATTGCCGAAATTGTTTCCGACGGGAACGCGGCCTTAAGTTTATTGAAGGATAAAAAAATAAAATTTGATGTGGTAATAATGGATTTCCATTTAACCGGCGGTGTAATGGGAGAAGATTTAATTCAAAAAATTAAAGAAATAGATCCTACAATCCAAATTATAGTAATTACCAAAATGACTATAAATATTACCGATTATGATTTCGCAAACCGTTTAATTAAGGCGGGAGCGTTCTGGTACTGTACAAAATATCCCGGTGATATCGAAGATTATATTTATCAACCGACCGATTTTGTTATGAGTATTTTTAACGCTAATCAAAAATGCAAGCTAGAACGGGAATGGACTAAGTCAAATCAAAAATTAATAAAAAATGTTGAAAATATTCTCGAGCAAAAAAAAATAATAGGCGAATCGCCTTTAATGCTGAAATTAAAAGATGACATAAATAAATATTCGAAAAGCGATGTAAACATTCTGATCAGCGGCTCATCGGGAACGGGTAAAGAACTTGTCGCGAATAATATTCACTATAACAGCAGCAGAAAATTTGAAAATTTTATAATAATTAATTGCGGAAGTCTTCCGCATGATTTGGTTGAGAGTGAACTTTTCGGTTATGAAAAAGGCGCTTTTACCGGTGCTAATAAACGTAAACAAGGACTTTTTGAACTTGCGCATAACGGAACGGTTTTTCTTGATGAAATAACCGAACTGCCTCTGCCGGCGCAAGTAAAGCTTCTTCGTGTAATACAGGAAGGGGAAATTGATAAAATAGGCAGAACGGAAAAATTAAAAGTAGATATAAGAATTATTGCCGCCACAAATAGAAATATCGCGGAAGAAGTAAAAGCGAAAAGATTCCGTGAAGATTTATTTTATCGGCTTAATGTAATTTATCTTCAAGTGCCGGATTTGAAAAATAGAAAAACCGATATTCCGATTCTTGTTGATCATTTTATGAGCCAGATCAGTTTTAAAATGGGAAAAGAAAAACCGACAATTGATTCTGAAGCTATGGAAATTTTAAATAATTATTCTTGGCCGGGAAATGTCCGCGAACTTAAAAATGTAGTTCAGCGCCTGCTTTTTATTGATGAACATGAAATAAATCCTTTAATGGTAAAAAGTTCATTAAGCATCTTTCAGCCGGATGAGAAAAGCGGAACTGATTCTTTAGAATCTTTATTTGAAGAAAACCCTGTAACACTTGCTCAAATGGAAAAAATGATTCGTGAGAAATATTTACTATATGTGAGAAATAATTCATCTACCGATACTGAAGCCGCGGGTAAACTTGGACTAGCTCCCTCAAATTATTACAGAATGGCAAAAGGTTTAGGGCTGAAATAAAACCGCCTAATTTCTTATTTATCCATTTGATAACCCGGAATTATCAAAAAGATAAAATCTCTTAAAAATCTTAATATTAAAATCTCTCCAAACCTTTATACTTTAAATAATAACTTATGGTCTAATTCTTGAATATTTATTCTGAAATAAGTTGTAAATATCAGCTTTTAAGAATTATCAGCCAAATAATTGAGAATTAAGGTAAAGAATGAAGAAAAATTTTACTGTTTTATATTCAATTTTAATAATATTATCAATTCTAATTTTTACTTCCGGCCGCTCTTCGGCGCAGGGATTTTTAAAAGCTTCCGGTAAAAAAATTGTAAACGGAAATAATCAAGAAGTATATCTAAAGGGAATCGGACTCGGCGGTTGGCTCTTGCATGAAGGTTATATGCTGCAAATGTCGAGTTTTGCAAATGCCGCGCATGAAATAAGACAAAAAATTGTAGATCTTATAGGTGCGTCAAATGCGCAAGAATTTTACAAACTTTATTATGAAAATTATGTAACAAAAGCTGATATAGATAAAATTAAAAGCTGGGGTTTTAATTCCATCCGTCTGCCGATGCACTATAAATTATTAAGTCCGCAATCGGGGGTATATTCGGAAGCAGGATTTGCTACAATTGATTCTCTGCTAAACTGGTGCGAGCAAAACCAAATTTATTTAATTTTAGATCTGCACGCTGCACCCGGCGGGCAAAGTGATGAACCTATAAGTGATTATGATTCTAATTATCCATCGCTATGGGAAGATGATGCAAATAAAGCACATACCATAGAACTCTGGAAAAAAATAGCGGAAAGATACGCGGATAAAGAATGGATCGGCGGGTATGATTTAATAAATGAACCTAAATGGAGCCTTCCTAACAATAACCAGGCGCTTAGAGAATTATATATAAATATTACAAATGCGATAAGAACTGTAGATAAAAATCATATTCTTTTTGTTGAGGGTAACTGGTTTGCAAATGATTTTACAGGACTGACGCCCCCATGGGATGGCAATATGGCCTATAGTTTTCATAAGTATTGGAATGAAAATAATAACTCCTCAATTCAAAGTTATCTGAATATCAGAAATACTTATAATGTACCTTTGTGGCTCGGAGAAACCGGGGAAAATTCTAACGCATGGTTTGTAGATTGCGTAGAATTAATGAAAAAGAACAATATAGGATGGGCTTGGTGGCCGCACAAAAAAATTGACGCGATTGCCGGTCCTTTAAGCGCGGTAAGAAGTGCTGATTATGATAAATTATTAAACTACTGGAAGAATGGGGGAACTAAACCTTCAGTTGATTTTGCCGCGAATGCACTGTTTGAACAAGCTAAGAATTTAGCGTTGTCAAAATGTATTGAACATAAAGACGTAATTGACGCGTTATTCAGACAGCCGGATAATCCGACTGTTTTGCCTTTTGCGGAAAATGAAATTCCGGGAGTAATTTTTGCCGCCGATTATGATTTGGGAGATCAATCTGTAGCGTATAAAGATAATGATTATCAAAATACCGGTTCCGGCGATTATAATTCAGGGTACAGTTATAGAAATGATGGAGTTGATATTGAAAAATGCAGTGATTTATATTCTAACGGTTTTGACGTTGGCTGGATAAATGCCGGCGAATGGCTTAGATATACAGTCACTGTAAAACAAACCGGAAACTATAAAATAAATATTAGATACACAGCAACGGGGACGGGTAAAATTATGCTAAAAATGAACGGAGCGGATATTTCCGGATTCGTAGATCTTCCCTCAACCGGCGGCTGGCAAAATTGGGAGACAATTACACTTCCTGCTGTTCAATTAACTTCCGGATCGCACAATTTTTCAGTTTTCTTTTTCTCTGACGGATTTAATCTGAATTTTGTTGAATTCTATAAAGATCCAACAGCCGTTAATAAAGAAGAAAATGTTGTTAAAACATTCCTGGTTTACCAGAATTATCCCAACCCGTTTAATCCTTCTACAAAAATAAAATTTGAAATTCCAAAAGCGGGAAATGTTGAAGTTAAAGTATATACTCTTTTAGGAAATGAAATTGCGACTTTAATAAAAGAATACCGAAATGAGGGCGTTTATGAAGTTCCTTTTAACTCAGTGGATTTTAATCTTTCCAGCGGAGTTTACTTTTACAGAGTTTTTCTTAATGGGATTTCCTCCAAACTCATGAAGGCTGTTCTTCTTAAATAACGGCTTTTATTAGAATGATAAGAGGGTTTTATCAATTTAATAAATTTTGAGTTTAGTGAATAAGTATACCTTCGGCAAAAAAACAGTTAAACAAAAGCTGCGGCAATATTAATATTTGGCATTATTTGTGAGTTACTAAAAAAAAATTATGGAAATATAGTGTTAACAGGGTTTTCATTTATTGATAGTTTAATACTGTTTGTTTATTTCATTTTTATCGTCAGCCTTGGATTTTATTACTCCGGGAAGAAGGATAAATCTTATTCCGATTATTTTCTTGCTGGAAGAAAATCCGGCTGGATTACAGTCGGGCTATCAATTTTCGCTGCGAATATTTCCAGTGAACACTTTATCGGTTTAGCGGGTTCCGGTGCTTCAAGAGGGTTGGCTGTTGGGCAATTTGAATTAATGGCTATCTTTATCCTGGTTATACTAGGGTGGCTTTTAGCTCCCATTTATATAAAATCGGGTGTGGTTACTATGCCTGAATTTCTTGAAAAAAGGTTTGACCGCAGGAATAGAAGATTCTTTACAACCCTTTCAATTACAATTTATCTCTTTACTAAAATTACCGTCAGCCTATTTGCCGGTGGAATTCTTTTTTATAAAATTTTTGGAATCGGTATTTATACTTCTGCAATTTTAATAGTGTTAGTTACTGGCTTATATACGGTTATAGGCGGAGCAACCGCGGTTATAAAAACAAATGTTTTTCAAGCCGCTATGTTAATTATAGGCGCAGTAATATTAACAATATTCGGTTTAAAGGAAGTCGGCGGTTTTACCGGGTTACAGGCGAAGCTTCCTGCGGATTTTTTTAATATGTTCAAACCCATTTCTGACCCGGATTATCCATGGACGGGAATTGTTTTCGGCGCACCTATTTTGGCCTTTTGGTATTGGTGCGCGGATCAATATATAGTGCAGAATGTTTTAACTTCTAAATCGATAAACGATGCCAGAAGAGGAAGCCTTTTAGCCGCGCTTTTAAAAATAATCCCTATTTTTATTCTAGTTTTACCGGGTCTTATTGCCGCGGCCTTATTTCCCGAAATAAACGGAGACGAAGCTTATCCTATTTTACTGGCTAGTAATATTCTTCCGATGGGATTAAAAGGTGTTGTACTTGCCGGACTTTTAGCTGCCGTAATGTCTTCACTTGCCAGTGTTTTTAATGTTACAGCAACTTTATTTACCAATGATATTTATAAACCTAAACATCCGGATGCTTCCGAAAGAGAACTGGTTTTAATCGGAAGGCTTGCAACTACAGTAACTGTAGTAACCGCTATTATTTGCGTTCCGCTCGTTAAACTGATCAGTTCTCAAGTTTATTTGTTTTTACAAGGAATACAAGCTTATATTTCCCCCCCTATAGTTGCCGTTTTCATCTTCGGTTTAGTTATGAAAAAAGCTACGGCCAAAGGTGCTTATTATACATTAATTATCGGCGAACTAATCGGCATTTCCCGTTTAGTTATTGAGCTTTTGATAAATGGGGGTATTATTAGTAATTCAATTCTCTCGTACTATATCGGAATTAACTATCTCCATTTTGCAATTATACTTTTTGTAATAAGTTCTACCGTTTTAATTGCTGTTAGTTTATTAGAAAAAGAGCAGGTAAAAGAAATAAAACTTGCTTATTCATTCGGAGATAGTTTAAGAGATTTAAAAGTAGATATACTCAATTTAAAATCAGTTAAGGGATACAAAACAAATTTATTTATTTCATTCTTCATATTCCTGATAATAATAGGAGTATGGACAGTATGGAATTAATATTATTTAAATAATTAATTAACACCGCAACCAATAACAAAAAAAGGGAAATGATTATGAAAAAAATCATGCTACCTGTTCTTTTAGCTCTATTTTCTTTTTCCTTTGTCTCTTTTGCTCAGCAGATCGAAAGCTTTGATGCAAGTACAACAGATTCACTCTGGCAAGTGAATTTTGAAACCGCACCAAGTGAAATGACTGTTAGTGACAATACAACTGACAAAGTAGAGGGAGATGCTTCTCTTTATGTTAATGCAAAAATTGGCGCATTACATGAATGGGGAAGTTTTGCTCAATATATTTATAGATTACCTGATGACGCAGCTCCGCTTGATTGGAGTATCAGTGACTCTTTAAGTATATGGATAAAAGTTTTAAAAGCTCCCGCTCATCCTGAATATATGGTTTTTAGGATTCAAATAGCAGATCAACCTACTCCTGATGATCCCATTGAACAATATATTTATGAGAATTTAACTGTTCTCGATAATGTTCATGATTGGATTGAGCTAAAAATTCCTTTAACAGAAATTGAATCAGACGGTTCTTATATACCTGACAGTACAGGTTTTGTTATTTCTCCTTCTAGCTGGGGCGGATTTACTTATAACGATCATAAGTTAAATCTAAATAAAATTGTTCAATTCCAATTAGGAATTATTACATCCGGTTACACTGCCGGTGTTAATATACCTGCTGATTCTCTTGAAATCGCTTTCGATAATTTCCAGAGAACCGGTGTAAAAGCAATCCCGGCAATTTTATTTAACGGTATGGAATTTTCTCAGAATATGTCTGCTTTTACTTGGGGACAATCTTCGTTTGAAGTTGTTACAGGCGCAGGCGCTACTCCTAATACAAATGCCGCTAAATGGACTATGGGAGATGAATGGGCTAACGGCTGGACAGGTGTTGGGTTTAATATTGACCCTGCATTTAATTTAGGCGGAGCATGGGACAAAGATAGCTTACAATTTAAATTAAAAGCTGAAGACGGAGTAGACACTTTAAGAGTTCAATTTGAAGATGGAACAGCTAAAGTCGGTTATGTTTTTAAACCAATTGCCGATAATCAATGGCATACTTATAAATTTGCCCTTAAAGATTTTGTTTACCAGGAAAACACTACTGACTTTAATCCTTTTAATGTAACTGTTTTCCAGATTATGGCGGAAGCCACCGGTGTTGCCGGAAAGGTAGTTTATATTGATGATATGTGGACTGGCAATCCAATATTTGATGTAGTTCCTCCTGTTGCTGTTACCGGTGTTTCAGCTACTAACGGTACTTATGATAATTTAATTACCTGGACTGATGTTCCCGGCGAAGACGGTGAACTTTATAACATTTATTACAGTAAATCTCCTATTACTGATATTACTGCTCCCGGTGTAGAAGTTGTAAAAACCAATGTAGCGGAAGGTGTTCAAATTGTTGATCACTTACTATTCGCTCCTAAAAATGATCAGGATGTTACTTATTATTATGCGGTAGTTGCCAAAGATGCTTCTAGTAATATTGGTGCTGTTGGTGAAAATAGCGCTCCTATTACAAATACCGCCAAGGGTGTAACTGTTATAAATCCAACGGCCCCTACAGGTTTTGCGGCTGACGGTGATTTAGCTGATTGGGCCGGAATTGCTCCTTTCAGAATGTTCCCTTCAGACGGCAGCGGTACAATTGTAACAAATCAGAAAATTGATGGCGATGCCGATCTTTCTGTTAATGCTTATGTAGCTGTTGATAATGATTATCTCTATGTAGCATTTGATGTAGAAGATGATGTTGTAAGTATTGATACAACGCAAACATCTTATTTAATTGATTCACCTGATTTATATATCGCTTTATATAACTGGCATGGCGCTACTCATACTTCATATAAATCCGGCGACTTCCATTTAAGATTCGGATATAACGCTGTAATAGTAGATAATTTTGGCAGCGCTAGAATGTTAGAACAAGGCGACGCTAATTATTATTGGGAAAAGAAATTCCCAACCGGATATGTTGTAGAAGCAAAAATTCCATTCTCTAAATTTGCTGAAATCGGAAGTACTGAATTATTTCAGCCCAAAGTAGGTATGAGAATTCCTATCGATTTCTCGGTTAACGATAATGATACAGAAAATAGTGACGCGAGAGAAGGTATTTTAACTTATTCTCCTGATAATCAAGATCAATCTTATGGTGATTTCTCAAGATGGTTATATACATGGATCGGTGACCAATGGACTGTTGGTGTAAAAGATCAAGTTAAAAATAATGTTTACACTTATGATCTAGCACAGAACTATCCTAACCCATTCAACCCAACTACAAATATTGTTTATAATATTGAAAAGGCGGGAATGGTAACATTAAAGATATATGATATGTTAGGACGCGAGGTTGCTACACTTATAAATGAAGCACAGTCAGCAGGTTCTCACACTGTTCAATTTAATGCGTCAAAATTAGCCAGCGGTGTTTATATGTATAAAATAAATGCCGGTGCGTTTAGCAGTGTTAAGAAAATGATGTTAATAAAATAAATCTTTAAAGGGCTGGTTTTATGCCGGCCCTTTTTCAATTGAATCGTTTAGAAGTAAATAAAATATATTGGGAAAAAGGTTATGAGCAATACTGATAAAATGAAAGTTTATAGAGCAGGATCATCTACTTTTATAACAACTTTCATAATGATAACATTTCTCCTCCTCACATTCACCGCAAATTTATTTGCCGGAACCACGGGTAAACTGGTCGGTTATATAAAAGATGCTGATACCGGTGAACCTGTAGTTGGCGCTAATGTTATTATAGAAGGAACATATCTTGGCGCGGCAGCCGATTTGGATGGTTATTATTACATCAATAATATTCCTCCCGGAGAATACAGAGTTTCAATAAGTGCCGTTGGCTATCAAAAAATTGTGGTGGAAAATGTTCAAATAAGAATTGATTTAACAACTCGGCAAGATATTAACCTAAGCAGCACAATTATAAAAATGAATGGGGAAGTAGTTGTTACGGCACAGCGTCCGTTGGTTCAGAAAGATCTTACCTCAACTTCGGCTACAATTTCCGCAAACGATATTAAAATGATGCCGGTTGAAAATGTGAACCAGGTTATCAATCTGCAAGCCGGGGTAATAGGTGGGCATTTTAGAGGCGGACGTTCCGGCGAAGTCGCATATTTAGTTGATGGTGTTTCTGTTACAGACGCTTTTAACGGTTCAATGAGCCTTCAAGTAGAAAATAATTCTATTAGACAAATGGAGGTTATCAGCGGTACATTTAACGCCGAATACGGGCAGGCTCTTTCCGGTGTTGTTAATATTGTAACCCAAAGCGGTTCTGATAAATTTGAAGGTTCTGTTACTTCTTATATAGGAAATTATATTACAGGTCATTCAGATATTTTTAAAAATCTAAATAGCCCGGCGCGTATTCCTACTAAAAACTTTCAGTTCAGTTTCAGCGGACCTTTTAAATTTGTTAAAAATTTAACCTTCTTTATGACCGGCCGTTATTTTGATAACGAGGGTTATTTGTACGGCAAAAGAATTTATAATGTTACCGATGATATTCCGGTTTTCCCGGATCCATCGGATCAAACATTTTTTATTCCGCAAAATACAGGCGATGAAGCGTACGTTTCTATGAATCCTGAAAATAGGTATTCGTTCAACGGCAAAATTACTTATTCACTGCCAGCCGTTAAATTTAGTTACAGCGCTTTCTGGGATTATAATAAAAATAAATATTATGATCATAATTTTTCATGGACACCGGACGGTATCATGAATCATTTTAGAAATAATTTTGTTCAGAGTTTTCAAATTTCTCATTATCCTACCCAAAGTACTTTTCAAAGTTTAAAATTTTCTGCCAATGTATTTAATTACAAAGGTTATTTATATGAAGACCCATTCGATCCTCGTTATGTGGATCCTAGCAGAGGAATTCCAACCTCCGGTTATACATTCAGGTCAGGCGGAAATCAAGGCGGTAGATATGAACGTCATACAAATTCTTATATCGGCCAATGGACTTTAAGCTCCCAATTAAGTAAAGAGCATAAGGTTTCAATGGGTGTTGAAGGAAGATTACATGAATTGTTTGATCATGGTTATGATTTGGTAAATTTGTCCGAAGGTCAAATTGACAGCTTAGGGCAAAATATTTTTACTCCTGGTTATCCCACTGTCGGAACAATAACCGATCAAGGTTCAAACCAAATGTATACTAAAAGGCCTATTGAAGCGTCAGCTTATATTCAGGATAAAATGGAATACGATATTATGATTATTAATGCCGGTATTCGTTTTGATTATTTTAATCCTGAATCGCAGCTGCCAGCTGATCTTAAAAATCCGACAAAAAATCCTAATTATCCGGGTTCGGATCAATTTGTGGATGCTAAAGCTAAATACCAAATTAGCCCCAGAATAGGTGCCTCATTCCCTATTTCCGATAAAGGTATAATCAGATTTTCTTACGGCCACTTTTTCCAAATTCCTAGTTTTCAAAATTTATATCAAAACCCGGATTTTATAGTAAGACCCGGTGCGTCATTATCATCGGTTATGGGTAATCCGGATTTGAAACCGCAGAAAACTGTAATGTATGAAATAGGGCTTCAGCAAGTGCTTTTCCCCGATGTAGTATTGAATTTTTCAATGTATTATAGAGACATCAGAAATTTACTCGGAATGGAAATAGTAAATACTTATGAAGGATTTAAGTATGCTCGGTTTATAAATCGCGACTACGGAAATGTAAGAGGATTTATAGTAACATTAGAAAAAAGATTTTCTAACTGGGTTGGTGCTAAAGTAGATTATACATATCAAATAGCCGAAGGTAATGCTTCAGATCCTTATGCTGTATTTAATAATAATCAAACTCAACCTCCTGTAGAAGAATCAAAAAAAGTTGTTCCGTTAGATTGGGACCAAAGATCTACATTAAATCTTTCTCTTAATTTCGGGCAACCCGGCGATTGGACAGTAGGATTCGTATTTCAATACGGCTCCGGCTGGCCTTATACCGAAGATTCCAAAGTATCAAAAGGTGTACGATTTGAAAATGGAGGTATTAAACCTCAGACTTATAATTTAGATCTGCGTGCCGATAAAGTTTTTGAAATCGGCGGTATAAAAATAAATACTTTCTTACTTGTTTATAATCTGCTTGATATCAAAAACGAAAATGGTGTTTACGCAACAACTGGCAGGGCAAACGTTGATCTTAATGCTCAATATAATGGTGATATTATCGGTATAAATACTTTAGATGAATATATCAATAATCCGGCAATGTATTCTACACCTAGAGAAATAAGGCTAGGTTTTGGATTCGGATTTTAGTTTTCTATTGGAGGAATAAAGAATGTTGAAAAAATTATTATTGTTTACTTTTTTAATTTTTAGCTGCGCATACGTTTATGCGCAGGTAACGCCTCAAACACAGCGTTATAGAGATGAACCTAAAGGTAATGTCCAGTTCAGAAGAGAAGGTTTAATGGACGGTAATCTTGTAAGAACATTATATTATAATAATGGCGAAGTAGGACAATGGCCCTATCAGCCTTCCGGTGAATGGCCAAAAGGAACCGGCCACTCTTACTTGGACGGTGTTTCTGTTTTAATTTCGTCAGAAATAACCGCGCCGGGAAATGGGCAAATTGTTCATCCCCTGGAAACTTCCTACAGAGAATGGATGGATAAAGATCCTGTAAACGGTACTCTCTGGGGCTTAGAACCTGTCCCCGGATATTTTAATTCAAATCAAATTAATGATTATCCTTTAGAAAAAGCTACACCTGCCGTAAATACTAATCCGCATACCTGGCCAAAAGAATGGTCATCTGCATTGGGACTTACAAGCGAATGGAACGGTTACTGGTATGGTTATTTTGGTAGAGGTGTTCAAAATTCCGATTTTGAGACTTTCTTCGTAATGGATGATTCCAAGGACGGTGAATTTAAAAGACCTCCTTATTCTTATAATCCTATTGCCAGCGATTTGGAGCGAGGCGGCTTAGGATTAAGAGTAGAAGTAAGAGGTTTTCAATGGTCGCATGTATTAGCGGAAGATATAATTTTTTGGCATTACGATATTGTGAATATTTCTGATGTTAATTATCCGACTACGATTTTCGGTTTCTATACCGACTGCGGTGTCGGTGGTTCAGATGATTCAGAAGATGATAATGCCTCTTTCGATACAAAACTTGATATTGCTTATTGCTACGATAATAACGGAATTGGTCTTCCGGATAATTGGCAAACCGGTTATTACGGTTACGCCTATTTAGAAAGTCCGGGTAATGGTTTAAATGAATATAGATGATGACCAAGACGGTATTGTTGATGAAAAAAGAGACGATGGAATAGATAATGATAACGACTGGGTTTCGTATATAGATATAAACGGGAACGGGAAATGGGATTCTGATGAAAATGAACCTTTAAATAATGACGTAGGCCGTGATGGTGTCGGTCCTTTTGATCCGCAATATGTAGGGCCTGATGAAGGTGAAGGTGATGGAATTCCAACTGCCGGCGAACCAAATTTTGATCAGACCGATAAAGATGAATCAGATCAAATTGGTTTAACCGCGGTTTCAATTTATAGATTGGGACAAGGCGGAACCGGCGGCGGCTGGCCTAAAGATGATGAAGCGATGTGGCTGAAAATGAATTATGCTAACTTTGATACTTCATTGCAAAAAGCTAATATCAGTATGGTTTTCGCTTCAGGTCCTTTCCCGTTAAATGAAAATTTAAGGGAAAGATTTTCAATGGCTCTTGTTTTCGGTTCTGATCTAGATGATATCATTTTCAATAAGGAAACAGTACAGCAGATTTATAATGCTAATTATAACTTCTCAAAACCTCCATTAAAACCAACTTTAACTGCTGTTCCTTCAGACGGAAAGGTCTTTTTATATTGGGATAAAGTTGCCGAACAATCAAGAGATCCCTTCCTCGGTTATCAAAATAATGATCCCACACAGGGTTATAAAAAGGATTTTGAAGGTTATTTAATTTACAGAAGCAGTGAAGCTGAATTCAGTGATATTAAGGTTATTACTGATTCAAAAGGTTCACCTAAATATTGGAAACCAATTGCTCAATTCGATCTTGCGGATTCAATTAAAGGCCCGGATCCTGTAGGTGTAAACGGAGCGCATTTCTGGAGAGGTGATGATACCGGACTTCAATATTCGTTTGTAGATACGGATGTAAAAAACGGACAGCGATATTATTATGCTTTAGTTTCTTATGATATGGGCGATCCTAATTTTGGTACAACCGGTTTACAGCCTTCTGAATGTACTAAAATTATTTCTGAAGATTTTGCCGGAACATTAAATTTTGTAGATATCAATTGTGCTGTAGTTACTCCTAATACTCCTGTTGCCGGTTATGTTCCTCCTCAAATTACCGGAAATGTAAATAAAGTTACTGAAGGAATAGGAACCGGTTCCCTTGAAGTGAATATTCTTAACGCTAATGCGATTTTAGACGGAGCTAATTATAAGGTGGAATTTCAATCAGATGATTCAACTCCGATGTATCAAACTACTTCTTATATAATTACGAGACAATATAAAGGTGTTACCGATACTCTGCAAACGGTTGATACTTCTGCAATGGGCCCAAATAAATTCAGTTCACCTTTTGACGGAATGACTTTAACTGTAATAAACAATAACAATATTACTGTTATTGACTCCTTAACCGGCTGGGTAAAAGGAAACAGTAATTTAGATATGAGAGTTGTTAAAGATACAACTAGCATTGCGATTGATATGCCTGCGGATTATAAAATAGAGTTTTTTGATACTCCTCAGGATACAACTTATTTTAATTCTCCTCCGGTTTTCAGAAAATACCCGGTGAATCTAAAAGTTACGAATACAACAACCGGTAAAAAAGTTAAACTTGCGGTTAAAGATAATGATGATACAAAATCATTAACACCCGGCGATGAAATATATATAATTGATTTTAAGGGCACTCAAACTGCGGGTAATGCAAGAATAGCATGGATTGTTTATTACAACTATCCGTTTAATCCGAATGAGGTTGCGACCGAACCGAAACCGGGAGATATTTTCCGGATAAAAACTCTTAAACCTTATAAAACCGATGATTATTTTACCTTCTCGACAAAACCGGTTCAGATAGACGATGCTCTTGCTAAAGGACAAATGGATAAAATTAGCGTTGTTCCAAATCCATATATAAGTGCATCTAAATTTGAAAGAAGAAATTTAAATTCAACCGGAAGAGGTGAAAGAAGAATAGATTTCATAAACCTGCCGGCAAAAAGCACCGTTAGAATATATACAATGGCAGGCGCGTTGGTAAAAACATTGCAAAAAGATGATGGATTCTCGGATGGTTCGCTTTCTTGGAATTTAGTAACTGAAGATGGAATGGAGGCTGCGTATGGTATTTATATATATCATGTTGAAGCTCCCGGTGTAGGCGAACATATCGGCAAATTTGCTCTAATCAAATAGTGGAGACTTGAAATGACCAAAAGATTTTATAAAACTTTATTGATAATAATACTGCTTTCAGTTGCGGCCTTCGGACAAGGTTTTGTTTCCGATGTAAGTAAAAAAGGAACCACCGCCGCTCCATTTTTATCTATCAGTCAAAGTGCGAGAGCTACCGGTATGGGAAGCGCTTTTGTAGGTGTTGCTGATGATCCCAGCGCGGTATATTGGAATCCTGCCGGTCTTGCTAAACTGCAGGGTGTTGGTGTTCTTTTCGATCATACTATGTGGATTGCGGATGTTAGTTATAATTTTCTTGCGGCGCATTATAGTTTGGGAGATATGGGAACATTAGGATTAAGCTTTACAACTTCCGATATAGGCGAAATGAATGTAACAACCGAAGATGAGCCAAGCGGAACGGGAGAAGTGTTTTCCGCCAATGATGCCGCCGTAAGTGTTGCGTATGCGGTTCAGCTAACCGATAATTTCTCTATCGGTTTCAATCCGAAATTTGTTTATCAAAGTATTTGGAAAATGAGCGCGATGGCATTCGCGGTTGATCTCGGAGTTCAATATAGAACTCCTTTCGACGGAATGATACTCGCGATGTCTATTTCTAATTTTGGTTCCAAAATGAAACTTGACGGAAATTCAAGTTTAGTGCTGCATGATTTGGACCCAACAAGTACCGGAAATAATGGGAAAATCCCTGCTTATCTTGAAACAGAAGAGTGGGCGCTTCCTTTGAATTTTAGAGTAGGTGTTGCTTATGATCCTATAAATACTGAGAATCACAAACTTATTGTTGCCTTAGATGCCGCGCATCCTAATGATAATTATGAAAGCATTAATGTAGGAGCGGAGTATACTTATAATGATTTTATTTCTATCAGAGGCGGTTATAAATCTTTATTTCTTCAGAATTCGGAAGAAACATTTGCTCTCGGTTTTGGATTAAAGCAGCTGTTAATAGGCAATGTGGCAATAAAATTAGATTATGCTTATCAAGATTTCGGACGTTTATCTAACGTACAAAAATTTTCGGTAGCGATATTTTTCTAGCTCCTTGCTAGTGGTTAAAGGGAGAGTACGCCTTCGGCGCTCTCCTTTTTTATAATATCTCCAATAAACTAGTATTCATTATGAAATATTTTTACAGTACTCTAATATTATTCATTTTCGCCGCTTCTGTTTCGTTTTCTAAAAACTATAAAGGCGCGGAATACAGAACTAAAGAGGCTTATACTTATGGAAGGTTTGAAGTCCGTTACAAAACAAGTTACCAAGAAGGAACTTTAGCCACATTCTTTACTTACCACGAAATAAGTGATATTTCGGAATGGAATGAAATTGACATAGAAATTTTAGGCAGATATGAAGATGATGTTCAGTTTAATCCAATCACTCCGGGACAAGTAAATCACGTTCATCATCAATACGTAAATTTTAACCCTGCCGAAGATTACCATATTTATGCGTTTGAATGGACCCCGACTTATGTAGCCTGGTTCATCGACGGGAAAGAAGTTCACAGGCAAAAAGGAGCACATATAGAAGCTTTAAATTTGCCGCAAAAAATAATGATGAACATCTGGTATCCGGAATATTCTAATTGGTCGGGAGAATTTAAGGCTGAATCACTTCCTGCGTTTGCCTACTATGATTGGGTGAGCTATTATTCTTATACGCCCGGTACCGGAGATTACGGAACAGATAATAATTTTAGTTTAAACTGGAAAGATGATTTTGATAGTTTCGATTCAGAGAGATGGCAGAAAGCTTCACATTCTTTCGGCGGAAACGGATGTGATTTTATTCCGGAGAATATTTTATTTAAAGACGGTAAATTAATCCTCTGTTTAACCGATGACAAAAATATAGGTTATGTTGATAATAATCCTCCGAATTTAATTTTTGCTTACGCAGCAGGTGAAAAAATAAAAATCAATTACTCGGAAGATCTTGAAAAATCTTCGGCCGAAACTATTTCCAATTATTTACTTTCAGGTGTTACAATAAATTCCGCAAAGTTATTAGATGATAAAAGAAGTGTTGAACTTGATGTAACGGGATTGAATTATTCAAACAATTATAATTTAATATGCAGGGGAATAAAAGATACTTCCGCCGCTGCTAATATAATGGCGGCAAAGTTTATTCCGCTGACAATGGTTAATCCCGCTTTTCCTTTAAAAATTAATACCGGCGATATAAAGTGCAAAAATTATCTTCCTGATCAAGATTGGAAGCATTCGCTTTACGGTTATATGGATGGAAGCGCCGGAAATGCAGACGCGAATATCGATATTAAAAATACTGATGAAGATTCTGTTTTTAGATCGGAACGAGTTGGGCTTGCGAAATATATGATTCGTGTTCCTAATGGATCTTATAGTGTAAAAATTATGATGGCCGAAAATTATTTTACCGAACCCGGAGAACGAGTATTTGATATTTATGTTAACGGTAATCTGGCGGCGGATAATCTTGATCTAATTGAAAAAGCGGGCCTGCATACGGCTTTAACTATTTCTGTGGATGATGTTGCGGTAACAAATAATCTTATCTCAATTCATTTCGGTGCTGAAGCTAATCTGCCATTAGTTAATGGTATTATAGTGGAAAATAAAACCTCCGGAATACAAGAGGGAATTCTTAATCCTCAGCATTTTAAACTCGAACAGAACTATCCGAATCCTTTTAACGGGATGACTAAAATTAAATACCATGTTCCGGTGAATGATCATTTAAAATTTACGGTTTTTGATATGCTGGGCAGGCAAATTTATTCTGAAAATATCGGAAATAAGTCTGCAGGGGATTATGAAATAAATTGGGGCGCTGTAAATTCGAAAAATAATTCGGTTAGCTCGGGTGTATATTTTTACATGCTTAGCGGAAGCGAATTTAGTCAGACTAAAAAGCTAATGCTTCTTAATTAAGCATTCTTTTTTTTGATAAATAACATACCAAATAGTACTTTTATTTATACAGGTAATAAACATGAAATATATTTTTTCAATTTTTTCGGTGATTTTAATTTCGGCGATTTTTATCGGATGGATAGGAGACAGTCCATCAAAAAGTAATAAAGAAGCTGAAACTCAACTAAAAGTAAAACAACTTTTAGACAAAATGACGCTTGAAGAAAAAATCGGGCAAATGACTGAAGTAACTCTTCAAGTTGTATCAAAACAGCAGGGAACGAAGGATCAGCCTAATATTCTTGATGAAGAAAAATTAAAAGAAGCAATTACAAAATATCATGTCGGTTCAATTTTAAATGTGTATGATATTGCGCATGATGTTAAATACTGGC
Source organism: uncultured Bacteroidota bacterium (assembly GCA_963798775.1). Classification (GTDB taxonomy): domain Bacteria; phylum Bacteroidota; class Ignavibacteria; order Ignavibacteriales; family Ignavibacteriaceae; genus CAWCUK01. The sequence goes on from CAWCUK010000003.1 coordinate 275,911, forward strand.
ATGAAATAATAACTAAAATGCAAGATTTAGCGACCAAAGAAACAAGAATGAAAATTCCAGTTATATATGGAATAGACGCTATTCATGGTGCAACATACACGAAAGGTTCCACTTTATTTCCGCAGGCAATAAATTTAGCCGCAACATGGAATACAGATTTAGCGACTAAAGAAGGTGAAATAACTTCAACAGAAGTCAGAGCTTCGGGAATTCCATGGAATTATTATCCTGTAATGGATATTGGCCGCCAGCCGTTATGGCCGAGACTCTGGGAAACCTACGGCGAAGATGTTTATCTCGCTTCTCAAATGGGAAGCAATTACATCAAAGGAGCGCAAGGCGATGATATGAGCGCGCCCAATAAAGTTGCTACTTGTTTAAAGCATTATGTCGGATACAGTTTTCCGATAAACGGCCATGATAGAACTCCGGCCTGGATTTCTGAGAGAATGCTCCGCGAGTATTTTCTTCCTACTTTTGAAGCCGGCATAAAAGCAGGCGCCCAAACAATAATGGTAAACAGCGCTGAAGTTGATGGAATTCCGGCTCACTCCGATCATCATATTTTAACAGATATACTACGAGGCGAACTTAATTTTAAAGGCTTTGTAGTTTCAGATTGGGAAGATATTAAAAGATTATATTCACGCGACAGAGTGGCCGATTCTCCAAAAGAAGCAGTACGTATGGCTGTTATGGCGGGTGTTGATATGAGTATGGTTCCTACCGATTATTCTTTTTATGATCTTCTTTTAGAACTTGTGAAAGAAGGATCGGTTCCTATATGGCGTATAGATGAAGCAGTAGGAAGAATATTAAAAGTTAAAATGGATTTAGGTTTATTCGAGAATCCTTATCCGGATGATAATTTATATAGCAAAATTGCGACTAAAGAAAATGAAGATGTAAATTTATTAGCAGCAACCGAATCTATTACTTTAGTTAAAAACGACGGCAATATTCTCCCTCTCTCAAAAAATATGAAAATTCTTGTAACCGGCCCTACCGCGAATGTTCTTTCTTCGTTAAACGGCGGGTGGACCATTACCTGGCAGGGAAATGTAGAAAGTGCTTATCCCAAAAATAAGCAGACAGTTTTAAAAGCTATTGAAAATAAAATCGGTAAAGAAAATGTCACTTTTGTAGAAACCGGATCATTTAATAGCGATGAAAATTTTGATAAAGCAGTAGAAGCCGCAAATAATGTGGACGCTGTTGTTTTATGTTTGGGCGAAACCGCATATTGCGAAACTCCGGGAAATATTGATGATCTTGAACTGGATGAAGCTCAATTAAAATTGGCAAATGAATTATATAAATCGGGGAAACCGGTTGTACTTTTAATGTTCGAAGGAAGACCAAGAGTAATAAACAAAATTGAATCCGGCGCTAAAGCAATAATGATTGGCTTTTTACCCGGAATGGAAGGCGGAAGAGCTACAGCCGATTTATTATTCGGCGACGCAAACCCCAGCGCAAAGCTTCCTGTAACTTATCCTAAAAATGTTAACGGAAATACTCTTTACGATTATAAACCGGTAGAAAGTTTTGATCAGAATACTTACGCGCCGCAATGGCCGTTTGGTTTTGGCTTAAGTTATACAACCTTTGAATATTCGAATTTGAAAGTAGATAAAGCCGAAGTTAAAAATGGTGAATCTGTAAAAGCAAAAGTTACGGTTAAGAATACCGGAAATGTTGAAGGTAAAGAAGTTGTTCAGCTTTATTTATGCGATCTTTACGGTTCTGTTTCCAGGCCAGTAAAACAGATTAAAGGTTTCGAAAAAGTTAATTTGAAACCGGGTGAAAGCAAGGTTGTAGAATTTACAATTACTCCGGAACAGCTTTCCTTTATCGGCAGAGATAATAAAAGAATAATTGAACCGGGTGATTTTGAAATTTACGTTGATAAGCTTGTTCAAAAATTTAAACTAATCTAAATTTTTTGGAAGACGGGAATCTGATAAAAGTTTCCCGTTTTTTTTCTTTCATCTAATTAAAAAAGCAAAGTGATGAAAACTATTAAAATTTTATTTACGCTTCTTTTCTTATTTCTGATCCTAGGTTCCTGCAGCAATTCGGTTTCAGGTACACCGGAAAAAAAAGAGGAAGAGAAAAAATCCGGCTGGAATTTAACTTGGTCAGATGAATTTGATTATACAGATAAACCCGATTCAACTAAATGGGGATATGAAATAGGCGGCAACGGCTGGGGCAACAATGAGGAAGAATATTATACTTCAGATTCCAATAATGTTCGTGTTGAAAATGGAAATCTCGTTATTGAAGCTCATTATTATGAAAATCATCCGATAAAATACACTTCGGCAAGGCTAGTTTCTACAAATAAAGGAGATTGGACCTACGGCAGATTTGAAGTCCGCGCAAAACTTCCCAAAGGGAAAGGAACTTGGCCGGCAATATGGATGCTTCCGACAGAATGGACTTATGGAAGCGGCGGCTGGCCCGATAATGGCGAAATTGATATCATGGAACATGTCGGCTATGATCCGGGAGTTATTCACGGTTCAACTCATAGTAAAAAATATTACTGGAGAATTAATACTCAAAAAACCGCAACTATAAAAATTCCGGACGCGATGAATGAGTTTCATACTTACACGATGGAATGGTACCCGGATAGAATAGATATGTATGTTGATGACCAAAAATATTTTACATCTGAAAATGACTCTACAGGATGGGAAGCCTGGCCGTTTAATAAAGATTTTCATTTTATACTTAATCTCGCGATCGGCGGAGATTGGGGCGGTGCGCAAGGAATAGATAATTCTATATTCCCTCAAAGAATGGAAGTTGATTATGTTAGAGTTTATGAATGGAAGGATTAATCCTCATAAAGTGCATTTTATGAAACTGAATCTCTTTATATTATTTACTTTCATCTCTCAGTATGCTTTCCTTTTCAGCCAATCAATTAATAAAGAAGTTTCCGGAAAGGATGAACTGATAATTCATCCTTCCGAATTTACATCATCAAATTTACCCATAATTGTTATAGATACGCATAATCAAGCTATTCCCGATGAAGATAAAATTTTGATAGATTTAGGAATTATATTTAACGGCGAGGGTGAAAGAAATTCATATCCCGGAGAATTTAATCATTATAACGGTAATGCGGGAATTGAACTGCGGGGATCAAGTTCTTTAATGTTTCCCAAAAAAAGTTATGCTCTGGAAACTCGTGATTCTTCCGGAGAAAATTTTGACGTTTCCATTCTCGGAATGCCTGAGGAGAATGATTGGATTCTTTATGCCCCATATTCTGATAAGAGTCTGCTGCGAAATGTAATTGCCTATAAACTTGCAAATGAAATGGGGCATTACGCAACTAGAACCAATTTTTGTGAGCTGGTAATAAACGGGGAATACCAGGGTATTTATGTTTTAATGGAAAAAATTAAAAGGGACAAGAATAGGGTTAACATAAAAAAATTGGATCCCGAAGATTCATCAGGAGTAAAATTAACCGGCGGGTATTTAATAAAAATTGATAAAACAGCCGGTGAAAATAACGCGGGCTGGTATTCTCCATTTTTACCTTATTCGCAGGCTCATCAGAAAATTCTTTATCAATATCACGATCCTTCCCCGGACGAAATTGTAGAACCGCAGAAAAAATATATTCAAGATTATGTATTTAAGTTTGAATCGTTAATGAATTCTTCACTCTACAATGATCCCGTTGTAGGTTATTCAACGTATATAGACGTAAACTCTTTTATTGATTACTTTCTATTTACCGAATTGGTTAAAAATGTAGACGGTTACAGGCTTAGTATGTTTATGTATAAAGACAGAGACAGTGAAGACAGTAGATTAAAAATGGGGCCTTACTGGGATTATAATCTCGCATTCGGTAACGCCGATTATTATAATGCTTCAAAAACTGACGGGCTGCAGATAGATTATTTTTCTAATAATTATGATTTCTTAAATACTGATGAATACCAAGTCCCTTTCTGGTGGAAAAAATTAGTTAAAGATTCGAATTTTAAATCCAAAGCTGAGGCCCGATGGAACGAACTAAAAAGCAATTTATTCAATAAAGATAAAATCTTCGGTTTTATAGATTCTCTTACCGAATATTTGCAAGAAGCTAGAATAAGAAATTTTGAAAAATGGCCTGTTATTGGAACTTATGTTTGGCCGAATGCATTTATTGGAAATTCTTACGCGGAAGAAATTGATTATTTTAAAAGTTGGATAAATAGCAGAATAAACTGGCTGAATAATAACATTATAACTTCCGTGGAAGAAGTTAATATAAAACCTACGGGATTTACGGAACTTTACCAGAATTATCCTAATCCTTTTAATCCGGTAACGAAAATTAAATTTACAATCGGAAATAACTCCGGGAAAATTGTTCAACTAATAATTTATGATATTCTCGGCAGAGAAGTTAAGGTATTAGTAAATGAAATTCTTTCCGCCGGAATTTATGAAGTCGAATTTAACGGTACCGGAATTCCCTCAGGAGTATATTTTTATAAACTTACCGCCGGTAGTTTAACAATAGAAAACAAAATGCTTCTTCTAAAATAGTTTTTTTTAATTTTTTATCCGCTGATGAAACACTAAAAATAACTACCAAAATACTTATCTTGAATAACCAATTTAAAATGATTAAATATTATTAGCATTAACAACTATGGTTTGAAAATTATGGATAGTGAGAAACAAAATAGTAAAGAAATTCTGGAAGAAAAATCAAAATCGATTGAAAAATTAAAAGAAGTTATAAATGATATTGAATCAACGGAACCGGAAAAAACTGAAATAATTGGTGAAGACGGGAAGAAAGTGCTAGTCTTTAAGGATCCTCTATATTCGCGCGAAAAGCGAAGCGTAATCAATTATACTATATTCAGAGGTAAATGGGAATTTGAGGATCTTGATGAAATTGATGAAGAGGACGGAGAAAAATGCGCCGTTAAATTTACTCCCATTCGCGATGCTTCCAGTATTAGTGTGGTTTTCAAATCTTTAAGAGACAGACTGGAATTTATGGATTCTATATACAGTGATAATGAAATGAAGCAGCTCGGCACGGGGATGAGCCTGGAAAAATTTGCCAACTCAAAAGTATTTAAAACTACTAGCGGACTTGTAGGCCTGTCGGTTGCGGCTTATAGTTTATACAAACTTTTTGGTAAGGATAAAGAATAGATGATTTTTTCTTTATTCATTGAAATCAATTCCATCTTTAAGTAGTCGGATTCAGTTCTTGCCGGACAAGCAATTATTATTATATCAAATGGGGCCTAAAGGAGAAGAAGTTTTCAACATTTATGGATTTTCAAAATAAAATTCTTCAAAATATTTTTCCCCAGATTCCGTAGTATCTTTGCTTCGGGATTTTTTAACCAACTGTTTATTCAAATAAATTATTAACAAAATATGCTTAACAGCTGAAAATTATGTAATTTTAAACTAACAATTTTCAAAATATTTGTTATATGGATATCATTACTGTCATAATTTTCTTGGGAATTGTACAGGGAATTTTTCTCGGAATTCTGCTTCTTACAATTAAAAGGGGAAATAGGAAAACTAATCGGCTTTTAGGCGTTTTGATGATCCTTTTTTCCTTCAGTATTACCGGATTTTTACTGATCCGAACGAGTCAATACTCCCGGTTCCCATTTTTAATCGGATTTCCGTCAACCGTCATTTTTCTTTTCGGGCCGGTATTCTATTTTTATGTTAAAGCTTTAACCGAAAAAGATTTTCTGTTTCAGAAAAAAGATCTACTTCATTTAATCCCTTTTGTGATTCTAATCTTATATAAAATTCCATTTTTCGTCAGCAATACATGGGATAAATTATCAACGATTAATGATTACTCAAGTTTTTCCTCTAATCAGATAATCTTAATTTTTCAGATTATTCATTTATCCGTCTATTTATTTTTTATAAACAAAATACAGCGTGCGCATGAAATTAAGATTAAAGCAACAATGTCTTCAATTGAAAAAATAAATTTAAGATGGATCAAATTCAGTATAAATTCTTTCCTGGCCGTTTTTGGAATTTTAGCAATATTTATTGTCCTTTTCTTTTTCGGGGAAACTTATTACTATCATTTCATAACAATTATTCCTCTGCTAGTCTCAATAATTATTTTAGCAATGGGCTTTTGGGGTTTGGAACAGCCGATTATTTTCTCTCCGGAAGAAGAGAACTCAAAAGTTAAGCGGTATGAAAAATCTACCTTAACCAAAATAAAAGCCGATGAATATTTAGATAAACTCATTAAAATTATGGAAGGCGAAAAGCCATTTTTAGAGAGTAATTTAACTTTGCAAAAATTAGCGGATGCTCTAAATATACCTCCTCATCATTTATCACAAATAATAAATGAACGGACAAATCAGAATTTTTTTGATTTTATAAACGGTTATAGGATAGAAGAAGCCAAATTGCTGCTCTGCGATCCGCGCGGCGATATTTTAACTATTTTAGCGATTGCCGAAGAAGTAGGTTTTAATTCAAAATCTTCTTTTAATGTAGCCTTCAAAAAATACACCTCAATGACGCCAACACAGTATAAAAAAACTGTTGCTTCACAAAAAACAATTAATTAATAAGTCTTAAATAGCTGTAAATAAGTTCGACTTTATAATCTAAAACAAAATTTTATGTCTCACTTCATAATAAGCGACGATTAGCAAATATTTTTAATATTTATTTGTTTCACAAATTTGTGGAGAATTTTGGGACATGAAATCTATTTCCGTCATTATTTTGCTAATAATTGCTTCGATGCAAATATTCGCGCAAGAAGAAACTCTTATTTCAGGTGAATTAGAAAGCGGTGGATATGGCGGTGTGGTTGTGAAATTTACTAATATAAATAAAAATTTTGGTGTATTGGTAGGCGGCGAAGGGGGATGGATTATTAACCATAAGTTTGTTCTAGGCGGCGGGGGGTATGGATTGGTGAACAATATTGCAACGAATAAATTTTTATTTGATGAACCTTTATATCTGAATTTAGGCTACGGCGGAATAATTCTGCAGTATATAGATAATTCTGATAAAATATTTCATTTCACTATTTCGACATTAATCGGCGGGGGCGGAATTTCTTCCAGAACTTTTGATCCGGAAAATTGGGATTGGAATTCGGATACTTATCATGATAATTCATTCTTTATATTCGAACCTTCTTTTAGAGCTATGATAAATATAGCTTCTTTTTTCCGAATCGGTGCGGGAGTAAGTTACAGAATAGCGGCAGGGGTTAAATACGAAAATTTTAAAAACAGCGATATTAGCGGGCCATCAGCCGATATTATATTGAAGTTCGGCAAGTTTTAAAAGTAAAAAATGACTTCAACAGGGGAGAAGATTTGTTTAGTAACCGGCGCTAATTCCGGCATTGGAAAGGCTGCCGCTTATAGTTTGGCAATGCAGGAAGCTGAAGTAATATTAGTAGCACGCAATCATTACAGGGGAGAGCGGGCGCTAAAGGAATTAGTTTCAGCTTCCGGCAACCAAAAAATTCATCTTTTTTTAGCTGATTTGTCTTCTTTAAATTCTACTTATTTACTTGCAAAAGAATTGAAGAAGAAATTTACAAAATTGGATGTTCTTATAAATTGCGCGGGCGTTTATTTTTCCAAAAGGCATTCTACTGTTGACGGATTTGAAGCAACGTTTGCAATCAATTATTTGTCACGTTTCCTTCTTTCCAATCTTTTATTAGAACTTCTTTTAAAAAGCAAGCAAGCAAGAATAATTGATGTTTCGGGTGAATACCATCGGCAAGGAAAAATAGATTTTCTGGATTTACAAAAAAAGAATAAATATTCAGGCGGTGAAGCTGTTAATCAATCAAAATTAGCGAATATTTTATTCACTTATGAATTGGCAAGAAAATTAACGGGCACAAGTATAACCGTAAATACAATTCACCCCGGGTTTGTTGCAACAAATATAATATTTAATAATCCGGATGCCGCGACATTTCAAAAAATGTTATACCGAATGATCACTCCTTTTTTAGCCGCGCCAGAAGAAAGTGCACGCGCTTTAACAAAACTTAGTATTGCGCCTGAATATAAAACCGTTACGGGAAAATATTTTAATAAAAATAAAATGGTTTCGTCTTCTCCGCAATCTTACAATGAAATTATTGCGCGAAAATTATGGGAAATCAGTGAAAAATTAATTTTTGAAGTTGGAATAAAAATGGACGAAATCGATCTTCAGCAAATTTTGAAACAACATATAGAGAAAAAATGATTCCATTAAATTTTAAATATTTTATTAGACTTATAATTGCGGTTTTTGTTTTAACCCAATTATCTGCGGCTGGGCAATCAAAAACTTTTACTATTGATGAAGCAATAAATAACGCGCTCAGACAAAATAATAATCTTAAAATCGCCTCATTAAATATTGAAAAGGCGGACGCGGCGGTAGGCGAGGCCTTTGGATATGCTTTACCGAGTGTCGATTTATCCGCGAATTTTTCACATTTTTTGAAGAAACCTAAAACATCATTCCCCGATTTTAATGCTCTTTTAACAAACGCATCTTACTCAATTTTGTTTGATGAACAAGTAATTCCGAGAGACAATTCCAAATTTTTACCAATCGGAAATGCGCTTCAGTCTTTTGTGCAGGCAAATAATTATGAAACACAAGTTCAGGTGACTCAAACATTATTTAATTCCGCAGTGTTCAGAGGAATCGGAGCTTCCCAAATTTATCTTGATTTATCAAAAGAAGATTTAAAAGAGTTATCGCGGAAACCATTTTTAATGTTAATCAAGCCTTTTACGGGGTTCTTCTTACAAAAAGATTATTAGAAATAATCCAAGCCAGTTATCAAAACGCGATTGAAAATTTAAACAATGTTAAAGCGTCATACAATCAAGGGTTGGTTTCTGAATTTGATAATCTTCAGGCGGAAGTGAGAGTTGAAAATATAAGGCCGACACTTCAGCAAATTGAAAATACTCTGAAAAATGCGAAAGATAAATTGAAGATTTTGGTCGGAGTTAATCAAAAAGAAGATATTGATGTAACTGGTGAATTTAGTTATACGAAAGAGGAAATACCCGATAGTTATGAATCGGTGCAAAATGCTCTGGAAAATAATTATGATATAAATTCCTTTAAAATGAAACTAGAAGTGGATGAAGCTTTTATAGATTTGGATAGAGCTGAATATTGGCCGTCGGTTTATGCGTTCGGAAATTATTCTTATGCGGGCACAAGCGATAATTTTAATTTTCAAAATTATTCTTCTTCCGTAGTCGGCCTAACTTTTTCGATGAATTTATTTAAAGGCGGACAAACAAAAAATAAAGTACAACAATCGGAAATTGCAAAACAGCAAAGCGAGCAGCAGCTTCTGCAGTTAAAGGATTTTGTTTCATCCGAAGTTAAAGCAAGAATTAATGATTTGAAGAAAGTAAAAAGATCATTGGAAGCCGAAGAAAAAAATGTAAATCTGGCCGAACGCGCTTATCAGCTTTCTATTGTAAGATATAAAGAAGGAACCGGAAGTCAGCTTGAAATTCAGAACGCGGATATTGCGCTTAAACAGGCCAGGACGAATAGGCTTCAATCGGTATACGAATATATTGTAGCAAATTCCGCTTTAGATCGGCTGCTGGGAAGAATTGATTCGAAATATTTTAAATTTTTCGATAATCTTGATAAATGATTTTAATTAGAAATTAATTTTTAACTGGAGATTTGAATGAAAGTCAATTTTAAACCAATTATAATTTTTGGTGTAATGTTGTTTTCCGCGCATGCTCCGTTTCTATTTTTAGGATGCGGAAATGAAGAGAAAGCAAATGCGAAAAGTATGGAACAAATTAGAGCGGAAGAAGGGGTGCCGGTAAAAATAGATATTTTAAAAACACAGCCGTTTAGAAAATATTCCAGCTTTTTCGCTAAACTCAGCGGAATAAAAGAATCAACAAAAGGCGCGATGGTTGGAGGCAAAATTGAGAAAATAAACGCTCAAGTTGGAAGTTATGTAAAAAAGAATCAAGTGATTATGGAATTTGCGGAAGACAATCCGGGACTTCAATATGAGCAGGCAAAAAACGCTTTTGATAATGCCGAAAAAACTTATCAACGAATGAAAGCTCTATTGGAAGCTGGGCAAACAGCGCAGGCAAATTATGACGGCGCGGAAACCAATTATTTAGTAGCCAAAAGGAATTATGAATCACTGAAACAAATGCTTTTTGTTGAATCTCCCATTGACGGAATTGTTGTAGATATAAAAGTTAGAGAAGGAGATAATGTAAAAGGAGATACCCACTTATTTACTGTTGCCCAGCTTCATAAAATGCAAACTAAAATTTGGGCTTCGGAAAGTGAAGTACGAGATATAAAAAAAGGAATGAAAGCCGAAACCGAATTTAACGGTGAGAAATTTATGGGTAAAGTTACCGAAGTAGCGATGGCCGCCGATCCTTATAAACAAGCCTTTTACGCCGAATTAGAATTTGATAATTCTAAAAAAGAATTATTCAGCGGCGTTACTCAGGAAATAAGAATATTAACATATGAGAATAATAACGCGATTGTTATTCCCAGAAATATAGTAATGAATGATGAAAAAGGAACTTATGTTTTTGTCGATGATAAAGGAAACGCGCGGAAAAGGTATATAACTAACGGCAATGACAGCGGAATAAATTATGAAGTGCTAAAAGGACTGAATAAAGGGGATAGAATTATTGTTGAAGGTATCTCTTTATTGGATGATGGTGCTAAAATTAAATTAATTCAGTAGAAGGAATTAAAATTATGTTTCTTGCCAGAGTATCAATTAATCGGCCGGTAATGACGACGATGGGAATTTTAGTCTTTCTTATATTCGGTCTGCTGGCTTATTTTACCTTAAATTTAAATCTTCAGCCTGATGTTGAAATTCCTTATGTAACCGTATCCACTGTCTATCCCGGTGCTGGCCCAAAAGAAATTGAAGTTTTAATAAGTAAAAGAATTGAAGAATCGGTCTCTACAATAAGTCAGATAGAAAGAGTTGAATCATATTCTCTTGATGGATTATCAATAGTTATTATAGAATTTAAGCTGAATAAAAGTGTAGATATAGCGAATCAAGAAGTAAAAGATAAAGTTGATGAAATTATAAATGACCTGCCGGAAGACGCTAAAAAACCGATAGTTCAAAAAGTAGATTTAAAATCTTTCCCTGTAGTTGATGTTGTTCTAAGCGGAAATTTAGATTCTAGAGAATTATACGAAATAGCCGATAAAACTTTAAAAGATCGTTTTTCCCAAATTGAAGGTGTCGCGAAAGTTGATATTACCGGCGGCCAGGAAAGAGAAATAAAAGTAGTTCTCGATAACAGAATGGCGTTCGAAAATAACATCTCATTACCTCAACTTCTGCAGATTCTAAAAATTCATAATATGGATATTCCGGGCGGGTATTTCAAAATAAAAGATCAGGAGTTTACAGTACGGCTTGACGGAGAGTTTGATTCGCCCGAATCGATGAAAAACCTTCAAGTTCCCACTCCTTTCGGCGTAAAAAAATTACAGCAGTTTGCCGATGTGCGGGATGCGGGCAAAGATATAAGAATGCGTTCTGTTTATTTTGATAATAAAACTAAAACCAAAGACGCAAATGTAATAAGAATGGGAATTGTAAAAAGCGCCGAAGGTAACGTTGTTAAAGTTGCCGATGAAATAAGAAATGCTCTTCCCGAAATTCAAGCTGCTCTGCCGAAAGAATGCAGCCTGCAAGTTGTAAATGATGAATCTGAATTTGTTAAAAGCAGCGTTAATGATACGATGAGTAACGTGTATTTAGGCGTTTTGTTTACGGGAATTGTATTGCTTTTCTTTCTTCACGATATTCGCTCTACCATTATTGTTGCTCTTTCAATGCCGACTTCAATTATCTCTACTTTCTTTTTACTGAAAGCATTCGGACTTACATTAAACATGATGACGCTGATGGGATTATCGGTTTCGGTGGGTGTACTTGTTGCAAATTCTATTGTCGTTATCGAAAATATTTTTCGCTATAAAAATTTAGGCAAAGGTAATAAAGAAGCCGCGTATAAAGGTACTTCGGAAGTTGTTGTTGCTGTATTAGCCGCAACTTTAACAAATTTAGTTGTATTTCTTCCTATTGCGAATATGACTTCAATTGTGGGACAATTTTTAAAAGAACTAGCTTTGGCCGCTGTCTTTGCGACAATATTTTCCTTAATTATGTCTTTTACTTTAACTCCAATGTTAGCCGCGTTAATTCTACCTGAATCAAAGAAAAAGAAAAATAAACTTGCTCAAAAATTCGATCAGTTTGAGGAACGGCTAACTGAAAAGTATAAAACTTTAGTTGAAAAAATACTTCAATCCAAATTAAACAGCTGGCTTATTGTAGTCGGATCTTTCATAATATTTCTTTTTGTGATGATGATTTTCGGCCCGAAATTAGGTTTTGAATTTATGCCTCCCTTTGATGACGGTAAAATAAGGGTGGAAGTTGAACTTCCTGAAGGATATAATTTGGAGGAAACCGCGAAAGTTTTAGATCAAGTAGAGCAGAAAATTAAACATCATAAAGAAGTAACTCATATGTTAACCGATTTAGGTAAAATCGGTGATTTGGATATCGGAACTAATATGGCGGCGATGAATATTCAGCTTGTTGATGTTAAGCGGCGAAATATTGGCCTTCAAGAAATGGTTGGAACTTTTGTTAAAGAACTTGCTGATATACCGAACGCGAAAATAAAAGTTGATCTTGCCTCTCATACCGGGGGGCCCGGCGCTCAAGTTCAATTTTATTTGTTGGGGCAGGATTTAAATGAACTTGAGAGACTTAAAAATGAAATAATGGTAAAGATAAATGATGTTCCCGGATTAATTAATCTTGATCAAAGTTCCAGAGCCGGTAAACCGGAAATAACCATTTATCCGAGAAGAGAAAAAATTATTGAAGCCGGGCTTTCTGTTATGGATGTTGCCCTCACTCTTCGTTCTTCAATAGAAGGTATAGTTTCTTCAAAATATCGTGAATTCGGTAACGAATATGATATAACTGTAACAATGGATGATAGATCAATTAACTCACCCGAAAAAATAGGAAATATAACTGTTGTATCGCCTGTTGTAGGTTCAATGCGTCTTTCCCAACTAGCCGATGTTAAATTTACCACCGGCTACACAAAAATTTTGCATCGGGATAAATTTACGACTATTACATTTACCGGTTCGCCTGCCGCTAATGTGCCTTTGGGAAATGTTACTTCCGAAATTGACAGACGTCTTTCTACAGTTTCACTTCCGCCCGGCTACAACATTAAGTGGGGAGGCAATGTTAAAATGATGAATGAAATGGTGGCCGATATGGCTTTCGCTTTTCTCCTTGCGGTTTTGTTAACTTATATGCTGTTAGCTGCAATATTGGAAAGTTTCTGGCAGCCGGTAATGATTATGCTGACAGTGCTATTAGCAATGATCGGAGTTATTCTTTCACTTTACATAACTAATATCGCATTCAGTATAACTTCTTTAATGGCAATTATAATGTTGATTGGTATCGTTGTAAACAACGCCATCCTAATCCTTGATTATACGAATCAGCTTCGGAGGGAAAATGGAATGACTACTAAAGACGCCTTAATTGAAGCTTGTCCCACAAAACTTAAACCTCAGATTATGGCTACTACAGCTATTATTTTGGGCATGCTTCCATTGGCTATGGGGATAGGAGACGCCGGGAAAGAAATGCGAATACCTCTTGGTGTAGTTGCGATCGGGGGGCTTATTGCTTCAACAATTTTAACTTTATTTGTTATACCGGCATTTTATTATATAACATCAAGAGCAAAAATTAAAACTAATATTAAGAAGGTATAAGTGAAACAGAGATAACTTATAACCCTCAGGGTGAGCCGTCTTTACCGGCGGCTCTTTTTTTATTATCTCACTTTTATTTTCTGTTTCTTATATTATCTTTACAAACATCTAATTTATTTATCCTGAAAAAAGAAAGGTTATAAGATGAAAAAAATATTACCGGTTTTATTTGCTCTATTTTTTATAACATCAAGTTATGCTCAATTACCTTATAAAAGCGGTGTGGGAGTGGAAGCCGCGTTTCCTACCGGTGATTTTTCTGTAGGTCAAGGTTTCGGCGCTCATTATTTAGGACAAATTAGTTTACCTTTAATTGATATAACCGGATCGGTTGGGCTGGATAAATTCGCGGAAAAAGATAACGGTTTAGTAAAAACTTCCGCTATTATGTACGGCGTTAACGTTGGCGCGCAATTAGGTATTTTCCCTTTTGTTTATGCCGGCGCTCAACTAGGAAATTATTGGAGAACTTTTACCGTAAATACTCCTAACGGTAAAAGTGACGCGTCAGATTCTCAAGTGGCAATTACGCCTTTAGTAGGTGTGCATATTGCTATCTTTGATGTTTCGGCTAGATATACAATTATGAAGGATAGTGATTTCTTCGCTCTTCGCGCCGCAATTTTCTTCTAAAAAATTATTAGCTGTCTCTATAAAATCAGAGACAGCTTTTTTCTTCATGAAATAATTTTCTAAAATAATACAGCTTCTTTTTTAAGATTATTAATAAACTCAACCACGCTTAAAGCCGCAATTGTTCCGTCAGATACTGCCGTAGTTACTTGGCGGAATTTTTTCTCAATAGAATCGCCTGCCGCGAAAACTCCCTCAACATTAGTCCTCATTTCTTTATCGGTTACAATTTCGCCAAAATTATTTAATGTTATTTTGTCTTTAAGTTTTTCTGTATTCGGTACATAGCCTATAAAGACAAAAACGCCGTCAATATCCGTTTCCGACAATTTTCCGTTTGATTGATTCTGAATTTTAATCCTTCTGAGTTTTTTATCGCCGATAAATTCAATAATTTTAGATTCCATTATAAAATCTATTTTCCGGTTCTGTTTCGCTTCATTTATATAATGTTCCAAAGCCTGAAAATTATCGAATTGATGAACTACAGTTACCTTTGCCGCGTATTTAGTTAAAGATACAGCTTCCTCCAAAGCTGAATTTCCGCCTCCCACAACAATTATATGTTTATCTTGAAAAAAATCTCCGTCGCAAGTTGCGCAGTATGAAATTCCTTTTCCTTTAAATTCATCTTCTCCCGGCGCGCCTATAGTTCTTGATTTTCCTCCTGTGGCTATAATAACAGCGGAAGCGGTAAATATTTCTTCTCCATTTATTTCAACTCTCTTTGTTTCACCGTCTAATTCTAATCCGGTAATAATAATATTTGATTTTATTTCACATCCGAACTTCAAGGCTTGGTTTTTCATATTTCTCGCAAGCTGATATCCGCTTATGTTCTCCACTCCGGGATAATTTGCGATTTCATGCGTTAATATCATCTGGCCGCCGACAGTTCCTTCATTTAAAATAAGAGTTCTTATTTTGGCCCTTGATAAATAAATGCCTGCCGTTAAGCCCGCCGCGCCGGCACCAATTACAATTACATCAAAATGATTTTCCATATTTAGCCTTTTCATAAAAAATGGACTGTACTTTTTAAAAACAGCCCTTTAATAATTTCTTCAATTAGAAAAATTTTCATCAAGAATTTTTTTAATCTGATCTTTCGATTGAATACTTGTTGTCGCTTTTACAACTTTTCCGTTTTTATAATAAACAACGAAAGGAAGTCCCGCGAAACCATTACATTCCGGCAGGTTTCTTATTACACCGGCGTCCGGACTATCAAATTCCATATCAACGAATTTAACATTCTTATATTCGGGTGTAAGTTCTTCCATTGCTTCATAAACGGGAATACACATCGGCCCCATCCTTCCGCAGCAGATCATTACATTTTCATTATTATTTATAAGTTCTGAATGTGCTTTTTCAGAAACAACATGAGGTAAATTTGTAGCTAACATTTTTTATTCCTTATAATGTATTATTTATATCACATAATATATGATGAAGGAATTCTTAAGGGGATTCAGAAAAAGTCAAATTAAATACATAATCCATAGCATATAATGGTAAAACGGAAAACTATATATTATTTGCAGAAAATTGAATTGAGAAATTGAATGACTGATGAGATAAAAATAAATCCGGAAGAAACCGCGAAGGTCGCCAATTTAATTTATGTAAATGATCATGATCTTTGTTACAAACGAAGAAGACACGGAAAAGGATTTATTTATTTGGACGGAGAAAAAGAAAAAGTAAAGGATAAAGAATTAATTAGTTACTTTAAAAATTTAGTAATTCCACCTGCTTGGGAAAATGTTTTAATCTGCGGTAAAAGAAACGGACATATTCAAGCTGTAGGCTATGACGCAAAGGGAAGAAAACAATATATCTATCACCCTAAATGGGAAGAAGTAAGCAATGAAACTAAATTTAACCGTATGAAAAATTTTGCCGAAGCTCTGCCTGAAATAAGAGAAAGAATTAATATCGATTTACGCAAGCATGGATTCACTAAAGAAAAAGTATTGGCGATTATAGTTCGGCTGCTAGAAGAAACTCTTATAAGAATTGGCAACAGGGAATACGCGAAATCCAACAGTTCATATGGATTAACAACTTTACGCGAAAAGCATATTGATGTAAACGGAAGTACGCTTTTATTTCAGTTTAAAGGTAAATCGGGTAAAGAAGCAAAAGTAAAGGTGAACGACCGGCGTCTGGTGCGTCTAATTAAACAAATTCAAGATTTACCGGGCCAACATCTTTTTAAATATATTGTTGATAAAGGAGAATTTCATCCCGTTGAATCAACTGAAGTAAACGAATATTTAAAGGAAATTTCCGGCAGCAATTTTACCGCAAAAGATTTTCGTACATGGGGAGGAAGTATTCTAGCTGTTGAGGAATTTAATCAAGCGGGTGAATTTGAAACTAAAAAAGCAGGAGAAAAAAATGTTGTACAGGTAATTAAAAAAGTTGCCAAAGGTCTAAATAATACTCCCGCCGTATGTAAAAAATATTATATACATCCTAAAGTGATAGACGCATATTTAGATAAATCCCTTTTCGATGCGTTAAAAAAAGCCGCTCGTAGAAACGGCAAAGCTAACCGTCTTCTTGATCTTGAGGAAAAAGCATTTAAAGTAATGTTAGAATCTGAGAATTAAAAAAATAGTTTGCCGGAAAATAAATGAATTTAAACCATAAATTTATTTTGGCTGAAAGGGAAGCATGTACAATAGAAAAAGAAAAAATTTTCCTAAAGAGGACTTTTCCGAATCAAATAAGAAAATTTTCTCTTTTCTCAATTTCTATTATTAGTAATTTCTTACCGGGACTATTTCGGCAGCGAATTAGCATCATCTGCCGCGTAAAAAATTTAAATATTCTTAATGTTCATTTTGTTCCCCTTGATTTTCTTCAGCTTCATTCTCGGGTTTAATAGAATCATATTGTGAAGGTGACATAGAAGGAAGTACCTTTACCGCTGCCACAATATCCCAAATTTTATCATCAGAATGAGTTTTTCCCCAAGCCGGCATTCCGGTCATTTTTATTCCGTTCTTAGTTATCCAAAAAGCTTTTTCAGGTGAGATAAATTTACCCATACGTTCACCGTCAGGAGCATCCGGCGAAAGGCCTTTTGCAAGTGCTGTCTCTTCTTTGCCGGGTCCGCCGTGGCAAGGTTCGCACATTGCTTTATAATGTGAAATTCCTTCTCTTATTCTTGCGGGATCATTTAAATTAGGAATAGCAATATTTTTAACATGTGTGTTTACAGAATTACGCATTGTAGTACGCATTACCCATCTGGTAAATCCAGTATCTTCGTGCATCGCGCTTACATTATACCAGCCGGAATAAATAAATGCTATAAATAAAACCACTACTACTACTAAGGTTAAAACAACCGACCATAAAATTTTCATTTGATGCTCCTTAATTAATTTTATCACCACGACGAATTATAACTTATTAAATAATATATCTTTACTTGTTGTTTGAAATAACACTGAGTGTATTTAAAATCATAATAATCAACAAAATATTTTGATACAGATTATAACCATCCGATTTAAATGTTGATAAACACAGTAGAAGACGCGTAAAATTTTATTTTTTGATGTATGAATAATCAAATTATTATTTGTGAAGATGATCTATTACTTGTTAAATCTTTAAAAACAAGATTAGAGACCAACGGGTATAAAGTAATTAAGACTTTAAATTTTGCGGAAGATTTAATTTACTGGGTGATGAATTCTGAGCCGTCCCTAATATTAACCGATATTTCTTTAAGCGGAGATTTAGACGGAATAGAAGCAATTGCAAGAGTTATAGAAAAAAAGGTTGTCCCTTATATTTTTATAACCGGGTTTCCGGATTATAAAACAATTATTAAGAGCTATAATTTAAAGCCAAATTCAATTTTTATAAAACCAATTGAACTTGAGCTAGTTGTAAATAATGTTAAAGAAATTTTGCCTATTGTATAAAATAACGGAGAAAATATGGTAACAGATAAAATTAATCCTAATGATGAATTAATCCGCCGTCTATTGAGGTGGATCGAAAATAAATACGCTGAAAAAATAGCTAATACAGTTAGTGCTTATATGTTTACCGATCAAATAATCGCTCAAGCCGAAAAATTTATTTCTACTCTTGATGAACAGAATAAGAAAAGATTAAACGCGAAAAAGATAATTGATGAGAGAAATACTTTTACCAGGCCGAAAGGATTTTATTTCTTGTTTCAAATTGTTGATTTAGCTATTGAAAGAAGAAAAAGAAATAAATTAAAAGTAGCCTAAACAGTTTAGATGCTTAAACTAAACTCAAATATTTTGTTAGTTTTCATTAATGGAATTATATTCTTTTAAAATAGGAAAGGCTTTAGATTCATCTAAATATGTTTCTAAAGCCGATTAACTATTTAATTTTTATAGATTATTAATGAATTAGATTAAAATAATCCCTCAATTGAAAGATATCTTTCGCCGGTATCGTAGTTAAAAGTTAATATCTTTTTCCCGTTCGGAATATCCTTTAATTTTTTTGCCACCGCTGCCAGAGCGGCTCCTGTTGAAATTCCAATAAACAAACCTTCTTCTTTTGCGGCTCTTTGAGCGTATTCAAAAGCTTCTTCTTTACTAACGGAAATTGTTCCGTCGAGCAGAGAAGTATCTAAATTTTTTGGAATAAATCCCGCTCCCAAACCTTGTAAAGGATGAGGTCCCGGTTTTCCACCCGCAATAACCGGCGAGCCTTCCGGTTCTACGGCAAAAACTTTAACATCGGAAAAATTATTTTTTAATACTTTTGAAACACCCGTTATATGTCCGCCTGTGCCCACGCCCGTTATTAAATAATCAATGCCGTCAGGAAAATCTTGTAGAATTTCTTGAGCTGTATTTTTTTCGTGCGCTTCAATATTGGCGGGATTATCAAACTGCTGGGGCATCCATGCTTTTTCATTTTCTTTTACTATTTCTTCGGCTCTGTTTATCGCGCCGTTCATACCTTGTTCTTTGGGTGTAAGTTCAAATTTTGCTCCGTAAGCCGACATTAGTTTTCGTCTTTCTACAGACATTGATTCGGGCATTACTAAAATTAATTCATAACCTTTTACTGCCGCCACCATCGCTAAACCTATACCAGTATTGCCCGATGTAGGTTCTACAATAATACTTCCTTCTTTTAAAATCCCTTTTTTCTCGGCGTCTTCAATCATAGAAAGGGCTATCCTGTCTTTTATACTTCCGCCGGGATTTGCTTTCTCAAGTTTAATCCAAACTTCGTGGGAATCCCCAAAAAGTTTATTTATTTTTAAGTGCGGTGTATTGCCTATTGCCCCAAGTATGTTGTTGTATTTCATATTTACTCCTTATATTATGAATTCCATTGTATCAAAATAATTTTCATTCGGTTTTACTTTTACTTCAATTTTACTATAAACTACTGAGTTTGCCGGAATACTTTGTGTTACCCAAGCGTTTCCGCCTATTACACTTTTCTCTCCTATTACTGTATCTCCCCCTAAAATTACCGCTTGCGAATATATTATTACATCATTTTTAATTGTAGGATGTCTTTTTATATGGCTTAATGATTTATCAACACTTAAAGCGCCTAAAGTAACCCCTTGATAAATTTTTACATTCTTCCCGATTTCTGTTGTTTCTCCTATTACAATCCCGGTTCCGTGGTCTATAAAGAAAGGGGAATCGATTTCCGCACCGGGATGAATATCAATTCCTGTAATTTGATGAGCGTGTTCCGTCAGCACTCTCGGTATAATAGGAATATTTAATTTATACAGTTCATGTGCCATTCGATAAATTAATATTGCCATAAATCCCGGATAAGCTAATATTACTTCATCAATACTTTCGGAAGCGGGATCTCCTTTATAAATTGCTTCGGCGTCATTCCAAAGCATATCATGAACCGCGGGAATTTGTGTTATAAAAATTTTTGCCGCGTTAACGGCTTCGGTTTGGTTATTTTCATTTACAATCTTTAAAAGTGAAATTAGATTTCTCTCCAGCAGCTGCAGCTTTGCCACAACATCTTCTTTATTATAATAAAATTTACTTGAAAAGTGAGGGAAGAGAAAATCAATTAATTCATTTAAAAATTCTATCGATTCATTTTTTAGTGAAGCGCTGCAGTTGTGAATTTCTCGTTTACCTAAGAGTTTACTCGCGAAATTATAAAACTCTTTTTTACGGTCATCTTCCATATTTTTTTATTGCTCCGTCTACACTTTTTGAAACCATTAAAAATAACGCGAAAAAAGATTCTATCAACTATGCTTGATCTATGACACATTTATTATTGTTGCTTCTGCGTTTTAATATAAATAATTTAAAATTCTAAGGAGAATTTAAGTTGGAAAATATAATACTTCTCAAGGAATTGGTAAATAATTTACTTGTACCCGCTGCTATCTTTAAATTTTATAAAGAAGATAATGAAAACAAATTAAGATTTATTCTTGAACATATTAATACCGCTGCGGCTGTTGACCGGGGATTAAAAGATATACAAGTAGAAAATATAGATTTAAAAAAACTTTTTCCTCAAGAAAAATATCATAAACTTTATACTTTTTTAAATGAAATTATTGAAGAAAAAAAAGATGAAAAAAGTAAGCAATATCCCCCGTTATCCGTCGAAGAAATAATTATTAAACTTAAAATAATTGATGATTACTTTTTTATTAATTGGACTGACAAAACTTCTTCTTTCGAAGCGGAAAATATTGTGCTGAAAAAAAATATAGACAACTTAGCGACTGCTTTGTCTAAAATGGAAGAATTAAAAGAATTTTATAAAGTATTAGGGGAAGCTGTTCCTTATGGAAGCTGGATGGCGGATGCCGAAGGCAAATTATCATTCCTTAGTCCTTCTTTTTTGAAATTATTAAATATTTCGTTTAATGAAATTAATCTTGATGATTGGCCCTCAATTCTTGATAAAGAAAATGCCGTTCAAGTTGCTAAAACTTGGAAGGACGCGGTTAAAAATAAAAAACCTTTCAATGCCGATTTTGAAATCTACGATGAGTTTGGTGAATGCCATTTTGTATTAAGTACAGCGCATCCTGTTAAAAATGAAAATGATGAAATTTCTTATTGGGTCGGTTATCATTTGAAAAATGATGTTCGGAAATTAGAAGAAAATAAAGTAAAAAAACTGGTGAAGGAACTTGAACAATCCAATGAAGCACTGAAACAATTTGCGTATATCGCTTCGCACGACTTGCAGGAACCTCTTCGAATGGTTACAAGTTTTACTCAGCTTTTGGAAAAAAGATATAAAGATAAATTAGATAATGACGCACGGGAATTTATACATTATGCGGTTGACGGTGCGGAAAGAATGAAAAAATTAATAGATAGTCTTTTAAGTTATTCCCGGATTCTTTCAGCTGAAGAAATTTTAAAACCTGTTAATGTTAAAAAAGTTCTTACTAATATTATATCAGATCTGCAAATGCTGATTGAGGAAAATCATGCCGTAATTAAGTACGATAATGATTTACCTGTTTTGGAATCGGAAGAAAATTTATTTACACATGTTCTTCAAAATTTAATTACCAATGCAATAATTTATAAATCTGAAGTTCCGCCTATAATAAATGTTACAGCTGAAACCAAAGAGAATTATTGGTTGTTTTGTGTGGAAGATAATGGAATTGGCATAGATGAAAGATATTTTGACCAGATATTTAAATTATTCAAACGTCTGCAGTCCAGGGATAAGCATCCCGGTGTAGGCATTGGTTTGGCTGTATGTAAAAGAGTTATTGAAAGATTCGGAGGTAATATTTGGTTAGAATCTGAAAAGGGAAAAGGCACAAAATTTTATTTTACTATTCCGAAAAAGAAAGTTGAAAATGAAAAGCAATATTCAAGTAGTTAAAATTTTATTAGTTGAAGACAATCCGGGAGATGTAAGACTAGTCGAAGAATCATTAAAAGAAAATAGATTTTTATCGGATTTAACTGTTATAAATGACGGAGAAAAAGCGTTAGCTTATCTAAAAAAGGAAGGCGAATTTGCTTCGGCTGAAAAACCGGATCTTATTCTTCTTGATTTAAATTTGCCTAAATTAGACGGTCGGGAATTACTTTCCCTTATAAAAAAAGATCAAAGTTTATCTGTAATTCCGATTGTTATTCTTACTTCTTCAACTGATGAAGAAGATATTTATGAAAGTTATAAATCGTATGCTAATTGTTTTATTACAAAACCTATAGACCTTGATAATTTTATAAAAGTAATTAAATCAATTGAAAATTTTTGGTTAACAGTAGTAAAATTACCTTAAGAAAAAAATGAAAATAAAAGAAAAGATAGATACTTGTTTCGTATTAATTATAGAAGACAATCCCGGTGATATTCGTATAATTGAAGAATATTTAAAAGAAGCGGATGATAATGATTATGAAATTAAAAAAGCGGCTAATCTGAATGATGGCTTAAAATTATTAAGCTTGAATTATTTTGATGTTTTAATTCTAGACCTTGGATTACCGGATAGTTCCGAATTAGAAACTTTATTTAGAATAAGAGAAATTGATAATGAAATTGCCATTGTGGTTTTAACAATTATAAGTAATGAGGAAATAGGCCTTAAAGCAATTAAAAACGGTGCTCAGGATTTTCTTTCTAAAGAGCATATACAAAAAGTTACGCTACAAAAATCAATTAAATATGCTATTGAAAGAAAAAAATTAGAAAAGAAATTTGAGGATTCGCTTCATCTGTTTGAAGCGACTTTTGAACAAGCGGCCGTAGGAATGGCACATATTACACTTAATGGAGAAATAATTTTAGTAAATGAAAAATATTGCGATATACTCGGATATTCTAAACAAGAATTATTAAATAGTAATTTTTTAAATCTTATTCATCCGGATGAACAAATAAAAGTATTAGACAAATTACAAAAACTAAAATCCGGAGAACAAAAACAATTTCGGCATGAAAGCAGAATGATCTGTAAAGACGGAATGATATCTTGGGTATATTTAACTAGTTCCTTAATAACTAAAGCAAATAAAACCTCCCATTTATTTATTGTACTCGAGGATATTAATTATCGTAAAGGCACCGAATTACAGTTAAAACAGTTAATTAAAAACCATAAATCTTTAACATCCAACAGCCCGGACGCGATTATTAGATACGATACAAATCTAAATTATTTGTATATAAATCCCGTTGCTGAAAAAATTTTAAAAGCGGATTATGATGAATTGGTTAATAAAAATTTTACTGAACTACATACGGCTGAAGAAAATGAAACTTGGCTTAATTGGTTCAAAGAAATTAAAAACAGCGGGAAAAAATTTCATTTTGATTCCAAAATAAAATTAGATGGTAAGGAAGAGCATTTTGAAACTATACTGGTTCCGGAATATGATGAAAATAATCATGTCAATTCAATTCTCTCTATTTCCAGGAATATTACGGAAAGAGTAAATTCCAGAGAGGAAATTCAAAATCAAAAAAATCTTCTCGATCTTATTTTGGACGCAGTCCCGGTTGGTGTATGGATTTCCGATGAAGATGGAACTTTGATATCAGTAAATAAAATGGGTAAAAAAATATGGGGTGGAGAAAAACTTATTTCGATTAATGAACTTGATGAATTTAAAGGCTGGTGGCCGGATTCCGGTAAAAGAATTAAAAAAGATGAATGGGCTTTATACAAAACTATAAAAACTCATGAAATATATCTTGATGAGTTAATAGACATTGAATGTTTTGACGGCACTAAAAAAAGAATATTAAATTCTGTTGTTCCGATTCTGGATAATAACGGAAAATTTTTAGGGGCGATAGTCGTAAATCAAGATATAACCAAAATTAAAAATGTGGAAGATCAACTGAAACATTCTCTCGATGAAAAAGAGATGCTTATAAAGGAAACTCATCATCGAATAAAAAATAATTTGCAAATTGTTAACAGCATTTTAAATCTGCAGTCTTCTTACCTGGAAGATCCTAAATCCTTAGAAATTTTCAGGGAAAGCCAGAATAAAATCCGGTCTATTTCGCTGATTCACGAAAAATTATATAATACAGGTTCGGTTTCAAATATTGACGCGGAAAGTTATTTAGACGAATTAATAAAATTTATATTTTCAACATTTAGCACAAAAAAGGAACGAATTTCTCTTGAACTTGATATTGATCAAGTTAATATAAATTCTAGTATTGCCATCTATATAGGATTGATTGCTTCGGAACTTATTACTAATATTTTAAAATACGCTTTCCCGGAATTTAAAAAAGGGAAGATTGAAATAAGATTTAAAAAATTAAATGATAAAGAAATAAAATTTACTGTTAAAGATGATGGTATTGGTTTGCCGGCTGATTTGAAACCTGAAGAAGCAAATTCATTCGGTTTTGAATTGGTCGCGTCTTTAACTTCACAATTATCCGGTACATTAGAAATAAAAGGGAAAAACGGTACTGAAATAAATATTGTGTTTCCTTCCGAATAAATTACTTTTTTACAATGTTAATACTTTTAGTTTATAATTAAATTTTTTAGTGGTTATGTTAAAAAAAATTTAGTTCATGCCTTAATTATTAATTAATTCTTTCGATAATAAGTTGAATAGTTGAACTCTGTTTTTTTATTTGAAGAACAGATTATTTTACAGTAAGAGAGAATTCGGCAGTTCTGCCGCAGTACAATGAGTAGATTTAAGAATGAAAATTTAGGGCTGGAAAATAGTTCTAATATAAATGAATGGCTTTTCAACGGATCTTCAAATCCAATTTTTGTTTTAGAAATTAATACATTAAAATTTCTAAATGTAAATAAAGCAGCTGTAATTAAATATGGTTATCAAAAAAAAGAATTTTTAGAGAAAAAATGGACGGATATCTGTTCATGTTCTAAAAGTTATGAACTTCTTCCTCAAAAACTTCAAAATGTAAACTGCAAACATCTAACCAAAAGAAATGAATTTCTGAACGTAATTTTTAATTCTTTCCCTTTCGAATATCAAGGGATTGAAGCTTTAGCATTAATGATTACGGACATGAGATTTGATAACGGCAGAAATAACGGCCAAAATAATTTGCTGCTCTCGGATGATTCTCCTTTAAGTGAAAATATAAAACTTTTTAATGTTTTAGCTAGCATTAAAGAAGTAATTTTTCAAACCGATTCTACTGGCAATTATACTTATCTTTCTCCAACTTGGCAAGAAATTACCGGCCATTCAGTAGAAGAAAGTTTATCAAAACATTTCCTGGAATTTATCCATCCTGCAGATATTGAAGAAAATAAAAGAAAATTTAAAGAACTTGTACACTCCGCTAAAGTAGTAAACAGACACGAAGTTAGATATCTGACCAAAGATAAAAAGCTTAAATGGATAAAAATTAATGTACAAGTTCACTTTGACAATGAAGGAAAAATATATAGCACAAGCGGAACCTTGATGGATATTACCGAGAGAAAAATTTTCGAAGAAACTCTGTTAGTTAGAAATAGAGCTTTAGATGCCGCAATGAACGGAATTTTAATCACTGATCCTAATTTGCCGGATAATCCGATTATTTACTGCAATGCCGCGTTCGAAAAAAATACCGGCTATTCTTCCGAAGAAGCTTTAGGAAGAAACTGTAGATTTTTACAAGGGCCGGAAACTTCAAAAGATTCCTTAAATGTAATTAGAAAAGCTATTAATGAAGGTGAAAGTTGTAATGCCGTTATTATTAATTATAAAAAAAGCGGATTAAAATTTTTTAATGAACTTTCCATTTCACCTGTAAAAGATTCAAATGGTAAATTAATTAATTTTATCGGAATACAAACCGATATAACGGAGCGGCTGAAGGACCAAATCGCTCTTCAAAAAAGTGAAGAAAAGTTTAGAAATGTGGTTGAAAAATCCGGCGACGGAATTATTATTTGCGATGAAGAAGGAAAAGTAATAGAGTGGAACAGAAAGCTTGAAGAAATTACACATCTTTCTGCCTCTTATGCTTTAGGTAAAAAAGTTTGGGAATTACGGTTAATTTTAGTTTCTAAAGAAAATCAAACCGCGGAGAACCTTCTAAATTTTAAAGAAGATATACAAAATATATTACAAACCGGCCGGTCTGAATTCGTAAAAAAGTATAAAGTTGTTACTCTGCATCTGGAAAATAAAATTCGCAAATATGTTCATGTTTTAATAATTACTATTAAAACAGAAAAAGGATTCATGCTGTGCTATATAATAAGAGATATTACCGATCAGAAAAAAGCTGAAGAAGAAATTAAAAAATTAAGCCGGGCGGTTGAAACAAGTCCTTCGGGAATTTTATTAGCCGATCTGGAAGGCAAAATTGTTTATATAAATCCTACTGTTCTTTCTATTGCGGGCTACAGCAGCGTTAATCAAATTATCGGTGAAAATATAATGGAACTAACAGATGAAGATGGCCGCCGGCAGCTTCAGTCTGTTATTATTCCTTCTCTTTTAAAAGGCGAAACATGGAAAGGAGAATTAAATGGAATAAAAGCTGATAAAACAATAATTCCTCTTGAAATGAGCTGCGCTTTTATAAACCATGAAGAACCGCAATATCTTTTATCAATGTTCAATGATATATCTGAGAGAAAAAAAACTGAATCCGCGTTAAAAGAAAGTGAAAAAAAATATAGAACTGTTGTTAATTCCGTTCATGATATAATTTTCCAAACGGATGTTGAAGGAAACTGGATTTTCTTAAACCCGGCATGGGAAGAAATAACAGGATTCTCTCTGCAAGAAAGTTTAGGCACCTTATTTTTAAATTACGTTCACCCGGATGACAGAGAAAAAAATATGAAATTATTTGAACCTGTCATCAATGGGAAAAAAGAATTTTGTAATCATGTAATTCGTTATATAACAAAGGACGGCGGATTCAGATGGATAGAAGTTTTTGCCCGATTAACATTTGATAGTAATAATAATATTTCGGGAACTTCCGGTACTTTAAATGATGTTACTCAAAGAATAAAAGCCGAAGAAGAAATTAGAAACGCACTGGAGAAAGAAAAAGATTTAGGCGAACTGAAATCAAAATTTGTTTCTACAGTATCCCATGAATTTCGCACACCGCTTACTTCAATTATGGCTTCAAATGAATTGCTTCTTCGTTACTACTCAAAGTGGAGCGATGAGAAAAAAATTGAAACTATGAAGAGAATTGAAAAATCGGCCGGTTATATGAATGAGATGATAAACGAAGTACTTACTTTAAATCGGGCGGAATCGGGAAAACTTATATTCAATCCTGCTCAAACTGACCTGATACGGCTTTCGCATAATATTCTTGAAGAAATAAAACTAAACGCAAATGAATCTCATAAGTTTATAATAAATATTGATGAAGCCTGCGGCAGTATTTTTGGTGATGAAAAACTTCTTCGAAACATAATTACAAATCTTCTTTCAAATGCCGTAAAATATTCACCGGCCGGAGGTGAAATTTATTATACAATTTCTAAAAAAGAAAAAAGCATGGAACTAATTGTAAAAGATTTTGGTTTGGGAATAGATGAAGAAGATCAAAAGAAACTTTTTCAGCCGTTCTTCAGGGGAGCCAATATTAGTAATATTTCAGGTACTGGGCTCGGGCTTTCCATTCTTCAAAGGGCTGTTGATCTGCATAAAGGAAAAATTTCTTTTACAAGTAAAATTGGCGAAGGAACAACATTTAAAATTTTAATCCCGTTACCGCAATGAAAAAAATATTAGTGATAGAAGATGATCTGCCGATCCAGCAAGTTATAAATGATATTCTGGAAAATGAAGGTTTTAAGGTTTTTACCGCAAATAACGGAAAAGCCGGCATTAATTTAGCGAAGGAAGTTGTCCCCGATTTAATAATTTGCGATGTTATGATGCCCGGTATAGACGGCTACAGCGTCCTTTCCCATTTAAGTGAAGATTCCGAAACCGCTACTATTCCTTTCATCTATCTTTCCGCTAAAGTTGAAAAAAATGATATTCGTCGGGGAATGGATTTAGGCGCCGATGATTATTTGCTGAAACCATTCAAAATTGATGACTTATTAAAAACTGTAGAATTAAGATTAAAAAAAAAAGAATTGCTGATTGAGAAATATTCTGATCTTCTGCCGGCGGAAAATCATCAAAAAGCTGCCGCTGAAACGAATGAGAAAATTAGAGGTAATAGTTCCATTATTCTTGATGTGAAAAATCAACCGAAGATTGTAAAAATCCATTCCATAAAATGTATTACCGCGTTCAGTGAATATTCTAATGTTTTTTTAGAGAGCAATGAAAAATTTTTAGTAAGAAAATTGCTGAAAAAATGGGAAGAAATTCTGCCTGAAAATCAATTTTTTAGAATTCACCGAAATGCCATAATCAACTTGAATTATATACAAAAAATAGAAAAATGGTATAACAATTCTTTGGCTATCTTTTTAAAAGATATTAAAGAACCTTTTATTGTAAGCCGACGAAATTCACCGGCTTTTAAAAGTAAACTGCATTACAAATAAAATTACCTTAAAATTCCGCCGTTTATTTTCATCAAACTACCGCTTATTTTTTTAGAACCACCGTTTACCGCATTCCTTTTAGAAACAGCTCAAATAATTCCGATAATTCCGGTAGAAAGAAAATTAAAAAAAGTCGGAGTTATCGGATGGGCAAAATATTAATTATTGAAGATGATTCTTCTGTAAGACAGAATATTGTAGATCTTCTTTCAGAAGAAGGATATCAAATTTATGAAGCCGGGGACGGCTTTACAGGCATTGAATTAGCAAAAAAATATCTTCCCAATTTAATTATTTCAGATATTATGATGCCGTCTATTGATGGTTACGGAGTTTTGGAAGAACTTCACAAATTTAAATCCACTCAAGCTATTCCTTTTATTTTCTTATCCGCTCAGGCAGATAAAATAGACGTAAGGCAGGGAATGAACGCCGGCGCGGATGATTATTTAACTAAACCGTATAAAGCCGAAGATTTATTAAATGCCATAAAATCCAGGTTAAAAAAATGTGAGGAATTAAATCAAAAGGTTAATAATGCCCTCGATTCAATTTCTATTTCTCTTCCGCATGAATTTAGAACTCCATTAATTCCTGTTATGGCTTATTCCCAAATTCTGCACGAAGAATCATCAAATTTAAATTTAGAAGAAATTTCTGAAATGGCTAAGGATATTAACACTGCAGGTAAAAGTCTTTTAAAATTGATTCAGAAGTTTTTGATATTCAGTCACCTCGAAAAAGCCGCCGCCTCAATTACAGAACTGCCGGAGCTAAGACAATTATCTATTAATTCCGCAAAAGACATATTGAAGCACGTTTTGTATGATTTAACTTTTGAGTCAAACAGAAAATCAGATTTACAAATAGATTTTGAGGATGCTTCATTAGAAATAGAAGAAGAACATTTTGGATTTCTCCTAACGGAAATAATAGAAAACGCGATAAAATTTTCTGAACCAGGCTCGCCGATTCTAATAAATGGAGCGGTTACAGAAAATCAATTTTTATGCGAGATAAAAGATTTCGGAACGGGAATTAATAGTGACCAAATTCCGGAAATAGGAGCTTTACGTCAATTTGATAGAGAAGAAAAATGTCAAAGAGGTGTCGGGTTAGGTTTAGCAATCGCCAAAAAAATAGCTGAAATCTATGGGTTAAATATCCATATAGATAGCGTACTTAAAAAATATACTTCAGTCAAAATTTATATTCCATTAAAAAATGCAGGAGCCAAATAACTATGAAATGGTTTTTCAATCTAAACATTAAAACAAAATTATTAATTTCCTTCAGCATTGTATTAGCATTTACGGTTATAGTAAGCTATACAGGTTACTATGGAATGTCTAAAATTACGCCGAAAATGAAATCTATGTACGAAGATCGTCTTGTACCGGCTCTTGATTTATCTGAAATAGTGAAGGCGATGTACAAAATGAGGATTGAAGTAGTTGATCATTATATCAGCCAAGATGAAACAGAAATGAGAAATTATGAAAATCAGATTAGAGAAAATGATAAGATAATAGATGGAATTTTAGAAAAATATTCCAAAACTTATTTAGTAGAAGAAGAAGTACAAAAGCTTGCCGATTTTAAAAAAGCTCTGGCAGACTATGTAAAACTTAGAACAGAAACTATTTTATTAAGCACGGAGAATAAAAAACTCGCGGCAAAAAAAATGATCTTCGGTCAAGCTAAAGAGGCGTTTGTAGAGGCGGTTAAAAATTCCGAAGCGTTACTTCAAATACAGGGAAAGGTTGCCGATAATCTTCATGTTGAATCTGATGCTACCGCTGAAAACGCTTCTTTAACATTATTAATAACTACAGTAATAATTCTTTTACTCGGAATGGGTCAGGCAATATTAATCGCCAATAAATTAGGCAAACCAATAAAAGAGCTTTCCCAAAAAGCTGATGAAATTACAAAAGGAAATTTGGATGTAAAAATAACCTCGAGTTATAATGATGAAATTGGAAAGTTGAGTGATTCGCTTAATGAAATGGTAACCAGCATTAAAAACGGAATTAACGAATTAAATGATGAAAAAGCGAGTGTAGAAATAAAAGTTGAAGAAGCTGTAGCTGCTTCAGAAGCACAAAAGCAATATTTAAGCCGAAGTGTAGATAAAATTCTGAATGAGATGAATAAATTTTCTAAGGGCGATTTGACCGTAAGCGTATTAGCAGAAAAAAATGATGATGAAATCGCTAAACTATTTGTAGGCTTTAACCAATCGGTTCAAAATATAAAACAATTAGTAAATCAGTTAAATGAAGCGGTACTTTCAACATCCAGCGCGGCAAACGAAATATCTTCAACAACAGAGGAAATGGCTGCCGGCGCTCAGGAACAGGCAGCGCAAACTTCCGAAGTTGCGGCTGCGATTGAGGAAATGACCAAAACTATTGCGGAAACAGCTAAAAATACTGAAACAGTATTTGAAGTTTCAAAAAGCGCGACTTCAATTTCTGAAAAAGGCCGAATAAAAATTGATGAAACTAAAGCAGGAATGGAACAGATAGTCGCGGCCGCGTTAAAAGTCGCGGAAATAGTAAAAACACTTGTAAGCAAAAGTGAACAAATAGGCGAAATTACACAGGTAATTGACGACATTGCAGATCAGACAAACCTGCTTGCGTTAAACGCCGCTATTGAGGCCGCTAGAGCTGGTGAGCAGGGAAGAGGGTTTGCCGTAGTAGCGGATGAAGTAAGAAAATTAGCGGAACGCACTACTCGTGCCACAAAAGAAATTGCTGACACCATTAAAGGAGTTCAAAAAGAGGCCGCGGTTGCTGATTCGGCGATGGCTGATACAAAACAACTTGTAATGAAAGGCGTTGAGAAAACGGATGAAGTAAAATTATTGCTTTACGAACTGAATCAGAATTCGATAAGTGTAACTGATTTTGTCGCGCAAATAAACGCGGCCAGCGAGCAGCAAACTGTTACTTCCGAGCAAATATCAAAAAGTGTAGAAGCAATATCTTCAGTTATTCAGCAGTCGGCGGCGGGAACCCAACAAGTTGCAAGAGCTACTGAGGATTTAAGTCAGCTTACACAAAACCTTGAAAATTTAATATCCGGCTTTAAAGTTGATAAGAAGACTCAATTTTCGACTGGAATAAGCTCAAGTATAAATCAAAATATAAATAGAATTTTAACCGAGCAGGTATAAATTAAATGAAGCTGTCAAAAGGCAGCTTCTTTATTTTTACATAAACTTTAAGTAAGCAATTAACTTCTTGCAAAAAATTTCGATTATAGAACTAGGAAATTTATCATGAAGGGGTATAAAATTTCAATACTTTATCAATTTCGGTATTCGAATCCGAAAATTAATACCCAATTAATTTTCAGATGAATAAGTTTAATAGACTTAGTAATGGATATAAAACTGTAATACTTGCATTTACATTTATTTTCTATACTGTTTTATTTTTTCTTCTTTTTGATTTAACCGATCAAAGAATATCTGCTTTAACTATTCTGCCTATTATTGCCGCTTCTTTATTTTTTGGAATGCGCGCGGGAATAGTAACATCTTTGGTTATAATCCCGATAAATACATTTTACCTTAAGCTTATGAATATGCCGGCTGTTAATGTGATGCTCGAAAATATTCCCGGAGTTATAGGAAGTATTGCTATTGCGGCTGCATTAGGATATTTACACGATTTGCAGAAGAAATCAAAAGAGCAGCTAAAAGTTATTGAAAAAGAAATTTACGAAAGGAAAAAAGCCGAAGAAAAACTATTTGTAATTCAAAATAATTTTAATTCTAAAATTCTTAATAAAAATAACCAAATAGACTTAGCGGATGGATTGAATATAAATTCTCAAATATATAGAGTAATAGCCGAAAACGCGGCTGATATTATATATTCAATAAATCTGGAAGGTTATTTTACTTATGTAAATAAAATGGGTTTAAGCTCAACTTATTTTTCCGAAAAGGAAATCTTAAAAAAAAATTATCTAGATCTGGTTGTCCCTTCATATAAAGAAAAAGTTCGACAATTTTATTTCCGGCAGTATTTAAAAAAAGAATTGAACTCTTACTTCGAATTTCCATTTAAGGTAAAAGACGGCTCTATAAAATGGTTTGGGCAAAATGCTACTATAATTTTTGAGGGAAGTAAAATAACCGGTTTCAGTGTAATAGCACGGGATATAACGGATAGAAAAAAGATTGAAGACGCCCTTAAAAAAAATGAAGAAATTCTTCGTTCTATTACTTATACAGCTAACGATGCGATAATATCAATTGACCGAAATTTTAATATTGTGCAGTGGAATAGAATGGCTGAGAGAATGTACGGCTACGATGAAAGTGAAATTTTAGGGAAATCGCTTCTTATTATTACTCCGCCTTCCGAAAGGGAACAGCTTGAAAAAGTTAGAATGCGGTTTAATCCAATGAAAGGCATTGAACCTTCGAAAACTATTGAGCGCAATGGCTTGCGGAAAGGCGAGATTATTTTCCCGGTAGAAATCTCTATTGCTCAATGGAATTTAAACAGTGAAGTTTTTTTTACATTAATAATAAGAGATGTTTCTGAAAGAAAAGAAACCGAAAGAAAAATTCAAAATTCCGAAAAAGATTATAGAACATTATTTGAAAACGCGCAAGAACCAATTTTAATAATTAGTCCGAAAGATGAAGTTGTGCTTGAAGCGAATAAAAGTGCTTGCGAAACTTATGGATTTGAACACTCGGAATTTGTTGGAATGTCGCTAAAAAAGTTATCGAAAAATATTCATCGTGGTGAAGAAAAAATATCCGAAACTTTGCAAAACGGTTACTTCATTAAATTTAAGACCACGCAATATAATAAAGAAGGGAAAGAACTTTATTTTGAAGTAAACGCTTCAGTTATTGAATATAAAGGTGAGATAGTAATCCTATCATTCAATAGGGATGTTACGGAAAGGGTTTTGAACGAAAGACAAATTGATGAATATAAAAATCAGCTTGAAAAACTAGTTTTGGAAAGAACAGAAAAACTGGAGGAAGCAAATCAAAAACTTTCAAATGAAATACAAAAATTAACCGAAGCTGATTTAAAAATTAAAAACCAGATCGATTTTTTTAAAACGTTAATAAATACTATCCCAATTCCCGTTTTTGTAATGGATCGTAATAATCACTGTTCGGATCGTAATAAGGCTTTCCTAGAATTTTTCGGAGAAAATAAGGAGGAGTTTCTTAATAAAAATATTAACACTCTTAAACCATTTGAGAAAAATAATAACGAAAGTTTCCACTCGTGCGAAACCAATATTATAAATAAAGAAGGTATAGTTCACGAAGTAATTCTTTATAAAGCCGGTATTATCGGCGAAAATGAAATAAGCGACGGCTGGGTCGGTGTTATACTCGATATTTCCCAGCACAAAAAGATGCAGGAGGAAATTAAAAAAGCGCTGGAAGCCGAAAAAGAATTGAATAATTTAAGATCAAAATTTGTCTCTACCGCTTCGCATGAATTTAGAACTCCGCTCACTTCAATACTAGCTTCGGCTGAGCTTCTGCTCCGTTACTATGATAGATGGGATGATGAGAAAAAGTTAAACGCGTTAAAAAGAATTCAAAATTCAGCGGATTATATGAACGGTTTGATTTCGGATGTACTCACTTTAAATAAATCCGAATCGGGCAGAATAAAATTTAATCCCGAATATTTAGAATTAATTAGCTTATGTTCAATTATAATTGAAGAAGTTAAACTTATAGCTAAACCCGAACATCAAATTGAATTTATTCATCAAGAAAAAAATATATACGGAAATTTTGACGGCATATTGATAAGGCAGCTCTTAAACAATTTATTATCTAACGCGATAAAATATTCGCCGGACGGAGGAAAAGTAAAATTATCTATTAAGGATAAAGACTCCGAAGTTCTTTTTGAAGTTCAAGATGAAGGCATTGGCATAACAAAAGATGATCAAGAAAAACTTTTTCAGCCTTTTTATAGAGGGACAAATATTAGTAATATTTCGGGTACCGGTCTCGGACTATCAATTTTAAAAAAGGCTGTAGATTTGCATAACGGCAGGGTAGAATTTAAAAGCAAATTGAATGAAGGAACAATTTTCAAAGTTGCTATACCGAAACAATCTGTTCCCGTAAGTCCTTAAAAATTAAATAATTAATAGAAAATTACGATAATATGATAGCAAGTAAAAATTTTTAGAAGGAAATTCTCCGGTTTAATAAATTGACTTCCGGTACCAGCCTAAAAAATAAACTTAAACATCTCGAGGTAAAAAATATGTTAAAGGGGATGATAAACAACTTCTCAATTAAAATTAAAATCATGTTCCTTCTCGGAATAATATTTTCGCTTTTGGGCGTTTATTCTGTTTTCCAGTATCTCGAAATTCAAGCGCTGAATGAAGAAACAGATTCAAAAAATATTGACCTTTCTTTTTTAGAAGCGAGAAAAGGAGAAAAAGATTTTCTTGCCGGCAAAA
The DNA here is from genome assembly GCA_963798775.1 of uncultured Bacteroidota bacterium. Classification (GTDB taxonomy): domain Bacteria; phylum Bacteroidota; class Ignavibacteria; order Ignavibacteriales; family Ignavibacteriaceae; genus CAWCUK01. Next base: position 311,432 of record CAWCUK010000003.1, read on the forward strand.
ATTTAAATGACGCGGAAAAAGTTAATTCGACTATAAATAAGTTAGATTCACTTCTTCAGCCGTATCTGCGAGAAGAAACTGCAATAAAAATAAATGAGGCGGTAGGAAGTTATAAATCAATTTTTGATGATCTTGTTATACTAATAAAAGAACGCGGCATTGATGAAAATTCGGGTGCCGAAGGGAAACTTAGAGAAAGCATCCACAATCTTGAATCATTAATAAATGAGGATTCAGATAAAAATGTACTTGTGAAAATGCTGATGGCGCGCAGGCATGAAAAAGATTTCTTTTTACGAGAAGACGCTAAATATATTTCTGAATTAAAAGAATCAGTTGCCTCTTTAAAATTGAAAGCGCAAAATTTAAATATTTCCGCACAAGAAAAAACTCGTATTTCCAATCTCATAGATGATTATGTTAGAAATTTTGAAATAGCTTCTAAATGTATTTTTGATGTAAAAAAAACAAACGCTTCGCTAAATAAACAAGCCGCGGAAATAGAATCTTTAATCGATAAAATGTTTGAAGCTAAACAGGAAGCGGCTTCGGACGCGTATAAAATAAAATTTGCAATAATGATTTTTGTTTTTATAGCCGCTCTTCTTTCCGGGTTGTATATCATAAAATTAATTACAAATCCCATACATAAGCTTACAGAAGCGGCAAATAAAATGGCATCCGGAGAACTTGATATTGAAGTCGATATAAATTCGAATGATGAAGTTGGAAAACTCGCAGCTTCGTTCAACAGCATGTCACAAAAAATTTCTTTACAGGTTCAGTATTTGGAAAACCTTCCTTCTCCCGTTGTTATTATTGATAAAGAATTTTCAATCCAATATTTAAATAAAAGCGCGTCTCAAGTAATAGGCAAAGAAGCGGCGGTTTTATTAGGTCAAAAATGTTACGATCAATTTAAAACATGCCATTGTCAAACAAATGAATGTGCCTTAAATAAAGCTATGGAAAATGACGGTGTTTTTGCGGCCGAAACAGTAGCAAAACCGAACGGTAAAGAAATGCCTATTATTTATACAGGAGCTCCCGTTAAAAATAAAAAGGGAGAGATAATAGGTGCTATGGAAGCTGTTGCCGATATTTCTGAAATTAAAGAAATGCAGAATTATTTAACTCGTTCTACTCAAAAAATGCTTAGTGCGATGGATCAGTTTGCGGAAGGAGATCTTACGGTAGAAGTAGTTCCGGAAAAAGAAAATGATGATTTAGGCAAATTATTTAAAGGTTTTAATAAATCGATAAAAAATGTTAGAAATGCGATTGAACAAGTAAACGGCGCTGTTCAGGCTGTTGCAAGCGCTAGTACTCAAATATCTTCAAGTTCAGAAGAAATGGCTGCCGGCGCAAGCGAACAAAGTTCGCAAACCTCGGAAGTAGCAAGTGCTGTTGAGGAAATGACAAGAACTATTTTAGAAACATCAAAAAATACTATTAAAGCGGCGGATAATTCAAAAAACGCGAACGCGATGGCTAAAAAAGGCGTAAGTAAAATTGATAAAACTAATAGTGGGATGAAAAAAATTGTTGATTCTGCGATGGAAGCCGGAAAGTTAATTGCCGAGCTGGCCCAAAAAACCGAGCAGATTGGAGAGATAACTCAAGTTATTGATGATATTGCTGATCAGACAAATTTATTGGCTCTTAACGCGGCAATTGAGGCAGCAAGAGCAGGCGAACAGGGAAGAGGTTTCGCTGTTGTAGCGGATGAAGTTAGAAAACTTGCCGAAAGAACAACTAAGGCTACTAAAGAAATTTCCAATATGATAAAAGAAGTCCAAACTGAAGCTAAAGCAGCCGATTCTTCAATGTCGGAAGCGGGAAAATCTGTTGAAGAAGGAATGAGTTTAACGGCGGAAGTAGCAGATGTTCTCCATGAAATTTTACTTGTAAATTCTAAAGTTTCCGATATGGTAAACCAAATAGCGACTGCGGGTGAAGAACAATCGGCGACCGCTGAACAAATTAGTAAAAATATTGAAGGAATAAGTTGCGTTACCGATCAATCGGCAGCCGGAACTTTACAAATAGCGAGAGCCGCGGAAGATTTAAACCAGCTTACCAATAATTTACAGTTACTGGTTGAGAGATTTAAATTAAAAAATGAAAGCAAATATTCGGTTAGAGCTAACGGGGTTTTAGTGAATGAATTTTAAATTTGAGAGGCTATCAAATATTTTAGATAGCCTCTTCTGATTTTTTATTTTCCTTCTACATTTTTTTGAGTTTGTTCTGCTAGCCTTAAATGTTCCTGTAATTTAGGGACAGTTTTTTTCGCCCATTCTCGAACTTCCTCGTTATCAGCGTTTTTGCTTGCTTTTTTAAAATTCTCTATATCTTCTTTATGGTCTTTTACCATTGCGTCCATATATTTTTTATCAAATTCTTTCCCGGAATATTGTTTCAATTTATCATATTTTTTTTGATGTTTCGACATCATAGAATTGGGAAGAGTAATGTTATTTTTCTGCGCGATTTCCTTTAACTGTTCATTAGCTTTAGAATGATCGGAAATCATTCGCTGTCCAAAATCCTTTACGTCTTGTGAACTCGCGTTCTGCTGAGCAAGGCGGCCCAATTTTACTTCCATCATTCCGCCGCTGGCTGCTTCTTTCGCGAATTCATTTTTCTTGTTCGATTTTAAGGTTTTACTTGTTCTGTTATTATTCATTTGTGTATTACTATTAACGGAATCTTGCGCAAGTAAAGAAATGGAAAAGATTCCTATAACCATCAATATCAACTGAAGTTTTTTCATCGTTGTCTCCTTTTTTTATGTTCATTCAAAAATAATTTCAGAGCGGCTTAAAATGAATATGATTAATCACTTTACGAAGTTATAAAATTGAAAATGTGATACCGGTGATTTTGAACTTAATAACTGGAAAAACAAAATTTCGGGGAACTAATTTTCTTATGAAAATTTTTGGCCTATAACTACATCATAATGACCTACAATCATATCGTCGGAAGTCTTTATTGTTGATTGATATTCTTTTTCTAAAGACATACGCCACAAATAAATTTTGGAGTATGTGTCTTTTATTTTATCATTCAGATTTTTAAACTCAATGCTTTGTTCAAAACGAACAGCGTAACGTTTATCATCCCAAATGGAAATAGAAATAAAATCACGGTCTTCGGTAATACTTTGAGTGAGAAAAATATCTCGGCAGCCTTCTGTTGTTAAAAAAGCGGGAATAATTATTTCGGCGAATAATTTCTTAAATTCTTCAAGCTTTTCTTTTTCTATTTTTATGGACGCGATTCTGATGAACATTTTCTTATTCAGCATTACGTCCCCCGCTTCTTTTTGAACCGCCACGCTATATCTTTTAATTACAGGATCTATTGAAGCAGGCGCGTTACGCAATTCCATATCATCCGTTAATTGTATCTTCCATTCGGTTGTTTCTTCAAAAAAAGGTTTTGCCTGATTAAAAAGACTTTTAAATAATCCGCTTTGTTCATAGGTTTCCGCGTGCTGTTTAGTTTCCCAAAAAGTTAGTGAAATAAATTCGTTCTCCCGCGGATCACCCTTAATCAAAGTCGCGAATAAACAGCCGCCGGTTTCTTGTAATTTCGGTGAAATAGTATTTTTATAAAACTCTTTGAAATCCTCCACGAATTTCGGGTTAAGGTTTAACTGCAGCATTCTCATAAACATTTTAAGATCTCCTTTAAGCTTAAGAAATCTGTAAATTCTTAAACTTATAAATGTTATTAGCTGATGTTCTTTATAACAACGATGGTCATATCATCCATCTGGGGCTGTCCTTCTGTAAATTTGGTTACTGTATCAAAAACTATCTCAATAATTTCTTCGGCCGGTTTATGTTTAATTTCTAATAATAGCTGTTGTAGTCTTTCTTCTTCAAACTCTTTTTCTTCATTATTCATTGCTTCAGTAATACCGTCAGAAAAAATAAACAGCAGATCTCCGCTTGTAAAATTTATATCTTCTTCCTCATAAATACCGGAAGGCATTATACCTATAATTACTCCCCCTTTGTTCAGCCTAATTACATCATTATTCTTTTTGATCAAGAAAGGATTATTGTGCCCGGCGTTGCAGTAAGTTATTTTTTGTTCGTCAGGTTTAAGAATACCTGTGAAAAGTGTCGCGAATTTATTTGAAGCTGTATTATAGTAAAGAATATTATTAGAAAAAGTAACAGAATCTTTACAACATTTATCCATAAGAATTTGGCCCCGCAGAGAAGCCTGCAGGTTTGCCATTAACAATGAGGCTGGAATACCTTTCCCTGTAATATCCGCGAGACAAAAAGCTAATTTTTTATTTTCAATTTCAATAAAATCATAATAATCTCCTCCAACATCGGTAGCGGGTACACTTTTTCCCGCGATTTGATAACCTTCAATTTTAGGTTGTGTTTTTGGAAGCAACCCCACTTGTATTTCATAAGCGAGACGCATTTCTTCACGAAGTTTTATGAGCGCCTGTTCATTTTGATAAAGCCTTGCGTTTTCAACAACGTGAGCTGATTGTGCGGCGATTATTCCTAATAATCTTTTATCATTAGTTGTAAAATCATTATTATCTCTTTTGTTAAAAACCGTTATAAGCCCGAGCATTTTGCCTTTTAACAGCATCGGAACACTTAGCAAAGATTTAATCGGGAAATCTGTATATTTTACGGAAGTAAATCTTGTGTCGGTTTCAAAATTATTTATTACCAGCGGTGCCTTGTTTAATAGCATCCAGCCTGTTAATTGAGTATCCAATCTTAAGGGCTGAAAATCGGTACTGCTGTCTTGTTTTCTAATCATTGTATGAAAAGGATTTTTGCTGTCTTTTTCATCGAGCAGCATAACCACTCCTTGTTCCACATTTAAATGTTTTACGCATTTTCTTACAATTAAATCAACAATCTTTTTAATCGATTGTGTGGATGTGATAGCAATAGCGATTTCATTTAGCGCGGAAAGTTCCTCAATGGCGGTTCGTAGTTTTAAGATTTCATCCTGAAGGCGAGAAACTAAAATTGATTCTTCTTTTGTTTCCATGTTGTACTTCAGTTTTTTTTGAAATGAAAAAAATATTCCGGAAGGGTATTAATTTAATATACAGTTTTTTTTAGAATGTAAAATGGGGAAAATTTATGTATCCGATTTATAGCGATTAAATACGGAAATTTTATTTCCCTCATGATGATTTTTATCATTTTATTTCAATTCTCCTTCTGTAATATTTTATTTTGTAAAAATTAACCACGGATAAAAGATGGGAAAATATAAATGGAACGCTGATGAATATTCGCGCTATTCATCCGCACAGCATAAGTGGGCTAGGGAAGTTATAGCTAAAGTGAGTTTACAAAAAGATGAACATGTTTTAGATGTTGGCTGCGGCGATGGTAAGGTGACGGCGGAAATAGCTGCTTATGTTCCCGAAGGTACTGTTCTAGGCATAGATAATTCCGCCGCAATGATTAATTTTGCTAATGATAAATTTCCTAAAAGTAAATTTCCCAATTTGTCTTTTCTTGTTGGGGACGCTAAAAATTTAAAATATATAAATCAATTTGATGTTATACTTTCTAATGCCGCTCTGCACTGGGTTGATGATCATCAAAAAGTTCTAAATGGTATGTACAACAGTTTAAAAACCGGGGGAAGAATTTTGCTCCAAATGGGCGGGAAGGGAAACATTCAAGAAGCTTTTAATACGCTTAATAAAATGAAACTGAAAGATGAATGGCTACCTTATCTTCATGATTTTAAATCTCCTTATAATTTCTACAGTATCGAAGAATATTATGATTTACTTGCTCAGACAGATTTTAAAAAAATTAAGGTTGATTTAGTTGAAAAGGATATGCTGCACAAAGGAGAAGAAGGGTTAAAAGGATGGATAAGAACTACCTGGCTGCCGATTACCGAAAAGATTCCTTTTGAGAAACGGGAAGAATTCATCCACCATACATATCGTGCTTTTGCTAATGATTATCCTTCTGATAATGAAGATGTTTTTCATGTGAAAGCAAAAAGATTGATTGTGGAAGGCGAAAAATAATGTTTCATAGCTAAAAATAGTAACCGTCGAAGATGCGTGATAATAATAACAAATAATTTTACCGCAATATCTTACTTATATATCAAGTTTTTCTGTAATAAAAATAGAGAGTGAGGAAAAATTGATTTCCGAATTACATTGCCATACATCAGAATACTCGGCCTGCAGCCATGTTAACGCGGTAGAATTAATTACACGAGCATATAATTTAGGACTTCAGGGAATAGTTATTACTGATCACCATTATCAATGGAACGATCAGGATCTTGTAGATATTAAAAAAGAAGCCGGACTGCCGGAAATTTTTAATGTGCTGGCGGGGCAAGAATTTAAAACTTCTAATTACGGCGATGTGCTTGTTTACGGTGTTAAAAATACTATTCAAAAACAAAAAATGACTTTGGAGGAACTTAGAGAAAAACATCCTGACGCCGCGATAATATGGGCGCATCCTTACCGTCACGATAAGATTCCCAAAAGAGAAAAATTGCTCAATCCTCTTTTAGACGGTATCGAAATTTTTAGTTCTAATTATACTGTTACAGAAGCTTCAAGAGCTTTAAAGGATTGGCATGAGCTAAAATATACGGCTATCGCGGGAACTGATACTCACGCGCTTAGTTATACAGGTACTTATCCTACAATTTTCGATCATCCTTTTTCTACGATTGAGGGATTAGTTAAAGAGCTAAAAGCAGGAAGATGCAGGCCGTATTTTAAAGAAACTCCGCGAATAGGAACAACAGATACAGAAATTACAGAACTTTCAATCGGACCAAAATCATCTAAAGAAAGAAAAGAAGTAATTGTAAAATCATATAAAGATAAGCTGACATGGAAAGACAGCGAACGCACTCATAAAATAATGGAAGGTATATTAAATAACGGGTTTGAAAGCGGGAAATATAGAGTTCCGAAACCCTTGGATAAGGATGAAAAAAATCTTTCTTTAATTGAAGAGCAAATAAAGGGTGATACTTTATTTGATAAAATTATAAACGCGGATGAAGAACAAGCACATTATTATTTGAGACTTGCCGCGCGATGGCTTTCTAAATTTCATAATAAAAAATTGGAAATTAGCCCTAAAGATGAATATTTATCTATTGAAAAAGAAAGATTGGATTACTACATCAGCCGGATGATTAATAATAAACATTCGCACCTGCAAAGAATTAAATTAATTCTGGAAGAAGTTTGGAAGCATGAACTTGAATTACTGACAAATCATAAAGAAGTTTTAGTGCAAGGGCACGGAGATTTTCATCCTAAAAATATTTTTCTCGGTAAAGATAAAGTAACCGGTGAAGAATATATTGCCGCAATTGATTTTAACAGTTCGTATCAGCTGCCGAAAGCTTTTGATACGGCTACTTTTATCGCGCAATATAAAAATATGTTTTTCGAGAATTCCGATGTAAATAAAAAAGCTCCTGTAGATATTTTTCTTAGTGAATATGTTGAAAGAGCCGAAGACCTGAGCGGCAATTTTTATGATCAAGTTGAATTATACAAAGCAAGATCTTATTTGAGTGTACTATATTATTTGGAAAAAGTAGGCAAAGGTGAGAGCGAAAATTTTTGGACAATTTTAGTTGAAGCGGAACGATGTTTAGCCCATAGATCATTTAGCACTACATTTAAATAAATATTATAAAAAACCGAATTTAAAAATACTCTAATTTATTTTCACCCGTTTTTAATGGATATTTATTTAATCGGTATTAATACTTCTTCTTCCGAATCCGGATCATCAGGCCTATATTTTTCCCCCATAACAGCGAAGTGCGGACGCTTATCAAGATAATATATAGAATTCGGCAGCCACTCCTCAAAAATATATTTGTAGGTTTTAGATCCTTCGGCAGCGGTTCCTATATGAAGAAACGCCGCGTATAATCCGCCGGGTGATGTAAATGTTCCCATTCCATCCGGAATAGCATTGAAATTATGTACTTCAACTGCGGCCCATTTTTCAAATTCCGCTTCAGGATTAAAATCATTAAAAAAACCGGCAGGGTAATTTTCTATAGAATAAAGCTCTTTCCCGATTTTATTTTTTATCTCGTTTCGATTAGGCATAAAACTGCGCCAAAGTTCAACAGTTTTATCCTGCTCAAACGTGTTTTTAATTTTTTTTCCGATGAACAATTGAGGATGTATATGTTCAATTTTCGGTTCTAATTTTTTTATCATAATTAGGGTCTGGTAAAGTTTATTTTATTAAAAATACTCAAATAAATATATAATTACCGACTTTTAATTTTAAGCTTTTATAGGATTTTCGAAGGAAATTAAAAAGCCGGATGTAAAAACCGGCTTTTAGTTTTTGTAAATATGAAATTTTTTACGGAGTAGTAGCTGTTACCATTTCATTGCAAGGAACATTTGCTAAACAATTATTTAAATCGTTATCAACCGCGGTTTTAATCTGTAAAAGATTTGAATTACATTTATTAAATAATTCATTATTTGCCGCTATTTCAGAAGTTTTTTCCTTTCAAATTCTCTAACTCCTTTTTTATCTTTTCAAATCCCGGAACTGATGGTATTTTTATATGTAATTTTTTTATCAGCGGGTTCCTTTTTCCCAAGAATTTGTTTCCCAGTGAAAAATAGGCTTTTGCGCGTTTGCAAATGCGGATATAAAAAAAATGAAAAGAAAAAGATGAACTACTAACTTTGTAACTGATTTGAACATATCGATCCCCTTAGGTTTAGGTTTAAAAAATAATATTATGAGAAGAAGCGTAATAGACACGCTATTTAAATAAATTATTCAATGAAAAAGGTTAACTCCTAAAGAGTGTAGTCTAGGTTATGCAGATAGTTGAAGGATATATTTTGATTTGACAGTTTTGTGATTTTATAGAAATAGAAAGAAATCATTACTTTATTCTCCCCAGAATACTGAATTTGAAAATAGTTAAATGTTGATGAACATCACATTAATTTTACGATATTTATTTTTGAAATCAAAACGCAAGAAAACAAAAATTTCTTTATTTAAACTATTTGATAAAAACAGTAAAGAAAGTTCAAAAATTTTCCGACGCTTTACAAATAAAGGAATATATCCTTATAAAATGGCATTTTCACTTCTTATACCTTTGCGGAATGTTTTCTTATCTCCGAATGAATTGATTAAAAGATTATACTTACGGGAAGATTTTTTTGTTTTAGAAATCGAGACCGGTCCCGGATATTTTAGTCCTTCAATTGCAAAGGCTTTACCGAAAGGAAAATTATTTCTCGCGGATATTCAGCAAGAAATGCTGAAAAAAGCCAAACACCGACTTGAAAAAAGAAAAGTTGAAAATGTTAGCTTCTATTTGTGCGACGGGAAAAACTTTGACTTTGAGTATGATTATTTCGATAGAGTTTTTATGGTTACTTTTGTTGGGGAAGTGGAAAATAAATCTGATTACTTTAAGGAAATTCATCGCATTTTAAAAGCGGATGGATTACTTTCAATAACGGAATTGGCGGGAGAGCCAGATATGATAAAAATTGATGAATTAGAAAAATTAGCCGGTGAATTCGATTTTCATTTAAAACAAAAGTTCGGCAGCAAAAAAAAACTTTATTCTAAATTTTGTGAAACAAGATCAATAAATTTTATAGAATATTTAGAATTTTATATGAAATTTTTTCCTTTATAAGATTAAGTAAAAAAAAAGTTTACCTTCCTGAAAGATTTTTATTGCTTTATAAAAAAACGTTTATTAAGTTTGATTAAATGCAATAGTCAATAAAGCTACTATTGTAATATGAACCCAAGGTCACACCCATTACCTTGGGTTTTTTTTTGCGGTAAATTAAAGTTTATTGAAACTATCTAAATTCATCGTAAACCCCAAGACTAACCTGCTTCCTAATTTATTATCGGGATCGGGTAACCAGCTTAACCAATAAACATAACTTTTATTATTTAAAACTAAGCTGGGTGAAAATAGTCCCGGTAAACCAATATTAGCTTGCGTGGAGAGAATTGTTGAATCAGAAAATTTATAAGAAATTAAAGGAAACGTAGAAAACATTGGAAGAAAAAGCCTTTTATCACCATCTATTATACTTTCTTTCTCGGCATTTTTTCTAAAATTATAGTAACTGCCGAATTCTGCTGCGCCGCCAATATTAAAACCTAAACCTAATTTTAAATCGTATATTTTAAGAGTTAAACAGGCGCTGAATTCCGCTCCTAACCCGAAAACTGATTTATTCCCGTTATACCCGTTCAATCCGGCAACTTTATAATTTCCCGCATAGCCGTAAATTCTTTCATTTACGTTATAATAGTCTTTTGTATCTACCACAACATAATTAGCTTTTAATAACTGCAGCGATTCTTGCTCATATCCGGCTTTTGTAATATTTAAATCGGCTCCCAAATATTTACTATTGCTTTTCAAGGAATCTTCGGTTTCGCTGATCATCGGGTAAGAACCGGTATAATAAATTGCTGGATAATATGTCCTTAAACATCCCGGGAAGTTTAAGGAGACTAAGATGATTATTATATAAAGTTTTCTTTCTTTCATTTTCCCCTGAAAATTTATGTGGTATTATCGAAAAAGAAATTATTTTTTATTCAGCGTTAATTTATGTGAATTTAACTAAAATAAGATTTTTCTGTGTTATTTAATAACCGAATATAATTTCAAAAGCCGTTTGAAATAGAATTTTAACAATTCAGCAAAAAAAATGTAAGAAAAAGAAAATTAAAGTTATTTTAGTATTGCTTTTTTTGAGAAGCCGTTATAAGTTTGTATTGACTCTTTCAAGAGGTATTACCCCCTGCCGCTTGATATTAACAGAGTTAAGCCCAGAGTTACCCCCATCTCTGGGCTTCTTTTTTTTATCTTACAAGTCTAATAAGTTAATTCTAGTTTTTCCCCCGTATTTTTTTTGAGATAAATCATTAAATTATTTCTTTGGAATAAATAATTTCTAAATGAAATAGTAGAAAAATCATCATTTTATAATCTAAAGTATCGTTAGGTTTCTTATGCGGAAAAATCAAGAAAATATTAATATTTCTGTTGAAATAAGACTTCCGAAAGGGAAAGCATTTAATTCATTTTTTGAGTTAAATAAATGGTGGCCAAAAGAATATACTTGGTCGGGAGAAACTTTGGAAAAAATTGATATAGAACCTGAAGTAAACGGTAAATGTTATGAAATTGGTCCTAAGAATTTTTGGCTAGACTGGGGGCGGGTTCTGGAATATGATTATCCGAATAGAATTATATTTACTTGGCAAATTAGTCCCGCACGAGTTCCCGAGCCAAATGACAAAAGAGCAAGTGAAGTAAAAATTGGTTTTATTTCAATTGATAATTTTTCTACAAGAATAGAATTTGCACATAAAAATTTTTCAAACCACGGTGATGGATGGCAGACTTATTTAGAATTATTAAAATCAGAAGAGGGATGGCCATACATTCTTAATAAGTATAAAACTTTTTGTGAAAAAAAAATTTAACGCTTCTTAAGAAGCTTTATTAAAACTTTTTTTACACTCTATTTTAAAAGGAGTAATTTTTTAGTCTGCGTATATTTGCTCGACTCTAATCTGTAGAAATATACACCGCTATTTAATCGCTCCAAATCTATCCTAATTTCATAAAAACCTGCCGGTTTATTTTCATCCACTAAAACTTGAATAAGTTCACCTAATATATTTAAAATTTTTAGTTTCACGTATGCGTTTTCTGGAACCGCGAAAATAATTTTTGTTGAACCATTAAACGGATTGGGAAAATTTTGATAAAGTGTAAATTCCTTCGGCAAAGATTCATCATAAATTAAACCGGTAACATTTATTGTAATTTCATTCGATGGAAGGCTTTCCCCGTCATTATAAACTGCGGTAACCACATAATGATAAAATTTTCCCGTCATAATTATATTATCGGAAAAATTATTATCATCGGTATTATAAATTAAATTATCATCCGAAACAGTTACCGGTGATTCAGGCGATCTATAAATATTGAATGAAAGAAAATTTCCGAGTGCTGGTAGATCCCATGAAAGATTTACTTCATTGCCGTTTACGGAAGCTTTCAAATTCAGCGGCGGTGAAAGTTCGCCTGCGGTAAATTTTGTAATAAACGCGTCAGGTAGGCTGTCAGTAATACTTCCGCCTGGCGATGAATAAAGCGCGTTTTTTATTGGAAAATCATTCCTGGATTTTGTATAGCCTGCCAAATACATGTTTCCTGAATTATCTAATGCAATTGAATTTCCAATATCGTCCCTGCTGCCGCCGAAAAAAGAAGAAAATTCAAATTCACTGCCGTCATTTTTTATTTTTGTAATGAAAGCGTCTTCTTTGTATGGCGGATAGCTTCCCGCGTTATAAGGGAAAGCTCCGTTAATTGATACAAAATTCGGGGATCCGGTATATCCTGTTACATAAATATTTTTTTCTTTATCAAATGTAAGATCCATTCCCTCATCGGTATCGCTTCCGCCAAGATAGGTCGAGAAAAATAATTCGTTGCCGGACGCTTTGAATTTTGATATAAAGACATCGGCGTCAAACAATCCGGTCCTTCCCCAAATTTCATTTTTAATAGGAAAGTCGGCTGAATGTGTAGTTCCGGTTAAATATATATTTTGATTTTCATCTACAACAATACTTTTCCCTTCATCTTCATTTGTGCCGCCAAAAAAAGTAGAAAATATAGGAACACCATTAGGATTAAATTTTGAAATAAAAGCATCCCCGTTAAAAAATCCTCCGGCAAATTCGCTTTGATAAGCATTAACCACGGGAAAATCTGATGCGGTAGTATAACCGGTAATATAAATATTATCATTATTATCAATTGCTATATCCCTTGCTTGATCTCCGCTGGTACTGGAGCCGCCGAGATATGTTGAAAAAATTAGCGCGGTACAGTTTTTAGTAAATTTAGAGACAAACGCATCTCTCGGGAAATAACCGCCGCCGATTGTAGATTGAAAAGCATTTTTTATCGGCAAATTTTTTGATGAAGTTCCTCCGGCAATAATAATATTTTCATTTTTATCAAGAACTATTCCTTCGGCCTGTTCGGAATCGCTTCCGCCAAAATATGTGGAGAAAATTATTTCATCCCCCGAAGGACTTAATTTTAAAATGAAAACGTCCCCCATAATTCCTCCGGCATTCTCTTTCTGAAAAGCATTTTTCACCGGGAAATCTGTTGACGAAGTATTTCCGACTATATAAATAAAGCCGCTGTTATCTACTTTTATATCATAAGCCGATTCAGTATTGCTTCCGCCGAAAAATGTTGAGAAAATTATTTCGGTAGCGTTCTTATTTAATTTTGCGATAAAACAATCCGACCAGCCGCCGCCGCGTATTTGCTGTATAGCATTAGTTACCGGGAAGTTGGGCGAATTTGTTTCACCGGTTATATAGATAAATCCATCATTGTCTATAAACATTTTAGTAATTATATCTGTACCGGAACCGCAATAAAAAGTAGAAAAACTTACTATCGGATCAATGGTAAGGCGAAGGGAAGGATCAAATTTATTTATTTTAAATCCAATATTTGATCCATCAATTTTATATCCGCCTTCAATTTTTATTTTAGAAAAATTTTCAGTTTGAAAAATAATCGGATCAGATAATTTAATCGCTTCGTTATTAAATTTTATAACCACGCTTCCGTTTTCACTGATTCTTAGCAGGTCATGTCCTTCAATACCAAGTTTTATGTTTTGGTAACTGCCGCCGGGTGCTATTTCAAAATCAAATTCAAGATTATTTTCTGTGAAATAAAAAATAACATCAATATTTTTATACAAGTTTACGTATTTGATTTTTTTAAAAGAGAGGTTGTTTGAACTCCACCGATCATGATGATTGCCTAAGAAATAATTATTTATTTTTGCCGAAGCTTCCAGCCCCTCAATTTTATAAACAGATGAATTATTCAATTTAATTACTACTTCTCTATTTCTTCCTCCATTGCTTTTATCTGGCAAAAAGAATTTTATTTTGTCATTTTCGAAATAAATAATATACCGGGAACTTCTTGCTATAAATTTCACTTCACTCGGAGCCTGGCCGTTATTCGTCTCGAAAAAGGTACGGGTAAAATTTGTTAAAGGTATATTTTTTCTTAAGTGAGTTTGATCGTATCTAATATTAGGAGAATTATAAAAAGACGAATAATTATTTATATCAATAGGTTGTGGAATAATTTCTCCTTTAATAGAGAGGAAAAAAATTATAAGAAGTAAATATTTTACATTCATTTAATCCTCCTGCTTTCTTTGGGAAGAAAAAAGTATCTAATTACTTGTCGTTGTTACTTAAGTAATATAAATTTTTTAGTTTCCGAAAATTTTCCTGCCTTTATTCTATAAAAATAAACTCCTGAAGAAACTCCGGAAGCATCGAAGGGAATAGAATAAACTCCTTGCCGCAGTGATGATTTTATCAATGTTTTTATTTCTTTTCCCATAATATCAAAAACAGTTATTTCGGTAAATAATTCAGCCGGTAATTCAAATTGAATTTCTGTTGTATTATTAAAAGGATTAGGAAAATTCTGACTTAGTTTAAAAGTAGGAATATGTATTTGCTCTTCATCAGCGCTAACAAAGTGACTTATAAGAATATTAATCGGAATAATAAAATTTCCGCCGCCGGTTATTATTGAAAGCTGACCGAGATATGTTCCTTCCGGCAATCCTGTTGAATTATAGCTGACCGAAATAGAAATTGATTCACTGGGTGAAAGAATTCCGTTTGAAGGATTTATTGTAAATCTGGAAGCGGTTTCGGAAACGGAAATTTGGCCTTCGGTTTCACCGGTTCCATTTTTATCGTCAGTAACTTTTAACTTATATTGATAAACGCCCGCGATGGAGTATGAATGGTTTACATTTGCGCCAAATGTTGAATTGCCGTCGCCGAATTCCCATAAATAACCTACAATATTTCCGTCTTCATCAGATGATTGGGAACCGTCAAATTCTATAACTTCGCCAATAGCTGCTTCATTTTTTGAAACAACGGCAATGGCATGCGGATTTTTATTCGGTGTGCCTTCGGATATTTGTATCTGTCCTTCCGCTTTATCGGTTGCGCCTTGATTATCGGTAACAATTAAGGATATATTATAATTTCCTGGAACGGTATAAGTATGATTAGCCATCATCTGGTTGCTGTTATTTCCGTCGCCGAAATTCCAATTATATTCTGATATTTGCCCGTCCGGATCATAAGATTGGGAAGCGTCAAAGGCTAATTGCTCTCCTACCACAGCCTCTGTTTTAGAAATACTGCCGATAGCTATCGGCGGCTGGTTAAGAACACCTTCATTCTTTGCGCCAACAGCGCGAATTAAAAACGCGCCGTCTTTATAAGCGGGAATAGTATTCATATTTACCATGTCTAGATTTTCCCTGGTAATATAATATGAATTGTCTTTTATGGTTGCGTAATTATCAAATCCCGCGGGGTATAAGGCATTATTATAGCTATCGATTTCAATATAAAAACTTTCACCTTTATCAAACTTTTGCGTGTTTTCAAGTTCAATCTCATACCATTGGCCGTTTTCGGAATTATCTAAAAAGAGTGTATTATAACAGACATATTGCAGATCGGCATTGTAAACCGAATATCCTATAAAGTTTAACATGGAATTTTCGGAACGAAGAAATACTTGAATTTTTTTCAAGTCAAATCCAAAATCTGTTAGATCAAATTTATTTACCCAGCAAAAACCTATAAATCCTTCATATCCTATAAATTTATTAGGTGTTTCATTACCGTCATCTAAATAAAGGACATCTTCGCTGCCGATTTTAGCGATTTTTGTTTTATTATAATCTGCTTTGGAAGCAAAATTCTTTACTGAATTAATTCTATCAGAACTCTCTATTTTTTTAGATAAAATTAAATTTTTATGTTCGGCCGGTTTTAGTATATTGCCTCCTGAAGCCGAAATAGAGTAATTAATATTTGCCGTACCGGTATTTTTTATGGTAAAATTTGCGGCCCCGGTTTCGCCCGGTTGAACTTTAATATCCAATTGAGAAGCGCTGACTTCGGCTGTTGAAGAACCCTGCTTTTCAATTATCCCTCTTATATTCCAGTTTCCTTCCAGAGAAAAATCAGAAAGTTGTTTCCATCCGTCGCCGATATTTATCCAGCCGCCTTTGCCTTTAATAAGCTTGTTACGGCTGAATCCCATCGGGAATCCGCCAGTCGCTTTTATTTGATAACCGATCCAATAATCTTTCCCATTTTCAAGAATTAATGGATTTATTAATGCATGAACGGTCCAATTATTTAATTTTATGTCTGATGAAATATTTTTTTCATACACAAGCTGTTCCGGCCCTGCTGATGTACTCCCTTTCCAGACTTTTACTGTTATATCATTTTGCCCACTTTCATTTATATATAACATAATATGAGAAAGTTTAGATCCATAACAATCAGCTAATTCAGCCGAAGTAAATTTTACGGCAGCTTGGAAATCCAAAGCATCATTTTTGCCAAAAGCTCCGTAATAACCGCAGTCATAATGAATATATTCGCGGGGAGTAAAATTTAAATTTACATCAAAAGAAATTGTGCTGTTGGCTGAAGTTCCTACATTAGAAATATCCAATCCTCCGGCACTTCCGTTTTGAAGAAAGCTTTGGGGGTCGCCTTGATCATTTATCGCTGTTCTATTAGCTGATTGGCAGTAGAAAGCGTTAAAAATATCTCCGTTTGTTGTTAATGTTCCTCCGGGCCTGTAAACATAAACTTCGTCCGGCGGGCCGGTGCGGTTCCCAATATTATCCGCCTCCAAATTTATTCTATAAACAACTAAACCTTCACCCGGAATAGAGTTTTCGAAGATCCCCTGCTTTTTCCTATAATCAACAACAAAATATTCTGTAAAGGAATTAGGCGATTGTATTTTGAAACAGTTATTTTCAGAGGAAATTAAGGGATTTAATGTGTATGTGCCGCTTTGTTTTATTTCCGGTATTTCATTTATCCAGCCTCCGTAACGATATTTCATAAAACTGCACATATGCTGAGGAATATCATAATCAATTTCCATTAGATCCCAAGGCCCCACAGGCGTCATGTTATCATATGAGTAATGATATAAATCCGGTGCGCCGAGTACATGAAAATTCTCATGACACAATACACCTGCCTTCAAATCGGAATCTAATTGAAAATTATACTGATATACCAATTTTTCTTTTAAAATAACTTGCTGTGACCATAAGGTCCATTTATGCGGCCAAAGTAAATCATTCCACCCGTCAGGGGTACCCTTTATAACAAAACAAATATTATCTACAATTCCGTCATTGTCGGCATCAATATTTAAACCGGAAGGAATTTGAGAAGCGACCGTTTTAATAGCATTATTTAAGAGTGTGTGTTCTCTAAAAATTTTTCCGTTTTCATTCTGATAATCTGTAATATCGGGATCATATCCTGCAGGATTTGAGGCCGCGTTATATACTTGATAATAATTTCGGGGATGTGAATCTTTATATGAAATAGTATTATTTCCGGAAGCTGCGGGATAAAAACTTGATGAAATTGTTAACTTATTATACGAAGCTTCTCTAAAATAACTCAATAATGAAACATCATTTTTAGTATTGCCGTTAAACATATTGTTGTAATAGGATGTTTGGTTTGAAAATTCCGCATCGTTATTAAATCGAATAAAAATAACTAAATTATTCATTGTTCCTTCGCGAGGAGCACTTGGTGCGGAAGATGAAAATTCCATCCCTCTGCTTTTTATCAATTGGGATGAAATTCTGTTATTTATCTTGAAAAATTTTTCCCTCCGTTTTTCATATTCTTGCTCGGAAATATTAATCCATGGTACCAGCGGAGTTTGCGATAAATCTGTTTTCCCTACTACATAAGGGGAGGAAATTAGCTGATCATTATCTTTCTGCGCGTAAAAATAAATTCCCGTTTTTGAATCTTGTATTATTGTAAAACCATTTTCATCGTGCAGCCAATTATGAAATTCATCTCCGCTGGCGAAACAATGAATTACTGTGCCGTCAGGCTGTGTTATCGTTTGAGGTACGAAACGCAGAGGAGCGGAAAGTAGTATAATATTTAGCAGTGCTACTAAAATCAGTGTTAGAATATTTTTAGACATTACAGACTGTGGAGTTGAATAATTTTTCATATTAATCTCCTTTTCCTGCTGATGCCGTTTTTAATATGAAGGACTAACTATTTTAACTCGTATTCATTCCGGCAATCAATAAAATAATGAAACAATTTGGTTGAAATATTTTTGGTTTCTTGATTGGGTACGAAAATTTACTCCGGCTTTTTTACTTATTGATTATTTTCGACTTCTCAAGAATACCATGATTTATGATACGCTCTTCAGTAGTAAAAAGTATTTTCCCCGTTTGATTTCCCAAAATAATACTATCCAACTTTGAAGAGGAATATGAATATTCATGATCGGGTTCTAATTGATACATTTTTTTTCTAAAGGTTAATGTAACTGTGCCGTCATGTTTAATATTTTGTAATAGCAAAGAATCTTTGGAAAAGGGTAATGAATCAATAGACACGAGTTCTGAATGTTTACCGTTTCCGGCGGAACCGGTTAGTGTCAAACTAATTCCTAATAATATTTTAAAAGATTTGTTATCTATTCCATGATTTTGGAAAACAATTACTTTTCCCGAATCTGCTTGAAATAAATAACTTGGGGCGTCTATGCTTTTTCCGGGAGGATAGAATCCTTCAATAATCTTTCCGTTAATCGTTTTATTATACTCAACAAAAATATATTTATCAGGTTCAATCATTCTTAAATTTGATTTGGAATTTATTTCATCTGTGGAACAGAATAGGCAAATAAAAGGCGCGGAAAAAAATAAAATTCTAATTAAACTATTTTTTAAAATCATATTAAATACTCCTGTCTGCGGGGGAGGAGGTTTTAATAATTTTGCTTTTTATAAAGCTGAAATCAAAAACAAAAAGAAAATGAGGGAAAGAGTTAAATCTGAAAAGAACTTTGGAAAGTGAAATATTCCCCTAAAAATATTATAAGTAATCTTAAATATTTATATTTACTTATTCAAGTTCATAATTGATACAGTTTACTATATTGATTTTATTTCGGTTATTGGTATCGTTTCAATAATATGTAAAGAAGTTTTTAATGAGAATTCAATCTTATTGCTTTTGTAGATTTTATATATTTGATTTCAGCATTCCTTTATAAAATTTAAGCAAGAAATAAAATTAAACTTTTATCCTCAAGAAAAAATAAATGAAAAACCTAATTATATTATGCATCTTTCTAATTTTATTAACTGTTCCGGCTAGCTCTCAAAACTATAATTCTTTTCGCCAAAAGTTGGGTAAAATTATTGGAAATAAAAATGCGACTGTAGGTGTAGCCATAGAAGGCTATAACGGCGAAGATACACTGTCAATAAATGGTGATGATAAATTCCCTTTGCAGAGTGTCTTTAAATTTCATATTGCATTGGCTGTATTAAATGATGTTGACAGTGGAAAATTAGATTTGAATCAGAAGATTAAAATTAGCAAAGAAGATTTAACTCCGAATTTATACAGCCCGATTCGTGATAAATATCCGAATGGAGTAACTATGATGTTGTCTGAAATATTAAAATATACTGTTGCGGAAAGTGATAATATTGGCTGCGATAAATTATTAAAGCTTATAGGAGGACCAAAAGTTGTTGAAAAATATATGCACGAAAATAATGTTGAAGATATTTCCATAAAATATAATGAAAAAATTCAGCAGAGCGTGTGGGAAAATCAATATGAAAATTGGACAACACCAAAAGCCGCAAATTTAGCGCTTGTTAAATTTTTCCAAAATAATGACAGCTTACTTTCCAGGAGCAGTTATAAATTTTTATGGAAAACTATGGAGGGGACAAAAACCGGTAAAAAAAGCATAAGAGGCGAACTACCAAAAGATGCGGTTATCGCGCATAAAACTGGCCACTCCGGTACAAACAAGAAGGGAATGACAGCCGCTGTTAATGATATTGGAATCATCTTTCTTCCTAACGGAAAATATTTTTATTTAAGTGTATTCGTAAGCAATTCTAAAGAAAATGATCAAGTGAATCAGAAAATAATCGCGGATGTAGCAAAAGCATCGTGGGAATATTTTATTAATAAATATGAAAAATAATTATTTATTTCGCAGTCATGCTTCAAAATTTTGAATAAGAACTTATAATCCTCTTGTTATAAAAAATTCTATTTGTCTTTGATTTAGCAGTAAAATTCGACTTGAAGTGTACTGTATAAGAGTTATAAAATAAAAAAAATCTTTATCTATATTTAAAATATATTCTATAACTCGGATCAAAAATAATCACTTCTGAAAATAAACTTTAATTGTTATACCCAATTACTTCAATAAATTTTCTTATTTTGGTGCTGAAGAAAAATTTAATTAAATTTAGTCTTAATAAGCATAATAATTGAAACTCCTGGTATGATGAAAAGTATTTTAATAGCTGATTCTATTTATTTATCCAGAAAAGGAATAAAAACTCTTCTGCAAAATTTTGGTTTCGATGAAATTAGAGAGATTACAAAATTAGATCAGCTGTGGATGAATTTGGAAACTATAACTTCTGAAATTCTAATCGTTAATTTATGTTCGGATATTCTAACGGTTGAAAAACTATGTTTTATAAAAGAAGCCTTTCCAAAATTAAGTTTGCTCGGAATAACTAATGAAAAGGAGAAAACTCAGTTACTAAAAATTGTTAAAAACTGTAACAGCTGCTTAACGGAAAAATGCGGGGAAAAGGAAATTAAACAAGCTTTAGAAGCGGTTTCAATTGATGAACGATTTATTTGTTCTAATATATTGGAAACAATTTTAGAGAATACTCGTGAAGAAAAAATGTCGGGCGTTAGTTTGACGCCGAGAGAAACTGAAATAGTAACTTTAATAGCTGAAGGAAATTCGAACCAGGAAATATCCGAAAAACTTTTCTTAAGCATTCATACCGTATACACCCACCGTAAAAACATAATGAAAAAACTGCGTCTTAAATCTCCCGTGGAATTAGTTTTATACGCATTGGAAAATGGAATAATCTTAAAGTAGATAAATCTCACCATTTATTTCATACCTAATTTTGTTAGAAAATTTACCCAATAAGTTGTATTGAGTTAGGATAGATTCTGCTATAGATTTCTTATTAAGATTTAATCTTAATATTGAAACAAAATGAGGAATAATAAAAATGTTCAAATTCTACCTCCTATTTTTTTTAGCGGTAATAAATATCGAATTTTTCTCTCAAGGATTAATTAAAGGTAAGTTAACCACTGAAAATGAAGAAAAATTACCCGGAATAAATATTTTTTTGGAAGGTACTCCATTCGGGACTTCATCAAGTATAAAAGGGGATTATTCACTAAAAGTTAAACCGGGAAAATATGATATTGTATTCAGCGGTATCGGGTATAAAACAGAAAAACAAAATATACTAATTAATAATGGCGATATACTGATATTAAATATTAAAATGAGGGAAGAATCGCTATCCCTTGATGAAGTTTTTATTACTGCCGATCGTATGCCGAGTTATGTAGAAAATACAAGTTATTCGGCTAGTAAAATACCTGTAGATATAAAAGTTATTCCGCAAGGAATTCATATCCTGCCGCAAAAAATAATGGAACAGTTGCGCATGGTTCGAATAGATGATGGGATTCGCTATTTGAGCGGAATAAATATGGAAACAGGATTTGGCGGCAGAACCGATATTTATCAAATTCGCGGTTTCAGGATCGGCTGGGAAAGTATCTTTAAAAATGGATTCAGAAATAGTATGAGAACATACCGTGAAACCGGAAATATTAAACAAATTGAAGTACTTAAGGGCCCTGCATCGGTTTTATACGGTATGGGCGACCCTGGCGGTTTAATTAATATTGTAACTAAAAAACCTCTTTCTAAACCGTATTTTAATTTTCAGATAACGGCAAATAATTTTGGTTTAATTAGGCCAGCCTTTGATATAAGCGGTCCGTTAAATAAAAAAAGAACTCTTCGCTTTCGCATAAACGGTGTCTATGAAGAAGGAAAAACTTATAGAGATTTTGTAAAAACAGAAAGATTTTTTGTGGCGCCTGTTTTAAGTTATGATTTTTCCGATAAAACCTCTTTAACTATTGAGGGTGAAATATTAAAACATAATCAGCCGTCGGATAGAGGTATTGTTTATGACGGAACTAATATTATCGATGTGCCGTTCAGCCGAAGTTTAGGTGAACCGGATAATGAAGGTAAGTTCTTCAATACTCTTTGGCAATATGACTTGACACATAAACTAAATAAAAATTTAGTTCTTAAGCATAGATTAAATTTTAATTATACAAAGGAAGATAGATCTATTGTTGAACAGAATACTTTTCTTAAAAAAAGCAAAGAGTTGATATCCAGACGATTTCAATTACAGGATAATTATGAAAGATATATAGCCGCTCAGAATGAAGTATACGTAAGCTTTTCCAGCGGAAATAGTATAAATCATCGCGCTTTACTGGGGGTGGAAATAAGTAATTTTGTATTCGATATAAATTATATTCGGGTCAATTATGATACCTTAAATGTTTATAACCCGAAATACTCCAGATTACCCAAATCTACAAATGGAGCGTCTCCTACCAGTGACTATAAAGTGACTGATAAAGTAACAGGTTTTTATGTTCAAGATGTTGTCTCTCTTTTCGATAGACTGCATGTATTAGCCGGACTGAGATATGATATATTCAATGAAAATATGAATGATAGAAAAAGTAATGATAACTCCGTTGATAGAAATACTTCCATAAATCCAAGAATTGGTATTTTATATAATATTTATGGTCCTGTCTCAATTTACGGAAATTACTCAAAGAGTTTTCAGCCTCAGTTCGGACAGGATATAAATGGGAATGAGTTTGATCCGCTTTCCGCAATGCAGTTTGAAACAGGTTTAAAATCATTTTTCTTTAATGATAAACTTAGTTTTACCGCTTCCGTTTATCAGGTGAAGCAGATAAATATTCTTACAGTCGATAAAAATGATCCGAATTTTCAAACTCAAGTTGGAGAAGTTAAGAGTAACGGATTAGAATTAGATATTACGGGCGAATTATTTCCGGGCTTAAATTTACTCGCTTCATATTCATTTATAAATGCTCGGGTGACAAAAGATAATTCAATTAAAGCAGGAACTAAATTAAAAAATGTAAGTCCGCACAACATAAATTTTTGGGGGACATATCAAATACAGAAGGGCATACTACAAGGCTTTGGTCTTGGAATTGGAATACTTTCTGTACAATCCAGACCAGGCGATACAGGCAATTCCTTTGTGCTTCCCGGTTATTCCCGAATTGACCTGACAGGTTTTTATGAATGGAATAATATTAGATTCGCGGTTAATATAAGAAATTTAACCAATCTAAAATATTATGAAGGCGCCCAATCTAAAACTGTTATTATGCCGGGAGCGCCGTTTACTACCATGGCAAGTATAAATTATACATTATAATCCATCAAAAACTTTTACTGAAAATCTTCGTTCCGTCTATGAAAAAACTGATATTAAAAATACATTTAATAGTTGGTCTGGGAATCGGACTTATTTTAAGTATTATCGGCATAACCGGATCATTATATGTCTTTCAACCGGAATTATCGGTATTACTTTATTCGAAATTATATAAATCTCAAGATAATAATTTAAAGAAAATTGAGGCGGCGGAAATTATTAGAAAGGCCGAAAATACATATGATTCTAAGGTTGTAATTTTTCAATTCCCAGAACGAGAATTGGAAACTTACACTGTTCAGCTGCAAAATAAAAAAGAATGGATTTTCTTTGATCCGTACAATGGTAATGTATTAGGCGAATTGAGAAATAAAAGAGGAATTTTTGATGATATTTTAATGGTGCATAGAACTCTTACATTAGGCGCGTTCGGAAATTATTTGGTCGGAATAACCGCGTTATTATTTGTTAGTATTATAATTGTTTCAGGACTTTATTTATGGTGGCCCAATATATATAGAAAAAAAAGTTATAAATTAAACTTATCTTCTAATCATAAACGAATCAATTATGATCTTCATTCTTTAGGTGGTTTTTATTTATTCTTGCCGTTACTTGTTTTAGCGCTTACAGGCTCGTATTTCACTTTTACAAAAAGTTATGATAATATCGTCGGAAAATTCTTTAATATAAAGATTCAAAACCAAAAGCCTAACGATATTAAAACACCTGTTATATCTTCAAATAATAATATTAGCGCGGCCGAAGCAGCCGCCTTAATGCAAAAGTATAATCCCGGTTATAAAATGAGAAGAATTATTATGCCGAAAGAGAGGAATGGAAGTATTTATTTATCGTATCAAAAAAGTTTAGAAATAATGCCAGGTGAAAGGGAAAGATTATCCATTTTCTTAAATCCTTATACCGGAAAAATTATGAATAAATTTGAACCGTTAAAAAAAAATTTAAGTACACGAATATTTAAAAATATTATTCCGCCTATTCATTTGGGAGAAATAGGCGGATTTTTTACTCGTGTACTAAATTTCTTCTTCGGATTAATCCCAATTTTTATGTTGTATACCGGGTTTATAATTTATAAAAATAAGCGAAAGAAAATATTTGGCTTTTATAAAATAAAATCATAAACCATCTTTCGCCTGTAATTCTTATATAAGAGATTTTTTTGCTTAAAAATTCTGCCTTGCCTAAACCTGCTTCGGAATTATTGAAAAAAATTAAACAAGTTACCTCTCTGTATTTAACATCATAATAGCGGCTAAGTGATATAAAATATAACATGGTTTACATTCTATGGAAACATATTAGTATATATTTATATCTCTTAAAAAAGAAAGGAGACGTATATGAAAGCAGTTGTTTTTCATGGTATAGGAGATATAAGAATTGATGATGTGCCTGAGCCGAAAATACAAGATCCTTTTGACGCAATTGTTAAAATTACTACAAGTGCGATTTGCGGGACTGATTTACATTTTATAAGAGGTTCTGTCAGCGGAGTTAATAAAGGTACGGTATTAGGGCATGAAGGTATAGGCATTGTTGAAGAAGTTGGTAAGAATGTTAGAAACTTTAAACCGGGAGATAGAGTTATTATACCTTCTACTATTGGCTGCGGTTATTGCTCTTATTGCCGTGCCGGTTATTTTGCACAATGTGATAATGCTAATCCAAATGGGCCTCGTGCCGGAACCGCTTTTTATGGCGGCCCAAAAGATAATGGCGGCTTCAATGGAATGCAGGCGGAATATGTTCGTGTTCCTTACGCAAATATAAATTTAGTGTTACTGCCGAATGAAGTAACAGATGAAAAAGCCATTTTATTATCGGATATTTTTCCGACAGGTTATTTCGGCGCCGATAATGCTGAAATTACAGCCGGCGATACAGTCGCTGTTTTTGGTTGCGGCCCTGTAGGACAATTTTCTATTGCAAGTTCATTTCTAAAGGATGCGGGAAGAGTAATTGCTATTGATGGTAAACCTCAAAGATTAGAAATGGCAAGGAAACAAGGCGCGGAAGCAATTAATTTTGAAGAAGAAAATGTTAGCGATATAATTCTTGAATTAACCGGTGGGATCGGAGTAGATAGAGTTATTGATGCTGTCGGAGTCGACGCTGAACATCCGCATAACGGCAATTCTAAAAATATAAAACAACTTGAAAAAGAGAAAGAAAAAATTGTAGATGAGGAAAATCCCGATGAAGAAAATTGGCATCCAGGAGATGCCCCAACCCAAGTTCTTAATTGGGCTGTTCAATCTTTAGCTAAAGCCGGAACTCTCTCTATTATTGGTGTATATCCGCCTAATCTTAATTCTTTTCCCATTGGACAGGCAATGAATATGAATTTAACAATGAAAATGGGAAATTGTAATCATAGAGCTTATATCCCTCAACTTCTGGAACTTGTGCGGCAGCAAGGTTTTGATCCTGAAAAAATATTAACACATCAAACCGAATTAGTCTCCGCCATAGATGCGTATAAACATTTTGATAAAAGAGATTATGGATGGATTAAAGTTAGTCTGGATGTTTAATATATCACTATTTAAAAAGTGAAGAATTTGATATTGTTTTCCTTCTTCAAAATTTCCATTATAAAAAGAGGCTGAAATATCCAATCCAGCCTCTTTTCATTTCCTATTTATACTCAGTCCATTGCAGCTCTTTTTCTTTGGTCGCGTTTTTTACTTTTTCCGATCTCTCTTTAGATAATTGCTGTTCCTTCTTTTTCGCTTCTTCTTCTGTTGTGCCGGAGTTATTTTGTTTTTTATCAATAAGGCCGTTCGTTTTTCTTATCTCCTCAACGGGATCTGAAATATATTCCCATTCTCCTTTTTCCCAAGGACCTTTTCCCTGGTTCCACGGGCCTCTTACATCTTCACCATCTGACAAATTAAATGTTGTATGCGTATATCTAATATCCCCCTGTAGCTGTCCAACCGGAAAGTTCGGCTGGATACTTTCTAGTGCAGCCGTAAATTGCTGAAAATGTGTTATTTCTCTAGTCATCAAAAACCTTAATGTTTCCTGCACATGTGGATCATCTGTAAATTTCAAAAGGTACTCATAAACAATTTTTGCTCTTGATTCTGCCGCTATATCAGATCTTAAATCAACTGTGGGATCTCCGTTTGCGTTTACAAAACTTCCCGACCAGGGAATTCCGGAGGCATTTGTTACTAGCGGTCCGCCGCCTGATTGAACTAGGAATTGTGGATTTTGAAGCGCCTCATGAATCATATCATCTCTATATGAACTATTCTTTCCTGCAAGTTGTGCTACAGGATTTGTTTCAACCGCGTTTTTTAATTCTCCGTTTATTCCGTTTGTAAGCATGGTTATTGTAGCGCCCACTATTTCTAAATGAGAAAATTCTTCTGTAGCGATATCCATTAAAAGATCATAAATATCAGGATGAGGTTTTTTTGCCGCGAATGATTGTACAAAATATTGCATAGCTGCTTTTAGTTCTCCGTTCCCGCCGCCGAATTGTTCTAACAGCAAAGCCGCAAATTTTGGATCAGGTTCTGAAACACGCGCATTAAACTG
The DNA here is from genome assembly GCA_963798775.1 of uncultured Bacteroidota bacterium. Lineage (GTDB taxonomy): Bacteria > Bacteroidota > Ignavibacteria > Ignavibacteriales > Ignavibacteriaceae > CAWCUK01. The sequence goes on from CAWCUK010000003.1 coordinate 338,640, forward strand.
CAGTTCTTTCACATGATGAAACATAGGTATATCCTTTCTTGTTCATTAAAAATTTTATGACAGTTGTTTTTTAATTAGAAGTTTAAGCTTCCATCTCATCTGTATATATACTTTATTTTTTATTTTATGCTCGTGTTATTTGGCATTTAAGCTTGCTTTTTATTTCTGATTGTGTGACTCTTATCTCCGGTGGAATTTTTTTACTCCCTACATATTATATATGCTGAAGAGAATATTTATATTAATATTTATTTAAAATATGAAGAGATGAAACTGGTTTAATAAGAAGTCAAAGTAGAAAATATTTTTGAAGGATTAAAGAAATCTGCTGATGCGGTATTAGAAATTAGATTAACCCGAATTCGCGGAAATGATTTTCATATATGTTGCGATAGAGCTACCGTTGATAAGTACCAGTATCATGAAGTGCTAATTCTCTAAACATTATTAATTTAAATAAATAATATAAACCCCGCCAAGTATTACTAAAATCCCGCATGTTCTTTTTATTAAAAGAATTGTTTTAGAGCTTTCATTCCAATTTAAATATTTTTGCACTTTTCCTGTTAATGTTCCCGCGCCGACTATAATAGTACAATGTCCTATTCCAAAAGCAAGAAGGAAAATTATAGCAAGTAAATAGTTTGTTTGTGAAATTTGAAATACTAAACCGAGCACCGGTGCCATAAACGCAAATGTGCAAGGCCCTAATGCTAATCCAAAAAGCAGCCCTAAAATAAGTGCTGCCAATAATCCTTTTGCTTTTGTTATTTTTAATACGGTATTATTCCAATCAATCTTAATAATATCAGTTAAATAAAGCCCGACTAAAAAGAAAATTCCGGCAACAAAATAAATACCTGCTCCGCCAATATCTCCCATTAATCTTCCAAGTGAAGCGGTGATAATTCCAATGAGTGCTATTGTAATTAGAATGCCGACAGAAAAAATTAAGGAGATATTGAATGTTCTGCCGATCGATATTTTTCCTTGTGAGCTTATAAAGCCGATGACCAGCGGAATGCTTGATAAATGACAGGGCGAAAGTAGTATCGATAATATTCCCCATGTGAATGAAGCCAGCACCGCAATCCATGTAGCTCCCGTCATTGCTTCGTATAATACGGTAAATATTCCGTCAAACATATTCAGCCTTTTATGCTGTTAGATTTCAGTCCCTTTAATTGTAGAATTTTATCTATTTCTTTTTCCGGATAAAATCCTTCGTGACGGTGGAATTCTTTACCGTCGGCATCTAAAAATATTTGTGTGGGGATTAATCTTATTTTATATTTCTGAGCATATTCCTTTTGCTCTGTCTTCCAAACATCATAAAAAATGACTTTAATTTGCCGGTCATATTTTTCTTCAATTGCTTTCATCACCGGCTGCATTTGTTTGCAGGGAATACAGTTTATAGAACCGAGTTCAATAAATGTTACTTTTGGCTTTATAGTATTTGTTGTTGAACCTTTTTTATGCTGAGACTGAGTATCGCAACCCTGTAAAGAAATAAATGCTATAATGGCTATTATTGAGATTATTCTCATTTTACTCTCCATTCAACCAATTAAAAATTTGTTCGTCTTTCGGAATAATGCCGTAACTTTTTACTTTTTCGTCAATCACTAAGCCTGGTGTCATCATTATTCCGTAACCAATTATTTCTTGTATATCTTCAATTTTAATTATTTTTGCTTCAATATTATTTTTAAAGACTATTTCCTTAATCTTATTTTCTAATTTTCTGCATTTAGGGCAGCCTGTTCCAAGAACTTTCACAGTTACCATTTTTACCTCAAAATATTTTAAGTAGAATAAATAGTTCCAACTCTCTCAAATTTTTTAGTTAGCACAGCAATTTTATCCGCATAATCTTTTAGAAAAAATTTTAATGTTTGCAATTTCTTTTATTAATAAATTAAATTAAAAATATAACCGACAATAGTTATTCCTACGGCTACAGTTCCTACAAATACAAAAATTAACTGCGGTTTAAGAACCTTTTTTAGGATAATAGCTTCCGGAAATGATAAAGCGATAACTGACATCATAAATGCCAAAACCGTTCCAAGTGACGCTCCTTTTCCCAGCAACGCTTGTACAATAGGTATAATTCCCGCCGCGTTAGAATACATTGGGACGCCAAGTACTACTGCAGCGGGAACTGACCACCAGGCGCTTTTGCCCATAAGTCCGGCCAAAAAATTTTCCGGTACATATCCGTGTATTCCGGCGCCTACGGCAATTCCGATAATTATATAAATCCAAACTTTTCCTACAATCTCTTTAACAGCATCTACTCCGGCAATAATTCTTTCTGAAAAAATTGGTTTTGTTTCTTCCGTTTCTATTTGTCCGGCTTTAATTTTATAAACCCAATCTTCTACATACCTTTCAAGTTTTAATCTTCCTATAACAAAACCTGCTAACATTGCAATTATTAATCCGGTAGATAAATACAGAAGAGCGGTTTTCCACCCGAATAAACCAAATAAAAGAACAATGGCGACTTCATTTATCATAGGTGCTGCAATTAAAAAAGAAAATGTAACGCCGAGTGGTACCCCGCTTTCTACAAATCCTAGAAATAATGGAATGGCGGAACACGAACAAAATGGTGTAACAATGCCAAGAAAACTTGCGGAAACATTTCCGGCAAAAAGTTTTTTACCGCCGAGCATTTTTCTAGTTCGTTCCGGCGAAAAATATGTGCGGATTATTCCAACGCCAAAGACTATCAAAACCAAAAGCAAAAGTACTTTAGGTACTTCAAAGACAAAGAATCTAACCGCGTCTGTAAAATGCGCTTCTGGGGCGAGACCAATTATAGAGAATATTAATATATCTGAAAGTTTCTCTAAATTTAGATAGAGCAGAAACCACAAAGGCAATAATATTAATAAGATTAATATTATTAGCCTAAATTTTTTCATCACTGCGGTCTCTATAAATAAATTCATTTTATTGCCAATTATTATGGACAAATATCAGGAGCTTTTACAGTTCCTTCTTCTACATTTTTGAAATATTTTTTCTGGAACCATAATGCCACATTTACCAAGCCGATTAATGCCGGCACTTCTACTAGCGGGCCAATAACAGCCGCGAAAGCTTCACCGCTGTTAATTCCGAATATCGCGACCGCTACCGCTATTGCTAATTCAAAATTGTTGCTTGCGGCGGTAAAGGAAAGTGTTGCCGTCTTTGAATAATCCGCCCCGATTTTTCGCCCCATATAAAATGAAACGAGAAACATAACCGCAAAATAAATTACCAGCGGAATCGCGATCCGAACAACATCAAGCGGAATTTTTACAATATATTCCCCTTTAAGTGAAAACATTACCATAATTGTAAACAGCAGTGCAATCAAGGTTATCGGACTTATTTTCGGTATAAATTTGGTCTGATACCAATCTTTATTTTTTATTTTAATTAAGGTGAAGCGTGTTATTATTCCGGCTATAAATGGTATTCCGAGATATATAAATACACTTTCCGCAATTTGTCCGATTGTTATTTCAACTTTGAATGATTGTAAACCGAGCCAATTAGGTAAAACTGTTAAAAATATATAAGCGTAAATTGAAAAAAAGAGCACCTGGAAAATTGAGTTGAAAGCTACCAAACCGGCGGCATATTCAGTATCGCCTTTTGCTAATTCATTCCAAACAATTACCATTGCAATGCATCTAGCTAAGCCGATCATAATTAAACCGGCCATATACTCCGGATAATTATTCAAAAAAATTATGGCTAGAAAAAACATTAGTATCGGGCCGATAATCCAATTCTGGATTAATGAGAGAGAAAGTATTTTTATATTTTTAAATATATCTCCCAATTCTTCGTATTTTACTTTTGCGAGCGGGGGATACATCATCAGAATTAAACCAACCGCGATTGGTATATTAGTAGTACTTTCCGGAGATGATTTAAGCGAATCCCAGAATTTTGCAATTCCCGGAAAAAGATAACCGGAAAATACTCCAATAAACATTGCAAGAAATATCCACAAGGTTAAATACTTATCAAGGAATGAAAGTTTTTTTGCTATTGAACTCATACTTTTCTTCTGTCATTTATTATTGAGCAGTAAATTCGTTCACCAACCAGTTGGTTAATGTTGATTTTGTGGGAAGCTTTCCGCTATGTATAACTTTGCCGTTAACAGCCAATCCCGGTGTACTCATTATTCCGTAACTCATAATGTCTTTGTAATCTGTTACCTTTTCAATTTGGGCATCAATACTATTTTCAGCAACAACTTCATGACAAAGTTTTTCTAAATTAGTGCAATTAGCACAACCCGGTCCTAATATTTTGATGTTTAACATTTAATTATTTCCTTATATTTTCTTTATAAAAATTGTAAAAATCTTTCTTTATTTCATCTCTAATTCTTCTAAATTCCGTAAGAATTTCATCCTCAGTTCCGGTTTTTCCGGCGGGATCTTCAAAACCTAGATGTAACTTTTTCCCAACTTTACCTATAAAAAGCGGGCAAGTTTCTTTTGCGTTATCGCATACCGTAATTACATAATCAAAATATTCATCCAAAAACTGATCTACTGATTTGGGATAGTTTTTAGAAAGATCAATTCCAACTTCACTCATCACCTGAACCGCATTTGGATGAATTATTTTAGATGGATTTGTTCCTGCGGAATAAACTTCCGATTCCGAATTAAAAGATTTTAAATAACCTTCCGCCATTTGACTCCGGCAGCTATTACCGGTGCAGAGTATTAATATTTTTGTAGACATTATTTTAGGCCTCTTGTCCTAATTCGTTATTTACCGAATTATTTAGGATAAAAAATTATAATCCGCAAACTTTATATCGATCTACAGTTTTAACTTTTTGTTTATCGTTTTCAACTAATTGATTATCTCCCAGCCAAAAATCTAACTGGCTTAAAATCGCGGAAATTCTTTGGTCTTTCGGTCGCTGGTTTATTAAATAATTCACCCATTTACCTTCCCGTTCCTCTATTATAAATCCATCTTTTTTTAATATACTTAAATGTTGAGATACAGTTGAAGCCGCGAGTCGAAGTATATCTGTTATTTCACAGACGCAAAGAGGCTTAATTTGAAGCATCTTTAATATGCGCAGCCGGTTCTTATCCGAAAGTGCCTTAAATATATTTATCGATTCTTTCATAATAACATTTCGTTGTTTACCGAAATATAAACTATGCGTTTATTATAAACAAGTTTCAGAAACAAAACTCTACCGGTCGAACAGCTTTATTTTAGATTAAAACCTGAGGAGAGTTTAGAAAACTCCAAAAGCCGTCTTAGGAAGTATTCTCATAAGACAGGATGAATGGTCACCAGGTTGACTGGCGATAATAGAGGCTAAAATAAAACCCCAGAGATGGATTCCCGAGTTGGACGGGCTAGAAATTTATCGACTTTATTTTGTAAAAAAATAAATGCTTCTTTCTAAAAAGTTTTACAGAAGGAGAAGGTTGAGATTATTTTTCCCCCAACTCATGAAAACTGCATCTATTTCCTTTTGATATTTGGCAATCGTTTGATAACCAGGAATTAAATATGTTCATACTTATAAATTGAAGTATGGTTCTTTTCTTTATTAAACTTGTTCCTGATATAATGCTTAAGTTGGAAAGTTACTTTTGAAGAAATAAATTTAGTGTAAAAAACTTCAGGAGTAAATAATGAAAAATCAAAAAAGACATTTTACAGCAGAATTCAAAGTAAAAGTATTACGAGAACATTTAGAAAACCAGGTACCGGTTGGTAAATTATGTGAACAGTATAATATCCACCCGAACTTGTTTTATTTGTGGAAAAAAGAATTATTCAGCGGAGCCTTAGAAACATTTTCAAAAAAGAAGACCAGCAAGACTGAAGGACAAAAGCTCAACCGCCTGGAAGAAAAGCTTAAGGATAAAGATTCCCTTATCAGCGAAATAGTTGAAGATAACCTTAGATTAAAAAAAAAGCTGAATGGGGGAAACTGAATAAAATGTGGATAGAAGCCGAAGTAAGAGATTCTGTAGTTAATCATATAATATATCTTTGTTCCCGAAGTGGTATCCCGGTGAAAAAGCTTTTATCACATATTGGGCTTTGCAAGGTTAAATTCTACAGATGGGTCAAAAGAAGCGGAGTAGCAAACCATCATAACGGAAAGATACCGAAGGCCCATTGGTTAACGCCGCAAGAGATAAAAGTTATAGAAGAATTTGCACGCGAACATTATTCAGAGAATGATTATTTTCTAAAAGACGGATACAGACGAATAGCCTATAAAATGCTGGATCTGAATATAGCGGCAGTACATCCGTCCAGTGTTTATCGTATTCTGAAGAGAGCCGATCTGTTAAACAAGTGGAATACAGTGAAAAGAGATACAAAAGGCAATGGGTTTAAGCAGCCGGACTGTCCTCATAAACACTGGCATGTAGATATTAAATATCTGAATTTTAACGGGAGTTTTTTATTTTTGATATCGATACTTGATGGTTACTCCCGTTATATTATTCATCATGAAGTAAGGCATACGATGAACGAATATGATGTTGAGCTTACAGTACAAAAAGCCAAAGACAAATATCCAGATGCCAGGCCAAGAATAATAAGCGACAACGGCTCTCAATTTGTATCAAAAGAATTTAAGATGTTTATCAAGGATGCCGAACTTACTCATGTAAAAACATCAGTAAATTATCCTGAAGCTAATGGCAAAATAGAACGCTATCACAGGACAATCAGCGAGGAATGCCTGAAAGTAAAATCACCGGTCAGTTTTGAAGATTACAGAATTTACATTGAAGATTATATAAACTTCTATAACAAAGAAAGACTTCATGCTTCACTTAATTACTTGACACCTGAAGATTATCTTTTAGGCAGAAAGAAAGAAAAACTGGCATTAAGGCAATCAAAATTAGAACGGGCGGAATTAAATAGAGCAGAATACTGGAACTCAATCATTAACACAGCTTAAATGAATATTATTTTTAACCAATTATTATTTTTTACTAAATGTAACTTTTCCCTTGAAGCATTACACTGAACCTAATTTGGTAATTGTGTTATTCTAGTATGGACTAAAATCCAAGGAACAAAATATAAAGCGATAATTGTTCCAATAAACAATAAAATTCTGATTATTCGTATTGTTTTCATAGTAAACATAATGCGTATAACAAGTTATCTAAATAATCATGCATCGTTAACTCTAAGTCCCTGGCGTTCTTGTGCTTTTTTGCTATGTGTGTATTAACTTATAAATTAAAATATTTTTGCACATAGCCGAACGGAACCTTTTCTTGTTCAAGCCGCCAATTATTTGATTTCAAAATTTCATAAAGCTGTTGTTCTTCATCCGTCAGGTTCAATGTTGTTGAAATTTTAGTTGGTGTACCGTTATCGTTTTCAAAGAATTTCTCAAAGGTTTGCTTGTCCATAAAAATGCTCTTTGTGTGAGGGAAATATCTTCTGAATTGCGATAAAATTTCAAAACCCTGCACGTCTATGTCGCCCCAATAAAGCAGATCCTTATTAGTAAACCAATAGACATTTTTTAGATTGGAAACACTGAAACCACTTCCGAATAAAGCTATAGTATTTTTCATTTTTGGTAGAGTCAAAGCAGTATAAAAAGCAGTTTTATTTTCTAAAATGATCGCCCTTTCGATTGGTAAATTAAGTGCTTCAAATTGACTGACAGGAATTGCAATATCGTCAAGGCCGGAAAAATATTGATGACTTATTTCTTTATCAAGTATTTTAAACCGAATTTGTGGTTCGGAATATTTCAGGTTAAATCTTTTCTCAAATTGCTTTTCATTTTTATTGCTATCTTCTGAAATTAAGACGTCAAGCAAATCTTTAATTACACTTTGATTTCGTTCAATAAATTTGGTATGAATATTTATCGGCAGCTCTCTTATATATAAATTTGGCTTGGGATTTTGTTTGAAGTATATACACACTTTTACAATATTTTCCCATTCTTTTTGGTTTTGGATAACCTTTGTTGGATTTTTAATTATCCATTGTTTTAACTCGGGAAATGCTTTTGTAATTTTAGTAAAGCCTTCACGGAAAAATTCAACTTCTTTTTCCTTCCCTAAAAACTTCAAATAATCCTTTTCGGTTTCAAAGAAAATAGAGGTTGGCAAATCTTGCGTTTCTAAATACTTTGTTTTTACTTGTTGAAATTCTAAGGAATAACCAAATCCTCTTTTCTCTTTGGATTGACTGACTATTAATTGTATTTCTTTTTCAAATTCGGGTAATGATGATTTCGTGTATTTTTTATCGCCGCAAATTACAAGTTTTTCAAAAGGTTTTTTCATACATAATGACTGAAGAAAGGGAATATATTTTCTTTCTGCTTTTTTCTTTATTTCATAGGGAGAAATCATTGATGCACGTAATTCATTTTTTCTTCTTTAAATTGTTCAATCGGCATATCATACAGCCATGAGTGTCTTTCTTCTTTTCGTTCTACAAAATGCACAAACGAAATATCATTTTCTACAATATGAATATTATCGCTTGGTGTTACAACCAGCAATTGTAAATGAAGCTGTTTGCATAGTGTAACCAAATAACGGGCTTTGTCTTCGTCTTGTGATTTAAATGCTTCGTCAATTGCGATAAATCGAAATGAATTACTTTGTAAACCTTCTTTTGTTAAACCAAATTGATATGCAATTGCCGAACCTAAAATCGTATAAGTTAGTTGTGCTTTTTCACCACCGGAAAGTTGTCCCATATTTTCATAGGTTTTGAATTTGGTATTGGTTTCCTTGAAAAATTCTTCAGCTTTATAATTGAACCACGAGCGAACCTCCATAACTTTTTTACGCCATTCTTCTTTGTCTAGTCTTGAAATCAATGGCTCGATATGATTATAAAAATGATATTTTCGACCGTCAATGGAAGCATTTATTTCCCTTATGTTCGGAATGGCAGCGTTCAGTAAATTTCTAAATTCTTTTACTTCATCATTGATTTTATTAGACGCAACAAGTTGAATGTATGTATGAGGATTGTTCTTAAAATCTATTTCTTTCAATGAATCATTCAAGTGTTTAATATTTTCTTTGATTGAATCAGACCAGTTTTCAAAAAACATTCTAAAATCACCAACTTTGTTGGTAATGGTTTCTTGTAAATATTTATTGAACTTTGTCTCAAACTTAGGAAGGTCATCTCTTTCAAGGTTTTCTAACCTTTTCTGATATTCACTAATAAATTCCAAATGAATTGAATCGGGCAATGAACTTACATCAGAACGCCAATCTTTGAACTTGTTTGTAATTTCTTCTCTCGGTTGTTTAAAAGCGTTTATTTTGATTTTGACTTCATCTTCATTTTTTCGTTTTTGATCTTCAAATTCTCTTATTTCTTTTAGATTTTCATCTTGAAATTTTTTACGATTTGTTTCAAAATTTGTGTATTCGATGTTTAATAATTCCGGATTTTGAGTTTCGAATTCTGAAACATCAATACTTCCCAAAGGCTCAAAAATGGCTTTGTTAATATTTATTGTTTCACCAACTTTTTCTTTTCTTGCTTCTGCTTGAAAGATGGCTCTGTCTTTGTTTTTAATATCAACTTCTGAAAGCTGCTTTAAATCTGCCCGGACTTTTTCTAATTGCTCTTGCAGTTTTTTTACTCGGTCGTTTGTTTTTTCTAATTCAGTTTTCTGCTCTGTTTTTTCCTGAATTTGGTTGGCGTAGGTTTGCCAGTTTATATCGTCGTATTTTTCATATTTTGAAAATAGATTATGGCATTCATCTTTGAATGTGCCTAAATTTTTTATCTCGGAATTCTTATTTGAAATCGCTTTCTTATTTTCTGATTGCTGACTTTGTAGATAGTTTAATTCTTTTTTTAATGCCGCAATTTTTTCTTTGTTGTCCCAGCCCAAAACATAGTTTTCTTTTTTTGTTATATGAGGCCGGTCGTCTTTTTCATGTTTACCTTTTCTGAATTTTATCAAACCGTTTTGAGTGATTGCCATTTCGGAGTAGCGTTCAAATTCCGATAGATTTTCCACGCACACAAAATTAAACTTAGTTTCTAAATAGTTTTCTATCCAATCGTAATAAATGGATTTGGATTTTATCTCTATTTTATTTGTTAAAGATTTTTCGTTGATATTCTTGTTCAGAAAATTTTTGAGATAATCTCTTTCTTCATATTTATCGTACCGGATTCTTCCTCTCAAATTGTTGCCGTTTACATATTCATTTACTTTTGAGTAATACTTTAGCGGAACTATTATTCGAAGTGCAAAATTGTGAAGCACTTTTTCAATTGAAGATTCCCAAGCTAATTCATCTTCTTTTACTTTGATAAGCTCACCGATAAAAGGGATTTCTTCTTTGCTTGCTCCAATGTGCGCAATAATTTCATCTCGTATTTCCGCTTCTCGTCCCGCAATATTATTTTTATTTTTTAGAAGCGTTTGTATAGTTTTTACTAATTCTTCTGTTGATTCCGTTAATTCATCTTCCTTATTTTTCAATGTGCGAAGATTTTCACTTTCTTCATCAATTTTTTTTTGCGTGCTTTGCTTTAACTGTTTAGCTTTTTCTCGATTTTCAGCAAAGATTGCTTCACCTGGATTAATACTCAATTCTATATTTTGAACAATTTTGTTGTAATCATCAAGTTTATTATTTCTTGATTCCCGGCTTTTTTCTAATTGTCTTATTTCTTTTTCTAATTCCTTTATTTTACTCCCGACTTCATCTTTTTCAATAGAGATTGAAATTCCTCTTTCTTCCTGTTTCAGAGTTTCTTCTTTACTTCTTAGCTCCGTTAATTCCTCATTCAATAGTTCTAAATCTGCTTTACATTTTTCAAGTTCCTTTTCTCCTAATTCAACACCTTTCTTAGCAAACCAATAAACAGCAGTTTCTTTTGTTTCCTCTAATTGCTGCAAATCCTTTTGAATTTTGTTCAGTTGGATGGCAGTTTCATTAATAGGAGTTAATTGCGCAATTTGCTCTTTGGCTTTTTCAATATTTGTTTTTGCGTCCATTAAAGTTAAAAAACTTTCTTTTAGCTGGATGAATTCTGTTTCGGCATCCAATTCTTCCAGCATATTTGTTCTTATGAACTCATCCAGGTCTTCTAAAACTTTCACACCAACAACTTGATTGAATAAACTCAAGGCTTTCACAGAGCGCATTCCAAATAAATTAGACATTCTTTCGGCATAAGCTGTTGGTCCGTCTATAAACTCAATTTTCTTTTTATTACTATTTTTATTGTAGATATTATCTAACCGTTTTTTCCAATTTCCTTTTGCATCAAACTGACTGAAATCTTTTTCAATTTCAAGCGGAATGTGGGCGATACCGAATTGTCTTCTCAGCTCATTATTTGAAAACCAACGTACTTGAAATAATGTAATTTTCTTTTCATCTGTATTTTTAAAGTGAGCAAGAATTACAGAGTAGGTGTTTCTATCACGCAATTTTTGTGTGGAAGTAGAGCTTTTTCCTTCTTCCTGAATATTTCCGTAATGCCCCAGGACATATGTTTCTTCGGTTCGGTCTCCTTTTTTTTCAACGCCAGATGACTGATTGTAAAAGCGGTCTCTTTTGGCAGGGACAATTAAAGTAAGTAAAGCGTCTATGTAAGTACTTTTCCCCGATGCGTTGGCACCGGTTAATAAAGAATTATTCCCTTGTGGATTTATCCTGAACACATTTGTGTCAAATGTTCCCCAATTAAATACTTCCATATATTGAAGTCGGAAACCCGCCGTGTCAGAACTTGTGCTAAATAGACTCAACATATTCATGTAGTTTTTCTTTAAAATCCTGTAGTATATCCAGAGTTATTTTTTCTTTTATAATGCGGTGTATCTGGTATTTTGTTTCATTGTCTTTAATGCTTATTTCTTTCAAGTAGCCTAATTCTACAGCTTTTTTAATATAACTATTCAAATCTTTTTGAAATTTCAGCTTGTTGTAGCCTTCCTGCAGAAATAGTTCTAATTCGTCTTTTATTTCGTTATCTGTTATAAATTTTTCCGTTGCCAATTGTGTGGGATTGCTGTCAAATTCTTCCAGGCTTTGTCTTAAAACTACAAGTACTATTGATGTTTCAAATCCGATTTGTCGTCTTGTTACCAAACCTAGTGTTTTTTCCTCGCCATCCTCAAATTGTTTTACAAAGGCAAAACCATCATCTTTTTTTAAAATGAGTTCTAAACCAATTTGGCTAATATATTCCTGGATCTCATTTTGATAGTGAATTACATCTTCCCACACGTTTGAGTTACGCTCAACTACACCTTTTAGCAATTTTACTATTGCTTTACTGTATGGCTTTATATTTTGCTCTAAATTATTCATCTGGCCAATATGATTTCCGGTATTTTAATCTGCTTTTTGTTTTTTACATCAAACATTATATTCTGAGTTTTTTTGAGATTGATAAAATGTTTAAATTCTTTTACAATTCCAATATATCCAAACAGTTCTGGCAAACCTTTTTCAAGTCCGCCATAATTCTCAATCACATCAAAAAGAGTTGTTTGGGATTTTTCTTTTAGAATATTTTTTATCCTTTTTCTCAGCATTTCTTTATCAATATTTGACTGTGAAAATAGCTTGCCTAAATAATTGGAAGAAGTGATATCTTCATTTGCGGCCTGTGGTTGTTCTGCGTAGATAATTTCTTCTTTTTGTTCAAATGTAAGTCTTCTCTCGAATAAAATATTTATATCGGTTTCGATTTCCAACTCAAAAGAAATGTCCGGGTTTTTCTTATCCTTTACTTTGCTAATTTCTATAAGTTGTTTCTTAATTTCTTGGATAACGCTTTTAGTTGCTTCCGATTTTGAACTTTCACTTTCACGAATAATACGGCTCAATTTTTCAGCCATTTTATCGTTAGCTTTATATACTTTTTGCCCTGTTCTATGAAGATGTTTTTTCATTCCTTTTAGGAACGGATCTTTTACCGGAATTGATTTTTCCTCTAATGTTTTATATAATTCCTTAGTCAGAATTTCCCATCTGTTTTGCAATTCAGGATTTAAAATAAACGACCAAAAAGCATAAAAGCTTTTCCCTTGTTGACTTTCTTTCAATGCTTCAAGAGCATCAAAAGTAAATTCCAATATATCGCTTTTCGTTAAACTCCCGTCAGCGTGTTTTTGATAAATTCCTTTGGTTATTTCTTTAAAATTATCTTCTACTTCTTTAAAGTCAGTTAATAATTCTTTGGCCGATTGGTTAAGTTGATTGAAACGCGGAACAATTTCAAATTCTTCAAATACTTTTACATCTTCACCGGTTTTTATTCTTTGAATTTGTTGTTCAATTTCAAATTTCTTTTCTTCCAATAATTCAATCCGATTTCCAGCATCTTCATTCGTAAATTCAACCAACTCCTTCAACTGATTAAAAATATTGTTAAATTTTGATTCTGTGCCAATAAACTCTTCCTTTTTTAAACTTGCCAACCAATCAATGGTTTTGCTAGAATTAGCAGAAAGTTCATAGAAAATATCACCTTGTTCATCAGGATAATTTGTTAAGAAACCTTTATTGGACCAATTTAAAATGTACTTCTTTGCTTTTTCTTCATAGGTATCAAGATCTTTAATTTCGCTTTCTTCATCATTTTCAACTTTCTTGAATTCCAGGAAATCGGCTAATTGAATATGAATATTTTCAGCAGAAATTGAGCTTTGTTCGCTTGAAAATGTATTTATCAAAAATTCAATAACCATTTCCCTATTTCTTAAACGCAGCAATTCAACACTTGGGGAAGTCTTCAGTATGTCAAATATTTTGGAACTCTCAGTCATTTGTTTTTATTCTGTTAACGTTCGTAAAATTTAAGCCTTTTTTGGTTCTTTGCCTATTGTGTCAGCGGTAAATTAATCTTACTAAATGTGCGGACGGCATTTCACGATGAAACACAACTGACAAGGATATGAAACGTTTGGAATTTCAAAGTAATTACCGATCAAACTGTTACAATTGTTTATTTAATGTATCCATTTTAAATATAGCACTTTCTTTCAAATAATGCCTTTTCTATTCCGAAACTTTAAGAGCATACAAATGGCTCCACAACAGCCAGCGCATCATTAATTTTGCTATAAAGCTTCAGATGAAAATAGAGTTTCCCAAATTTGTATAGTGTAAATCAAATTGTGCTTATTTTTCTTTGTATGTTCAGGTTGAAAATTAATTAGAATGACTTGTGTAAATAATTCCGCCGAAACCGAAATAACTAACTTTTAAAACTTATAAATTACCGAGTGCGAAAGCGGCCGCTTGATTGGCGGATTGAATTAAACTCAAGTGGCGGGACGTAATTCAATACCACGGCCATTTCATTTCCACCTAAGATTTAGTCCGGTATTTACCTTAATCTTTTTTCCATAAACGCCGCTGATATAAAAATAAATTGATCTTTCCTCAGACTTTAACTTTTTTCGTTCAATATAATAATGAAAATTCACTACCAACCCCACGAGTAATAATTAGATAATCTGATAAAGAAGTTGATAAAATTTAAGGATAAAACAAGTGCAGTTCGTGCGGATTTCATGCAAAGTTGGCATATTTAACTTAATCCTTACTGAATCTCGTTAAACAAAAAAAGCCCTTTTCGGGCTATTTTGCAAACTTTTAGTAAAGTTGAGGAAATTAAAATCAAGCTAAATAAGAATTTAGCGGAGAGTCAGGGATTCGAACCCCGGGAGGGCTATAAACCCTCAACGGTTTTCAAGACCGCCGCATTCAACCACTCTGCCAACTCTCCGTTATTTATATGAACAATTTTTCTCTAAGAGAGCTACAAATATAAGAATTGTTTCTTTTTCTGCAAAGGGAAAGTTTCATAATCTTTTTTTTAGTAGGGAAGTCATTCATTTTTTTTATCATCTAAGCGGGAAGGTTAAATTACATATAGTGTATTTGCCCGATTCACTTTTTATTGATAATGTTCCCTTGAATAATTCAACTATTTTTTTTACTAATGATAATCCTAATCCGATCCCGTTTTCCGTAAATTGATTTTTACCGAATTTTTCAAATGCTTTTATCGATTTAATTTCATTTTCCGTCATGCCTCTTCCATTATCGCTGATTATAATCCTAAAATTATTTTGGTCTTTAATTGTTTTCAATATTACTTCGCTTTTTTCATCAGAATATTTTAAGGCGTTTTCAACTAATTCTTTAACGCATGTTCTTAAATAATATTCATTCATTTTTACTTGAAAGGTCTCGGTTTCTATTTTCACACGCTCTTTGGATTTTAGATTATTATCCAATTCCCCAATATATGAACTAAAAATTTTTTCGCTTAAAACTATAATTTCATCCTTCTTAATAAGTTCTAGATTTTCCTTTTCTTTAACAATTAAATCATTGTGCAGTAGCAGTTTTTCAATTTTAGTGTGCAGTTTTTCCGCACTGCTTCGGATAATTTTTACCATATCTTTTATCTGATTTACATCTTCTTCATCCTCTATTAATTCGGAGAACCCAAGAATAGGAATTAACGGGGTTCTTAATTCATGCGGAATTTTAGTTGATATTTTTTCCTGAATCTTTTTTAGTTTTGAGTTATAAATTTCTTTCTTTTTTAGTCGCGTATCAACGGCATTTAGTAGATCAACAATATGGAAAGGTTTAAATAAATAATCATCAGCTCCCAGTTTCATCCCTCGTCTTAGATTTTCATTTTCGGTTTTTGCGGATAGAAATATTAGCGGAATTGCCGCCGTTACCGGATTTTGTAGTAACTCTTCCAATAATTCAAAGCCATCCATTTTAGGCATCATTATATCGCTTATAATTAAATCGGGTAATGTTTTTTTTGCTTTTTCTAACCCTGAAATACCGTTATCGGCATGTTCAACAAAATATCCCTCAGTGCTTAAAAGTTCGCTTATGTTGCTTCTGAGATTATAATCATCTTCAACTACTAATATTTTGTACATATTATTTCTCTTAGATTTAAAGAAAATCTTACTTATTACTTCTTTATTTTTATTTCAATCATTAATAGGAAATTTTACTGTAAAAGTTGTTCCCTTATTTAGTTCGGTATTTATTGAAATTGTACCGCCTAAAATTTCTAAGGCGCGTTTTGTGATATTTAATCCTAATCCGGTGCCCTGTATTCCTATTGAATTTTTCGCGCGGTAGAACGCGTTAAAAATATGTTTTAATTCGTCTGCGGGAATTCCTATCCCATGATCTGATACAATAACATTTATTTTATCTTTATCGTTTTTAAGTATCAACTCAACCGGTCCGCCTTGCGGGCTATATTTAACGGCATTTGCAAGGAGATTAATTATTATATGCCGGAATAATTTCTTATCTGTTACAATTATTTTTCTATCGAATAAGTTATTAAAAATTATATCATGGCTGCTTGAAAAATGGACTTTTATTTCATCCAGAAATGATTTAATAAAAGTTTCAATTTCTATCGGCTCAGGGTTACTTTTTAGAATATCCCTATCCGCACGGCTGATTGTTAATACATCATCCAGAAGTTCTGTTAAATATTGTATGGTAGAACTGATTCTTAAATAATGCTCATTTAGTTTTTCTTCACTCCATTTGTTTGAGTAACGTTGAATTAATTGTGTAGAGGAAAGCAACGCGGCAAGTGGTGTGCGGAATTCATGTGAGACTGTTGCGATAAATTTTGTTTTTAAATCATTAATTTCTTTTTCTTTGGATAATGATTCTTCTAACTGAGCTTCTAATTCTTTTTCTTTATTTAGCTGTTTCAGTAATTCTTCATTTACATTATCTAATTCGTTTGTTCTTGCGGCAACTAACTCTTCGAGATGGTTTTTGTATTTTTTAAGTTCAAGTTCTTTTTCAATCTTCTCTGAAATGTCTTCTTTAATTATAAGAATATTTATTATTTCGCCCGATTCATTTTTTATGGGGGAAATTACCGCCGATTCCCAGAAACATTCACCATTCTTTTTTTTGTTATGAAGAACGCCCGACCATTTTCCCCCGGCTAAAATTGTTTCCCATATTTCTTTGTGAAATTCTTCTGACTGTTCTTTTGGTTTTAGGAGAGGCATTCCTATTTTAACAGCTTCCTCAAATGTATAACCTGTTATGTCTGTAAATATGGGATTAACATATTCTATGTTTCCTAATTTATCGGTTATAATTATGCTTACCGGACTTTGTTCAACAGCAAGTGATGTTTTTCTTAGTTCCTTTTCCGCTCTTTTTTTGTCGGTAACATCGTGAACAATTCCATGAATAAAATCAGAGCCGTTTATCCTAACCTGGCTGCTGTAAACTTCAACATTCCTTATTGATCCGTCCGCTCTTTTATGCTGAAGTTCAAAATAAGTTCTTTCTAAATTTTTTATGGCTTCCATCTTCTCTTTTATTTTTTCATGTGAAAGAAGATTTATTTGAGCAATATTCTTTTCTTTTAATTCTTCTATCGACCAGCCGTAAAATTCAGACGCGGCCTTATTTGCGTCAACAATATTTCCGGTTTTAAAATCGATAAGCAGTTTTACGGCGCTGTGTTCATGAAATATTTTTCTGAATTTTTCTTCACTTTGTTTAAGCGCTTCTTCGGCTGCTTTTCTTTCTGTTATATCATGCAGAACTCCGAATACAATATTTTTATCTTTGTCATAAAAACCCATCGAATGAATATGTTTTATTTCTTCGGTATCCACTGCTTTAATTTTAAATTCAATATCGTATAATTGATCATCTTCTATAAGCCTTTTCAAAGCTTCATTAAGCGGTTCTCTATATTGCGGCAAAGGTATTTTTTGAAGCTCCGATAAAGAAAAATTATTTTGATCAATCCCATAAATTCTGCAGGCACCTAAAGATCCGATTAATTTATTTTCATTTAGATGAAGTTCCCAATTGCCGGATTTTGAGATTAATTCCGCTCGTTTTAGCCTCTGTTCACTTTCTTCTACTATTCTTCTTGATTCCCGTTCTTCCGTCTGATCTCTGAAAACAAGAACTACGCCTTTTATATTTCCATTTTTATCTTTTATCGGGGCGGCGCTGTCCGCTACAGGAATTTCTTTTCCGTCTTTTGAAATAAGTATTGTATGATTTGCGAGCCCTACTATTATACCTTCTTTTAAAACTCGTCTTACCGGGTTTTCAACTTTCTCGCGGGAATATTCATTTATTATTTTAAAAACTTTTTCAAGTTGTACATTTATCGCTTCTCGTTCAGTCCAGCCGACTAATTTTTCGGCTACGGGATTCATGGTAATAATTCTTCCTGAACTGTCGGTGGAAATTACCGCGTCTCCAATACTGTAAAGCGTAGTATGGTAAAGTGATTTTTCTTGATTTATTCTTTCTAAAAAGTTTTTGTTTTCTTTTTGATCCAGCAAAACTTTGCCGATGACTAACGTTATTACCGGATAAAAAACTATTACTGTTAAAGCAATTGTTCTGTACGCTTCATTAACTAAATTTTGGGGAAGAGTAATAAAGATAAAAAGCATAAAAAGGTTTACCGCGAATCCAAAGAGATAAAGATTTAACTTAGTTAATTTTATTTTTCTTTTTTCCCTTAGCCAATAAAATAAATATCCTATTATAAATGATCCGGCGATTGTCAGTATTCCGGTGAATGTGCCGCTTCCGCCTAAATAACCTCTAAAAGTGATTGCGGCTGCGGAGGCAACCGCTCCGGAAACAGGGCCGAAGAATAAAGCGCATAAACTTATTACTATTGATCTTCCGTCGAAAATTATTCCTTGAGAAAAGTTAAAAGGGTAAAGCATTCCTATTATAGTGACGCCTCCGAAAAGTATACCCTGCAGAATTTTCCCTAAGGTTGTGTGCCTATCAAATCTCGATTCTATAAAGCCGGATAAAATACTTAAAGACGCAAGCAATGAGAGGTTAAATAGTAAATCGCGAATGATCATTTTTAGTCCTTGAGATACAAGTGAAACTGAAATTAAGCTATGTTTAATTTAGGTATGCTCTATAATTATTTTTTTTCGGTAAGACAAAAAAATATTTAGCTTTTCCCCATTATAAACTCCATTGTAAGTGTTAATAATAAACATTTTAAAATAATTAACTTAGCGGTTAAAAAAAATATTAATCTTATTATCGGAAAAATAATGAAAAGCTTAAATCTTGAAGAGGAAAATTTAATATGCTTTTTTATTAATAAAGGTGGAAAAAAGAAGTATAAATTCGAAGGTAATTAATGGGGAGATTAAATTCTTATCATCCCCTTGATTTAGGAGATGATAAAATAAGTATTAAGGAAAATAATCTTGTTATTTTCAAAAACATCAAAGTAAATACCATGCATGCTGCATTTTATAAAGGATAGCCTTGTCATCATATTGTGCGGCGGCAATATATTCTAAATTATTTGAAGCGGTTGCATAATTATAGCCGTAAGCTGAAGTTATCTTACCAACTATCATGTTATTTTGAAAATCATAGAACATTAAATCTAAATTATCAGAAAAGAGAATATATTTTGAGTCTTGTGAAAAACTGGCAGTGTAGCTGGGAATAGCTATATTTTTAATATTTCCGAAACTTTCTAAATCCCAAATATGTATTGTTCCTCCGGCACTATAAAGCATATATTTTCCGTTTGGGCTTACATCTAAGAGAGAAATATTTCCTCCGCCGGGAATTGAACTTACAAGATTTCCGGTAGAGCCATTATAAATATTTATGGTGTCTTTGCTATCGTCCTTTAAACAAATAACTTCATTTAAGGATTCTGAATATTTAAGTTTTCTAACTTTTGCGTTATCTATTTTCCATAAAATATTTTTTGAAGGATAATCTATCTTTACTAAATAATCACTTCTGATGCCATAAGGAAAACTTGCGAGATAAACTTCCGACATATTTTTGTTCGCGTCCAAAGTTTGAGCGGTATAATTTAGATTATCTACAATAGCTCCGCTTGTTGTGTTAATAACTCTTACTGTTTCTCCGCCAACATTCAGTTTATGCGTTGCTGAAAGTATTACTTTACTGCCGTCGGGAAAAAATTTTGCTTCATCGCCTATAAAAGATGTAGAGAGATAAATGGAATTATTATTAAGGCTAAAAATATCTAGTTTTCCCGCCACTAAAAAAAGATCGTTGTTGGGTGAAAAATCGACATACGTTCCATTTTTATTCTGAGAAAATTCAGTTTGATCTACTTTTTCAAAACCATAAACAAAAGCATATCTACGAGAAAAACTTGTAACCAATCTTTCGCCTTTTACGTAAAATCGAATATCATAAACATTTTCTGAATCCAATCCGTCTATTGTGTATGATGTATCGGAGGGTGGAAGTTCAGCAACGATTTGATAATCTATGTCTGAATGTAATTTTTTTTGAATGACTAAATTGCCGTATTCAAGTTTGGACCAAGCCACCGAAATAGAATTGTTTTCTGTCCTTCCGGGAAAAGTAATATTTTTTGGAAGTGCAAATACAAATTCTACTTTAACGGTTTGGGAGTAAGGCGTAAATTTAGCGCCTATAGCCTTAACTCTGTATTTATATGTGTGATTTTGCTGAAAAGAAAAATTATCAATATACGTTGCGGTTTTAGGCGGAACATTTCCAACTTCTTTAAAAGCGGTTGAATCACCGTCACTTCTTTCTATAATAAAACCTTGATCTTTGTGGCTTTTGATAGTCCAATTTAATTCAATATGGTTCTCATCAATAACTTTAACTTTTAAATCAGCGGGGCCGGGCAATATATACATCGGAGATTCAGGATCATTTGCATTGTTATATTCATTAGTTATTTCATCTACACAAGATGAAAAAGCAAAAGTTAAAAGTAAAAGAGCGGTTATTAATTTTATTTTATTCATAGTTCTTCCTTAGTTAAATTTATATTTTAAACCGAATGATAAAGGAGACAAGGAATTTGGAGGTGCGCTAAATTCTATCCGCCTTCCTTTTGTATGAAATAAAATAGCGTCAACTACACTCGCCAAATAAATACCTGTTAACACAACTAAAGAGGTATTACAAATTTTAGCGGCGTTATTCGCTTCTGATGTAAGACTGCGAAGCTGATTACCATATAGATACGCGTCTTCTTCAGTAACTGATTTATTATAATTATGAATTACGGCATTCATATCATCCTTTTTAGAATTGTAAAGCATTTTACCGAAGAAATAAGCTGCTGTACTTGCAACTGCACCGCCAAAAAGTGCTCCGCCTAAATATTTATTCTCATCTAGATATTGTCCTAAACCGGGAATAAAAGCAGAATATAGAATATATTTCGGAGTAAAATAATTGTATTTAATTGAGGCTGTGATTAATTGGCCGCTGCTTAAAAAGAAATCTTCTGAAACGGTTTTCCCATTCTCTTTTTGTATTGCTGTAAGTGAATGGCTGCCGAGTTCTAATTTCAAATCATCGTTTAATTTTTCAATCGGCTTATCATCAATCTTATAAACTATATTATTATCAGCTAAAAGTTCTAAATATCCGAATTTACTTTTCAAAATTAAATTAATCAGATGTTTTTTAGGCGCGATATTAATTGGGTAATTCACCGATAAGTAATCATCATTTTGAATTACTACACTATGTTTTCCTAAATCCACTTTAAGATCATTAATAGGCGAGCGACCTATTAAGGAATCATCAATGAAAACATTAGCGTCATTGGGTTCGGTTTGTACATTTAGTAAACCATAATTACCATCCAAAATAAAAAAGATTTCATAATCTTGGTTAAGTGACTGAATAAATTCCGAACGGGTTACACTATCTAAAACCGCCTTAATAGTAGCGTTTTTCTCATTAAATTGCGGAATAGTTATTGGCGTTTTCCCTATTAATTCATCATTTAGAAAAACTTCGGCGCCTTGTGGTGAGGAATCAATGTTTATGGAATGAGATTTTCCAGTTTCTTTTTTTTCCGTTTTTTTTAATTTTTTAGGATATTCATTTTCAGCGTAGGGATGAATTTGTGAATAAAGATTTGAAGAAATAAGAAAAATTAGGAAAAGGCTGAGGGAAATAATCCCCATTTTTGTTATTTTCATGAACTAATTACCCTCGAAAAATTGAACAAATTATTTTACCGGCGTAAAAATATGCATTTTATTTTTTTTTTCCAATTTTTTTAGGTTGAATAGTAAAAAAGTTACTTTATGTTATTTTGTGCATAAGCCGCGATTTTTTTCAATCCAATTTTCTTTGAAGTATTCTTAATGAATTTTTTTCAAAATATTTTGGTAAATTTTATTTTAAAAAGGAGACAGCGATGAAAAGAGTAACCGGACTAGGAGGAGTTTTCTTTAAATGTAATGATACGGACAAAATTAAAAAGTGGTACAAAGATCATTTAGGATTTAATACCGATGATTACGGAACAAGCTTTGAATGGCGGCAGACGGAAGATTCTAATAAAAAAGGTTATACAGCCTGGAGTCCGTTTCCCGCGGATACAAAATATTTTAATCCTTCGCAAAAAGAATTTATGTTTAATTATAGAGTTGAAAATTTAGAGGAACTTGTTGTGGAACTAAGAAAAGAAGATGTGGATATTATTGATGAAATTGAAGTTACAAGTTTTGG
This sequence comes from uncultured Bacteroidota bacterium, assembly GCA_963798775.1. GTDB lineage: Bacteria > Bacteroidota > Ignavibacteria > Ignavibacteriales > Ignavibacteriaceae > CAWCUK01. The sequence goes on from CAWCUK010000003.1 coordinate 361,244, forward strand.
TAAATTTCTACATATAATGGATGTTGAAGGGAATAAAATTGAACTTTGGGAACCGAATGACTTTGAGTAAAATAAAATTGGGATTTCGCGGATTATATGATCTAAAAAAAAGGAATTATTTTGAAGAAAGTTTCAGTATTTGTAGATGTGCAAAATATATATTATACGGTAAAACAAAATTATAACTGCCATTTTAATTATAATGTCTTTATGGCGGAAATTACTCGGGATCGTGAACTAAATAAGGCCTTTGCTTACGCCATTAATAAAGGGGACGCGAAACAGAAAAAATTTCAAAGTATTCTGGAAACTATCGGATTTGAGGTTAAACTAAAACCTTATATAAAACGAAGCGATGGTTCCAGAAAAGGTGATTGGGATGTTGGAATTACAATTGATATTCTTGAGTATGCCAAGGTTTCCGATATAATTGTACTTGCTTCCGGCGACGGTGATTTTGATCTTCTTATTGAAAAGATTACTAAAATTTATAATATTCCGGTTGAAGTTTACGGCGTTCCGGAGCTAACTGCTTCATCATTAATTGAAGCGGCGACTAAATTTATCCCTATAAGAGATAAGTTTCTTCTTTATTAATTGTAAAAATAAAAAGTGGATTTTTTCTGGTTTTGATAGTTTATAAAAATAGTGGTAATTTGCTTTCTGGTTAGAGGGCGATTCAGAAAAAAATAAATTTTTAGTTTATAATCCAAACTACATTTCTTTTTCATCTATGATGATACCTTCTTGAATATTTAATTATTTTTATTCGCTGAAATAAACTTTTCAGTGACTATTATTGAAAGTTCGCATTCATATGTTAAAAGCTCATTCGTTCCATATTCCTGTAATGGGAATCGGTTTTACAATAGATACTCCGTTAAAAGTTTCTCAATACGGCATAGATTCAGTCATTTCCTTAGTCGATGATATTCTTCTTGAAAAATTAAGAAAAATGTATTGCGGAAAATATGAACTGCCATATAATGAAATAACTAATAAGACGGAAGATTTTAGAGCCGAACGTATAACTTCATATTTAAACTTGATCCGCGATTTGGCCGAGAAAAAATTTGAAGCTTTTAAGAATGAAGCTGCGGAAAAAAGAAATGGTCTTAAAGAATATTTTAATATGCTTCCGGATTGTTCCGCGATTAAAAATGAATATAAAAAATTATCTGCTAATATTAGTATTAACGATTTAAAAAATTGGCTGAATAAAAATTTATCTATGGGTAGTATTGATGTTAATATAATGACAAAACTCGATAAGGAAAATTATCTGAAAGATGAAAAACTTCCGGTAGAATATAATGACGCGCATGCGGCTTTAAGAGGTTACGCTAAAAGTAAATTAAAATCATCTATAATTTTTTCCGCGGGAATGAATCCGAGACTGTATAGCTATCTGGAACAATTTGAAGATTTTTATCCGAACAAATTCGGCGAAATAAAAAAGAAAATTATTCTAAAAGTAAGTGATTATAGATCAGCTTTTATTCAAGGAAAATTTTTGGCTAAAAAAGGTCTGTGGGTTTCTGAATTTAGAATAGAATCGGGGCTAAACTGCGGCGGACATGCATTTGCTACGGACGGTTATCTTATGGGCCCAATATTAGCTGAATTTAGAGATAAGAAGAAAGAACTTGTTCAGCTTTTACATGAAATTTATTCTAAAGCGCTTTCCTTAAAAAATAAAAATGTTCCGCCGGAAGTGCTGCCTATAAAAATTACTGCTCAGGGCGGTGTAGGTACCGCGGAAGAACATTTATTTCTGCTTGATCATTATAACCTGGATTCAGTCGGTTGGGGAAGTCCTTTTCTCTTGGTTCCCGAAGTTACTAATGTTGAAAATTCAACTCTTAAAAAATTAGCTGACGCAAAAGAAGATGATTTATATTTAAGTAATATTTCACCGTTGGGAGTTCCTTTCAATAACTTAAGAGGCAATTCCAAGGACGAAGAAAAATTGACTTTAATGGCAAAAGGAAGGCCCGGTAGTGCTTGTCCGAAGGAATATGTAGCAATAAACAATAAAGAATTTACTGAAAAAAATATTTGTATCGCTTCCCGCCAATACCAGTTTCTTAAATTAAAGGAATTGGAGGAAAAAAAAGTTTCGTCCGAACAATATCAAAAAGAATATGATAGAATTGTTGAAAAGTCTTGTATCTGTGTAGGGCTAGGAACTTCCGCCTTAATAACAAATAATTTAAGTACGAAAACGGAAGGTCCGGGAGTTTCTGTTTGTCCGGGGCCGAATATAGCTTATTTTACAAGAGTGATGAAACTGCAGGAAATTTGCGGACACATTTACGGAAAAACTAATGTTATTACCAGAACCGATCGTCCGAATATGTTTATTAAAGAATTGAGTATTTATATAAATTATCTAACAAACAAAATAGCTGAATCAGACGAAGACATAACAGAAAAACAAATAAAATATCTGCTGACATTTGTTAATAATCTGCAAGAAGGTATTAATTATTACTTCACTGTATTTTTAAATCTAAAAAATTATTTTGAAAATACTAAAGAAAAAATCTTGAGTGAGTTAGAAAATTTTGAGAAAAATTTAAGTCAATTAAAATCAGAGATTGAAAATCTTTTTGTTAAACAAGAAGATTATTTTAAAGTTGTAACAGAAGAAAGCAGAACAGCTAAGTTTAGTTATAGTATTTGATGTTTATATGGGGAAGATTGTATAATTTATTGTCCCCGCTCAAAACCAAATCCAAGAATTTGTTCTTTTTATTGAACAATTTTCCGGATGAACAAATCGCTTCATCATCATAAATATCCTATAAAATTAAAAATTCTATTCGTACATTTACAGTTTAAATTTTTGTGCTTTTTTTCAACCAAAAGTTAAACCTTTTTATTTAATATTCATTTAACAATTTCTAAGTGTTATGGAAGATTTAAAAGATTATAAATTATTCGCGCGTCATTTAGCCGATTTAAGCGGAGAGGTTATAAAAGCGTATTTCCGAACTTCTGTATCTGTAGATTCCAAAGCTGATAATTCTCCTGTAACTATAGCGGATAAAAACGCGGAAGAAATTATGCGTAATGAAATAATGGAAAAATTTCCTGAACATGGAATTCTGGGCGAGGAATTTGGTGATCATAATGCTGATGCGGAATATAAATGGATACTTGATCCTATAGACGGAACTAAAAGTTTTATTTGCGGAACAGTTACATTTGGTACTTTAATTGCTCTTCTTAAAAATGGTGAACCTATTTTCGGTGTAATAAATCAGCCTATATTGGAAGAATTTCTAATCGGCGATAATCAATCATCAGAAATAAACGGTATAAAAACTTCTGTACGAAAATGTAAAAGTTTATCGGACGCGGTTCTATTAACTACCGATCATTTAAATATTGAAGAATATCAAAATTCTGAAAAATTTAATTCTTTAATTCATCAAGTAAAACTTTATCGCAATTGGGGTGACTGTTACGGTTATTATCTTTTAGCAACAGGTTTTGCGGATATTATGATTGACCCGATTATGTCTCCCTGGGATTCGCTGGCGGTAATTCCTATTATTAAAGGCGCGGGAGGTATAATTACAGATTATAACGGGAATAATCCTGTAACCGGTAATAGTATAGTAGCGGCTTCTCCTCTAATTCATGAAAATGTAATAAAAGTATTAGCTTAAAAAGAAATTTGAAAAATAATTAAAGTTATAATCCCGGTAACTAAAGCCCATATTTTTGGTTTTTGAGTATTAAAAATTAAAATCATTCCGATTATCCAAATCGCGAATAGTAAAAAAGGCCCTACTCCGAATATTTCTGATATGGGCAATCCCCTGGTTCCGATATTTCCCATTTCATAAGAACGTTTGATAGGGTAAAGAGCAAGCCCGTAACCAAAAAACGCGAATATTGTAAATAGAGTATACATTTTTATTCTTGTTCTTCGTTTTTCATTAAAATACTCTAAAGCCGTTCTGGTGCTTAATAATAATCCACCGTATAAAAAGAGAAAGCAAAAAGTTGTTATTTGTGATGAAACTTCTCCGAAAAAAGTAAGTTCAACCGGATTTTCCGAAGGTAAAAAATATGTTTGATTATTGTGGGTAATTTTTACCCGGTACTCAACTTTAGTTGACGGTGGGTAACCCGGTATACTAGCGGCTAAAAAATTTCCGTTTTCCTTTTTCAAATTAATTTCATTGTAAACATTTTCTTCTCCCGGTTGCTTCCATTGGACTACACCATTCAAATCCGGTATTTCAGAAAAAATAATTATTTTATAATTATCATCTCCATGATGAACTTTTTCAAATTTATAAGTTACCTTTTTCCCCTCAATACCAACCGTCCCGTTTATAGGATAACCGGTACTTGTAAGGCTTTGCAAATACCCCGAAAGGAATGTAATGATAAAAGCCCCCAACCATAATATTATAGATTGTTTCATATTTCAAACGTAAAAATTAAAGGGAAAATAATACTTCAAACATAATAAAAAATAAAGTTTATAAAATAGATTTATGTTGATTTATATTTCATCAGTTTGTTGTGTGATTTTATTATTAATAGCTTTAAAATAAGATACTTAAATTTCTTTTGTTTAATTATGAAAGGAAATGATATGGAAACTACAGTTCATGTTTTATCTTCGCCTGAGGATATTGCCGAAGATATTGCTAGCCAGCTAAAGGATGAAGTTGATAAGAAAAACGGTGAATTTTTTATTGCTGTTTCCGGAGGCGGTACTCCCAAAATATTATTTGAAAAATTAGCTTCAGATGATTACAATAAAAATATAGATTGGAATAAAATTCATATTTTTTGGTGCGATGAAAGAATGGTTCCGCCGGATAATGATGAAAGTAATTATGGAATGACAAAAAAAATATTACTGGATAAAATTAATATTAAAGATTCAAATATTCATCGTGTAAAAGGTGAAGAAGAAGTTCATAATGAAGCTAAAAGATACGCGGCCGAAATAAATGATAAAGTTCAAAAAGATGAAAATGGTTTCCCCCGGTTTGATTGGATATTTCTCGGGCTGGGAAAAGACGGCCATACAGCCTCACTTTTTCCTAATCAAGAATTAAAACCGGTTTATGACGATATTAGCGGAGTTGCGGTGCATCCTGAAACCGGACAGCAAAGAATATCTTTAACACCAAAAGTTTTAAAAGACGCGGAAAGAGTTACTTTTATTGTTACCGGTTCAGAAAAATCTGATATTGTTAATAAAGTTATTACGGGCGAATGGGGAGAACGTTTGGCTCCGGCAAATACAGTAAGGCCGATGAAAGGTTTTGTTGAATGGATGCTGGATAAAGATGCGGCTGAAAATTTGGAAATAAAAGCGTGAAAAAAGGATTGTTTATTAAACAAACAATCCTTTAATGCAAAAATTATATTATTAGAAAGAAGTTCCTACTTTCAGTCTTACATTTAAAAATAATGAAGTAACGCCGAAGCTTCCATTTTTAGTAGTTGAAAAAACTGCTGATGGACCTATGGCAAAAGCACTAAACGCCCAGCTTTCCATAATTTTTTGAACTAGAATATCAACAACATATTCCGGCTGTCTTACATCGCTGTGGGGCATAGCGTCAAATCTAAAATCAAAAGTACTTCCCGCCAATGATAGTTCGCGTCCCGTAAAACCAATATGCCATTCGTTTAAATACTGCGCTACATATAATTTTCCTCTGGTAGAACCGAGAACTGAAAGCGGATATCTTAATTCCCAGTTAACAAACGCTTTATCTATTATTTTTACCTGTGAATATTTTGTAGTATCGGCTCTATATTTATTATACATATTAGAATTAGGTTTTTTAGTTACATCCAGATAACTTACTTGAAAAAAATTACCGAACGGAATTACATAACCTAATTGATATCCCGAAGTAGCATATAAATTATTTTGATTTTCTTCTGTTTTAAGTTCAGTAAAAGCATCAATGGAACTATAAGCGCCGGCAAAGAAACCAAGAATATGGAAGTTAGCTTCTACAAAATTTGTTTCTAAAGGACCCGAATATGGAGTGCCGACACCGAAAGAAATTCCGATATCTCTCTTGATAGGAATACCAAACCTTTCACCTCCGAAAAGCTGCAGGAAAGGATTTATATATTGAAGTGAAGGAGATATTTGAGTTACAGAAGGGGGTGAAACGAATTTACTAATTCGCATCTTTTCAAATACACGGGTAAAAACAGAACCATAATTAATATTTTCTTCTAGATTAATTTTAAATGGATAAGTTATAATTTTTGCCCTGGTTTCCGGTGTGAACGCGAGAAAAGGATATAATGTTCCTTTAATGGAAACCGTCTGATTATTCGGATCTCTTAAATCAACAATAATTTCAGCTTTAGGATCAGGTGGATCTATAAATACTTCTTGTTGAATTTTAATAAATAAACTATCATCAAGAGGTTCCATTTGATAGTATTCGATCTTTTCTTCGCCTTCATCTTGCGCCATTATAAAATTTGCGGCTGCCGCGAAAAAGATTAAGAGCAACAGGAAAAAAAGTTTGTATGTTCTCATATAACTTATCCGGGTTTTTTATTTAGAAAAATCTGTAAAATAAAATGAATCACCCACTTGAACTCTATCCTTTGAAACTTCATCTGTAACCGTGAAGAAGAAATTAACTTTATATCTTCCGTCAGGTTCTCTTAAATTTCCGTATTTATCCAGCCATTCATCAAACCTATTTTCAGTGGAAGCAATTTTAAGAGAAACATTATAAACCATATTTCCCTTACTATCGGCGTGAGGACCGCTTACCGAAATTGGACCGTTATAGGTAACTTTTAATTGTTTCGGCCTTTCATCCACTATTGTTACATTAAATACCGTAATTCTCTGCAGTTCCTGAACGTATATATCAGAACTATTCATTTTTGTGGTAGCTCTTTCAATTTTAATTACAGGCGGTAGATTCGGAACTACTTTAATTGTCTGCTGCTGACTTCCGAATTTTGCTATTACTTCTTTTTGATCGGTTAGATTAAACTTCTTTTCCTGGCCGGGAGGAATAACTGCCAAAGGTTTACTCATATTATTAGGGTCATATATTTCTGTCGCAACATTTCCGGTATTCTTTGCAATGTTCCATGTGTACTGTATAAAGGTTTGTTCTACGGAAATAGGGGATTGAAGGACAGTTTGCTCTCTTTCCTTTTTTTCGTCAGGCTTTTTTTCCGGCGTTCTTTCTTCAACTGGAACTTCTTTTAGTTTGGTTGTTAAATCCTGCATTTTTTCATTTAAGCTGGCAAGTTTATCTTTAAGTTCACTGTTTTCTTCAAGTGCGTTTTCGTTCTGATCAACTTTTATTTGAAAATTTAACCCTTGCTTATAAAGAGAATCCAATAAAACTACCAGAGAATCTTTTACATTTTTACTTACAGCTTCTTTTTTAGAAATTACTTTATTTAAATCTATATCAGCGCCTTTTAATGTTAGTACTGTTATTACAAAAATGTAAAGTACTTGATATATTATAAACTTACTGTCTCTGTTTTTCTTTATCATTTTAACTCAATTATTTTTTTACAATTGATTCTAAATATTTTAATCCTGTAATGGTTTTTTCATCACTTAATGAACTTGTTGCCTGCGAAATTGAATTCGCCAGCGATTTAAGCTGTTCAACTTTTTCAGGGCTAAAGCCGTTCATTTTTTCCATTTTTCCCATAAGTTCATGTACCGCGGCATAATTTTTCATTATACTTTCGCTGTAGTTGGAAGCCTGTCCGAGTATATTTTTGTATTGTTCTAATTCTTTTACCGATGTTTCTGAAACATTGGGAACACTTAATCCTGCCTGAATAGAAGTTAATCTTGCAAGAATTTTAGCCGAATTTTCGACCTGCAGCCTTGAATAATATTTTTCTCTAATATCTTTTACATGATTAACTATATTTTGAAATTCAACGCCTAATTCATCAAGCACTGGTTCAAATAATTTTCCTAAAGCAAGAATAATTAGAGCCTTAATTTCAAAAGGAACAGATATTCCTAAAAATACTTCTTCTCCGAGTCTAATACTTACTAATAAAATAGCGGCGCCTATTAATGGCAGGGCTGTAGAAATACTATCTATTATACTAGTATATGAAGTAATCACTCTGTCGATAGTTTCCGAAGCCGGTGTTCTCATTACTTCAAGTTTTAAATTACTGTATGCTAAATATGCCAGAAAGATGAACAGTGCGTAAACAAAAACAGGAAGCCACCAAAAACTATACGGAGCTATCATTTCGGCAGAAGGATGCCAGCCCGGAAATAAAGATTCCGCGATATCTGTTGTAACATTACCTAAAATCGGGACAGTAGATAAATCAAGAAAGAAGGATATTATTAAAGCAATAAAAGAGATTATTGCGGGCTTAATAATTAATGTAAATCTGATATCCTTGATAGCTCTTTTTTCATAAGCATCAATATCTGTTTCTAATCCATTACCTGAACCCATCATGTCAGGTTCCTTAATTTTATGTTTTTCCTTGAGCATTTAAAATACCTCTAATTATTAGTTCTTTTTTTCATTGGGGAAAATGCAGACGAATTTTTATAGAAAAATAGATTTAGATCACATTCCTTTTCCGAATCTTTAACAATTTCTATACCAGATGAGTTTCAACATTTTTTTAGAATTGAATAATTTATACTATGCCACTGAGAATTTTACATTGTTTTTGTTTTACGGTAATTGTTTGAAAAAGATTAAAAAAATTGATTTTATTTTTAGATCTTATCCAGGGGGAACGAATAATGATAAGAAATTTTTACATCATAATGTAAATTGTTCCTTAAGCAAATGTAATTTCTACCTTTTCCGAGTTAAATTATTTAATTAATTGAGTTAAAAAATATTCATTTTAATATCAATTTTGTCCGTTTGCAAGAAACTGTTATTTTTATGGCGAGTTTAAAATTCTTTTTTATTAATATAAAACATTTTTATTTATGATAAGAAAAAGATGTATAATCTAAGACTCTACGAAATAAATCTGCGAGTTTGGTTAAAACAAAATTATCCGGATAAAAAATTATCCGACCTTCCTAAAGATTACTTTCTCTACTTAAAAAATAAAGGCATAAATATAGTTTGGTTTATGGGGCTCTGGAATACATGCCCGCACATAATAAAAGAATGCTGTTTTACTCCTGAATTAATTTCAGCGTATAAAAAAGCTCTAAAAGATTTTAAAAATGAAGATGTAGTCGGTTCTCCTTATGCGGTTGAAGAGTATGAGATTAATCCGATTATAGGAAATTGGGATGATCTGCTGAGATTTAGAGAAATGTTAAACAGTATAGGTTTAAAATTATTTCTCGATTTCATACCCAATCATTTTAACGCCGGATCAAAATTATTAAAAACTAATCCCGAAATCTTTCTTCATACAGATGAAGAATCATTTATTCGAGATCCTTTTACTTTTTTCAAAACAGAATTAAATAAAGATTATATTTTTGCTCACGGCAGAGATCCGCTTTTTCCCGCGTGGACAGATACTGTGCAAATTAATTACTTCAGCCAACAAGCCCGTGAATTTATGCAGGATAACTTACTGAAAATAAGTGAGGCCGCGGACGGTGTAAGATGCGATATGGCTATGCTTCCTTTAAATAATGTTTTCAATAATACATGGATGGGAACTTTAAATAAATCCTCATTTAAAAAACCCCAAAATGAATTTTGGGAAATAGCAATAAAAAAAGTTAAACAGAAATACCCAAATTTTATTTTTTTAGCCGAAGCGTATTGGGATTTAGAATGGGATCTTCAGCAGTTAGGGTTTGATTATACGTATGATAAAAGGTTATATGACCGGTTGATAACAAAAGATATTCCCGGCGTTAAAGCACATTTAAATGCGGATAAATCTTACCAGTTAAAATCTGTTCGTTTTATTGAAAATCATGATGAAGAACGCGCGGTAACAGCTCTGGGCAAAGAACGATGTCTTGCGGCAGCTACTGTTATTAGTACTATTCAGGGAATGGTGCTGTACCATGACGGGCAGTTTGAAGGAAGAAGATTAAAATTGCCTGTGCAAATAGGACGTTTGCCGGATGAAAAAAAATCCACCTTCTCGGATGAATATTATGATAAATTATTAGAAATTACTAAGCATGATATTTTTAGAAAAGGAGAATGGAAATTATTGACAACCGTTCCCGCCGCCGTAAATAATGATACTTGTAATTATATTTTTGCGTGGCAGTGGCTTTATGAAAATGAAGTTAGAATTGTGATTATAAATTATTTAAATAATACAGCTCAATGCCGGATTAAATTAAATCTTCCCTCAAAATTTAATAAAATTTATTTTACTGATTTGCTTTCCGGAAATGAATATAGCCGAAATATGGAAGAACTTAAAGAACCCGGAATATTTATTGAATTAAAAGGATTTCATTCTCATATTTTTGCCGCTAAAATAAATTAAAATTTGAACCTTGGTTTTCTAAAATTGAATTCTCAATTTTTTTGCGGAAAATATCTTAAGATATTTTGCCAGTATTTGATATTTAACATACCGTTCGTCGATTATAAAGTCCTTTTGTCGGAAAATAAATCGTAAATACCCAAGTACCTAAGAAATTATCTTTACATAATCAAATTCATTTATTATGTTACCAACTCAATTGGGGAGATTGATGAATAAAAAGTTGTGCGGTTTTTTTATTCATAACAGTTAATCTAACTTCAATCAATTTCACTTTGGGAGGGCCAAAATGGAGTTATCATCACTCGTGTTTTCAGCAGTGTCTGTATTTGCAGGCTCTATGTGTGTACTTATTGGTGGTTCGTTCATTGCTTATAAAATGAAAAAGAAATCACATGAATAATTTCACTTCAAAAAATAATTTTTGAAATTAAAATCCAATTAGGTGGGGTACTTAGTTGGATTTTTCTTTTTTTTAGAGAATATTTTTTCCACACCTTTAAAATTCTACTTTCCTTATTTTTACCAAATCTTTCTAAACCAAAATATATAATATGAGTAAAAAACTAATAAAAGGAAGAGGAGCAAATTATAATCCTAAAAATCGGTTTGAAGTTTTATCAATAGAAGAATTTGAAACTGATGAGGTTGATGGTTTTTTAGAAGAAAATGAAGAACAAAAAACTAAAACTAAAACAATTTTCTATAAAGACAGCAGTAAATCTATAATTGCTAAAAATGATAGTTATGACTTAGGATTCGATTATTCTATAAATCCCTACAGAGGATGCGAACATGGCTGTGTATATTGTTACGCGCGTCCTACGCATGAATTTTTAGGCTTTTCCGCCGGACTTGATTTCGAAACTAAAATTATGGTAAAAGAAGACGCGCCGGAACTTTTGGAATCTGTTTTTAAGAAAAAAAGCTACATACCTAAAATGATTATGTTTTCCGGAAATACAGATTGTTATCAGCCTATAGAGAGGAAATTAGAAATAACTCGAAGAACTTTACAAGTCTGTTTGAAGTATAAAAATCCTGCGGCAATTATTACAAAAAACTCTCTAATTCAAAGAGATGCTGATATTTTATCTGAAATGGCAAAATTAAATCTTATAAAAGTTACCGTTTCTCTTACAAGTCTGGACAAAGATTTAATCGGAAAAATGGAACCTAGAACAGCTCAACCGCTGCGGAGATTAAAAACAATTAATTTACTTTCGCAAAAAGGAATTCCTACAGGAGTAAATATCGCGCCGTTAATACCGGGATTAAACGATAACGAAATTCCCGCGATATTAAAAGAGTCAGCGTCTAACGGAGCGTTATCAGCAAGTTATATTATGTTAAGGCTTCCGTATTCAGTTAAAGAAATATTTGTCAATTGGATTGAAATTAATTTTCCTGATAGGGCATCTAAAATAATAAACAAAATTAAAGAAATGCGGAACGGGAAGCTAAATGAATCTGAATTCGGGAAAAGGTTTACCGGCGAAGGCGAACAAAATGAGGCAATAATTAAATTATTTAAGCTCAGTTGTAAAAAATATAATTTGAATACTAAAAAAATTCATTTAACTACAGAACTTTTTGCTTCTAATCAGAGTAACCAGTTAGAAATATTTTAATAACAAGATATTACTGTTTTGTCTAAATAAATTATTATTTTTACGGAAACCAATTGAGTAAAAATTCATCAAACAAAAATAGGTTATGGCACAAAAAAATAGAAAACCGAGAGAGAGACAAATAGGTAAAACTCAAAAAGCGGAGAAAAAACCTTTAATTGATCCGCGTTATAAAAATACTGTTTGGACTATTGTAATTATTATAATTCTAACAATATTTTTTATTGTAAATAATACCAGACAAGTTCCCGAGGAAGGGCCTACTCCTCCCGGTGTATCAAATACAAAAGCACAAGTTGATACATCTGTAAATCCGGCACTTCAAATGCATAAATAAGATTTTAAAATAAAGGAGATAATATGAAGAAAAATGCTTTTATAGCTATTTTATTGTTAATGACGGTGGCTTTATTCGGATGTGAAAAGAATGATAAAAATGATTTAAAATCCGAAACTCCGGCAGTTAATCAAAATACACCTATGACTCATAATTCCACAGATTTAAAAAAAGCACCGGAGTTTTCTTTAAGATCAGTTAGTGGAAAAGAAGTTAAACTATCTGATTATAAAGGAAAAGTTGTAATTGTAGATTTTTGGGCAACCTGGTGCCCGCCTTGCAGAAAAGGAATTCCGGATCTTATAGATTTGCAGAAAAAATATAAAGATAATTTAGTAATTATTGGTATTTCTGTTGATGGAACTAATACAATTAATGACGTAAAACCTTTTGTAAAAGATCAGGGGATTAATTATCCGATTGTTTTTACTAGTGAAAAAGTAATAAATGATTTCGGAGGTATAGAAGCAATTCCTACTTCATTTATTATTGATAAAGATGGAAATATTGTGGATTCTCACGTCGGTTTGGTTCCCAAAGATGTTTTATCAAATAAAATTGAAACTTTAATTCAAAGTAAATCATAACGGTAAGATAAAAATTTAAATGGACTGTCTGAACAATCGGGCGGTCCTTTTATTTTTTAAAGAGGTAAAAAATTAGGCTTATCAATAAACTTAAAACTATGGAAGTGACAATGGGAAAGTAGAAAGTAAAATTTTCTTTTTTAATATAAATATCTCCCGGAAGCTTACCGAGAAAAGGTATTTTATCTCCGAATAAAAATATTATTCCTATAACAACAATAAAAATTCCCCCGAAAATCAAAAACTTCCCGATCTGCTGAAATTCCGGCATTAGATTTTACTCATTTTTCTTAAATATAATATTCAAAACTTTTCAAGCAGAATATGTTCAATTTTACTGCTGCTATGGTAAATTATCAAATAATTTTGTAAAATTACACGACTGATCTTCAAAAATTAAAAACTCGGGGGTTCTCCGGTTATAAAATATTCCACTATTCAAGCTAAAAATCTTAATGAATTTTAATTTCAAATTAAAAATATATTGTTAGGTATTCTTTCAACATATTATCTAAAAATTGCCCAGAGCTTATTTTTTAGTTTAAACAATCCTGTAATTTATTCAATTCTTTTAATATTAGCTTTACTTAGCGTCATCTATATTTTTTATGTACATATAATTATTCCTCTTCAAAAAAAATATAAACTAGAAAAAGAAAATCTTGAATTAAAAAATGCGCGTCTTATGGCGCTGTTTACTGAACTTGACCCGGATCCCGTATTTCGCTTTGATGAAGAAGGGAAAATAATACTAGCAAATAACGCCGGCCTAGAAATATTTAAGGATATTTATAAAGAAGGAATAAATATAAATGATATTTTTTCTCAAATAGAAAATATAGATTACAAAGAAATTATAGAAAATGCCGGATCCAGAAATTTTGTAATTAAAATGAATAGTAGTTTTTATGATATAAATATAAAAGGAATTCCCGAAATGGAATGCGGGCAAATATATTGTCATGATATAACTTCCCGTAAAAATATTGAAAGAGATTTAACATTATCCCGCAAAAAATTGAGAGAACTTTCGAACCATCTTCAAAAAGTTCAGGAATCTGAAAAACAAAAAATTTCGCGTGAATTACATGATAATTTCGGTCAGCTTTTAACTTCAATTAGGCTTAATCTTGAAGTACTTAAAGATGAGGTAAACGGCGATATAAAATCCAGCAGCAGAGTAAGAAATATTTCAGTGCTTCTGGATAAAGCGATGGTAGAGATAAAAGATATTTCTTACCGGCTCAAACCCCGTGTTCTAGATGACTTCGGTCTAGTACCGTCTTTAAAATCACTTTGTAATGAAATTTCCAATAACAGCGGAATTCACGGGAGCTTTCAGTCGATAAAATTAAATAAAAGATTAGGCAAAGATTTGGAAACCTGTCTTTATAGAATTACTCAAGAAGCGTTAAATAATATTGTTAAACATTCCGACGCCAGAGAATTTTATGTTCAGCTTGTAAAACACCCTAACTTCATAAGATTAATGGTTGAGGATGACGGAGTCGGTTTTGATTCAAAAAATATTACAAACAACAGATCGAAAATCAAAAGTTTAGGACTCTTAAACATGTATGAAAGAACTTTATCGTTTAACGGTAAATTTATTATTGATTCAAAAATTGGGTACGGAACAGAAATTATTGTCGAAATTCCAATAAAGGAGCAAAAATGACAAAAATTAAAATACTTATTGTTGATGATCATGCTTTAGTACGCGCGGGAGTATTTAGCCTTTTGAAAGAAAATGATAATATGGAAATAATAGGCGAAGCTGAAAACGGTGAAGAAGCGATTGAAAAAGTAATAAAATTAAAACCGGATGTCGCATTAATTGATATTTCAATGCCCGGCATTTCAGGAATTGAAGCTACTAAAGAAATAAAACGTCAACGTCCGGAAACTCAAATTTTAATTTTAACTATGCATGAAAATGAAGAATATATATACAACGCATTAATAAACGGCGCTGACGGACTTCTGCACAAAAATACTACTAAAGAAGAAATTACTCTGGCTATAACAAAAATCGCTTCCGGGCAAAAATTTTTCGGCAATAATTTTTCTGAAGTTCTTCTTAATAAATTTCTAAATAAACATAATACTGATGGAACGACTGAGGGAAAAATAATTTTAACAAAAAGAGAAAAAGAGATATTATATTGGGTTGGAAGAGGCTTTTCTAATATAGAAATAGGAGATAAACTTAATATTTCTCCCAGAACAGTTGATACACATAAAACAAATCTTGTACAAAAATTAAATTTGAAAAATACAAACGCTTTAATTAGATATGCTTATGAAAACGAAAATAAACCTGGATAAAAAAATATTAATTAAAATAAATTAAGCGAATTTAAAAGTTCCTCCCCAAAACCGGTAAAAATTCTTTGTGATATACGGAAATACCGTAGACGGAATTACGGAAATTCCCTAGTTAAAATTACGGAGTTTTACTGATTTATCTCGACCTCTGATTTACTATTTTTACTCCGAAGTTTTGAAAATAATTCGGGCAGGGGTTAGCTTGGGGGTTTTTAGGGAACCTAAAAAATGCGCTTTAGGTTCCTTTTTTTAAGAGGGTAAAATGGACAAATCAAAAATTTTACTGGTCGAAGATGATATAGACTCACAAATCTTCCTAAAATTTCTGCTCAAAAAATACGAACTCTATATCTGCAATAACGAATCTGATTTTTACAGAAAATTAAATCAACACTCAATAGATTTAATAATTATGGATATAGCCATAAAAGGGAGAAAGGATGGGTTGCAGCTTACACGCGAAATAAAACAGAATATTCTCTATAAAAATATTCCTGTCTTATGTCTTTCCGCGCACGTTTTAGAGATAGACAAACAGAATGCGTTTAATGCCGGTGTAGATTATTTTTTAGAAAAGCCTGTAAGTAATGCTAAACTTTTGGAAGTTATAAATGGTTTTATTTTAACTTCAAAATTAGAAAAAAATATTCAGCTGAAAAAATAATTTTTCCCATTAAGTTTTATAAAATTGGATTTTGTCTTTACCATTTCTATTTTTAACCTTTAAAATATTTAGGTTATCAAATAATTTTTATTCTCCTCTATAACCAATACTAATGTCATTCTTTTATATAAAATTAATAACTCTTATATCCATAATTGTCTGGACTCTAGCCGCTGTTAGACAATCCGGCAGTAAATATTTTTATTTCTTTTTCTTCCTTGCGATAATGGATCCTGTTGGTTTTATCTACGTGAAATTATTTCATTCTTTTAATATTTTTCTATTTGCGGTATTTCATTTTTTAGAATATTCAGCACTCTTAAATCATGATAAAAAAAAGAAATTTCAAATACTTATTATTTTAATTCCTTCTTTAATCATTATTCAGCATATCGTTTTTAATAATTTATTCATTGATCAAATCTTATATGGATTAGCTATATTGATTGTCTTTGTTAAAATATTGGAACTTATAATCATTTCAGCTTATTATAAAAAAAATTTAAGTCTATTCTTTGTAGTGTTATTATTATATCAGTTAACAGTATTTGTTAAATTTATTTCATATTTTACAATTCAGCCTCAAAATATTATTTATTTTTGGATTACTACAGCGTTTGAAATTATGATCGGCCTTTACTTCTGCTTCTTCAGAGAAAATCAATTTAAAATCCCACTTCGGTTTGAATAACAGTGACAATTTGAGCTTAACAAATGTTCATGCGTAACTTTCATATTATAATAATCAGTTTTTGAAGAAATTTTAATGCTTTATTTCTTTATATTTAAAGAAAATCAATTTAAAAATATCCCTTAGTATTGAATGATAAAGTTATATTTAGTTTATTTAACGTCAAATGTTTATTCTTCTATCTTCCATAATACAAAATGCCGCTCATTTATTTAAGATTAATTAGTCTTACTTCTTTAATAGTCTGGACCGTAGCGGCATTTAGGCAATCCGGCGGAAAATACTTTTATTTCTTTTATTTTTTAGCTTTAATGGATCCTTGTGGCTTTATTTATATGTATATTTTCCACGCTCCAAATGTATATGTTTATACTATATTAGATTTCACACGATTTCTTTTTCTCTTCTCCGATAAACAGAATTAGACAATAATTACATTTATCATTTTTTTATTTTAATAGTTATACTTGCACAGCATTTTGTAATTAGTGATTTAACTATTGAACAGATACTTAATGATACAGTAAATTTTTTAATTTTATTGAAAATTTTAGAACTCTTCATACATTCTTTTTCTAGCGAAAAAATTCTAAATATTTATTTTCTTATGCTAATTTTCTATCAGGTTACTACAGTTACAAAAATGCTTAATATTATGAATAACCAACAAAATTCCATTTTTACTTCTATACAACTACTGCATTTGAAATTTTGGTGGATTTATTATTTTAGGATGACAACAATTCGTTCGATTGAATATTTACAATAGGGTTGTACTTTTAGTTAAAAATATTTATATGGGAATACAATAGAAGCTTTTTTTTAGTAATTCCTCTCCGATTAAAACTGATTTTCAGTGGAAATGATTTTTGAATTCCTTCTGATTGAAAAGATTTTCATAATGATGCTCTAAAGATTTTTTCACTTATGCTTTTTTAAATAAGTACACAATATTATAAATTATAAACATATGTGGAAAAACCGCAATTTGTATTGGAATTAACTTTGTTGATATCTATTTTTATATATTACTTTGAAATTAATAGGGACTGACATGAACACAATTAAGAATGTTTGTATAGTGGGGATATTTATTTCACTTTTATCCGGATATACTTTCGGGCAAAAAGAAATTGGGAAAATTTTTACATCAACAGATGCAAATAAACTTTTCGGAAAGGTAGTTGATTCAAAACAAATAAAAACCGAAGTATTTAAGAATATCTTAAATAAAATTAACGATTATGTGTTGGTTAAAATTAAAAATGGGCAAATTTATATATTAAACAAAAATAGGGATGTAGTTTATCCTAAAGGAGCTTCTGTAAAATCTGATGAAGTTTTTAATATGTACAGCGTAAGTAAAATGGAAGAACTTTTAAATTCAGGTGGAATGGATGTTACCACTGTTGATGATAGAGATAGTTTGATAACAGTTAGTAACGGAAAATTAACTATCGATAATGCATTCATTTGTCCTCCAGATTGTTATTAATTTTATGATCAATTTTCCTCTTATGCTGCTCTTACTTTCTTTAGTAATTTGGTCTATTGCAGCATTTAGACAGTATGGAAATCAATATTTCTATTTCTTTATAATTCTAGCAGTTTGTGATCCGATTGGTCTAATGTATATATTAGCATTTCATTCTCAAAACATTTTTATATACGCAACATTAAATTTTGCAATGTATTTTTCTTTGCCTTCTATGAAAACGAATAGGTACAAGTTAAATCATATTATTTTATTTTTAGTAGTAATACTTGCACAGCATTTTCTAATTAATTCATTAATAATTGACCAAATTCTATATGGTATTGCTGTTTTACTCATACTTTTAAAAATATTAGAGATAATTATCATTAAAATTAATTCTGAAAGAATAATTAATATATTATTGCTCTTACTTTTCTTGTATCAATTATCTGTGTTCACTAAATTTATTATAGTATTCACTAATCAACCCAATGCACTTACATTTTATCATCTTACTACAATATTTGAAATCTTACTCGGACTCTATTTCTGCTTCTTTAAAGAGGACAAATTTAGAATCCTTCTTAAATTTCAATAATCCTATTTTACTTTCATTAACAATTCTTGTAATTGGGCTGGTAATTACCATTATCTTTTACCGTTATATTATTATACCTATGCGGTTAAAATATTTAAAGGAGAAACAGGATTTAAAAGCACAGCACACACAGTTAATGGCCGCTTTCGCGGAACTTGATCCTGATCCGGTCTTTCGATTTGATGATGAAGGAAGAATTATAATGGCGAACGAAGCAGGAGTAAAACTTTTCCCGAATAATTACGCTGTCGGTAAATCCCTTCATGAAATAATTCCGAATATAAAAAATATTGATTTAGAAAATCTGATTAAAAATAGTAAGCACTCTATTTTAATAACCCCCGTGGGCGAAGAATATTATAAATTTATATTACGCGGCATTCCGGATCTGAATATAGGTCAGATTTATGGGAGTAATATTTCTGATTTAAAACAAACAGAAGAACAACTTATTTATGCGCTTAATCAGGCTGAAGAGTCGGAAAAACTTAAATCTTATTTTTTAGCCCAAATCTCACACGAAATACGTTCACCGTTAACCGCGGTTTTGGGTTTTAATACCATAATTCGCGAGGAAGTTAAAGAGCATTTAACCGAAGAATTGGATTATGCGTTTTTGGCAATAGAAAACAGCGGAAAAAGACTTAAGCGCACTATTGACCAACTATTAAATATGTCGCAGCTTCATTTAGGAAAAATTGAAACAAAAAAAGAAAAAATTGATCTAAATAAACTACTTAAAGGTTTGGTAGACGAATATCAATCCGAAGTGAAAGCTAAAAAACTTGATCTTTTATATGAACAAAAAATTAAAGAAACAGAATTAATAGGCGATAATTATGCCATTAACCAAATATTTTTAAATTTAGTAGACAACGCCATTAAGTATACGGAAAAAGGTGTAATAAAAATAATTGTGAATAGGAACGAAGAAAGAAATATAATTGTTTCAGTAGCAGATTCAGGCATTGGAATGTCTCAGAATTATGTAGATAAGCTTTTTACTCCTTTTACTCAAGAAGTAATGGGGTACAACCGACCGTTTGAGGGCACAGGTATTGGTTTAGCTATTTGTAATAAATACGCTGAATTGAATGACGCTGAGATAAAGGTTTCCAGTGTAAAAAATCATGGTTCCATTTTTACAGTAATTTTTAAAAATTGAGAGGGCGGATAAATTTATGAATGACAGCAAACCAAAACTTTTAATTACAGAAGACGATTTTGAAAATCAAAAGTTTTTAGAGATGTTCCTAAAAAAATATTTTGATGTTAAGATTTGCGATTCGGAACAATCATTTTATGAACTTTTAAATAATGATAGTTTTGATATTATTCTTATGGATATTTCTTTAAAAGGGAAGAAAAATGGTTTAGAATTAACAAAAGAAATAAGGGAAAATCCGCGTTATAAAAATATTCCTATTGTTTGTTTAACCGCGCATGCTTTTAAAAAAGATAGGGAAAACGCCATTAGTTCCGGAGTGGATTCCTTTTTAACTAAGCCTGTAGAGAATAAGGTTTTAGTTAATACATTACTGGAAGCGATAAAAAAATAATTAGATATTGGTTTTTACGGAAAAAGCGGCAGAAAAGCCGCTTTTTGTTGAAGTTCTAAGTTATTTCAAATACCTGTTCTTAAAAATTTAGGTTCTTCCAAAGTAAGAATTAAAGAAATTCGATGTGTATCTGGAAGCCTGTCTAACTCTGACATATTAAATCGTGCGAAAGAGTAATCGATATTAAGTTTCGGTAATTTTACTCCCGCGCCGATAGTAAATTGTTTAACATCGTTATAACCCGCTCTAACGGAAAATAAATTCTTAAAGTTATATTCTAAGCCGGCATGCATATCGAAACTGACAGGGCCTAAATGAAAATTACTTGCGAATCTTCTGTTCTCAAACCTAATATCAAAATCTAAAACCGGAGTTATTCTTCCACCCAGAATTTCCCAATTATATGCCGCGCCAATTTTTGCCGTTGGAGAAATAAGCTCATTTCTTCCTGTATTCCAGGCAACTAAAGTTGTTGTAATATCTTGAACATTTGCGCCCAATTCAAAATTATCAAAAGGAGTATACCAAGCGCCCACATCAAATCCTACTCCAGTCGCGCTGAATTCGGCAATGCTTCTTCTTAAAATTTTTACATTTGCGCCGTAATAAAATTTATCGCTGTATCTTTTTGCAAAGGTAAGATAAAACGCCCAATCTTGGTCACTGAATTCTGTTATTTGACTGTAATCGAGCCGGTCATCGTTTATGTCTAAAACACCGTCACCATTAGCGTCATATAAGGCTTTGCGTGTATCAGGAATTCCGTCAACTCCGAGACGCATCGCGCTTATTCCGAAACTCATATCATTACCAAAAGGTAAAGCCACTGCGGCATAATCATAATTAACTAAATTTCCGTAACGCTCATCGTGCATTAAAGAAATTTGCGGATAATTAAGATGCGCAAGGCCGGCAGGATTATAATAGCCGGACGTTACATCATTAGCAACCGCTACAAAAGCGCCGCCCATACCTAAAGGCCGTCCGCCTACTCCGATGGAAAGAAATTCTCCGGCATATTTTCCGATAACAGTTTGAGCTTTTACTTGAATAATAGAAAGTAAAATGAAAGAGGTGAGTAATAATATCTTTTTGGGCATTGAGCAGAACTCCCTTTAAATGCTTAATTAGCTATAAAATCGTGAGAAAGATTGGTAAAAAGAGTTTGAAAGTCAAGGCTAATTTTATGTTGTTTGCGTTTTCTACACTCATTCCAAACCTTAATTTTCCGGATGGATTTTATTTAATATAAATCCATCCGGTTGTAATTATCAAAATGAAATATATTTTAATGAAATATTTTATTTATTAAAAGTAATCAGCGAATCGTCATAATCTTCAACTTTTTTATAACCTAAAAGATTAAGAAGTGTTGCCGCTATGTTTGTTAAACCGGGATTTTCAACATCAGCCATTCTATATTCGCCATTATATTCAGGATCATAAATAATAAACGGTACCGGATTTAAGGTATGAGAAGTTTTCGGAATTTTTTCACCCTGGCTCATTGAATACATTACATCCGAATTTCCGTGGTCCGCGGTTATTACGGCAATGCCTTTTACTTCGTCAATTACTTCTAAAAGTTTACCGACACATTCATCCGTGGTTTCTACAGCTATAATAGATGCTTTTAAATTTCCCGTATGGCCAACCATATCTCCGTTTGGATAATTTAATCTTCCAAATTTGTATTCACCGGATTTTATTAATTCAATAGTCTTATCGGTAATTTCATAAGCTTTCATTTTAGGCGCTTTATCAAATTCAATTTTATCTGATGGAATTTCAACATAGGTTTCTAAATTTTCATTTATATATCCGGATCTGTTGCCGTTCCAAAAATAAGTTACATGGCCGAATTTTTGTGTTTCAGAAATAGCAAATGATTTTACTCCTTCATCGCATAAATATTCACTTATGGTTCTATCTAATTCGGGCGGCTGTACCAAATAATTTTGAGGAATATGAGTATCGCCGTCGTATTCCATCATTCCTACATAGTAAACATTGGGAACTCTAACTCTGTCAAATTTTGTAAAATCTTTTTCCTCAAACGCGCGGGAAATTTCAATGGCTCTGTCACCGCGGAAATTGAAAAAGATAACAGCATCGCCATCGTTAATAGTTCCGGTAGGATTTTCATCTTTATCAACAATAACGAATGGATCAAGATATTGATCGATTATATTTTCGTCTTCGGCGTAAAAGGTTTCAACGGCTTGTTTAGCCGAATGAAATTTTCTTCCTATTCCACGAACATGTGCGTCCCAGCCTCTCTTTACAATATCCCAATCGGCATTATATCTATCCATTGTAACTTTCATTCGTCCGCCGCCGGAACCAAAATTATAATCAAATCCTTTTTCGTTTGAAATTTTATCAAGTAATTTTTGTGCCGCGTCTATATAAGTTAAAGCCGAACGGCCGGCAACATCTCTTCCGTCTAATAATGCGTGTATTCTAACTCGTTTAACATCTTCATCAGCGCATTTATTTATTAAAGCAAAAAGCTGGCGAACATTGGAATGCACATTTCCGTCAGAAAGTAAACCGATAAAATGAGCTGTCCCGCCGTTTTTTCCTTTTTCTATTATTTTATTCCAAACTTGGGTTTTAAAGATATCGCCTGATTCTATTGATTTATTTACTAACTTTGCTCCTTGAGCAAAAACTCTACCCGCGCCAATCGCGTTATGTCCTACTTCACTGTTGCCCATATCGTCTTCTGAAGGTAATCCTACAGCGGGTCCGTGAGCTTTTAATTGTGTATATAATTCTGATTTAAATAATTTATCAAGTACCGGAGTTTTCGCTAAAAAAACAGCGTTTCCGTCATATTCTTTTCCGATACCTATTCCGTCCATAATAACAAAAACTAAAGGTCCTTTTCGTCCGTTAAAATTTTCTAATTTTTCCAGTTTTAGAGACATAATATTCCTTCTCAATTAATCGTTCAAAATAAGTTATAAAATTTAAACAAAATTAAAGTAAAATTATATGATAATAATAGGTATTAAAATAAGTTATCCGAGTATAGGCGGCTTAATTAGGTTTTAAATTTTTTAAAAAGAGAAAACCTATAACTCCGGAAAGCAATGAAGCAACTAAAATACCTACTTTTGCAATATTATTAAGTTCCTCATTTATAAAGGCAAGATTCGAAATAAACAAAGACATTGTAAATCCGATTCCGGCTAAAATTGCTGCTCCGTATATATGTTTCCAGCCGATATTATCCGGTTTTTTTGCAATTTTTAATTTTACGCTGACCCAAGAAAAAAGAAAAATACCTAACTGTTTGCCGAAGAATAAACCTGCCGTTATTCCCAAAGTAACTGAATTTGTTAAGGATTCGAAAAAACTATCGGTTATCTGAACACCGGCGTTAGCTAAAGCAAAAACAGGCATAATTAAATATGAAACCCATGAGGTTAAACCTGACTCAAATCTTTGGAGCGGCGGCATAATTCTCTCACAGTTCTTTTCCATTGCTTGTACAGTTGAAAGTCTTTCTTCACTTGTTAATGTACTTTCTCCTTCTTCACCAGCTTTATCAAAATTATTTATTAAATTTTTACTGGCAGTTAAAAACTCTTTCGAATTTATTCTTGCGGAAGCGGGAATTGTAAACGCAAGAATAACTCCTGCTACTGTAGCATGAATTCCGGAGTAAAGAAATGAGAACCACAAACCTACACCCAATAATGTATAAACAAGAAGATTTCTTACTCCTAATAAATTTGAGATAATAAGAAATAGTAGAAAAATCCCTCCGATTAATAAACTAAAAAACGAAATATTTGAGGTATAGAAAAAAGCGATAACAAGGACAGCTCCGATATCATCAGCAATTGCCAGAGCGGTAATAAACACTTTTAAGGAAATAGGTACATTTTTACCTAGCAGCGCCATAATTCCAATTACAAATGCGATATCGGTTGCCATTGGAATTCCCCAGCCGCCTTCAGCATTTGAGCCGGCATTGAAAATTAAATAAATTAATGCCGGGAAAATCATTCCCCCTAATGCTGCGGCGATAGGCAGCGCGGCTTTTTGCGCGGATGAAAGTTCACCTACTAAAAATTCTCGCTTTATTTCCAATCCAACAACAAAAAAGAATATTGCCATTAATCCGTCATTTATCCAATGATGAAGAGAATAATCCAGTCCATAATCATTAAAAAAAATTGAAAATTTAGTGTGCCATAACGCGGTATAAGATTCAGAAAAAGGGGAATTGGCCCATAATAAAGCAGCTATTGTACAGAGCATTAATACTATTCCGCCGGAGCCTTCAATGTTTATAAAAGCTTGAAAAGGAGCTTTTAATTTTTCGATCGGTGGTTTTGGAGTAATTTCTCTCATTCACAAATCCCTTTGAACTAGTTTATATTATAGGATAACAATTTGTAATTATAAAAGTTCAAAAGTCGTGCAAAATAGCAAAAGAAACTGCCTGATGTCACAGGCAGTTGAATAAACACTTACTTGGCTGGAGAAAAAAATAATTTTAATCCCGGTATTTCCATTCGAGTTTTATAAACGGAATTAATTTCATCTTCCGTTATATAAAGAGTTTTCATGTCATCGTCCGCAAATTCCAAATTACTCGTTTTTTTACCGGGAGTTTTTATCTTTTTTATAATATTACCATCGGGGGAAATAACATAAATATTTCCGCCGCCAAAATGAGCGGCATATAAATTACCTTCAACATCAAATGCAATTCCATCGGGATCACCGCCGGGTAAATTTACAAATACGGATTTATTTACTAATAATCCTTCTTCATTTAGATCAAATTTTAATATTCTGTTTAAAGCCGATTCACATACAAAAACGTTTTTTGCGTCCGCCGAAAAAGCTATTCCGTTTGCAAAACCAATTCCTTCAGCAACCGGTTTTACTTCTTTAGTTTTTCTATCTATCCGGTAAACTACACCGTCTAAATTATTTTTATCATAAGAATGCGGATCTGTGAAATATAAATTACCTTCGGGATCAAATGCCAAATCATTTGGACGATTAAATTTTTTGCCCTGAAAACCTCCGGCATAAATTTCTGTTTTTCCGTCAGGTGAAATTTTTAATATAGCGCCTATACCGAATTCACAAGCGTAAATAGCGCTGTCAGCGCCTACTGTTAAACCGTTTGTTTGTTTTAATGTAAAAGGATTTTCAGCGGCTTTAAGAAAAACTGAAGAATCAGTATCGGAAATTTTTATAATAAATCCGCCGTAACAGCTTGAAACATAAAGATTATTAATTCCATCCCAAGCGGGCCCTTCCGGAAAATTTAGATTTTCAGCGACTTTTTCAAACATAAAATTTTCTCGTAATTTTTGTGCAAAAGAATTATTTGAAATAAAGTAAAACACGAGGGTAACTAGAAGCAAATTGATTTGATTTTTATTCAACATTTAAAACCCTTTGTTTTTAAATTCTAATATAAAAAAAAATTGAGGCAGGATAAATCGGACATAAAAAAAGCTGTCCCGGAAAAAAGAGACAGCCGCTAGCAAAGCAGAAATAATTTTACTTTAGTAGTTTAATATTATCAATCCATGCTTTTACTAAACCGTCTTTAGCGAACGCTTCACCTGTAGAAATCCACAACAGAATTGATCTAGTTTCTGAATCTGTTTTGAAAGTAAACTTTTGTTCAGTCCAGTCAAAAACTCCCGATGAATAATAACCGCCTAAAATTTTTGTGAAATCTCCGTTTTTTACAACAAGAACCTGAAGTCTGCCGATATCTACTTTAGCCCAAAAAGAAACTGTATAGGATAGACCTTCCACTAAATCACTGGTATATATTGGCTGTGTTAATCCGCCTGCACTTCCGCGCGGGCCGGGAACAGTTAGAGAATCGATATAAATAATTTTTACGCTTGATTTTCCTTCCTTAAATGTCTGCTTATCCAGTTGGTAATACTTAAAGGAAGGTGTGCCTTCTGTATACTGCAGCCAAGAGCTCGGTAAAATCCCGTCGTCCGAAGTTTCAAATCCCGGATTTGTTACAAAATTAAATTCGGGTAAAGTTAAAGAAATTATATTACTCCCTGCCGTTTTCCCTAAATTGCATCCCGTATAAACACGATAATAATAAGGAATCCCCGTTCTTAAATTCGGGTCAATAAAAAAAGTATCATTAATGGAAGTTGTAGAAAAAATTAAATCACCGTTTACGGCATCTACTCCGGGTATTTGTCCTTTATATATTTTATACTCTTTAAATTCAGATTCTTTAGATTTGCTCCATTTAACTGATCCGGAATAATTAACAATTGTACTAGGATTGATATTATACAGAGTAGGCGGTTGTGCTAATTTTATAGGATCCATAATGGTTTCTTTTTCTGTTATATATATGGAAGTATTCTGCTCAGAAATCTGATTGTTGCTCAGTTCTTTATGAATTTTTATTTCATGTTTACCTGTAGAAAGTTTTATAAGTTTAAATCCTCCGAAGGAATCTGTAGTTGTTCTCCAGTTTACAACATCATCTAGCTCAACAGTTGCGCCCGAAACTCCTTTGCCATTTAAAGAAACTGTTCCACTTAATGTTATTCCTGGTTCATCTTTCGGTGTTGTACCAGTGGGATCTGTTGAGTTATTTAAACATGAAGAAAAGAAGAACAAAGTAGAATATATTAATATGCCCCGAATGGCTGTCTTCATAAATCTCCCTTTCGTTTTCAACTACTTTTAATATATACATATTCTTTATACCTAATTTCTCATT
Organism: uncultured Bacteroidota bacterium; assembly: GCA_963798775.1. Lineage (GTDB taxonomy): Bacteria > Bacteroidota > Ignavibacteria > Ignavibacteriales > Ignavibacteriaceae > CAWCUK01. The sequence continues at coordinate 388,328 of CAWCUK010000003.1, forward strand.
AAACAATATCTGTACCATTTATTATGGCTTATGAGACCTATTTAATTAGTTAGAGTTAGCAGAAAGAGCAAAAAAAAATTATTTGACAGAAAGTTAAATTTTTTAACAAAACGGTAAAAATTTTGAATCGGCGGGTTAATAAATGGTAAAAGAATTTAAGTTTATTATAAATTATTGTATTATAAAAAAATAAAAATTAGTGAGTAATTCTTTTACAAAATTGCGGGGTTTTAGATGAAATCTTTATTTCTAATTTTCTTATTAATTACTATTCCTTTAGGTTATTCATTTCAATCTTCAACTGAGGATAATATTGATAAAGCTTACCAAAACGCGAAGAAAGGAATTTATTGGGCTCTGGCAAATATTCCCGAAAGGAAAGAACATCTTAGTAATGAACTAATCGCTGATGATATACTTTACGCGGACGTTAAATTATCTAAAGAAATAGACGGAGTGAAAATAGAATCGGAAGGATTTTATAATTCAAATTCTGTTTCTATAAAAATTTATAAATCTAATAGCTCATTAATTAAAGAAGGATATTTGCGGCCCGAAAAGAAAAAGGAAAATTAATTCTTATTTAAATTTGCTTCGGCAGCATCACTTAGGGTATTTACTAAAATTTCAACTTCTTCTTCATTACCGAGTAAGTCTTTTAATGTAGTTTTACTTAAAACGCTGTCTAGAAGGGATTGAATTGTCCTCCACAACGATCTGATGGAGCAATCGATTGTATGAGTGCAAATTAATTCTGCGCCGGCATGATCATTACAAAAATCTGATTCAAATAGTTTCCCGCCGAGAGTGGTTAATACATCGCCAATGATTATTTTTTCTGCCGAACGGGAAAGTTTGTAGCCTCCGTTTTGTCCCCTGGTGCTTTCAATAAATCCGCCGAGCCTCAGTGCTCTTAAAAGTTTTCCAACATTCGCGGTGGAAAGTCCTTCCATTTCACTAATTTCCGGAATAGTAAGGCCATTGGAGGACGAGGATTTCCCGATTCTTAACAAACATCTTAAACCATATTCTTCTTGGGTACTAAATTTCATAAATGTAACGCGGCTAAATTTTATGGCTGAAGAAAAACTCTTCAGCCATAGTAATTAATAATTGAATTAACTTTTAAATAAAGGTATTTTTGAACCACATGTTCTGGCATGAACAACTTCCGCGTACTGTTCGGGAGTAATTGAAGGGCCTTCATTACTGCAGTGTTTTTCGAATACTTCCTTTAATACGTTGGAGATATATTCGGCATCATATCCTTCAATATCATATCTCTGCATAAAATAAAGTAATTCACCGTTTTTGAATAATGCCACACTCGGAGATGACGGAGGAAAATTAGTTATATTTTGTCTGACTCTTTCAACGGCATCTCTTTCCTGACCGGCGAATACTGTATAACATTTATCGGGAATAACTTTATTTTGTAATGCTAATGAAACTCCCGGACGCGCGCTTCCGGCAGCGCAGCCGCAAACAGAGTTAATCATTACCAAAACTGTTTTATCATCGTTTACATTTATTGCTTCGTCAACCTCTTTCGGAGTTAACAGTTCCTTAAATCCAACCGCAATTAATTCATCTCTCATTGGTTGAACTGCGTCTTGATCGTATATAGGCGGACGGGACATAATGTTAAACATATTTTAGCTCCTATCTTTTAGATTATTTAATATATTTCTATTCATATTGTTTAATTTGTCCCCTTTAGTTTTTTATAACATTCCAAGTTCTAATTTTGCCACTTCAGACATCATATCTCTATCCCACGGCGGGTTCCATACAAGTTCTACTTTAACATCATTTATTCCGGGCACTCCTTGAACTTTTTGCTGTACTTCGCCGGGAAGAGAACCGGCCACAGGGCAAGCCGGCGATGTTAATGTCATTTTTATAAGTGAATTCGCGTTATCGTCAATTTGAATTTCATAAATTAATCCCAATTCAAAAATATCTACCGGTATCTCGGGATCATAACAAGTTTTAAGCGCGTTTATTATATCTTCTTCTAATGCTATTTTATTTAATTCAGCCATAATTATTTTTTATTTATTCTTCAGTTGAAACTTTGTTTTTTTTCTCATTTAATGCGGAAATCATAGTGTGCCAGGCGAGGGAAGCGCATTTAACTCGCGATGGAAATTCTCTAACTCCGGCAAAAACCGCTAATTTTCCCATAGTTTCTAAATCAGGCTCTTCATCAAGTCCGCCAGTAATTAAATCGTGAAATTTCTTAAATAATTCTTCGGCTTCAACTTTAGATTTTCCTTTAACTATGGAACTCATTAATGAAGCTGACGCCTTTGAAATTGCGCATCCTGAGCCTTGAAAAGAAATATCTTTTACAATATTGTTTTCATCAAGTTCGATGTAAATATTAATTTTATCGCCGCAAAGCGGGTTATAGCCTTCCGCAAAATGATTTGGATGTTCGAGAATTTTAAAATTTCTCGGACTTTTATTATGATCCAAAATTACCTGCTGGTATAGTTCTCTTAATTCAGCATCCATTTAACTAAAAACCTCTATAACTTTTTTTATACCGTTTACTAAAATATCGACTTCACTTTTAGTATTATAAAGCGCGAATGACGCTCGCGAAGTGGCCGGAATGCAATATCTATCCATTATCGGCTGTGTGCAATGATGTCCTGTTCTAACCGCGATTCCTTCAAAATCTAAAAAGGTACCTATGTCGTGGGGATGGACGTTTTCTAAAACGAATGAAATTACACTGCATTTTTCTTTTGCTGTTCCGATAATTTTTAATCCTTCAATCTGGCGTAAAGCCGAACTCGCATAGTCTAAAAGCTCTTTTTCATGCGCCGCGATATTATTTATTCCGATGCTGTTTACATAATCAATTGCCGCGCCTAAACCGATAGCTCCGGCAATATCAGGAGTTCCGGCTTCAAATTTATAAGGAAGTTCATTATACGTTGTTTCATCAAAAGTAACTTTGGAAATCATATCGCCGCCGCCTTGATACGGAGGCATTTCTTCTAAAAATTTTTTCTTGCCGTAAAGAACTCCTATTCCGGTTGGTCCGTATATTTTATGTCCGGAAAAAGCAAAGAAATCACAATCAAGTTTTTGAACATCAACCGGCAGGTGATTTACTGCCTGAGCGCCGTCAACTAAAACGGGAATATTATGTGAGTGAGCAATTTCAATTATTTTTTCAATTGGATTTATGGTTCCTAACGAATTTGAAACATAAACAACGGAAACAATTTTTGTTTTTCCCGTAATTAATTTTTCAAACTCTTCTAAAATCAGCTCGCCTTCATCGGAAATGGGAATTACTTTTAATTTAGCTTTTCTCTCTTTGCAGATTAGCTGCCAGGGAACAATATTTGAGTGATGTTCCATTCCGGAAATAATTACTTCATCGCCTTCATTTAAATTTTGTTTCCCGAAAGTATTTGCAACCAGATTTATAGATTCGGTTGTGCCGCGAGTGAAAATTATTTCTTTCTCACTTTCCGCGTTTATAAAATTTTTTATCTTTTTTCTTGCCTCATCATGAGCTTTAGTTGCAGCTTCACTTAATGTATGAACTCCTCTGTGAATATTTGAATTCATGGTTTCATAATATTTTACCAGTGTATCAATCACAACTTTCGGTTTTTGCGTAGTTGCCGCGTTATCTAAATAACATAAAGGTTTACCGTGAACCGATTGATTCAGAATAGGAAAATCTTTTCGTATTTTTTCTAAATCGTAAATATTTGATTTATTCGGTGCTTCAATTTTAGTATTCAACGTATCCTTCTTTCACTTTAAAGAGTATTGAATTTTTCCGATAAAATTTCTTCAATATAATTTCTTATAGCCTCAACTTTTATTGATTTTATTACATCGCTAGCAAACGCGTGTATTAAAATTGAGCGGCTTGCTTCAGGCCCTATACCTCGCGATTTTAAATAGAATAATGCGTCCGCGTCTAATTGTCCTATTGTTGCTCCGTGTGAACATTTAACATCATCGGCAAATATTTCAAGCTGAGGTTTTGTATTTACTAAAGCGTTATCCGATAAAATTATATTATTGTTTTCCTGGAAAGCATTGGTTTTTTGCGCGTCTTTTCTTACTAAAACTTTTCCGCTGAAAACTCCGCGGGATTTATCGTCAAGAATTCCTTTATAATGCTCATGGCTGTTACAATTTGGTTTCGCGTGATCGATAAGTGTATGTGTATCGCAAAGCTGAGTGCCGCCTATTAAATAAAGTCCGTTTAAAGTACATTCGCCGCCTTCATCATTAAATCTTGAATTAAATTCATTCCTGGATAGATCGGCGCCGAATGATATTGCGTGAGATGAAAAATTGCTTGTTCTTTCTTGATCAACTTCCATTCTTGCTATATGAAAAGAATTTTTACTTTCTTCCTGCAGTTTTAAGTGATCTACAACCGCGTTTTCCTCCGCTATAATTTCTGTTACTGAATTCGTAAAATATATGTCTTCGCTTAAAGTAACATAATGTTCAATAATTGTAGATTGAGAATTTTTACCGGCGACAATTAAATTCCTGGGCTGGGTTAGGTATTTTTCTTTTCTCGCGTCCGCAATAAACAGAATATGAACAGGTTTTTCAATCAATTTTCCGTCATCAATTTTTATAAACGCGCCGTCTTTTGTAAATGCCGCGCTAAGTGCTATAAAAATATCTTTATCATATTTTGCGTATTTGCTGAAGTGCTCTTTTAATACGGGTGATTCATCATTAATTGCCTGTGATATACTTTTTATTTCAATTCCAGCCGGTAAATCTTCTAAATTAGAAAGTTCTTCGGTAAATATTCCGTTAACAAAAGTTATTACCGCCGCGTTTAATTCTTCAAACAAAAATCTTTTAATATCTTGTTTTGTTAATTTTGTTTTTTCAACAGCGGGATTAAAATTATGTTTGAAGAGCGGGGATAAATTGGTAAACCGCCATTCTTCTTCTTTTACAGAAGGAAAATTTAACTGCGAAAATTTCTCAATAGCGTCTTTTCTTATGTTGTGAATCGGCAGTGAACTTTCGCCGTTTAAACTTTTCTCGAAAGTTTCAAAATTTGATATGTACCAATTCTTTATGTCTAAAGCTTGACTCATTTTTTAATTCCTATTTCCGTTAAATCTTTTTTTGTTCTTGTTTCTTTATAAAATTAACCGGCCACCGGAGTTTCATCTTTTATCCAGTCATAACCTTTTTCTTCTAAATCCAAAGCAAGTTCTTTTCCGCCGGATTTTACAATTTTACCTTTATATAAAACATGAACAAAATCGGGAACGATATAGTTTAATAATCTTTGATAGTGAGTAACAACTATTGTCGCGTTTTCTTTTGTTTTAAGTTCATTCACTCCGTTGGCAACAATTCTAAGCGCGTCAATATCAAGGCCGGAATCGGTTTCATCAAGAATAGAAAGTTTAGGTTCTAAAACCGCCATTTGAAAAATTTCGTTTCGCTTTTTTTCTCCTCCCGAAAAACCTTCGTTTACCGCTCTGCTTAAAAGTGATTGGTTTAACTCAACAAGTTTCATTTTTTTCTTGATTAAGGAAAGAAATTCTATCGCGTCCAATTCTTCCATTCCTCTATATTTTCTAACTTCGTTTAACGCGGTTTTAAGTAAATTAGTATTACTTACTCCAGGAATTTCAATAGGATATTGGAAAGCTAAAAATAAGCCTTCACGCGCTCTGTCTTCCGGGGAAAGTTCAAGAAGATTTTTTCCTTCGAATAATATTTCTCCTTTAGTAACTTCATATTCTTCTCTACCTGCTAATACTTGAGCCAAAGTACTTTTTCCGGAACCGTTAGGACCCATAATAGCGTGAACTTCACCGGCGTTTACTTTTAAATCTATTCCTTTTAATATTTCTTTGCCTTCAACATTTGCGTGAAGATTTTTAATTTCTAACATCAGTTTAGCCTCTCTTATTTGCTTTATTACTTATGCGATAATTTTTTTTCTTTTCTACTTCTTGTAACTTTTCAAATGATGTACTATTGGAATCAATGAATCCATAGTTCAGAACTTTGAGTTACTAAATCTTTTAATTTTTCTCTATGATTTATTAAATCAATCATTGTTAAGTATTTATTATAAATTGCTAATTGCTTAGCCAACGCTTCCTTCAAGGCTGACGCTTAATAATTTTTGCGCTTCAACCGCGAATTCCATCGGAAGTTCTTTAAATACTTCTTTACAATAACCGTTTACAATAAGATTTATTGCGTCTTCTGTAGCAATGCCTCTTTGGTTCAGATAAAAAATTTGATCTTCTCCGATTTTTGAAGTGGTTGCTTCATGCTCAACCTGTGCCGATGGATTATTTATTTCCAAATAAGGAAAAGTATGGGCGCCGCATTTATCGCCGAGTAAAAGGGAATCGCATTGGGAGAAGTTTCTGGCGTTTTCGGCTTTCTTATTAATCTTAACTAAACCACGGTAACTGTTATTACTTTTTCCGGCTGAAATTCCTTTTGAAATAATTGTGCTTTTTGTGTTTTTCCCTAAATGAATCATTTTTGTGCCGGTATCCGCCTGCTGCATATTATTGGTAACCGCAACCGAATAAAATTCTCCTGTTGAATTATCTCCCTGTAAAATACAACTTGGGTATTTCCAGGTAATAGCGGAACCTGTTTCTACTTGAGTCCAGGAAATTTTAGAATTAACTCCTCTGCAAGCGCCGCGTTTTGTTACAAAATTATAAATTCCGCCTTTGCCGTTTTTATCTCCCGCGTACCAGTTTTGTACAGTTGAATATTTTATTTGCGCGTCATCGAGAGCTACAAGTTCAACAACGGCTGCGTGTAATTGATTTTCGTCTCTCATAGGAGCGGTACAGCCTTCAAGGTAACTTACGTAAGCTCCTTCTTCTGCAATAATTAAGGTCCGTTCAAATTGTCCCGTATTAGCCGCGTTTATTCTAAAATAAGTAGAAAGTTCCATCGGGCATCTTACTCCTTTGGGAACGAAAACAAAAGAGCCGTCGCTGAAAACAGCGGAATTTAAAGTAGCGAAAAAATTATCTGTATAAGGAACAACGCTGCCGAGATATTTTTTTACAAGATCGGGATGATTTTTAACCGCTTCGGAAAATGAGCAGAAAATTATACCTAATTCGGAAAGTTTGTCTTTAAAAGTTGTTGCTACCGAAACACTGTCAAAAACGGCGTCAACCGCAACTCCGCTTAACCTTTTTTGTTCGTCGAGCGAAATGCCTAGTTTTTCAAAAGTAGAAAGTAATTCCGGATCAACCTCATCTAAAGAATTTAGTTTTGGTTTTTTCTTAGGCGCGGAATAATAAGAAAGATCTTGATAATCGATTTTAGGATAATGAACATTAGGCCAAGCCGGTTCTTGCATTGTTTTCCAATGACGAAAAGCTTTTAATCGCCATTCCAGCATAAATTCCGGTTCATTTTTAATCGCGGAAAGTTGTCGAATAATATCTTCATTTAATCCTTTGGGAAGACTGTCGGCCTCAATTTCCGTAACAAATCCATACTTATATTCTTTATTCGCCAATTCTTCAATTGTGGAAACTTCTGTACTCATTTCTTCTCCTTGCTTAAAAACCAATCTGATGAAAATCAGAGTTCTATTTCTTTTAAATTGTTATCGAAACCTACACAATCTATACTAATTTGTCAAGATTAAGTTCCGTTAAAAAATCACGAATTTTTAATAATTTTTATTAGGCAAACAATGAGTTATTTTTAGATTGATGAAGGCATTTTAAATTGTTTTTATCCAATTATTAAGTTAATTTTAGGCTCATTATTTAAAATATCGGATAAATAGTTGGAAGAGCAAAATATAAATACGCAAAAAGCTACGAATGAAGGGCAGAGCTCTGAAGGAAAAAGTCAAAATGACGAAAAAAATACAGGCAGAAAAAATAATTACAGAAAACCGTATTATAATAGGCGAAAAAAATACTATAATAAGCAGTCGGAATCCGCACCGGAAGAAAAATCCGCGTTCAAAAAAGTTTCGGTAGTTATTCCTTTATATAATGAAGAAGAATCCCTAAATCCTCTTACTAATGAGATAAAAAAAGCATTTAAAGCAATTAATGTAAATTATGAAATTGTATTTGTAGATGACGGGAGCAGCGATAATTCATTAAAAATTATAAAAGAAATCTGTAAAACCGATAGACGCTTTAAGTATGTAAGCTTCAGAAAAAACTATGGAAAATCAGCCGCGCTGCAAATAGGATTTAAAAATGTAACCGGCGATGTTGTAATTACAATGGATGCCGATTTACAGGATGATCCGAATGAAATACCTAATTTGCTAAAAAAATTAGAAGAAGGTTTTGATCTTGTTTCAGGCTGGAAGAAAAAACGCCACGATCCGTTCATTAAAAAACAATCTTCTAAATTTTTTAATTTTGTTACACGGTTAATGAGCGGAATTAAAATTCACGATTTTAACTGCGGTTTAAAAGCTTATCGCCGCGAAGTTACTGAAAGTATTAAAGTTTACGGAGAACTTCACCGCTATATGCCTGTTCTTGCTAATTGGCAGGGTTTTACTGTTTCCGAAATTCCGGTTAAACATCATCCTAGACGATACGGAAAAACAAAATTCGGCATTTCCAGATTTTTTAAAGGTTTTATCGATTTAATCACTGTTATTTTTTCAACACGCTATATTAAACGTCCCATGCATTTGTTCGGTTTTTTAGGCGCTTTATCTTTTCTTATTGGTTTAATTGTAAACGCCTGGTTAACTGTTGAATGGATTAGCGGAAAAGCTTTAAGTAACCGACCTATGCTGTTTTTGGGTATGTTATTAATTATAGTAGGAGTGCAGTTTTTCTCGGTAGGTTTGCTGGGAGAAATGCTGGTACATAATTTTATGGATGAGAAAGAGTATTCCATAAAAGACAAAGGATAATTTTTTTAATGGGAGAATAGAAATATTTTCCCGGTTTATTTATGCTAATCATAATTCTCTTCTCTTTAATAATAAGGTGCTATGCTATACGATCCAATTAAAGATGTTTTTGCGGCTGTTATACGCAAATATCCCGTGCTTCGCGTATTTTTTTATAAAACATTAGATGTAATGTTCTTGCGAAGCTGGTATGTTAGGCGTGAATTACGAAAGCTGAGAAAAGTTTTCGGAAATAAAAAAATAGAAATTTATGATGCCGGAACAGGCTACGCGCAGTATTCTTATTTCATGGCTAAAAATCTTCAGCCTAATAATATTTACGCGGTTGATGTAAAAGAAAAATGGATTAATGACAGCAAAGAATTTTTCGCTTCGCAAAATTTAAATAATGTAACTTTTGGAATTGAAGATTTAACCCAAATTGATCATGAGAATAAATTCGATTTAGTAATTTGTGTAGATGTAATGGAACATATTGAAGATGATGTTAAAGTTTTCCGCAATTATTTTAGAGCTTTAAAACCCGGCGGATTTTTATTAATAAATACTCCTTCAATATTCGGCGGCAGTGATGTTCATGAGGAAACCGAAGAAAGTTTTATAGGAGAACATGCGCGTGACGGGTATTCGCATGAAGATCTTGAATCAAAACTAACTCCGCTTGGATTTTCTGTTTATCAATCTAAATATACTTATGGTTTCTGGGGCGATAAAGCCTGGCGTTTAGGAATTAAATATCCCATGATGATGCTGAACGCGAGTAAGTTGTTCTTCATTTTGCTGCCGTTTTATTATTTATTTACACTTCCTTTTACATTAACCATGATGTATGTCGATTATTCATCAAATAATAAAATTGGCTCCGGTATAAATTTCGTGGCTCAAAAGAAATAATTCCTTTTATACAAGAAAAAATTCGGAAATTTTTAAATGGCTAAAAGTAAAAGAAATATTCAATCTAAAAATTCTGTGAAAGAAGGAACTCTGGCAAAATTTAATTTTAATGAATTCCTTCCTCAAAAATATCATGTGTTAGCTGTTATTTTAGTAATTTTTATTGTATTTCTTGCTTTTTTCTATCCTCTTTTCTTTGGGAATAAAACCTTTGAATCGGGTGATATAATTTCGAGCAGAAGTATGCAAAATTATGTGCACCAGCATAAGGACGGCTATACTTTATGGAATCCATTAATTTTCTGCGGAATGCCGGCTTACGCGATTGGAACCGGCTACAAATGGTTTAATCTTATTTACGTTGGTTTTACCGCTGTTAGAAGTATTTTTACTTCCTTCTTTTCTGTAGAATACACAATGTGGGCTTTTTATTTAATTATACTCGCTATAAATTCATTCTTCCTGATGAGGTATTTAACCAGAAATACTTTAGTAAGTTTATTCACCGGTTTAACAACCGCTTTCAGCACCGGGATTGTGGTATTTCTTTTAATTGGTCATGTAACTAAACTTACTTCCATTGCGATGTACCCGCTTATTTTTCTTATGATTTTAAGGCTGAAAGAAAAACTTAGTCTAATCGATTTTTTGATTCTTGTAATTGCGCTTCAGCTTTTAGTGCAAGGGTTTCACGTACAAATAATTTTTTATACTCTTTTCTCCGTTGGAATTTTCTATCTTTATTTTTTCTTAAAGGCAATTTTCAAAAAGCATATTGAAGAACGAAATAAAATTCTGAAATCTGCCGCAGCGTTAGTTATTGCAGTAATTATCGCTCTTTTAATTCAATCGGATAATATTACGCAGGTTTATCAATATTCAAATTATTCAACTCGCGGAAGTAAAAGTATTGTTGAGCAGAATGCCAAAACAAGCGAACCTTCATCTTCCGAATATTATAAATATCATACAAACTGGTCTTTCTCGCCGGAAGAAGTTTTAACTTTTGTTGTCCCTTCTTATGTCGGATTCGGCAACTCGATTTATAAAGGCCCGCTTACGCAAAATCAGCCTGTAAATGTAAATACTTATTTCGGGCAAATGCCTTTTGTTGATGTCGCGATGTACATGGGAATTCTTGTTTTCTTTCTCGGTTTGTACGCGAGCATAACAAGGTGGAAAGATCCATTTGTACAGTTCTTAACCATTCTCGCGGCGCTTTCTCTGCTTATCTCCTTCGGAAATACTTTCCCGATTGTCTTTGATATTTTATTTTATTATTTGCCCTATTTCGATAAGTTCAGAGTCCCTTCAATGATTCTTGTGCTTGTACAGTTAAGCTTCCCGGTACTTGCGGGTTTGGGATTGATGAAGATTATTTCCTTAAAAGAAGATAAAGATGATAAAGCACGTAAATTATTGAAATATTTTACTTATGCGTTTTCGGCGTTTTTCTTATTTGGAATTTTATTTAACGGCGCGCTTACAAGCTGGTTCACGGAAAGAGTTAATGATTACGCGGCAACTTTAACAGCTACACAACCCCGTTACGCGCAGCAGTTTCAAGCTTTGGCGGGATACGCGGCGGATATGTTTACTTCTGATTATTTGTTTGGTTTTGCCTTTTTAACAATCGGATTTTGGGCCGCGATAGGATATCTTAACAGTAAACTTAGTAAAGATGTATTTGTTGTAATTATAATTTTTGTCGCTATGTTTGATTTATTAAGAATAGATTCCAGAAGTGCTGAACCTAAATATGTTGAAGCCCAAAATGTTAAGGGAATGTTTAATCAGCCGAATTATGTAAGCACAATAAAAAATCAAAATGATAAAAATCCTTTTAGAATATTAAACATGAAGCAGGACGGTTCTCTTGGTTCATTAAATAATAATTCAAACTACAACGCTTATTTTATGCTTGAGGATTTCTATGGGTATTCGGGAATTAAACCAAGAAACTATCAAGATATTATGGATGTTGTCGGCCCGGTTAATCCTACTCTCTGGAGAATGTTAAACGTAAAATATATTGTATCGAGCCAGCAAGTTCAAATGGCAGGTTTTCAGCAGATAGGACAGGGAGAAAAAGAATTCACTTATAAAAATAATTCCGCTTTACCCCGTGCGTATTTCGTGAATAATGTTGAACAAAAATCAGCGATTGATATTCTAAATTCCATAAAGAATAATTCCTTCGATCCTAAAAATACCGCTTTTGTAAATGAAAAAGATTTTACGGTTGATAAACCGGATTCGACCGCTTATGTAAATATAAATACTTATAAAGATGAAACAATCGGAATGGAAGTTAATTCATCCGGTAATAACTTTTTGTTTGTCGGAGATACTTATATCCCGACAGGCTGGAATGCCGCAATTGACGGTAAATCTGTAAAAATATATCAGGCTAACCATGATTTTATGGGAATAATAGTTCCTAAAGGAAAACACACAGTAACACTTAAATACGCGCCGGCAAGTTTTTATGTAACCAAATATATCTCGTTAATTTTAAGCGCGTTGGTTTTGCTGGGATTGGCGGGAGCAATTATTAAAAGTAAATCGAGAAGAGTTTAACTTGTTTGTTATAAAATTTTTTATACTGCCGTAATTTTTTACGATAGTAATAAAACCGTCAATAGTAGAATTCATATTTAACCTTTCACAAACTCTCAGATGCTGAATAATTTAAAATATTTTATAAAGCACAGTGCTATTTACAGCATCAGCAATGTTGCCGCAAAAGGTATTGGAGTTATACTTCTTCCGTTATATTCTAGTTTTATTACCGTAGCCGAATTTGGAATTCTCGGTATTCTGGAAGTTACTATAGCCATTTTTACTGAGGTTGTTAATCTTGGGTTGGCGCCGGCTTTAGTAATGTTAAATAATATTATCGATTATAGGGGAAAGCAAAAATCTGTTTTTTTTACAATTTTTGTTACTTCCACCTCTATCTGTGCTGTTTTTATTGTAGCAGGTAATTTTGTTATACCCGCAATTGCCGGATTTTTCGGCGAACTCGAAAAATTTAAGCTCTACTTAAATCTTACTCTCTATATTGTAGTCCTTCGAATACTTAATAATCTGATAAGTAACAAATTAAGAGCCGATGAAAAATCGATTACTTATACAATTATTAATTTATCAAAGCTGGTATTATCCTTAGGTTTTATAATTTATTTTGTCGCTTTTAATAAATCCGGAGTTGCCGGAGTTTTATATTCATACATAATAAGCGAAGGAATAATACTTATTTCAACGGTGCCGGTGGTTCTAAAATTAATGTCGCCGCTTTTTGATAAATCAATTTTAAAAACCGCGGTTAAATTCGGTATACCTTTAATATTCAGTTCTATTGCAATGATGGTTCTAAATGTAAGCGATAGATATATTCTAAAATTTTATGCAGATTATAGAACATTAGGACTTTATGATTTAGGGTATAGAATTGCCGGTGTAATAAATATGTTCTTTATTATGCCGTTAAGTTTAGCTCTTATGCCTACAGCATATAAAATTTTTAACAAAGAAGGGGATAAAAGATATTTCTCTAAAATGCTTACATATTTAACTTTTGTTTTAATTTGGAGCGGATTAGCGTTGTCTCTATTCAGTAAAGAAATTATAAAAATCTTTACCCTAAATCCCGATTATTGGCCGGCATACCAGGTTGTTCCAGTCATAATTTTTTCTTATGTATTTTTTGGAATGCGGCTGGTTTCTATGCTTGGATTATATTTAACTAAACATACAAAATATGTCGCTTATTCAACTCTTGCTGCGGCTTTAATAAATATAATATTAAATTTTATTTTTATACCCAAATATGGTATGATGGCAGCGGCGTTTACAACTTTATTTTCCTTTTTGGCTTTGTACTTTATTTCCGATAAAATTTCGGCAAGATTTTATAAAATACCTTTTGAATATTTAAAAATTACTAAAGTTATTTCTGTCGGTGTTATTTTCTATTTAATTTCCTATTTCTTAAATGTTACTTTTGTTCTGAATGTTTTAATAAAACTGTTTCTGATATTAATTCTTCCCTTAGTTTTATATCTTTTCAATTTTTATGAAGTGATAGAAATCGAACGAATAAAAGGTTTTTACGGAAAATGGAAGTATCCGGGTAACTGGAGAGAAAACATAAAAAAATATTTAAATAAATTGTAATTATTCTAAAATTATTTTGAGTTGTAATTGTGATTAGAAAAGTTAAAAATAAAGTTTGGCAGCTTTTAAATTCAGTAAATTTGGGCGGTTGTGTTCAACTAATGCTTAAAAGCCAATTGCTGGAGGATGGTTGGTTTAAAAGTTTTAATTCTAAAAAATCGGTTGATAAAAATGGAAATCCTATTCCTTGGAATACTTATCCGTTTATAAAATTTATTGAGCCGAGGTTAAAAAAGCATTTTGATGTTTTTGAATACGGAAGCGGGAATTCTACCATTTGGTTTTCCGCCAGAGTAAATTCTATTTATTCTGTAGAAAATGATAAGGAATGGTATAATATTGTTTCAAAAAGTTTACCGGATAATTCTCACTTGGTTTATCAAGAACTTCAATACGATGGTGATTATTCTAAAGAAGTTGAGAAAAGCGGAAAGTACTATCATATTGTTATTATTGACGGCCGCGATAGAGTTAACTGTATAAAACGCAGTATTCCCCGATTAACTGAAGACGGCATTATAGTTTTTGACAATTCTGATTTATCTATTTATCAAGAAGCCATCGAATTACTTGAGAAAGAAGGTTTTCGAAGAATAGATTTTATAGGAATGTCTCCGGTTACGGCTCATAATAATTATACAACCGTTTTTTATAAATCGCATAATTGCTTAAATATTTAGATGAAAGTGCTATTTACATTTGGAGGGCTTCCTCATTATTATAATCTTGTTTTAAATAAATTAAACAGAATCAATAATATTGAAATTGTGGTGGTTGTTCCCGCCGCTGATAGTAATACTATAGGTGAAGGAGTTTATCAGACAAATAAAGATGCCGAATTCAAAATTATTCATCTAAGGGAATTTAAATCTTGGTACGGCAAAGTTTTTTTTCAAAATCTTAATAAGCTTATTCTTAATGAAAAACCGGAAATAATTGTTACCGGCTGGCCTTATTCAATTGGATTCCTTCTTAATCTAAAAATTAAGGCAGTCGTAAAAAAATTAAATGTTAAAATAATATTAAAAGAAATTCCTTTCGGTGTTCCTAAATATGATGAAGCAGAACAATATTACTTTGAAGGACTTTTAAAAGATGAAGATTTAAAAAGCATAAAGTATAAGAAGAATTTAATTGGAAAGCTTAATATTAAGTTAATAACTTTCATCAGGAAAAAGATTTTTAATCTAGCTGACGCTCATGTTAACTATATTGAAAAAGCTTATGAAATTCTGCCGTCTTATGGTGTTCCAAAAGAAAAAATTTTTATAACTTATAATTCGCCCGATACTGAAAAACTTCTTTCAATTAAAGATGAAATTAACAATGAATCTACGATTCTTCCTGAAAATCCATATAGAATAATTCATGTAGGAAGGCTTGTAAAATGGAAAAAAGTTGATTTATTAATTAACGCGTTTAGCAAAATAAAAGAAAAATTTCCCGATGCTGAATTGTTAATAATAGGAACCGGACCGGAAAAATCTAATTTAGAAAAACTTACCGGAGAGTTAGGATTGGAAGCAAATGTTAAATTTATCGGCGGTGTTTACGACTCTAAAATTCTCGGGAAATATTTAGCTGTTTCTTCTATTTACGTTTTAGCGGGAATGGGCGGCCTCTCAATAAATGAAGCAATGAGTTTCGGGAAACCTATAGTTTGTTCGATTTGCGACGGGACGGAAAAACATTTAGTTTTTGATGACTTTAACGGAAAATATTTTGAAGAAGATAATGAAGATGATTTAGTGAAAAAGATTATTGAACTTTTTGAAAATCCTCAGGAAATAAAAACTATGGGACAAAATTCCGTAAAAATAATTCGAGAAAAAATAAATATCGACATAGTTGTTTCTGGTTATTTAAAAGCCTTTAATTATGTAACCGGAAAAAGCTAATGAATATTTTAAAATCAAAATACAGCAATCTTTCCTTATTCTTAAGCAATAAATATTATAGAGAATTCGTCAGACTGTTATTTAAATACAGTAATTCAACCCGAAATCAATCTCAAAAAATAAATTTCTTGAATTATCAATTTGAGGTTGTTGACGCGCTTTCTTTTGTTTTTCAATTCAAAGAAATTTTTGTTAAACAATATTATTTATTTGAAACTGAAACGGAAGAACCTTTAATTTATGATTGCGGCGCGAATATAGGAATAAGTGTTTTATTCTTTTAAAAAATATTTTCCCAATTCAAGAATAAAAGCTTTTGAAGCGGATTCAGCAATTGCGCAAATATTAAAAAGTAATATTAAACAAAATTCAGTTGAAAATGTTGAAGTAATCCCAAAAGCGGTTTGGATAAATAATGACGGAATTGAATTTGGCGCCGAAGGTGCTGATTCCGGTTCTATTTATAGCCTTACAAATAAAATAAAAGTTGAATCAATCCGGTTAAAAGAATTTTTAGAAAAAGAAGAAAAAGTTGATTTGCTAAAAATAGATATTGAAGGCGCGGAAGTTGATGTAATTAAGGATTGCGATGAAAGCTTAAGCCGCGTTAAAAATTTATTTATCGAATATCATTCTTTTAACGGGCAAAAGCAGGAATTGGATTTAATATTAAAAATTTTGACCGAAAATAATTTCCGTTATTTTATAAAATCCGATGAACCTCGCACAAGTCCCTTAATAAATAAAGAAAGCCTTATCAGCCCCTCAATGGATTTACAATTAAATATTTTCGCGTATAAAGAATAATAAATTTGAAAGTAGTACATATAAATAGTTCCGATTCTAGCGGAGGTGCCGCAAGAGCTTGTATTGATATTAATAGAGCACTGCAGACTGTCGGTGTTGATTCAACCGTGTTAGTACAATTAAAGGAGAAAGATGCGGACGATATTGAATCGGCTGTAAAATCGCCCTTACAAAAATATTTTTTCGCCGTTCGATTTTTGATAGATTATTTTTTAATAAAAATTTTTACCAATGAAAAAAGAGGCAGATTTTCTTTTCCGTTCGGAGGAGCGAATTTGTTTAAAATAAAAAGTATAAAAGACGCGGATATTATTCACCTGCACTGGGTCAATCAAGGATTCTTTTCTCTTAAAACTTTTAGAGAATTAGCTAAATTAAATAAACCTATTGTCTGGACACTCCACGATATGTGGCCTTTTACCGGCGGCTGCCACTACAGCGGGGAATGTAAAAATTTTTTAATCGAATGTAACAACTGTCCTTCGCTAAAATTCAGCGGACCGAATGATTTTTCTCATCAAATCTTCATCGGTAAAATAAACTCTTATAGAAATCTAAATTTAAATATTGTTGCCTGCAGCAGATGGCTGGCAGAAAAAGCAAAAAATAGTTTTCTCCTTAAAAGTTTTCCGGTTTCTTCAATCCCAAATTCAATTGACACAAATTTATATAAACCGATTGATAAGAAAACAGCACGTCGGATACTTAATTTACCTGGGGATAAGAAGCTTGTATTATTTGGAACAATGAATCTTAAGGAAGAAAGAAAAGGCTTTCAATATCTTAAAAAAAGTTTAATCAAGCTTAATGATAATTTTCCAAATTTAAAATCAAAAATGGAACTTGTTGTGTTTGGTGCTTCTGATGAGAAAGTATTTGAAGATATTCCATTCAAAACAAATTTTTTAGGCAGATTGAAAAATATTGATGATGTTATTTACAGCTATAATTCCGCGGATATTTTTGTCGCCTCTTCATTAGAAGATAATCTTCCGAATACAGTAATGGAAGCGCTTGCCTGCGGTGTGCCGGTTGCCGCGTTTAATATAGGAGGAATGCCCGATATGATAAATCATAAAGATAATGGATACCTAGCGGAACCCAAATCAATTGAAAGTTTGGCTGACGGAATTTATTGGCTTTTAAATAATTCTAATGAAACTCTTTCTATTAATTCTAGAAAAAAAGTGGTTGAGAATTTTACACCGGAATTGGTAGGAGAAATGTATAAGTCTTTTTACAAAAAATGTTTTAAAGCAAAAGAAAATTCTTGATGGTACTTTTTTCTTGGCCATGTTCCCTTCAAAATTTTCATATACCTTCTGTAGGAAAATTGAAGCAAAATATCGTACTTTTTATTTTGGTACAACAGGCAGTTTAGAAACAAAAATAGGAATGATTTCAAAATAATTAAATGGAAGAATTTAATATTTCTCCAAACTCAAAAGAAATATTTTCTCTATCATACTTTTTAATTTTTGAAAAATCAGTTTTAAATTCGCCGGCACGGTTGAAAAATTCGCCGGCATTTTCTTTATAAGTAAAAATCATCCCCGCGTTAGCTTCTTCTAATATATTCTTCACTTCCTCATTATCATCCCCGAATGCGATTATCGGTTTTCCCGTTCTTAAATATTCAAATAATTTTCCCGGTACATGCCGTTTTTCGGTTGCGCAGACAAGCAAATAATTTGCCCTCAATAACTGCTTTAACATTTCTTTGTATGGAAGAAAACCTAAATATTCTGTGTGAGGAAGTAATCCATTTTTTTCTATTAACTCTTTTATTGCCGGACTCACCGTTCCGATAAATTTTATCTTTAAATTTCGTCCATCAGTAATTTCTTTTCTAATATTTTCCCAAAAAGCCGGAGTTGCCTGATAATCAAAAATATTTCCCGCGTGTATTAATATTTCTTCATCCTTTTCGTCAGTACTTGAAGTTAAACCGGTAAAATCATCTTCATTATATCCCCAGTAGAGAACGTGCGATTTTCCTCTCAAAAAATCATATTTATTTTCATAATCATCTTTCATTGTTCGTGTTACAAACACAGCGGCGGATGAATGTTTTAGAACAGATTTTTCTAAATAATTATCAAATGCCAGCGCGGCTTTATTTCTCTTAAAATCTTTGTAATAAACTATATCAACCCAAGGATCGATGAAAACCGGAATATGAGGAATGTTATTTCGCTTACTCAATTTCATGCCGATTAAATGCGATGAGTGCGGAGGCCCCACAGATACAATCGCGTCAATTTTTTCATCGCTAAGAATTTCTTCCCCCTTTTTAACCGCTGTAAAATACCAGCCTACACGTGCGTCCGGAACAAAAAGATTCATCCGTATCCAGATTGATATTCTGTGCGTGAGGCTTTTGTTTGATTTTGAAATTGTCTCAGACGCAATAAGCTGATCATCCTTTTTTTTGCCGATAAATTTTTTGTAGATATCAAAAGGTTCCAGCGCTTTCGATTTATAAACCTTTAAATTTACATCTACTTCTTTTAAAAGACTTTCATCTTTCCCGGAAAATGTATCTTCATCTACTGTGAGAACAATTGGCTGCCAGCCGAACTTCGGCAAGAATTTAATCATCTTCAGAGGCCAATGCAGTGAGGCTTTGGCAGAAGGAGGCCAATAATATGAAATAAAAAGAACTTTTTTCATCAGTTTTCTTTTTTCCCCACATATCTAATTACCGAAGCTTTACCTTTATGAAATTCTCCTTCAGATAAATCAATTTCTTGTTCTTCTAATAATTCAGTTTTTAAATCAGAAAAATTATTTTCTATTTCTTTTAAAGTATATAACATTTCCGGATTTTGCGGCCCTCCGGAATCTTTCCCTAACTGATTCTGGCTGAAAACTTCCAATATTATTCTGCCGCCTGCTTTTAAGGAAGCAGCGGCTTTTTGATGTACATTATTACTTAATTGTTTTTCTAAATGAATAAAAATCAATCCTACGGCATTATAATTATTTTCAACCGGAACAAATTCTCTTAAATTTTTTACCGTGTAATTTATGTTCACACCTTCTTGTTTGGCTAATCTTTCTGCTTTTTCCCTGGCTTTTTCACTAAAATCAAAAGCGTCTACTTTCCATCCTTGTTTGGCCGCGAAAACAGCATTTCTTCCTTCGCCTTCACCTAATAAAAGTATACTTCCCGGACGAAGTTTTTGTAATTCTTCTTTTAGGAATTTATTCGGCTCGGTTCCATAAACAAATTCATTTGCTGAATATCTCTCATTCCAAAATATATTTTCCATATCTTTACTTTATTTTTGAATTTCAAATCTAATTATTTACAAGAACAAACTGAAATTATGTTCCTCCCAATTTCTTTGGAAATTGTAATATAAAAAATCTATAGGAAATCTTATGTTAATAGATATCGCCACATCAAATCCACCTTTTGAGGTGCTTCAGCTAGAAGCCGCGGAAAAATTAAAAAGCAGAATGGGCGGTAGGCCTGTTATAAATAAATTAATTGAAGCTGCGTATCAGCATTCAGGAATTGATAAACGATATATTGTTATTCCGGATGCCGATGAAAACGCGGCTGAAAAGGTTTTTACAAGGGAAGGAAAACATTTTGTTCCTGATACAAAAGTGAGAATGAATGAATACGAAAAATGGTCGAAAATACTGGCTGCCAAGGCAGTTAAAAATTTATTAACAGCAACTAATACTTCTCCTGATGAAATTAATAAAATTGTTACAATTTCATGTACGGGATTTTATGCTCCGGGATTAGATTCTTTTTTAATCAATAAATTTAATTTCCCTTTGTTAGCTAAAAGAATAAATATTGGTTTTATGGGATGCGCGGCTTCTATAATAGGATTTAATTCTGTTTTAGAATCACTTAAACATAATAATGAAAATGATAAAAAAACTTTACTTGTTTCTTTAGAAATTTGTAGCCTTCATCTTCAAATTGAAGCAACACGCGATAATATTTTAGCCAATATGATTTTCGCCGACGGTTGTGCTGCCACATTATTTTCTCAAAATTTTGATCCGGCAGTAAAGCTAAATCTAATTTCCACTCACTCTGTTATGTTCAAAAATTCTGAAGAATATATGGGATGGAAAATTGGAAGTACAGGCTTTGAAATGATTTTATCTTCTAAACTGCCGCAAATAATTTTAGACGAAGCTGTTCCTAGTTTGATAAAAATATTAGAAGAAGAAAATCTTACTATCGATATGATTAAGTATTGGGCTCTTCATCCCGGCGGTAGAGCTATTTTAGATTCACTGCAGAAAGGACTTTGTTTAAATGATGAAAAAACCAAAAGTTCAAGAAGAGTGCTTAAAAATTTCGGTAATATGTCTTCGGCTTCAATATTATTTGTTATAAAAGATTTGTTAGATTCTCAGCAAATTAAAAAAGATGAAATATGCTGCGCGGTTGCTTTCGGGCCGGGACTAACAATGGAAGTCGCTCTTTTTAGAGGCGTTTAATGCTGTTTAAAAGAAGTTACCAAAAAGAAATAATGGATGATTTTTCTATTAAGGATGAAAGAATTGATAGAGCATTAAAAGAATTAAAAATTATTAATAAATATCTAGGAGGAAATTCTGTATCGAAAAAAGGAATTCGAATTTTTAAAAATAAGAATGAAGATCTAACCGTACTGGATATTGGCGGCGGCGCATCTGACGTACTGAGAGGTATTGTGCTACCGGAAAATTTTGTCACACTTGATCTAAATTTTAGGGCGTGCGAATATATAAAAAATTCTTCAAGAAAATCAGAAGTAGTTTGCGGCGATGCTTTAGATTTGCCTATTAAGAAAAATAGTTTCGATTTAATTCACGCGTCTTTATTCATTCATCATTTAACGGAAAATCAAATTGAAGAACTATTTAAAAATCTAATCTCGATCGCGAAAGAAGGTATTATTATTAATGATTTAAGAAGATCAGTTTTCGCTCTAGCCGGAATTAAAATTCTTACTTCAATTTTTTCAAAAAGCAAAATGGTAAAACATGATGCGCCGGTTTCGGTTAAAAGGGGATTTACCAAAATTGAGTTAGTTAAAATTATGAAAAGTTTATCTATCCGGAATTACTCGCTACAAAGAAAATGGGCTTTCCGGTGGCTTCTAATAATAGAAAAGTGAACATATAAATTTGCCGAATTTAAAATACGATATTGTCATAATCGGGGGAGGGCCGGCGGGTTCTACAGCCGCTTGTTATTTGGCAAAAAATGGATTTTCTGTTTGCGTTATTGAAAAAAAGATTTTTCCCAGAGAAACTCTCTGTGGGGAATTTCTTTCTTATGAAGTAATTGAAAATATCAAGCAGCTTAACCTCCTTAATGCGTTTATGGAACTGAAGCCTAACAAAATTAGCAAGTTCAGAATGATAAATGAAAACATTGAAATTTTTTCTCCTCTTAACTTTCCGGCTTATTCACTTAAAAGATCTTTGCTAGATAATTTTTTATTATGCGCGGCAAAAGATGCCGGTGCAGATATAATTCAAGGGGAAGAAGTAATTTCCATTCAAAATTTATCAGGCAAATATTTAATAAACATCAAAAACTCGGAAAAGAAAATTTTAGCGGGACATGTAATTGCCGCGTATGGCAGACAAAGTCCACTGGATAAAGTTTTAAACAGAAATTTTGTTAAAAATAAATCCCGGTTTAATGGAATTAAATATCATCTTCCCAAAAAATATTTTAACCTTCCGAACGCTGATGAAATACAAATTTATTGCGGTGAAAACATTTATTGCGGGGTAAATAAAACCTCAAGCGAAAGTTATACGGTTTGTTTTTTAGAATATAGAAATAATTCAATGTCAAGTAAAAATCGTATATACGAATTTTTTGAAAAGAATAAATCATTTCAAAATTTATTTACCTCTGATCTAAAAGAAATTCTGCCGCAACTGCAGGTTTACGGTGCGGGCAATATTTATTTTAGTAAAAAAAATGTAGTTGAAAATGGAATTTTTATGATTGGGGACGCTGCCGGAATAATCGCTCCTTTAGCGGGAGACGGAATAGGAATGGCCATGGATTCGGCCAAAATTATTTCGGGAGTTTTTGAGGAATTGAAAAGCAATAATTTATCAAAAGAAAAACTAGAAATACTTTACCAAGAAAAATGGAAGGAAAATTTCAACCGAAGAATAAGAACCGCTCTTTTTATTCAAACCATTTTGATGAATAATTTTACCAGAAAAATTAGCTTAAAATTAACTTCATTATTCCCGCTATTAATTCCCCGTCTTATAAAAATAACTCGCAATTAATTTCTGCATATAAAAAACCTTTTTAGTTTTTTATATTTGTAAAAGTAAAACTGAAAAGAAAAGAAATTATGGATCTTAAATTGAAAAATCTTCAAAAGTTTATTGTTGTGGGAGATCGTGTTTTAATAAGGCCGCAGGATGAAGAAAATAAAACATCAAGCGGATTATATTTACCGCCCGGCGTCTCGGAAAAAGAAAAAGTGCAAAGCGGGTATATTATTAAGGTAGGTCCCGGTTATCCTTTAGCCGCGGAAGTAGACGAAGAACCATGGAAAGAATCAAAAGATAAAGTAAAATACATCCCTCTGCAGGCTAAAGAAGGTGATCTGGCTATTTTTCTTCGTAAGGAAACTTACGAAATTGAGTTTGATAAGGAGCAATTTTTAATCGTTCCTCAATCAGCAATTCTGCTATTAATTAGAAATGATGATTTTGAATTTTGAAAAGCAATCTGCCGCCTTCTTATAATCAAAGCGGCAGATGCCTTTGCTATTCTGAGTTAAGGGAACGATCTCCTCAGAGTTATAAATAAGTAAAAAATTTATTATCATTAGAATCGTTAGCCTGTTTATTTTCTTCTGTTTTTTTTAGAATTTCCATTTCATCTTCCGCTACTTTTAAGTATAATTTCAGAAGTTCTTCGTTATCATACCGGGAAACGGGGAAGCCGTAACTCCTGCATTCCTCATATAATTCTTCTCTTGTTTTCATGTTTCGTAAATTAAAATTACTCATATCCGCACCTTTGGATTTAGTATAAGAAAAAATAGTGATTAAAAATTTTTAACTTATTATTTTTGAAAAATCCCTTTTTTATTCCCACCAGCTTAAAATATTAAACCTTGAAGATTTAATATTATTTTTAGCGTTTTGAATAGCTTGACTTGAATAGTAAAACAGCGAATTGCCTGTTGCCTGAATATCTATATTTTGACCGACGAAAATTGCCCCGCCGTAAACGCCGGAATTACCGACAGTTTTAGTTTCTATTGTTGATTTTCCGTAAGCAATAATAATTCCTTTAAAAGTAAAATTGCCGCTCATTTCAAGATTGCCGTTTACAACCATAATTCCATAGCCGTACGCGTTACCGGAAAAATGTACATCACCATTTAAATAAGTGATTTTTGGTTCAGAAGCGGTTCCCAAAACTGTTCCGGTTGTATAAGTTCCGGATGGCATAGTTATATCGGCGGCAAAAATAAAGTCTTCTGTTATTTTCTTCCAATCTGTTTTGTCATCTACAGTGTGAACGCTGGGCGACCCGCCGCTGCCCTGGATTATTTTAGAGATTTTCGGTTTCAAATCATTAATTATATAAGAACTGTCAGCCGGTTTATCAACCCCGATACCGGGAAGAGGACTTCCTCCGGAAACCAAAGTTCCGTCCATATAATGATCATTCCCGTTTATGTCTATATTCCCGTTTAAGTTTAGGTTTAGGTTATCCGAAGAAACGTAAATTGAGGAATGGACATCGGGAATTACAATCGGATTTCTTTTTGCCGTTACAACTGTGGTATGTGTTTTGTCGTTAAATTTGCCGATAGATTTTATCTTCATTAATGAATCCGGCCCGTATATATATATGTCATATGAACCTTCCATTAGGCTGTTGTCTAAGAAATTTCCTTTTAAGGTTTTATTTCTTCTTAATTTTTCCAGATAAATTTCCACACCTGAGTTAGCTATTAATCTAGCTCTTGTGCTTTCATAGAAATCAACGGTAGTTCCTAATCCCCGCGTTGAATTCGCGTTTAAATTCATAATAAGAACAGTTATTAATGCTGAAACCCCCAAAACTAAAATTAATGCGCTTTTTCCCATTATAGATTTCTCGGATTTATTGTCATTTCCCAATAAGTGAATAAGTATTTACCTTCATCCGTTTTTTCTGCCGATTCAATCCACATTTCGGCTTTAATGTACTTAACGCTGTCTTTGTAAGCCGTTTTATTTCCATGTTTGTCGTTGTAGGTAAATCTTAATTTAGTTAAACCTAAAGAAGGTCCTTTGGATGTATCGCTGTTTATTATTCTGTATAAAACTATATCATTCGGATTGGGTGTAGCGGCCATTTCGGTAGTATCTCCGCAGGTGAACCCGACTTTATCCATTACTCCGTTTGAATCAATATCTGAATGAAATGTAAAATGTGTACTGTCCATTTCTTCTATTGGGTTACCGGAATAGTTAAATCCTACTTTTCTTAAATCATGATCCATTATTTCCGCTAAAGTTTTCGCGTTTTGCTCCAAGCCTAATTCTTGCCCGGAGGCAAATAGTTTTTGCGATGAGTAAATATTAAGATTAATTATCATAAATATTATTACACCGCCGATTATTGTAGCTCCTATTATGTCTAATATTATATTCATCTATTTTAGTGTAAATATATAGCTTAATGATAAAGGGTAACGTAAATAAGGACTTGTTACAGTAATTGTGGCCTTTTTATCGAATGTAGGTGAACTGTTAACTTCGTCCGGATCATCACCGTCAACATATTCTATTTTGCAGGAAATAGTATAGTCTTCTGCGTGAGGAGCGCTAATTAACTTTGAATAGCCGTTAAAATCATCAACATCATCAAAAGTATCTATTGTTTCTCCGGTTTCGGGCCCGAGAGAAGCGACCGGCGTTAAACTATTAATATTTGTAGTAGGAAATTGAATTGTTGTTTCGTCAAAACTTTTTTCTTTAATAACTTCAATCATATCATCAGCTAAAGAAAACGCGGTTAGTGATACTTTATTCTCTACTTCTACTGTTGTATTATTTAAAATTGTAGAATTAAAGCGAAGCGAAGTTAACGCTAAAATTATTATTGCTCCTAATGCTAAAAATGATTGATTCATGTTATTGAAAATTCTTTCAATTTTTTTCTTGGCTATTCAATTGGTGTGCCGAGTCACAATTATTTAATTTTGTTTATAATAGAAGGAAAATTATCTAATAAAAACGTGATGACGTCAATTATGACGTCAGAAATGTCGGAAATTTCTTTCTGTATCATTAGTATTTTAATAATTAAAAGTGAGTAAAGTTGAAAATAGAGATTATTAAGAGAGGAAGTGAAAATTATTAAAAGGTTAAAAATGATTTTTTTATTTTAGTTTTGCCTAAATTGCTGCAGCCGGCGCTGAAGAGTTCTTTCACTTACTCCCAAAATTATGGCCGCTTTTTGAATGTTGCCATCTGTATAGTTTAAAACATAAGTTATATGATCTTTAACTGCTTCATCAATTGTAGTAAGTTTTCTTTTAATTATGTTATTTTCTTCTTCAGTAACATTGGGTATATCTATCTCGGTTATAATTTTACCGTCTTCGGTTTTTGCTACCGAATTTAAAATAACATTTTCAAGTTCTCTAATATTTCCCGGCCAATCATATTTTTTAAGTGAGGTGAGAATATTTTCTGAAAATCCTTTTACTGTCTTTTTGTAGGTTGTATTTCCTTTCCTTAAAAAGTAATCAGCCAGTAAAATTGAATCATCATTCCTTTCTCTTAGAGGCGGAAGTTTAATATAACCTCTGTTTAACCTGTAATATAAATCCGCGCGGAATTCTTTTTCGTTTACCGCTTTTAATAATTCTTTATTGGTGGCTGCTATTATTCTTATATTAAGTTTTATCGGTTTCGAATTCCCGATCCTGTAAATCTCACCGTACTGAATTGTTCTTAGCAATTTACCTTGTAGTTCTTTAGGCAGTTCTCCTATTTCATCTAAGAAAATAGTGCCTTCGTTAGCTGCTTCAAAATAACCGACTTTCTCGGATGCGGCTCCGGTAAAAGCTCCTTTTTCATGGCCGAATAATTCGCTCTCAAATAGATTGGAAGAAATTGAAGCAAGATTAACCACAACAAATGGTTTTTCATTTCTGGAGGAAAGTTTATGTATTTTTTCAGCTATTAAATCTTTACCGGTTCCCGTTTCTCCGGTAATCAAAATGGTTTCGTTTGTGGGGGCAAAAATTTCTACAAGGTCAAAAACTTTATTCATTGCCGGAGAAGCCGTAATAATATCGGAAAAATCTTCACGTACCGGCGCTTTTTCTTCTGCGGGTTTCCTTAATGAATCAATTTCCCGTTCCAACAGCCGCTGTTCAAGCGCGCGTTTTATTGTAAGCAGCAAACGATCCGTATCCGGCGGTTTTGTTATATAATCGTAAGCTCCCATTTTAGTGGCTTGCAGTGCGGTTTCAATGTTATCGATTGCCGTTAGCATTATTACGGGTGTTCCGGGATAAGTTTGTGTTATAAGTTCAAGTAAACTTAAACCGCTAACGTTAGGCATAGAAACATCAAGAATTATTAGATCAAATTCTTTTTCGTTTAATAATTTTTCAACTTTTGTTGAATTTTCTTCTATCGTAATATTTTTATAATCTTCCTGCCAAAGAAGTCTTCTTAATGATCGTAAAAATGATATTTCATCATCAACAAGTAGAATAGAAACATTTTTCATTGACAATACTCCTTGGGAAAAGTAAGAATAATATTTGTCCCGGTATTCACTTTACTTTCCAGTTCGATTAAAAAACCCATAAAATCCATAATATTTTTGGCCACCGAAAGTCCCAAACCCGTTCCTCCCGAATTACTTTTTGTGGTAAAGAAAGGATCAAAAACTAAATGAAGCAGATCTTCCGGAATTCCTATACCGTTATCCTTTATAATCGCCCTTATTCCATCAGAATTTTTTGAAAGGCAAATATCAATTTTACCGGAATTATCTTCAATTGCGGCTAACGCGTTAGTTAAACAATTTACAATAACTTGTTCAAGCTTCTGTTTATTTCCTTTAATTGGATATTCTTCTTTAATATCCAAATTGACGGTAATATTTTTCTTTTTAATCTGCGAAGCCAGCAAACGCAGTGCCGTGTTAATTACTTCTTTTATTTCAAAAATTTCATCACTTTTTTCCGGAGCGCTTCTCGCGAAATTTTTTAGTTCGTTTACAATATTGGTAATTCTTTTTGAGCCTTCATTCAGATCTTTTAATAAATCCGCCAAATCTTCTTTAAATAGAGGATAGGGAAGTTTGCCGATTTTAAATTCCGGGTTCTCTGCCGCGTATTTATCCAGCACCGGGAAAATTTCATTAAAATGCTGCTGAATATAAGGAATATTAAACGCGATAAAAGAATTGGGATTATTTATTTCGTGCGCTACACCGGCAACCAGCAAACCCAAAGAAGCCAATTTATCCGCCTGCTGAAGCTGCTGCTGGTGCTTTTTCGTTTCTTCTTCATATTTTTTAATTTCGGAAATATCTGTAAACCGAAGGAGCACAAAAGGCTTTTCTTTTATTGTAATGGGCGAACTTAGAAGATCAACATCTATTAAAGTACCGTCTTTTCTTTTTAATTTAAAATCAAAAGGAATTCCCGATTCTGGGTTTAGTTTAAAATTTTCCGCAGGAGTTAACAGCTTATTTAAATTTTTCCCCTCAAGCTCGTCTAATTTATATCCGAAAAGTTCGCTGAACTTCTTATTTATATAAAAAGCTTGAAAATTATTATCGAGCATTGCGAATGCGTCTTCTGAAGTCTCAAAAATAGTTTTGTAAAGATTTTCACTTTCTCTTAGTGCCTTCTCACTTACTCTTTTTACCCTTATTATTTTATTAATTTTTGCGGAGAGCGAACCGAAAGAATCTCTCTCCCTAATTTCTAATTCCGAATCAAAATTATCGGTTTCTAAAATCTTTTCTATTCCGTATTCTAACTCGGCAGTTTTCCTGCCAATATTTCGATTAATTATTTTCATTCCCATAAAAGAAGTAAGTGCTGAAGCCGCTGCCGCTAATAATATTTTTGCGGTCGCTGTAAGAGAAATCAGCGGGAGAAAAAGTAATACTATTATCCCTATAAAAAAGATTATTAAGAAAAGCTGAGTGAATAATTTTTTGTCAGATATCAAAATTTTTTATGTTTATTTCTAAATTAGATGAAATATTGCTTTTAAACATACAACAGAAGATTCTTTTTTGCACATATTATTTACTTCATCAGTTTGGTACTGAGCATATTTCAATGCTTTTTCTTATTTTTGTTACAAATTTAGATTGAACAATTACTTTTTGAGGTAACATAATGGCAGCTAATATTGAAATGATAAAAAAAGTGTATTCTGAGTTTAAAGGCAAAATTGATGAAATAAGAAATGTAGCTAATCGTCCTTTAACTTATGCTGAAAAAATTCTTTATACCCACCTGTGGAATAATGTAGAAAAAGAATATGTAAGAGGAAAGGATTATGTTGATCTTTCTCCCGATAGAGTTGCGATGCAGGACGCGACGGCTCAAATGGCACTACTCCAATTTATGTCGGCAGGCAGAAAAGAAGCCGCGGTTCCTTCCACTGTTCATTGCGATCATTTAATTCAAGCGCAAATTGGCGCCAAAGATGATCTTTTAAGAGCAACGTCGGAAAACAGCGAAGTTTATGACTTTCTTGAAAGTATCTCCCGCAAATACGGAATCGGTTTCTGGAAACCCGGCGCCGGAATTATACATCAAGTTGTTTTAGAAAATTACGCTTTTCCCGGCGGAATGATGATAGGAACCGATTCTCATACTCCTAATGCCGGCGGGCTCGGAATGATCGCGATAGGAGTTGGAGGTGCTGACGCGGTAGATGTTATGGCCGGAATGCCCTGGGAATTAAAATGGCCTAAACTTATCGGCGTTAAATTAACCGGTAGAATGAACGGCTGGACTTCCGCAAAAGATATTATCTTAAAATTAGCAGGTGTATTAACGGTTAAAGGAGGCACCGGTGCAATTGTAGAATATTTTGGTGAAGGAACTAGTTCAATTTCTTGTACCGGTAAAGGTACAATTTGTAATATGGGCGCTGAAATTGGTGCTACAACTTCTGTTTTTCCTTTCGATGAAAAAATGGCGGCGTATTTAAGAATTACAAATCGTGCAGATGTTGCTGCCTTATCTGAAGGTATGGCTGATTTACTTTGCGCTGATCCTGAAGTTTTCGAAAATCCGGAAAATTATTACGATCAAGTTGTTGAGATAAATCTTGATGAACTTGAACCGCATCTAAACGGACCATTTACTCCCGATAAAGCCTGGCCTATTTCTAAAATGAAAGAAGCTGTTAAAGAACAGAATTATCCTGATAAAATTGAGGTCGCTTTAATAGGAAGCTGTACAAATTCCAGCTATGAAGATATAGACCGCGCCACAAGCATTGCAAAACAAGCTTTAGATAAAGGATTAAAAACAAAATCTCAGTTTACTATTACGCCTGGTTCGGAGCAAGTTAGGGCAACTATTGAACGCGACGGCCAGTTAAAAATTTTAAGTGATTTTGGCGGGCTTATTCTCGCTAACGCTTGCGGGCCATGTATTGGAATGTGGAAGCGAATGGATATTAAAACCGGGGTAAAAAATACAATTGTTACTTCTTTTAATAGAAATTTCGCTAAACGAAATGACGGTAACCCGGAAACTTTAGCGTTTGTAGCTAGTCCGGAATTAACTACGGCGTTAGCAATCGCCGGAAGTTTGTCTTTTAATCCTTTGACGGATGAATTGGAAAATGAAAAAGGAGAAAAAGTAAAATTAGATCCTCCCAGCGGAGAAGAACTTCCTCCGAAGGGATTTTTGCAAGATGAACAAGGATTTGTCGCCCCTGCTAAAGACGGTTCTAATGTAGATGTTAAAGTCGCGCCGGATAGCGATAGGCTTCAGTTATTAAAGCCCTTTAAACCATGGAACGGTGAGGATTTGGTAGATTTACCTGTTCTCTAAAAGCAAAAGGTAAGTGTACAACCGATCATATTTCTATGGCCGGGCCATGGTTAAAGTATCGCGGACATTTAGATAATATTTCTAATAATATGTTTATCGGCGCGATTAATGCTTTTACCGATGAAGCTGGAAAGGTTAAAAATACTTTTACCGGTGAATATAAATCTGTTCCGGAAGTCGCTCGAGAATATAAAGCAAAAGATATAAATTGGGTTGTAGTAGGCGATGAAAATTACGGCGAAGGTTCAAGTCGTGAACATGCCGCGATGGAACCTCGTTTTCTAGGCGGAAGAGCAATTATAGTAAAAAGCTTCGCAAGAATTCACGAGACTAATTTGAAAAAACAAGGCATGCTTCCTTTAACTTTTGCCGATCCTTCCGATTACGATAAAATTAAGGAAGATGATAAAGTTTGTATTGTCGGTTTAAAAGAACTTGCCCCGGATAAACAATTGAAGCTTATAATTAAACATTCAGACGGAACACAAGCCGAAGCAATGTTAAATCAAACTTTAAATGATACACAGATAAAATGGTTTAAGGCCGGAAGTGCTTTAAATTTAATTGCTCAGATGAATAAATAATTTCTATTAGAAGAAAGGCTGTCATAAATGGCGGCCTTTCTTTCATTTTGTTAAATAAAATATTTTTATTACCTTCATTAAAACTTATTTAACGCTAAAATAAGTTGTCCAAAACTTACCTTTATCTTCTAATTATCTATCTTTTTTGAATACGCTCTGAATGCGCTCTGAGTGCGCTTTGAATGCGCTTCTCATTCGTACTAAACTGCCTTTAAAGTCGTTATTAATTCTATATCGTTTCGTTTATGAATCTTCGGTAGTTAAATATAAATTTATAATAGATTTTTATGAGCGGTAATTCGAAACACAAAAAAAAGCCGTGAATAAATACTCACGGCTTCCTTACTAAAAATGAAAAACTAATTAATTTTTCTCACTAAAAACTTTATCTAAAATGTGTATTAAGTTCTCGCCGCGTAAAGCTGATTCAGCGGCAATAATTTTACCGTCTTTGCCGACTAAAATCGGTTTCGGTATTCCCGTTACCTGAAATTTCTGCGCGATTTCACTTTGGAAACCGCCGGTAACATAACTATTCATCCAGGGCATTTTCCAGCTTGAATCACGGAATTTCTTTACATCTTCAGGCTTTTGATCAAATGAAAGACTTAAAATTGTGAATCCTTTATCTTTATATTTTTGATACGCCTGATGAAGATTTTCCATTTCATCAAGGCAAGGTTTGCACCAGCTCGCCCAAAAATCAATTAGATAAACTTTTCCTTTAAACTTTCATTTGTAAATGTAACTGAGGAATCATCATAAGAGACGACAGAAAAAGAGGGAACTTTACTTCCGGTTAAACTTGTTGTGTTCATGGGAATTCTTTTTGCCATAGTTCCGAATTCGGTATCTCCGTAATCTTTCATCAATTTATTATAATATGTTAAAGCTCTATCATTATCCCCCATATATTTTGCTTGCGATGTTTTAACTAAAAGTACAAACGCAACAACATCACGATCGGGATTTACAGCGATAACTTTTTCAAGATAATCAGTTTCCGAGGGTTGTTCTACCGCGTAATAAACACTTAATAATGTTGGATTTAACGCCCACATAATTGAGCCCGGATCAACATCTGAAAAAGCTTGTTTTACTATTTCTTGTTTAAAATCTTTTGCGCCGAAACTTACTAATTCTAAGTAATCCAGGTAAAGAAGTTTTTTTGCTTTGGGATCTTTTTCATTCTCCAGCCTTTTTGTTACATCGGCAACTTCCTTATTCCAATCAATTTCCGGCATCTTCCCCGGTGTTTTCATCGCCTCTTTTTTGAACATATCTAAACGGCTGTCCATTTCGCTTGCAATATCGTAAATTTTCTGCGTCTCTCTCTCATCAAATTTTACAATATTTTTCTGCTCTTTTTGCGCTAGATCAGCCGGATTAAAAACTATTTTAACTTTTCCGTTTTTTGTTTTCTGTACGCCTTTATAACCGCCGTTATTATCATAAACATAATAATCGGCGCTGCCGCTTATCGGTTGGCCGTTTTTCTGAACTTCTAATATTTGGTAAGCAAAAGTATCCTGAGCGGTTTCAAATTCAGATGTAAAAGTTCCGTTGGATTGTTTTTGCATAGGAACCGGATTTTTATAATCAAAGTCATTAAAATCGCCGACAATCATCACATTCGGTAAACTATCCTGTACAGCGGCTTCTGCAAGTTTTACTGACATATTTATTTTAGACGGTTTTTCAATAAACATGGGAACGCGAGCAATCTGATGATTAACGCCCGTAAACAGAAGGACAAAATAACTACTGTCTTTTAAAGTAATTTTAAAATTTCCTTTATTATCAACTTCAGCAACATCAAGTGATTTTGTTCCTACAGTTGAAGTTACGGTTACATTCGCTTTTTTTAATATTTTGCCATTTAAATCAGTAACTTTACCTTTCACGGTTGTTTGAGCATTTACAAACAAAGTTGATGAAAAAAATAACATCAGTATAAACAGGTGTTCTTTCATTTTGATCTCTCTTATTTTTAATTTTGGTTGTAAAATAATAGGATACTAAAGTAAATTACAAATTAAACGAAAATTCAAAGTTAAAAAGATGAAAATAAAAAGCCCTTTTTTTATAGGATTAATAGTTTTGGCTCTTTTAATTACCGGTGTTATTTTAATTGGAGTATTTCAAAAGTCGCAATCATTAGAGGCAGAAAAATCTAAAAATACTGTTGATGTTGTTGACCGCGTTGATAACCTACTGAATAATTATTCTTTTGAAAAAGAATTTACCGGCAGTAGTTCATGGATAATAGATATTCCCAACGGGCAAAATATTGATTTCGGTTTTGATAATCTTATTACACAAAAAGGGAAGTACAGTTTTAATATTTCAAGCCGGGAAAAAGGAACTTTTTATCTTGTACAGAAGGTAAACCGTATTGAAATTGATAAGAAGCTTTCACTGTTAGGATTTATTAAAACTGAGGATGTTGATTCCGCCAGATTTGAAATTGAGCTGCGAGATAAAGATTCTTTAATTATTAAAGGTTATTCCCCTCCGGCAAAAAAAACTAGCGACTGGACGGAATATAACGCTTGGGTAAAAACTTTTCTTCCGCCCAAAAAAAAGGATGATTCTCTCTTTGTGTTTGTTAAATGTACTTTATACGGGTCGGGAAGAGTTTGGTTTGATAACATTAGGCTCTACTCAATTCCTGTTAATGAAACTATATTTGATGTTAAATTTAATCCCTTTAATAAATAATAATATTTTTAGATATGTTAACTTTAATTTTTAATTATAAAATATTTGCCGATGATATTTCTTAATCCAGCAGTACTATTTGGACTTTTGGCCGCGTCTATTCCGGTCTTAATTCATCTTCTTAATCTCAAAAAATTAAAACGAATTGATTTTAGTACTTTATCTTTTTTAAAGGAACTTCAGAAAAATAAGATTAGAAAAATAAAGCTAAAACAATGGCTGTTATTGGCTCTACGGGTTTTAATAATATTATTTCTTGTTACGGCTTTTGCCCGCCCTACTTTAGAAGGTGTGGCAATAGGCGGAACCACTTCGGCGGCAAAAACAACCGCTGTTTTCATTTTAGATAATACTTTTAGCATGTCAGTGGTCGATTCCAAAGGTTCTTATTTTAATCAAGCAAAAGAAATCGTTAATCAGCTACTTAAAGAACTGCAGGAAGGAGACGAGGCCGCATTAATTCTTGTCGCCGATCGAAATGATGAAGTGAAACCGACCAACAATTTAATTGATTTTTCTAAAGCGGTTAACGCCGCGCAAATGTCTTTTTCAAGCGGAAAACTAAATGACGCCATTATAAAAGCGGCTAAGATTTTAGTCGAATCAAAAAATTTTAATAAAGAAATATATCTTCTTTCAGATTTTCAAAAAGGTAAACTTTCAGGTAATGAATCACTTTCAGATTTAAGTCAGCTTTTAAATGATAAAGTTAGGCTTTATTCATTTAACCTTTCGGGCAAGGAAGTTTTTAATATAGGAATTGATAACCTAAAAATTAATACACAAATTTTTGAAAAAGAGAAGCCGGTTAGTTTTAGTTTAGGCATAACAAATTATTCAGAGAATCCTGTTGAAAATTCCGTGGTTTCTCTTTACATAAACGGAAAAAGAAGTGCTCAGCAGAGCGTGAAATTAGGAGGCGGTGAATCAAAAATTATATCAATGGAAGCCGCGGTAAAGGAAACGGGATTTATTGATGTTTATGCTGAAATTGAAGATGATGAAATAATACAGGATAATAAGCGTTATACAAATCTCTTTATTCCGGATAAAATTCCGATAATAATTTTTGCCGATAATCCGGATGATGCGCAGTTTGTGAAGCTGTCTTTAACCGCGTCAAGTAATGAAAATACACTGAATATTACCGAAAAGAACTTGAATCAGATAGCCTCTTTTAATTTGTCCCAATTTGATGTAGTCATTTTAATCGGTGCCGAAAATAGCGGTGTTAACGAAAGATTAAAAAGCTATATTAACTCCGGCGGTGCTATATTTTTAATGCCCGGCGCGGAAACCTCAATTCAAAAATTCCAAATATTAACAAACGCTATAGGTGTTCCTTCTCCTACCGGAACATCGGGAACAAAAAATAATGCGGATAATCCGGTAAATTTTGATAAAATAGATTTTAATCATCCGGTTTTTAAAAACATTTTTGCTGAAGGCGAAAAGAAACAAATTGAAACACCCGATGTTTATTTTCATCTAAAAATTTCCAGTGAAGGAAAAGGGAAAAATATAATTACTCTTTTAGACGGAACTTCTTTTTTAAGCGAGTATAAAATAGGAGAAGGCAAAGTATTTTTAATGAATATCGCGCCGGTTTTAAGCTGGTCAAATTTTCCTCTTAAAAGTATTTTTGCTCCCTTAATGAATAAATCAATTTATTATTTATCCTCAAAGGACAGAATAGGTACTGAATATATTGCCGGCAATAGTGTTGAAATAAATCTTGAAAACCAAAATCTTCCGCAAATAAAAATTGAAAGGCCGGATAATTCGGAAGAGTTTATTAAGCTTGATGAACAAAAAGTAAATAATTTTATAGCCTATAATAAAACGGATGCGGCGGGTAATTATAAAGTAATTTCGGGTAAAAAAATTATAAATGAATTTTCTGTTAATCCCGACCCCGGTGAATCCGTCACAAAATATTTAAACGATGAAGACTTCCGGAAATATTTAGAAAAAATAAATTTTAGCGGAAGTTATATAAATGTTAAAAAGTCAGATAATCCTTCGCAGATTGTGCTGCAGGCAAGATTTGGTTCGGAATTATGGAAATATTTTTTAATTATCGCTTTAATTTTAGCTTTAATTGAAATGGCGGTTGCCCGAAACGCGAAAAAGGATTTA
Organism: uncultured Bacteroidota bacterium; assembly: GCA_963798775.1. Classification (GTDB taxonomy): domain Bacteria; phylum Bacteroidota; class Ignavibacteria; order Ignavibacteriales; family Ignavibacteriaceae; genus CAWCUK01. Next base: position 424,530 of record CAWCUK010000003.1, read on the forward strand.
GTTGAAGTTCAGTGAAGTTTATCAGTCACATCTGATGAAATTATATTTTATATTTTAAATGGAAAAATTATAAAAAAGGATATATGATAGAAGTACCAAAAAAAATTATTGAGCGGGCAATACTGGTAGCATTAAATACCAAAGAATTAAATAAAGATTTGGTTGAGGAGCATTTAGATGAGCTTGAAGAGTTAGCAATAACGGCAGGGGCTGAAACAATTTTAAAAGTAATACAAGATCGATTTTCAACTGATCCCGCCTTCTATATAGGAAAAGGAAAAGCAGAAGAAATAGCCGAACTTGTAGAACTGAATGATATTCAACTTGTAATTTTTGATGACGATCTTTCGCCGGTGCAAGTCAGAAATCTGGAAAAATTGTTAGATAGAAAAATTGTTGATAGAAGCGGTTTGATTCTAGATATTTTTGCATCCAGGGCGAAAACTAAAGAAGCTAAAACTCAAGTTGAACTTGCGCAGCTTCAATACATGCTGCCGAGATTTAACCAGAGCATGGACTCACTTATCAAAACAGTACGGAGGAATTGGGACAAAAGGTCCCGGTGAAACTCAAATTGAAACTGATCGAAGAATAATCCGTAACAGAATAAGTCATTTAAAAGAAAAATTAAATAAAATAGAAAATCAGCGTGAAACTCAAAGCCAGGGCAGAAAAGATTTTATCAGAATATCTTTAGTCGGTTATACAAATGCCGGTAAATCAACTTTATTTAATTTACTTACTCAAGCCGGAGTTTTTGCGGAAGATAAATTATTTGCTACTTTAGATTCTACAACACGTTGTCTTGAAATGGGAAAAAATCAAAAAATACTTTTAAGCGATACTGTTGGTTTTATTAGAAAACTTCCGCCTCATCTTGTAGCATCATTTAAAAGTACTTTAAGCGAAGTTCGCGATGCCGATATAATTCTTCATGTTGTCGATCTATTCACATCCTTATTATGAAGACCATATTGCAGTAGTTGAACAAACATTAAAAGATCTTGATGCGCATGAAAAACTGCAGATAAAGGTTTTTAATAAAATCGATTTAATAGAAGATAAAAATAGAATTGATTACATAAGAAATAAATATAAAAACAGCGTTATTATTTCCGCGCAGCGCGGTATAAACATTATTAAGCTAAAAGCAAAAATAACGGAATTAATTGAAAAAGAATTTGTGGAAGAAGATATAGATTTAAATATTACAGAATCAAAGAAAGCGGCAAAAATTCATTCGCTTGCTGAAGTGCTTTCTACCCGGTACGATGACGATTTAATCCACATAACTTATAAAGCAAATAAACAAAATTCAGCTAAAATAAAGAAAATGGTTTATGGCCAATAAAATTGTTATCGACGGAAGTTCTTTAACTTTAGAGCAAATTGAACAATTCCTTAAAGAGAATCCCACTGTTGTAATTGATAAAGATGCAAAAAAAAGAATTGAGAAATCACGGGCGCTTGTTGAAAAATGGGTGGAAAACGGGGAAGTAATATATGGTGTAACCACAGGATTCGGTGAATTTGCAAATGTAAATATTTCCCGTGAAGATCTTCAAAAGCTGCAGGAGAATTTAATTCTCAGCCATTCCGTAGGCTGCGGTGAAAATCTGCCTCCGTTCATTGTAAAAATTATGATGCTGCTTCGGCTTAATGCTTTGGCAAAAGGTTATTCCGGTATAAGATATTCAACGCTTCAGCTTTTGCTTAATATGATGAACAATAATATTATTCCCGTCGTACCTTCGCAAGGTTCCGTCGGTTCAAGCGGCGATCTTGTTCAGCTTTCGCATTTAGTTTTAGCCATGATTGGGAAAGGGAGAGTTCAAATTGTAAAAAATATATTGGATGATGAAACAAAGTTAACTAAGATAATCTCAGCTTCGACGGCGTTAAATAAATTTGGCTTAAGTCCGGTAAAACTAGAAGCTAAAGAAGGATTAGCTTTAATAAACGGCACTCAAATGATGACTTCTTTCGCCGCTTTTATTTCCTACCGTGCTAAAAAATTAATAAAACTTGCTGATATAAGCGCTTCTCTTTCACATGAAGCTCTTCGTGCTACCGATAAAGCGTTTGATGAAAGGATACATCAATTAAGACCGTTCCCGGGACAATTAACTACAGCCGCCAATGTTCTAAAATTAATTAGGAACAGCGAAATCAGAATTTCTCATCTTAAAAATGATTCTCGGGTTCAGGATGCGTATTCAATAAGATGTGTTCCTCAAATTCATGGCGCTTCCAGGGACGCCGTAGATTATGTTTGTTCAAGAGTTAAAATTGAAATGAATTCAGTTAACGATAACCCGGTAATTTTTCCCGAAACTGAAGAGCATATTGAAGGCGGAAATTTTCACGGACAATCTATGGCGCTTGCAATGGATTTTATGGGAATAGCGCTATCTGAATTAGCAAATGTTTCCGAAAGAAGAACCGAAAGAATGGTTAACGGAAATTTGAGCGGGCTTCCCAGATTTTTAGCAAACAACGGCGGATTAAATTCCGGTTTGATGATTGCTCAATATACTGCCGCGAGTCTTGTTTCGGAAAATAAAGTTTTAGCTCATCCAGCTAGTGTAGATTCTATTCCCACTTCAGCAAACCAGGAAGATCATAATTCTATGGGATCAATCGCGGCGCGTAAATGTTATCAAATAATGCGGAATTTGGAAAATGTGTTAGCTATTGAATTAATGACAGCGGCACAGGCGCTGGAATTTCTTAAACCTTTGAAATGCGGAATCGGTACACAAATAATTTATGACGAAATTAGAAAAGTAATCCCGCCTCTAAAGCGGGATAGAATAATTTATAATGATGTAAAAAAAGTTGTAAACCTAATCAGAAATGATTTAATTCTAAACGCGGTTGAATCAAAAATTAATCTGGATTAATTACTGCTCATAATTTTCAACAGTATTCGGGCCTCGAAGACGCGCTTCATCGGGATTATCTCCCATTTCTTTTAATGCTTTTCTCTGCCGCATCAAATCCCAGTACTGGTCCAGTTCAATCTGTAGAGATTTCAATTCATTTCTTTCTTCATCCGAAAGATTACTCTTGGAATATAATTTTTGTTCTTCATCCACTAAATCTTTAATATGCTTTAATACATCTTTATCTTGCATGTTATCACCTTTATATTTTCTCCTCTTAAAATATAATATTCCCGCCAAGAACTTGTGCGGAAATTCAATTTCAAAATTCTTAAAAAAAATGTAGTGTTAGAAAATTAATTGTTATTTCACCTTATTCTTTAATTCCTTTTGAGTTTTGATTTCTAAAAATGTATGTTTAAAATATTCTTGGGCAGAAATAAATTAACCAATCTGTATTACTCTAAAAAAAAATTAGCTTTATGGAAATTATCTATTTATTAATCGGAATTATTTTTGGCGCAGCCGCTGTTTTCTTCATCCTAAAGTATAAATATCAAAACCAAAAAGGCTTAAGTGAAACAGAAGCCGCGGAATTAAAAAGTCAACTTCAAAGTCTGATAATAGAGAATGGACGAATTAAGGAGAGAAATAATTTTATAGAAGAAAACGTTATAAATATAAATAGCGATTTAAAATTGGAAAGAGAAAAAACAGTTTTCCTTAATTCCGAACTTTCCTCAATGAACGCGAATCATAAAAACTTACAGCAGAAATTAGCGGAACAAAAAGACGAATTAGAAGCGCTTCAGCAGAAGTTTACAACCGAATTTAAAAATATAGCTAACGAACTTCTGGAAGATAAAAGTAAAAGGTTTACCGAACAGAATAAAGAAAACATTGCCGCCATTCTAAATCCGCTTAATGAAAAGATTAAAGATTTCGAAAAGAAAGTTGATGATGTTTACAACTCCGATACAAAACAAAGAGCCACTCTTGCCGAACAATTAAAGAGTCTTCAAGAATTAAATATTCAAATGAGTAAAGAAGCAAATAATTTAACTAACGCGCTTAAAGGGCAAAATAAAACACAAGGCAACTGGGGCGAATTAATTCTGGAGAGTGTTTTGGAAAAATCGGGATTAACGAAGGGAAGAGAATATCTTGTTCAGGAAAGTATGCAGACTGAAGACGGAAGAAGGCTTCAGCCGGATGTAATTATAAATCTTCCCGAAAGCCGCTGTTTAATAATTGATTCTAAAGTTTCCTTAAACGCTTACGAAAGATACTGTACTTGTGAAGATGAAGTTCAAAGAGTAATTGAGTTGAAGGAGCATATAAATTCATTAAAAAATCATATAAAAAATCTATCTTCAAAAAATTACCAGAACCTTTATCAAATTAAAACTCTCGATTTTGTTTTGATGTTTCTTCCCGTTGAGCCTGCGTTTAGTCTTGCTGTTCAAAATGAACTGGGACTTTTTAACGATGCCTTCGAAAAAAATATTGTTATTGTAAGCCCTTCTACTTTACTTGCAACTTTAAGAACTATCGCTAGTATTTGGCGGCAGGAAAATCAAAATAAAAATGCTCTGGAAATCGCAAGACAAAGCGGAGCGTTGTACGATAAATTTGAAGGCTTAGTAAAGGATTTAATTGATATTGGAAATAAACTGAAACAAACAAGAAATTCTTATGAAGACGCGATGAAAAAACTTCATACCGGGCGCGGCAATCTTATAAACAGCGTAGAAAAAATTAAAAAATTAGGTGCTAAAACCACAAAAAATCTACCGCAATCATTATTGGAAAGAGCCGATAATAATGAAGATGATGAAACTGAAGAAGAAAGTAAACTTCTGTTTTAAGCTGAATTTTCGAAAATAGAATAAAAAATTTATAAGCCGATAAAAATTTAGGCCCTATTTAATAAAAAATTATTTTGAACCAATTTTAATTATTTCATCAAACTCTGCTTTTGTAACCGGCATAACCGAAAGCCGATTTCCTTTTTGAACTAATCTCATGTCTTTTAGTTTATCATTCTCTTTTATTTCAGCAAGAGTAACAGGGCGTTTTAATTTTTTTACCAGTTTAATATCTACCATAAACCACGTTGGGTTTTCCGGTGTACTTGATGGAAAAAAGTGTTTGTTATCCGGATCAAATTGAGTATGATCTGCGTAGGCGTCTTTTATAACTTCGCAAATTCCAACTACGGCGTTTGGATTTGTATTGCTGTGATAAAATAGAACTTTATCTCCGATTTTCATTTCATCGCGAATAAAATTTCTCGCTTGATAATTCCTAACTCCATCCCAATAAGTAGTTTGATTTTCACTTTCAGCCAAATCATCAACAGAAAACGCTTCCGGTTCTGATTTTACTAACCAATATTTTTTTGCCATTTATCAACCATTATTATATTTGAACTAATTTTATAAAAATAAAAGAAAAAGTTTTTCTCTCAAAATAGAAGTGATTCTTATTTCAGAAAAATAAGCAATTAGAAAAACAGAAAATACCTATAAAAGCTAAATTAAAATTATTTGCTAGTCTGTGGCTTTATTTTTGTTTGATAATATTGTTCCCAAAAATAAAAAAAAAGAAAGGGTTTGTTATGAATAACGGCGAGACAAGAGGAATTCCTCTACTTGGCGAACCATTGCCCGAACTTACAGTTCAGACTACAAAAGGAGTATTAAATATACCGAAAGATTTTGAAGGAAAATGGTTGGTATTATTCAGTCACCCAGCAGACTTTACCCCCGTTTGCACAACAGAATTTGTGGCTTTTGCAAAACGCGCGGAAAAATTCAAAGAACTTGGCGCCGAATTAATCGGCCTATCGATTGACCAAGTATTCTCACATATTAAATGGTTAGAATGGATTAAAAATACATTAAAAATAGAAATTCCTTTCCCGGTAATTGCCGATGATATGGGAAAAGTTGCGGCAAAACTAGGAATGATACATCCCGGAAAAGGTACAAATACAGTCCGCGCGGTATTTATTGTTGATCCGCAAGGATTAATTAGACTAATGATTTATTATCCGCAGGAAGTCGGGCGCCAAATTGATGAAGTTTTAAGAGCGCTAAAAGCTTTGCAGATTTCCGACCAGATGAAAGTAGCGATGCCGGAAAATTGGCCGAATAATGAGCTAATCGGGAATAAAGTAATTATTCCGCCTCCTAAAGATGTTGTAACCGCCGAAGAAAGATTGAAATCGGAAGAAGGTTTTGATTGGTGGTTTACCTTCAAACATATGAATTAATTATTTTTATAAAGAGATGATATTGATCAAAAAAATAATATCATCTCTTTTTATTTATTTTTCTCACCAAAAATCTGCTTTAAAACAATTTAATACTACTTTAATAAATTGATATTATATCTTCACCTCAATATATTGGCTGCAATGAAAGAAAGAATTTTGACGCATATTTTAATAATTATTTTCTGTATAGGAAGTATTAGTTTCGCACAAAACAAAAGCGGCAGTTTTCAAATTGCCCGTTTAAAATATGACGGCGGTGGCGATTGGTATAATGATCAAGGTGAAGAAGTTAATCTTCTAAAATTTGTTGCTGCAAATACAAACATTAAAACTCATCCGGAATATACTTTTGCGGACATTTCATCCGATGAAATTTTCTCTTATCCGTTTCTTTTTATGACGGGGCACGGAAATATTGTTTTTTCACCGGAGCAGGCTGAGCGGCTGCGGAAGTATTTAGAAAACGGCGGATTTTTATATGTAGATGATGATTACGGTTTAGATAAAGCTTTTCGACGTGAAATTAAAAAGGTGTTTCCGAATAAAGATTTATTGGAACTTCCTTTTAACTACGGTTTGTATAATGTGTTGTATAATTTTCCCAACGGTGTTCCTAAAACACACGAGCACGATAATAAACCGCCGCAAGGTTTTGGAATTTTTATCAACAATCGATTAGCGGTTTATTATACTTACGAATCAAATCCGAGCGACGGCTGGAATGATCCCGAAGTGCATAACGATCCTCCCGCTAAAAGGGAAGAAGCGTTAAAATTCGGGGCAAATATTATCGTTTGGGCATTAACTCAATAAAGAGAAATTATGGGCGTTGAATCTACATATTATAAAGAAATAATAAATAAACTTGAGAGACTGACTAAGAAAGAATTTAACCTTTTCTCATTGCTCAGCCTTCAGATAATCCTGCTCATTTCGTTAGCTGTCTTTATAATATTTTCCTTTTCGGAAATGATCGGTCATTTTTCCTCAGCGGTCCGTACAATTCTATTTTTTCTTTTTCTTTTTGTTTCTCTGGGAACGCTTACATTTTATTTCCTGGTTCCTGCTTTTAAATATTGGTTCGGGAAGAAAAATTATTTTTTAGCGGCGAAAAAAGTCGGCAATAATTTTCCCGCAATTAAAGATGATTTGATAAACGCGATGCAGCTTGTATCGGTAGAAAATGAAAGGCCGCTTTATTCTACAAGCTTAATCGACGCGGCTTTTTCACATGTTTATAACAGAACCAAAGCAATTAAATTTGAAACCGTAATAAGTTTTAAAAAAGCGAAAGAACTGTTTTTTTATTTAGCCGGACTTATACTTTTTACGGTTATTCTTTTTACTTTTTCCGGCGGAATGCAAGGGGCTTCTTATAGGCTTATAAATTACAGCCAAGATTTTATTCCTCCCGCAAAATTTATTTTAGAAGTAATACCCGGAAACGCAGAAATTACTAAAGGCGATAATTTAAATATTTCGGTAAAAGTTAAAGGCGAAATTCCGAAAGATGTTTATTTAGCTGTAAAACATAAAGATCAAACTGATTTTGAACAGCAAAAATTATCCGCTGATTCCGCGGGAATTTATAATCTGCAGCTTCAGTCAATTCGCGGCTCATTTCAATATTTCGCGCAAGCCGAAGATATTAAAAGCGATCTTTTTTCGATTGAAGTTATTGATCATCCAATTATAAAAACTTTAGATGTAACTGTTAATTCGCCGGGCTATTCAAAAATACCTCAAGTAAAACAGCAGGATAATGGAAATATTACCGGTCTTATCGGAAGTTCCGTGGATCTTCATTTATCATCTACAAAAAGATTAAAGGAAGCAAAATTAGAGTTTGGAGATTCAGCGAAAGTTAATCTTCAAATAAAAGCTTATGCTGCCGAAGGAAAATTCAGAATAAAAAAAGATAATACATATAAAATTATACTTACCGATGAAAATGGAAACAATAATCAATCCCCGATTACTTATTCCATAAAAGCACAATTCGATTCCGATCCTTCAATTGAAATGCTCGCGCCAAACAAAGATGTATCTTTATCAAATGATAATCGCCTTCCTCTGGAAACTAAAATTGTTGATGACTACGGTTTTTCAAAATTGATTTTAAATTACAGATTGGCTGCTTCGCGGTATGAAAATGTTCAAACTAACTTCAGCAAAATTGAAATTCCTATTAGTAAACGCAATAAGGAACAGGATATAAATTATATATGGAATTTATCGTCGCTAAATTTGGGTGCCGATGATGTCGTTTCATATTTTTTAGAGATTTTTGATAATGATAATATAAGCGGCCCTAAATCGGCTAAGACCCAAACTTTCTCAATCAGAGTTCCTTCACTGGATGAACTTCTTTCGCAAGCCGATCAAACTCAAAATAAAGCGCAGGATGATTTACAAAAGACTCTAAAAGAGGCAGAAGATTTAAGACAGACTTTTGAGAAGTTAGATCTGGAATTAAAGAAAGATAAAAAAGAGCTTGACTGGCAGGAAAAAGATAAAATTGAAAAAGCACTTGATAAATTTGAACAGCTTCAAAAGAAAACAGAAGATATAAAAAAAGATTTAGCCAAAATGCAGGAGGATCTTCAGCAGAACAATCTTCTTTCTAAAGAAACAATGCGTAAATATATGGAATTGCAGAAGCTGATGGATCAGATGACAGGCGAGGAAATGAAAAAAGCTATGGAACAGCTTCAAAATGTTCTGAAAAAGATGGATAGGCAGATGACTAAAGACGCCATGAAAAATATGCAAGTTGATGAAGAGCAGTTTCAGAAAAGCATCGAACGAACCATGAATCTTTTAAAACGGGTGCAGATTGAACAAAAAATTGACGAACTAAAAAAGCGGACGGAGCAATTATCCGATAAGCAAGAAAATCTTCAAAAAGATACAAAGCAGAGTGATCTTTCCGTTCAGAAAGAAAAAAATGATTTAAGCAAAAAGCAGGAAGATGTTTCTAAAGAATTAGAGAAGATGAAAAAAGAAATGAAAGATCTTGCCGAAAAAATGAATGATTTGGAAGATATGCCGAAAGAGGAAATGGAAAAACTGCAGAAAGAGATTGAGCAGCAGAAAAATCAAGAACTTTCTGAAGAGGCGTCTCAACAAATTCAGCAGGGCAAGCAGCAGCAGGCACAGCAAAATCAGCAGAAATTATCTAAAAATATGAAACAAATGCAACAAGGAATGCAGCAGCTTCAGCAAGCAATGCAGCAAAAAAATCAGATGCAGACTTTTACCGATATGATGCGTATTACCGATAATTTACTTACTCTTTCGAAACAGCAGGAACAGTTAAAGCAGGAAACCGATAATCTTGAACCAAATTCTTCCGCGTTTAACCGGAAAGCGCAGGAACAAAGTAATTTAAATAGAAGCCTTGATAAAATTTTATCGCAAATGTCTGATCTTTCCCAAAAAACTTTTGCTATTACACCGGAAATGGGAAAAGCGCTGGGAAATGCTAAAAAACAAATGAATGAATCCACGCAGGGAATGCAGAATAGAAACGGAAATATGGCTAGCATGAGTCAAGGAAACGCGATGCAGTCATTAAATGAAGCAGCAACATTAATGAAAGGTTCCATGGAATCGATGATGCAGGGAGGCGGGCAGGGCGGTATGATGTCTTTGATGCAGCAGCTTCAGCAGATGTCCGGGCAGCAGATGAATTTAAATAATATGACTCAAATGCTTCAGCAGGCACAAAACGGAAAACTTTCACCTCAGCAGCAGGCACAGCTGCAGAGGCTTCAGCAGCAGCAGCAGGTTATTCAAAAATCACTTCAGCAGTTAAATGAAGAAGCAAAAAGCAGCGGACATTCAAAAAGCATTCCCGCAAACCTGGAAAATGTTCTGAAGCAAATGCAGGAAGTTATTACGGATATGAATACAGATAAACTGGATGATAATTTAGTTCAGAAGCAAGAACGAATTTTATCTAAACTTTTAGATGCCCAGCGTTCTGTAAATGAAAGAGATTATGAGAAAAAAAGAGAGGCAAACAGCGGAGAAAATTTTACCAGGCAATCTCCGGCGGAATTAAATCTTTCATCTGAAAAAGGAAAAGATAAACTTAGAGATGAACTGAATAAAGCAATAAAAGAAGGTTATTCCAAAGATTATGAGGAATTAATCAGAAAGTATTATGAAGCGCTGCAAAAAGAGAATGAAAAGACTCAATAAGTAGTTCAGGCGTTAAACAGGATCAATATGCACAAAAACTTTGTTTATATCCGAAAGATCCGAAATAGCGAATTGTACTTTTTTACCAATATCATGCGATTTTTCGGTGCTCACGTTTTTATCAACATCAATATGAATTTCAACATGAAATTTATTTCCCACGTAATATGATTTTAATTCATTAATTCCCAGAACTCCGTTTATCTTTAATGCTGTATTTGCGATTTCCAAAATTAAATTTTCGTCCGCCGATTTTCCCATTAAGTAATCAATATTTTCTCTCGCAATAATATAACCCGAGCGGAAAATGAATAACGCAATTAAAATTCCCGCTACGCCGTCTAAATAAGTTAATCCAAACTGAACCCCAATAATACCGATAACAGTAAGAGAAGAAGCAAGTACATCATTTAAACTATCGATAGCGCTGGCTTTTAACGCGGGGCTTTTATATTTATTGCCCACAAATGATTGATACCTGGTAAGAAGAAGTTTTATAACGATAGTTATTCCCAGAACAATATAAACAGCGGGAATTATATTGGGATGATGCGGATGAATAATTCTATTTATAGATTCTTCAATTAAATTAATTCCCACCACACCTGTAAAAAGCGCAATCAAAAAAACCGCTATGGGCTGAGCCGCATGATGACCGAATTGATGTTTTTCATCAGCTTTTTGAAGAGAAATTTTTACACTGTACATAATAGCGAACGAAGCTACAATATCAGTTAAAGAATTTATAGCGTCAGAAATAACAGCGATAGAATTGGAAATAATTCCAACTATTATTTTTATAATAAAAAGGAAAATATTAACAAATAAGCTTAAATTAGCGGCTCGCTTTAAAATTTTTGTCATACTTTAGTTATTTTTGTATCGGAAAATAAAACAGTGGTATAAATTTATATATTTATAGTAAAATATACTGTGCACTTAAAATATAAATAAACTATTTTCATTTTATTGCTTTAGTTTTAAAAACATCCTATTTTCAAGCTTTAATATTAAACTATTCAATGACTGAGCTTATTCAAAAAACCTTAGAAGCAACCGGAAGGGCGTGTCAGAGTTCGGTTTTATATCTTCTGAAAATTCACAATTCAGATGTTGAAACCGTAGCGTTCTTTGGCGAAAATGAAGAAGCCTTCTCTGATTTTAATCAATCAATAATTTTACTTGCCCAGGAAGATAAGTTGAAAGACGAGGAGGCAGTAAAGCTGAATTCTTTTGCGGCTTTGCGCGCTTCTTTCAATCTTAATTCAATAAAAATTGAAAATATTTTGGAAAACAGCGAGTCAAGCGAAACATTTATTCTAATCCTCTTTTCTGAATTCAAAAATGCGTTTAATGATTGCTCGGCAAAAGTTGCTTTTTATGCCGACCTGCTGAAACTGCAAATACAGCCGGAAAAGCTTAATATAGGAAAAAAGAATGGGGAAGAAGATTTTTCCGGTTTGATGGAAACTTTTTTTGAAGCAACGGAGGATTTGGTTTTCATTTTAGATTATGAAGGCTGCTTTGAAAAGATTAATACAGCGCCTTTTTCTGCTTTAGAATATACTGAGGAAGATTTAATAGGAAAACATTTTCTTGATCTGGCCGCGGTTAAAGAACATGCTTCCATAGCAAAGGCTTTTACAGAAATAATAAACAATAATAATATAATTTCCTTTGAAACAGTTTTATTAACTAAATACGGTGCAGAACATATTTTTAGAATAAAAGCAAAAGCGGTTTTTAAAAATAAAGGTGTTGCCGGACTTTTAGGAATCGGAAAAGATATTACAATAATTAAAGAAAACGAAGAAAAAATATTTGATCTAAATATTAAACTAATAGAGTATGAGAGGCTTTTATCTATTGAAAGATCGCGTTCGGAACAGCATAAATTAATTTTAGAAGAGTTAAATAAACTAAAAGGTGAATTTGTTTCCAATATCTCGCATGAGTTTAGAACTCCTTTGGCTTCAATTATCGGTTTTTCTGAAACTATTTTGGGTGATCCTGACATGCCCACAGAAATGAGAAATGAATTTCATCAAATAATTTTAGATGAAGGCAAACGTTTGGCAAAATTAATTAATGATGTTCTTGATGTCTCCAAAATTGAAGGCGGTGAAATAGAATTAAACATAGAAAATTTTGACGTCGTAAAAGTTCTGCATAATGTGGTAGAGGAAGTGAGGGACAGTATTGTTGCAAAAGGTATTACTTTAACGTATGAATATCCTTCCGAAGAAGTGATTGTACACGCGGATAGAGAGAAGATATCGAGAGTTTACCATAGCATACTTACAAATGCTGTAAAATTTACAAATACCAAAGGAAGAATTACAGTATTAGCAAAAAGTTACTATAAGGAATTTGAAGTTATTATTAGCGATACCGGAATTGGAATTCCCGAAAAAGATTTGCCGTACATTTTCCAAAAATTTTACCGTGTAAGCCGACCCGGAACCGAGATACCGGGAACAGGCTTAGGCTTGGTTTTTGTTAAACAAATTGTAGATTTACACAAAGGATTTATTACTGTTCAAAGTGAAGTTAATAGAGGATCAACTTTCATAGTTAAACTTCCCAAAATAAAGAAACTTTAAATAAAGAGGGCTAAATTGAGTAAACTAGTTTACATAGTAGATGATGAACACGCAATTGCAAAACTATTATCCTATTGGGTTAAAGATAAATGGAAGTATGAAATTGAAGTTTTTGGAACCGGTGAGGACCTCCTAAGAAAACTTAACGGAAAACCTGATGTTATTCTTCTTGATATTATGCTGCCCGGATTGAATGGAATAGAAACATTAAAAAGAATAAAACAGCACGATGAAAATCTTCCTGTTATTATGCTTTCGGCACAGGGAAGTGTGGAAGTTGCCGTTGAATCATTACGTTTCGGCGCTTATGATTATTTCCCGAAACCGATTGATATTCAGCGTCTGGAACCGGCAATTAAAAATGCGATAAAAAATTATGATTTAACAAAAGAAATTGAAAATCTTAAAGAAAACGTAAAGAAAGAATATAGTTTCGATAATATTATTTCCGCCGACGGAAAAATGCAGGACGTTTTTAAATTTGTTTCCAAGGTTTTAAATAACGATATAACAGTTTTAATACATGGCGAATCCGGTACGGGGAAAGAACTAATTGCCCGTGCCGTTCACTATAACGGAAAAAGAAAAGATAAACCGTTTGTTGTTGTAAATTGCGCGTCAATTCCAAGAGAACTTTTAGAAAGTGAACTCTTCGGCCATGAAAAAGGTTCTTTTACGGGAGCGCATCAAAGAAAATTAGGTAAGTTTGAATTAGCGAGCGGCGGAACTATTTTTCTTGATGAAGTGGGTGAACTGGAAATGCTGCTGCAGGCAAAACTGCTGAGAGTAATTCAGGAAAAAGAATTTGAAAGAGTCGGCGGAACCGAACTCATTAAAACCGATGTTCGAATTTTATCCGCAACAAACAGAGATTTGAAAGTAGCCGTTGAAAACAAAGAATTCAGAGAAGATTTATATTACCGGTTAAATTCTTTTCCTATTTATATTCCACCTTTACGCCAAAGAAAGGGTGATATTTTAGTTTTAGCCCAGCACTTTTTGGATGAGTTTAACAAAAAGTTAGGAAAGCATATTAAAGGATTTTCTAAAAAAGCTATAAAATTAATTTACGATTATAACTGGCCGGGTAATATTCGTGAAATGGAAAATACGGTAGAGAGATGTATGATTCTTGCGGAAAAAGATGTAGTTGATATAGAAGATCTTCCCGCGCATATTAGAAACGCGGATCCGACGGCCAATTTTGATCATTCAACTTCATTATTCAGCGATGATACTATTATCCCTTTTGAAAAGTTAAAAGAGGAAGCAATCCGCCACGCGTTAAAAGTAACCAGCGGGAATATAGTGGAAGCAGCGAAAAAACTTCAATTGGGAAGAGCTACAATTTACCGTTTAATGGAAAAATACGGAATTGAGAATAGAATTTAAAAAAATAATATAATTAAAATCGAGTAAAAAATGGATTTTATAAAAGAAACTTATGGCGATGTTTTGGTTGAGGTAGTTAATTTAACCCGTGCTACTTTAAAGGAAGCGGAGGAATTTAAATTAACTTTAACTCAAGATATTGAAATGGGAAGACGAAAAATAATAGTTGATTTAAGCGAATGCGAATTTATTGATTCTACTTTTCTTGGAGCGCTTGTAGTTTCTCTAAAAAAAATTACAGCTCTCGGAGGCGATTTAAGACTAGTAGGTTTTCAGCCTGCCGTTCATTCTATGTTTGAACTAACGCGTATGTATAGAGTTTTTGAATCATTCGGAACTAAAGATGAAGCTATACAAAGCTTCGGCAAATAAAATCAATTAGAAATTAAAGCCTTCATGCCAAATAAAGAAAATAAAACAGTTTTAATAATTGATGATGATATTACTATTCGGAAAATAATTTCGCATAGTTTAAAGAAAAATGATTATAAAGTTGTTGAAGCCGAAAATCCGGATGAAGGTTTTGTCGCTTTAAATTCCGAAAAAATTGATCTGGTTTTATGCGATGTTACAATGCATGGAATGGACGGATTTACATTTTGTAGAAAAGTTAGAGAAAATGAAAAATACCGCGTTCTTCCTTTTGTTTTTGTAACCGCAAAAAATACTTTTGAAGATAAATCTAAAGCTCTCGAGGCCGGAGGGGACGATATAATTACAAAACCTTTCGATGTAAATGAACTTTTATTGAAAGTGCAGGCTTTAATTAGAAGATCGGATATATACAAAGTTTACGGAATAAAGAAAAATTTAGAAGAATCATTCGCTCAATCTACTCCTAAAATACTTCTTGTTGATGATGATCTGTCGCTTGCTAAACTATTTCAATATAACTTAAAAAAAGCCGGATTTGAATGTGAGATTGCTTCCGGCGCCGCTGAAGGATTACAAAAAGCAAAAACCGCTCCTCCGGATATTTTTATCTCCGATATTATGATGCCTGAAGTAGATGGATTCATGTTCAGGAAAATGCTTCTGAATGAACCGGATTTAAAATCGATACCTTTCGTTTTTTTAACCGCTAAAGGTGAAGAAGATAGTATTCTTGACGGCTACGATTTGGGAATTACGGATTATGTTTTGAAAACTGCCGGGCCGAGAGTTGTTGTTGCAAAAGTTAACGCTATAATAAAAAATTTAGGTAATGAAAGGAAAAAAATTGTTGATGAACTGCATCAAGCAGCGGATTCTCTTCGTGTAAAAGTTGTCCCCGATAAGTCACCCATTTTTGGTGAATTTAAAATAAATCACTGGCATCAGCCTTTTCAAGGAATTCCCGGTGGAGATTTTATTGATTACTTTCAGCTTAATGAAGATAATTTGGCAATTATTCTTGGTGACGTGATGGGGAAAAAGTGGGGTGCCTGGTATTTTGCTTTTGCATACGCGGGTTATATTAGAAGCGCTTTAAGAGTTGTTCTGCAGGTTTCAAATGATTTCAGTCCAAGCGCAATTCTTCAGCAGGTTAATAAATCAGTTTATGAAGACGCAAAAATTTCGGAAGTTTTCGCTACACTTTCTATTGTAGTAATTAACAAAAAAAATAAAACGGCAAAATATACCGGCGCCGGAGATCTGCCTATTTTATTTAAAAATAGTTCAACCGGCAAAGTAAAAGAAATTAAATCGAAAGGTTTATTATTAGGCTTTATGGCTGAGGGATCATATGAAGATGTTACTGTAGAAATGAATGAAAATGATTTGCTTTTTATGATTACGGACGGAATTATTGAGTCCAGAAATCAAAAAGGTGAACAGTTTGGTTCGGAAAGATTAATTGAATTAACGGAAAATATACACGAAGAGGAACTTAAAGCTATAAAAAATAATTTGACAGAATTTACTTCAAATAAATTTGAAGATGATATAACTATTGTAAGTATAAAAGTTTAACTGTTGATTTTTTCTCCATTTTTCTGAAAGTTGTCATTTTTAATTAAAATTTAATTTTGTAAAAATAAAAAAAATATTATATTCTTATGTAATAAAAAAATAAGTGATATAGGATACACAATAGCAAAAATTTTATATTTATGTTAAAAAACTATTTTCAATGGAGTGAGGGTGCAAATGAAGGGTGTTATCATTTCCTCTACCGTACAAAACGATGGGGGAAAAGAGAGAAAAATCTCTAAAGTTCTAGTAAATTACTTCTTAAAACCAGTTCGTTCAGGCTTATTTGGTTTCTCCGCTTTTTTTACTGTCCTGTTAATTTCCAAATATTTAGGATTTCTGATTGGTTCACTTCAATCTTTTGTGGTTGATATAGAAGATGTTACTCTGTCTTTACTTGGATTCTTTCTTGTTTTTCTAATAAAATTTTTAGAAAACTTTAAAGATCGAACGGTAGACTAAAATATTTATTCGCTGGCTTGCAATTTTTCTGTTCTATCTGCTAATTTTAACTGCTCCAGTAATTCGGATATATCGCCTTCCATAATGTTTGAAAGGTTGTATAAAGTTAATCCGATTCTGTGGTCTGTTACGCGGTTCTGCGGAAAATTGTAAGTCCGGATTTTATCACTTCTGTCGCCGCTGCCGACCATAGTCTTTCTCTGTGCGGAAATTTCTGCGTTATGTTCTTTAACTTTGGCATCGTAAAGCCGGGCGCGAAGAACTTTCATGGCTTTTTGGCGATTTTTAAGCTGAGATCTTTCATCCTGGCATTGAACCACAATTCCAGAAGGGATATGAGTAATTCTTACCGCGGTTTCAACTTTATTAACATTCTGCCCGCCCGCTCCGCCGGAACGGAAAATATCAATTCTTAAATCATTTGGATTAATATCAACTTGAACATCTTCGGCTTCGGGTAAAACTGCGACAGACGCGGCAGAAGTATGTACACGGCCGCTTCCTTCTGTGGCGGGAACTCTTTGCACTCGATGCACACCGCTTTCAAATTTTAAATCTGAAAAAACATTTTCGCCGTTTACAGAGAAAACAACTTCTTTTATTCCGCCGAGTCCGGTATCATTAATATCTATTATTTCTATTTTCCAATTTCTTACTTCGGCGAAACGAGAATACATTCTAAAAAGTTCACCGGCAAAAAGGGCGGCTTCATCTCCTCCTGTACCGGCTCTAATTTCCATTATTACATCTTTATTATCATTCGGATCTTTTGGTAGAAGGAGTACTTTTATATTCTCTTCCAGTTTATTCTTTTTCTCCTCCAGCTCGTCTAATTCTGTTTCCGCCATTTCTATAAGTTCTTTATCGGTTCCGGAATCGATTATTTCTTTATCGCCTTCTATATCTTTTAGAACTTCTACATATTCATCGTAAGTTTGTATTATATCAACTAAATCACTCCTCTCGCGGCTTAAGCTAACCAACTTTTCTCTATCATTTAAATATGATGGATCCGATAACTGTTGATTTATTCTATCAAACTTTTCTTTTATTTTCTGTAATTTTTCTAATAATTCCATTGCTGTTTCTTTAATTTTGGATTGCAAATATAGCAAAGATGCTTCTGAAAATCTAAATATAATAATTTAGCAAAAAATAAACCCGGCTCCAATTAAATGAAACCGGGTTATTTAGGGGCAGGAAATAGATAAATAAATCTATTAAGTAAAAGTATAACAAAATTTAACGGCAGTTTAGTTCCTTATTAGCTATAAATAATTTTAATGGATTGATGTTTTTTGGGGCCTTTGATTTTCCAACTTAAAATAATTCTGTTCTCGAATATTTGAAGTACTGCGGAATAAACGTCTTCATAACAAATATGTGAGTTTTCTTGATCCCATTTATTCTTATTTTTTCTGTAAAATGTAATCAATTTAGTTTCGGAATCACCGTTGCGTAAATTAAATAGTATTATTTTTTTATCAGAAAATTTCCATTTATACTTATTTCTGACATTTATTTTATTCTTATTTTTCCAGTTCCCGATTTCATTAAATATTACAATTCCTTCTTCCATTATTCTGGAATTTACTTTACCTTCAATTAATATTTTAGATTTTAAAATCTTATCTTCAACCGTAGATTCAAATTTTGTAATCTTTTGAAAAACTTTCATGTCTATATATTATATTCGAAAACAGCTTACATTTCATATTGAAAAAGTTAACAAATAAAGGGAGCAAAATGTTAATTCTAAAAACTGTCTTTGCGGTAATTATTTTATTTTCATGTTTATTTCCGCAGAATTTAAAACCTCAAATCGATTCAGTTCTTTCAGATTATAATAAAGAGGATTCTCCCGGTGCCGCTTTGATGATAATTCAAAACGGTAAAATATTATATTCAAAAGGATACGGATTAGCAAATATAGAAGAAAAAATTCACGTTACAACTAAAACAGATTTTCGTCTCGCATCGGTTACTAAAGAATTTACAGCAACCGCGATAATGAAATTAGTAGAAGAAGGCAAGTTAAATTATAATGATAATCTTTTTGAGATTTTTCCCGGCTTTCCTGAATATGGGAAAGATATTACT
Organism: uncultured Bacteroidota bacterium; assembly: GCA_963798775.1. GTDB lineage: Bacteria > Bacteroidota > Ignavibacteria > Ignavibacteriales > Ignavibacteriaceae > CAWCUK01. The sequence goes on from CAWCUK010000003.1 coordinate 443,411, forward strand.
GTAAAGAATTTACTAAATCATACTTCCGGTTTAATAGCTTATGAAGATCTGATTCCCGATTCCGCAACTGTACAAGTAAAAGATAAAGACGTTTTAGCGATGATGATGAGTGTGGATTCAACTTATTTTGAGCCGGGAACTGAGTATAGATACAGCAATACGGGCTACGCTTTATTGGCAATGATTGTGGAGAAAAAATCCGGGAAAAGTTTTGCCGAATATTTAACAGAAAATATTTTCGATCCTCTTGAAATGAAAAGTTCTGTAGCTTACGAAAAAGGAATTTCTGAGGTTCCGAACAGAGCTTATGGTTATGAAAGAACAGACAGCGGCTGGACGAGAAAAGATCAAAGTTTAACAAGTGCGGTTTTGGGGGACGGAGGAATTTATACTTCAATTGAGGATATGTATAAATGGGATCAAAATTTATACAAAAGCAAAATTATTTCTCAAGCGTCTGTTGAAAATTCTTTTAAAAGAAACTTATTGAAAAACGGTGACAAGATTGATTACGGTTACGGCTGGCATTTGAAAACTTATAACGGCGATGAAATAGTTTATCACGGCGGAAGCACAGTTGGATTTAGAAATGTTATCTATCGAATTCCTTCAAAAAAATTTACAATAATCATTTTAACAAATAGAGATGAAGGCGAACCGGAGAAATTAGCGGAACAAATAGTTGATTTTTATTTTCCTAAAAAATAGGAAGAGAGTTTAATTAAATCAGAAAGGTTTAATATTATGAAAAAATATTACGTCAGAATTTTAATCTTCATTTTTATTATTTCGTCCTCTCAAATATTTTCTCAGGAAAAAGTTGAAAAAATAGATCAGCTTATGAAAAAATATAACGAGCTGAGATATTTTAACGGTTCGGTTTTAGTAGCGGAAAATGGAAAAGTTATATATAAAAACGGATTGGGAATGGCTAATTTCGAGTGGAAGATTCCAAATACTCCAGACACTAAATTTCGTCTTGGTTCAATCTCTAAACAATTTACGGCAGCACTAATTATGCAGCTTGTTCAAGAAGGAAAATTAAATCTTCAAGATAAAATAAGCGATATTCTTCCATATTATTCCAAACCGAACGGTGAGAAAATTTCCATTCATCAATTACTTACACATACCAGCGGAATTCCAAACTATACTGATTTACCGGATTTTGGAAATTATGCCCGCAATCCTTACACACCCGAAGAATTTATAAAAACTTTTGACGATAAAGATTTAATTTTTGAACCCGGAACAGAGTGGAGTTACAGTAATTCTGGCTATTTTGTTTTAGGCGCAATAATTGAACAGGTAACCGGGCAGCCGTATGAAAAAATTCTTCATGAAAAAATATTAAAGCCTCTATACATGAAAAGCAGCGGTTATGATAAAACAGAAGAAATAATTCCAAAGCGAGCGAGCGGTTATGAAAAATTCGGCGCGGGGTACAGGAACACTAATTATATAGATATGTCACTTCCTTATTCTGCCGGCTCACTTTATTCAACCGTTGAGGATTTGTTTAAATGGGATCAAGCTCTTTATACCGATAAAATTTTAAGCGAAAAAAGTCTTCAATTAATCTTTACCGAACATGCTGCAGCCTTAGGCGGTTATTATGGTTACGGCTGGGTAATTCTAAAATCTCCGGTTGATGAAGGCAAAGATAGTGTTACAATAATCCAGCACGGCGGAAGTATTAATGGTTTTAATTCAATTATCTCACGAAATGTTGATGAAAAAAATGTAATAATTTTGTTGAATAATACCGGCGCTGCTCCGCTTGGCGAGATAACGGGAAAAATAAGAAATATACTGCATAACCGGCCTTACGAAATGCCGCAAAAATCTTTTTCCGATGTACTGGCTTTAAAAATTGATAATGATGGAGTTGATGCGGCCGATGAATTTTATAAAGAATATGCGGCGGATAAAAATAATCCAGCCATTTCTGAGCGGCTTTTAAATACATTGGGTTATTATTATCTGAACCAGAACGACATAGATAAAGCAGTTGAAGTTTTTAAAATAAATATTGAAGCGTTTCCGGAATCGTTTAATGTTTATGACAGCATGGGTGAGGCGTATTTAAAAAAAGGAGATAAAGAAAACGCGATTAAATTTTATAAAAAATCGTTGGAGTTAAATCCCCGAAATCAATCCGGAATTAATGCGTTACAGAAAATGGGTGTTGAAGTTGAAGAACCTAAACCGAAAGAAGTAGTAAATGTAGATCATGAAATCCTTAAAACCTACGAAGGTAAATATCAGATTGCGCCGGCTTTCTTTATCGAAATTACTACTAAAGAGAATGATATTTTTGCTCAAGCAACAGGCCAGCAGAAGTTTCAAATTTACCCGGAATCAGAAAGAGAATTTTTTCTTAAAGCGGTTGACGCTCAATTAACTTTTGAAAAAGATGAAAACGGAAAGGTAACAAAACTTATACTTCATCAAAATGGGAGAGATATGCCGGGCGAGAAGGTTCAATAAAGATTAGAAATAGATAAGAAAATCCCGGCAAAATTTTACTGCCGGGATTTCCAATTTTAAAGATTATTTAACCAAGCTCTTTTTAGCTGCAGCTGTTTATTGTTCGGTGCAAAATTTAATGTGAAAATATGGCGTTTTGTATCCGGCATAAATTTACAAGTTACCTCAACATTTTTATCATTTCTTAAAACGGTAAATTTAACTGTATCGCCAATATTTTTTCCGCGAACATACTTGCCGAAAATTTGATTCGCGTTATATAAATCAACATCTGAATTTTCAATTTTTTCAATAATATCACCGGGATAAAGTACACCGGTATTTACAGAACCATCATTAAGAGAAGTGACAATTAATTTTTTCCCTTTTACACCTATATTCATTCCCAAAGTCGGATGAGAAGAATCTGGACCTCCGTTTTCTAAATAATTAATCCCGATTTTATCATAATATTCTTTGATCGGCAGCGGTTCGGTTCCTTTAATGTATTTATCAAAAAAATCTTTAATTTGCGGATATGTAAGTTTAACAAAATCATCAAAAAAAGTTTGTTCATTAAAAGATTTTTTCGGCCCGTATTTTTTTGCCAATTCATTTATTACTTCTCTAAGCCCTTTTTTGCCGTTGGATAATTCTAACAATTTAATATCAAGCAGTCCTGAAACAATAGCACCTTTGTTATAAATATTACCGTATTGTACTTGTAAATCGGTGGCACGCACGCCAAGAGTAGTTAAAGGAATAGTTTGATCGTAATGATCGTTAATATTAAGTTTTGTTTTTAATATATTTAAATATTCCGTTAAAGAAATTTGTTTATCTCGCAATAATAAAATATTTGCCGCCCATTCTGTTGTTCCTTCATAAAGCCAGAGATGTTGACTCATAACCGGCTGAGCGTAATTAAAATGATCGACTAATTCACTATGAATATTTAACGGAGTTAAAATATGGAAAAACTCATGCGCTACTGTCGTTTTCAAACTTTCTTCAAATTTTGGAGATAAAGGTTCTTCTTTGGTAATATATTCTGAACTGTATGAATGTTCCCACGCGCCGTTGCTTACATCTCCAAAATTGAAAAGAAATGTATAATGATCAACAGGTAAACCATTCATGAATTTGTCTTCTGCTTGTAAAATATTTTTCAGCATGTTCAACATATCTGTTGATTTTATCAATCCTGTTTTTGAATAAGTATATATATCAATATTAGTATTAGAAATTTTTGTTGAAGCTTTGGTCATATATCCAAGCATAATAGGAGAATCTACAATCTGGTCAAATGATTCGGCATAATAATAGCCGTCATCTTTTAAAGGAAGTGCCGTTCCCGCAAGCCATTCATGGGGATATTCAACTTTTACTTTTATTGGCGCAGACTGCATTCCTTCAAAATATCCGAAAACACATTGTCCGTTAATTATAACAGTACTGTCTTCAATATCGCTTCCGCACATCAAATAAATCCTATTGCTGTCAACTTCCGCGTCCCAAGTATCTTCAGCTTTATATTCAATTTTTTTCACTTTTACGGGATCAGAAATTGTCCATTGATTCAAAGATGAATGTTCGGAGGGAATTTCATTACCTTGTTCATCGTAAGCATGGAATTCAGTTATAAATCTACCAATATCCATTCTTTGGTAAGCTCCCGGAGCGGTTGAAGCGAATTGGTAAATTTTATTTTGTTCCGATAATTTTTCCGGGTAAAGCGTCACCTTAAAAAGATCATCACTTCTGTTTTGCACATCTACAATAAATCTTTGTTGAGCTTTAATTGTGTATGATGAAAGAAGCAGTAACAGCGTGAACATATAGAATAAATTCTTTTTCATAGTTTTCCTTCAAATTTTATTGGGTAAGAGCAAAATATTGAGAAACTTGTAAAAATTAATTCCGTATTTGATGAATGAATGATATCCATGATGAATGGAGAATAGACAATAAGCATTTCCTATTCTTTTAATTTGCACTTTAACCGAGAATAATATTTTGTAAATTTGAAATTCTATTTTTCAATAAACTTTCAGAAAACGATGAAGAAATTTGAAATCCCTCAGTTTTATCGAAGTTCAATAATTTCAAAAATAAAAGAAGCCAGAAAAATAAATGATCCGCGAAAAAAAGATTATACTCCCACTGTACTTGATTTCGGGCCGGTAAGATTTTTAATAGCCCGGCATTTTGGATTTTGTTACGGTGTAGAAAACGCGATTGAAATTTCATATAAAATAGTTGAAGAAAATCCGGATAAAAGAATTTTTCTATTAAGTGAAATGATTCATAATCCGGGAGTGAATTCCGATTTGAAAAGTAAAGGAGTTCAATTTTTAATGGATACTTCGGGAAATCAAATTATCGATTGGGATATTCTGGTTCCTGATGATATTGTTATAATTCCTGCTTTCGGAACCACGCTTGAAATTCAAACTAAACTTAAAGAATTGGGAATTGACACATATAAATATAATACTACTTGTCCCTTTGTTGAAAAAGTCTGGAATCGATCGGACCAACTTGGCAGCCAAAATTATACAATAATTATTCATGGAAAGGCTCTTCACGAAGAAACACGAGCTACTTTTTCGCATAGTTCCGTCAACGCACCTTCGCTTATAGTGCGCGGCATTGAGGAAACAAAATTTCTGTCTTCCTACATTTTGGGCGAGAAAACCACAACAGAATTTCTTAAATATTTTAACGGGAAATTTTCTAAAGATTTCGATCCGGAAAAGGATTTGGAAAAAATAGGAGTAGTAAATCAAACTACAATGCTTGCTACTGAAACACAATCAATAGCTGATTATTTGAAAAATACGATGATTAAAAAATATGGCGAAACCGAATTAAAGAAACATTTTGCCGATACGCGTGATACACTTTGTTATGCGACTAATGATAATCAAGAAGCCACATACGGATTGTTAAAGGAAAATGCTGATTTAGCCATTGTTGTAGGTGGTTACAACAGCAGTAATACCAGCCATATTGTTGAACTCTGCGAAGAAAAATTAAAGACTTATTTTATCTCCGGTCCTGAGAAAATAATTTCTAAAGATAAAATCAATCATTTTAATTTTCATAATCAAACAGAAATAATTTCAAAAGATTATCTTCCTGCCAAAGAAAATATTGATATAATATTAACAAGCGGAGCGTCTTGTCCTGATGCTGTGGTGGATGAAGTTCTTCAAAAAATTGTTTCTTTTTTTGATGACGCAAAAACTGTAGAAAAAGTTATATCAGAAGTTATTTCTTAAATTAAAAAATATTTTTTATAAGTAAGAATAAGAATTTTTAAAAGAAAGATTTTATTTAATTTGAGGAACTTATTATCGAAATTTAAAGAGATAAGACAAAAACTGAAATTAAGTTCCTCAAATAAAATTTTATTTATTAACGAAAAAGAGAATACTTTATTCTTTCAGCGCATCTTTTAGAATATCCCACCAGTCATATTTAATTACTTGAACAATATCAAAAACCATTAAACTGTTGGTTTTCTTTTCAACCATTTTTATAGCTTTTTTAAATTGATCCGGATGATCCATATACTGCTGCACATATAATCCGCCGATAATAGGAACCGCGTTCATAACAACACTATCGGCAATTTCCGCGGAACCTTCTACCGAATACCAATATTCTTTTCCTTTTCCCATCCCCGCTTCATTGCGGCGGATATTTTCTTCGTTCAGTTTTTTTACCTCTTCTTTTGTAACCTCATAAAAATAATTTCCTGTTGAAAGAACATCTAAAAGTTCTGCGTAGCCATAATTTTTATATTCCGGCGTTGCCCACTTATACTGTTTGGAAGGATCGTAATTTTTACTTGCCCAATTAACTCCAACTTCATAATAAACTGGATACCACGCACCTACATAGTCTCCGAATTCAATTTTAGGATTAATATCTTTTATAACTTTTCTTGCATCTTTAAAAAAATTATAAATTACCGAAACTCGCCACTCGAGCCATTTCTTATAATATTTACCTTCTTCACGATAACTTTTTCCGCTGCTGTTTTTTTTCCATTCATAAATATCTTGCGGAAAATTATCTACCGGTTTGCCTAAATATTTTTCAAATAAATTTTTCGAACTTTCACTGAAATCAGCTTCTATTCCGTCGTAACGAACGCGGTCTAATATCACTCCGTTAATTTTAGGATATTTTTGTATTAGATCTTTTAGAACAGAAAGTTCATAATTCTGAATTTCTTTTAAATTAGGATTAAGCATAGCGGAATATTTATGCTTCAGTTTTGTAATCGGCACCAACCCGGAATCGGTGTAGTTTACCGTCTGCCACTGCGGTTTATCTTCATAAACAATTCCTCTGTCAAAATAATTATGACCACCTGAAAAAATATTTATTGAAGCATAAATTTTCAGATTTCTTTTATGTGCTTCTGTTATAAAAATTTGTAAAAAATCAAAATTCTGTGGACGTTTAAAACCATTCCACTCCTTCATCATGGGCGCTATATCTGTTTTGAATAAAACTTCGCCGGTAATTGGTTTTACATCTACAACAACATCAGTAAAACCTGTTTCTTTAGCTTTATCCAAAAAATATTTTATTGAATCAGGATAACTTAATCTTTCGAAATTCGCGGTTGCATCAAACCAGAGAAGTTTTGGTTTATTTGAAGGAAAAATAAAAATAGCAAAAAATAAGAAAAGCAAAAGTAGTTTTGATTTCATTTAATTTCCCGTATTTATTGTTAAATGAATAGCTTAAAATAAATAATCTACTTTATACATAAAAACAATTAAAGCGGTAAATATTGCAGTTCACATGAATAAGAAATTTTTCTTCCTTAAAATTATTTAACTGAATAATTTAATTCCATTTCTTTTTTATTAACGGATTTATCGGATGAAAATTCAAAAAGCACATCATCAATTCTGCATAATCCTTCATTTCCTTCTTTACAGAAATAAACAACCATCTCAGCAAATAATTTTGGGATATTATTAAGATCGTCCAATTTAATTTCCATATTATTTGAAGTGATATCTTTAGTGAAATTTATAGAACCGTTTTCCGTGAAAAATTTTATTTGACTTTGAGCAAGCGGATTTATTTTATGTCCTTCCGGCAATTTGAGATGAAGCTTAATCTCTTTAAGAAAAGACAAATTAATGTTGTCAATTTTTTCCGTTTTACCGTCGAACCTATCTTTGCTAAATGTAGATTTCGGCTGAAGTTTTTCCATTCCTTTTAATTTTAAAGTTGAAACTTCACCTGACATAATATCAATAACTCTTATTAAATCATTATTTGTATCAGCAACATATAATTTTCCATAAGCATGAGCTATTCCTCCCGGTTCATCAAAAGTGCAATTATTTAAATTACCGTCTTCCTTTCCTTCATCACCGGTTCCGGCAAAGGTTTTGCTAATTCTTCTTACCGGATCAATAATTTTAATTTTATTATTATAAGTATCAGCTAAAAAAATTTGAGTATTAGTATAAACAATTCCTAAAGGATGCTGAAATCTTGCGTCTTCCGCGTCTCCGTCAATATCGCCGAAATCAAAAAGCCCGTGCCCGATAATTGTTTTAACTTTCCCGTCGGGATTAATATCGGCGCTTCTAACGGCGCTAACTTCACTGTCGGCAAAGTATAATTTTTTACCGTTTGTTGTTATTCCGCTTGGCTGCGCGAGTGAAGCGGATGCCAAATTTCCGTCTTCAATATTTTCTCTTCCGGTACCGGCATGAATTCTAATATTATTATTATCTAAATTTACTGCCCAAATTTGATGAGTGCCCGCCATAGCAATAAAAAGCTGATTTCCTGTTATAGTTAAATCCCAAGGAGAATTAAGAGCATTTTCTTTCGCGTCTCCGCTTGGATATCTATTTGCCGCGCGTTCTCCGTTTCCGGCGATTGTTTCAACAGTTTTATTTTTTAAATCAGCTTTTCTAATTAAATTATTTTCAGTGTCGGCCACATATAAAAAATTATCTATTACCGCGGTTCCTTGCGGATGATAAAATTCGGCTTCATTAAAAGATCCGTCTCTTTTCCCTTTTTTTCCCGAGCCAATTTTTTCTACGATATTTCCTTTAAGATCTGTTACTATTATTCTATTATGATTTGAATCGGTAATAAATAAACGATTTGATTTTTCATCGGCTGTTACCTTACCGGGAAAGCTTAGTAAAGTTTTAGGCTCTTTGTCGTTTTCTAAAGCAAATTGCATTTGCGTTGTATTTAATTTGCCATCATATTTACTAATTATTTCTTTTATAGATTCATTAAAAGGTTCATATACATTTTCACCTGATCTTTTTGCTACAATATTTCCGTCAGGGTCAATTAAAACTACAGTCGGCCAAGCATGAACATCATATTCTTTCCAAATAGCAAAGTTTTTATCATTTACAACCGGATGTTCAATTCCGTATCTTAAAATTGCTTCACGAATATTATTGGTTCCTTGTTCGGTAAGAAATTTAGCAGAATGAACACCTATAACAATAAGTTTATCCTTATATTTTTCTTCCAGTTTTCTTAAATCGGGAATAATATGCATACAGTTGATGCAGCAGTATGTCCAGAAATCCAGTAAAACAATTTTCCCTTTAAGTTCCGAAAGTTTAAGAGGATTATCAGTGTTCAGCCATTCAAGTCCGGGTGGGAATTCCGGCGCGTTTCCTTTTTCTAAAACAGACATTTTATTCTCTTCGTTTAGATAAGTATTATTAAGAGTAAAAGCCGCAAATACAACGGTACAAGCAGCTAACATAAAAAATATTATTCTTTTCATAACATCTTACTTTTTAATGTAACAATATTCGAGATATTCTACTTTGCCAATAGACAAAAACTTAATTAGTTTCAAATAAACTTGATAAAAGAATATCATGAAGATATCACAGTTTAATAATTTTTTTATAAACAATTAATCGATTAATCTTTTACTGCATTTAAATAAAAAATTATACTATTTTGTTAACCAGATAATAGTGAGCTTGGAGAATATTAAGTAATTTGTAATTCTTTACCCTAATAACTAATTTTGTTAATTAAACATGAGGAAACTTATGCGTGCTATTATCCCTGTTGCCGGAATCGGAAGTAGATTAAAACCACATACATATTCAACTCCAAAAGTATTGTTAAATGTTGGCGGCAAACCGATTTTAGGCTACATAATTGAAAAACTTTTAGATGAAGGAATTCATAAATCTACTTTTATTATCGGACATTTGGGCGATATGATAAAAGATTATGTTGAAAAGAATTATCCTTCAATGCAGAGTGATTTTATTGAACAAGAAGAAATGGAAGGTTTGGGGCATGCAATTTATACCGCGATTCCTACCTTCGATGAAAAAGAAATTTTTATTATTTTAGGCGATACTATTTTTGATGTTGATCTTAAAAATGTTGTTAATAGTAAGTATAGTTCTTTGGGAGTTAAAACAGTAGAAGATCCCAGAAGATTCGGTGTAGCTGTAATGGAAAATGGTTTTATAAAGAAACTTGTTGAAAAACCGCAGACACCTGTTTCTAATTTGGCGTTAGTCGGGCTTTATTATATTGCCAACGCCGATGCTCTTGTAAAAAGTTTAAATGATTTAGTAGAAAAAGATGTACGTACAAAAGGGGAACTTCAGCTTACAGATGCCCTGCAGATGATGATTGAAGACGGAGAAAAAGTTACTACTTTCCCGGTTGAAGGCTGGTACGATTGCGGAAAACCGGAAACTCTTCTTTCTACAAATAAACATTTACTAGATCAAAAAAGTGTAAGCAAAAAATTTGAAAACGTGGTAATAAATCGTCCCGTTTTTATTGCCGATGATGCTGAAATTTCAAATTCCGTAATTGGGCCGTACGCTACAATTGATAAAGGTTCAAAAATTGATGAATGCATTGTAAAGAATTCAATTATCGGCTCTAATGCACAAGTATCTAAAGCTTTGCTAGATAATTCCATAATTGGAAATAATACGATTATAAAAGGTTCATTTAAAAGATTGAATTCCGGAGACTCCTCCGAAATAGATTTTTATTAATTATAAATACAATCATAGGTAAATAAAAAACATGTCATATTTCTTCACATCGGAATCAGTTTCCGAAGGACACCCGGATAAAGTAAGTGATGCTATATCCGACGGTATATTGGATGCTATTTATAAACAAGATCCTAATGCAAGAGTTGCGTGCGAAACTTTTGTTACAACGGGACTTGTTTTGGTCGGCGGTGAAATAACAACTAAAGCTTATATTGAAGTTCCGGATATTGTAAGAGAAACAGTAAAGAAAATTGGTTATACAAGCGCCGATTATAAATTTGACTCTGAATCTTGTTCAGTGTTAAATGCAATTCATTCACAATCACCCGATATTGCGATGGGAGTTGATAAAGGCGGGGCAGGCGATCAGGGAATTATGTTCGGTTATGCTTGCGACCAGACTCCGGAACTTATGCCGATGCCGATTATGTATGCTCATAAACTAGTTAAAAAATTTAGCTGAAATCAGAAAGAAAAATGATGGATTTAATGCCTTATCTTCGTCCTGATGCTAAATCTCAGGTTACAATTGAATACGATGATGAACAATAATCCGTTGAGAGTTGACGCAGTTGTTATTTCTACTCAGCATGATGCAGATGTAAAGCAGAAAAAAATTAAAGAAGATGTAATTGAAAATGTAATTAAAAAAGTAATCCCTGAAAAATATATTGATAAAAAAACAAAATATTTTGTAAATCCAACTGGGCGTTTTGAAATTGGCGGACCTCACGGAGATAGCGGTTTAACCGGAAGAAAAATTATTGTTGATACATACGGCGGATGGGCTCCTCACGGCGGCGGTGCTTTTTCCGGAAAAGATCCTTCTAAAGTTGATAGAAGTGCAACTTATGCCGCAAGACATATTGCAAAAAATGTTGTTGGTGCAAAGCTGGCAAAAGAATGTTTAGTTCAGGTTGCTTATGCAATTGGTGTTGCTAAACCTGTTTCCGTTTATGTAAATACTCATGGCACAGGAGTAATTCCTGATAAAGAAATTTCAAAAATGATTATGAAAGAAGTTGACCTTACTCCAAAAGGAATAATTGAAAGATTAGAATTAAGAAGACCAATTTACCAAAAAACTGCGGCATACGGACATTTTGGAAGAAATGAAAAAGAATTTACATGGGAACGTTTGAACCTTGTGCCGGTGTTTAAGAAATATGCAAAATAAATTTATATAATCAAAAGGGAATAAAATGAGTCAAGTAGTAAAGAAATAAAAAAATTACCTTATAAAGTAAAAGATATTTCACTAGCCGACTGGGGAAGAAAAGAAATTAAACTTGCGGAAGCTGAAATGCCGGGTTTAATGGCGCTTCGCGAAGAATATGGAAATGCTAAACCTTTAAAAGATGCCCGTATTGCAGGCTGTCTTCACATGACAATTCAAACTGCCGTTTTAATTGAAACTTTAGTTGAATTAGGCGCGGATGTTCAATGGTCTTCATGTAATATCTTTTCTACGCAAGATCATGCTGCGGCAGCGATTGCCGCCGCGGGAATTCCTGTTTATGCGTGGAAAGGCATGAATGAAGAAGAATTTAACTGGTGTATCGAACAAACATTATTTTTCGGCGAAGATAAAAAGCCGTTAAACATGATTCTTGATGACGGCGGTGATCTTACAAATATGGTTTTAGATAAATATCCTGAATTAGTTTCCGGTATTAAAGGTTTATCGGAAGAAACCACAACCGGAGTTCATCGTTTATATGATAGAATGAAAAACGGAACTCTTCCTGTTCCGGCAATTAATGTAAATGATTCTGTTACTAAATCTAAATTTGATAATAAATACGGTTGCCGCGAATCTTTAGTGGATGCTTTAAGAAGAGCGACAGATTTAATGATGGCAGGCAAAGTTGCTGTTGTTTGCGGTTACGGCGATGTCGGAAAAGGTTCGGCAGAATCTCTTTCTCATGCGGGAGTTAGAGTTATTGTAACCGAAATAGATCCAATTTGCGCACTGCAGGCTGCAATGAGCGGATTTCAGGTGAAAAAATTAGAAGACGTTGTTGGACAAGCCGATATAGTAGTTACAGCAACCGGAAATAAAAATATTGTTACTGAAAAACATTTTAGAAACATGAAAAACAATGCTGTTGTTTGTAACATCGGACATTTCGATAATGAAATTGATATGGCCTGGCTGAATAAAAATTATGGCAATACTAAAGATACAATTAAACCTCAGGTTGATAAATATACAATCGACGGTAAAGATATTATTGTGCTTGCTGAAGGACGATTAGTTAATTTAGGCTGCGCGACCGGACATCCTTCGTTTGTAATGTCTAATTCATTTACTAATCAGACTTTGGCCCAAATTGAACTTTGGAAAAATTCCGATAAGTATGAAAATAAAGTTTATATGCTTCCAAAACATCTTGATGAAAAAGTTGCAATGCTTCATCTTGGAAAATTAGGATGTGAGCTTGATACTTTAACCAAAGAACAAGCCGAATATATCGGCGTGGAAGTTGAACGGGCCATTTAAACCTGATTATTACAGATATTAATTCTAATAATATAGTTTAGCAAAGGCTGTTTCATTTTATTGAGACAGCCTTTTGTATTTTAAATTATTTGTTAACCAAATTTTCTAAAGCGGTTTTTAAATTAAGAAATCTAAATTGATAATTTAATTTCAACAGTTTTTCCGGGATAACTCTTAAGCTTGCGGTTATTGTTTCCGCCACTTCACCTACGGCAATTTTTAAAGCTATTTCAGGTACCTTAAATAATGAAGGCCGATCTAATACTTCTCCCAAAACTTTTGCAAACTCTTTCATTTTAACCGGATTTGGTGAAGAAGCATTTACCGCACCGCTCATAGTTGGGTTTTCTAAAGCATTTAAATAAACACCGACTATATCATCAACATGAATCCAGGGAAACCATTGATTTCCGTCTCCCAAAGGGCCGCCGACAAACATTTTAAATGGTGTAAGCATTTCTTTTAGCGCTCCTTCTTCTAAACTTAATACCACTCCTGTTCTAATACTAACTCTTCTTATTCCAAAATTTTCTGCCTTACTCGCTTCCTCTTCCCAAGTTCTGCAGACTTCCGCTAAAAAATCCTTGCCCGGAGGAGCGGATTCAGTTAATTCTTTATCTCCGGAATCACCATAATAACCAACAGCAGAAGCGCATATAAATATTTCCGGTTTTTTGTTACTCTTCCGCATTGCATCAACAAGATTATTGGTGGAATATTTTCTGCTTCCCATAATTATTTTTTTATAATCATCCGTCCAGCGTTTGCCGAAAAGATTTGCGCCGGCTAAATGTATAACCGCATCCTTGCCATCTAGATGCTGCTCCCATTTATAAGGAGCGTTATAATCCCATTCGATATAATCCGCGGCGTTCGGAATTATTTTTTTTGCTTTTTCGGTATCTCTTGTAAAGATAAAAATTTCATCTCCCCGATTAGTTAATGCGGAGCTGAGTCTTTGTCCGATTAATCCGGTGGCGCCGGTTATTACAATTTTTCTATTCATTTTATATTTCTCATTTGTTGTTCATTCTAATTAACAAAATTATTGAATGATGAGTTCTCAATAATTTAAATTAAATTTTTCAGTAAATAGTTGAGAATAAACAAGATGTAAATTATTTGCCAAATTGAATTAATTTATTGCTATTAAGCATCTTCATTATTATTTTCAAAATAAGGTGGGTAAGCAAAAGCTATTCGATGATAATTCCAAGAACGATGGGGGTCTCCCAAACTATTTTCTATACCCCAGAAAAAAGATAAAAAGTATAAATTAATAAATTAGCGGAAGAGCTATGTTTCTGTCTGTTTTTATTTTTCTTTATCTGGAAATTTACCTTCTCATAATCCCTATCCCGAAACATTCCGACGAAATACACTCATTTCAAAAGATAAAATTTATTCATAAACGCTTACAACTTAAAGGAGAGGTGAAATGTTAAATCTAATTCCTTCAGCGGTAAATCAGCGGAATGTATATGAGGTTGAAAATAATGTATCTGAAGACGCTGTTATTAGTCTGCCTGATGATTGGTGGTTTGTTTTAAATTCTTATGAAGTCTTTTCTCCTAAGGAACCGGCTCCAATTTATAATCTTGAATCAACTTATAAGGAATTAAAAAAATATCAGCGGGAAATTCCTCAGGTTAAATATTGGAATAAATCGCAAGGAGATTATAGATATTCCGGTGTTAATAAACCAATGGCAGATTTAATAAGGAGACGAAAATTTTATAACGCTGTTAGCCTCTCTGCCGCAATAATTATTTCATCTTTAATTGTATTAATATTTTCGCAGTTTCTTGCAAAAATTTAGATAGGGAAGCACTTAAAAAAAATATTCTGGATTTTTTTTTAACAAGATGGAGATAAAAATGAAAAAAATAAACACACTAATAATTAAAGGAAGGGTTATGTTAAAATCTCATTTTATACTGTTTTTATTCTTTGTATCATCCATAACATATTCTCAAAGTCTTCTTGATGTGAATGGTGGTTTTGAAGGAGGTGTAATAATTGATAACGATAGTGCTTATGCTTCGGCAGAAGTGGGGAAATGGACTAAATATCATTCTGATTTAACTATTGCATTAGAAAACACAATAAAAAGAAGCGGAGATCATTCACTTTTAATTAGTAATAGTTCAACAACTGGGAGAATGGTTTTTACACCAAGAATCGAAGTTGCTTTTACGGAAAGAGTGGTAATTCAATATTATCGATATGTAGAAGATATTACCAATTCTCAGGAAAACAAACATGGAATTTTCAGAAATAGTGATAAATCTGAAACAGGTTCTTATGATAACCCTTCCTCTTCACAAATATGGGAGAAACAAACATATAAACCAACATCTGTAACAAATACAGATAATAATCTTTACGCTTTTATTAGGAGCAGACAAAAAGGAACCGGTGGCAATTTATTCATTGATGATTTTTGTATCTATGTCGCGTCATCAGTTGATGAGATAGCTCCTGACCCACCAACTAATTTAACTGTTGATCAAACAACCAATAATGGAGAGTTAAATATTTCTTGGTCCTCACCTTCGACAGGAATTGATGATGGTGGATATATTTTAGTGAGAAAACAAGGAACAATGCCTTCTACTTCTCCAAATATAAACGGAATTTATGCGGCAGGAGAAGAAATTGCTTCGGGTGAAACTATTGTTTATCAAGGAACGGGGACACATTTTTTAGATACAGGTTTAGATCCTTCCCAAAATTATTACTATTCTGTTTATACTTATGATAAAGCCTATAATTATTCAAGTTCTTTATCACAATCAAATAAACCACTTCCTGTTGAATTATCTATATTTAACGCAACGGTGATAAATAAAACAGTCCTTTAAATTGGGCAACTTCTACCGAAATAAATAATTACGGATTCGAAATTGAAAGAAAATCAGAAAAGGAAAGCTGGAATAAAATCGCTTTTGTTAATGGCAACGGAAACAGTAATTCTACAAAAAAATATTCATATATAGATAAAAATTTAAATAACGGTAACTATTTTTATAGATTAAAGCAGCTAGATAATGATGGAAAATTTAAATATTCCCAAATAGTTTCTGTTAGTTTAGCAAATGAATTAAACGTTTTCCGGTTAAAACAAAACTTTCCTAACCCTTTTAATCCTGCTACAACAATAATTTTTAATTTAGCTCAAGAATCTAATGTATCTTTAAAAATTTACAATACATTAGGAGAAGAAAAAGTCGTTTTAATAAAAAATGAACTAATGCAAACCGGGGAACACAAAGTAGAATTTAATGGCTCAGGATTCTCAAGCGGGATTTATTTTTATAAATTAACGGCAAACGGTAATTCCTACATTAGGAAAATGATTCTGATAAAATAGATTTTTAAGAATTAATAAATTTTTAACATAAAAAATATGTATTCTAAAACAGGAATTATTATCTTTAACACGTCAATCTTTTATTTCACTTAAATTAGAAGGAGTAATAGTGAAAAAAATAATACTAACACTTGTTCTTTCAGTCCTAGGTTTATCCACCATATTTGCTCAAGCAAAAGATTTGTTCTTCTCAGAGTATATTGAAGGAAGCAGCAATAATAAGGCAATTGAAATTTTTAACGGTACCGGCGCTTCTGTGGATCTTACTCAATACTTAATTGCTCAGAGCGTAAACGGCGGCGGCTGGCAATATTATCATGAATTTGCGCCGGGCCAAACTATTGCTGATGGTGATGTTTTTGTACTGCTTAATTCTGAAGTAGCGGATACATTATTTAGCGCAGCGGATGCGGATACTGTTTTATCTTATCCAAGCGCTGTTCATCATAATGGCGATGACGCAAGAGCATTATTAAAAGTAGTCGGACAAGATACCATAATGTTAGACGTTATTGGTATTCCAACCGAAGATCCCGGTTCAGCTTGGGAGGTTGCCGGTGTTACAAACGCGACCGCAAATCATACCTTAGTCAGAAAATCTTCTGTTACTGAAGGAGATACTTCTTGGGTAACCGCAGCCGGAACTGACAGTGCATCTTCAGAATGGCTAGTTTATCCTCAAGATGATTTTTCTCATTTAGGTTCTCATACAATGGATGCTGTTGTTCCTGTAGAACTTACTTCATTTACTGCTGCTGTTGAAAATAACAATATCTCTTTAAGATGGAAAACAGCTACAGAAAAAAATAACCGCGGTTTTAATATTGAAAGAAAAGCTGATAATCAAAATAAATGGGTTAAAATAGCTTTTGTTGAGGGAAACGGTACTACTACTAAATCAAATTTCTATTCTTACTCAGATAAAAACTTAAATGCCGGTCAATATTCTTATCGTTTAAGACAAGTAGATTTTGACGGAAGTTATGAATTTTCAAAAGTTGTTGAAGCTGTTGTGGCTAATCCTATAACTTTTGATTTAGCTCAAAATTATCCTAATCCTTTCAATCCATCCACAACAATTAAATTTTCTATGCCTGAAGCCGGAAATGTTGCATTAAAAGTGTTTAATGTTTTAGGCCAGCAAGTTAAAACTTTAGTTAATGGTTTTATGGAAGCCGGAGTTCATACAGTTAATTTTAACGCGGTTAACTTGAACAGCGGTATTTACTTCTATAAGTTAGAAACACAAAATTTTAACATGGTTAAAAAAATGATGTTGACCAAGTAATTATAGTATTATTTCTTTTATAAGGATGCTTCAGGAAACTGGAGCATCCTTTTTTTGTCTTATATAAATAGTTGACTATAAACTTTTCTCGAGTTATTATATAAGCAACTGTTTTTGATTTTATAAAATGTCCAAGGAAGATTATTAATGAAATATGAAACCTTGAAAAAAATGATTGACTTTTTTCTTTCGATTATACTTTTGGTTTTGCTTATTCCATTTCTTCTTTTAATCTCTGTTATTATATCGATAGAATTAAAAAAATTTCCTTTTATTATACAGCAACGCGGTTTAACACTTAATAAATATTCTTTTAAACTATATAAATTACGCACTATGCGTGAAGATGCTGAGTTAATATCTGATGAAGAAAAAATAAAAGACATTTTCACAAAACCTTCATTACTAAAATATGTTCCTCCATTTTGTTCATGGTTAAGAAGAACAGGACTAGATGAGCTGCCGCAATTAATTAATATTCTTAAAGGTGAAATGAGTTTTATTGGACCCAGACCTTTAAATATTAGTGATTTAAATTTGATGAAACAAAAGTATAGTAATTTTTATAATGATCGTGAAAAGTTAAATGTTAAACCGGGACTTTCAGGATTGTGGCAGATTTTCGGTAACCGGGATAAGGGTATTAAAAATTTAATAGAACTTGATAAACTTTATGAAAAAAAATTAACGTTAAAATTAGATTTAAAGCTTATATACGAAACATTTTATGTTATGATTTTTGCAAAAAATCAGGACGCAATAATAAATTATTCAATTGATAAAGTACATAAGATTGAAGATCTTTTTGATAAAAAAATCATCTACTCAAGAAAACTCGGCAAATCTCCGCTATTTACATCGGCTAAACTATACAAACTTTAGTTTCTGTACTCACTTTATTAAATCATTGAACGCCAATTAATTATCCTTTATATTTGGCAACAAAAATCATTAAGGAATATGCAAAAGAATAATATTTATATAGAGACCTACGGTTGTCAGATGAATTTGGCCGATACTGAAATTGTGCAGGGAATTTTACAAAAACATGGCTACAGCCTTACAAAAGATGCCAATGACGCAAGTGTTGTATTATTAAATACTTGCAGTGTAAGAGATAATGCGGAACAAAGAATTTACGGCAGACTCGGAAATTTTAAAAGATTAAAAACTAAAAATCCAAATTTAGTTGTTGGTATTTTAGGCTGTATGGCCGAACGATTAAGAAAAGATTTAATAGAGGAAAAGAAAATTGTTGATCTGGTTGTGGGTCCGGATGAATATAGGCGTTTACCGGAATTAATTGATACTGCTTTCAACGGTGAAAAAGGAATAGGTGTAAAACTTTCGCGAACAGAAACTTATGATGATATTATTCCATATCGTGAAGACGGCCTGCAGGCCTGGATTTCTGTAATGCGCGGCTGCGATAAATTTTGCACTTTTTGCGTAGTTCCTTTTACCAGGGGAAGAGAAAGAAGCAGAGATTTAAATACTGTAGTTCAAGAAATTAAACAGCTTTCCGAAAGAGGATTTAAAGAAGTTACTCTACTCGGTCAAAATGTTAATTCTTATTCAGATAACGAAAATGATTTTGCTGATCTTCTTGCCGCGTGTGCTGTTGTTGATCGTTCTTTAAGAATTAGATTTACAACTTCACATCCGCAGGATCTTTCCGATAAATTATTATATACAATCGCTGAACATCCAAATCTTTGTAATTATATTCATCTTCCTGTTCAATCCGGTTCAAATAGAATTTTAAAAGCTATGAACCGTACCTACACAATTGAACATTATTTAAATTTGATTGATAAAGCACGAAAAGTAATTCCCGATGTTAGTTTTTCTACCGATATTATTTCCGGTTTTCCTACAGAGACTTATGAGGATCATGTGATGACTTTGGATATTATGCGAAAAGTAAAATATGACGGCGCTTATATGTTTAAATATTCTCCTCGGGAAGGAACTAAAGCTTTTAAAATGGAGGATGATGTTGCCGAAGAGGTAAAGGCAAAAAGACTTCAGGAAATTATCGATCTCCAGCAAGAAATTTCTTACGAGATAAATCAAGAATTAATTGGTAAAGAAGAAATAGTTCTTGTTGAAGGAACAAGTAAAAAATCGGAACTATTTTTATCCGGCAGAACAGATTCAAATAAGGTTGTAATAATTCCCGCCGAAGAAAATATAAAAGAAGGCAATTACATAAAAGTAAAAATAAACCGCGCTACTTCGGCAACACTTTTTGCTGATGTTATTGAATTTGTTGATCCTGGAAAAGAAGGTTTGGCACTAACTGCTTAATTATGAAAGAAAATAAAATCTTCATATTACTGTTATTCTTATTTATAATTACAAATTATGCCTTTGCCCAAGAGGCGGATATAGTTCCATATCTAAAACAGATTGAAGCCGGTAATAAAAAAGCCGTTGTTGATAAACTTCCTCAACTTAAGAAAGAAAATCCAAACAGCTCTTCAATTTTATTTTTAGAAGCAGTAGTAACCGAAAACGCGCAAGACGCTATCGGCATTTACAATAAAATTCTAAAAAACTATCCCGGCGGCAAATATGCCGACGCTTCTTTATACCGCTTGTTTTCATACTATTATTCATTAGGATTATATGAAACTTCCAAAGCATATTTATTAAGATTAAAAAATGAATATCCCAATTCTCCTTACATAAAGATTGCCGAAAGAAATATTCCTACAAAAAATGATTCTACCGCGGAAGTTGACTCGAAAAAAAATGAGCTTCCTGACGAAGTGGTGAATAAAAAAGAACCCGAAAAAGTGGAACCGACCGAACCTGAACAAAAATTTAAATATACAATTCAAGCAGGTGCTTTCGGCCAATCGGCAAACGCGCAGAGCCTAAAAAAGCAATTTAATGATGCCGGATATAATTCTGAAATAACTGAGAAAGATGTTGCCGGAACAACATTTCATATTGTTTATGTAGGAAAATTTCAAACAGAAGACGAAGCCAAAAGCTTTCTTCAGGTAATTAATTCCGGTTTTAATCTTCAGGGCCGAATAGTTTCCCTTGATTCAGAATAATAATGGAAATTAAATTTATCGGCACCGGCTCCGGGAAAACATCTCTAAAACGATTTCATTCTTCTTTTATAATCTCTCAAAATAATTATCATCTTTTAATAGATGCCGGAGACGGAATTTCCAAAGCGCTTCTGGCTCAATCTGTTCCTTATAATTCTATAAATGGGATTGCTTTTACACATTTTCACCCGGATCATTTTACAGGTTTAGCTTCTTTAATAATACAAATGAAAATGGAAAACCGAAAAGCAAAATTAGATCTTTTTATGCACGAAAGTCTAATTCCGGTAGTTAAAAATTTCTTATCTAATTCCTATATCTTTAGTGAAAGATTAAACTTCCATCTCAATTTTATTGAACTGGAAAATGGTAGTTTTATTAATGTTAATGAGAATTTTTCCTTTATTCCCGAACAAAATTCACACCTGGATAAATATTTTGAACTTTTCACAAACGGCGATTTAAGTTTCGCGAGCAGCAGTTATTTATTTAATTGCCGCAATAATAAAATCCAGTACACAGGCGATATAGGAAAATCGGAAGATCTTTATCTTTTCAGAAATAATAATCCTTCTATTCTAATAACCGAAATTACTCATTTGCCTTTTGAAGAAATATTAGAAGCATTTTATTCGATAAAACCGGAGAAGATGATTTTAACTCATATTAGTGATGAAGATGAAACACTGATTGCCGAAATGTCACATTCTCTGAATAATTATTCGAGCCAAAAAATTATTACCGCATTTGACGGATTAACCTTATCATTTTAATACTTGCCAAACATATCTTTAATAAAGATTAAAAATATGATATATTTATTATCTTTAATTTTATTTTTCTTATAGAAGTAGAATGACAAATAGACAGTTTAAAGAAGAGTTTGGAATTATCGGTAATTCGAAGGAGATTAATGATCTTGTTGATATTACTATGCAAGTTTCAAAATCTGATATTTCTGTCCTTATTTATGGTGAGAGCGGAGTAGGCAAAGAAGTTTTTGCGCGGGCAATTCATGGATACAGCAACAGAGCCGATCAACAACTTGTAAGTGTAAACTGCGGCGCAATTCCGGAGGGACTTTTAGAAAGTGAACTTTTCGGACATAGAAAGGGATCATTTACCGGCGCGTTTGAAAATCGTAAAGGTTATTTTGAAATAGCGGACGGCGGCACTTTATTTTTGGACGAAATAGCTGAAATGCCGCTAACTACACAAGTTAAGCTGCTTCGTGTAATTGAAACACAAGAGTTTATGCGTCTCGGCGCGGAAACTGTTACAAAAGTTGATGTAAGAATTATTGCGGCTACCAATAAAGATCTTCAAAAGGAAGTCGATTCAAAAAGATTCCGGGAAGACTTATATTTTAGATTAAAAGCCGTAACTCTCAGCATTCCTCCGCTTAGAAAAAGAAAAGCTGATGTTGAAGAACTTGTTCGAAAGTTTATGGACGGATACGCGAAAAATAATAAAGTCGGACTCCCGGAAATTACTCAAGATGCGTTAAATTTTTTAAAAGAATACCCATGGCCGGGAAATATTAGAGAACTAAAAAATACAGTAGAAACGGCAATCGCGTTAAATAGATCGGGAATTA
The DNA here is from genome assembly GCA_963798775.1 of uncultured Bacteroidota bacterium. GTDB lineage: Bacteria > Bacteroidota > Ignavibacteria > Ignavibacteriales > Ignavibacteriaceae > CAWCUK01. The sequence goes on from CAWCUK010000003.1 coordinate 465,775, forward strand.
TAGACGCGGTGGATTTTTTCCCTTTATTAAGAACAGCAAAAGAATCAGATTCAGTTAGAAATCTTCCCGTGTTTCTTAAAAAATCACCGGAAGAAGCTGATAGGGAATTAATGTACCGGGCGCTTTTTGAAATCAAAAAAGATATAATGGAATTGAAGGATTTAATTAATCAAAGAAATGAAATTGTTTATACTGCCGAAAATCCGAATTCGGGCGAAATAATACCACTTGATAAATTAGAAAAAGAAGCTATAAAAAACGCGCTGGATCAGACGAGGGGAAATAAAAGATACGCGGCTAAACTTTTGAATATCAGCGAAAGAACTCTTTACAGAAAAATAAAAGAATATGACCTGTAATTTTATGAGGCGAAATAAAATAAATTTTCTGATGAATTCAGTAAAGAGAATAAAAAAATCATTTATCACAGCTATAATTCTACTCTTGTTTATCAATTTAAGCGTGATTAATTTTACCGGTTGTTGTGCGTACTCTTTTACCGGAGCGTCAGTTCCTAAACATTTAAAAACAATAGCAATCCCTATTGCCGAAGATAGAAGCGGCTCAGGCGAACCCGGGTTAATTGAAATGTTTACCGATAAACTTACTCAAAAATTTATTGATGATAATACGCTTCAAGTAGCGGAAAGAACAAATGCAGACGCTGTTTTAGAGTGCACAATCACTTCATTAAGTGATGCGCCATCGGTTGTTGCAGCCGGTGAAAATGTTGAAACTAGAAGAATAACACTTTCTGTTCAGGTAACTTATAAAGACCTGGTAAAGAGAAAAACTATTTTTGAAAAAGGTTTTTCTAATTACGGAGATTATCCCGCGACGGGTAATATAAATGAAAGAACAAATGCCATAGAAACGGCAGTTGATAAAATAACAGAAGATATACTTCTAGATACTGTTTCTGGCTGGTAACAACAATAACTTAATTTAAGGTTAAACAGAAAATGGATGATATAGTATTAATTTCATATTTTATTTCGCTATTTATACTTTTCGTGTTCGGATGCCATGGTTTTATTATGCTTTTCTATTATAATAAATACCGTGGTGTTAATCATATCCAGAATAAAGAATTTACACCGGAAGCAATGGTTACAATTCAGCTTCCGTTATACAATGAACTTTATGTTGTGGAAAGACTAATTAATGCTGTTTGCGAAATTGATTACCCAAAAGAATTATTAGAGATTCAAGTACTGGATGATTCTACCGATGAAACTATTGATTTATGTTCAAACGCGGTAAAGCAAAAAGTTGCCGAAGGATTTAATATTGTGCATGTTCGGCGTGAAAATCGTAAAGGTTTTAAAGCCGGCGCTTTAAAAGAAGGTATGAAAATCGCAAAAGGAGAATATATAGCCATATTCGACGCGGATTTTATTCCCCATAAAGATTTCTTGAAAAAAACTCTTTCTTTTTTTAGCGATGATAAAGTGGGAATGGTACAAACCCGCTGGGAACATTTAAACGGCAATTATTCAATTTTAACAAAGGCGCAGGCATTGGCTTTGGACGGCCATTTTGTAATTGAACAAACTGTAAGAAATAAGGCCGGTTTTTTTATTAATTTTAACGGTACCGGCGGAGTATGGAAAAGAAGATGTATTGAAGATGCCGGAAATTGGCATGATGATACTTTAACCGAAGACCTGGATCTTAGTTATCGCGCGCAATTGAACGGCTGGAGATTCGTATTCTTAAAAGATTTTACTTCTCCGGCAGAACTTCCTTCGGAAATAAACGCGTTAAAAGCGCAGCAGTTTAGATGGACAAAAGGCGCGATTGAAACTGCTAAAAAAATACTTCCGCTTGTTTGGAGATCTAAAGTCCCGTTAAGAATTAAACTTCAGGCTACTTTCCATTTAACAAATAATTTAGTTTTTCCGTTTATTCTTCTCGCGGCAATTTTAAATGTTCCGTTCATTTTTGTTAAAAACAGTGGATCGCATGAAGCTTATTTTGCGATAATGTCTTTATTTGTGCTGGCTTTTGTCAGTTCATTTTTATTTTATCTTTATTCTCAAAAAGATATTAGAACAGATTGGCGGAAGAAAATTGTATTGTTTCCTCTTTTCATGGCCGGAAGTATGGGATTTGCGGTAAATAATTCCCGAGCCGTAATTGAAGGTTTAATGAACAGAAAAAGTGAGTTTGTTCGGACGCCTAAATTTAAAGTTGAAAATGGAAAAGATACTTTTATTAACAATAAATACAGAAGCAAAAAATTAGGCTTATCGGTTATAGTGGAATTAATTATGGCCGTTTACTGTCTGGTCGGTATTGCGTCCTCAATTTATTTTGCGGAAATTGCGGCGCTGCCTTTTCAAATATTATTTTTTGTAGGATTTTCTTTTGTATCTTTAACATCAATTAAACACGCTTATTCAAAAGCTTAGGAGTTGTATTGGCAAAATCTGCCTCAGAAATATTTAATGAAAAAGTTAGTTTGATTTACGAGTATGATAAAAGATCTCCGCTGTTTGTCCGAATGGCAAACACGGAGATCGAAAATAATAACATTGAACGTGCAATTGAAATTTTAAATAACGGCTTAAAAATTTATCCTCAATATCCGGTTGGATATTTTTTATTGGCAAAAGCCTTAACACTTCTCGGAAATTACAGTATCGCTTTAAAAAATGTAAAAAAAGGGAGTGATTTAATTCATTCAAAGCGGACATACGATTTTTATCTGAAAGAGATTGAAAATATAAAGAAACAGCGCTCACTTTTTGAATCAAGCAAGCGGACATCATTTCTTTCGGCTGATGCCGAAGAAGAAAAGAGTGAACCGGATTTATTTGCCGAACAAGCGGAAGTTTCCGAAAAATCTAAATCATTAGATGAAAGACTGGAACAGCTTGCAAAAGAAATTTCGAGAGCAAAAATTCCGGAAATAAATCATCTTAATGATATGGATTATTCACTTTCCGGTTTGGCAGAAAGCAATATGATAATTTCTGAGACGCTTGCCAAAATTTATGTTGCTCAAGGTGAATATAATGAGGCAATTACAGTTTATAAAAAATTAGCTTTAAAAGATCCGAAAAAAGCTGAATATTATTCATCAAAAATAAAGGAAATAAAATCCGATTTAGAGAATTAATTTATCAAATACATTCCGCTCATTTCCATTTCAGCCGATGAACCTTAAATTATCAAGCAAATTGAATAGAAGTTTTTATACTCGAGAGATTTTAGATGTTGCCAAAGATCTTCTCGGTAAAATATTGGTAAAAAAAGAAGATGATAAAATTATTAGCGGGAAAAATAGTTGAAGTTGAAGCATATGACGGTGAAGTTGATGAAGCGGCACATACTTTTATCGGTAAAACCAAAAGAAACGAAATTATGTTCGGAGAAGGCGGTTTCTTTTATGTTTATTTTACTTATGGTGTGCACTTTTGCTGTAATGTAGTCACCGGAAATAAAGGAAAAGGCACCGCTGTTCTTATAAGAGGAATTGAACCGGTTGAAGGAGTTGATTTAATGATAAAAAGAAGATTTAAAAAGGATTCTGTAACAGAAAAAGAATTATTAAATTTAACAAGCGGACCCGGAAAAATTTGTCAAGCTTTCGCTATCAATCGTGAACATTACGGCGCCGATTTAACCGGAGAAGAAATTTTTCTTATTGATCAGCCGAAAATAAATGACGATGAAATTATAATAAGCAGACGAATCGGAATTAAGAAATCCGTTGATCTGCCTTGGCGATTTTATATTAAAGGAAATCCTTACATTTCAAAAAAATGATTAAACCCAGAAATCTTTTAATAGTACGAACCGACAGAATAGGCGATGTTGTTTTATCGCTTCCTTTGGCTAAAATGGTTAAAAAGAGTTTCCCGGAATGTAAAGTTACTTTTCTTCTCCGAAATTATACACAGCAGCTTGCCCAGAATCATCCTTTCGTTGATGAAGTTCTAGTTCTTCAAGAAAAAGACGGCGAAATTGACATTCAAAAAAATGTTGAATTAATCAAAAGAAGCAATTTCGATTCTAGTATCGTTGTTTATCCTACTTTTAAAACCGCATTAATTACTTTTTTAAGCGGAATAAAAAATAGAGTCGGCACCGGTTACCGATGGTATTCTTTTCTTTTTAATCAAAAAATTTATGAACACAGAAAATACGCTGAAAAACATGAGCTGGAGTTTAATGTTAATCTTCTTAATAAATTTGGAATAAAAGAAGAAGTAAATCCGGAAAATGTAGAATTTAATATTAAAGTAGATAAAGAAAGTTCTGATTTTGTAGAATCGGTTTTGATGACGGAAAAAGTTGAACTTAAACAACCGATTATTATCATTCATCCCGGAAGCGGCGGCAGTGCTGTAGATTTGCCGCTGCATAAATTTAAAGAACTTATAAAGTTACTTTTGGAAAAGCTTAACTCTCAAATAATTTTAACCGGAAGCTCCACGGAAAAAGGTATATGCGAAGAATTAAAAGTTGATGAAAAAGTAAAAAATCTTGCCGGAAAGTTTAATCTATCAGAATTAATCGCGCTGATTAATTTATCAGATATTTTTGTGGCAAACTCTACCGGACCGATTCATATTGCGGCGGCTTTAAATAAATATACAATTGGATTTTATCCCAAAATTTTAGCGTGTTCTCCAAAACGCTGGGGGCCTTATTCAAATAAAAGTATAATATTTTCACCCCCGATCGACTGTAAGAACTGCAATAGGGAACAGTGTGTCGAATTAGATTGTATGAATAAAATACAAGTGACTGATGTATTTGTAAAAATAGAAAAAATTTATAAGTTTATTGTAAATAATGGAGACATAAATGTTTAGAAGATGCGGTTATTTCTTTTCGGTTCTTCTCATTTCATTAATAACTCTTTCGGGATTATCATTTCCTCAAAGTAGTTCATTAGACTTTAGAAAAGTTGAAAATGATGCATTTAAAGTTGGTGAAAAACTTACTTTCGATGTAAAATATGGATTTGTTACCGCCGGTATTGCTACTATGTCAATTCCCAAAATGAAAAGAATTTCGGGAAGAAATGCGTATCATATTACTTTTGAAGTAAATTCTGTGCCCAGTTTTGACTGGATTTATAAAGTTAGGGACAGATACGAATCTTATCTTGATTCTGAAGGACTTTTTCCCTGGAGATTTGAACAGCATATAAGAGAAGGCGGATACAGTAGAGATTTTTCTGCTTTTTTCGATCAAAGGAGAGGAAAGGCAAAAACAAGCGAAGGTGAATATGATATTCCCAAATATGTAAATGATATCGTTTCCGCTTTCTATCTAGCGCGAACTTTTGATTATTCAAAAATGAAGGTAAATGATAAAGTGCATTTGAAGAATTTCTATAAAGACAGCACTTATAACCTTGATGTTAGATATTTAGGCAAAGAAACTGTAGAAGTTCCTGCCGGAAAATTTGATTGTATTATTGTAGAACCGCTTGTGCAGGAAGGCGGATTATTTAAAAGCGAAGGAAGTATATTAATTTGGTTAAGTGATGATGAATTAAAAGTTCCCGTAAAAGTTAAAACCAAAGTTGTTGTGGGTGCAATAGATGCAGATTTAACAAGTTATCAAGGTCTTGCAGGCAATTTTGAAGCTAAACGGTAATATTGTAGCTATATATTATTAGGCTGTCATAAGAGTAGTTTTTTTTGAAAAGTAAATCTTACTTTTATGACGGCTTTTTTTATATATTTTTCAACAATAGGAAATATTTTCTCTTTTTTATATTTTCACACATTATATGGATGAACAAAATAATAAACCTGAATTGCGGCATGATGAAGCTGGGAAACTTGTTTCGGAAAATAATAGTTCTTCACCTTTAAAATTTATTTCACCGACTATACATCCTATCGCAGCCGCGATTATCGGATTAGTTGGCGCACTTTTCCTGTATCAAATTGTGGGCGGTTTTTTAACTATTGCAATTTTCGGAATGAAACTGGAAAACGCTCCCGTTAATTCTGTTAGGTTAATGACTATGGCGGCACAAATATTATTTATTCTGCTGCCTGCACTTGTTTTTACAAAATGGTTTTATGAAGATGTAAGTACAATAATAAGATTTAAAATACCGGATATCGCAGAAATCGGTTTATTCTCAGTCGGTATTATAGTTTTAACGCCCTTGCTTCAGTACTTCATTACTATTCAGAATTATTTTATTGAGCTTTGGGCTAAACAGTTTGTTTTTTTTCATGAATTAAAAAGTTTCTTCGATACTTTAAATAGTTATGTGGAAAAAGCTTACACCGGATTATTAACCGCTCACTCTGTTTTTGAGGGAATTTTAATAGTTATTGTTGTTGCTGTGGCTCCGGCTATTTGCGAAGAAGTAATGTTTCGAGGATTTATTCAGCGTAGTTTCGAATTTAAAATGAAACCTTTCTGGGCTGCTTTAATTACAGCTTGTTTTTTCGGAATTTATCATTTTAGTCCGTATGGTTTAATTCCTTTAATTTCATTAGGATTCTATTTCGGATACGCGGCATATAAAAGTGATTCAATTTTTGTCCCGATGTCGCTTCACTTTCTAAATAATTTTATTGCGGTAATGCTGTTTTTTACCATCGGTGATGATGAAATTATGGATACAACATCAGTAAGTTCAGCGGATTTAACTTCCGCTATTATAATGTTTTTTTTACTACTTAGTGTTTTTGCCGGTGTTATTATTTTTATAAATAAATATTATTCAAAAGAGAGAAAAATATAGGAGGATTTATGCCTATCTGCCCAAACTGTGAATATGAATATGTAGAAGGTGTTACTATTTGTCCCGATTGCTTAACTCCTTTAGTTGATAAAAAATATGTAACAAAACCGGAGGACTGGACCGAGGAAAATTGGGAAGTTGTTTTTACTTCAAATCAAGAATATGAAGTAGAAATGTTAAAAGATAATTTAGACAGCGCGAATATTACTTCGGCTATTTTATCTCAGAAGGATAGAAATTTTCCTGCTCCGGGTGATTTTTCTATTGTAAAGCTGCTGGTAAAAAAAGAAGATGTGCAAGCTGCTTTAAATTTTATAGATCAGCTAAAAAAACAGAATAGCGGAACCGAAGAAGAAGAATAATGGCATTAGGAAATACCGCGCAACGAATACTAGTTTCTGTAGTCGCCATTCCCGTTATACTGGCTGCTTGTTATTTCGGAGGATATTTCTTTTTTCTATTGATCTTGGGCATCGCTCTTATTTCTTATTCCGAGTTTTGCTCAATGGTGAAGAATAAAGAAATCTTTGCCAATTTATGGATTGGTTTTATTGCCATTATATTTTTCTTGGTAAATGAATTTCGCCATTTTTTTGACAGGTCTTTTTTTATTTTATTCTTAATTGTCTTAGTTACACTTATAGAACTTTTTAGAAATAAAAATTCCGCGATTCAAAATATCGGCGCTACTTTACTCGGAATATTTTATATCGGACTTTTTTCCGCCGCGCTTGTCGGAATTCGTGAATTCTATCCACACATAAACGGAATTTATTCCAGAGGCGGATATTTAATTATTGCGGTTCTGGCAACAATATGGATTTGCGATTCCGCCGCTTTTTTCGGCGGGACCAAATTTGGAAAACATAAATTATTCCCCCGAGTTTCGCCGAATAAAAGTTGGGAAGGAGCGATTTTTGGTTTTGTTTTTGCCGTTATCGCAATGACGGCGGCAAAATTAATTATCCTTAGTTTTCTCTCTTGGTTAACTGTAATCAGTTTCGGTGCTATTATTGGCACTGTTGGGCAAATTGGCGATTTAATTGAATCTTTATTCAAGAGAGATGCCGGAGTAAAAGATTCTTCAAATCTTATTCCCGGACACGGCGGAATTTTTGACCGGTTTGATTCGCTGCTTTATACCGCTCCGGTTATACTTTTATATTTAAATTATATTGGAAGATAAATTTTAAGAAGATTGAATGAATATTAAAAATAAAGATAAAATTAGTGTTGTTACGCTTGGATGTTCAAAAAATACTGTAGATTCAGAACGATTGATGAATCAAATTAAATTGAATGATTTTGATTTAATAGATGATCCTAATAATGCGGAAACGGTAATTATTAATACTTGCGGATTTATCGAAGCCGCAAAAGAAGAATCGATAAATACAATATTAAATGCTGTTTCATTAAAACAAAAAGGAAAAATAAAAAAAGTAATTGTTGCCGGCTGTCTTTCAGAAAGATATAAAGATGAGCTTTCAAAAGAAATTCCTGAAGTTGACGCGTTTTTTGGTACCGAAAAATATGAAGGAATTCTGAAGGAAATTGGCGGGGATTTAAAATACAACTTACTTGGTGAAAGAGTAATTACAACTCCTTCTCATACAGCGTATTTAAAAATTTCAGAAGGCTGCGATCATCCATGTTCATTCTGCGCAATTCCTTTAATGCGTGGGTTGCATAAATCTAAGCCGATAGAGGATTTAGTGCGCGAGGCAGAATTTCTTGCGGCAAATAATACTAAAGAAATTGTTCTTATAGCTCAAGACACCACTGATTACGGTAAAGATATTTACGGTAAAAGAACTTTGGCTGAGCTTTTAAATAAATTAAGTGAAGTTAAGGGAATAGAATGGATAAGATTAATGTATGCTTATCCGTCACGTTTTCCTGATGATGTAATTGATGTAATTGCCGCGAATCCTAAAATTTGTAAGTATGTTGATATTCCGCTCCAACATATTTCTAATTCAGTTCTTAAATCAATGCGAAGAGGAGTAACCGGTGAACGAACAAGAGAACTTCTTCATAAATTAAGAGAAAGAATTCCCGGAATAACACTAAGAACAACTTTTATTATTGGTTATCCCAATGAAACAGAAAAAGATTTTGAAGAACTTTGTGAATTTATAAAAGAAGTTCGATTTGACAGAATTGGGGTTTTTACTTTTTCTGTAGAAGAAAATACTTCCAGTTTCATATTAGGAGATCCTGTTCCGGAGGAAGTAAAATTAGAACGCAAAGATACTCTTATGGAAATACAAAAAAATATTTCTTTGGAAATAAACGAAGGATTTGTCGGTAAAAAATTAAGAGTGCTAATTGAAGGAGTTGAAGGTGATTATTACATTGCCAGATCATTCAGAGATGCTCCGGAAGTTGACGGAGAAGTTTTAATTCCGGTTTCAGAACCGGGAATAAAAACCGGTGAATTTTTTGATGTAGAAATATTTGATTATAATGAGTATGATTTATACGGAAAAGTACCGGTTAATGAAGGATAAATAAAATGAAAATATTAAAATATTTTTCCTTACTAATGGTTTTTACTATTTCGGTTTTTGCTCAAGTTGAAAACGCTGGTAAACAACCGATTTCAGTAATACCAAAATTTTATGAAGATGAACTGAATTTTAAATCTAATTTGGTCGATCAAACCCGTCTGGATATTTTTGTACAGGTACCTTATACTGAAATCCAATTTATTAAATCGGGGGATGAATTTGTTGCGAATTATACAATTACCGTTTCGGTTTTTGATGAATCGAAAGATAAACTGATTGTAGAAAAAGTTTGGAATGAAAAGGTTTCCGCGAAAGAATTTGATCAAACGATTTCTAAAAATAATTTTAATTTAAGCTTGCGGTCATTCATGCTCCGGCCTAATATTTATACTATTCGTACTTCTGTTGAAGATAAAGATTCAAGGAAAAATTTCGCCGTAGAAAAAAAAGTAGAAGTTCGCGACCTTTCCTCTCGTGTAGCAATAAGCGATCTTATGCTGATTGCTAAAAAAACTGTAACAGAAGGCTCAAATAAAATATTACCTAATGTCTCCAAAAATGTGGCCGCGCAAAAAAATGGGCTTCCGTTCTTTTTTGAAATTTATTCAAAAAGTCCTCAAAATGTAGTAATTGAAAATCAGCTTCGGGATCAGAAAAAAGATATAATTTATTCCGACAGCAAAAAACAAAGTATAGATAGCGGCCGGACTCAAATATTCCATACCATAAAAGATACCAATCTCAGTTTAGGAAACTATTTAATTACTGTTAATATTAGAGATTCAAACCAAAATATTTTGGCTTCTGTTTCAAAAATATTTTTCTCACGCTGGATTGGAATTCCTTCCTCAATTTCGGATTTGGAAAAAGCTATTTCGGAAATGCTGTACATCGCAAGTTCCAAAGAATTGGATAATATTAAAGACGCTGAAACTAAAGAAGAAAAAGTTAAACGTTATCTCGATTTTTGGAAAACTAAAGATCCTACACCAAATACAGAAGACAATCCAATTTTTGATGAATATTATAGACGCGTGGCTTACGCCAATGAACATTTTTCACATTACATAGAAGGCTGGCGCACCGATAGGGGAATGGTTTTTATTATACTCGGCGCACCGAATAATGTTGACAGACATCCTTTTGATTATGATTCAAAACCTTACGAGGTTTGGGAATATTATGATTTGAATCGCAGTTTTGTTTTTGTTGATGAAACCGGTTTTGGCGATTACAGATTAATTACTCCGTTAACCGGAGATTTATACAGATTTAGATAATCTTTTTTACTAAAATTATTATACCTTATGATTCTTACCGTAACAATAAATCCGCTTTTAGAAAGACGATATTCTTATCCTCAAATAGTTCAAAAAATTGAAAATAGAAACGGCATTAAAACATTAGCGGCCGGAGGAAAAGGAATAAATGTAAGTAGACAGTTAAATTATTTAAATACTGATAATATTGCGATTACTTTTACCGGAGGTTATAACGGAAAAATTTATTGCGATGTATTAAGAGATGAAGGAATAAAATTTACTGCAATTAAAACAAAAGATGAAACTCGTGATGCGGCTGTTATTATTGATGATTCAGCCGAAACTTTAACTTCTTATTTTTCAAAAAATTCAAAAGTTACTGGGCACGAGGTAGAAGAATTTAAAAGCAAATTAGAAAAGATGATTGAAAATTGTGAGATGGTTCTTTTTGCCGGCAGTTCTCCTTGCACAGAAGCTGATTCAATTTTCCCTTTCGGCATAGAAACCGCAAATAAATATGATAAAATCTCAATCTGCGATACTTACGGAAATCATCTAAAAGCTTGTTTAGAAAGTTCTCCGACAATATTACATAATAATATCAGCGAAATAAATAAATCACTGGGAATAAATTTAGATGAAGAAAACTCAAAGTTAGAATATTTAAATTGGCTCTATAAAAACGGAATAAAACAGGCTTTTCTAACAAACGGCGAAAAAGCTTTTTACGCGGCTAATTTTGATTATCATTTTAAAGTTGAATTTCCCAAAATTAAAACAGCTGATTCAACAGGAAGCGGCGACGCCTTTACTGCCGGTATTATCCATTCGTGGCATAATGATTTAGTATTTGAAGAAAGTGTAAAAACTGCTGCCGCGCTAGGAATTCTAAATGCTACAAAATTTGATGTATGCAATATTAAACCCGGGGAAATTGGGGAAATAAGTAATAAAGTTAAAGTTTTGCCTATCGGAAAAAAAATGAAAACCCTTGATGTTACTCCGCGTTAAATATTTTTTAATTATTGTTTTATTATCATTCCCCGCGTTTTCTCAAACTATAAGTAACATTGATATCAAAATCCGGAATAATTTTTTCTGCCGATGATTATGTCGGTTGGAGTGGAATTTCTGTCGGCCAAAAATATAAAACGGGTATTTTAGATTCGGTTAAAAAAAATATCGCTTTTCATTTAAGCGAGTTTGGCTATTTAAATTCTACTTTCAGCAATAGTGATATTCAGTTTTCCTCCGATTCCCAAAATGTAAAAATTTTTTTACAAGTTAATGAAGGCGAGCCTACCTATATACATAAACTGTTTTATTCTGATGCTGATTCTCTTGATTATGAAAAAATAATTCCGCTGTTCGATTTTCTGCAAGGACAAATTTTTCGTCCATCCGAAATTGAAGCTTCCATTAATGAAGCACTTACCTTTTATGAGAATAATGGTTATCCTTTTGCAAAGATTGTTATTTCATCAATTTATTTTTTTGATGATTCAACAAACGGAAATCATGAAGCGGACATCTATTTAGATTTTAAGAAGGAGAATAAAAGCACAATCGATACAATTGAAGTTATCGGAAATGTGAATACTAAAGATTATGTAATTAAAAGAGAATTAAGAATTAAGCTAGGAGAAAAATATTCACAGAAGGTTATTGAAGAATTACCGAAAAGATTAAACCGGCTACGATTTTTTGAACCTGTTGGTACACCGGAATATTTTATCAATTCAAAAGAACAAGGTGTGCTTTTAGTAAATGTAAAAGAAAAACAAACGAATAATTTCGACGGAATTATTGGCTATATTCCCGGGAATAAACCGGATGAAAAAGGTTATCTGACTGGACTGGTAAATGTAAGCATGCGTAATTTATTTGGTACGGGAAGAGGAGCGGCTATACGTTGGCAGCAGCTTGAAAGGCTCTCGCAAGAACTTGAATTAAAATATCTTGAGCCGTGGGTTTTTGGTTTTCCGTTTAATCTTAATGGAAGTTTTTTTCAACGTAAACAAGATACCACTTTTGTTCAGCGAAAAATAGAAGGAAGTATAGAATATCTCGCGACTGAGGATATTTCGGCTTCACTATTTATCGGTTCCGAACAAGTTATTCCTACAGTATTAGAAAAACCTGTCTTTACAATTTATAATTCTAGTTCCTTAACAACCGGAGTTAATCTAAAAATTGATACACGAGATGATCCATACGCTCCGACTGAAGGCCTGCTTCTCTTAAATTCTTACAGTTTTAGTACAAAAAGAATATACGGTCCGACAATATTTATAACTCCAAATTTAGCCACCAAAATAAATCTCCAACGTATTACAATAGATTTTTCTTTTTTTTATGAATTATTTAAAAGACAAATTATTGCAGCCGGTTTACACGCCAGAGAGCTTCGTGGGCCGTTTTTTGAAGAAAGCGATTTATTCAGATTAGGTGGAGCTACAACTTTAAGAGGTTATAGGGAAAATCAATTTTTAGGCTCACGTACATTTTGGTCAAATTTTGAATATCGGTTACTCTTAACAAGAAGAACGTACGCTTTTGGCTTTTTCGATACCGGTTATTATTTAAGAAATGCGGAGATTTCAAGAGGAATTACAAAATCACAAGGATTTAAAATTGGATATGGCGTTGGTTTAAATATTGAAACCGGCTTAGGCGTATTAAGTGTAAGTTTTGCTTTGGCAAAGGGAGATACTTTTGCAAAAGGAAAAATTCATTTTGGTCTTGTAAATGAGTTTTAATACATTACGTCAATCAAAATAACTAAACTCTTAAAATTGTATTTGAAACTAAAAGCATATTTATTATTAACTCGTCCCGTTAATCTTTTAATTACTTCTTCTACTGTATTGGTGGGACTTTTTCTTTGTGCCGGCGAAAAAACAAATTTATTTGTCCTTATTTTAGCCCCCCTGTCAGCTGCTTTAGCCGCCGCCGCCGGTAATATTATTAACGATTATTTTGATTTAGAAATAGATAAAATAAATCGTCCTGCTCGACCCTTAGCATTCGGTACAATTTCAAAAAAAAGCGCTATGTTTTTTTATGTAGTATTATCTTTAACTTCTTTAATATTAGCTTCTTTTATAAATATAAATACATTTACTATTGATTTTTTAGCTGTAGTATTACTGTTTTATTATTCATATAAAATTAAACAAATATTTCTATTAGGAAATTTTGTTATTGCATTTCTTACCGGGCTGGCTTTTATTTACGCCGGTACTTCAGTTAATAATATTTCATTCGCGGTTATTCCGGCTGTTTTTGCTTTTCTAATAAATTTTATTCGGGAAATTGTAAAAGATATGGAAGATTTAGAAGGTGATTCCGCAAAGGGAGTTTTAACTTTTCCGAAGAGGTTTGGTTTTTCCGCCGCAAAAAAAGTTGTTTTTTTTACAACGTTAGTTCTAATATTTTTCTACTTTTTATCCTTTTGCTGCGCGGCTTTATCAAATTGAATATTTTATTTTGATAATGGTAATAGTAAATCCGATTTTGGTTTATGTTAATAAAATTATTTTTGATGATGACTCAAAAGAAAGCTTGAATAAGTTGAGTAATATTTTAAAATTGAATATGGTTTTTGGTTTAACTGCAATATTTCTGGGAAGATGAAAAATTTCGATAACGAATATTTAACGCGAAAAGTAAAATACCTTGCGGGTGTAGACGAAGTGGGAAGAGGTCCCTTAGCCGGCCCTGTTGTTGCCGCTTCTGTTATTTTTTCGCGCAATGTGTTTATAGAGGGCATAAACGATTCTAAACAGCTGACTGAGCAAGTTAGAGAAGAACTTTATCCTCAAATAATTAAAAAATCTTTGGCTTATTCTGTTTCCGTAATTTCGCACGGACAAATAGATAGAATAAATATTTTACAAGCATCTTTACTTGCAATGTCAACTTGTATTAATCGTCTGCAAATTGAGCCTCATTTAATTTTAATTGATGGAAATAAAAAATTTGAAAGTAAAATTCCCGCCCTTACTATTGTAGGAGGCGACGCAAAATCCTTCGCTATTGCGGCCGCGTCAATTATAGCAAAAGTAACACGCGATAGAATTATGAAGAGATTATGCCCGAAATTTCCCCAATATAAATGGTCGAAGAATAAAGGATACGCTACTCGTGAACATATTGAAGCGATTAAAATTTATGGAGCTTCTCCGCTTCACAGAAAAACTTTTTTAAGAAGAATCTTAAACGTTAGCGAAAATTTGGAATTAAGTTTTGAAATGGAACCGCCTGTAGAATAAATTATCATCAATAAATATTGAAAGCGCGATGAGTATTGAAACTAAAAATTTCGGACAAGAAGGGGAAGATATCGCAGCGGGCTTACTGGAAGAAAAAGGCTACGAAATTATTGAAAGAAATTACAGGTTCGGGAAAAATGGCGAAATAGATATTATCGCTCATGATAAGGCAACTGATTATCTTGTTTTTGTCGAAGTAAAATCCCGCAAAAATTTAAATTATGGCGAGCCTGAATACGCTTTAACCAAAAATAAAATAAGACAAATAAGAAAAATGGCTCAACTATATCTTTATGATAAAAATATTTCCGAAGCCGCTTGCCGTTTTGATGTTGTTGCCATTTTATTTCAATCTAAAATTAAACCTGTTGTTAATCATTATATTAATGCTTTTACCTAATATGCAAATTCTGAAAGGCTACATACGAGTAATAGATAGTTTTAATACAATTATTGGAAAGTTATTCTCCTGGTTAACTTTTTTTTTAGTTGTTATTGTCTGTTACGATGTTTTTACCCGCTATTTGCTTCAGCAAAGTTCTGTGGCCTTACAAGAACTGGAGTGGCATTTATTCGCTTTAATATTTTTAGGCGCCGCTGCTTACACTTTAAATATTGATGACCATGTAAGAGTGGATGTTTTTTATACCCGTTTTTCCGATAAAACAAAAGCTTGGATAAATCTTTTGGGAGCGATAATTTTTTTAATTCCTTTTTGTGTGATTGTAATTATGGCTTCAAAAAATTTTGTTTGGCAGTCGTTTTTAATTAATGAAACTTCTCCCGATGCCGGAGGACTTCCGGGAAGATTTTTACTTAAAGCATTTATTCCGCTTTCTTTTTTCTTCCTCTTATTGCAGGGTATTTCGCTTGCCTTTAAATCAATTTTAATTATTAAACAAAAAGATCTAACTAAAGAGTTGTAATAAATGGAATTTCTGCCAATCCTCTTTTTCCTTGCGGTACTCATTTTACTTTTAATGGGATTTCCTGTTGCATTTACGCTTGGCGGCGTTTCTGTAATTTTTGGATTTTTTATTTTTGGTATAAATTTCTTTTCGCTCCTTCCTTTGCGTATTTGGGGTGTAATGTCTAATTATGTCTTAATCGCGGTTCCATTATTTATTTTTATGGGCGTAATGCTCGAGCGTTCCGGACTAGCTGAAGAATTATTGGAAACAATGGCATTACTTTTTGGAAAATTACGCGGTGGATTAGCTATTTCTGTTCTTATTGTTGGTGCTTTACTGGGTGCTTCAACCGGAATTGTTGGAGCAACTGTTGTTACAATGGGAATTTTAAGTCTTCCTGTTATGCTTAAAAGAGGTTATAATCCCAAAGCAGCTTCAGGAATTGTTATGGCTTCCGGAACTCTCGGTCAAATTATTCCTCCCAGTATAATTTTAGTTTTGCTAGGAAGTGTACTAAATGTTCCTGTAGGCGATCTTTTTATTGGAGCAGTTATTCCGGGAATAATGTTAGTACTACTTTATTTAGTATGGATAATTATTCTTTCCTTTATTCGTCCCAAATCAGTTCCGGCAATGCCAAACGAAGAATTAGCAAAATTTAAAGGGAAGGCTAAAGCTAAGCAGATTATTAACGCCTTTTTACTTCCGTTTTTTCTCGTTCTTGCGGTTTTAGGTTCAATTTTCGCGGGAATCGCTTCACCCACCGAAGCAGCCGCAGTCGGCGCTTTAGGCGCTACATTATTAACAATTGCAAGAGGAAGATTTACGCTTAATACTTTGAAATCAGTAATGTATAAAACTACATCTTTAACAAGTATGGCTTTTATGATTTTAGTGGGTGCGGCCGCATTTAGTTTGGTGTTTAGGGGAATGCATGGAGATACCTATTTGGCTAATGTAATTTTATCCTCTAATTTGGAACCGAATCATTTTTTAGCAATTGTTATGTTAATAATTTTTGTCTGCGGGTTCTTTATCGATTTTATTGAAATTACTTTTATTATAGTTCCTGTTGTCGCACCCATTTTTATTCATTTAAATATGAATCTTTTGTGGGTTGGAATATTAATTGCGATGAACTTGCAGACTTCTTTTCTTACTCCTCCTTTCGGGTTTTCAATATTTTATTTAAAGGGAGTTTCGCCGGAAGGAATAACAACAAGCCATCTTTATAGAGGCATAATTCCTTATGTTGTTATTCAAATAATAGCTTTAGCTTTAATAATCTTCTTTCCGGATATTGCATTATGGCTGCCGAAAGTATTATCTCATTGAAGTAGATGCAAAAAAAATGTCATGCTGAATTTTCGCATGACAAGTGTAAATTTTAATTTGTCATTAATATTGGCTAAGAATTCATATAGTTTCTTTCAACTAAATCCTGCCACCGCGAAATGTTTTGTTGAAATTTGCTGTAGGATTCCCAAACCTTTTTGCTCATCACATCATTTGTTACAATCTCATCAATTACTTGATTTGTATATTTTTTAAATATATTGATAACATCATCAGGAAATTTTTTAAACTGCACTCCTTCATTCTTCATCTTTAAATAATATTCAGTATTCCTGGTTTCAAAATCAGAGAGCATTTCAACATTTGCGGCCGCTGCGGCAGATCTTACAATTTGCTGTAAATCTTCCGGAAGACTTTGGAAAGCATTTTTATTTACAATTAATTCTATCATTCCGGTAGGTTCCTGCCATCCCGGCCAATAGTAATATTTTGCGATTTTATGAAATCCCATTAAATAATCATGATACGGCCCAACCCATTCGAGCGCGTCAATTACACCTCGTTCCAAATTTGTATAAAGTTCGCCTCCGGGAGATAAAATTGAAGAAGCGCCTAATTTAGAAACAACTTTGCCGCCTAAGCCTGCCATCCGTATTTTTAATCCTTTTAAATCCGCAGCAGAGTTTATTTCTTTATTAAACCATCCGCCCATTTGCGCGCCGGTATTTCCGGCAGCCATTGGAATAAGATTAAAAGGAGTATAAACCTCTTCCCATAATTTTAAACCTGCCGCCGTTATACAGCCAGGCGTTTAACTGTTGGGTATTCATTCCAAACGGTACACTTGTAAAAAATTGTGTTGCCGGAGCTTTTCCGGCCCAGTAATAAGCCGCGCTGTGTCCCATTTCCACAACACCTTGCGAAACCGCATCAAAAGATTCTAACGGCGGAACTAATTCACCGCCGCCGTAAACGTGTATTTTCAATCTGCCTTCAGACATCTTCTCAATCCTATCTGCGGTTTTATCCGCGTATTCGCCTAAAAGCGGAAAATGCGGAGGCCAGGCAGTTACCATCTTCCATTCATAGGTTTCTCCTGACCTTGCTGCCGCAGTTCCTTTCTCCTTCTTTTCAGTTGAACAACCTATTAATGAGCCGCCTGAAATAGCCGCCGCGGCAATAGAGGCAGTTTTTATAAAATCTCTTCTAACAAACTTCTTCATTTTAGCCCTTTGGTTATGTTTCGATTCTATCTTTTGGAATGGCTGTTAAAATATTAAATAATTCTGTTTTATGCATGTAAGTTAATGCGAAATAATAATTTATTTATTTGTGTGATAATCTGTACTTTATATTTGTTATTTTATTTTTAACTTTTTTTAATTGTAAATAATTACTTTTATAGTGATTCTTTTTTTAGTATTTTCTAAACTTAAAGAAGTTATCTTTTACCGAAAACAGCACTCCGTGGCAAATATTCTTTTTATAACAAATATAATTATTTAGTGAAATCAGACTCAGAAGAAAAAGAAACAACAAAAAGCGCAACAAAAACCAAACTCAAAAGTTTTTTTGTTACGATTTCAGATCTTTCTGTATTTGCACTTTTATTCTTTAAAAATGTTTTTCTCCCTCCCTATGAATTTGCGGAAGTAAAAAAACATATGGATGAGTTGGGCGTAAAAACATTACCTATTGTTAGTGTAACCGGCTTTATTATAGGACTGGTGCTAGCGATGCAAAGCCAGCCGGTGCTTGTTCGATTCGGTGCGGAATCTTTTCTTCCGAATATGGTTTCCTTATCGGTTGTTAGAGAATTAGGCCCTGTAATAACAGCACTAATTTTTGCGGGGAGAGTAAGTTCCGGGATTGGCGCTGAACTTGGTTCTATGAGGGTTACTGAACAAATAGATGCGATGGAAGTTTCGGCTGTTAATCCATTTAAATTTTTAGTTGTAACCAGAATTTTTGCTTGCACTTTAATTCTTCCCATGCTCACTATTTATGTTATATTTCTAGCAATTTTCGGTGGATATTTAGCTATTATTATCACCCAAAATATGAATTTTCAACTTTATGTAAGTTCTGTTGTAAGATCGCTCCAGTTTGGGGATATAGTACCCGGAATAAGTAAAACTTTTATATTCGGATTTATAGTGGGATTGGTTGGTTCTTTTAAAGGTTATACCGCTGAAAATGGTACGGTTGGCGTAGGACAAGCTTCAACTAGTTCTGTTGTGCTTTCTTCACTTCTCATTCTTCTTGTTGATATGGTTCTTGTTAAGTTAACCGTTTTGCTTTGGGGTTAATTTTATGATTGAAGTAAAAAATATATCAAAAGCTTTCGACAATAATGTTGTGCTGGATAATGTTTCACTAACCGTTAAAGATCAGGAAAATGTAGTTATTTTCGGAAGAAGCGGTACGGGTAAAAGTGTTTTACTTAAAATTATTGTACGCCTCTTAGATCCGGATTCCGGTGAGGTTATTATGGACGGAGAAAATATTTTAAACTATAATTCAAAAAAAATAAACGAGCTGAGAAAAAATTTAGGATTCTTATTTCAAGGTGCGGCATTATATGATTCAATGAGTGTCCGTGAAAATTTGGAATTCCCTTTAATTAGAAATTTTAATTTTTCTCCCGAGGAGCGTGAAAAAAAGGTTAAAGATGTTTTGCGGAAAGTTTCGCTGGAAAAAGCTATTGATAAAATGCCGGCAGAACTTTCCGGAGGAATGAAAAAAAGAATCGGTTTAGCCAGAACAATTATTACGGAACCAAAATTAATATTATATGATGAGCCTACTACCGGGCTTGATCCGATTACTACAAAAGAAATTAGCCATTTAATTAATGACCTGCAGTCTGAAATAAATGCCACTTCAATTATTGTTACCCATGATCTTATTTGCGCTCAAATTATTGCTAACCATGCTGTTGTTTTAAAAGACGCCAAAATAAGATATGAAGGTGATCTGCAAAATTTAACTTCAACCGACGATGAATTTTTAAAAAATTTTTTCAGCAATGAAATTGTAGAAGCTAATAACAGGAGTGATAATGGCAAATAAAATGTCATCAGTTAGATTAGGAATTTTTATTTTTATAGGAGCTGTTCTTCTTGTTTTAGCTGTGTTTTTAGTTGGACAAAAAAACGCTATGTTTTCTTCAACTTTTGAAGTAAAAACTTATTTTAAAGATATTCAAGGTTTAAGAACAGGCGCCACTGTAAGGCTTTCCGGGACGGATGTAGGAAGTGTAAGTAATATTAAAATTGTAAACGATACCACCGGCCGCGTGGAAGTTACATTAAGTCTTTTATCTGATATTAAACGTTTTATTAGAACAGATACACAAGCTTCTATTGAAACCGAAGGTTTAGTGGGAAATAAAGTTGTTGTTCTTCAAATAGGAAGCAGCAGCGCCGATCCGGTACGAGAAGGCGGGGTAATTCAATCTAAAGAACCTGTTAGTATGTCTGCGATTATTGAGGAAACGCAGGGAATTATGAAATACATGAAGAATATAACCAAAGATCTTGCGGATATTAGTAACCGGGTTAACAGCGGGCAGGGTACAATAGGAAAACTTTTAGTTGATGATGAACTTTACAACAGCGCTAACAGTTTAACAAAAACCGCCGATTCAAGTTTAAACGCAATAACACATGAATTAAATAAGGTTACTGCTCTATTCGACAGTTTAGGCGGCGGTGTTGAAAAAGTTGTTTCAAATATTAATAATGTTGTTATAAAAGCGGATACAATTATAGATAATATTAAAAAAGGAAAAGGTTTATTGGGCGGTATGCTTATGGAAAACGGCCGCTACGATACTTTATTTAATTCTACAATTGTTGATATAGAAAAAACAGCGGCGGATGCTCGTTTAAGCGCATCCCGTTTAGCCGAAAATATGGAAGCGTTAAAACATAATTGGCTCTTCAAAAGTTATTTTGAAAATAGAGGATATTGGGATAAAGCAGAGTCTGAAGATATAATAAATGATAAATTGGAAGAATTGAACAAAAAAATTAAAATGCTTGATGAAAGAATATCTACTTTAAAAGAATTAAGAAATTCTGATATAGCAGTAAAAAAAGCAACATTTCTTTAAGTTAAAACAGTAGAAAACATATAGATTTTCTACTGTCTTTTCCGCTCTTTTCATATCTAATAATTTTGTAAATTATTTGTTTAAATTTCGCGAACTTTTTAGTTGCGGTTATAGTTAAAGATGAATGACGATTTTAAAATTAATATGATTTATGACAGAAAATAAGAATCTGAAAAAAGAAAAAAAGATAATAATAAAAGGTGCAAGAGAACATAATCTGAAGAATTTAAGCTTTGAAATTCCCCGAAATAAACTTGTTGTTTTTACCGGAGTAAGCGGAAGCGGAAAATCTTCTCTTGTTTTTGATACCATATATGCGGAAGGACAGCGCCGATATGTTGAAAGTCTTTCAGCTTATGCACGGCAATTTCTGGAACGTATGAATAAGCCTGATGTTGATTATATACAAGGAATTAGCCCCGCTGTTGCAATTGAACAGAAAACCGGCTCAAGAAATACAAGATCAACTGTGGGAACCACTACCGAAGTTTATGATTATTTAAGACTGCTTTTTGCCAGAGTCGGCAAAACTATTTGTTTTCAATGCGGCAATGAAGTTAAGAAAGCAAACACAGGAACAGTAGCCGATTGGCTGGAAGAGCAGAAAGATGGGGCTAGATTTTATTTGGCTTTTCCGGTTCATCGCCATGAAGGGAAAAAAATTCAAGATGAAATTGATCTTCTTAAAAAAAGAGGATTTTTCCGTATTTATTTTAAAAATAAAATGATTGACCTAAATGAAGAAGAAGCTCTTCCGAAACGCAAAGATAATGTTTATACGGTTATCGAACGATTTAAAATTCAAAAAGGAAATGTGAGAGAAAGATTATCCGACGCAATTGAAGTTACTTTTAAAGAAGGTGAAAATCGTCTAGTCGTTATTAACGCGGATACTAATGAGGTAAAAGAATTTAATAAATTTTATGAATGCTGCGGAATAAGATACGAGGAACCTGAACCAAGATTTTTTTCTTTTAATAACCCATTCGGAGCCTGCCCTGTTTGCCAAGGATTCAGCAAAATAATCGGCGTTGATATGAATCTTGTTATTCCGAATCCAAATCTGTCAATAATGGACGGTGCGATTGCTCCTTTCAGAACTGCAAAATATAGCTCTCATTTAAGAGATCTGGTAAGGGATTCTAAAAAATTTAATATTCCTTTAAATATTCCTTTTCGTGATTTGAATCCGGATCAAGTTGGACTGATACAGAAAGGTTTCGGTGATTATATCGGGATTGATAAGTTTTTTAAACAGCTTGAACGAAAAACTTATAAAATGCATATAAGGGTTTTATTAAGCCGTTACAGAGGCTATACAACATGTACCGCTTGCAAAGGTTCACGTTTAAGAAGGGAAGCGCTGCAGGTTAAAATAGATGACAAATCTATTTATGATGTTGTTAAAATTCCGATTGAACATTCATTGGAATTTTTTAATTACCTGCGATTAAGCGACTATGATATGCTGGTAGGCGATAGAGTTTTAAAAGAAATAATAAAAAGGTTAACGTTTTTCAATAACGTTGGAATAGGTTATTTAACTTTAGACAGATTAAGCAGCACGCTTTCCGGCGGAGAAACTCAAAGAATTAATTTAGCTACTTCACTCGGTTCCTCGCTTGTTGGAACTCTTTATGTTTTAGATGAGCCAAGTATCGGGCTTCATCCCCGTGATAATGCGCGATTAATAAATATTCTGAAAAATCTCCGCGACATCGGAAATACTGTGCTTGTTGTTGAACATGATCCGGAAATGATGAAGCATTCTGATATTTTAGTTGATATGGGACCCAAAGCAGGAGTTGCTGGCGGCGAAATTATTGCGATGGGTACTTATGATGAAATTTTAAAAAATAAAAATTCTCTTACCGGAAAATATTTATCCGGCCAACTTAAGATTCCGATTCCTGAAGTAAGGAATACTAAACAAACCAAAGAAATAAAAATAATAGGCGCGCGAGAAAATAATCTAAAAAATATTGATGTTTGATGTCCCTTTAAATAAATTTGTTGTTATTACCGGGGTTTGCGGGTCGGGTAAAAGTACGCTTATTCATGATATTTTATACGGCGGTTTAGCCAAATATTTCGGTATGAATCCTCCTAAAATAGGCAAATTTGATGATCTAAAAGGAGGTGAATATATAGACGAAATTGAAATTGTGGATCAGTCGCCGATTGGAAAAACTCCCAGATCAAATCCTATTAGTTATATAAAAGCATATGAACATATTCGTGAACTTTTTGCATCCACGCATCAGGCAAGGGCAAGAGGTTATAGGCCGGGATTTTTCTCCTTCAACGTTCCCGGAGGAAGATGCGAAACTTGCCAAGGCGACGGTTTCATAAAAGTTGAAATGCAATTTTTGGCCGATCTTTATCTGGAATGCGAAGATTGTAATGGGACAAGATTTAAAAAAGAAATTAGAGAAATTACTTATCGCGGGAAAAATCTTGTTGATGTTCTTGAAATGACTGTTGACGAAGCCGTGGAATTTTTTAAAGATAATGACAAAATTCTTCGTTACATTAAAGTTCTTGCTGAAGTAGGATTGGGGTATATTAAACTTGGACAGCCTTCAAATACTTTGTCTGGTGGTGAAGCACAACGTATAAAATTGGCTTCCCATCTTACTTCTCAAAGGGAACGGAAACATACTCTATTTATTTTTGATGAGCCTACAACCGGACTTCATTTTGACGATATTTCAAAATTGCTTAATTGTTTTCAACTTCTCATCGAAAGAAATAATTCTGTTGTAATTATTGAGCATAATTTAGAAGTTATAAAATGCGCTGATTATATAATAGATATGGGGCCTGAGGCGGGTGAGAAAGGCGGCGAAGTAATTGCAACCGGAACTCCGGAAGAAATAATTGAACATCCCGATTCCTGGACCGGGAAATATTTAAAAGATTATCTAAAATAAAAATGAATGATGAAGAAAAATTAAGTTTGGGGGATGCCGTTAAAAGAGAATGCATTAAAGTTGCTTTGGAAGAATATGAAAACGCGCAGATAAACGGCTTATGCCATGAAGGCGCTTGGGAATGTGCAGTTGATGCTTTACGTTCTCTAAATATTTCTGAAATTATTAAAAAATTAGATAATTATAATTCTTCCGAACAGAGGCCGTAATAATGAGTTGGTTTATTCTTCTTATTGCGGGAATTCTTGAAACTGCTTGGGCAATCGGTCTAAAATATTCGATGGGTTTTACTAAACTTTATTGGAGTATATTTACGATTGTTTGTATGGTATTAAGCATGGGATTGTTAGCTTATTCGCTTAAAACTCTGCCGGTTGGTACGGCTTATGCCGTTTGGACAGGAATCGGTGCTGTGGGAACAGCAATTTTGGGAATTTTTTTGTTCGGCGAATCTAAAGAAATTGTAAGACTGTTTTTCATTTTTCTAATCATTATAGGAATTGTTGGGTTAAAAATTTTTGCCGCTGAATAAGCGGGAATTTTTATTTTTTAGATCCGACTATCTTCCCGATTCTAGAAGCATCTTTTAACAATTCTTCCGTTAAAATTATAGTATCATCGACTTTTAATCCGGCAGAATTCAAACATTTTGCAAGCCACGTATTGCAAGTATTGAAAATATAATATTTACCTTCGGCTTCATAAAAAATAATTTTACTGTTGTAATTTTTTTCTATTTCCGAAACACGCCCGTTAAATTTATGTTTGTAGCTGTTATGAATGAATAAACAGATTTTATCGAACTCTTTTTTATTCACTTGTAATTCAATTGCAGCATCAGAAATATCGAAATGCTTTTTAATAGGAAAATTATATCCTTCAATTCTTAATGTACTTTTCGAAGAATAAAATAATGCGGTTATTGCCAAACCTAAATCAAAACCTTCCATTCTGTAAAATTCAGCGTCTCCCCAGCCTACATCAACAAAATCATAGTTTTTAAAATAGTCTATTTCCGGCCAAATTATTTTATCAACAAGCTTTCTTTCTAAAACAAGGCCTGTATGCCATTGTTGTTTTACGAGATTAAATTTTTATTAAATAATGCTCATTTTGTTTAAAAGGATTAACAGGAGGAATAAAAGAAGCCATTTAATAAATATTCTGTTTTCCATGTCAATTATAATTTTTAATTCCACTTAAAATAAAATAAATTGATACCTTAATTGTAATGAAAAAGGAAATGATGTGGCGGAAGTAAACAGTGCCGGGTTATTAATGTTTGTAAATAATAAAGAAGGATTAAAAGTTTTTCTGGTTCATCCCGGCGGACCTTTTTTTACAAAAAAAGATGAAGGTTATTGGGGAATTCCAAAAGGTCTGCCGGAAGAAAATGAGGATTTTTTAGAAGCAGCAAAAAGAGAATTTGAAGAAGAAACCGGTTTAAGATCAAACGGCAGTTATTTGCCGTTGGGAACCGTAAAACAAAAAGGAGGGAAAATAGTTCATGCTTGGGCTTTTGAAACTAAGAGCGCGGATCCTATAGAAATTAAATGCAATACTTTTAATTTGGAATGGCCGCCGAAATCAAAAAATATACAAGCTTTTCCTGAAGTAGATAAAGGAGAATTTTTTTCTGTTGAAGAAGCGCTGGAGAAAATAAATACCGCGCAGTCTGAATTTATTTTTAGACTACAGAAGGAATTACAAAAATGAGATTAAGACTATAAACTTAAGAAGAACGGGGAAGTAATAATATGAAAACTATTTTATTTGCGATTGTAACTATTGCTATTATAGCGGCAACTCAATTTATTGACCTTGATAAAAATACCGCAAAAGCCGGAGAAAAAAATATGTATACGATTGTTATTCATGGCGGTGCCGGAACTTTTGATCCTTCATTGCCGGATTCAGTAAAAGAAGGTTATATTAATTCTTTAACGGAAGCATTAAAAATCGGTCAAAATATTTTATCAAACGGCGGTTCAAGTTTAGACGCTGTTGAAAAAGTAATAAATTATTTGGAAGATGATCCCAAATTTAACGCGGGAAAAGGAGCTGTTTATACTTCTGAAGGAACTCATGAATTAGATGCTTCAATTATGGATGGACGGGAATTAGCGTGCGGCGCTGTAGCCGCGGTAAGGCATATTAAGCATCCTATTACTCTTGCCAGAAAAGTAATGGAAAAATCACCACATGTTTTATTTGCCGCTGAAGGCGCTGAAAAATTTGCGAAAAAGACCGGAGTTGATTTTGTAGACTCAAATTATTTTGATACTCCCCGCCGGTATGAACAATATTTGAAATTTAAAGAAAAAGAAAAGCACGGCACCGTCGGCTGCGTTGCTTTAGATAAAAACGGAAATCTTGCGGCAGGAACTTCAACAGGCGGAATGACCGGTAAAATGCCGGGAAGAATAGGCGATTCGCCTTTAATAAATGCCGGAACTTATGCGAATAATAAAACCTGCGCGGTTTCCGCAACCGGCTGGGGTGAAAAATTTATCAAAAATACTGTGGCTTTTAATATTTCCGCATTAATGGAATACAAAGGATTATCTTTAAAAGAAGCCGGCGATGAAATGATTCATAATAGGCTGCAGCCGGATGACGGAGGAATTATTGCCGTTGATAAAGATGGAAATTATACTATGCCTTTTAATACTTCCGGAATGTTAAGAGGTGTAGCTAAATCGGACGGAGTTTTTGAAATCAAAATCTGGAAATAAATTATAAGGAGAAATATGCCAAGGCCGAAATTAAATGATTATGCACCTTATTATGGAACTTATATCAGTAAAGTAAACGGTGAAAATGTTCTTCAAGTGTTGGAGGATCAGCTTGAAGAAACTCAAGCCTTTCTTACTTCAATTTCTGAAGATCAAGGAAATTATTCCTACCAAACCGGCAAATGGAGTATTAAAGAAGTTATAGGACATATAATTGATACTGAAAGAGTAATGGCTTACAGGGCATTAAGTATTGCCAGAGGCGAGAAAAAAGAGCTTCCCGGATTCGACCAGGATGAATTTGTTATAAACGCTAATTTTAATAATCGTTCAGTCGCTAATCTGGCTTATGAATTAATGTTTTTACGCGAATCAAATTTGGTTCTTTTTAAAAGTTTTGACAAAGATGATTTTTCAAAAAGAGGTGTTGCAAGCGGAAACGAAGTTACTGTTGAGGCGCTTCTTTATATTATTGCAGGACATGAAATTCATCATATAAATTTTTTAAAAGAAAATTATTTATAAAACTTCATAAATTTCTGTAAGTATTTTATCTGTAGCGCCAAGGTTCTGCTGTACATAATTATAGCTTATTTTTCCCTTGGCGTTTCTTACTTCATCATTTGTAAATAAAGTTCGAAGCTGCCGGTAAGCTTCTCTTTTATTTTTGATAAGAATTCCGCCGCCTAATTTTAGCAGTTTCTGAGTTTCCTGTGAATTATCAATTTTCGGTCCGAACATTACAGGAATTCCATAAACAGCGGCTTCCAGAATATTATGAATATTCTGCTTAAAGCTTCCGCCGATAAATGCGGCATCGGCGTAAGTATAAAGTGTAAGTAAAATTCCTATCGAATCAATTATTATTACTCTTTCATCTACATAATTATTTAGAAATGAAAAACGAATGGTCTTCAAACTTTTCGCGAATTCGTTTTCAATTCTCTCAAGATGTACTATAGTCGGTTCATGAGGAGCGATAATTAATATTACGTTCGGATCATATTTTACAAGTTTTGTAAAAGCTGGAAGTATCACATCTTCATCCATTTCCCAAGTACTTCCGGCAACAAAAATCTTTTTCCCAGTAAATAAATCTTCTCTAATCAAATTTCTTTGCCGCGCTGTAACACTTCTTTGGTAAACGCGGTCAAAACGGGTATCGCCGACTGCCTGTACTTGTTCCTCGGTACAATCGAATTCTTTAAATCCGGCTTCATCGGCTTTTGAAACAGTTAATATTTTAGTTATATCCAAAAATAAATTTTTGTGGAAATTCTTGACCAGAGGAAATTTTCTTGGTGAACCCTCCTTCATTGTAGCATCTACAATAAAAGAGGGAATATTATATTCTTTCATAGCGCGTACGTGATTCGGCCAAATATCATAGCGCATCATTATTGCTAAATCGGGACGGACAATCTTTATAAATCTCTCGGCATTTGATTTTGTATCAAACGGAAGATAGCTTACTAAATCGGCAAAAGGATCTTTTCTGGAATTTTCATAACCCGAAGGAGAGAAGAATGTAACTAGAATATTTATATTCGGATCTCTCTTTAATTTTTCTATTATTGGTTTCGCCTGTTCAAATTCCCCCAGGGACGATGAATGAAACCATACTAACTTTTTGGATTTATCTAAATTTGCGGCATTTAAAATCAATTCTTCAAAAATTCTTTTTCTTCCGTCAATACCTCTTTTTACCTTTGCGTTAAATAAGCCGGCAAAATTTATTAAGATGTAGAGAACCGGAATAACGAGTACGTTATATAAAAAATACCAAATTGATTTCATTAGGAATTCTGAAGGTGTTTAAGATTTTCAAACGCAGACTGCGGTGTAAGTTCAAGCATACATTTAAAATGTCTTTTGGGACATTCCGCTCTGCCTATATGGGTACACGGCCTGCAAGTTAGAGAATTATTTTCTAAAATAAAATTACGGTTATTATAAGGGACAAATCCAAATTCTTTAACTGTTGAACCAAAAATTGTTAAAACAGGAACTTTTGCCGCACAAGCCGCGTGCATTAATCCGGAGTCGTTGCAAATAACTGTTTCGCATTTTTTCATATCAACAACAGTTTGAAGAATATCATTTTGATTACACAAATTTATAGAACCCGGAATTTCTTTATTTAATGTTTTACAAATTTCTATATCGCTGGTTCCACCGAATAATACAATTTTTTTCCCCGTTTTGTTTATTAGCTTTCCCAACTCGGTAAAATATTCCGCCGGCCACATTTTTGTAAAATGGCGGGAACCGGGCGCAATTCCTATATAACTTTTATTTCCTTCTAAAATTTCGGAAGGTGAATTATAACTGATAATATCAAGCCCTTCGTCATCAAGTTTTAAATTTATTGTTTTTGCATATCTTACCGGTATCGTGGGTGCGTCTTTAAGTTTATTTATCTTAAATTTTACAAGCAGAAATTTGTCTAAAGATCTTTTATTAAATTTAAAAACGGAACAATTTAAAGCATTTATTAATCTCGCTGATCTAAAATTATTCTGAAGATCAATTACAGCATCATAATTATTATTTGCCAGATTTGCCGTTAATTCTTTATTTCTGTTTTCATCTTTTGTAAAAGTAAAAATTTTACTAATGTAGGGATTATTAATTAATATATCTTCGTATTCTTCTCTTACTACATATTCTATAATCACTTTCGGGAGGAAATTTTTAAGGGAGCGAATAAGCGGAGTTGTTAAAATTACATCACCAAGTGAACTTAATCTAATTATCAGTATTTTCTTTGCATTATCTAAAATCAAAACGGCATCAATATTTTTAAGAATCAAATTTAATTAAAAGCTGAATGTTTAACAATTGTAACGTATTTATATTAATTCAGTTGTGGAAATTCAAAAACTAAAGGAAGGGTAATTTTTTCCGCAAATCTTCCTTAAACTCAACGGCAGTTAAAGTTTCATAATTAAAATGCAAATGAAAATAAAAAAGGGCAAAAATAATTCAAAAATTAATTATATTTGCTGTTTGATGATTTGTAAATTATTTTAGTATAGCAAAAAATAGGATCTAAAAAATGACAACTTTACCTCCTCCTTCAACACAAAAATTCCCCGAAAATTCCCTCGAGAAAAAAGTTTACGAAATTGTAGAAAACTTAAGCCAATATATCCCGATAATGAATGATAGAAATCGTTTAGCTTTTAATTTATATAAATTTATGCAGGGGAAGGGGATAGTCCCCAAATATTAGTTGAATCCAGTAAAATTAAAATTGAAGGAATTTCTTCTGGAGATTTGGCAAAAAAATTAAACTCAGAATTAGAAAAAATTGAAAAATAATAAAAAAAGGCTGTCTCAAAAATTTATTTGAAACAGCCTAAACTTTAAGTTTAGCTTTAAGCTTTATCACCGATATAAACTTCATCTTTTACTTCTTCTTTGGCCATAAAATCTTCCGCCATTTTTATATCTTCTTCGCTGCCGATAAAAATCGGTGTTCTTTGATGCAGGTTTTCCGGTTTAATTTCTAAAATTCTTTGTCTGCCGTTAGTGGCTCTTCCGCCTGCGGCCTCTACAATAAACGCCATAGGATTACATTCGTACATTAATCTCAGTTTTCCGTTTGGATGACGGGAATCTCCCGGGTACATAAAAATTCCTCCGTAAAGCATATTGCGGTGAATATCCGCAACCATAGAACCGATATAGCGGGATGAATAAGGTCTGTTTGTCGCGTCATCTTCATCCTGAAGATATTTTATATATTTTTTTAATCCCGGATGCCAGTATTTATAATGACCTTCGTTTATGCTGTAAATTTGTGATTTTTTTGGAATTCTGATATTTTCATGAGAAAGCAGAAATTCTCCGAAAGAAGGATCTAAAGTGAAACCATGGACACCTTCTCCGGTTGTATAAACCAGAATTGTGCTTGATCCGTATACAACATAACCGGCGGCAATTTGTTTGTATCCCTGCTGTAGGCAATCTTCAAGGGTTCCGGGTTTTCCGTCTGGAGAAATTCTTTTATAAATTGAAAATATTGTTCCGATACTTATATTTACATCTATATTTGATGAACCATCCAGGGGATCAAAAAGAAGAACATATTTCCCTATTTTATATTCTTTCGGAATATGTATAATATCTTCTTCTTCTTCGGAGGCCATAACACAAAGATGGCCGCCGTGGTCCATCGCCCTAAAGAGCATATCATGAGCAAAAATATCAAGTTTTTTTACTTTTTCGCCGTGAACATTATTATCCCCCGTAAAACCAAGAATATCAACTAAACCTGCTTTATTTACTTCAAGAGATATAACTTTAGCGGCTAAGGAGAGATCAGATAATAAATTCGATAATTCCCCGGTAGCCTCAGGATGTTTTTTCTCTCCTTCTATAATATGGCGTGCTAACGTCATAAAACGTGGTGTCATATTAAACCTTTTAATTTATTGGAAAATTTTATGCTGTACGTTCTATTTCCTGATCTTTATATTGAAGTTGATATAATTTATAATAAATTCCACGTTTTGCAAGCAGCTCTTGGTGTGTTCCGCTTTCCCTCACTTCGCCTTTATGCATCACAATAATTTTATCGGCACTTTGTATAGTGGAAAGACGATGCGCGATTACAATTGCCGTTCTGCCCACTAAAAGCTTCTCAATAGCTCTTTGAATTAAAATTTCTGTTTCGGTGTCTACACTAGAGGTAGCTTCATCTAAAATTAAAATTTGAGGATCGTAAGCAAGCGCACGGGCAAAAGAAATTAACTGTTTTTGTCCTACGCTTAAAGTTGCTCCTCTCTCTTTTACTGTTTCATCATAACCTTTTTCTAAAAGATCAATAAATTTATCGGCACCCACAATTTTGGCGGATTCTCTTAACTTCTCTAAAGGAATATCATCGTTGCTCATACTTATATTAGAACGAATTGTACCGGAAAAAAGAAAAACATCCTGCAGAACTATGGAAATAAATTTCCTTAGTTCCTTTTTACTCATTCTGCTAATATCAATTCCGTCAATTAAAATGGTTCCTTTATTGATATCATAAAATCTGGTTAAAATATTTATAATACTTGTTTTACCCGCGCCTGTAGCGCCTACAATCGCTATAGTTTCTCCGGGATTTATTTTAAAATCTATGTTTTTTAAAACATAGTTTTCATCGTTATACGCGAACCAGACATTTTTAAACTCTATTTCCCCCTTTATTTTTTCAATTTTTGCGGGGTTTTCCGGATCTTTAATATAAGTTTCATTATCAAGAAGTTTAAATATTCTTTCTGAAGAAGCCATTGCCGTCTGCATTATATTGTATTTTTCTGAAAGATCTCTTATGGGACGGAAGAACATTTCTGTATACTGTATAAATGCTAAAAGAACACCTACGGATAAGGTGCTTTGAATAACTTCACCGCCGCCGTACCATATAATTAATCCAAAAGCTATTGAACTTAAAATTTCAACACTCGGGAAAAATATAGCGTAATAAAAAATTGATTTAATATTCGCAGAACGATAATCCTTATTAATTTTTGAAAACTGTTTCTGCTCCTCTTTTTCTTTATTGAAAATCTGAATTACGTTCATTCCCGTAACATGTTCCTGCATGTAAGAATTTAATCTTGCCAAATGAAGCCGAACATCCCGGTAACTTTCTCTTACTTTTTTTCGGAAAAGAAATGTTCCGTATATTAGAACCGGGAGAACCGATAACGTAACAAGGGAAAGTTTTACATCCATAATAAAACATGAATACGAGTATCCATACAATGTATAAAAATATCGCTGAAAACCATCACTATTCCGGATGAAAAAAGTTCATTCAGAGATTCAACATCATTAGTGGTTCTTGTAACTAATTCTGCCTATAGGAGTTTTATCAAAAAAGCGTAAAGCTAATTTTTGAGTGTGCCGAAAAATTTGGGTACGAAGGTCATAAATTGTTCTTTGTCCAAGATATTGTGTATAATAAGTTAAGAAGTACTGCATTACTGTCTGCAGCAGAAGAAATCCGAAAAGCAGCAGACTTATATTTACTAAGCCGTGAATAATCTTTATTCGCGATATACTTATCGACCGCAATTTTTGTTAAGAGCGGCCTTACAGCAGGCAAAGCAGCGACAATAATATTTAAGACAATCGCAAAAATAACATACTTCTTATAAGGTTTAATATAACCCAGAAGCCGTTTCATTAATTTTGAATCGTACGCCTTACCTAATACTTCTTCTTCACTTTTATAATCATTTGCCATAAAATATAATCTTATTAAAATTAGGTATTAAAAATTTAAACCACTTTATGATAAATTTTATCAGTTAAAAAATTCTTTATATTATCAGCAGTTGTATCCATAATTCTTTCAACCGCTTCCACCGAATCAAAAGCCATATGCGGAGTTATAATTACATTTTCTTTCCTGAGCAGAATATTCCTTTTGATTATTGCTTCAAGATGATCAACGGAAACATTTTTAGTTAGCATTTGATTTTCTTCTTTTACCAGTTCTTCACCTTCAAAAACATCTAATCCGGCGCCGCCGAATATTCCGCTTTCTATTGCGTAATAAAGAGCTTTCGGTTCAATAATTCCGCTTCTTGCGGTATTTATGAAGAGAGTTCCTTTTTTAACCTTTTCAATATTATTCATATTAATTATATGATGAGTATATTTATTGTAAGGGCAATGCAGGGAAATTATATTAGATGATTCGAGCAATTCATCCAAAGTAACATATTTAAAATCAAGCATTTCTGCTAAAATATGATTTGGCTTTGCGTCGCTTGCAATTATATTTCATACCGAAACCTTTTGCTATTTTAATTACATGAACTCCGATACTGCCGGCACCAACTACACCGAGTGTTTTTCCGCGAAGGTCAAAACCTTGAAGTCCTTCTAAAGTAAAATCATTTCTTATAGTTCTTACATAAGCTTTATGCAGATTCCTGGAAAGCGCTAATATTAACGCGAAAGTATGTTCAGCCACAGTATTTTCCCCGTAATAAGGAACATTACAAACTGAAATATTTTTTTGTCCGGCGATTTTTATATCAATATGATTAAAACCGGTGCTGCGTGTTGCGATAAATTTTAATTTCTTAGCTTTCCCGATAACTTTAGAAGTTATATCCGAATAAATAAAGGGAGACACAATATCCGAATCGGCAATTAAATCGGCATTATTTTCATCTAAAGCCTCATTATAAAATTTAAGCTCAAAAGTTTTATCGAATTTCCTTCTTAAATATTTTTTTTCTTTCGGGGTAACTTCAAAAAAGGATACTGTTGTTTTTTCCATATTTTTTCCTTTTAATTTAATTCTTCAAGTTCTTTTTCAAGTAATTGCTTGAAATGTAGATCGGCATAAATTCCGCCCAATTTTACTAATTCTTCATGTGTGCCTTCTTCGGCTATTTTTCCTTCTGCTAGAACAATAATTTTATCCGCGTCTTTTACTGTAGAAATTCTATGACTGATTAATATGCTGGTTCTATCTTTCATAAATTGTTTAAGATTTTTCAATATATCTTCTTCGGTGTGAGTATCAACCGCGGAAAATGAATCATCTAAAATTAAAATTTTAGGATCTATTGCCAGAGCGCGTGATAATGAAGCACGCTGTTTTTGACCTCCGGAAAGCGTTATTCCTCTTTCCCCGACAATAGTTTCATAACCATGTGTAAAGGTTTCAACATCTTTATCAAACTGCGCAATTTTAGAGGCGGCTACAACTTTTTCTTTATCAATTTCGTGTAAACCATAAGAAACATTGTTTAAAAGTGTATCGGAGAACAGAAAAGATTCTTGCTGAACTAGTCCGATATTTTTTCTTAAAACCTCTATCGGAATATTTTTTACATTTTGGCCGTCAATTAATAATTCACCTTCCGTAACATCGTAAAGACGCGGAATTAAATTTACCATCGTAGTTTTTCCGACTCCCGTATAAGCCATAATTGCGGTTGTTGTTCCGGTAGGAATTTTTAAATTAATATTTCTTAAAATATAAGGATGATGTTCCGAATAGCGGAATGAAACATTTTTAAACTCAATTTCTCCTTTAATTGTCTTTATAGATTTATCTGTATTTTCATCATCTTGAATTTCAAACTCCTCATTAAAAATCTTATTTAATCTTTTCATACTTGCTTCGGCTTGCTGTATAATATTTATTACCCAGCCGAGCGCGATCATCGGCCAGATTAAATATCCCAAATAAACTAAAAAAGCTGTAATTTCACCAAGATCCATTTCACCGCTTATAACTTTACCGCCGCCGATCCAAATAACAATAATGATTGAAAACCCGGTAATTAAAAATAAAATCGGTTGGAATAACGCTTGTATTTTAACCATATTCATATTTCTGTTAAGAAAATCGTCGCTGAGTTTGTTGAACTCTTTTATTTCATTTTCTTCACGGACATAAGATTTAATTACGCGGATTCCCGAAAAATTTTCCTGTGCTTTTGTGGTTAGTTCAGAAAATTTTTCTTGAATTAAAGTAAATTTTTCATGAATAAGTTTTCCAACCTTAAAAACTAAAATTGATAAAATAGGCAGCGGGATTAACGCGTAAATTGTCATTGTTAAATTAAGCGAAACAAGAATAGTTATTACCGCGATTAAACGAATGGTTGTATCTATTGAATACATAACAGCCGGACCGAGAAACATGCGTACCGCGTTTATATCGTTGGTTGCGTGAGCCATAATATTCCCGGTAGAATTATTTTGGAAATATCGGAGCGGAAGTTTTTGAATATGGCTCCAAAAATCGGAGCGAAGATCGAACTCAATTTTACGAGAAACTACAATAATGGTTTGTCGAATCAGAAATCTGAATGTCCCTCCGAAAATGGCCGCGCCGATAATTAATAAAGCATACTTTACAAGCTGTTCTGAAGTAACCGATTTATCAATGGAATTTATTGCGTCTTTTATTATCAGCGGAATGTATAGAGTTCCCGCGTTTGAAAGAAGAATAAATAAAAAACCCCAGAAAATTTTTGTTTTATAACGGGAGAAATATTTTCTTAATTTATATAGATTTTTCATATAGACTTAAAAGCTATTCATAGATAAGATAACACTATTTAAATGAGAAATGAATTTATGCAACCGCTGCAACTGAAAGAATTTAAAATAAGAATGAACCCTAGTTTATATTTGTATTCATAATCATAGAGTTCATTTACAACAATATTCTACAAAACGAAAAGAATTCCGCAGAAATTTCTTGTATTAATCAATAAGATCAAAACCGGTATATTTCTGTAGAACCTTAGGTACTTTAATTTTACCGTCGTGAGTTTGATAATTTTCTAAAATAGAAACCATTAATCTGCTTGTAGCCAAACCTGAACCGTTTAATGTGTGGAGAAATTCCGGCTTTTTTGTCAGTTCATTTCTAAAACGAATATTTGCTCTTCTTGCTTGAAAATTTTCAAAATTGCTGCATGAAGAAGCTTCCAGCCATTTATTTTCGGCGGGCGACCAGGTTTCAATATCATAACATTTAGCGGCCGAAAAACTTAAATCACCGGTGCAGAGAAGAAGCACACGGTAAGGAATTTCTAAGGCTTTAAGAATATCTTCCGCGTCGTTAACTAATTTTTCCAGTTCATCATAAGAAGTTTCCGGTTTAACAAATTTAACCATTTCAACTTTATTAAACTGATGAACTCTTAGAAATCCTTTTGATTCTTTTCCATAAGAACCGGCTTCTCTTCTGAAGCATGCCGAAAAACCTACGTATTTTATCGGAAGATCTTTTTCATTTAAAATTTCATTTCTGTAAATATTTGTAATCGGAACTTCGGCGGTGGGAATAGGAAAAAGTTCGTCTTTACAAATATGGTACATATCTTCTTCCATTTTTGGAATTTGACCGGTACCTTTCATTGAATCGCGGTTAACCAAAAACGGCGGAAATACTTCGCTGTAACCATGGTTCCGCAGATGATAATCCAACATAAAATTTATTAAAGCACGTTCC
Organism: uncultured Bacteroidota bacterium; assembly: GCA_963798775.1. Classification (GTDB taxonomy): domain Bacteria; phylum Bacteroidota; class Ignavibacteria; order Ignavibacteriales; family Ignavibacteriaceae; genus CAWCUK01. The sequence continues at coordinate 502,540 of CAWCUK010000003.1, forward strand.
AAAGTCGCGCCCTTTCCAATATACAGAGGAAAACCGGAGCCGGAAATTTTTGCGCCTCTCTCAAAATCTAATATTTTTAATTTCTTCCCCAGTTCAACGTGATCAATTTTTTTGTTTTCATTCTCAAAATTAAATTCATCAGGAAGCCATTGCCTTATTTCAATATTATCTTCGGCGGATTTTCCGACCGGCACAGATTCATGCGGAAGATTCGGGATGTACATTAATATTTCGTCAAGTTTCGACTGAACTTCATTCAGCTTGTTTTCATATTCTTTAATTTCTTCGGCAACATTTTTCATCTCGGCAATTATTTCTGATGCGTCTTCGCCTGCTTTTTTTAATCTGCCTACTTCCTGCGAAACATGGTTTTTATTGGCTTTTAACTCTTCACTTTTTGTTATTAAATCTCTTCTCTCCGTATCTAAATTTAGAATTTCATCAATTCTGCTTTTCTCATTTTTATTTTCTATTCCTTTTCTAACAAGTTCAGGATTTTCTCTAATTAATTTTATATCAAGCATAATAGATTTTTCTTTTTAGTTTATTATTCGCTTTTATTTTACAACGATATTATAAATTTTATTGTTTACGTAAATCTCTTTTACAATTTTTTTGCCGTCTGTATGTTTTGTAACTTTTTCATCACTGAAAGCGGCTTCCTTCACAGCGTTTTGTTCACTATTTAAAGGCATTTCCACGGTTGTTCTTAATTTACCGTTAACTTGAACCGCAATATTTACATTATCTTCAATAAGAGCGGCCTCATCAAAATCATACCAAACCGGTTTTTCATATACAGAAACATCGTGACCTATAATTTGTCTGCATTCTTCACCAAGATGAGGAGCAACCGGAGAAAGAAGAATTGAAAATCTTTCTAAAGTATAAGCCTGCAGCTCTTTTTTACAGCTTTCCAAATTTTTTGAAAGTTCATTTATTAATTCCATTAAAGAGGCAATTGCGGTATTAAATCGGAAATTGTTAATTTCTTCGTCAAACTTTTTAATCGTCTGATTAATTTTTCTATAGACAGATTTTTCTTCGTTGTTTAAGGCGGAAATGTCAAATTTTTCTTTTAATGATACTTCTTTAATTATATTCGGAAATTTATTAAACAATTCATAACTGCGCTGTACAAAACGATCCGTACCGGAAATTCCTTTGTCGCTCCAATCGCCTCCGAGTTCGTACGGGCCCATAAACATTAAGTATAAACGGAAAACATCACTGCCGTGGTATTTTGTAAAATCATCGGGATTAACAACATTTCCTTTTGATTTTGACATTTTAGCGCCTTGATTTGTAATCATACCTTGATGAATCAAGTTTCTGAAAGGTTCATCGGTATTAGTTAATTTTAAATCTCTTAAAAACTTATGAACAAATCTCGCGTAAAGTAAATGCATTGTAGCATGTTCGGCACCGCCTACATACATATCCACAGGCATCCATTTTTCGGCTCTTTCAATATCAAACATCTTATCTTTTACACGCGGATCTAAATACCGAAAATAGTACCAGCTTGAATCAACAAAGGTATCCATCGTATCGGGATCTCGTTTTGCTTCTCCTCCGCATTTGGGACAAGTCGTATTTATAAAATCTTTATTAGTAGCCAAAGGAGATTCTCCTGCCGGCTTAAATTCAACTTCATAGGGAAGTTCGATCGGGAGATCTTTTTCTTCAACCGGAACTTCGCCGCATTTTTCACAGTGAATTACCGGAATAGGAGTTCCCCAATATCTTTGACGTGAAATTAGCCAATCTCTTAATCTATAATTTATTTTTTTCTTTCCTAAACCTGTTGTTTCCAAATAATCGGTTATTTTATTAATTCCTTCTTTAGAATTCATTCCGCTGAATTCACCGGAATTTATCATTTCGCCTTCATCGGTATAGGCTTCCCTTAATTCTGCGTCTTTATCGGTTTTGGGTTGGTGAATAACTTTTTTGATAGACAAATTAAATTTTTTTGCGAATTCAAAATCCCGTTCATCATGCCCGGGAACTGCCATAACACATCCGGTTCCGTAGGTAAGGAGCGCATAATCCGCGATCCATATCGGCACTTTTTCCCCGTTAACCGGATTTATAGCAAATGCACCTGTCGGAACTCCGGTTTTTTCTTTTACTGTTGAAGTTCTTTCTATTTCGGTTAAACTTTTTATAGAATCTCTATATTCATCAACATGTTTTTTATTTTCCGCAGTCGTTAATTTATCAACAAGCGGATGTTCGGGAGCAAGAACAACATAAGTAACACCGAATAAAGTATCGGGGCGGGTTGTAAAAACTGTAATTTCCTCGTCACTTTCTTCAACCTTAAATGTTACTTCGGTTCCTATACTTTTCCCGATCCAGTTTCTCTGCATCAGTTTAGTTTTTTCAGGCCAATTTATCTTTTCGAGCCCATCTAAAAGCTCATCGGCGTAATCAGTAATTTTAAAAAACCATTGTGTTAAATTTTTCTGAATTACTTCTGTTCCGCATCTTTCGCAAGTGCCGTCAGCTTGTACTTGTTCATTGGCTAGGACGGTTTTATCATTGGGGCACCAGTTAACCGGAGCGTTTTTTCTATAAGCCAAACCTTTTTTGTAAAGCTGTAAAAACAACCATTGATTCCATTTATAATATTCGGGAACACATGTCATCAATTCTGTACTCCAATCGTACATGCAGCCCATATGTTTAAGCTGATTTCTAATATCATCAATATTTTTCATCGTGCTGTCATACGGATGGATTCCCGTTTTTATAGCATAATTTTCAGCCGGCAAACCGAAAGCGTCATATCCCATTGGTTCAAATACGTTAAAACCTTTTAGCTTTTTATAACGGGCCCACGAGTCGGTTGGCCCATAATTATACCAATGCCCGCAGTGCAATTTTGCTCCCGAAGGATAGATGAACATTACAAGTGTATAAAGTTTATTTTCGGTTTTGGAAAAATCAGTTTTATAAACTTTTTTATTTTCCCAATATTTTTGCCATTTAGTTTCTATTTCAGAAAAAGGATAACGCATAGTCTTTTTTTTAAGTTTAATTTAAAATTGACCTCAAATTTACCTAAAATGCGGAGCAATTCAAATTATATAAATGTTCCGCTTCGAATGAAAAATAAAAGGGAAGAGGCTAATTTTTTTCTTCTGTACCCACATTCGTATTTTTGAATTTTGAGTTGAATTTTATGTATTTTAGCATTTTATAAATTCAACTAAAACCTCAGGAAAAAATGGAATTATTTAACTCAGATTATTTTACATATAAAGAAAATGATTTATTCTGTGAAGACGTACCTGTAAAAAAAATTATAGAAGAGCTCGGTACACCGACTTATATTTACAGCCAAAAATTTTTTATTGACCGGTATACAGAATTTACCGAAGCTTTTAAAGATGTTTCTCATACAATATTTTATGCCGTAAAATCTAATTTTAATTTAAATGTTATCCGGACTTTTATTGAGCAGGGAAGCGGTGTTGATGTTAATTCCGAAGGCGAATTAATGCGCGCTTTAAAAGCCGGTGCGGATCCGAAAAAAATAATTTTAACAGGCGTAGGAAAAACAGCTAATGAAATAAAGCTTGGTTTAGAGCACGGGCTTTTGATGATTAAAGCAGAATCGGAAGAAGAGGTTTATTTAATAAATGAAATTGCCGCTTCCTTAAATAAAACCGCTCATGTTGCCATTCGAGTAAATCCGGATGTTGATCCGCAGACTCATCCATATATTTCGACTGGACTTTCAGAAAATAAATTCGGAATTGATTCCGAAGCCGCTATGAAATTATTTTTAAGTGAAAAAGAATTAAAAAATATTAAATTTACCGGCATCGACATGCATATCGGTTCGCAGATAACATCTGTTAATCCATTTGTTGCCGCTGTTGATAAGCTTTCTGAAGTTTATTTTAATTTAAAAGCCGAAGGAATTAAACTAGAACATTTCGATATCGGCGGTGGAATCGGTATTGTCTATCATAATGAAAAACCATTTTCATTTAAAGACTTAGCTGAAGCAATAGTTCCGAAATTAAAAAAATTAGAATGCGATATTTTCTTTGAGCCCGGAAGATCTTTAACTGCCAACGGAGGAATTCTTGTCGGCGAAGTTCTTTATACAAAAATTAATCACGATAAAAATTTTATTATTGTTGATACCGCTATGAATGATCTGCTGAGGCCAAGCATTTACGGCGCTTATCATCACGTGCAACCGTTAAAATTAGACAAAAATAAAGAAGATATTATCGTCGATGTTGTAGGACCGGTTTGTGAAAGCGGCGATTTTATTGCTAAAAACAGAAGTATAACTGAAAGTAAAAGAGGAGATTTTCTTGCTGTTATGTCTGCGGGAGCGTATGGAATGGCAATGGCTTCAAATTATAATGTTAGAAGACGTCCTGCTGAGGTAATGGTAAATGGCAGTGAATTTAAAATAATCAGAAGCCGAGAAAATTTTGATTACCTCTTATTTGATGAAAAAATAATTCCGGAACTACACAAATAATTATAGAATATAGAATTAATGAAAAGAAGAAAATTTATCACATCGGTTTCCGCTGCGGCCGCAATATCCGCTTGCTCGCCCGTAGTTTCTTTTTCAAAAAATCTTTCTGAACTTGATAAAAAATTAATAAAACCGAAACGTCTTAAAAAAGGAGATACATTAGGTTTGATTGCACCGGGAAGTTTTATCACAGAAAAAGAACTTCATGAGTCGGTTGAGAATTTAGAAAAATTAGGATTTAAAACTGTTTATACTAAAAACATTTTAGCGCGCGACGGTTATTTGGCCGGCACAGATGAGCAGCGAGCATCCGATGTTAATGAAATGTTCCAAAGAAACGATGTTGCGGGAATAGTTTGCGCTAGAGGCGGATACGGCTGCGCGAGAATTCTTCCTATGCTTGAATATGAATTAATTAAAAATAATCCGAAGGTTTTAATCGGCTACAGCGATATAACCGCGCTTCTTTTCGGAATTTACGCAAAAACCGGTTTGGTTTGTTTTCACGGCCCGGTCGGTATTTCAACCTTTAATGATTTCAGCGTAGAATATTTTGAAAATGTACTAATGAACCCGAAAGAAAATTTAACAATGTATAATGCTCTTCAAGAAAAAGATGAGAGCGAATATATAGTTACTCCTATTAAAAGCGGAAAAGCTTCGGGAGAATTAGCGGGCGGAAATCTTTCTATTGTGGTTTCCTTAATCGGAACTCCTTTCGATATAAATATGGAAAGAAAAATTGTCTTTCTGGAAGAAGTCGGTGAGGAACCGTACCGTATAGATAGAATGCTAACACAAATGATTGAAGCCGGTAAATTTGAAAAGGCAGCGGGAATTGCTTTGGGTGTTTTTTCTAACTGCGAATCAAAACCCAATCATTCCGGGGTAGATAATTCTTTTTCATTGCGCGAAGTTTTATTCGACCGGCTTTTTGATCTTGGAATTCCTGTTTTGTACGGAATGTCTTTTGGCCATATTACAAATAAGTTTACATTACCATTTGGAATTAAAGCCGAGCTGAATTCCGCAAATCAAACTCTTACTCTGCTTCAAAAAGCAGTCGTTTAATTTTATTTGAGGTTTTTATGAAAAAGCTTTCTGCCGTATTAATAATATTTACTATGACTTTAATTTTTAACGGATGTATAATATTTCACTCAATTTCTTATACAATAAATTTAGAAACTCCTACTTCCGGAACCGCTACTATAGTAGCCCATGATATTCGCTCAAATGCCGCAGGCGATGAAGAATTTGAACAAGATAAAAAAAATCTCTTTAGTTATATGCTTAAAAGCGATCAGTTTTTAGAAGACAGAAAAAAAGAAGGAAAAGATATTATCGATAGGCAGCTAACAATATCCGGCGATACTTTAAATGGAAAAGCCACCTTCAAATTTTCAAACATTAATAAAGTAGAAGCTATTCAATTTGAGGACGGATTTTACTATTTAACTTTAGCTTTAGAGGATAGCGTAATTTCAACTAACGGACAAATAATTCGTTCAAAAGATATGAAAAGAATTTTGTGGGATAAAACTGCAAAAATATTAAAATTTGAAATGTTAAGTTTTAGTTATGATAAAAAACAATATCGTCCTTTAGCTCCATATTACAAGCAGCAAAAATAATGTTCGCAGAAATAGTTTTTCCTTTACCTTTCCGAAATACTTTCACCTATTCAATTCCCGCGGAACTCCGTCCTTTTGCCTTTGTCGGAGTGCGTGCGGTTGCGCCATTCGGAAAACGGATACTTACAGGTTTTATAGTTAATATATCAAAAGAAACTTGATTAAAGAAAAAATAAAACCTCTCTCGGATATTCTGGATGACGAACCTATTTTTTCTAAACAACTTTTAACTTTTTACAAATGGATCTCCGATTATTATCTCTGTTCATTAGGAGAAGCGTTAAAACTTGCAGTTCCGTACGGTTCAGATGTAGAATCAAAAAAAAAATTATTTGCGATCCTGATGTTTGCGCAAAAAAATATGAGGAGGAAAAAAATAAAGAAACTCTTAAAGCGAAAATTCTAAAAATACTTTCTGACAGAGAAGAGATAAATTTTTCTTACCTGCAAAAAATGTTGAAGAAAAAAAATATTTATTCTTCTATAAAATCGCTTGAAAATATTGGTGCAATTACCGTTTTAGATGAAATTGAAAGCGCCAAAGTAAAAGTAAAAAAAGTAAAATACGTAAAGCTGGCAAAAACTATTGCGGAAGTTTATGCTTATTTCCCCGAACTTGAAGCACGCTCACCGAAACAAGTAAAAATTATTCTTGAACTGATAAATAAAAAAGACAAAGCAATTAAACTTTCCGATCTTCTTAAAAAGGCGGAAGCGTCTCAATCTTCCGTGGATTCACTTGTTGAAAAAGGAATGATTGAAGTTTTTGAAAAAGAAGTTGAACGTAGATATAATGAAGAATATGAAGAAAAACATAATGAAGTAGTTTTAACTGATCAGCAAAAAAAAGTTTATGAAGAAATTACAGGAGATTTAAAGGAACAGAAATTTCAATCTTATCTTCTCTACGGAATTACCGGCAGCGGCAAAACTCAAGTTTATATAGAATTAATTAAAGATGCTTTGAAGGCAGGAAAAACAGCGCTTATACTTGTTCCGGAAATTTCGCTAACTCCTCAAATAACCACACGAATGTATAATAATTTCGGAGATCAAGTTACCGTTGTTCACAGCAGAATGTCGCTTGGCGAAAGGTATGATTCGTGGCGCAGAATTATTAAAGGGAAATCTAAAGTTGTTGTAGGAGCTCGTTCGGCTCTGTTTGCGCCGCTTAAAAATATCGGAATTATTGTTGTGGATGAAGAACACGATCCAAGTTATAAGCAATTCGATTCCATGCCGAAATATCAAGCAAGAGACTGCGCTGTTATTTTAGGAAGTATTGTAAAATGCCCGGTAATTATGGGTTCTGCAACACCTTCTATAGAAAGTATGCATAACGCGCTTGCACGGAAAATATAAACTGCTGGAGCTTCCAAACAGAATTGATAACGCGAAACTTCCCAAAATAAATCTTGTAAATATTATAGTAGAACGGAAAAAGAAAAAAATGGAAAACATTTTTTCTAAAGTTCTGCTCGATAAAATTGAAGATAGAATTAAGAAAAAAGAAGGAGTTATTCTTCTTCAAAATAGAAGAGGCTTTTCTACACAAATTTATTGCGATGACTGCGGAGAAATTGAAACTTGCGACAATTGTTCTGTGCCGATGGTTTATCATATAAATCAAAATATTTTAAACTGCCATTACTGTGGATTAGTTAAGCCCGTACCTCATGCATGCACTCATTGCGGCTCTATTTCAATAAAATATTTCGGAACCGGAACAGAAAGAGTTGAAGATGAATTGGATTTCTATTTTCCCGGCGCTAATGTTAAAAGAATTGATTCGGATTCGATTTCAAAAAAATCTTCATTAAGTAAAACTCTTTTGGAATTCGGCAGGGGAAATATTGATATTTTAGTAGGAACCCAAATGGTTTCTAAAGGGTTAGATTTTTCCCGAGTAACTTTAGTCGGAGTAATTTCGGCGGAAACAAGTTTATGGATCCCGGATTTTCGTGCCGATGAAAGAACTTTTCAACTTCTTACACAAGTTGCCGGAAGAGCCGGAAGAAGTAAAATAGAAGGCGAAGTTTTAATACAAACCCAAAATGAACATAATTTCACTCTGCAGAAAGTGGTGAAAAATGATTATGAAGGATTTTATCAAAAAGAAATTTTTGAACGGGAAAAGACCGGTTATCCTCCATTCACGCGCTTATGTTTAATTGAAACTAAAGATTTAAATGATGAAAAAGCATACGGCGCGATAAATGACTTTTACAAAGAATTAAAAATTTATAAAAAATGGTTAAATATTACTCCTCCTTCAACAGCGCCTATAGCAAGGTTAAAAGGAAATTATAGATATCATATTTTAATAAAAAGTTTAAAAGAAGTTGATCCCGGAGGAGGAATTTTAAGAAAGGCGGTTTTAAATTCATTTGTGGAATTTAACAGAAAATCACGTTACCGGGATGTAAAATTAATTTATGATGTAGACCCGCAAAGCGTTTTATAAATAGAAAATCCTGTGCCTTAAAAAAAAAGACACAGGATAAAAGCATGAAATTAACCGGCAAGAAAACTTAAGAAAGGAACTGCTTTTGCTACAAAAAACATCAGCAATGCCCATATAATCCAAAGCCCGAAAACCATAACATAAAATTTACCGATAGACTGAGATTTAAACATTTTAGCCAGACCGATACTTAAGACCACATATTCCCAAATTGTAAAAATATTTAACTTCGCCAAAGCAAATCCCGTCCAGGTTGTTTTATCCAAATTAAATAAAGATGCTAAACTCACATCATTTAACATTCTTCCAAAGGCGAACGCGAGGATAGTTGCGATTACAACTTGAATTATCACTATATAGGAAACCATACCATTAGGAACTAAAGCGGAAGCAAAATTCCCGTCGCCGTGCAGCGCGAATTTGGAAAATAAGAAATAAATAGCGGAAACAATAAAAAAGAAAATGAACCCGCCGATTAAAATTGAACCGGCTTGAATTGCCATTCTACCGGGAGTTCTTCCGTTGGAAAACTGATCCTGAATTCTGTTCATACTTTCTTCGGCTTGCGATTCTGAAATTTGACCTTTATCCACCATCTGCTGCAGAAAGGTTCGGCTTTTTTCTATTTGCTGCTGCTTCATATTAAAATATATATTTTCATTGCTCATCATAACAAATTGCGAAACTACAACTAAAACCAATAACAGTAAAACTGGTAAAAGCCAATCTATTGTTCGGGGAGGGAAGTGAGACATTTTTTCAAATGTCGCTTTCGGACTTGTAAATATTCCTGTAAGCTTTTCTGAATGGTCTAACTCAGGTTCACTCGGTATTTCAGGTTCAGTGGCTGAGGAATAGTTTTGGTCAATTGTATCAAAGGTATCCATTTATTATTCCTTTCATGGTTATGGATTGTTTTTCCTATAAAAAATTATTTATAGTTTTTGCCAAACGCAACTAAAAAATTGCTATTCTTCTTAAATTGGTCTGGTTTTACGGTTGCCAATAATTAATGATTCAGGTAAGTTTATTTTAAAGATTTCTAAAGCAAACTAAGGAAATTATGAAAACAATAATAGAACCATTTAAAATAAAATCAGTTGAACCTATAAAATTTACAACCAAGGAAGAAAGAGTCGAGCTTTTAAAAGAAGCAGGCAACAATCCTTTTCTGCTTAAAGCCGATAATGTTTTAATCGATCTTCTTACGGACAGCGGAACTTCCGCAATGAGCGCCAAACAATGGGCGGGAATTATGGAAGGAGACGAATCTTATGCGGGTTCAAAAAGTTTTTACCGATTTGAAGAAGCCGTAAAAAAAATTACGGGAATGAAATTTATCATTCCTACTCATCAGGGAAGAGCGGCGGAAAAAATTCTTTTTTCTATTATTGGCGGAACAGGAAAATTTATTCCGAATAATACTCATTTTGATACTACGCGCGCAAATGTAGAATTTACCGGCGCGGAAGCAGTTGATCTGTTAAATGAAACCGGAAAACATCCTGAATTAAGAGCGGATTTTAAAGGTAATATGGATGTTGAAAAATTAGAAAATTTTATAAAAGAAAAAGGCAGTGAAAATATTCCGCTCTGCATGATTACAGTTACAAATAATTCCGGCGGCGGCCAGCCGGTTTCTATGCGGAATATCAGAGATGTTAAAAATGTCTGTTCAAAATATAAAATTCCTCTTTTTCTTGATGCATGCCGTTTTGCCGAAAATGCTTATTTTATTAAAAGAAGAGAAAAAGGGTATGAAAATAAAACTGTACTGGAAATTGCCCAGGAAATGTTCTCTTATGCAGACGGCGCGACTATGAGCGCAAAAAAAGATGCGCTTGTAAATATCGGCGGTTTTCTCGCAGTTAATGATGATGAATTGGCAATGAAATGCCGTAATCTTTTAATTGTTACAGAAGGATTTCCTACCTACGGCGGATTGGCCGGAAGAGATCTTGAGGCTGTTGCCCAAGGTTTAGAAGAAGTTCTTGATGAACATTATCTTCAATATAGAATTAGAAGTGTTGAATATCTCGGCGAAAAATTGGTTGCTGCCGGCGTTCCGATTATTGAACCGCCCGGAGGGCACGCTATTTATATCGACGCGAAAAGATTTCTTCCGAATATTCCTCCGGATCAGTTTCCGGGTCAATCAATAGTCTGCGCGTTATATATTGAAGGCGGAATAAGAGGAGTTGAAATTGGAAGTGTAATGTTCGGCAAATATGATAAAAACGGAAAATTAATTCCTCCTCCTATGGAATTAGTAAGACTGGCGATTCCAAGGCGAGTTTACACTCAAAGCCATATAGATTATGTATTGGAAGTAATTTTGGAAGTTTATAAGAATCGTGAAAAATTAAAAGGTTATAAAATTACTTATCAAGCTCCTATGCTTAGACATTTTACAGCTCAATTTGAAGAATTAAATTAAAAAGAAAAATATTGAAAGAATAAAATTGAAAGAATAAAATATGAATATTTTTAAAGAATACCATTATACAAATGATAGGCAATTATGGCGTCTTCTTCCTACTGATACCGGAAAAATTGTAATTGAAGACAGAAATACCGAAACTAAAGAAGTCTTTTTCAATTGTTTAGATATTCAATCCGGAGTTACTATTTTCCAAAATGTACAACTTGAAGAAAAATTCTGGATAGGAATTGAAGAAATTAAAGATGATATAATTTTTTTCCATAAGTTTGCCAAACCCGATATGCCCGGTCATAAAGGAATAATAGCGTTTGATATTAATTTAAAAGAAATTATATGGCAGAACGAGGAATATAATTTCCTCTTTATTAAAGAAGGGAAAATTTATTGCTATGTTCAAAGGTTTGAAGGTCGGGATTTTTATACTGTTGATATGCAGAGCGGAATTCAGCTTGAGGAATTAGAAGAATCCGCTGAACAAATAAATTTATTAAGAGAAGAAACTTTTATTGAAGATAGCTATCAAGGTTATTATTTTCCGGAAATTTATCCTTCCGGATTTGAGGAAGGAGTAAATAGTATACTCGCAGATTTTAAAGAAAATCATGTTATAGGCGGAAGAATTGAATTTGTAAAATATGGTGAAAATTTATTATTATTTAATTATCATGAAGTAAATGCCGATAATACTTTTACAAATAAATTTAATGCGGTAAATCTATTTTCGGGAGAAACTATTTTCGAAGAAATTCTAAATAAAAGCAGTAATGCATTTGTACCTGACTCCTTTTTTGTAAAAGATGATTTAATATTCTTATTGATAGAAAAAAAGCAGTTAACTGTTTGCAGTATAAAAGAATAAAAAAGAGGCCAAAATGTTAATAACTGAGGAAAAGGGGATTTTGCTCGTTAGTGCCAGAGACGCAATTTATTCTATTTTTAGTGAGTCCCCTCCGCCGATTATTGAATATGAATTTTATCCTGCTTTGGCTCAAAAAAATAAAGGAGCATTCGTTACTATTACTATAAAAAATCAGTTAAGAGGTTGCATCGGCTATATAGTTTCGGAAATGACATTATTTGAAACCGTTTGCGATGCAGCCAAACAAGCAGCTATGAATGATCCGCGTTTTCCCCCGCTTTCTATGGAAGAAATGCCATACGTAAATATAGAAGTTTCGGTTTTATCGGAAATGCGGCCGGTAAATAATTATGAAGAGATTCTCATCGGAGAACATGGGCTTTTATTGGACGAACAAACTCATAGGGCGGTTTTATTACCTCAAGTAGCAATTGAACATAATTATTCGATTGAGGATTTTCTTACCTCTTTATGCGAAAAAGCAGGGTTATATAGAGAAACCTGGAGAGAAAGAAAATTAAAATTGAAAAATTTTAACGCCGAAGTTTTTTCGGAAATGGAGTTCCGCAAAAAGACTTATGAACAACTTTAAAAATACTGTTGCAGCCGGATTATTTTATCCTTCGGACCCGGTTAAACTTCAAAATGAATTAAATCTTTTATTTTCTGTTTCTCAAACAAAATCAGAATTTAACGGAATAACCGGAATAATTGCGCCGCACGCGGGATATATTTATTCCGGAAAAACAGCGGCTTATGCTTTTAATTTATTAAAAGGCAAAAATTTTACGAATGTGATAATATTATCCCCCAGCCACAGGGAATATTTTGCCGGCAGCTGTATTTATGAAGGGGATGGATTTATTACTCCGTTAGGCTCTATTCCGATTAACAAGGAAATGCGTGATAAAATAATTGATAATTCAAAAACTATTTTCAAAGGGAAAAAAGGACATAAAGAGGAACACGCCGTAGAAGTTCAATTGCCTTTTCTGCAAATGGTACTAAATGATTTTTATATTATCCCCATAGTTATGGGAGATCAGGGGAAAGTTTTTGTTGAGGAACTCGCTTCCGCCATTGCGGCGGCTGCCGATGAAAATACTCTAATTGTAGCCAGCTCCGATCTTTCACATTATTATACCAAAGAAGAAGCAGATCAGCTTGATTCAATTGTAGAAAAAAGAATTATGAATTTTCAGTACGAACAATTAATGGATGATTTCAACAGACGAAATTGTGAAGCGTGCGGCGGCGGTCCAATTATTACAATGATGAAAGCCGCCTCATTACTGAATAAAAATAAATCATTTGTTCTTCATAGAAGCGATTCCGGCGATACTACGGGTGATTACAGGGAAGTAGTCGGTTATCTTTCCGCGGTTATTTACGGAGAATAATTGGTTTATAAAAATTCGGAAATAGCAGTTGTGGGTGCCGGTAAATTAGCTCATTCACTTGTACCTTCTTTACTTGAGGCCGGTTATAATGTTTCTCTGATAATTAGTAAAAATATAAATTCAGCAAAAACTCTATCTTTCAAAAATAATATTGAAAAATATTCTGATAGTATAGATGTTTTAAATTTCCGCCATAAAATTATTTTCTTAACCGTGCCGGACGGCCAAATAAAAAAAACTGCCGAGCTTATTTCTACAAAAAAATTAAAATTTAATTTAATGCTTATTGTTCATTTTTCCGGGGCCGAAAGTTCCGCTATTTTGAAATCATTACAAATAAAAGGCGCGGCGGCAGCTTCATTTCATATTATGCAGACTTTTCCGACTAAAAGAAAAACATTAATAAAAAATACTTTCGCTGCCGTTGAAACCGGCAATTCAACCGCCGAAAAATTTCTTTTTAATATGGCTAAAAAATTATCTCTTTACCCTTTTAGTCTAAAAGAAGATGAGAAAACAATATATCATTTGGCGGGAGTTTTTATCTCTAATTTTTTAATTTCTAATTTTTATTCTGCCGAAAAAGCTTTTTCAAATTTAATTAATAAAGTAGATTTCTTTAGTCTATTCAATCCTATTTTTAATTCAACAATAATAAATATTAAAAATTTAGGAACTGTAGAAGCGCTTTCCGGCCCGGTGGAAAGAGGTGATTTAGAGACTATAAAAAATCATATTAGTTCAATTAAGAAATTGAAAGATAAACTTCTTCTGCGGAATTATTTGACGCAATCTCTTGTGTTATTAGAAGTAGTAAAAAAAAGAAATAGTGAGTTAAATGAAGGACAGAAAAAGCTTGAAAAGCTGCTGCTGGTAAATTTGAAAAAACTGGAATAATTTTATCCGCAAAAATTATTCTCTACTAATCATTCTCCCAACATACTTTTATTGATTTTAAAATAACACAAAAAATATAATCATTTTTACTATATTTGGGCTTAAAATTTTAAACAATGGAGGAAAACAACATCGCAAAGCAGAATAAAAACTCGAATGATAAAATTGAAAAAATTGTTTCTCTGGCAAAGAGAAAAGGATTTGTTTTTCAATCAAGTGAAATATATGGCGGATTAAATGGCTGCTGGGATTACGGTCCTTTAGGCGTTGAACTTCTGAAAAATATAAAAGAAGAATGGTGGAAGTTTATGACTTACCGCGAAGATGTTGAAGGTCTTGACGCTTCTATTCTTATGCATCCGCGCGTTTGGGAAGCTTCCGGGCACGTAGAGAATTTTACTGATCCGATGGTAGATTGTAAACAATGTAAAGCAAGATATCGTGTTGATCTTCTTTCTGATGCGTTGAATGAGAAAAGAAAGAAAAAAGCAATTGATGCCGTTAAAGAAAGTCTTCTTAATAACGCGCAGCTTTCGCATAAATTTGAAACTGTTTTAGCGGAAGTAAATAATGAAGGATTGAACGGTGAAGCAAAATTAAACGCTGAATTTGATAAGATTATAGAAACACCGGAATTAAGTAATCTTCTTTTAAGCGAAATTAACTGCCCGCAATGCGGCAATAAAGGCACTTTTACTTCAGCCCGCCAATTTAATTTAATGTTTAAAACTTTTATAGGTCCGGTGGAAGATTCAGGTGCGGTAGTTTACCTTCGCCCCGAAACTGCGCAAGGTATTTTTGTTAATTTTTTAAATGTTCAAAATGCTTCCCGCCAAAAACTTCCTTTCGGAATCGCGCAGATTGGTAAGGCTTTTCGTAACGAAATAAATACCAAGAATTTCCTTTTCCGTACCCGTGAATTTGAACAGATGGAAATGCAGTTTTTTGTAAAGCCTTCTGATGATAAAAAATGGTACGATTACTGGAAAAATGAGCGTTTAAAATGGTACATTTCGTTGGGAATGGATAAATCAAATCTGCGTTATCATGATCATCCGAAAGATAAGCTTGCGCATTATGCTAAGGAAGCAACCGATGTTGAATATCAATTCCCATTCGGTTGGGGAGAGATAGAAGGAATTCATAACAGGACAAATTTTGATTTAAGCAGGCATGAAGAATTTTCGAATAAATCAATGAAATATTTTGATGAGGAAGCAAAAGAAAAATTTATTCCTTTTATAATAGAAACCTCAGCCGGAGCAAGCCGCTCGTTTATGGCTTTTTTAGTTGATGCTTACAGAGAAGAGGAAGTAAAGGGAGAAACAAGGACAGTATTAAGCTTACATCCTCGGTTAGCTCCTATAAAAGCAGCTGTACTTCCGCTTGTTAATAAGGACGGAATGCCTGAAATCGCGCGTCAAATTGAAAATGATTTAAGAAGAAGCTTTAAAGTTTTTTACGATGATAAAGGCGCAGTCGGCAGAAGATACAGAAGGCAAGATGAAGTAGGTACTCCTTATTGTATAACAGTAGATACTCAAACGCTTGAAGATCAAACCGTAACAATAAGAGAGCGCGATTCTATGGAGCAGATAAGAATTAATAAAGATAAAATAAGAGAATATCTTTTAAATAAACTGCATGTAGAATAGAACAAGTTTTCTTTTTGTTTGATTTACCTTACTTCTTATGTTAAAATTATTTCTTAAGGTTAAGTGATTAAAACATTTAACAAGGAATAATTATGATAAAGAAAAGATTCAATTTTATTTATGGTTTAATATTAAGTATAGCCGCGGTTTTAACCTTTACCGGCGGAGACTGCGGCACTAACGACGCCAATCCTCAACCTGCCGCTTCTGTTGCGGCTCCGACAAACGTAAATTTAAGGGTAGACGCGGTTTCCGGCGGAAGTTCTTTCGCGCAAATTTCCTGGTCGGCTTCCGCGGATGAAAGCAATTCTAATTTTAAAGGTTATCAAATTACTACTTATAATGTGGATGATTCGAATAATGTTGCGGAGATGTTTAATACTCAAAGTGTTGATAAAAATGTTCACCTATACAATGTAAATTCGATAAATAAAGGAAGTAAATATATATCTTACGTTTATTCAATGTTGGCTGACGGAACTAAAAGTGATTCTGTTGCAACCGATATTTACGGCGGAGTTTATTTTTACAATGATGCCGCGATAGATGAATATACTTCTTCCGGTGCTGCAAAAAGCGGGTTTGGCTGGTCGGCCCAAAACGGATTCGGACAGCAATATAGTTATGTTCAATCTAATGCTTCAAATATCGATCTTCATTTAAGAAAAGTGAATGACCGGCTTAAATTTTTCTCCCCTGATCAATACCCGCCGGGAGAAAAATCGACAAAAATTAGTTTAGTGGGACAGGGACAATCGGCTTTTGATAATACTAACTTAGATGAACCCACAGCGGCTTCCGTTGATGTTGATTCAACAAATGTTTATTTGCTTAAAACCCAAGAAGGTTATTATGTTAAAATTTGGGTAAAAACTATTGGCAGTGTTGATGATATTCCTCCTTATAATCATGTTGTATTTGATTATAAAGTTCAGCCGATTTCCGGTTTAAGAATTCTTAAAAGATAAATTCAGCAACTTTTTATAATAGAAAAAGTATAAGCGGAGAAGTAAAATAGTTATTAATTATTTCTCCGCTTTTTATATTTTAGCTAAAGAAAATTGAGAAGATAAATTTCTACCCGGAGTAAATGTGAAAAAAATATCTCTGCTTCTTTTAATATTAAATAATTACAGGATTTTCTAACGCGCAGGAAGCAAAATATGATTCGCTGGTTCAAAATGGTATAAAACAAATTTACGATATAAAATTTGAGAATGCCGAATCTACCTTCAGATCATTAATTGCGGATTATCCCCGACGGCCCGCCGGAAGGTTTTTTCTCGCTATGATTGATTGGTGGAAAATAATGCTTAACCCGGATAATGAAAGTTATGACGATGTTTTCTTTCAGAAATTAGAAGACGTTATTTACCAGTGCGATGAAATATTAAAAACTGATCCGGAAAATGTTGATGCTTTATTTTTCAAAGGAGGCGCGATTGGTTTTAGGGGAAGATTAAGAGCATACCGCGAAAGCTGGATTAAAGCGGCCGATGACGGAAGAGAAGCTTTGCCTATTGTAGAAGAAGCTTCAAAATTAGACCCCGATAATGTGGATGTTCAATTGGGATTTGGTATTTATAATTATTACGCCTCTGTAATTCCCGATCGATATCCATTACTTAAACCGCTCATGGTCTTCTTTCCGAAAGGAAATAAGGAAAAAGGATTAGAGCAGTTAAATAATACAGCCAATTACGGAAAATATGCCAAATATGAAGCCAGGTATTTTTTGATGACTTTGTATTTTCAGTATGAAGCCAATGCTTACAAAGCGGCGGAATATGCTGAAAAATTAACTAGAGATTTTCCCGATAACCCAACCTTTGAAAGATGGCGCGGAAGAATAGCGGCAAAACAAGGCGAATATGAAACAGTTTCAAATATTTTTAAAGATGTTTTGAAAAAAGCTGAATGGAATTTGCCGGGTTACAATAATGAAAAAGTAAAACGCGAAGCCGCTTATTATGTAGGCTTAAATTATAAAAATAAAAGTATTCTTGACTCCGCAAAAATTTATTTTGAACAATGCGCCGATTTATCCCAAAAAATTGACGATGAAGACAATGTTTCCGGTTTTTTAATAAATTCATATTTATATCTGGGAATGATTAACGACCAGTTGGGAAACAGAGATTCCGCCATTAATTATTATGAATCACTGCTGGATATGAGGGAATATGGACAATCGAGAGTTCTCGCGAAAAAATATATAGATACTCCGTATAAAAAGTAATTTATTTCTTGGTCGCTGAAATCATTATCCAGGGGCTTTGAGAAATTATTTTATTTAGTCCTAATATTCTTTCGGTTTTTACAAAAAAATCAACTAATGGATTATTCGATGTAAGGTTGAAAGGAAGCCAATAAAAACCTTCCATCGAATTAATTTCAAACAAATTTTTACTTAAAAGATTTTTAATCTCACTTAAATAATAGTAATTAAAATAACTATGGTCATTAAACTTGTTATAAAATTTTCTTAATAAAAATCTCCAGCTTCCCGGATTAATAACCGAGAAAATAAACTTCCCCTCTTTTTTTAATAAAGAATTTATTTTGGCGAAAAATAAATCCCAATCTTCAAAATAAATGGTCACTTCAATAGCAATAATAATATCGAATTTCCGGCTGCATTCAAATTCCATGAAGTCGCTTTGTACTGTTTTTATTGCGGGATTTTGTTCTGAAAGCATTTTTAGGGCTTCTTTACTTTGTTCTACAACAGTTACATCATTTCCTAGATTATGAAGCGGAATAGAAAATCTTCCGGAGCCGCCTCCTACATCTAATATTTTAGAATTTTCGATTATATTTTGTTCAATAAAATCATATTCAGCTTCAGTTTTATATTTCCCCATTCTGTTGTTATAGGTATTAGCAAAGCTCCATTGATATCCCATTTAAAATCCTTAATTCGTTCTTATGATTGGGGGGCAATATATAACCAAAATTGATAATTTGCATAGACACAAAACAAATTGTGAACCATGGCAACTATCAATTATAATAAATTATTTACTGCTGCTGTAGTGGAAAAAAGTACTGCGGGAAGATTTAACATATAATATTTCTTGAGAAATAAAAATTATCTTTAATTTTCATTTTCTATAGAAAATATTTATCTAATTTTATAAAGAAGTTGAAATTCCTATTCTATGAAGTCCTCCTATAGCGCCCATTGATGAAAACCCATAACTAAAATTATAATCTGAAATTTTTGCTCCGACACCAATATTAAACCCTGCTAAACCGGCAAAAGTACCGACTTTTAGATCGGAACGTTTTTCATTATCGTAGCCTAATCTTAAAGTTAAAACCTTACTCAAATTTAATTCGGCGCCTACTGTAAACGCTTTAAATTTTCCGCCGAAATTATCACGTTCAGCATTTAAACGATGAAAATCTAAAGAAAGGCGTAACGGCAGATATTCAAGTTTTTTAGAAACGCCGATAACAACATCCAGAGGAAGTTTTTCGTAAATATTATAATAAGCGGAAAGTTGACTTCCCATATTTAATATTGAAAAACCTACATTAAGTTTTTGAGAGGGAACAGCGTAATGAAGGCCTACATCAAAACCTATGGCTGTTGATGATCTTGTTTCAATGCCGGAATAAATAAATTTTGTGTTTGCGCCGTAATAAAAATTTTCATCTAAGGAATTAGCGTAGCCTAAAATAAAAGCAACTTCACCGGCTCCGTAATCGCCGGTTTTATTCCCGAATTCATCGGCTCCGGTAAATGTTCCGTAATTTATATATTTAACTCCGGCACCGAATCTTCCGATATTTTCAATATCTGTGGAATATGAAAGGCTGGCTAAATTAAAATCTAAAAGATGACTTACATACGAAAATGATATTGGATTGCCTTCTATAAGTTTAAGGCCGGCAGGATTGTAAAATATTACATCTGCATCATCATCATTAGAAACAAAACTGCCTGCCAATGCTCCGGCTCTCGGACTCATATCCAGACGTAAAAATTCAAAAGTACTATTTTGAGCAAAACAGCTGCCGAAAAAGATTATTGATAGAATAAAAACTGAGAAAATTGATTTCATAAAACTCCCAAAAAATCCGGTTACTTATTTAATCATATTATGAAATAAAGGCAAGGGAAAAGGGCGGCTTAATTAAGTGTAAGTTACAGGAACTTAAATAATTATAGAGGTGTAAAACAAACATTATAAAAATTCAAGCGTCTAAACAAAACTTGCTTAACCTTCGGGCATTTTTTAATTTAGGATTAAATTTTTCGGAGATAATAAAAATTATGAATACACTGAAAACAGTGTTTTTGATGACCATCATGATGGTCCTTTTCCTTTTCGTAGGATATTTATTGGGCGGATCAACCGGAATGACAATTGCTTTTATCTTTTCACTTTTAATGAATTTCGGTTCTTACTGGTATTCCGATAAAATAATTTTATCTATGTATAAGGCAAAAGAAGTAACTAAAGAATCCGCCCCACAATTTTTTAATTTAGTAGAAGAACTTGCTAAAAATGGTAACCTACCAATGCCCCGTGTTTATGTAATTGAAGATCCTACCCCAAATGCGTTTGCTACAGGAAGAAACCCTGAACATGCGGCAGTTGCGGCAACAACCGGAATTTTAAGAATACTTGATAGTAAAGAACTTGCCGGAGTAATAGGACATGAACTTTCCCATGTAAAACATCGTGACATGCTTATAGGTACAATCACTGCTACTTTAGTCGGTACAATAACATATATAGCTCAAATTGCAAGTTGGGCAATGATCTTCGGCGGCAGAGGAAGCACTCGTGATGATGACAGCGGTTTAGGTTCTTTATTTTTAATTATAGTTGCGCCAATCGCGGCGGTTTTACTGCAGCTGGCTGTTTCAAGATCGAGGGAATATTTAGCTGACCAGGGCGGCGCCGAGTTAACCGGAAATCCGTTAGCTCTTGCATCCGCATTAGGTAAATTACATAAAGGAAATGAACTTAAGCCCTTAACAAATGCCGGGCCTGCTTCCGCCCATCTTTTTATTGTAAACCCGCTTCACGGCGGAGGAATTTCAAAATTATTTTCCACTCATCCGCCTATTCAAGAAAGAATAAAGAAACTTCAGAATATGGCAGCAGGAAGAATTTAAATTATCTAAAATAATTCTTTTGAACAGATATTATTTTTTGCCGGTCGATAAAACTTTTAAAACAAATGTTCTTTAATTTAGGAGCAAATTTTAGCTTAAATAATTTTTGTATAAAAACTTAAAGGATTTTCTTTTATGACCCAAACATTAAATTATAAAGAGCCGGCTCCTATAGTTGATAAAGACAACCCTTTTGAATCTATGATGCAGCGGTTTGAAAAAGCCGCATCAATTTTGGGTTTAGACGCCGGTATTTATAAATATTTAAAAGCTCCCGTAAAACAAATTATTACATCTGTCCCCATTTTGATGGATGACGGAAGTATTGAAGTTTTTGACGGTTATAGAGTTATTCATAATGATATTTTAGGTCCTTCAAAAGGGGGAATAAGATATTCTCCGGATGTAAATCTTGATGAAATAAAAGCTTTAGCCGCATGGATGACATGGAAATGTTCAATTGTAAATATACCATTTGGCGGTGCAAAGGGAGGAATAACCTGCGATCCTTCCAAACTTAGTCTTCATGAGCTAGAAAGATTAACCAGGCGCTTTACGGCTAATTTATTGGATGTTTTCGGCCCCGATCAAGATATTCCCGCTCCCGATATGAATACGAATGAACAAACAATGGCTTGGATAATGGATACTTATAGTATGCACGCAAAGAAAACTGAAACAGCGGTTGTAACCGGTAAACCAAGTATTCTGGGCGGATCTTTAGGCAGAAGAGAAGCAACCGGCAGAGGAGTTATGATTGTTTCAATAGGAGCGCTGCAGAAGCTGGGAATAAAGCCGAATAAAGCTACGGCAGTTGTTCAAGGATTCGGAAATGTCGGTTCCGTTACCGCAAATCTACTTCATCAGCAAGGTGTAAAAATAATAGGAATCAGCGATATAACCGGCGCGTATTTTAATTCAAACGGATTTAAAATTCCTGAAGTACTGGATTATGTTGAAAAGAATAAAAATTTAGCAAATTACACGGAAGGTGAACCAATATCCAACGAAGAACTGCTTCAGCTAGAATGCGATGTCTTAATCCCTGCCGCTAAAGAAGATCAAATTACGGCAAAAAATGCTCCCAAATTAAAATGCAAAATAATTTCGGAAGGAGCCAATGGCCCTACAACCGCGAAGGCAGATCCAATTTTACAAGATATGGGGATTTTAGTGATTCCCGATATTTTAGCAAATGCAGGCGGAGTAACTGTCTCATATTTTGAATGGGTTCAGGATAGAATGGGCTTTTTCTGGACGTTAGAACGTGTAAACAGAAGATTAGAAAGAATGATGCTTGAAGCTTTTGGAAATGTTTATAAGTCTGCCGAGAAATATGATGTTTCTTTAAGAATTGGTGCGTATATTTTGGCGATTGATAAAGTAGCAAAAACTCTAAAAATCCGCGGGATTTATGCCTAACAAAAATATATTAAAAAAAACCGGAAAGATTTTTTCCCCTTTCCGGTTCTTTTTATTTCTTCTTATTATCGTTCCAAGTTATTCACAGACAGAAACCAATCTGCAAGTATTTTATAATCTCGTAGATTCCGCCGTTGTAAGAATTAAAAGTGATCTTCCCGCAAATCAAAAACAAATAAATATGGTAATGAATTTAGGGACAGAATTTTCGCTTTTCAAAAACCGAATAATAGCAACTTTTTCAGAAAACGGCGTTTCAATCAAAAATAATGATTCTCTGCTTACAGTTAATTTAGTTATTGATAATGCAGCTACTAATTATAATGAGATTTTCAGAAAAGGATTTTTAGGCGATTTTTATGTTACACGTACAATTAATTTAAGCGGTAATTATTTAATTTCTTCAAACGAAAAATTAAATGAATTTGATATTTCCGCGAATGACTCTGTAAAAGTAGATGATATTAAAAATCTTGAAACTATATCATATCCTTTTACAAAAGCGGAATTACCCGGAGAACCTTTTTTACCCAGTTTACTTGAGCCGGTTTTAGCAATAGGCACAGCCGCAGCCGCAATAATTTTATTCTTTACAATAAGAAGTAAATAGTAGATTTATTTACCTTTGAAGCCTTAATTATTTTGATTATTATTGTATTTTATTTTTCCACATAATGACAAAAAGAAAACATGAAGAACTTATTTTTGCCGATTTTATTTTCACTTATACTGTGGGGATGTTCGACTACAAAAGACACCACAAACATGCTCCCCGAAGAAAGACTTGATTACGCAAAATCACTATTTAATAACGAAGATTATGATGAAGCATTAAAAGAATTTCAAGTTATAGTTCTGCAATATCCCGGAAACGCGGTTGTAGATGACGGACAATTTTATTTAGCCCAAACACGTTTTAAGAGAAAAGAATATATACTTGCTGCTTATGAATTCAGCAAATTAATTAAAAATATGCCTGCCAGTGAATTTGTTCCGCAAGCTCAGTACCAATTAGCTTCATGTTATTATTTGCTTTCTCCTAATTATGCGCTCGACCAAAAGTACACCAAAAAGGCAATAGAAGAATACCAGGCTTTTATAGATTATTTTCCAACCGATGATAAGGTGCCGGACGCAGAAGTTAGAATTCAAGAAATGAATGAGAAACTTGCGCATAAAGTTTATAACACTGCTTATATTTATGAAAAACTTGAATATTATACAGCCGCCATAATGTATTATGATTTTGTTTTGGAAAGTTATCACGATACTCATTACGCTCCTCTTGCTTCTTACGGCAAGATAAATCTTTTGATAGACCGCGACAGAGAGGATGATGCTCTTGCGGAGATCAACAGATTTATTAAAAAGTTTCCTGAAAATGAAAGAATAGCGGAAGTTAAAAAGATGCAAGCTAAACTTGAAAATAAATTATCTGCCGCAAAATGAGTAAACCAAAACCGGTTAATAATTCCACTATTACAATGAGCGAGCTAGTTTTACCTAATCATACAAATCAGTTAGGTAAATTGTTGGGTGGACAGCTTATGCATTGGATTGATATTTGCGCGGCATTATGCGCCGCTAAACATAATAACAGAGTTTGTGTAACCGCGTCCGTGGATCGAATAGATTTCCATCATCCTATAAATTTGGGAAATATGGTTACTTTAGTCGCATCCGTAAATCGCGTGTTTTCTACATCTATGGAAATTGGGGTTAAGGTTTATGCCGAGTCTTTTACTGAAGGAATCAGAACTCATACAAATACTGCTTATTTAACTTTTGTAAGTGTAGATGGTCAGGGAAGGCCAGTTAAAGCAGTTGAAGCAATTCCCGAAACCGAGGAAGAAAAAAGACGTTATGAGGAAGCCTTACAAAGGAGAGAAAACAGGCTTAAAAACAGATTTAAATAAATTAAAAATTCTGATATTTGTTGTGTTGCTTTCTAATGAAGCAATGCCGCAAATTCCTATTAATGGGTTTTGCAAATTCAATAGTTTTAATACTGAGCAAGGCTATAATTCCGTTTTCACTTTAAATTTTAATGAAGATTCATACACCGATCTTATTCTTTTTAATCCGGAATTAAAACAAATTTCTCCGTATAAAGGCGAACAGAACGGAACTTTTTCAAATCTGCCGACAGAAAACATCCCTTACGAATTAAACAATCTCCAAAATATTTTATCGAAAGATAAAAGAATAAGCAGCTTTGCTTTTACCTCGCGAAAAAATAGAAAAGCCGGTATTTGTACATTTAACATAAACGGGCAATTTAAAATTTTAAAAGATTTTACCTTTCGATATTATCCTGATAATATTTCTACCGCAGATATAAACGGAGACGCGAAACAGGAGATATTAATCTCCGGAAGTAATTTCGACGGATTATCAATTCTTTCCCAAAATAAAAATTCATTAGAGGAAAATAAAATAATTTCCGGCAGAAGTTATAATGAAGCTATTTTAGTTGATTTAAATAATGATGGTTTCCCTGATATTGCCGCTTATAATTTAGCTGAAAATTCACTCGAATTTTTTTACAACAACAGCAGAGGATATTTCAGAAAAGCCCGCACAATTCCTCTAACGATTAAAATTCATTCTTTGAAAAGTTTTGATCTAAATCTTGATGGTTATGAGGATTTAATATTTGCGGAGGGAAATTCTATAATTATTATGTACGGCGATTTTGCCTCAACTTTTGAAAATCATTTAGAAATAAAAACAAAATATGAGCCTGATAAATTTATTACAGGTGATTTTAACAGTGACGGTAAAATTGATATTTCTTATCTTTCGTTAGAGGAATCAATTATTGCATGTTTCTTTGCGAAAACGGGAACAACATTTTTCCCGGAGGTTGAATATCTAAAATCAACGGGTATAAAAAATTTTGTTCCGTACTACAGTAAATTTGTTAACGGAATTACCGCGGTTAATAAAAACGGTAAAATTTTAACTATAACCAATTTTAATTCTACACTTGAATTTGTTAACATTGCTGTGGCAGCTCGTCCCGTAGCTATTTCCTTTTTTGATAACGGGAATAATGGAATTATCGACATATGTTTTATTGATGAAATTTCACAAAAACTGAAGCTTCTTGTAAGAAATAACGCGGGCGTCCCGGATAAATTATTCATCTATCCGTTATTTCAAAATCATAAAAATATTCTTGTTGATAATCTTAAACCGCATGAAAAAGTATTTTACTGTTATACTCCCGGCGAAAAGCTTATTGAAATTATTAAAGTAAATTTCGCTGAAAATTTAACTCAAAGAAATTCACTTTACGCTCCCGGCCCGGTTGAAGAAATAAAAATTCGCAGAGATGAAATTTCCGGATTGGTTAATTTATATGCTTCGTATATCAAAAACGGTAAATTGGGTTTAAGTATATTTCGATATGACAATTTCCGTTATTCCCAAACAAATTTAGATGCAATTGCGGATAATGTTTTAAACGCGAATATATCAATAAAGAAAAATCCCGAAATTTTATACTGGCAGAGAATTTTAGGTTCATTATCTTTATTTGATAAATCAATAGAACTCCGCCGTCAGCCGAATTTAGTTAGAATTAATTTTCCTGTAGATTATAGTTATAAAATTATATCCCTAAGCGGTGATTTATTCAACAACGATAAAAATATTCTAATATCGTTTCTAAATTCAGCCGAAAAATCTATGGTTGTGGTTTCTTCCGAAAAAAGTACAAATATTCTAAGTAACGGTAGCGATACAAAAAAAATAAAAATTGATAATTTAAACCAGCTTTTTTTGGGTGAAGCACGAGTCAACGGACTAAAGAAATTATTTGCCTATGCTCCGAATAATAATGAAATTTACCGTTTAGATTTCTTAAATAAAGGCCGAAGTTTTGTGATTTCGAAAATTGCCGATGTTGATGATGTGGGCAGTTATTTTATTAAAAATATGACTTTTAAATTTACTCATTTAGTCTATACAAATCTTACTGAGAATTGTATAACTATAAAAGAATTATACTGATGAAAAAACTCTGTTTAATTTTTCTGTTTTTAATTATATCCGGTCCGGCTTATAAATTAGCGGCGCAAAATCTTGATTCTCTTTATAATGAATTTATTCGAGTAATTGTTGAGCCGAGAACTCAACAAGATCGCCCCGCGTCTGTTGCCGATACAACTCATATTAAGTGTGCGTTCGGTTTAGTTAATGAAATTAAATTGAATATCGATCGATTTTCATCTGAAAAACAAGCGCTTTTGAAAACATATCTTGATAGGCCGGTGACCGATACTAGTATAATATCTCCTTCCGGAATTTTTAGAATTCATTTTAATAAATCGGGTTATGATGTTCCAAAATATAGTATTGCGGAAGCTGCGGCCGCTTTTGATTCCGTTTATAAATTTGAAGTAAATTATTTAGGTTTTCCCGCCCCGCCTTCTGATGACGGTGCCGGCGGTGATGATAAATTTGATGTTTACATTTTAAATTTAGGAAGATTATACGGGCAAACTACATTTGAGAAGGATATTGGCGGCGGGCATTATTCATCATACATAGAAATAGATAATGATTTTACCGGTTTTTACACAAGCGGAATAAACGCGGCAAGAGTAACCGCGGCGCACGAGTTTCATCATGCGATTCAAGGAGGAAATTATATTTATAGGGATGAAGATCTTTTCTTTTACGAGCTTACTTCCACTTCAATGGAAGAATTTGTGTTTGATTCGGTTAATGATTATTACGGTTATTTAAGAGAATATTTTAATAATCCGGATCATTCTTTTGCGGCTGTTTCCGGTTACAGCCTTGCCGTTTGGAACATTTTTTTGAAAGATGAATTTGATATTGGAATTATAAAAAGACAGTGGGATTTAATGCCACAAATGAGAGCACTGAGCGCGATCAATCAGAGTATTCTCGAAAATGGGAAAAGTTTCGGTGATGAATTTAATAAGTTCGGGATATGGTGTTACTTTACAAATTACCGTGCGGTACCGAATAAATATTTTTCGGAAGGGCGAAATTATCCCTTAATTAAACCGGTTACTAGTTTCCCGTTGGAATTTACTCCGCCGGAAAAATCCGTTATTCTACAATCAAAACCGATGGCTAATAATTACGTGGTTTTTTATAATCCTTCTAATTTTGATACATTAGTTACAATTGTAACCAACTCGGATTATAAAAGCGGAATTGAAAATCTAAGTTCAGTATTTCCTTTTAATTACAGCCTTTCTGATAACGAAGGAAACGGAAATACAAAAATTGCGGATGGTTATTTTCAAAAATTTTCTGCTAATCAAATCTCATTTTGGTCCACTTCAGAAATTTTAAATAATCTTTCAGTAAGAGAAGGCTTAATTTCAATCGCAAACATTAATTACGCTTATCCTTCACCATTTAAATATTCAAGTAACTCGTTTGTTTTTATTCCGGTTACTCCGAATAGAAGTCTAACGGCCGACCTAAATATTTATACTTCTGGTATGAAACTTGTTTATTCTTCGGAAAAAAACATCGATTATCTTTACGGCCAGAAAGTAATTAGATGGAACGGAAAAAATGAGAACGGAGAAAAACTGGCTTCGGGCGTTTACATTTATGTTGCTAAATCAGGGGATAATATAAGCAAAGGAAAACTGGTAATTTTTAATGAGTAACTATTCTGTTCAAGCAGTATCTCTTGATAAAGCCTTTGGGCGCAGACTTATTTTCAATGATGTAAACTTTAATTTTTCTGAAAACAGCGTTTTTGGTATTTCCGGGCCTAACGGTTCCGGTAAATCAACATTGGTTAAAATTATTGCGGGTTTAATAGCACCTTCCTCAGGCAAAATAATACATAAAGATAACGGCAAAGAAATTATACCTGAAAAATTGCATAATTTTCTTGGTTTCGTTTCTCCTTATCTTTTTCTATACGATGAGTTTACCGCTATAGAAAATCTGGAATATTCTGCCAAAATTAGAGATGTTAAATTCAATAAAGAAAAAATAGAGAATCTGCTGCGTCAGTTTTTGCTTTTTTCAAGAAAAAATGATTTAGTTAAAACATATTCTTCGGGTATGAAACAGAGGTTGAAATTTATTTTCGCCCTTATGCATTCTCCAAAAGTTCTAATTTTAGACGAACCGACTTCAAACCTGGATGATGAGGGAAAAGAATCTGTTTATAAAATTATTGCCGAAGAAAGAAAAAACACGGTTGTAATTATCGCGTCTAATGATAAGCCCGATTTGGAGCAGTGTTCTTCAATTTTATATTTGGAAAAATATAAAGACACAGTTGAAAATCCAGTTAAAATAAAAGTTTGAGCTTGTTTTGAAAGCGTATTCATTATTTAAAAAGATTATAATTCTGAAATTAGAACCCGTTACGCGGTAAATGCATTGGCAATGTTTATAATTATCGCGATCAGCGTTATTCTATTTTCAATTGGAAACGAAAGAATTACCAGAAGTTTAACGGCGGGCTTATTTTGGGTGGTAATTTTCTTTTCCGCGATGTCGGGACTATCAAGAGCGTTTGTTTCGGAGGAAGAAAGAGGTACTTCTTTAACTTTGCAGTTAATTGCCGCACCTTCTACTATTTTTTCCGGAAAATTACTCTTCAACCTAATTTTAGTCTTTTTAATGAATATTGTTATTACTTTATTGTATAGTGCCTTTTTTGAAGAGTTTGTAGTTAGGAATTTCCCGCTGTTCTTAACTGCGTTTGTTCTTGGTAATGTGGGAATCGCGGTTTCATCAACAATAATAGCAGCTATTATAGCAAAAGCAGGATCGAAGGGAACATTATACCCGGTTTTATCGTTTCCTATATTGCTGCCGCTAATTTTAACATCTGTTCAACTTACATTGAATTCAATAGATGGCACAACAATTGAACAATCTACATATGAGTTGGCAATTGTTGGCTGTTACGATGTTATTATGCTTGCTGCTTCTTATATGTTATTCGATTTTGTATGGAAAGATTAGTAATTTTATAAATTAAACCCAATCAAAAAGTTATGGTCTGGAAAACATTTCTCTTTTTATTATTATGCTTCGTCTCCGTGGCGGGAATATCTTTTCCTATTGTTAAGAATCCCGTTAACTGGTATGAATTTCCTTTTATTCCCGGTTTGGAAGAAAATGCTAAAATTATTTTTTTCCATGTTCCCACTGCCTGGATAACTGTTGTGGCGTTTTTAATGTCTACAATTTTCAGCTTTAAGTACTTAAGAACAAAAAATTTAGATGATGACGCCAAATCTTATGCAGCCGCTCAATTAGGAATTATTTTTTGCATTCTTGCAACAGTAACCGGCGCGGTTTGGGCTAAATTTGCTTGGGGTTCTTTTTGGAGCTGGGATCCGAGACAAACAAGTATTTTTGCTTTACTTTTAATTTATGGTGCGTGGTTTGCTCTCCGTTCTTCAATAGAATCAGAAGAAAAAAGAGCAACGCTTTCCGCGGTTTATTCAATTATCGCGTTTCTTACTGTTCCCTTTTTTATTTTTATTATGCCTAGAATAATGAAAGGTTTGCATCCCGGTTCCGCGGATGATAAAAATGGCGCCGGACCGGTTGTAGATTTCCAAATGAACGGAAACATGCTGCTGATTTTTTTCCTCTCTCTTATCGCATTTACTATTCTATATTTCTGGATGTGGAGAGTTGGTTATAAAACAATAATTTATAAAGAAAAATTAAATAAAAACTTAATAAGAGGGTAAATTTGGAAGGACTGTATAACTTTCTTCAAAATAATTCTATTTATATAGTAATGATTATTGTTCTAATTGTATGGGCCGGAGTTTTCTTCTACCTCTACAGTTTAGATAAAAGAATAAAAACTGTTGAAAAAGAAATGAATGGAGATAAAAATGAAAAGTAAATATATTTTCGGCGGTGCTATAATTGTAGTTTTCCTTGGAATAATGGCGTATTTGTTCACTCAAAGCAATATTCAGTACGAAAGCGATTTTGCCAACGTTATGAATAAGGAAAGAACTGTTAAAGCTACAGGAAACTGGGATAAAACCAGAAATTATGAAATTGATAAAGTAAATAGAACTTTTTCATTTTATATGCTTGATGAACACGGAAATGAAATGAAGGTAATTTATAACGGTTCAATGCCGAATAATTTTGAATCTGCGCAAAGTGTAGTTGTAACGGGTATTTATCAAAACGGTTCTTTTCACGCAAAAGATATTCTTACAAAATGTCCTAGTAAATATGAAAACGAAAAAATTAAATCGTCTTCATTGTAAAAAATTTGATTAAACGTGTTATTAATGATTTTCTCTTAAAAGAAATTATGAGGAAGAAATGGTTGGAAGTATAATAGTAACTTTAGCCTTGGTTTGCAGCGTTATTGCCATGGTGATGTATTTTCTTAGTTATAGAGGATACCAAAATACAATAAATTACGGCAGGATATCTTACCACATTATGGCAATGCTTGTAATTATTGCCTCTACTTTTTTATGGTATATAATTTTAACGCATCAGTATCAATATCATTATGTATTCAGTTATAGTAAAAACAGCTTGAATCTTGGTTTTCTTATAGCGTCTTTCTGGGGCGGCCAAGAGGGCAGTTTTATGTTGTGGCTTTTATTAACTTCAATTATCGGAATCATTCTTCAATCATATACCGCTAAACGAGGAGATCTTGAACCGCGCGTTATGACTGTATTTACGCTTGCTACTACTTTTTTGTTAATAATGGTTTCCCCTTGGTTCAAAAATCCTTTCGCTTTTATTTGGGCTGACCCTACTTTTATTGACGCGGTTAAAGTAAATCCTGCTTTCTTTAAAATGCCGTTTATGCAAAGCTTCATTTTCAGCGACGGACAATCGGGACAAAATTTTGTTAAAATGAGCAGCGATCTTTATGCAACCTTAACTTCGGCAGGAATTTCAATAAATGAATTCATTCTTGACGGAAAAGGATTAAATCCTCAGTTGTTAAACTTTTGGATGCAGATTCATCCTCCAATCTTATTTTTAGGTTTTTCAATGGCAACTGTTCCTTTTACTTTTGCTATGGCCGCTATGATGAAAAATGATTACAAAGATTGGGTAAAACAGTCTTTCCCCTGGGTATTAGCAGGTGCCGGTATTCTTGGTTTAGGAATTATGCTTGGCGGTTATTGGGCTTATGAAATGCTCGGCTGGGGCGGTTATTGGGCTTGGGATCCTGTAGAAAATTCAAGTTTAATTCCCTGGCTGGTTGGCGTTGCGTCTATTCATACTATGCTTGTCCAGAGGAAAAGTCAGAAAAAAGGTGGAATAGGAAAGTTTGCTAAAACCAATTTAATTTTATGTTTGCTTACTTACATACTTGTTCTTTATAGTACATTTTTAACTAGAAGCGGTGTTCTCGGTGATGCTTCCGTGCATTCTTTTGTTGATCCCGGAATGCTGGTTTATCTGTTTTTAGTAATTTTTATAGGGACTTTTATAGTCCTAGGTTTTGGGACTTTAATCTACCGCTGGAAATTTTTAACTAAAGAATCTGTTCCCGGAGAAAGTTTGCTTTCGAGAGAACTTGCTCTTTTTACTTCGGCAGTAGTTTTATGCGCGTCGGCCTTAATTGTTTTAGTCGGCACTTCTGCTCCTCTTTTCGGGCAATCTGTTGATACTTTATTTTATAATCAAATGAATCTTCCTATAGCTATAATAATAGGACTTCTAAACGGTTTAAGTCTCTTATTAAAATGGAAGCAGACAAAGGGAACTGAAATAATTAAAAAATCTGTTTTCTCAATTGCTGCTACAATCGCGGCTACGGCTCTTATTGTGTTGTTCGGTGGGATAACGGATATAATGATGATTCTTCTTACTTTTTCAATGTCATTTGCGTTTTTTGTTAATTTAGAAATAGCTATAAAAATTATTCGCGGAAATATGAAAATGCTAGGTGCGTATGTTGCTCATATAGGAATCGCGGTTTTTATTCTTGGGATAATAGGTTCGGCGGTTTACGGAACCGAAAAAGATGTGGATTTAATTAAAGGCGAAACTACTGAGGCATTCGGTTATAAAATGACTTTTACCGGTTACGAACCGATTGAAAATAATACCAAATATGCTTTTAATATCGACCTGCAAAAAGGAGACAAAATTTATAAGGTTTCTCCGGTTATGTATATAAGCGATTATAATAACGGATTGATGAGAGAGCCGGATATTATTTCTCTTTTTACCAAAGATTTTTATGTTTCCCCAATTGGGTATGAAGAAGATAAAGGACAGGGTCACGGCCAAGCGGCAGAACTTAAAATCGGTGATAAAACTGAATTTGAAGGGGCAACCGTTGTTTACAATGAATTTGTTAAACCCGATATGAATGTGATGATGAACGGCGGCGATTTTAAAATGGGTACAGCTCTTGTCGTTAAAAAAGACGGAAAAACTTATAATGTAGAACCCATGATTAAAAAAGAGGGAAGCAATTTTAATTATATTCCTGTGGAAATTGCGGACGCTAATTTAAAAATTGAAGTTAAGAAAATAGATCCCGCCTCAGAAAAAGCAGAGTTTATTTTCTCACAGCTTTCCGCTGTTACGCATGAAAAACCAAAACAAGTTTTATCAATTGCGGCGAGTGTTAAACCATTTATAAGTTTAGTATGGACTGGTGTTCTTGTAATGGTTTTAGGATTTTTTATTTCGGTAGGAAGAAGATTAAAAGAATCTTTAATCTAATTCATAATATTCTTTCTGGAGAAAATGCCCGAGCAATCGGGCTTTTCTGTTTTTATGGGCAAATATGAGCAAAATAAAAATAGCGGTTGTTTTTTTCTTTTCATTAATCTTTCCTCTCTTAATTTCTTCCTGCAAAGATGAATCAACTCATCCAAATTTATATAAGCCCGCAGCGTTTTATGGCAGAGTGATAAATCAAAATGAAGTTACTGTTTCCGGTGCGAAAGTTTATGTAATATATTCTTTTGATGATACTACAACACAAAATTCCGATTTTGATTCTACTTTTTCGCTAAAGCAAAATTATCCTAATCCTTTTGAAAGAGGAACCGCCTTTGAATTTTTTATACCTTTAAAAGTAATGTAAAACTTTCTCTCTTGGGTGTTGATGATCGAAGTGAGATAATTACAATAATTAATTCAGAATTGAGAAGCGGAAGTTATAATTATTTATTTAATGAAGATTCTTTATTAACAAACGGAATATATAGAATTGTGCTTAATGCCGAAGGAATTGATAAAGACACCTCTTTTACGGAAGAGAAAATCTGCTTAAAGAATTTAGTCGATATAAATTATATGTTATTAAAATCTCCTCCGTTGCAAATTGCTGATGAAAGCGGCGGTTTTTTCTCTGGTTATAATAAACTGGCGGTAAAAAGAAAAATTGCCGTTACAAATTTTGAAAATGACAAGATTATATATTATAAAACTGTTTCTAACAATGTAAAATTTATTATTCATAAAGAAGGATATGAAACATTAATAAAAGAAGTTTATATTGATACTCTAAAATCAACTGAAGTTACATTTGTTTTAACTAAAAAAAACGGAAATAAATAAGAGGGCAGCGTGTTGTTAAAAAAAATCTCATCGAAAAATTTTCTATACGGAATTTTATTAGTCGCAATATTTTTATTTGCCGCGATGACTCCATTTTCTCCCGACGAAGGAATGTTTCCATTAAGTGAAATTCATAAAATTGATCTAAAAAAAGCCGGATTAAAAATAAGTGTTGACGACGTTTATAATCCCGACGGCGTAAGTTTAATTGACGCGCTTGTTAATGTAGGCGGATGTACGGGATCATTTATTTCTCCTGAAGGATTAATAATAACAAATCACCACTGCGCGTTCGGTGCGGTGCAAAGGGCAAGTACAACAGAAAATAACTTCTTGGAAAATGGATTTCTTGCAAAAGAAAGAAATGAAGAAATTAAAGCGCAAGGTGTGGTTTGCCGCATCACCGATTCTTATGAGGATGTTTCCGAAAAAATATTAAACGCTGCGAATTCCGCCGAAGATGTTTCTGAAAGGGCGGAGGCAATTTCTAAAGAAATAAATAAAATTGAAAAAGAAGAAGAGGAAAAAGATCCTACAATAACCGCTGTTGTTTCTGAAATGTTTACAGGGCAATCTTATGTTTTATTCCGTTATAAAACTATTAAAGATGTTCGTTTAGTTTACGTACCGCCGAGAGCTATCGGCGAGTTCGGGGGAGAATCCGATAATTGGGTTTGGCCGCGCCATACGGGCGATTTTTCTTTTATGCGTGCTTATGTCGCGCCGGACGGAAGTTCCGCTCCTTATTCTGAGGAGAATGTTCCTTACCATCCAAAGAAATATTTAAATATAAATGCTAACGGTGTGGGTGAAGGTGATTTTATTTTTATCCTTGGCTATCCCGGCAGAACTTTTAAGCATCAGCCCTCGCAGTTTTTAATTTATCAGCAGGAATTTCAGCTTCCTTATATTTCTGAATTATATGATTGGCTGATTAATTATTATGAAGAAAAAGGAGCGGATAATCCTGAATTCGCGCTGGATATTTCTACTACTATTAAAGGACTGGCTAATGTAATGAAAAATTACAGAGGCAAATTAAAAGGGTTGGATAGACTCGATTTAGTTAGGAAAAAGCAGGAAGAAGAAAAACAGCTTCAATCTTTTATAAATAATAATCCCGAATTGAAAGACAAATACGGAAATCTTCTAGACAAAATTGATGAAGTTTATACAGAAATTTTGGATGAAGGAAGACTGCCGTTGGTTCTTTCTCAACTAAGCAGACAAAGTACAGCGTATCGTTTAGCGGAACTTTTAATCCAATATCATAATGAACTGGATAAACCTGAAGCCGATAGAAGATTCAAAAATAAAGAAGATTTTTTGGTCGCGACAAGTCATCTTTATTCCGGCTTTGATACGGAAATTGATAAGGACATTACTTCAAAAATTTTATCTGACGCGGTAGAATTTCCGGAGCTAAAAAATGTAGAACCTTTCTCACATTTTTCAAGCGGGCGTAATTCTGTTGAAAATTTTCTCAATAAAATATTCAACAACAGTATAGTTTTTACTCAAGAACATTTTGAAAATCTTGCCGGAAAATCTGTTAAAGAAATTAATTCGTTAGATGACCCGTGGATTGATTTTGTAAGAAAAGTACAGGATGTTAAACAGGAAAGACAGAAAAGAAGTGAATTAAGAGAAGGTAAATTAAATATTTTATTGGCTCAGTTAATGGACGCAAAAAAGCGATGGCTTAATAAATCATTTGTGCCGGACGCTAACCGGACTTTAAGATTAACATACGGATATATAAAGGGCTATTCTCCCGCCGATGCTGTTTATTATGAACCTATAACAACTTTAACAGGCGTTATCGAAAAAGGAAAAAAATCCGGTGAATATAAACTTCCGGAAAAGATAAGAGAATTATACAAGAATAAAGATTTTGGAATGTTTAAAAGCGATAAATTAAATGATGTTCCGGTCGCGCTTTTATATAATACCGATACAAGCGGTGGAAATTCCGGTAGTCCTATTATGAATGCGTACGGTGAACTTATAGGTGTAAATTTCGACCGCGCTTATGAAGCCACCATAAATGATTATACATGGAGCGCAAAATACAGCAGATCAATCGGAGTTGATATTCGTTATGTTTTATGGATTACGCAAAAAGTAGGCGGCGCTGATTTTCTACTTAAAGAAATGGGAGTGTTGTAGAAATAGGAATAAAAAGAATAATTGGAAATGCCTTATTGTTTATAAGCAATAAGGCATTACTTAATTAATATTGGAAACCTAAAGTAATTGAGAAGCCCGAAGGATCTATCACATAATTATAATCACCCACTTTCCCTTCAGTTTTTGCGGCGATATATAATCTTGGTTCAATAAATATTTTCCCGATTAAGGCTCTCATAAATATAGTAAAAAAAGGTTTGCCTCCATTTACCGATTCAGAATTTGTAGTTGTTAATCCGCCTAAAAGGCCGCCGCTGGTGCTTCTATAATTTATATTGTAAAAGTATAGATAATAACCTCCGCCAATTCCTCCGTATGCTTTTGTATCCGCATCTTCAACATCCAATAATTGATATCCGAAATTTACGTGAAGCGGAATTAAAATTAATTGCTGATCTGAAATATCCGGTTTTGGAGGAATAAAAAAATCGAAAGTTTTTTTATAATATAAATCCGCGTCTCCGCTTAAAAAGAAATTATATTTATTGAATTGAGTTATCCCGTCTACACCGATTAAAATTCCGTTATTTAATTCAGCTCTTGGAGAATAAAAACCGAACTTTCCGCTGTAGTATTGAGAAATATTTGCGGTATCTTTTTTATTTTGAGCAAGAACCAGAGAAAAATTAAGAATTAAGAACAGCAGTATTAGTTTCTTCATTATTATACCTATATTATTGCTTGAAAGATAACTCCACAAATATCCTTGTATAAAATTTAGGGGAATGTTAAAAACATCACAATAATTATTGCGGTTTACTCTGTAATAAGGAATGAAAAAAGAAATGAAAAAAAAGGATGCCCTTATTGCTAAAGACACCCTTAAAGTTGAAGAAAATTTATTTAAGAAGCATTAATTTTTTAACTGCTATATAACTACCCATTCTCAATTGATAAAAATAAACACCGCTTGAAAGTTTATTCGCGTCAAAAGTTACTTCATAAGTTCCGGTTGATTTTTCTTCATTTACTAAAGTAGTGATTTCATTTCCTAGAATATCATAAATTTTTAGACTTACAAATCCGGTTTTAGGAATTTGATATGCAATTCTTGTTGAAGGATTAAACGGATTTGGATAATTCTGGAAAAGTCTAAATGTTGAAGGCGCTTGAAATGCCGCGACATACGTTGGTTCATTAGGATAGCTTACCCTTATATTATCGAATAAAATTGAACCGCTGTAAACCTCGCCTGCCTGCATTCCGCTACCTAAAGGAATTGAAATACTCTGCAGTTTCAGTGGAAAAATAACCCCGGTTGAACTAATAATTCTTCCCTTTAAAGTTTCAAAAACTCCTGCATTATTAGCAAGTTTATTAGTATTTAATCTATAGAAATGACCAAGAGCATCGGAAACATCTAAAAATACTCTATGATTTTGGCCGTCGGAAAGTACATCAATGAAAATAGAATCGGGTACTCCGTAAATTGGAATATCGGTATTTAAATAAGCCCAATTATATTTTCCCGTTTGATAGGTAAAAGAATAATTAAGTTTTAAAGATGAATTACCGATTGTAGAAGTATCTTCCGTAAAAGTTATAAAAGTATTTGAAGAATCGACGTTTTCACCGGCCAAATTCCAAACTGATGTACTTTCAACTGAATCTATAATAGTTCGTCCTGTTCCTATTTGAACCGTTATATTAGCTGTATCCTTAGAGCCCATATATGATGCTATAATTTTTGCGGTACCGGTTTCATTCCCTTTAAATTGCCCCAGAACATCAATTTTACCTACTGTTGTATCACTGCATGCCCAGCTTAATAAACCGGCTTCAACAGGCTGTTCTTGTCCGTCCGTATCAATAACTTTAGTTGAAAAATTAACCAGTCTTATGTTATCCGTAACTGCTGTTTTGGGTGATAATTCAATATGATCAACTGTTTTTACTATTACAAAAGCGGAATCTTTTAAATCATTATACGTAACATAAATGTATCCGCTGTCAGCTACTGTTCCGGCAGTAAAAAGTCCGTCGGCAGAGATAGATCCCAAATCTTCTTTACTTAACGAGTATTGAACTTGGTTTAAATTTAAAGTAACCGGGTTTTCATATTCATCTGTAGCCTGAACAGTATATGTTACATTTTTTCCTGTAAAAATTTTAATGGTTTCGGGTGAGATATGTAGAACATTTGCCGGTCCCGTGGGCGCGGTAGATGCAATCATAATACAACTTCCAACAGATCGTTCTCCTCCGGGATCAGAAGGGCTGTTTGCAATTTTATTTCTAACAACCATTGCTGTTGATCCGCCGCCGTCTAAATTATATGCGTTATAGCAGCCGATAGAGCTCATATAATGTGCAAGCTGTGAACAACTCATTCCGGCGCTTAAACCCGGCTGCCTTCCGTCTACAGTAAGCAAATATAATTTTGTACTGTCTTTACTGAATCCTAAAGCTGTTCTGGGATGCTGTGTATTAACATGACTTTCTCCGAAACCTTCCACACCGACAAAATCAGCCGGAATTGTGCCGTTTTCAATTAAACGTGGTCCGCCGCCGACTAATGTAGCAACATTTCCAAGTTTTGGTTTAGTTCCTAAGAATAATTTTATTGTGTCGCCTATATTTACATTTTGATTAAGAAAAGTACCGGCTTTTCCGTTCCCGGATAAAATATAACTGCCTGCGATTGTCATATTTCCAACAGAAGATTGTTTTTCGACTGCCACGAAACGTAAGGTATCGTTTACCGCAAATGTATCTACAATTTGAATTTTTATTTCAGTTCCGTACTGATTTGTTTTGGTAGATGAGCCGATATATTTATTAAACAACAAAAGCTGATCCGCGCCTCGCTCACGGTTAACACCGAATATCTTGAACGAACTATCCATTTTTGTTGTAACCGATCCATTAAACTGAAATATTTCCATAAGCGGTTTACCGTTTTCCAGCATCGCGAATTCACTTCTTTTGTGGGTTCTGCCGAAAACAAATTCCCCGTCCTTAACCATAGAATTTGCCAAAAAGGTATAAGGATTTGTCGGTGCGCTAATTCCAAAATAATCTCCGTTTACGGCGCCTAAAATCCTATGTCCTTCTCTGTCATTTCTTGCGGACATGGATGAAGATTTTTCTAAGCCGCCGCCCAATACATCTCTGGCAACCGCGGATTCAACTTTGATATATGGATTTGTAATATCCACTTCAAGTATATTAATATTCCATGGACCTTCGGGAATAAACACATGGTGCAGTTTGGTACCGGGCCCTACAAAGGTTACTGTTGAATCTTGAGCGTTTACAGTTACAAGAAAAAGAAAAATTAATGAAAAGGATAGTAGAAATTTTTTCATGATAACCTTATTTGTTTATAAATAAATTAATTAGTTTTTTTAGGAAATTTCGATCTCAGAAATCGCTTAACGAAATTACGATTATCATTTTTTAGATGAAATAGCGGGAATTTATTTTTGTTGTAAAAAAGAGAAAATCACTAAAAAATTTTTTAGTACATAGATTAAAAGAAATAAATACCGCTGTGGATCTTAATAAATCCGCAGCGGCAGTATGTTTATCAAATCAATCGAATTTTTTTAAGTAGTCGCCTAAAGCGTCTTTATGAATCATGAAATCCATAATTTTTAATTTTACATAATCTTCGTTATAAAAATAATAACCTTTATTGTTTCCGTCGCGGGAGCCGGCAGCAGAATCTTTAATTAAATACCAATCTTTGCCGTTTTTATTTTCAAATCCGACTAGATGAATTCCATGGTCATCTGTTGTTGTATGGTTGCTGAACCGAAATTGCCGCGCGTTTTCGTCAATATATCGCGAAGGAATATCAAAAGACGGAACTATCGCCACATCTTCTTTTCCTACATATCCCGGCTCAGAAACATCACCGCCAATTACGGTTGTATAGCCTTTTCTAACCGCGTCTTTAAGTATTTTCATAAAAACATCCAGCGGAACATTATAATAATCTTTACTGTGCCACCAGTTATCTGAAACTTTGTATTCAACCTTTTGCCAATACGGCTCCTCCATTAAAGACATAACATCTACATAGTCGTTAAGATTAAGATCCACAACTTTAGCCAAATATTCTTTTGGTGTGTATTCAGTTCCATCAAGAGTAACTTTTGAGGGAGGTGTTCCTATGTAATGATTCATTATACTTTTTATTGTGCTTATTGCCTCCTCTTCATTCCAAGCGTTATTCTGTTTAAGCTTTTGCAGGTAATCATTCATTTCCGCGTACATTTTGCTGTGATCATGAAATTTTTGGCCGGGTTTTAATCCGGTAAAATCTTTTTCCGGAATTATCCCGTATTTTTCCCAAATTCTTGTAACCGCGTTAGCTTCCGAGCCTTCGCCGAAAACGGAATTTCCTCGTTCTTCAATAAATCTTTTTGCTTTTTCAACATATTCCCAATAGACTGTATATAATTCGGAAAGTTTTATCTTTTTATTATGAATACGGTAAATTTCAGATTCAAAAAAAGAAGTTGTGGAGAAATCCCAGCAAGTGCCGGTTAAACCTTGTGAAATGGGAGGATTATACCAAGCCGCTTTAAATTCATCAACAGATTTTGGCAGATCGAGTCCCGTAAAATCCATTCTGAATATTTTTCTATCTTCTTTTTCTTTTTTATTAAATTCTTTTGTATCCTTTAGAATTTCATTAAAGAAAAAACCATGTTCAGGTTTTACAAAAATAGCCTTATCTTTAGCTTCTTGAGCCGCGGTTTCAAAACTTATTAGAAAAATAAAAATGATAGCAATATTTAGGAAAAATATTTTCATGTTTCGCCCTCAGTAGGATGTATGAAAAATTAATTACTTAAAGCAAATTAAGAATTTTTAAATAAAGAAATAACTTCGGAACCCAAAAGACGGGTAATAAAATAATTAAATTCTTTATGTTTTGTTTGAAAGAAATATTTTTATATTAGTTCAAATTATCATTATAAAAAAAAGAGAAAATGAAAAGAGCAGAACAAATTTTAAAATCTACTTTCGGATACGATATATTCCGGCCGCTTCAAAAAGAAATTATAAACAGCGTTATAAATAAAAATGAAACACTGGTAGTTATGCCTACCGGCGGAGGGAAATCAATTTGCTATCAAATTCCCGCGCTTATTTTTGAAGGCTTAACAATTGTAATTTCACCATTAATTTCTTTAATGAGAGATCAAGTTGAACAACTGAGGCAAAATGGTGTAAACGCTGCACTTTTAAATAGTTCTCTATCCCCTGAAGAATATGAAATAAATTCGGGAAATGTAAAAAACGGTTTAGCAAAAATGCTTTATCTTGCTCCGGAATCATTCGGAAAAGAAGAAATTATTAATTTACTTGCGTCTGTAAAAGTAGATTGTATAACCATAGACGAAGCGCATTGCATCTCGGAGTGGGGACATGATTTCCGTAAAGATTACAGATTGCTCGGCAAATTAAGAGAAAAATTTCCTTCGGCAGTTTGTGTAGGACTTACGGCAACGGCAACGCCGCAAGTTCAATCCGATATTGTTAAAAATTTAAATATGAAACAGCCGATGAAGTTTATTGCCGGCTTTAACAGGAAAAATCTTTTCTTACAAATAGTTCCAAAACAGAATTCCTTTCAGCAAACTGTTGATTTCTTAAATGAACATAAAAATCAATCGGGGATTGTTTATTGTTTTTCCAGAAAACAAGTTGACACCCTGCATGAAAAACTTTCGGCAATGGGTTTTTCCACAAAACCTTATCATGCCGGACTAACCGACGAGGAGAGAAATAAAAACCAAGATTTATTTATTAAAGATAAAGTTGATATCATTATTGCAACTATTGCGTTTGGAATGGGAATAAATAAATCGAATGTAAGATTTGTTTTGCACCATGATCTTCCCAAAAATATTGAATCTTACTACCAGGAAATTGGAAGGGCGGGACGTGACGGACTTCGAGCCGATTGTCTGCTTCTTTTCAGTTATGCTGACTTATCCAAAATAAATTATTTTATCGATCAGAAAGAAAATGAAGTAGAACGAGCTGCCGCAGTTATGCATTTGGAGGCAATGGTAAAA
The DNA here is from genome assembly GCA_963798775.1 of uncultured Bacteroidota bacterium. Taxonomy (GTDB): domain Bacteria; phylum Bacteroidota; class Ignavibacteria; order Ignavibacteriales; family Ignavibacteriaceae; genus CAWCUK01. The sequence goes on from CAWCUK010000003.1 coordinate 544,736, forward strand.
TTAGCCGAAACGGAAAATTGCCGGCGAATTCCATTAATAAATTATTTCGGTGAAAAATTTTATATTGATAACTGCGGTATGTGCGATAATTGTGTTCATGGTGTGCAGGATAAAATAGATGTTACAATTCCGGCTCAAAAATTTTTATCTGCCGTAAAACGTACGGGAGAAATATACGGCGCCAATTATATAATAGATCTTTTATTAGGCAATGAAACCGATAGAATTTTTTCGAACAGACATCAAAGTTTATCTATTTATGGAATAGGAAAGGAATTTAATAAGAAACAATGGCAGATTCTTTCACGTCAGTTTGTTAATAAAGAACTTTTATTTAGAGATATTGAGTTCGGCAGCTTAAAACTCGCGCCAAAAGCTGTAGATGTTTTATTAAAAAATAAAAAGGTTTTCGGCATTGTAAAGGAACAAAAGTCCGCTCCGTTAAAACCAAAACAAAAGGATTTAAACTATGATACTGAGTTGTTTGAGATTCTGCGAACTAAAAGATGGAATTTAGCCGAAGAGCGGGGAATACCGGCGTATATTATTTTTTCTGATAAATCTTTGATGGAAATGGCAGCATATCTTCCGACTGATAAAATTAGTCTGCTTAATATTAACGGCGTAGGAATGAAAAAGTATGAAAGCTACGGGAAAATTTTTCTAAATATTATCAAAATGTATCGCGACAAAAATAATATTAAAGAGATTTAATTATTATGGAAAAAAAATCTCATTCTTTAGCAAAAAAAAGGTAAATTAAAGGTGTATTAAATTTTTTTATAAAAAATAAAACAGAAGTACTTGACAAATATTCAACTAGTAATTATGTTTAGAACTCAAATTTTGAACGATTAAACGACAAAGTTTAATAAATTCCGCGATAGCTCAATGGTGGAGCATTCGGCTGTTAACCGAAGGGTTGCAGGTTCGAGTCCTGCTCGCGGAGCAAAAAGCCTCGGTAATAACTGAGGCTTTTTTATATTAATCGTAGAAAATTAAAATATAGAGCATACATCCTTGAGATTAGAATATCATAATACAGTAGAAAAAGGTTTTACATCAAGATATAGGCCTTGGGAGATTGTTTATATTAAAGAATACCCAAACAAATGAGAAGCACTATCGGCCGAAAGAAAAATAAAATCATGGAAAAGCAGAGTTATGATAGAACGAGTAGTTAACGGTGATATAAAAATTTAGCTGTAAAAGCGTCTTCGGCTGTTATCCCGAAAATTTCGGGATGCAGGTTCGAGTCCTGCTCGCGGAGCTAAAAGCCTCAGCAATAACTGAGGCTTTTTTATATTAATCGTAGAAAATTAAAATATAGAGCATGCGGTCGAAGTTTGAATATTATTTTATAATAATGATATATTACCTTTATATACTACAATCAAAATCAGCGTTAAAATATTATGTTGGGATATCAAAAAATCCATCCTTGAGATTAGAATATCACAATACAGTAGAAAAAGGTTTTACCTCAAGATATAGGCCTTGGGAGATTGTTTATATTAAAGAATACCCAAACAAATCAGAAGCACTATCGGCCGAAAGAAAAATAAAATCATGGAAGAGCAGAGTTATGATAGAACGAGTAGTTAACGGTGATATAAAAATTTAGCTGTAAAAGCGTCTTCGGCTGTTATCCCGAAAATTTCGGGATGCAGGTTCGAGTCCTGCTCGCGGAGCTAAAAGCCTCGGTAATAACTGAGGCTTTTTTATATTAATCGTAGAAAATTAAAATATAGAGCATGCGGTCGAAGTTTGAATATTATTTTATAATAATGATATATTACCTTTATATACTACAATCAAAATCAGCGTTAAAATATTATGTTGGGATATCAAAAAATCCATCCTTGAGATTAGAATATCACAATACAGTAGAAAAAGGTTTTACCTCAAGATATAGGCCTTGGGAGATTGTTTATATTAAAGAATACCCAAACAAATCAGAAGCACTATCGGCCGAAAGAAAAATAAAATCATGGAAGAGCAGAGTTATGATAGAACGAGTAGTTAACGGTGATATAAAAATTTAGCTGTAAAAGCGTCTTCGGCTGTTATCCCGAAAATTTCGGGATGCAGGTTCGAGTCCTGCTCGCGGAGCTAAAAGCCTCGGTAATAACTGAGGCTTTTTTATATTAATCGTAGAAAATTAAAATATAGAGCATACGGTCGAAGTTTGAATATTATTTTATAATAATGATATATTACCTTTATATACTACAATCAAAATCAGCGTTAAAATATTATGTTGGGATATCAAAAAATCCATCCTTGAGATTAGAATATCATAATACAGTAGAAAAAGGTTTTACATCAAGATATAGGCCTTGGGAGATTGTTTATATTAAAGAATACCCAAACAAATCAGAAGCACTATCGGCCGAAAGAAAAATAAAATCATGGAAGAGCAGAGTTATGATAGAACGAGTAGTTAACGGTGATATAAAAATTTAGCTGTAAAAGCGTCTTCGGCTGTTATCCCGAAAATTTCGGGATGCAGGTTCGAGTCCTGCTCGCGGAGCTAAAAAACGGGATTATCCAAAAAGCTTGTTTGTCAATTCGACTGAAGAGAGAAGTCTTTGATTTTAAAAAGATTTCTCTCCGCCGCCACGGACGAGGACAGATTCGAAATGGCAATTTTTAACTCTTTAGTCAGTCCTTTTTTTATTTTTTAACTATTACTTAAAAAAACTCTCAAAAAATATTTGCACGGTTAAAGAAAATATTGGATCACTGGTTTGAATGTTCTTTTAACCAAAGAGGAATAAGAAACTTGCTCCCGAAAAAACTCTCAGTTAAAATTTGATCTACAATTTGCGGCTCTGTTTTTTCATTAGCTGCTCCCCATTGATTGTAGAATCCTTTCGTAAGTGCAATTATGGTTCTGGAATGCTCATGTGCTTTTTTAGGAACAGGAAAACAAATATCTGCCTGGTTACCAATAAATGTTACATAATAGGAGGAATCTGATTCTGCTATTAAAGAGGAAATATTTTCTCCTTTTTCGTTTATTGCGGAAATTGATGATAACTCTTGAATTTTATATTGAGAATCAGATGAATAATCCACCGCAATGTTGTTAAGCCGCCATAAGCCGGTTCTAAATGAAGCCTTTACAATTAATTTATCTCCGGGAATATCGAATAAATTAAGGATAGTAATTTGAGTTTTTTCAACACCCGGTCCTACATCGGGTACAACTCCTCGTTCACTCCAGGTCTCACCATTCCAAATGGCAAAATGAAGCATGCCTTCCCGCGTTAACCATTGAATAAATTTAGTACGCTCAGTTGTATCTGAATCCAAACAATTATACCAGCTTATTCTTTTATTGCCCTGAAATGCGAAAATTTTCTCCAAAGCGAAATAAGCTAATTTTGTGTTTAACCCGCTTACAATTATTTTAACCGATTCCGCATCCAGCGGCTTGGGAAAAGTTACGGTTACATAATCGACTAAATCTTTTTCATTATTAACATCTACATTCTCCAGATTACTTTCATAAAGCCGTTCATCTTCATTGTTTATGATGTTTATAATATTGTCGCCATTTTTATTAAAAGCATTAATAGGGCGTATTAGATTTGAAATAGTATGAATCTTTCCGGCAGCATTGGGAATGATAGAGACATCCGGAGAATGATCAACTGTAATTAGTTTAAACTTATTTACATATTCGGTTTCTTCTCTTGCGTTAACCAGCCTCATTTTATAAACGCCTTTTATCGGTTTAATGTTGCTGAGAATATCATACGATGTCCTTTCGATTCCTTTAAAAACAGCACCGGCAAAAGTTTCTGATTCGAGTTTATAACCTTCATCACCCAAAGTATAAATGAGAGGACACGAAAAATTTCTGAAGGTCCCATCGCTTTTTAGCCATCCGGAAGTTTCGCTGCTTCCACTGCTTCCATTGCTGGAAATAGCTGCTATAATTGCTACAGCCCCAGCAATACCGGCAGTTAATAAAATTGTTTTTGATGTACTAAAATTCTCTACTTCCATGTATTTTATTTTTGAAACGGGAATCTTCAAATTGTAAATTTTACTCTTATCCAACTCCGTATCCTCCGAAATTTTTAATGCCTTACCTAAAAGTGTATCATTCTTAATTGTGCCTGGATTATTTTTTAATAGCTGGTACTGACAAGTTGTCCCGTTATCTTCGGTTATTATTATGGTAACCTTATTATAATCTAAACTGCCTTTTACTTTATCAGCCTGGAGTGTTTCAGAACTATAGCAACCGGCAAGAAAAATAATACTCAGCATTAATACAGCAAAAAAACATTTACTAAACATATTTTCCTCCTGTTAATTTATATTGCTTTGGTAATAACGAAAAACCAATGAAGTGTTTCTTCCACCAAAGCTGTAATTATTGCACATTGAATTTTTAATATTCGCAGGTACCCCTTTAACCGGCAGTGATTCTAATTTGCATTCCACGTCAGGATTTCTTAGAGATATAGTTCCAGGAGCGAACTGATTTTCGATAGAAAGAATTGTAATCGCGCTTTCTAAAGCTCCACAAGCGCCTAATAAATGACCGGTGATTGGTTTTGTGGAACTAACAATTGGATTATCCAAGTTGCGATTAAATACCTTATTTATTGCCTTTGATTCAACAATATCATTTAATTTTGTGGCAGTTCCGTGTGCATTTAAATATTGGATTTCAGAAGGTTGAATCTCAGCCTCTTTTAGTGCCAAACTCATTGCTTTGGCAATCCAGTTTCCTTCCGGATGCGGTGAAGTAGGGTGATATGCATCTGTGGTTTCACCGAATCCGGCTATCTCTGCATATATATGAGCACCTCTTTCAATGGCATTTTTTAAAGATTCCAAAAAAAGAAAAGCGGTACCTTCGCTTAAAACAAATCCATTCCTATCGCGATCAATTGGTTTAACCGCAAAACAGGGCTCATCATATTCAGTTGAAAGAAGATGAGCACTACAAAATGTAGCGATTATTTCTTCGCAGAGGGGAGTTTCCGCTCCTCCGGCTAATGCAAAATCAAGCATTCCATATTTTATCTGTCTAAAAGCATAACCTATGGCACAGGTTGAAGAAGCACTGCCGTCTGATATTGTAGTGGAAGGCCCGTGTGTGCCTATGATAAGTGAAATAAATCCTGACCCGGAGCCCATCATACTGGTTGTAAGCAAGTGTGGATGGAAATTGCAGCAGTTGTTTGTAAGGTAGGTACGATAGTAGTTTAATGTTCCGCCCAAAGGCCCGAGTGAAGTGCCTTCAAAAATGCCTACACGATCGTTTTGCAAAGAAGAGAATTTTATTCCGGCGTCTCTACACGCAAGTATAGCTCCAGCCACAGAAAGCTGCGCATATTTATCCATTCTTCTTGCCTGCCGATGATCAAAGAAATCTTTAGGATCAAATGTTCTAAGTTCGCCTCCTATTTTTAATGGGAGATTACTTGTATCTATTTTGTCTAATTTATCTAGTACAGATACTTCTTCTTTTATATGTTTCCATAGTAAATCTTTATTATTTGCGCCCGGAATAAGAACTCCGATACCTGTTACCGCAACTCTTCGTTTCATTTTATTCCTCTGCAAAATTATTGTTTGAGATTATTTCTACCGAAATTTTAATTCTTTTTACATCTTCATTTGTCATAAAAATGTCATAGTTATGTTAGATTATTATTGTATTAAATAATACTTCACAGTATATTTATAGGAAAATGGGTAAAGTGTGTAGGTTCTAAATCTAGTAATTGTAAGAAGGTTTGTTAATGTAATTTATCCGTTTAATTTTCTTCCCTGCCTAAAATATAATCATCTCAAATCTGGATACGCTCTGAATGCGCTTTGAATACGCTCTGAATGCGCTTTGAATACGCACTACTCTCGTCTTGAAAGGCTTTTAAATTCGTTCAGAAGCCGCTCCATATTTATATATAAATAACCAATGTTGGTTCCCGTGAAAGACTTTTTCAAGCAAGATGTTAGAAAAAGAGGTGTTAAAAATTCATGGAAAATTAAGTGTATCAATTTTCTTTACTCCTTTTAATATGTTTACAAATACTTATTATTGCTTATGTTATCGTTTCGAAAAATGAGTAATTCGCTCTCCGATGTTCAAATCTTTTTGTCCCGCATGATTATGATTCAAATTTTCTGATGGATTTATATTTAAAAAAATTAAATTGAAAACTAAAAGTAGATCATCTTTTGATGACCAATAAATTGTACCGCAATGTTTATTATTTTATACATTTGCTTTTATTTTTGATGGATTAGGATTATTTTTTAGGCACTTAATTTGCTTTACGATAGCAATTAAAATAATTATTAAAATGAAATGGGGGAAATTATCTTACACATTCCTTTAATAGAATTTAATAATCACTGTTCCAACCGATGTTATTTGGGGAAATCAATTCAAGATTACTTTTCACAAGAATATCATAATATTTCTAAATTAATTTATTCAATATTCGAACATTCAGAGGGTGCCATATGAAAACTCTTATTTTTGTCCTTTTTTCAGTAACTTTATTTGCCCAGACTCCCCGTCCCGATACTTTATATATAATTAACGGTAAATCCTTTCCATGCTTAGTAACAAATATAAATGAAGATAAAATAGAGTTTGATTATGCTAAATATAGCCATGAATCAACTGTTCTTCTCGCTGTTGATAAGCTTTCATTGGAAAAGTATGGTATAGTATATTCTAATAAAAACGGTTTTACCAAAAATATTGATGAAATTAAAGGTTATGTTAATAAAAGATTTGAAAAAGTTGAAAGAGAGCGTTTAGAGAAACAGAAGAAAGAAAAACAGCAAAGGCTGGCTAAGCTTGAACAGGAAAGAATTGAAAAGGACAAAAATAACCCGGCTGTAGAATCTTTACCGGAACAAAATAATTTTGATGATGAAGTAACGGTATCAAATTTCAGCACACTACGGAATAAATGGTCGTTTGGAGTTTTATATGTCCCTTATTATTCAGGCAAAGTTTATGAAGTCATAAATAATTCCAATTATCAATATCCTACAGTTAATAATTATTCGGTAAATTCCACAAATATGGAAGCTCAGCTAACTTATGCGGCTAATAGAAAACTTAGGTTAAGCCTTGATTTGAGCTATACCGCAGCTTCTACAGAAAACAGATCGGAAACTCATTCCAGAAATCAATCTTCTAACAATCAATATGATTCAGGCTCGGAGAGAAAAAATAGTTTAACCTTACTCGATTTTAATGTAGGAATAAAATATTACTTTCAGGAAATGGAACCCCAAAAAGTAAGTGTATACGCTTTGGCTAGTTTAGGGAAACAATTTGCTTTTGCCGATTATAAATACAAAAATTTATTTCCAACTAATCAGGATGGTACAATAACAGAGAATAACGAAAAAGAATTTATGGAAGATTTAAATTCGCCTTTCCATTTTAATTTAGGTTTTGGAGCAGAATATTATTTTAATAACTCACTTTCCCTGACCGCCAATATTAAATTTATTTATTCAAGAGTTTCCGCCAAATCTGATTCCAGAACAATCAGCCAAACTAGCATTGATACTTATACTTATGAATATAAAACATCGGATGTAAATACAAAAATCGGCCTTGGCTTAAACTTCTACTTCTGAAATAAAACCAAGTAATTTTTTATGAGATTTATTAAGGTATTATTCATGTTAAAAAATATTTTTCTCCTAATAGTTTTTATAATCATAAGTGGAAATCTTAAAGTTTTTCCTCAAAACTTCGCGTCTAAAAAAGTATCGAAGCAAGAAAGCATTGCATCTCAACAAGCAATCATGGATACAATAATTCCCCCAGAAATAAAACCCAACTTTATGGTTAACTCATTAGGGGGAGATTTTGGCGCGGTGCAGCAATATGTTTCTTCGGCATTGGCAGGAAATGGAAGCTATGCTTGTACTTGGCTAGACTACCGAAATGGAAAAAATGAAGTTTACGCGCAATTCTTTAACAGCAACGATGAAAAATTAAAAAGTAATATAAATGTATTTAATTTTGTTGATAATAATTATTCATCCGTTTCACCGGTTATAGCCGCGAATAAAACAGGTAAATTTGTCATCGGCTGGGTTATAAATAATAATCAATTATTAATTCAGCAATTTAACGCTAATGGCGAAAGAATCGAAAATGGTGTAATTTATCAAATGAATAACAACATTGAAAAGTTATTTATAACTGTTGCCGCTGACGGCGGTTTTATGGTAACATATTTTACAAATGTTTCTTATCCAACATATCAGATTTTTATGCAGCTTTTCTCCGATGATGGAAGGCCGATAACTTCAGAAAATTTAGTTGCTGAAAGTAATTTAACCGGACTTTATTACGCGAGTAATATTGCTGCTGTCGATGATGATCAAAATTATATGATTACCTGGAAATCTAAAGTAAATGATGATTTATATATCTATGTTCAGAAGTATAACAGGTACGGAAATAAAATTGGAGTTCCTTTAAAAGTAAACGATAATTTAGGTGTTCAGCAGAAAAATTCGCCTGCTATAGAATCAACTTATGACGGATATTCTTGTGTCGTTTGGCAGTCTTTACAGTATTCTGATGATGTTTTACTGGCAAAAATTATTTCACCTGATCAAAGTATGAGCGAAGAAATTATACTTGCTAAATCTTCGGCTGCTATTCAAAATTTTGGAATCTCATCTGACAAAGACAGTATTTTTTATGTAAGCAGCAATATCAACGGTAATTATTATTTTTACCGATTGAACAAAAGCGGAGAGAAATGGAGTATTCCAACTTCTATAAAAGTAAATATTGACAGCATCTATAATATTGAAGGAAATTTTACCAATTTCATTAACAATTACTTTTATTATACTTTCAGCGGTTATGCAGCGGGGGATGAAAACATTTATATCCGGAAATATGAAAATCTTCAACCAGTCGAATCTTTAGTGAAGATTAATGATGATAAATTTAGTTCCATTCAAAACCATTCTTCAGTAAAATTTAACAGCTTCGGCGAATCAATTGTATTATGGGAGGACGCCAGAAACGGGAGAAGAGATTTATATGCCCAAGCTTATGATAAGGATTTTAACCCCGTGGGTGAAAATATTTTGGTAAATAATAATACATCTGAATATTGGACATTAAAGTCTAAAGAAGTAAGATGTTTTTCCGACGGCACATTTGTAATAGCTTATAATGGTGGCGTCAGTTCTAAAAATGAAATAATAATTCAAACTATAAATACTTCAGGTGAAAAAGTAGGTGATCCGGTTAAAGTTGATGAAGTATACTCAAATTATGATTATCAAATTGCTTTTAATATAAATCCGCAGGACGAATTATTTATTTGTTATTATAATGCGGAAAATGCTTGCATAAAAAAGTATAAGAATGATTTAACTCAAATAGATGAAGCTCAAAATATAATTAGTTCAGCCAATTCAAAACTTTTTGTCCCTTTTTCTGTTTCTGTTGATTCCGTATTTAATGTTTTTGCGGTTTGGGAGGAAACAGATAAACAGCAAAACAACTATTCTTATCATAAGGCAATGAAAGGATTATTCTTTAATGAAAAAGGGAAACCTGCTTCCGATACTTTATTTATTGATACTACTTTCGGTAATGCGCAATTCGCTGTTTGCAGAAATGAAGGGCATGATTATGCTTTAGCCTTCGGAGATGGTTATAGATTTCGTTTTATTAGAAGTTATAAATTAGATTCAGAATTAAAATTTAAAAATGATTATAATATTTATTCTCAAAATGTAGTGCCGGTACGTTTAGTTGATTTCAAAAATAGAAAAGCTTTTTTAGTTTTCAGTTCGTATAATAAGGTTCTGGCGCTATTTCTTAATGATAATATCCAAAACGCCAAACTTTTTAAAGTTCATGAATTTGTAACCGCTCAATCTTATCCCAAGCCTTACAATTTTAATAACGCCGATTATCATAACGGTAGTTTATTTTATACTTACGAAGAAAATAAAAATGATGAAACTAATTTAAATATTTGGGCTGCGGTAGAAAAAGTTGATGAGGTAAATTTTGAGAAGGAATTTATCTTAAACCCCTCTAAATCGGATGAATTATTTTCAAATTATCCTAATCCCTTTAATTCTACTACAAAAATTGTTTATCAAATTCTTGCGTACCACAAAGTTAAATTAGCTGTGTACGATATACTCGGCAGAGAAGTAAAAGTACTCGTTAATGAAAATAAGGAAAGGGGAGTATATGAAGTTGAATTTAACGCTTCAGGTTTAGCTTCGGGAATATATTTCTGTAGACTGGAAGCTTTTAAAACTAGAGTAAAAAAAATGCTTTTGCTGAAATAAATTTTACAGTAAGCCTCGAACTTTTTTCGGGGCTTTTTTATTTCTTCTAAAATATACTAATGCTAACATATTTTCCCGGATTTGCTTTTATATCATTTATTAAATCGTCTAAATGTTTAATCGCCGTGTTTAGATTATCATAAACTTCATCATCTTTTAAAAATTTTCCTATAGTTCCTTTTCCATTTTTTACTTCCGCAATTAATGTTCCTATATCATCGGTTATTTTTTGTGTATTATCCATAGCATCAGATAAATTTTTTGAATGTTCGGACAGCCGATTTATCATTGAATCAATCGGCGTTTTATTATTTGAAGTTATTTGTTTCAGGTTTTTAATTGTGGCTCTTATATCATCAAGATTGTTTTGAAGAGAGGAGTGAATCAGATTTACTGATTGATTTATTTTATTTAAGGCCGATCTGATTTCTTCTTTAGTCTTATTATTAGTTATAGTATCTATATTTTTTACAACTTTATTTATATTCTCGGTAATTTTACTTCCATTCTGAATTATATCTGAAAAACCGGAACTTGATTGGCCTTTCACAAACGCTCCGTTTGCGAAATATATTTTTGATTTGCCGGGTGTTATTTCTATTGATTGATTTCCGATTATGCTAGTTGCCGAAATTGTAAATTTAGAATCTTTAGGGATTGAATCAATTTTAGTAATATTCAATTTTAGAAGAACTCCTTTATCGTTTAATTTTGTTTCTTCAATAGAACCGACTTCCAGCCCTTTATACATTACGTTTCCGCCGGTTTTAATTCCTTTTGCATCTTGCACTATTAAATTTATGGTAAACCCGCCCTGCAGAAAATTATTACTTTCAAGCAGAACTATCATTCCTATTACAACAAAGATTGTAACGGTAACAATAAGCCCTATATAAAATTCATTATATTTTCTTTTCATTTAAAATTAGTATCTCCGTGTATAAATTGATTAAAAGTTTCATTGTCTTGTTCCCATAGTTTATCGGCACTGCAAGTATGAATTATTTTTCCGTTATAAATCATTCCAATTCTGTCTGAAATATTCTCCGCGCTTTTTATATCATGACTAATAACCAAAGTAGTTATCTTTCTTTCTTTGTTTAATTTTAAAATTAAATTGTTAATGGAATTGGTTAAAACAGGGTCTAAACCGGCGGTAGGTTCATCATAAATTAAATATTCCGGATTCATAATAATTGCTCTTGCAATAGCTATTCTTTTCTTCATGCCGCCGCTTAATTCGGCGGGATATTCTTTTTCTATATTAGATAATTCTACCTTTTCAAGACTTTCTTTTACTCTCTGATCCATTTCTTTTTCCGAAAGTTCTTTTTTTATTTTCAATCCTAATTTTAAATTTTCACCTATTGTCATCGAATCCCATAACGCGTCATGCTGGTATACCATTCCTATTTTTACTCTTACCTTTTCATTCATTTCAGTTTCGGTAAAATTTGTTATTTCTTCACCGTCTAATAAAATTTTACCGCTATCGGCATTCAAAAGCCCGATCAGAATTTTAATCAATACCGATTTACCACCACCGCTTCTTCCGATTATAGAGAATATCTCATGATCATTCAGTTCCATACTTAAATCGGTAAGTACAGAATTTCCGTTAAACGATTTGCTAATATTTTTAATTTCTACCATACAAAAAACAAAGCCGCCGAAATAATATAATCCATAATAATAATTACAATAGAAGACCAAATAACCGCGTTAGTAGTAGATTTGCCGACTCCCTTTGCGCCGTGTTTAGCTTGTAATCCAAAAAAACATCCGAACGAAGTCATAATAATTCCGAAAACAAAACCTTTAATAATAGAAGTGTAAATATCCGTCGGAACAAAAGAACTTCTCATTCCCTTAAGAAATCCCGCCCAAGTTAAACCAATAGAAATATTCGTTGAAACAAAACCGAAAAAAATTGAAATTATATCTCCCCAAATAATAAGAATAGGCACCGCAATCATACCTGTTAAAATTCTCGGCATCACAATATATTCCACCGGATCAATAGCTGTTGTATGCAGTGCGTCTATTTGTTCGGTAACATTCATTTCTCCTATTTCGGAAGAAATACCCGCACTAATTCTACCCGCCAAAACAAGTCCGGAAATTATCGGGCCCATCTCAAGAAGCACAAGTCTAATAATAATTCCTCCTTCAATCCAAGGCGGAGTTAACGGGCCTGACTGCATCCCAATTTGTACCCCTACTACAAGTCCCATAAAAGCTGAAGTAATGATAAGAAGAGGAAGAGAATCTCTTGCTATATACATAAAACTTTCTATAACTTGATCGATATAAGTGCGGGTTTTTCGAACTGCGAGAAGAGCTTTAATGCTCATTATGGTTAGATTCCCCAAGGAATTAAAATAAGAAACAGCAAATATTCCCACCCTGTTTATCGTTTTTTCTAGCATAACTTCTAAAGGTCTAAGCAATATTCAGCTAACTTAGGGGAAAGATAAAAGAGTTAGATGAATAATCTATTTTGTTTCCATCTATAGCTACACATATTGGTTTTATTTTCAAATGAGAATTGGCACAGTAAGAAAATCATTAAAGAAGAAATTTTGAAATATTAAATAAGGTTAGCTGTTCCAAATCAATAATGAAATATAAAAATTTGAAACAGCCGTGTATTTTAATGATTTTCATTCAAGGTAGAATCTTTTAACGGAATATTTTCTTTATACTTTGAAGTATCGCGCATCTGCATTTTGTTTCTGAATTTTGAAGTGTCGCGCATTTTTAACGAATCCTTAGATTGTAATCTGTTATTATACATGGTTGAATCGTGCATTTGCATATGATTTTTATCATTCATCATCGGCATTCTATCATTATTTTCATTATTCATTCGTGCGTCTCTAAACTGTTTTATCATTTCATTCATTACTTTTCTCATCTGCGGATCCTGCATAAATTCTTCATGAATTTGTCTCATCTTTGCTTTATCGCCCATTAAATCAGTAAGTAAAAGTTTAAGTGCGTCCGTATTATCATAAATTTTATCAACACAATCTTTCACATCTTCGGTTACAACAATTTTATTTTGGGAAGTATCCTTAACAGTAGAATTATTTTGAGCCAGCATTATAAGCGGAGAGATTAATATAATTAACAAAATCTTTTTCATTATATCACCTTTTTGCTTTTATTAAAATAAAAATAATGGAAGTTTAAAATTTCATTTATAAAAATAGAATTAAACTCATGAAACATTTATGATAAAGATGACATATAATTTTAAACGTGATTGCGATATAAGATATTCAGAACTGAAAAAATCTAATATTTCCTCTGTATGACAGTAGATACAATATTTTATAAAGTTAAAATAATTATGTACTACTAATACTATTTTACCTATTTTTTGACATTCATCTACTGTATCTGTTTTGGAAAGAGCAGAAAGAATAAGTTTTATTTTATGATGAATTTTGTTTAGCATTATTTGTTTAGATCATCCTCCCGGATTTCAATCTCTTTTTGCTTATAAAAAATTCAATTTCATAAATAACAAGGGAGGGGAGATGACTTCATTAAAAATTTTTAAAAGTCAATCCATTCAAAACCTATCTAGATTAGCTTGGAAGGGTTTTCAATCTGTTAATACTAAACTTTCTTATAAAAATTCAGTTAAACCGGAATGGTCTTCCGCTCCGCTTTTAAAAAGCTGGGAAAGAGTTTTTCCTACTTTAGGCTTTCCCAGAGAAACCGACTCGCTATGCCCTAAATGCATTCCCGAAATAAGAAATCAAATTTTAAGGGGAGAACTTTCTACCGAACAATTAATAAAAGGACATTACGGCGAAATTAAATCCTCAATTTTAGAAGAGGAAGGAAAAATAATTATAAAGAAGGTTTGTCCTGTTCATGGGGAATTTAAAGATATATTATCAATCGATTCTAAGTTTAGTAAACTGCAGGAAGAAAGATATTACGGTACTGATTTTCCCGTTTCAGAAGATAACGGAATTCATAACCACGGAACTTCAAATATAAAATACGGCAGAGGCACTGTTTTAACAATTGATTTGACTAATCGATGTAATATGATGTGTAATCCATGTTTCGCTGATGCTAATCAAGTTGGATATGTTCACGAACTTAGTTTTGAGGAAATAAAAAAAATTTTAGATAACGCGGTTTCATTCAAACCTAAAAGATTAATTCAAGTTCAGTTTTCAGGCGGTGAACCGACAATATCCCCACATTTTCTGGATGCCTGCAGATACGCAAGAAAAGTCGGATATAAAGGCGTTCAAGCGGCCACAAACGGAATAAAATTTGCGTTAGAGCCCGATTTTGCGCGTGAAGCAAGAGCTGCCGGTTTGAATTTAGTTTATTTCCAATTAGACGGTCTTACAAATGAAGCTAATCAACATAGGCATATAACAAATTTATTTGATTTAAAACTGCAGGCAATTCAAAATCTTGCAAATGCCGATATATGGATTACTCCAGTAACCACAGTTGTAAACGGACTTAATGAAGATCAGGTCGGGCCTCTGCTTCAATTTGTAATTGATAACTGCGATAAAATGGATGCGCTTTCTTTTCAGCCGATTTCTTTTACCGGAAGAGACGAAAATATTTCCGACGAAGAAAGAAAAGAAAAGAGATATACCATAAGTCATTTGGCAAAAGAATTACAGCGTTGGTCCGGCGGGGAAATTGACCCGTATCGAGATTGGTTTCCTCTTGGCGCAGGCGGCCCTTTATCAATTCTGGCTGATCATATGAGCAATCCTGCGGATAAATTCGGTTCAATGTGTGTTTCTTGCCATCCGGAGTGCGGCTCGTGCATTTACCTTATAGAAAATAAAAAAACTAAAACTTGGGCCCCGTTAACTAAATTTTTTAATCTAGAAAATTTTATAAAAGATGTAATAATTATTACGGATACGGCGAGAGGTAAAAAAACTACTTTACTGCAATTAGCAATGGCTGTCGCAAAAAGTTTTGATGAAACCAAAGCGCCGGAAGGTTTTACACTATCGGAGTTAACCCGGCTGATTCAACATCAATTCGGCGGAACGTTAAATGAAGGAGAACGGCCGCCTCAGCTTGATTGGACGCTTTTATGGATCGGAGGAATGTGGTTTCAAGATTTATGGAATTATGATTTCCGCCGTACAGAAATGTGTAATGTTCCTTACGGTACACAGGAAGGAGAAATTTCGTTTTGCGCTTATAACACAGGAATCGGTTGGAGACAAATTATAGAATCAACTCATAAAAACGCTTCTACTCCGGATTGGTTTAAAAAGAATGGAAGACATAAAATATATTCCGGCGATAAAAAAATTGATTTCATTATTAATGTTGAAAATATAATAATTCCCGAGATAAAAAGCGGCGGGTACAGTACTATGTATAGCGGAAACGGGAAAAATAATGAAACTGAAAAAGTTTCGCCGAAGGAGGAACCGAAGGTTTCTCATCAAAACAGAATGATTTAATTTCACTTTATTCTGCCTATTCATTTAATTGGATAGGCAGTTTTTATATTTATTTCTTCAATAATACTTTCCCTTAATAATATTATTCATAAATCTTACTTAATTTAAATAACTAATAATAATGGAATAGGTATGACTGTTAATGAAGCTTATAATAGATGGGCAAAAAAATATGATGTTATGGATAACAAAACTCGCGATTTAGAAAAAATCGCCGCTAAAAAAACTTTGAATAAATATAGTTTTGAAACAGTAGTTGAATTTGGCTGCGGGACAGGAAAAAATACTATTTGGTTAAGCGAAAAAGCTAAACTTTTGATTGCTATTGATTTTTCTGAAGAGATGCTGGCAATTGCCAAAGAAAAAATAAAAGCTTTAAATGTAGAATTTATTAGGGCAGATATCACTAAAAATTGGTGTCTTCAAAATGATCTTGCGGATCTTATAATTTGCGGTTTAATACTGGAACATGTAGAAAATTTAGATTTTATTTTTAAAGAGGCTCATAAAAAATTAAATGCCGGAGGGAAATTTTATATTTGCGAACTTCATCCGTTCAAGCAGTATACGGGGAGTAAAGCCAGATTTGAATCAGAAAATGGGATTGAAGAATTGGAAGTTTATGTTCACCATATTTCTGAGTTTATAAATTCGGCGGCAGCGAATGGATTAAAATTAGTTGAAATAAATGAATGGTTCGATGAAGAAAATAGAAATGAACTTCCGAGACTAATCTCTTTTATATTTGAAAAATAATAGGAGTTATTTTTTATTCAGTCTTAAATCCATAATAAAGTGAAGAAGCGGCCTTTCATTTTTCCATTCAACTTCAACCTTTCTTTCGAAAAATTCAAAAAGATTTTTAGAAGTTAAAACTTCTTCTTTTATGCCAGAAGAAAAAATCATTCCGTCTTTCATCAAAAGAATATTTTTAAAAACCGGAAGTATTTCTTCAATATGATGAGTTACATAAAGAAGCGAGGGAGTTTCTGCTGTATTTTCAAATTGCTGAACGAAAGCTAAAAAATTTTCTCTAGCAAAAATATCAAGCCCGGAACAAGGTTCATCAAGAATTAGAATTTTGGGTGAACTCATTAAAGCGCGGGCAAGTATTATTTTCTGTTTTTCGCCTTGAGATAAAGTCGCGTAAATTCTTCCCCTTAAACCGGCGCATCCGAAACGGGCCAATAATGCTAAAGCTTTATCATTATCTTCCTCAGTTGTATAATCATATAAACCAATGCTTGCAAATTTTCCGCTTAAAACTATTTCTTCAACCGACTCATTTAAATAAAGCGATTCCTGCAGAGATGAACTTACCCAGCCGATAGATTTCCGTAGTTCTCTAAGATCGTATTTTCCGAATTTTTTCCCCAAAACAGAAACTTCTCCCTTAGATGGGAATGTATAACCGTTAATAATATTCAGCAGTGAAGTTTTGCCGGATCCATTTAATCCTAAAATTGCCCAATTTTCATTTTCTTTAACTCCCCAATTTATATTTTTTAGGATTTCTGCTCCATCTTTTCGAAGGGAAACATCTTTTATATTTATCATCATAGGAATCTTAAATAATTTAGGTTTGAAATGAAGAATTTTAATCGTGCGAAAATTATTATTATTACAGAATTATGCGGGGAAAATTATCATTTCCCCGCGAGTAATTTTTATAATCCCAGCTTTTCTCTTATATCCTGAGGAATAGCGTCTTTATGAACCATTATCGCAATTGTTCTTAATTTTATGAATGGTTCTGACATGTACCAATAACCGTCATACGTTTTATTTTTAGTTCCCCAAGAATTTTTGGTGTAATAAAAATAGGTGCCTGCTTGATCTTTAGCCAGCCCGGTAATATGCATAAGATGATCATCCGTTGTTGTGTAATTATCGTATGCCTTTTGTCTCATTTGTTGAGTAACATCTTGTTCTTGTTCCGGACCGGTTTTGGACGTATCTCCTTCAATCGGTACAATTGCATAACCGTTTCTATAAAAATTATCTCTTCCGACATCACCATCCCATGCAATTGAATAATTATTCTCGAGTGCGTTATTCATTATTTTTACCAAATCATTTATCGGCACATTATAATATTCACCGTCTTCCCAGTTATCGGGAACTTCGAGAACAAACTTTTTGTAAAACGGATGATGAGTATAAGAAGTTAACTCAACATAATCATCCGGATTTATTCCCAGACCGGCGGCAAAAGTTTTTGGCGTATATTCTTTTCCATCATATTCAAATTTTTGAGGAACTTTTCCCAGATAAGTATCAAGAACATCGTTAACAAGCTCTTTATAATGCGGAGAAATTTTATTTCTATTTACTACAGTATTTAAAATTGCCTCCAGAACAGCTTGAAGTTCTGAATTATCATAAACAGAATCTCCGGGTTCTAAACCGGGATAAGCATTATGCGGTACCGCGCCGTATTTTTTAAAAACAGAAATTACATCGTGAGCTTGTCCCCCTTCGCCGAATTGAGCTTTCCCATGGTATCGAACATATTGTTCAGCCTTTAAAGGATAAGCTGACCTTGCCGTAAACATTTCTGAAAGATTGTAATTACCTTTTCCCATTCTTAAAAGTTCACTCTCTAAAAATGACTGAGTTGCAAAATCCCAGCAGGTACCGGTTCTGCCTTGGTTTTTTACTGATGTAGCACCGGTTTCGTAAACCATTGTAAATGTATGTCTGTCATTCTTTTCTTGCTTTGTTTCAGTTTCCTGCGCGTTTATGGAAAAAACAAAAAGCATAACCATTAAAAAAGTATAAACTGAAGTTCTATTTTTCATTATCCCTCCTTTATAGGAAATAGTGTTAAACTTTACAAAATTATAAAAAAAATAATTAAAACATTTATTTGATTGTAGGACTTCGTTTAATTTATTTAGGTTCCGTCATTTTAAGAGATCCTTTTACGAATAAATGAATTGAGCATTAATAAATTTTAAATTAAGTTGATTTTGTAAGAGTAATAATTAATAATAATTCATAAGGAAGGGGAGGAATTATGAATTTACCTTTCACTACCGAAGAATTTATGAATGTTTTCAAAACATACAATCAGGCTGTTTTCCCATTACAGATATTATTTAACATTCTTGCGCTTGCGGTTATTTTTTTCTCAATTAAAAAAACAAGATTATCCAACAAAATAAATAGCAGTATCCTTGCTTTTTTATGGATGTGGATAGGAATTGTTTATCAGATTATTTTCTTCTCAAAAATAAATCCCGCAGCAAATATTTTTGGAGCGCTATTTATTCTTCAAGGTTTACTCTTTTTATATTTCGGAGTATTTCGGGAAAAATTAAATTTTAACTTCAGAAAAAATATCAGCGGGTCATTCGGATTAATCTTCATTTTATACGCTTTAGTTGTTTATCCCATTTTAGGAATTATTTACGGACATACATATCCGGGCAACCCAACTTTTGGTTTACCTTGCCCGACTACCATTTTTACATTCGGAATATTTTTATGGATTGATAACAAAGTTCCTCTTTATCTTTGGACAATCCCGTTTATCTGGTCACTTATAGGTTTTAGCGCCGCGTTAAATTTAGGAATTAAAGAAGACACAGGACTAATTTTAGCCGGTGTATTCGGAACAGTTTTAATAATTATAAATAATTATATTCTCAGAAAAGGAAGAAAAAAAATTATTGTAAAACCGCTTCATTAAAGATACGGTACAGAGAATAGATTAGATTCTATCCCTTCATTCATAAAATTCACGTATATTTACTGGATGGTTTTATTTAATAATATTAACTTAAAACTGTTTTTTCGAAATCAAATTCTTATAAAATGGGGGAAACAAGTATAAATTTCTTTGCGAGAAATAATACTTATAATTCTATTTGGGAAGATTATATTGTAGAGATATTTATCGTCAGCTAAAAAGGGAAAGAAGTTAAAAGTAAAATAAATCTCCTTAAATAGGAAAAAATAAACTTCTCTATTTGTATGATTTTAATTAAAGAAAAATACTTATGAAAACAGCAGCAATTTTATATTCTATTTTAATTTTAATAGTAACTATATTTCAATTTGGACTGGCGCTGGGTATGCCGTGGGGTGAATTTGCGATGGGCGGCAAATTTCCGGGCAAATTTCCGGTAAAACTTAGAGTTTTAAGTTTAGTGCAAATAGTAATTTTAGCCTTTATGTCACTAATAGTTTTAATAAATGCAAATTTACTTTTAATCCAATTTTATAATGCTTCTGAAACTGCTATTTGGATTGTTGTGTTTTTATCCGGTTTAACTGCGCTAATGAATTTAATTACTCCCAGTAAAAAAGAAAGAACTCTCTGGGCACCGGTTTCCATATTATTGTTGTTAACAAGTCTAATAGTAGCTTTAAATTAAAAAACTCTTATTCATTTTCCTTTTTAAATTCTTCATATTTAGTTTTTGCTATAGCTAATAACTCTTTATATTTAGGATTATTACGAACAGAATTAAAGAACATATCCTTAACCATAAATGGATAATTAAAAAATCCACTATCTATTGATTTTCTTAAGAGACTAAAACTAATATCATCAAGATGAATAAGCGCGCATACTGCCGCTTCGTGATAGGATTGCTCTCCATCTCGTATTTTTGTATTGTCAATTTTCCTTAACGCGACTTCAGCTTCTTTTCTTCGGCCGGTAATGTATGATCTCATCCCCTTGCTCCATGCTGCGATTATTCCGTTAGGTTCCAAAGTAATTGCGCTATCAAATAATGCCAAGGCTTCATTCGGTTTATTCATCCTCAAATAAATATTTCCCTTCCACGCAATTCCATAGGGACTTTTCGAGTCTAAATTTAACCCTTCTAATGCTTTTTTATAATTACCAATATAGCAATATGTAACTCCGATTGATCTAAATCTAGGATTGTTCGGATCAAGCTTTACAGCTTCTTCCATCTCTTCTACAGCCTCTTTTAAGAATCCGCAATAACGGTATGCATATCCCAAGAAAAAATGGCTTTCCGCGCTATTGGGATTTATTTTCAGTGCCTTTTTCATAAGCTTAATAGCTTTTTGTGTTTGTCCGGTTTCAGAATAAAGCGCCGCAAGACCGCTTAATGCCGGAAGTAGTTCATCATTTAAAGATAATGCTTTTTCGTAAGCCTCTTCAGACTCAATAAAAGTTTTCCTTTCATTTAGCTTATACATGCTTAGCATACTTTTTCTATAACCTAACTCAGAATACGCGGGGGCAAAATTTGAATCAAGTTCAATTGATTTCAGCAGCATGCCTTCGGCTAGTGTGCTTGCTTCATTTGTATTCGGATATGATATTGAGCGTAAATAATATTCATAGGCTAAAGAATTATTTGGAATATCATTGTTTATTCTTTGATGTTCGTATGATGAAAAACTTACTCTTAAACCCTTGGTTACTTCTTCGGAAACTATGTCTTGAAGTTTAAAAGTATTTTCATATTTTAATTGCAAATTATCATGCCACAGAAGCTTTGATGAATGAATATCAACAAGTTCAAAATTTAATCTTACGGTATCTTGTTCTTTTAAATAATTACCGGATAAAATATAATCTACCTTCAAATCATTTGAGATTGCGGTAAAATTAATTGGTTTATTCTGATATTGCCGAACTAATCCCGAAGGACGTACAATAATATTATTTACATACTGCAGAGAACTGATTATCTGATCCGTAAGGGCAAAACCTAAATAATTAGTTTCTTCATCATCCCGGATATTAGTGAGCGGTAAAACAGCTAATCTTTTAGGTCCTATAAATAAATCGTTTTTTGCTTTCGGATTATTTTCATTAGCTTGGAAATAATAAATTAATATTCCGATAATTATTAAAAGCAGAAAAACGGGAAGTATTTTTAAAATGTTTGCCCCCCAGTTCTTATCAGCAGTCTTCGTAACCGGTCTAGAGTCTTCTGTAAATTTAGATTTTACAAGAAATAAATCATTAAGCACTTCACCCATATCCTGATATCGTTCGGAAGGTTCTTTTTTTAATAACTTTTCGATTACTTTTTCAAGTTCGGGTGGAATATCTTTTAAAGGTATGAATGGATCGTTTAAAATTGAGTATATAATGGCCTGCTCATAATCTTGCCTAAACGGCGATTCGCCTGAAAGCATTTCGTAAAGAACAATACCGAATGACCAAATATCGGTTCTTAAATCTATCTCTTCTCCTTTAGCCTGTTCGGGGGACATATATTCTGTGGTTCCGCCTGTAACACCTTCTCTGGTTAATTGAATAGCGCCGGCAACTTTTGCTAATCCGAAATCCATTATCTTAATTTTACCGTCGGTTGTAACCATAATGTTCGCAGTTTTAATATCTCGGTGCACAATTCCTTTTTTATGAGCGGCCTCTAATCCTTCTGCTATTTGTATAGCGAATTGAATAGATTCTTTTATTGAAAAATTATTGTCTCTAATTAAATCTTTTAATTCTTGGCCCTCTACATATTCCATTACTATAAATTTTTCATTTTCATATTCTTCAATGGCATGTATAGTTCCAATATTATGATGATTTAATGAAGCGGCTGCCTTAGCTTCTAAACGTAATCTTTCCCTTTCATCATCATTAACTGTAATTTGATGCGGTAAAAATTTTATGGCAACTTTACGCTCCAGTTTGGTATCTTCAGCAAGATAAACTATTCCCATTCCGCCTTCACCAATTTTCTCAACTATTTTATAATGTAGTATCGTCTCCCCGAGCATATAACACCTGTTTCTTAAAATGTAGAATTATGAGATTATCTTTAGTTTATTTATGTCTGGATTAAATAATATTTTTCGCTGCTGTCTTACAAAACAAGCCATAGCGGCGCAATAAAAAAAGTAATTTCAAATAATAATTAAATGAATAAATCTATTTTTAATTTTCCTTGTATTTTGGTATATGAAATATTTTTGTGATTTTGCTGGTAATAACCTTATTTCCAAATTCTAAATGTAAACCACACGCAGCAATTATATCTACCTTAATTGCGGATCCTCCCCAAGTACAGCCGTGTATAGTAGTTTTAGTTGAAGGTAAATTGTTTTTATCAAACCAGCCGCCGGAAACTAAAAATTCTCCGTTTTTCATTGCCCGGATTAAATAAATTGAATTATTGGTTTTTAGAAACAGAGTATCGCCGACATTTATTGATTTTTTATAAATAAAATTAAGATGTCGGCTATGCCTAAGTATGCCGCTTAAACTAATCACAATTATTTCCCCTTCATCAGCGC
Source organism: uncultured Bacteroidota bacterium (assembly GCA_963798775.1). GTDB lineage: Bacteria > Bacteroidota > Ignavibacteria > Ignavibacteriales > Ignavibacteriaceae > CAWCUK01. Next base: position 567,805 of record CAWCUK010000003.1, read on the forward strand.
AACATATTCCGGCTCTTGGCGTATGTTTACTAAATCCGGATCCCTTTTTATCCAATCGTAATGCTCAAATCCCGAAGCAACAATTGTTCTTAAAGTATCAACTGCCAGCTGCTTTTCATTTATCCGGGAATAAACACAAGCGGCATTATAAAGCATTACATTATCGTGCGGACTTAATTCCAGTGCCATACTAGTTTCTTTTTTGGCTTCTTCAATATTTCCGGCTATTACCAAAAGCTGTCCGTGAAAAATTCTTGCTCGTCCGTCATCCGGATTTTGCTCAAGATATCTGGTATAAAATTTCAAAGTAGTTTCAACTAATTGATCATGCTTATTTTTATCTCCCAATTTTTCATATATCATTCTTAAATCACTATAAACCGTATAGAAATCGGGATTTAATTCTACAACTTTCTTGAAGGGTTCTATTGCCTTGTCATCTTGATCAGTGGTAAAATATATTCGTCCGAGAATCCAATAAGCGAAGAAATTATTTTGATCAAGTTCTAAAGCTTTATTAACGGCTGTTAATGCTTCATCAAAAGTCCCTTTATAATAATAAGAAAGTCCCAAAGCAGCGTAAGCTTCGGCTAAAGTAGAATCATACATAATTGCTTTTAAACTCAACTCCAGCGCTTTATCCAGCCACACGTCTTTCCGTTCAAAATACGCGTACCTAACCGCAAAAGCTTCTGCCATTCCTGCGTAAGCTTCAGCGTAACGGGAATCAAGATCGATTGCCTTTTCAAAAAACTGTATAGCGAATTGAATATTATTTTTTGATTGCCTATACATATAATTTCTCGCCCTCAAGTTATAGTCAAACGCTTGAGCATTTAAAGTGGGGCGTTTAGTAAGTTCTACTTTTTCTACGGGAGTCAGTTTTACCATTAATGCGTCAACTATTTGTTTCGATACTGTTTCCTGGATATCAAAAATATCAGCCAGTTTGCCTTTAAATGTTTCCGCCCATAATTGTTCATCATTTTCAACATCAATAAGCTGCGCTGTAATTCTTAAATCATCATTAAATTTTCTTACGCTTCCTTCCATAATATATCTTGCGCCGAGTTCTCTCCCGATCATTTTTATATCTTTTTTCGCGCCTTTATACTGCATTGTTGTTGTTCTGGAGATAACTCTCATTTCTTTAAGCCTGGATAGATTAGCAATAATTTCTTCTGTTAAGCCGTCTCCGAAATACTCATTTTCTTTATCAGAACTAATGTTATTAAATGGAAGAACCGCGATTGCTTTTTTCTTTTGTCCTTGATCTAATTTATGAATTTGATCTTTGGCGTTTTCAATCGCTTTTATTACTTCATTTAAATTTTGAAATCTTTTTGAAGGATCTTTTATAAGCATTTTCTGAACAACAGAATCAATTTGAACGGGAATTTTTCTATCCAGTATACTGGGCGCCGGCGGTTCTTCATTAACAATTAAATATAAAAGCGCGGCTTCATGTTCCGATTTAAATAAAGTTTCTCCGGTAAGCATTTCATAAAAAACAACTCCTAAGGACCAAATATCGGAGCGAATATCAGCCGGCATTCCCTGGGCTTGTTCGGGGGACATATAAGAAAGTGTTCCAAGTGAAGTGCCGGTTTTAGTTAACCCTGAATTTCCTTTTAATTTAGCTAAACCAAAATCCATTATTTTAAGCTGCCCGAGGTTTGTAAGCATTATATTTTCGGTTTTAATATCACGATGTATAATATTTTTATCGTGTGCTGCTTTTAAGCCTTTAGCTATTTGCAGCATCCATTCAATTGCTTTTAGGTAAGGAATTCCGGAACCTGAGCTAAGATTTGTTATATGGGATTTTAAAGTCTCTCCTTCAATATATTCCATTACAAGAAACATTGATCCATTTTGTTCATCAATTTCAAAAATGTTTAAAATATTCGGATGATTAAGCGCTGCTGCTGCCTTGGCTTCTGTTAAAAATCTAAGTTTATTTTCTTCGGAAGATGAAAGATGAGCGGGAAGAAATTTTAAAGCGACAAACCTATCCAATTTCAAATCATGCGCTTTGTACACAATTCCCATTCCGCCTTCTCCAATTTTATTGATTAGTTTATAATGGGAAATATTTTGCTCAGCAGTATTATGAATCTCATCCATATAGGGCCTCCTATAAATCGCTTTTAAATTTGAATAAAAAAACCTTCCATCTATTTTAGGATGTATCGATTAAGTCTGTATAAACTATAGATTATATTGAAACAGAAGTAGTAAATGTCAAAAAAAAAGGAATTGCTGAAAAATTTTTGTAGAATTGAGGATTTAAAATATTCGTGAGTTTCTTATTTCAGTATTGAAAGAATAATACTAAAAAAGAAGTAATAATGAAACAGTCAAAATTACTAAGATATCTTTTTTTTATGTTGATTTTAGGAAATATTATAAACGGAGTAAATTATTATCTTTTTCTAAAAAATATAATCTTAAGAAAAATTTTTCTTCTTTATTAAGTGTAATAAATTTTATGTATAGTTAAAAATTTTATTCCTTTCTATTTTCGTTTCCAGGTTCAGCAGAAAAATTATCTGATTATATAAAAAATTATTTTCTAAAATGAAAAGGAGAAACTTAATCCCCAAGGGTCCGGTTCTTTCTTTTGAAGATTAGTAACTCCGCCATTTTTTTCTGAAAATTTATCTCTATAAAATTTTCCTACTGTTGATCCTATCGCGTAATAAATAAAAGCGGCCGCTACCGCGTCTGAGAACCAGTGCATTTGTCCGCCGTGAAACGAAGTAACTCCGTAAATCATATAAGCGGCTAAACTATAACCAGTAATTTTTAACCACGTTTTTTCGGGATAAAAAGAAGTAAGAGCCGAAACAACTGCAACAGCCGTAGAAGTATGCCCCGAAGGCCAGCCCCAGAAAATTCCTCCTCGTAAAAATCCAAAACGAAAAGTTCTACTTAATTCTTTCATCTCATCCGGCTTAGTCCAGTTTGGATGCGGCCGGCCGGTTGCGGCTTTTAGAAGTGAATTATATAAAAACGCAATTAAGCTAGATTGTAAAACCGCGAAAGAAGCTCCCACAGCTCTGTCATCCGGTTCAAGTTTTCCGTACGCGTAAAGACTTCCGCCGATAATAAAAGGAAGAAAAGTTCCAATTCTGATTACCGGTGAAGCAAGGTTTCCCAGCCGCGGATTTTCGTAAAAGAATTTTGAAACATGATAATCTGTATTTGTTTCAATAATTATTGCGGTTGAAGCTACGGCACCTAACTGCAAATACAAATTTTTTCCTTTAAAACTCTTAATGATATTATTTCCAAAACCGCTGAATAAATATAGATCGGGAGGTGCCGGAGAAAAATTTGAGCCGGAAATTTTTTTAATAAATAATTCATCTTTTAATGTGAGATTATTTTTGAAAGCAAAAGATTGTTGGTGCGAATATTTCAGCTCAGAAAAATCGGTGTTTTTTATAATTTGAGCTTGAACTTTTATTGAAAATTCAATAAAGAGGATTGAAAATAAAATTAATGTAAAAAGCAGTTTTTGTTTAATAATCATTATCCTATTTTTATTTTTTAATATTTACCGCAAAATAAAACTTTTTTCCCAATATTCATTTTTCAATAGGTAATAATAAATATTACATAACAGTAAATTATTTTATTTGATGAATCAAATTTTTTAGAATTTTTTACAATTCTTTGACATTTAATTAAATAAAGAAAATTAACTTCTATCCGGTAACTAAATTTTAACAATTTTTATAAGCGGGGAAGTTATGAAAAAGTTTCTCTCAATTTCATTCTTTCTTTTTTTCATTATGTATTGTAACAATACTAATGCCCAAGATACACTTACTATTCTTCATCTCAATGATACACATTCAACACTTTCCGCGACAGGTCCGCGTACTGCCGATTTAAATGGAACTCAAGGCGGAATTGCAAGAGCCGCGACGATAATAGGTTTAAACAAAATGACTGAGCCAAATGTATTAACTTTGCACGCGGGTGACGCGTTTATAGGTGATTTATTTTTCAATGTTTATTTCGGTGCGGCTGAATTTCAACTTTTAAATGCTATCGGACTTGACGCTTTCACCTTAGGCAATCACGAATTTGATTTAATGCCTTCCACTTTATACGGGGCAATGCAGGCTTCTTTTAAACCGGAAGATGGTTTCCCGTTTCTTTCAGCAAATTTAATTTTGCCGGATCCTTCTGTTAAAGTTTTGGAAGAATATGTTCATCCTTTTACCGTTAAACAGGTTGGAAATATTAAAGTCGGTATTTTTGGTTTAACAACGCCGGAGGCCAATTTACTTTCAAATCCTTCACCGGCAATTATTAATGATGATATAATAAACATTGCCGCTGCTATGGTCGATTCACTTAAAGCACATAATTGCGATGTAATAATTTTACTTTCTCACTTAGGTTCCGGGTTAGATAAAACTGTAGCGGCATATATTCCGGGAATAAACATAATTGTAGGCGGGCATGATCATTACTTATTTAATGCACCTGTTGAAGTTGTAAATTCCGCCGGCAAAACTACTTATATAGTGCAGGCAAAATCTAATTATTTGGATATGGGGAAAATGCAATTATTAATTAATAACAGCGAGGTTAGTGTTTTAAACTATCGGATTATACCGCTTGATAAAAATATTCCGGAAGAACCGACTGTACTGGCTGAAGTAAATAAATTGATTACCGGAATAGAAAATATATACGGGCCGCTTTATACACAACAATTTGGTTATGCAAACGGTATAATTTCTGAAGATCCCTCAGATTTAATGAGTTTAGGGCATCAGGATTCTCCCGCCGGAAATTTAGTTTCGGACGCTTTTAGATGGAAAACAAAGACAGATATAGCTATTCAGCCTAATGGAAATATGGCTCAGCCAATTTATGAAGGACCTTTTGTAGGCGCGGATGTTTTTAGAATGAACGGTTATGGTTTTAATACTATAGATGGCTTAGGTTTCCAACTTGTAACTTTTAATTTAACCGGCGAAGGTTTACTTGCCGGACTTGAATTCGGTTTATCCGATATTGAAAATAATCATGATTTTATGATACAAGGATCAGGAATAAACTACTTGTACAACAGCGGCAATCCTCCTTATTCAAGACTTGTTGCCGTAACTATTAATGGAAAACCGATTAATCCTTCCGCTGAATATACCGTTACCGCGAACGAATCAATTCCTTCTATTTTAGATTTTTTAGGAATTGAGTACAGCAATTTAAATTTATTAAATGGTACCACTGAATTTGGTGCCTTGTCAGAATATATAATGCTGAAGGGTGGAAATCTATATCCAAAAATTACCGGAAGAATTGCTAATATAAATACCGCCGCGGGAAAGGAATTATTAAGCGCTGTGGGATGGCTAAATTCTCAGCCCGGTTCAATACTCTCTAATCCGGATATTTCCGGTAAATTATTGGTTACTGTAAACGTAAAAAAAACAAATACCGTTTCAGGAAATGTTCTTCTAATTATGCCGAAAAATAAATTATTATTTCAAAGCACAGCAATTGATTGGCTGACAATCGAAAATAATACTGCTCAAGTAAAAGGCAGCGGAAAAATAAACGGGAAAAGCGGTTATGGATTTTTAATTACAGCCGCAAATAATGGAAGCAAATTTAATTCAGATAAACTTCGAATAATTATTTTTGATAAAAAAAATAATGAGACATTGGTTTATGATAATTTTGAAGAACAAAAATTTAACGGCATAATCTTTACCCATCAAATTGAAATATCTAAAGAACTTGTTAATCTGGAGAATACTGTTCCAATAAATTTTGAACTGAAACAAAATTATCCCAATCCTTTTAATCCGGTAACTAATTTTGAATTTACTCTACCTAACAGGCAAAAAGTTTCTTTGAAGATATTTGATATTTTGGGAAATGAAGTTGCCGTTATTGTAAATAATGAACTAACCTCCGGAATATATAAATATCAATGGAATGCCGCAGGAAATGCGAGCGGAGTTTATATTTATAGATTAGAAGCAGGCAGCTTTATCAGTACTAAAAAATTAATTTTGATGAAATAATTTTTCGAATATTAACGCGTAATTTTTATCAAGAATAAAATGAAACTAAAGGATAAAATAGCAATTATTACCGGCGGCGGTAGAGGAATAGGAAAAGCAATAGCAATGGGTTTTGCTTCTGAAGGAGCCGATGTTGTTATTACGGCGCGAACTGAAGCGGAATTAGAATCTACCGCTTGCCTAATTAGAAAAAATAACGGCAAATATATATCCGTTGTGTGTGATGTTGTAAAAGAAGAGCAGGTAAAACATCTTTTTGAAACTGTACTAAATCAATTCTGGAAAATAAATATTCTTGTAAATAATGCCGGTATGGGTAGCATTCGCCCCGTGCAATCAATATCGTTAGAATCATTTAATCGAATCCTCCAGGTAAATTTGATTGGCACTTTTTTATGTACCAAATATGTTTGGAATCATTTGAAAGATGCCGGCGGAGGATCAATTATAAATATTTCTTCATTGGGAGGCATAGTTGGTCCCTATGTTAAGCGCATATTGCGCCAGTAAATGGGGACAAGTTGGTTTTACAAAAGCTTGTGCAGAGGAAGGAAAAAAAAACGGTATAAGGGTAAATGCTATTGCACCCGGTAAGGTGGATACCCAGATGAGAGCTTTTATAAAAGAAGATAAATTGAAAATACTTAATGCAGAAGATCATGTGCCCGCTTGTATTTTTCTAGCTTCCGAAGATTCAAAATATTTAACCGGGCAAGTTTTGTCGATCGAATGGTTCGGAAAAGAAACGTGAGGTTTAATTACTATTAAAAAATAGAAGGTTGTATCCCTTTATTCCGGAGGCATATTAATTATTTAAGATAAAAGTAAATTATTTTTAAGTGCCTCCGGTTTATTTAAAAGCGACTGCCGTTCGTCATCAATTATGTCCATTACTATAAGTTTATTGGAAAGAGAAATATGTTTTTACGATTTTCCTCCTGAGATAAATATTAGGAGGTTAAAATGAAACGTATGACTTTTATTGTATTTATTTTTGTTATAATCACTGCATTTTGTTCAAGCTCATTTTCCCAGCCTGCGTCTTCCAATCAAGTTAAAATTTCTCCGGGATCTGCAAAATATTCCATAATTGAAGCTAATTATTTAGATGGTTTGAAATCGGAAAATAAGGGGTTAAAAGTAAGCTGCGCTTATTATTTAGGTGAAATAAAATCTAAGAAAGCAGTAGTTCCGCTTATGGCTATGCTGCGAAATGAAAATGATAAAGGAGCAAAATTAATTGCCGCTTGGTCGCTGTTAAAAATTGGAGATTCACGGGGAGTTTATTTAGTTTCAAATATTTCCAATGATATTGATTGCACAGCAGTTTTAAGTATGCTTGAACATTTATACATAAATTATACTGAATTTAATAAACATAGGGCAATTGCTGAAATTAAATAATTATAGTTATAAATTTAAAAATTAAAATTTCTTAAAAATTCTAAAGGGGAGGAATAATGCTGTTAAGAAAATTTATGTTCTGGTTACCTATGATTTTTATTGCGGTATTTAATGGAGCAGTAAGAGAATTTACTTATAAAACTTATACCGGGGATCTTGCTGCTCATCAAATTTCTACATTTGTTTTAATTGTCCTTTTCTCAGTTTATGTTTGGTTTATTTGGAAGAATCTAAAAATAACGACTTTTCAAAATGCGGTTAAAACCGGAATTTTTTGGGTTTTATTAACTGTTATTTTTGAATTTTCATTAGGTTATGCGGGCGGAAATTCTTTTCAGAAAATGCTTCAAGATTATAATTTTTTTGAAGGCAGATTGTGGGGCATTTTTCTGATTTGTTTTGCCTTGGTGCCGTTATTTATTTTTAAATTAAAAAATCAGGAAAGACCGAAAACGTTATCTAATTAACAATTCCTTAAAACTTTGTTAATATTAGCTTAACTATCCGTTTTTATTTTTGTTATGTAAAAACGGAGATTATTATGAATGAAACAATCCATATTATTGCAGCCGCAATTATATTAGCTGCTGTAATGATGCGCGATTTTCTTAATCGCTCCAAAACATCTTCGGAAGAATAAAGAAAAAGATTAATTAAGAACATCTAAAGAAATAAAAATTATTAGTAAATTTACCCGGAAATTTAACTGAAATAAAATAAAGAGTTATGGATAATTCCGGGCAAAGAAAAGCATGGATAGCAACCGCGAATATGGGATATGGTCATCAACGGGCTGTTTTTCCGCTGCGTCAAATTGCTGAAGAAGAAATAATTACGGTAGGTTCTAATGATGCGGACAGTGCCAACGAAAAAAAGTTATGGCAAAGAGTTTTAGGTGTTTATGAGTTCCTTTCCCGCGCTAAAAGCATTCCGGTAATCGGCAAATCTTTATTTAATATTTTGGACAGCTTTTTAAAAATTCCGTCTTTCTATCCGATAAGAAACCTTTCCAACACAACCTTTCAAGTAAATATGCTGGAATCAAGCATAAAAAAAGGATTATGCAAAGGAATGCTTGAAAAAATAAAAACTAAGGATCTTCCTTTATTAACATCTTTTTTTGCCTCAGCAATTGCCGCTGATATGAAAGGCTACAGCAGAATTTTCTGTATTATCTGCGACGCCGATTTAAATAGAGTTTGGGTTTCAAAAGAACCGGCGGAAAGCAGAGTTGAATATTTTGCGCCGTGCGGAAAAGCTGCTCAGCGTTTAAGAGCTTATGGTGTTCCCGATGAAAGAATTTATCTTACCGGATTCCCGCTGCCTTTAAAATTATTGGGAGATGAAAAATTATCGCAATTAAAATTTGATTTGGGACAGCGATTATTTTATCTGGATCCCCAAAATAAGTTTAGAATAAGACACGGTAAAAATGTAAAGCACTTTTTGGGTGAAGAGAATTGTGAATTTAAAAATGATAGAGAACTAACAATTACTTACGCGGTAGGCGGTGCAGGCGCGCAAAAAGAAATAGGCGGAAATATTGCTTATAGTTTGAAAAATAAAATATCGGCAGGGAAAATTAAATTAAATCTTGTTGCCGGCACAAAAGAATTAGTTAGAGATTATTTTTTAAAAATTAAATCCTCTTTCATAAATTCCAAAAATATAAATGTTATTTATAATGAAAATTTGGATGAATATTTTAACAATTTTAATGAGGCTTTAAAAACAACAGATATATTATGGACAAAACCAAGTGAACTTTCTTTTTATTGCGGATTAGGCATTCCTATAATTATGACACCCGCAATAGGTTCGCAAGAAAAATTTAACAGTAAATGGCTCCGGGAAATTCAAGCGGGAGTTAGACAGGAAAACCCGGAGTATAGTGACCAATGGTTAACCGATTATTTAAATAAGGGAATTCTTGCGGAAGCCGCATGGTCGGGCTTTTTAAAAGCCAGAAAACTCGGTACATTTAAAATTATTGAAATGATTAATACCGGGAAAATAACTGAAGATCATTCTCCGGTAATTAGATAAAACAGAAAATGAAGAAGAAACAAAAATTTATATTTTTATATTTAAATACAGGCGGCGGCCATTTGGCTCCCGCAAAATCAATAGTAAATTATATTGAAAAAAATTATTCGGATAGTGTAACTCCTTTATTAGTTGATGGTTTTACAAAAACTAATAAGGTTGTAAAATACATAATTGAAGATGGATATCGTAATCTGCAGTCAAAAGCAAAATGGTATTATGAACTTTTATACGCGGTAAATAAGTTCCCGGCAATGGCCAAATTTAACTTTAATATTGTTACGCACAGTGTTTTACCGTTTTTAATTGAGCTTTTAGATAAAGAAAAGCCGGATAAAATATTTGTTTTTCATTTTTTCTTAATTGAGCCGGTTTATGAATATTTGCGAAAAAGAAAAATAAATATTCCTGTAGTAACTGTTGTTACGGATCCATTTACCGCACATCCTATGTGGTTTTTACGGAAAGGCCAAAGTTACGTTGTCTTCAGTGAAAGATTGAAAAATTATATAAATAAGAAATTGCCGAAAAGCAGTGTTAATGTTTTCCCCTTTATACTAAATGAAAAATTCTCAAAATCTTTTTCAACGAATGAAAAAAATGAAATTAGAAATAAATTTAATTTTCCGCCTGATAAAAAAATAGTATTAATTATGGGAGGCGGGGACGGAATTCCCCACGGAGAAAAAATTTTATCGGGAGTTATTAAATCTCGAATTGATGCTTCTATAATTATGGTTTGCGGAAAAAATAAATCTTTATACGATTCCGCTCTGCGGATTAAAAAAGAATTTAACGCAAATAATCTTTTTATTTTCGGCTTTATTGATTTTATCTATGAACTGCTGAATGTTTCGCAAATTGTAATTACAAAATGCGGCGCTTCCACTATGATGGAAATTCTGCTTATGAAGAAAATTCCTGTAGTTAATGATTATATTTGGGAGCAGGAAAAGGGAAATGTAGAATTTCTTACAAATAACGATTTTGGTATTTATGTTCCTAATCTTAATAAACTGCCTTCCGTAATAAATAAACTTCTCACAGATAACGAGTATTATTCGCATTTTGTAAATAATATACAAAATGCCGGTTTTAAAAACGGCTTGCAAGAAGTGGCCGATTTTTTTATCGGTTACGAATAATACACCTGTATATTAATTATTAATTTCATTTATTTCGGATTATTTTTTCCCCATTTATTCGAAAGTACTATTCATACTGATGAACTGGCAGTTTAATATTTATGTTTTTGCTCTTGCGTTTAATTTTTTAATCGGCGCATTCCTATTCGGATTGATCCGGAAAAAAAAGGAAACTTCTGTTGCTAAATATTTTTCTTTATTTCTACTAGGCATTACTTTCTACGATTTTGCCACAACATTTGAACTTTCTTCAACCGTGCTTAATACAAAAATATTTTTTTCAAAAGTAAGTTATTTTGGCGCTGTAAGTACGGCTGTGTTCTGGTTATTTTTTACAGCTTCATTTTCTCAGAAAACTAAAATAATCACTTCAAAATATTCATATTTATTCTGGGTTATTCCAACAATAATATTAATTGCGGCTTTTACAAATGAACATCATCATCTGGTTTGGCCGAATGTTTATCTGGAAAATACTAAAAATGGTGTTATAGCAATTTATAAACACGGAATTATTTTTTATACCAACGTCATTTATTCATATTTACTAATGATGTACGGAACTTATTTATTGATCTCACAAGTTGTTTCCTTCCCGAGAGTTTATAAAAAGCAGGCAATTATATTTATACTTGCGGCGGTTATTCCTTGGGCCGGAGATTTACTTTATGTTCTCGGCGTCAGTCCTATTTACGGTGTAGATTTCGGCGGATTTTTATTAACTGTAAGCGCGCTTCTTGTAACTTACGGTTTGCTAAAGTTGAAGCTCTTCCAAATTACTCCTATCGCGAAAGAATTAATTTACGAAAGTATTTCAGAAGCCGTAATTGTTATTAACACCGATAATTTAATTATAGAAATAAATAAGCAGGCAAAACAGCTTCTTCAGAAAGATTTTAATGAGGGAGACAATTTTGAGGAAATTCTTAATCAATTTATAAATGTAATTGATGTTATAAATTTGCAAAAAGAATTCACCGATGAAATAGAATTCAGCGGTGCGGATAAAACCAAAGTATTGGAAATAAAAATTTCACCGATTATTAGTATAACCAAAGAACATTTAGGTTTGGTAATTTTGTTAAGAGATATTACGGAAAGAAAAATTTATGAAACCACGCTGATAGATTCTGAAAAAAATCTTATTGAGTTGAATAACCTTAAAAATAAATTTTTTTCGATTATTTCCCACGATCTTAAATCCCCGTTTTCCGCATTACTTGGTTTTTGCCAAATATTAAAAGAAGATTATAAAAAATTAAATGATGAAGAAAGAGAACAAATTATAGAAGCAATAAATAAATCGGCGAAAGGGCTTTTTACTTTAACCGAAGATCTTTTAGAATGGTCTAAACAGAATATCAGCAGCGGCGAAATAGTTTCAGAAAAAGTTGATGTAAAAAATGAAATTATTTCAGTAATAGATCTGCTTCAGCCGGCTGCGTTTAAGAAGAATATTGATATACAAATAAATACTAATGAAGAAGTTTATGCAGAAATAAATCCTGATATACTGCAATTAATTTTAAGAAATTTAATAACTAACGCGGTAAAATTTAGTAAACCCGGAGGAAAAGTATTAATTGCATCCGAAAAAAAAGATGATAAAATAATTTTAAGTGTAGAAGATAGCGGCACCGGAATGGAGAAATGGGAAGTTGAGAATCTATTTAAACTTGATCATAAATTTTCCAAAAGAGGAACAAACGGCGAAATCGGTTCCGGATTAGGTTTAATAATTTGTAAAGATGCGGTTGAAAAAATCGGGGAAATAATTTGGGTAGAAAGCAAAACCGGAATCGGAACAAAATTTTTCTTCACGATTCCGGCTATTTAATTAAATTATTCACCTTTAGAAACGCTTGACCCGCCGCTGAAATCTGTGTTGCCTAAATCGGCCTTACCATAATAAACAAGCTTAGATCCGCCGCTTTGATCGGAATTTAATGTACCGTTCATGTTAACAACAGCTCTGGAACCGCCGGAAAGTTCAGCGTCAACATCGGTAACCGAAAAATTCTTTAAATCAAATTTACTTCCGCCCGAACCATCGACACTTAGTTCTTTCCCTTCTCCTTCAAGACTCACTTTACCAGCGCCTGAACATTCAAACATCACTTTTCCGCATTTCAAACTTCCTTCAAGTTTTGAACCTCCGGAAAGATCAGCGTTAAATTTACTTGATCCGATGTTCATGGAAATATCCGCCTGAGAACCTCCGCTTAATTCTAAATTTCTTAAAACCGGCATTCTTAAAGTAATATAAACAGTGGAATGAGAACCGGAAAAGAATGACCTGTCATAATAAAATTCTAAAGTATTGCCGTTTTTTTCTACTTCTAAATCCTCAAAATTATCTTTATCGGCTTTAACTTCTATATTATAATCCTTAGCTTGAATAACTTTTAAAACCATTCCGGAACTGACCACAACACGAGAGAAATCTGTGTAATTGTAGTTTTTAGTTTTTTGTTGTCCAAACGCAAAAACTGAAAAGCCAATTATAACACAGAAAAATATTTTTGTAAAAGAATACCTCATCTTATCCTCCAATTTTAAATGTTTATCTTTGACTTTAATTTTCTTAATAAGGTTGTACTAAAAATGCGCATTAAAAAAAGGAACTATTTTGAATAATGTAGAATTATTTTTCGCGATATTTAATAATCCAATTTGAATACCGTTTAATTCATCAGTCATATTTAGAATTCCGATAGCCAAACCATTTTGCTGTTCTATTTTATTAAAAGCGGAAACGGTAAAACCTTTAAATTCTTCAACTTCTGTCCATAATCCGGCAATATTTATTCCTTTAAAAACCGAAGCCTCAGTTTTATAGCCGGTTATAGAAAATCCTTTAATCGCAGTTTTACTTTGTATTTTTCCTGCTGAGAGATTTATTCCGTTAAGATCACCTTTCAAAGTAACAATGGCGGCACCGCCAATATTTACGCCGGTTATACCTTCTTTAGCTACAAGCGCTAATCCGGAAGTGTTTATTCCAATCATATTTTTTGATGTTACAATTGCTAAGCCGCTAAAATTGAGGCCGGTTAAATTTCCTTGAGCAACAACTGCTAAACCTGTAAAATTTATTCCGGTAAGATTCCCTTGAGAAACTGTGGCTAAACCGCTTATACTTATTCCGGTTTGGCTGCCTTGAGAAACAACCGCTAAACCTCCGATAGAAACTCCATTTAAATTTCCTTGAGAAACAATTGCCAAAGATCCGAAATTGATTCCTGTTAAATTGCCTTGTGAAACAGCGGCAAGTCCGCCGAAGTTTAATCCGGTTAAATTTTTATTCGCGACAACAGCCAGGCCGCCGAAATTAAAGCCAAACATATTTCCGCGACTCACCGAAGCTAAACCGCCGAAGTTGAAACCATTCATATTATTTTCGGCTACGCTAGCGACAATTCCAAAAGTTAATCCATTAATATTGTCAGCCTCAGGAGCTAGCCCAAACGCGATTCCGTTTACGGTGGAATTATGATTTTGCAGCGGCCGCCAAAAAGTAATATTTATTCCGTTTATTTCCTCAATACCGCAGTCACTAAAATTAAAACGGAGGCCATTTACTCTTTTAGAATTTCCAAAGCTCAAGCCATTATTATTTATAGTTAAATTTAAACTCTGATGCGAGCAAAAATGATCTGATGAATCCGCAATGCCGAAAATATTTACTTGAGGTAGAGCAGCGGAAGAAATGAAAAATAAAAAAGAAAGAAAAAGTAGTAATTGTTTCATGTGTCCTCAAAAAAAATTCAGAAGTTTAGACTAAACAATCTAAAATTAAGTTACGCGGAGTAAAATTCCGTTGTTATTTTTTTTAACAAAGCAATTCCTTGTTTGAACGGCAATATTATAAGTTAAAATAAATAGTTATTTATTACACAATTTTATTTGGTGAATAAAATTTCCATTTCACTTTATTTAACCTATAAATATTTTCTTTGGTAACAAAGGAGCAAACTATGAGCGAAAAAAATAAAAAAGAAAAAGAAGAAGAACCGCAAAATCCAAATGAAGCTGAAAAATATGGTTTAGATGATGAAGAGGCCGAAGATTTGGGAGAAGAATTCGGTGAAGATTTTGGAGAAGACAGTAGCGCTAATGAACATAAAGAAGATTATTAGAAACTTTGAGCTGCCCGACTTAAAATTATAGCGGAAGCGCTAGCTACATTTAAAGATTCCGCTTTTCCAAATTTAGGAATTGTTATTAATTTATCTACAATTGATAATAATTCCGAAGATGGTCCATGAGCTTCATTTGCTAAAACTATTACGGTTTTTTTCGGAAAATGATATTCAAAAATATTTTCACCTGAAAGATCGGCACAAAGGATTTTATAATTTTGATTTTTCAGATTTGCTAAAAAGGGAATGAGTTCAAATTCATCATAAATATTGAGATGAAATAAAGAACCCATTGTTGAACGAATTGTTTTGGGATTATAAACATCCGCGCAGTTTTTGCTAAGAACAACATCGGAAATTCCGAACCAGTCACAGTTGCGTAAAATAGTTCCAACGTTTCCTGGATCTGAAATATTTTCTAAAACAATAATATTATCATCAAAAGCTAAATTGTTGTTGTTTTTCTTCTTGTTAAAAACCGCGGCAATTCCTTGAGGATTTACAGTTTCTGAAATTTTGCCGAATTCCAAATTATTTAAAACAAAAATTTTAGTCCCTAAATCTGAGATAGTCTCATAAACTTCTATATTTTTTTCAATAAATTGATTAGTAACAAAAGCAGCTTCACAAAAATAATCGCTAATTAATCCCTCATTTACGGTTTTAATTCCCTCGACTATAAATTTATTCTCTTGATTCCGGAATTTCTTTTTCAGAAGAGAAGAATAATATTTCAATTCATGTTTTGAAATCATAGCAGATTTTCATAATCATGGCTTTTCCCGCTTCCTTCATCATCAGCAAGCTTGTGTAAATAATCCCATGAATATATACCGGTATTATGTCCGTCTTTCCAGGTTATCTGTATTGCATAGCCGCCTACTTGCTCAATATTTCTGATCATATAACTTTCCGGGTTATCTGTAGTTTTTTTTGCCGGACGATATGTTTTCAATAAAACTGTTTCACCTTTACAATTTGCGCAGGGGCATTCATCCCGCAAATATTTTAAGCCTATTCTGCTTTCGGAATCATCGTTCCACTTTATATAAAGACTATTTTTATCTACTATTTTTATCTGCTTGGGTTTCATTTCTATTTCCTATTCTTATAAAACACAGACTTTAATTTTACTTAAAAAATAAGTCCATATCAAATTTGCGCTTAATCCTATATTATAAAAATAAAATTTATACATAATTTATATCTGTTAAGAATTACTTATTTTTAAAGAAGTAAAAACAAAAGGAGAAGGTACAACTTCATAATATGAATCCTATTTTTTTAGAATTAATTTTGTTAATCGTTCTTTATATAGCCGCGGGATTTTTTTCGGCTGCGGAAATAGCAATTGCTTCTTTTGGTGTAAATAAAATTGAAGAACTTAAGGATAAAGAGGATAAAAAAGCCTTCGCGTTTGAAAAAATACAAAAGGAGCCTAATTATTTTTTCGGAACTATACAAATAGTAACCACAGTTTCTCTTTTAGGCGCGGCAATGCTCGCTCTTCATATTATAAGTAAAATAGTCTATCCTTTAATAACTAATAGCGCTTCAGAATTTCTATCCGAATATTCAAAAGCATTTTCATATACGGCAGCTCTTTTAGTATCCGTTTTTTTTACTCTTGTAACGGGAATATTAATTCCCAAAGCATTAGGATTTAAATACGCCGAATCCATAGGAAAATCTACCGTAAATCTTTTTATTCTGCTTACGAATATTTTTAAATATCCTGTAATACTGATAAATAAAACAGGGAATATTATTCTAAAGCCCTTTAAGGAAAAAACAGATTTTTCACAGACAAGATTTTCGGAAGATGAAATTAGAATAATTATTTCGGAGGGAGTTAAGTCTGGTGCGCTTGATGAAACCGAACAGGAAATAATTGATAATATTTTTGAATTTAATGATCTGCGGGCAAATGAAGTTATGATTCCGCGAACTGAAATGGTGGCGGTAGAAATTGAAAATGACATTTCCGAAATTAAAGATGAAGTAATAAAAACCGGCCATTCATTAATTCCGGTTTATGAGGAAAATGTGGATAATATTGTAGGTGTTTTGCATACAAAAGATTTTATGAAATCTTTAATTGACGCGCAGCCGGTATCGATTAAAAGCCTAATGCGGCCGGCGTATTTTATCCCGGAAACAAAACTTATTTCAGAAATTCTTAAAGAAATGCAGAAGCGCGGGGAACGATTAGCAATTGTAATGGATGAATACGGCGGCACCGAAGGTATTATAACTATTGAGGATATTCTGGAAGAAATTGTCGGTGATTTAGGTGATAACGCCAGCGAAATTCCCGATTTTAATAAACTACCCGATGGAAAATTTTACATTCTCGGTTCAATGCCTATTGATGATTTTAATGATTCATTTAATATAGAATTACCTTCATCCGATGAATATAATACAATAGCCGGTTTTATTGCAGATCAAACCGGGAAGATTTTAAATACCGGAGAAATTTTCATTCATGAAGGATTAACATTTGAATTGATAAAAAAAATCCGCCAAAAAATGGTGCAATTTAAAGTATATTCCGATGAAATTGAATTCGGTGAAAATGTAGAAGAATATTAGACTTGGTAAAAGCAAATAATTCTGTCTTTCCATTCATCTATAAAAAATATTATTAAAAAGATGAAGAAATATTTAGGGTCTATAAAATATTCTTCAGCAATCTCGGATGAAATGCTACTAAAAAAAAGTACTGAAATTAACTCAATAACATCAGCGAAAAAATAATCTCTTAAAAACAATTAATAATTACGCGGCCGTAAAGCGGCTAAAACTAAAAAATAATTTATGCAAGGATTTCTCGGCTGTACTTGCTTCTGTATTGAATGGGAGAAAGTCCGGTCAATTTTTTAAATGTATTTCTGAAAGCTTTAGGATCATTATAACCCACTTTATACATTACTTCATTTACATTTTCCCGGGATGATTCTAAACTTATTTTTGCCGCTTCAATTTTTACCCGCTGCAAATATTCCGCAACTGTATTTGATGTTGCTTTTTTAAACCTTCGCTCAAGATTTCTTCTGCTTAATGCAAGCATAGAAGCAATTTGATTTACCGTAATTTTTTCTTGATAATTCGATTCTATAAACTCCTGCGCTTTTTTAATAGACTCATCATCATGTTCTTTTTGTCCTTTAAACATAATAAAAGGAGATTGGCTGTTCCTTTCAATATCTATCATAAATGCTTTTGCGGTAACCACGGCTATTTCACGACCCGCATATTTTTCTACTAAATATAAAAGTAAATTTAAATATGAATAAGCTCCGCCGCTGGTGTAAATTCCGGATTCTTCGGTCATAATTTTATCATCTAAAAGATTTATCTCCGGATACATTTTTCTGAATTCATTTGCGAACCGCCAATGTGTTGTGCATTGTTTCCCTTTTAATAAACCTGTGCCTGCCAAAAAAAATGAACCGATGCAAAAGCTCGCTATTTCAGCACCTTCCTTATACTGTTTAAGTATCCAGGGAATAAACTCTTTATTCCGTTCAAGCGCTTTTCGCGGATCACCGTGAAGCGCGGGAATTATAATTAAATCAGTTTTAGGAACATCATATAAAAGCAAATCCGGGTTAACCGTAAATAATCCATTTGACTGTTTCGTCTCTTTGGAAATTCCCACTAAATGAACATTAAATAATTCTTCTTTTCCCATACTTTTTAACAAACCGTTAACTTCGGAAAAAATTTGATGTGTCCCCTCAATATTAACTAAACTGGTATGCCCGAGCGGAATTAATATAGAGATGTGCTTCATTGATTTACCTTTATAAATATTTTTGAAATAATAATTAATGAAGATGTCCCAGTCAATACCCTTTTATTGGTAATATAAATTTAAACATTACTTGTTTTCGAAATTCAAATCCCTAAGATAAAATAATTGACGCAAATTACCCCCGGATTGGTCGTAAACATACTATTCATCTGATTTCTTTTGCAGTTATATTTGCCATCAAATTGTCACACAAATTAATAAAGTTTTACTAGGATTTTAACAAGAAAAAAAGATAAATTCGATTTTGTATGATTAAAGGCAAAATAAAAATATTTCATCAATAATCGAAGGAATAATAAATGAAAAAAATTAAAACCGCAGATGTAATATCTATAGACGCTTATGTTTCCGGGCTAAACGGGGAAGTAGAATTAAAATAATTTAAAAAATGAATATTTTTTATTTACTAATCCGGAGCCATTTAGAGAAAGTTTGGAAATTTTTATAGAGATAAAGGAAAAATTAAATTAATATACTTTTGATTGCGGAATGTTTTTTAATAATATTAGATTTATTGAACGAAATAATTATAAATTTTATAACAAATAAAAAAGGAAAAATCATATGCAGAAAATAAATCCCTTTCTTTGGTTTAATAATCAAGCGGAAGAAGCCACAAATTTTTATACATCGCTTTTTAAAAATTCTAAAATAAAATCAGCAGTAAGATACGATGAAGCAGGAGCAAAGGTTTCCGGTAAGCCTGAAGGAAGTATAATGACAGTTGCTTTCCAGATTGAAGATTATAATTTTACCGCGATAAACGGAGGGCCTCAGTTCAAACTAAATCCTTCCATTTCATTTTTTGTAAACTGCGGAACTGAAGATGAAGTTCAAGGACTTTGGGATAAATTAGCGGTCGGCGGAAAAATATTAATGCCGCTGGATAAATATCCTTTCAGTGAAAAATACGGCTGGCTTGAAGATAGATTTGGAGTTTCTTGGCAAATTATTTTAACGCAGCAAAATACAGAACAAAAAATTATTCCATCTTTATTATTTGTGGGCAAGTCTGCAGGTAAGGCGGAGGAAGCAATTAATCTATATACTTCAGTTTTTAAAAATTCAAAAGTTGGAGAAATATTTAGATACGGCCCAAACCAAGAACCGGATAAAGAAGGAACAATCGCTTACGCTCCTTTCGAACTTGAAAATCAAAAATTTATAGCAATGGATAGCGCCCAAGAGCACAAATTTTATTTTAATGAAGCTGTTTCATTTGTCGTAAATTGTGAATCTCAAGAGGAAGTAGATTACTATTGGGAAAAATTATCTGAAGGCGGTGATGAACAAGCGCAGCAGTGCGGTTGGTTGAAAGATAAATTCGGTATTTCATGGCAAATTATTCCTACCATATTACCAAAGCTGCTTCAAGATAAAGATTCTGAAAAAGCAAAAAGAGTAATGAATGCAATGCTTCAAATGAAAAAAATAGAAATTGAAAATTTAGAGAAGGCGTAATATAAAAAAATAAAGACATGTAAAGATGAATGACAAACGCGCAATAAATTATTTTTAAAAATTTTGATATAGTTTCAAAAATTTCTTGCAAAGAAGATAAAATAATATTAATTTTGAGTTTTCAAAAATGCTGGCGTAGCTCAGCTGGTAGAGCAGCTGATTTGTAATCAGCCGGTCGGCGGTTCGAATCCGTTCGCCAGCTCTTAAAAAGCTCGATTTTTAATCAAAATCGGGCTTTTTTGTTTTTAAAGCTATAGGAAAGTCCTGCTGATTTATGCCTTTTAAAGTAGGGACTCAGTAGGGACTTTTTCATATTTCCCAGAAAACTACCAAACATTATTAAATTTGAAATATCACTAAGAAAGTTCAGGATTACCAAACCTATAAAACTTAGAGATGAATTCATTGAATCATTATTTAATTTTTTATGGCTTTGAACTTTTTTCATGATTTTAACTTAAAAAATACAAATCGAATTATCAATAAATATTTACACTTCTTTTCATATAATTCGCTGTATTAAAAATTCTATTTTCTGTCTTTAATCTGAACAGTTATAAATATAAATGTGGTCAAAATGTGTGGGATTATTTAGCAATAGCTTAAAGTACCAAAACTTACTTAAGGTCACTCTTTTATAGAATGAAGAATTTATATAAAGCTTATTGAGTTTAGGTTGGGGTTTTTTAATTAAGATCGATCATATTTTTTAACAGCAGATTAAAAAAAGCTTCCTTTAAGAAAAAGGAAGCTTTATTTGTGAGGGAATGAACTATGCGCGATGCAATGAGCTAAGACTAATTAACAGAAGGAGAAGTAGAAGAATACTGAATTACTTTTCCGTCAGCATTCTTGGAAGCAACACTTAGGTAAAGAATACTGTTGTTGTATTTTCCGGCAATTAGTTTCTGTTTTACATCGAAGTCAATCTGAAGGTCATAAGCCTGAGTAAAGTCATAACCATCAACTTCCTTAGACAATGCAATAATCTGATAAGGTTCATCATCCGGATTAGTAGGCTGATAGAAACAAACTAGTGCATTTGCCGAAAGATTAACTTTATCTGCAGAGAATACAGCTTCAGTGTTTAACGCCTCCAAAGAAGCGGTAAGATTATCTGCAGCAACCGCGGAAGCGGTAACCGGAAGGCTAAAACCACCGGGAGTGATTATGTTATCTTCAGTCGGCTGACCGGTGTTAGAATAAGGAAAGTTAATTTTGAAGATTGTGTTAAAAACAGAAATATGAGCTTGTTTAACAGTCTTCCAAATTGCAGCCAGATCATCAACCGAAAGTATGCTTTTTGCAAGTTTCACAGTAACTGCAAATCTTTTTCTTATTGCAACCAAAGCCGGATCGTTACTAACGTTAAAACTGGAAGGACGAGCCGCAAGAATAGTTTTACCGTCAACAGTTCTGGCCGAGAGATTACCGAGTTTACCTCTCAGATTTCCAATGACATTTCCATTTAAAATAGCCATTTGTCAACTCCATGATTTAATTATTGATATTTGTGAAAGAGATACATTTCAATTTCACACCGGTTATAATAAATAAACTAAAGTGTACCCCATTGCCTGGACATAAAATCAGTAAATTTAGAGTGGATAGTTTAATGTTAAAGTAATTAATTTATTGTTCATCCAAAATATATTTCTGCCGGTGTTTTATTATTTAATGACTGATGAACCCTCTTATAATTATAAAATTTAAAATAATTATTTAATCCTTCTCGTAGTTCTTCCTAAACCCATGCCGAGTAGCTACTCCAAAAGATAAACCCATTGTTGAAAGAGATGTTCAAACAATAAGAGAATACTTCAGAAAGCTTAAAGCAGTTAATAATAACATCACTATTGCAGAAGCAAACAAAGCAATCCTTGATTGGCTCATCAATAACTACGGACAGCGTAACCACGGCACCACCGGACTGAAGCCTTATGAAGAATTTATCCAATCGGAAAAACCCGATCTTCAACCTCTTCCGATAGAGCCTTTTGAAGCTGCTTACTGGAAAGAAGCTGTCGTCCATCCGGATCATTTTATACAGGTTCAGAAAAAAGCTTATTCTGTTCCTCATCAATATGTCGGAAAAAAAGTATGGGTAAAGGTAACTGCAAACCTTGTATCGATATTTTATGAAGAGAAACTAGTTAAAGAGCACACTATACCGAATGGTTACCGTCAGACCGACTTAACCGACTTCCCCGAAAACATGCAGGCAGCAATGAACAAAGGATTACCTTATGCAGTAAGAAAAAATGCCGAATCAATATGCCCGGAATTTGGTGAACTGATAACCAAAATACTTTCCCCGCATGCTTTCATAAATATGAGAAAAGCTCAGGGCATTTTAAGTATTGCATTAAAGTATCCGGCCGATATAATTGCAAAAGCCAGCCAGGCAGCTCTGAATGATTACCGTAATATATCTCCTAAAATATTTGCATCCATAATTGAAAAGATAACAGAATCCGTAGAAGACGAAGCGCTAAATATCTCAAAAGAAACATCCGGTTTTGTAAGACCGATGGATTATTTTATTTACAATAACTAACAGAAAGGACCACTGTATTATGGCTAATCTTGCTCAACTAAAACAACAGCTTAAGTCATTAAAGCTATCCGGCACACTTGAGAATCTTGAACTTAGGCTGATGGAAGCCGCTCAAAATCAACTCTCATATAATGATATGCTTTCAATGATTCTTGCCGATGAACTTGAGACACGCCAGTTCAGACGTCTTCAGAGGCTTCTGAATAATGCTCGTATCGAAGCAAATAAAACACTTGAAAGCTTTGATTTTACTTTTAACAAATCCATAAACGCAGCACAGATCCGTCAACTGGCAACATGCAGATTTATTGAAAAAGCAGAGAATATATTTTTTGTGGGGCCTACCGGAACCGGTAAAACTCATCTGGCTAAAGCTCTCGGACACTCTGCATGCCGGAACTATTTATCTGTCGGCTTCTTTAACTTCCATGAACTCTTTACGGAATTAACCCGGGCAGACTTGAATAATAAACTCTCGAAACAACTGAATACAATTATTAAACATGAACTTGTAATAATAGACGACTTTGCTTTTAGGAAAATAGATCAGAAATCGGCCGAGTATTTATATGCCATTACCGATGCCAGATACGGCAAAGGTTCAATTATTTTAACAAGCAATCGTTCTATGAGCGACTGGGGAAATATTTTTCCCGATCCTGTTATGGCTAATGCTTTAATGGACAGGCTGTGTCATAATGCTCATCAGATTATAATTAAAGGTGAATCTTACAGAAAAAAAAATAGTCCGAAGATGGAAAACATTTAATCAATTTTTACTTAAATTAACAATCGCTA
This sequence comes from uncultured Bacteroidota bacterium, assembly GCA_963798775.1. Lineage (GTDB taxonomy): Bacteria > Bacteroidota > Ignavibacteria > Ignavibacteriales > Ignavibacteriaceae > CAWCUK01. The sequence goes on from CAWCUK010000003.1 coordinate 591,237, forward strand.
AAAGAAGAATTTAGGTGGGGAAACCTTTTGACCCTAACTGGGGAATATGATGACCCTCGACACTTGCGGAGTAAAATATTTCGACAGAAGATGCCGGGCCGTATCGGTATCAATATCCAATGCATTCATAAATTCCGGAAAGATGAGTTCCATTTGAGAGCGGATGCGCTGCTTGGTTTGGACCATGTGTACCTTAAGTTTTTCATAAGTAATACTGAGGCGGTGCATAGCGTTCTGCTCCGGAGGATATATTCGGTAGAAGTTAAAGTACCCTTGCCTGGCACAGTTTGCCACAGCAAGGGCGTCTTTTGGATCTGTGCGGGAGAAGTTGTTGCCTATTTTAGGCCTTTCATGATGAGTGAACAAGGGACTGACCATAAGTACTGTGAACCCTTTATTACAAAGGAAGCAGCAGAGTTTTTGCCAAAGGTTAATTGAGATTTCAACGGCGAATACAATTTTATCCGGAGATAGAGCAGGGATAATAGAATTAAGTTTATGAAAAAGTTCTTTATGAAAACCAGTAAAATTATTGCTAAATTTGAAGGTGTTGCCAATAGGTACACCGACAGAATCGATGATAACGGCTTGATGTTTTTTCTTAGCCGGATCAATACCAATAATGGTTTTGCCGTTTATGAAGTGTCTTTTTGCTTCGAGAGATTTAGAGTTCATAGTAATACTCCTAAAAATTTTTGGGTGGTTAAACAAAAATTACTCTTGTAAGTAGAAAGGCACAATATTTTTTTTTCTTTGCGTAAGATAGAAATCGTTATACCTCTAAAATTGAAAGAATATAATGATAGGAAAAACTATTGTAATATTTACAGTTTTAATATTATCATTTTCTCAAAACTGTTTTTGTCAAAATGATACTTCTACAATTAATCCAAACAAGATGTTACTCAATCCATCTTTTTTTGGAGTTCAGTTCGAAGCTATATCAAGTATTGTGTCAAGCGAACTAGGTGCATTAGTAGATTATGATATTTATTCTTCAGCAAATAAAAAATACAATTTTGGATTTCGTCTCAGTTCAGAATATTATGACTTTACAAGCTTAGATGTTGGCGGTAAAACTGCCCCGGGACCATTTTGGGATTTTAATATTTATGGACGCCATAGTATAAGAGGAAAACATTTTTGGTTTTCACCTATTCTTGGTTTATCACTTCATAATTCTTTGGAAGAACCTACAGATTTAAAATTATTAATTAAGTGGGGATTAGAATTAAAGTATAATGTATTCGATGATAATATAGGTCTATTATTGAAATTCACATCATCTTTTTCTAAAAATGCCGGTTACGCTGGAGTTGGTTTAGCAATTTGTTTGTAAAATTAATAAAGTGGTATAACGTTATAAGGGATTAATGCCGAACGCAGCTGAGGTATAATCCATTGTTGGGCTAAGGCGCAAAGCGACTTAACTCGTCATCTGTAATTTTAATGGGAGTTTAATAGAATTGTTTATTTAGTGAGACGGCTGCCGGGAGTTTTATAGTTATTTTTATTTATTGTTTTTGTATTCATTTTATAAATTTATTTTAATGTTTTACTTCCCAAACTTGTTCCGAAGTCTTTTTGAACATAGTTATTCTACAACCGATAAAATTAGTTAACGGGCATAAGTTTTTTGTTGTTTTCAAGCGGAGGAAAATTATTATCTGGAGGGGCTTTATTATAATAAGATCTTCTCTTTGTTATTAGTATAAGTTTCATTTCTTTGCCGCATTCTCCGCAGAGGATTGAATTGGGTTTGGGCTTTTGAGGTTTCTGTTTCGGTTTCTTTACAACCGGTTGAGGCAGTATTTGTTTTGCTTTTTTAAGAAGTGAATGATTTCTTGAGGCAAACACTCCGAAGTATCTGACTTTAACAAAACCTTTCGGCAGTACGTGCTGAAGGAACCGTCTTATAAATTCTTCATCATTTAGTTTCATGTTTTTCCATAGTTTTGTTTTTGAGTCCTTGTATTTAAAAGTAACGAAGCCGCCTTCCCATTTGATTATTCGGTTGTTGCTGATAGCGGTGCGGAAGATATATTGGGCTAGATATTTCATAGCGTGAGAACCGCTGCCTACCGGGATGGAGTTTACAATCCACTCCCTCTTCCATACTTCCGGAGGTATTTGGTTGAAGATAAGCGGATTTTTCTTTTTCAGTCCATCGCGGAATTTAGCTTTGAAACTAGCGCTTGAAGCCGCAAGCCGATTCGCATCCGGTAAATTACCAGTTTAAGGTTTTGTCCTCCCGTTTCGGCTTAGCTGTTTAAAGTTAATTGTAGATGATTTTTTTTCTAATTTAAAAATTATGTAAATAAATGCGGCATTGTTGTGTTGGGCTTCGGCTTAAGCACAAGGATGTTAGGCATATACAAATAGAAAATTGATTTATGAACAAAATTCTGAATGATAATTATTGGGTCCGCCGAGACATTGGAAATTTGTTATTTCATTGGACTAGAAGTATTAATGGTAATTCTGCTTTTAATATATTAAAAAAGATTATTTACGAAGGTGAATTACTTGGTAATGATTATCTTATTAGAGGCGGAACAAAATGTGTATGCTTTACAGAATCACCAATAACAGAATTGGCTTCTTTATTTAAATTATACAGTGAAACTGATGAAAGAAAAAGATTTGAACCATATGGAATAGCTGTACGAAAAGAATGGCTATATTCTAAAGGTGGGAGACCAGTAGTTTATCAATCAGAACAAGAATATCAGCAATTACCAGAATTGCTAAAATGGAAGCACGTAAGATTTGAACCAAATTTATCTGATTTTACTTGGGAAAGAGAATGGAGAATAAAAACTGATAAATTAGAATTAGACCCTAAACAAACGTTACTTGTAGTACCAAGTGCTGATGAAGCATTTGAATTAATGTATAATAATGCAGATGAAGAATATGATGAGTATGATGAAGAAGGAATTCCACAAAAAATTAATCACGTTCCTTATTGGATGGCTGTTTCATTGGATTTGTTTGGTATTAGAATGGCATAATATATTTAAATTAAAAATATGCCTAAACGTTATAAGGGATTAATGCCGACCGCAGCTGAGGTATAATCCATTGTTGGGCTAAGGCGCAAAGGGACTTAACTCGTCATCTGTAATTTTAATGGGAGTTTAATAGAATTGTTTTTCTGTTTCGACGGCTGCCGGTTTTAATTTGCGGTATTTGTTTTTTGTTTTAGTAATCATACGGCAATAATTTGTTTTTGCTTTTACTTCCCTTTCTTTTTCCAACAGTTATGGGGCGCCGCTTATCGGCAAGGGCGTTATACCATTTTAAAGTCTACTGAATATCTTTAAGATTACTAAGCATTGTCTGAAAAAATTACTTGACACGATACTCCATTTGGTGTATATTGTGATAGAATAAAGAAGGTGAAATATGAAGATTCAAACAAGTGTTAGAGTTGAGGATACGTTATACAATGAAGCAAAAGATATTTTTTCAAAATTTGGTCTTAGCTTTGGGGATGCTGTAAATATATTTTTGGCAAAAGTAGCAATGGAGAAAGCCATTCCATTTGACTTAAGTTTGCCTTCAGAAGAATTAGATAAACGAATAAAGAATCTTAATTCTAATAAAAATACGAAAATCTTTAGTAAGGCAAATGAACTATTCGAAGATTTGGGAATCTAAAGTTGCTAAAAATAAAAATTGAAAAATCTTTTAAGAAAGATGTACAAAGAGATAAAAAAAGCGGAAAATATTCACAAAATGATTTTGAATCATTAAAATTTAATAATTACTTCATTACAAAATCAGCAACAAATAGGATCAAAATATAAAAGACATCCTTTAAAGGGAAACTTGAAGGATTTTGAATCTATTCACATCAAAAATGATTGGTTACTTATATTTAAGATTGATGAAAATTTTTTAAATCTTGTTATGTTAGGTAAGCATAGCCAAGTTTATAAAAAATTCAAATAAAATAAAACAGTATAACCAGTTATTCCGATTAAAGTCAACAAAGTTTTTAGAAGTTGGATAAAATATTATAGCTACATGTTTTAAGCCTTCATGTTTATTTATCCAGACTTCATTATCCGGAAATTTCGCTTTCGGCTTTCCGTTAACAAATCGCTCGGGATTGGCTTTGTAAGCTTTTTGATAAATTCTATTTCTCTTTTCAACAACTTCATCTACTAAATTATAATGAACCATCTCCGAAGTTAACATTGCGATTCCCGAATGTCTGTGCTCCTTGTTGTACCAAGAGAAAAATTAAGATAATAATAAGATTACGATTAAGAAAATGAAATTCGCCAGGAAGACAGGTTTTGGACACGGAAGAATTATTTTTACAAAATGAAGCGTTACTCTTGCTAATTATAATCGCACTTCATAGTTTAAGCAGAGACACTTAAGATAAACCAGAGATATCGGCTGTATTAATCCTTTGTTTGGGATTTCTCAATTTATCCATCCCTCAGCTTCGATAAAGACATTAAATATTCGGATAAACGAAAGGATAGAAAAATAATATTAACACTATTATTTATAAATAACGCTCCGCAATATCTTGTGTAGATTCAGCATAATAAGTAATTATATGTGAAAGAAGTAAGCTTGGAGAAGAAAAAATACTTTTACAATTCTGATGAAAGCAGGCTGCGTGCAGGATGAGAATACTAATTTTTATATTAATTTTCTGGACATTCTCCGCCTTGATTGTGGCAAAAAAGCCGTTGTTAGGGGAGATTACAAAAAAGAATTCCTTGAGAATTATAGCATCGTCTTAACCCATATTGACGAGAAGAAAGATTTTATTTAATTATTATTTCACTTAAATAAGGAAGCGAAACACTATGAATAGATTTAATAAAAATCTCTCTGTTATTTTATTTTTAGCCCTTACATTCGGATTTACAGTTGTTACATATAGTCAATCTGGAGATGAATCATCCGCAGGCGATTTACCGCTCCCGAGTGTTTTAATTAAAAAACATATTGAAGCAGTCGGAGGTGAAGAAACAATCCAATCTCACACCGCACAAACTACGGACGGCAAATTGATAATTAAAGCCATGAATATTGAAGGAAATTTACACGTGGTTGCGGAGGCACCAAATAAAATTAAAACTACTATCGGTTTAGGACAATACGGGAAAAGCATTTCAGGATATAATGGGACAGTCGGCTGGAGTATGGATCCAATGTCGGGGAACAGGATTTTGGAAGGAGAAGCCTTGAAACAAATGATTGCCCGTGCCGATTTTTATGGTAATGATTTACATTTAGGAAAAGATGCTGTTAAACTGGAAACAGTTCAGACAGTGGAGTTTGAAGACGGTGAACAATATAAAGTGTTAAGTGTTGATAACGACGGGGAAGAAAGCTACCTATACTTTTCCAAAGAAACGGGATTGCTTAGCGGTATTGACAGGATGGAATCTGGCGCGATGGGCAAAGTACCAACACAAATTAGAATGAGCGGCTATATTGAATCCGGAGGTGTAAAAACTGCACGCAAAATTTCAAGTATGCAAAATGAGGTTGAAACAATTATAGAAATAGATTCCGTTTCTTATAGCTCCATTGCCGAAAATGCGTTTGAATTGCCTGAGGAGATTCAAAGTAAATTAAAACAGTAACAATTATAATTTGAGAGTTTATTTTGAAATCAAATATGTTACACAAAAGATGGCTCTGTTTATTTGCAGTTATCTTCTGGTTCGGTATTACAAATATAAAAGGCCAAAACCATGTTTCATTGCAGAGCACGGCAACTCATTTGCTGTATTCTGAGCAGATGCAGCAGTATTATTTAATTGATGTTTTTTTGCCGAAAGGATATCAGGCTAAAACATCTGAATACCAGTTTCCCAAATATCCTGTTATTTACGTTCTGAACAGCCGGCCGAATGGAGTGATGGCTGCGATGATGCGACACGTTTCCGAACTATCGAGAGAGATCATTGTCGGGATCGATTTTGCGGACAAAGACGGTAATCCCATGGAATCATTTGCAGCTTATACCCGTGATCTTACTCCTACACCGGATGATGATTGGGAGCAGGAGGCATCAACCGCAGGGCCGGGTGGACGCGCGGAAGACTTTTTTCATTTTATCGAGGATGTAGTAAAGCCTCTAATCAATAAGACCTACAACGTAAATAAATATAATCAGACTTTAGTAGGTCACTCATTTGGCGGATTGTTCGGCTTGTATGTTTTGTTCAACCACAGCGATTCTTTTAACAGGTATGTTATTGCCAGTCCATCTTTGTGGTGGGATAACGGAGTAATATTTCAGATGGAAGAAAAATACGCAGGCGCACATACAAATATGGCTAAGAAGGTATTTCTTTCTGTCGGCTCAATGGAATTAGCAAGCGGCCCGCAGGGAATGATAGATAATGCAAAGGAAATAGTTGAAAAGCTTAAAAACAGAAATTATCCGGATCTGGATTTATGGTTTAATATTTTCCAAAATGAAACACATTTATCTGTAGTAGCCGTTTCTATTCAAAAAGGAATTGAGAAAGTTTTTCAATAAAGAAAAATTAATTTATAAAAAATTATTTGACCAACTTATAGCCAATTAAGGCTTAATAAATTTGCATATAGCTTCTGTAAATTATATAGCAGGTTGTTTTTTAATTGTATTAGTGTCAGAAATTATTGGAGAATTAAATGAAAGCTGTTGAATATACAAAATACGGCCCACCGGAAGTGCTTCAGCTCAAAGATATCACAAAGCCAGTTCCTAATGACAACGAAGTATTAATTAAAACTTATGCAACGACAGTAACAGCAACAGACTGCACATTTCGAAAAGGTGAGCCCAAGTTTTCGAGATTATTCACAGGAATCACAAAACCTAAAAACAAAACTCTTGGCAGTGAGTTTGCAGGAGAAATTGAAGCCGCCGGCAAGGATGTAAAACTATTTAAAGAAGGTGATAAAGTAGTTGGTACAACTCCTGGATATGGTTCTTACTCAGAGTATATATGTTTGCCTGTTGATAAATCAACTCTTGCAAATATTCCTGCTGATAAAAATTATGAAGAAGCAATTGCCTGTTGTGATGGTTTTTTGACTTCATTACCCTTCCTGCGTGATAAAGGAAAAATTCAGAAGGGCCAAAATGTTCTTATCATTGGAGCTTCAGGTGGAGTAGGATCTGCTGCGGTTCAGCTCGCACACTATTTTGGTGCACAAGTAACTGGAGTTTGTAGCACATCCGGCTTGGAGTTAGTGAAGGCTCTTGGTGCCGACAAAGTAATTGATTACACTAAAGAAGATTTTACAAAATCAGGTGAAACTTATAATATTATATTTGATTTAGTTGGTAATACAACCTTTTCACAATGTAAAAACTTATTAAAGAAAAATGGAAAATTTCTTCAGGCTGCAATTACGCTCAGCATTTTTACTTCCGTTTTATGGACTGCAATGTTAAGCAAAAAGAAAGCGATGATTATGGCAACAGGCTTAAGACCTCCGAAAGAAAGGACTAAAGATCTGAACTTCATAAATGAACTTCTGGAAAAAGGGAAAATAAAATCAGTCATTGATAGAAAATATCCGTTTGAACAAATAGCTGAAGCCCACAGGTATGTAGATAAAGGACATAAGAAAGGAAATGTTGTGATAGTTTTGGAAAATATTCACATAACCTAACAAGTTAGTCAAAAATAAATAAAACAATTATACAAGAAAGGAATTTTAAATATGCAAACAATTTTAGGAGCAAACGGAACAATAGGTTCTGTGTTAGCAAAGGAATTGAAGGCTTACACCAATCAAATAAGATTAGTTAGTCGTAATCCGAAAAAAGTAAATGAAACAGATGAATTATTCCCCGCCGATTTATCAGATGTAAGTCAAGTAGAAAAAGCTGTGGAAGGTTCTGAAGTTGTATATCTATTAGTTGGATTTGATTATAACACAAAAGTTTGGCAAGATAAATGGCCGAAACTTATGCGTGCCACAATAGATGCTTGTATTAAACACAAAGCGAAATTAGTATTTTTTGATAACGTATACTTGTATGATATAAACGCTATCCCACACATGACTGAAAATTCAGTAATAAACCCTCCAAGTAAAAAAGGGGCAGTTAGAAAAGAAATTGCTGAAATGCTTTTAAATGAAGTAAAATCCGGAAAATTGACTGCGCTCATTGCTCGTTCTGCTGATTTTTATGGACCAAACAATGAGAAAAGTTTTTTGCATGATATGGTTTACAAAAACATAAAAAAAGGGAAGAAATCCAATTGGTTCATTGATGCAAATAAAAAACATTCCTTTACATATACACCTGATGCAGCTAAGGCTACCGCACTATTGGGAAACACACCTGATGTATACAACCAGGTGTGGCATCTGCCCACGGATAAAAATGTTTTGACCGGCAAAGAATTGATAGCATTGTTTGCCAATAAAATGAATGTAGAAAACAAGGTTTCTATATTGCCGATGTGGTTATTGAAAATACTCGGTTTATTCATTCCAATAATGAAAGAGATGCCTGAAATGATATATCAATATAATAGGGATTATATTTTTGATTCAAGCAAATTTGATAAACGATTTAACTTTAGAACTACACCTTACAACGAAGGTGTAAAACTGACAATTGAACAAACAAAAAGTAATTGATGTATCTTGGCAAATTTCAACAGCATAATGGTAATATGTGGTATCAGTGTAAAGCTTCAGATGAAAATGGAATTTCCTAAATTTGTTTAATGTAAAATAAAGGAGATTCTAAAAATGAAAGAAAGAAAAATCTATAGCGCGGAACAGAAAATTATTATAGTCAGAGAGCTATTAGAAAATAAGGTGCCTATAAGTCAGCTTTCAGAAAAATATAAAGTACATCCCAACGATATCTACAACTGGAAAAAGAAATTATTTGAAGGAGCGGCAGAAATATTCAGACCTAAAGTAGGCAACCAAACACAAAAAACAGCCGAGCAGAAAAAGATTGAAAAGTTAGAGTCAAAACTAAAAGATCGGGATGAAGCCATTGCCATGCTTCTTAAAGAAAATATAGAAATAAAAAAAAGTATCGATGGGGAACTATGAATCAGCAATGGGTTGAACTCGATGTTAGAGAACAAGTAATAAGCCTTGTAAATCTTTACAAACCTAAAACGTCTTTGCCCGTAAAATGGTTCTTGGCCAAGTTAGGCATTAGCACCAGTAAGTATTATTCTTGGATAGGCAGAGAAGGCCAGATAAATAAACACAACGGAAATATTCCCCGAACTCACTGGCTGATTGATTGGGAAAGAGCCGCTATTATTCAGTACGCGAAAGGCCATCCCGGAGAAGGTTACAGAAGACTTACCTATATGATGATTGATGAAGATATAGCAGCCGTAAGCCCTTCTACAGCCTACAGAGTACTTAAAAATGCCGGTATGCTTAATTGCTATAATAAAATTAAAAAATCAACAAAGGGATTAGGATTTGAACAACCAACGGCTCCGCACCAGCATTGGCATACGGATATAAAATACGTCAACTACCACGGAACATTTTTATTCTTTATCTCGATTATTGACGGATACACCAGATTTATGATCCACCATGAGCTGAGAATGAGTATGCAGCAGTTCGATGTTCAGATTACTCTGCAGAGAGCTTTGGAAAAATATTCGGGCTTTAAGCCGAGAATAATTTCTGATAACGGTAGTCAATTTATAGCCAAAGATTTTACGGAATATCTTAGGCAGCTTGGTCTGCAGCATGTCAGAACCTCTATTGCTTATCCCCAAAGCAATGGTAAAATAGAGAGGGCCCATAGAACATTACAAGAAGAGTGCTTGAATAAAAAATCTTTCGTAAATCTGGATGATGCCAGAAAACAAATTTCACAGTTTGTTGATTATTATAATTCTAAAAGACTTCACAGTTCGTTATATTACTTGACGCCCGAAGATTTTTTACTTGATCGTGTCGTTGAAAAACTAAAACTTAGAGAAAAGAAACTTAAAGAAGCTAAGAAAAATAGATTTGAGGTTAGAAATGTTAACTGATAATCTACCTTATTTAATTAATATAAAATTCCATTTTACGCTGAACCAATACATCAGTGATGATATTGCAATCATCATAACTTACATTAGCAAAGCGGTTAAGCAAAAAACCTAAACAATTCAAATATACTTTTTGATTTACACGCGCTGCGATTTGCCGCGATTATAAACGCAAGTACTTTCAGATTAATAAATTTAATTTTAATAAAAGAAGCCGTTGAAAGGTTTCTTAATTCTACGCCGATCAACGGAAGTTTGACGCTGATTATAGCTGCTTTAGGATTGACCGTAAATATTATCGGAATTTTGCTTGTGAAAAAAGGCTCGGAGAATAAGATAAATGAGTATAAGTAAATTTATAATATTTATTATCTTAATTTGCCTCCTATTTTAGATAAAGTTTCACTAATTTCTGTAGGAATAAGACTAGGAGAAATTTCTATAATTATACCGAACTTATACATGGCTGAATGGAAATGAAATTGATAATCTTCAGATAAAGACGAATCAGGAAAAACATGAACAGGCCTAAACGCAAATTAAACTTATGATTGGCAAATATTATTAATTTTATTGCAGGTTAGAAATTAAATGATTAAAATCTTTAAAATAAAAACCTCACTTTTATGAGGGTGTAATATGTTGATATTCAAATATGACAGCTTCTATACTTATTATATTTACCGATATTGTCAAAGGCCCACACCTGCGTAAAGTATCTCCTTTTATTTAATCAGCGCAAATTCGCGGAAACGGAATTTGATAATGTAAACTGCCTAAATTTGAGGTATTTCTTAATAAGAAATGATTCTTTAATATTTATTTATACCGGGAATAGGTGAGTGTTAAATTTAGTTGCAACAATTATTTCAGACTAAAAAAAAGAGGAGAGATAATATGAACAATAAAGGTAATGATAGACTTGTTTACACGGCCGGAGGCGGAACCTCAAATCGCGATTGGTGGCCTAACCAGGTAAATTTAAGAATTCTTCATCAACATTCTTCTTTAGGTAATCCTCTTGGCGATGAATTCGATTATGCGGATGAGTTTCAGAAGCTAGACTATAAAGCGCTGAAGCATGATTTGTATGGTCTTATGAAAGATTCACAGGATTGGTGGCCGGCTGACTATGGGCATTACGGACCATTTTTTATTCGTATGGCATGGCATAGCGCGGGCACTTATAGAATTGGTGATGGACGCGGAGGTTCCTCCACAGGTTCGCAGCGTTTTGCACCTTTAAATAGTTGGCCGGATAACGCAAATCTAGATAAAGCACGACGCTTGCTCTGGCCGATTAAAAAGAAATACGGAAATAAAATTTCATGGGCCGATCTGATGATACTTACGGGTAATTGTGCTTTAGAATCTATGGGTTTCCAAACATTTGGTTTTGGCGGCGGACGAGAAGATATATGGGAACCGGGAGAAGATGTTTACTGGGGAACCGAGAAAGAATGGTTAGGTGATGAAAGGTATAGTGAAGGACGTGCTCTGCAGAATCCTCTGGCCGCTGTTCAGATGGGTCTTATTTACGTTAACCCAGAAGGCCCTAACGGAAAACCGGATCCCAAAGCGGCAGCAATCGATATCAGGGAGACATTCGCCCGCATGGCAATGAATGATGAAGAAACTGTAGCTCTTATTGCGGGAGGACATACTTTCGGTAAAACCCATGGTGCGGGAGACGCAAAACTTTTAGATAGAGAACCAGAAGCCGCTGATATTACCCAGCAGGGATTAGGATGGAAAAGTAAATTTAACAGCGGTATAGGAGATGATACTATAACAAGCGGGCTCGAAGGCCCGTGGACACCAAAACCGACTCAATGGGATATGTCATTTTTCGATATGCTTTTTAATTATGAATATGAGTTGATTAAAAGTCCTGCAGGCGCATGGCAATGGGCACCTAAGAATCCGAATGAAAAGGATATGGCACCTGCCGCGCATAACCCCTCTAAGAAAGTTCCCACAATGATGGCAACCACTGATCTTGCATTGAAAGTTGATTCCATTTATGAACCAATTGCCCGTCGTTTTCATAAGAATCCTGAGGAATTTGCTGACGCGTTTGCACGCGCATGGTTCAAATTAACCCACAGAGATATGGGACCGCGTGTTAGATATTTAGGAGAAGAAGTACCGGATGAAGAGCTTATATGGCAGGATCCAATCCCTAAAGTTGATCATAAACTGATTGATGATAATGATATTAAAGACCTTAAACATAAGATACTTGATTCGGGCCTATCCGTTTCAGAATTAGTATATACGGCATGGTCCTCTGCTTCAACTTTTCGAAACTCAGACAAACGCGGCGGTGCAAACGGAGCGCGGATACGTCTTGCTCCTCAGAAGGATTGGGAAGTAAATCAGCCTGCGCAGCTTAAAAAAGTTTTGGATAAACTAGAGGAAATCCAAAAGACATTTAACGAAGGGCAGAAGGATGGGAAAAAAGTTTCTCTTTCGGATATAATAGTACTTGGAGGAAACGGCGCGGTGGAGAAAGCGGCAAAGAATTCCGGACATGATGTTGAAGTTCCTTTTATACCCGGCCGTATGGACGCAACTGCTGAGCAGACCGACGCAGAATCATTTATTCCGCTTGAGCCAAAAGCGGACGGATTTCGTAACTATCTGCAAAGCAACTCCGGTAAAATACCTACTGAAGCTTTATTAATAGATAAAGCGCAGCTGCTTAATTTAACTGCTCCGGAAATGACAGTATTAATAGGAGGCATGCGCGTACTAAACGCTAATTATAATAAGGTGCAACATGGAGTTTTCACCGATAAACCCGGTACTCTTACGAATGATTTTTTTGTTAATTTATTAGATATGAACACGGTTTGGAAAGCTGTTTCGGATGATGAACAAGTTTATGAGGGGCGTGACAGAAAAACCGATGAAGTAAAATGGACCGGAACTCGTGTAGATCTTATTTTTGGCGCGAATTCTCAACTACGTGCTCTTGCAGAAGTATACGCGCAAGATGATTCAAAAGAAAAATTTGTTAATGATTTTATTAAAGTCTGGAATAAAATAATGAACCTGGACAGATTTGACCTTATTAAATCATAATTATAAGTGCTGTTTACTATCCTTTTGAGCGGAGAGCGCATTGTGTATCTCCGCTTAAATTAATCTGCCGCACGGGAATAATCAATCCTCTACAAGGATTATGGAATCTCTGTGAATAACTATTGTTACAATAATGTTACTTCTACAGAAGGAAGGAAATTGGAGTAAAAATAAAAACAAGAGCAAAATAGTAACTCAAACGGAATTTATGCGGATGGTGAATGGTAATATATTTTCTATTATAATTAAATCTATTAGTACGTAAACCGTTGGAGTATGCAAACCGGGAAATGCCGTAAAAGAAAACTCCGTTAAATTTATTCTTGCTTTTAAAAGCAGAACTGTAAATGAAATGTGATGTTTGGATTTATTTAGGAAATCTATGTTTGTTAATTCTACATTTTTACAATTATAAAAAAAATATAGATAATTCTTAATTTTAATCTTGACATTTTATAATTTCGGCTTTAAGTTTCTGTTAACTCTTTCAAGAGGTATTACCCCCTGCCGCTTGATAATAACAGAGTTGAGCCGGAGTTACCCCCATCTCCGGCTTCTTTATTTTAAACATAGTAAAAATGACATATTCAAGTAGAGTAAATAAGATGAGTCCAAGACCAAGTAATTTATTTATTTTTTTTATCTCCTTCTATCTTTATCTGCTGCAGTTTTAGTGCGAGAACCGAAACAAATTAAAGATAAAAAGCTTTACAATTAAGTACACGAAAGAGAGACGCTCTTAAAGGTTTTTGGAGGGATAAGTGAAAGTTTTGTATATTTGCGGCCGATGAAAAAGAAAAATAATATTAAGAATTTTTTGCAATCGATTTTTATCAGACGATATGTTCTTGTTCTATTTGTAACACATCTACTACTTGCCCATTTTATCCTTCAAAACTATATGTTTTGTTTTAAGAATGACGGAAAAGTTAAACTGAAAGACGTATCTGAAAAGATGGATTGCTGTAATTCGGTTGATAGTATAAATGATGATTTTACTGAGGCAGATGCTGAGGCGGATTGTAATTTATGCGAAGATATCTCCATCCAAGAAAATTGCAGTGAAGAGGCCTTTTTAACTGTAAGTAAAATAAAATTATCAGCGCGATTTTTAACTCTCTTCTCAAGTTTCGATTCTCATTCTCTTAGCAACATTCAAAGAAATTTTTATTTAAATAAATCTAAAATTGATATTTCTCCCCAGTTAAATTCAAATAAAACTGTCCTTCTTCTTATTTGATACTACCTTTTTTTTATTCCAATAAACAATAGACAATAAACTTTCATTATTATCTCAAACGGAGAAACTATGCGCTTTAAAAGTGTATTAATTCTCTTGTTGTACGGATCGTTTTTTTTAACGGAAGCGCAGCAATTGAATGATTCATTCGAGATCGAGTATCAAAAAATAACATTGGATGAGGCAGTTAAAACCGCACTGAATAACAATCCTAATCTAACGGTTTACGAATATGAGATTAAATCATTGGAGAAGAAGAAAATACAAGCCGGGCTTATACCTAACCCGAATGCGGATTTTGAAGCTGAAAATTTTATAGGAGGAAAAGCATTAAGCGGTCTTCAAGTAGGTGAATTTACTTTATCCGCGAGTCAGGTTTTTGAGCTTGGCGGGAAAAGAAGCAGCCGGATTAATTTTACCGAAAGTGAGGTAACTACCGCAAAGGGAGAATTTGAACTCAGAAAATTAGAATTAATAGCTAATATAAAGCAAATATTTTTAAAACTACGCAGAATATCAAAAAGAATTGAACTTCAAAAACAGTTTATAAAATTGAATGAAGAAATTCTAAGTACTATTTCAACACGTGTGGAAGCGGGAAGAACTTCACCCGCTGAAAAGTCAAAAGTAAAAGTAGCTTTAATAAACAGCCGCATTGAATTAGACAAGCTTCAAACAAAATCATTATCGGCTTCATTAACATTAAGTTTTTTACTTGGGACAACCGCAAAAAATTATGACGCGATGATTGATCTGTATGAAAATATTATTCCTCCGCCGGATAGAAAAGATTTAACAGATAGCTTGCAGCAAATTCCATTAATAAACCAAATAGAATATGAAAGAGATGTAAGAGAAGCGAAACTTGAATTTGAAAAATCCCAAGCCGTGCCGGATTTAACCGTAAGCGGCGGTATAAGATATATAAATGAACTTAAAACAAATTCATTTGTCGCGGGAATTTCTATTCCCCTTCCTATCTTTAACAGAAACGAGGGAAACATACAGTCAGCGGAAGTTTTATTAAACCAAATTGATGAAATAAAAAACGCACGTGTGCTTTCGGTTATTTCCAATATTAATTCAACATATAATAATCTTAAAAGCTCTTTTAATAATTCTAAAAGATTGAAAGAAGAAATAATTCCGGAATCAGAAAACGCTTACGAAATAATAAGACTTGGATATTTGAATGGAAGATTCGCGTTTATTGATTTGCTTGATGCACAAAGAACCTTGTTTGATACGGAAGCCCAATACCTACTTGAGCTGGCGGATTATTACAAATTATTAATTGAATTAGAAAGTATAACAGGAAAGATATTTATAAAATGAAAAAGAATTTCGGAGAATCTAAGATGAAATTTATTATAATATTCCTTTTAACAGGATTAACATTTTTTATTGCCGGATGTACGGATAAACAGAATGATGATAAGATAATTAAAGAAGAACATACCGAAAGTGAAGAACATTCGGAAAGTGAAGAACATTCCGAAATAATTAAATTCAGTGATGAAGTAATTAGAGAATTCAGTATTGAAATTAAAGAAGCCAGAGCGGGCGTAATAAAAAATCATATTGATTTAACAGGCGAAATAAAAGTCGAACCCTCAAAAATATCTCACCTTATTCCCCGATTTTCCGGCATCGTTAAAAAAGTAAATAGAACTATCGGCGAAAAAGTTAAAGTAGGCGAAGTGCTTGCAATAATAGAGAGCAATGAGAGTTTAACATTATATGAAGTTCAATCTTTAATAGACGGAACAATTATAGAAATGCATATGACGCAAGGAGAATTAATCGGAACAGAAGCTCATGCTTTTACAATTGCTGATCTCGAAAAGGTATGGGTGATGTTAAATGTATATCAGAAAGATATAGATAAAATAAAAATAGGGCAGAATGTAAAAATTTCACTCGGCTCAATAGATACTAAGACAACCGGGAAAATTTCTTACTTAAGTCCGATTGTAGATGAGAAAACTAGGACAGCAACCGCAAGAATTATTATTAATAACCGAAACGGCAAATGGCGTCCCGGAATGTTCGTAACAGCAAGAGTAAATGTAAATGAAATGAAAGTGCCGGTTGTTGTAGAAAAAACTGCCCTTCATACGATTGAAGAAAAACCGGTAATATTTGTAAAAAAGGGAGATGGTTTCATTCCGCAAAAAATAGAAACCGGAATAGAAAATGATAAAAAAGTTGAAATACTATCAGGACTGACAGCCGGTCAGCAGTATATATCTAAAGGAGCATTCACATTCAAAGCCGAAATATTAAAAGAATCTTTCGGCGGCGGACACGGACATTAAAAAGGAAAACTACATGAAAAAAATAATCGATTTTGCGATCAAGAACAGACTGATGATTATTATTTTAGCATTAATAATTGTGGCTGCGGGGTATCTTAGTTATAAAAATCTTCCGGTAGACGCATTCCCCGATGTTTCACCAACATTAGTTCAAGTATTTACAACTACTGAAGGATTGGCTCCGGAAGAAGTAGAAAAATATGTTACCTATCCGGTGGAAGTAACAATGAATGGACTTCCAAATCTTAAAACAATCAGGTCAGTTTCTAATTTTGGTTTATCAGTTGTAAATATTTATTTCGATGACGGGACAGATATTTATTTTGCCCGTCAATTAATAAATGAAAGATTAACAGAAGCACGTGAACAAATACCGGAAGGATTCGGAGATCCTCAAATGGGCCCAATTTCTACCGGCATGGGATTAGTCCTTTTCTATTATCTTGAGGATGCCACAGGAAAATATAAACTCGAAGAACTTCGTTCTATACAAGACTGGCTTATTAAATACCAGCTACAAACAGTTCCAGGCGTTACCGAAGTTCTTGGTATCGGGGGTTATGAAAAACAATTTCAAGTCATAGTTAATCCCAACGCACTACTACGTTATGATGTAACAGTAAACGATTTAGTGAAAAAAATAAAAGCCAATAATTTAAATGTAGGGGCGCAGTTTATAGAAAAAGATGCCGAGGAATTTGTCGTTCGATCGGTTGGACTAACTCAGACAATTGAAGACATAAATAATATAGTTATAAAATCAAAAGACGGGACTCCCATTTATCTTACTCAGCTTGCCGACGTAAAAATAGGCGGCGCTGTTAGAAGAGGTGTGCAAACTAAGGGAGGAATTGGTGAAGTTGTGTCCGGAATGGTAGTAAAACTTTACGGCACAAATTCATCAACTGTAATAGGTCAAGTAGAGCAAAAGTTAAAGGAGATAAATAAAATTCTTCCCGAAGGAATAAGTATTATCCCTTATTATGAGCAGAAATCTCTCGTACATTCAGCTGTAACAACGGTAACTGATGCCCTCTGGCAGGGAATAATTCTGGTTATAATTGTATTGATGTTTTTTATGGGTTCAATAAGACCCAGTTTAGTAGTAGCTCTTTCTATTCCTTTCTCTATATTATTCGCGTTTATCGGTATGAATTATTTTGATATATCAATTAATCTTATGTCATTTGGCGGACTTGCAATCGCCATCGGAATGATGGTAGACGCAAGTATTGTGCTTGTTGAAAATGTGGATAGAATCAAAAGAGAATCTTCCGCCGATGAATCCTTTATTAATATTATTTCAAGAGCGGGAAGAGAAGTAGTTCAGCCGATTACATTTGCGATAGTAATAATTATTGCTGTATTTATTCCACTGTTTACTTTACAGGGAGTTGAAGGAAAAACTTTTGGTCCGCTCGCATATACAATAACTTTTGCAATGCTCGGCTCATTAATTTTTGCGGTACTGCTTGCTCCGGTATTATCTTCTTTTCTAATAAAAATAAGGAAAAAAGAATCAGGGAAAGGAAATAAGGAAAATGAAATACTGATTGTAAGACAACTGCAAAAATTATATAAACCGGTGGTTAAATTTTTTATAAAACGAAGAATAGCGGCGGTAATTTTAGCCTCAATAATATTAATATTAGGAGCAATTATTTTTCCTCAGCTCGGTTCTGAGTTTACACCTACGCTGCAAGAAGGAACTTTGGTATTAAGAATGTCAATGGCGCCTTCAATATCCTTAACTGAAAGTACTCGATTAACATTAATTGCTGAAAGAAGATTAATGAAAATTAAGGAAGTTGCGAATGTTGTTACAAGGGTAGGACGAGGTGAGATAGGCGCCCATACAGATCCTATAAACAGTGCTGAAATGTATATCATCTTAAAACCAAAAAATGAATGGCGGCAGGAGATGACTCAAACAGAACTTGAAGAAATTATCCGGAAAGAATTCGGCGAAATGCCGGGTGCCTTAGTTAATTTTACCCAGCCTATTCAAATGACAGTTGATGAATTACTTGAAGGAGTTAGAGCGGAGCTAGCAATAAAATTATTTGGTGATGATCTGGATAAATTGAAAACTAAAGCGGAAGAAATAGCAGCCGTAGTTAAGAAAATAAGAGGCGCTGAAGATATTCAAGTGGATCAAATAAACGGAACGCCGCAATTAAGGATTATTATTAACCGCCAAAATATAGCACGCTACGGTGTGAATGTAGAAGATGTACAGGAGGTAATAAGAACAGCGGTCGGCGGTGAAAAGGCGGGACAGATTTTTGAAGGAATAAGAAGGTTTGATATTCTTGTACGCTTTGAAAAGGAGTATAGATCCACACCGGAAGCAATAGGACAAATCTTAATCCAGTCGCCGGATGGTACAAAAATACCTTTAAATGATCTCGCTTCAATTGAAGAAGTAGTTGGCCCTAGACAAATTACAAGAGAAAATAATCAGAGGTTTATTACAATACAGGCAAATGTTGGCGGAAGAGATATCGGCTCGTTTGTGGAAGAAGGAAAAAAAGTTATTGAAGCAAACATAAAACTCCCTCCGGGTTATCTGATTAACTGGGGCGGTCAATTTAAACTTCAACAAGAAGCGAATGCACGATTCGCTGTAGTAATTCCGCTCACCCTATTATTAATATTTTTGCTGTTATTTTTTAATTTCAGTTCAGTTAAAAACTCATTATTAATTTTATTGAATATACCGCTTGCACTGGTCGGAGGAATAGCGGGACTTTGGATTACGGGACAAAATTTATCTGTTCCTTCATCAGTGGGATTTATTGCTTTATTCGGAATAGCATTAGAAAATGGAATGATACTTGTCACTTACTTTAATCAACTTCTACGCAACGGAGCCACTGTAGATGAGGCATCAGAAAAAGGAGCAATGTTAAGAGTAAGACCGGTTTTAATGACAGCTATTACATCAGCATTGGGATTAATCCCATTATTATTTGCTACTGGAACCGGAAGTGAAGTACAAAGACCGCTTGCAACAGTCGTCATCGGGGGATTATTTACATCAACCATCCTTACTTTGCTTGTGCTGCCGGCATTGTATAAGTGGTTTTCAATTAGAGTAGACGCTTCAAAAATGTAATTTAAAAAATTATAGTATAGAATTGCTTCTGAAATAACAGAGAAAAATTGTTGGAATTTAAGCATTTATGGAGTTCCCTTAAATCAGAAATTTCCTTAATTTCATTTAATCATGCCTAATTTTATTTAGGATTGGGAGTGGCCGACTAAATTAATTTTGATATCAATTTTTTCGGATACTCTTTTTCCTAAAATAAAATTATTAATATTAAAATCAGAAAGATGTATTGAGAATTCGGACTGAACTCCTAATAAATCACCGGAACCTATTTGTGCTGTTTTATCATTTCCAACCAGATATGTTAAAGTAGTTTTTATATTCATTTCTTTAGATACACCGTGAACCTTAAAATCACCGGTCACATATGTAATCAATTTGTTTTTATCAATGATTTCGATTTTAGTTACTTTTTTAATAGTAAAGGAAATATTTGGATACTGATCTTCGTCAAGCCATCTGGAACCTTTTAAATCTTCATCTCGTTTGGAAATTCCTGTTGCGAGAGAGGAAACCGGAATGATAACTTTCCCCTGTAAAGAGCCAGCCAAATCTTTTATATTAAAAGTTACCTTACCGCGAATATCGGTAGTTAGACCGGTAAAATCTTGAAGTGGCGTAACACTATGAAAAGTTGCTTGACTTCTTCCGCTCGAATCGTTGAATGTAAAAGTTTTAACACCGGAAGCTTCAACTTGAAAATTCTGCGCAAAAACTGATGAAGATAATAAAATCAAAATAACGAACAATGAATATTGCATCTCTGTACGGATTAAATTATCGATGATGTACATAAATTCTTTTTTCATTTGATACCCTTTTTCTTTTTAAAGATAAAAAATAAAACTGTACCTGTTACAATAATTATCGCGCTTATTAATCCGGTTAGATCGAGTCCCAAAATAAATTGATCTTTCCATATATGATATGTAGTTCCGAAAAGTTCGTCTTTTTTTTCGACCAGAACTTTAGTTTGAGTGAATATTTTGCATCCATCGGAAATCCAAATAATAACCGGAATTACTATTAAAACCGAGCAGATGAAAATTATTATTCTTTGTTTTTTATTCATGATAAAAATTATTTCTTGTTATCATTAAAGTTACAGATTTAATAGTAAGACTTTTGATAAAAAAAGACTATAGATTTTAGTCGTTAAATATAATTTTTTGTTCCGGGCTCAAATATTACTTATGATGATATCTCCCAAAATCCTTCCAAGAAGCCCTGTAAAGGAATAAGATTAAAAACAATATGATTTGGCACAGCATCAATAACCGGAAAATATGGAATTCGCGGAATAAAGTTGCTACCACAGAACAAAGTTATAAAGTTGATAAAATTACACAAGGGAAACCTCACATTGGGACGCGGAATAATTTAAATTTTTAAGACTCGAACCTTTAATATAACATGTACAAACTTTTCATTTATCAATATTAATCTACCAGATGATATATTTTTATTTCGGAACTAAAGTTACAAGTAAAATAAAATCTCAGTACTTGAATTCTAATATTCTTAAATTAATCTCATTGATGATATAATTCTAATAAAGTCCCAAAAAATAACATCGGGAATTTAATTTTACAGAGAAATAATTGTCTATTTAAAATTTAAAACGAGGCGATTTATGAAACAGGTTCAATATATTTTCATATTAATTTTTTCAGTTACTTTTATAATCCCTGGATTTTCTTTACCACGTTTTGCTTTGCGGCAGGGGAGTCTTTGTATAGATTGCCATATTAATCCCACCGGCGGAATAATGAGAAGTAAAGGCGGCTGGAAATATGGTATGGAAATTTTACCGCTTTATTCTCCGCGGGATAAAGAATTTACAACAAGTAATAAAATTGCCGATAATATTGAATTTGGTTTAGATTATAGAACTCAATACGTGTACTCTCAACAATTTAAAAAAGCCGCTTTCCAGAAAATGGAGGGGGCCGCGTATCTTAATGTTGAATTAACTAAAAATGTTGATGTATTAGCCGATTATGATTTTATAAACCAGATATGGCACGCATACGGTATTGCTAATGTTTTGCCCGGTAAAGGTTATATAAAAGCCGGTTCTTTTGTGCCCAATTACGGATTAAAGATAGATGACCACTCTGCCTATACCAGAGGGGGTGATTTGGGTTATTTATTTTCTACCGGCCAAAACCAAGGATTAATATTTGATCCGCGGTTTGATGTTACAGGGGTAGAGTTAGGATTTAATTTGTCGGACTATACATTATTAACGGCAAGTGTGGGAAGTTCAACTAATTCCTTAAATTTTGATACAAGTCCGGTTTATACAATAAGTTTGCAAGCCTCCCCGGTAATAGCCAATACGGTATCAACCTTACTGGGAGCATCTTATATGACATTTAAGGGTCCACTTAATTATCCTCCATTTCCTATATTTTCAAGAGTTAATATGTACGGGGGTTATATTGGATTCGGTTTTAGTGATTTTACATTCTTAAGTGAATATGATATTGCAGCCGATTTTGAAGAAACAGGAATAAATTCTGCCGCTATGCTGCTTAAACTTTCCTATAGATTTACTAAGGGAGTAGAAGGTATAATCCGTTATGATCGTTTTGATTTTAATAGAAGTAATAGTATGAATAGAGTTTCAAGAATAATAGCCGGAGTTGAATTCTTTCCGTACAGCTTTGTAGAAATCCGGCCACAATATAGATTTCAGATTGAAAATCCTAACGTTAAAAATGATTCATTTATAATTCAGTTTCATTTTTTTTATTAGTAAACAATCAAATTTAATTCAGAAATATTTTTTCGGCGATATCATTATTAAGCGCTTTCGTTTAAAAAAGGTTTTACCTGTTCTCCATTTAAAATTCATTAGTTGGGAAAAGGATGTTATTTATTATTTTAATTAAATTTTAAACAATGGATTTTCAACTCGAAAATATAAAGACTAAACGACTTCATATTCGAGAACTTGAATTTTCTGATATTCAAGCCGTTTTTGAAATATTTTCAAATCCTGAGGTGATTCGATATTGGGGTTCTCCACAAATGACAGAAATTTCCCAAGCGGAAAATTTTGTAGAAGAAACACACGCAGGATTTCAAAATTTAAAATTACTTGAGTGGGGGATTATCGAAAATAAAACTGATCGGTTAATAGGAACTTGCGCTTATTCATCGTGGGATAGGACTAATAAAAGAGCCGAGATAGGATTTGCTCTAAATAGAGAATTTTGGGGCAATGGAATGATGAAGGAATTGCTTTCCGCTTTTATTCCTTTTGGCTTCGGTAAATTAGAACTACATCGCATTGAAGCTGATGTTGATCCTCGTAATACGGCTTCAATAAAATTACTTGAATTTTTTGGATTTAAAAGAGAGGGTTATTTACGAGAACGGTATCATCTTAATAATGAAATTCAAGATTCTATTTTTTATGCACTTTTAAAAAGAGAATATAATAAGTAGAGCCGTCCAATCTTCGCAAAAAATTTTATACGGGCTGAATTTTTCGATCGAAAAAATTAATTAAGCTTCATATAAGATCTCTTATAAAAACGGGAAAAAATAAGGAATTACCAAGGTCATTATCCTAAATATTAATATTCTGTGACATTTTGTAAAAATTATACCCTTAATTTTTAGTATAATATTAAAAAAGGAAATATATGAAAGCACCGAGAGTATTAGTCGCGGAAGATGAAGCGATTATCGCATTAGACCTGCAGAAAACTTTAAAAAAATGGGGTTATAATGTAGAAGCCACCTTCAAAAAGGGTGAAGATTTATTGAAGTTTGCACAAGCAGATGATCCGGAAATATTAATAATGGATATTTTTTTGGCAGGACATCTTGATGGAATAAGCACTGCCAGAGAAGTATTAAAAACCAATAAAGTTCCGGTAATTTTTATGACAGGCGCTGCTCAACCTCAATATGCTAAAAATATTGATATCGGCGGGAAATATGAATATTTACAAAAACCCGTTTCTAAAGAAAAATTGAAAAACGCTTTGAATAAACTTTGCCCGAGGACAAATATTGAATAAAAATTAAACTCCGTTTACTTATTAAAAAATTCATCAATAAAGACAGTCTTAACAATCCATTCTTTTTTTTAACAGTATTTTATATGATTAACATCGGATTCAATAAAAAGAAAATAAAAACTATAAATATTTACAATTTTATTAAAACCGCGGTGCTTATTTTACTTTTTATATTTCCGTTAGCCGCACAAGAAGACACAACTAATGTTGCATCCCAAAATCCATCTCCCATGGTAGAATATACCAGATCTCACGAAAGAATAATGCAAACGGATTTTCCCGGCTTTGTTGATACCATAAATAATGTGTTTAAAAAACCCATTATAATTTTTATCCCGCAAAAGTCAGTCGATAAAAAAGAATATGATCTTCTTTTGCATTTTCATGGCGAAGGTAAAAGTATAAAATATGCTGCCGAAAAGTATAATGGAAATCTAATTACGGCAGACTTTAATTTAGGCTCGGGCTCTTCGGTATATTATCAAGCCTTTAATGATTCCTCAGTTTTTTATACTGTTCTAGACTCTGTTAAAAATATTTCCCTAAAATTAAAACATCCTTTAAGAATAAATAAGATAATCCTAAGCGGCTTTAGCGCGGGTTATGGTGCTATTAAAAAAATATTAAGTTACAATAATATTTATAATAAAATAGACGCGGTCCTTTTGCTGGATGGATTGCATGCCGGTTATGTACCGGAAAGGAAGGTTTTATATGAAGGCGGAAATATAGATTCCTCCGCCTATAAAGTATTTTTGAAATTAGCAAAAGACGCCGCAAAAAAAGAAAGCGAAAAAAAATTCTTATTTACACACTCGGAAATTTTTCCGGGCACGTTTGTAAGCACTACTGAATCTGCCGATTTTATGCTGAACGTTTTAAATTTAAAAGAGAAGCTGTTTTAAATTGGGGACCAATGGGGATGCAGCAATTAAGCAAAGCAGGTAAGAATCATTTTAAGATTATGGGGTTTGCCGGCAATACAGCTCCTGATCATGTAGATCATTTTCAATCGTTATACTATTTTCTCAACAAATTAATGGCTTTGTAGATTTTGCAGTGGGAGAAATTTTGCATAAACAAAGAAGGGAGTACCGCATGAAATTTTTAGTGCAAAATAATTAAGAAATGACTATTAAATTACAAGACGGAAATGAATATAAAGATGATGATAAAAAAAATAATTTATTGGGAAAAGTAGTCGAATGGCAGTTGGTTAATGTATTATGATATGTGGAATTCAAGTGTATCACGGCATACGGAAAATAAATAAAAAATGATAGCCTGCTTAGGCAGCTTTTTTTTAAGATATTACAACGATTCTTTCATCCTTTATCTTTATATTTTAAAAAAATTGAAAAATAATTATTTATGAAGTTCATTAAAAGAATATTATTCTTCCTTTCGTTCATCCTTCTTTATTTTGTTATAAAAGAATTTCTACAACTCTACGATTATTTATTAAACATCAATGAAACTCTGGCAATAGCTGTAATAGCGATTTTAGGATTATTCATTATATATTTCGCGGTTGTTCCTATTATTCAGATTATAAAGCTGCCGGTAGTTTACGGCCCGACAAAAGACTTATCTAAAACAGCCGCGCTTAGAGAGAAGAGAATCAAAAAATTCCGGCGGAATAAATTTTTAATCAAAAATAATTTTAATTTTGATTCAATTGATGAAAGCTCTGAAGAAAGTTATAATAAAATTATTACAACACTAAAACCGGAATGCAGTAGAATCAGAAAAAAACATATTAACCAAGTATTTTATAGCACCGCTGTTTCTCAGAATGGATTTCTGGACGCGATATTAATTTTATCTTCCGCAGTAAATATGGTAAAAGAAATTTTTTTGCTTTATCACGGCCGGGTAGGCAATAAAGAATTATTTATAATAGCTAAAAAAGTATATTATTCAATTTTAATAGGTGGAAGCGAAGGTGTAGAATACGCGACGGAAGAATTGTTCTCTAAACTGGCAACAGAATCGATAAAAAGTATTCCATTCCTAGATAAAATTTTTACTTCACTCGCCGACGGATATGTTAACGCGGTTTTGCTTACCCGAATTTCACTCCTTACAGAAAACTATTGTTCGCTTATTTATATACAAAAAGATAGAGATCTTTACCCAAGGCCGGCATATGTTTTTTCTACCGCGAAAAATCTTACATCCGATATATTTAAAAGTGTTAAGGAAAATCTTACAAGAATAGCGAAAGAAAAATCTGAACAAATAGTTGCAAAAACTTTTAATCCGGTTACCGTAGTACTTGATAAAAGTTTTCAATCAATTAAGAATATTAAAAATACATCGGCTGTTTCATTTTTTACCGGCAGAATGAGAAAATAAATTTATGATTTATTAATATTTCCTTTATTAGTATTATGCATAACAAACTCTCATGGAAATTTTAAAACTTTTATAGTTTATTTATTCATATAAAGTTATTAAATTCAATTTAATTTTAAATATGAATTTAAAGTCATTTGTATTTTGACAATTCGGACAAACGGGGAAAATGAAACCTTATTTCTCACCAAAAATAATAACCATCTTTTTTGTTAGTTTAATTTTTACAGGAAAGATAAACGCCCAAGATGAATCACTCCTTCCGCAAATAGATTCTTCATCCGGGAAATCGAAAGTAGAATTATTAAACAAATACGCAGCTTCGTTTATTAGTAAAAGGCCGCTTAAAAGGTTAAATATTTCTAGACAAGCCTTAAATGAGGCAAGAAAAATAAACTATAAAAAAGGAATAGCCGACGCACTTAACAACTGCGGTATCAGCAGCTATTACATGCATCAATATGGTGAGGCCTTAAAAAAATACAACAAAGCTTTCCCTTTATTCGTTGAGAACGGCGACTCAACCGCGATCGGCGGCATTTATAATAATATTGCCAACGTTTATCAAAAAATGGGCATAATTGACAGTTCCGAAAAGTATAATAAACTAGCACTGGCAGTAAGAGAAAAATTAAATTCATTTAGCGGAATGGCGACATCAATTACAAATTTAGGATTATTAAGTTTAACGCGCGGAGATTATCCTGAAGCGTTAGTGCATTTTCAAAGAGCTTTAGAATTAAGAAGAAAAGAAGGAAGAGATCTTTCAATAGCTAGTTCATTAAACAGCATCGGAGCTCTCTATTGGAAATGGGGGAATTTAAATAGCGCGTTAGAATACTATGAAAAAGCCTTAGCCTTAAATCAATCGGGTGATCATAAATATGGAATAATAATAACAAAATTAAATATTGGATTGATTAATATTGATTTAGGAGCTTATGATTTTGCCGAAAAATATATAAACAGCGCTATTGACGAAGCCGGTAAAAATGATATGGAAAAAGGAAAAGCCAACGGATATTACTACTTGGCTATTCTTAAAAACAAACAAGTAAAATTGAAATCTTCACTTCAAATTCTTGTAAAAAGTTTTCCTTATTTTGAAAAAATTAATGATTACAGCGCGCTGTCAAAATTATATACGCTGAAGGCCCAAAATCATTTAGGATTGAAGAACATTTCCGCGGCAGAAAAATCTGTAAAAATGGCTCTTGAAGAAGCTTATAAAGTTGACGATTCATCTCTAGTTGCAGCGGCACTACAAGTAATAAGCGAAATTGAATTACGAAAAAATAATTTCAAAGGTGCCTTACTTACTACCGCAAAAAGTTTAGAAATTAATAAGCATAAACATCATCTGGAAAAGGAACTTGAGGATTATAAACAGCTAACAAAAATACAATTGAAAATGGGTGATTATAAAAGCGCTGTTAAAAGCATGGAATTGTATAACGCGTTAAACGATAGTTTGTTCAATAAAAAATTATCCGGAAATATTGCCAATTGGCGCGTAAAGTTTGAAACTGCTAAAAAAGAAAATCAAATTTTAAAATTAAATAAAGAAAACGCTTTTCATCTTTCGGAATTATCAAAACAGAAAACGCTGCGAAATTTATTTATTGCCGTATCAATTTTAGGAGTAAGTCTCTTAATCATATTATATTATTTCTATTCTCACCACAAGAAAACGAACAAATTAATTAGCGGTAAAAACATTCAACTGGATGAACTTAATAGTTGTTTAGAAGAACAAAATAAACAACTTGTAAAAACAAATAATACCAAAGATAAATTATTCTCCATTATCGCGCATGATCTGAAAGGGCCGTTTAATAGTCTTTTAGGTTTTACACAAATGCTTGATGAAGATATGAAGAAATTAAGTGACGAAGAAATTATTCAGATTACTAAATATATACATGAAGCATCCAATAGATTATTTAAATTGACAAAAAATTTATTAGATTGGGCGCGGCTGCAGATAGACGCAATAAATCCAAAACCGGAGAAATTAAATGTTGAACATTTTATAACTGAATTTATGGAAACTATTAAACCGGCGGCATCGGAAAAAGGAATTTCATTAAATATTAAAATTGATGATGAAGTTTCGGTCTACACAGATCCGCAAATCTTGGATACGGTTTTAAGAAATTTGATAGCCAATTCTATAAAGTACACAAACAACGGCGGAATTGTTAATCTTATAGTTAATTCCGGAAAAGATAAAACTATTTTTATTGTTAAAGATAACGGAGTTGGAATCGAACCGAATAATTTAAGACAAATTTTTAACGAAGAAGAATTTTATTCAACAAACGGAACAGAGGGAGAAAAAGGGACGGGACTCGGACTTAAAATTTGTAAAGAATTAATAGAGATGAGCGGAGGCCGGCTTAAAGGAGAAAGTAAGTTAGGAGACGGTACAGAATTTTCGTTTACTTTGCCAACTTCACATCAGGCAGTTGTGCAGCCTCAAATAGTTTAACTTTTAAAATAAAGTACTAAAAATTGCTTTGGTTTATTCTCTTAAAACTAAATACTTATTTTAAATTTTCCGGTGAAAATAAGTTACCTGCTAATCTGATTTGATTAAAACTATAGGAAAAATATGATAATAAATTGTAAAATCAATCATTATAACATAATTAAAAAATTATTAGCTTTTAATAAATTTATTGATTTTATAGAAAAACAAGTTTAATAATTTATGTCACATTCACATAATCATTCACACGGTCATACGCCATCCAACTATAATAAAGCCTTTGCGGTAGGAATATCTTTAAATATAGTTTACGTAATTGTGGAAGTTATTTACGGATTGATTGTAAATTCAATGGCGCTTTTAGCTGACGCGGGACATAACCTAAGCGATGTTTTAGGATTACTTCTTGCTTGGGGGGCGGCATATTTAGCCAAAACCGCCGCTACAAGTAAACGGACTTACGGACTCAGAAAATCTACAATTCTGGCTGCTTTTTTTAACGCGATTATTTTACTTATAGCGGTCGGTGCTATTTCGGTTGAATCAATAAGAAAGATTATTAATCCTGAACCAATCGGCGGAACCACAATGATGATTGTAGCGGGAATAGGCGTAGTTATAAATACCATAACCGCTCTGTTTTTTATGAAAGGAAGGCAATCAGATATAAATATAAAAGGCGCGTTTCTTCATATGGCTGCCGACGCAGCCGTATCGTTAGGAGTAGTTGCCGCCGGTTTTTTAATAAATTTAACAGGCTTTTTTCTTCTCGATCCGATTATAAGTCTTGTTATTGTTATTGTAATTACTTTCGGTACGTGGGGACTCCTGCGGGATTCATTTCATCTTTCGATGGACGCGGTTCCGAGAGATATAAATTTTAACGAAGTGATGAATTTTATGGAAGCGCTTAAGGGAGTTGAAGAAGTACATGATTTGCATATTTGGGCAATGAGCACTACAGAAACCGCTCTAACCGCGCATCTGGTAATTCCGCATCAAGAGAATGATGATAAATTTTTAAGCAAAGTTTGTAAGGAGCTAAATCAGAAATTCGGCATCGGACATTCAACAATACAAATTGAAAAAACGGCGCAGAGTTCTAATTGCGAAAATGAAAATATTTAATATAAGTTTTGGAATATTTAATTTATTAAAGTGAACCGGGATTCTAATTATTTCTCATTAGGATAAGACTGAAGGGAAAAAATATAAGCTCAAAAATTAAGGGGATAGATGAAAACTTTAAAAATTCTATTTCTAATAATTGTTTTCTACGCGGAAGTTTTTTGTCAATCTACTCTCGAAAAAATTCAAAATTTAAATTTAGAAAATTCTATAGATACTATTTCCATATACTTCTCCAGCGGCGCGGGCCGACAAGCGGATAGTGTAAAATCAATGCTGATAAAATCTTCATCTTTTTACGAAACAAAATTTAATGTAGAAGAAAAAATTTCACTTGCTGTTTTAAACAAAACGGATTGGGAAAAAATAACTTCCATTCCATATGGACTTCCGTTTGTTTCAGGTCCTCCTTTTATAGTCTGTATTCCCGCAGATTTAAATAATTCTTTAGCCGAATGTATTAAACGTTCAGTAGTTAAAAGAAAAATTGATAAAAAACTAAAATTGACGGCTGATGAAATAGTTAGAGAATTTATTGACATGATTGGTTTTCATGAACTTGGGCATGTTTATTCAAAAGCATACAGAATTAAAATTCCGAATAAATGGCTTGATGAATTTACAGCTACATATTTTGCTTATATATTTCTTGCTAAAAATTATAGCCGGCAAAGTAAAATATGGAAAGAAGTTTGCGATGTTTTAGTAGAAGAAACACCTCATAAAAAAAGTTCAATAGAAGATTTTGAAAAATTATATGTAAAAGTAGGTGTTGAAAATTATGCATGGTATCAAGCGGTATTTCAGTTAAGAGCTGTTGAAGTTTATCAAAACTCGGGCATAGAATTTATATCTAGATTTAAAAAACATAAATGGCTTTCCGATGATGAAAATTTTTATATTAAAGAAGCGGAAAATGTGGCGCCCGGTTTTATAAGATGGGCAACAAAGTATAAATTAATTGACTGAAATGTTTTTCAATATTTCTTCATCATGCTGTTTAGAGTAAATTAAATATAAATGATTAATTAATAATAATTATTTGATTTATGACTCGTTTCACCTATGAAAATTTTTACCGAATTTTATTCCACAGAAGGTAAAATTTTTCTTAATTTAAATATATAAAACAATTCTATCCTGATATTCATGTCCGGAATATTTCTCCGACAGCCGCCGCTGTCTTTAGAATTTAAATTCATAATAACTGTTCTAACGTAAGAAATAATGAAACAGAAAAAACTAAATAAACTGAGGAGACAGTATGCATTTTAACGTAAAAGAAAAATATAATTGTATAGTTGTAAAAGCACCGGCTAAGCTGATCGGGGGAAGTTTATCGGAAGAGATGAGAAATATTCTTCATAATTATGTTGAAGAAAATAAGAAAAATGTAATAGTAGATTTGGGTGAAGTAAATGTAGTGAATAGTACAGGTATAGGAATATTAATAAGCGGTTTTACAACAATGAAAAATGCCGGCGGTGATTTAAAACTTGCTAACCTTAATACAAAAACCGAAGGACTTTTATCAATAACAAAATTAAATACAGTTTTTGATATTCATAAAAATGTAGAAGAAGCAATTGAAAGTTTCAAATTGAAAATAGCGTAAACCGGAATTTACATGAATTAGAAAAGTATAATTTATTAGTGCAACAATTAAAACATATAAATTACGTCATTAATTGAATTTTTTTCTAAATAGGGAAGAGTTCTAAACAATTTTAATTTAGGAGGATTCTCAAAAAAATGGCGCCGAAAATAACAAGTAATCTATCACCGGGACCATCAGCTAAACATGAATATTGAAAAATAAATTTTATGAAATCAAATAAAAATATTTTGCTAATATTCTAAAATTATAGTACTTTATTTACCGATTCAGTTAAAAAGATGAAAATTTTATGGGGGCATAATCTCCTTTAAAACTTTTCTACAAACAATTAATTTCAATATGAGGGATCTATGAAAAAATTATATACTCTTTTACTAATATTTTTAGTAAGCTTTCCTTTTGTGAATGCCCAATCATGGAACATTGCGGGTGATTTTAATTCATGGAATAATTCCGGAAACCAGTTATACGATGATGGTACAAATGGAGATAAAGTCTCCGGTGACGGTATATTTTCCGTGGATATTTCTATCGCGACGGCCGGAAGATACGAATGGAAAGTAACAAAATTCGGATCATGGGATGAAGCTTATCCCGGCGATAATGCTTGGATTGTTACTACAGCAGATAATCAGGTAATAAATTTTACTTTTGATACCAATACATATCCCGATAATTGGCTGCCGTCAGTCAATATAGTAAACGCCAGCGATCAAGCGATGCCTACTTCCGATATTGTTGCCGTAGGAGATCATAACAGCTGGAACAATAGTGACGCAACTACTCTTATGAAAGATGACGGGCAGAATGGGGATGGAACAGCCGGTGACGGTATTTATACTTTTCACACCACAATACCGACTGCCGGAACTTATAATTGGAAACCTACTTTAACAGGCACTTGGGACGCGTGGGGCAGTGACGGCAGAAATAAAAATGCCGCGAATGTTCAATATACAACTGCCGCGGATAATGAAGATGTTTATTTTTATTTGGATTTAAATTCCGGAAGAGTTTTTACAACAAATTCGCCATTGCCGGTTGAACTTACAGCCTTTACCGCTTCCGTAAAAGAAAATTCAGTCGAGTTAAAATGGACAACAGCTACAGAGATAAACAACAACGGTTTTCAAATTGAAAGAACTACCGGTTCAAAAAATTGGAAAAAAGTTGGTTTTGTAAAAGGCAAAGGAAGTACAACTGAAATAAGTAAATATTCTTTTGTAGATGTAAACTTAAACAAGGGATTTTATAAATACCGTTTGAAACAGATCGATTTTAACGGCGCTTTTGAGTATAGCGATGTTGTTGAAGTTAATTTAAATTCTATTCCAAATCGTTTTGTGCTGGAACAAAATTATCCGAATCCTTTTAATCCAAGCACAACTATTAACTTCAGTTTCGATAAGAATGATCATGCTTCTTTAAAAGTTTATAATTCTATAGGCAGTGAAGTTGCCGAATTATTTAATAACACTGTTGAAGCGGGAAAAATATATAATATAAATTTTAACGCATCAAAATTGTCAAGCGGAGTTTATTATTATAAATTGATGAGCTCCGAAAAAACGGCAGTTAAAAAAATGCTTCTTATGAAGTAAAAATTTTTTAGCGAGGCTGTTTGATAAAATTAAATATGTAATTTGATTAATTGAGAAATTAAAATCATATATAGTCGTATTTAATTAATCAGGCAGCCTTTTCTATTTTATCGCATCTAATATTGTTAAACTGCTTAATAACTTATATTCTATTCTTACTAATTCTTCAACAGCTATTTACTGCTTCACGTTAAATAAACCATTAAAAGTTTCAAAAAATAATTTATAATTCCTTTCTTTATGATCAGATTTATTTTTTGTTAAATATATTTTTATAAGAAAAATCTTTAAGCATTTGCATTTCGTTTTCATAATTTTATTATTAAAAGCTACATCCGACTGAGAGGGGAATTATATGAATGTTCTTTTTGATGAACAATAATAGCATGTATAAAAAAACAAAAGGAGAATTATGAGAAAAGAAGCGACCGTAAAAGGAAAATCAATAAACCGATTTATCTTATTTAGTATTTTTTTTATTTTTTCATCTCTGCTGCTTCCGTTAAAAGCACAAATATTTTATGGTGAAGAAGACGCAGTAGTTATGATTTCAAAAGACGGGACCGATACAACAATAATTGCTGAAGAAAGGCCGGATGGTTTAGCCGTTGATCCGAATGCCGGATATGTTTACTGGTCCGAAACTGTTTATCATGATGTTGTTAAAAGGGCAAAGTATGACGGCAGCGGGGAAGAGATACTGTATGGCGGCACATTTGCTATGGTTGCGCCTAAAGGAATGTCTTTAGATTTAAATACAAAGAAACTTTATTTTGTAGATTTAATGAACACCGGGAAGATTTTAAGATGTAATCTTGATGGAACGAATTTAGAAACTCTTGTTGCCGGTGCAGAAAATGGGGTAACCGATGGTATATTAGATATTGATTTGGATTTAGTAAATAATAAAATGTATTGGGTAATAAGAGGCGGTGTTATGCGTGCCGATTTGGACGGCAGTAATATAGAAGTTGTCGTAGATATCGCGGATTATAAACAACCTTCCGGTATCGCAATTAATACCAGAGACGGTTATGTGTATTGGATAGATTCCGGGAATAACGCAATTATGAGGGCCGGACTTGACGGAAGTAATCCCGGCACTTTTATATCGGACGGCCAGCCCGAAGGAATTTCTCTCGATATGGATGCGGGAAAAATTTATTGGGTTAATTCTGGAAGTGATGATAATATTTCCCGTGCCGATCTTGACGGCAGTAATATTGAAAAGGTTAGAAATATTAATTGGACTTCCGGAGCAATAGAAGTTGAAGGTTTCTCCCTCACATCAGTTGTAAATAACGTTGAAAAAAATATAATTCCGAGTAAACTGACGCTTAAAGATAATTATCCTAATCCCTTTAACCCCGAGACTGTAATTCAATACTCTCTTCCGGAAGAAGTAAATGTAACATTGAATATTTATAATTCACTCGGACAATTAGTCGAATCTTTAGTAAATGATCGTATACAGTCAGCGGGACGGCATCAAGTAAAATTTAACGGAACCTCATTAACCAGCGGAATATATTTTTACAGGTTAGAAACCGGAGCCAAAGCAATCACAAAAAAGATGATGCTGATGAAATAAATAAACATAATAATTAGTATAACAAAGGCTGCTTAATAACGGGCAGCCTTTTATTTTTTATTGTAAATGAAAATGAATAATTTAGTAATCTTTATTAATAGAAGTGAAAATGGAAAAACCTGAATTAAAAGAAGTTGAAATTTATACCGATGGCGCATGCAGTGGAAATCCAGGTCCCGGCGGTTTCGGTGTTGTATTAAAATTTAATGGAAAACGAAAAGAAATTTCGCAAGGTTACAAACGCACTACGAATAATCGTATGGAATTAATGGCTGTAATAAGCGGCTTAAATTCTTTAAAAACAAAATGTAAAGTAGCTGTGTATTCAGATTCGAAATATATTGTAGATGCCATAAACAAAGGCTGGCTGTATAATTGGAAGAAGAAGAACTGGGTTAGAAGCAACAAAGAAAAAGTTCTAAATCCCGATCTCTGGGAGCAACTGTATGATTTATTAAAAAAACATGAAATTACTTTTGAATGGGTAAAAGGACATGCCAATAATGAAGAAAATGAAAGATGCGATGTTTTAGCGGTTACCGCTTCAAAAAGCGGAAATTTGTTAATTGATTATTACTGCCTAAAATAATAAAACCAACCTAAAAATATTTAATTGTCGCTAAAAAAATATAATAATCTAAAGAAAAAAAATCTTTAAAATTTTTAATGGGGAAGAAAGAACTTTAAAGAAAAGGAGCCCAAAGATGGGGGTAACTTTGGGCTCAACTCTGTTTTTTATCAAGCGGCAGGGGGTATACCTCTTGAAAGAGTCAACGGTAAAATAGACGAGAAATTTTTTAAAGTCAATGAAATTTGTCCAGCAAAAATTAAAAAAATACTTTTATTTTTATTAATTATAATAAAAAGCATTGTTATGTTTAAAAATGAATAAAGATGCAAAAAGCTAAGCTTATCTCAAATTCAAGAAAATGAATGAAATCAACAATTAATTTTAAAAAAATATTTAATAATTAAGATATTTGCACTTAGTATATTAGGGTTAAATAGCAAAACAGAAAAGATTTAAAATCATATTTAATACACTACTTTAGAACTATCATTTTCTTTGCTGAAACAAAATTATTTATCCTTATTACATAAATATAAACTCGGGCCGCTAATCCTGCCGCATCAATAAATTTAGTAATCCTTGTCGAACATCTACAATGTTCATTCGATTTTCAATTTCTTATTTTCTACAATAATCGAACATCTACAATGTTCTAAAAAATTATGTCCTTTTTCATTCGAGATGCTATAATAATATAATATTTACAATATTATCAGTATACGCAAAATTATTTTTCCTTCCTTCGTAGTAGGAATAAATTAATAAGTGCCGCTATTTTCGTCCTAAAATATTAGACACATTAAGACTAACATAACCTGCTTCTTCTTAGGCTCTCCAATAATTTTGTTAAAGCTATACAAGGTTAAATAAAGTAAGATAAGTAAAAAATTCGGCACCGGATAATTTGTAAACATTCATATATCCATAACCGCCGTTATTGAGGCTTATTTCTCCAACACTAAGTACAAAAATTTTATCATATTTTTCTTTAGCATGAAGTTTATCGAGTGAATTAATTATAATCTCAGAACTTATTTTATTAAAGGAAGGATTTATGATTGACAGAATTTCATAATTTTTGTTACGGCTCATATAAGAACCGGTTATTAAAATTGTTTCAGCCGGGTTAGAAGAATTAATAACAGAAATATTGCTATATCCTAAATTCATTAAAAATTTCTGAATAATTTGTAATAGTTGAGTTTGATCGTATTCTTTTATTTTCTCATACTTATCAATCTCTTTATTTTCTTTGACCGCGTTTTGTTCTTCCGCGGAAAGTTCAAAAATTTTCAGCCATTCATCTTCCGAAATTAATTTTGTGAATTTATCGGCGCCAATAGTTTCAACTACCTCTTTGTAGAGTAAACCTTTGGCTTGTAATAAACGCTGGATATTTTCTTCTACTGAATCGGTTGTAAAATACTTATAAATTCTAAGTGGTTGTTCTACATTATATTTTAACTGATCTTCCAACTGCCATTGTATCTGCGGCACCCACCATTGATCGAAATGAATAACATAATTTACCTTAAGTTTTTTTAGCTGTAAATCTTTTACATGAGAGTCGGCAACAAAAACAAAAAGATCATCATCATTAATAAATTTTTCTTCAAGTTCTCGTATTTCCGCGGGCGGAATTCCGGGATAACAGCTTAAATATTTTAAACCTGAATTATTTAAAAGCCGAGTAATTTTCTTTACTCCTTGTTTATCGTACTGAGAAAAGATTATAACTTTTTTCTTGTGGGAAATAATCATATCAAGATGATTAAGTAGAAGAGCGGCTTTGGGAGTAACTTCATCTTCTGAAGTAAAATTATATTTCTGATTAAGCTGATGCAAAGAAAGCAGAATAACCGACTGAAGTCTGAAAGGATTACCTGTCCTTAAAGTTTGTTGGATTTCATTTTTCCCTTCAAACAAAATTTGTTCATATTCTAAATTCTGCTTTGTTTCCTTTTCAAGCCAAAATTCCTGATGAAAAATTCCTCCGGTTTGTGCGGGTTTTGAGTTTTCGATTGTTTTACATGCATACTCGGGGAGACTAAAATTCTTTAGCCTTTCCCTCAAATTTTTATCCGGTATTCCTGATAGAGCCCATACATATTTATGGGAAATTTTATCCAAAAGAGGTTTTAGCTTTTTTTCATGCTTTGCTAAAAGTTGTATTTCATCAAAAATAACGCAATCAAATCTGTAGGATTTTGAGCCTGATAAAAGTGACTCATAAAAATCTGAAAAAATAAAATTACTTTCGCTTACATAAACATGTAAAGGCTCAAGCTTTTTTAAAATTGAAAATTTATTCTCTTCATTTAGTTTTGAATAATTAAGCTCGGGCGCGTACTTTTGAAGGTGACCAAACCAACCAATAGGAGAATTTAAATTTGATGAAAGTAAGGCACTGCCGATTAAAGCTGAATTAGAGACTATAAGAACGTTAACAATTTCTCTTTTCCTAAATAGATATTTTAAAGCCGTTATTGAAGCGATTGTTTTCCCGATCCCGGGTTCCCCAAAAAGATAAGCGTTTTTATTTGACGCTAGAAAATCGGCAGTACTCCACTGAAATTGATATAAATTTTTATAAATCTCTGTTTTTTCGGAGTTACTAATTTCCACTTCAGGTTGAAGGATATTATCAATTTCAGGTGAGTCAATTAAATCCGCTTCTGTCTTTTCCTCATTAAAAACGAAATTAGGATGGAATATTTCATTCTCCTTTATTTCAAATGGATTAAATTGAGTAAGCAGAGGTATCTCTAACTCATCAATATTTTTAACAGGTAAAAGATAATTCTTTATAGCAAACCGGTTGAACATACCTGTTTTAACTATAAATTTTGGTTCTTCGGGAACTTGAATCTCTTTTATTTCCGGAGGATTTTCCAGAAGAATAATTTTTTGCTGAGTAAACTCATCCTTTTCGTTATCAATTTGAGCCGGTTCAAAATTTAAAAGTTTAATCGAATAAACTTCAGGCACAAATCCTGAAAGATAATCTTTTGTTTTCGGATAATAGATACTGAAGTCATAGTCAATAGGAACGGCAACCGGAATATAAAAATTAATAAATTCGATTTTTATTTTTTCCTGCTCAGCTTTGATTGACCAGAATGATTCCTTCCTTTCTTTACTTTCGATTTTAAAATAAATATTTGAAATATCAACAGACGCGCTCGGAATTTTTACTTCTTCATAATTTATATCGAGATAAAGATCGGAATTATTTCTCACTTCGGCAGAGTATTTTATTTCCGGCTTTTGAAGAAGATTATAATTTAGATTTTTAACATAAATCTCACCAAAGCCAAAGAAAATACGATTAGTTTTCCGGCGGATAGAGAAAATTTTAGATTTTAATTTAAAATTTTATACGGGTTAAACCGGAATGAATAAATATAATTTTCCGGTAAAATAAGCCAATCGTTCTGATCATCGGTATTTATAAGCTGAGATAAAATTTCATCAATTTCTTTAAAATCAACCGGCTGTTCTCTAAGCCATCTATTGAATAAAAAACTATCGGTTTGAGAAATTTCAGAAATTGAAGAAGCTGTCTTCGCCCTTAGTTTTCTGTATATTGACATTATTCCCCGGTTTTCTGAAGATGTACTTGTTCACAGGCAATTTTTAATCTTTCAAAGGGTTCAACTAAATTTCTTTGATCAGAAATACCGCTTAATCTTTCGCGGATTTCGGGTAGTTCTGTTTCAAATTTTTTAGAGGTCTCAACAAATACTTTTGAATTGCCGTTTATCGCGGATAATAATTCCTCCCGTTTAACTTTAACATTTTTTGAATTATCATTTTCTTCGGCAATTCTTACAACTCTAACTCCTTGTTTATTATTTGCGCCTAAAAAATATGGATCACGAACAAGAATTAAATCTATCTGCTGATTTGTAGCGTTTAATAAAGGAACAGAAACTAGCTCGACTAAAATATGTTCCATCAAAACTTCACCATACAGAGTGCGTTGAAAATTTGTCGGTTTAATCGGTGCCGTAACTCTAAATTCCAAAGGTTTAGTATCTGTATCGGTTACAAGAATCGCTCCCATTATTCCTTCGTTTTCATCCAATTCGTAAACGTCGAGGAATGCTATTTTAGATAAGTCCATACTGTTAAATCCCTTTCTGAATTATAATAATTTTTAAACACGTTTTTCTTAAAAATATTGTGCCATATTAACGAGTAATTATTAAAAATGTTAAATTCATCAAACGGAACATTTTAAGCAGCGATTTTACTCAATTCCAAAAGCGGAAATTTATTTAGCGCCAATTCTGACGTCAAAATTGTCTTTTGATTACTTATAAAAAATTATAGAAGAGAATACGACAGAAGAAAAAGGGGAGTTTTTTTCCATATTTAATAATTTGGTTTTGATAATTTCTCTTTGTATATTTACATATTCGACAATAAGTCGGATTGTTAATTTTAATTTTATTATTAGAGGTTCTTTAGTGAGTACTAAATTATTTGTGGGTTCTTTGCCCTGGTCAGTAGATGACTCAAAACTACAATCAACTTTTGAAGCACACGGAACAGTAGTTTCCGCAAAAGTTATTAAAGATAGAGAAACAGGTCGTTCAAGAGGTTTCGGATTTGTTGAATTCGAAAATTCTTCTGATGCTCAAGCTGCAATTAGAGCTTTAAACGATTCAGAATTAAACGGCAGAAATATCATAGTTAATGAGGCAAAACCCCGCAGCTAAAAGATATTTTATGTATTTCTAAAGGGCGACCATTAAGTCGCCTTTTTTGTTTTAAAAGCTATTATTATCCAAGTAGAAGTTGATTCGAAATAATGCAAAGTAGCAAAGAAAATAAAAAATTTATCAGCTATTAAATGTATAACCTGAACTTCTGATACTTTTTATATAAATAGGATTGTTCGAATCTGATTCAAAAATTTTACGTAGGCGGGAGATAAAAATATCCACAGTTCTGGTCTCAACATCGGAAGATAAATTCCAAACATTTTCCAGAAGTTCTTTTCGTGAAACTATAATACCTTTATGTTCAATTAAATATTTTAGAACCATTGCTTCTTTTTGAGTAAGCATAAATTTGCTGTTTCCGTGTGAACACTGCAAATTATTGAAATTTATTTTATTGTTACCGAAGCAATATTCAGGTTCTATTTCAGTTGAAGTTTTATACCAATTTTTTCTTTTCAGCATTCCTTTAATTCTCAATAAAAGTTCTTCAAGATGAAAAGGTTTAGTAATATAATCATCAACACCAAGTTCAAGTCCTTTTACTTTATCTAAATTAGATGTTCTTGCGGTAAGAATTAAAATTGGTATTTGCGGTGATAATTTTCGAATATATTCGGCAATTTGAAAACCGTCAAAATAAGGCAGCATAATATCAAGAGTAACTAAATCATACTCATTTTCATCAATTAGTTCTATTGCTTTTTTTCCGTCTCGTGCCCAATCTACTTCATAACCTTCTTCACATAAGTTATATTCCAATCCTGCGGCTAAAGTTTCTTCATCTTCCGCCAACAAAATTTTAGGTTTTTTATCATATATACTTTTCATCTACAAATTCCAAAACCTTATTGGTTTTTTCTTTTTTAGTAAAAGAATTAAAAATATTTTTTTTTGAGGGATTATAAACCGGAAGTTCAATTTTAAAAGTAGAGCCTTTTCCGTATCCTTCACTAAAAACACTAATTTTACCACTGTGAAACCTGATTATATTTTTTACCCAATATAAACCCAGCCCGGTTCCTTTAACGGTTGGAATATTTTTATCGTCAACCCTTTGAAATTTCTGAAATATTTTTTTGAAGTTTATTGAATCTATTCCGATTCCGTTATCCGAAAGGTTTATAAATATTTTTTTAGGTGTAGAATTAAAACGTACTTTTAATATTAAAGGATTAATGGAATATTTTATCGCATTATCAATAAGATTATTAAAAACTATCTGCATTGCCTCCTGATCAATTTTACATTTACAAAATGCGCTGCCGGAATATTCTACTGTGTTTTCGGAAAGGTTAAAGTAGTTAAGCGAGTTTGAGATAATTTTTTTAACAACCGCATCAGCGGCAAATATTTTATATGAATGTGCAATCCGCTTCTGCTCCAATCTTGATATTTCAAGAATCGAATTTATTAATTTATTCAATCGTACAGCATCCTTTTTCATAAAAAGCACAAATTCTTTTTGTTTTTCCGGAGCCACATTTTTAGATGAAAGAGTTTCTAAGTAGAGCTGAATTGAAGATAACGGAGATTTTAGTTCGTGAGTAATATTGGCAGATAAAATTATCGTATAGTTTTGTAACCTTAATTTGTACCGTTAGGTTTCTAAATATCAAGTTCATTATAAACGCGATAGCGGTAATTAAAATTAAACCACCTACAAAAATAAAAACATTAGGACTTTCAATAATCACTTGCGGCGCAAGTTTATTTCCCACTTGCTGAAAAATAATATTATTAGAAACATACCAGTATATCCAAAGTCCTAATAAAGCAAGCCATGCCAGCTGCGCTAATATAAACGAGAGTACCAAAAATATTTGCGGATGTTTATTTTTCATCGCAAAAAAATCTTCTCCTAAATATTGCCGCATTAATAAATTAAAACAAACACAAAGAAAAATTCGGAATTAAAATTTTACAATACTTTTACAAACTCTCATTTAAAAAATAACGATATTTATTTAAAGAGAAAGAATAAAAAGAAAGAAGGGGAACTATGAACATTTTATTGATTTACCCGGAAACACCGGCCACATTTTGGAGTTTTAAAGACGCTTTAAATTTCGTTTCAAAAAAAGCGGCCGAACCGCCTTTAGGTTTAATAACCGTTGCCGCAATGCTTCCGTCGGAGTGGAACAAGAAATTAATCGATTCAAATGTTTGTAAGCTAACCGATAAAGATATTATAAACGCTGATTATGTCTTTTTAACCGGAATGAATGTACATATAAATTCGGTTAAAGAAATAATTAGAAGATGCAACAAACTCGGGACAAAAATAGTTGCTGGAGGTCCTTTATTTACTACTCAGTACCAAGATTTTTTAGGTATTGATTATTTTGTTTTAAATGAAGCGGAAGTAACTTTACCGCAATTTTTAATTGATTTGAAAAACGGAAATCCCAAGCATGTTTATAAATCAGAAATTTTTCCCGAAATTTCTTTGGCTCCTATGCCGATGTGGGAGCTGCTGGATATTAATAAATACGCTTCTTTAAGTTTACAGTATTCGAGAGGCTGCCCGTACGATTGCGAGTTTTGCAGCATTACAGTTTTAAACGGAAGAAAACCCCGTACTAAAAGTGCAAATCAATTTATAGGAGAATTAAATAGGATATATGAATTAGGTTTTCACGGCGATATTTCAATTGTTGACGATAATTTTATTGGGAATAAAAGAAAATTAAAAGCTGAAATTCTCCCTGCTTTAATAAAATGGCAAAAAGAAAGAAAATATCCTTTTCATTTTATAACAGAAGTTTCAATAAATCTTGCCGATGACGATGAATTACTTAAAATGATGATGGAAGCCGCTATTTATAGTATATTTATAGGAATTGAAACTCCAAATAACGATAGTTTAGATGAATGCGGGAAAACTCAAAATCAAAAAAGAAATCTTATTTATTCTATAAAAAAACTTCAGAATAATGGATTTTTGGTATCCGCGGGATTTATTATCGGGTTCGATCATGATCCGCCGGAAATATTTGAAGAGCAAATTAATTTTATAGAAAAAAGCGGGATTGTATCCGCAATGGTCGGTTTATTAAACGCACCGACAGGTACAAAGCTTCAAAAAAGATTAATGAACGAAAAAAGACTGCTGGAAGTTTGGAGCGGCAATAATATGGATGGCGCAACTAATTTTATTCCGAAAATGAATTACGCGGATTTAATAAAAGGTTACACTAAAATAATACATACAATTTATTCGCCGGAGTATTATTACGGACGTATGAGAAGGTTTCTAAACGAATATCAGCTGCCGGCATGGAAAACACAAGTAATTAAGAAATCTGAAATTAAAGCTTTTTTTATGTTGCTCTGGAAAATTGGAATTTGTGAAAAAGGGAAAATTCATTTTTGGAATATTTTCTGGTATAGTTTAATGAAATATCCTAAAAAATTTTCATTAGCCATGACACTTACAGTTTACGGTTACCATTTTAGAAAAATCGCGGAAACAATTTAAAATAAAAAGGACTGAATTTTGATTGAAATTCAGTCCTTAAATTATAAATCACAAAAATAATTAAGATTTTGCAATCCATTTTTCAAGTGCCGAAAGTAAATGAGTCATAGCAGTAATTAAAGGCTTATGCTGTTCTTCCTGGATATCGCCTAAAATTTCTTCATGAATATTTATATAGTCATTATTCAATTGCTGAACAATAAGAATTCCTTTGCCCGATAAAGAAACTCTCATATTTCTTCTGTCATTCGGCTCAATTTCTCTAACAATATAGCCTTTAGCTACCAAACCGTCTATAATTCTAGTTAAGCGGCTCGGGCTTAAATTCATTCTTTCGGCTATTTGTTTATTGTTTAAGTTTTCATTCATTCCGAATAATCTTAAACAACGGAATTCAGCTTGGGTAAGATGATGTTGTTCCGCCAAGCGCTGTTCTTTTTCCTGACAATTAGCTAACAGTTTGAATGTAAGATCTGCCAATTGGTGAGCATCTTTGTGGATGTCGTTGGTCTTTTCTAATACTTCCATGTTTTTCCCCTTTAATTTAATAGTTGCTAAAAGCAAATATGATGAATGGTTACATTTTAATCAAGAGAAAAATAATTAAAATTTGCTTAAAATTTACTATTCATAAAAACGAACAATTGCCCGATGAAATTAATGAAATTGATCCATGAGTAGCTTCAATTAGTTTTTCACAAAGAGGCTTAAAAAACTTCGGCTTAATTAAGCATTCAAATTTAACCTTTTCGGAATATTCGGTGTTAATAATTTTTGCCTCAAACATATTTAAAAAGTGATGAAGTTTACTTATTTCAGAAAAACCGGAAAGCAACGTAATTGTTTGATAACAAATTTTTTCTATTTTTTCGGCATTTTCTAAAGCGAGTAGAGTTGAATTATAATAAGCCTTACCTAAAGGGCCAACTCCTAATTTTGTGCCGCCGTAATATCTTATAATAACAACAAAAACATTCAGCAAATCAAAATGTTCAATCGCGTTTAAAATTCTAACACCTGCGGTTCCGGAAGGTTCACCGGCATCGGAATATTTAAATGAACCATCGGCAAACTTATAACCATAACAATGATGTGTTGCATCATAAAATTCTTTCCTAACCGTTTCTAAAATATTTACAGTTTCTTCTTCCGAAACTGCCGGATAAGCTTGTCCTAAAAAAAGAGATCCTTTTTCTTTAAATTTTGATTCGCTGAAACCTTTTAGTGTCGTCAATTGTTCAAGTAATTCCATTGTAAACTATTACCTTATAAGAAAAAAGGGGAATGGTGCA
This sequence comes from uncultured Bacteroidota bacterium, assembly GCA_963798775.1. Taxonomy (GTDB): domain Bacteria; phylum Bacteroidota; class Ignavibacteria; order Ignavibacteriales; family Ignavibacteriaceae; genus CAWCUK01. Next base: position 635,911 of record CAWCUK010000003.1, read on the forward strand.
GATCGAATTAAATTGATTTTCAAGCACTCTATAAGTAATATAATATTTTAAATTTTTAAAAATAAAGAGAACCTTTGGAAAAAGAAACGATAATAATAAAAGGCGCGCGCGAGCATAATTTAAAAGATATCGATATAGAAATTCCCCGCGATTCCTTTACAGTAATCACCGGACTTTCCGGCTCCGGTAAATCATCTCTAGCTTTTGATACAATTTACGCTGAAGGTCAAAGAAGATATATCGAATCTCTTTCGGCTTACGCTAGACAATTTTTAGACATGCTGGAAAAGCCTGACGTTGATTTAATCGAAGGTTTAAGTCCAGCAATTTCAATCGAACAAAAATCTACTTCAGGAAATCCTCGATCCACAGTAGGAACCGTAACAGAAATTTATGATTACCTTCGCCTGCTATACGCAAGATTAGGTACCCCGTATTGTTACAACTGCGGAAAACCAGTAACCAAACAGACTTCAGCGCAAATTATAGATTCCATTCTTACCGACTTAGAAGGCAGTAAAATAACAATTTTAGCTCCGGTAATAAGAGGCAGAAAAGGGCATTATAGAGAATTATTTGAAGAAATTATGTCAGACGGATTTCTTAGAGTAAGAGTGGATAACGAGTTTTTTGAACTTGAAAAAGGATTTCAGGTTGATAGATATAAAATCCATAACATTGAAATTTCAGTTGATAAACTGACGGTAAATGAAAAATCAAGAAATAGATTAACCGAATCAGTTGATGTAGGATTGAATTACGGAAATGGAATTGTAATAATTAATAACGGAAACGAAGACTTTATATACAGCCGTCATTTAGCTTGCCTAGATTGCGGCATAAGTTATAGAGAACTAGCCCCTAATTCCTTCTCGTTTAATTCTCCATACGGATCATGTTCAGATTGCGAAGGTTTGGGCGAAAAGAAAGAACTTGATTTAAATTTAATAGTACCGGATTGGAATAAATCCATAAATGAAGAAGGATTAGCTCCGATCGGAAAACCAAGATCAATTTGGTTTTTTAATCAATTAGCAGCTGTAGCAAAAAAATATAATTTTGATTATGACACCAAACTTAAAGATCTAACCGAAGAACAAAAAGAAATTCTTTTAAATGGAAGCAAAGAAAAAATTTCATTTTCATACTCATACGGCACCGGAAAACCGGTTACATATATGCATAGATTTTCCGGAATTATCGGCTATTTAAAAAATTATTATAAGACTACAAGCTCAAATAATATCCGTGAATGGGTTGAATCATACATGAATACCATCGCCTGTCCTACTTGCGGCGGCGGAAGGTTAAAAAAAGAATCTCTTGCAGTAAAATTTAATGGGAAAAATATAAGCGAAGTAACAAATCTTTCCATTTTAAGAGCAAAAGAATTTTTTGATAACGCTAAAATAACCGGAAGAAACGCGATAATAGCAAAACCTATCTTTAAAGAAATTACGGAACGATTATTTTTTCTTTTAAATGTAGGATTGGATTATTTAACCCTTGACCGTTCGGCGAGAACTTTATCCGGAGGCGAATCCCAAAGGATAAGATTAGCGACACAAATAGGTTCTCAACTCGCGGGCGTGCTGTATGTTTTAGATGAACCGAGTATCGGCCTCCATCAGAGTGATAATGTTAAGCTGATAAATTCACTAAAAAATTTGAGAGATTTAGGAAATACTGTAATAGTTGTTGAACATGACCGTGAGACAATAGAAAGTTCTGATTATATGATAGATCTTGGTCCCGGCGCGGGTGAGCACGGTGGAAAAATCTGTCTAGCGGGAAATACCGATGATCTTGTAAAAAGCAATAACGGAATCGATTCATTAACATTATCATATTTAAAGAATGTGAAAAGAATTGAGATTCCGGAAAAAAATCGGGAAGGTAATGGGAATTTTCTGGAGTTAATAGGCGCAAGCGGAAATAATTTAAAAGAAGTGAATTTAAAAATTCCATTAGGAACTTTAACCTTAGTAACCGGAGTAAGCGGCTCGGGAAAATCATCATTGATAAATGAAACTTTAGTAAAAATAATGATGAACAAGATTTATAAATCCAAAGCTGTCCCTTTGCCTTATAAATCCATTGAAGGATTAGAAAATTTAGACAAAATTATTGAAATAGATCAATCACCTATAGGAAGAACTCCCCGCTCAAATCCGGCCACATATACCGGGCTGTTTACGTTCATCAGAGATTTATATTCTCAAATGCCGGAATCAAAAATGCGTGGATACAGCACCGGCAGATTTAGTTTTAATGTTTCCGGCGGAAGATGCGAAGAATGTAACGGCGACGGATTAAAGAAAATAGAAATGAATTTTCTTCCCGATGTTTATGTTGAATGCGAAGCATGTCGCGGAAAAAGATATAACCATGAAACACTTGAAGTTTTATATAAAACTAAATCAATTGCAGATGTTCTTGCAATGACTGTGGATGAAGCACTTGAATTTTTTGAGGATTTACCCAGAATTAAACGAAAACTAAAAGCCATTCATGATGTAGGTTTGGGATATATAAAATTAGGACAGCAAGCAACAACGCTTTCCGGCGGCGAAGCACAGCGAGTAAAATTAGCCACTGAATTAAGTAAAGTAAGTACCGGGAAAACTTTATATATTTTAGATGAACCGACAACAGGACTTCATTTTGAAGATGTAAGGATTCTGCTGAAAGTTTTATATAAATTAGTAGAAAAAGGAAATACTGTTGTAGTGGTTGAACATAACCTGGATGTAATTAAAACCGCGGATTGGATTATAGATTTGGGACCCGGAGGCGGTGAAAACGGCGGGGAAATTGTTGCCCAAGGCACTCCCGAAGAAATAAGTAAGAATAAAAAAAGTTTAACCGGATTATTTTTAAAAAAGGAAATGAACCTTTAATACAAAAATTTGTGAGACATGATTTCATTTATTAAAATTCAAATTTTATCTTTAAAAACTTTCCGGGCAATATAAACCTTTTCCCAATTACGGCCGTCTAAGAATAAATGCTTCAAAGCATTATACATCATCAATATTGAGAATCATCACCAAATTAATTGGTATAATAGTTATATTATTTTATTGATGTAATAATAAATAAAGGATTTTTATGTAATAAAAATTCAGAATGGATGGCTAATATGAAACGACTAAAAATACTGTTTACTGCTTTGCTGCTGATGTTAATCGCAGATTTGGGTTTTGGTCAGACTAATCATATAGTGTTTGTTTCAAATAATACTTTTTCTCCTAGTGAAATAAATATAAGTGTCGGTGATACAGTTACTTGGAAATGGGTTGAGGGAACTCATTCTACAACTTCGGATAGTACGGTTGGGAACAATGTTTGGAATGCAGATATAAATCAAAATGATTCTGTATTTAGTTTTAAAATAACTTCGCCAGGCGTTCATAAATATTACTGCCGGTTTCACGGCGGACCTAACGGCGCGGGTATGTCGGGTTCAATAATTGCATCTATAGCGGTAAAAGTTGATAAAGAAACTGAAGAACCTAGTGATTATAAGCTATATCAAAATTATCCGAATCCCTTTAATCCTACAACAAGAATTCAATATCGAATCCCCGACTATTCATTTGTAACTCTAAAGGTTTTTAACGCTCTCGGAAACGAAGTAGCAACACTTATAAATGAACCTGAATCCGCGGGATTATATTCTATCACTTTTAACGGTAAAGATTTAACTAGCGGAATTTATTATTTTAAATTAGTCGCGGGTAATTTTACAAGAGTAAAAAAGATGATTCTGTTGAAATAAACATTAATGATTCTTGTCAAAAAAAGTCCCATTCTTCCGGGAAAATTTTCAGAAGAATGGGATTTTTATTTTAATAATTATTTTATTTCATGCGGATCCGGTGCAACTCTTACTGTTTCTTCTATAGAATTTAATTCATTCATATCATCATCATCCAATTCAAAATCAAAAACATTTGCATTTTCTTTTACTCTTTCCTCGTGTGTTGTTTTGGGAATTAAAACAAGATCATGCTGAAGCCCCCATCTAATTAAAACTTGCGCGGGCGATTTTTTATGTTTATCCGTTATTTTTTTTAATACAGGATTATCCATTTCTTTAGCACGAGCGAGCGGAGTATAAGCTTCTAACTGAATTCCATGTTCTCGGCAAAAATCCAATAATTCTTTCTGATACAAAAACGGGTTAAATTCAACTTGATTAACCACCGGAACTACTTTTGCAAAATCTAATAATTCTTTAAGATGACGAATAGTATAATTGCTTACTCCGATGGCGCGGCAGCCTCCTTCATCAATTAAAGATTCCATTGCTTTCCATGTTTCATCCCTTGCGCCATTCACAGGCCAATGAACAAGAAATAAATCAATATATTCTATATTTAAAACTTTTAAACTTTCTTCAAAAGCTCTTTTCGTTTTATCGTAACCATGGTTTGAATTATCTAATTTTGTGGTTACAAAAATATTATGTCTTGGAATTTCACTATCTCTTACTGCTTTTCCTACTTCGGCTTCATTACCGTAAGCTTGTGCCGTATCAATTAATCTATAATCATTCTGCAGTGCATATTGAACAATAACTTCGGCAGTTTTATGGTCGGTAATTTGATAAGTTCCCAATCCCAAACGGGGCATTTCTATTCCATTGTTCAGCCTTATCCTATCTTTAATATTTAAACTCATTTTATCTCCTCATTTTAATAATCGTTTCATAAGATACTTCAAAATAAAATTATTTTTATTGAGATGTTTCACCTTAAAGCCAATTCCATTCTTCCGAAAAAAAAGTATTCGGGAAAATTTTTCTGGCTTCGTCAAGAAAAAATTTATAATTCTCTGATTTATATCTATCCGATAAATGAAATAAAATAAGTTTTTTAGCGTTAGCTTCTTTGGCCATTTCCGCGGTTTGAGTTACAACAAGATGAAAATTTTTATCGGCTAGCTGCTTATCCTCCGGAAGATATTGACTTTCGCAAATAACAATATCACAATCTTTCATTAAACTTACCGCGTTTGCTTTTGATTTATCATCAAAGACAAAATCGGTTAAATAAGCAATTTTATCACCTTCTTTTTCTTTTAATAATATATTTCGGAGTTCGGAAACAGTAAAAATTTTTTCATCAAAAGAAATATTTTCATCGGGATCTGAAGCCAAATCTTTCAATTTTTCCAGCCATTGTCCGCCTGGAAGGCCTATTTCATTCAATTTTTCCTTATCAATATTTAAAGTATTACTTTCTGAAATTCTATAACCGATGGAATTTATCCTATGATTTAAAAAATCCGCTTCAACTGTAAAATTTTTATTTTTAAGAATCTTGCCGGTGAAAGAACGTTCTTCAACGGGATGTTTATTTTTATATCCTTCAGAAGTTTTAAAGAAAAAAGTAGATAATTTCTTTTCATCAATTTCCGTTACATACCAACTACCGGGAACATTATCGACTAAATTCCATTCATATCCCCGCAGCCGGTGATGAATAATTTCCACAGTATTTTGGGGGCCCCAAATAAAAATCGGTTTTATTTCCCTGTCAAAGTTTCTCCGGAAGAAATAATCAAAACCCGCAATATGATCAATATGAAGATGTGAAAGAAAAAGATAGTCAATCGATTTAATTTCCGATTGTTTTAAACTTTTAAAAATGTCCTCGCCGCAGTCAAAAAGAAGCCGATACATTTTTGTACCGCTGTCAATTTGGATAAACGCGGCGTTATCTCTGCCCGGATTTCCTAGAATTTTAAATGTTAAACTCATCAACTTTCACTTTTTTAGATTTAATAAAACTTAACTATTGAATATAAACTATCTTAGAGTATTTTTAAGAAAGTTTTCTCACATTTTTTAAGATTATAAAATTACGGAGGCCGAAATAGAAACGAAAGAGAAGTTAGTCCGTGGTTTAGGCTTAAAAGAAGCAGCAGCATTAAATATGATTGATATGGTGGGAATCGGGCCTTTTATAGTTATTCCGCTTGTTATCCAAGAAATGAACGGGCCGCAGTGTCTTTTGGCCTGGGTTGTAGGAGCTCTGCTTTCGTTTGCCGATGGATTTGTATGGGCAGAGCTTGGCGCGGCAATGCCCGAAGCCGGCGGTAGTTATGTTTTTCTACGTGAAATTTACGGTCCTAAAACTTGGGGAAGGTTATTTTCTTTTCTTCTTATTTGGCAAACTATTGTTCAGGCCCCGCTTGTAGTGGCTTCCGGTTCTATAGGTTTTTCTCAATACTTTTCTTACTTAATTCCGCTTAGTCCGTTGTGGCAAAAAGCCGTTTCGGGAATACTTGTTATTCTGCTGGTAGTTTTTCTTTATCGAAAAATTAAGACCATCGGCAAAATTACAATTTTATTATGGATAGGCGTATCCGGTACTTTAGCATGGATAATTTTCGGCGGCCTTACACATTTTAATCCATCGTACGCGTTCGATTTTGATAAAGGAGCTTTTAATCTTTCTTGGTTATTTTTCGCTTCTTTAGGTAGCGCTTCAGTTAAAACAATTTATACTTATTTAGGCTATTACAACGTCTGCCATTTGGGTTCCGAAATAGAAAAACCCGAAAAGAATATTCCTAGAAGTATCTTAATATCAATCGGCGGAATCGCGTTGTTATACCTGGCAATGAATTTAAGTGTACTCGGAACAATTCCGTGGCGGGAAGCTAAAACTTCACAGTTTATAATAAGTACTTTTATCGAAAGATTATACGGGCAAAACGCGGCTAATTTAGCAACCGTTTTAATTTTATGGATTGCTTTTTCATCACTATTTGCGGTGCTTTTAGGTTATTCAAGAATTCCATACGCGGCAGCGTTAGACGGAACATTTTTCAAAGTTTTCGCTAAAGTTCATCCCCAAAAACATTTCCCGCATGTTTCACTTTTAACTCTTGGTGCAATAGGATTTATCTTCAGTCTTCTATTCAAATTAAGTGAAGTTATAAGCGCAATTTTAGCGATGAGAATTTTAGTCCAATTTATAGGGCAAGCGTTCGGAATTTTTCTATTACATAAAAATAAACCGAAAAACTATTTCCCATTTAAAATGTGGCTATATCCTATTCCCGCCATAATCGCTATTCTAGTTTGGCTAGCGTTATTTGTTTCAACCGGCTTTTACTTCGCTCTCGGCGGTATTATAATGATTTCTTCGGGAGTAATTATCTTCCTAATAAAAGCTTATTTAGAAAAGCAATGGCCGTTTAATTCAAAAGTGCTAAATCCATAAGTTTAAAATTTTCAAATTATAATTAAGAAGGTTTTTAAGAGGTTATAGAAGAACAGATATTTTTATTTAACTCAATCCGCGTATTTCGGAGATTTTAAATATTTTACTAAAAATAAAATTCAAGTATAAAATTATTAAAGCGGGAATCATTCAGAAAAATTATTATATTACTCACCCATTTTTGTTATAACTGTTGCCTGCATGAGTAACGGCATTTCAAAAAAAATAACCTAAAAATAAAAATATCCACTTAAGCGAAAAACTCGTTTTAAGAAGCCAAATATATTTTGTTCAGTTTAAATATGATTAAGAAATGAGAATATTAAAACCCTGGAAACACGATTTAAGAAACTGGCAGAAATCTGCATTTGAAAATGTTCAACAGAAATATGAAAAAAGTAAAGATTTCCTTTGCGTTGCAACACCCGGTGCGGGAAAAACAATTTTTGCCCTTCGTGTGGCGCATTCTCTTTTATACGAGAATAAAGTTAACCGAGTTGTAATTATTTGTCCCACTGAGCATTTAAAAAAGCAGTGGGCAGAAAGCGCATATAAAGTCGGGATTGATATAGATCCAAATTTTGAAAATAAAAAAAGAAAAGAAACAAATGATTACCGGGGAGTTTCAATAACATACGCGCAAGTCGGAAGAGCTCCTAAACTTCATAAAAGAAACTGCGAAAGCAAAAATACACTTGTCATCTTTGATGAAATTCATCATTTAGGAGATGATTTAAGCTGGGGCGACGCGATTAAAAATTCATTTTTTAACGCAGAATATCGGCTCGCTATTTCCGGAACTCCTTTCAGAAGAGATAATAATCCCATTCCGTTTGTCCGATATATAAATTCCCAAAGTAAAGCGGATTATGTATACGGATATTCGGATGCTATTGTAGATAAAGTCTGCCGGCCGGTATATTTTCACGCGTTTGAGGGAGAAATGGAATGGCGGGTAAAAGATAAAATTTTCAAATCTACATTTGAGGAAGCATTAGATAAAGGCAAAGCTTCGGAAAGATTAAGAACAGCTCTTGACTCGAACGGTAAATGGTTAAAAACTGTAATTGAGGACGCGGATAAAAAATTAAATGAAATACGAGAAGTTCATCATAAAGACGCTGGCGGACTTTTAATTTCAATCGATCAGACACACGCGCGGCAAGTAGCAAAAATGATTTCTAATTTAACCGGATCAACGCCCGAAATTGTAGTCTCGGATGATCCGAAAGCTTCTAAAAAAATTAAGACGTTTAATAACAGCGATCAGAAATGGCTGGTAGCAGTAAAAATGGTTTCGGAAGGTGTTGATATTCCGCGTCTGAGAGTGGGAGTTTACGCAACAAATATTAAAAGCGAATTATTCTTTAGGCAGGCTGTCGGTAGGTTTGTACGTCAGCAGAAAAATATTCCGGAACAAAACGCGCATCTTTATATTCCCAAAGATTTAGTACTTGTTGATTTTGCAAAACAGATTGAAATAGAACGTGAACATTATATAAATAAAGTTGATTATGTAGAAGATATTTTTGACAGAGACGCTGATCTAATTTCTCAAAAAGATAAGCTTGAAGATGATGAAAAATTTGAAGCGATAAATTCCATCGCCACCGATAAAACACAATTTGAATTTGATTTCGGAAAAGCCTTCGCGCTGCCTGAGAAAGAGAAGAAAGTAAAGAAAAAATTAGAAGATTATATGGGTATTTCAAACGAAGAAGTTCCTATGTATGAAGTTATCGAAAATCTAAAAAAAGATATACAAGATCTTTCCAGAATAGTCGCTATGAAAAGAAAAGATCCTTACGGAAGAATAGATTGGAATTTGGCTCACCGTGAATGGATAAGAATCGGGGGCAAAGCGATTGATCAGGAAACAAAAGAAGAGTTAGAACGAAGAAAAGAGTGGCTTTTCAAACAAGTTCAAACTAGATAACCCGCCTCACTGCTTGTAAAATAAATAACTTAATTGTGGAAACTATTCTTGACAAAATAGTTTCCTTTTGTTATGTTGGAAACGTAGAAAACAATAAAAGTTTCCAAAGTACATGATATGAATGAAGAAAAAGAAAAAATTCTAAATTTCTCACTCGATAAATTCTTAAAAGAAGGTTTTTATAAAATAACCATGGATGAAATCGCATCCTCTTTAAGAATGAGCAAAAAAACTATTTATAAAAATTTCCCCTCTAAGGAAGAGTTAATAAAAGCGGCGGTTTTTAGATTTATAAACACACACAGCTCAAACGTGAATGAACTGATGCAAGAAAAAAGCGAAGCGGTTAAAAAATTCTATAATATAATTGAGTATTTCGGCCAAGTTTTGATGAGTTTTAGCGAACGGTGGATGGATGACCTTCAAAATACAACAAAAGATTTATGGCTGCAGATTGATGAATTTAGAACCAAAAAGATGACATTGGTGTTAAGTAAAATAATTGAACAAGGTAAAAAGGAAGATACCTTTACGGATGTACCTAATGAAATAGTTATTATGTCATTTATATCAGCTATAAGAGGAGTAGTTAATCCAAGTTTTATTCTTCATAATAAATTCACCCCGAAAGAAGCTTTGGATTATACTATTGAAATTTTGATGAACGGGATAATGACGGCTAAAGGAAAGAAAATTTATAAAAAATATAAAAACGGAGCGGCTAAATGAGAACCATAAAGTTATTTCTTTTGCCATTGCTGGGTTTGCTTATAATCGGCTGCGGCGATGGAAATAATGAAAATAAAATCACAGCGTCAGGAACAATTGAAGGAACGAACGTTACTTTAAGCGCCAGAGTAAGCGGACAAATAAATAAGATTCGCGTTGAAGAAGGAGATCAGGTTAAAAAGAATGATACTTTATTAATTATCGATCACGAACTTTTAGAGATACAACTTCAGCAAGCTCAGGCAGGAGTTGAAGCGGCGCAAGCACAGCTGCAGCTTCTACAAAAAGGCGCGCGTTCAGAAGATATCCGGCAGGCGGAAGATGCTTTAAAACAAGCAAAAATAAATTATGAACAAGCAGAAGCTGATAAAAATAGGATGGAGGATTTATATCAATCCAAAACCATTACAAAAAAACAATACGATGATGTTACAGCAAAATATAATATCGCAAAAGCCAGATATAATTCGGCGAAAGAAAATGTGAAAAAAGTAAAAAATTTCGCGAGGCCTGAAGAGTTAAAACAAGCACAGGCAAATCTCAATCAAAGTAAAGCGGCGGCAGCTTTACTTAAAAAGAATATACGCGATTCATACGTGCTGGCGCCGCTGGATGGATTTGTTGTGAAAAAGTTTGTAGAAGAAGGAGAAACAGTTTCTCCGATGTCCTCACTGCTTATGCTTTCAAATCTTGATGATGTTAAACTTGTAATCTATGTTTCTGAAGAAGAGCTTGGGCGCGTAAAATTGGGCCAAGCAGCAAAAGTGAATATTGACGCAAATGATAATACATACGAGGGAAAGGTAATTTATATCTCGCCGGAAGCGGAATTCACCCCAAAAAATATTCAGACAAAAGATGAACGTACAAAACTGGTTTTCGCGGTAAAAGTAAAAATTCCTAATCCGAATTTTGAATTAAAACCGGGAATGCCAGCCGACGCCACAATTTTATTAAACGAAAATATGAACAATGGATAACGCGATAATTCTAAAAAATATAAAGAAAAGTTATGATGATGTTGCCGCGCTTAACGGAATTTCTTTCGAAGTGCAGAAAGGAGAAATGTTCGGACTAGTAGGGCCGGACGGTGCCGGAAAAACTACTACAATTCGTCTTCTGTGCGGATTGCTTACTCCCGACGAAGGAGCGGCGGAAATATTCGGTAAAGATTTAACAAAACATGTAAATAAAATTCAAAAAACCATTGGATATCTTTCCCAAAAATTCAGCCTTTACGGTGATTTAACAATCGATGAGAATATTGAATTTTTTGCCGATTTACACGGCGTTAAAGATTATTTAAAACGAAGAAATGAACTGCTGGAATTTACCCGGCTTACTCCTTTCAGAACTCGTTTGGCCGATAATCTTTCCGGAGGTATGAAGCAGAAGCTGGCGCTAGCTTGTACATTAATTCATAAACCTAAAATAATCTTTCTCGATGAACCGACTACCGGTGTTGATCCAGTTTCCCGGAGAGATTTTTGGAAAATTCTATCAAGCCTTTTAAAAGAAGATATAACCATTTTTATGTCGACACCATATTTAGACGAAGCCGAAAGATGTAATCATGTGGCGCTGTTGAATAAAGGAAATGTAATAAGTTTTGATACACCGAAAAACATAAAGCGTTCTTTAGATAAACAAATAATTGAGGTAGTTTGTACGCCGGTAATAGACGCCTATAAAATATTAAAAGAGAAAAGCGGTTTTGAAGTTCAGATGTTCGGTGACAGAATTGACGCGGCTGTTGATAACTATGAAGAAGATTTCAAGAAAATTAAAAATTTATTAAATGCAGCTTCGGTAAAAATATTAGATCATCGAATAATTCCAACATCGTTGGAAAATGTATTTATTCATTTAATCAGTGAAGAAAAAGAACAGCAGGAGATAAAATGAAAAAGACAGTAATTTTATTCTTTATACTATTGGCGAGTATTTTTCCGCAAAACAAGAAATTAACATTGCGGGAAAGCCTGGATATAGGTTTAAAAAACAGCAAAGATTTAAAAATATCGCAGGCTCAGTTAACCGGCGCGGAGGCGCAAACAACAGCAGCAGCTTCTCAATTACTTCCCCAGTTATCATTCGCCGCCGGCTACACACGTTTAAGTGATATTCCGCCTTTTCAGGTTACGGTTCCTTTTTCTCCTACTCCCATTAAAATTTCGGATGTAATTCTGAACAGCTATCAACTTAAACTATCACTTCAGCAAAATCTATTCGACGGATTTAGAAGCTGGGCTTTAAAAAGCGCGGCGAATTATAATTACCGTGCCGAAAAAATGGAATATTCAAAAGATGTAAATGAAGCCGCGATGAAAATTCAGAATGCTTACTGGAATTATTATAAAGCGGAGTTAAATCAAAAAGTAGTAGAAGAAAATCTTGCACAAATTAAGCAGCATTTAGAGGATACTAAGAATTTTCTGAAAAACGAACTAGCGACACAGAATGATGTTTTAAAACTTCAAGTTCAATATTCCAACGCGAAACTTCAAAAAATTGAAATGGAGAATAATGTTGATATCGCGCGAATAGCTTTTAATCAAGCTATCGGAGTATCGCTTGAATCGAATACTATATTAGATGTTAAAGAAATTTTCGCGCAGCCTGTTGAATATGATTTTAAAGTTTTATTAAATGAGGCAAAACAAAACCGGAAAGAATTAAGAGTCCTGGAATTAAGAACAGAAGCAAGCGAAGAACAAATTACAGCGGCAAAGTCGGGTTGGTTTCCGCAAATATTTTTATTCGGTAATTATTATTACAGCAAACCCAACCAAAGAATTATTCCCGCAGAAAATAAATTTAATGATACCTGGGACGTCGGTATTTCATTAAACTGGAGTTTATGGAACTGGGGCTATACCTCCGCGCAGGCTTCAATTGCTGAACAAAACAAAATAGAAGTAGAAACAAATCTTTCAAAATTAAATGATGCTGTGGAAATAGAAGTTTACCAAAATTATTTAACTATGAAACGAGCTTATGAAAAAGTACAAGTTACAAAAGTTACGGTTGAGCAGGCTGAAGAAAATTACAGAACAACAAAGGAAAAATACAACGCGCAGATTTCTTCCAGTACAGATTTAATAGACGCCGATGTTTTGGTTACTTCGGCAAAAACAAATTATAATAATTCGCTAGTTGATTATGAATTAGCCAAAGTAAAATTGGATAAATCGATCGGACGAAAAATTTATTAAAAGCTTAAGAGATGAAGAAGATTTAGTAAGGTTTACTATGAATTCAATAGAAGTAAATAATCTAACAAAAAAATTCGGAAATTTTACGGCAGTCGATAATATTTCATTTGAAGTTAAGCAAGGCGAAATATTCGGATTTCTCGGAGCGAACGGGGCGGGAAAATCAACCGCTATACGAATGCTTTGCGGAATTCTTGAACCGACTTCCGGAGACGCTCAAGTCGGCGGATTCAGCGTAATGAATCATCCGGATAAAGTGAAAACCCAAATCGGGTATATGTCCCAGAAATTTTCGCTCTACAATGATTTAACCGTTGAAGAAAATATTAATTTTTTCGGCGGAGTTTACGGGCTTTATAACAGAAAGTTAGAAGAAAGAAGGAAGTGGGTTTTAAAAGTCGCTTTTCTTGAAGGCAAAGAAAAATTACTCACTTCATCATTGCCGGGCGGAATTAAACAGAGGCTTGCTCTTGCTATTGCGGTTATTCACGAGCCGAAAATTGTTTTTTTAGATGAACCGACCGGGGGAGTTGATCCTATTTCCAGAAGAAATTTTTGGGATTTAATTAATGAACTTTCCCAAAAAGGTGTTACCGTTTTTGTTACCACACATTATTTAGATGAAGCGGAATTCTGCAACACTATAACTTTATTAAGCGCGGGAAGAATAGTTGCCAGCGGTAGTTCGAAAGAACTAAAAACAAAATATTTAAAGAATGTTATTCTTGAAGTTGAATGTGACAGAGTAGTAGACGCGCTTGAAATAATGTCTAACCAGTCGTGGGTTGACGAAACCTCTATTTTCGGAAATTACATTCATGTAAGTGTTGAAGAGGAAGAAAAGGGAAGACGTAGACTAAAAGAAGTGCTTACGGAACAGAATAATATTAAAATTGATAGAATTGATAAAATTGTTCCTACCTTGGAAGATGTGTTTATTTATCTGCTGGAAAAAGGAGCGAAATAATGTTTACCAGAATAAAGGCGATTGCCAAAAAAGAAATCCGGCAGCTTAAAAGAGATAAACGAATGCTGTACGTTTTATTCGTCTTCCCGATTCTGCTTCTTGTTATTTTCGGATACGCAATAAATTTCGATGTACATCATATTAAAATGATTGTACTAGATCATGATAAATCATCCGACAGCCGCGCGTTTATACATACTTTAACAAGTTCGGAATATTTTGATTTAGAAGGATATATTTCAAATGAAGGAGAAATCAGAAATATTCTGGATACCAAAGAAGCACAGTGTGTTATTGTAATTCCGAAAGATTTATCGGAAAAAATATATTCAAACGAAGAAGCTAAAATACAAATTTTAATTGACGGTGTTGACGGAAACACAGCTTCAATTATTTCAAATTATATGCGAATAGCGACGGCAGCTTATTCACAAAAAATCTCCGGCAAGTATTTAGCGACACTGGGCAAATCCGCTTTTATTCCAATCGATCTTAAGCCTGTATTTTGGTTTAACCCGGAATTAAGCTCAACAAAATTTTTAGTCCCCGGACTAATCGCTATGATTTTGATAATCACAGCTGTTGTATCAATTTCGCTTTCAATTGTTAAAGAAAAAGAGCGAGGTACAATTGAGCAAATAAATGTTTCACCGCTTTCTTCGTTTGAATTATTAATCGGCAAGACAATTCCTTACACAATAATTTCCTTAATGATAGCGGCATTTATTTTATTTGCGGGATATATTTTATTCGGTACAACAATAAGAGGAAATTATTTACTGCTGTTTTTCACTACTCTTCTTTTTCTTTTCGCGGCCTTAAACCTGGGAATATTTGTTTCCTCAATCGCTAATTCACAGCAGGTCGCGTTTCAGATCGCGACTTTAATCTCACTTCTACCATCGGTTATTTTATCCGGATTTATTTTCCCGATTGAAGCAATGCCTTCATTCATTCAAATATTAACTAATATAACTCCCGCTAAATTTTTCCTGGTAATTTTAAGAGGAATACTTTTAAAAGGCGTAGGCATAGCCGCATTATGGGATCAGATGCTTTTCCTATTTATTTTCGCGCTCTTCTTTTTAGCACTGTCAACCGTAATAAATAAAAAAGTAAACGCCGCTAAGTAAAGAGAATAATTATGAAACTAATTTGGAATATAGTAATAAAGGAATTTCTTCAATTAAAAAGAGATCCGAGATTATTCGCAATCGTTTTTTGGGCGCCGGTTATTCAATTAATTTTTCTGGGTTACGCGGCAAATATGGATGTGGATAATGTTCACACCGCCGTATTGGATAGAAGCAAAACTGTAACGAGCAGAGAATTTATTCAGAAGTTCGAGCGTTCCGGATATTTCTCTGTTGATTATAACGTCAGCAGTTATGATGAAATTTCCGAATTAATTGATAAAGGAAAAGTTCTTTGGGCGCTAGTTATTCCCGAAGAATTCGAAAAAGATATTCATTCTAATAAACCTGCTCCGGTACAGGCAATTTTTGACGGATCCGACGGAAATAAAACATCAATCGCTTTTGGATATGTTCAAGGAATTACCGCGAGTTATTCAAAAAATATAATGCTACAGCAATCGGATAGAACAGGAAGAAAATTTTCCTCCGGATCAATTACTCCCGAAATAAGAGTATGGTACAACCCGGATTTGAAAACCAGAAATTTTATGGTGCCGAGTATTATGGGATTAATATTGATGGTTATAACTACAATATTAATGTCAATGGCAATAGTTAAAGAAAGAGAAATAGGAACACTTGAACAATTAATAGTTACGCCGATAAAACCGTATCAGCTTATAATCGGTAAACTTATTCCATTTATAATTCTTGGATTTATAGATATTCTATTAGTGCAGGGAGTGATGATTTTCTGGTTTAAAATCGGAATTAGAGGAAGTTTTATTTTTCTCCTTTTTTCATCGTTTTTGTTTGTACTTTCAACATTAGGTATAGGATTATTTATCTCCACAATTTCAAAAACACAGCAGCAGGCAATGATGGTAGCGCAATTCGCGATTATGATGCCGATGATTTACCTAAGCGGATTTGCTTTCCCGATAGAAAATATGCCAAAAGTTGTTCAATATATAACTTATTTAATACCGCTTCGTTATTACATAACTATTCTTCGCGCGGTAATTTTAAAAGGCGCAACCTTTTTTGAACTTCTGCCCGAAACGGGAATGCTTCTTTTAATGGGATTGATAATTTTATTCGCGAGTTCAATGCGGTTTAGGAAAAGATTGGAATAAATCATGATGAATTTAATTGCTTATATTCAACTTATTGGCTTTATTTAATAAGCATAAAAGAAAATGTTAATAGGAGTTAGATATGGAAAATAAGGAATTAAGAGAATCGCTTGAAAAACTTCATATTCAATTACAGAATACGGAAAACCTGGATGAAAACTCCCGCGAAGTTTTAGAACAGTTAGCAAATGATATTCAGAACGCGTTGGATCGAAATAGAATTTCTGAAGAAGAGCATAAAAAATTAACGGAGAATTTAAAAAAATCATCCCGGCATTTTGAAGCCTCATATCCTGATCTCACCGAATCAATGAATATTGTAATTCATACCTTAAGTAATATGGGAATTTAAAAGGAAAAAATATTAGCAACATTTTCTGATTTCCCTTATTTTTGTATCCTTAATTTGTATTATTTCGAAAGTTGAGAATGAAAAAGAATACATCGGAAACAAGAAAATACCGGACGGATATGAATGAAAAAATTCTTAATGCCGGATTCAGAGATTATAATAAATTTTTTGCGCTAGATAATAAAGCATATATAAATGGTGCTTTACCTGCTAAAACCAAAGAACTGATGGGACTTGTAGCTTCTATGGTTTTACGCTGCAACGACTGTATTTTTTATCATATCGACAGAGCAATTCAAGAAGGGGCAAACGCGGAAGAATTAAAAGAAAGCTTCAATATCGCTTTAATTGTCGGCGGTTCTATTGTTATTCCGCATCTTCGTTATGCTTTTGAAGTAATGGAAGAAATTTTTAATGAATCTTCAAAACCGGGTTCCGATGAATAAAACTCTTATTGTTCCAAAACAGATAATCTGTGTTGATTATGAAAACAGAATACTAACAAATCATGCCGTAGAAATTACTGATAATATTATTACTAATATTTTACCGGCTGAAGAAAAACTTATAAATTCATTTGACGGGAAAGTAATAAATGAACCTTCTCTCACGCTAATTCCGGGATTTGTACAAACACATGTTCATCTCTGCCAAACTCTTTTCCGCGGATTAGCCGATGATCTGCAACTATTAGATTGGCTTCAGCTAAGAATTTTCCCTTTCGAAAACGCTCATAATAAATCATCTTTACGCGCTTCGGCAAAAATTGGGATTAATGAACTCTTAAGAGGCGGGACAACTACTTTACTTGATATGGGAACTCTTCGACATCAAGAAGAAATTTTTGATGAATTAATTGAATCCGGTATCCGTGCTATTGCCGGTAAATGCATGATGGATGTAAATGATTTATTCCCTTCATTTCAAGCTATTACAAACGATGAATTAGACTACACATACGAACTTGCGAAAAATTATCATAATTCCGCAGACGGCAGAATAAAATACGGATTCGCTCCAAGATTCGTTCTTTCGGCAACTGAAGAATTGCTAAAAGAAACAAAAGAAATGATGAAAGATTTTGTGGGAAGTATCTACCACACTCATTCATCAGAAAATAAAAATGAATGCGCGGAAGTAAGAAAAAGATTTAATAAAGAAAATATAGAATATTTTAATTCAATCGGTATTTTGGATGATTCTACTGTATTAGCGCATTGTGTCCATTTAAATGATGATGAAGTTACATTGATGAAAAATAGTAACGCGCGGGTGTCGCACTGTCCTTCTTCAAATTTAAAATTAGGTTCGGGAGTTGCTAACATTCCGCGTTATTTAAGTGAAGGAATTTCGGTTTCATTAGGCGCTGATGGAGCTCCATGTAACAATAATTTAAGTCAGTTTTCGGAAATGAAACTCGCGTCTTTAATTCAAAAGCCGATATACGGGCCTACATCAATGGACGCAAAAACTGTTTTTAGGTTAGCGACAATAGAAGGCGCAAAAGCTTTGCATATTGATAATGAAACCGGAAGCATTGAGCCCGGGAAAAAAGCCGATTTAGTTTTGCTAAATCTTGAATCACCGTTTCTCTCACTTTCCGAAAAGAATGAAGACATTTATTCAAACATTGTTTATACCGCGACGAAAGAAAGTGTAGTATATGTTATGACAGATGGAAAAATGGTTGTTAACGGCGGAAAATCATTGATTTATGATGATGAAGAATTGTACGATAACGGGAAAAAAGAATTGAAAGAGCTTTTAAACCGGTTATAAAATCCACTCTTACTCAAAAACGGAATCCTAATGAATCTTACCTTATCTCGTTCCGATATGATTCGCGGAGCAATAATTTATTCTATCGGCGATACCATTGCGCAACTTATAGTACATAATTTTTCCTACACACGATTATTGGGAATAATTTTTCTCGGGGGAATAGTTTACGCGTTTGAAATCCCAAATTATCTTTACTGGCTTAATAAAAAATTCAGCGATAATAAATTTTCTACAAAAATATTAGCTGCTGTTTTATTTACGCTTTATTTTAATCCTTTTTGGATAGCCCGGCATATTTTGGTTTTAGACTTTTTCCAAGGCAGCTGGGGTCAGATCAATTGGCATTTGCTTCAAATAGGTTGGGAATCCTTTATTTACAGCGTAATTTTTGTTGTACCGTTTAATTATCTTATTGCCAACGTAATTCCTTATAGGTGGAGATTTATTTCAACGGGGGTATTTTCGGGAATAATGGCAATATACTACGCGCTAAGCGCAGTCTGGTTTAATTAGATTTTAATATAAAAATTAAAGTAGTATTATGAATAAAATAATTTTTGCTACCCAAAATAAGGGTAAAGCTGAAGAAGTAAAGAAAATTTTTGAAGGAACCGGGATCGAGATTTTATCTCTTAACGATTTGGAAGAAATACCGGAAATTATCGAGAGCGGGCAAACCTTTGAAGAAAACGCAAAAATAAAAGCGAAAGAAATTTTTGATAGATTTCAAACTCCCGCTGTAGGTGATGATTCCGGTTTAGCGGTTGAACAATTAAACGGAGCGCCGGGTGTTTATTCCGCAAGATATTCGGGTGAAAATAAGAATGATAAAAAAAATAATGAAAAATTAAATAAAAGAATTAGGGAAATATCCTGAACCACACAAAGCAAAATTTGTATGCGCGGCGGTTTTTTTTAACGGGAAAGAATATTATACTGCATATGGTGAAGTTGAAGGTAAAATTATAAAAGAAGCACGCGGCGAAAACGGTTTTGGCTATGATCCGCATTTTTTACCCGATGGTTTTACAAAAACAACAGCGGAAATTTCACTGGAAGAAAAGAATAAAATAAGTCACAGGTCGAAAGCTTTTACAAAGCTGAAGGAGTATTTGTTAAAAAAGGAATGAGGTAAATTATGAAAATAACAGCTTTAATATTAAGTATTCTTCTTGTTTTTGCTTTTAACGCATGCGATAATAATGTAAGCGGGCCCGGCCCAAGTAATTCCGGCTCTACATATTTTCCTAACGGTGACGGCACATGGTATAAATATGATGTTACTTCAACCGATTCCGGCGGAACAAAATCCGTAGGATTCCGATCCACAACTTATACGGGAACGAAAGTTATAAGCGATACAACTTTCCAAATACAGCGAGACACATTAACAATAAAAAGCCAATCAAAAGAAGCTCTCTCATTTTTCTTAAAATCTGACGCGGGAGTAAGTTATTATTTGGATACTTCAGGCGTTTCCCAATTTTTACCTGATAGTTTAAGAAAATTTATTTCGTTTGATACAAGAATGAAATTCCTTTCATTCCCGGTTCAGGAAGGCAAAAGCTGGACTGTATTTAAAGCAAATTTTGTTTACGGCGCGTTTCAAATCCCTGTTGTAAATATTTCTGCTAAATACGCGGGGAAAGAAAATATTAATCTTAATTTAGCAAGCGGAGCCGTAACAAAAGAAGCTGAAAGAATAGATTATACAGTTGCCCTAACAATTCCGGACCCTCAAAATCCGTTTAATACAAATTCAAAGACTTTAACCGCTTCGGTTTGGCTTGTCGATAATATAGGGAAAGCAAAAGCTGAGGGAAGCGCATTGTTAGTTCACGCTTTTGATAGAGGCGGAATTGATTTTGGCGACATGAATATAACCGTTACCCAAAGCTTAATAAATTATCAAATAAAATAACTGGTTATTTTGTAGCAATTATTACCTGCACAATTCCCAAAGTTAAACTATGTTTTTCAATTTTATTGAAGCCGGATTTTTCCAAAAGATCCGGCAGATTTATTTTTTCATCAAACTCTTCAACCGAATTCGGTAAATATTTATAAGCCGCTTTATCACCGGAAATTAAACCTCCGACAAAAGGAAGAATCTTTTTAAAATAAAATTTATACAATCCTTTAAAAACCGCGTTAGATGGAAGGCGAAATTCCAGAACTGTAGCTTTGCCGGCCGGTTTTAAAACATTATAAAAAGAATTGAATCCTTTTTGAATATCATAAAAATTTCTAACACCGAAAGCCACGGTAATATTTGTAACGGAATTACTTTTCAGCGGGATATTTTCGGCCACCATTTGAAGATTATTTCCTCTAATCCAATTACTTTTTTCGTTAAACAACCTAAGCATATTATAGGAAAAATCGGCGCCGTAAATTTTTTCCGCACCCATTTTTTTAGCTTGAATAGCAAAATCGCCGGTTCCGCATGCAACATCTAATAAAATTGTATTTTTATTTATGCCGGTTAATTTTAACGCGGCCTTACGCCAGTAAAAATCAACGCCGAAACTCAGTAAATGGTTCAGAAAATCATATCTACCCGCGATTGATTCAAAAATTCTTCTTACTTCTTTTTTCTTTTCACTCATAATTGTATTCTAAAATTTCAAATGTATAATTAATATTTACCGTAAACAAAAGGTTCTCTTCCGACTTTTTTGCGCCACCAGTTAAAAATATATTTTCCGGACCACACAGCGAAAATCATTAAAATAGTTCCGCCTATTAAATCAACCACATAATGATATCTTAAATAAACTGTAGCGAATATCAGTAAAGTTCCTACAGGTACAAAAAAGAACCTGGAACGGCTTTTAAGCTTCACAGAGAGATAAATAACAATAAGTGTTATCATTGTATGCCCTGAAGGGAAAACGTCTCTCTGAACGACTTCCGCGGGATTGAGAGTGCCGGCGGGAATTGATTCACCGCTATTTACCATCTCCCGTAAAAAATGTGTCAGCCAAAGTCCCGGAAGCTCCAAATTGGTATTAGTAAAATTATGCAGCGTAAATCTGGGACCGATTCCCGGCAATGCAAAATAACCTAAATAAGAAAGATAAAATCCATAAATAATAGTAAATACTGCATAATCGCACGCAAGATATCTTTTATTTTTTAATAAGAAAAGAGCAAGCAGGATAGGAAGGAAATAAAACATACCGTAAACGATCTGCAATATTTCAGTTAAAAGCGGAAAAGCGATTTTGTGAAGCCATACAGTAGGATCTGTGCCGAAAATAAATCTATCAATTTTTATAAAAAGCCAATCAAAATCTTCCACTCTAATCGGTTTAATCATGAAATAAAGCTCTTTAAAAGTAAGCAGTATAAGCGGGGCGATATACCAATAATGAATAATCCGCCAGAAAATATTCTTATACTTATCCTCAAAATAAGCCAGCGCAACAGCAAAAAGGATAACACATATATTTATAACTTCCCAGACAAGCCAATATTCAAGTTTTGAATAGAATATAAGATTCATGATTATAAGAAATATAAAGAACACTACCACAACTAGGTCGTATGCTTTTAAATTTCTTAAAAAAGTTTTTAAAATATTCATCCGGTAAAGATATTTAATTTGAAGTTAGGAATTAGACTGGCCGGACAAGGCGCTTACATAATTTGCAAGGGTAATAAAATCTTTTACATCCAGCTGTTCAGCCCGTAGAGAAAGATCTATTCCCGAACCAGAAAAATCTACATCCGCAAATATACTATTCCTTAAGGAATTTTTTAAGGTTTTTCGCCTATTTCCGAAAGAAGCTTTAACAATATTTATAAAAAGTTTTTCATCAACCGAATTATCTAATTTATTAAAAAAAAGATGAACTACCGCGCTGTAAACTTTTGGTTTTGGATAAAATACATTCGGCGATACTTTAAAACAAAATTTAGTTATACAGAAGTAAGCTAAAAGCACCGTCAGAATTCCGTAATCTTTTGTTCCTTTTTTTGCCGTCATTCGCTGCGCAACTTCAAACTGCACCATTAGAACGGCGTCTTCGACAATTTTATTATTCTCAAATAATTTAAATAAAATGGGCGAAGTTAAATTATAAGGGATATTTCCCGCGATTCTGATTTTAGAGGAATTACAGATTTTTTGCAGATCCATTTTCAAAAAATCTTCTCTGAATAATTTTAACCGCGGAAATTGAGCGGAAAGCTGTTCGACTACTCTTGTATCAATTTCAACGGCAGTAACCATCGGAACTTTTTCAAATAATTTTGAAGTTAAAGCACCGGTTCCGGGACCTATTTCAACAATATTCTCTTCAGGCAGGGGATTTATTTCATCGATAATTTTATTTAGTATATTTTTGTCGGTAAGATAATTTTGCCCGAACTTTTTTAATGGTTTTACTTTTTCCATTTATCAAAATTATTTAATAGTAAATTGATTTACAATTTATTTATTGATTAAATTACTCCAATTAACAGCTGCTTCAATAAAAATTTATATTTGTTTATATTTTACAAAGGAATAATAAAATTAAATTTTATAAATCGGAGGTTATTCTGGCTAAAGATTACATAATCAGCATTGATATGGGGGGAACAAAAATATTAGCTGCTGTTTTAAATTCAAAAGAAGGAATTCTGGCGCGAGTAAAAATTCCCACTAAAGAAGGTTCATCAGAGCAAGAGTTTATACAAGCATTAACCAAAGTTGTTGAAGAGGTAATTGAAAAATCCAAATTGAAAAAAGGAAATATAAAAGCTGTATGCTTAGGAATTCCGGGTTCGGTAAATCCTAAAACCGGCAGAATCGGACTTGCCCCTAATTTGGGTTTAAAGGATTTCTTCATAAAAGATGAACTTCAGAAAAATATTCCTTTCCCGGTATTGGTTGAAAATGACGTAAATTTAGGCGCGCTCGGAATTAAGAATTTCGGTGTGGGGAAAAAAGCAAAGGATCTTCTTTCAGTTTTTGTAGGAACCGGAATCGGGGGAGCATTAATTTTTAATAATAAAATATATCGCGGTTCAACATTTTCTGCGGGAGAAATAGGACATATAAATGTAAGAAGAAACGGGCCTCTCTGCGGATGCGGAAATTACGGCTGTTTTGAAGCGGTTGCGAGCAGAAGCGCTATAGTGCGGGATATTATTGCGGATATTCAAAAAGGAAAAGAAAGTGTAGTCTCAAAACTTGTAAAATCCGGCGAACGCATAAAGAGTAAAGCAATCTCTTCCGCGGTTAAAAAGAAAGATGATGTAGTAATAAAACATATAAATGAAGCTTGCGAAACAATCGGTATAACTTTAGGCAGTGTAACAAATCTTTTAAATTTTGATATGATTGTTTTAGGCGGCGGAGTAATTGAGGCAAACAGTAAATATATGCTTCCCAAAATTGAAGAGGCGTTTCATAAATACGCTTTAGCGGATTCGGCAAAAGGAGTAAAGATTACCGCAAGTAAATTAGGCGACGACGCGGCATTATTCGGCGGAATTGCTTTAGCGGAAGAATTTTTAAAAATTAAAGTTTAGTAGAAGAGTCTTCTTTAGATAATTTTTTCTTTTTTTTATTTATATAAACTCTATGCACTACAAAAGCTAAAATTACAAAGGCAGTTACTATAATGGAGGCCAGCATTAAATGGTGCTGTATTTTTTCAATTTCAGTGCTCCATTGTTCACCGATAAAATATCCTAACAGAATAAATAAAGAACTCCAAACTAAAGCACCGGAGTAGGCGAAAATAACAAATTCGTATGTTTCCAATTTTGCGGAGCCCGCAATTAGAGCGGTTAGATGCCGTACCCCGGGAATAAAATACCCCAGCACTAAACTCCATCTTCCAATTTTTTCAAACCATTGATGAGCTTTTTCAATTCTTTCTTCGGTAATATGAATATATTTTCCGTATTTCCTTAAAAGGTATAAACCGAATGATTTTCCGATAATAAAACTTAAAGTAATTCCGGTAATACTGCCGAGAAATGCCGAGATCATTGTAGGCAGAAGGCTTAATTTTCCGGTATAAACTAAATAACCGGCAAAGGCGAGAAGAGTTTCATCCGGAACCGGAATGCCCACTATACCCAGCATTAACAAAGTATAAATACCGAAATACCCGTAGCTTACAATCCAGTGGCTGATAAATTCCATTTAAAAATATTTCATTTATTAAAGAATTGAGACCGGCAAAAATCAGGCAAACTGCTTTTCGATTTTATCTAATTCAGTTGAAAGGATTTCCCATTCTTCCATCTTTTTCTCAAGATCAGTTTTAATGGATATAAAAGCGCTATTAGCTTCTTTAGCTCTTGCCGGATCATTATACAAAGCGGGATCTGCAAGTAATTTTTCTAATTTGTCTTGTTTTTCTTCTAAAACTGAAATTTGTTTTTCTATATTATTTATCTTATTTACCAAATCTTTTGTAGCTTTATATTTTTTCTGTCGAAGTTCAGCTTCAATCCTTTTTTGATCTTTTCGAGAAAATGCGTCGCCAATATTCTTCTGCTCAGCCTCTTCATGTTCAATTATTTGCTGCCGTTTTGTTAAATAATAATTAATTCCGCCTTCAAATATTTTGAAACTTCCTTTTTTAATTTCAACAACTTTATTGACAATGGGTGTTAGGAAATCCACATCATGAGAAACGAGCACAAGAGAACCGTTAAAATCAGCTAAAGCCTGCTGAAGAATTTCTTTTGAGGCAATATCAAGATGATTTGTAGGTTCATCAAGAATTATAAAATTAGATTTTGTAAGAAGAATTTTTGCAAGAGCCACACGACTTTTTTCACCGCCGCTTAAGACTCCAACCTTTTTAAAAACATCATCTCCCATAAATAAAAATGATCCGAGCAGGGAGCGAAGCTGGCCTATTGTTTTCTCCTCAGATATACCTTCAATTGTTTCCAAAATATCTAAATCCGGATTTAAATTATCCGCCACATCTTGTGCATAATAAGAAATTATTGTGTTATGCCCGACTATTCTTTCACCCGAATCAAAACTTATTTGTCCCGCTATTATTTTAGAAAGAGTAGTTTTCCCGGCACCGTTGGGCCCTACAAAAGCAATTTTATTACCCCGGTCTATTTGAAAATCAAGGTTGGTTAAAACTTTTTTTTCGCCGTAAGATTTTGAAATTGATTTTAGCTGAAGATTAACTTTACCGCTCGGAGGAGGATCGGGGAATTTTATATAGATTTCAGCTTTATTTTCCGGCAGTTCAATAAGATTAACCTTCTCAAGCTGCTTAATTCTGCTTTGTACTTGTTTTGCTTTTGTCGCTTTGTAACGAAACCGCTCTATAAATTTTTCGGTTTCTTTTATTTTCTTCTGCTGCAGAAGAAACTGATTGGCGGCAAGTTCATCTCTTTCTTCTTTATACTTTAGATAAGCGTCATAATCACCATTAAAGGTACTAAACTTTGCAAGGTAAATTTCTAAAGTTTTATTTGTAACTTCGTTAACAAAATGTTTATCGTGAGATACGATTAATAATGCGCCTTTATAACTTTTAAGAAAATTGATTAACCAATCTAAAGAATCAAAATCGAGGTGATTTGTCGGCTCATCCATTAGCAGAAGATCATTCTGGGAAATTAGAATTTTTGCCAGCGCGATTCTCATCTGCCAGCCGCCGGAAAATTCATTTGTTAACTTAGAAAAATCATCTTCCTCAAACCCGAGTCCGATTAATATTTTTTCAACCCTTGATTCGGCGCTGTAAGAATCCAATTCTTCTAATTTATGATGAACTTCTCCCAACTGGTGAACAAGATCATTTCTTTCATCCTGAGAGATATGTTCAGCTGAAAGTTTATTTGTAATCTCCGTTTCTTTTTGCTGAAGACTTACAATATCGGTAAGCGCGGATTTAGCTTCATCAAGTAAAGTTTTTCCTTGATGAATTACATTTTCTTGCGGAAGATAGCCGATGGAAATATTTTTTTGCTTTAGAATTTTCCCGGATTCAGGCTGAAGCTGTCCGGCTATAATTTTTAAAAGAGAAGATTTGCCTGTCCCGTTCGCGCCGACTAAAGAGATTTTATCGCCGGAATTAATCTTGTAATTTACATTATTAAATAAATATTTTCCGCCGAATTGAAGAGAAATATTAAGTAAATCGATCATTTTAAAATTGTCAAATCCTTTACATTTATAACTTTTATATTCATCGTATCATTCTTTTATAACGGCAATTTTTCCGGTTTTAACATTATTTCCTTCTTTATCATAAGCAACAATAAGATAAATACCTGTCGGTACAGAATTCCCATTCAGATCTTTTCCGTCCCAAAAAGCAATTCTTCCGCCGGGTGATGGGAATTCATCAACCAAACCGCCGGAAATATTTAGAATTTTTATGTCCGTATCACTTATCAATCCATCTATAGTTAGCTTACTTTCTATTTTTCCCACTTTGAACGGACTTGGATAAATGAAAAGATCGCTAAAACTTTCCTTTGGTTTTATAAAAGGAGTTTTAAAAGAAGATAGTCCTTTATCGGTTCCGACATAAACGGTACCGCTGTTTTCATCAATAGTTACACTAATTATAGTATTAGACAAAAGCGGGCTGTTTTTTGAATCGTAAGATGCAAGTAAATTTGAACCATCAGAATTTACTAAAATTAAACCTTGATTTGTGCCAACCCATTTTTGATTTAACGGATCAACGGCAATACAGTTTATTATTTGCTGTCTCAAAGAAAAAACTGATGAAATACTAAATTGAGTACTGCTGGAAAAGATGCTGCTGTTATTTCTTAAAATATTTACACCCACGTTAGTTCCTATCCAAAGTTCGCCGCGCTTATCTAAAACAACAGAATTTATAACATCACTATTTAATCCATTTTGTTTGTTCAGTATTCCATATTTATCATCACTTTTATCATCAAAAGTTTTATTCTCATTAAAATAATATAAACCAGATTTAGTCTCTGATTTTGAACCAATCCATTTAGTATCATATTGATCAACCGCTAAAGAAGTATTCTTATTATAATATAAAGCGCCGGCCGGAGGAAGGGCAAAAGTGAACCATAAACTATCCGCAGTTAACACCGCTAAATTTTTTCTGTCGATAGCACCATAATTTAAAGTCCAAAGATTACCTTTCGAATCGAGTCCAAAATCAGTAATTACAAGAAATTTCGGATTTACCTCAATTCCTTGCATTGGAGTATTATCAACATCATATTGTTCAATATTACCATCTTTAAATTTTATAAAACCGTGGCCCCAGTTTCCAAAATATTTAGTATTATCAGGTGCGGTAAAAACAGAGAAATAAGCGTTTGACGGTAAAATTTTAGTATTTGCCATATTATAATTGGTCCACTTTTTACCGTCAAATTCATAAAAACCTTCGCCTGATATATCAACTCCGCTGGCGGACCATAAGATGCCATTATTATCAACGGCTAAATCGGGAAATTTATTTGATTGAGGTCCGTTAGGTATAATTGATTCAGCACCGTTATTTATAACCTTAACTCCCGAATCAGTTGCGGCAACCACACCCAAAGTAGGAGCATAACCTATTGAATTAACAGAAAGATGAGAAGTAAAAATTTGAGAAGAAGTATTATTTGAATATTTAAAAATATTATTATTAGAAAGAATAAATAAAGAATCGGAAACAGTCAGAATATCCGCAACCGGAATATTATTAAAATCAGGAGTAAATACCGACCAACCAGTACCAGTAAAATAAACCAAACCTTTATCCGTAGCGGCAATTATTTTCCCATCATAACCGGTTATTTTCAAAACATTATTGGAAGGGAGTCCATCCGCTGTTTGATAAACATTCCAAGATTCGGGAGCGGATAAATTTGCAGCTCCTACTTTTTGTACGGCAACACCATTTTCAGTACTAAGATAAATCAGCTTATTTTTATAAGCGTTATTAACCTTTATGTTTGATGAAAAAGAACCATATTTGAAATATGTATCATAAAAAGAGTAATTTACAGCGCTTATTAATGATACTCCAAAATCTGTCGCAGCGAATATTGTATCACCCGAAACAGTTAAATCATTTATTGATTTATTGCTTTTGTCGGAATTAAATATATCCAGAATAGTTTTAAAAGAATTACTTGCGGGATTATAGACATCAATAATTCCGCTTTTACTGCCGAACCATATTTTCCCTTCGGAATCAACGGTAACAGCGGTAAGAGATAAACCATTTAACCCTTCTGTTTTAGTAAAAGTAGCAAATGAATCCGCGTCAGATTGATAAGTAAAAGCGCCGCCGTCTGAAGCCGCCCAAATTACTTTATTTTTAACGGCAACATCTTTAACTAATTTCATATCGGCGTAAATACTCCAATCAGTGATGCGCTGCGGTAAAATTTGACTGAAGGATAGTAAAATAAAGAAAGGTATTAAAAGGAAATTATTTTTCATTTGTTAAAGTCTCTTAGTCTAAAAAAGTCAATTAGAAAAGTAAAAAAAATTTATATAATGCCTCCGGCAATAATTTTTAAGAGAATTTAACTTATAGATATAACTGATAAAAAACGTAGGTAAATTTAATATTTTTTTTTGTATTAAAAAGGATAAAAAACAATTAACAGGCGGGAAAAAATGAACTTTTCCCCTGAAGACGCTAAAAAAATTTAATTAAGAAAATCGATTTGAATAAAATCTCCCGGTTATTAAATTTTTTTCAGCAGATCAGCCATTTCAATTGCGGTTAATGCGGCATCCCAGCCTTTATTTCCCGATTTAGTACCGGCTCTTTCTACTGCTTGTTCAATAGTATCGGTTGTTAAAACTCCAAAAGCCACCGGTATTTCATTTTTTAAGGAAACTTGTGCTATTCCGTTGCTTACACCTGCCGCAACAAAATCAAAATGAGGAGTAGCACCGCGGATAACGGCACCTAGACAAATTATGGCATTGTATTTTTTTTGGTTGGCAAGTTTAGAAACAGTCAACGGTATTTCAAAAGCTCCGGGAACCTTAACAAGATCAATATTTTTTTCAAGGCAGCCGTGGCGCGATAAACAATCTACAGCACCTTCTAATAATTTTTGTCCGATTGCTTCATTAAAGCGGCTTAAAACTATTGCAAATTTATATTCTGCCGCTGCTAAATTACCTTCAATTGTATTCATTTTTTTCTGCGTTTATTTATTTTTCGTAAAAATATTAAAACGCCGTAACTAAAACAATAATATTCAATAATTTAGGGAAACAGTTTTACTTAAGCCGTATTTCTTAATAATCTTTGGCGCATCGCATCTACAACGGAAATATATGTATAATATTTCCCAAGATTTTTATCATCTTCGCGTTTTCCGCCGTGAAAATCAGAACCTCCGGATTCAAGAAGGAAATATTCATTAACAATTCCCCTGTAAAATTTTATTTTACTTTGAGAATGCGAAGGATGAATAACTTCAATTCCGTCAACACCGGCTTCGAATAAGCTCGTTTAAAATAGATTCTGCCATATAACCGGGATGTGCTATAAACGAAAGCCCGCCGGCATCATTAATAATTTTAAATGCACTTTGAGGGGAGACATGAACTTTTTTTTCGTAAGCCGGGCAGCCGTTTCCAATATATTTATTAAAAGCTTCATAATAAGACGAAATTAATCCTTTTTCCAGCATCGCCTGAGCAATATGCGGCCTGCCAACGGCAGAATTTTTAGATTTTTCTAAAACATCATCTAAGGAATAGAAAAAGGCCGAGATTTCGAAGTTTTTGTACCAATTCGCTCGGCTCTTTTAAATCTTTCTTCCCGAAAAAAATTAAGATAACTTTCAAGTTCAATATTATCGAGTTCTACAAAATAAGCCAGAATATGAACTTCTCTATCTTGAATATCAGAACTAATTTCAACTCCCGGAATAACATTCAACGCCTATTTCTTTACCGAAGGCAGCCGCTTCCTCAATGGCGGATAAATTATCATGATCTGTAATACTTAATAGTTTCAATACCGGCATTCTTAGCTTTTGCAACTAACTCTGCGGGAGAGTAGAAATCCATCCGAATGAGAAGTATGAATATGTAAATCTACTTTCCCCTTCATAATATCCTTAATTTTAGCTGAACAATTCTTTAAATTTTTCATAATTAATAATTCTTAATTTTGAACCGTCAAGTTCCACCAAACCTTTTTTAGCAAAAGAATGAAGAGTTCGTGAAATAGTTTCTCTGGAGGTTCCGGCCATATTTGCAAGATCATGCTGAAAGGGTAGTTTTTCAATTTCAACAGTTCCTTGTTTGATTCTTCCGACATCATCTGCCAATTGAAGAATAACCGTATGCGACTTTTCCTTCGGCATCTTTAAGTGAAAGAGATTTTATTTTCATATCAGCCGCGCGCAGTCTTTGGGTTAGTTCTTGCAGCAGCGCAACTGGCAACTTCGGGATGAGTGTGCAGTAATTCAAGAAAATCACTTCTTTGAATAATAAAAATTTCAGAATCTTCCATGGCTGTAACATTTGCCGACCGAGTTAGTCCATCAAGAATTGCCATTTCTCCGAAAAAATCAGAATCACCTAGGATTGTTAAAATTACTTCTTTACCGTCATCACTTACTCGGAGACTTTAACTTTCCCGTTAACGATAACAAAAAGAGCAGAACCGGTTTCATGTTCAAATAGAATAACCGAATCTTTATTAAAAGTTTTTGCGAATTCCTAATTTCGAAATTTGTTCGAGAGTATTATCTTCAAGCTCAGAAAAAATAGGTACGTAATTGAAGAAAGTCGTCATTTCCGTGCATATGTTTAATCCTCTGTTTAATTGAATAAAAAATAATATATATTTGGTATAAGTGAAAGTCAAATAAAGCAAATCTACTCTTTTGTGATTAAAACAAATATGCGAAAAATCATTTGGTTTCTTCAAGATTATTATTAAGAGAACCAATTATTTTATACAAAAATTCATATTCAAGCTGTAAGTTTTCAGAATAAATACTTTAATAAAGTAAAATTTACATTGCTTTTTTACTAGTATGTCTCTATTTTTACCAACTTAAAAATATTTTCAACCTAAATACTGGAGAGTAGGCGATTATGGCTATGATGGCCAAGATGAGGAGTTTAGCTCCCGCATTTATAATAACTGTTGGCGCTTTATTTGTGCTATTTATGGTAATTTCCGATTCCAATGTTCTGGAAGGGTTAACCGGCAGAGGATCAAATGTCTTGGATCGGTTAACGGCGAGAAATAACTTATCAGGATTTTATGAGAACTCTAGATCAACAAAGAGAAGCTCAAAAACAACAAACTGGAAAAGATATTCCAGAAGAAAAAATGGATCAATTCAGAGATCAGGTTTGGGACGCAATTGTAACCCAAAAGCTTTTCGATCAACAATTTGAAAAATTTGGAATTGCTGTAACAGATCAGGAAGTAAAGGATGTGATTCTTGGCAAGAATCCTCCGGATGTTCTGAAAAGGAATTTCATCGATTCCACCGGCCGTTTTAATCGTCAGCTTTATGAACAAGCCATAATGGATCCCAGAAATAAAGAAGGCATTCTTCAAGCCGAAGAATATGTTAGACAATCAAGATTAAATGAAAAACTGCAGAGCATGCTTCTAGCTTCAATTACTGTTAGTGATGCAGAAGTTAAAAGAAAATTTGTAGAACAGAATACAAAAATAAGTGCACAATTCGCTTTAATAGGTCTTAATGAAATTTCTGATTCATCAGTCCATGTAAACGATGAAGATTTGAATGAGTATTATAATAATCATTTGGATCAGTATAAAGTTGAGGCGAAAAGAAAATTAAAATATGTAATGTTTTCTAACAACGCTTCCGGAGAAGATTCAGCGGTAACTAAAAGAAGTTTAGAAAATGTTATTCATAATATTAAAAATGATACAGTAACATTTAAGCAAAGCGTAGATATTTATTCTTCCCTTCCTTATTCACAAGATACTTTAGCTATATCCTCTCTTCCCGCAAACGGAGCGTCTGCGGTTGTGAATTCAAAAAAAGGGGATATTGTAGGCCCTGTCGCTACTCCCGAAGGATTTGTTGTTTACCATATTGTGGATATAGTATCATCAAATGAAACAATGGTAAGAGCTTCTCACATTTTAGTTCAAACAGAAGACGAAGCAAATAAATTATATTCTCAATTAACCAACGGAGCGGATTTTTCTAAATTAGCAAAGGAATATTCTAAAGATCCGGGAAGTGCAAGAAACGGAGGAGATTTAGGATGGTTCGGCAAAGGCGCGATGGTTCCGGAATTTGAAAAAGCCGCTTTTGGCGGTAAAGTTGGTGAAATATTAAAACCAATAAAAACTAATTTCGGATTTCATATTATTAAGGTTACAGCAAAAACTAATAAAAAATATGTAGTTGAAAGAATAGTTAATCCTATAGGTGCTTCCACAGCTACTAAAGACGCTAATTTAAATGCCGCTAAAGATTATGCTTATTTAACAAAGAAGAATGAGGATTTTGAAAAAGAAGGCGAGATTAGCGGTTATAAAGTTCAAGAAACACCCGCTTTTACTAAAGATGCTTATTCTGTTCCGGGAATCGGAGCTAATAAAGATATAATTGATTTTGCATTTAATAATGATTTAAATGATATAAGTGAGCCTTTTAGAGTACAATCAGGCTATGTAGTTGTACAAATAAGCGATATAACAAATGAAAGCGTAAAATCATTTGATGAAGTAAAAGCTTCCATAAAACCTTTGGTTCTGCGCGAAAAGAAATTTGCTAAAGCAAAAGCAACAGCCGAAAATATTAAAGAAAAAATAAATGGTAATTTAAATAATGCAACTTCTGTAGATCCTAAAGTAACTGTTGATTCCACCGGAATTTTTACTCCGAACGGTAATGTTCCTAAAGTAGGAAGAGATTACGCGTTTACAGGAAAAGTTTTGGATTTGGAAGCAGGAAAAATATCCGAACCGGTTAAGGGTTTAAGAGGATATTATTTAATAAAACTTTTATCTAAAACTCCTTTTGATTCATCAGCATTTGCTGTTCAGGAAAACCAGATAAGGGCAAATCTCCTTCAGCAGAAAAGAAGTACTTTCTTTAACGAATGGATTACTGAGCTAAAGAAAAATGCGGATATAGAAGATAACAGAAATCGGTTCTTCAATTAAAATATAAAAATATTACATTTGATAACCCTCAAGTAGACGCTATTTGAGGGTTTTGTTTTTTAAAAAATTATGTGAAATTGCGGTTAGTCTTTCCAACTTAAAATAAAGACAGGAAATAATGATTTCAAAATTAAAACCGCTATATCTTATTTTTATCCTTTTAGTAACTTTTCCGCTAAAAGCTCAATTTAACGGGCATAATTTTAGAGTAGGAGTAAACGTCGTTTATACTACTTCGGCTAAAATTTATGATAATCCAAATTCATCGGATCCTGTTTTAAGAAATAATTTTTTCGGGCTCTCGGATATCATTAATCCTTCAATTGATTTTAGATATAGGTTAACCGATGAAATTATTGTAGGGTTAAGCTCCGAATATATGAAAAAGACCGAATCCAATATTAAACTTACTGTCTTCAGCGGTAACATAACAAAATCTATTTCAGTTACCGATGGTTATTCTCTGATTCCTTTTGAATTATCCGTTTATTATTTAATTCCTTTTTCAACGGACAAAATTAAATTTTTAATGGGAGGCGGGGGAGGAGTTTATTTTGGGAATCATATTCGTAAATTCGGGAGCGTTGAAACAAAAAAAGTTGATCAGAAAATTGCTTACGGCATACAAGTTGCAATTGCTATGGAATATTTAATCCTTGAAAATTTCGCTTTGAATTTAACAATGAAATTCCGTGATCCGCAATTTAAAGTAAGAACAAAATATTCTAAAACTCAATTAACTTATTCAGGCGAAGAAATAAATTTACCCGGCGAGGCTATGGAAACTAAAGTAAATATTGACGGAGTCACTTTTATGTTAGGCGCGGCATATTATTTTTAATGATTAGAAGAATAAACCGATAAAGTTTGCCGATAAATTTGTTTTTACTTTTCATTCCTATTAATTTTAACCCAAAAATTTTTAAATGGAAAACCGTATAATATATTTAGCCGGATTTATGGGAGCAGGCAAAAGCACTATCGGCCCTATTTTGGCTAATACTTTAGGTTGGAGTTTTTATGATCTAGATAGAGTTATAGAAGTTTTTGAAGGAAAAAAAATTAAAGAAATTTTCGCGGAAAAAGGGGAATCATATTTTAGAGAACTAGAAACCGATCAGCTGTTAAAAATATCCGAAAATAAAAATTTAGTTTTGGCATTAGGGGGAGGAACTATTATAAATCCTACTAATTTAGAAATAATGAAACGCACAGGTACAATTATTTATCTAAAAGTTTCTGCCGATTATGTTTATAAAAGATTAATGTTCAAAAGAGATAGGCCGGTACTGCAAATAGAGGGGAATGAGAATCCTACGCGCGAACAGATGCTTGAAAAAATAGAATCGGTTTTTAATTCTAGAAAAAAATATTATGAACAAGCAGATATTGTGATTGATACCGATAATGTTTCTGTAGGTATAACCGTGGATAAAATCGCAAAAATATTTTACTGAGATAAACACAAGGAAATTCTGGTTTTGAAAAAAATAAAAGTCGCACTTAACGAAAATTCATATCCGATATTTGTAGGCAGTTCAATATTAAATCTTATTAAAAGAGAAATCAGCAAATTAAATCTCAACAAAAATATTTTTTATATAGTCGATGAAAATGTAGAAAAGCTGCACGGGAAAAACATCTATAAAAATTTTAAAAATAAAAAGATTGCAAACTCTTTTTACTTACTGAAATCGGGGGAAAAATCAAAATCGTATACTGAATTAAACAAAATTTATAACAGTCTGCTTAATAATAACTACGGACGCGATACTTTAATAATAGCGATTGGCGGGGGAGTAACGGGAGATCTTGCCGGTTACGCGGCTTCAACATATATGCGCGGAATTGAACTTGTACATATTCCTACAACATTATTAGCATGCGTTGACAGTTCCATAGGCGGTAAAACCGGAATTAATTTCGCGAAGAAAAAAAATATGATAGGCACTTTTTATCAACCTAAATCAGTGTTTATTGATACTGCTTTTTTAAGTACATTAAGCAGAGAAGAAAAAACTTCCGGCATAGGTGAAATTATAAAATATGCCTTTTTATCAAACCAAAATTTGTTCAATTTCGTAAGCGAAAATTTAGACGGGATTTATGAAAATGATTCTAAAATATTAGAAGATGTTATCTTAAAATCAGCTTCTATAAAAGCAGCCGTTGTTTCAAAAGATGAAAAAGAGGGCGGACTAAGAAAAATATTGAATTTCGGACATACTTTTGCCCATGCCTTTGAGAGCGACCTAAATTTTAAAATTAAACATGGTGAAGCTGTAATTGCAGGAATAATTTCCGCGTTATATTTATCTAATAAAATTGGGATTTTAT
Organism: uncultured Bacteroidota bacterium; assembly: GCA_963798775.1. Classification (GTDB taxonomy): domain Bacteria; phylum Bacteroidota; class Ignavibacteria; order Ignavibacteriales; family Ignavibacteriaceae; genus CAWCUK01. Next base: position 671,858 of record CAWCUK010000003.1, read on the forward strand.
CAAAAAGAAAATTAAAAGAATATTTACCTCTTCCGTTAGGCATAAAACTTCCGGCAAAATTAAAAAATATAAATAAAGAAAATATACTGGAAATAATGAAGACAGATAAAAAGAGCAGAAGCGGAAAAATTAAATTTGTTCTTCTTTCCGGTATCGGCAATATGTTAATAGATGTTGAAGCGGGACGAAATGACGTTCTTTTCGCTTTAGATAGAACTTTGGAAACACTATAAATTAATCGCCTTTCGAAAATACCAATCCGGTAAATTTTTATCATTAAAAAATTTTAACATTATTAATTCGGAGCTATTAAATGATCAAAAAAATACTTTTTCTTCTTTTTTCAGTTTCATTTCTTGTTGCGGCACAGCCTAAAGAAGAAGTACGCGCAGTATGGTTAACCACAGTTTTCAATTTAGATTGGCCTACTACTACCGGGCCTAGTTCGCAAAAAAATGAAATGATAAAACTTCTTGATCTTCTAAAAAAAACAAATATGAATACGATTATGCTGCAGGTAAGAGCAAGAGGCGATGTACTTTATCCTTCCAAAATAGAACCGTGGGCAAAATGTCTTACGGGAAATATAGGAAATAATCCCGGTTACGATCCTCTTCAATTTATTATTGAAGAAGCTCATAAGCGAGGAATTGAAGTGCATGCGTGGTGGGTTACATATAAGGCCTACGGAAGCGGAACACCGCCGAATACAAATCCAAAGCACGTGGTATTAAAACATCCGGAATTATGTAAATTATACGCAAATGAATGGTGGATGGATCCCGGAATCCCCGAAACTAAAACTTATTTGCTTAATCTGGCAATGGAATTAATTAGAAATTATGACATCGACGGGATACATTTTGACTTTGCAAGATATCCCGGTACCGATTTTCAAGATAATCAAACTTATGAGACATACGGCAACGGACAGAATAAAGCCGACTGGAGAAGGAATAACATTACCCAATTCATTTATGCCATTTATGATTCTGTAAATGCCGTAAAACCAATGTTAAAGGTAGGAAGCGCGCCAATAGGAATTTATCAAAATCTTTCTGCCTGTTTATCCGGCTGGGAGAGCTACAGTAATGTTTATCAAGATTCAAGGCGATGGCTTTTGGCAAGAAAACACGATTATGAATCACCCCAAATTTATTGGGATATTAACTCCTGTCCGAGATTTGATTCATTAGCGATTAATTGGATTAATAACGCCAACGGCAGACACATTTATCCCGGTATCGCAGTTTATAGAATGGGAGGCAGCGATGGTAATTGGCCTGCCGAAGAAATTATAGCGCAAATAGATTCAACAAGAAAATTCGGTGGGAAAGGGGAGACTTTATACAGAACCGCCAGCATTAAAAATAATCAAAAAAACCTAACTACATTATTACAAAATGGGCCTTATAAATATCCCGCTAATATTCCGCCGATGCCGTGGAAAGATAATATTAAACCAAATTCACCCGGTGAATTAAATCTTTCCACAAGCGACTCATTAAAATATATTTTAAGTTGGAATAGCCCCTTAAAAGCCTCAGACGGCGATACAGCCTTTTATTATAATGTATATTCGGATAATAAACTTCCCGTTGATATTTCCGATGTAAAAAATATTGTAAAATTTAGAGTTACCGGAGATACGAGTGTAACCATAGATTACGGCAGCATTCCTAAATCGAATATATATTTTACCGTAACAGCGTATGATAAAGGATATAATGAAAGCGAACCTTCAAACACTGTGGGAATAATAATTAGTTCGGTAAATGATGTTATATCGGAAAATGGTTACGAAATTTATCAAAATTATCCAAATCCGTTTAATCCTTCTACTGAAATTAATTATAAATTAGCAGCATCGGGGAAAACAAGTCTTATTGTTTATAATATACTAGGAAAAGAAGCTGCCGTTTTAGTCGATGAATTCCAGGAAAAAGGAAATCATCAAGTAAAGTTTGATGCTGCCGGATTATCGAGCGGAATTTATTTTTACGTAATTAAAAGCGGGGGATTTACAGCCGCAAAAAAAATGATTCTTTTGAAATAACGAATCCTAGTATTCTTAGGAGTAGATTAATAGGCGGAAGAAGATATTTATTTTCTTCCGTTTTTTTTAAATTGCAAATTCAAGTTAATTGAAAAACAAATAATTAAGAAAGACTTACCAGATTTTGATTTTTGAATGAAATGAAGCGGAAGATAAAAAAAAACTGCCGGCTTATGAGGGAATTTTACCGGCAGTTATATTTTCATAGTAAAACTTTTAAGAAGTTTTATCCTAACTATTTTCCTATTTTCACTCTAAAATATTCAACTCTTGTGCCAAATAGTACAACCTCATATTCAAACGAAATAATAGTACTTTCAAATCTCAAAAATAGAAAATAGGTAATAATTACTCATTTAAAAACACATTTTTACTTATTTCTAAAAAAGTGAGCTATTTAAAAGAAGAACTGCCGGACTTTGAGGGCAGAAAATCCGGCAGCTAATTGTGAGGGGATTTTAGCTTAAAAACTATTTTCATATTTAGTATTACAATTGAAGTGCCAATAAAAAAGTGCAAAAAAATTGAATAATGAAGATAAAGATATTTAATAAAATAAAATAATTTAACTCATTGTTAAATATCTTAACTATAAAAATCTTAGGAGAAGAGAACTGCCGGATTTTCATCCAAATTGAAAATCCGGCAGCTTTAGTAGAAATGGGAGAGGGTGAGTTTTAACTATTTCCATTTCTTATTATCCAAGTGTCATGCCACAATAAAAATTAACAATTTGGGCCAAAAACTAATATTTGATATAATAAAATTTTGAGTAAACGTTCATTTTTGCTAAATTTAATTCAATTATTGTACGCTTATCTTATGGAGGAGACAAGTAACTCTATTGAATTAAAATAAAATTAAGAATAGTTTTAATTGATAGATTTAAAGGAAGAAAACCTCTGGGTTTCGAGGGCAGAAAACCCAGAGGCTTTGAGTGACATTTGTGGAGGGGTGCTATGTTTAATCACTATTTCCAAATGCAATATAATTCTCCTATTATTTAATTACATTGACACAGGACATAAAAACATGTTTAAGTTAGATTCTATTGATGTAGACATAAATTATGAAGAAGAAATTAGAAGACTAAAGAAGGAAATGAACGCGGTTATTCTGGCGCATTATTACCAGGAATCAGAAATACAAGAAATAGCAGATTTTGTGGGTGACAGTTTAGACTTGGCACGAAAAGCAAAATCAACAGATGCGGATGTTATAGTTTTTGCCGGAGTTCATTTTATGGCGGAAACCGCAAAAATATTAAATCCGAATAAATTAGTTTTACTACCGGATCTTGAAGCCGGCTGTTCACTGGCTGACAGCTGTCCCGCGCCGTTATTTAAAGCATTCCGAGAAAAACATCCGAATCACATTGCCATTACTTATATAAATTGTACGGCAACCGTAAAAGCATTAAGCGATATTATTTGTACTTCCAGTAACGCCGAAAAATTAATAAATCAAATTCCTAAAGATCAGCCAATTATATTTGCGCCGGATAGAAATTTAGGAAAATACCTGATGAAGAAAACTAACCGGGATATGCTTCTTTGGGATGGAACATGTATAGTACACGAAACTTTCAGCGAACGTAAAATTATTGATCTGAAAACGAAACATCCTGACGCAAAATTAATTGCTCATCCTGAATGTGAAGATGTTGTTTTAAATAGAGCTGATTTTGTAGGATCAACCAGCAAACTTTTAAGCTATGTACAAGAAGACAGCGGAAGCAGCTATATTGTAGCAACCGAACCGGGAATAATTTATCAAATGGAAAAAGCCGTACCGGAAAAATTATTTATTCCGGCTCCACCGGATAAAAGCTGCAACTGTAACGAATGTCCTTACATGAAATTGAATACAATCGAAAAACTTTATTTGTGTATGAGTAACAAAGAACCTCAAATTAAAATGGATAAAGTTTTAATGAGTAAAGCATTAAAACCGATAGAGAGAATGTTGGAAATGAGTTAGATCTTTTTTAAAATAATTTTAAATGTTGTTCCTTCACCGGGCGCCGAAGATTTAACGAAAATTTTTCCTTCATGATATCCTTCAACGATTCTTTTGGAAAGACTTAATCCCAGGCCCCAGCCTCTTCTTTTTGTGCTGTAACCCGGCCGGAACACATCTTTTCTTCTTTTCAAATCAATACCCTTCCCGTTATCGGTTACATCAATCTCAATTTTATTTTTACAATCCTTAACTAAAATTTCAATTACTCCTTTTTTATGATCAATTGCATCAAGAGAATTTTTAATTAAATTCTCAATAACCCATTCGAATAGTTCGGAATTTAAATGAGAATAAACTTCTTTATCACCGTCAAGCGTAAGTGATACGCTCTTGCTTGTCTGCGGAAGTCTTCTTTGAAAATATTCAACAACTTTTCTCACTTCATCAAAAACATTCTTTTCGTATAATTCCGGAATAGCACCTATTTTTGAAAATCTATACGTAATTTTACTTAATTTTTCTACATCGTTATCTATTTCATCCGCGATATCTAAAACTTTATCCGGATCATTAAAACTTAACTTCAGCATTTCCAGCCATCCCATTAAACTTGAAATAGGAGTTCCGAATTGATGAGCTGTTTCTTTTGCCATTCCAACCCAAATATTACTTTGTTCATTTCGTTTGATACTACTGAAACCAATATAACCGAGAATGATGAACAAAGTAGCAATAATAATTTGGAGGTAAGGATAGAATTTAAGTTGGTTTATTAAAGAAGAATCGCCATAATGGATTTTTGTAAGAATTAAAGTATCCTGATAAGTAATTATAATAGGATTATGAATTTCATCCATTTCCTTAACCCGCTCCTGGAAAAACTCCTGCAGAACATCCGAGGCCAGGCTGGTATCATATTCTACATTTCTTATATCTTCTTTATTTTCAAGATTAACACGATTATCGGCGCCTGTTAAAATTAGAGGGAAATCGATTGGTTTAATAATATTATCAAAAAGGAAAGTTATATCAACATCCGGAGAGGAAGTATTGGCTACATATTCAATTCCTTTGGCGTATAACTGAACAATTTGTCTTTCTTTTTCCTGCAGTTTTTGAACGAGAGTTTGTGTGTAATAAAGAGTACCCGCAGCAATAACAATTGCAATTACCAAAAGAATAATTTTAATATTAAGCGATGTGGGGCCGCCCGCCATTTTCATGGAAAAATTCCTCTTAAACTACTAGAATTTTAAACTGATCCGGATATTTAAGAGTTTTGCAGGATCAGATGATTATTGTACATAAAATGTCTGAGCTCTTTTGGGACCGACTGAAATAATATTTATGCTTATTCCCGATTCTTTAGCAATAAGGGATAAATATTCTTTAGTGTTCTCGGGAAGGTCAGCATAGGATTTACAATTAGAAATATCTTCATTCCAGCCCGGAAGTACTTTATAAACCGGTGTTACCTTAGATAATTTAGCCGCGTCTGATGGGAAATAAACTAATTTTTTCCCGTTCAGCTCATAACCAACGCAGACTTTAATTTCCTCAAAACTGCTAAGAACATCAAGTTTGGTAATTGCGACACAATCTATTCCGTTTATCATAGCTGAATATTTTACCAAAGCAGCATCAAACCAGCCGCATCTTCTAGGTCTTCCTGTAGTTGCGCCGAATTCAGCTCCGACTTTTCTTAACTTTTCACCGTCTTCATCAAGAAGTTCTGTAGGAAAAGGACCATTTCCGACACGCGTAGTATATGCTTTTACAATTCCAATTACCATATTAATCTTTGTGGGCGGAATTCCTGTCCCGGTACAAGCTCCTCCGGAAGTAGGGCTAGATGAAGTAACATACGGATAGGTTCCATGATCAACATCCAGTAAAGCTCCTTGGGCTCCTTCAAGTAAAATTGATTTGCCTTCCGATATTGCCCCATTTAAAAAAGACGGAATATCTTTTATATATTTATCAATCCTTTGGTCAAATTCTTCATATTCTTTAATAATCTCTTCAACATCAAGTTCATCATGATCATAAACTTTTTTTAGAAGATTATTTTTTTCTGAAAGATTCTCTCGTATTTTCTCGGCAAGCTCTTTTCTATCGAGAAGATCTACAATTTTTATTCCTTTGCGCGCATATTTATCTATATAGCAAGGACCAATTCCCCGACCGGTTGTTCCGATTTTCTTTTCTCCGCTCTCATTTATTGAGTCTAATAATTTATGATAAGGCATAATTAAGTGTGCATTTTGGCTGATGAACAGACGGCCATTTACTTTAATATTATTTTTTTCCAGCAGTTCAATTTCCTCAAGCAGGGCATTCGGATCTATAACAACTCCGTTACCTATTACACAGATTACCTCTTCCCTTAAAATACCGGAAGGAATTAAATGAAGAATGTATTGTTTATCGCCGATGGCAACAGTATGGCCGGCATTTGCACCGCCTTGATACCGGGCAACAATATCATATTTTTCGCTTAAAATATCTACTATTTTCCCTTTACCTTCATCACCCCATTGACTGCCTACAAGAACTGCTACACTCATTTAAAATTCCTTAATACTAAAAATTATTAAACAAAATAAAACTCCGAATTTTTCAATCCGGAGTTTAATAAAAACAATAAAACTTATAAAAAAGCAAAAAAATTACTTTTTATAACTCTGAACGGCCTCATCAATACTTTCGAAAGTCTCAAAAATAGTTATTAATTTTGTAATAACTAAAAGACTTTCAATTTTGTCGGTAACCCTGGAAAGTCTTAAATGGCCATTTTCTTTTTTCATTGTAGTTAATCCGCCGATTAACATACCTAAACCCGAGCTGTTCATAAATTTTACATCGTGAAGATCGACAACGATATTTTTTTTATCTTCACCAATTAATTTATGCAATAGATCATTAAATTCCTTTGTATCTTCGCCGCCCATAACATTTCCTTTTAGAGCAATAACAACGGCTTCATATTTTTCTGAAATTTTAATTTTCATGAACAACTCCTAAAATTTTTCTGTTAAATTTAATCAGAAGGCTTATTTTATGCAACTAAAACTAATTTAATTATAAAAGGGATTTTTACAAACCGTAATTTATAAATATTTAATTCAATTTCATCATTAGAAATAGATAATTTATCATAAATTTATACCATTTAACTTTAAAAAGTATTTTTTTGCACATTCATTCTTATTAATTTAGGGAACAAAGACAAAAAGATTGCGTCTAAAAAATGAGTTTCAAAAAAAACAAAAAGAAATTGCAACAGTTACAAATTTTAAATTTAGATGATGATTTTTCTTTAATAAAAAGATTTATTGAGGGAGAAGAAAACTGCTTCAATACACTGGTGCAGCGGCACCAAGAAAAAGTCCGCAATATTATCTATATAACCATTAATAACTCTGATTATGTTGACGATATTGCGCAAGATGTGTTTATAACGGTTTATAAAAATCTATACAAATTCCGTTTTGAATCACAATTTACTACATGGCTTTACAGAATTACTGTAAATAAATGCAAAGATCAGCTGCGTAAAATTAAAATTAGAAGCATTTTTACACCAATAAAAGATAACGAAGAACAATTAGGTTATACTTCAAACCCGCAGGAGAGCAAAGACATCTCTGAAATAGTTAGAGATGCAATTTCTCAATTACCCGAAAAACTAAGAATACCGCTAATTTTAAAGGATTTAGAAGGATTAAGCTACCAAGAAATTGCGGAATCAGTGCAATGTGAACTTGGTACTGTAAAGTCACGCATTTTTAGAGCTCGTGAAGGTTTAAAAAATATACTTAAACCTTTTGAGCAGGAGTTAATGGTATGAATAAAGCAGATAAAAAATATGAACTTCTTTCGGCTTTTCTCGATGATGAATTGAATAATATTCAGGCAGAGGAATTAAAAGAAAAGCTAAAGAATTCACCGGAATTGAAGAAAAAACTGGAAGAATTAAAAAGAACGAAAAATTTAACTTCTTCCATAAAACGGCTTCCGGAATCGCATTTTTTTGAAACCAAACTAATGGCAAAAATTCATTCGGAAAAACCTTCTATAAATAAGTTTAAAAAATGGTATCCGGCTTTAAGTTTTGCTTTTTTAGCCGTCGCTCTTATGGTTGTGCTAAAACTTAATCCTAATATGATACATAATATTGTGGAGCAGCAAAAAATTAATATTTCCGATTTTTACAAAACAAATTTAAAACCGCTTCTTTACGCCGCCGATCTTTCAAACGAGGATATATTTAATTTTGCCTTTTCCCGAAAACTGCCTTTGGATAATAAAAATCACCAATATTTACAGTTAGGCGCGGATTCAAACGGGACAGATTTTTTTGAGATTAAAACGGCCGGACTTAACGAAGCTAAAGAAAATAATCTTGAAAAATTTGCCGGCAGTTTAAAAATGAATAATGAACAACGCCGACAGATGGATTCTATTTTGGAATCTTACGCAGATGATATTCAGACCCAAGTTTTAGTAAACGAAAAAAATACACTGGCAATAAACCAGAATTTCTGGAATTATAATAAAGCTTTAGCCGCCGATTTACTATCCTTTGCGGAAAAGGTTAATAAATCCGAACTTAATAAAATTTTATCTAAAGAATATAGTTTTGCCGATAATCGTTCAATAGCTCATTTAGTAAATGAAGTTAAAACTTCCGACAATAATAAATATATTTTCTTTACTCCCGATTCCATTTTTTCCGAACAACTTGAAATAGATAAAGGCAAGATGAAGGAAGAATTGAAACGGATGAAAAAAGAACTGAGAAATCTACCTGAAGAAATAAGTAAGGCCGGTGTTTATATAACACTGGATAATAATTTGGCAAAACTGCAAAAAGATTCATCTTGGAACAAAAACTTTAAAGTATACTTTGATACAAACTCATGCAGCGTTCATTTATCAAATATTGTAATTCCAAAAATACAACTTCCTAATTTTGATAGAATTGCAACTCAAATTGAAGAAGCGACAAAAAATATTCAATCTTTTTCTTTCAATTTTCCTAAAGAATTAAAGAACGGTAAAGGTAATTTCCATTTCAAAATTGAATCCGGTGATTCCGCGGAAGCACTAAATTTTGATATTCAAATTCCTAATGTTGATTCCTTGATAAAATTAAATAAAGAATTTGCCGATACTGCTTTTATACTGAACGGAAGAAATCTAAATATTCCCCCGGATTCTCTTGCTTCAACCTTTAAATTTTTCTTCAGCGATTCAGGCAAAGGAATAAATCCTAAAATGCTTCAGCGCCAGATGAAAGAATTTAAGAAGGAAATGGAAAAGTTCCGCAAAGAAATGGAAAAGCTAAAAAAGAATATTAAAAACAATAACAGAGAAATAGAAAATCATACCATCGAAATTTAAGCGTCTTTATATCCGGAGAAAAATTTGTAATTCCTTTTTCTCCGGATTTATTTGTTTTAGTTGAAATTAAAACAAATAAAATGACAACTATCCTAAAAATTATCCGTTCATACAACTTTCCTTTACATATAATAATATAAATCCTATTTTTTCAGTGGGTTATAAACCCATATTATAAAAAATTTGAATGCATATTGATTTTTTACTTATTTTAACGGGAAATAAGTGAACAAAAAAATCCCGAGAATTAAAAATCTATGATTCCGAATATTGCGAACCTTAAACAAAATTTGAAACTGCAGCTCTTTATGGGTTTTGCGATAATTTTATTTTTATATAAGGTTTTTATCGCCTCATCAGATTCAATCCCGCTTTTATTCTTTAATGATCTACTCGTAATTTTAACATTAACATCATTAGTTCTTTATGTTATGGATTTCGTTCACGTTCGGAATATAAATCCGCTTTCGCTGGTTATGAATATCGGAATTCTTAATGCTTGTTTATTCTTTCTAATTACTTTATCCGGAAGTTTTTTCGGCTGGCTTTTCGGGATTGATGTTGAGGGAAAACAAACCGGGGTAATGTACTGGATAATTTCATTTTTCTATGTCGCTTTCATTTTGGTATCTGTTAGTTATATTTTTCTGGCTTTTAAGGAATTATACTTCTTAAAGCAGAAGAAAAATGTTACCAAATATTTTAATACTATGGTTGTGTTTTTTCTTTTAACCGCAATCTCAGCGCATTTTAAGCAGAATAAACAATTAGATTTTATCCGGGATACTTTTTTAATTATTTCAATTTTGCTAATCGTTTTTAATTCAATTAAAATTTCGTGGATCGCTTTTATAAAGAAAAAAGAGAAGATTTCACTTTTAGTTTTTTCGGTGGTAATTTCGCTTCTTTTTGTGGTAAATCTGGTAGGAAGTTCACAAGGATTACATCACACCATTTTATCGGCTTTTTCGCCCGCTCTGTATCAGTTGTTAAATATTATAATGATTTATGGAGCAATTTATTTCAGCATATTGTTCTTTACAACATTATTTCATATTCCAACCGCGGAAGCGTTCGATAGGAAAGCGCAGGAAGTTTCATCACTTCAGTTTTTTAGCAAACTTATAACAGAAGTTTTAGATTTTAATGATTTGGTTGATACTGTTACTGAAATAGCAATAAAAGTATGTAACGCGGACGCGGCATGGATTATCTGGAATGAAAAAAATGAAGAATACAGACAATTGGCTTTTAAACAAATAGGTATTTTAGACGCTGAGTTAATAACAAATTATCTATTCAGTAAAAATATTACTGATATAAATTCTACCGTAACTTTTAATTTTGAAAAATTCGGTAAGAAAAAAGAATTTAACGAGAATTATACATCTGTTGCGGCGGCACCGCTGCGTACACATAATCAAATAAAAGGATTTTTGGTTACAGTTAAAAAAGATGATTTTATTTTCGATGATGAAGATAAAAACGCTATTGACACTTTTTCGGATTACGCGTCGGTGGCAATAGAAAATTCCAGATTATTGGAAGAATCAATAGAAAGAGAAAGATTAGCTCGAGAACTTGATGTAGCCAGAGAAGTTCAGAGAAAAATACTTCCGGCAAAAAATCCGGAATATACGCAGCTTGATATTTCTTCTGTATTTATTCCCGCTTTTGAAGTCGGGGGCGATTATTATGATTTTTTTGAAATCAAAGATGATAAATTCGGTTTTGTAATTGCTGATGTTTCCGGAAAAGGTATTTCGGCCGCTTTTATAATGGCCGAGATAAAAGGAATTTTTCAAACACTTTCGCTGAACGGACGAAAGTCCTAAAGAAATTTTAATTAAAGCAAATCATATACTTAAAAGAACATTAGACAGGAAAAATTTTGTAAGCGCGGCATTCGGAGTAATAGATTTACAAAATGAAATTTTGCATTTAGCAAGAGCCGGCCACTGCCCGGTATTTCTGATCAGAAACGGAGTAGTAGAAAATATTAGGCCTTCCGGTATTGGGCTGGGCTTAAATTTTACCGATTATTTTGCGCAAACATTAACTGAAGTTAAATTTAATTTAAAAGATAATGACTTAATTGTACTTTATACAGACGGGATAACAGAGGCAAAAAATAAGGAACTGGAAGATTTTGGCAGTGTACATTTTGAAAAGATATTAGCGAAAAATAGTTCAAAAAATGTTGATGAGATATCAAATAAGGTTATGCATGAAGTTGCCGTTTTTTCTCAGGACAACTCGCAGCACGATGATATAACCTTGGTTATCTTAAAATGGAAACAAAAATTAAAATATGATGGAGAAAAAGAATGGCAGAATTCAACACCTCAGTTAAAGAGCAGGATGACGTAAGCGTAATTTATTTAAAGGGATATCTGGATGCACATACGGCACCGACTCTAGAAAACACTTTTTCCGAGTTTAATTGAGAAAAATAAATATAATATTGTAGTAAACTTTAAAGATCTGGCTTATATAAGCAGTGCCGGTTTGGGTGTTTTTATGGCCTTTATCGAAAAAGTTAGGGAGAATAACGGCGATATTAAACTTTCGGATATGAGCGAAAAGGTTTTTAATATTTTCGATCTTCTGGGATTTCCGCTTTTATATGAAATTTTTAAAACAGAAGACGAAGCCATTAAAAAATTTAATGAGACAAAGAAACTTGAAAACTGAAAAATCCAAAATAAGACAGAAAACCCTTAAGGTTAAAAGCCGTACGGAGAATCTTTCCGAGATTAGGGATTTTATTGATCGACAGCTGCTGAGATTGGTTTTTCTCCGGAAAATATTGATGATATTATGCTGGCTGTTGATGAGGCTTGTACAAATATTATTAAACATGCTTATAAATCCTTTCCGGAGGGAGAGATTGTTATACATCTTAAATTTGACCATAAGAAACTTACGGTGGAAATAAAAGATTACGGCAAAGCTTTTGAGCCTGAATTAATTCCTCCTCCGGACCTGCAGAAATATTACCGGCAAAGAAGAATAGGCGGATTGGGAATGTATTTAATGAAAACTTTAATGGATGAAGTAAAATATGTTTCAATTCCGGGAAAATATAATCAAGTTCTTCTTTCTAAAAATATAAATACTACCAATTAAAAATGATTGATTCCGATAATATTAAAATAAAAAGAAACTTTACTGCATTAGTAGAATTCAGCAGAATAATTAACTCCAGCTTAGATATTGATTTTATTTTAAATAACATTCTGCTTAACCTGCATGGGCAAATTTTTTGCTACCAAAGGTGTTGTTGCACTTAATGTTAATGGTGTTCTAAAATTAAAAACCGCTAAAGGAATTTCAAAACCAATTGTAGAATTATTTCCCGAAGTTAAAGTTAATGATACATTAGAAAATGATCATACTTTTAGAGAATTTTTGAATTCCGCCAATTTGGTTATTACCGAAAAAATTTGTTCATCCAACCAATGCCTGGGAATTATCGCTCTCGGTGAAAAACTAAATAAAATTCCCTATACCGAAGACGATATAGAATTCTTAAAAACCATATTAAATATTTCAGCTACCGCTATTCAAAATTCTCTTGTTGTAAATGAATTAAAAAGAGTAAACAGAGTTCTCGATTCCAGAATAAACCGCTTAAGTTCTCTGTTTGAATTAAGTAAAGAATTCGGCGGATTTTCAGAATCTACACGCGTTGCCAAACTTCTTGTATACTCGGTAATAGGACAATTTCTAGTTTCAAAATTTGCCGTGATAACATTTGAAGAAAGTGATTGTCTAATTCTCGAATGTAAATTTCCGGAAGCAGAATTAATTAAAGCGATTAACAAATATCCGAATTTAAGAAAAGTAGAAAATTCTTTAGTTAAAAAAGAAATTAAACAAGATTATGAATTGCTGGATAAATTAAATGTTGAACTCGTAGTTCCGATGCAGCTTCAAGGAGAAACAAAGGGTTTAATTATTCTTGGGCAAAAGAATAAATAAACATGATTTTACAAACACCGATATTGAATTTATTTATTCAGTCGGCAACCTTGCGATTATTTCATTAGAAAATAGAAGGCTATTTAAAGAAGCTTTAGAAAAACAAAAAATGGAAGAAGAATTGGAAATCGCGCGCGATATTCAAAGAAATCTTCTTCCGCATTCAATTCCGTGCTACAGTCAATTTGAAATAGCGGCTGTAAATATTTCATCCAAACAAGTCGGCGGCGATTATTACGATATAATTCCTCTTGACGAAAAACATTTTTTAATCGCGATAGCGGATGTTTCCGGAAAAGGAGTTCCGGCTTCACTTCTAATGGCTAACATACAAGCTTTTTTAAAAATTATAAGCAAACAGGGAATGCAGCTGGATGAAGCAACGGCAATAATAAATGATTTAATTTGTGAAAATACTTTCGACGGAAAATTTATTACATTTTTCTGGGCAATTATAAATAATGAGGACAAAACGCTTCATTACGTAAACGCGGGGCATAATCCGCCGTTGTTAATTCGGAAAAAAGAAATTACAAAACTAGAAAAAGGCGGAATAATTCTAGGTGTAATGAAAACATTCGTCCCATACTCTTCCGATACAATACAATTAGAAACAGATGACGTTTTAGTCCTTTTTACCGATGGTGTAACCGAGGCAATGAGTAGTAATGATGAAGAATATTCAGATGAGAAACTGGAAGAGATCTCTGTTAAGCTTACCGATCAGCCGGCCTCTTCAATTCTTTCTTCAATTCAAACCGATGTACAGAAATTCGCGAACGGAACTACTCAATCCGATGATATAACATTGATGGTGCTTAAGGTAAAATAATTGTTTATCTTTACACCAATAAATCAACCGCGAATTTTAAACTTTACCCAATTGAAAATTTATACAATTAATGCTGAACTTTAAAAAAATATTAACACGTAATAAAGTAAAACTTATAATAGTGTTTTCGGCTGTTTTATTATTTATAGGGCTGGCAAACTTATATATGGTTGTTAATGTACGTGTTACATCCAACGATGAATGTCTTTGGATTCAATATAATAATGACGGTAAAAATATAATAAAATTTGAACAGGTGAAAAAAGGGGGCGTAACTTGGAACGCGGGAATTAGAAACGGAGATTTACTTCTTAAAATAAACGGGAAAAAAATTACTGAGCCTCTGCAGGCGCAGGCAATATTAAATAAAGTAGAATCCGGAAAATACGCTGATTATACTATTCAAAAAGGAAGTGAAGTAAAACATACTCAAGTATATGTTAAAAAATTAATAAATTTTCCCTGGCTTGGGTTATCTCTTCTCGGACTCATTTGGATGACAATAGGTTTTATTGTTTATATGGCAAAGCCGGAAGGGACAGTTCAAAGGCTTTTTTATTGGATTGGCGTTACTTTTATTCTTTCTCTTCTTTATTTATATGTTCAAAGCCCTCCTACTATAAATAACCTTATTTTTATGGGCTTCATCGATTTTATAAATACATTCGCTCTTATATTCCTCCCGTTTTTAATAATTCATTTCTTCTGGATTTTCCCCAAGCCTTTTAAATTTATGCGGAAGAAATGGACAAAGAGAATTTTATATATTATTCCTCTTACAGTTTTTATTCTCCACTATATTTATAAGCTATTCATATTATATCCGGAAGCGGAAAAATACCGTTCTACTTTCGGTATGATTGTACAAGTATTAAATTTTCTGTTCCTCGGCTCTTTAATTATTGGCTTAGTTTCCTTAATAGTAAATTATTTTAGATTAAAAAATAAAGAAGAAAGAAAACCTCTCTTCGTTATTGTTAGTTCATTAACGTTGGGAATATTAAGTATTTTTTACTTTATTTTTATTGCGCCATTAAGCGGTACAATTTATAATAATCCTGAAGTTTTTACACCTGTAATTTTAATTGTACTTATTCCCATTGCTTTCGGATATTCAATTTTTAAATATCAGTTAATGGATGTGAGTATTGTAGTAAAAAATGCGATAATATACGGAGCGGCCACAATTACTATTGCCGCTTCTTATTTTTTAGTAATATATTTAATAGGTCAAACAATAAGCCAGGCAATAGGAACTCAATACCAAGGAATAATAGCCGGAGTAATCTTCATCCTTTTCGCGGTAATTTTTCAGTCCACAAAAGATAAATTTCAAGATTTTATTACTGCAAAATTTTACCCTGAACAGTTTGCGTATCAAAGAGTTTTAATTCGGTTCAGTACTGATGTATCTAGTTTTGTAGGACTGGAAAATATTCTTGACGCGATGACTAAAACCTTTGTTGAAGCATTAACGATTAAACATTTCGGGATACTGCTTACACAAAAAGACGGTAATGAATTAGTGATGGTTAGAAAAATCGGAATTAGAAACGAAAATATGTCCATTAACAATTCGGATGTTATGAAATTTCTAGACGAAAATTCCGCGATTTCAAAATATAACATTATTGAGCAGCATAATTTTCAAGAAGTTTTTCCGGATGATTATCAGCAATTAATTGATGAAAAAATTTATACCATTATTCCGATGATAATAAAATCGAAGCTTGTGGGTTTATTGCTATTCGGCCTAAAACATTCCGGTGCCCAATTTGCCGGTAAAGATCTTGAACTTTTAATGGCGGCCGCAAATCAATCCGCAATTTCTATTGAAAACGCGCGTTTATATCAATCGGAAGCCGAAAAATTAAAAATTGAAAGAGATTTAGATTTAGCAAGAAAAATTCAACAAGGATTACTTCCTAAATGCATTCCCAATATTAATGGATTAGATATATGCGGAGAAATGATACCCGCGATGCAGGTAGGCGGCGATTATTATGATTTAATCCCTGTTTCGGAATCTGAACTTTTTGTTGTAGTCGGAGATGTTTCCGGGAAAGGATTATCCGCTTCGTTATACATGACTAAACTGCAGACGATGATACAATTAGCGTGTATCGCGGGTAAGACTCCAAAAGAAATTCTTATTGAAATAAACAAAAAATTATATGAAGCGATGGAAAGAAATTGGTTTGTTACCATGACACTCGCCTTATTTAACACAAAAACAAAAAGTGTAAAATACTGCCGGGCAGGCCATCCGCCTTTATTGGTGGCAAAAAACGGAAGTGTAAAATCTTATAAGAGCCGAGGGTTGGGTGTCGGATTGGAAAGCGGAAAAATTTTTGAAAGCGCTTTAGTTGAAGAGGAACTTAATCTAACCAACGGTGAAATATTTGTTTTCTTTTCGGATGGAATAGTTGAGGCAATGAACTCCCGAAATGAATTGTTCGGTGACGACAATTTAAATAATATATTCCGTAAAAAAACCGATCATAAATCCACTCAGATAATGGATGAAGTATGGACATCCATAAAAACCTTCAGAGGCAGCGCGGAAGTAAACGATGATATGACAATGGTAATAGTAAAGGTTGAAGGAGGAAGTTAAAAAAAGAATCCGGGAATGAATTTTATTGTTATTAAATATTCATTTGCATCTAAAACACCTAAAAAATCTTGTCAACTTTAAAATATTATTTATTAAGAAAAACAATTTCATGAAAATATTTAGCTCTTATTATATATTCTCCTTTAAAATATTATTATTTTATCGACCACTATTTTATCGCTTATTCAAAAGAATCTAAGGTTGCATGCCAAAAAAAGTTATAAACGAAAAATCACTTGAATCATGGATATGGGATGCCGCTTGCGCTATCAGAGGCGCTCAAGATGCGCCTAAGTATAAAGACTATATCCTCCCTTTAATCTTTGTAAAACGCCTGTGTGATGTTTTTGATGATGAAGTAGATAGAGTCGCCGAAAATGTTGGAAATAAAAAGACAGCTTTAAAGCTTATTGATAAAGATAGAAAACTTACCCGCTTCTATATCCCATTCAGCCCTGATGATATCGAACAGCCTACCTGGTCGGTTATTAGAACTTTATCAACAAAGATCGGTGAGCAGCTTACAAATTTAATCCGCTCTATCGCTCGTGAAAATCCGAGATTGCAAGGAATAATTGACCGTGTAGATTTTAACGCCACAACTCACGGACAGAGAGATATTGATGATGATAGGCTTAGCAATCTTATCGAAGAGATAAGTAAAAAAAGATTAGGATTAAAAGATGTTGAGCCTGACATAATAGGCAGAAGCTATGAATATCTAATCCGCAAGTTTGCTGAAGGAGGAGGACAAAGCGCCGGGGAATTCTATACTCCTAAAGAAGTGGCTATGATAATGGCTAGAATTCTGGATGCTGAACCCGGGATGGAAGTTTATGACCCCTGCTGCGGATCAGCCGGCCTCCTCATTAAATGCCAGATCGCTCTTGATGAAAAGATGGAACTCCGTTCTAAAAAGAAATTCGCTCCGCTTAAGCTTTACGGACAAGAATATATTGCTACTACATGGGCAATGGCTAATATGAATGCCGTTATTCACGACATGGAAGATTGCCTTATTGAAATAGGCGATACTATGAATTACCCCAAATTCCGTAATAAAAATAAACTAAAAACTTTTGATCTTGTTACTGCTAATCCGATGTGGAACCAGAGCAATTTTAACCAGAAGGTTTATGAGAATGATGAGCTTGAAAGATTCCCTGCTGGATTCCCACCTAACGGAACAGCCGATTGGGGATGGGTACAGCATATGCTCGCTTCAATGAATGATACCGGGAAAGCTGCTATAGTTTTAGATACGGGCGCTGTCTCCAGAGGTTCCGGCAACCAAAGCACAAACCGTGAAAAGGAAATCCGTAAATGGTTTGTGGATAATGATCTAATAGAAGGTGTTTTATACCTGCCTGAAAATCTTTTCTACAATACCTCTGCCCCTGGTATAGTCCTTTTCCTTAATAAGAAAAAAACCTCCGGTAAGAAAGATAAAATTCTCCTTATCAATGCATCAAAAGAATTTATAAAAGGACAGCCGAAGAATTACATTCCCGAAGAAAATCAGAATAAAATTGTAGAAGCTTTTTTGAATTGGAAGGAAGAGGCTAAGTTTAGCCAAATAATCACCAAAGAAGATGCTGTTAAAAATGATTATAACTTATCTCCAACACGCTATATCCATACGGCAGAAGAAGAAACTTATCGCCCCATAGGTGAAATCCTGGAAGAGCTTAAAGAGCTAGAGCAAGAATCAAAAGATATAGACCAAGAATTAAAATCAATTTTTCAAAAATTGGGTTATTAAATGCATGAAAATATCTTTGAATCCTTTAATAGCACTAGAGGAAAATTAATAATTAATTTTAATTATGAAGTTTATTCTAAGGGATACTATGCTTTTTTTCTTGCTAAGTTAGATGATAAAAAATTATTTAAAAATTGGTTAAATAGGATTGTGTATATAGGTTCCGCAAAAGAATCTATTTTTCATAGAATATTTTGTACACATCTAAATATTAATAAAACACCTTTTTCTACTTTGCGAACTTCAATTGGCATAACACTTTTTGAGGAATTAAAATTAAATTTAGAATTCTATAGAACTGATAAAATAAGATTTGATGCATCAAGTGAATTGTTATTGTCTAACTGGATAATCGAAAACCTTGAATTTGGATATTACATTTCTGAAGATGTTTCAAGTAATATGGAAAAAGAACTAATAAAAACAAATAAACCGCTCCTTAATTTAAGTCATAACCAAGCCAGTGAATATTATAAAGACCTTAAAGAATTAAGAAAAAAAATCCGTATCAAATCAAATTTATTAAACCAATTATGAAAAGATCAATTAGTACCAATTCACGTATTTTATCAGATATCTTTGCTGATTATCCCAATACTTTCGTGGCATTTTGTGAACTTATAAATAATTCCATACAAGCAAATGCTAGGAATATCTTTATTAAGATAGATCAAGTTGCTCCTGAAGATATGTTTCCAACACCAATTAGAATGATTGAAATTAAAGATGATGGTGTAGGTGTTTCAGAATCTGAATTTGATAAAAAAATTTTAGTTATTGGTACAGACGTTAAAAAAGGCGGAAGAGGAATAGGTCGCCTTTCAGCCCTACAAATAGGCTCTAATATGCAAATTGAAACCATAGCTTATGATCAAAAAAAAGAAAAATTTACAAAAGTAGTTTTGCCCATAAATTTCAACAAAGCTTCAAATAAACTATTAACCGAACTTGATTTTAATACTATAGAGGAAACTTTTGATGATTCACAAAAAACTTACTATAAAGTAACTATCAATAATTTATATGATTCGGAGATAACTGAAAAAGATAAAAAAAAGAAAATAGACAAAGGATTGCTTCTTGAAAATATAAGCGACGCACTTTTTGAAAGGTATCCATCCCATATATTTAATGAGGAAGTTTTTTTCCATATAAATGATATAAAAATAGATTGGAATGCTTATTTAATTGGCGAGCCTAATCTTATCGATGAGGAATACATAGATCTAAAGGGAGACAAGCACAAGATAGAATTTAATTTCTATAATATTAAATCAAGTAAGAGTGAAATAAAAATATTCCTGACAGTTGAAAATGCTGGTATTAAAACGGTTGCTGGAACTTTCGAATATTCAGCAGAATGGCTTAGTCCAAAAATTGGAAGTTGGTTTATTTACATATACTCGGATGTTTTTACTATCAACTTTTTAAGAAATCTCAATTTCGCTGAAATGGATGAAGATCAAAAAACATTAAGAAAATTCTTGAAAAATAAATTGGATGACTTTTTTAAGGAAAAAAATAAAGATTATGAGGAATTTCAAGAAGAACTAAAAAAAGATGCTTATTATCCTTACACAAACACTACCCCTACCTCAATATCCAAACAACAAGCTTTTGATAAAATTGCTTATATAGTCGAAGATAAATATCATTTGTTAAATAAGAATGATTCCACAAGAGAAATAATTTATCCGCTAATCGACCAATCCATTTCCAGCGGTCACATAAAATCAATACTTCAGAGCATTCTGAAACTTGATGAAGAATATCTAATAAAATTTAACGAACTTCTTGAAAAATCTGATCTTGAATCTATTATAGAATTTTCTGAAAGTGTAGCATCAAAAAATCAATTCATAGATTTTCTTTTTCAAATTGTTTATCAAGAACCAGCTAAATGTTTAAGAGAACGAAATCAGCTGCACAAAATTGTTGAAAAAAATCTATGGATTTTTGGTGATCGGTATGCGCATACTCCCTTTATCTCTCTATACTCAGACAAAAAATTACAAAATACTTTGGACGAGTTAAGAGAAAAATATTTTAAATATGAGCCTAACGAAAATGACGATAACTTGATTAGCTTAGAAGATTCAGAACTCAATAACATTACTGATCTTTTCTTTTATAATGAAAAAATACTTGATGATGACAAACGTGAAATAATGATCGTTGAGCTTAAAGCTCCGAAATGTAAAATAGGCCGAAAGGAATTAGCGCAAATCGACAATTACCAGTATCATATAGAAAAAGAAGGTGTTTTTGCTGAGAACCGTAAATATAAATTAATTTTAATTAGTAGCGATGTTTCTGATTTTGCAAAATCAAAGATCGGAGTGTTGGATGAAAATAAACCCTTTCTATATAGTAAGAGCAAAGCCAAAGATATCGAAACTTGGGTATTTAAGTGGTCAGATTTAATAGAAGAAAATAAAAGGAAACTATCATTTTTGGGAGAAGCTCTTAGGACAAAAGATATTGATGTAATTGCAAAATTCGAAAAGGACTTTGCAGAGATTGATATAGAAAACTTAAAAACAAGAAGATCAAAGCTTTCGCACGTGAAGTCATGAACAACTTCAAACAAACTGAAATAGGCTTAATTCCAGATGATTGGGAAATCTATAAAATTAAAGATGTATTCTCTTTTACAAAGTGTAATGCTTCAAGGGAAAAGTTACATTTGATAAAAAATAATATTAGATAAAAAGTAATCTTCCTATTAAGCTGCTAGATTTATAGATTTCCAATAATCTGCCCTTTTTATTTCTGCCTTTTCTAATTTTAATTCTCTCTGAACTAATTTTTCTTTTTTTCTTCCCAGAAGATAATCTTCCGGTGTAAGATACTGAAGTGAAGCATGAAGCCTTTTTGTATTATAGAAGTTTATATAATCCTCGATATATATCTTATAATCATCAAAGTTAACCGGTGATTTTACCCTTAAACATTCTTCACTAATAGACCTATGATATCGCTCAATTTTGCCGTTAGCTTCCGGATAATTGATTGATGTTCTAACATGAGAAAACTCAGCCCCTTTTATAAAGAGCTTAAATTCTTTTGAGATAAATTGAGGCCGTTATCTGTTATAACTCTTGGCTTGGCTAAGGGGTATTTATCTTTTGCTTTTTGTATAGTCAGTTCAATATCATATTCATTCATATTATGCCTTACTTCATGATGAAGTACGTAACGGGAGTAACCGTCAAGCACTGAGATCAAAAACAAAAAGCTGCCGTTAAAGTTCAGATACTTTATATCCGTATGCCAGTGTTTATGAGGGCCATCCGGCTGCTTAAATCCCGTTCCCTTTAAGCTTGTCTTATTAGTATTCCATTTGTTTAATAGACCAGCTCTCTTTAGAATACGATAAACACTGGATGGATGCACTGCCGCTATATTTAAGTCCAGCATTTTATAGGCAACTCTCCGGTAACCGTCTCTAAGATAATAATCACTTTCAGCGTAATGTCCTCTAGCAAATTCTTCTATTGCCTTTATCTCATCCGGGGTTAGCCAATGAGTCTTTGGTATCTTTCCGTTATGACGGTTTGCCATACCGGTTCTCTTTACCCATTTGTAATATTTTACTCTGCAAAGCCCAATGTATGACAATAATTTTTTTACCGGGATGCCACTTCTTAATGAAAGATATACTATATGCTCTCAACTACCGAATCTCGTATTTCTGGTTCAATCCACATTTTACTCAATACTCCCCACTCAGCTTTTTTTTTAATCTGAGATTGTCTTCAACTATTTCACTGATAAAGGAATCTTTATCCTTAAGTTTCTCTTCCAGACGGCTAAGCTTTTCTTCTTCTGTTTTACTGCTTTGCTTCTTTGAAAATGTTTCTAGGGCGCCGGTAAATAATTCTTTCTTCCAAAGATAAAACAAATTGGGATGGATATTATGTTGTTCGCATAGCTTTCCTACCGGTACTTGGTTCTCCAGATGCTCTCTAATACTTTTACTTTAAATTCGGCTGTAAAATTTCTTTTTTGTGTTTTCATTATTTACTCCTGAAGTTTGTTACACTTAATTTATTTCTTCAAAAGTAACTTTCCAACTTAAGCATTATAAAAGAAACCAAGAACACTCAATATTGATAAGGACGTAAATGTTCCTTTTATCCCAATGGAAATGATACCCGATAATAAAGTTTATGTAGAAAATTATGAATTAAAAAAATTTGGCTCGTTTTCTAGCGGGACATATTTTGAGACGGGTGATATTCTTCTTGCAAAAATTACCCCTTCTTTTGAAAATGGAAAACAAGCCATTTCCAAGATTCCCTATGATTATGGGTATGCAACAACTGAAGTTATACCAATGAAAGAAATTGAAGATGTAAGCTCCAAATATTTTCTTTTTAATTATCTTTTGAAAAATGATATTCGCAATATTTTAGCTGGAAAAATGGAGGGCTCAACTGGTCGACAACGTTTGTCTAAGTCCGTTTTGCAAAATACTTTAATTCCTCTTCCCCCTCTCCCCGAGCAAAAAAAAATTGCTCATATACTTTCCAAAATTCAGCAAGCTATTGAGATGCAAGAAAGCATAATTAAAACCACGCAAGAACTTAAAAAAGCTTTAATGCAAAAACTCTTTACCGAGGGACTTAACGGAGAACCCCAAAAACAAACCGAGATCGGCCTCATCCCCCAAAGCTGGGAAGTAAGGAGATTAGGTGAAATATGCTAAAAATAAAAAATGGCTTTGATTTCAAAGTAGCAATCCTATAATAGTGACGTAGTCTTTAATTTGAATTGAATTATCGTTGGATATTTAATAGTAAAGTTTATGATAAGATAAATTGCCAAATAATTATTTGAAAAGAGAATGATGATTTATTAAGAGAAAACGATATAATATTTCTCTACGATACGTCATAACATCTGGATGGAATGAAATATTGTTTAATTGAGCAAAAATATCTTAATGAAATACTCATATTACGATATGAAATATTTAATTAGTTAAGACCCTTTCCAAGAAATATTTATCTATTTTGTATTTACTAAAGATATTTTAAAGAGAATTGGAAAAATTTTTAGAAGTCTCATAACAACCTACAAATCATTACTACAATAAATCAAAAAAATTTTCTGCTTCGCTATTACCTATCCGGGCTTAGAAACTAAATAAAAATATCGAACATAATTAATAATATAGATAATAAAATTGTACATGAAGAAAACTGTAAGAAATCAATACTAATGAATTATTTAGACTTCGCTTAAATAAACTTAATGACTGGTCAAATCCGTGTTAATGAAATTGAATTCGAGATAGAAAAGATTTTAGAAGAAATAAATCATAAAGGAGATTATTTCTTTTAATGTCCAAAGCCTTTACGGAACATAAAACAGTACAACAGAGAATTCTTAGAATATGCTCAAAGCATTGGCTGGGAAATAATCCCTCGCTCAAAAGCGGAAGAGTTAAGACATTTCGATACAACAGCATCACTCCCTCAAGAAAGAGCTAAAGGCTCATCCATATTTTTCAAAGAAATCCTTACAAAAAAGCTGATAGAATTTAATCCAAAGCTGGAAGATCCTGAAGAGATAATTTCCAAGCTCTCACTTCTCCGTTTCGATATTCAAGGCAATAAAGATTTTTTAGAGTACTTAAGAGGAGATAAGAATTTTTTTAACAATGAAGAAAAAAGAGAATATAATTTAAACATTATCGATTATTCAAATCCATCCCGGAATGAATTATCATGTAACTGAAGAATATTATTTGAATAACGGCAGATACGGCAACCGTGAGGATGTTGTATTTCTGATAAACGGAATTCCCGTTGTAATAGTCGAATGCAAGAATGCCACGAAGGACGAAGCTCTTGCAATCGGCATAGACCAAATCAGAAGATACCACCGTGAAACCCCCGAAATGCTTATCCCTCAGCAGATGTTCACCGTAACGGAATCACTCGGTTTTTCTTATGGTGTTACATGGAACCTAAATAGAAAAAATCTTTTCAACTGGAAAGAAGAAGAGATCGGAAATCTTGAATCGAAGATCAAAACCTTTTTCGCTAGAGAAAGAATTCTGGCTTATATAAAAAATTATATAATCTTCGCCGAACAGAATGAAGAATTAAACAAATATATTCTCCGCCAGCATCAAGTAACCGCAGTGGAAAAAGTAATTACCAGAAGTATTGATGAATCAAAAACCCGTGGATTAGTCTGGCATACTCAAGGTTCCGGTAAAACCTATACAATGATCAAAGCCGCTGAAATCCTTTTCAAGCTTAAAGAAACCGATAAGCCAACCATAATTCTTCTTAATAGACCGCAACGAGCTTGAAGACCAGATGATTAGAAATCTTTCTTCACTCGGTTTAAAGAATATCGAACATGCGGATAAAATCGTAAAGCTCCGTGATCTTCTTAAACAAGACTACCGTGGAATAATTATTAGCATGATCCACAAGTTTAATGATATGCCTGAGAAAGTTAATCTTAGAAAGAATATCTATGTATTAGTGGATGAAGCACACCGCACAACCTCTGGCGATCTTGGCAATTATTTAATGGCAGCAATTCCTAACGCAACATATATAGGATTTACCGGAACCCCGATTGATAAGACTGTCTATGGAAGAGGAACATTTAAGACATTCGGCATTGATGATAAGGAAGGATATCTCGATAAATATTCCATTTCCGATTCTATAGCTGATGGTACAACTGTACCCCTTTATTATTCACTCGCTTCAAATGATTTATTAGTCCCGGAAGAAACCTTGGAAAAAGAATTTCTATCTCTTGCCGAAGCCGAAGGCGTTAGTGATATAGAAGAGCTTAATAAGATTCTTGAGAAAGCAGTAGTAACTCGAAATTTCCTTAAAGGGAAAAAGAGAATAAAGGAAATATCAAAGTTTATAGCTGAACATTATACAACCTATGTAGAAAATCTAGGATATAAAGCCTTTGTTGTTGGTGTAGATCGGGAAGCTTGTGCTTTATACAAGAAAGCATTGGATAAACATCTTCCTCCGGAATATTCCGACGTAGTCTATACCGGAAATTATAATGACTCGGAGGAATTGAAGAAACATCACATCTCAAAGGATGATGAAAAGAAAATCAGAAAAAATTTCTCCAAACCGGATCAGCTGCCGAAAATTTTAATTGTAACTGAAAAACTTCTCACTGGATTCGATGCCCCTATACTTTATGCCATGTATCTCGATAAACCGATGAGAGATCATACATTGCTGCAAGCTATAGCTAGAGTAAATAGACCCTATGAGGATGAGGGAGGAAAGAAAAAACCATTCGGATTTGTTTTAGATTTTGTGGGGATATTCGATAAGCTGGAAAAAGCTTTGGCTTTTGATTCTGATGATGTAAAAAGTGTAGTGCGTGATCTTGCCCTGCTGAAAACATTATTCAAAAATAAAATGGATAAGGAATCTTCAAAATACATTTCTATTATCAAAGGAACTTATGACGATAAGGATGTGGATAGATTAGTAGCTAACTTTAAAGACAAATCCAAGCGAAAAGAATTCTTTAAATATTACAAAGAATTGGAAATGCTTTATGAAATAATTTCTCCTGATGCGTTTCTCCGCCCCTTCATTGACGACTATAAAACCTTGACTCAGATTTATATGATAGTAAGAAATGCTTTTGCTAAAAGAATTCCTTACGATAAAGAATTTCAGCGTAAGACTGCGGATTTAGTAAAAGATAATGTGAGTATAAATATATTCGGCGATGGAACCGAGTTAGTCGGACTTGATAAAGAAACTATTGATGCGATTAAAGAAGGCCGCAAACCTGATAATGTAAAAGTTATAAATCTCATAAAAAGCATTGATAAAATAGCTGAGAAAGAGAGCGGCGATCTTGTCTTAATATCACTAAGAGAAAAAGCACTTCAAATACAAGAGGACTACGAAGAAAGAATTATAACAACAGAAGAAGCGTTAGATAAATTAAAATCGGTATTGGATGAAGTAGCTGAGAAAGAAAAGAAGCAAAAGGAAAAAGGGCTGGATGATCTGGAATATTTCTTCTCGGAAAAGCTGAAAGAAGATGGATTAAAAAATCCGGACGAGACAGCTAAGAGCTTTAAGGCTGCATTCAAAGAACTCCCCAATTGGGATAGAAGTGAAGCATCGGCAAGAGATCTGAGACTCAAATTATACGGAATTCTTTTAGAAGAAATGGAAGATATAGACGAAGCCAATAATCTGATAGATCGGCTGTTTAATCTATTGGTGCAATCAAATGGCAAAAACTAAAAAAAAAATTGTTTGGCGGGATAAGGACGAATTTAAGGACAGAGTAAATGAAATTGCTTCTGAGCTTGAAGTAAAAATAAATACTTTATCTATACGCCCTATGAAAACTAAATGGGCATCATGCTCAACAGCCGGAAATTTAAACTTTAATTCCGAACTTATAAATATGCCCAAAAAACTTGGGGAATATGTTATAGTTCATGAACTGCTTCATTTCCACGTCCCCAACCACGGCAAATTGTGGAAAAGCTTGATGAGCGCTTATCTAGGAGATTATGAGAAGTTGGAGCAGAAGCTAAAGAGAATTTGATATTTCTCATCCCTTTCAAGCATCAAAATGATATTGAAACTTCATTTTCTAATCGTTTTATTAGAAACTATATTTTAGTTTTTCGTTTTTACTTAAATAGAAATTTATGAAAGAAGAATTGGCGGTTCTTTATCCACTTCTTTTTCGAATACTATTCTTTCTTCTCTATAGATTTTTTCTATAGATGAAATTTCATCTAAGAGAAATGGTCTTTTTATCTTCTGTAGAATTGCTTTACGGTTAATTTGTAGAAATAAATGTCGCTCGGCAATGCACTTCTTTTTCAAAGGATAAATTGTTGTTCAAGAAGAAGTCTCGGTAAAGTATGGTTTAGGTTTTTATGACGCTGATATATGGGGCGCAGAAATGAGAGGGCACAGCGGCGGAGGCAGCAATTTAGGATTTGAATTGATGCCGAAATGATTTGGAATAAAAATTTTTATGTGATTGACCTAGAAAAAATTAGGCACATTTTCTTTAAGTATTTACCGTTTTTTAGGTAAACAAAAATAAGCCAGAAAAGAACAATAAATAGCTGTTCCAAATTTTTGGAACAGCTATTAGATATTTTTGAAAACTTTTACTGCTTATAAGCCTCCGCAACATCCTTTCTTAAGGTTTCAGCCATAAAAAATCCTACATCCTCGGCGGCTAAATCTACCACATTATTTATTTCTTCTTCATCTAGTGAAGCAAGCTGAAGCGCCGTCATTACTTGTTCCATTGCTTTTGAATCGTTTTTTACTCCACTGTTTTTTTCAATCGGAATCGTTTGAGTTTCCCAGTTATCCCAAACAACCGCGCCTGTTGTTCTATCTACTATTTTAGCTTCAGCATGCACACGAACAGAAACACCTTTTTCTCCGACAAGTAAACTGCAGGATTCCAATGTTACATGAGTTATAAATTGCGGATTGTCATTCACATTTTCTACCGGCTGTACATTCATATAGGTTACTAAAGCATCTTTTAATCCTTTGGAAACGTAATTAACTAGTTTTGCGGTATTTACTGCTTTTATTATTTTATTTTTACTGTCAGAGTTAAGAATATCAGAGCCCAGACTAGCAATGGCACCTAAAACGGAATTATCTTCTTTTTTATTATAAGTTTCAACAGTTGTAATTTGAATTCTTCTGGCATTTGCGGAAGTATATTCATTAAATATCATCCCTTTATTATCAAGATTATATTTTGCCAGTTCATTTGTGTGCGAACAGCCTGCGAAAAGTACCACGGTAACGGCAAAGAAAAGTAGAAAAGAACGGTTCATAATTTCTCCTAAAATTATTAATGAAGATACACTTTTGCAGATGAAAGAATTCTCTGCAGAATTTAATGATTAAAGAATTGGGATTTAATGGTGGGAAAATAAGATAAATCTTCTAATAAAAAAAGATTTTAAGATGTATAAATTATTTAAAACAAAAAAAGCCGGCAAAATACCGGCTTTTCTTTTAATTGTATTTAACTAAAACTGAATCTTCTTTTTGGTTCTTTTAGCATATTCAAGTACTAAAGCGCTAGCTATAAAAATTGAGGAATAAGTACCTATAATTATACCGAAGAATAAGGTAAAAGCAAAAGCTCTAAGAACTTCACCGCCAAAAAGCAGGAGTACAAAAACTGTTAATAATGTTGTACCGCCGGTTAAAATTGTTCGGCTCATTGTTCTGTTCACCGACATATTAATTACTTCCATCAATGGCATGGTTTTATGAATTTTCATATTTTCTCTAACTCTATCGAAGACTATTACAGTATCGTTAATTGAGTAACCAATAAGAGTTAAAAAAGCGGCAACAACTGTTAAATCAATTTCAAGATTTAATCCGGGGATAACTCCGTAGAGAATGGAATATAAACCCAGAGTAATTAAAACATCATGAAACAAAGCCAGTACAGCACCGAAAGCAAAGATAAACTTGAATCTGAAAGCAAGATAAACAAGTATTACAACCAGAGAAAGAAATATTGCTATAATTGCGTCTTGTTTTAATTCGTTTCCTACTTTAGGCCCAACATGATCTTCTTTTATTACACTGAACGAATTATTTTTAAATTTACTTTTAAGATTCTCTTTAATCCATTCGGCAATGCCGACACTAACTACCATTTGTTTATTATCCGGTTCTTCGGAAACTTTGCCAACTTGGTACCCGCCGGAAAATAGTCTAGAAACGAGTATATTAGTTGTATCCGGATTCGGCAGTGCATAAGTGACTGAAGTAGCGTTTGAATCCACAATTTTCTTTTGAAGGCCGGGGTATATTTTATCGATAGCGTTATTTAAATTAGCTAACACTTTCGGATATATTTCTTTGGGAATAGTTTGTAATTCTGTTCTAACCAGAACTTCGTTTGCTTGGCCGTAGGTTTTAACTTCTATATCGCCTAACCCTATATTTTCAAGGGAATTTCTTACTTGGCCTATTTCAACCGGTTTATCGAATTGAAGGACTATTTCAGAACCGCCCTTAAAATCTATACCGAATTGAAATCCTCTAAAAATTACATTAATTAAACCGATTAAAAATAATGCGGTAGAAATAATATAAAAGATTTTCCTTTTACCTAGCCAATCTATATGAAGATTTTCAAATAATCGCATTTATAAATTTGCTCCTTAAAGCGTGAATAATTAACCAATATTTATTTTACTGCCTTTTGTAACCATATAATCAAATATTAAACGTGCAATAACTAAAGCTGAGAATAAACTTGCAATAATACCGATCATTAAGGTTAAGGCAAATCCTTGAACCGGGCCTGTACCGAATTGGTACAGAATAATACCGGTAAAGAATGTTGTAATATTCGAATCAATAATAGCCGAATTTGCTTTGGCAAAACCACTATCAACAGAAGCTTTCATTGTTTTCCCGGTTGCTAATTCTTCTCTAATTCTTTCATAAATAAGTACATTGGCATCTACCGCCATACCAATAGTAAGAATAATACCGGC
Source organism: uncultured Bacteroidota bacterium (assembly GCA_963798775.1). Lineage (GTDB taxonomy): Bacteria > Bacteroidota > Ignavibacteria > Ignavibacteriales > Ignavibacteriaceae > CAWCUK01. Next base: position 702,028 of record CAWCUK010000003.1, read on the forward strand.
GATACCGGGGAGAGTTAAAGTCGCATTAAATCCGGCCAGAATTCCAAGTATAAATAATACTGTAAAAACTAGCGAAGCGGAGGCAACGGTTCCGGCTTTTCTATAGTAGATAATCATAAAAATTCCCACTATAATGTAACCGATAAGTGCCGAATTAAATCCGCTGTTAATTGAATCTTGTCCCAAAGAAGGACCAACAGTCCTTTCTTCTATAACATCTACCGGAGCGGGAAGAGCACCGGCTTTAAGAACAATTTCCAGAAGTTTAGCTTCTTCCATATTTCCTATATTAGAAATAGAAGATCGGCCGCCGGAAATTTTTCCTTGAATTACCGGAGCGGAATAAACGGCTCCGTCAAGAACAATAGCGCATCTTTTATGAATATTAGCACCTGTTATTCTAGCCCAGTCAGTTGCTCCTTCGGTATTCATCGTCATACTTACTTCAGGGGACGATGTATTAGGATCGATATTTGCTTGAGCATCAGTAATTACGCCTCCGGTTAATTCCGGAGCTTTATTAACCATATAAAGTACATAAAGATCTTTCCCGTCATTATTCTTGCCTATAGGTTTGGCCGAAAATAAAAACTCTACATTATCGGGAATTACATCTTGAACATCTTGCGAATTCAACAGCATTTTTAATTTATCTACTTGATCGGCTTCAACATATGCATCGGCTGAATTACTCTGAGGGTTAATTCTTGCCAGGTAAAAGAATGGATGTTCCTTTGCGAATTCTTGATCACTCAACTGTTTTTCCGCATTTGCGGTATCTGCGGCAACATTTGTATCTGCGGATGATTTACCATTCTCAGCATTAGCAGTATTATCGCCGGTTTCAGATTTCGCTGTATCAGCAGTTGATTTTCCCGCTAATACATCATCAACCTTCTGCATTATAGAAATAGTAAATTGAGGATCTTTCACCAGTTTGAATTCAAGAAGCGCAGTTCCCTGCAGAAGCTGTTTTGCTTCTTCTTCTCTTGCAACGCCCGGAAGTTCCACGATTATTCTTCTGCTTCCTTGTCTAACTATAGAAGGCTCAGAAACTCCATATTGATCAACTCTGTTTCTAATAATTTCCATCGCCCTGGTTACGGCATCTTCGGAAGATTTTTTCAGGTCGCTGATAATTTTGCTGTCATCTTCTCTAATATTACCAAAATAACGGCTTAATCTTATTCCTTTCTGCTGAAGCATTCTGCCCACAATATCAACAACCGATTCGTCGGATAAAGCAGCCTCTTTTTCTGCTGAGGTCATAATATCTTTAAAAGCTTTATCGGGATTTTTAGCGATTTTTTCTAATAGTTTCCCGGTATTAACCTCAAGTACAACTCGCATACCGCCTTGCAAATCCAACCCTAATTTTACCCGTTTTGCCCGGGTTTTCATTATATCCGGATCGCTGGCCTTAATACTATCCTCAACTAAAGATAATCTTTTCTGAACTTGATCATTAGTTAGTTGGGGATTATCTGCCTTGATAACTTGTTCTTTCTGATTAAGAACCTTATCAATTTTTTGGGTGTTTTGATAGTCTTTGTAAGTGGGCCAAAGAAGATAAACACTTAATCCAATGAAAAACAGAATAATGATAATTCGAAATCTGAATTCTTTCATATTTTATATTTATTCTTAAATGTGTTGTGAAATAAATTAAATGCCAAAATTACCTGTTAAGGTTTAGAAAGTCAATAAAAATAGGAGTTATTAGTCTATATTTAATTATGCCTAAAAATATTGAAGAAACCGATAAGCCCTCTTAATTATGAATATTTTTAACAATTCTTTTTACCAGTCTCTCAAACTTATCTTGAACTAAATTAGCTGTCTCGGTAACCTCTGAATGTGAAAGCTTTTGTTGGGAAATTCCCGCCGCGTAATTTGTTATACATGAAATACTTGCCGCTTCCATTCCTAAATATGCCGCAAAAACCGCCTCATGAACTGTTGACATGCCAACCGCATCGGCCCCGAATTTTTCCATCATTTTAATTTCTGCGGGAGTTTCATAGCTCGGGCCCGTGGTAAACCAATATATTCCTTCTTTAAGATTTATTTTTTCTTGCAAGGCTGAATCTTTGATCAGCTGATTAAAAGATTTTGAAGGAAAATCTAAAAAAAGTTCCTTTTTATCAACAGATGCCAACCCTATTAAATCGGTTAAATCCTTTTTTAACTGTAATCCATTAAAAGAAGCGGACAGCATTAAATCACCCGGAACAAAATTATAATTTATTCCGCCGGCAGCGTTTGTTAAAAGAATTTTTTTGCAGCCTAATTTAGAAGAAATAAGTGACGGTAAAATACAATCAGAAATAGAATATCCTTCATAATAATGAATTCTGCCCTGGAAAAGAAGAAGTTTTTTCCCTTCGTATAAACCGAAATGAATTTTACCTTCATGTCCATGAATAGTAGAAGGCGGATAAACGGGAAGTTCTGTGGTAGAAATAGTTTTTTCTATAGAAATATTATTAGCGAATCCGCCAAGCCCGCTTCCTAATATAAGTGATACTTCAGGTTGAAAAGGAGCCGCCTCACTAATATTCTGAAGAAGATCTTTATATTTAAAATTAAAGTTAATCATAAAAAAATATCTCAATTAGAATAATAAACCTGCTAATGTTGCAGTCATTAACGTAGCTAAAGATCCGCCGATAACGGCCTTAATTCCCAAACGAGAAATATCAGCCTTTCTCTCCGGAGCCAAAGGCCCAATTCCGCCGATCTGAATAGCTATTGAACTGAAATTAGCAAATCCGCATAAAGCGTATGTTGCCATTAAAATAGCTTTTTGACTAACAAGCTGCTGGGCTTCTATCATCTTACCTAATTCAAGGTAAGCCACGAATTCATTTAAAACAATTTTAGTTCCGATTAAGCTTCCGAAATGGAGAGCATCATGCCAAGGAACTCCTATTGCATAAGCCAAATATTGAAGAATCCACCCAATTATTAACTGAAAATTTAACGGTTGTCCGTAAGCAGCAATTAACGATGAATTCCAGCCGGTAAAATCTCCGATCCATTGAAATAAACTATTTATAAGAGCAATAAGAGCGATAAAAGCGATTAACATGGCTCCAACATTAAGCGCAAGCATTAAACCGTCTCCGGCTCCGTTTGCCGCAGCCTCAACCACATTTGAAGCATTCTTCTCAATTTTAACTTTTACAGTTCCTTTTGTTTCAGGTTCGCTTACTTCGGGGAAAAGAATTTTAGAAATTACTAAGGCCGCCGGAGCAGCCATAACACTTGCGCCTAAAAGCTGAGTCGCAAAAATTTGTTGTGCCTCCTGTAGAGGAACACCTAAAGATTGAGCGTAAGAATTTCCCAATATTTGAATATAAGCCGCCATTACACCGCCGGCAATTGTAGCCATTCCGCCAACCATTATAGTAAGAATTTCACTATTGGTCATACCTTTTATAAAAGGTTTAATCATTAAGGGAGCTTCCGTTTGACCGACAAATATATTTGCTGTACACGAAAGAGATTCCGCTCCGCTTGTTCCCATTACTTTTGCCATTATCCAAGCCATTCCTTGTACAATTCTTTGCATTACGCCTAGATAATACAAGATAGACATTAAACTGGCAAAGAAAATTATTGTAGGTAAAACTTGAAACGCGAATACCATTCCTAAACTGCCGTCATTTCCCGGACTTATTGCCAAGAGGACCGAATACAAACTTGGCACCTTCGGTTGTAAAATTTAAGAGAAGAACAAAACCGTAACTAACCCAATTAAAAAATACTTTCGGCCAGCCGAAGGGAGAAAAGAGACTGCTTAAATAATCTCCTTTAATAATTAGAATGGCAAAAATTAATTGCAAACTTAAGCCGCCTGCAACAAGCCGCCAATTAATCTTTTTTTTATTATTAGACATTAGGAAGGAAATTCCGATGAGAACGAATACACCGATAATCCCCCTAAAAATATTAATGAAATCCATAATACCCTTTGTTAACTTTCTTCAGGAATATAGTGACATTTTCTGCAGCGGGCTTCATAAATATCGGATGCGCCTACTACAACTCTTTCCGCCGACCCGGTTTTTCTTTGTGTTTTATCCGCGGGATTTCCGCAATTCATACAAATGGCTAATGTTTTGGTTATATATTCTGCAATCGCAAGTAATTGCGGCATCGGTTCAAAAGGAACACCTTTATAATCTTGGTCAAGGCCGGCTATAATTACTCGTTTTCCCTCGTTTGCGAGCCGGTTGCAAATATCCACAATATCATTGGAAAAAAATTGTGCTTCGTCTATTCCTATAACTTGAGCATCATATGAATGTTCTAAAACTTCATTTATGTCACTTATCATTATAGAAGGAAGAGACTGTTCGCTATGAGACACGATTTCATTTTCAGAATATCGAATATCAATTTTAGGTTTAAATATTTTAACGGATTGTTTAGCAATTTTTGCTCTTCTTAACCGGCGAATTAATTCTTCGGTTTTTCCGCTGAACATACAGCCGGCAATTACTTCTATCCATCCTATATCATTAGGCATTGAGTGAGGGGCAAGTTCCATCATAAGGCAATTGAATCGGGTATTTAAATTGTGTGAGAAATAAAATTTTTAATTATTAGATTCATCTTTCTTTCAGTTTTTCATCCCCGAAAGCGAGCGGTAGAAGTTCTGAAAGTTTTACTGTTTTTAATTCTTTTTTTTGATTAACCATTATAACATCAATATTACCGCAAAGGTCAAGCATTACTTGTCGGCATGATCCGCAGGGAGGACAAAAATCCTGAGCATCGCTTGCAATCGCAATGGCTTTAAATTTTCGTTCACCTTCCGAAATAGCTTTAAATACAGCGGTTCTCTCTGCGCAGATTGTTAAACTATAAGAACTGCTTTCTATATTTCCGCCCAAATAAACTTTTCCCTCATCAGTTAGTAAAGCGGCTCCTACATGGAAATTGGAATAGGGAGGCAACGCTATCGATTTTGCTTCAATGGCTTTTTCCGCAAGTTTTATATTGTTCATGTCACTCAAAATTTTTCAGATTTTAAAAATAGATTATTTGTTTTATAAATCAAACGTAATAATAATTTTATTCATTATTTATTTGCTTTTTTATTTTCCTAAGATTTTTTTGTTAGAATGAAATAAAATGTGGGGGTTAGAAAATTATTTACAAATCCGGACTTATCATTAGCTATTTTCTTTAAGAGGAAGGGAAGTTTAAGAAATTTTACAATTGAAATTATTTTCAAATGAAAACCGCTCCACACAAGGCCTTTATTCCCGCCAAGCAATTCATCAACCGCAAACTTTGTATTTATTCTGAAGTTAAAATTTTCAGAAATATTTTTTTCGAATTCTTTTAGCGAAAGAAGCTCCGCCGTATCTTTTCTCCCGGCATCTTTTTTCCTAAATATTCTTAAAAAGTATTTTATTTGTCCTCTTTTCAAAAGTGAAATTAATGGCAATCCCCAATGCGGATCGGATAAAAGATTAACAAAAGAAAATCGGTTCGGCGTGCTTAAGTATATTTTCCCGTTATCTTTTAAAATTTTATGAAGATGATTTAAAAGCTGAAATCCATCCGGGACATGTTCGATTACATCTTGCAAAATTATAACATCAAAAGAATTATTTTTAAAAGGAAGAAGTAATGCGTTACTGTTTATTAAATTTTTATTCTCTTTAAGTTCCGACTGCCTTTTAAGCCTAAGAAAACTTAAGTCTAAACTTACCACAAAATTATTTTCGGAAAATACGGCGGCAGTTCCGCCTTCGCCCGAACCAAGATCGAGTACGGATAATCTTTCGCATTGTTTATATTGCGCAATAACAGACTTTACAAATTTGCCTCTTTCAATAGATAATTCACGCGATCTTTTCCAGCGATTATAATTTGGATGTGTCGGATCCAGCCAAGCGGCCGAAAAATTTTCTCTTACTTCCATTCGATGGTTTTATATTTTGCGTTAAAGAAATTTATCACCAGGAAAATTTCATAAAGTATTTGGAGATAAAAAATTTGAGAAATATTAAATTTATACCCGAATTTATTTTGAAATATTAGTACTATTAAAAAATCACCGAAAAATTTTGCAAAAGCGGCTGTTAAAAAAAAAGGATTAAATAAACTTAAAATTAAACAAAGAATTCCAACTAAATTAAGCAAGTGCCAGAATCCTAAAAATAACTTATGAACAAATAAATAATGAAATGATGTAGTTGTATGCCTTGCCTTTTGTTTAAGATAGCTTGCTAAAGTAGTTTCTGTTTTTGAATAAACAAACGCGTCTTTTTTAATTATAGTCCCGATTTTAAGATTATGTTTTACCGCTTCTCGCAAAAGCAAATCATCATCTCCGCTAAGAGTATCAATTGTATTTTTATAACCTTTAATTTTTTCAAAAGATTTTTTCTTAAATCCAAAACTTCTGGCGGAAGCGGAAAAAGGAAGTTTCAGATTAGCAAACCCAAAGGTTAATATTGAAGAACGTAAATTTTCAAAACCAGAAATTTGTGAAATCAAATTCTTTTGAAGAAGAAATGGCGCGACACCAAAAATAAAATCGTAGTTCTTATTAAATAAGCCGGAGAATTCTGAAATCCAATTTTTCTCAGGCAGGCAATCAGCATCAGTAATTAATATAAATGGATTAGCGGCTTTTTTAATTCCGAAATCAATCGCGCCGCGTTTTGCCGGGAACTCTTTTTCTTCAGCTTTAAATATTCTAAAGTTAGTTAGATTAACAATTTTTTCTTCTGCAAATTCAAAAGTTCCATCATTCGAATTATCATCAACAATAATTACTTCATATAGATCTTTAGGGTAATTTTGGCAAGCCAGCGCGTCTACTAATAGCCGAATATTTTCAGATTCATTTTTCGCGGCAACTATTACAGAAATTTTTTGCGAACCGGAAGTAGTTCTATAGTTTTTTTTAATTAAGAATGCTAACAGTAAAACTAAATTACTTATTACAATCAGAATAACTAAAGCCGCACTAATATAAATAGGAATCATCAAGTTTCTTTTTCGGCGCTTAATAGCGGAATTAAATTTTATTAAAATAAATAAAATATGTTAGCTTCAAAATATAAATCACTTAGAATAATTAAAACGCATGTAAAAAAAATATTTCTTTGAGAAATCTGAAGAAGCCGCAAAATTGTTTTACAATAAAATTAGGTTTTGGGGATTAAGCGGAAATTTGATGTGTAAAATTTAAATCTTCACAAACTCGAAAGATGATACTCCTGAAAAAACTTAAAGCTAAATTTTAGAAAAGATTCATTCTTCATCCAGCAGCCAGCCTTCTGCGAGATCTGAATTCATCTCCGAAATAAAACGTGAAGGTTTGGAAAGCGTTGTTCCGGCTTCTCTATCAAAAAGATTCATCGGGTAAGTTATAAATAAATTTTGTTTTGCTCTGGTTGAAGCAACATACATCAGCCTTCTCTCTTCTTCAAGACCTTCAATACTTTCCGCCGCTCTGCCGGAAGGGAAGAATCCTTCAACCGCGTGAATTATAAATACCGTGTGCCATTCTAATCCTTTTGCTGAATGAATTGTTGAAAGCGTAACATATTCATCTTCTTTATCTTCGGCTTCAATATCAATTACACTATCAAGTATCGGTTCAATTGCCATATCGGCTAAAAGGCTTGATAGCGATTTATAATTTTCTGTTATATTATGGAAAATTTCTAAATCTTTTTTCCGCTTGTTAAAATCATCGTATTTATCTTTAAAAAGCGGGTAATAATAATCAAACACAAGCTGAACTTTTTCTGAAGGCAATGAGTTTTGCGTATGAATTTTATAAAGAAGATTAAACAGTCGTGCTATTTTATCTTTATATCTGAATGAAGTTTGGGAATCGGGATTCGCTTTAATTGTAAGCCTTGCTGTCGCCAATTCATCTAAAATTTTCTGCGCGGTTTTCGGGCCAACGCCTTCGTGCAGAAGCAGAACTCTGTACCAGCTTACCACATCTTTCGGGTTGGCGGCAATTCTTAAAAACGCCAAAACATCTTTTATATGCGCGGTTTCAATAAATTTCATTCCGCCGAATTTCTGGAACGGAATATCGGCTTTATTTAATTCAATCTCTAAATCAAAAGAAAAATAAGAGGAACGAAAAAGAACAGCAATATCGCTTAGCGGAACACCTTCTTCTCGAAGTTCTAATATTTTTTCTACAATAAATTTAGATTGCAGATTTTCCGTTGAAGCCGCTATGATAGAGGGAAGTTCGCCGACTTCTTTTATAGAATAAAGATGTTTTGAATATTTTTCAACGGCACCTTCATTTATATGATTCGCAAAATCTAAAATCGATTGAACACTTCTGTAATTTTCCTCCAGCTTAACTATTTTTACATCATTAAAAAGTTTGGGAAAATCGAGTATATTACGGTAATCCGCACCGCGAAATGAATAAATTGCCTGCGAATCATCACCGACAACCATAATATTATTCTTATGTTTTGCTAAACCTTGTACAATTTCGGATTGAAGATGATTTGTATCTTGGTATTCATCAACCATAACAAATTTTATTGTAGAAAGTAAGGATTTTGCACCCGGCCCATCTTCTCTCAAAAAATCGCGAAGGTAAACCAAAAGATCATCATAATCTAAAAGATTATTTTTCCTTTTATAATTATCAAAGATTTTATTTATCTCCAATATTTTATCAATTTTATCCAGAAAATGAGGATAAGATTCCTCAATAATATCCTCTATTGTTCTCCCGGTATTTACACTTAGGCTAAAAATTTTTTGGAGAGTCTGTTTGTTCGGAAATCTTTTTTCTTTTGAAATAAAACCTGTTTGCGATCTAATTAAATTAATTATATCGGCAGTATCACCTTGATCTAAAATAGTAAATGATGAATTTAATCCGGACGATTTGGCATATTTTCTTAAAGTTAAATTGGCAAATGAATGAAATGTTCCGCCAAGAATTTTGGAGCAGCGGTTATCTAACAGAACCGCAGCGCGGTTCATCATTTCGTTTGCGGCTTTTCTTGTAAAAGTAAGCAGTAAAATCGATTTAGGATCGTATCCCATTTCAATTAATCTGGCAACCCTGTAAACTAATGTTCGGGTTTTCCCGGTTCCCGCGCCGGCTATAATTAAGTAAGCGCCTTCTACCGCGGAGGCGGCTTCATATTGCGCGGGATTAAGCTCATTTTTGTAATTAATGACGAAACGGGCTTCGTCAATTTTATTTTTAATTAAGCCCGTATCGTTAACTCGCTTTAAAGTATATTTTTTATATTTCATCTACGCAGTGATTTTGGTTTTCCTATAATTTCAGACATTAATATATATTCTTGTAAAGAACCCGGAGATTTTATTTTTCGTATAAAATTCTCACTTACCGCGGTTTCAACTTTACTTTTTTCTTCCAGCAGTTTTTCGAACTTTTTCGCTTCTTCCTCAATTCTGGAATTAATTTTAGGTTTTGATTTAAAAGCAGAATCTAATTGATGCCAGCTTTTTTCAAAAGAATGCTCACTTTTAGTTTCTTGATGCCATTCTTCATTAGCATAATGTCTTTGTTCGGCTTCTTCTATTTTAGTTCTTTTCTTTTCAATAGTTTTCTTCAACTCCGGCTTTACTTCCGGCGGTTTATCCTGTTTAAACAGATTTTCTATTTCGGCAAGAATTTCCCTTTCATCGTTCGGCTGATATCCGGAATCGTTTTCTGTCTTATTACGGTTTGGCGGAGAATAGGGAGGAGCGGGTTTTGATGTATTTTCTCCTTTCTTCTTCAAAATAGAACTGAAAAAACTGATAATAATAAGAATAAAAAATATAATTTTTAATAAATCATCCATTATTAATCTTCATTTTTATCTTTTTTCTTTTCCGGTTTAGAAATCGAGTTACGCATATCTGTATCTGATTGAATGTTTTTCATGTTATAATAATCGAAGATTCCTAAATTACCCGAACGAAACGCTTCAGCCATTGCTTTTGGAATTTCGGCTTCCGCTTCCACAACTCTTGCTCTTTGTTTGGCAACTTCAGCTATATTTTCCTGCTCACTTGCTACTGCCGAGGCTCTTCTTTCTTCAGCTTTTGCGCGCGCTACTTTTAAATCGGCTTCCGCCTGATCGGTTTGAAGTTTCGCGCCGATATTTTCACCGATATCTACATCCGCAATATCTATGGATAAAATCTCAAATGCAGTACCTGAATCAAGCCCTTTAGCAAGAACACTTTTTGAAATTGTATCCGGATTCTCCAAAACCAATTTGTGAGTACTACTCGAGCCAATTGTGGAAACTATTCCTTCACCTACACGAGCAAGAATTGTAGCTTCGCCGGCTCCTCCGACTAATCTTTCTATATTCGCTCTTACAGTAATTCGCGCAATAGCTTTAAGCTGAATTCCGTCTTTAGCAACCGCGGCTACAACAGGAGTTTCAATCACTTTTGGAATTACCGACATTTTAACAGCCTCTAATACATCTCTTCCGGCAAGATCGATCGCGGTAGCCCGTTCAAAGGGAAGTCCTAAATTAGCTTTATCGGCCGAAATAAGAGCCTGCACAACTTTTGTAACATTTCCGCCCGCCAAATAATGTGCTTCTAATTTCGATTGATCTATTATTATACCGGCTTTCGTAGCTGTAATCATATTTTGTACAATAATCGAAGGCGGAACTTTTCTTAGCCTCATACCCACTAAATCTTTAAAAATCTTCATTTTTACGCCGGAAAAATAAGCCGTAACGTAAAGTCGGATTGGTATAAAGTAAAAGAAAACCATTAAGAACAGAATAAAAGCAACAATAATTGCCATTGAAAGAGCTACGGCTGCATCCATTTTAGAACTCCAAAATAATTATTAACTAGTTACATCAATATATTTATTTAAGTGTATAAAATGAAACTTTTTATAGTAATTAAAAGAAGAAGCCGCTTTTTGGAACTAATTTGAATGTTTGTAGTAAACAAAATTATATAAATCCTTCGGTTGAATATCAGTATTTATTTTTCTATTTATATAATAGAAAAAATAATGACTAAGTATATAGATGAGTAAATACGGTAGTTTTTTAGTAATAATATTTGTTCTTTTAATCAGTTCATTTTCTTACTGTCAAAATCTATCAACATTCTTGAATAAAAATGAAACCGGAAAGTATTATGAAGGTATAAGAGAGCCAGTGGGATTAAAGAAAATAGAACTTTCAAATTTAATAAAGAAATTAGCATATAAACCTTCTCCTCCAATAGAAAAAAATACAGTGTTTCAAGTTATCGGTGTGACCTCATTAGTAGGATTTGTTGCATCAGTTACTATCTTTAAACAGGAATTGTTTGGCACACTGCCTTTAACACTGTTGGGTACCGGTATTATATTCATATTTCTAGGTGCATAATTAGCCGGTTTTAAATATGAGGAAACAACAATTTTTTAATTAATGAAACTTTTTACTATACATTCATTGTTTCATTAGAAAACATAAAAGGAAAAGTTATGGATGGAAATTTTTCAGATAGACTTCAAGACGTTATAAGATTGAGCCGGGAAGAAGCCTTAAGACTCGGCCATGATTATATTGGAACGGAGCATCTATTATTAGGAATAATTAGAGAGGGCCAGGGCGTTGCTGTTAGAATTTTAAGAAACCTTGACTGCGATTTAATGAAATTAAAAAAAGCCATTGAAGATACTGTAAGAACCTCCGGCGGAACTTTAACAATAGGAAATATTCCGCTTACAAAACAAGCGGAAAAGGTTTTAAAGATAACTCAAATTGAGTCTAAAATTTATAAGGCCGATGTTATAGGAACCGAACATTTACTTCTATCTCTCTTAAGAGATGAAGATAATATTGCCACACAAATTTTACATCAATTTAATGTTACCTACGATGCCGCAAGAAGTGAGTTAAATTCTATGTTAAGCAGTAAAAATCCAAAAGACGCGGGCGGGCCGATACCTGCTCCGGATAAAAAAATTGAAAGAACCAAAACACCGGTTCTCGATAATTTCGGCAGGGATTTAACTAAACTTGCCGTTGAGGATAAACTGGATCCTGTTGTCGGAAGAGAAAAAGAAATTGAACGCGTAGCTCAAATTTTAAGTAGAAGAAAAAAGAATAATCCGGTTTTAATTGGCGAACCGGGAGTTGGTAAAACCGCAATAGCGGAAGGACTAGCTTTAAGAATTGTTCAAAAGAAAGTTCCGAGAATACTGCAGGATAAAAGAGTTGTTACTTTAGATCTTGCAGGACTTGTAGCCGGAACAAAATATAGAGGACAGTTCGAAGAGAGAATGAAAGCGCTAATGAATGAGTTAGAAAAAGCAAGAGATGTAATTCTTTTTATTGATGAGCTTCATACGATAGTTGGTGCCGGCGGAGCTTCGGGTTCATTGGACGCATCAAATATGTTCAAACCAGCGCTTGCTCGAGGTGATATTCAATGTATAGGCGCTACAACTTTAGATGAATACAGAAAATATATTGAAACTGACGGCGCGTTAGATAGACGTTTTCAAAAAATAATGGTTGAACCGCCTAGTTATGAAGAAACAATTCAAATTTTGAATAATATCAAATTCAAATATGAAGAACATCATCATGTAAGATATACCAAAGATGCGGTTGATTCGGCGGTTAAATTAAGTAATCGTTATATAACCGATCGTCATCTTCCGGATAAAGCGATTGATGTTATTGACGAAGCAGGTTCAAGAGTACATATGGGTAATTTTGAAGTGCCGCAGGAAATTCTTGATCTTGAAGGTGAAATTGAAAAAGTTAGAGCCGAAAAAGCTTCTGTTGTTAAAAAACAAGATTATGAAGAGGCGGCTCGTTTAAGGGATAAAGAAAGAAATTTACAATCGGATTTGGAAATTGCAAAACGGGAATGGGAAGCTAAAACCCGTGATATTGTACATGATGTTAGTGATGAAGACATTGCGACTGTGGTTGCTATGATGACCGGTATTCCTGTAAACCGAGTAGCTCAAACCGAATCTGAAAAACTTCTTAGAATGGCTGACGCTCTTAAAAAACAAATTGTCGGACAAGATGAGGCTGTTCAGAAATTAACAAAAGCAATTCGCCGTACCAGAGCCGGATTAAAAAACCCGAATCGACCGATTGGGAGTTTTATTTTCTTAGGTCCTACCGGTGTAGGTAAAACAGAATTATGTAAAGCACTTGCCCGTTATTTATTCGATTCAGAAGATGCCTTAATCCGAATTGATATGAGCGAGTATATGGAGAAATTCTCCTTATCAAGATTGGTGGGAGCGCCTCCGGGATATGTAGGATACGAAGAAGGCGGCCAATTGACCGAAAAAGTAAGAAGAAGACCTTATTCAGTCGTACTTTTTGATGAGATTGAAAAAGCTCATCCGGATATTTTTAGTATTCTGCTTCAGGTTTTAGATGACGGAATGCTTACTGATAGTCTTGGAAGAAAGGTCGATTTTAAAAATACAATAATAATAATGACCTCAAATATCGGAGCCAGAGATATTAAAAATATCGGATCTTTCGGTTTCGGCGGAGAATCAACCGAAGATAAATATTCATCTTTGAAAAATACAGTTGAAGACGCGATGAGGAAATTATTTAATCCTGAATTCTTAAATAGAGTTGATGAAACAATTGTATTCAGAAATCTTGAAAGAGAAGATATACTTGAAATAATTGATATCGAACTTGAGGATCTCTTAAAGAATATTCATGAAAGTAAAATGGAATTAACATTAGATAAAAGCGCTAAAAACTTTTTAGTAGATAAAGGTTTTGATCAGAAATACGGCGCGCGTCCTTTAAGGCGGGCCATTCAAAAATATGTTGAGGATCCGTTAGCCGAAGAAATTTTAAGAGGTTCGTTTAAGGAAGGCACCCGAATATTAGGCAAACATCTGGAACCCGCTGAAGAATTGGTTTTTCTTGATGAAGGACCGGATGAAGCATCGGATAAGGCTAAAGAAAAATCCGATACCGGCGAGGCTTAATTTTATGAGGTGACAATAAACTCATACTAAAAACTTAAAAAAGCGTATTATTTTTAATACGCTTTTTTTATGCTTAAATTTGTAAGTCTATTTTAAAACCTTTTTGTAAGGAGGAGAAAATGACAGCTTTAACAGAAAATGAGATTTCCCAGCACTTAAAAAAAGTTGACGGCTGGAGTTATTCCAACAAAGTTATCGGCAAAGAATTTGAATTTAAAGATTTTAAAGAGGCACTTAATTTTGTTAACAAGGTAGGCGAAAAAGCCGAAGCCAAAAATCATCATCCGGACATCTTTCTGCACGATTGGAACAAAGTTAAAATTACCCTTTCCACCCACAGCGAAAGCGGAATTACAGAAAAAGATTTTTCCCTCGCTAATGATATTGAAGGAATTTAATTGGAGCGTTTAGAAAAATTATTAGAATTTTATAAAAAGGATCCTAAAGATCCTTTTATATTATACGGTATCGCGCTGGAATATATGTCGATTAAAAATTATGAAGAAGCCGAAGTATACTTTAAGAAAATTTTAGAGGCTGATTCTAATTATGTACCGGCGTACATGCAGTATGCCCAGTTAAAAACTGATCTTAATGAAATTCCTGAAGCAAAAAAATTGTACGAACAAGGAATTAAAATTGCAAAACAAACCGGCGAAAATCACGCCGCTAATGAGATGGAGGATTTTTTAGATGAACTTGGATGAAAAAGAAATCCTAAATATATTTGAAAAAAGCGGAGCTTTACTGAACGGGCATTTTCTTCTTACTTCAGGCAGGCACAGTAATATGTATTTTCAATGCGCAAAGGTTCTGCAGTATCCTAATTATACCGAACAAGTTTGTTCCGTAATCTCTGATTATTTTAGAGAATATAAAATAGATACTGTTATTGCGCCTGCAATGGGAGGGTTGATTGTGGGTTATGAGGTTGCCAGGCAGTTAAATAAAAAATTTATTTTCACGGAACGTGAAGATAAAATAATGACTTTAAGAAGAGGATTTTCATTAACAAAAGGCGAAAAAGTTTTAGTCTGCGAAGATGTAGTTACAACAGGCGGTTCAGTAGTTGAAGTTATTAATATCGCCCAAAATAACGGTGCTGAGGTGGTTGGAGTAGGATTTATCGTCGATAGAAGCAGCGGTAAAGTTAATTTTGGTTTTCCTCAAAAAAGTACAATGATAATGAATGCCGTTTCCTTCGCTCCTGAAGAATGCCCTTTATGTAAACAGGGAGAAGAATTAGTTAAACCCGGCTCAAGAAAAATTAAATAGAAATTCACAATTTCCAAAACACTATTCACTACATAAATGAAAATATTACTCTTTCTTTTCTGCGTCTCATCAATAAATTATGCTCAAATAAAATTTGATGATTATTTTCTTCATAAAACATTAAGAATTGATTATTACCATACCGGTGATTCCATAAATGATTACTATTCGATTGATGAATTAAAAGAAGAACCATTTTGGGGCGGAACTACTAAAAATCTTATAGATCCCTTCGATTACGGTGAATATGAAGTAAAAGTTTATGATGATTCTACGCAGAACTTAATTTACTCGCATACATATTCAACACTTTTCCACGAGTGGCAGACCACTGAAGAAGCCAAAAATATTGTGAAAAGTTTTAGTGAAACAGTTGTAATGCCCTTTCCGAAAAAAAATGTGAGAGTTATCTTCTTCAGCCGTGATAAAGAAAATCGACTGATTAAAAAATTTGAATATAAAATTAATCCAGAAAATTATTTTATTTCAACAGAGAGCAATTATCGGTTTAATAATTTTAAAGTAGTTTATAACGGTAATCCGGAAAAGAAAGTTGATCTTGTAATCATTCCCGAAGGTTACACGGAAGCGGAAATGTCAAAATTTAGAGAAGACTGTAAAAAATTCTCCGGTTATCTTTTTAACTCATCTCCTTATAAGGAGAATAAAGAAAAATTTAACGTATGGGGAATTGAAGCACCGTCAAAAGAATCCGGAACTGATATTCCGGCAAAAAAAATATGGAAAAAGACTCTGCTGAAAACACATTTTTATACCTTCGATGAAGAACGTTATTTAATGACTGAAGATAATAAAACTGTTCGTGATGTCGCGGCAAACGCCCCTTATGATCAAATATATATTTTAGTCAATTCTAATATATACGGCGGCGGAGCAATTTATAACTTGTATTCTGTCTGCGTAAATAATAATCCGTATGAAGAATATGTATTTACACATGAATTCGGGCATGGATTTGCTTTTTTAGGCGATGAATATTACACCTCGGAAGTTCCGTATGAAAATATTTATCCGCCGGGAATTGAACCTTTGGAACCAAATTTAACTACACTTATAAACTTCGACGCTAAATGGAAAGATTTGGTGGATGCATCAACTCCTATCCCTACTCCGGCCACAAAAGAATTTTCGGATGTAGTAGGCGCTTTTGAAGGAGGAGGATATGTTGCAAAAGGAGTTTATCGTCCGATGGAAGATTGTACAATGAAATCGGCTACGATAAATAATTTTTGCAAAGTATGTAAACGCTCAATAATAAAAATGATAGATTTTTACACCGAATAGAATTATAGAAGATATTATTAAAAATATGAATCAGAAAAAACTTTATAAAACAGTTGAGTCAATTGCCTCTCAAACTTTTTCTAATGAAAAAGAGATGCTGGCGTCGGTGCTTAATCAAATAGTAGATAACGATACTATTAATGTAAACGGCGGCAGAATCTGGAAACTTGATATAGAAACCGGAACTTATTGTTTATTATATCAAACGGGAACAATAGAAGAAATAAATCCGGAATTCAGAATTGTA
Source organism: uncultured Bacteroidota bacterium (assembly GCA_963798775.1). Taxonomy (GTDB): domain Bacteria; phylum Bacteroidota; class Ignavibacteria; order Ignavibacteriales; family Ignavibacteriaceae; genus CAWCUK01. The sequence goes on from CAWCUK010000003.1 coordinate 718,848, forward strand.
ATCTCCGATTACCCGATATTCGATCTTATTGCAAAAGAACGGACAATTATGGGAAGCGAAACTAATGAAGTTTTAAGAAAAAAAGGTATCTTCAAATATTCCGCTTCAGGAGTTGGCGATAAAGCCAAAGTAAACGGAAAGCTTTATTTTGAATATCTTCTAGCCTTAAACAGCGAAGAAATAAATGATGATTTTAAAACTACCTTAAATATTATTTCTACGGCTCTTACTTCACAAATTAAACAAAAGCGTTATTCTCATCGTGCCAAAACTTTGCGGGCGGATTTAGATAAAGCACGGGAACTTCAGAAAAGTATTCTTCCCGAGCATGAATATAGATTTCATAATTATGAAATTTTCGGCGTTACGGATCCGGCGGAAATTGTGGGAGGCGATTTTTTTGATTATCTCCAAATAGGAAATGATATGGAGAGATTAGGAATTGCTGTAGGTGATGCCGCCAGTAAAGGTGTAAGCGCTGCGGCCGAGGCAATGTATATTTCCGGCGCTTTAAGGATGGCATCTAATTTCGAAATTAAAATTTCTCCTTTAATGAAAAGGATGAACGAACTTGTAAATAAAATTTTTGCCGATGATAAATTCGCGTCACTTTTTTACGGGGAGCTTTATACAGATCAAAATGGTTTATTTTTATTCGCGAATGCCGGACATAACCCGCCAATATTTTTAAGAAACGGTTCCGATGAAATAATTCTTTTGAAACCTACGGGGCCTGTGCTTGGCCCGGCACCTAATGCAAGGTATGTTTTAGATAATATTAATTTCCAAAAAGATGACGTACTTGTAATTTATTCTGACGGTGTTACCGATTCGGCTGATTCTGATTTCAATAATTACGGTGAGGACAGGCTTAATAATCTTCTTAAGAAAATAAAACATTTAAGCCCAAAAGAAATTACTTATTCTATTTTAGATGATGTTATACAATTCTCTAAAAACGGACAGTATAGCGATGATAAAACAATCGTAGTTATTAAGAGAATCAAATAAAATTTTATTGTTTAACTTATCACAGTTAAGCAGGAGAATTTCACTTTAATTTAAAACTATAAAATTAAAGGGCTTAAAAATGATTAGATCTATAAATCCGGCAAACGGAGATGAAATATACAGCTACGAAGAAATGAGTAAGGAGCAAGTCGGCAAAATTGTTGATGACGCGGACGAAGCTTTTAATAATTGGCAGAGAACTTCATTTGACGAACGCACAAAATTAATGAAAAAAGCCGCGTCAATTTTAAAATTGAAAACAGATCATTTTGCTGAAATAATGACTTTGGAAATGGGAAAACCGATTAAACAGTCCCGCTCGGAGGTAGAAAAATGCGCTTGGGTTTGTGATTATTTCGCGGATAATGCGGAAAATTTTTTGGCTGATGAACCTGTTGAAACAGATGCCGCAAAAAGTTTTGTAACATATAATCCTCTTGGTGTTATTCTGGCGATTATGCCCTGGAATTTTCCGTATTGGCAGGTATTTCGTTTTGCCGCTCCAAATTTAATGGCGGGAAACGCGGGAGTTTTAAAACATGCTTCCAATGTTTCCGGATGCGCGTTAGCTATTGAAGAATTATTTAAGGAAGCCGGTTTTCCGGAAAATTTATTCCGCAGTTTAATTCTCCCTTCAAAAGATATCGCGGATGTAATTCATAATCCAAAAATTAAAGCCGTAACATTAACAGGAAGTGTACCTGCCGGGAAAGCAGTAGCTAAAGAAGCAGGTTCCGTTTTAAAGAAAACTGTTCTAGAATTAGGAGGAAGTGATCCTTATCTTATTTTAGAAGATGCTGAACTAGAGGAAGCGGTTAACACTTGTGTAACTTCTCGTATACTTAACGGGGGGCAAAGTTGTATAGCCGCAAAAAGATTTATTGTTGTCGATTCTATATATAAAAAATTTGAAGAAATGTTTGTAGAAAAGATGCGGCAGAAAAAAATGGGCGATCCTTTTGATGAGAATATTGATTTAGGCCCGCAAGCCAGGAATGATTTAAGAGATGATTTACATAAACAAGTTGAAGATAGTTTGAAAAACGGAGCTAAACTTTTATTAGGAGGAGAAATTCCTGCTCAAAAAGGGGCTTATTATCCTCCGACAGTTTTAGCGAATGTTTCTCCCGGAATGCCGGCGTATGAAGAAGAATTATTTGGTCCGGTTGCCTCATTAATTCGCGTAAAAAGTGAACAGGACGGAATAATTGTAGCAAATGATACTTCCTTTGGATTAGGCGCTGCGGTTTTTACTTCCGATACTGAAAGAGGTGAAAGGATTGCGAAGAATGAATTGAAGGCCGGAAATTGTTTTGTAAATTCACTTGTTAAATCGGATCCTAGATTACCTTTCGGCGGAGTAAAAGAATCGGGTTACGGTAGGGAACTTTCGCCAATAGGCATTAAGGAATTTATGAATACTAAAACAGTGTATATTAAATAATTTATCCCCCTAATTTGGAAAGAATAAAAGCTACTAAAAATCCAAATACTGTAATTAGACCGGCTAAATCATGAACTTCTTCAAATGCTTCGGGAATCATAGTATCCGCAAGCATAGCCAAAATTGCTCCCGCAGCCACTGCATTTGTTGCAGCAACAACTTCTTCCGAAAAATTTTGAAAAACCGAATATCCCACAAGAGCCGCTAAACCTGAGGCTAAAGCTATACTAATCCAAACTCCGAAAACATATTTTGGCGAACGTCCGGCTTTTTTCATTCCCGCTGAGCTGGATAATCCCTCGGGTACATTTGATAAAAAAATTGCGGTTACGGCAACAAAACTTACAGCGCCCCCCTTAAGCATACTTAATCCAATTACAATTGATTCGGGAATTCCGTCAAGAAGAGAACCAACGGCAATAGCCATACCGCTTCCTCCTTCATCATTATTGGAAGCCTGTTTTTCTCCCGATCTTTTACGATGCTTAGCTCCTTTTTTTGATAAAATATAGTTGATGATTGAATAGACGAAGGCCCCGCCGAGAAATCCAATCGAAGTAGAATCGTATCCGCCTATTTTATAAGCTTCATCCATCAATTCAAAAGAAAGCGCAGAAATTAAAACTCCGCTTCCGAATGCCATTATTGACGCAATAACTCTTTTAGGAACTTTTAAATAATAACCAATGGCGGCTCCAATAATTAAAGCCGCTCCGGCAAACAAACCCCAAAAGCCAGCTTCAAATAATTTGGGAATCATAAAAAATTCATGTTTAAAATGTTATAAATTATTAAAGAAATGTCTCTTTTTATAATAAGAAAAATATTTTTAATTACTTGTGCTAATGCCAAAAGAGATTTAAAAGTAATAAATAAATTAAAGAGTGAAGTGATATTGATTAAAAAATTTTATAATATAAATACAAGTTAATTTTATGCTGTTAGATATTTTTAAATTTATTACAGCCGGATTTATCTCCAAAAAATTAGTCTTGATAAAAATTAATATTCACGAATTTTTATGCTCTTCATCTTAAAATCTTTATTTTCAAGTGACGCAACCAAGAATATTTTTTTATAATTTTCCTTATTATTTCAATTTAATAATAATAGGATTTCATGCTGCCGGGATTTCAAGATACCATTAAATTTTTACCCGATTATTTAGTCTCCACTAATTCAAATCTGGAAAGTGAAGACTTATTTGTTCTTGTTCAAAAATTAGCTATTGCTGTTTTAATTGGCGCTTTTATCGGGCTTGAAAGAGAGCATTCGCGGCCTCATGATGAAAAAACATTTGCCGGAATAAGAACCTTTCCATTAATTTCAATTTTAGGTTTTACAGCCGCTCTTATTGCGTCAATCACTACTATATGGGTATACGCCGCAGTTTTTATCGGTTTTTCCTCACTTGTAACTTCCGCGCATATCTTTTCAGCAAAAAAAGGCAGGCTGGGGGGAACATCAGAAATTTCAACTTTATTAGTTTTTGTACTGGGTTCTCTGGTATATTGGAATTTTATGATTTTAGCCGCAGTAATAACTGTTATTATTGCACTATTTCTTACTCTTAAAATTCAGCTACATCGTTTTGTGGGTAAAATTAATGAAGAAGATCTTTATGCCACGCTTAAATTGGCTCTAATTACAGTTATAGTGCTGCCACTTTTGCCCGATAAAACCTACGGTCCGTTGAATGTTTTAAACCCCCGTTTGATCTGGTATATGGTGATTTTTATTAGCGGAATCAGTTTTGTAGGCTATATCTTGATAAAATTTTACGGTAAGGATAAGGGAATTGCAATTACCGGTTTAATGGGCGGTTTGGTTTCCAGTACTGCGGTTACATTTTCTTTATCTAAAAAAAGTAAGGCTAACGCAAATCTTTCGGGTGAATTCGGTACAGGAATTATTCTTGCCTCTTCGGTTATGTTTCCGCGAGTTTTCATAATTATTTTAGTTTTAAATAATTCATTAGTTCCTGAAGTGTGGCTTCCTTTAATGATTTTTTCTATTGTCGGCGGGATAATTAGTTATTTCATTTCTAAAAAATTTAAACATGAAAAACATGAAGCAATTGATCTTAAAAATCCTTTTGAACTTAGGTCAGCTTTACTTTTCGGTGTTGTATTCGGAGTTATAATATTTGTTTCGAAAGCGGCAGAAGTTTATATGGGAGCCGGAGGAATTTATGTAGCCAGCGGTTTAGGCGGATTAACTAATATTGACGCGATTGTACTTTCACTTGCCAAACTTTCTAAGAACGGAATAAATATTAAAACTGCCGGCGCTGCTTTAATATTGGCTTTAATCGCTAATACTATTTTCAAAGCAATTATTACAATAACTTTAGGTTCAAAGGAATTGAAAAGATATACGCTTCCCGGTTTCGGTGTTCTGGCTGTTATTTTAGCAGGATATTTTTTTGTTATTGTTTTATAAAAAAAGCTGTAACGGAGTAACTTCCGAAACAGCTTTTTATTATTGAAAAATGGTTTGGATAAAATTATTCACGTTTTATATCCGTCATCATTTTATCCCAATCATTTTCTAATTCATTCCAGGTATTATTTACATTTGATTTAAACCGAACCCAGCTTTCTTTAGTTTGATCATCAACTTTCGCCGACTGTTCTTTTAGTATTTCCTTCTTATCCTTCAGATCGCTGATTAATTCGTGATAGCGTTTTTTCGTGTCGCCTTTAACTTTTTCAGCTTCACCCTGAAGTTTATTTATTTCATTGTCGATATCAGTTATTCCTTTATTTAATTGATTTTTATAATCATCTTTTTCATCAAAAGAATAATCTTTGTTGATAACAAAAAAATGAGTCCTGTCTGTTCTGTTTATATCATTATTTGTAACAACAGGAGTTTTATCCTCATTGTCGACAGTTTCTTGTTTCCCGTTATCATTTCCGCAGGAAACAAATACTATAGACATGAGAAAAAGAAATAATCCCGGAATTAATTTATTTCTTCTCATCATTTTCCTTTCTGAACGGTAACAACAAACAAAAATAATTCTATCATGTCAAAGCACCCTTCTGCCTTGAATTAATCTTACTATTAGCACAATTACCGCAATTACTAAAAGAATATGAATAAATGCCCCCAAATTGAATACGGTAAAACCTAATAACCATAGTATCAGCAGAATTACAAAAATTGTCCATAACATGGCGGCCTCCTATTTTTCTTATTTTAATAAACGATTCAGGAATAAAATAGTAGGAAGAAGGTCACTAGGCAATGCATATTGTCACAGAGTATTTTAATTAAATGTGAACATGATAAAAATCATTTATCTTATTTTATATTAAGTGATAAGAAAGAATAATAAAATTTTTACTAAATCATAAATTCTTATTAGTTTTGCTAAAAAATTAAATTTGAAAAATTATAAACTAAAAATACAATATGACGGCACCGGTTATTCAGGCTGGCAGATTCAGAATAACGCTCCTACAATACAAGCAGCAATTATTAATTCTTTACAAATTATCACAAAGGAGGAAATCAATTTAATAGGATCCGGAAGAACGGATGCCGGAGTACATGCATTGGGGCAAATTGCAAATTTTAGAACGGGACGGCATTTAGATATCAGACGAGTTCAACATTCTTTAAATAGTATTTTACCGAAAGAAATTTCTATACTTAAATTTGAAGAAACCAACGAAACTTTTCATTCCAGGTTTGACGCTAAAAAGAGAAGTTATATTTATTTATTTTCGAAGAAAAAGTCTCCGTTCTATCATAATTATTCATATTTTTATCATCATCAATTAGAAATCTTAAAATTAAATAAGCTTTCGGAAAGCTTGCTCGGGGAGCATAATTTTACTTCCTTTGCAAGAAAAAATACTGAAACAGAAAATAAAGTATGTACCATTTATAATATCGGCTGGAAAGAAACTCGCGGTATTGTTTTATTTTATATTGAAGCCGATCGTTTTCTGCATGGAATGGTTCGAACAATAACCGGAACTCTTTTAAGAGCGTTAAAAGAGAATCAAACTAAAGATTATTTACTAACTGTTTTAAATAAAAAAGATAGAGAATCCGCCGGAGAAGCAGTGCCGGCAAAAGGATTATTCCTTTATAAGGTGAAATATTAATGATTGATTTATCAAACAAAGTAGTATTAATTACCGGTGGTTCCGGGGGAATTGGGGCCGCATGCGTTAAGCTTTTCGCCGAAGCGAATGCCGATATTGCTTTTACTTTTAATAATAATATAAAAGCCGCGAATGTACTGGTAGAAAAATTTTCTCCAAAAATAAAAATTAAAGCTTATCAAGTCGATCTTAATTCTTCCGAAGATATTGAAGAAAAAATTAATGTAATTATTTCTGATTTCGGCAAAGTTGATATTCTTGTTAATAATGCCGGAGTTTGGAAATTCGGGAAGGCGGATGAGATGATGTTAACGGAATGGGAAGAAACTATTCGAATAAATTTAACCGGAACTTTTTTATTTACAAAATTCATTATTCCCGTAATGAAGAAAAATCATTTCGGAAGAATAATAAATATTACTTCAACCGCGGGACAACGGGGCGAGCCGAATTATTCTCATTATGCTTCCTCCAAAGGCGGCGTTATTTCTTTTACTAAATCTTTGGCGGTTGAGCTGGGAGAGTTTAATATTACCGCAAATTCCGTGGCGCCGGGCTGGGTTGTTACAGATATGACTAATAATGTTTTTTCTGACGAAGTTTATAAAGAAAAAGTGCGTAGTGAAATTCCAACTAAAAGAATTGCTACCGCGGAAGATATTGCCGGCCCAGTTTTATTTTTAGCTTCCGATTTGGCGCGGCAGATAAACGGTGAAATTCTTAACGTAAACGGCGGCTCGGTTTTGTGCGGTTAAATATTTTTTAATTAGTTTCTCTATGAATAAAAAGAAATTTGAAAAGTCTGTTATTATTACTGCCGATATAAACGAATTATATGATTTTCACACAAATACAAATAATCTTAAAATTATTTCACCGGTTGATATTGACGTGGAAATTATTGATATCTCCTCAACGCCGCTTAAAAAGGATTCTCAAATTTCTTTGAAAATTAAAAAAGGACTTTTCTCTTTTAGCTGGAAAATTAAAATAAAGGAAGCAGATCCTCCGCGTTTAATAAGTGATTTGCAGGAAGAGGGCATTTTTAAATTTTGGCTTCATCATCATATTTTTGAAAAAGTAAACGGCGGAGTTAAAATGACTGATAAAGTTGAATATATCCCACCGTTCGGTTTTTTAGGGGAATTGGGGGATTTTATAATAAAATATGAATTGAATAAAATGTTCGACATAAGACATCGAAAAACAAAACTATATTTTGAAAGGAATTATCTCTAATGGAATTTTGGGCAGAACTTCATCCTCAAGTTGTACATTTCCCTATCGCGTTTTTTCTCGGTTACGCTTTGCTTGAATTTATAGGAGTTGTATTTAAAAAGATTTTTATTCTAAAGCCGCGCATTTGCTTTTGCTGCTGGGAGTTTTGGGCGCGTTCACCGCGGTATTAACCGGCAATCAAGCGGCGGATGTAGCAAGCGCTTGGGAGAATAAAGGAGCGATTATTCCTTTCGGATTAATCAGCGAACACGAAGAATGGGCAAACATAACTTTATGGTTTTTTACCGCTGTGCTTGTACTACGAACTATTTCGGTAATTAAAAAGAAATTTGAAGGCAAAATTAAAATAGCTTTTGTTATATTAGCTTTTATCGGTGTTTATTTCGTATATGAAACCGGCGAACACGGCGGAAAACTTGTCTATGATAAAGGTGTGGGAACTGAATTGAAAAAGCAGGAAACCGAGTAATTTTTTGAAGTACCGACCTGGCATATTTAAAATTATTCTCGCTGTTATTTTAGTAAACACGGCAGGATTTATTCTCCGTTATTTTAATTTGGATACATACATTATTATAATCGGATTCAGATTTCATTTAAGTCTTATTCTTCCTTTTTTTATAGTTTTTAAAGAAGATTATCTAAAAGAAATAAAACAACTTTTTGTGAATCCGGAGTATAATAAAACTTTATCGCCCTTAACTTGGATTGCCGCGCCGTTAGTAATAATAGGAATAATTTTTTATCTATTTAAAATCCTAAAGCTGGGTGATCCGGAATATTTTTACGAGCTCGGCCTATCTTCAATATTTGATTACCCAGTTTATTTAATCTGGAATGCGCCGCAGCTCCTTTTGTTTTTCTTTTTTCTCTATTTTTCTACATATAAAGTTAAAGCAAAATTCTTTTTAACATTTTTGCTTATAGTACTCCTTTTTACTTATGAGTTTATTCCTTTGGAAAAGGGAAAATTTTTGTATCTCAATTCAATAAACTTTCTTTTAACCGCTTTAATTATTTCTCTTATTCTTCAATTTTATTTAAATATTTATTGGTTTGTTATAATAGTTTTTACAATTTTGTGGAGTAACATTTTATCTTTCGGAAGCGGCTCCTCAAATTTAATTCATCTGTTTTTGGCTGCTCATTATATAAGCTGGGAAGGATTTTTTGAGATAACAAAAAATTGGAGCGGTTATGTTTTGACAGCTCAATTATCGGTTACTCTGATTTTTATTTTATTCAGCCCGAAAAAGGTTAGATGAATCATTTTTGCTGTAAACTTAATTGTGTAATTTTGATTTCCAACAATACAAGTCCGATATGAAAAAAATATTAGTTTTATTTTTTGTGATTTTTTCAGTAACGCTTTTTGCGCAAGTTCCATCGAGTAAAGCGCGCGGAGTTTTTATCGCCTTAGGGGTTGGGCCGCGTTTACCGGTTAATTATTTTGCGAATTCTACCGATTTAGGCTACGGACTAAATTTTGAAATTTCTTATACCGATAACGAATATCTTCCCGCGTTTGTATTTGCCCGTATTGGTTATGAACAATATCCGGGTTCACAGCAGTTTTATCAAACTACTCAATACTCTAATTTTTCTACAACCGCGATACCGATTAATGCAGGATTAAGGTATTATTTTTCTCCATTAATTGAAAAGATTGTTCTATTTATGCCGATAGTTGAAGTATCGGCTAATTTTACTTATTACCAAAAACTGCATCAATTCAAATATACTTCCGGAAGAAGCAATTACACAGAAGAAAATTCTAAAATTGGCATTAGCGCCGGAGTTGGAGTTTCTATGTTTATGATGGAAATTTTAGCAAGTTATAATTACAATAAAACAAATCAATATTTGGGGTTGGATCTAAAAATCAGACTTCCTTTGTACATAACTTTTTAAGGAGTAATAATGGCATATCAAAATTTATTATTAACTATTGAAGAAAATATTGCGGTCGTTACAATCAATCGACCCGATAAACTGAATGCGTTAAATGCTCAAACTATGGCAGATCTAAAAAATATATTTACCGATCTTAAAAATAATAATGAAGTTAAAGTTGTTATTTTAACGGGAAGCGGTGAAAAAGCTTTTGTGGCGGGTGCCGATATTTCCGAATTAAATAAATTGGATTTGATTTCCGGGAAAGATTTTGCCGAAAGGGGACAAGAAGTTTTTAATTTAATTGAAAATTTAGATAAACCGGTTATCGCGGCTGTAAACGGATTTGCGCTCGGTGGCGGTTCTGAATTAGCTTTATCATGCCATTTCAGGTTTGCTTCCGAAAACGCTAAATTCGGACAACCCGAAGTTAATTTAGGAATTATTCCCGGTTACGGCGGAACTCAACGTTTAACTAGATTGATAAACTCCGGCCGCGCGATGGAATATATTTTAACCGGCGATATGATTGACGCAAATGAAGCTTTCAGAATTGGTTTGGTTAATAAAATTTTCCCGCAAAATGAGCTGCTTGATAAAGCAAAAGAAACAGCCAAAAAAATTGCTTCAAAAGCTTCGCACGCCGTTCGTTTGGCTGTTAAAGCGGTTAATATTGTTGATGAAGTTTCCTCAAAAGAGGGACAAAATTATGAAGCTAGTTTATTCGGTATTTGCTGCGGTACAGAGGATTTTAAAGAAGGGACTTCAGCTTTTCTTGAAAAACGAAAGCCAAATTTTAAAAACAAGTAAGAGTAATAATTCCTATAAATGAATCTTCCTGTGAATAAAAAAAAGATAATTGCCGTTTTATTTGCTTTAGCCTTTATAATTTTAATTGTTAATGTATTAATTAATAAGAACTATAAGGATAATTCCGAAGAAGCCAAAAATGAAATTAGCGCGGCTTTGATAAATCAGAAATTTAATTCAGCTCTGTACAGTCTCGGCTTAAAAGAAGATTGGATAATATTATCAAAAAAAACTAATGAGCAGAAAGAAGCGGAATATTCTTACAAAGTAAATGTACCTCAGGATCTTCCTATCGCGCTTTTAATTAGCGAAATTACAAATTCTTTTAATCCCAATGAAGTCGTAGTAAAATCGAAAGAAGAAAGAATTAACGGTGAAACCATTGTTAAAATATTTTCCGGTGGAAAAGAAAAGCTAAAATCCATTTTTGATTATAATAATTCAATTAAAAGGGAAGCGGGTTCAGTTTCAATTTTACTAAAAGAGTTTAACGAATTAAATAAAAGTGAAACCGGTTCAATACTTTCTTCGCCGGAACAATTCGGAGTTGTATTAATTCCTTCTAAGTCTAATGTACAATTGGCTAAACAAATAAGAGAAAATCATAAAGAGTACGCGGTTCTTTTAAATGATGAAATAAGCGATTTGGAATATAAATTAAGTTCCGGTTACAGTTTAAAAAGATTAAAGAATTCAATTCGCTCAATTATCGGATCGTTCGGCAGCGCGGTTTTTATTTTAGTTGACGACAATTCTAATTTTTATAACGGACCTGTATTTCCGTTAGTTAAAAGTGAACTGGAAAAAAGAAAAATTAAGCTTATAAATTTAAGCGCGATAAAAACAATTCCCGCCGAAAGTTCGGAAAATACAATCGGAGATTTTGAACATTTTGTGAGAAGCGTAAAAGGAGAAATGAAGGCGCTGCTGCTGCTTTCTGTGGATGATTATATTACGGTGCAAACTTCAATTGTTTCTTTAAGAAAAATCGGTTACCAATTTATAAATCCTTCTAATATAGGTACAGACTAATTAGCTTAACACTTTTCCGTTTACGTCAACTTCAGTTATTTGCGTATAGCCGGCTTCTTTAAGCTGTGGGATAAGTTTAGTTTTGTCTCCGACCAAAAGTACTGTAACATCGAAAGGGAAAATAGTTTCTTTTGCCGTTTCATTAACTTCTTCTAAAGTTATCTTTTTTATTCTTTCCAAATAAGTATTAAAATAATTATCCGGAAGAGAGAATAGAATTTTTCCTGTTAAATTTCCCGCAATTTGTCTGTATGATTCAAAATTTGAAGGGAATTTTCGTATCACCGAAGATTTTGCAAATTCTAACTCTTCGAACGTAATGCCTTTTCTAATATTATTTAGTTCATGTAAAATTTCTTTAATCGCGTTTGCGGTATTATCTAAACCTACCGAAGTTGAGGAATAAAAATACGCGCTTTCTTTAAAATAAATAAATTGTGAAAAAGCCCCGTAAGTATAGCCTTTATCTTCACGTAAATTTAAATTAATACGGGAGGAAAATTGTCCCCCCAAAACCATATTTAATATATTCCGTTTAAAAAAACTTTCTTCGTCTCTTTTTGAAGTAACGTGGCCGATACGAATTTCGGTCTGCACAGAATTTTCTTTATGAACTAAAAAAATATTATGTAACTTATTAGGACTGGTAAAACTAACATGAGCTTTTTCGCCGGTTAAATTCCAATCTTTTAAATATTTATTTAAAGTCAGATTTTAGTTCATTTTCGGAAGAAGCGCCCACAACAACCAGTGCCGCATTTTTAGGAATAAAATACTGCTGGTAAAATTGTTTAATATCTTCATTTGTTACATTTTTTAATGTACTCTCATAACCATCGGCGGAATAGGCGTAAGGATTTTCTTCACCGAAAACAAGAAAATCAAAAACTGAATTTGCTATAGATTCAGGGTCATCATGAAGTTGAAGAAGATGTGTTAAAACTTTTCTTTTTTCACGCTCAAAATCTTCGTCATCAAATTTAGGTTTGGTAACAACAAGTCCCAGTAATTCCAAAGAACGGTTTAGATTTTCTTTTAAAGTTTGAAGCGAAAGATAAATTGTATCATGATCGCTTCTAACTCCAAAATGACTTCCAAGAATATCAAATTCATCGCTCAACTCGAGCGCGTTATAATCTCCGGCGCCTTCATCAAGCATAAGAGTAAATAAATTAGCTAATCCTTTTTTATCCGCAGGATCAAATTTACTTCCCGCGTTTATAACTAAATTAAATCGTAAGATAGGAAGTGAATCTTTTTTTACAAAAAAAACTTCAAGTCCATTTTCAAGAGTAAAATTTTGAATTTCCGGGAGTGAAAAATTTATTTCATCCGTAGGTAAAGGTTTCGTACTTCTTTCTAAATTCATAAAAATAAAATCCTAAATATTCGGTGAAATTCTTAATTCAACGTAAGGTTTAGTTAAATATTTATTTATACTTTTTTTTATATCATCAGAAGTAACATCCTCATATCTTTTAAATCGTAAGCGAAGGAATTCGGTTCGCCCAAATAATAATTGTAAAAATTAAATTGATCGGCCAAACTATTTAAATTTTGCAGTCCGTAAATAAATCCGGACCTTATTCCGTTTCTTGATTTAAGCAGCTCTTTATCGGTTATTCCTTCATTTGCAACAAGTTGTATTTCCTCAAAAACAGCTTTCTTTTAAAGTATCCAAATCAGTTCCGGGCTTAGCAGTTACAATTATCATATAATGTCCGGCAATTTTTCCGGAATATTGAAATGCGGAAACATCTTGAGCAATTTCTCTGTCATAAACCAAATCTTTATATAAACGAGAACTTTTTGAACCTGAAAGAACATCGCTTAAAACATCAAGCGAGGCGTCATCGCGGTGAAAAGCTTTTACTGTAGGCCAAGCGAAATAAATTCTCTCAAGTTGAACATTTTCTTTATGCTTTAAATATATACTGTTTTCTAATTCAAATTGTTCAACTTCAATAGGAGTAAAATCCTTATGTACGGCCAATCCGCCAAAATAATTATTAAATAATTCTTTTGCGGATTCTTTTTCAAAATCACCGGCTAAAACTAAGCTTGCGTTTGAAGGAGAATAAAATTTTTTGAAAAAATTGGAAACATCATCAAGAGTATAACTTGTAATATCATCAATAAAACCGATTGTAGGCCAACTGTAAGGATGTCCTTCCGGATATAAAGTTGAGATTATTTTTTCCCAAGCAAGTCCGTACGGCTGATTATCATATCTTTCCAGTCTTTCATTTTTAACAACATCAATTTGATTATTCAACTTTTCTTGAGTTAAGGCGGGAAGTAGAAATCCCATTCTGTCCGATTCAAGCCAGCAAATTAATTCCAAAAAATTAGAAGGAACTTTTTCATAGTAATTTGTTCTGTCGAAGCTTGTTGATCCGTTTAAATTTCCTCCTGCTTCCTGTATAAATTTGAAATGCATTTCTTTCGCTACATTTTTAGAACCCTGGAACATCATATGTTCAAATAAATGAGCGATACCGGTTTTACCTTTCACCTCATTAGCCGAACCTACTTTATACCAAATATTTAAAGCTATAATAGGAAGGTTGTTGTCCTGGTAAAGAATAATTTCCAGCCCGTTTGAAAGTTTATACTTTTCGTAGTTTAGGTTTAATATATCCATAAGCAAAAATAAAAAAGGGCGAGAAAATTAGCCGCCCAATTAATTTCATTTAATGTAAAAAAAAGAATTAATGAAGCAGTTTTAATACTCTGTCAAATCTTATAGAACCGATTAAACGGAAGAAATCAGAAAAAGGAATATCTCTATCCCAAGAGAACAATGTAATAAAAGCCTCTCCAACTACAAGGTCACGGGGCACAAATCCCCAATAACGGCTATCGGCACTATCATCTCTATTATCACCCATCATAAAATAATAATCTTTTTGAAAAGTATAAGATTTAACCGGTTTTCCGTTTATAGTAACTTGATTTCCTTTAATGCCTACAACACTTTTATCGAATTCACGGTTAATAGTTGTTCTCCATTGTTCAATATTATCGGTATTTAATAAAATTGAATAACCTTTTTTAGGTATAATAAGCGGACCATAATTATCCCTGCTCCAAGGCATTCCTTTAGGGAAAATATCATATGCTACATCGCGCCTTATAAAAGGATCCAAATATTTTATGTGCGGGGGAATAGGGAATTTTTTATGGTTAATGTAAACAACTTTATTTATAATCTGAAGCGTATCGCCCGGAGTTCCTATACAGCGTTTAACGTAATTTACACCGCGTTCTTTCGCGTGAAGAACGTCTCTTGCTCCGGGATATTCAAATACAACAATATCTCCGGCTTTTGGTTCTTTAATTGCCGGAAGTGTAAAATGAGGAATTTCTACATTTGTAAAAGGTATATATCTTGGTGAACCGGATCCATAAATAAATTTATTTACTAAAACAAAATCACCTACTAAAATTGTATCTTCCATTGAGCCGGTTGGTATTCTGGTATTTTGAACAACAAAAGTAATTATAATTAATGCCGCTATGGCCGCAAATATTAATGATTCGAAAAAATCTCTTGTTTTTTCTTTAGAGGTTTTCTTCTTGTTTAATTCCTCTTCGGTCTTTATTCCCAAAAATTTTTTTAGCCCGCTTTTAAATGACAATTTTTCACTCCGTTATTTCAAAAATAATATAGAACAATAAATTAGGACGAATTAAAAATTTATTGGTTCTTTAATGAATCTAATTTGTTTCGCAAAAGTTCATTTACCACTTTGGGATTTGCTTTTCCTTTTGTCGCCCGCATTGTTTGTCCGACAAAATATCCAAATACTTTTTCTTTTCCAGATAGATAATCCTGAATTTCATTCCCGCTTTTATCAAGTATCGATTGAATAATTGCTTCAATTTCAGATGTATCGCTAATCTGGATTAAATTTTTCTCTTCAACAATTTGTTTAGGATCTTTATTTTCTTTTATCATCAGTTGAAAAACATCTTTTGCAATTTTACCGCTTATTGTTCCTTCTTTAATAAGATTAATCAATTTGCCTAAATTTTCCGCGGAAATGGAAAAATCTTTTATGCTGATTTTGTTCTCATTAATTTCTTTTAGAACATCTCCCATTATCCAATTGCTGGCGGTTTTATAATCATCGGTAACTGCGGCTACTGATTCATAATAATCGGCAAGTTCTCTTGTTTGGGTTAATATCTCAGCATCATATTTAGGCAGACCAAATCTATTTATTAAAACTTCTTTTCTTTCATCCGCAAGAATCGGCATTTGGTGTGCTATTTCATTTCTCCGGCTTTCTTCAACAATTACTGGCAGAAGGTCAGGCTCGGGGAAATACCGATAATCATGCGCTTCTTCTTTACTTCGCATAGGGAAAGCTTCGTTCAGATCAGCATCCCAAAGTAAAGTTTGCTGAATTATTTTGCCGCCTTCTTCAATAACTTCAATTTGTCTTTCAATTTCAAAATTAATTGCTCTTTCAACATTTCTGAAAGAATTCATATTCTTTACTTCGGTTTTTGTGCCGAATTCAGCCGCGCCTTTTAATCTTACGGAAATATTTGCGTCGCAGCGGAGAGAACCTTCTTCCATATTGCCGTCGCAAATTCCTAAATATTGAACAATCTGCCTAATTTTAGAAAGATATAAATAAGCTTCCTGGGCGGTTCTTATATCCGGTTCGCTAACAATTTCAATTAATGGAACTCCGCATCGATTAACATCAACAAGGGTTTCATAAGCTTGGTCATGTATAGATTTTCCGGCATCTTCTTCAATATGAATTCTTGTAATACCGATTTGTTTTTTTGAATCATCCGGGAACACTATAGATATATTTCCGTGTTCACAAATTGGTTCTTCATATTGGGAGATTTGGTAGCCCTTTGGAAGATCTGGGTAAAAATAATTTTTTCGCGCGAAAATTGATCTTTCATTTACAACGCAATTAGTCGCTAATCCCATTAATATTGAAAATTCCACTGCTTTTTTATTCAGCACAGGAAGTACACCGGGATGGCCTAAACAAATAGGACAAACATTACTGTTCGGCGCATTTCCAAATTTAGTTGAACATCCGCAAAATAGTTTTGATTCGGTGAGCAACTGTGCGTGAACTTCTAATCCAATAACTGCTTCGTACTTTTCGTTCATTTCTTTTTGATTAGTTTTTCGAATTTCAAATATAAAAAAGAAATTTAACATATAGAAAGTATTAATCTGCCGCTAATCTAAATAGAGTATTTTTTTGTTCTGTTTTTTAAGTTGGCATGCTCACAACAAAATCGGGAAGAATTTCTATTTTAAAGCAATTCATAAAAATGAAGGATATACATGAATTTTAATAAGGCTTATTCCGCGGTTGTAGGTAAATTAGAAGAATGGCTGCATACATTAATTGTAATGCTGCCTAATATAGCGGTTGCGGTTTTAATTTTTGTCGCCTTTTATTTAATTGCGAAATTCTTAAAAAAATTAGTTTATAAAATTTTAGGAAAATTTTCTTCAAATTATTCTGTTAATAAACTTCTTTCACAAGTAACATTTATTATTTGCTGGAGTTTAGGCTTATTTATTGCGTTAGGTGTATTAAAACTGGATCAAGCGGTTGTTTCACTTTTAGCCGGTGTTGGAATAATCGGTTTAGCTTTAGGTTTTGCCTTTCAGGATATGGCCGCCAATTTTATGTCCGGTGTCGCGCTTGCAATTCGCCAGCCATTTAAAGTTAACGATGTAATTGAATCGAACAGTTATTTCGGCACGGTTCAAAAAATAAATTTAAGAACAACCGATATTTTAACTCCCCAAGGGCAGTATATTTTAATTCCCAACAAAGAAGTTTTTCAAAATCCTTTAATAAATTATTCTGAAAATGGAATAAGAAGAATAGATTTGGCGGTGGGAGTTTCTTACGGAGATGATCTTGAAAAGGTAAGAAAAGTTACTTTAGCGGCTGCCAATAATATTCCGAATCAAGATACCGAAAAAGAAGTTGAACTTTATTATAATGGTTTCGGCGATAGCTCGATAAATTTTAATTTAAGAATCTGGATAAAATTTGTTACCCAGAAAGATTATGTAAAAGCTGTAAGCGATGTTATTATGAAGATTAAAAAAGCTTTTGACGATAATGATATTACAATTCCGTTTCCGATTCGTACTTTGGATTTCGGAATAAAAGGCGGTGAAAAATTAAATGAAGTTATTGATCTCTCAAAAATGAACAACAAAAAATAGTATAAATTTAACTGTTTTAACTATTATTTATTTCTTCATTCTGTTTGGAAGCAATCATTTTATCCGGAAGCTGAAGGCTGTCAAGTTCCGAAATAATAATGTCTTTTTGTTTATTAAAATCTTCAAGATATTTATTATCCAGCGGAGCGGCGGAAGGTATTTTTTGTTTGAACGGATCAACTTGTTTCCCATTTTTCCAGAAGCGAAAACATAAATGCGGCCCGGTTGCTAATCCGGTACTTCCTACAAAACCAATAACGTCACCCTGTTTAACATGAACTCCCGGTTTCATTCCTCTAGCGATTTTAGACATATGTAAATATTGAGTTGTATATGTTGAGTTGTGCCTAACTTTAACATAATTGCCGTTATATTTAGTATAAGTCGCGGCAATAATAACACCGTCGCCAACTGTATGAATAGGTGTTCCGGTAGCGGCCGCATAATCAGTTCCTAAATGTGCTTTAAATCTTTTTTGAATCGGATGGAATCTTCTTTTTGTATAATGTGAACTTATTCTTGAGAATTTTAACGGAGCTTTTAAAAAAGCTTTTCTTAAACTCTTTCCGTTTTCATCATAAAAATGTGCCGCGTTATTAACTTTAAAATCTATCGCATAAAAATTTTCGCCGTCATGTTTAAAATATGCTCCTATTATTTTGCCGATTCCGACCGGTTGATCATCTACATATTCTTCATTATAAATTACTTTAAATTCGTCTCCTTTTTGAATCCGGTAAAAATCTATTTGCCAAGCATAAACTTCCGCAAGTTTTTCCACCAGTTCGGGATCAGCATCGTTATTAGTTAAGGAAGCGTATAATGAATGATTTATAACTCCAGTCGCGGTTTTACGTTTTACGGTAACTTTTTTACTTCCACGATAAATATTTACTGAATCCTTAAAATCCATTACAATATAATTAACAGGATCTTCCTGATAAACAAAGTATCTTAAATTATTATCTTTGGCGGCAGCATAAATAAAATATGGTTTTCCGTAATTAATTTTTCTTAAATCAAATGTTTTCTTCGATATTTTAGAGAGGGTATAAATTGTTTTACCGGAAACATTATACCCGGCTAAAATAGAAGATAATGTTTCATTTCGTTTAATAGTACCGGTTGTTTCTTGCAGCGAATCTATAATTAATCCGAATTCGTTTTTTTTAGGTTCCGGTTTTTCTATTTTAACTTCTTGTGTTTTTACTTTTGCAGGGCTGCTGTTGAAGAGAAAATAAACTGAAATTAGAATAACTAAACTAACAATAACAGTAAAGGCAACTAATAATCTTTTGTTTTTTTGCATAACTCCGGTAAATATCATTTATAATTACTTCAAAATTAATCCAAACTTTTTTCCTATTCAATGACAAAATAAATTTTTTAGAAAATCTTTTTGTAAACAAAATTAGGCACACTATTTAACCTGCAAAATTTATACTTTTAACAAAAAGAGCTGAAAATGAAATATTATTATTTACGGGATTTTAAAATATTAATTTATATTCCCTTATTATTAATTGCGCTTTCCTGCGGTGAAGAAAAATCTATTAAAAAGAAAAGTATTAAAGTAACCGCCACTGCCTTTAATTCTGTCCGATATCAAACAAGTTCTCAACCTAAAATTACCGCTTGGGGAGATACATTAAAACCGGGACTAAAAGCAATTGCCGTATCCAGGGATCTAATTGATTCAGGGTTAACTCACGGAACAAAAGTTAATATTGAAGGATTTAAAGGCGATTTTGTTGTCCTAGATAAAATGGACGGCAGATTTAAAAATACTATAGATATTTATTTCGGACAAGATATTGATTCCGCGAAAGAATGGGGAACAAAGGAAATAAAAGTTTCATGGCTTCCGGATAGCAGCATCACTACGAATAAATAGTTTTTTTTAGAAAAAAATTCTAACTTAAAATTTCGATTCAACAGGATTTTTTACTAAATAAAAATAAAGAATAATTTATGATAATCTACAATATTGAAAACACCATTAAAAAAGAAATAGAAGAAGAATGGCTCGAGTGGATGAAAACTGCCCATATACCGGCAGTAATGAAAACCGGCTATTTTAATAACCACAGAATGCTGCGGATAGTAATACCAAAAACAGATGAGACAACAGTTACATACATAAATGAATACGAATGTGAATCGCTTGAAAATTATTTAGCCTACTCCGAAAATGACGCGCCGCGTTTACGCAAAGATTCTGAGGAAACTTTTAAAGGCAAGTTTACTTCTTCCAGAACTGTTACCGAAGTTATTTAATTTTTCCACCTCTTCTTCAAATTTAGGAGCAATTTTAATGTTAAATTTAAACAAACATTTTTCTTTCCTGTTTATTCTGTTGCTTTTATTTAATTTCCAAAGCTTTTCTCAAAGTAATGTTTCCGCGTTAACTTCCGATACTCGAAATTTTGATCAAAAAAATATAAAACTTAATCTGCAATTTAATTGGGATAAAAAAGAAGTTATAGGTACCGCAAAAATTACTTTTTCTCCTCTTGAAGATAATTTTAATCTGCTGACACTGCACGCAAGAACTATGAAAGTTTCATTGGTAAAAATAGATAGTACTCAATTAAAATATTCTCAGGATGATCAGAATTTATATATAAAAATGGATAAAAATTATTCTAAAGGAACTGATGTTACGGTAAATATAGAATATTCAGCGAGGCCGACAAGAGGATTTTATTTTTTCATGCCGACAAAAGAAAATCCGGATATGCCGATGGAAATATGGAGCCAGGGACAATCTAATTTTAATCGATATTGGTACCCTGCTTACGATTTGCCCGATGATAAATTAACATCCGAAATTGTCGCGACAGTGCCGGAAAATTTAATTGCTGTTTCCAACGGTGAATTAATTTCAGTTAAAGAAAATCCTTCCGAAAAAACAAAAACCTTCGATTGGAAAATGGATCATGTTCATTCAAATTATTTAACCACCTTAATTGTTGGTGATTACGCGACTGTAAAAGAAAAAGTTCAAGGTGTGCAGCTTGATTATAATCTTCCGAAAAAGTGGATTAATCAAATAGATCTTTTTTACGGCCGCACTCCTCAGATGATGATGTTTTTTTCAAATTATATTGTTCCTTATCCTTATTCAAGATACGCGCAGACAACCGTACAGGATTTTGAATGGGGAGGAATGGAGAATGTAACTTCAACAACTTTAAATAGAAGATTACTGCACGGGAAAAATGCTGTTCCTAATTACAGCGCCGATGAACTAATTGCCCACGAGATGGCGCATCAATGGTTTGGAGATTATTTAACTTGTAAAAATTGGAAACACGATTGGCTTAATGAAGGTTTTGCCACCTATTTTACCGATCTGTGGACGGAAAATCAATTCGGGGAAGATGAATTCCGGTATCTTCGTTATAATGAAAACAATATATATCTGAATGAAGAAGTTATTTCAGCACCTCTGGAGAAAATAAAAAAAGATTCCTCCGGAATTATTCCCGTTGAACTGGGCGGAAGTAAAGCATATGAAAGAGGTGCTGCAATTTTAAATATGCTTCGGTTTGAACTCGGAAATAATGAATTTCAAAAAGCAATCCGCTACTACGTTAACAAATTTAAAAATGATAATGTAGTTACTGAAGATTTAAGAAACGCCTTTCAGGAATCAACAGGTAAAGATCTTTCCCGGTTTTTTAATGAATGGATTTACGGTGCGGGTTATCCTGAGTTTGAAGTTTCTTACAATTATGATGACCAGAATAAAAAGTTAATTTTAGTTGTTAAACAAACTCAAAAAGAACTTCCCGCCGTAGGCGTATTTCATACAAAAATACCGGTCCAAATAATAGCGGATAATAAAATAATTGATAGTACAATTCAAATTACCGGGCGGGAAAATAATTTTTCGTTTGATGTTGAACAGAAGCCGGATATGATTCGGTTTAACAAAAATTTTGTAGTTCTCTGTAAAGTTGAGTTTAATAAATTACTTGATGAACTTGCTTACCAGCTTCAATATGATGATGATGTAACAGGAAGAATAATAGCAGCCGATGAAATTTCAAAATTCGGAAAAGATGCCGTACCGTTTTTAAGAAGAACTATTATGCGAGATACTTTTTATGGCGTTAGAATCAAAGCGGTAGAAAGTCTAAAAAAAATTGGCGGTGAAGTAGCTTATAAACCTCTTATTATTGCTGCCGATGATTTTGACGGACGTGTTAGAGAGGCTGCCGTAAAAGCGTTATCAATTTTCTCGAGTGAAATAGTCGGTGATTTTTTAGTTCAAAAATTTAACGAAGAAAAAAATGATTATGTAAAAGGCGCTGCCGCTTATTCTATTGGTTCGGTAAAAATGAATGATGCGTTTGAATTTCTGAAAAAAGCTCTTGAATATGATTCTCATAGAAATATAATTAGAAGAAAGATTTTCGACGGATTAAAAGAATTGGGAGATCCAAAAGCACTTCCGCTGGTTTCAGAATATACTCAATATAAATACAGCCATGGCGGAATGCATTTATTAGATATTGCCGCTTTAGATTGTGCGAAATCATTTGATAAAGAGCATCATCAAGAAGTTATTAATGTAGTCGCCGGAGCGTTAAAAAATCCCTACTTTAGAACAATAAACCATGCCGCCGCACTGCTTGCCGAATTAGGCGCGAAAGAAAAACTGCCGGATCTGAAGGAAGTTTTAAAAAATGATAAACGCCAAACCGTACAATTACAGGTAATCGCGGCAATAAAAAAGTTGGAGAACCGATAAGTTTAAGAAAAGCCGTTTTAAAAAAAATTAAAAAAATCTTTTTCTCCGCTTTTTTAAGACGGCCATTTTTTCCCAAGGCACAATTATTCTTCTTCTTCCTTTAATGTATTGCAACTTTAGAAACCCTTTCCTAAATTTTTTTATGATTAAAATTTATGGATATATAATATTTTTGTGCCTCATATTTTTTTCTACCGGCTGCAGGGAAGAAATTGTACCGCCCAATAATGACGCGGGAAATATAAACCAACCGATAAAAATTAGCACAAGTAATTCATATACTTTTTTAATTAATGCAAAACAAATATCTCAGGAAGTTACAGAAACTCCAGAAATTATAATCGCGAAAACAAAGTTATCAATTACAATTTCCGATTACGCGGGAGGCTCGTTGAGAGTTTCATTATATAATAAAAATCATAAGATTATATACAGCAGCATCGGCAACGCTAATAATGGCTACTTAACTTATACGTTTGATAAAGATTTTCCCACAACAATAAATATTAAATTCAAAAACTTCAGCGGCAGGCTTAAAATTTATTTATCGATTATTTAGATAAATTTTCGTTTCAATTTTAATTCTTATAAAATGGGTATGTTAGTTTTCAACAAATCCTTAAAATTACCAACAAATTTTATTGATGATTTTAGCACTTAAAAATTAGATATATCTTCGTAATCATCTTAAATAATTCGTTACATTTCTAAATTTCTATTTTAATTTTTCAATTATTAAAATAGTTTTAATGTTAGGATGAGTAAATTTCACAACTAGAAATAGTTTTTCTATATTAGAATAATAATCTCCCAAAAAAAATAAAACTTATGGCAAAAAATATTTATCGCAAAAAAAGAGGAATGTCTCCGGGTTCGCTTGTTTTTACAGGTGAGCAAAAGCAGGAGCAAATTAAAATTACGGCGTTTGATTATGATGAAAATATATTAGAAGAGAAAATTGTAACCGATGTGAATGATCTGCGGGCATTTAAAGAAAACGGGACTGTAAGCTGGCTGAATATCTGCGGCCTGCATAACATTGGTCTGATGGAGAAAATAGGAAAGATATTTAATATTCATCCGCTTGTAATGGAAGATATTTTAAATGTAGAACATAATCCTAAATTTGAAGATTATGATGATTTTCTTTTTATCGTCGGAAAGATGATTAACTACAATAAAATAAAAAATTGTGTCGAGATGGAGCAGGTAAGTTTTGTACTCGGTCCGTCATATTTAATTACTTTTCAAGAAAAAGAGGGGGATGTTTTTGATTTAATTCGGGAAAGGCTCCGGAGCGATAAAGGTAGAATTAGAAAGCACAGCGCTGATTATCTTGCTTATCGTTTGCTAGATTCCATAGTTGATAATTATTTTATTGTTCTGGAAAATTTTGATGATAAAATTGAAGAAATTGAAGATCAGCTTATTACTAATCCTGATCAAGCCTCTATTGAAGATATGCATAGAATCAGAAAAGAGATTATTAAACTACGAAGAGCAGTACTTCCTTTAAGAGATATTATTTATTCTTTGGAAAAGGAGAGAGCGGCATTAATTAAGAAGACAACTTATATATTTCTTCGTGATCTTTCCGATCATATAAAACAAATTATTGAAAGGATTGAGAGCTATAGAGAAATTATAAACGGACTGCTGGAGATTTATCTTTCCAGTTCAAGTTATAAAATGAATGAAGTAATGAAATTACTTACTATTATTGCCACTATTTTTATTCCTCTAACATTTATCGTTGGTATTTACGGGATGAATTTTTCCTATATGCCGGAATTAAACTGGAAGTATGGCTATCCGATAATAATGACTATTATGGTAATAATAGTTGTGGGAATGATTCTTTTTTTCAAAAGAAAAAAATGGTTGTAAAAATAACAGAAATGCTGAAGCAATTTCAGCATTAAAATTTCTTAGAATGAATACCTTATTAAAATGCGGTATGAAAATTAATATTTAATCCGGAAGGTAAAGTCGGTTTATTAGAAATTCCCATTGAAATATTCCAGCCCATTTCGGCTGATAATTTTTTATTATGGGACGCAACTAACCTAACAGCGTTTACCGCGCTGATAATTCTATTTAAAACCAAAGCTCCGACAACAAATCTTAAATTATTATAAGCCTTTTCACTTGAAACCCACATATCCCGATAATTTCTTCTTTCAGTATCATTTTGCCATTTCCAATAATACTGCTGTTCATCATACATTTGGCTGTAATTTCTATCTAGAGCTTGAGAATTATTATAGCTTTCGATATTTGAATATACACCGATAGTTGCGTAATAATCGGAATTTTTATTAGTCGGGTTCACATTTGCGTTTGAAGCGGCAAATGATTTATAACGTTCTTTTCTCCAATTGCCGTATGTATTTATTCCTAAATAAGTTCCCCAAAGAACACCTTCCGCCATCGTAAAATATTTTCCGGTTGAATAATCACCGGCGTATAATTCTCCCATTCCCGGCAGAAGCAGAGAATATAAAATTGCAAGGCCGGCATTTTTTTTACCTGATTGTAAAAGTAAGTTTTGTTTTTGCGGAAGAGTAATATTATTTGAGGAAGTTTTTATATCGTTTTTTAGCTTCAGAAAATTTGTGTTGGAAACTGTCTGTGCAAAAGAAGTGACTGAAATAAAAAGAATACTCAGAATTATTTTTTTCATATTTTTTAGGTTTAAGTTTAGAATTAACTTGCCTTTAAGTCAACTGAATTTTTTGTCTCTATTAACTTTCCTTCACAAATATCGTCATATATTTTTGAAATATTAACGGTTGAAAATTTATTTATAATATTTTCATCAAAGGGAAGAGAAACTCTAACATAATTTGAAGAGAATCCTTTCATCATACCATTATAATCTTGATGCTCAAAAAGAACATCAATTTCTTTCCCTACTGAAGTTTGATAAAATTCTCTTTTCTTTTTTGCGCTAAGAATTCTTAACATATTATTTCTCTTACGTCTAACGGCAACATCAACTGTTCCTTCCATAGTTATAGCTTTTGTATCGGGACGTTCAGAATAAGTAAAAACGTGAAGGTAAGAAATCGGCAGTTCTTTAAGAAAATTATATGTTGTTAAAAAATCTTCTTCGGTTTCACCGGGAAAACCAACAATTACATCAACACCTATTCCAAGTTCTGGAATAAGCGATTTAGCTTTATTTATCAACTCGGAATAATATTCCGCTTTATACCGGCGCTGCATTAATTTTAATATTTTGGAACTCCCGCTCTGCAGGGGAATATGAAAATGCTTGCACATTTTCTCGTTTTCTTTTGTAAGCAACAAAATATCATCGGTAAGTAAATTTGGCTCAATTGAACTAATGCGGATTCTGAAATCACCCGGTACTTCTACCATTCCGCACAAAACATTATAGAGATCTGTGGAAAAACTTTTTCCGTAATCGCCGACATTTACTCCCGTTAAAATAATTTCTTTATAACCGGAATTGACCAATTGAGTAAATTCTTCAATAAGAATTTCAGGAGACATACTTCGGCTTTTGCCGCGAGCAAGTGGAATTGTACAGAATGAACATTTGTAATCGCAGCCGTCCTGTATTTTAAAATACGCCCTGGTTCTGCTGTCCGCGTCGGTAGAATGCGCAATTCCAAATTCATTCAGATCCTCAGTTGGGGAAACATAAATACAGGCAAGATCTCTCTTATCAAAAGTTTCAATTAAAGAAAAAAGCTTAAATTTTTCATTGCTTCCAAGAACAATATCAACACCGTCAATATTTGAAATTTCATCCGGCCGGAGCTGGGCAAAACATCCTGTAACTATAATAAACGCTTCGGGATTTTTTCTTAAGGCTCTACGAACAAGCTGTTTACATTCTTTTTCCGCATTTTCGGTAACAGTGCAAGTATTGAAAAGATAAATATCCGCTTTCTCTTTAAAATCTACAATTTCATATCCCTTATTTAGAAACTGATTTCCGATTGTAGAGGTTTCGGAAAAATTTAATTTACAGCCTAATGTATGTAATGCTACTTTATTTATCATAAATATCTAATGTTTAAAAATTTAAGAGCGGGAAAAACCCGCTCTTAATGAAAAGAAACAACTTAATATTGAAATCAGCTATTTTTATCGGAAGAACGGTTATCCGGGACTTCAAAAATAGGGAAGTCGGATGCGTCAATAGCTCCGGTATCAGCATTTTTTATTTCATCTGTAGAAACGCGGTCTAATTTGTGTTTGTCCAAATATTCACGAATTTCATCATCAGATTTTTCTTTTAATGCGGCAATAGCGCTAAGTACAATTTTCTTATTTTCTTTATCGAATTCGATTACCTTTAATTGCAAAACATCATCAACAGGAAAATGATTTGCGACGTTTTTGATTTTAGAAGTGGCAAGCTGAGTTGCCGGAACAAAACCATCAACATCTTCGGGTAATTCCGCTATTAATCCTTTTTCAATAATTCTTACAACTTTACCTTGTGTTTCTGTACCGAGAGAGTAAAGTTTTTCAAAATTATTCCAAGGATTATCTTCGACTTGTTTGTGTCCTAAAGATATTTTCCTTTGTTCAACATCAACGCCAAGAACAATTACATCAAGTTTTTCGCCTTTTTTAACAACTTCACCGGGATGGCGGATTTTCTTTGTCCATGATAAATCAGAAATATGCACTAGGCCGTCAACACCTGGTTCCAGTTCAACAAATACACCAAAATTAGTTAAATTACGAGCAATTCCGGTATGTTTGGAACCGACAGGATATTTCTGCATTAAGGACTGCCATGGATCCGGTTCTAATTGTTTGATGCCGAGAGAAATTTTCTTTTCTTCTTTATCAAGGCTTAAAATAACTGCTTCAATTACTTGTCCCATTGCAACAACTTGAGACGGATGTTTGATATGCTGAGTCCAGCTCATCTCTGAATTATGAATAAGGCCTTCAATTCCTTTTTCAATTTCAATGAAAGCACCGTAATCAGTAAGAGAAACAACACGACCGGAAACTTTGTCGCCGACATGATACTTGTCGTCGATATTTTCCCAAGGATGCGGTAAAAGTTTTTTTAAGCTTAAAGAAATTCTCTTCTTTTCTTCATCAAAATCGGTAACAACAACTTTAATATTCTGGTCAAGTTTAACAACTTCATTAGGATGATTAATTCTTCCCCAGCTAAGATCTGTTATGTGAATTAAGCCGTCAACACCGCCAAGATCGACGAATACACCGAAATCGGTAATTGCTTTAACAATACCTTCCAGTATTTGACCTTTTTCTAAACTATTAAGAATCGCGTCTCTCTGATCGGCAATTTCTTCTTCAACAAGTACTTTATGAGAAACAACAACATTCTCGGTAGGAATATTAACTTTAACAACTTTAAAATCCATTGTTTGACCAACAAACGCATCAAAATCACGGATTGGGCGAATATCGATTTGAGAACCCGGAAGAAATGCTTCCATTCCCATAAGATCCACAACCATACCGCCTTTAATTCTTTTAAGAATTTTTCCTTGAATGATTTCACCGGTTTCATGGGCGCGTACAACTTTTTCCCAAATTCGTAAGAAATCCGCTCTTGATTTAGAAAGTACTAAATTACCTTCCTGATCTTCTACGCTTTCCAGAACAACCTCAACTTCATTTCCGACTTTAATTTCTTCGGATTCATGAAATTCACCTTTTGAAATTGAACCTTCAGATTTAAAGCCTACATCAAAAATTACATGGTCGCCTTGAACACGAACGATTTTACCTTTTATAAGTTCGCCTTCTTTTAAATCTTTAAAAGAATCAGCATAGAGGTTGGCTAAAGCTAAGAATTCTTCTTTAGAATATTCTTCATTATTAAATTCCTTCTTTGCCTTCTCATAGTCTCTCTCGTTCACAATTTTTTTATTCGAATCTTTTGTCTCTTCGGACATTAATCCTCCTGAAATAAAAATTTTCTCTGCAACTATTACCTAAAGCCATCTGAAAAGTAATAAAGCAGAAAATTTAGTTTTACATAATTAGTTATTGATGGCTTAAAAACCTTTTTTATTCTAAAGAAACTTTGATGCCTTTTTTAAGAGCAACTTTTCTTATTTGTTCCAGAATTATATTTACCTGGTCATCAATTGAAGCTTTAGAAGTATCAACTTCAACAGCGTCATCCGCTTTTTGAAGAGGGCTTGCCTCGCGCGTGGAATCAAGCTGATCCCGTTTTACCAGATTATTTTTAATCTCTTCCAAGGTAACCGCGGTTCCTTGCATTTCATATTCTTTTTTACGGCGTTCCGTTCTTTGTTCAATAGAAGCTGTTAAGAAAATTTTAACATCGGCATTAGGAAAAACTACGGTTCCGATGTCTCTTCCTTCCATTACTACGCCTCCATTTTTCTTCTCGCCAATTTCCTGCTGCTTTTTGACAAGAGCTTTTCTAACTTTTTCTATTTTACTAATGTCGCTTACGTTATAATTAACATCTTTCGATCTAATTTTATCGGTTACTTCAATACCGTTTGCAAAAACATGGGTAACTCCGTCTCTGAATTCTAATGTAATATCGGTATCATTAGCAAGCTTTATAATTTCTTCAGTATCTTTAAGAACATTTCGCTGCATTGCCAAATAAGTTAATGTCCGGTACATTGCGCCGGTATCAATATACAAATAGCCCAATTTCCGGGCGACAAGTTTTGCAGAAGTACTTTTTCCGGAACCTGCAGGTCCGTCAATTGCGACCACTAATCTTTTTGACATAGCTTGTAAAAATAAATAATATTAATAAAAATTTCAAAAAAAGAATTTTATTTATTAAGTATTCATTTCTTGTCCGCCCAAATCATCAATTATTGCTCTAACATAGGGATCTTTATCATTTACGTTATTCTCTATTAATGAATTAGGTTTCTCAACTTCCGAAATTATAAATTTAAGTTTTTTTCCGAAGTAAGTTTGAGACATATTTTGAAGATAAACATCGTGATCTTTTATTAGATCCATTCCGTGTGAATTATTGCTGGATATACTAAGCTTTTGTCCTTCTAATTTTAAAATTTTTATCGATTGCAAAAAAGGACCAAGTATTAAGCCTTTTTCGGAACCTATTTTTTCTACAAATCCTTGCCATTTATTAACTATTGAGGAAAAATCGAAATTGGAGTTTTCCGGCGGTAAATTATTTACGGTTTTGGAGGGATAATAGTGTTTCTGCCTGCAGAAGAACTGCTTTTTGTAAAGTTAGTTTTAGGTTTTTGTACAACTTCTTTTTGAGGAATTGAAGTTTTTGAGTACTCTGTTTTGGGATGCTCTTTTACAACTTGCGGCGAGGAGGAAGAATTAGCGGAATTATTAATTTTTGATAATAAATCACTTATTGTTGTTGTTTTTTCCAGTCCAATTAAGTGACTTAAAGCGATTTCGACTTTTAATCTCTGGTTTTGCGCAAACCTTAATTCTTGACTAGTCTTATTTAAGAAATTCAGAAGTCGGAGAATATCACCTTCGGAAAATTTATTAATGTAATTTAGATATCTTGATTTAAAAATATCTGCGGTTTCAACTAAATCAGCTTTTTGTGTTAAAATAACCGTCATAATATTTCTGAAATGCTCGATTAATCCATCCATAAAATCGATGAAATTCCAGCCATGTTCATAAATAGATTTTGTAACTTCAAATACAGCTTTGAAATTTTTATCCAAAACAGAGTCGGAAATAGTAAAATAAATTTCATCGTCAACAAGATTCATCATCTGCGCTACAGTCGCGGCATCAATTTGATTTCCGCAGAAAGAAACTACCTGGTCAAAAATACTTTCAGCATCACGAAGCGCGCCATCCGCCTTTTTAGCAATTATGGTTAAAGTTTTATCGTCAATTTCTATTTTTTCGCTTTCCGAAATTTTACCGAGAAGAGATTTTATTGTATCAAGCTGGATTCTTCTGAAATCAAATCGCTGGCATCTTGAAATAATTGTAAGCGGAACTTTATGAACATCTGTGGTTGCAAAAATAAAAATTGTATGCGCGGGCGGTTCTTCTAAAGTTTTCAGGAATGCGTTAAAAGATTCCTTTGTAAGCATGTGAACTTCATCAATAATGTAAATTTTAAATTTACCTTTGGTAGGAGCATATTTCACTGATTCGCGCAATGTTCTTATTTCATCAATTCCGCGGTTTGAAGCGCCGTCAATTTCTATTATATCCATAGATTGAGATGACTGAATTGAACGGCACATTTCACATTCGTTACATGGTTCAAAATCTACGGGGTTTAAACAATTTAAAGTTTTAGCAAGAATTCTGGCTGTAGTTGTTTTACCTACTCCTCGCGGGCCGGTAAATAAATATGCATGCGCAATCCTATTATTCTTAATAGCGTTTTTCAGTGTAGCTGTTATATGTTCTTGTCCGACTACTTCGGTAAACTTTTGCGGACGCCATTTTCTTGCTGTTACTATGAATGACATTTTCTCTACAACCTCAAATCTTAAAATCTCGAATCTAATTTAATTTATTTAATTAAAAATTATATTATTTCGGATGATAAAAAATTAACCATTTCTTCAAGATATTTTTTATCAGTTTCTGTAAAAGAATTATAAGATGTACTGTCTAAATCAAGTACACCGAATAATTTATTTTCTTTTATAATCGGGACTACAATTTCTGAAAGTGAATCAGCGTCGCACGCGATGTGGCCGGGAAATTCATTAACATTAGGTACAACTATAGTTTCTTTCTTTAGCGCGGAAGTTCCGCAAACACCTTTTCCTATTTCAATTGAAGTACAAGCGATTTTTCCCTGGAAGGGCCCGAGAAATAATTTTTTGCCGTCATATAAATAAAACCCGGCCCAGCTTATTTTCACAAATGTCTGTTTTAAAGCAGCAATAAAATTAGAAAGATTCGAAAGCAGATTTTCATCTTTATTAAGAAGAATTTTTACCTGCTTTACTAAAAGTTCATAAGTTTCATTAAGTGAAAGTTCATTATTTATAATTAAATTTTCCGACACTTATTTTGCTTTCTTCGTTGTAGTTCTTGTCCCTTTTTTCTTTACTTCCTTAAGAAGTTTCCATTCTTTGAAAACATGAGGAAGCGCGTCTTCAACTTTCTCTATAGGAACAATTCTCAGTTCACTTTTTACTTCATCTCGTATTTCCTTAAGATCAATTTCATTATCCATCGGAATAAGTACTTTTTCAATATTATTTCTTTTAGCGGCTAATAATTTTTCATTCAATCCGCCTATAGGAAGAACATTTCCGCGAAGTGTAATTTCACCTGTCATTGCGATATTATTTGAAGCAGGCCTTCCGCTTACTGCCGAAAGAATGGCCATTGTCATTGTAATTCCGGCTGAAGGTCCGTCTTTAGGAATTGCGCCTTCAGGAAGATGAATGTGGACTTCTTTACCTTTAAAAGAATTTGGATCGAGGCCGAATTTATTGGCGTTTGATCTAATATAACTTAATGCCGCTTGCGCTGATTCTTTCATTACGTTTCCGAGCTGTCCGGTAAGTGTAAGTTTTTCCGCGCCGTTCATTATTGTAACATCAACCGTAAGAATTTCTCCGCCTACACTTGTCCAGGCTAAACCTGTAACACTTCCGATACGAAGTTCTTTACTGTGCTTTTGATGCCGGAAACGAGGAATTTTTAAATATTCTTCAACCTTTTGTTCATCAACCGTAAAATGCTGTTTTTTCTTTTTACTTTTTCCGTTGGTCGAATCCTGAAGAACAATATCGCGCGCAACTTTTCTGCATACGGAAGCTAATTCTCTTTCTAAATTTCTAACACCTGCTTCTCTTGTATATTCAGATACTATTTTTCTAATGGCTTCATCTGTAAAATCGATTGACTTTTTACTTAAACCGTGAGCAATTAATTGTTTAGGAAGAATATGTCGTTTAGCAATTTCAACTTTATCTAATTCTAAATATCCCGGAAGCTCAATTATTTCCATTCTGTCCTGAAGCGGCAGCGGAATATTATAACGCACATTTGCGGTTGTGATAAACATTACCTGCGAAAGATCATAATCAACTTCTAAATAATGATCGTTAAAAGTATGATTTTGTTCAGGATCCAATACTTCCAGCATTGCCGAAGAAGGATCGCCTCTAAAATCCATACTCATTTTATCTATTTCATCAAGAAGCATAACCGGATTTGTTGTTCCTGCTTTCTTCATAGATTGAACTATTTTTCCCGGCATAGATCCAATATAAGTTCTGCGGTGGCCCCTAATTTCAGCCTCATCTCTTACACCGCCAAGACTGATTCTTACAAATTCTCTGCCTAAAGCGCGT
Source organism: uncultured Bacteroidota bacterium (assembly GCA_963798775.1). Taxonomy (GTDB): domain Bacteria; phylum Bacteroidota; class Ignavibacteria; order Ignavibacteriales; family Ignavibacteriaceae; genus CAWCUK01. Next base: position 751,693 of record CAWCUK010000003.1, read on the forward strand.
GCAATAGATTTACCGAGCGAAGTTTTACCGACTCCGGGAGGGCCTACAAAACATAATATTTGTCCACGCATTTGTTTAACAAGATTAAGAACCGCAATGTGTTCAATAATTCTTTCTTTCGGTTTTTCTAAACCAAAATGATCTTCATCTAAAATTTTCTTTACATGATCAATTTTTAAATTGTCTTTTGTTTTTTTAGCCCAAGGTACGTCTGTAAGCCAATCTAAATAATTTCTAATTACTGTAGATTCGGGAGACATAGGCGGCGTTTTTCGAAGCTTATTCAGCTCGTCCAATGCCTTATTCTCCGCTTCTTTAGGCATTTTGGCTTTTTTAATCTTATCACGAATTTTTAAGAATTCGGGATTAATATCTTCTTCGTCACCTAATTCATCCTGTAGGATTTTTATCTGTTCTTGTATTATAAATTTGCGCTGTGTTTTTGCAATATTTTCCTGAACTTTATTATCAATTTCTTTTTCAATTTTTAGAATATCAATCTCAGAATTTAAGATTTTTATAACTTCATAATACTGCTCTTTTAAAGTAAACTTCTGAAGAATTGTTTGCTTTACATCTATTAACTGGTTAATATTTGCGGCTACATAAAAAATTTTTCTATCAGGTTCTTCAATATTTTCAAAAGCCGTAAGTGCTTCGTTTGGAATATTGCGGCTAATTTTAACATAATCTTTAAAGAGCTGAGACATCTGCCGGATCAATGCGTTCATTTCATGATCTTTTTCAACTTCCGGGATTATTACTTCAATTTTTGCCTCAAAAAATTCTTTATTATCTGTAAATTCAGTAATTCGTCCTTGAAGTAAACCGTCAACTAAAATTTTCATTAAACCGTTCGGCAATTTTAATATTTGAACAATTTTTGCGATTGTTCCCTCACGGTATATATCTTCTTTTTTAGGATCTTCTATGTTAGATTTTTTTTGGGTTGAGAGGAAAATATATTTGGTAGATTCAAGAGCATAATTTGCGGCGCGTATAGATTGTTCGCGTCCCACTAAAACCGGGAAAATCATGTAGGGGAAAATTACTATATCCCTCAACGGAAGTATCGGAAGTATTTCCGGCAAATTTTCTACTATAGAGCTATCTGTTCGTTTATTTATTTCCAACTCACTAAATTGTTTCAAAAATTAACTCCTTAAGTTATTTTTTTGGTAGTTTTAAAAATGAAATATACCAAAATGAGTTCCGGCATTCAAGGAATTAAGCAGTCAGGTGAGGTAGATGAATTCTTAAATATCCTTAGGGAAATTTTTAATATATTTGTAAATAAAAAAGGTAAATATGATTGATGCGGTTGTAAAAATTACAAAAGAAGCCGGCGGCCTTGTGAGGGAAGGTTTCGGTAATAAGTTTAAAATTGAATACAAGAGCAATGAATCCAATCTTGTAACGGAAGTTGATAAAGCCTCAGAAAAATTAATAACGGATTATATTAAGAAAAATTTTCCTTCTCACGCAATTTTAGCCGAAGAGGGAGGCGAATCGGGCGGAGACGCGGAATACCGCTGGGTTGTTGATCCTATTGACGGAACGACTAATTTCGCTCACGGTTTGCCTATTTTTTCAGTTTCCATAGGAGTTCAAAAAAACGGGAAAACTGTAGCCGGAGCTGTTTATGATGTTATGCAGGATGTAATGTACAGCGCGGAATTAGGCAGCGGCGCTTTCGCAAATGATAAAAAAATAAATGTTCGCGATAACGAGAATATTAAACACAGTGTTTTAGTAACGGGATTTCCTTACAACATTGCTGACAATCCGGAAAATGCAATTGAAAAGTTTGGTGCGTTAACAACAATTGCAAGAGGAGTACGCCGTTTAGGTTCGGCGGCAATTGATTTCTGTTATGTGGCAAAAGGCGTTTTTGATGGCTTTTGGGAAGTCTATCTTCACCCGTGGGATGTTTGCGCCGGTAAATTAATTGTTGAGGAAGCAGGAGGTTTAGTTACTGATTTTCAAGGAAATGAAATAGATATTTTTTCTAAAAAAATTCTAGCTACAAATAAAGGAATTCATCAGGAAATGATGAACATTTTAAACCGGCATTAAATTAAAAACGCAGAATTATTTATTTATGAAAATATTCTGCGTTCTAATTTTTCAAAGGCTTTTATACATATCTTCTATAACATTTTGAAATTTCTCTTCAACAATTTTCCTTTTTACTTTCATGCTTGGTGTAATCTCACCTGATTCTAAAGAAAATGGCTGCTCGAGAAGAGCAAATTTTCTTACCCGTTCATAATTAGCTAATTTTTTCTGAAGTTTATTCATATCTTTTTGTACTAACTCATAGATTTCATTTTTTTGAGTAAGTTCAGCCAAACTATTATATTCAATTTTATGTGAATCAGCGTATTCTTTTATCGCTTCAAAATCCGGAACAATAAGCGCGCTTAAAAACATTCTTCTATCGCCAATAAGTACAAACTGATCGATATATTTACTGCCTAAAAATAAATTTTCAATCGGAGTAGGCGCAATATATTTTCCGGCTGAAGTTTTGAATAAATATTTTTTTCTGTCCGTTATTTTTAAAAATCCTTCTGAATCATACATCCCGATATCACCGGTATGAAGCCATCCGTCTTTTAAAGCTGCATTAGTTTCTTTAGGATTTTTGTAATATCCAATCATTATGTTAGGACCGCGAGCTAAAATTTCACCATCTGATGCGATTTTAATTTCTACGCCCGGAAAAGGTTTGCCGACTGTACCGAATTTAAAATCATCTGCTTTATTAGCGCTTATAACCGGAGAAGATTCTGTCAAGCCGTATCCTTCAATAATTATTATTCCGATTGCTTCAAAAAATTCACCGGTTTCTACGGGAAGCGGAGCGCTGCCTGAAATAAAATATCTAAGTCTGCCGCCCATTTTTTCACAAAGCTTCTCAAATACCAGCTTTTTAGCTAGTTTATTTTTTGAAGATAACACGAAAGAAACTTTTCCGGATTTTTTAGCTTTGCAATATTCTTTGCCTGTTTCAATAGCCCAATAAAAAATTTTTTGTTTGTTCTTGGGCTGACTTTCAATATTCTTATAAATTTTAGATAATATTCGTTCAAATAATCTTGGTACAGTAGTAATTAAAGTAGGATGAACTTCTAAAATATTTTTGGAGACAGTTTCAATACTTTCCGCAAAACAAATTGTTGCGCCGGAAAGAAATCCTGTATAATAACCGCCCATTCTTTCAAAAATATGGCAAAGTGGAAGAAAAGAAAGAAAAGTATCTTTGTCGGTAATCGGTAAGGTATCCAGCGCTGAAGTAACATTTGAAATTATATTTTTATGAGTAAGCATTACTCCTTTGGGTTCACCCGTAGTACCGGAAGTATAAATAATAGTTGCTAAATCATTAGCATCAGTTTTGGAAAGATTTTCTGAAATATAGTTGGGATTTGCCGATCTGAAAATTACTCCCATTTTTCTTACTTCATCAAATGAATAAATTCCTTTATCTTTCTCTTCGGTATCTTTATCATTTAAGACTATAATATGTTCAATAAATTTAAGATTTTCTCTAACTTTTTTAATTTTATTTAGCTGAAATTTATTTGATACAATAACACTTTTTGATTCTGAGTTATTTAAAATAAATTCTATAGATTCAGCGGTTAACGAAGGATAAATAGGGACATCAATAGCGCCAAGCGCGATAATTGCCATATCCGAATAAACCCATTCCGGCCGATTTTCAGAAATTATAGCGATTTTATCATTTCGCTTTATGCCGAGCGACGCAAGGCCGCAAGCAAAATTTTCTGTTTCATCTTTAAATTCTAAATAAGTAATTCCTTCATAAACATTATTAACTTTTCGTTTCATTAAAATATTAGAATTATTACTGCCGTATTTGTTGATTATATATTTATACAAATCGGGAATAGTTTTAACAGCTTCTTCTAAAGCCATGTAAAGTACCTTAATTTTATTGAATAAATCAGTAAACAAAAAAGATAACTTAATAAATATATTAAGTTCGCCAAAAGATCTTTTTGCGAGTAAAAAAACTAATTATTACAGCAAGAATAAGATGTTTTGATTAATCCGCTCAAAGCTCCCAGCCACGGAGTCGGGAATAAATTTTGAAGTAATGCCCCAAGCGTTGTAATGGCTAATAACGGCGGAAGTAAATTAGTAATTCCCGCGTAAGCAATCATTGGATTTTGGCCGGTATCTATTAAAAGACGCGTCCAATTCTTTTTTCGAAAAATATCAATTATTATTGTAAAAGCTATAAGTAAAAAAATTGCTAATCCTGTTGTAATAAAATAATAACTTAACGTAGGATGATCTTTTTTTATTCCGCCTTCGTAAGGTTCAAAAACCAATCCTAAAAGCAGCCAATAAACTCCCAACTGAAAAATATTTTTTAAAAACCTTTCCGTTTCGTTTAACGGATTTTTTAGTAAGTACCATCCTGCTGTACACATTATTGTGCTTAGAATTGTTGTTTCAATTACAAATCTACCTTTTAATCCTACTAAAAGCGCAAATATAAAAGTAAACATTAAAATTAATATTAGGAGTAATTTGCTTTTCCGCATTGTGGCGTAATTTTCTTTCGAAGATTGATTTAACCATTTCAGAATTAAATCACCGGCAATTGTACCAGGAATAATTATAAATAAATACTGCTGAAAATAAAGTATTCCAAGCCACGGGGCGGGGGAGTGATTCCATAACCAGCTAACCCAGCCTACTTCCGCGTGAGATAAACGAATAGCAATAAGAATTCCAAGCCAACTTAAACGGAATAAAAGATTCTTCCTGGAAAATAACCAAATAAGAGCGCCGGTTACAGAAACATTAGCCAAAACAAGAATTATAATATCACTTCTATAAAGAGAAAATCCGGTTCCATATTTCCCTTCCGGATAATGCATAAAAATAAGAAATAAAATTATTCCGATAAATCCCGCGGCTTTTATTGAATATTTTGTTTTTGTATCCCATTCTTTTGGAAATCTCATTAAAGCGGGAAAAAGTAATGCAAATCCTAAAAGTGCCAGAAGATAAGTTGAGATATTCGGATTTGGATTTATAACATTTGGCCTTATATGCTGGTCGTATATAGCAAAACCGACTAATAATAAACCTCGAATTAAAATTCCCACAACTATTTTCAGTTTAGGTGTATTTTGTTTAATTCTTCTTGTTAATGCCAAAGGAATAGCCGCGCCCATGGAAAAAAGAAAAAACGGGAAAACTAAATCTACCCAAGTAATTCCCGGTAGATCAGGATTAAATATATGATTGGGCGGGGGGACTTGTGCATGGTACATCCAGCTTGGTAAAACTCCGAAAGGAATTAATCCGGAAAGAAACATAGTAAGTATGGCAAAACCGCGAAGTGCATCTAAGGCTAATGCTCGATTCTTGTTTCCCCCCTCGAAATTCGGATGTACTGCTTTATCAGACATTAATTACAAAATTTTTTATAGATTACAGTTATAAACCGGGCAAAAATTACTAAAGTTTGGTTTTATTAACAATAAATATTAATTAAGTAATTAATAAAAGAAGCTGTGCAAAATACAACCGAAAACAGAATCGGATTAGGCACAGCCTCCTGAGGGATGCAAAACATATTAATTAGGAATTTGTTTTATTGGAACCTACAATATTAACTGTAATTTCAATGTTATCGGCAACTTTTTGTCCGATAATTTTATTTTCTACTCCGAAATCCGAAAGCTTAATGTTAAAAACTGAACTAACTCCTATAAGATCGCCCGGCGCTCTTTTCCTTGTTAATTCATTTTCATCCAGATATGTTAAAACCGCGTCAATAGTAATTTCTTTTTTTACTCCGTGAAGCAGAAAATCACCGGTTACTTTTGTCTTTATCTTTCTATCAGAAATTTTTTCAACTTTTCCCACTTTATTTATGGTGAATGAAATTTCCGGGTATTTTTCCGCATTCAGCCAGCCTTCGCCTCTTAAATGTTCATCTCTTCTTTCAATTCCGGATTTTAATGACGCGGCGGGAATAGTTATTTTTCCTCTTAAAGTTTTGGCAACGTCATCAATATTAAAAGAAATTGTCCCGTCAATATTAGATGAAAGTCCGCTTATATCTTCTAAAGGTGCGCTGCTATGAAATAAAGCTTGATTCCTCCCGTTATTATCTTTAAAGGAAAAAGTCTGTTCACCGGAAGCCTTAACATTAAAATCTTGAGCATTTATAAAAGTTGTACAAAACAAAATTAGAAAAGTGCCCGCCAAATATTTTTTCATTTAACTTCTTTCTTTTTGAAAATAAAAATCCTACAACAACAATTTTCTGTCTTTTATTCATAATTAGTTTAATGTTAAATTATTAAAGATTGATATTTAGATCAACATAAAAAAAAATTGCATATAATCTTCATCATGTAATTAAACAATAAAATGAAAGAGTCCCTTTAAATTGCTTATCTAACACAAAAACCTTAATTTTCACTTTATTTTTTAAGAAGTTAAAAAGATTTTAAATAAACTGCTAAGGGATAATAAATGAAAATACACGAATATCAAGCAAAAGAGATATTGAGAAAGTTCAATGTCCCGGTTCCGGAAGGAAAAGTTGCATTTTCTGTTGATGAAGCCGTTGAAGTGGCCAAAAATAATGTAGACGGAAAAGTAAAAGTAGTAAAAGCTCAAATTCATGCCGGCGGAAGAGGCAAAGGCGGCGGAGTTAAGGTAGCTCAAAATTTGAGAGAGTTAAGAAAATTTTCTAAAGATATATTAGGAATGAATTTAGTTACTCATCAAACAGGCCCGGAAGGAAAAATTGTAAAAAGATTGCTGATTGAACAAGGCGTAAATATAGATAAAGAATTTTATGTTGGTATTACGCTGGATAGAGCCATTTCTAAAAATGTTATGATGGTTTCTACTGAAGGCGGAATGGAAATTGAAAAGGTTGCCGCCGAAACTCCTGAAAAAATAGTTAAAGAAGTAATAGAACCGGAACTTGGCCTGCAAGGGTTTCAAGCCAGAAAATTAGCTTATGCTTTGGGGTTAAACGGAACTCAGCATAAAAACGCGGTAAAATTTTTAATCGCTTTATATAAAGCTTTTGTAAACAGCGATTGTTCTCTTGCTGAAATAAATCCTTTAGTTGTTACAAAAGAAGGCGATGTAATGGCTTTGGACGCAAAAATGAATTTTGATGATAATGCTCTCTTCAGACATCCGGAAATTTTAGAATACAGAGATCTCGATGAAGAAGATCCTCTTGAAATAGAAGCTTCCAAATTTAGTTTGAATTATATAAAATTAGACGGTAATGTTGGCTGCATGGTTAACGGAGCCGGTTTAGCAATGGCTACCATGGATATTATTAAATTAGCCGGCGGCGAACCCGCTAATTTTTTAGATGTAGGCGGCGGTGCGAATAAAACTACGGTTGCTAACGGATTTAAAATTATCCTTTCTGATCCTAATGTTAAAGCAATATTAATTAACATTTTCGGCGGTATTGTCCGTTGCGATAGGGTTGCGCAAGGTGTAATTGATGCCGCAAAAGAAATGGATATTCATGTACCTATTGTAGTTAGGCTTGAAGGAACTAACGCAAAAGAAGCCGGAGTTTTATTAAATAAATCGGGGTTAAATTTTGAAGTGGCTGCAAGCCTTAAAGAAGCTGCCGAAAAAGTTACCGCAGTGCTAAAAAAATAACTATAAAAATTTCTTATTAATTATTATTTTGGCCGTATTATATATAATAATGCGGCCTTTTTATTCTTTAAGAAAAAATTATTACTTAATGATAAATAGTTATTAAAAGTAAAGCTACAAAAATGTTTGAAAATAATTTCTGCTAAAAAATTCTGACTTAAATTCAACTTGATTTTATTCTTTATTAGTAATACATTTTTTACAATCATTTCAACACTTTGGAGACTTAATGTCCTTTTACGATTCTGAATTTAGCAGTGATGAGTATTTTCCTTCCCAGAATAATAATATTGATGAAGAAATTAATAAATGTAAAGAGATTATTGAATCGGTAAATATTTATAGCTGCATGGAAACGGTTGAAGAAACGGTAAATCTTTGTATTGAAAATGACAGATTTGATGAAGGTTTATATTTTGTTGAACTGCTAATTGAAGTTGCGCCCTATAATTCAGAATATTGGCTAAAAAAGGGCAGCATGCTAAACGGAACATTTGCTTATGAAGAATCATTAAGATGTTTTGATAAGGCGCTTTCTCTAAATCCCGGTGATACGGACGCTTTGGTTGAGAAAGCCGCTACTGAAGAAAACTTGGGGTTTTATAATCTTGCGGAAGAAACTCTGGAAAGAGTTTTGTTAACTGATCCTACAAATGAAGAAGCACTTTATAATTTAGGAATGCTTCACCAGAGGCAGGAAAATTATTCTGCCGCTGCCGATTATCTTCTTAGAGCTCTAGCTTATGATCCGGAGTTTTCAGAAGCGTTTTATGAACTCGGCTACTGTTATGAGAATATGAATGAACTTCAGAATGCTTTGGAGTCTTATGAAAAATTTCTCGATTTAGAACCTTATAGCGCCAGTGGCTGGTATAACCGAGGAATTGTGCTGGTAAAATTGAACAAGCTCGAAAAAGCAATTGATAGTTATGATTTGGCAATATCAATAAAAGAAGAATTTTCGAGCGCGTGGTTTAATAAAGGAAATGCTCTTGCCGATTTAGGAAGATATCAACAGGCTATTGAGTGTTTTAAACAGTCCTTATTAATAGATAAACATGATGAAGCTTCTTCATATAATATCGCGAATATTTATGAAGAATTAGGGGATATAGTAAGCGCAATAAGATATTATTCGGAAGCAATAAAAATTAATGATGAGTATTATGAAGCTTATTTGGCAAGAGGCTTCTGTTATGATTCCGCAGGTAAATTTCATTTAGCGCTTAAAGATTTTAATAAAGCAATTTCCTTATCAAGAGATAATGCGGAGGCGTGGTACGCAAAAGCAGACCTTGAATATTCTTTAGGGAAACTACAGGAAGCTATACAAAGTTATTCATCGGCTATAAAAATTGAGCCGGATAATTATGAAATTTGGTTTAATTTAGCCGAAACTTTACTTGAAATGGGGAATTGGCTTGAAGCACTAAAAGCATTTAACCATTGTATAAGAATAAATCCCAAAGATGCTGCTTCTTTTTACGGTAAAGCAAAAGTTAATTTTATTTTAAGCAGAACTCAGGAAGCTGTGGATTGTTTAAAAATTGCCTTTACACTTGACCCCACTATGAGATCAGAGTTCGCAAAAGAATATCCTGAAATAAAATCATCCAAACTTTTTAAAAAGCTTTTAGGCGAAATGTAATATCTAAAATCACAGCCGCCGATTTTTATTTTGGATAACTTAAATTTGTTTTTGCGAATCCTTTTAATCACCATTATATTAAAATTTTTAAAAAAATGAAAAATTCATTCCATTCGAATACTAAATTAATCGGATTAATCGGCCATCCTATTAAGCATACTTTTTCTCCTTATATACATAATGTAACGGTTGAATTAAAAAACCTTGATTATATTTATCTCCCGTTTGATGTGCCTACTTCAAATTTAAGAAACGCATTAAAAGGTATGGTTGCTCTCGGTATAAAAGGATTGAATGTGACTATTCCTCATAAAGAAAATATTCTTCAGTTTATGCATAATGTTTCCGAGGAAGCCTCAATTATAGGTTCAATAAATACTGTGGTTAATGATCTCGGAAAACTTAGCGGGTACAATACGGATGTTAACGGAATTCTTGAAACTCTGCTTTCTTATAAAGATGAAATTACCGGAAATGAATTGTCGGTTGTTGGATCAGGCGGGTCGGCACGTGCGGTTATTTATACTTTAATAAGACATTTTAAGCCATCGAAAATAAATATAATAAACAGAACCGAACAACGGGCCGATACTTTAAAGAATTATTTTACCGATAAAATGAAGTTTGATTCATTTAAAACTTACGAACTGTTTCCGCCCGATTTGGTGGATGTTTTCAGAAATTCTAAATTGATTGTTAATGCAACTTCTGTAGGAATGTTTCCCGAAACGGATGATTCTATAACTACTTTAAGTAATTCCTTTGGAAAGGGACAAATAGTTTTTGATCTGGTTTATAATCCGCCAAAAACAAAACTCCTTCAGCTTGCCGAAGCTGAAGGAGCTGTGACTTTAGATGGTTTGAAAATGCTTGTTTATCAAGCGGCCAAATCTTTTGAACTTTGGACGGGAGAAGAAATGCCTATAAACGAGCTCTATAAATCGCTTCTTCTTTACATAAAAAATTAATGAAGTTTATTTAATGCTTTTGTAATTCGTTCAAGTCCTTCTTCCAATTCTTTCATTGAACAAGCATAAGACATTCTAACACACTTATCGTTACCGAAAGCAATGCCTGGAACAAGTCCTACATTTTGATCGCTTAATAGGTAATTGCAGAAACTTGTTGAGTCATCTATCTTAAAACCATCAACTTCTTTTCCGTAGTAATAGCTAACATCATAAAAAACATAAAACGCGCCTTTGGGTACGGGACATTTTATGCCGTTTATTTTATTTAATGATGATACAATAAAATCTCTTCTGATTTTAAATTGCTCAACCATTTCTGTTATCTCTTTAGAATCTTCTGAAATAGCAGCAACCGCGGCTGCTTGAGAGATTGAAGACGCGTTTGATGTAGAATGACTTTGCAGATTTCTTGCCAGTTTTATTATTGCTTCATTTCCGCCGGCATAACCAATTCTCCATCCGGTCATGGCATAAGCTTTACTTACTCCGTTTACCGTTATTGTTCTATCTCTTAAATAGTCAATGCTTCCGATGCTGAAATGCTTTTCTCCGTCAAAAATAATTTTTTCATAAATTTCATCAGAAATTATATATATGTCTTTATCTTTTAATACTTCCGCTAATTTTAATATCTCTTCTTTATTATAAACAGCTCCGGTAGGATTTGAAGGAGTATTAAACATAAAGACTTTTGTCTTTTCCGTAATTGCTTCTTCAAGCTGACGCGGAGTTATTTTATAACCGCTGTCAACATCAGCATCAATAACTACCGGAACGGCCTGAGCTAATTTTACCATTTCAGGATAGCTTACCCAAAACGGTGATTGAAATATTATTTCGTCGCCGGGATTACAGATTGCCATAATTAAATTATAAAGTGAATGTTTTGCACCGCTGGATACTAAAATATTTTTAGCGTTAAACTGAAGATTATTTTCTTCCTGGAATTTTTTAATTATTGTATATACAAGTGCGGGTGTTCCTTCATTCGGAGTATATCTTGTAAAATTGTCATTGATTGCTTTAATTGCGGCTTCTTTAATATAATTTGGTGTCGGAAAATCCGGTTCTCCGGCACTAAAGCTTAAAACATCTTTCCCCTCAGCTTTTAATTTTTTTATAAGAGAAGTTATCGCCAGCGTTTTGCTTTCTTCAATAGACCCCACCAAATTTGAATATTTATTCAAATGTGCACCTTTAAATTTTTTATGATGTTGAGATTTTGAGACGTAAATTTAATGAATGAAAACTAATTTTTCTTGTTTATCAATCCCTATAAAATATCTTTTTTTGATTATTATTAAAAAATTACATAAAAATATAGGAATGGAATAAATAATTGCACTAAAATGAAAAAATATGCAAATTATTTGAAGCCAACTACTCTTCCTAATCCTCCTTTTACAGATTTCCATATTACGTCCATAAATGTATCTGTTCTGATTGTAGTGTAATCAACTTTGCCCACTTTTAAATCTTCGTTATTTTTAGGATTATCTGAGCGAATTACAAATGTATTCGCGAAAAATGATTGCAAGTCCTGCCAAATACCGCCTTCTTTAGCATATCCGTTTAATTTTTCCAGTTTTAGATTATGATAAATAGGCTTCACTTTTCCCGTAGCGTGTCCGTCTTCAATGCGTACGGAATAATCTGATCTTTCAGCAATTCCTGAAGTAATTTTAACTTTATTTGCAATTGCCAATTGACTGTTAAGTTTTGTAACCTCCATTTTTTCTAAATAACCGTAATAACTTACGTCCAGTCCGTTAGATAAAATTGGAAGATCTATATTAAGATGAAGTATGGCGGCATCTACCATTTTTCCTGTTGCTCTTATTGTTGTTGGTGTATTATCCGTCTGAAGTTTTTTATTAGTAGTAAAATTATTTATGGCAACATCTATTCCGGTGAAAAATATTTTTGCGTATTCCTTTGCGTAATCATATTTGGATTCAATAAAAATTTTCCCACCATCAAAATGAATATTTTTAATATCGATATCATACTTAAGTTTTTTCATAATTTGCTGGGGCATATCAGGATTTGTTTTGGGATCAAGAGGTAGAGATTTATCCGTTAATACGTTAAATAAACTATTTTTCAGAGTTATTTTATTTGCTTTAATATTATTATTCCGTAGTATTTCGGCAAACTCCACTCCAGCTAAATTTAAATGAGGAATTTTTACTATATATCTGTCCGTTCTATATTTCTTCCCGGAAAAAAACTGACTGTCCGACAAAAATGGTTTTAGGTTTATTGAATCAATCTCAATTTTATTTTCTTTGCTTGAAATATTTAGATTGGAAATGCTAAAATTATAATTTGATTCCTTCATGTGAGAAAAAATATTTTTTGCCTTTAATTCAAAATCTTCCATAAAGATCAATTTCAAATTTGTTTCTGTCGTTTTTAGAATCAGTTTATCAAGGTTAAGAGTTATTGAAGTTAATGAATCTTTCTGCCCGTTCTTTTTATTGTACCGTATTATTTTTGCCGAAGTAATCTCTACTTTGTCAATCGTAAGGGGAAGTATTCGTTTAGGTAAAGACTCGGCGATTGTATTTTTAATTTGTTTTCCCCAATTTTCGTCTGAGTTAGAAGAATCTTCTGAAGATTTTTGAGCGTTACGGTTTGATGCAAATTTTACTTTTATCTGCCGGGAATTGGATGCTTTATTTTTTTTAGAATTACCGGATGTATGAATATAAAATCTGGCACTATCAATCTTAAACGCATTTAAATCTATTTGTTTATTTCCTAAAAACAATCCGAGCCAATCTATTCCTTGAAATTCTACATACGGAACTTCCATTTTTAGAGAATCAATTCCTTGCTTATCGTCTGCAAATGTAAATAAAATCTTATCCGCGGAAATTCCGTTGGACCATAAATGATATTCTAAATCTCCCATCCTTAAAGAATACCTGTTTGATGGATCATCATTAACTGTATGCAAAATTTTCGGTTTAACATAATTTTCCAGAATAGGATTTACAGCTATTATAGCGGCTATTATAAGCACCAGCAAAATTGAAACCGATATTATTAATATTCGGTAAGATTTTGTATTCCATATTTTTTTCGCGTTCTCGGACAAATTATTTCTCTTTTTATTTTCGTTCATATTCTTTTATTGATTATAATAACAAAAGATAAGTTGCGGATGATTAATTGAATATAAGAATTTTTGGTTGCGAATTGTGTGTTTTAACCGGGAAAAGGGGAGAAATGAAACTAAAATGAAAACTTTTTGATTAAAGCTTCATTTACATTCGGGGGAACAAAATCAGTTATATCGCTTTTTAAGCCGGCAAGATTTCTAATTATCGATGAATTTAAATAAGTATATTTTTCGTGGGGCATAAGAAAAACGGTGGTAATATCGGACGCAAGTTTACGGTTCATCAGCGCCATCTGAAACTCATATTCAAAATCACTAACCGCGCGCAAACCTCTAATTATTCCCATTGCTCCTACTTCATGCGCGTGATCAACAACCAAACCATCGAAAGAATCTACAATAACATTATCAAATTCCTTTAGACTTTCTTTCAGCATTATTACTCTTTCATCAATTGTAAAAAGAGGGGATTTACCCGGATTTATTGCAACAGTTACAACTATCGCGTCAAAAAGTTCTCTGGCTCGTTTAATTATATCTATATGACCATTTGTTACGGGATCAAAAGTTCCGGGATATAATACTTTTCGCATGGCTATTTTAACTATTTTATTTTGAAGTATTTATAATATAAATAATAATTATAAAGGAATAAAATTTATTGTCGGCTCAACTGGTATAGGCAGGTATCACCGATAATTTTGAAAGGTTCCACTCCGAAATTCTCAACATCTTTTGCTCTTGTTTGAACAGATCTTTCAATTACAATTAAACCATTTAGGGTTAAAAAATTTTTTTCTAAAAGATTCTGCGCCACTCGGTAAACATCGTCTTTAAAAAAAGGCGGATCCGCGAGAATTAAATCGTATTGATTTTCGGGAATTAAATTCGAAAATTTAATCGCCTCCATTTTATATATTTTACACTGATTATCCGCATGTAAAGATGAAATATTTTGCTGTAGATTTTTATAGATTACAAAATTTTTCTCTACAAAGCTTATTGAAGCCGCGCCTCTGCTTAAACATTCAAGGCCAAGTGAACCGGAACCGGCGTAAATATCCAATACCTTTATATCGTTAAAATCAATTTTATTATTCAGAAGATTGAATAAAGTTTCTCTAACTCTGTCAGTTGTTGGCCTTATTAAATTAGATTTAGGAACATTTATTAATCTTCCTTTAAAATTTCCGGAAATTAAACGCATTCTCATAAAAATATAATCGGGGAATTTATATGATGAAAAAACTTATGCTAATCTATACGCTATACCGGCAGCGGGAGAAAAGGAGTTGTATTTTTCTATATAACATTTATTGTCGTAAAGTTTAGGATTCGGATTTATTTTATCGAAAGGATTAAAGTAATTAAAATCAATTTTGACGGCTTCATTTAATGTACTTACTAATGAACCGGAAATATTTTCTCCGCTGATATAAGCAGTATCAATTAGCGCGGGACTAATATTAAATCCTTCTCTCGGTGAAATTTCTTTTAACAAAAGTTCGGGAATTTGTCCCGCGTCATTTAAGGGAATTACTTTAAAATAAACCGGTTTCGCGTTGACGGAAAAAATTATTGAAAGAAATTTATTATTAAAATAAATGCTTAAAACATTTCCTTTATCATTTAAAGAACTAGCTACCGATAAAGCTCTTTCCGACGCGATATGAACATTATCAATAAATTTTAATTTTAGATTATTCTGATGACAAAATGTATGAAATAATTGCAGGTATTTTCTCTGAATGCCGATGACAAAAGCGGAATTAGTTAGAACAATATCATTTTTCTCAATTTCAATATATTGAATAGCCAGATCCTTAACAGAAATATACGGATGAAGAACGGAAAGTTCCCATCTAAATTCTTCAATTAAATCCTGGTGAAGCAAAGTATTATCATACGGAACTTGCATGGTATAGAAAAGATCGAAGGGGAGAGCGAATGAAATTAAACTGCTGTTTAGCGGCTTTCTGATCATTAGTTCATTAAAAGCGCCCTGTAAAAGGGCGCTGATTTTAGTCTCTTTATCGGTTTCTAAATTTAAAGGTTCGTTAAAATAAGCTTCGTCAACATTTTCAAGTATAAATTGATCGTTTTTCTGATTTATTTCAACTACCTGCAGTTTGGAACCGGAAATGGTAAAGCCTGAATGGTTTTCATATCCAGTCATTAAACTTGTCCTATTCCCAAGAAGCGGTATTTTTTAAAGACGGATTATCTAAACTTCCTATTGAACCGTATCCGTCAGGATCTTCAAGATAATAATTTGCGCCTATCACCTGTGTAGTATCTACACGAAGTATTTTTCCTGAACGAGTAACGACAGTATCTACCGAAGTTGAAGTATCAATTTTTAATATAAATTTCTGATGAGATCTTGGGGTATAATATAAACTTTCCGGAGTGAATTGATTGCTTGAAAGTTTTACAAACGGATCAGAAGGTCTGCGGGATAGAGAATCAAAAGCATTTCTTATACTGTCAACAAAAGGATCATTTTTTACAAAATTTACAATAGTATCTAAGCTTCCGGTGTAATGGCCAAATTTCTTTTCGTACAATACTTCCGCTTCTTTAATATTCTTCATCCTTAATCTGGCTTCTTTTTTAGAGTAATTTTCAGTTTCTACAGCGTTACTCGGATCGATAATTGCGACTTTAATAAGAATAACAACCAAAACTGCAATAATTAGATATAGACCTGCGTGCAAATACCATGGGTCCTTTTTTGAATTCATTTTTCCTCCGGAGCTTTAAGTTACTCAATATATAAATACTTTTTTATTTTATTATATTTTGAATTGCCGATGCCTTTTACATCAAGTAATTCTTTTAACCGATGAAAACCGCCTTTTGTTTCTCTTAGCCTGATGATGTTTTCAGCGGTCTTTACGCCGATTCCCGGCAGACTTATTAATGTTTCATTATCCGCTTTATTTATGTCTATACTTCCTTCTTTAGGAAGGGTATGGGACTTTTTTTCAGTAAAATTCCGTTTGTTAAAATCTAAAACTTCCTGCTTATAATCAACTTTTTTATCTTTTATTTGTGCGTTGCTTTCAACTAAATTTTCATCATTTCCGGCATTCTCAAATAAGCTGTCTTCAACCGAATAATCGAAATAATTACCTGAATTACTTGAAGTTCCTTTTGCGGCCTTAAAAGCAAATCCTGCAAGAAAAGCGGTAATCAGAAAACCAATAACTTTAAGCTCGGTTTCCGTAAGTCCTATTTTATGCGAAATTTTTTTAATCATTCAGATTGTTTAATTAAATAAGATCCTAATGATGAAGTTAAATTTTCGTCATGTCCCGGCCATCGAATTGCTATAAGTATATATCTATTAAAGAACAATATAAGAATGATTTGTTTAGCGGGAAAGCAAATTATTCTTTTCCGCGAAGAAATTATAAATGAAATCTTTTAAAGAAATTCTTTTCATCAGAAGAAGACGATTTTTTAAAATTGGGTAATTCAGCCAATTCTCTTAATAATTCTCTTTCTTTTGAATTAACCTTTTTCGGCACATCTATATTTATTCTAACAAGCTGGTCTCCGGAGCCTGAATGATTTAAATGTTTAATCCCTTTGTCCCGCATTTTCAGAAGTTTTCCCGGGTGAGTCCCGGAATCTATTTTTAGGCGGGCTTTCCCGGTTAAAGTAGGAACCTCAACTTCCACGCCTAATACCGCATCCGGATAACTGATAAATAGTTCGTAAAGAATATCATCACCTTCACGAACAAAATAATCATGTTGCACTTCATGAAAAACTACTATTAAATCACCTGGTGTTCCGCCGCGTTTGCCTGAATTTCCTTCGCCGCGCATTGACATGTAACTTTCTTCATGAACACCGGCGGGGACTTCAATTTTTACGGACGTTTCTTCCTGTACTCTGCCGTCTCCCATACATTTCTTACACGGGATATCAACTACAATACCTTCACCATTACAATTATTGCAAGTAGTTATATTTACAAATTGTCCGAAAACAGAACGGGAAACTGATTTCACTTCGCCGGTACCCTGGCAGACCTGACATGTTTTTGTGGATGTACCGGATTCGGCGCCGCTGCCGTTACATTCATCGCATTTTACTTGTTTTTTTATTTTTACTTTTTTTGTAACTCCGGTAGCTATTTCTTCTAGAGTTAATTTTAAGGAAATACGAAGATCCGATCCCGGAGTTCCGGTTCCTCTTCTTCTTCCACGGCCTCGCTGTTGTCCGCCGCCAAAGAACTCGTCGAATATTGAACCTCCGCCGAATATATCTGAAAAATGTGAAAAAATATCATTGATATCGGAGAAGCCTTGCGAGCCGTATGCATTATTTTTTACGCCTTCATGTCCGAATCTATCATATTTAGCTTTCTTTTCATCGTTGCTTAAAACTTCGTACGCTTCGGCAGCTTCTTTAAATTTATCTTCAGCTTCCTTATTATCAGGATTTCTATCTGGATGATATTGCATAGCAAGTTTGCGATATGCTTTTTTCATATCATCTTTTGTCGCGTTTCTTTCAATTCCTAAAACTTCGTAATAATCTCTTTTTGACATATAAAAAAATGGCCCTCGTTAAATGATTATGAATTATCTTCAGATGGTGAATCCGGTGTTTCTTCAGAAAGTTCTTCGCTTACAACTACTTTTGCGTGTCGAATTACTCTGTCTTTGTACATGTAGCCTTTTTCAATTTCATCCAAAACAGTATGCGAAGCTACGTCGGGAGCTCTTCTCTGCATTAAAGCTTCGTGATAATCTACATCAAAAGGTTTTCCTTCCGCTTCAATTTTGCTGACTCCTTGGTCAGAAAGTGTTTTCATTAATTTTTCATAAATTAATTTTATTCCTGCCTTAATACTTTCCACATCTTTCGCGCTATCCATATGCTGGAGTGATCTTTCAAAATCATCAACAATAGGAAGAAGTTTTATTATGAATGATTCGGCTGAGTATTTTAGTAAATTTAACTGATCGTTTTCGGTTCGTCTTTTGAAATTTTCAAACTCAGCGGCTCTTCTTAATAATCGATCTTTATAATCATTTATTTCGTTTTCTAATTCTTCAATTTTTTTATTTTTAATTTCAACCTCCTCATTCAAATTTTCAGCAGTATTTTCGGCGGATGAATCTTTACTGTTTTCTCCTCTTTCTACTTTTACTGAGTTATCATTCTCATGTTCTTTATTATTATTCTTTGATTTATTCATTTTAATGCTCTCCTTTAATTAGAATTTGTCAAAAATTCAGTGAGTATTTTGGACATATAATCTACAATCGCAACTACTTTTGAATAATCCATTCGTTTTGGACCGATTACACCCAATGTTCCGGATATTCCTCCAATTTTATAATCTTTACTTATAAAACTGTATTCATTTAACCTAACATTTTTATTTTCGCTGCCGATTGATATAAAAACTTCGTCTTTTAATACTTCGTTCGATTTATCCAAAATATGAATAATAACGTCTTTGTCTTCCATTAATTCTATTACACTTTGAAATCTCTGCGGATCTTCAAATTCCGGATGCTGCAGAACATTTTTAGCTCCTGTAATAACTAACTTATCTGTCCTTTTTACATCTTTAAATATTTTGTCTGCAGAATCTATAAAAAGCCGAATTACGGGTTGGTGTTCCTCTTCAATATCCTTAAATCTTTCTGAAAAAGTATTGCGAATTTCCTTGAAATTTAATCCGCCTAGTCTTTCATTTAATAAAGCTTGAACAGTTTCTAGCTGTGAATTTTTTAATTCCGAAGACATTTCTAGCGTTATTGTTTTAAGGAATCCTGATTTAATACTTATAACGATTAAAAGCCGTGTAGAAGTTAAACTTACTAATTGAATTTTTTCTAATATTCCGGTTTCAAAATTAGGGTAACTTACGCAGGCAAGTTGTTTTGTAATACTGCTCAAAATATGCGAAGTTATTTTCAGTAGGTTGTCTGTTTCAATTGGTGAACCGTTAAGTTCTTTATTAATAATCCCTTTCTCGGTGTTTCCTAATTTTTGTAACTCCATTAATGTATCAACGTAAAATCGATAACCTTTATCCGTAGGTATTCTTCCGGCGGAAGTATGAGGGTGATTAATAAATCCGGATTCCTCCAAATCGGCCATAATATTTCTTACCGTAGCGGGAGAAATGCCCAGCTCATACTTTCGGGTAATATTGCGAGATCCAACAGGAGACGCAGTTAGAATAAATTGTTGAATTACATACCGCAGTATATTTCGTTCACGTTCGTTTAATTCTTCGTTTAACATATTTTTGCGAAAAGTTACACCAATTATTAAAATTCAAGTTCCAAATATACTAAATTTTTGTAAAAATTTTCTTGAGAGGCAAGGTCAATTTTATATATCCATAATAAAATTTTAACGAAAGAAATGATTTTTATAGCAAAAATTTAAAATAAAAAACCCGGCTTCAAAATGAAGCCGGGCAAATGTTCTTTAAAGAAAGGACTTAACTATTTCATTAAGACCATTTTCTTTGTTTGTCTGAAGGAATTAGATCCATCAACTGCATTAGCTTCAATTGAATAGAAATAAACACCTGAAGATAATCTTGAGGCATTAAATTCTACTTCGTGTTGACCTGAAACTAAAACACCGTTTGTTAACATTTTAACTACTTCACCTGTAACGTTGTAAATTACAACTTTAACATTTGCATCAACCGGCAGAGCAAACTTAATTGTTGTGCTTGGGTTGAATGGGTTCGGATAGTTTTGTGAAAGCGCGAATTCTTTAGGAGCTGTAGTTACATTAACGTTAATTTCTCTAGAATATTTGAATGTTCCGTCAAAATCAACTTGTTTTAATCTATAGCTGGCTTTTGTAACATTAACGTTTTTATCAACAAATGCATATTTGCTAAGTTCGGTTGTTGTTCCGTTACCGTTAACAAATCCGATTTCAGCCCATTTGTCAGAAGTTTTTCTTTCAACTACGAAACCTTTGTTATTAGTTTCGGTAACTGTCTGCCAAGCTAAATTAACATTATTGCCGTTAACAGAAGCGTTAAACGAGGTCAATTCAACAGGAACCTCAACACCTAAAGCTGCTAAAGCACCTTGTAAAATTGCAACAGTATATTTAGCGTTGTGAACACCCATACTTCTATCTTCTTCTACAAAATAATAAGTATAGATACCCTGAACAACTTCCGGCATATCTTTTATCTTTGCGGAATCTGCGGCTGAACTTAAGCCTGAAAGAACTTCACCGTTAGAATCTTTTGGTAAATGAGCTTTTAAGGTATCTAACATACCTCTAACTTCACTTTGTAATCCTTCAACTGCGCCGTTTCCGTCATAGTCAAAGCTTGCTTTTATATCATCAAATGAAGTCATATCACCGTGACAAGTTTGGCAAACGCCAACCATATCAACATGCTGGCCTTTAGTAGTATCTACCATTGTCCACTCATGGTTAGAGTTATAACCTCTTGTTTGCATATGGCAGGTAACGCAAGCATTTTCCAATCCGGCGTGAGTGCTTAAACCGGTAAGATTTGCATTACCGAATTGATAAGCGTTTTGTCCGAATAACATATCAGTTTGAGGACCATGATGAGGACCATAGTGACTTGAGAAACCATAGAATGGTGCTTTGTCAGTAACTTTGGTTGCAACATCAGATCTTGACTGGTGGCAAGTCATACAAAGTTGACCGTTTCCGCCTTTAGTAACTGTGTAACCATTTGTTAAAGAAACAGGTACTAAACGTAAACCAAGATTTTCAGCTTCATGAGGATCATGGCATGTTGCACAGCTAATCGGAATATTACCGTCTGCGTCTGTCCAATCAGGATTAGTCGGATTTTCAGCATATTTGAAATATCCGCCGCCGCTGTGGCAAGGGAAGCAGCCTGTTCTAGCTGTATGTCCACCGTCAGGTAACATAGCATGCATAGAATTAACATAATATGAACCTACCATGTGATGAGTAGGAGCATCGTGGCACTGTAAACAAACACCAGCGTCTAATGTTTTGCTGATTTTGCTTGTGTTGCCAAAGGTAGCCATATGCTCAGAACCAGTTCCATGGCAGCTTTCGCATCCGATATTAGCAACAGGAGCAGCATTTTTATATTTAACGTCGTTTTGTAATAAATCCCATGCGGTCATATCACCGTTAGGAATTAAATACTCACCGTTATAAGGAATAACGCCTGCGGTTTGATACCAGGTAGTATCAAAACCATTCTGATTAGCTAAGTAACCGAAGTTACCGTTATCAGCGGTTTTATCCCATCCGGTAGTGTGGCATTTAATACAAGAAGTATTGTAAACACCGACTAATTGTCCTTCGTGAGCTTCAACTTCTAATTGACCTGTAATACCTTCTTTGAAAATATTAGCATGTCCAGTTACTGCCCATTTAGTTTTTATATCGGCATGGCAAGAACCGCAGTTTAAACCAACTGCATTTGCACCCTTATAAGTAGCTACTGTAAAAGTATCTTGATCTGCACTTCCGCCGTTTACAGTTAAACCAATAACATATTGGCCAACCATATCAGGTGTAAAAGTAATGTTCATTTCAGATGTACTACTTACATCTGTAGCAGAACCGGCTGGTTTTTCGACAACCGACCAGGTGAAAGTATTTACTCCGCCCACTGTATCGGCGGTTAAATAAGCTTTCATGCCTTTTGCGATTGTATGATTTCCGCTGTAAATCGGGAATTCATTGGCAGCATAACTGCCTAACAATCTAGGAGACATTGGTCTAGTTTCAATTTGCGCTGTCTGAGCAAATGCCATACTTGCGGCAAAAACTACACACAGCAGTATTTGTACGTAACGTTTCATTGGCAGGGCCCCTTTTAATTAATTAACGAATACAATCGAATCATAAGCAAATAATGTTCCACATTAGTGCATCAAAAATTCCCTGCTTTTCCGGTGCTTTTTTAAGCTGCTTTCCGTTTATTGAGAACTATTTCAAAATTGTTTTCTTACTTAAGAGAACCTTTTTTCTAACTTCTTCAAAGAAGTTGATATTTATAAATATCAAATATTTTATTTTATTTATAATTTTTAAGAGGTGACTCTTTCGCTTTGTTTAACATTCTTATTAATGTTAATTTGGCATGCAATAAATTATTCTTTTATTAACGATTTATTGGAGATTGAGTGGATAACACTTATAAATCGGCCGGTGTAGATATTGAAGCCGGTGATGAAACTATTAAAAAAATAAAAGGTTTTGCTAAATCTACTTTTAACGAAAATGTTTTATCCGATATAGGACTTTTTGGTGCTTTTTATGAATTAGATTTTTCTAAATTTGAAAAACCCGTTTTAGTATCAAGTGTTGACGGAGTAGGTACGAAATTGAAAGTCGCTTTTGCAATGGACAAACATGATTCTGTTGGTCAAGATTTGGTTAATCATTGTGTTAACGATATCGCGGTTTGCGGAGCAACTCCTCTTTATTTCCTCGATTATTTAGCTTTCGGCAAACTAAATTCTGATAGAGCCGCAAAAATTATTGAAGGTTTTTCAATAGCTTGCAAACAAAATAATTGCGCGTTAATCGGAGGCGAAACAGCCGAAATGCCGGGCTTATATAACGCAGACGAATATGATATGTCCGGAACTATTGTTGGAATTGTAGATAAAGTCAAAATAATAGACGGCAAAGAAATAACAAAAGGTGATATTTTATTAGGTTTTCCTTCTAACGGATTGCATACAAACGGTTATTCTTTAGCCAGAAAAGTAATTTTAGAAAAATATAAACTTACCGATAAACTTGATGGGCTGGAGACTTCTTTAGGAGAAGAACTTCTTAGAATTCATAAATCTTATTTGAAACTAATTTCTCATCTGAAAGAAAATATTAAAGTTAAAGGATTTTCTCATATTACCGGTGGCGGAATTATCGGTAATACAAATAGAATTCTTCCCGAAGGTTTGAAATTAAAAATTGAATGGGACGAATGGGAAGTGCCGGTTTTATTCAAAGTTATCCAAGAAGCAGGAAATATTAGCGAAGAGGAGATGCGAAAAGTCTTCAATCTCGGCATCGGATTAATTGCGGTGGTTTCAAAAGATGATGTTGAAAAGACTATTCATCTTTCTAATAATTTAAATGAACATCCGATTATAATCGGAGAAATTATTTAACTTTTCAAAATACAGATTCGGAAAACTAGTGATAAAAATTCTTCTTCTTTTATTCCCGGTATTGCTTTTTGCACAGACAAAAAAAATAATTTATACTTCTGTGGATTACGCGAATAATGATGTACGCGCGGCAATTTGCAATATTAACGGAACAGATAAATATGAACTAGGCTTTAATAAAACTTATCTTCCTGTTTGGTTCGGGAACAAAATAATTTACAATAGCGATACATTTTTATGGATGTGCGATACAACCGGGAAAAGTTTAAAACAATTAAATCAAGGTTACAGAGTAAGTGTTTCGCATAATTCAAAAATGCTTGCCTATTATTCGGCTAGCGGAATTGATGTTTTAGATTCTTCTCTTAATATCATCAAAAAAATTGAGGTTTCTCCTTGGGAAGTTATTACTATTACTTGGACTAAAGACAATTCAAAAGTTTCTTTTTATGATTTGAATAAAGAGAAATGTTATTTGTTCGATATTAAACATGATTCTTTAATTACATTCGGAGATTCCGTTTATCATCCTTTGTGGAATCCTATTAATGATAAAATTTTATACAATAAAAAAACCGCCGAAGGTAAATATGATGTGTTTGTTATTGATTCACTAGGCGATAAAAAACCTAAAAAGGTTAACAAACCCGGCGAAATGGCCGTTGTTCCCATCTGGTCTAAATTGGGAGATAAGATTGCTTATCTTGTTATAAATGAGAATCCTCCTAAAAAAATTGATAGCGATATGCTGCCGGCAAGTTTGGTTTTATATGATGCGGAAAATGATAAAAGAACTGTTTTGGCGGAAGACGTTGGTTTTACGGATCAAGCTTTCCCGCAAATAGATTTTGACGAAAATGATTCTTACATCTATTTTACGGTAATTAATATGTACGGAATCGGCTCGCTTACGCGAATAAATTTAAAACCTTAAATAAAGAAACCATTAGTAAAAGTAATAAAATTGATGATAGATTTCCCCTTGTTAAAACGTTCAGGTAAAGAAAATTTAGTTTTTTTTCTTATCCTAATTTCAGCCATTTCTTTTGTTTCCTGCGGCAAATCAAATAAAGAATTAAAAAAAGACGCGGATAAATATTACACTCAAGCTATAGATTATTATGAGAGGGGATATTTATCGAACGCAAAAAATCTTTTTGAAGAAGTTCTTGATATTGATAATGAATTGAAAACTTCCGAAAGAATCGGCGATATTCATCTCTATCTTGGGCTTATAGCTTTTGAAAATGCGGATTATGAAGCTGCACTGAATCATTATCAAAAGGCTGATGAATTGTTCAAAAGTAAATTCGATAGAAGCAGCCAATCGATAGCCAAAAATAATATCGGCAATATTTATTCGGCTTTAGGCGATTATAAAAAAGCTCTTATTTTTTACAAAAGTTCGTTGGGGATAAGTCAGCTTTCCGCGGACAAAGAAGGTGAAGCAATAGCAAAACTTAATATAGGTACTGTTTTTGCCGAAGAGGAAAATTACCAAAACGCGTTTAATTATTTTACCGAAGCGTTTAATTCATATGAGATTTTGGGCGATATTGACGGGGAAGTAAATTCTTCAATAAAAATTGGCGATGCGTATCTTAAATTCGGTGCTTATTACGATGCTTTAAATACATTCGATTTCGCCTTGGATAAAGCAAAAAACAGCGGTATGAATAAAAAAATTCCCGCGATAATGAATTTCATCGGTTTAGTTTATTTCAATTTAAAAGATTACCAAAAAGCCATTTCCTCTTTTAATTACGGCTTAAATCAAATTACTAATCCTGATGATGATCCGGAAAAAGCATGGATTTTGAACAACAATCTTGCCGATTCTTATTCAAAACTTTTTCAAACAGAAAAAGCTATTCAGCATTATAATCAAGCGGTTAAAATATCGGATAAATTCGGCGAAGGATTAAATTCCGGTTTAATAAAATTAAAAATAGCGTTTGTTGAAATAACACAAAATCCTAATCCGGAATCTAAAGAACTGCATGATGCGGAAAATATTTTAAATGGTTTATACGATTTCTTTAATGATATTGATTATCCTTACGGTAAAATAAATTGTTTAGCAGGAATGGCAAAAGCGGCTGATTACAAAAATAAAGCAGCAGCGGCTTTTGAATATCTTTCCGAAATGGAAGGGCTCTTAAACAATTATTCCTTTTCCGGAAATAATAGACTGGCGGAAGATTTTTGTATTCAGCCGGATTTGTTGAACAAGCTCTCTTTTTATGAAGTCTTCTCAACTCTGAATAAAAGCAGAGAGATGCTGGAGTACAGTCTTAAAAATTCTTATTACAAAAAAATTACTTTCTTAAAAAGCTTAAATTATTTTGATGTTGGAAATAAAGCGGAAAATAAAATTATTGATTCTCTTAATGCATATGAACGGCAGATAAATTTTTTGAAGTATGAAATAGCAAATGAAAAAGGGAAAAGAAATAGTTATAGAAATGAAGAGAAATTAGAACATTTAAAAAGCAGATTGGAAGAGAAATTAAAAGAAGAAAATCAGCCGCCGCAAAAATTACTTAATAAATATTATAATTTAATTCCGAATGTAACGGTTCAAGATATTCAAAATAAACTGGATGAAAACAGCGCGTTTATAGGATTTTTTAACAACGATCAATTCATCTATTTAACTTTAACAGGCAAAAATAAGTTCATCTCAAAAAAAATCGCGTATCCGGAAGAAATATTAAATGGCCAAGTAAGTACTCTTATTAAAAATTTATCCGGTGAAAATGATTCTACTCTTTCACCTCTTTTAATCGGTATTTATAATAAATTAATTTCGCCGATAGAAAATGAGATTAAAAATTATTCGAAAATAATTTTTTATGTGAACGGAATGTATGACAGTAACTTGCCAAAGCTGCCTTTCCATGCTTTAATTAACGGCAAAGGGGAAAATTTTTATGAGACAAAGGAAGTGGAATATTTCGGCGGTTTTAACAGTTCAAATTATAACAGTAAAAAAATTGCGATAATATCGGATGATAATTCTTTATTAAATAAGATTAAAAAATCGGATAATAATATTATTCCGATTCCTGCTTCACAAAAAGCAAAAACAGCATATTTAAATTTGAATTCACCGGATGTAATTTTTGATTCACCAGTTTTCTTCAGTCTTACTCAGCCGAACGCGTCTTATTTTGAAATGTTTTCCGATTCTTCATCTTCACCCGAATTTAATTTAAGATTCGGGGAAACATCTTTCCTGCAAGGCGAAAAGGCAATTTTACTATCTGTTTATTCAGATAATAATAATTATCCTCAATACATAAGCACTCTTCTTCCGGGCTATAAAAATGTCTTTATAAATCAATATTCATCTGAAGAAAAAATAGATTCAAAAAATATTCTGACATTCAATGAACTCCTTTTAAAGAATAATTTAAATTATACTAATATGAAGAAAGCCGGGATAAAATGGCAGTCCTTTTTTGAATATGTGAAGTTGTAAAGAAATAAGAAAATAACAGTTATGATTTTATGAGTAAGTTTTATGCGAACCATTTTTCATTTGGATCTTGACGCCTTTTTTGTATCAGTAGAAAGAATTCTTGATCCAAAACTTAACGGTAAACCCGTTATTGTAGGCGGCGATCCTCATGGAAGGGGAGTGGTAGCGGCATGTTCTTACGAAGCCCGCAAATACGGGTTGCATTCCGCAATGCCTATCAGGAACGCTTTTAAACTTTGTCCCAGAGGAATTTATCTTCACGGCCACTACAGTGAGTATTCCCGCTACTCTAAAGCTGTAAAAAATATTTTATCATCATACGCGCCGGTAATTGAACAAGCTTCAATAGATGAATTTTATATGGATTTTACCGGCTGCGAAAAAATCTACGGCAACTTCATCCAATTTGCTGAAAAGCTTCAAAAAGAAATTTGGGAAAAGCTTTCGCTGCCTTGTTCTATCGGAATCGGCAGTAATAAAACTATCGCGAAAATAGGCTCGGATTGTATGAAACCGCAAGGAATTACTTATGTTGTTCCCGGTTTAGAAAAAGAATTTCTTGCGCCGATGCCTGTAGAAACTATTCCCGGCGTGGGAAAAATTACTTTAAAAGAATTAAATGATAAAGGTTTTTATAAAATAGGCGATATTTCCAAAGCCCCGCAAGAATTTTTTTCCGGCGCTTTCGGTAAATCGGGAATTTATTTATGGCGAAAAGCTAACGGGCTTGGAACTGATTTTTTAACGATAGAAAGGGAACAGAAAAGTATTTCAAAGGAAACAACTTTTGAAAAAGATGAAAGTAATAAAGAGGTTGTTGAAAATACTTTATTTGAGTCTAACAGGTAAAGTCTGCCAAAGTTTAAGAGATTATAATTGGCAGGCATCAACTATAAATATAAAATTGCGTTACTCTGATTTTCAGACAATTTCCCGTTCTAAAACCATAAAGCCGACAAATGATGATAAAGTTATTTTTGATACCGCTTTGGAGATGATGAAAAAAGCTTTTACAAGAAGAGTGGCTGTAAGATTAATCGGGATAGGTTTAAGCAAATTTAATGAATTTGCCGAGCAGGAAGTTTTATTTGAAGATGACACGCAGAGACGTAAAAAACTTCTAAATGCCGTAGATGTTCTGAGAAAAAAATACAATTATGAAATTATCAATTTAGGTTTGCCTGATAAAGATGATGAATAATCATCCCGGAGGCCAATTCATTTTTCTTCCGCCTAATAAATGTAAATGCAGATGATAAACTTCTTGTCCGGCATTATTGCCGCAATTCATTACTAACCTAAAACCTTCTTCCGCAATATTCATTGTCTTTGGCTAATTTATTTGCGGCATCTATTAATTCTCCTAAAAGCTGTGCGTGTTTTTTCCCGTCAAGATCTGAAACTTTCGGAATTTCTAATTTGGGAATAATTAAAATATGAACCGGAGCTTGCGGATTAATATCCCTAAACGCTAATACATTTTCTGTTTCATAAACAATATCCGCGGGAATTTCTCGATTAATTATTTTCGAAAAGATTGTACTCATTTCTTCTCCTCTTTTTCAATTTCGTATTTTTTCATTTTGTTATATAAATGACTTCTTTGAATTTCAAGAATTTCTGCTGTTTTGCTTATATTCCAATCGTTTGCGTTTAATTGTTTTATTATAAAAGCACGTTCGGCTTTTTCTTTAAATTCCTGAAATGAGTTACTGTCGTCAATAATATTTTCCAATGAAGTTTTACCTGTCGAAAATAAAAATTCAATATCTTTTTTAGAAATGTTTCGTTTATCTATTAAAATTATTATTCTTTCCACCGCATTTCTAAGTTCTCGTACATTCCCGCTCCATTGTAAACTTTGAAGAAATTTAACGGCGTCATCTTCAAATTTAATCGGGGCTTTTTTATGTTTAGCAGTAATATCTTCTGCAAAATGATTAATTAAAATAGGAATATCTTCAATTCTTTCTTTAAGCGGCGGAATATGAATAGGAATTACATTCAAACGGTGAAAAAGATCTTCCCTAAAATTACTTATTTGCAATTTCTTCTTTTAAATTTTTATTTGTCGCTGAAATAATTCTTACATCAACTTCAATTTTTTTTGCACCGCCTACACTTTCTATCTTTCCGTCTTCAATTGCGCGAAGAACTTTTGCCTGCGCCTGCATACTCATATCGCCGATTTCATCTAAAAAAATTGTTCCTTTATTTGCTAATTCAAACTTGCCTATTCTTTGCTGAATTGCGCCGGTAAAAGAACCTTTTTCATGTCCGAATAATTCCGATTCAATTAATTCATTTGGAATCGCGGCGCAGTTTACCTCAATAAAAGGTTTATTTTTCCTTTCACTTTTTTGATGAATTGCCCTGGCAACAAATTCTTTTCCGGTTCCGTTTTCACCGGTTATTAAAACTCTGGTATCAATTGGAGCAACTTTATCAATAAGTTCAATTATATTTAAAATCGCTTTGCTCTTACCCAATATTTTACCGTCGCCCGTAAGAGATTTTTTTATTTCAATATTTTCGAATATTAAATTTGTTTGGTCTACCGCGTTTCTAACGCTGATTAAAAGCTTATCCCGGTCAATAGGTTTTTCGATAAAGTCAAAAGCTCCTAGTTTGGTAGCCTTAATTGCATTTTCTAAACTGCTATGAGCCGAGATTACAACAACCGAGGTATCGACATTTTTTTCTTTCAAAAGTTTTAATACTTCAAACCCGCTCATTTCGTTCATCTGAATATCAAGCAGAAGCGCGGCGTATTTTTCATTTATTATTTTTTGAAGGCCTTCATTTGCGTTTGTGGAATACTCAACATTATAACCTTCATATTCCAGAATCATTTTAATGCTTTCGCAAATCTCTTTTTCGTCGTCTATAATTAAAACTGAATTCATAAATTTATACTTATTCTAAATAATGTAGGAATTAACATCACTCTTGATGGAAGAATCTTAGGGTTTGTCTTCAATAAATTTCCAAAAATATTCCCCAGTTTATTAGTCGCTAAATCTCTCGCGTCAATTGAAGATTGAACTTTGAAATCTTCTTCAAATACTTCTACAAAATAACCAATTAGATCACCTAAATCAAAGAGATGAGAATTGTAAGAAATAAAACTACTGCCGAAAAAATGAGCTAGTTTATCTCTGTCGCCGTAGCTGTTTTGAGGTGTATCGTAATAAAGTTGAGAAGGGAGGTTTTTGTTTTTTTTATAAAAAATAGAATCGCCGGCTGAAACTAAAGGATATTTTATCACAACATTCAATACAGGCAGAATAATGGGGACAACTTTATACGGAATGGCGGTAAAAGTAAGAGAAAATAAAGTTTCTGAAAAATCGTAATTATTATAACGGAGCGCTTCTAAATAAATTGAATCGACTAATGCCAAATCATTATTGCGCAGCGATAGTTCTTCGAATTTATCGGAGGCAATGTAAGCGGATAAATAATTTATCGCTTTTGAAAGTTTTCCTTGCTGTGGAAATAGATTACCGGAAAGTAAGCTGATAAAAATTAAAGCGAGTAAATACTTCATCCTAAAATTCTTTTGAATTAAGAAGAATGAAAATGTTAAAATATATTTAATATTCAAAATATAATTTAAGTTTGAATTACACCCGGATTAAATTTTGGCATCTCCGGATTGTTATTGGCCGCTTCCATCGCAATGGAAATATATTCTCTCGTTAACGCGGGATCAATAATTTCATCAATCCAAAGCCTAGCCGCCGCATAAAGCGGATTACTTTTTTCGTCATAAGATTTAATTAATTCATTAAGCAGGTTTTTCTTATCTTCTTCGGAAAATTCTTCGTTTTTCTTTTTCGCTTGTTTAAGTTTTATATCAAGTAAAACACTGCTTGCTTGATTTCCGCCCATCACAGCTATTTTAGAATTAGGATAGGCGAAAATAAACCTTGGATCATAAGCTTTACCGCACATTGCGTAATTGCCGGCGCCGAAACTATTACCGATTATAATTGTAATTTTAGGAACAACGGAATTTGCTACGGCATTTACCATTTTCGCGCCGTCTTTAATAATTCCTCCATGTTCGGCTCGTGAACCGACCATAAAACCCGTTACATCCTGAAGAAATACAAGCGGAATTTTTTTCTGGTTACAATTCATTATAAATCTGGCCGCCTTATCGGCACTATCGGAATATATTACTCCTCCAACTTGCATTTCGCCGGCTGCTGTTTTTGATATTATCCTTTGATTAGCTACTATTCCTACTGCCCAGCCGTTTATGCGCGCGTAAGCTGTAATTATTGTTTTTCCGTATCCTGCTTTATATTCGTCTATTACGGAATCATCAACAATACGCGCAATTATTTCATACATATCATACGGTTTTATCGGATCTTTAGGCAGCAGTCCGTAAATTTCTTTCGGTGAAAATTTTGGAGGTTTACTTTCTGTTCTGTTATAATTTGCTTTTGGTACTTCGGATGTTTTATCTATCAAACTTCTTATTTGCTCTAAACATTCGGTATCGTCTTTCATTACATAATCGGTAACGCCGGAAACATTTGATTGAACTTTTGCGCCGCCTAAAGAATCATTGTCTATAACCTCTCCTATAGCTGCTTTTACAAGATGTGAACCCGCAAGAAAAACAGAACCTTCACCTTCAACAATTAAAGCTTCATCACTCATTATTGGAAGATAAGCTCCTCCCGCCACACAAGGCCCCATAATAGCTGCTATTTGAGGAATTCCCATTGATGACATTACAGCGTTATTTCTGAATATTCTGCCGAAATGTTCTTTATCCGGAAATATTTCATCCTGCAGCGGAAGAAAAACTCCCGCACTGTCAACTAAATAAACTATCGGCAAACGATTTTCTATCGCTATTTCCTGAGCACGCAAATTTTTCTTGGCTGTAATGGGAAACCAAGCACCGGCTTTTACAGTTGCGTCATTTGCTACAATAACATGAAGTTTGTTTCTTATTCGTCCAATGCCGTAGATAGTGCCTGAAGAAGGTGCTCCGCCGTTTTCCGCGTACATTGCGTATGCTGCGAAAATACTTAATTCATAAAATTCTTTCGGATCATCAACAAGTTTATTTATTCTCTCTCTTGCAGTTAATTTTCCTTTTGCTTTATGCCTTTCTAATGCTTTTAATCCGCCGCCTAGTTTTATTTTTT
Organism: uncultured Bacteroidota bacterium; assembly: GCA_963798775.1. GTDB lineage: Bacteria > Bacteroidota > Ignavibacteria > Ignavibacteriales > Ignavibacteriaceae > CAWCUK01. Next base: position 783,949 of record CAWCUK010000003.1, read on the forward strand.
CTGTTTCCGCAAGCAGTTTTCGGAGTAAATTTTTATAATTATCACTTCTTTTTAAATAAATTTCGGTTTCTTCTATTGGTGTTCCGATTTTTTTCATTAGAATAAAATTTTTTTTGTTGTTGAAAAGACGTCCGATCGAAGGAAGAATCTTATTCTCTCTGTGAAAGAATTAAGACTCTTCTTTCCCTAAATTAATATTTTACACTTCGTTTAGTAAATCTCTTGCGATTACAATTCTTTGAATTTCCGATGTACCTTCGCCTATTGTACAAAGTTTTACATCTCTATAAAATTTTTCAACGGGATAGTCTTTTATAAAACCGTAACCGCCGTATATTTGAACCGCTTCATTGGCTGCTTTTTCCGCGATTTCACTTGCAAATAATTTTGCCATTGCCGCCTCTTTAGTATTAGGCACGTTGTTATCTTTCATTGATGCGGCCTTAAAGGTTAACAATTTGGCAGCCGCTATATTTGTGCTGATATCCGCGAGTTTAAATTGTGTGGCTTGAAAATCGGCTAAAAATTTACCGAATTGTTTTCTTTCGGTCGAGTATTTTAATGAAGCATCCAGGCAGCCTTGTGCTAAACCGATACTTAAAGCGGCAATTGAAATTCTTCCGCCTTCCAATATTTTCATTGCTTGAATAAATCCTTCTCCTTCTCCGCCAATTAAATTTTCTTCCGGAACTTTACAATTTTCAAAAGTTAACTGAGTCGTATCGCTGGCTCGCATTCCCAGTTTGTTTTCTTTTTTACCGACAATGAAACCGTCCATTCCTTTTTCCAAAACAAAAGCGGAAATTCCTTTTTTACCTTTTGATTTATCGGTTATTGCCATAATAACGGCAGTTGTTCCCACAGTACCATGTGTGGTGAATGTTTTACCGCCATTTAAAATATAATAATTATCTTTTTTTTCTGCTGTGGTTCTCATACCGGCCGCGTCACTTCCCGAAGAAGATTCCGTTAAACCCCAAGCGCCTATTTTTTTGCCGGAAGTTAAATCCGGTAAATATTTATTTCTCTGTTCTTCATTACCAAAAGCGAAAATATGATTTGTACATAATCCATTATGGGCGGCAACAGAAAGGGCAACAGAAGGGTCCACTCTTGCGAGCTCTTCAATAATTATAGCAAAATCTACATAACCTAATCCGGCTCCGCCGTACTCTTCAGGAATAAGAATTCCTAAAAAACCAAGCTCGCCAAGTTGTTTAATTATTTCGGTGGGAAATTTTTGAGATTCGTCGTATTCCATTATAACGGGGCGAATAGTATTCTCGGCGAAATTCCGAATAGTATCGCGGATTATATTTTGGTTTTCGTTCAATTCAGTTAAGAATGGACTCTCTTGTACTTCCATTACACTTCCTTTCGTTTATTTTATGTTTATTCTTTACCGTATTAAGAATAGGGAAGCCGCGGAAAATATTCTTTTGAAATACTTCCGCAGAAACTGCTTTCGAACTTTTAAAGAACTTATAACTGTTTTTTAAAATTTTCTAAAATTTCTTCAGCTATATGATAAGGTGAAAGATCACCGAGTATAACTTTTGCCAATGATGCGTTTAACGAATGTTCGCCGGTATCATTCCATAATTCGCTGCGTAATTTTTGTTCAACAATTTCTTTTATCCGGCTTCTTGTTCTATGCTCTCTTTTTCTTTGAAATAGAGTCCGCTGTTTTCTAAAAAATCTTTGTGCCTAGTAATTTCAGCGGCAATCTGTTCAATTCCTTTATTTTCGGAAGCTATGGTTTTAATGATTTTCGGCATCCAGCTTTTTTCATCATGGCTTCGCATCATTAATATTGTTCTAAGCGCGGTAACAGCTTGTTCAGAACCGGGCCTGTCGCTTTTATTTAAGACAAAGAAATCAGCTATTTCCATTAAACCTGCTTTCATTGCCTGTACAGCGTCACCCGATTCAGGAACCAAGACCACAATTGTTGTGTCTGCAGCTTCCGCAATATCTAATTCAGATTGCCCGACACCCACGGTTTCTAAGAGTACAAAATCATAACCTGCGGCATCAAGAACATCAGCGGCGTCTATTGCTTTTTTGCTTAAACCCCCAAGGCTGCCGCGAGTTGCCATACTTCTAATGAAAACTTCCGGATCTTGCCCTATTTCAGTCATTCTAACGCGATCACCTAAAAGCGCACCGCCGGTAAAGGGACTTGTAGGATCGACCGCGATTATTCCAACCTTTTTATTTTGAGCCCTAAAATACTTTGTTAATTGATTTGTTATTGTGCTTTTTCCGGCACCGGGCGGCCCGGTAATGCCTATTCTATATGCGTTACCGACTTTACCATAAATTTTTTTTAGTAATTCGTTAGAAGAAGAATTATTCCTTTCCACAATTGAAATGGAACGGGCTACGGTTCTTCTATCATTATTAAATAATTTTTCTATAAATGAGTTTTCAATCATAAAATTTTTAATTTCCGTAGAAGTTACATTCTTGTTTTGAAGAATTCAACTGTCTTTTGTAAACCTTCAGTTAGTGTAGTTGAAGGTCTCCAATTGAATTTATTAAAAAGTTTATCCGAAGTAATTACGCTTCTCATTTGTTCTCCGGGAGCTGCCGGTCCGTGTTTTTCTTCCTGTCCTTTCCCGATGATCTCATTCAGCTTATTAAATAATTCGTTAACATCTGTTTCTTTGCCGGTGCCTACATTATAAACATCACTTGCTTCATCATTTAAAGCAAGAAGATTTGCTTTTACCACGTCGCCCACAAAAACATAATCACGGGTTTGTTTTCCGGTTCCATTAATTACCGGCTGTTCGCCTTTAAGAAGTCTTGTTGTAAAAATCGCGATTACTCCCGCTTCACCGAAAGGATTTTGCCGTGGGCCGTAGATATTGGCATATCTTAAAATTGAATAATTCAAATTATATTGAGCTTTATAAAAGAATAAATATTTTTCAACGGCTAATTTGGAAATACCGTAAGGAGAAAGGGGAGAGGTGGGATGATTTTCATCCGCCGGGAAATAACTTTGTTCTCCGTAAACAGCGCCGCCGGTAGAGGCAAACATAAACTTTTTTACATTATTTTTAACACAATTTTGAAGAAGATTGATTGTTCCTAAAATATTTGTATTAGCGTCAAAGGCAGGATCCGCTACGGATCTTCGTACATCCATTTGCGCCGCGTGATGATTAACCACGTCAAATTTTTCTTTTTCAAATAAATCGGCTAAATCTTTATCGCATATATCCGCTTGAATAAATTTAGCTTTTGGATTTATATTATGTTCAAACCCGGTAACTAAATTATCAACCACAAAAACTTCGTGCCCTTCGTTAATAAAAGCATCGGTAATTTGAGAAGCTATAAATCCCGCTCCCCCGGTAACTAATATTTTCACTTGTTTCCTTCCTTATATAATTTGAATTTATAAATATATTCCTTTACACTTTGCGGGACAAGAAAATTTATCGGGCGCCCCTGTTTTACTCTCTCTCTAATTTCCGTAGAACTTATTTCAATCGTCGGCGTATCTACAAAAAACGCGGATTGAAAATATTTGTCTTTTTTAAACGATTTTTTATTCGTTTCTCTTTCCAGTACTACTAAATCAGCCAATTTTAAAATATCATCGGGATTTTTCCAAGTATCAAATTTTATGATGTTATCAAAACCGATTATTAATTCCAGCTTCTCGTACTTTTCTTTTAAAATTTTTAGTGTATTTACCGTATAAGAAATTTCTTTATCCTTAGCTTCAATATCGGAACATTCAAAGTAAGAAATATTTTTAATAGCAAGATTTAGCATAGCCAGTCTATGTACCGCGGAAGAGCTTTTAATATCGGTTTTATGGGGAGAAATATAATTAGGAATAAAAATTATTTTTTCAAGATTTCTAATTTCCTTAACGGCTTGCGCGGTAATTAAATGCCCGAAATGAACCGGATCAAAAGTACCCCCAAAAATTCCAACCGGTTTCATTTTAAAAGTTCCTTATATTCAATAAAAAGATTAGTAAAATGTTCATGCATTTCCTGTCGGCAGTAGGCAAAGCTCTCTTTCATTGATAAATCTTTATAAAGCTTTTTAAAATCTTCCAAAGTATTTATGGTTAAAAATCCATTCATAATTTGGAGATAATTTTCATGTTTACTGACTTTTGAAAGTAGATGGTCGTAAGTTAAATTAACCCAATTTATTTCCGAAAACAGCTCGTTGTTAAAAGAGTTAAAGCCGAGAAAAGCAATTTTTCCGCTGCTGCTTTTTCCTATAACAATTGTTTCGTCTTCCATTTTAAGAAGATTTAAGGCCTTCTGAATCTCATTAATTGAAAATCCGATTGAATCTGAAAAAACAATTAAATTGTTGTTACATCTATTAAAATATTTTTCCGACATATTTTTCAGCATGCCGAAAATTTGAGATGTATCGCCGAAAAAAAGTTTTAAATTTTCATCTCTAAATACTTCGGGTAAATACGCCGCGTCTTTTTTATCAAATATAAAATAAAGCCGGGCCGAATTATAAAGTTTATCTAAATTTTCTTTTTGATTTAACAGTAAATTTGAATAAAGATAAACAGAATTTTCTTTGCTGAAATTTTCAAAAGAAGGCGCTTCATCTTTATTAAATACCGGATGCCGCGGAATTAAGTATATGCAATAATTGTGTTTTGCCATTAATTTAACCGCGTATTTGCCAGCAATGTTTGTATGTAAATTCTGTAATGTTGGATCTCCTTTTCATAACTATTCCTTTTAGAGCCGGAAGTATTTTTATACTGCATTTTCCTGAATGCTAAAGTTGTTGCCGCTCTAATATATAATTTACGAATGCTTTCATCAACCCAGCCGAATCTGTTTCGCTTGTTAGAATTTAAAATATTTATATGTTCCGGCGGTAGAACCCCTGACTGCGCTTCTTCCAGTAATTCTCTATATATAATTTTTTTTTCACTTAAAATTGCCAAAGAAAACGCCGCGATAAAAACTATTACGGTAAATGCCATAAAAATAAATCCAAGTAATGCGGTGGATTCAAAACTAACGCTGAAATTCCACGCAAAATGAATAAAGATCGCGATTAATAACCCGACAAACGGCAGAATAAATTTATATGCTAAACTTTTAAATTTAGCGTATCCAACAAAAGCGCCGAAAGTGGCAGTCGCTACACAATGCATTACCGCCGAAAATAAAGTTCTGATAATAACAATACTAATTAATTCCGCGGCTGTATGCCCGAAAGCTAAGAAGTAAAGAAAATTTTCCGTCATTCCGAAACCCAAACCGATTGCTCCGCCGTAAACTATTCCATCGGTAATATTATCAAATTTCTTGTTTAGAACAGTTATCAGCAGGAAAATTCCTTTTGTGGTTTCTTCAACAAAAGGAGCCACAAATATAGTTGTAATATGATTTAAAGTTGTAGGATCGGAAACAAAAATTGAAATAAATGTTTCTAAAATACTGCTGCCGAGAAGAGCGAATATTATTGCGCCGATTGCACCCCAAAAATAATTTTGCAGAAGTAAACCGAATGGTTCTCTATCGTATCTATCGAAACGCCATATTATTATTAAATAAAAAAGCATCGGCAAAATTGCCGCCAGTAAAGAGGCTATTATATGCATTCGGAAAAATTTAAAATGTTAAAAAAAGTTTCGGTTAATTTTGATCTTTTACCCTCTGATCAACTAAAATTTATTAGAGATGTAACTTTTTAATTTATGAAATAAGAAATCTAAACCAAAGAATCTTTTTCTTTAAGCCATTCCCAGAGTTCTTTAAATGAAGGTTTTTTACCATACGATAAAATTCCGATTCTGAATATTTTTGCCGCTATACTTATTGTAACCGCTGTCGCAAAAAGCATAATTGCCGAAGTTATTATTACTTCGTGAAAAGGAACGGGAGCTATGTTATACTTTAAAAGCATTACGGTAGGCGTGGTAAAAGGAATATAAGTTAAAACTTGTACTAAGGCGGAACCGGGATTTTCAATTGCGGGTAAGGCTATAATTATAGGTAATAATAACAGCAGACTTAAATAACCTGTTAACTGCTGTGCTTCCTGCTCTGTAGTGGCAATGGCTCCTATACCTACAAATATTGATGTGTAAAAGAAAAAACCTAATAGAAAATACAGAAGCATTGGTAAAATGTTTGAAAAAATACTTTGCGGAATTGCGTTTGCACCGCTTAATAAAAATCCTATTCCTCCCCATATAATAATTTGTGTTAAACCGAGTGAACTTAAACCCAAAATTTTCCCTGCTAAAAGTTGCTTCGGAGTACAGCTTGAAACCAATATTTCTATAAGCCGGTTTGATTTTTCCTCAACCAAACTTCTTACCAGCATTCCGCCGGAAGAAAGAATTATCATTACTAAAAGAAGAATAAAAATAAATGAACTAAAAAACACTGCCAGAAAATCAGTGCTGCTTTCTTTTCCGTCTTCTTCTAATTTTATTTGGTTTATCTGAATTTCTTTTGTTATAGCATGAATTAAGGTGGAATCTAAACCGGCATTTTCTAGATGAATTTTTATTCTAACTTCATTAAAAGCCTGTTCAAAATGATTTATATCAGTTGTATTGCCTGCGGAATTTGTTCTGTACGAAATTTTAACCGAGTCTGTTTCCGAGTTTAAAATTAATAAATAACCTTCTATTTTATTTTGAAGAACATTTTTATCCGCGAATTTCTTAAGCTGATCAATCGTTTGATTTTTTTGTGTGAAATTTATGAGCAAATAATTAGGCTGATTTTTGTCGATTTTATATTGCTCGAGTTTCCGGCTCATCTCTTTAATATATATTCGGGAAGTATCTATAATTCCAATTGCTTTTGTGGTTAAGCTTTTTTGGCCGGAAAGAAAAGTTGGACCCAGAGTAAAAACAATTAAAATAAGCGGAGTAACAATTAGTGAAATTAAAAAGGATTTAGTTTTTAACTTCTCAAAATACTCCCATTTAGCTACCGCAAAAATTTTCTTCATTATAATTTATTATTCTCGCCGCTGATTACATCAATAAAAATTTTGTTTAATGTAGGCTCAACAATTGAAAAATTTGTTACATCTATCTTATTAACAATTTCCTTTAAAAGTCGCGGTGCGGGAAAATCTTCTATTAACTGTACTTCCGCGTAGTTTTTATAATTATCAATATGTTTAACAAAAGGAAGTTTACTTAAAAAATTTGCGTCTCCTTCAAATTCAATTTTTACATTATTTGTTCCGAATTTTTTCTTTAGTTGCTGAAGAGATCCGCTGCAAACTTCTTTCCCTTTATTAAGAAGAAAAATTTGTGAACATAGTTTTTCGGCTGTTTCCATCTGGTGCGTAGAAAGTATTATTATTTTGCCGGAATTTACAAATGATAGAATAGTTTCTTTCATCAGCTGTTGGTTAATAGGATCGAATCCGCTGAAAGGCTCATCAAGAATAAGTAATTTGGGATCATGAATAACCGAAGTAATAAATTGTACCTTCTGCTGGTTTCCCTTGGAAAGTTCTTCTATCTTTTTATCGGCGTAAGTTCCTATCTCTAATTTCCAAAGCCAAACCCTTGCTTCTTCAACGGCTTTTGAGCGTGGCATATTTTTAAGCTCAGCAAAATAAGCGATTACATCTAAAACTTTACTTTTTCTGTACAGCCCTCTTTCTTCCGGTAAATAGCCTACGGTATTAAAAAAATCCTTAGAAATGGAATTACCGTTAAACCAAATTTTTCCGGAAGTTGGTTTTATTATATTTAAAATTGTTCGAATAGTTGTAGTTTTTCCGGCACCGTTTGGCCCTAATAATCCAAATATTTGACCTTCCGCTACTTGAAAGGAAATGTCATCGACGGCAACTGTATCTTTATAAATTTTGCGAAGATTTTCTACAGCTAACATTAGTTCCTTAAAATGAAAAATTCAGTAATAAATATACATTTTATCTGTAATAATTTACACCGGAACATCCGGCTTAAAATGAAGTAAAAAAAAGTCTACATATTTATAAATTTTTGAAAATTATAAAAAAAAAGAAATATTTTTTAATTTAAATTAAAAATTAGAGTAATTTGTTGATTCATCCAAAAAGTTGACTATCAGAAATAGTATCCATATATTTTGGGTCGTTTTTGCTCTAATTTTGGGAAAATACGACGATGAAGATCAAGATTGCAAATTTAAGTGACGGTGTTCATTATTTTACTTTCAATGAAGAAATTAATGTGGTTGGATTAGATGAACCCTTCTATAATAAATTTACAGCGGAAATCGAACTTTCTAAAACACACAGCCAAATTGTTTTAGATGCCCAAATTAAATTAAATGCTAAATTTGACTGCGATAGATGCAGTTCGAATTATGCCGCGGTTTTAAATACTTCCTATAAAATGGTTTATTTATTTAGTTCGGAACCGGAGGATAGTGAAGCCATAGATATTAAATATCTTCCGTTTGAAGCCGTTAGTATAGATATAGCGGATGATGTAAGAGATTATGCTTTACTTGCTGTTCCTATGAAAAAAATTTGCAAAGAAGATTGCAAAGGTTTATGTTTTAAATGCGGTAAAGATTTAAATGAAGGTGAATGCGGATGCTCAGCGGAAAAAATTGATGAACGTTGGCTCCCCTTATTGGAATTAAAAAGTAAATTAAATATCAATTAATATAACGGACGAAAAATGCCAAATCCAAAACGTAAATGGTCCAAAAGCCGAAGAGATAAAAGAAGGACTCATTATAAAGCATCGGCTCCATCATTGAGTACATGTTCAAATTGCGGTGATATGAAATTAGCCCACCGCGCTTGTCCATCCTGCGGCTATTATAATGAACGCTCAATGTTTTTACCGAAAAGCTAATTTAAATTAATAATCCTTTATTAATGTACAATTCTGATTCTAACAAATCTAAGTGCAGGATAGTTGTTGACGCAATGGGGGGCGATTTCGCCCCTCAAAATGCTGTAATAGGTGCAATTCAGGCTTTAGACGCGAATAAAAACATCGAGCTTTTTCTTGTCGGGAAACAAGAAAAAATTCTCCAAGTTATCACTTCAAATAATCTTCAATTCGATCAAAAAAATGTTATAGATGCTTCCGAAATAATCGAAATGGGAGATTCCCCGACTTCATCATTAAAAACAAAAAAAGATTCTTCAATAGTTGTAGGTGCTTCTTTAGTTAAAGAAAAAAAAGCTGATGCATTTGTTAGCGCGGGCAATACCGGTGCTATGATGGCCGCCTCTACATTAATTATGGGAAGAATTCCCGGAGTAGGAAGGCCCACAATCGGCGCTCAAATGCCTAATGTAAATGGTTACTGCTATATTTATGATGTCGGTGCAGGCAAAGATTCAAAACCTCAGCATTTATTTGAATATGCTATTATGGGTTCCATTTATGCTAAAGAAATAGGCGGAGTAAATAATCCTTCCGTGGCCGTACTAAGTATGGGTGAAGAGGAAGGAAAGGGAAATGAAGTAAGTGAAGCCGCGTATAAATTAATTCAAAAATCAAAATTGAATTTTATAGGCAATGTTGAAGGAAGAGATATTTTAACAAAAAATGTTGATGTAGTTGTTTGCGATGGATTTGTAGGAAACGTATTATTGAAGTTTGGTGAATCGGTTCCTAAACTTTTAAAACAACTCCTTAAAAATACTGCCGAAAATAGTTTTACCGATAAACTGAAAATAGGGTTAACAAAAGGTACATTAAAAAAAGCGTTAAAGGTAATGGACTACCAGGAATACGGCGGTGTTCCGCTTTTAGGAGTTAACGGAATTAGTATAATCGGACATGGCTCCAGCACACCAAAAGCCATTAAAAATATGGTATTGCGCGCTAATGAAATGTTCGAAAAAGATCTGCTGAAAAAAATTGAAAAATCAATAAAAGAATATTCTGATTTAATTTAACGGAAGTTTAATGAATAACGATAGAAAAATAAGTGCGGTTGTAACAGGGGTGGGAATGTATGTTCCCGAGAAAATTTTGGATAATGCTTTTTTCGAAAATATTGTAGATACCAATGATGAATGGATTAGAACTAGAACTGGAATTTCGGAACGAAGAATTTTAGAAAATGGTGCTACTAGTGATTTGGCCACCGAAGCAGCGTTGGATTTGTTAAAGAGTAAAAATATGTCCGCCGAAGAAATTGATGCCATTATTGTTGCTACTGTTACTCCGGATATGTTTTTCCCGGCAACTGCCTGTATTGTTCAAGATAATATAGGCGCTAAAAATGCTTGGGGATTCGATTTATCTGCCGCGTGTTCGGGGTTTCTTTTCGCTTTTCAAACAGGATGCTCATTAATTCAAAGCGGAAATTATAAAAAGGTTATGGTTATAGGTGCCGATAAAATGAGTTCAATTGTTGATTATAAAGATAGAAATACTTGTATTTTATTCGGCGATGCGGCATCCGCTGTTTTATTGGAACCTTCTGAAGATAAAAGTATTGGTATTCAAGATTCACTTTTACGTGTTGACGGTTCCGGCAGAGAAGCTTTATATATGAAAGGCGGAGGAAGTCTTAAACCCGCCTTCCCACGAAACAGTAGAAAAAAACTTACATGTGCTGTACCAGGATGGGAAAGCTGTTTTTAAAGTGGCGGTAAAAGGAATGGCCGATATTTCTTATGAGATAATGCAGAAGAATAATCTTTCCGGCGAAGATGTGGCTTATTTAGTCCCCCATCAGGCTAATTTAAGAATTATAGACGCAACTGCTCAGAGAATGGGAATTAGTAAAGATAAAGTAATGGTTAATATTCATAAATACGGAAATACAACAGCCGCTACTATTCCTCTATGTTTAACGGAATATTATCGTAACGGTAAAATAAAAAAAGGCGATAATTTAATTCTATCGGCTTTCGGCGCAGGATTTACTTGGGGCGCAATTTATCTGGTTTGGGGAATTTAATTAGTTATATTTGCGAAACTAAAATATTAAAAGAATTTTATGTCTAAAAAAGCTTTTTTATTTCCTGGTCAAGGTGCTCAATATGTTGGCATGGCGAAGGATTTATATGAAAATTCCGTTGAAGCCAAAGAAATGATTGCAACAGCCGATGATGCTTTAGGCGTGAATCTTTCATATATAATGTTTAACGGACCCGAAGATCAGCTTAAGCAAACTGAATTTACTCAACCTGCAATCTTTCTGCACAGTGTAATTTTAGCCAGCATAATTAGAACTTTACATGTTGATGCCGCTGCCGGTCATTCTTTAGGTGAATATTCCGCACTTGTTGCAGCGCGTTCTATTCAATTTTATGATGCGGTTAAACTTGTACGGGAAAGAGGAAAAGCGATGCAGCAGGCAGGTTTGGAAAATCCCGGAACCATGGCCGCAATTATTGGTTTAGCTCCCGAAAAAGTAGAAGAAGCATGTACTGAAGCTTCTTTTGAAGGAATAGTTCAATGCGCTAATTTTAATTCTCCGGGACAAATAGTTATTTCCGGTTCTGTTGCCGGAGTTAAAAAAGCAATGGAATTATCTAAAGTAAAAGGCGCGAAATTAGTAAAAGAATTAGTTGTCAGCGGTGCGTTCCATTCTCCATTAATGGAATCAGCAAAAGAAGTTTTAAGAAATGCGCTTGATAATTCTCCTTTTTATGATGCACGTTTTCCTGTTTATGCAAATGTAACCGCAAAACCCGAAACTGATAAAGAAGAAGTTAAACGATTGCTCTATGAACAAGTTACTTCCCCGGTGAGATGGGAAGAAACAATAAATAATATGATTGCTGATGGAATTGATGAGTTTTATGAAATAGGTCCGGGAAAAGTTTTACAAGGTTTGGTTAAAAGAATAAACCCAGATGTTAAAATATTCGGAATTGATAAATATTCAGATGTGGAGAAGTATCTTTAATGGAAGAAACTTTTACTAAAGTTGTTAAGGGATTAAAGATTGATCCCCGGATATTTACCTTTAAATTTAACTGCCGATGTACCGGAGAATGCTGTAATTACGGCGTTTATACTGATCTTAAAGAGCATGAAATGATAATGGGAATTAAAGATAAAATTCTTCCTATGCTCGATGAGACTCAATCCGCGGAAATAGAAAAATGGTTTGAAGCACCCGAAGAAGATGAGGATTTTGAATCCGGTGTGGCTGTCGGTACAGATTTAGTAAACGGCAAATGCGCTTTCCTTGATAAACAAGGACTTTGCACTCTTCAAAAATTAGCTAACGATGAAGGTGCGCATAAGTGGAAATATAAGCCTCTTTATTGTATATTATTTCCCTTAACTATTTATGAAGGTTCTTTAACTATAGATGATGAACATATTGATAGATTAAAAACCTGTAATAAACAAATAAATCCGGAAATCTCAATTTATGAAGCATGCCGGGAAGAGCTTCAGCATTTATTTAGTATAGAAGGTTTAGCTGAACTTGAAGAATATAGGAAAGATTATTTTAATCTTAATAATAAAGAAATAAAATGAAGTTAGAAGGTAAAAGGGCAATAGTCACCGGAGGAACTCGCGGTATCGGACGAGGAATTGTACTTAAATTTGCTGAAAAAGGTTGCAGCGTTGTTTTTACTTATAATAGTTCTGTCGAATCGGCTAAATTATTAGAAGAAGAAGCCGCAAAATTTAATGTTTCCGTTTTCGGTATTCAAGCCGATGCCTCTAAATTTGAAGAAGCTGAAAAAACAGTTGTTTTCGCTTTGGAAAAATTAGGCGGTTTAGATATTTTAGTGAATAATGCTGGAATAACTAAAGATAATTTATTACTTAGAATGAGTGAAGAAGATTTTGATAAGGTTATTGCGGCTAATCTTAAGAGCGTATTTAATTATACCAAAGCTGCCGTAAAACCGATGATGAGTCAAAGAAAAGGGAAAATTGTTAATATTTCTTCTGTGGTCGCTCTAATAGGAAATCCCGGACAAGCAAATTATGTTGCTTCAAAAGCCGGAGTAATAGGATTTACTAAATCTGCCGCAAAGGAATTAGCTTCTAGAAATATAAATGTAAACGCGGTAGCGCCGGGATTTATTGCTACCGATATGACAGATAAACTGAATGATAAGCAGAAGGAAGCTATCACTTCTCAAATTCCTCTGAAAAAAATAGGAGCGGTTGAGGATATTGCTAATACAGTTGCATTCCTTGTTTCAGATGATTCAAAATATATTACCGGACAGGTTATTTCTGTTGACGGTGGTATGGCAATGTAATTTTTGTTGAATAAAAAAATAATGTATAGTTAACAAACAAATAAAATATAGGAGATACACAATGGACGTTGAGGCTAAAGTAAAAGAGATTATTATTGATAAACTTGGTGTGGAAGAATCTCAAATTACACCCGAAGCTTCATTTACAAATGACTTAGGTGCGGACTCTTTAGATATCGTTGAATTAGTAATGGGTTTTGAAAGCGCTTTTCAAGTTTCTATTCCGGATGAAGACGCCGAAAAAATAGGTACTGTTGGCGATGCCGTCAGTTACTTAAAAGAAAAATTAGGACAATAGTCTATTTAAAGGCTGTCTCAAAAATATTCATTTTTATTTCTGCTTGCAGTGTTAATCCTTTAACAAGTTTTATTCCTGTTGCACGCGTAAATTTTTGATGAGACAGCCTTTCTTTTTCTCCCTAATTCCGGCTTAAATCCTAATCCCGGAAATTTTAAAAACTAATTACCCGGAGAAATTTATGAATAGGAGAAGAGTTGTTGTTACCGGTCTGGGTGCAGTTACTCCTATCGGTCTTGGAGCGGAAGAATTTTGGAATTCAATGCTTGAAGGTAAAAATGGGGTTGGACCAATAACCAAGTTTGATACAACAAATTTTGATACCAAATTTGCCGCTGAAATTAAAAATTTCGTTCCCGAAAATTATTTCGATAAAAAAACTTTAAAGAGAATCGATCCGTATACTCAGTATGCTTTAGTTTGTGCTGAAATGGCAATGATTGATTCAGATATTCATTTGGAAAAAGTTGATCGGGAAAAATTCGGAGTAATTTTCGGAAGCGGAATCGGCGGAATGGTTACCAACCAGCAGCAGCATTGGAATTATTACGAAAATAAAAATCCCCGTACAATCAGCCCCTTTTTTGTTCCTATGATGATTTCCGATATGGCTGCGGGACAAATTTCCATTCGTTATGGGTTAAAAGGCCCTAATTACGCTACAACTTCTGCATGCGCTACTTCATCTCATGCAATAGCCGACGCTTTTATGCTTATACAGCGGGGAAGCGCGGAGCTGATGGTCTGCGGCGGTTCAGAAGCCGCGATTACAGAAATGTCAATCGGCGGATTTAATTCGATGAAAGCTCTCTCCACTTGGAATGACAGGTATTTAGAAGCTTCCCGTCCTTTCGATAAAAACAGAAATGGATTTGTTATGGGCGAAGGCGCCGGGATTTTAATATTAGAAGAATACGAACATGCCAAAAATCGCGGTGCTAAAATTTATTGTGAAGTGGGCGGAGTAGGCTTAACCGGCGATGCTTACCATATAACGGCTCCTTCTCCGGGGGGCGAAGGCGCGGTTAGATCTATGAAAGCCGCGGTTTCGGATGCCGGTGTAGAACTTACCGATGTTAATTATATCAACGCGCATGGTACTTCAACGCCTTATAATGATGTTAATGAAACTAGAGCCATTAAAGCTGCGTTTTGTGAGCATGCTTTTGATATTGTTGTTAGTTCTACAAAATCAATGACAGGACACTTGTTGGGCGCGGCTGGCGGTATTGAAGCTATTGCTACTATCCTCGCGCTAAAAAATAATGTTGTGCCGCCGACTATTAATTTAACCGACCCCGATCCTGAATGTGATTTAAATTATAGCCCTCATAAGCCTACTATTATTAATATAAATGTGGCTATAAGTAATACTTTTGGTTTCGGCGGACATAATGCATCATTGTTGTTTAAGAAAATTGAGGAATAAATCTTGAGCAGGGTACTATCCTGGTTGTTTGAAAAATTGAAACAACGGGAAAAAGAAAAGAGTTCTAAATATATAACCCGTTTATTAACTTCCAAAAAATTTGCCGAATTGGAAAATATCTTAGGGTTTAGTATTAAAAACCGCTCCTACTTCATTCAGGCTTTCATGCACCGCTCTTTCCTTGAACAAAATAATGAATACGATGTATCAAACGAACGGCTTGAATTTTTAGGTGATTCTGTTTTAAGTCTTGTGGTCGCCGATTATTTATTTGAATCTTTTCCCGACAAAGATGAAGGATTTTTAACTAAAGTAAGAGCCAAGCTGGTAAATAGAGTGGCTTTAGCAGATGCCGCTGAAAAAATTAATCTTTCCGATTTTCTTCTTGTTAGTAAAAATTTGTCCAATAATTTTGCAAACGGTTCAAGAACTGTACTTTCCGATGCTTTGGAAGCTTTAATTGGCGCAGTTTATCTTGATAATGGTTTAGAAGCCGCCCGTAATTTTATTCAGAAGGTTTTAATTCAGCCTAATACAAAAGAAGGCGTTTATTTAATTGATGAAAATTATAAAAGCCAATTGTTGGAATATGCACAGGCTAATAAACTTGAAAATCCTGCCTATATTGTAATTAAAGAAGAAGGCCCGCAGCATAATAGGATTTTTACAATAAAAGTAATGATCGGAAATCAAGAATTCGGTGAAGGGAAGGGGAGGAATAAAAAAAGCGCGGAACAAAACGCGGCCGAAGCAGCCCTCGCGCTTATTTCCGAAGAAAATGTTAATAAATAATTTTTATGCGTTTGCTTCATCCATCCATTTTTTAACAGATTTTGCTTAAATTTCTATTATTAAAAATATCATTTTATAGTTCTTAGACTATCCTTATTTTTATCATAAATTTTTATAATTAAATAGTGAGATTTTAACTTATGAATAATTTTCGGCACCCGGACAAATTTGTGAACCGACATATTGGTCCGAGTAGTGAAGAAGTAGATGAAATGCTCAGGCAAATCGGTGTTGATTCTCTGGAAACTCTTATCAACGAAACAATTCCTTCTCAAATTAGATTAAAAGATAAATTAAAATTAGATGAACCTGTAACTGAATATAAATTTATTCAAAATCTTAAAAAGATTGCTTCCAAAAATCGCGTCTTCAAATCCTACATTGGAATGGGTTATCACCCTACCATAACTCCCGCGGTAATTCAAAGAAATATTTTAGAAAATCCCGGCTGGTACACTCAATATACTCCTTATCAAGCTGAAATAGCGCAAGGCAGGTTAGAAGCTTTACTTAATTTTCAAACTATGGTGGCTGATTTAACATCTCTTCCTATTGTTAATGCTTCACTGCTCGATGAAGGAACTGCCGCAGCTGAAGCTATGGCTATGTTTTATGCTATGAGAAAAAATAAAGAGGCAAATATATTTTTTGTTTCGGAAGAAGTATTTCCTCAAACTATGGATGTTTTAAAAAGCCGCGCTAATCCTCTGGGAATAGAACTTCAAGTATGGAAACTTCAGAAGTTTTGAGTTAAAAGAAAATATTTTTGGTTTACTTGTTCAGTATCCCGCCGGTAATGGGGAAGTTTATGATTATTCTAAATTATTCAAATCAGCCGATGAAAAAAATATTTATAAAGTTGTTGCTGCCGATCTATTAAGTTTAACTTTGCTGAATCCTCCGGGAGAATTCGGAGCGGACGCGGTTATCGGGAATACACAGCGTTTCGGAGTTCCGATGGGTTACGGCGGCCCCCACGCCGCTTATTTTTCTACTAAGGAAGAATTTAAACGACAAATTCCGGGAAGAATTATCGGTGCATCTATAGATTCGCATGAAGATACGGCATATAGAATGGCGCTGCAAACTCGTGAACAGCATATTCGTAGAGAAAAGGCAACAAGTAATATTTGTACAGCGCAGGTTCTTTTGGCAGTAATGGCCGGAATGTACGCTGTTTATCATGGCCCGGAGGGATTAAAAGCTATCGCTTCCAGAATTCATCAGCTTACACAGCTTTTAGATTTCGCCCTTATTGAGTTAGGTTACTGCAATCAAATAAAGTCTATTTTGATACGCTTTAAAGTTCTTTTGATGAAAACGGTTCAGATGTAATTAATAAAAGATTAAAGCTAGATGCGCAAGCAAGTGAAATAAATTTTAGGTATTTGAGAAAACGCGGTCGGTATTTCATTAAATGAAACTACTGATTTAAGTGATGTTAAAAGATATCATTTCTATTTTTGCCGGCGCAAAAGATAAAAATCTGGATGAAGTTAATTTGATGGAATTATCCGCTAAAATTAGGTTATTTTTCCTTCTCCGTTTAATAGAACAAGCAGTTATTTGGATCATCCGGTTTTTAATACATATCATTCCGAAACTGAAATGCTCCGCTATTTAAAAAGTCTAGAAAATAAAGATCTTTCACTAACTCATTCGATGATTCCGCTTGGTTCATGTACAATGAAGTTAAATGCTACAACGGAAATGGCTTGCGATTACCTGGCCTGAATTTGCGACTATCCATCCGTTTATTCCGGCTGAACAAACTGAAGGTTATAAGCAAATATTTAAAGAGCTTGAACATGATTTTGCTGAAATTACCGGTTTTGCGGCAATTTCCCTCCAGCCCAATTCGGGTGCGCAAGGTGAATATTCCGGTTTAATGGTAATTAGAGAATATCATATTGCCAGAGATGAAACTCATAGAAATATTGTACTAATTCCTTCATCTGCGCATGGTACAAATCCAGCAAGTGCTGTTATGGCGGGGATGAAGGTTGTTGTAGTTAATTGCGATGTAAACGGAAATATTGATGTTGAGGATTTAAGAAAGAAAGCAGAAGCAAATAAAGAATAATCTTAGCTGCATTAATGGTTACTTATCCATCTACTCATGGTGTATTTGAAGAAAAAATTCAAGAAATCTGCGGAATTATTCATCAGTATGGGGGACAAGTTTATATGGACGGCGCGAATATGAATGCTCAGGTAGGGTTAACAAGTCCTGCAATGATTGGTGCGGATGTTTGCCATCTTAATCTTCATAAAACTTTCTGTATCCCTCACGGAGGCGGAGGCCCGGGAATGGGGCCGATTGGTGTGGCGTCTCATTTAGTCGAATTTTTACCGGAGCACCCTATCATAAATATCGGGCATGAAAAAGGTATTCATGCTGTTTCTTCTGCTCCTTGGGGAAGTGCCGATATCCTGATTATATCTTATGCTTATATTAAAATGATGGGCGAAGAAGGTTTAGCTAACGCTACTAAAATTGCTATACTAAATGCCAATTATATTAAAGCAAAACTGGAATCGCATTATAAGGTTTTATATTCCGGATTAAAAGGAAGAGTTGCCCATGAGCTTATTTTTGATATGAGAAAATTTAAAAATAGCGCTCATATTGAAGTGGAAGATATTGCTAAAAGATTAATGGATTATGGATTTCATGCTCCTACAGTTTCTTTTCCGGTTGCGGGAACTTTAATGGTTGAACCAACCGAAAGTGAATCTCAAGTTGAAATAGATCGTTTTTGCGACGCTCTTTTCGCTATTCGCGAGGAAATAAGAGAGATAGAAGAGGGCAAAGCTGATCAAAAGGATAACGTGCTTAAAAACGCGCCACATACTGCCGAAGAAGTAATTTCCGATAATTGGTCCCATTCATATTCAAGAGAAAAAGCGGCTTATCCTCTGCCATGGGTTAAAAAACATAAATTCTGGCCCAGTGTAGGAAGAGTTAACAGCGCTTACGGCGATAGAAATCTTATTTGTACTTGTAATCCGATATCTGATTTTGCGGAAGAATCAGTTTAAATATTAATATTCAAACGAGACTGTCCTTGTTGTCATGCTGATTAAATTTCAGCATAAATTGGAAGAAAATTATTTTTGGACAAAGGACGGTCTCTTGTTATTTTAAAGCTCACTTTTACTCTTTCAAAATAAATGAAAAAATTATTATTCTCTCTTATAATCTTAATTCTTGCTGCGGCTGATTTATTTCCGCAAGAAATTGATTCCGCGTCGGTTCCTGAGGATTTTTCTGTTGTGGTGGATTCAATAGTTATTGTAGGAAATGATGTTACAAAGAATGCGGTGATTTTGCGAGAGTTAACTTTTAATTCGGGTGATGTTGTTACTTCCCAAATTCTTCAATTTAATCAAGATAGAATTTATAGTTTAGGCTTATTTACAAAGGTGAAATTGTATTTAAGAAAAAATGATGATTTGAATATTTTACTGATTTATGTCGAAGAAAGCTGGTATATTTATCCTGTTCCATTTATTGAATTGCGCGATAAAGACTGGAATAAAGTTTCTTACGGTTTTGATTTGGTAATTAAAAATTTTAGGGGAATGAACGAAACTTTAAGGGCACGCGCTGCTTTCGGTTTTGATTCCAATTATTTTTTGTATTATGATAATCCATTTTTAATCCGCGATGAAGATATTTTTTTCAGTTCTATGCTTTCTTACGGGAATACGAAAAATAAAAGTGAAATAGCTAATTCCCTTCATAATGATGAATCCTTTAAACAAAAAATTATAGGAGGACAAGTTCAATTCGGGAAACGATTTGGACTTTATAACCGCGCCGGTATATCTATCGGCTTTAATTATATAGAAACCCCTTTTTTCATAAAAGGAATTTCCGCCTCTAATCAGCGAATTGATAGGACTTTTTCTCTTGGCGCAAGTTACACTTTCGATACCCGAGACCTGGCGCAATTTCCTAAAATGGGAGTTTATGCAAACGGAAATATTACATTTAAAGGTTTGGGAATAAATAATATAAATTACCAAATTATAAATATTGATTTTAGAGAATACAGGGAAATAATCAATGATCTAATCGTAAAGTGGCGGTTTGTCTCCCGCGCGGCTTACGGTAGTTTGGTCCCTTATTATGATTATTCATTTTTAGGCTACGGTGAAAGAATTCGCGGGCATTATAATCAAGTGCTTGAGGGACATTTTTCCTATCTCGGTTCGGTTGAATTAAATTATCCTTTCCTTAGCGATATAAACATAAGTTTAAATTTTATACCCATTGTGCCTAAAGAATTACTTTCATACAGAATTGCTCTATACGCGGAATTATTCGCCGATGCCGGAACAGCCCGTATGAAAGGAACACCTGTTTCACTTAATGATTTCAGTTCCGGTTACGGCGGCGGTTTAACTTTATTGGTTCTACCCTACAATGTTCTTCGGGCGGAATTTGCTTTCGACGAATATATGAATGTTGAATGGGTGTTTGGATTGGGAGTTTCATTTTGATTAGGAATAATAAATATTTATCCAATATTGAGCTATATTATTCTCCGGAAAAAATCTCGGATCATAAAATTAATATCATCGGCGATGACGTTAGACATATAACTAAAGTAATGCGGCACAATGTAGATGATAAACTTTATGTGACTGACGGAAAAGGGAAAATTATTTCGGGTTTAATTTCGGAGATAAATAAAAATATTGTTTCCGTAGCAATAGATGAAGTCTTTTCATATTCAAATAATTTTGAGAATCTGACTTTCTGCGTTCCAAAGTTAAAAAGTGCCGAAAGATTTGAATTTGCGCTGGAAAAATGTACAGAACTCGGAATTACCAATTTTATTATCTTCGATTCTGACAGGGCGGTTTCTAAAGGAAATAAAATTGAAAGGTGGAATAAAATACTTATCGCCGCGATGAAACAATCATTAAGAAGTTTTCTGCCGAAGCTAAAAATAGTTTCTTCGGTAGAAGAAATCGCCGCGATTGAAGGAGAAAAATTTCTTTTTGAACAGAATGCCAAAAAATCTTTTGGCGAAGTTACGATTGACAAAAATAGAAAATATTATTTAATTTTCGGTCCCGAAGGAGGTTTAAGCGGTAAGGAATTTTCCTTTTTTAACGAAAATAGCTACTATAATCTTACCGGCAGCCGTTTAAGAAGTGAAACCGCAATTGTTAAATGCGCGGTACTGGTTACCAATTAATCTAACTAAGTGTTTGTTTTTTTTCTTTCAATAACTTCTTATCTTGTTTATTAAATCTCACTACAAAAATTTTGTTAAAAGAAATTTTTTACATATCAATTTTATGTTTCTTCATTGCGGGTTGCGGCAGTGTACCTCGTTTTACAAATTCAAATGATGCCGGTGAAACAAAAGAAATTTCGACAAAAAAAACTTCAGAAGAAGAAAAAATATATGATGAAAAAAATGAACAAAACGATGAGTATGCTGATGTAACTCCACTGGAAACAGTTATTGGAGTAGCTTCATATTATGCCTCTAAATTTAACGGACGGGAAACGGCAAATGGTGAAATTTACGATATGCACCAATTAACGGCTGCCCATCCCGATTATCCGTTTGACACTATAATAAGAGTTACAAATCTTTTAAATAATCAATCGGTTATTGTTAGAATAAATGACAGAAAACCTAATACTAACGGGAGAATAATTGATCTTTCCTTAAAAGCCGCGCAAGATTTAAAAATGGTAATCACGGGAATAACAAAAGTAAAGCTTGAAGTTTTGAAATGGGGAAATGGGTAAATTTTTACAAAAAAAACGAGGAATTAAATGAACTTACTGAAGATTATCTTGCTGTTTATTGTTTCTACCGGCATAATAGAGGCTCAATCCGCAAATGTGAAATATCCATTGGAAACAAATTCCCAAAAATTAGCTCAAGATATTTTAATTTTAGATACACATATCGATCTTCCGTATGAAATGAATAAAGACGCTTTCAACGTTTCTGTAAAAGGAAATCACGGTGAATTTGATTATCGGAGAGCAATTGAAGGAGGATTGAATGCCGCGTTTATGTCTATTTACATTCCCGTTTCATATGAGAATAATGGTGCAAAAAAATACGCTGATACTTTAATATTTTTAGTTAAAAATATCGCGCGTGAATTTCCGAATAAATTTAAATTGGCGTATTCCTCAAAAGATGTTCTGGCGCAATTTTCGCCAAAGGTAATTTCTTTACCGATGGGAATGGAAAATGGAGCCCCGATAGAAGGTGACTTAAATAATCTAAAATATTTTTACGATAAGGGAATTCGGTATATAACTCTTTGTCATATGAAAAATAATCACATCTGCGATTCTTCAGGTGATGAAACAGCTGAATGGAATGGGCTTAGTCCGTTCGGGAAAAAAGTAATTGCCGAAATGAATAAGCTGGGAATAATGATTGATATTTCTCATGTTTCCGATTCAACTTTTTATCAAGTAATTAGGTTAACTAAAACTCCTGTGATCGCTTCACATTCTGCCTGCCGTATTTTCACGCCGGGATTTCCAAGGAATATGACTGACGATATGATTAAAAAACTCGGAGAGAACGGGGGAGTTATTCAAATATTTTTCGGTTCGGATCTTGTTAATAATGATGTGAGATTAAAATTAGAAGAAGCTGACAACGCCTCAAAAAAATTCGCTGAAGAAAATAATTTAAAACAGTACGACCCGAAGGTAAAAGAATTTTATAAGAATTATAAAAAGGAACATCCTTTTAAAAACGCCGATGTTGATGATGTAATTAAACATATTGACCATGTAGTAAAAATAGCCGGAATAGATCATGTAGGTCTGGGTTCCGATTTTGACGGAACAGGCTTATTGCCTGAAGGTTTAATGGATGTTTCATTTTATCCGAATATAATTTCCGCTCTTGCGAAAAAAGGATATTCTGAAGAGGATATTAAAAAGATTTGCGGAGGAAATTTAATTAGAGTCTGGTCCGAGGTTGAAAGTAACACTTATAGTAAGTAGAAAAAACATGAAAGAACACTGAATTTAAGAGATCTGGCTGCCCTAGTACAACTCATTTAATATTAAGGCATCTAAAGCATAATGTAGTTCAGATTGTAAAACACTTTCTTAAAACGAATTATTTTGATAAGGAATTATTTTTGCACAATTGCATGAAGCTTATCTATTACGGTTAAAAAAACATTAAATATAGATTGCAAATTTATTAATTAAAACAACAAATTTGAATTATTCCTCTGGAAAGGAAACTGCAAAAATAAAATTCTAACTTAACTTTTAAAATTGATTTATAGAAAAGCAAAAAAATACTCCCGCCTTTTCTTATCGTCACATTTTTACTAAGTCGCAAAAATTCTAATTCATCAACTGCAATACTTACCGCTCTAATTATTAATTTTTTCAATCTATAAAACTATAACCATTTTTTTAATTTTTGTATCCTACCACAGTAATACTAAAAATTCCTTCCAATTTATTTTTAAATTTCACTCGACCTTCTTCAGAAAGATATTTATGTAAAAGATTATCTGGCAGTTCAATGACTTTAGTCTTTTTTACCGCAACGGATTTAAATCCGGTTTCTTTTATGATTCTTAAATATTCATCTTGCGGAATTGCGCCCGTAACGCAGCCGGCGTAAAGTTCAGCTGATTTCTTTAATTCAGGAGCCATTTCACCTTGTATAACTATATCTGATACGCAAAAATGCGCGCCGGGTTTTAATATTCTTAAAATTTCTTTGAAAGCTTTTTGTTTATCGGGAACAAGATTTAATACACAATTGGAAATAACAACATCGGCGGTATTTTCTTCTAAAGGGATATTTTCAATTTCACCTAAGTTTAAATTCTACATTTTTATAGTTGAGTTTTTTATTGTTCTTATTCGCTTTATTTATCATTTCATCCGTAAAATCAATACCGATTAATTTTCCGTCATCGCCGGTTATAGCTCTGGCAATAAATATATCGTTCCCTGCACCGGAACCGAGATCCACAACAGTATCGCCTTTTTTTATGCCGGCAAATTCGGTCGGAATTCCGCATCCGAGGCCAAGGTCGGCATCAGCCGCATATCCTTCAAGAGTCGTATAATCATCCTGAAAAATAGTATAATCCACTATCTTAGATGATGAATTACATCCGCAGCCGCAATTTATTTTATCGGCAGAAGCAATTTCAGAATATTTTTCTTTAACTATTTTTTTAATATCATTTTTATCATTCATAATATAATCTCCTATTTAAATTAACATTCACAAACAACTTGGAATAATTTATCTAATTCTTTTTTTGCTTTTAAAATTATTTTGTCATTTAGGCAGTAACAAACTTTAGGTCCTTCAATTAAACCTTTTATAAGTCCGACTCTTTTTAGTTCTTTTAAATGCTGCGATACTGTTGATTGCGATAGCGGAAGCAGTTCTACTATATCTCCGCACATGCAGGCATTCGATTCTGATAATATTTTTAATATTTTAATACGGGCTGGATGCGATAACGCTTTAGCTGCGTCGGCCAGCCAGATGTCTCGTCCGCTAAAATCTTCTTTTTTATTATATGACATATATTCTCCAATTCTATATCGTAAATATACGATAATGATATTTATCCGCAAATTAATTAAATCAAACCGGACATGTAAAGCGTTAGTACCTTAAATGCTTGTAGCCGGATTATTTAGCAAAAATAATTTTACTTATTTTCACTATAATTAAAAACTTAGGTTAACCAATAAAAATTATGAATAAAAAGGAAAGAAAAATATTTTGGAAGAAATGTATGAAATTTCAAAATAAAAATTAGTAGTCTTGAGCCTTCCCGAATAATCAAGTATTTTAAATTTGGATTAAATAATAGCAAAAAAAAGGAAATTCTTATGAAAGCCGTTGAAACAAAAAAACAATTATCACCTGAACAAAGCAAAGAATTATTGACGGTTTTGGAAAACCGCTTTGTAAAACACATGAATCGTCATAAAGGAATTAATTGGGAAAAAGTAAAAGCAAAATTAGAAACAAATTCTAAAAAACTATGGTCGCTGAATGAAATGGAAAAAACCGGCGGTGAACCTGATGTAGTTGAATATGATAAAAAGTCGGATGAATATATTTTTTACGATTGTTCGGCCGAAAGTCCCAAAGGACGCAGAAGTCTTTGTTATGATCGTGAAGCCCTGGAAGCAAGGAAAGAACATAAACCGAAAAACAACGCTGTTGATATGGCTGATTCCATGGGCATTGAACTTTTAACGGAAGAACAATATAGAAAGCTTCAAAAATTGGGAAATTTCGACTTGAAAACTTCAAGCTGGATTAAAACACCTAATGAAATTAGAGAACTGGGCGGAGCCGTTTTTTGCGATCGCCGCTATAACACTGTATTTTTATATCATAACGGAGCGGAATCTTATTATGCGGCCAGAGGTTTTAGGGGTGGGTTAAGGGTTTAAAACATAAACAAAAAAATAATAAAAATACTGTTATCAAGTAACTTGACAAACTATTTACCAAGTTGTACATTTAACATGTCAGTTATCAGACAAATTTATGAAGGACAATCGCCATCTTTAAGACTTTAGAACAACGTGAACCAATAAGCTATAAAATTGCCTCCCTGATTGAAGAAGCTATTAGGAAAAAGAAAATTAAGCCGGATGAAAAACTTCCCTCTGAATCTGAGCTATGCAAGCAGTTTGGTGTTAGCAGGACAGGTGTAAGGGAAGCGTTAAAAATTTTAATGGCTAAAGGTTTGGTTAGAATTGAAAAAGGACGTGGAATTTTTGTAAAACAATTCTCTCCCGATAATATTATTGAACCTCTGCATACTTATTTAGAACTGCAAAGCGATGAAAATTACGCGCTTGATGTTCTTGAAGCTAGAATGATAATTGAGCCCTCAATTGCTGCCTATGCCGCTATGTATAGAACCGACGAAGATTTGAAAAATCTTCAGAATGATATTGACGAACTAAAAAAAAGCATCGGCGACGCGGAGAATCATGCCAAAAGTGACGCTAAATTTCATCTCGATATAGCCGTTGCTTCCCAAAATTCCATTATGTATGTTATACTTGCGCCTATACAAAGATTAATGCCCAAAATAAAAAGCAAGATTCTTGCTTCTGTAAAAGATGCGCATGAAGCTGCTGTTGTTTGGCATCAGAAAATTTTTGACGCAGTTAAAGAAGGCAATGCCGATCTTGCTTTCAAAATGATGAATGAACATCTTAAAATAGCTAGAGACCATACAGAGGAAATGTTAAAGTCTGCAAAAAAAATAAAAAAATAACCATCTCTACCCTTATCATTTTTCTTTTACCAGTCATCTCTTTAAAACCTGATATATGCATGCACTGTGGCGTTTAATCCGTTTTCGTTATTTAAAATTATGCACATCATTTATATTTTAAAATATGCTTAAAAAATCATAAGAAGAAAATTTTCTTGACAACAGAAAAAGAATAATATATATTATGTCAGTTGTCATACATGTTTTTAAAAACAAAGGTATTCTGATGATTCTTTGGGTAAAAAAATCGTATACTTTCATTTCCACCCGTCCTAAAAAATATATAAAAAAAATAAAAATTTATTAAAGTGTTTCGGAGGCGCTAAATGAAAAAAGTGCTACAATTAGCCCTTTTTATATTCATAATAAACAATTTTTTATTTGCCGGTGAAACCGGTAAAATAGCGGGAACAGTAACGGATAAATCTACGGGCGAACCTTTGATAGGGGCGAATGTAGTTATAATTGCTAAAATTGTTAACGGTGCCCAACAGCCGGTGACTCAAACAAGAGGTGCCGCTACTGATATGGAAGGGGATTATTTTATCTTGAATATTCCTCCAGGAAGTTATGTTGTTAAAGCCTCATTCGTTGGATATACTTCACAAGTAATAACCAATATTCAGGTTGATGTTGATAAAACAACTACCGTCGATTTTCAGCTAAACCTAAAAGCTTTTCAAAGTGAAGAAGTAGTTGTAACAGCTTATAGTTCAAAAAAGTTAGAACCGGATTTGACCGCGACCAAACAGGTTTACAATATTGGCGATATCCAGAATATGGCCGGCGTTGCTAACCTCAGCGATATATTAGCTTTGCAAGCCGATGTTATTGATAATCATTTTAGAGGCGGAAGAGAAGGTGAATCACTTTACTTGTTGGGCGGCGGAAATATTACCAATCCATTAAATAATAAAAGAGCTTTCAGCCCAATGGTTGTGGGTTTACAGCAGGTTGAAGTTTATACCAGCGGGTTTAGTGCGGAGTATGGAAACGCGCAGTCCGGTGTTGTTAATATGGTAACTAAAGAAGGAACTGAGAAATGGGAATCTTCTTTGGAAGTTTCAGGTTCTCCGCCTTATTATAAAACATGGGGAGGCAGTCCTTATTCATCAGATAATCTTATGTTTTACAGTACTCTTGCAAATGTTTCTGCTTGGCTTGAAGAAAATCCTACTCAGCCCGGAAGGCCGCTTTGGGACGCAGGCTATGGGTTCGGAGGAATTTATTTGCCGCCGAGAGATACCTGGCCGCCTAATCCTTTAACAGTTAAAGATTCTCTTCATGCGGCAAGGCTGGGACAAATTTTATGGATGCAGGGCCTTCGGGATGTCGGGCTGGAGTATAATAACACAGTTGATTACCGGGTGGACTTTTCAACAGGCGGCCCGATTGCAAAAAATCTAAAAGTCTTTTTCGCCGGAAGACAAGAAGTTACAAATCCAATCGTTCCTACACCTTATCCAAATACCGAACGGCAAATAATTTCAAATTTTACTTATCAACCTAATCCTTCAGATAAATTTGGGCTTAAGTTTGTCTATGATTATCAATTCGATAACTCAATGGGAAGCGATTGGCTGCGATGGTTATTTGATAGAAGTTTTAGTGTTACTAAATCAACAAATACATCAGCATTATATGGCTTCCAATGGAATCATCTTTTGAGCCAAGCAAGTTATATCGACCTAAAATTGAATGTTCTTAACGTTTATTCCCGCGACAATATTGAACTTCTTAGCGGCAATCAATTCAGTGAAGATTATTCAAATAAAACAAATTGGGTAGATTATACCGCACCATCAAACCATCAAATAAGTAAGCTGGATGATGACAGGGGAAGGGAAATAGTAAATACTTACGATTTTCACGGCAGTTATACTTCCCAGTTTAATAAAAGAAATTTGGTTAAGACCGGGCTTCAATTTACTTATTATGATTTAAATGTAGATAAAGATATTAATGCTTCCAATTCTGGTTCGTATAGAAAACTAAATTTCGCAGCTTTTCCTTACGAGGGAGCATTATACTTGCAGGATAAATTAGAGTTTGAGGGTTTTATTGCTAACGTAGGTTTACGCCTCGATTTTTATAATATGAACACTAATTACTATTCAGATATATATTCTCCGTTGAGAAATCCAAATTACGATCCGAATAAACCATATCTGGAGAGAGGACAATATTACGATCCTGCATTAGCGGCAAAAACTCAATCTAAGTTATATACTAAACTTCAGCCGAGGGTCGGGGTTTCATTTCCGCTTTCTGTTTTTTCCGTATTTCATCTTAACTATGGAACTTTTACCCAGCGCCCGACCTTCAACCAAATTTTTTACAACCAGATTACAAGCAATAACGATATAGAAATTCTCGGCAACCCAAGGTTAAGGCCGGAAAACACGCAAGCTTATGATATTGGATTGGAAAATTCTTTCCCGCTTGGTTTAAAATTAGACGTAAGCGCATATTATAAAAATGTTTCTGATCTTGTAGAAACAGCTTATTATTATGATAACCAACAAACCCTTTATAGAACTTATAGAAACAGGGATTACGCAAACATAAAAGGATTTCATGTAAGCCTTGAAATGGTTGAGGGGCCGTTAAGAGGATATGTTAGATACAATTATGAATCAGCTACCGGGAAAAGCAGTAACGATTTAAACGCGCCCGTTACATTTTTTGAGAATCCGCCCGAAGGCGAATCGAGCATTGTTTTACCGCCGCCTGAAGATGTTTACCTGGACTACGACCGAACTCATAAAGCGGTTTTTAATGTCCGTTACAAAACTCCCGAAGATTTAGGTCCGGCGCTGGGTAAATTCTATCCTTTCGGAAATTTTAGCATCAGCACAACCTTAAAAGTTTATTCAGGCAGGCCTTATACTTACGATGCAACGGGGCAAGGACTAAAATATAACCAGCGAACTCCTACTGAAACTGATTTGAGAGTTAGAATTGAGAAAAGAATTCCTTTCGGAAGAAGCCAGGCTACTTTTTATGTTGAAGGTTTTAATCTCTTAAATCAAAAACAATATTATTATTCACGGACATTTGATGATACCCGGAATACGCTTAAATGGCAAAAGGACCGGCAGAATATTTTAGTTTACGATTTATATCAACCTTACATAACCAGCCAATCAGTTTATTTATTACAAAATGAACCTCGTCATTTTAGGGTTGGGATAATATATAAGTTCTGATAAAGTTTAAAAATCAAAGGCATTTTAATGATCAATTACAAATATAAATCCTTAAGCTTTTTTTTCTTGCTGAGCATTCTTTTTTGTTTACCTGTTAAAGCTCAGGTTAGGGAATACAAAATTCATAATAGAGGTGAACTTTGGGAAACAATTTATAACACCGGCGATATTGGTAGGGGCTGGCAAACCGGCGAAGCAGGTAATAAAACCAATGTTCCTTTATTCGAATGGCCGTCAAGATCGAGAACAGTTGTAAACGGAATTGAATACAGCGGCCAAGAAAATATTCTTGGAGGCGGAGTTTATATAGCTGCCAATATTAAAGGGAAAACCGGCAAAGATAAAAGGCTGTACGCTTTATGCGGTGGAGTTGGGGCAAGCGATCCCGAAGTAGTTTTTGGTAGATGGAGTTTTCCGTTAAGTATGGAGCAGATTGATAATTTTCCCGTTCTTGATGACGGAACATTAAATCCTGATTATAATCCTGACGAAGCCGAGCAAATAATAAAAACATCCTGGGCAACCCCGGTTGGAATTACAGTAACCCGTACTTCCCGCCAATGGAGTTATCCTGATTATAATGATTTAATTATTTATGAATATACTTTTGTTTATACAGGCGATACAGATGGAAATCCCGCAACAATTGAACGTGATTCTGTTTTAACAGATGCGATGTTTTTGTTTATCTACGGTTTCGCCCCTTCTATGTATGGTTACCAGAGAAATTACGGCGAATGGAAATATGACGGCGGAATTTACAGAGGTGATCAGAGAAATTTTTGGGATGCCGATTATTGGCTTTCTTACAACTTAGATGTTCAAACAGGGCAAGACCCGCTCCTCGCTGGAAAACCCGAACCGGATCCTGAATTGTTTAAGAAATTTTCTGAAACCGGAATTAACGGGGGAGGTTTAGGAAGCCCTCAAGCCCCCGGATATTGTATGTTATATTATGATACTCATCATCTTGCTATTGTAGATCCAAACGATCCTTCCAGGAATGAATCAGAAGTTGTTAATGCACTACAGACTTATCAAAGCGAATATTATGAATTAGACGAAAATAATCATATAAAACAGCCTTGGTCAAATAAAGTAAGTACCGGCAATACAAGATCATCAAAGATGGAAGACCAAGCAATAAATCCCGATTCTCGCTGGAGCGGCGTATACAGCCCAAACAGCACAACATGGCCTGATCCGCCAAGCGCAAGATGGATTGGACGTGCGGCATATCCGTATAGGCAGAGCGCCGATGCAGGCCAAAAGCATATAGTTTTCGGTCCTTATACTCTTCATGTTGGAGATACATTAAGATATTCATTAGCGGAAGTAGTTGGATACGGAGCGCAGCCAGGCAAAAGAATAGAAGGCGGCCAAACTCAAACAGAATGGTCAACAAACCCTAGCTGGAATCAAAAAATAGTTATTGACGGAAAAACAATGACTAACCATTATTTAGATGATTATGGTTTCCCGGATTATGTTGACTCCGATATTAAAAATGTTACTCAAGTTGCCGATAAAGCATTTACTGCTTACCTTGGAAGCAAACCAACAATTCCTGTATGGCCGGAAGATAATCCAAGTGTGGGAAACTATAAAATTCCTGTTCCTGTTCCGGCTCCCGCAATAAATGTTACCAACACAGCAACAGGTGAGATAAAAGTTTCCTGGAACAGAGCAGTTGAAAATTTCACACACCCGAGATTAATGGGCGCGCTAAAAAGTTTTATCGTCTTAAGAAGCGAAGCAGGAATGGGGCCGTGGGATACTTTAAAAGTTATAAATAAAGGTGATGTAAACTCTGATAATGAATATGAATTCCTAGATGGAGATCCATCATTTAAAATCGGTGAGTCAAGATATTACGCGGTTATTTCACTGGATGAACACGGCAATAAAAGCGGGAAGACCAATATAACAAAATTCCAAAAAAACGTTGGTTCAGTAGATAAAATGGGGAAAGTATACGCGGTTCCAAATCCTTTTATAGGCAAATCCGGCTTCACCGGCGGCGGTGAAGATGATAATAAAATAGGATTTTACGGGCTTCCGGAAAAATGTACTATAAGAATTTTTTCTTATGCGGGACAATTAATTCAAACCATTGATCATGATGCGCCCTTATACTCCACAGAATGGTTTCAAGTAACAAGGAACGACCAAGAAATAGCTTCAGGTATTTACTTTTATGTTGTCACTACTCCGAACGGAGAAACATCAACAGGAAAGTTTATAATAATTAAGTAAAATTGAATTAAGGCAAACAGAACATGAACAAAATCTTTAAAATATTTTCAACATTTTTTATTGCCTCATTAATGTTTAGCTCTTCGGTTTATGCACAGAAAGTCGGAACAACTTCTTTTCAATTCCTTTCTGTAATGACGGACGCGCGCGGAACAGCTATGGGTGGGGCTTTCAGCTCTGTGGCAAACAATTCTGAAGCAATTTACTGGAATCCCGCCGGATTAACATCCGTAGAGAATTTTGATTTTTCAGCCTCTTACGTAAAGTGGTTTTTTGATATAAAGCATTATTCTATTTCCGCCGCTTATACGCTGCCGAATCTCGGGACAATTGGAATTGAAGCTATTTATACTGATATCGGAGAAATAGAAGTTACTCGTGTGGATGCTTTAGGTTATGTAAACGGAGAATATAATCCCGGCCTTACTGGAGAGGTAATAAAACCCAGCCAGTCTGTAATCGGAATATCTTTCGCAAAAGAATTAACCGATAGGTTTGCTTTTGGAATTACTGCTAAATATGCTTATGAAAACCTTGTTGTAAAAAGTAAAGGAGCTATTATTTTTGACGGCGGCCTTACTTTTGATACTGATTTTAGAACAGTAAAGATAGCCGCTTCCGTAAGGCAATTCGGCCCTGACATAAAATATCTAAGTAAAAACTATCCTCTTCCCCAAACTTTTAACATCGGCATTTCGGGATATCTTATTGCGCCGGAAAATTCTTTGATTGCTGATTTTCCTAATCAAAAATTACTTCTCTCTTATGATATGATTCAGCCGAGAGATTATAATCAGCAGCATGGAGTAGGGCTGGAATATTCTTTTAATGATATGATTTTTTTAAGAGGAGGCTACAGGTTTAACGGCGATCAGCAAGGATTCTCTGGAGGCCTTGGCTTGATGTATGAAAATTACCGGATTGATTATTCATATACTGATTATGGTGAATATCTTAATTCTGTTCACCGATTTACCGTGGGATTAAATATAAACTAGAAATTCTTTTAGGAGCAACAAGTAGTATGAAATTAAAATTTTACTACAAAATAAATTACAAATTAACCGTTGTACTCTCACTCATATTCACCTGCTTTGTATTTCCCCAGCATAGGGGGGATAATCTTGGTTACCAGGGAATTTCCTTTCAAAATGAAGGCAGTGTAAAGGCATCGGGAATGGGTGGAGCTTATACTTCCATTTCGGGAGATATAAATTCCTTATTTTATAATCCCGCCGGTTTATCAACAATTAAGAAAATTCAAATTACGGTTTCCGCCAACTCATTTAATAAACTGTGGCGGGAAAACCAGGAATACCGGCCGAATAGATATTTCGTGACGCTGCCGTTTTACCTTGAAGGTTTATATGTTCCCGATCCGCAAAACAACGGCAGATGGGATTATGAACTGGCACAAGATTCGAGTTATTATGTAAATCCTCCCTTAATGGGAAAAGATCCTTTCAGTGCAGAAGCTGCGGACTGGCAGAAAGAAAGGTCACAGTTCGGATTTAATAGTGCGGCGGCTGCATTGCCTCTCAATATAAATGGCAAAAGTTTAGTAGTTTCATTGGGATACAACCGTAATGAGGTAGCCAATTTTGACCGCAACGATACATACCTAAGTCCAGATTTAGGCTACACTTTTTATAACGGGGATATTACAAGAGTAAGCGGAACAGACACTTTAACTGTTCAATGGTCAAATTATTTACGAAGCCGTTTCGGCTCATTTAATAATTTTCTTGGTGCTGTAGCTTATCAAATGAATGAATATTTAGAAGTTGGAGCAAGAGCGAAATTTATCTGGGGAACGCTTGATGACCTGCAGTCGTTAGTAAGAGTTGGCTCGTTTGACCTTGCCGATCAAAATAAGTTTAGGTTTGCATATCAAAATGTAGAAAGTACAACAAGCGGAACTTCTGATTTCAGCGGCACAAATTTTAGTTTAGGCGCAATTTTAAATCTTGATCGATTTCGTGTAGGAACTAATTTAAACCTTCCTTATACGCTCGAGAGGAAATGGGATTATGTAATAAATTATTCTGATTCGATGTCGTCCAGTTCAAAAAATTTAAGCGGAACAGATAAACTTAAAATGCCCCTTAGTTATTCTTTAGGAGTAAGTTTTACTCCAATCGATGAATTCACCATTTCTTTTGATTATGAGTATAATCCGTATAAAAATGCGGAATTTAATTTTGCGGGAAAGGATTCCACTTTTCGCCAATGGCCTAACCAGAAAATAATTAGAATGGGTCTGGAATATAAACCTTTTAAATTCTTATCTCTGATGGCAGGCTATAGAAATATTCCTCAACCTTTTATACCGGATGGAGCCGCAGTTAGAGACGCGGGACCGGATGCAGTAAGTTATACTTTTGGAGTAAGTGTAGATGTAGTATACGGACGTCTTGATGTTTCTTATGAACTAAGGAGATTGAAATATTACGACTCATATTACAGTAATACAAATTATAACCTAATCACTAACAACAATCTACTTTTCGGTTATTCAATCAGTTTTTAAAAATATTGAAGTAATTATTTATTAACCATAAATCGGAGGCTAGTATGTTAAAAGTTACAAAAATGTGGAGTACCATTCTTTTTCTTTCACTTCTATTTGTAAGTTCGGCATTTTCACAAACAAGTATAGAGGTTACTCCGGATCAAGGATTGAGGCAGGCGATAAGTTTTGCAGCTTCAAATAATATTGATACGATATTTCTTGCTACCAGCGGCGGACTTTATGCAGAAGTTGATTCTTTTACTTATCAAATAAGCAAACCATTAGTTATTAAGGCAAAACCCGGTTTGGCAGAAAAACCTATTATTGCTAATGAAGATACTACTAAAATTCTACAAGTTTTTAATGTAAGTAATTCTTTAACTCTTGATGGTGTAGTGCTGGACGGAGAGTTTAACACAAAATACGGCGTAACCGTACAGGCTGAATTTAGATGATGATTCACCGGCTGCGGATGGATTGAATTTAATTATAAAGAATTGTGAATTTAGAAATTTTTATACAAGCGATATGTCGGACGGACATGCTGTTTATTTTTATACGGAAGTTCATGCGGGAAAAGTAGATATTGAAAACTGCACGATTAACGGAACCGGATACGAAGCAATAAGAATGAGCGAAACGGAAAAATATACAACAGAAAGAGCTCTTGATACTTTAATTGTAAGAAATGTAACTTTTCAAAATGTTGATGCTGAATGTATCCGTTTATATAGCGATACAGATACAAGTACAACCGACGCTTATGTTTTGCTGGAGCATTTAACTATAAATCATTGCAACACCAGAACATTTTACATCAAAAATAACAAAGGCGTTATTGTAAGAGATTGGATTATCACGAATGATTACATAGGAAGCCACGGCAGATCCGACTATACCGGACAGGTTCAGTATGAAGGAAGCCGTATCAGCAATGTTGATATGTACAATTTATCTGTTAACGATCTACAAGCTACAAAAGGCGGCGAAGTTGATACAAGTACCATTTATAATTTCAATCCGATGTATGCCGATTCAACTAACGGAGACTTTACTTTATTAGAAGGATCTCCTGCTTATGGAAAAGCTCATGACGGAACTGCTCTCGGCGATTTAAGCTGGGCAACAAACGCTACTTCCGTAAATGAAAATCTATTTCTTCAGTTGCTAATTCTTATGAACTCGGTCAAAATTATCCAAATCCATTTAATCCGACTACAACTATAAATTATCAAATTCAAAAAGCGGGATTTGTAAACATTACTGTTTATAATCTTCTCGGCGAAACTGTGGAAAGCCTGGTAAACGGGTATAAAAATGCAGGCAGTTACAGCCTTAGTTTTAATGCAGCCAATTTGAACAGCGGAGTTTATTTCTATACCATCCGCACCGATAATTTTGTGCAGACTAAAAAAATGATTCTAATGAAATAAAATGATTAGCCGGATGCTTAAAAGCATCCGGCATTATAAAGGGCTTAAATCTTTAATAACATGAAAAAAATTATATTTCCGGTTATCGTACTTCTTTTTTTAGCAAATAGTAAAATACTCGCTAAAGCAGTTTATGTAACAAATGCTTCAGAAATTAAAACCGCGCTTACTACTGTTCAGCCGGGCGATTCTATTGTAATGGCAGATGGAATATGGATTGATTCCCATATTATATTTGCAGCGAATGGAACCTTGGACGCGCCAATATATTTAATTGCCGAGACACCTGGAAAGGTTGTTTTAACGGGAACTTCTACTTTGAGAATTGCCGGCGATTATTTAACAGTGGACGGGCTTTTTTTCAAAAATGGTTACAGCAGCAGCGGTGCGGTTGTGGAATTTAGAAATTCCGGAACTGAAAGTAATTATTCAAGGCTTACAAACTGCGCAATTGTAGATTACAACCCCTCGGATAAAAACACAGATTATAAATGGATTTCTTTATATGGTACTCATAACCGTGTTGATCATTGTTATATAAAAGGAAAAAAACACAGCGGAACTACTTTGGTCGTTTGGTTAACTAACCATCCAAATTATCATTTAATTGATCATAATTATTTCGGCTATCGTCCCGAATTAGGATTTAACGGCGGCGAAACAATTAGGGTGGGAACCAGCGATTGGTCAATGTATGATTCTTATACTACCGTAGAATATAATTATTTTGAGGAATGTGACGGAGAGATTGAAATTATTTCAAATAAGTCCTGCGAAAATACTTATAGATATAACTCCTTTGTAAGATGCGCCGGTTCTTTAACACTTCGCCATGGAAACAGGTGCTATGTATATGGAAATTATTTTGACGGAAGTTTTAAATCAAACAGCGGTGGAGTTAGAATAATAGGCGAAGACCATAAAGTTTTTAATAATTATT
Source organism: uncultured Bacteroidota bacterium (assembly GCA_963798775.1). Classification (GTDB taxonomy): domain Bacteria; phylum Bacteroidota; class Ignavibacteria; order Ignavibacteriales; family Ignavibacteriaceae; genus CAWCUK01. The sequence goes on from CAWCUK010000003.1 coordinate 820,311, forward strand.
TTACTCACTTATCAGGCAGCGGCTATCATTCCGCTTTATCTGTAGTAAACGGAGTGGTTAATTCTCCGTTAAATCGGTATTTCCAGGTTAAGAATGCTATAATTGCTTTTAACACTTTTGTGGATAATAAATACACTGTTACAATAGGGGCCGGCAAAAGTTCTGAACAGTCTCTTCCTCCTAAGAATTGTGTAATAGCCAATAACATAATTAAAACTTCATATTCTCCAATAGTAACTTATACAGACACTCCCGACAGCCTTACATGGGAAGGAAACATAATTTTCGGAGCAAATCTCGGAATAACTAATCCAGGCGGAATAAAAATTGAAGATCCGAAATTGTTTTTTGCTGAAGATAGTTTGTGGCGGATTGAAAGTTCAAGCCCGGCAAAAGATTCAGCGGTAGAAAGTTTTAATTTTGTTACAGAAGATTTTGATGGACAGAAGAGAGATAATCTACCTGATATAGGCGCAGATGAATTTTCTCTACAGCCAATAATCAGGCATCCAATAGGGCCAGACAGCGTTGGAATCGATTGGATGAAATTAGTAAGTTTTAATCCTTACTTGAAAAAAGTTCAAGCAGGGCCAGACTCTCTTATAAACGCGATAAATTCCGCTAATCCCGGCGACATATTGGAATTAACAACGGACGGCGGAAACTATTCGAACAGTTCAGATATAAATATTTCAATTCCGTTAACAATCCGTGCCGCACAAGGTTTAACAAACAAACCGGTTATAACAAATAATAATTCTTCTAACAGCGCGCGTTCTGTTTTTGTTATTCAAAACGGCGGATCATTAAATTTAAACGGAGTTGAATTAGACGGTTTAGGAAATACATCTACACCGGCTAAATATTTAATTAGAACTTCCGATCAGCCGATGATTTCTCATTACAAACTTATTGTTGATAACTGTTTACTGAAAGATGTAAATATTGGTGCAGACGGTAACTTTTTTAGAGCTTATCCTGAAACTTTTGCCGATACTATAAAATTTGTGAAATCGCTGTTGACTAATTCCGGTAAAGAAGGAATTAGAATAAAAGATGAATCAAGTAACAGCGGTAATTATGATGTGAAATATTTTGAGGCGGAAAATTGTACATTTTGGAGTATTCCCAAGGAAGCCATTTATATATATGGCGGTGACAGCGATCCAAATACACCCGGGCCGAATGTTAAAATAAATCATTGCACCTTTAATAACTGCGGCAACAGCAATGCATCTATAGTTTATTGTAAAGACGTAGATAATGCGCAGGTTATAAATTGCATCTTCAGCAACAGTAAAAATAATTCTTTCTCAGTTGGGCTAGACGGTTCTTCCGCTTCTATCTCTTATTCAGATACAATAAATGTTGGCCTTTTTCAACTAGACCGCGGCGCCGTTTCGGGAACAAGAATTTTAGGTGTTGCTCCTGGTTATTTGGATACGGCGAATGCGAATTTTAAGCTTTCTTCGAGTTCTCCTTTACTTGGCCAAGCGAGCGATTGGAAGGCTATCGGCGATTTAAGATGGGATCCAACAATAACTTCAGTAGAGAAAAAGAATAATATTATAACTGATTTTTCTCTTAAACAAAATTATCCCAATCCTTTTAACCCAAGCACAACTATTGAATATTCAATTCCGAAGGAAAGTTACATTGTTCTTCAAATTTTTGATATAAAAGGTTCGCTGATAGAAACTCTGGACGAAGGAATGAAAAGTCAAGGGAAATACAAAAAAAGTTGGAATCCTAAAAACTTAGCTTCCGGGATTTATTTCTACACATTAAGGACAAATTCACAAATTATAACAACTAAAATGCTCTATCTTAAATGATAATTTCAAATTCTAAAAAAATATTGTTCCCGGTTTTTTTGCTATTTTTTCAAATCGTTATTAACGGACAGGATTGGCAGTCAAACATTGTCCACTATGATAATGAAGGAAAACTTGTTTACGTGCGAGATTCCGAAGGAAATGAAATAGCTGATTTCAGTTACGCAGGATATAAAGGCGGCGGAGTTACTATTCCTAATGTTCCAATAGTCAAAACTCTTTCTCCACTGCAGGGGGATAATACTTCCCAAATACAAAACGCTATCAATGAAGTAGGATTTATGCAGCCTGATGCGAACGGATATAGGGGCGCGATTTTACTTGAACCCGGAATTTACAGAATTAATGGCACTATACGTTTAAATATGAGCGGAGTAGTTTTAAGGGGAAGTGGGGAAGGAGAAGATTCCCTTTCTAATTCAATTCTTTACGGAATTGGAAATTCTCCCAATCAAAGAACTATTGTAATTGCCGGTGGCGGCGCTTCTACAAAATGGAAAGAACAAGTAAGCGGAACAAAATCTAATATTACCTCCGATACCATTTATGTTGGAGAAAGAACTTTTACAGTTGCAGACGCTTCTCATTATTCTGTTGGAGACAATATAATTATTTATCACCCATGTACTAACGAATGGTTAAAAGCAATTGATTACGGCGGAACCCATTCAAATGAACCTGGTGCTGAAACTGTAGATGTTCCATGGGAAGTTGGAAGCCAGCCGATTCTTTTTAATAGAAATATTACAAGCATTGACGGAAATAAAATTACTATAGACGCGCCGGTTTTTAATACTTTAATAAAAAGTTTATCTCAATCTTATATTTATAAATATTCCCGTACAGGTTTAAAGACGGATATAGGAATAGAAAATTTAAGGGTAGATATAGAAACAAAAGGCGGAACCGATGAAGCGCATGCCTGGAACGCTATTGATCTTTTTCTTATTGAAGATTCGTGGGTAAAAAATTGTACAATGATTCATTTCGGGCAATCCGGAATACGTACAAATACAGCTACCAGGATAACCATTGAAAACTGCAGCACGTTAGACCCTGTTAGTATAATTACCGGTGAAAGAAGATACAATTTTCAAGTTTATACAGCTTCCCAGCAGATATTGTTTTACAAATGCCATGCTACAAACGGAAGGCATCATTATATGTCAAATGGAACCACATGGACTTCCGGATGCGTCTTTTTAGATTGTACTTCCAGCGGCGCATACGCCAGCAGTGAAGGGCATAGAAGATGGAGCATGGGATTGTTGTATGATAATCTTGTTGAACTTGACGGGCCAAGGCCGGGTGTAAATCCAAGGCTATTGGGATTGTACAACCGAGGTTATTATGGAACAAGCCATGGATGGGCAGCCGCAAATTCTGTTGCATGGAATTGTAACGAAAACAACGGTGATTTAATTGTTCAAAAACCGCCGATGGCACAGAATTACGCCATCGGATGTTTTGCAAAACATGTTACCGGTGTTGATCCTCCGGCTGAATTTGATGAGCCTGAAGGATATATTGAAGGAACTGATAAAGCAAATCTAAATCCTCGTTCTATATATCTTGCACAGCTACAGGAAAGGTTAGGAACTACAGTAAATGTTGAGACAGAAAAAAAAAGTAGTTTGCCCGGAGAACTTAAATTATACCAAAACTATCCGAATCCATTTAACCCTGAAACAGTGATAAAATATAAGATTGAAAAAAAATCCCATGTAAAGATGGAAATTTTTAACAGTCTTGGAAAAACAATTGCAGTTTTAGTAGATAAATTTCAAAATGCAGGAACTTATTCAGTTTCATTTAATCCGCAATATAAAATTGCGAGCGGCGTGTATTATTACCGAATTATCACCGGGGAGAAATCCTCAGTAAAAAAAATGATTTTTTTAAGGTAATAAATCTTAAAATAATTAAACATTAACAAAGAATGGAGGTAGTTTTGAAAACTGCTAAACAATTGTTCATTGTAGTTTTATTTTTGCTCTTAGCCGTATCATCCAATTCTATTGCTCAGATTACCACTGCGCAATCCGGCAACTGGAACGATACAGGCACATGGACAGGCGGAGTTATTCCCACTGCTAACGACGATGTTATAATTTCGAATACTGTTACTGTAAATATAACTGATGCTGCTTGTAAAGATCTTACTGTCGCGGACGGCGGAAGAGTTTATTTTGACCTTATTACCGGACTTGGCCTTACCGTTAACGGAAGTGTTACAGTAAATTCCAACGGAAGGATTCAGGCTGCGGGCAGTACTCCTTCATCAAATCAATATTTCCAGCAACTTATTATTAAAAAAGATCTTACTGTTGATGCCGGCGGAAGGTTTGATATGCGCCAAAGCTCCGGATCTAATCTTGCTGTTTGCCGTGTTTTATTCTCCGGAAATACTAATAGCGTAATAAGCCTTTCATTAGATACTTATACATCTAATACTGAAGAATTTAATTCTGTAGAAATTAATAAAACAGACGGGGCAAAAGTTATTTTAAGTGCCGGAACATTATTCCAAAATAATAATTCCTCTAACGGAGCAGATACTCTATTGTTAACTTCAGGTGTTGTAGAAACAGGTTCTCATCATTGGGTAACTTTAAGAACTACTTCAGAAAGCATAATAGGCGCTTCAAGCTTAAGTTATATTAACGGAATATTAGGCCGCGGAATTTCTAACGGAGGAAGTTCAGGCACATTGGAATTCCCAATCGGGGACGCTGACGGTTACAGGCCGATAACTTTAGGAATAAATGCACCTTCAAACTCTACGGGCCATTATGTTTGGGCACAAGTGGTTGATAGCAACGCAAATACAGGCTCCAGTTCATTATCCGGCGGAATTAGCAACGTATCCGTTTCGAGATATTATAAAGTAGGTTATCTACAGAATGCCGGTTCATCCGCAACAATGGATTTCTATTCATTCGGCCCTTCTTATTCAACTGATGACGGAGTAAATACTGGAAACACAGATTTACGGGTTGCCTATTCTACCGATTCCCGCGCGACATTTAATAATGCCGGCCCTTCTGATCATACAACTGACCTTACTACGGTTCCGACAACAATAATGAGCGATTCTTTGAATCCTAACATTACTGTAAATACAGGAGAAAATGTTGTTGTCGCGCTTGCAAGTGTTAACGGTTCCAATCCTCTTCCGGTTGAATTAACTTCTTTCAATGCTTCGGCAATATCAGCAAACCAAGTTAAGTTAAGCTGGTCGACAGCAACAGAAAAAAATAATTCCGGATTTGTTGTTGAAAGAAGTGTAGATAATAAAGCTTTTAATCAAATCGGTTTTGTGAAGGGAAATGGTACTGTTTCTGAGATTAGTAATTATTCCTTTGTTGATAAAACTACAGCAGCTGATTATTTCTATAGGTTAAAACAAGTTGATATGGACGGAAGCTACAACTATTCAAAAGTTATTGAAGTTAATCTTGCCGCTAATCTTACTTTTAGCTTGGCGCAGAATTTTCCTAATCCTTTTAATCCGTCAACAACAATTAAATATAGTATAGCTAAAGCAGGATTTACAAAACTTACCGTTTATAATTCACTGGGACAAGCAGTTAAAGTTTTAGTTAACGAAGTTAAAACTCCCGGCGAATATAATATAACATTTGATGCTTCACATTTAAGCAGCGGACTTTATTTCTACAAACTTGAAACAGATGGTTTTGTTAAAACAAACAAGATGCTTTTAGTGAAATAATAATTTTAGAGTAAGGTGTTACCCTGTGTAACATCTTACTCTCATTCTTTTAAAAACCGGCAGATAAAAGCCGGAGTAAATTTTCCACTTACATATTACAAATAAACTTAGAAAAGGAGTTGAAAAGATTTTGGACAATTTGAAAGGGAAAGTAGCGTTTATTACCGGGGGAGCGCGTGATATAGGCGCTCAAATTTCTATAAAACTTGCGGAAAAAGGGGTGAAAGTATGTTTTAATTATTTTGGGAGTAAAGAAAAAGCTGAAGAAACTTTATCTAAAATAAAGTCCGGCGGCGGCAATGCCATATCTGTTCAAGGCGATATGACAAAGTTATCGGAAGTACAAGATAATATTAATAAGTGCAGGGAAGCTTTCGGAGATAAAATTGATATACTTGTTAACAATGCCGGCGGCCTTGTAGCAAGAAAATCAATGGCTGAAATGGATGAAGAGTTTTGGGATAAAGTAATTTCGCTGAACCTAAAAAGCACATTTCTCGTTACTAAGGCAGCCTTTCCATATTTAAATGAAAAAGGTTCCGTTATAAATCTTTCTTCTCAAGCGGCAAGAGACGGCGGCGGTCCCGGGGCTATCGCATACTCAACTGCAAAAGGAGCTGTTTTAACTTTTACTCGAGGATTGGCTAAGGAATTAGGCCCGAAAAACATCAGGGTAAACGCGGTTTCGCCGGGAATGATAAATACTACTTTCCACGATACTTTTACAAAACCGGAAGTTAGAGAAAAAGTAGCTTCGGGTGCTCCTTTAAGGCGGGAAGGAGAAGCTTCTGATGTTGCTGATTTAGTTGTTTACTTAGCTTCCGATAAGGCAGCTTATATTACCGGCGCTTCAATTGAAATTAATGGCGGAACTTACTTCATATAAAAAGAGAAAGTACAATGCGAAGAAAATTCTTGTTTTTAAGTCTTATTTATTTTACATCATCTGTTTTTTTATTTAACAGCTTTCCCCAAAATGTACATCCGAATTTAGTGCTGACAAAGAATGATGTTAAATTAATTAAAGAAAACCTGGGAAAGGTTCCTCTTTTTGATGCGACTTTTAATGAAGCAAAAGCTAAGGTTGATGCAGCGTTGCAAAGGCCGATAATCGTTCCGATTCCGAAAGATCCCGGCGGAGGTTATACGCACGAAAAGCATAAACAGAATTATAATGAAATGTATTTAGCCGGCATAATGTATTCGGTTACAGGAGAAGAAAAATATGCCGTATTTATAAAAAAAATGCTGGATAAATATGCTGAGATGTATCCGGGCCTTCCGCTGCATCCGGCCGCAAAAGAAGAATCCGCCGGAAAATTATTCTGGCAGAGTTTAAATGAAACTGTTTGGTTATTCTATACAATACAAGCCTACGACTGCATCTATGATTGGCTTCCTTCAAATGAAAGAGACAATTTTGAAAACAACATTTTCCGCCCGATGTGTAACTTCTTTATTAAAGATGTAACCGAACAGTTTGATTTAATTCATAACCATGGAACTTGGATGGTGGCGGCCGTTGGTATGACAGGGTATGTTTTAAATGATAAAGATTTAGTTGCGAAATCGCTTTACGGTTCTAAAGAAGACAGTACGGCGGGTTTCTTAAAACAAGTGCAGTTACTCTTTTCTCCCGACGGTTATTATACGGAAGGCGCATATTATGCTCGCTATGCGTTAATGCCCTTCTTTTTGTTCGCGCAAGTGATAAATAACAATCAGCCGGATTTTAAAATCTTTGAGTATAGAAATCAGATATTTAAAAAAGCGTTTTATTCAGCGATGCAATTGACATACACTAACGGGGCTTTTATGCCCATTAATGACGCGCTGAAAGAAAAAACTTTCCGTTCTATAGAAATAGTTTATGCGCTGGATATTACATATAAAGAATACGGGGGCGACAAAAATTTACTTGGAATTGCAAAAGAGCAAAGCAAAGTAATGTTGAACGGCGCTGGACTTGAGGTTGCGAAAGATATTGAGGCAAGTAAAAGCATTAAACCTTTTGACTGGAAGAGTGTAGAGTACAGCGATGGCCCGAACGGCAAGGGCGGGGGAATAAGTATCCTTAGATATGGTCCCGTTGAAGATGAAGAATGCCTCCTATTTAAATATACCAGCCACGGCTTATCCCACGGCCACTACGATAAATTAAGTTTTCTTTTTTACGATCAAGGAAGAGAAATTATTCAAGATTACGGATCCGCGAGATTCTTAAATGTTGAACAGAAATACGGCGGCAGATATTTACCGGAAAATAAATCTTTTGCTATGCAAACAATTGCTCATAATACACTTGTTGTTGATGAAAAATCGGATTATAACGGGAAACGAAGCATAGCTGAAGAACATCATCCTGTAGAATTTTATTTTTCTGCAAGCAATCCTAATTTTCAAGTAACAAGCGCTGTTGATTCTAACGCTTACGAAGGTGTAAAAATGCACCGGACTTTAGTTATGATAAAAGATACTGCTTCTTCTAAGCCTATAATCATTGATGTGTTTGATATTAGAGCCAATGAAGAACATCAATATGATTTGCCTTATTATTATCTCGGCCATTTAATATCAACCAATTTTGAATATAAAGCTTCTGTAGATAAACTTACTCCGTTAGGCAGTAAAAACGGTTACCAACATTTATGGAAAAGGGCAGAAGCAGATGGTATAGGCTCATCATCAATTACATGGCTTAACGGGGACAGGTATTATTCTATAACTACCGCCGCAGATTCTGACACAAAAATATTTCTTACCGAAATCGGGGCAAACGACCCGAATTTTAATTTAAGAAATGAACCCGGCTTTATGTTGAGAACAAAAGCTAAAAATCATGTATTTGCTTCTGTAGTAGAACCTCACGGAGAATTTAACCCAACTGCGGAATTTTCGGTCAAATCTTACAGTCAAATTAAGGGGATAAAAGTATTGGCTTCCAATGAAGACGGTTCAATTATAGAAATTGATAAACCTAATAATGAAAAGTGGATTTTAATGATTGCTAATAATGACTCTGATGAAAACACTAAACATTCTATAAGTGTTTCAGGAAAAGAGTTTCAATGGAAGGGCCCGGTTCAACTGCAGAAATAGTTTCTAATTATTATGTAGACGGCATATGTTCCAAAAGGAGTGAAAATGAAAATTCAAAAAAATGTATTTATCGAAAATGATGAAGTAGAATGGGAAAATATTGATTCCGGTGTAAAACGAAAAATTTTCGGTTATGATGATAAAATTATGATGGTAAAAGTTAATTTTCAAAAAGGCGGCATCGGGACGGTTCATAGCCATCCTCACAGCCAGGTCACCTATATTATCAGCGGAAAGTTTGAAGTACAAATAAACGGCAAAAAGAAAGTTCTTAAGGCGGGTGATAGTTTTTATATTCCACCGCACGCGGAACATGGCGCGGTTAACTTAGAGCCGGGGGAACTTGTGGATGTATTTAGTCCGAAAAGAGAGGATTTTTTATCCTGAAAATAATCAAATCTTTTAACCCTTCTGAGGAAAATAGATGAAAAAAATTAAAGGATTACGCTGGTGGATTATTTCACTGGTTGGTGCCGCAACAGTTATAAATTATATTGACCGCAGTTCACTTGCGGTAATGTGGCCTGGAATTTCAAAAGACCTCGGTTTAACCAAAGAAGAATATGCGGCCATTATTTCTTTCTTTATGGTTGCTTATGGAATAAGCCAGAGTTTATCGGGTAAACTTTATGACTGGGTAGGAACACGCGTTGGATTTGTTATTTCAATTATAATTTGGTCCATTTCAGAAGCACTTCACGGCGTAGCAAGAAGTTTAGCCGGATTCGGAGTTTTTAGGGCTATACTTGGATTAGGCGAAGCAGGCAATTGGCCCGGTGCGACAAAAGCTATAGCTGAATGGTTCCCGGTAAAAGAAAGAGCACTCGGACAAGGCATCTTTAACGCAGGCGCCTCAATAGGTTCCGTTATTTCTCCTCCACTTATCGCTTTGCTTTATTTAACCCTTGGCTGGAAGGTTACTTTTGTGGTTATTGGTGCTCTTGGTATTCTTTGGATTGTTCCGTGGCTAATAATAAACAAAGCTCTTCCGAAAGACCATCCGCAAATACTTGAAGAGGAATTAAAATATATTCTTGCCGGACAAAGAGCCGAAGGAGAAATTGATGATTCTGATGAGCGTGCGCCCGACTGGGGAGAAATGCTTACTTATAAACAAAGTTGGGCGGTTATAATATCAAGATTTTTTATTGATCCAATTTGGTGGCTTTTTGTCAGTTGGCTTCCAATATATTTGGCCGACCAATTCGGTTTCGATATTAAAGAGATTGGCCTTTTTGCCTGGGTTCCTTATGTTGGAGCCGCAGCCGGTAGTCTAATCGGGGGATGGAGTTCAGGATTCTTAATTAGCAAAGGTTGGAGCGTTAATAAAGCGAGGAAATGGACTATAACGATAGGCGGAATTATAATGTTTCCTTCTTTAATTTTTACCGCTTACGCAAATACGCCTCTTCTCGCGATTTCATTAATCGCTGTAATATTATTCGGATTCCAGTTTTCTATAAATAATATACAAACTTTACCAAGCGATTTCTTTTCTGGTAAAGCCGTCGGATCTCTCGCCGGCATGGGCGGAACAAGCGCGGTAGTAGGCGTGCTTATTACTATTTGGCTGGTTCCAATAATAACAACCGAAAGCTATGTTCCTTTCTTTTTAATGGGAGCTCTACTTGTTCCTCTTGCTTTAATTTCAATTTATATTTTCGGCGGAGAAATTAAAAGAGTTAAGCTGAAACCAAGGGACGCAAATAAGTAAAATTTTTAGGAAGTAGAATATTGAAATTAAAATTAATCTCAATATTAATTTTTGTTAGTGCTGCCGCTTTTGCACAAGGAACCGTAATTAATGTTAACAGCGTATCGCAATTAAAATCAGCGGTAAAAAATTTATTTCCCGGCGATACTGTTGTTGTCGCAGACGGAACATATAATTTTGGCGGAAATATTTCTATTACCAACAGCGGTTCTGAAGAAAAGAATATTGTTATTCGCGCGAAAAAAATTGGCGGCGTTATTCTTACAGGCGAATCTTATTTCGATTTAAAACAAGTTTCCTATGTTGTTATAGAAGGATTTAATTTTCACAGCACTGATGTTACCGCCGTAAAAACCGAAGGCTGTAATCATGTTAGAATTACAAGAAATTCTTTTAAACTTACAGAAACTTCTTCTTTAAAATGGATTGTAATTGGCGGGGTTTGGAATGATCCAAATATTATTAGCAGCCATAACAGAATCGACCACAACATATTTGAAGGAAAAAGCCAGGCAGGAAATTGCATTACTATTGACGGAACAAGCGATCCAACTTATCAGTCTTCCCGTTACGATATTATTGATCATAATTATTTTAAAAATATTGGGCCGAGAATAGATAACGGAATGGAAACGATTAGAATCGGGTGGAGTGAGCTTTCCATGTCCAGCGGTTTTACTACCGTAGAATATAATCTTTTTGAAGATTGTGACGGTGACCCGGAAATTATTTCTGTTAAGAGTTCCGATGATACAATTCGTTATAACACTTTTAAAAGATCGCAGGGAACTTTGTGTTTGAGGCATGGAAACCGGTCTTCGGCTTACGGAAATTTCTTTTTAGGAGAAAATAAATCCGGTACCGGAGGAATTAGAGTTTACGGCGACGACCATAAAATTTTTAATAACTATTTTCAAAATTTAACCGGAACTACCTGGGATGCCCCGATAACATTAACAAATGGGGACTATGACGGAGGCACTAACTACAGTAAACATTTTCGGATAAACAGGGCTAAAGTTGTATTTAATACGCTTGTTAATAACCAGCATGGAATTGAAATCGGTTATACAAATAACGGAAGTTATACTAAACCTCCGCGTGATTTTACAATAGCAAATAATATTGTTGTTTCTTCTGAAAACCAGCTTGTGAAAATTTATACAAGCCCTGCAAATTGTTTCTGGTCCAATAATATTTTGTGGCCCAGCGGCAGCGCCGAAATAGGAAACCAGCTTAGTGAATCTGAAGCTAAAATAATAAATCCGGATTTAGACTATGTCGATTCAATATGGGTTTTGAATTCACAAAGCCCTGCAATTGATTCAGCTGAGAAAAATTATGAGTTTGTACTCGAAGACATTGACGGACAAAGCCGAGATAACTTTCCGGACATTGGAGCTGACGAATTTTCAGACGCAATAAAAAAAAATAAACCGCTTACCCCTGAGGATGTGGGGCCTTATGCGGGACTAAGTTCAACTACAAATATTAATCTTGAAAGAAAAAATATTCCGGCCGCTTTTTCGCTTCAGCAAAATTTCCCCAATCCATTTAATCCAGGCACTGTTATAAATTTTTCCGTTCCGGCGGTTTTATCAAACGGAAACGGAAGCCTTGTTCAACTTAAAATTTATGATGTACTTGGAAATGAAATCGCCTCACTCATAAATGAAGTTAAACTTCCCGGAAATTATTCAGCGGAATTTAATGCTGCCGGTTTATCAAGCGGTGTTTATTTTTACCGGATAACTATTTTTTCTAATAGTGAAAGCCGAATATTTTCCCAAACAAAAAAAATGGTTTTGATAAAGTGAAAAATTTTTTCAAACTAATTCTTTTCTTTTCCGTCTTTATCTTCTTAATTAATTTAAATGCGGCAACTGTTTCTTCCGTTTTTTCCGATAATATGGTTCTACAGCAAGGAAAACCAATCCCGGTTTGGGGAAATGGTAAGCCGGGTGAAGTAGTAACAGCGGAGTTAAACAGTTCATCAAAATCATCGACTATAAATTCCGAAGGCAAATGGAAAATAATTTTTGATGAAATGAATTATGGCGGCCTGTATGAATTAAAAATCTTTTCTAAAGAAGACACGATAAAATTTTCAAATGTAATGATAGGCGAAGTTTGGCTTTGTTCAGGACAATCAAATATGGAAATGCCCGTTGGCGGCTGGGGTAGAGTAAAAAATTATCTTCAAGAAATTGCCGCCGCTAAATATGATTCAATTAGGCTTCTCTTTATTCCGCCGACTCTCGGCCCTGAGCCGCAAAAGGAAGTTCCTAATGATGGGTGGAAAATTTGTTCGCCGGAAAATATCGATGAGTTTTCAGCCGTTGCTTATTTCTTCGGCCGAGAACTGTATGAAAAATTGAAAGTCCCTATTGGTTTAATAGATGTAACCAAAGGTGGAACTCCTATAGAAAGCTGGATGAGTGACGAATCATTTAAAGATTTCCCGGAATTTAATGATAGAATAAATTTTGTTAAGAGTTCAAACAAAATTCAGCTTGATTCAATTTACCGCGCTTACAAAAAAAATTATTTACTTTGGCTGAAGGATCTTGAAAAGAAAGATGCCGGATTTTATAAAGAAAATCATTGGTTTAGTACTACCGATTTATCATCATGGGAAAAGATGAACATTCCAACTGTTTGGGAAAACGCCGGCTTGCCTTACTACGACGGCGTTGTTTGGTTCAAAAAAGAAATTACATTGCCGGATGATTGGCTAGGGCAAAATCTTATTTTATCTCTCGGCCCAATTCAAGATTATGATATTACTTTTTTTAACGGGACTAAAATCGGAGAGCAGAAGAAAAGAGATAATCTTTCCGTCTATAATGTTGATAAGAACCTTACCGAAAAAAAAGATTGTGAAATTACAGTTAGAGTTTTTGACGCTTATGGAATCGGGGGAATTTGGGGAAAACCGGAGATGATTTATTTAAAAAATGAAAAAGGGGAGAAAATAAATCTTGCGGGCGAATGGTACTACAAACCAACTTTTGATATTAATAAAGAAAATTTTTTGCCTCCCGAAAATCCGCGTTTAGACCGGTTCCCGGAAATTTTATTTAACGGAATGATTTCTCCATTAATTGGTTTTGGAATAAAAGGTGTTTTATGGTACCAGGGAGAAAGCAACGCGGAAAGAGCTTTTCAATATAGAAAACTTTTCCCGATAATGATTAAAAGCTGGAGAAGATGTTGGAAGGATGATTCTCTTTCTTTTTATTTTGTTCAGCTCGCGAATTATAAAGCGAAAAAAGATAAACCCAAAGACGACAGCTGGGCTGAGTTAAGAGAGGCTCAGGCGCTGGCGTTAAGTTTAAATAATACCGGAATGGCAGTTACGATTGATCTTGGCGATGCTGTAAATGTTCATTATAAAAATAAGCAGGAAGTTGGAAGAAGGCTCGCCCTTATAGCTTTAAATAAAAATTATAATTCGAATGTAGAATATTCTGGGCCGGTATTTGATCATTTTACGAATTGAAGGGAACAAGATTAGAATTTTCTTTAGCCATTCAGAAGGATTGAAAACGAATGACGGAGAATCACCGGAAGGATTTGAAATTTGCGGCGAGAATGGAAAATTTTATTGGGCAGAAGCGGAAATAAAAAATAATTCAGTTTTGGTGTGGAACGATAAAATAAAAGATCCTAAGTCAGTTAGATTTGAATGGGCTTCGAACCCGGATTGCAATTTATATAACTCCGATAATTTGCCTGCTGCGCCTTTTCGCACAGATGACTTTCCGCTTTTAACACAGGACAATAAATGAAATTAAAAATACTTTTCGCTTTTGCCATTATAGTTTTTTCCTCTTTCTTTTGTAAAGGGTTCGCACAACTAAATAATGTACCAAAAGATAGAATAATGACAGACGCCGAATTAATTTCCCTTTTAGCCCCCATCAACTCCCAAATAAAAGGAATAAAAGATAAAGCTGAAAAAGGAAATTTATCAGGCGCTATTGCGGATTTAGCAGGTTATTATAAAGAGAAATTCGCGCAGAGATATTTTTTTAGTTGGCAAAATTTTGATGAACGTTTTCAATTATATTCAGAAAAATTCCCGACGGAAAATGAGAGCAGAATAAAAGCAGCGAAAGAACATTTAACGACTTATAACTCTAATACACACTGGGAACTTCCATTCAAGAATTTAAAAGGTAAAGAAGTTTCTTCTTATGAATTAAGGCATTTAACGCGACAGAATAAAGCGGTGGATTTGGCTTTCGCTTTTTTTTATTCCAATGAGGATACACTCTACTTGAATTATTTTGTTAACCAGGTTCGCTCTTTTAAATAAAGCTCTAGAAGAAAAAAAATATGATGATGCTGGTAACGGCGTTTACGAATCATTTCGTGCCGGCTATCGAATGTTTAATTGGCTTTTCGCGCATAACCTTTTTCTTTCGAGCAAAGAATATAGTTTCAGAGATCAAATAGTTTTATTAAAAACATTTCTCCAAACCGGGGCGCAGCTGAACTTAAGGACAAAAAAATTCAGCTTCGGAAATCATCATACAAAAGGATTGAGTTCTTTATTCCAAATTTCGATTTTATTCCCGGAAATAAAAGGAACAGATCAATGGCTTAATCATTCGGTTGAACAGCTTCAGCAGCATCTTCAAAAAGAAGTTAACAGTGACGGCTTTCAGTTTGAAAGGTCGGTGCATTATCATACTGGCGATATTGATAATTATTTTTACGTTTATCAGCTCGCGAGAATAAATAAATTAAAATTGCCGGATGAATTTATTTCCAAACTTAAAAGTATGTTTGAAGCGTTAATTAAAATTGCTCAGCCGGATGGAACTTTGCCTGTTCTTCAAGACGATACAGACGAACCATGGTCGGAATTTAACAATATGAAAAGCGTAATGACTCTCGGCGCAATACTTTTTAACGATAAAACATTTAGATATTTTTCCTCAGATGATATTCCCGAAGATAAATACTGGCTGATTAAACCTGAAGACGCGAAAATAATTTATGATGAAAAAGGTATTCTACCCGATATAGGAGCGGCTTCACTCGATGAAACCGGTTATTATGTTATGCGCAACGGCTGGTTGGAAGATTCTGAATATATGATTTTATCTGCAGGACTTTCTAATGAAAAACCTGATCACCAGCATGGCGATATGCTTGGCGTTGAGGCTTACGCAAACGGGAATGAGATTCTTCCGAATTATCAAGTTCGTTATTTTTTATCCGATTTGAATTTCTTTAAAAATTCATGGACGAAAAATGTAGCTTTAGTTGACAGCATTCCTCAAGGAAGATATTGGAAGCCGAATGAAGGGGGGACAGGCTTCGGAAAATGGCTTTTCCTGCCGAAACCAAAAACGATTTTGTGGCGGACAGAAAAACATTTTGATTATTTCTCAGGAACGCATAACGGGTACGACAGCCTCGGCGTTAAATATTTTCGTGAAATGTTTTTTATAAAAAGCGGTTTTTGGATTGTGCGCGATTTTTTCCAATCAACTGGCGAACATAATTATCAGCAGGTTTGGCAAGGGCATTATTCTAAAGAGGAGAATAATTCACATTTAATTTCTACTTTCCGAAATGGATCGGGAATGGACATTGTGCAGTTGGAAAAAAATCCGCCTAAAGTTTATTATGGAAGCTTTCGCGGAAAAGGAAACGCTGTTTTTGAAACCAAACACAGCGGAGATTTTATTTATATGACTTTACTTTTTCCTTTTAAAGATTTCGGCGGAAGATTGGAATTGAATGAGAACAGTGATTCTATAAAAGTAAAAAATACTTTTCTTATTAAGAACCCGGGAAATAAAATATTAGAAACCGGTGGAATTAAATCCAACGCAAAATATATTTTACAAATAGACAAAGATGATTTAATTTTCTTTGATGTAAATAATATACGTATAGAAAATTCTGAAATTTCTTTTTCCGAAAATACTTCTTTTGAAATAAAGCCCGGTGGTAACGGTTATACTCTTTTATGCTTAAGTTTTAAAAATGTTTCACTTGAGAAAAATGAATTTTCTAAAATAAAAATAATTAGAAATAATTCCGAAACTAAGCAAAAAGATATAAAGTTAATCTCACCGGGAGATTTGATAATCTTAAATAACTGAAGGTTAATCTAAAAATGAATTAGAATGAAAATAAAATTTATTGCTTTAGCTGTTATCTTTTTTTGTTCTGTCTCTTATTCGCAGTACACACAAATTTTTTTAGATGCCGATAGTACCGGCGATGCTTACGATAGAATAGTTTCAAAAGGATATGGATATGAAGTTCCTGATTGTAATCACCCAGTAAGGCATATTGTGGAAGAATGGAATGAAGAACTACAAAAGTATGTTTTAAAATTTACTCTGCATAAAGATGAAGATAATGACCGCTGTATTAATTTCGACAGGCAAAGGTGCGAAATTAAAACTTATGGTTCTTCGCCTAAAAATATGCAGGGTCAGGAAGGCGAAACTCATACTTACAGATGGAAATTTAAATTGGATTCATTGTTTCAGCCTTCTCCGAAGTTTTGCCACATTCATCAATTAAAAGCCGGAGACGGCCCCGACGCAGGAATGCCTTTGATTACAATAACGCCGCGTTACGGTTCGCCTAATAAACTTCAGTTAATATTTAACGCGCCTACCGGGTGGAGCGGAAGCGGAACTCTTAAGCAGGTTAATCTTGCTCCTTTTCTCGGGGAATGGATTGAAGCTTATGAAACGGTTAAATATGATACAAACGGTACATATAATTTGGTTTTAAGAAGAGTTCGTGATGATGCTGTCTTATTTAGTTTCAGCAGTTCAAAAATAGCAATGTGGAGAATCGGTTCTACTTTCATCCGCCCGAAGTACGGAATTTATCGCAGCCTCGACAGCCCGACTTATCTCCGGGATGAAGATGTGTTATTCGCTGACTTTTATTTGGCTGAAGGAGATACAGCCGATTTTCCTTTGGCTCCGGATAATTTAGAAGTTACAGAACTTTCCGGAAATAAAAATAAATTAAAATGGAATGATAATTCCGATAATGAAATTCTTTTTAGGATAGACAGGTCGGCAGATAGTTTAGACTGGCAGTATCTCGCTGAAGTTTCTAAAAATCGTACAGACTTTATTGATTCCAATCTAACTTCATCAGCAAAATATTTTTATAGAATAAGGGCGGAAAATACTTTTGGAAATTCGTGGTATTCAAATATAGCAGGCACTAGTTTGTCGGCAATTTATTCTAATAAAGATATTCCGCTTCCCAAGAATTTCTTTATAAAAAATTATCCCAATCCTTTTAATCCGAATACAACTATTATATATTCCATCCCGGTTGAAAGCAAGGTTGTGTTAAAGATTTATGATATAAACGGCAAAGAAATTTCAACTCTGCTTGATAAATTTGAAGATGGAGGAATTCATAAAGTAAATTGGAACGGGAAGAATAAAAATGGCGGAGAAATAGTCAGCGGAATTTATTTCGCAAAAATTAGCGCCGGAAGATTTTTTAAAACAATTAAGCTGCTCTTACTTAAATAAAAAAGTTTATTAGGCAAAGAATGATCAAAAGTAATTTTATAATTCTATTTCTACTGGTTTTAGTTTTCACTAACGCGCAATTACATGCTCAATCTATTGAAGATGTAAATTTTAAAAAAGCTGAGTTACAGTTAAATGGGATGATAGAAACAATCGGCGACACAGCTAAGAATCCCGGTTACACTGATAAAGAAGGAAAGCTTAAACTCGTTCCTTCAAGTAATTGGGTAAGCGGATTTTTCCCCGGATGTCTCTGGTTTATGTATGAATTTTCTAAAGAAAATAAATGGAAAATCGCTGCCGAACGGTTTACAAAAAATGAAGAAGAGGAACAATATCAACGGCAGTTCTCATGATATAGGATTTAAAATTTATTGCAGTTATGGAAACGGTTATAAATTAACCGGCAACCCAAATTATAAAAATGTAATTATTCAAAGCGCGAAAACTTTATGCACAAGATATAATCCAACAGTCGGCTGTATTCGCTCATGGGATCATCATGAGGATAAATGGCAATTCCCGGTTATTATAGATAATATGATGAATCTTGAATTGTTGTTCGAAGCTGCCAAAATAAGCGGTGATTCTTCTTTTCAAAAAATAGCTGTCAGTCATGCTAATACTACAATGAAAAATCATTTTAGGAAAGACTTCAGTACATGGCATGTTGTAAATTATGATACCACAACCGGAAAAGTAATTAGCAAAGAAACTCATCAAGGCTTTTCCGACAGCTCGTGCTGGGCTCGCGGTGAATCATGGGCGCTCTATGGCTACACGATGTGCTATCGTTATACACGCGATAAAAAATATTTAAATCAAGCGGAAAACATCGCGCGGTATATTCTAACTAATAAAAATCTTCCCGAAGATATGATTCCATTTTGGGACTATAACGCGCCAAATATTCCGAATGAAAAAAGAGACGCTTCGGCGGCTGCGATTATGTGCTCGGCTTTTTATGAGTTAAGTAAATATTCTTTTTCCGATGGTAAAAAATATAAAGCGGCGGCGGATAAAATTTTAGAAACTCTTTCATCCCCAAAATATATTTCGGAAGCTGGAAATAATCATTTCATACTGAAGCATTCGGTCGGAAGTAAACCCGGAAATTTTGAAATTGATGTCCCGCTTATTTACGCGGATTATTATTTCCTTGAAGCAAACTTACGTAGAGCAAAAATTGGTGAAAAATGAACGGGAGAAAATATAGATGAAAATTTTATCGGCTTTAATTATTTGTTTTTCTTTAATATCGTATGCACAAGTAAAAGTAGATTCGGTAAAAGAACTTGTTATAAAGCTTGATAAACAAAGAGTTATAAAAGACGCTGATAAATATTTAAATGAAAAGCCTATTACAATAACTTCGTATAAGGCGGTTAGAAGCGCGGGAGGAATTCATGATTTTTATTCAGAGGGTGACTATTGGTGGCCGGATTCCACTAATCCTAATGGGCCTTATATTAGAAAAGACGGTTTAACTAATCCCGATAATTTTGTTGCACACCGGAAAGCTATGAGGCGCTTAAGCCTTCAAGTACCGGCTTTAGTAGCCGCGTATAAATTTACCGGCGATAATAAATATGCGGCTCACGCGGTAGACCATCTGCTTGCTTGGTTTGTAAATAAAAAAACAATGATGAATCCAAACTTAAATTATTCTCAGGCGATAAAGGGAAGATATACAGGAAGGGGAATTGGAATTATCGACGCAATTCATCTTGTTGAAGTCGTTCAGGCGGCTATGGTTTTAGAAAGAGAAAATTTTATTAAACCCGAAGATTTAATGGCTATAAAAAATTGGTTTAAAGAATTTTCCGATTGGCTTATGGAATCAAAATTTGGAATTGACGAAAGAGATAATGGAAATAACCACAGCACTTGCTGGAATATGCAGGTTGCGGAATATGCTAAATTTATTGGTGATGAGAAGAAATTAGAATTTTGCAGAAATCATTTTAAAGATGTACTGCTTCCGGAGCAAATGGCGCCTAACGGAAGTTTCCCGAAAGAATTAGCGAGAACTAAACCTTACGGTTATTCCTTATTTAACCTCGATGCAATGACGATGGTAGCGGAAATTTTATCAGATTCACAAAATAATCTATGGGAATATAAAACGCCTGATGGGAAAACTCTTGAAGCCGCGTTAGAATTTATGTTCCCCTACATTAAAAATAAATCCATATGGCCGTACCAGAAAGATGTAATGTATTTTGATGATTGGCCGGTCAGGCAGCCATCTTTATTATTTGGAGGAATAGCTTACGACAAACCAAAATATATTAACCTTTGGAAAACTTTAAATCCCGCTCCGGAAAAAGAAGAAATATTAAGAAACTTTTTTATCCGCCAGCCAATTTTATGGCTTAACTAAAAATTTAGGAATAGGAAACTAATGATAAGTATAAAATCAATAGTTCTAATACTACTTTTAACCGCTTCTGTCACTGCTCAAATCAATCAACACAAAAACTTTGTTGAAGATAAAAGCGGACGGCAAAT
This sequence comes from uncultured Bacteroidota bacterium, assembly GCA_963798775.1. Classification (GTDB taxonomy): domain Bacteria; phylum Bacteroidota; class Ignavibacteria; order Ignavibacteriales; family Ignavibacteriaceae; genus CAWCUK01. The sequence continues at coordinate 840,741 of CAWCUK010000003.1, forward strand.
ATTTAAAATTGATGAAGGTTGGGAATACATTCAAAATAATATGAAAAGCATAAACGAAATCCACAGCCAAAATGAAATTTGGAAAAAAATAACTTTGCCGCATACATGGAACCGGTACGATAATGTTGACGCCGAACCGGGTTATAGAAGAGACGCAAGTTGGTATGAAAAAATTATTTCTTTCCCGAAAATGAATTCGAAGAAAAACGTTATTCTTTATTTTGAAGGAGCTAACATTACGACGGAAGTTTATGTAAATAATAAAAAGGCGGGAACTCATGTCGGAGGTTATGTTGGTTTTGAAATTGATATTACTCCTTTAATTAAAGAAGGAAAAAACATTGTAGATGTAAGGGTTGATAATTCTTATAATCCGAATATAATTCCTTCACAAAAATCCGATTTTTGCATTTACGGCGGAATAGTAAGAAATGTTTGGCTGAAAGTTCTCCCTCAAGATTATATTAAAAATTTTCACGCGGTAATTTCAAATGTAAGCGAATCTTCCGCGGAAACAAAAATTCAAGCCGAAATAAATTCACAAAATGAAACTTCGGCAGTGATATCCGCAAAGCTTACTGATCCAAACGGAAAATTAGTTGATGAAATAAAAACTGAAACAAAGCTGAAAAAGGGAGGGAATTTAGTTTTTTTAGGGTTTAAGAAACTAGAAAACCCGCAGCTCTGGTCCTCCGATGAGCCAAACCTTTATAAAGTAAAATTATCTCTTGAGGAAAATAAAAATCTTGTAGATTCCATAAGTAATAGAATCGGTTTCCGCTGGTATGAATTTAAAGAGCACGGAGCGTTTTATTTAAATGGGAAAAAACTTCTTATAAAAGGAACTCACAGGCACGAAGATTATGCCGGATACGGCGAAGCGATGCCTGACAGCCTTCAGTTAAAAGATATGAAAATGATAAAAGAACTTGGAGCCAACTTTGTAAGGCTTGCCCATTATCCGCAAAGCCCGCTTGTTTATAAAACTTGTGATGAACTAGGACTGCTCGTGTGGGATGAATTGCCCTGGTGTCGCGGTGGAATGGGAAAGGAGGAATGGAAAGCAAATACCAAAAGATTGTTTGAAGAACAGATAAATCAAAATTATAATCATCCGTCTATAATTATTTGGTCGCTTGGAAATGAGCTTGACTGGTTGCCGGATTTCCCAAACGGAGACAATCCGGATTCTTTGAAGGCATTTCTAAATATTTTAAATAATATTGCTCATACTTTAGATCCATCCAGATTAACAGCGGCAAGAAAATACCAGGGAGCTGCAAAAATAGTAGATGTTTTTTCTCCTTCAATTTGGTCCGGCTGGTATTCAGGGGTTTATACAAATTATCAAAAAGCAATTGAAGACGCGCAGAAAAAATATCCCCGAATGGTACATATAGAGTACGGCGGCTCAAGTCTGCTAGGAAGGCATAATGAAAATCCTATAACGGGAGAAGGGATTTTAAATCCCAACGAATGGGACGAAAAAGAGAACAAAATAAGGGTTTCCAATATTGCAAATATTGGGGATTGGAGTGAAAATTATATTGTGGATTTATTCGATTGGCACTTAAGGTATACAATGCAATCAACTGATTTTGCGGGAAACGCTCAATGGGCTTTTAAAGATTTCCCTACGCCGCTTCGTCCGGAAAACGCCATTCCTTATATGAATTTAAAAGGGTTAGTCGACCGGGCAGGAAAACCTAAAGACGCTTATTATGTATTTAAAAGTTATTGGACAACAAAACCCGCATTTTGTTATATCGAAAGCCATACTTGGAAAGAGAGAAGCGGGCCCAAAGATGTTTCGAGAAAAGTCTGTGTTTACAGTAATTGTGAATCAGTAGAACTGTTCTTGAATGGAAAAAGTCTCGGCAGAAAAAATAAAGATATAAAAGAGTTTCCGGCAAGCGGATTAAATTGGGGCCTTAATTTTAAAGAAGGCTTAAATAAATTAAAGGCGGTTGGTTATAACAATAATACTCAAACTGCTGTTGACACACTTTCAATAAATTATACTTATCATAAAGCCGGTACGCCAAGTGAAATAAAGTTGTCTTATTCCAAATTAAAAAATGGAAACTACTTAATTACAGCGGACGTGGTCGATAAGGAAGGGCAGCTTTGCTTTGATTACAGCAAGCGAATTTATTTTTCGTCAGATGTTTCTGGCAAACTTTTAGAAAACTTAGGAACACCGGATGGAAGTTCAATAATTGAAGCGGCTAACGGACAAGCCCAAATAGTATTTAAACCGGTGAAAGGCAAAAAAGCAGTTATAGAAGCGCGCAACCAGGATTTTAAGGGAAGTTATTTAGTTATTGATGAGTAAATTCAGGTAAATTATAGCGGAGCCGTTTTTTGCGATCGCCGCTATAACACTGTATTTTTATATCATAACGGAGCGGAATCCTACTATGCCGCAAGGGGTTTTAGGGGCTTGTTAAGAGTCTAAAAATTTTTATTATAAAAGATATATGAAACAAAACAAAAAATTAAAACCACCTGATAATACAGCGGTAAGAACCGCCTTATGGCGTGCGCTGCATGTTAAAGAGGATGCTGAACCGCATATTATAAATGATGAAATAGGATTAAAATTAGCTGCGCCTGCCGAAGGATGGCAGCGGCGGCCGGATATGAAATTTACAAAACGACTTAGAGCTTCTATTATTGCTCGCGCCCGTTTTATTGATGATTTTGTTGTTGAACAAATTAAAGTAGGAATAAGTCAATATGTTATTCTGGGAGCCGGACTTGATACTTTCGCTCAACGGAATTATGATTTAGCTTCTTCAATTCAAATCTACGAAATTGACCAACCTGATACTTTACTCTGGAAACAGCAACGATTAATTGATATTGGTTTCGGTATTCCTAATAATTTACATTTTGTGCCCGTTAATTTTGAAACTTCTTCATGGAAAGAACAGTTATTAAATTCCGGATTTGACGCAAATAAAACCACTGTTATTTCATGCACGGGTGTAAGCTTGTATTTGACTAAAGAAGCTATTATTTCCACATTAAATCAAATTGCAAAGTTTTCTCCGGGATCAAAACTTGCTATGACTTTTTACTTACCAATTACACTTCTTGATGAAGAAGATAAGCCAATGCAGAAGATAGCCGAAAAAGGCGCCCGTGAATCGGGAACACCAATGATAAGTTTTTTTACGCCTGAAGAAATTTCGGCCTTAGCTAATAAAACGGGTTTGAAAGCGGCAAAAATAATATCGACTAAAGAAATGGAAAAGCTCTATTTTGCAAATAGAACCGACGACCTTTTACCCGCGAGCGGAGAATTATTTTTAGTGGCTGAAACTTAAATAATCGAATTAATTTTTAATAAGTTGAAAACTAAGTAAAATAAAATTTGCTAACATAACTGTAAAATATTACTCAAATACTTATTACAGCTATCAACTATTTATATTCCAAACTATTCATTATATTATTCCTACGGATCTTAAATTCTCAATTAAAAAAAATATTATTTACGGAAAACTACGTCTAATTTAGAATAATATGCGGTTTATCTATGAATGAATTAAATTGTAATGCTTCAAGGGAAAAGTTACATTTAGTAAAAAATAATAATTGGTTAAAAATAATATTCATTTAAGCTGTGTTAATGATTGAGTTCCAGTATTCTGCTCTATTTAATTCCGCCCGTTCTAATTTTGATTGCCTTAATGCCAGTTTTTCTTTCTTTCTGCCTAAAAGATAATCTTCAGGTGTCAAGTAATTAAGTGAAGCATGAAGTCTTTCTTTGTTATAGAAGTTTATATAATCTTCAATGTAAATTCTGTAATCTTCAAAACTGACCGGTGATTTTACTCTCAGGCATTCCTCGCTGATTGTCCTGTGATAGCGTTCTATTTTGCCATTAGCTTCAGGATAATTTACTGATGTTTTTACATGAGTAAGTTCGGCATCCTTGATAAACATCTTAAATTCTTTTGATACAAATTGAGAGCCGTTGTCGCTTATTATTCTTGGCCTGGCATCTGGATATTTGTCTTTGGCTTTTTGTACTGTAAGCTCAACATCATATTCGTTCATCGTATGCCTTACTTTATGATGAATAATATAACGGGAGTAACCATCAAGTACCGATATCAAAAATAAAAAACTCCCGTTAAAATTCAGATATTTAATATCTACATGCCAGTGTTTATGAGGACAGTCCGGCTGCTTAAACCCATTGCCTTTTGTATCTCTTTTCACTGTATTCCACTTGTTTAACAGATCGGCTCTCTTCAGAATACGATAAACACTGGACGGATGTACTGCCGCTATATTCAGATCCAGCATTTTATAGGCTATTCGTCTGTATCCGTCTTTTAGAAAATAATCATTCTCTGAATAATGTTCGCGTGCAAATTCTTCTATAACTTTTATCTCTTGCGGCGTTAACCAATGGGCCTTCGGTATCTTTCCGTTATGATGGTTTGCTACTCCGCTTCTTTTGACCCATCTGTAGAATTTAACCTTGCAAAGCCCAATATGTGATAAAAGCTTTTTCACCGGGATACCACTTCGGGAACAAAGATATATTATATGACTGACTACAGAATCTCTTACTTCGGCTTCTATCCACATTTTATTCAGTTTCCCCCATTCAGCTTTTTTTTTAATCTAAGGTTATCTTCAACTATTTCGCTGATAAGGGAATCTTTATCCTTAAGCTTTTCTTCCAGGCGGTTGAGCTTTTGTCCTTCAGTCTTGCTGGTCTTCTTTTTTGAAAATGTTTCTAAGGCTCCGCTGAATAATTCTTTTTTCCACAAATAAAACAAGTTCGGGTGGATATTATACTGTTCACATAATTTACCAACCGGTACCTGGTTTTCTAAATGTTCTCGTAATACTTTTACTTTGAATTCTGCTGTAAAATGTCTTTTTTGATTTTTCATTATTACTCCTGAAGTTTTTTACACTAAATTTATTTCTTCAAAAGTAACTTTCCAACTTAAGCATTATTAAATCTTAACAAACTAATATTTGAGTTTAATCCAATACCTATGTGGATATATAATGTAGAAAATTTAAAAATTATAAAAGTTAATAAGGCAGCTGTTGAACATTATGGATATAGTACAGAAGAATTTTTAAGTATGACATTAAATGATATAAGGCCTGAAAATGAAATAGAAAAGCTTCATAAAAATATACTCGAAAATGATAAAACGCTGCAATTGTCCGATGGCTGGAAGCATATGCGGAAAGATGGCACCAAATTAAATGTAGAAATATTTTCCGGGAGCATTGGACACGATAATAATCAGATGAGATTAGTAGCGGCTATTGATGTAACTGAAAGAATTCGGATACAGGAAAATAATAAAAAACTTTGGGAGGCGGAACAAAAAGCCAGAGTTGAAACGGAAGAAACACAAAAACGTTTAAGATTTTTAATAGACTCGGGAAAATTATTAAATAATTCTCTGGAATATAAAATAACTGTTGAACAATTGACAAAATTAATTACTCCGGAAATAGCGGATTGGTGTTCCGTAGAAATATTTGAAGGAAATGATCTTAAAAGAGTTGCGGTTTCGCATGTAGATTCGGCGAAAAGTGAATTGTTACATCAGATCGAAAAAAGGTTTTCTTCCGAAAAGAAAATAAACACCAATCTATATAAAGAAATTTCCGCAGGTAAATCTGTTTTTTATCCTAATATTTCGGATGATTTGTTGAAAGGTTCCACCAAAGGGAAAAAACTTTTTAAATTGATTAAGAAGATAGGTATAAAATCCGCTATGTTTATTCCTATAAAAACTCGTGATAAAATTTTAGGTGTGCTGACTCTTTTAAATCTGAAGAAAAAAATACGTTTACCAAAAAAGATTTAAAATTTGCGGAAGAAATTTCAAAAAGAGCCGCAATAGCAATAGAAAATTCTATGCTTCATAGTGAATTAACTAAAACCAACGAAAAACTGGAGCAGAAAGTAAAAGCAAGGACGGAAGAACTAAATAAAACATTAAAAATTTTAAGTGAAAAAGAAGAAAATTTGAGGTTAATTTTAAACAGTATCCAAGATTTCGGAATTTTAAAATTAGATAAAGAAGGTAAAATAATTAGTTGGAATCCGGGCGCTGAGAAATTAACCGGTTATACTTCAGAAGAAATATCGGGAAAATATTTTTCTATATTTTTTACTGAAGATGAGAGGGAAAAAGGATTCCCTGAAAAAGAAATAAAGATAGCGTTATTGGAAGGTAAATGTGAAGTTGAAGGAATACGGTTAAAGAAAAACGGGACTCCCTTTTGGTCTATAAGTACATTATATGTTTATAAAGAAGAAAATGAAAAAGTTAATGGTTTTGTAAAAATAATTAGGGATATAACAGAAAGAAAAGAAAAGGAAGAACTTCTAGAAATACAAAGTAAAAAACTTAAAGAAGTGAATGATGAATTAGAATCTTTCAGTTATAGTGTTTCTCACGATTTGAGGGCGCCGTTAAGACATATTGATGGTTTTTCAAAATTACTCTCCAAAGCTCAAAACGAATTAACAAATGAAAATAAATTATATCTGAGTTACATAACAGAATCAGTAAGTAAAATGGGAAAGTTAATAGATAACTTACTAGCCTTTTCAAGAATAAGTAAAGACGAAATAAAAAAAACAAAAGTAGATTTAAATAAAATTGTGGCAGAAGTTATTTTTGAACTTAAAACTGAAATTGAAGACAGAAATATTAATTGGAAAATTACGGATCTTCCCGTTGTTGAAGCAGATCATGCGATGATGAAGCAAGTTTATCTAAACCTTTTATCAAACGCTATAAAGTTCACTCAGAAAAAAGAAGATCCTAACATAGAAGTGAGTTTTAATAATGATAATGGAAAAAAAATATTTTGTGTAAAAGATAATGGAGCGGGCTTTGATATGAAATATATTGATAAAGTTTTCGGCATTTTTCAAAGGCTTCATACTAATAAAGAATTTGAAGGAACTGGTATAGGACTAGCAAATGTTAAAAGAATTATTACAAAACACGGAGGAAAAGTTTGGGCTGAAGGAGAAGTTAATAAAGGGGCCTCAATTTATTTCACTTTAATAAGTAAAGGTTTTTAATTATGTCAAAATTAAAAAGAATTCTATATGCCGAAGATGATGAAAAAGATATTGTTTTAACTATGAACGCATTCAAAGAAAATAATTTAGTAAATGAAATTATTATAGTTAACAACGGTCAGCAGGTTTTGGATTATCTATATTATCAAGAGGAATTTAAAAATAGAAAAAAAGGAGATCCAGCTGTTATTCTTTTAGATTTAAAAATGCCTAAAGTAAATGGACTTGAAGTATTAAGAAAAATAAAAGCAGATAAAAATCTTAAAAAAATTCCGGTGGTAATTTTAACTTCTTCAAGGGAAGAAAAAGATTTAGTTGAAAGTTATGAATTAGGGGTTAACGCATATGTAGTAAAACCTGTGGATTTTGAAGAATTTACCGAAGCCGTAAAACAAACGGGGCTATTTTGGGCATTAATAAACCAATCTCCGTCCTGTAGCTTGTAAATAGAAATTAAAATATCTAAAAATATATGAAGAAAATTTTAAAAATATTACATCTTGAAGATGATGAACTTGATGCGCTGCTGGTAAAAAAAACTCTTGAACAGGAGTATGAGATACTTGAAATATTAAGAGTGGCCGATAAAAATTTATATGAAAACGCTATTAAAACCGGTAGTTATGATATTATTATTTCCGATTTCGCGATGCCTAACTTTGACGGCATTACAGCTTTAAAAATCGCAAAAAAATTTTCACCCGGCACACCTTTTATTTATGTATCTGGTCATATTGGTGAAGAAAGAGCTATAGAAGCATTAAAAAGCGGTGCTACTGATTACGTGCTGAAGGATAGAATGATAAAACTTATTCCGGCATTTCAAAGAGCTTTAAAAGACATTGAAACAAAATCGGAAAAACTTAAAATAGAAAAAGAGCTAAAAGAATCTGAAGAAAAATTTCAAAATATTATAAATAATTTTCCGATTGCCATTTATTTGGTTAACAAAGATGGTGTAATTACATATTCTAAAGGAAGTGCAGCAACGGATATAGGAAGAAGAGCTGATGAGCTGGTAGGAAAAAATCTTTTAATTTATTATAACAATAAAAATTTTGAAAAAATTAACGGGGAAATAATAAGTGGCGGCGAGGCTTTTTACAAAACATTATCCGGTGAAAGACAAACAGGAATAATATATACAGAAGGGCAATATAGTCAAATAAAACTGTTGCCGTATTATGAAGACGGAGGTGAGATAACCGGAGTTATGGGAATCGCCTATAATATTTCAGAATTGATGAATACAAGAAATAAATTGAAAAAAAGCGAGAATCTTTACCGAAGTCTTTTTGAATCAGCGCCGATTGGAATAGCAAGAGTTTCAGCCGATGGAAAATATATATCTTCCAATTATACCTTGCAGAAAATGCTTGAATATACTTATGAAGAGCTAATAAATGTAAATGCCCTTGATATTACACATGAAGAAGATGTAATAAAAAGTAAAAAATTTCTCGAACAATTATCAATGGATATTATTCAGCTTGAAAAAAGATACATAACCAAAAGTGGAAAAGTAATTTGGGTAAATATTACCTCAAAATTAATTAAAAATATTGACGGTGATAATTTTTATTTATCTATGATTGAAAATATTAATGATAGAAAAATAGCGGAATTTGCCTTGAAGGAAAGCGAGAAAAGATTTAAAGAATTAACAGCTTTATTACCACAGACCGTCTTTGAATTGGATAGAGATCTAAATATAGTTTATATGAATGAATCCGGTTTAACTAATTTTGGTTATAATAATGATGAAATAAGCAGCGAATTTTCAATTATTAATCTTTTAGATAATGAAGATAATGTTGATGAAAAATTTCAAAAAGTATTATCCGGTGAGTCTATAGAAGGTTTGGAATTTAAGGCAATTAAAAAAGATAAATCTGAATTCCCGTGCATAGTTTATGCGAATGTCATTTTTGATGAAAATGTTTCTCTCGGTATTCGAGTAATATTAATAGATTATTCTGAAGGAAGAAAAACTCTTGAAGAATTAGTGCTGGCAAAAGAAAAAGCGGAGGAAATGAATAAACTAAAAACAAATTTTCTCGCCAATATGAGTCATGAACTAAGAACACCTCTTATTGGTATTCTGGGTTTCGCGGATATTCTAAAGGATGAAATGCTGGATATAGAACATTTGCAAATGATGGATATGATATATAGTAGCGGTAATAGATTACTAGGTACCTTAAATTTAATTCTAGATATGTCAAAAATCGAATCTGATCAGTTAACTTTAGCAAGTAATGATTTTGATACTATAAAAGTTGTTAAGGAAGTTATAGAATTATTTAAAAATTCAGCCGATAAAAAAGGTTTATTCATTAAATTGAATACAGATTTAGATTCCTTTTTAATAAAATCCGATGAAAGATTATTTAGAGAAGTTGTTCAAAATCTATTGAACAATGGCATTAAATATACTAATAGTGGAGGTATAACAATTAAAATTTTTGAAAAAGAATCCGATTTAGAATTAAAATTTATAGATTCCGGCATTGGAATTAGCAACGAAAATCAAAAAATTATCTTTGAAGAATTTAGGCAGGTAAGCGAAGGATATTCAAGAAGTTTTGAAGGTACCGGACTAGGACTTTCTATTACCAAAAAATTTATTGATAAATTAGGCGGATCAATCAGCGTAGAAAGTGAACTGGGCATAGGTAGCATTTTTACTGTTCTAATTCCTAACACTATTAATAATTCTATACAGAGAGTTGAGAAAACGAAAGTGAATGAAAAAATTAAAGATCAAAATTTGCTCAAAATTTTATTGATTGATGATGATAATACAACAAGTGAAGTAACTAAAATCTATCTTAGAAAACATTATCATCTTGATAGAGTAAAGAATGGTGAGGAAGCGATTAAAAAAGTAGAGGAAATTCAATATTCAGCTCTGCTGATGGATATTAACTTAGGCAGCGGATTAAACGGAATTGAAACAGCAAAAATTATTAGAAATCTTTCTAGTTATATTAATATTCCCATCATCGCGTTTACGGCTTATGCCATGGTAGGTGATGCGGAAAAATTTAAAGAGGCAGGATGCTCTCATTATATTTCAAAACCTTTTACTAGAAAAGAATTATTGGCGTTATTAGAAGAAGCAATTGATTTAGAAAAATAAAAAATGTTGATGTTTTTTCTAATTGCTGAAATGTATAATAATAATCCAATCAAAAAAAAGATGGATGTTTCTCATATGATTCTCCTCATTTTACTTTCCATCCATCAAATTTTTAATACTCCCCTAGATGAATATTAAAATTGAGATTAAAAATTAATCTCTTATAAAAATCTAATCTATATTTTACCAAAATAGATAGCGGTGTCGGAATGAGAAATGAAGTTTTTAATAGGTTGTTTTCTAATTCTAATATAACTTCATTAGGAACAAATTTTGAAAAAAACGGAGGAACTGTTCGTGCGGAAAACGAATTAAATAATGGTTCGGTTTTTATTTTTACAATACCTTATGCAAAGGTAAATTAAATTCAAAATAATTACTCATGATCTTAATTTTATTATTTTAATAGAAGAAATTTCTTTGTAGCCGAAAAATCTCCCGCTTCAATCCTGTAAAAATATATTCCGCTTGAAAGACTGGAACCGTTAAATTTAACCGAATAAAAACCGGCCGGTAATTCTTCATCAACTAAAGACGCTATTTTATTTCCTAATAAATCATATACTTTTAGACTTACTCGCGTTTGCTTTGGGATTTGATATTTTATTTGTGTTTCCGGATTAAATGGATTCGGATAATTCTGTTCAAGTCCGAATGCTTCAGGTATTTGAAGTTTATCCGCCGCAGCGTCTGTCGGATTATTTATCAATGAAAGATCATCGACCAAAAACATTGAACCTGTGTGTGAATTTACCGCAGGTCTTATTGATATTCCTATAGCTGCGGAATCCGGATTATCGCTTACATTATAATTTATCGCGGCGTTAAATTCTGTATAGGAATCAGTATTCGCGGTAGCGGTAAATATTCCGCCGCCGATACCCTCACTATTTTTATATAAACTAATAACAATGTAAAAGGTATCGGAGCCTACCGAAGTAAATTTATAATATCCTTTTAAATTTGTGGGACGGCCGCTGTTAGCGAAATGAGTAAGTAATACGGGGGAAAAGGAAAAGCCTGAAATTGAAGTTACAGCACCCTGAGCAGAAAAAGAGCCCGAATGAGCGTCGTTGGAGGGAGTTATGGTTAGTACTTGATCATTATTTGTAGTCTCCCAATTATCAGGGTTTCCGTTTGTCCAATTTTCGAATCCTGAATTAGGTACTTGGCTAAAAAGGATTGAAGAAAAAAGAACTGTTATTGTAATTGTTTTGATAAATAAATTAATTGTGTATATACTTTTCATTTTTCCGCCTGTCATAAAAATAATCTTATTAACTAATCATTAGTTCAATATTATTTGCATAATTGGAAATTAGCAAGCAAAAAAATTGCGAGGCGGCTTGTTCTTTTACTTTTTGTATCGTATATCAAGAAGGAAAAATGCGGTAAAAAAAAGGACTACTAATGCGGCGGTAAAAAGATATATTTAAAGTTTAAATTAAAATTATCGCTTAATGGTTTTTATATATTAATTTTCAAGCAGTTTTTTTATTTTATTAATAGTAAGAGGCGCCGAGCCTTCAAAATGATTGTTTACATTTAAATAAATATCCGCTTCTTTTGTTTGGAGATCTTTTAATATTTCAACAACGGCGTTAATTTCTTTATCCCTATTAATATAAATTTTATTCCAATTTTGGCCGCTCATTTTTTCTATCATCTTTCTATCCGGTCCGTGCAGCCGGATAATACTCGTGCCTTTAATTAAATCTTTATGTTTATTATAAATATCTGATAAAGGCGGCATGAAATAACCTTCTAAAAATACATGTGAAATTTTTAACCGGTTCAAAAAATTAAAATAAGATTCATTTAAATAATTTGGATTTCTAATCTCAATGGAAATCGGGGGAGATGTTTCCGGTATATTCTGATGAAATTTATAAAGTTTATTCTCAAATTCCTTAAGTGATGACATTTTCTGTTTGTTCAAATATTCAAATTGAAATATTAAAGAACCAATTTGATTTTCAAGCGGCTTTAATGAGTTTAAAAATTCTTCATATAAATCGAACGATAAAAAATTAGGATTCGCTTTTGGCGGAAGGGATTTATCTTTATTGTAAAAATGTGTTAGCGTTAGTGAATTTGGAACTTTTATTGTGAACAAAAAATCGTCGGGAACAGAATTTTTATATTCTTCCACAACTTTTCTTTGGGGTAGAAGTACTTTATTTTCAAAAAGCGACCAAAACCATTGATCGATTTCTACTGTATTAAAATGTTTTGAATATTCGGTTAAATAATTTATTTCATCATTGCGTGTGTATATAATATCTTTCCACGAATCATATTTCCAGCTGCATGTACCTATTCTTATCATTGCTGTTTTATTTTCCTCTCGGTTTTTCTTTTTTGAGTTGAAAAAATAAAATAAGCGAAGGTTAAATACAAAATTTTTGCGATAACGAAGAAATAGATGTTTTATTGCATTTTTTTCTGCACTAAAAATCTGATTGACTTTACAAAGGTTCTTTTCTATTTTTCTTTTTTTCAAATCCACTTCTGCTAGTACCCTTTTCCTGATCAGAAATATTTTTCCCGTTTTTCATGATTCAATATTTGTTAAGCGAATAGCATTTATGAGAATATTAGATACCTATAATTAAATAATTTATATAAATAATAAGAAAGGGAAAGTTATGCCAACGATCAATGAATCAATCGAAAGTTACAGCGGTAAGATAAAGGGAAAAATTATTAAGCCCGAAGATCCGCTTTATAATGAAGCTAGGAAAATTTGGAATGGAATGATTGATAAAAAACCCGCTATTATTGTGCAATGTGTTGATACTGATGATGTGGTAAATGCAATAGGTTTGGCCCGTGAAAAAGATCTGGAAATTTCGGTAAAAGGAGCTGGCCACAATATCGGGGGAAATTGCATTTGCGACAATGGATTAATGATCGATTTTACTAAAATGAAAAAAGTGGAAGTGGATAAAGATAAAAAAATTGTGTACGTAGAGCCCGGAGCAACTCTCGCTGATGTTGATGAAGTAACTCAGCAATTTGGTCTGGCTGTTCCAATTGGGATAAATTCTACTACCGGCATTTCTGGACTTACACTCGGAGGAGGCATCGGATGGCTGACGCGAAAATTCGGATTAACTATTGATAATCTTATTTTTGCTGAAGTTGTTACAGCCGATGGTAATATTGTTAAAGCTTCAGAAACTGAAAATCCCGATTTGTACTGGGCAATCAGAGGAGGAGGAGGTAATTTTGGAATTATAACTGAATTTTTATTTAAACTTCAAAATGTAGGTCCGGAAGTTTTAGCGGGATTAATAGTACAGCCTTTTACCAACGCGAAAAAAATATTAAAACAGTATCAGGAAATAGTGAGCAGCGCACCCAAAGAATTAGCGGTTTGGGTTGTAATGCGTAAAGCGCCTCCGCTTCCATTTTTACCTTCCGAAGTACACGGTAAAGAAGTTATCGTGTTCGCATTTAACTGTCTAGAAAACAACAGGGAATGTAATAAGTATATAGATAAAATCAGAAGTTTGGATAAACCTTTCGGTGAACATTTCGGTAAAATGCCTTTTAAAGATTGGCAAAAAGCTTTTGATCCTCTTCTTACCCCCGGAGCACGAAACTATTGGAAAACCCATAACTTTCAAAATTTTAGTGACGCGGCATTGGATACAATAATAAAATATGCCGGAAAACTGCCTTCGCCTCACTGTGAAGTATTTTTGGGCCACCTTGAGGGGGTTATGAATTCTGTGCCGGCGGATGCTATGGCTTATGTCAGCAGAGATTTGAAGTTTGTAATGAATGTTCACGCACGATGGGAAGATAAAGCGGATGATGAAAAATGCATAAGCTGGGCACGAGAACTTTTTAATGAAACTGCTAAATTTGCTTCCGCAGGTGCTTATGTTAATTTTATGACAGGCGATGAAGGTGATAGAGTTGCCGCCGCTTATGGTAAAAATTATAAAAGACTTGTGGAAATTAAGCGGAAATATGACCCGGAAAATATTTTTCATCATAACCAGAATATTAAAGTATAAAGGTTAACTGCCCCTTGTAAATATTCTTCTTTATCTGAGGCTGTATCAAAAATAAATTTCTTTATGAAACAGCCTCAGCATTTTTATTTTATAAAATTTTTATTTGGAATTTTTTTCGGAAAGTATATAACTTTGAAATGATATTGCCGTGCATAGATTTCTAAATGATTCATTTGTTGAATTATTTGCGGCTTCAAAAAGAACCGCGTCTCCTTTGTCTGAATGAAGTTCATCTAGCGCGATAGCTGATAGTATTCGTAATTGAATATCAGCTTCTTCATCTTTTACAATACCAATTAAGGGTTCGATAAATTGGTTAAAAGGTTCATTGGGATAAATCTGCTCCAGTTCTCTTAAAGTTTGTACCGCTGATAGTTCCATTTTAACTGAATCATTTTTCATTGCCTCTATCAGCATCGTTTGAGTCTGTTCCAATTTGTCTTTGGCAAATATTTTATTGTGCTGCTTTATAAAACGCACTTGGTTTTTTTGAGCAAATAAATTACTCGCTGCGAATATCAGTAATATAGAAATTAATATTAAGTTCATACGCTTATTCATAACTCTCTCCTTTTATTAATAATAAACTAGTTCAGTTATTAAAATCAGTTGGGAATATTATGGGGATTATTACTATTTCAGAATATCCGGAGTATAAAAATTATTTCAGTTCTTTTGGCCGCATCTGAGATTTTATTTTAAGCGGGATTGGAAAATTTAGTTTTTCAAATTTCTTTTATCTTTATTATATATTTAGACGTTTGCTTTATCAATAGATCATCAGGATGAAAAAAGGATTAATCCTTTTGTCTTAATCGGTAAACTCTAAAGATTATTAATTTATAACTTGATCAATTTAATGCCGATAGCTTTGCGTGTATTTTACAATTTGCAGACGTGTGTGAAGTGAAAGTTTATCAAGAATATTATGGATATGACTTTTAACCGTACAGATGGAAATATTCAGCCGTTGCTCTATTTCCTTATTGGTAAAGCCTTCCGTAATTAAATTAATTATTTGTGTTTCTCGCTTTGTTATGTTTATTAAATTAGTATTTGTTTCTTTTAGAACGGGGAATTCATTTTCGGTAATTTGCGAAAATAAAGTTCCTGTTAGAATTGGCGGTAAAACTATTGCTCCATGAGCAACTAATATTATTGTTTTGATAATTTTTGACGGAGATGCTGTTTTTAATATAAATCCCGATACTCCGGCTTGTACAAATAATAAAATACCTTCTTGTGAGGATACTAAATTCATCGCTATTAATTTTATTTTTCCGGAATCATTTTTTATTCGTTGTAAAAATTCTAAACAATTTTTTAAGTTCATCCCGGAATCAAATAAAATAATATCCGGTTTTTTTCTTCGAATAGAAACTAAGGCTTTTGTATATTCTACCGCGGAAGAGGTAACTTTTAAATTTTTATTTCTATTAATTAATTCTATAATACCTTTACTTAATAGAGGATTACTTTCAATTACTAATATGGAAACAATGTCCATTTATTATTTGCCTTAAAATCTTGTTTCAATTTAGTAAATCCGCAAGGTAACTCAATATAAAAAAAATTCCCTCTTTACTTAAATAAGATAAGGCGAATAACAATTAATTTTGGATTTTCCAATTTCCTAACCAACAATTTAAACCTTGAAATTATTGATGTTTCCGGACATGCAGGAAGCAGGGTATCATTGATTCTCATCGGATTAAATAAGGAAAATTTTAGAAGGGGAATGGTTATTTCAGAAATAAAAATTTCTACTACGACACAGATGATTGACGCAAAACTTTAGTTTATTCTTAAAGAATAATCTATGGCTGTTTGGTCTAACATAATTTTCTTATCCGGCACTCACAACTGTTCCGCAAGAATGCTTATTAGATAGAGGTGTTCTAATATCGGATGAATTTGCGATCGTTCAAATTCATTTAACAGAATTAGCTGTTTTGTTAAAAGGTGATCAATTCATGATCAGAGATTCATCCGGGAATTTCACTTTGGGTGGAAGCTAAATAATCGTCACTCATCCGGTTCATCATTCTCAATTTTTCCTCTTCTCTTATTCTTTCTTCTTCTCTTATTCTTTCCATCCGCATTGAATTGGTTCTGAACTTTGGAATGAAAATAGAAAGAAAGTAACTCTTCATAATGTACCACCAGAAACTTCTTTCAAGAAGTACAGGAGCTATATTAGATTCAATTTCTTTATGCGCTGAAGGAACATCACTCCAGTGCAAACCGGCTTTATGGTGATGAATTGTATGTAAACCGTTATTGAAAAGTAGAAAGTTCAAAAATCCGGTAAAGTTCCTGGAATGATTCCATTCCGATTCTTCGTTGGCGTGAACATGCTGTACGTAATTAAAGATTAAAACGCTGAAGAGAGATACCTGCTGTGGTATAATAACAAAAATCAATGCTTTCTGCCAATCTATTATTAAAGCCGTTGCCACCCATAAAACAAGCACAAGGTATTGTGAAATACAAATCCAGAACTTCTCTTTGTCTTTCGCTTTCAATTCTTTTAAGTAAGTAAAAATCGCCTTTTGCTGATAATATCCGCTGGTGGTAGGATATGATACTAGTGTTAGAAAATTATTCTTCTCACTTATTCGGTATGTTAAGGAATCATCCCCTTCACGGTTATTATAACGATGATGATTTTTATTGTGCGTAGGTATCCATGCGAATATTGGGAAACCATAAAATACAGTAAGCCACCAATCAGTAAATAAATTCAGTTTTTTAGATTTCCACATCGGCAGGTGGTTATGGTTATGTGTTATAACTGAGACGGATACGGCCATAAATAAATACCATGGGTATATCCATAGACTCATGCCAATCCATGCCCATTGAATAATTAATAAGCTTGTGGTGATTAACATGTATGTTAGACTTTTAACGTCCGCCGCGTTTCTTAATTTAAGATTCATTTTGTAATGATTTTGGTTGTGAAATAATATATTAAAATAGTTCCTTTTTTTCATAATTGAAACCCTAAATATATCCCCAAATCCCTGTACCGGTAAATCTTATGTTTTATAACAAAAATTTTAAAAATAGCATCAATTTTAGGATCCTTCTGTAACCGGATTTTATTAATGATCATTAGTTTTATAGCGATGATCACCGCAAAGATAATACTAAATATTTCATACTGCGTTTTTTGCTTTGGCCTTCATGGCTGCGAAAAATTAAAACAAAAACTATTGCAAATCAAAAAGCATGGTTATATATTATAACCCAATGAAGTTTTGCTGATATTAATTCTATACTTAAATCTTCCTCCGTCAGACTCATTTTCAACTAATAGGGGAGTGGAAATGCTGTTGTTTATTTTTCTAAAAAATATCTTTTCTGCTTTGCTTTATTCTATTTGTAATCTTGTTTATAAATATGAATAAAGAATATCTAAATAAATTACCGGGAGTGGACACTCTTTTAAATAAAAACCCGGTCAAACATCTTGTTGAAGAATTCGGAGCTGATCTTACAAAATTCATAATTCGGAATTATTTAAATAATATTAGATGCGGCGACAACGGAAATTCTATTCCTTCCGATGAAGAAATAATTAATAAAATTAAAGAAGAACTGAAAAATTTATCGCGAATTAAATTAAAAAGAATTATTAATGCCACGGGAATAATTCTTCATACTAATTTTGGAAGAGCGCCTTTGGGTAATATTATTATTGAGCAAATTACCGGCGCCGTTTCAGGATATTCCAATCTTGAGTTTGATCTTGAATCGGGAAGAAGATCCAAAAGAATTGATCATATAATTGAGCTGATAAAATATTTAACCGGAGCCGAAGACGCGGTGGTTGTAAATAATAACGCGGCTGCCGTTTTTCTGGTTAATAAAGTTTTTGCCGCTTCTAAAGAAGTCATTATATCGCGCGGTGAATTAATAGAAATAGGCGGCTCTTTTCGTCTGCCTGAAATAATTTCAGCAAGTGGTGCTAAAATGGTAGAGGTAGGTACAACAAATAGAACTAATATAAATGATTATATAAATGCGGTTACTGCCGAAACTAAAATTTTATTCAAGGCTCATAAATCTAATTTTAAAATAAGCGGATTTATGGAAGAAGTCGGCATTGGTTCACTTGTACATCTCGCCAAGGAAAAGAAACTGGTTCTTCTTTATGATATTGGTTCGGGATTATTAAATAATGATGATTCGATTTTTCGAGGAGAACCCTCAGTAAAAGAAAGTATTTGTAAAGGTGTTGATTTAGTTACTTTCAGCTGCGATAAACTTTTAGGCGGTCCGCAAGCCGGAATTATCGCGGGAAAGAAAGGTTTAATTCACCGTATAGCGAATAATCCTTTAATGAGAACTTATCGCGTTGATAAAATAACTCTTGCCGCTCTCGCGCCGGTTTTAACTTTTCATTTGAATAAAAATGAACGGGATATGAAAATTCCCGTTTATAAAATGTTAAATCAAAGTGAGGATAAATTAAAAGAAAAAGCCTTTTTACTCTCCCGGATTTTATTTGAAAAAAACATTGCTTCCGAAGTGATTCCTAGCCATGGCTACTGCGGCGGCGGTACTATGCCGGCTTACGAGCTTGAAAGTTATTCGGTAAAACTTTTAAATACCTCAAAAGAAAAAAATTTCGCTCAGAAAATATATTTTAACCTGATGAAACTTGAGATTCCCGTTGCGGCGGCTTTACGAAAAGGTGAAATTCATTTTGATGTTATGACTATTGATGATGATGATATTGTTACAGTCGCTGAAGCGGTAAAGAAGGTTATATGAAAAATTTAATTTTAGGAACTGCCGGACATGTAGACCACGGAAAAACCGCATTAATAAAAGCGATTACCGGGATTGACTGCGATACTCATCCTGATGAAAAGTTAAGGGGAATAACAATTAATCTTGGATTTTCCCATTTCGAAACCAACAATTTAAGCATTGGAATTATTGATGTTCCCGGACATAAAGATTTTATTTCTACAATGGCCGCCGGTGCTTTCGGAATTGATTTTGTCTTATTTACGGTTGCTGCCGATAGCGGAATTATGCCGCAAACTGAAGAACATCTTAAAATTTTGGAACTGCTTGGAATAAAAAACGGAATTATTGTCATCACTAAAATAGATCTTGTTGATGAAGAAGTACTCGATCTTGTAAGATTGGAAATTAAAAATTTTTCAAAAGGAACATTTCTTGAAAATTGTATAATCTCGGAAGTATCATCAAAAACCGGCCAAGGAATTGAAGATCTTAAAAGTTCAATTTGTAAAATCTCCGGGTTGGTTGGTGATAAAAAATCCGGCTGCTATTTTAGAATGTTTATAGATAGAATATTTTCTGTAAAGGGTTTTGGTACTGTAGTAACCGGTACTTCATTGGGCGGAGAAATTAAAATCGATGAAAATGTTTATCTTCTTCCGGGTGAAAAAAAATTAAGAATCAGAAGAATTGAGAAGCATGGAACCGCTGCCGAAATTGTAAAAGCCGGAAGCCGAGTTTCTTTAAATCTCACCGGTTTAAATAAGGAAAATTTTAAAAGGGGAATGGTTATTTCAGCAAAAAAAAATCCTACGACACAGATGATTGACGCGAAACTTTGGTTTGTTCATAAAGAAAAATCTATGGCTGTTTGGTCTAATATAATTTTCTTATCCGGCACTCATTTTTGTTCCGCAAGAATGCATTTATTAGATAGAGATGTTCTAATATCGGATGATATTGCGATTGTTCAAATTCATTTAACTGAATCAGCTGTTTTGTTAAAAGGCGATAAATTTATAATCAGAGATTCATCCGGGAATTTTACTCTGGGTGGAGGCGAAATAATTGATGCTCATCCGCTTCATCATAAGAGACGGCCTGTAAAATTAGTAAATCAGTTAAAAACCCTTGTCCACGGTAGTATCGCTGCATTTATAAATTCTGAACTGAATAAAAATCAAGTTTTACTTAACATTGATGAACTTTCCGAACTTATTTTTTTGTCACAGACATCAATACTAAAAGAAATTCAAAAGGAATCGGTACGGGAAATTTTATTTATCGAGGCTGATGGTAAAGCCTATTTTATGTTAAAGGAGAAAATTGATTTTTATGAAAAGAAAATTCTAAAAGCCCTGTTGAATTATCATAATAAAAATCCGCTTGATGAGTTAGGAAAAACTAAAGAAGAATTATCATTTTTATTTAAAAATATAAATTATTCCGAGGCGGAAGTTTTTGTTACCATTCTAATTAATGAATTATTAAAAAAGGGACTGGTGATTAGGAAAGCTAATACTATAGTTCATTCTAATCATAAAGTTATTATTTCTGATTCGCTGAAAAATGAAATAACTTTTATTGAAGAATATTATAGAAAATGCGGAATGCATTTACCGGCGGCGGCTGAATTGGAAAAGGTTGTTGAAAAAAATGGAATTAATTTTGTTAATTTTAATCAAATCTTAACTTTGCTGGTTTCTAAAAAGATACTTATTAAAGTAAACGGGAATTTTATTTTCTCCGGAATTGTTAACCAATGCCGGCATAAACTTCTGTGTTATTTTGATGATTCAGATGTTCCGATAACGGTTGCTAAATTCCGCGATATTACAAACGGGAATAGAAAAATGTGTCTTCACCTTTTAAATTATTTTGATGATGAAGGAATTACCATCAGAGACGGCGATTTTAGAACTTTAACTGAAAAAGGGAAAGTATATCTAAAAGAATTATGAAAAAAAATATTTATCTCGATTATAATTCAACTACACCTGTCGATCCCTCTGTTGTAAATTTTATGCTGCCTTTTTTAACTCAAAATTTTGGAAATCCCTCCAGCTCTCATAGTTTTGGTATAGCGGCAAAACAAGCTGTACTGGAAGCTAGAAAGAAAATCGCGGGAATGATTCATTGCAAGCCTGATGAAATAATTTTTACCAGCGGCGGCTCGGAATCTAATAATTACGCAATTAAAGGTTTCGCCTTTGCAAATAGGAATAAAGGCAATCATATTATCACTTCTTCAATCGAACATCCTGCTGTCCTTGAAGTTTGTAGATTTTTAGAGGGAAAAGGTTTTGAAATAACTTATTTGCCTGTTGATCATTATGGTTTTGTAAATCCTGCGGATGTTGAAAAAAATATTAGGCCCGATACAATTTTAATTTCAATAATGCACGCCAATAATGAAGTCGGAACAATTCAGCCGCTTAAAGAAATTTCCGTAATTGCTAATGCGAATAAGATTGCTGTTCATTCGGATTGCGCGCAGTCGGTCGGTAAAATTCCCGTTTTCGTTGATGAACTTGGAATTGATTTGTTATCAATTGCCGGACATAAGATGTACGCACCTAAAGGTGTTGGCGCCTTATTTATAAGAACCGGTGTTTTTCTTGAAAAACAAATTCACGGTGCCAATCATGAAATGAATTTACGTGCGGGAACTGAAAATGTACCCGAAATAGCAGCGCTCGGAGAAGCCGCCGAATTAATTAATAATAACCTATGGTTATATTCTGAAAAAATGAAAGAGGCCCGGGATTTTTTAGAAAATTTGCTAATGAAGAATTTTCCTGAATTAAAAATAAACGGTCATCCGGTAAAATGCCTTCCCAACACTTTAAATGTTTCGTTTAAAAATATTGAGGCTAATTTAATTTTGGCGGGACTCAAAAATGTAGCGGCATCAGCCGGTGCGGCTTGCCACAGCGAAAGCATTGATGTATCGCATGTTTTAAAAGAAATGAAAATCCCCGTTGAGTTTGCAATGGGATCTATTAGATTTTCTGTCGGAAGAAATACAACAAAAGAGGAAATTGATTTAGCGGTAGGCGCTTTAGTAGAAGTTGTGGGAAAGTTAAATCAGCCAAAGTTTGAAAAAAAAATTGAGACAACGGAAAAGATAAAATTAACAGAATATACTTCCGGTCTCGGCTGCGCCTGTAAAATGCGTCCGCAAATACTTGACCAGGTTTTAAAAAATATTCCTCTTCCTCTAGATGAAAATATCCTTGTCGGTATAAACACTTCCGATGACGCCGCGGTTTACAAAATAAATGAGGAAATAGCGGTTGTTCAGACTGTTGATTTTTTTACACCGATAGTTGATGATCCTTTTGAATTTGGCGCGATTGCGGCAGCGAATTCTTTAAGCGATATTTATGCTATGGGAGCTAAACCTATTTTCGCTTTGAATATTGCTGCGTTCCCGGCAAACCGGCTGCCTGTTGAAGTTTTGGATGAAATAATAAAAGGCGCGAATTATTCTGTTAAACAAGCGGGAATTTCTATTATCGGCGGACATACTATTGATGATAATGAACCGAAATTTGGTTTGGTTGTTAGCGGTATTATTCATCCGCAAAAAATAATAAAAAATTGTTCTGCCAAACCCGGCGATAGTTTAATTTTAACTAAACCGATCGGTACGGGTATTTATTCTACAGCGTTAAAAATGGGGCTGCTTAACGAAAAGGATAAAATATTTTTAACCGAAGTTATGATGCGGTTGAATAAAAACGCTTCGGAAGTTATGCGCAAAATAGGTGTAAGCGCTTGTACCGATATTACCGGTTTTGGGCTGATCGGCCATCTGCTTGAAATGGCGAAGTCATCTAATATTACCGCGGTTATTGAGAATAATAAAATTCCCTTATTTCCTTCACTTAATGATTTCGTGCTGCAGAAAGCTGTTCCTGGCGGCACTAAAAATAATTTTATTTATACTGATCCTTTCGTCAAATACGATTTATTTATTACTGAGAATGAAAAATTGATTTTAAATGATGCGCAAACTTCCGGCGGTCTTTTAATTTCGGTCCCTTCAGGAAATGAAGCAGTCTTATTAAAAGAATTAGAAAAAGTAGAAAATCTAATTCCGGCGGTCATTGGTAAAGTTGTTCCTCCTGATGAATATATGATTAGGGTAACATGATAATTTATTTATTTTCTACAAAGTAAATTCGATGGCTAAGTATTTATTTTTTATTTATTTAATCATTATTTCCCTCATTCCCTTTATTATTTTTACAACACATTTCCTATATCTTTTTATATTCGCTAATAAAAAGTACTTGACAATTCACCTTTTAAAAGTTAACTTTTTATAAAACTTATAAGAAGTTATTATAAATCTTCTTTAACATCAGTTTAAACATATTTATAAAAAAAAGTTTTGAAGGAAGGAAAAGTGTATGCCTTAAAATATACTCTGCTGAACCGTCCCGGTTCAAAAACAATTTCGAAGTTAAAAATTCTTCACAAGTAAGGAAGGTAAGCCTCACTTGTTTCTAAGTTTCAATTTTAGCTTTGTACTCTTGCCAGACCTAAAAATCCTGTATGGTTATAAATTCTCTGCTAGTTTAATTAAAAGATTTTTTCCCTAAAATAGGAGATAGAAATGCAACAAAAATTTCTAAAAAGTCTGTCGTTCCTCTTGCTCACAATTTTCTTTTCAGTTCCCTCGGTTATTTTCGCTCAAAATATTCCCATCGATAATTTCGAAAGTTATAATACAACTGATGATCTTAAAGCTGATTGGACAGCCTTTGGGTTTTCCACTTTAGATTATGCCTTAGCGATAGATTCTGCTAATACCGATTTTGGCACTCGATCTTTCGAATATGTATACAGCGGTAACGACCAAACAACATGGGGCGGCGCGATTTCAAATAAGTCTTTAGCGGCTTCACCCCTTGATCTAAGCGGAACTGAGGGTATTAAGTTCATGCTTAAGGGAGACGGGTCTTCCAATGTTATTTATATAAGGATTTCTAACGGAGATAATAGCTGGTCCTCTAATAAAATAGCTTTGCTCGATACAAATTGGCATTCCGTTACTATTCCTTTTGCAGTTGATACCGCTAACGGCTTTACAAACGGGGCTAAAACCATAACTGATTTATATGCCGATTTAGCTAATGTAACCGATTTTAGAATTTATCTCGATCATCCGGCTATTGAAAATATAACTTACAAAATACGCTTCAATACTATCTATGCTTTAAAATCTCTTCCTCCTGATGGAATAATGATTGACGATTTTGAAAATTATAATACTGTCGCTCAATTAAAAGCTGTTTGGGGATTTTTCGGCTATTCTACCGCGGATTATAACCCGATTAAAGATCCTGAAAATTCTCCGAGCGGATTTCAGTATTTAGACTATAAGTACAGAGCAGGAAGTACAACTACTTGGGGCAGCGCGTTCAGGGTTTTATCTATACAAATGGATTTATCTAATGTTCAAAGCGGCCTTCAGTTCTATATGAAAGGCGATGGTTCCGATAATCATATTTATGTAAGGTTAGATAACGGAAACGAAATGTATTCTTCTTATTTTATTCCGTTAAAGGATACTACTTGGCATTTAGTTAAAATTGATTTCTTAGCTGATACTACTACAGGATTCAGGTATGTTGGCAATAACCCCGACAACGGCCCTGATTATACTCTGGATCCCGGAACTAATGAACAGCTGAGAACACATCTAGCAAGCATTACCGGTATGCGCATTGTAATTGACAAACCCGTTATTGACGACGTCCTTTATATTACCGGTTTTGATGCTATTTATGCCGTAGATGTTTATTCTGACGGAACTGTGGTTCCTGTCGAATTAACATCTTTTTCCGCTGCTAAAAACGGTAGTTCGGTTGAATTAAACTGGGCAACCGCGACGGAAACCAATAACAGAGGTTTCGAAGTGCAGCGCAAGTTGGATTCTAAATGGCAGACTATCGGATTTATTGAAGGAAAAGGTACCACTACTCTAAGAACTACTTATAAATTTGCGGATGATATTTCCGGTATAACAAGTTCTTCAATTCTTTATAGATTGAAACAAGTAGACCTTAACGGTACTTTTGAATACAGTAATGAAGTTAATGTCAGCAACATTCAAGAATTCAAATATGAGTTAGCTCAGAATTACCCGAATCCTTTTAACCCTTCAACAACTATAAAATATCAAACTACGGGTAAGGATTTTGTTTCCTTAAAGGTTTACAATATTCTGGGTAAAGAAGTTGCTTCTTTGGTAAACGGAGTTCAAAATCCGGGCAATCATGAAGCGGTTTTCAATGCTAAAAATTTGAGCAGCGGAATTTACTTCTATACTCTTCAATCGGGTAGTTTTAATGTTACTAAAAAAATGATTCTACTTAAGTAGAATTAGATTTCGAAGGAAGAGAAGTTTTATTTTCTCTTCCTTCAGTTTTTACAATCCGCTTGTATTATTGTCTTATATGGTTATAAGGTTTTAATAAAGCACAGAAAATAATAATAATTATTTGGAGATAATATGAACAAAAACAATTTTACAAGTTTGCTCGTTTTGCTTGTCGCTTTTTTCATATTTCAAAGTCAAAATCTATTTGCTCAATCACTTAATACTAAAATAGATAATTTTGAATATGATAACGCGGACAGCTTAAAAGCGCATTGGCGGGCTTTTGGTTATTCTACTTTGGATTTTGGTTTAACTTTGGATACAATTGCGGCGCCTTTAGGTGTTCATTATTTAAGGTATGATTACAGCGGAAACGATCAAACTACTTGGGGAGGAGCTTTAGATAAAATTGATTTGGCAAACTCACCTTTGGATTTTACCGGTATGGCCGGTGTTCAATTTTATTTGAAAGGTGACGGAACGTCAAATAAAATTTATGTACAGTTCTCAAACGGCGATAATGCTTGGTCTTCTAATTTAATCTCGTTAGCCGATACAAATTGGCATGTAGTAAGAGTTCCTTTTAATGTTGAAGCGGAAAACGGTTTTACTAACGGCGCGAAAACTTATACCGATTTTGTTAGTGATTTAGGCAATGTTACGGATTTTAGAATTTTTGTTGATCATCCGGCTATAGATAATACTCCTTATACCATTTATTTCGATGAAATTTTTGTTTCTAAATTTTTCCCTCCTGAAACCGGTGTAGCTATTGCCGATTTTGAAAATTATAGAACTACTGATGAATTAAAAATAGATTATCAGTTCTTCGGATATTCAACTCTCGATTATAATTTAAAAGAGAACCTGAAAACGCTCCGATTGGATTTAAATTTATTGATTATATGTATGTTGGAGATAACAGTACTACTTGGGGCGGCGCTATCCGTTCAAGAAATTTATCCCCTGTTGATCTTTCTAATCTGAACGGCGGCTTTATGTTCTATCTTAAAGGCGACGGAACAGACAATGTTTTCCAATTCCGTTTTTATAGCAGCCTCGAAATGTGGTCGTCTTATAATATCTCTCTAAAAGATACTAACTGGAGAATGGTTAAAATTCCTTTTCAGGTAGATACACTTAAGGGATTAAGATATATCGGTAATAATCCAGACGGGCCCGATTTTACTCTTCCTCCCGGTACTAATGAGCAGTTAAAAACTGATCTTCAAAATGTTACTGAAGTGCGTTTTTATGTTACTAATCCGGTTATCGATTTTACTAATCGTGTAATTGAGTTAGACGGGTTATACGCGGTTGATAAATATCCGCCCCTTCCGCCGGTAAAAGCCGAAGGTTTTGAATCTTATTCCGATTTCACCAGCTTAAGCATCAATTGGCAGCAGTTCGGTGACGCGAGCGCGGGATATAGCTTAACTCAAGATCCTGATTCTGTAGCTATTGGAAGTAAATCTTTTATTTTCTCGTATCAAGGTGTTCCCGGTTCAGAATATTCAGCCGTGAGAAGAAAAAATATTATTCCGGGTTATAATTTCTCCGATCTTAACGGCGGAATGCAATTCTGGCTGAAAGGGGACGGAAGCGCTAATCATATAAGATTCAGATTCTATAACGGAAATGAAATGTGGGCTTCTTATCCTATTTCTCTTTCTTCTACCGATTGGCAGCATATCGGAATTAAATTTGCCGCCGATACGGCTAATGGTTTTAGATATTTAGGAAATGATCCGATGAATCCTGATTGGACCGGAAATGCCGGAACAACCGCTCAGCTTTACGGTGATTTGGCTAGTGTTGATCAGATTCGGTTCGATGTCTTAAATCCGGAGCAGGATAATGTTGTTCGTAATATTGTTATAGATGAAATTGAAGGCGCGGACGCGTTCAGCCCCGATGTTGTTACTGATGTAAATAACGCTGTGAATTCTGCTCTGCCGACTCAATATTCAATGGAGCAGAATTATCCGAATCCTTTTAATCCTTCTACTACTATTAGATATACTGTTCCGAAAAGCAGTTTTATTACTTTGAAAATATATAATCTGCTTGGACAGGAAGTAGCAACACTTTTAAATAGAGAGCAAACCGCCGGCACACATGAAGTAAGTTTTGACGCTTCAAAATTATCAAGCGGTGTTTATTTCTATTCATTAAAAGCAGGAAATTTTACTTCTACTAAGAAAATGATGCTGCTTAAGTAATATTATTTTATGCCTTGAAGACTTTACATAGTCTTCAAGGCTCTTTAAAAATTTATGGTAGTATTTAGATTCGATTTCTTAAAAAGTTTTCGCTCCTTTAATAACTGCCATTTTCACTATTTCATTATTCGTACTATTCTTTAAGAGATGATTCAAATTATTGTTCTAACTAAAGTTTATATAGACTATAAGGTATCAGGCTATGATTACATCATTGCTAATTAAAATTAAAAAAATATTAGCTCTTCAATTTTTATTTTTTTTAATCTTCTTCAGCGGGATTTCCTTTGCCGGCAATACCGGTAAAATTACCGGAACTATTACAGACGCGAAAACCGGTGAAATATTAATCGGCGCGAATGTTCTTGTGGAAGGCACTCAATTAGGCGCCTCCGCCGATGTTAACGGTAAATATTTTATTCTCGGCGTTCCTTCCGGCACTTACTCGCTTAAGGCTTCTTTTATCGGTTATCAATCGGTAATTATTAAGGATGTTGTTGTAAATATCGATAGGACAACTGAAATTAATATTAAACTCGCGCCGAAAAGTATTGAACTGAAAGAGGAAGTTGTTGTTATCGCTAAAAAACCCGCGATTGCGCTAGATGTTTCTTCCAGTAAACAAGATGTTAATCTGGATAATATTAAAAATGCTCCTGTTCAGAATTTTAACGATGTGCTTAATATGCAAGCCGGAGTAATTTTTAATCAAAGCGCGAATGACGCGGCCGAACAAATTACAAATCGGTTATCTATCAGAGGCGGTACTAGCGTCGGTATTTATGTTGACGGTATGAATGTTACCGAAGGAATTTACAGCGGAAGCCTTACCAACTTTAATATTAGTTCGCTGAAAGCAACGGAAATTTTAACCGGCGGATTTAACGCCGAATATGGAAATATCCGTTCCGGTGTTATAAATGTAGTTACCAAGGAAGGTGGAAGTAAGTATCATATCAGCGCCGATTATAAAATTAGTCCGGCGCATCTTAAGCATTTCGGAGATAATATTTATGATAGAAGTTCCGCTCCGGAATGGCAGGCTTACGGCACAAATGAATCTCTGTACGGCCCCGATGGAAAACATGATCCGAATAATCCGGATGCGTACTGGGAATATTTTTCAAAATACGATACGGTTTATAATTTTACTCCCGAACAAGCTCAAGAAGTTTGGAAGTGGCAGCATCCTCAGCGTGCTTATGGAAATAAACCCGATTATATTGTTGACGCGAGTATCGGAGGCCCGATGCCCGGTTTATCGCTAATAGGATTAGAAAATAAAATAGATCTCTTTACAAGTGTACGCTATGAATATAATATGCTTGCGATTCCTT
Source organism: uncultured Bacteroidota bacterium (assembly GCA_963798775.1). Classification (GTDB taxonomy): domain Bacteria; phylum Bacteroidota; class Ignavibacteria; order Ignavibacteriales; family Ignavibacteriaceae; genus CAWCUK01. Next base: position 869,718 of record CAWCUK010000003.1, read on the forward strand.
TATCAAGAGATCATTTTGATGATTTTAACTGGTTCTGGAAAACTACTTTTCGTTTAACTCCTCGAATGAAATTAAATGTACAGGGAAATTATCAGCAGAATTTTTCTTCTGTCGCGTATAATACTCCCGAAGTTTCTATTAGTACTCCTATTCAAGCTGTTTACTGCCTCCAGTATGTAGGAACAAAATATTACGATGGGCAGCAGTCTTTAGCCGACAGATATAGAAATCAAATTGGCCTCGCTTTTTCTCATGTTCTTTCTCCCAAAACTTATTACGATTTTAAGATTAATTATCTTCTTCGCAGAAGTTATGTTAATCACGCGCCTGAAAGAAGCGGCGGCCCGACTTTAACAATCGGTAATTTTACTTTTGATTCTTCGCCTCTCGGAGGATGGGTTAAAGAAGCGACTACAAGAGATTTCGGAAACCGTGAAAGCGATTTCGGACTGCAGAAACAAGGCTACTATTTTGTTATGGGCGGAATGGGAAAGCAAAGAGATTTTTCCCGCGAAGGCCTTTTAACGGCCCGTTTAGATCTTACCAGTCAGTTAAATGATTTTCATAATATCAAAACCGGCTTTGAATTTACTCTTGATGATTTAGATATGAAAACCGGTATTGTAATTTATAATCCTCCATTAATTAAAATGGATGTTTTCAGACGAATTCCCATAAGAGGCGCTTATTATCTTCAGGATAAAATCGAGTTCCAGGGAATGATTGCTAATCTCGGTGTACGGCTCGATTATATAAACAGGAGAGGTGATTATTATTCCAACCTGTTTACACAATATTTTAATATCGATAGCTTGGATTCGGCGCCGACAAAAAAAATACAGCCGTTTTTCTTTGTTAGCCCCCGTATAGGTATCGCGCATCCTATTTCCACTCATAGTAAATTATTTTTTAATTACGGCCATTTTTATAGTGAACCGGACGTAAATGTTCTTTTTGCGTCTCGCCAGCGTTACGGCGGATTTATAGATCAAGTTCCAAATTCTAATCTAAAACCTGAACGCACTATCGCTTATGAATTAGGATTTGAACAGCAATTCCTTGAAAATTATTTATTCCATATTTCCGGATACTACAGGGATATAAATAATCAAATCAAAGAAGTTCAGTTCACTTCTCACGCCGGCAACACAATTTCTTCCTACACAAATGAAAATTACGCTGATGTAAGAGGTTTCGAGGTTATTCTTGAAAAACAATACGGCGGTTTCTTAAACGGAAGTTTAAGCTACGATTATTATGTTCGTTCAACCGGCAATGTAGGTTATGATGTTGTATTTGAGGATTTTTATAAAACTCCGCGGAAAAGTACCAGCTCGCAATATACACCCGGTGCTAATTATACTTTCTTAGCCAATATTACTTTCTCAACTCCGCATGACTGGGGCCCGAGTGTATTAGGAGCTAAATTGTTTGAGGATTGGCGCCTTAATGTTAAACATGAATATCGCAGCGGAGCGACTTTTACCTGGAATCCAAACCGTCTTCCCGGTGTGCAGAATAATGTTAGATGGCGCCCTCACCAGAATACAGATTTAAGGTTATCCAAATTATTTGAAGTCGCCGGTGTTTCAACCGAGATTTATATGGAAGTTTATAATGTATTTAATGTAAAAGAACTTACTCATTACTTAAGGTCTCTATTGCTGCCGAATTTGAAAGTTTGGGATAATTATATGAATTCTCTTAAACTTCCCGAAGAAGGAGGAAGCGATCAGCCGGGCGATTATACGCAGTCTTATATTCAGCTTCCCGGTGATCAGGATATTCCGAGACAATTACTTTTCTTAAATCCCAGAAGTTTCTTTTTTGGCGTTCATATAGATATTTAATTGGAGAAAAGATGAAATTCAGTTTTGCGAAAAAAATAATCCCGATTTTACTTGTTGCTTCTAGTTTTAGTTTTGGACAGACTAAATTTGAACATCATATAAATGCGCTTGCTACGCAAGTTTCAGATAATGGCGCGTCTCTCTATAGACGGAATGATGTTCTCCAAACTACCTGGCCTTATTATTCCCGCTATTTCGATATGACTTCTCGAAAGAATTATCAAGAATCATGGGGCGTTTGGCTCGGCGCTAAAGATTTCTTAGGCGTTAATGATACGCTTCCTAGCAATACTGTTATTACTTGCGGTAATTTCAGTATAGACTATAACAGTATTGTACCTTTAAGTCTTCAGAAAAGAGTTAAATATCCTTATCCTACTGTTAAAGTTAGCGATGGCCAAACAGTTAATAGTGAAATTTTTGATGCCGCTGTTCCCGTTACTTCACTCCCCTGTGATGAACAAATTGAAAGTGATTGGACTACTTCGCTCGGTATTACGGTTCAATTAAAAACTTACGCTTACGCGACAACCGGTCAAAAAAATTATATCATCTACGATTATAGATTTATAAATACAGGCAATATTGATGAAGATCCCTCAAACCGGGAATTAACTTCTACTCTTAAAGATGTTTGGTTCGGTTTTCCTTTCTCTACCGACATTAAACCTAAATTCGGCGGAAAAGAATATGATGATTATTTTCAATATTACGGCAATACTTATGATAAATGGCTGAAGGGAGACGCTTCTGCGGATTCTGAAAGAGTTCTTTACGTGTGGGACGGTCCGCAGGGAACTGGAAATTATGATCCCGATCCTATAACAAAAGAACCGCGCGTTCCGGGTTATTACGGAATCGGTTTTCTGCATGTGGATAAACAAGCTATCGATGATATGGAATTCGGCGCTTCCGATGATCCTTCACAGCCGAAAACTGTTACTACTTCTTCTTCACTGGTAACAAACGGTGTGGCGCGTTATCAAGCACTTTCTCAAGGCGGAAATGAAAACATAAACGGTATCGGAGCGGAAAATTTTATGATGGCCTGCGGCCCTTATAATATACCTGTTAATGAAGATGTAAGGATTGTCCTGGTTCAGATTATTGACGGCATTTCAATGGAGAAAGCCAATGAACTTGGAACTCAGTTGTTATCCGGAGCTATAAATCAGGATCAATATGAAAAAGAAATTTCTACGGGAAAAGATTCTTTAATGAAATCTTATAAAGCCGCTGAAGTAGCTTTCAAAAGAAATTATAAAATTCCTTATCCTCCTCCGCCTCCCGATTCTTTGCTTATAACTTCCGGCGTTGGTAAAAATTTACTTCAGTGGTCTTCTAATGCTGAAAATAGCATGGATCCGTTGACATCAAAAAAAGATTTTGCTGGCTATAGAGTTTACCGTGCTGCGATTAGTCCGGAAAATCCTTGGGAACAAATTTTTGAATGCGGAGGAAACAGCGGAGTTCCTTTGACGCATCAGTATGAGGATACAAGTTTAGTTTTAGGTTTTAATTATTTTTACGCGGTTACGTCTTTTGATGACGGCTCACAAAATATTTTGGAGCCCGGACGCAGTTTAGAAAGTTCACGTATTACTTCTACTGCCTATTTAGGAACTTCCGCTTCCAGGCCTGCTCAAACAACACATTCGGAATTTGAGGAAAATCTTAGAGTAGTTCCGAATCCTTTCAATATCCGTTCAAGAAATTTCGGTGATCCTAACGATCCGAGCAGTGTAGAAAATAACAGAATCTTGTTTGTCGGGCTTCCTGGTAAATGTACTATAAGAATTTATACTGTATCCGGCGATCTTGTTAAAACTATTGAACATGATAACGGACTTGGTTCGGAGGCCTGGAATCAAATTACTGATTCAAATCAGTTTATTACCAGCGGCCTATATATAGCTCAAATTGAATCCAATATAGGAAACGCAATAATTAAATTTGTGGTGGTTAGATGAAAAGAACAAATATTACAACATCTATTTTATTTTTATTTCTTTTAGTCCTTTTTCTGAATTCGGCCTCCGCGCAGGATAATTTTAAAAAGGTTGCTCAAAGCGGTATGCAGTATCTGAAGATTGGTGTTGATGCCGAAATGGTCGGACGCGGTGAAGCGGGAATTTCTTATGTAAAAGGTGTTCGTTCTATTTTCTGGAATCCTGCGGGTCTTTCTTATTTGGAGGGTAAAGAAATTTATTTTTCACATAACTCGTGGATCGCCGATATTTCAGAAGAAGTTTTTGCCGGCGCTATGTCCTTTGATAATATTGGAACTTTCGGAGTAAATGTTATTTGGATGAACTACGGAAGCTTGAAGAAAACCTCCGTTGCCAATTCTGTTTCCGGCTCTTCCAAATTAGGTTATGTTGATGAAGGAACTTTTACGCCCGTAGATATGGCCTTCGGCGTCTCTTATTCAAAAAGAATTTCTGAACAGTTCTCATTCGGCGGTAATTTAAAAATGATGTATGAGGATTACGGTACTAATACTGTCGTTAATATTTCGGGAGAGGAAGAGCAAGTTGATAATACTATCAAATCATTCGGTTTCGATCTCGGTACAATTTATTATCCCGGTTATAAAAGTTTAGCGTTCGCTATGGCTATCCAAAATTTTTCTACTGACATAAAATATCAGCAGGAATCTTTCGGTCTTCCGCTTACTTTTAAACTCGGACTCTCAATGAATATGCTTGATCTTGTTGAAGAAAAACCGGCAAGCAGTTTAATTCTAGCTATTGACGCAATTCATCCAAGAGATTACACCGAAAGAATCAATGTTGGTTTGGAATATAATTATCTCGGAATTTTCCAATTGCGCGGCGGTTACAGAAGCAATTATGATATCGCGAATTATACAGCCGGTGTTGGATTAAGATACTCATTGGCAAGTGGAATGCAATTTAAATTAGATCTAAGTTATATGATTATTTCATCCGGCAGGTTCAGTAATCCTATTCAACTTTCCGCGGGTATTAATTTCTAAATTTTGTTCCGGATTAAATAATGAAAAATGATTCTAAAAATGGTTCTATTTCTAACGGCGGCCAATCCTATTTTAGGGATAGGAATATTCTTCTTGTTGCTAATAATCTTTATACAAAAGGGCCGATTACAAAAAAATCTATTGTTGAAGAAACCGGTTTAAGTTTCGCGAAAGTTAATTCTATTATTCTTTCTTTAAGCGGTGAGGGAATTGCTGTTGAAGACGGAAAAGAAGATTCTAACGGCGGACGGCCTTCTGCGATATATAAAATAAATGAAAACTACGGTTATATAGTCGGATGCGAATTATCGCATACTCGCATTCATACTATTATTAGTAATCTTAATGGTGAAGTGATAACCGGTAGAGAAAATATTTATGATAAATCTGCAGGCAAAGATTCAATTATTAAGCAGATTATTAAATCAATAAGAGATTCAATAAACGATTCTAAAATTGATATTAATAAATTTTTAGGTGTCGGCTTTGCTATTGCCGGCTTAGTTAATCCCGCGGAAGGAACCGGTAAGCCCTTTCCTCACCTTGTTGATTGGGGTGATATTTATTTTCAAAAAATTATTAAAAATGAATTTAACCTTGACAGTTATGTGGAAAATATTGCAAACTCTGCTGCACTGGCGGAATTTAATTTCGGAATCGGAAGGGAAAGCCCAAATATTTTATTTTTGGATGTGGGTACCGGTGTCGGTATGGGCATAATATTAAAAGGTGAATTATACGAAGGCTCAACCGGATCGGCCGGAGAATTCGGTCATATAACTGTTGACGAAAATGGTCCCTTGTGCGAGTGCGGAAATGTAGGCTGCATTGAAGCCATTGCCAGCACAAACGCGGTTATTAAACGCGCTAAATCTTTTCTTGAAAAAGGTGTGATTTCTCATTTAAACGATGAGATTTCAGGTGATTTATCCAATTTGAATTTTGAAATGATTTGTAAAGCAGCCGATAACGGGGATAAACTTTCATATAATCTTTTAGATGATATGGGGAAAAGTTTAGGCGAAGGAATAGTAACTCTTATTAATTTATTTAACCCGGAAAGAATAATCCTTGGTGATCAATTGAATCGAAATTGTCCCGTTGTATTAGATTCAATCTCCAATATTGTTCAGAAAAGAGCGCTGGAAGTACCCCGCAGAAAGGCTGAAATTGTTTACTCGCAGTTGGAAAAAAATGCTGCTGCAATCGGTGCTACCATTCCATTTATTAAAAAATTCTTTTCAACCCCTTTTCATCATATAAAGCAGTAAGTAATTAAGCATGACAAAAAAGTTAATTTTACACGGTTCGAAAAATTTGTTCTTAACAATTTTTCTAATATTAATTATTTTCGGAACTTCTTCATATGCGCTTGTCAAAGCCGATTCCAAAAATGATCAGCCGTTAATAGTATTTCATATCGATTTAAACTCCGTCGCGCTTAAAAAAGATTATATAGAAAAGTGGCTTAAAAAAGCCGCTGATATGGGATACAATGCGGTCCTGTGGGAACTTGAAGATAAAGTCCGCTGGGAAACTTGCCCTGAATGTGTAAACGAGGAAGCGTTTACAAAAAAAGAATTTAAAGAAATATTGGCGTACTCTCGTTCTTTAGGTTTAGAACCGATTCCTCTTCTGCAAACTATCGGGCACGCGGAATACGTTCTGCAACATAAAAAGTATTATAAATTTAGAGAAGATTCCGCTCGATATGACTGTTACTGTACGAGCAAACCGGAAGTTCGTAGGTTTATAAAAAATTGGATAAAAGAATATCTGGATCTTTTCGGTGATATTAAATATTTCCATTTAGGCGGTGATGAAGCTTATGCATTTGCGACGGATTCTCTTTGTTCCGCCGAAGCCGCTAAAATCGGTAAGGGAAATCTTTATGCGGAATATGTAAAAGATATCGCGCAGCCTCTGCTCGAAAAAAATATTCGTCCCGGAATTTGGTGCGATATGATTCTGCATTACTATGAGGGTTTGAAATCAATTCCAAAAAGTTTTGTTATTTGGGATTGGAATTATTGGGATGGAGATAAACCTCCTTATAAAGTTATGGTTTGGCATAAAGGCCAAAGATTAGGAAAAGAAAGAATTACCGATGATATTAAAAATATTTTTCCGCGAATTGTTGATGATGAAGGAAACCCAAATCCCTTTTATACAGCTGATTATTTAAAAGATCATGGTTTTAGTGTTATCCTGGCTAGTTCATCGCGTTCATACGGCGACGGAGTTTTTGCCGGCAGGGAAGAACTTCATACCGAAAATATTATTGGCGCGGCAAAGAAAACTGTTGCAGCTAATCTTCTCGGCACTTGCGTAACAAGCTGGGCTGTAAGAATTCCTAGTTATGAAACACAAGCGACCTGGCTTTATCTGGCTCCGCTTACTATTGAGAAAAGTAATCTTTCACATGATGAATTGATCGCGCATAGTCAAAAGTATATTTTTGGTTTTTCAAATTCAAAGTTAACCGATGCTTTTTCTCTAACAGGTTTTTCATTCCCTTTTGCTAATGAAAAATCAACCGGAATTATGTGGACGGGGCTTAAAGATTCCCGTCCCGCGCCTCCCGGCTTTATAAAACATTATGTGGAAAAATTAAAATCTTCAGAAGACAAATGGAATTCGGCAAAAATTTTAGTTGAAAATTCTACCGGGAAAATTTCCGATGGAATAAATCTTCTAAATAAAATTATTCCTCAAGCCGAAAAAGGTATTAATGTTCTAGATGATTGGAGCAAAGCCGGCTATTTTCAATACTGGCAGTCGATTATAGCGAATGAATTAATTAAAAACGAAGAGGGGAAAAACCATTTAAAAAATTCAGAAGTAGTTAGTCTTTTAAAAATCTTCGCGCCGATTATGAACAATGGGCGGAAGGTTGGATGAAGCATAATTCAGCCGAAACTAATGCCGGTTTAATTTACGATGCTTTAATAAATTATTTTGAAAATCAGAAATAACATTTTTAGTCAGTTTCTTTAGAAGGAAATTATTGAATGCCCCTTTATTCTGCTGATTATATAGTAATAATCGTTTTCGCGGTATTAATGGTTGTTATTGGTATTGTCGCTAAACGAAAAGTAAAAAATATGGAGGATTATTTTGCCGGCGGTAAAAAAGTCCCCTGGTGGATGGCGGCTATATCTCACCATATGTCCGGCTATAGTGCATTTGCTTTCGTGGGTCACGCTACTATTGCCTATTTATACGGGTTTAGTGTTTGGACTTTTTTTGCCGCTCCTATTTTTGTCGCTATGATTATAGGCGCGAACGTTTGGGCCCAAAAATGGGTAAAGCTTAATGTTATTACTCCTATTGAATATCTTGAAAAAAGATTTAATCCTTTAACTCGGCAAGTTTTTGCTTGGAGCGGAATTGGTATAAAATTTATTGATGAAGGTGTTAAGCTTTATTCGCTCGCGGTTGTTGTTCATGTTATTACCAATTTCCCGCTTGAAGGTGTAATTATCGGCAGCGGGTTTGTTACTATCTTTTATATAATGTTCGGCGGTCTTTGGGCAACTATGCTCACCGATTTCGCGCAATTCATTATTCAATTTTCAATTTCAATTTTGCTGGGAATTTTGGTCCTTAATTTTGTCGGCGGCTGGAGTTCAATTTGGTCTCATCTCCCCCCCTCACATTCTTCTTTTTTCAGTGAAGCTATTTCTCCCTGGTTCCTGGTTGTTTATCTTGTTGTAATTATTTTAAGCTACAACGGCGGTACCTGGGGGCTCGCGCAGCGGTTTTATTCAATCGGTAAACCTAAAGACGCCCGGAAAGCCGCTTATCTTTCCGCGGGACTTTACCTGGTTTATCCGTTCGCAATTTATATTCCTATTTGGGCCGCGCGCCAAATTGTCGGTGAAATATCGAATCCTGAACAAGCCTATGTTTTGGTTGCCGAAAAGCTGCTGGGAAATTTTGCTCCCGGTTTAATTGGTTTGTTTGTCAGCGCTATTTTTGCTGCTACTATGTCAATGATTAGTTCCGATATAAATTCTCTTGCGAGTGTTTTTACTAAGGATATTTATCAAAGAAAAATAAATCAAGACGCGAAAGAAAATGTGCTTCTTAAAGTCGGAATGATTTCGACGGTTCTGCTCGGGATGCTTACAATAGGCGCCGCTTTAATTACTGTACATCTTCAAGGCGCTTTTAACGCGATGATTGAATGGTATGCCGCTATTCTCGGACCGGTTTCTATTCCGTTATTATTTGGTATGATTTATAAAAAAGCTACTTGGCGCGGCGCGATGTTATCGTGGGGACTTGGTTTTTTAACTTTTATCGCCGTTAAATATGGCTACGCCGCTATTACCGGTACCGAAACGCCGTTTGCTCTTTACACCGGACTTGAACTTGTTGTCGCGTTCGGCGCGTTTTTCCTTGAAGGATTAATTAGCACTCAAACAAAAGAAGAAAAAGAAAATGTTGAAGAAATTTTTGCTGAAATAAATAAATAGTTAATGTAAAGGAAATGGAAAAAAATTATAAAATAATAAACGCTAAAGTTGTATTACCCGGTGATATAATTTCCGGATCGGTGGAAATTAATAATGGTGTAATAGTAAATATTCTGCCTAATAATTCAATAGAATCAGAAGGCGCGGAAATAATTGATGCGGCGGGAAAATTTATACTTCCCGGCTTTATTGATGTTCATACTAACGGAATTTCCGGTTTCGACCTTACCAGCGGTATTTATGATTTGGATAAGAAGGAATTTATCGCGGATGAGGATAGATATCTTGCGGGACTTGATTTTGCTTTGCGAGAATATGCGGCAACCGGCGTTACTAAAGCTGTTCTTACTAGTCTTGCCGCTCCGCTTGATCAATTGAAAAAAGTTTTTTCGCTTGTAAATAAGTATAAGCAGAAAAACGGAGAATCTATTTTTACTTCGGTTTTGGGTGGCTTGTATGTTGAAGGTACTTTCATGAAGCTTGTGGAATACAGAGGCGCTCATAATCCGGAATATTTTAATGAACCTTCTGTAGAACTTTTTAAGGAATTATTTAATGCTGCCGGAAAAATAATAAAAGTTGTAAATGTAGTACCCGAATGGGGTGATCCGGCATTTAAATTAATAAAGTATTTATCCTCAAGGAATATTGTCTGCGCCGCAGGGCATACGGGCGCTTCAGGTTTCCTTTATGAAAAAGCGATTAAAAGTGGATTGCAATTAGCTGTGCATTTTTTGAACGGACCTACCGGTTCTTCTAGCAAATCTCTCGACGGCGGCGGCGCGGTTGAAAATGTTTTAAAAGCTAAAAATATGTTTGTTGAGTTAATCGTCGATGGATATCATGTGGATAAATCTTATGTAATGGATACGATTAAACGAAAAGGTTTTGAAAAAGTAATTGCGATTACTGATAGTATGTTTGCCGCTAGAATGGATGATTTAAGAGAGTTTAATGTTTTCGGTGTTAATGGCGTTATTAGCCCTAACGGTGAATATATACAAATTGCCGATCGTGAATACGCGCTTTTTGGAAGTAAGCTTACAATGGATATCGCGTTTTCAAATCTGCTGAACTGGCTTACAAACCCGATAGAAGGCGTATGGTACGAAATGCATGAACCGTTTTCGTTTGAGGAAGCTGTTTTAAAAGCGTCCATGATGTGCAGTGCTAATCCGGCCCGTATTCTTGGTATTTATGAAGCTAATGAAGCAAATCCGGATAATAATAATACTTGCACCGGAAGCGTTCAAATCGGTAAAACCGCGGATCTGCTTTTGGCCGATATTATTAAACAAGAAAATTTATATAAAATAAATATTGATAAAATATTTGTTAATGGTAATAAAATAGAAAATTCATAATTAAGTTATTTTTAACCGACAACGGAGATAATTTTTTGAAAAATACATTCCTTTCAATTTCGCTGATAGTGTTACTATCTTTTTTAAGCGGTACAAATGCTCAAAATACACGCTCAATGTGGGTTTGGGGTAGTTCCGCCAGTATTATTGAATATCCTTCAACACGTGAGAATTTCTTTAATTTTTGTGAAAATCCTCCCGGTTATGATGATCCGAACGCGATTGAAGGTTTTCCTCATCAAATAAATCTTGTTTATCTTTCCGCTAATTATCACATGAGCGGCGATTCTGTTAAAAGAGCAACACTTCATGATTTCTTGAAAGAAGCGCATAGCAAGGGAATAAGAGTTGAATATTTAGGAGGAGACGCTTCTTGGGCAACTTCAAATCAAGAATCGGGGAAAGAAAGAATTAATTCTTTTTACGCGTTTAATTCCGAAGCGAAAGACTCAACCGAAAAATTTGACGGCGCTCAGTATGATGTTGAACCTTACCTTTTAAGCGGCTGGTCTGATGCTAATCAAAAAATGGAAATATGGAACGGTTATATCGAATTAATGACATATTGTCAGGCCAAAGTAGATTCGCTCGGGGATGATACTTATTTCGGCGCCGCCATTCCGCGCTGGTTTGATAGCAATCCTGGAATACAGTATTTGCATCAGTTGCAGGATATTATCGATTATGTTGCGATTATGGATTATGTTGATGATTCCAGAAGGCTTATCGGCGATGCCGGCGCTGAAATTCTTTACGCTAATCAAATTAATAAAAAGGTTATTGTTGGCGTGGAAACTCAGAAAATAAATCCAACTTCAGTTACTTTTTATGAAGAGGGCTGGGGTAATATGGAAAATGAACTTTACGATCTTTATAATTATTTCAAAGATAATTCCGGATTCAGCGGAATAGCGATTCATCATTACGATTATTATCAAAAGTTTCCGAAATTCGGATCGAACGGTAAAGATTTAAACCCGCCGGTACTTTTAAATAGTTCTTTTATCGATACTGTTTCTGCCCCTTATTTCAGTTTTAATATTGTTGATATTTGCGGAGTCGGAATTGATGCAGCGAAAATCGCGGAAAGCGCATCAGTTGTTTATGAAGCGGAAAACAGCGATGATTCTGTAGGCGGAAACTGGGAGAATAACACTCCGCGCTTCTTAAATTTTCATCCCGAGAATAAACTGAAAAGCGGGAAGTATAATTTTATATTTAATTTAATTGATTCTTCAGGAAATTCGGCGGAGGTTTCGGCAAGTTTAAATATTACTGTTTCCGGAGTGAAAAAAGAAGACGGTTCAAAAAATTATAACTACAATATACTACGGAATTATCCGAATCCTTTTAATCCTTCTACAAAGATTGAATTCACTATCAACAAAACTAATTTTACAACGCTGAATGTTTATAACTTACTTGGTAAAAAAGTTGATTCTCTAATTAGTAAAGAACTTTCACCCGGAAAATATTCTGTAACTTTTAACGGTATTAATTTATCCTCCGGTATTTATCTGTGCGTTTTAAGTTCCGGTGAGAGAACTGTTTCGAAAAAAATGATGCTCCTTAAATAATTTTATCTCAAAAAATAAAATAAAATTTTTAACATGAATGAATTTCATAAAGATAAATTGAAAGTAAAGATTTACGATACTCGCGCTGAACTTGGAAAGTTTGCTGCGCTTGATGTAAAAAATAAAATATTAGATTTGGTAAGATATAAACAAGAAATCAGAATGATTTTCGCCGCAGCTCCTTCTCAAAATGAATTATTACAAAATCTGATTTCGTTTGATGATATTCCATGGAATAAAATAACCGCTTTTCATATGGATGAATATATCGGATTAAATCCTTCGGCGGAACAGTTATTCGGTAATTTCCTTGAGGAGAAAATTTTCGGAAAAGTTAATTTTAAAAAAGTGAACTATTTAAATTCTAATCCGGAAAATTTGGAAACGGAATGCGCGCGTTATACGGAACTTTTAAATGAAGCTCCGATAGACATTGTCTGTCTCGGAATCGGGGAAAACGGACATATTGCCTTTAACGATCCTCCTGTTGCCGATTTTAACGATCCCAAATTAGTAAAAGTAGTAGAACTCGATAATGTTTCTCGCCGGCAGCAGGTAAATGACGGATGTTTTAATTCTTTTGATGATGTCCCGGCAAAGGCTATTTCACTTACTATTCCGGCGCTGCTTTCGGCTTCTTTTTTATTTACCGTTGTTCCTGGAAAAACTAAAGCTAAAGCTGTCAAGGAAGTTTTAACTCATAATATTGAATCTAAATATCCCGCTTCTGTTTTGCGGACTCATGACAACGCTGTTCTATATTTGGATTCTGATTCGGCTTCAACTTATATTATACAAACACAAAATTAATGACAGGCGTGGAGAAAAAATTTAAAGTTAAATGGGGATTGTTAGGCGCGGGCGACATAGTTAAAAAAAGAGTAGCGCCGGCTTTTGCTGAATTAAATAATAGCGAATTAATTGCCGTTAACCGCGCGCGTAATGAACTTGCCGAACAGTTTGCTAAGCATTTCGGAATTCCGAAATGGTACGACAAATGGAACGATTTAATTAATGATGACGAAATCGAAGCCGTATATATAGCAACGCCGGTTAATTTGCACTGCGAACAAGCTGTTGCGGCCGCCAAAGCCGGTAAACATGTTCTTTGTGAAAAACCTATGGCTCTTACTGTAGATGAGTGCGATATGATGATGAAGGCCGCCGAAGATAATAATGTTAAACTCGGTATCGCCTATTATCGTCATCTTTACCCGATGGTGAACCGCATAAAAGAAATTATTTCCGGCGGAGAAATTGGTGAAGTTATTATTTCATTTGTTAAAGCGTTTGAGTTTTTTAATCCTTCTCCCGGAGAGCCTCGTTACTGGTTTGTTGAAAAAGAAAAAGCCGGCGGCGGGCCTATGTTTGATTTCGGCTGCCACCGTATTGAGTTTCTCCTAAATTTATTTGGTAAAGTAAAAGAAGTAAAAAGTATTTTGGGAAATGTTTCTTTCGATCGTCAAGTGGAGGATACGGCTTCGGCGATTTTAGAATTCGAAAATTCATCTCAATCTATTTTAAGTGTCACTCACTCGACTTTTGAATCGAAAGATTCTGTTAGCGTTTACGGTACAAAAGGCTCTTTGGAAATTCCTGTTCTTAACGGCAGCAGGATCATAATAAAAAATTTGTCTGGTGAAAAAGAAGAAATAATAAATCGCGCCGATAATGTTCATCTTCCTCTAATAAATAATTTTTCCGTGGCCGTACTAAATGGAGTAAATCCGGTAGTAACCGCCGATATGGGACGCGAAGTGAATGTTGTTCTTGAAAAAATTTATAATAATAACCAAAGTTCAATTTAATTTGAAATAAAGGCATAAATAACATGGATCAAACTAATATAATAAAATTATTGTTGCTGTTATTCTTCTTTACCGCTGTTTCGGCATCCGCGGATGCTCAAAACAAAACTCTTAATCTTCTTCCGGTGCCGGAAAAGGTTGAGGTAATTAATAGCAAATACAGGCTCGATACAAATTTTACGGTTGCTGTTACCGGCAATCCGGCTCAACGTATTTATCCCGCCGCTTCTAGAATGCTTCGAAGGTTATCCGGCAGGACAGGTATTTTCTTTTAAACAAGATTTTATTACACCTGATTCTACTGTTGATAATCCGGCTTTGGTTATTTTAGTCGATCATCCCGGAAAAGTTGAACTTTATGAGGATGAATCTTATACGCTGGATGTAAATGAAAAAGGCGCTAAACTTTCCGCTAAAACTGATATCGGCGCTCTAAGAGGTTTGGAAACTTTTTTGCAGTTATTAGATGTGGATGATCAAGGATATTTTATTCGAGGTGTTAAAATTGAGGACGAACCTAGATTTCCCTGGCGGGGACTTATGATTGACGCGAGCCGTCATTTTATGCCCGTTAATGTAATTAAAAGAAATCTTGACGGTATGGCCGCTGTTAAGATGAATGTAATGCATTGGCATTTATCGGAGGATCAAGGTTTCCGCGTTGAAAGTAAAGTTTTTCCGAAACTGCAGGAGCTGGGTTCGGATGGCTATTATTATACTCAGGCTCAGATTAAAGATGTTATTAATTACGCCGACGCGCGCGGCATTAGAGTTGTCCCCGAATTTGATCTTCCCGGACATTCAACAAGCTGGCTGGTTGCTTATCCTCAATTTGCTAGTACTCCCGGCAAATATTCAATCGAAAGGAAATGGGGAATTTTTAATCCTACTTTCGATCCTTCTAACCCGGAGACTTATGCGTTTTTGGATAAATTTTTTGCGGAAATGTCTAAACTTTTTCCCGATGAATATATGCATATCGGAGGAGATGAAAATAACGGGAAACAATGGGATGCTAATCCTGAAATCCAAGAGTTTATGAAGAAAAATAATTTACCCGATAATCATTCTCTTCAAGCTTATTTTAATAGTAAATTATTAAAAATATTAACTAAATATCATAAACGTATGGTAGGCTGGGAAGAAATTCTTCATCCCGAAATGCCTAAAAATATTGTAATTCAATCATGGCGGGGAGAAAAATCTCTTCAGAATGCCGCATCTCAAGGTTACCAGGTAATGCTCTCTAAAGGTTATTATATAGATTTAATGCATTCCACAAGCTATCATTATTTAGTTGACCCGGTTCCCGATGGAATTGATTTAACCGATGCGCAGAAAAAGTTAATTATCGGCGGAGAAGCTACTATGTGGGCCGAATTTGTTTCTCCCGAAACTATTGATTCACGTATTTGGCCGAGAACAGCCGCTATTGCAGAAAGATTTTGGTCCCCTAAATATGTTAAAGATATAGATGATATGTACAGAAGGCTAAAGGTTGTTAGTTTTCATCTGGAGGAACTGGGACTGCAGCATATTAAAAATCATAATATGATGCTCCGGAGGTTAACTAATAACAACGATATATCGGCGCTGAGTACTTTTATTGATGTTGTTGAGCCTGTTAAAGATTATAACCGGCCACTTCAAAGACGCGATTATACTTCTTACGCTCCGTTATCAAGGGTTGTGGACGCGGCTACCGCGGACGCGGAAACCGCAAGATTGTTTAGAAATTATGTTGATGATTATATTTCCTCCGACATACATGATGTAAATAAAATAAATGCCATAAAAGCTAAACTTGAAATGTGGAAAAATAATCATGCCCAAATGACTGTACTTATTCAGAAATCTCCCATTCTCAAAGAAATGGAATCTCTTTCAAAAGATCTGCGGGATATTTCTGTGATAGGACTACAAGCGTTAGATAATATTCAAAATAAAAAATCTTCCGGTGAAGATTGGCTGAATGAAAGTCTTGAAAAATTAAAAGAAGCAAATCAGCCGAGAGGTCAGGTTGAACTTATGATTGTTTCACCGATTAAAAAATTAGTTGAACTGTCGGCTCAATCTTTTTCAAGTAAATAATTTTTTAAAATGTAAAATTGATATAAAAGTAATTGGTGCGGCAACAGCATCATCTCTTTTTAATATTAAAAAATTGCGAGGGTATTTTGGCAATAGTAGATTATTTAATCATTCTGGCGTATTTCGTTTTTTCTATAGGTATCGCTCTTTATTATTCTAAACGCGCGGGAAAAAGTACTGATGAATTTTTTCTTTCCGGTAGAAATCTCCCCTGGTATTTAGCCGGTTTATCAATGGTGGCTACAACTTTCGCTGCGGATACTCCGTTGGCTGTTACTGAATTAGTGTCTAAAAACGGTATCGCCGGTAACTGGATCTGGTGGAATTTTGCCTTCGGAGGTTTACTTACTGTTTTCTTTTTTGCTAAACTTTGGCGCAGAGCCGGTATAATGACCGAAGTGGAATTCGCGGAAATTCGTTATTCGGGTAAACCCGCTAGATTTTTAAGAGGCTTTAGAGCCCTTTATTTAGGCCTTTTTATGAATATCATAATCATGGGCTGGGTTAATAAAGCTATGGAATCTATTTTAGTAGGTATGTTCGGAGTATCTGAATCTCAAGTGATGTTCTATGTTTTTGCTTGTATGGTTTTGGTTGCCTTCTATTCCGCTCTTTCCGGGCTATGGGGTGTTGTGGTAACCGATGCTTTTCAATTTGTTATGGCAATGGCCGGTACAATTTTATTAGCTATAATCGTTGTTAATACTCCTCAAGTAGGCGGTATATCCGGAATGCAGGAAAAACTTCCTTCTTTTGTTTTTGACTTTTTTCCAAAAATAAGCGATGCCGTTTCAATGGGCGGCGCGTTTGCTTTAACGGTTGCGGCTTTTCTTGCTTATATAGGAATACAATGGTGGGCTAGCTGGTATCCGGGTGCGGAACCCGGCGGCGGCGGTTATATCGCGCAGCGCATGATGTCGGCTAAAAATGAAAAGCATTCTTTGTTCGCTACTTTATTTTTTCAAATTATGCATTATGGCGTTAGACCTTGGCCTTGGGTTCTTGTTGGTATTGCTTCTCTAATTTTATATCCTCATCTCGGTCCGGATGAAAAAGGTATGGGTTATATTTATGCTATGAGGGATTTTCTTCCTATAGGCCTAAAAGGACTTCTGGTTGCCGCCTTTTTTGCCGCTTATATGAGCACGATCGCAACTCAGCTTAACTGGGGTAGTTCTTATATCCTAAATGATTTTTATCGAAGATTCTGGAAAAAAGGTAAAGAAGAAAAACATTATGTAAAGGTTTCACGATTAGTCACTATTATCTTGATGGTAATATCTATTATTGTAACTTTATTTATCAATAGAATTTCCGGAGCTTGGGAATTTATTTTGGAATGCGGCGCCGGTGTAGGGCTTGTTTTAATTTTACGCTGGTTTTGGTGGAGAATAAATGCGTGGTCGGAAATTGCCGCCATGGTTACTCCTTTTATAGCTTTTCCTATTGTTAGCGCTATGGGAATTACTTTTCCTATTTCTCTTTATTATTTGGTAGGAATTACAACCGTAGTTTGGCTCCTGGTAACTTTTCTTACTAAACCGACAGATGAAGATGTATTATTTTCCTTTTACCGTAAAATTCATCCGGGCGGTGTTCTTTGGAAAAAAATCTCAGATAAGCTTCCCGATGTTGAAAGCGATAAAGGTTTCTTTAGAATGTTTATGAATTGGCTTTTCGGTGTTGTACTCGTTTATTCAATTTTATTGGGAACAGGTAAATTAATTTTTGGCGAATATTTGGCCTTCGCTCTTTATTTTTTAGCCGCTATTATATCGATTGTAATTATTTATAAAAATCTCTCAAGTATGGGTTGGGAAGAAGTTATTAAATAGTTTGTGGTTGGTTGAAAACTATGTGAAAGGCTGCCTAAACAAAAAATTCTGTTTAGCGCGGCCTTTTTGCTTTTGCGGTTTTAACAAAAGGAATAATTATTAAAACCTTTAGTAATTTTGGTAATTTTGGTAATCTTGGTAATATATTACAACCTCAGTCTTATATTCAATTTTGTTAATATTCCCGTAACCCAGGTTATAAGTAAAGCTATTGCCAATGAACGGAGAATCCCGATAAATCCTTCACCCAAAAAACCGGAGAAAAAAGTTATGCCGAATAGCATAATTAACGCGTATTCAATGGAAGGTAGAAGATAAGCTAAAAGTGGATTTGTACCCGCCGGTTTTAAAAAATTGCTCCATTTTTTAATTCCTTTAATATCAACCAGCCAATAAATAAATAGGAATATTAAGCTGCAGAAGCCCGCGCTGTACAAAATCCATGTTGGTGTCGCGTATATTTTAGAAATTCCGTAAAGCGGGCGAAGAAAATATCCTCCCGCGAATAGCATTGCCGTATAAATTAATAGATTAATAATTTTTTCTTTAACTGTACCTGAATATTGAAAAAACAATAATGAGAAAATAATCCCCGAAGTCGCTATTGCTGCATGAGCGGCTACTATCGGTCCTAACGCTATAAAATTTCGGTTTATATAATTTAATATTTCAAGGTTTCCCGATTTATCTCCGATATATAAAAGTATAAATAAAATGAACATTCCTGTTATCGCGGATAAACTATTTCTAAATAAAATAAATACTGCTGAGGCGGAAAAATATGCCCATCCTATAAGTCCTAAAATTCCCCACCATTTCGGAGTTAACCATAAGGTGTTTGCTGCGGTTCCGCCTCTATATATAGCGGCTAAAATTATTAAAATAATTATTCCCGTACTTTTCAATATCAAGAAAAGAATCTTTCTTTTGCCCTCATATTTTGGGTAGCTGTTCCATGCTAAAATTGCGCCGATGAATAATAATAACATCCATAAAGCCTTGCTCATTCCTGTAAGTTCAGGGTTAAGTGATCCAATATTCACCATCATCACTCCTAATACAAGCAGCGCGGCGGAACGTGTTAAAATATGTTTCCACAATTTTAAATTAGTATCACCGACTTTTATCCTTTTATTAATCGCGAAGGGAATTGACATTCCGACAATGAATAAAAAGGCCGGGAAGACTAAATCTACGAAAGTCATTCCGTCAACATCGGCTGGCATATGTTCCATCCATTGGGGAATTCCTCTTACTCCCGCTAAATCATTTACAAAAATCATTGTAAAAATTGTTAACCCTCTAAAAATATCTATTGCCGCTACTCTAGTCTGTTTAACGGCTTTTTCTTCTGCTGCTATCCTGTGCAATTTTCCTGTCCGTTTAATTAAAGTGAAATATTATTAAACAAAAATAACTTGATTTTTACCTCCCTAGCAACTAAAATTTTAAATTAAATTTACGCTTGCTTTTACTAGTTACTTTTCACAAGAAAATAAATACAAGTTAATGAACTTTATAAATTATAATCGATGATTATGAATGGTTACAACAATAAAATAAATGAACATTACGGCGGGTTTGAGTTGTCTTCAAGAATAGTTGAAAAATTAAAAAAAGCCGGTAAAGATTTAAATAATTTGTCCCGCGATGATCTTTCTTTATTCGATGAGTTTCATACCGGCGGAATTGAATCAACTAGAGAGCTTGCAAAAATTGCCGGAATAACTGAATATATGAGTATCCTTGATATCGGCAGCGGTATAGGCGGACCGGCCAGAACTCTTGCGGCCGAATTTAATTGTTTTGTAATCGGACTAGATTTAACGGAAGAATTTTGCGTTGCCGCCGAAATGTTGACGAAATTTGTAAAACTTAATGACAAAGTTTCCTTTAAATGCGGAAATGCTGTTGATATGCCTTTTGAAGAGGAACGCTTCGATTGCGTCTGGTCGCAAAATACTTTAATGAATATTGAAAATAAAGAACAACTATTTCACCAAATTTTTAGGGTTCTAAAACCGGGAGGAATTTTTGTTTTTGAAGCTATGTTCCAAGGAAAAAATGAAGGAATTTACTTGCCCACATTTTGGGCATCATCACCCGAGATAAATTTCCTAATAAAGCCTGAGTCTGCTTATCATCTTTTAATTTCAGCCGGTTTTAAAGAGAAACTCTGGTTAAATAAATCTGAACAAATTCTTATAAAAGCTAAAGCAAGAAAAAATAATTATTCAAAAAAAACAGACTCTTTGGGAAGGGAAGTCATAGTTCCCGAAAACACCGCCGCGAAAATTCAAAATTCTATTCGCAACGGCGAAGAAAATAGAGTCGTCCCATACTGCGGAATATTTTCAAAATAATTCCATAGTTCTATTAATTCCGAATTACAATACATACATGCCCTTCTCTACCCGGACAAACGGCAAAAAAAAATTTGCTTCTGATTTCTCTATTCTACACCTTATAAATGTAATTTATCGGGATAAGTTGCAAATTTCATTCTGCTATAAGAATCTGTTTTTCTTTCTTCATTGAATTTCTTCTCCTGTTTTTTACTGAAGCCGCTTACACCGATTTGAAAAATTGGATAATATAATTGGGGAGGTTTATTATGAGTAATATTTTATTTAAGGCAGTTATCCCGCTCCTGATTATTATATTTCCCGCTTGCGATGTTACAATTAATTCTACCGATTCTACCGGCAAGGACAGCTTAACTGAATACGGTTCAGGTAATTTAATTACCCAACAAAGAACAGCGGGGGAGTGTACCGGCATAAATATTAAATATGCCGCAAACATAATTCTAACTCAAGATACCATTCAAACTATAAAAGTTGAGGCCGATGATAATATAATTGATGATGTAGTAACTGAGAAACAAAATGATATTCTGGTGTGCGGTCTGCGGAAAAAAAATTATTCAAATGTTACTATTAATATTTATGTTTCTCTCAAGTTGATAAAGGAGCTTACCATTGAAGGCGCCGGAAATATCTCCGTTCATTATCCTGTGAATTGTACGGCTATAGAGTGCGCAATAACCGGAGCGGGGAATATTACTTTAACCGGCAAAGCAGATTCAATGTCATGTAAAGTTGCGGGTGCCGGTAATATTGAAGCTTTCGATTTTAAGGTGAAAAATTGCTCGGCTATACTTACGGGCACAGGTTATTTGAATATTTTTGTGTCCCAATCTTTATATGCCTCAATTATCGGAATCGGTAATATCACTTATGACGGTAATCCCTCTTCTGTTACTACTTCTATTACAGGTATGGGAAATATTACAAAACGATAAAATTAGCCTCATGGGACCCTGAGCCGGTCGAAGTGTCCTTTTTTATAAGTCTACTTATTTGGGGCCTAAGATAAAATTTTCTCTTATACACTCTCTTCTTACCACATTAGTGAAAAATATACCAAAAAAAATAGGATGTAAATGATTTTTTAGTTTCAGAGACCGGAATTCTATGAAAGAACAGATCTTCTAAATAGCAGAAAATTATTTACAAATAATGAGGCAGGAGGAGTACTAACAAAAATTCTCTAATTAATTAGGCAATATGGTAGCCTGATCTTACCTTCTGATCAAATTCCGGAAGAAATCTTTGAAGTCAATCCCTACGTGATATCGAATAACAAGATTAATTCAGCAAGTATGAATATTTATAAAATGTTTTTGCGTTATATAGAGATTTTATAAATTTAGGCGAATTTAGGAGAACTGAATAATTATAAAAATTAAATAGATATAATAGCGGAAGTCAATTATTAATTAACATTAAATACTTTTACATAAGATAACAATGAATATAATGGCTAAAAACATTAATAAAAAAGAGGATACTATGCGTTATACTTCTCTGCATGCGCCGCGTTCTAAGATTAGAGGTTTGGTATTTATTTGTCTGCTATTCCTATTCCCAAACCATCTATGCGCGAATTCTTTTATTAACCGCAGCCGCTTAACTTCAAAAGATCAAAAAGAAAAAAAGGAAAAAGATGTACCCCATTTCAAATTTGGGGGAGCGCTCCGGTTTAATTATCGTTTTATGAATTGGAGCAATGAAGAATATGCTAGAATAAATAAAGCTCAAGGGGGCGAATTTTTACTCGATACTTATAGAATAAATGTTAACGGTTCTTACAAAAGTTTAAGAATGTCTCTGGAATACCGGTTTTATTCGGGATATAATATGCTTCATCATGGCTATTTTGCTTATGATTTTGATAAAAATAATGAAATTCAACTCGGAATTACTAAAGCTCCTTTTGGAATACTTCCATACGCTTCACATAATTGGTTCTTTTCAATAGCTTATTATATAGGTCTGGAAGATAATTACGCTGCGGGATTAAAATATATTCACAAAAACGGCCCACTAAATATTCAATTCGCTTTTTATAAAAACTCCGGCGGAAATTATATCGGTAATTCAACAAGTAGCTCGCGTTATTCTTATGATATTGTTCCTAACGCCGGATCAGATTTGCTTTCTTACAATAGAGAAACTAATCAAATTAATGCGCGGTTGACTTATGCAATAATCCATGGCGAGTTGGGTAATACTACTGTTGGGGTTTCGGGTATGTACGGCGGATTGTATAACAGTAAAATTGATAAAATGGGATATCAGTCCGCTTTTGGTCTCCATCTTAATGGAAAATATGGCCGGTGGAATTTAATGGCTTTTGTTTATGTAATGAATGACGCGCCTGAATATTCCGCTAATGAAAATAAAAATATAGTAGTAATGGGAGCTTACGATTTCCCTTTTGCCGTTGCGAAAAAAGGAATTCTTTATTCAGCCGAAATTGCTTATAAAATACCCGTTAATTGGGGGCCGATTACCGGTTTAACACTTTATAATGACTTCAGCATGTTTGATAAAGATCAAAATAATTTCCATACTACTTATCATAATATCACAGGTGTTGCGATTGCTGCGGGTAATCTTTATACCTATATAGATTACGCTAACGGAATAAATAATCCATGGCTCGGTCAATTTAAAGGTTTAGCCCAAGGTGTTAAAAATGCAAAATGGAAAACCCGTTTTAATATAAATTTCGGATTTTATTTCTAAGGTGATTTAATATCCGGAGGAGGAATTTTTTATGAGTGTTATTGAGGTAAAGAATTTGTATAAAATTTTCGGGCATAATCCGGAAAGGGTTTTTCCCCTTCTGGAAAAAGGATTATCAAAAACCGAAATTCTTGAAAAAACCGGCTGTACAATTGGTATCAATAATGCCAATTTTGCAATAGAAAAAAAAGAAACATTTGTTATTATGGGACTTTCTGGCAGCGGTAAATCAACTGTTCTTAGATGTCTGAATAAACTTATTACCCCCACAAGAGGTAACGTTCTCATTGATGGGGATGATATTATGAAAGCCGATAAAGCTAAACTTCTGCAAATAAGAAGAAATAAAATGTCAATGGTATTTCAGCATTTCGGTTTGTTCCCGCATCGTACCGTAATAAGTAATGTTGAATATGGACTTGAAATAGCCGGTGTTGATAAAGAAACTAGGCATCGTAAAGCTAAGGAGGCTCTTGAAACGGTTGGTTTGAAAGGCTATGAAGTTAGTATGCCCAGTCAGTTAAGCGGCGGTATGCAGCAGCGTGTCGGTTTGGCTAGAGCATTGGCTAATGATCCTGAAGTACTGCTGATGGATGAAGCTTTTAGTGCTCTCGATCCCCTTATTAGAACTCAAATGCAGGATGAACTAATCGAACTGCAGGCAAAGGTGCATAAAACTATTGTGTTCATTACTCACGATCTTGATGAAGCTCTTAAATTGGGGGACCGTATTGCTATTATGAAAGGGGGAGAGGTTGTTCAAATTGGTACTCCTGAAGAAATATTAACCGATCCTGCTGATGAATATGTTAGTTCTTTTGTTCAAAATGTGGATAGAACGAAGGTAATTAAAGCCGGAGCCATTATGCGCAAACCTCCTACTATTATTATTCCTAAAGACGGGCCTAAGGTAGCCGCTAGAAAAATGGAGCAGGTTGGCGTCTCTACAATTTTTGTTACGGACGCCGATCGTAAGTTAAAAGGAATATTAAGAATTGATGATGTGGTAAAACTCCGGAAAGAAAATAGAAAAGATATTGAGTCTTTCGTTGACGCGAATGTTTCTATGACTTCACCCGAAACTCCTATTGCCGATCTGTTAGCGATTGCTATCGGAAATAAATATCCGATTACTGTGGTTGATGATAACGGAGTATTAATTGGTATTGTGGATCGCGCTTCTATTATTGCCGAAGTCGGCGGAGATAGCGACGCGACAACTTTTCTTGTTGACGCGATTAAGGAAGAAAATTATCTAAAAGAGAAAAATGAATTAAAAAATAATTCGGATAAGGAGGTGAAAGATAAATGATTCATCTGGATATTGGCGGTGTTTTTGAAAACGTAATTAATTGGCTGACTAATAATTTTGAACCTTTCTTTATGGCAATAAGCGCCGTGGTTACATCTGTTATTAATGCTTTCAGTAATTTATTGCTGTTTCCTCCCGCTTATGTAATGATTATTATCCTTACAGTTATTGCGTATCTTTTTGCTAAAAAAGGTGTGGCAATTTTTACCCTGATCGGAATGTTTCTTATCGATAGTATGAGGCTCTGGGTACCCACAATGGATACTTTGGCCCTGGTTATTACCTCGGGTTTAATCGCTCTGCTTATGGGGGTTCCGCTGGGTATTTGGTCTTCTAAAAAAGATTCGGTTGAAAGAATTTTACGGCCGATTTTGGACTTGATGCAGACTATGCCTGCTTTCGTTTATTTAATTCCCGCGGTTTTATTTTTTCAGTTGGGCCAAGTTCCGGGTGTTATCGCTACACTCATTTTTGCTACTCCGCCGGCTGTGCGTCTTACAAATCTCGGAATTAGACAAGTTCCTAAAGATATTACCGACGCGGCGAAAGCGTTCGGTTCTACGCCTAAACAAATGTTATTCAAGGTAGAACTTCCGACAGCAATTCCTACAATTCTCGCGGGTGTAAATCAAACTATTATGCTCGCGTTATCTATGGTAGTAATTGCCGCGATGATAGGTGCCGGCGGTTTAGGAGAACAGGTTCTAAAAGGTATTACTCAATTGAAAATCGGCCTTGGTTTTGAAAGCGGTATAGCCGTTGTAATTCTTGCTATATTTTTAGATCGTATTACTCAAGCTTTGGGTGTTAGTTCAAAAAAAATTAAAAAGAAATAGTTTATGTTATGATAAATAAGGAGAAAAATATGATTAAAATATTCAGCAAATCTAATTGGATGATAAAATTTTGTATCTTCTTTCTCACTATTGGTGTTTTTTCATTCCAAAGCTGCGGAAAGAATAAGGTAAACGAAAAAACAGCACGGCTCGCTTATGTTAATTGGGCGGAAGGGGTGGCTATGACAAATCTTGCTAAAGTTGTACTGGAAGATAAAATGAATTATGAAGTTCATACCACAATGGCGGATGTCGCCCCTGTATATACTTCAGTCGCTAAAGGTGATTATGACGCGTTTCTGGATGCTTGGCTTCCGACTTTGCATAAAAATTATATGGAGAAATACGGAAATAAACTTACCGATTTAGGCCCTATCTTTGTCGGCACGAGAAACGGACTTGTTGTACCCGCTTATGTTGATGCTACAAGTATAAATGATCTGAATAAGATTAGTTCTGATCTTGACGGTAAAATTATCGGTATAGATTCCGGCGCCGGAATTATGACCGCTACCGAAAAAGCTATTAATGAATATAATCTGAAATTAAAATTGCTTCCCTCTAGTGAAGGCGCTATGCTTGCCTCACTTAAAAACGCTATTGATCATAAACGTCCGATTGTTGTTACCGCGTGGAGGCCGCACTGGATGTTCTCTCGCTTTAATCTGAAATTTCTTGACGATCCTAAAGATGTTTTCGGGAAGCAAGGCCATATTGATTGTATTGTTCGTAAAAACCTTCCGCAGGAAAATCCTCAGCTTTCAACATTTCTGAAGAATTTTAAACTGGATAATGAGCAGCTGAGCGATTTAATGGCTAAAATAAAAGAAGCTGAAGATAATAATCAAAAACCCGAAACAGCCGCCCGCCAATGGATGAAATCTCATGAAGATTTAATAAATAACTGGATTCCGCGGGAAAATAAATAAAATTTTTTATTTAAACCGAGCATAACCAGGCTTCGGTTTTATATATTTTTTGTTTTTTAAGTTAAAGATAAACGGGGAAGAGCCCTATAAGCCTTCCTCACTTCAGCTTTCATCGCGTCATTTTGTTATGCTGGTTTAAGTTTCAGCATCCTCCGAACGTCCCGACAGCTATAACATATTCCCTCACTCCCTTGCATTCGCACACTTTCTTCCTATTAACTTCTCACTCACTTGAATCACTGCATCACCACTTTTCATCTGTCATTTCTCATTGTCCTCAGTAGTCACAACTTTCTAAAATTTTGCTGGTTAAATTTTCCGCGTAAAAGTAAAAGAGTCCAAATGTCGCCGGTAAAAAAAAATAAAAAACAAGAAAATGAACAGAAACCTCAGAAAAGCCAGCAGCAAATTCTTAAACACACAGAAGAAGCTGCCCTTACACAATTGGAAAGAAACAGAAATGGATTAATCCTCTCCGGTTTGTCCGCCGGACTCGATATTGGCTTTTCGGTTTTGCTTATGGGGGTGGTTCTTTCTCTTTTCAAAAATATTTTTCCTCAGCCTGTTGTCGATTTTATCGTCGGTAATATGTACCCGATAGGATTCATCTTCGTTATACTTGGTCGCTCCGAACTTTTTACGGAACATACCGCTTTGGCTATGCTGCCTGTTCTTCAAAGATTGGCGGGACTAAAGAAACTTTTCCGGCTCTGGGTTTATGTATATGTTAGTAATATTGTCGGCGGAATTATTTTCGCTTTTATTCTTGCTTATTTTGCCGGTATCCCGCATACTATTGAAGGCTGGGCACTTCATGATTTAGCCGAAAAACTGACAAATGTTACCTGGCAGCAGTCTTTGCTTAGCTCAATTCTGGCCGGCTGGTTAATGGGACTTTTAGCATGGCTTATTGCCGCCTCCAGGGATACAATTAGCCAGCTTTTCATTATTTGGTTAATTACTGCCGCTATTGGTATTTCCGGTCTTCATCATTGTATCGTCGGTAATGTTGAGGTATTTTCCGGTTTTCTTATGAGTCAGTTTTCTTTTAAAGAATATTTAACATTTATGGGGTTTGCAACTTTGGGTAATATAATTGGAGGTGTTATTTTTGTGGCAGTGCTAAAATTTAGTCATACAGCTTTCAGTGGGGAAGAAAAAGAAATTGATCTAACAGGGCCGGCGGATGAATGATGATTATTTTTGAATAATCTGCTGCCGAAAAATTCAATTATGTAGCCTTTTATTTAAGAAAGTTTTCTAACTCCGGAAATATTTCCCTTGCACTAGAATTCACCGCCGTAGCCGATAATTTTCCATCCTTGCCGATTAAATTCTGAATAAGATCATAATCCTTACGTTTAATCGCGGTTAATACTAATATTTTAATTCTATAATATTTCGATTAAAACAAATTACTTTTACAGAATAAAAAGCTGTTTTCCCTCAATTATATTTTTTTACATTTATCATTTCAAATATGATTTCTCTGAATGGCTCCGAGACTGATACTTGTTTTACTTTTCTTTGGTATTCGGACGCTGCTTGTTTTTCAAAGGTGTCTTCGATTCCGGGTTACCTTGCCAAAATCACCTAATTTAGTAGAGTTTGTGCCTAACTCTAGACCACTTTTATACTGACATTTCTATTCAGTCATGTTCGTAAATTTTTTTTCTGCTGCTAAAGAAAAAATTTTTATAGAATTATTTTCTTGACAATAAAAAAAAATAAAGCTATGTTGATGTTGCACAAACGATTGTGCAGAAGTAATATTCTTATTATATGAGTATGGATAAAAATATAACTCTAAAAAATATAGCTAATTATGTCGGAGTTTCAGTTTCTACTGTTTCACGGGTTTTGAATGGGAAAGCCGATAAATACAGGATTGGAATTGAAACTGCAGAAAAAATTATAGAAGCGTCTAATCGATTTAATTATTCACCAAACCAATTAGCAAGAAGTTTAAGATTAAAAAAAACTGATACTTTAGGATATATTATTCCGGATATTTCAAATCCTTTTTTTGCAAGTATTGCCAAATCAATTGAAAACGCGGCTAGATTAAAAGGTTATACATTAATTTTATGTGATAGTGAAGAAAGAACAGAAATTGAATTAGACTCAATTAAACTTTTAATAGATAAAAAAGTTGATGGATTAATTATATCGCCGGTAGGATTAAAATTAGAACATTTAAAAAAGGTTAAAGAAAATAATATTCCACTTGTCCTCCTGGATAGGTACTTTCCGAATTTAGATTTACCGTTTGTTACTTCCGATAATTATTCAGGTGCCTACGAAGCAGTCAATTTTTTAATACAAAAAGGCCATACCCAAATCGCCTGTTTACAAGGATTAAAAAATACTTCTCCCAATAATGATAGAGTAAGAGGTTATAAAGCCGCATTAAAGGCCAACGAAGTACCGCTAAATAGTAAACTTATTGTCGGTAAGAATTTTGGTGAAGAAAACGGATATGTACAAACTAAGACTTTGTTAAAAAGGAAAGTACCTCCTACAGCAATTTTTGCGTTAGGTAATCTAATTTCTTTAGGCGCCTTACGGGCAATTTCAGAACTTGGCTTAAAAGTACCAGAAGATATTTCAATCATTTCATTTGATGATCAGCCATATTCTCAATTGTTAGCTACACCTATGACAACAATTTCACAGCAAACTAAACAAATAGGAACAATCGCTATAAATATGCTTTTAGACCGGATTGAATATTCCCATAATTTGGAGACGAAAGGAATATTCTTACCCACGAAGCTGGTAGTACGTAATTCTGTTAAAGAAATTAATAATTCTCAGAATGCTATATCTATGTCTGCTATAAACCAATCAATTTAGTTTAATTTTGTACGGTTTTAATCGTCTTGAGGAGTTATATGTATAAAAAAGAAAGCATCCAAATAAATTTTATCTACTTTGCCGCCTTTATCTTATTCTTGATTTTATTCAACGGAACTAGCTTTGGCTCCGGCAAAATAGTTGGAAAAGTTACCGACAAACAAACCGGAGAAGCTTTAATAGGTGCAAATGTTATAGTTAAAGGATTAGGAATCGGGGCAAGTACAGATAAAAATGGAAGTTTTATAATTTTAAATATTGATCCAGGTGTTTATTCAATAACCGCGTCTTATATTGGTTTTGAACCAGTAACGGTTACTAATGTTGAAGTTATTACTAACAGAACAGTTAATGTGGATTTTGAACTTCCGGAAGCAACTATCCAACAGGAAGAAGTTGTCGTAAAGGCACAAAGGCCTGTAGTTGATAAAGATTTAACTTCTAGCGAACAAATTATTGACGATAAAGCTCTTTCCAAATCTTTTGCAAAAACGATACCTGAAGCGCTTGAAACACAAACCGGTATATTTCAAGGTTATTACCGTGGAAGCTCGCAGGTGCAGGCCCTTTATTTACTTGATAATGTAGGAATGAACAGCGGGCTTTTTTCTGATAACTATACTGGAATAAATACGACAACTGTTCAGGAAATAGCGGTTTTAACAGGTGGTTATAATGCTGAATTCGGAAATGCTCGTTCCGCAATTATTAATGTTACTACCAAATCAAGTAAATCGGGAATTCACGGAACGGTTCTCGGTAGAATGAGGCCGGCCGGTATTTATCATTTCGGCCCGAATATGTACAGCACTTCAAATTATGATTGGAGCCATTTTGATATAAATTATTGGACAAACCAAACTCAAGATCCAAATAGCCAATTCTACGGAAAGAATGCCCAAGATTTACTTAACTTATGGCATAAACAGATTACACCGAGTGATACATTAAAAAATTACGCGGATAGAATTGAATACGAAACCGAAGCCACATTATACGGCCCAATAACGAATAATTTAACTTTCCTGGCATCAGGTAGATTTTCGAAGCATATAAATATTTTTCCGCAAGCAATTCCTTCTAACCCGGAATATAATTTTCAAGGATACCTTGATTATCAGTTAACTTCCAAATTAGAAGTTAAGGTAAGCGGGCTGTTAGGAGGTTATGAGAGTGCTCAAAAACTTTCTACAACAAATTGGAATACCACAGAATCCGCGCAGGAAGCGCAATGGTATTCTCCTATGCAAGTTACCGATCCATACCAGCGTGAAAAATACGCGTTAATGGGCGCT
The DNA here is from genome assembly GCA_963798775.1 of uncultured Bacteroidota bacterium. GTDB lineage: Bacteria > Bacteroidota > Ignavibacteria > Ignavibacteriales > Ignavibacteriaceae > CAWCUK01. Next base: position 900,043 of record CAWCUK010000003.1, read on the forward strand.
TTTCTGTATCAATATCCTGAAAAACGTAAATGGTCTCAGCTTTCCACTACATTTACTTATGTATTTAATCCAACCACATTTTTAGAAACTAATATTAGTTATTTAAACGATAATATGGATAGATCGGACAGATACGGCGCTGTTCCGGATTCATTATACTCACATAAGGATGATACAGAAAAATTAATTTGGTTTTTAGACAAAGGATATGAACACGCTTATGATAAAACCGACAGTAAAGTTTACTTATTGAAATCGGACATTACAAGCCAGGTGACAAAAAATCATTTAATAAAAGCGGGATTTCAATTTCAACAATATGATTTTAGCGAACATCATTTTATGGTTGAATATAAAGGCGGCGGAAGGGAAAATTTTGTAAATATTTTTAACGGACATCCATATGAAGGCGCTTTTTATGTTCAGGATAAAATGGAATTTACCGGCATGGTTATAAATGCCGGTTTGCGTTTCGACTTCTTTAATCAAAATAGAGAAGCGCCGAAAAATATGTTTGATCCGTTAGCTTTTGAACTAACAACCGCCGGCCACGATCCAAATGAACCTTATGGTATTCCTGGACATCCTGAAATGATTAAAACTAAAATTCAAACAGCAATTGCTCCTAGAATCGGAATTTCCCATCCTATCAGCGACAATACAGTTCTACATTTTGTATACGGGCATTTTTATCAAAGGCCTTCATGGAGTAAAATGTTTGGTTTCCCAACAGTTAGTTATATAGAAGACGATAGTGCCGCGCTTGACCAGTATGGCAATCATCTAACCTATATGGAAGAATGGCATGGATATTACGGAAATCCCAGTTTAACATTTGAAAAAACAATTCAATATGAAATAGGTGTAGACAATAATATAGCCGATATTTTGAAACTTGATGTTACTGGATATTATAAAGATGCTTCTCAAGAAACAGGTTTTAGTTCTATAACAGGAATTTATCCGGCTACACATTACGCCAATAAGCCTTTAATGGTAAGCAATGGAGAATATTCTGATGTAAGAGGAATAGAAAGTAAACTAGAAACAAGATTAAATTATTTCTTAAACGGCGGAATCAGTCACGATATTTATTGGTCATGGGACGGCGTAGTTGGATATTCCCGCTTATATGAACCCGGCGCCGATCGAGCCGACGTTCCCAAAGGATTACGTTATGGCAAGGGTGCATGGAATAGTTATCATAAAATAAAAGCATGGGCAACATTAAACTTCCCTAAAGATTACGGCCCTGAAGTTTGGGGAGTTAAACCTTTAAGTGATTTTTACACGTATATTTATTTTTGGTGGAGAAGCGGTGATCCATATACATACCACGGTCCCGGCGACTTATCAACAAAGCCAAATAACAAAACCTGGTTTAACTATTATCAAATCAATTTGAAATTGGCGAAGGGATTTGAGGTTTTAGGAAAACGGCTTGAGTTTAGTGTTGATATTGAAAACTTATTGAACAGCAAGTTTTACAGGCTTTTATACGGTGATGACATGACTCGCTGGCAGGAAAGAACGGATTTGCCGGAAGAACAAAGGCTGCCGAAAAATAGTTTTTCCAACGAGCCGGATGTTTGGAATTGGTATACTTATGAAGTTCCTCCAAGACAAGTTTATTTCCAAGTTAGAGTTGATTTTTAATACGATATAAAATCTGAATAAAAAGGAATTGAAATGAAGCGTTTATCATTTATTGGAAAAGTTACTCTAAATAGATTCAGTATTTTATTTTTTTTCATAACTATATTATTTAGCGGTAATACGTTTTCACAAGTTCAATGGGGTCATGAAGATCTAACAAGAGGAAAACTCTGGGAGACTATTTGGAATTCTTTGCAATACGGAGAGCCGAATAATTTATTCTCAAGCTCTTTTTACACGATGGATTATCCCGGTTACTCTAAAGGTCCGGATGCCGGAGACGCATTAAATTACGGACAGGCTACAGGTTATTGTATTTTCGGTAAAAGAGATAGCATTCCTTATGCTTATACAATTAATACAAGATTCCTTCCTTCCGGAAGGTATGTTTATCCTCTTGAAGAAGCATTAAAAATTAAAAATTATAATCTTAAAGATCCCACTAATAAAGCTGAGGAAACAGTTACAGGCGCGCATCATGTTATTGACATGAATGTAGATATTTCTCATAAGAGCATGGCATGGAGTTTCCCAGGTTATAGCGATTTTGTTATACATGAAGTAACTATTACAAATAGCAATTACACAAATTTATCGGATATTTATTTTGGAATGCGCTATGGAATTGTTATGACTCTCCGTTCAGGAACAGAATATGATGAAAAATATGGCTGGGATGCTCAGGATACTCTTTTCTACTTTTATGATCATAGAAGTTTTAAATGGGATGACGAAGAACCGATAGTTTATAATTTCGGTGTCGGCCCCGAAAGAGGCGATATCGGCGATTCGAGAGATATTAAAGAACAAGGCTCAAGAGAACACGAATTGGATGCGCCCGGTTATTTTACCGCTATTTGCATTGACTCAAAAGGAGCGCCGATTTATCAAAATATATTAGAACATCTTGGCGGGAATTTTGCTACTGAAGCCCCGATTGAAGACCAAATGTTTAGGCTAGAACAGCTACAATCTGTAGGCGCAAATAGATTAAAAGAGGTAATGACGCACCAGCAGCCGCGCCTTTCTTGGGATGAAGCAAAAGCCGGCGGCGGTGAAGGCGGAAATAAATTTGAAAGAAAACCTGAATTTTTGGTTAGCGCGGGTCCTTTTAATCTCGGTCCTTATGAATCAGTAACATTGGTATTCGCAGAAGTATTAGGAGAAATGGATCGGGCTAAAATAGTGGAAGGCGGTGTTGCTAATATTGATTTGCTTGCAACCGCTTCAAAAGATTCTTTGTTAAAACATGTAAGAACGGCAAAAGAATTTTATGCTAACAATTATGTTCCTGCCGCTTATCCTCCAATGACAGTTACAGACGGAGAAAATTCCCTTAATTTAAAAGCGGAACCCGGTGCAGTAAGAATTTCATGGCCGCCGGTCCCGGATACTTATAAAGATCCCAAAACCCTCCAAAATGATTTTGCGGGATATAGAGTTTACCGCTCATCTTATTTCACTATTGGCCCCTGGAAATTAGTGGCTGATATTCCAAAAGAAAGTGCGTCACTTAACGAAGAGGGAAAAGTTGAATATGTCGATTCAGACTTACCATACGGAGTAGGCAATTACTATACAGTTACAACTTATGATACTGAAGGAAACGAAAGCGCTAAGCAAAATAATAACAGGTATCCCATTTATCCCTTCAGAGGAACGAATAAAGAATTTCCCAATAAAGTTTATGTAGTTCCTAATCCATTCCGTCAGCACAGCGGCTTATATGGTTCAGGCGAAAGATATAGAATGGAGTTTATTGGACTTCCGGCAAAATGTTCTATTAAAATTTTTACTCCGATGGGAGAACTTGTTAAAGAAATAAATCATGATGACGGAACCGGGTCGGAAGCTTGGGGAAGTGTTGAGACACTCGATTATCAATTAAATAACTGGCTGCTCGGAATTGCGCCCGGTGTTTATGTTTATGTAGTTGAATCTCAAGTGGTAGGCCAAGAAGGAAAGACCGCAATCGGTAAATTTGCGATTATAAAATAAAATTTGAATTGAATTAGTCTCTCATACAGGAGAATAAAAAAATGAAGTTTAAGATGTTAAATAAATTTTTGATTACCCTATTAATTTCCGCATCATTCAGCGGATTTATAAAAGCACAAAGCGGGATTGAGCCTTACAAAATTGAGCGCGTGGGACAATCCGGCTGGCAGTTTTTAAAACTAAACGGAGACGCGCGCCAAGCAGCAATGGGAAATTCCTACACCGCACTGGCAGGAGGGGACGCTAATTCAATTTTTGGAAATCCGGCGGCTATAATAGGAGTTGAAAATATGGATGTTGTTTTCAACCGGACAAACTGGATAGCAGATATCGGATATCAATCGGCAGCCTTCGTAAAGAATTTTGAAAATGTTGGAGTAATCGGATTAAGTATAGCAAATATAGATTACGGAGATATTCCGGAAACAATTAATAGTCCTATTGCCGGCGAAAATAGAACGGAAGCAGTTGTAACCGGCAATTATTTTACGGCTACCGATCTCGCAATCGGAATTACATTTTCACGATCAGTAACTACGCAGCTTTCCGTAGGTGGAAGTGTAAGATGGCTGCGGGAAAGTATTGCCGATGTAAGTATGAACAATTGGGCTTTAGATGTCGGGACACTTTTTTATACCGGTTTTAGAAGTTTAAGAATTGGATTTACCGCAAGAAACTTCGGACCGGACTCTCATCTTGTAGGATTTAATGAAGAACTGCAATCAGAACCACAAGATATAAAAATGCCTTTGGACTTTCGGCTTGGTGTAGCAATGGATTTTTTGGATGAACCGGGAAGTAAAAATTTATTAACAGTTTCATTAGACGGTAATCATCCAAATGACGGGCCCGAAAAATTTAGAGCCGGATTAGAATATACTTTCAATAAAATCTTTTCTATAAGAGGCGGATATAAGTTTAATTATGATGAAGAATCTTTTTCTCTCGGCGCGGGAATAAATTATCCTATTTATGGATATGATTTACGGATTCATTATGCCTATGTAGACTTTGGAATTTTAAAACAAGTACACATGTTCAGCGTTGGATTTTTCTTATAAGCATTGAAAAAAATATTATACATATTGCTTCCTTTAACCATTTTTATTTCATGCGGTAAGTCAGAAAATCCTGTAGTATCTAACGAAAATAACAAAGGCTATCAAGTTGAGGTTAGGGACTCGCCCGGATTTAACTTCCTTTTATTTATGCCCAAAAATGAATCGGAAAAGATAGACGGTAAATTTCCAACAATCTTATTTCTGCATGGAATAGGTGAAGTAGGAAATGATCTACAGAAACTAAAAAATGAAGGTTTACCTAAAATTTTAGACGGCGATATGAATTTCCCTTTTATTGTCATTTCTCCTCAATGCCCTTCTTCTACTGAATGGTATTATACAAATGAAAATAATGTGGGAGCAATGAATGATCTTTTAGATGATGCTTTAAAGCGTTACCCAATTGACCCATCGCGATTGTACATTACAGGTTTAAGTATGGGCGGAATAGGAACATGGTATTTCGCTATTAATATGCATGAGCGTTTTGCTGCTATGGCTCCGGTTGCTTTTAGAGGCGATGGTTGGAGCCCATGCCCCGCAAGTGATATTCCGGTTTGGGCTTTTCATGGAGCTAAAGATAATGTTATCCCGCTTAGTAAAGCGCAAAATATTGTCGATCAATTTAAAGCCTGCGGCGGAAATATTGAGTTTACTGTTTATCCGGATCTTTACCACGATTGTTGGACAAGAACTTATAACGATAGTAGGTTATACACTTGGTTTTTGAAACAAAAAAAATAATTAATCATTAGGAACATTTACAATAAATATATGAGCAAAAAAGTAGTTGTTGTTGGAAGTATAAACATTGATTTATCTATAAACATAGATCATTTTCCAAAACCCGGCGAAACGATAATCGGGAAAAATTTTTTAAAAACTTTCGGCGGTAAAGGAGCAAATCAAGCTGTAGCGGCCGCAAAAGCAGGGGCCGATGTAACAATGATTTCTAAAGTCGGGAATGACGAGTACGGAAGAGCCGCTGTTAAAAAATTGGAAGAAGAAGGTATCAATACCCGAAATATTTTAATTGGCGAAAAAGAACATACCGGAATTGCAATGATCTGGATAGACAAGAATGGTGAAAATAGTATTATAGTTGCTTCCGGCGCAAACGGAAATCTTGTTCCGGAAGAAGTTCAGAATTTCGATGAAACGATTAAATCTGCTGATGTTTTAATAATGCAGCTTGAAATTCCCTTGGAAACAGTAAAGGCGGCTTTAGATATAGCATATAAGAATGGTATAAAAGTCATTCTAAATCCCGCTCCTGCAGTTATGTTAGGAGAAGAGCTGTTAAGAAAAGTTGATATAATCACACCTAATATAAATGAGATTGAAACCTTATCGGGAATTAAAATTGAAACTGAGGAAGATATATTATCAGCCTCAAAATATATCCATAACAAGGGAGTAAATTATGTGATAGTTACAAGAGGTAAATATGGGGTATATTTATTTGACGGGATTGAATTTACACATGTTCCCGCTTATGAAATAGAAACGGTGGATACAACTGCCGCCGGAGATGTATTTAACGGAATACTGGCCGCTTTAACTAATGAACAAGATTTAATCACTGCGATTAAAATTGCAAATGCCGGCGCTGCTATTTCGGTTTCGAAAAAGGGTGCTCAAGATTCAGTGCCTAATAAATCGGAAATATTTAGTTTCCTGAATAAAAGAGAGAAAATTAATCTAAATACAGTTGGTCAATAATTAATTAAACCGGAGGTAGTTATGTTCAAAAGGCGACTTTTTTCATCTTCAATATTTCTTTTTCTGCTTTGCGTATTGTATCCATTGCAAAATGTTTCGGCACAAGAAAGTTTGGAAATGTCCTTTTTAGGAAATTTCGGAAAGGGAGAAGGGCAGTGTAAATCCGTTTTTGCCTTAGGCAATCTCACTTATTTTTCAGTAGGAGAAAAACTAAAGATAGATGATTTTTCCAATCCATCAAGCCCGGTTAGTTTAGGAAGCCTCGCGTTAAATGCAGTAATAGAAGATCTCGTAAAATCGGGTAATTATGTTTACGCGATTGCTGACGCGAAAGTGTCTGTTGTAAATGTTCAAAATCCTTTAACCCCGTCTTTAAGCGGTTCTGTTTCATTTTCGGGATACGGTGAAGGAATTGCCACAAAATCAACAAATGTATTTGTAGCCGCAGGCGATGGCGGCTTACAAATAATTGACGCTTCAAATCCTGCTTCCCCGGTATTTCTTGCGGCTGTTGATACCATTGGCTACGCTGAAGGTGTATCAATAAGCGGAGATTACGCGTATGTGGCAACAGGATCAAAAGTGAGAATTATAAATATTTCAAATCCCGCAAGCCCTGTTTATGAAGGAGATTTAGGTGACCCGCTAGATTATTATCAAAGTGTTACTGTTCGCGGAAATTTTGCTTATGTATGTGATTACAGTTATGCACTGAGAATTGTAGATGTTTCAAATCCTGCATCTCCGTCCGTAGTCGCGGATTTTATGTCAGGTTCAAGGACAGCAAGAGTTCAATTGGATGGAAATTACGCGTATATAGCAAACGGCGATTCGGTTAAAATTGTAGATGTTTCAACTCCTTCTTCCCCTCAACTAGTAGGCGCAATTGCCGCAGGTGATAGAGCTATTAGTGTTTGGGTTGGCATTAATCATGTATATGTTGCGGATAGAAATTCCGGTTTAAAATGTGTGGATATTTCAAATCCGTCATCACCGACACTTTCAAGTTCAATAGATATAGTTGCGCCAGCGTCCGGAACGGCATACGGCGTTTTTTATAGTGATAATAAAGCTTATGTAGCATACGGTTCCGCGGGTTTAAGAGTAATTGATGTTTCTGTTCCAAGTTCTCCGACTCTACTGGGCGAAATTGCCTTAGAAGGAGACTCCAGGCAAGTTGTAGTGAAAGATGGTTATGCTTTTGTAGCAGCAAGAGACGGAGGAGTTAGAGTTGTAAACGCGACTAATCCAAGTTCTTTAAGCGAAATGCCGAGCATAGCGACACCAAGAGCAAGAGGAATTGCGATATCCGGAAATTATGTTTATGTAGCCGCGAGTGATACCGGAGTTGCGGTTATTGATGTTTCCGACGCCGCTAACCCTACCTGGGTAAATACTATTGGCGCTTCTTACGGAGAAGGAGTTTCAGTAGTAGGAAATATAGCCGCTATTTCAGATTATTCACACATTACTTTAGTAGATGTAAATGATCCGCTTTCTCCGGTTACTAAAGGCGAGACAGATTATTTTACTATAGGAACCGCGGGAATGACAATGAGCGGGAATTATTTATATGTGCCGGATTATGATACTTTAAAAGTTTATGACATTGCAGATCCTAATACCCCCGATATGATAACAAAAGTTTACTGCGGCGCGAGCTGGGATGGATCTGTTGTTGTAAGTGATAATTTTGCATATGTAGCCGCTGAAGAAAACGGAGTAAGGATATTTAATGTTTTTGATCCGGGCAATCCGACCGAAGTGGCTTACTTTAAAAGTTCATCTTCCGCAAGGGGATTAGCCGTTAATAATTCTTTTGTATATGTGGTTGAAAAAGAAAATGGAATGTCAATTCTTAGCAATAATTTATTAACAGATGTTAAGCAAGTTAATGCTTCGCCGGTATCATTTTCGCTTTCTCAGAATTATCCGAATCCTTTTAATCCTTCAACTACGATTAAATTTTCTTTAGCAAAAGCTTCAGATGTAAACTTAAATATTTACAACTCAATCGGTCAGCTTGTAACAAATCTAGTTAAAGGATATTACGCTGCCGGAAATTATGAAGTAAAATTTGATGCCTCAAGATTATCTTCCGGTGTTTATTTCTATAAAATTCAATCAGGTAATTTTAACTCCGTTAAAAAAATGCTCCTGATGAAGTAATTATTTAGGGGAGGATTTATTCCTCCCTCTTTTTATTATTATTGAAATTTTAATGACAGGTACAAGACTGAATAAAGTTCATACCGGACAGCTTAAGTTATTAATCCCGGTTCTAATCCCGGTAGCCATTTTATCTATTCTTCCAATATTTAGAGGAATATATCTCGGTTTCACAGATTATCATCTTGGTTCGGAAATAAAATTTAATTTTCTCGATAATTACGCTTATATGCTAAAGGACAGGTATTTCTGGAAATCTTTTCAAGTGGGATTTATTTGGACTTTCGCCGTTACTTTCGGCCAAATTGTATTTGGACTTGGCCTTGCTATTTTGCTGAATGAGAAATTTAAATTCAATGCTTTTTCTCGAGTATTGATTTTAATTCCATGGGCAATGCCGCCTGTAATTAGAGGAATAATGTGGCGCTTTCTGTATGATACCGATACAGGCTTCTTTAATTATATTTTTACAAGTTCATCGCTTATTCATCAGCCGATTAATTGGCTAAATAGTTTTACATATACAATTCCGGCAATAATTTTAGTAGGAATATGGGGTGAAATGCCTAAAGCCGCCGTGTTTTTGTTAGCGGGTTTAAAAACAATTCCGAAAGATTTATATGAATCGGCCCAGTTGGACGGAGCTAACGCCTGGCAGTCTTTCAGGCAAATAACACTTCCAATATTAAAACCGATTTTGGCAGCAATAATTTCTTTATCGTTTATGTGGAATTTTAACACATTCGGTTTAGTTTGGGTATTAACCCAAGGGGGGCCGGGAGGAATGACAAGGCTTCCGATGTTTGCCGCTTATGAGGAAGCTTTTCGATACGGAAATGTTGGATATGCCGCCGCTATTGGAAATGTTATGATTATCGCGATTTCGATTGTCCTATATTTTTATTTAAGAAAACAATTTAAAGAAAGAGTTGCTTAAAAAATCGAAATGAAGAAATGGATTTTTAAATACTTTAAAGCGCTATTATTAATATTTTATATAATATTTCTTGCTTTTCCATTAGTTTGGGCAGTGTCTTTATCCTTTAAGCCAACGCCGGAAATATATTCTCCCGTTCCACATATAATTCCGGTAAATCCAACATTAGAACATTATTCCACGGTGTTTACAGAACAATCTATTTTGAATAGCATGTTTAATAGTTTTAAAGTAGGAATCTTATCTACAGTATTGGTTCTATTTATTTCATTGCCTGCGGCTTATGCTTTGGGAAGATTCAAGACATTTATAAATAAGATTTTTCTCGGCTGGGTTTTAACATCTCAGATTTTCCCGGTAATAATCATTATGGTTCCGCTTTACATAATTTTCCGGTCGCTTCATTTAACAGATAGTTTGGTCGGATTGTCGTTAGTATATGTAGTATGGTCTTTGCCTTTTGTGTTATGGATGCTGCAAGGATATGTAAAAGGAATTCCTGTAGAACTTGAAGAAGCAGCGCAGATTGACGGCGCTTCAAAAACTAAAATTATTTTTAAAGTAATTATGCCTTTGCTTCTGCCGGCTCTTGGCGCTACTGCTTTATTTACTTTTATTACCGCATGGAATGAATTTTTCTTTGCTTTAGTTCTTATGAAAAGCCAGAGTTTAATTACACTGCCGGTGGACCTTGCAAGGTTTACCGGAATGGAGGGGCAAGCCAGAATGGGGCCGCTCGCTGCCGCAAGTATACTTTCTACAATTCCTTCGTTAATTCTTTTTGGGTTTTTACAAAAGTGGCTTTCCGGTGGACTAATGGCAGGTGCAGTAAAAGAATAAAAATGAAACAAATTTTATTAAAAAAATATCGCGCAATAATTTTAGTGCTTGCATTGGCATTGCTGGCTCAAAGCTGTACTCAGAAAAGAGAAGATAACAAGATCAGATTTGTAAGCCTTTCTTGGCAGGAAGAATCAATTTCTTCAAATAAGGCTATAATTAAAGAATGGAATGAACTGCATCCGGATAAGCAAGTAGAATATGTTCAGGCAAATTGGAATTCGATTTATGATTACTTAATAACTTCTTTTGAAACCGGCGATGTGCCTGATGTATTTCATTATGAAGCTTCAATGATAAACGATTTCGGCAGCCGGGGAAATCTAACCGACCTTCGCCCTTATTTATCAGATAGTATTAAAGAAGATATTTATCCAGCGGCTTGGGAATCTGTTACTCTGAAGAACGGAAAAATAATCGGAGTTCCTTTTTTATTTGAGTCATTAATTGTTTTATACAATAAAGACATGTTCAAAAAATATAATATTTGATCCGCCTACGCCTGAAAAGCCCTGGTCTTGGGAAGAATTAAAATCCGCAGCTGTCAAACTAACAAAAGATAATGATAATGACGGCGAAATAGATCAATATGGAGCGGCATTCGGATTGAGAAGTTCAGCTAATATTATACTTAATCTTACGCTTGGCTGCGGAGGGAAATACTTTTATAAAGAGGATGGAGAGTATCAAGTAAAAATTAAAGAGCCGGAACAGTTTCTGCTATCAACTATTCATAGTATGATTTATAAAGACAAATGCGCGTCTCCGCTTGCAAGCACTCAAAGCGGGTCAAGCATTATTCCATCGTTTTACGGAGGGAAATACGCGATGGTTGTAGGAATCGGAACATGGGCGCGCCAGCAGCTTGTGGAAAACGCCCCTAAAAATTTTAATTGGGGTGTACTTGAACCGATTAAAGAAGTTAACCAAAATCAAGGATCTAACACACAAACATTAAGTATACCTTCCGGTTCAATTAAAAAGAAAGAAGCAGCCGAATTTATAGAATTTTTCTTAAGTAAAACTAATATGGCAAAATTAGCTTTAGGCGATTGGATGAATCCAACTCGAAAATCATGCGTACAAATGCCGGAATTTCAAAGCGATAGTTTAGGCTGGAAAACTTGTATTTCCATAATTCCGAACTTGCAAATGGGCCCATGGCTTCATGTTCCGGGTTTTTCAGAATGGAAGGGAAGAGTTGCTAATCCGATCTTTCAGGAATATTTCTCAAACCGGATGAGCCTAAAGGAGATGAAAGTTAGAATCGAAGAAGAAAGCGATTATGTTTTAAGTAGGTATAAAAATAGAGAAATTCAATGAATGAAAAACTTTTTGATAAAGCCAAAGGCTGTTTAATCGGTCTTGCAATAGGAGACGCTCTTGGTGTGGATACGGAAGGAATGTCACCTTCGGAAATTAATGAAAAATATGGTTTTGTTACTGATTTTCTCACTGATAATCCTGTTGGAAGCGACGATACCGAATTCGCGGTTTTTAATGCGCAATTGCTATTAAAATATGGTAAAGATTTATCTTCCGAAATGATTGCGGATGCATGGATAAAAGAAATTGTTTCTCAGGGCGGAACGTATAAAGGAGCGGGATTTAGTGAATTGATGGCAATGTCGAATTTAAAAAAAGGTTTGTTCCCGCCGTTAAGCGGTTTTCATGCTCACAGTTGGAGTGATGGATTGGCTATGCGCGTTGCTCCCTTTGGAATTGTTTGTCCTGGTGATCCGAAATCAGCGTCTGAGTTAGCATACAAAGATGGTGTTGTTACGCACTCTTATGAAGGAATTTACGCTGGACAGGCTGTCGCGGCTGCTATTGCTGGAGCTATGGCTGATTTTTCAATTGATGAAATTATTAAAGTGTCGTTGGAGTTTATACCGGAAGATTCATGGACATTTAGATCAATAAAAAAGGCTGTAACAATAGGATCTCAATCTGTCGGACAAAAGGAAGCTTTGCAAAATTTGTATGAAAATATATCCTGCGGTTATTATAACTGGGCAGATTTGGGCGCGGAAGCAGTCGCTTTAGCTTTCGGAATAATTTCTGCCTCAAACGGAGATTTTATAAACTCAGTTCTGGGTGGTGTAAATATTGGAAGAGATACTGATACAATAGCCGCTATTGCCGGTTCAATTATAGGGGCTAAAAATGGATTTTCAGCACTTCCTGAAAAATGGTGCGTTAGAATCCAAAATTGTAAAGGTAAATGTATTAAAATTGTTAAAGATATTGATATAAAAGAAACAGCCGAAAAGTTGGTTAAATTAATTGAAGAATAGAAAGATGGAGTATAACAGGACAAAAATTTCCTTATTGGGTTTAGCGGTTGGCGATGCGTTAAGCTGGCAGGCAATGTTTAACAGAAGTTTCCAATACCCTGTATGGACAAGGAGAGTTAGAAGAGAAATTGACGCCGATTCTGAAAAGAATAATATCTTAAAGTTGAATCTTCCTTTTTCTCTCAACAATCAGCCGGATTTATTTAATTTATCCCCCACCGATGATACCGAATGGGCCGCGTTTACGGCAAGAATTATAGCTAAAGATAAAGGTGAATATATTTATGAATCTCACTTAGAAGGATGGAAAAAGCTGGCCTCTGATATTAGCGAAGTTAAAGGAAGCGTTGCTGTAATAGGCGCTTTGAAAAATATTAAAAAAGGATTAAATCCGCCGGCAAGCGGTAATGATCAACCTCATTTTTTTGATGACAGCGCCATGGTTAGAGCATCTGTTATTGGCTCTGTTTATTGTAAAAAAATTAGCGATGCTGTTGACTTTATTTCTGCGGACGCGTCTATAACAAACTCACTGGACGGAGTTTGGGCAGCAAAAGCTTTCGGTGCCGCTATTTCTTCGGCTTGCGCCGGCAATGATATTGATTTTGTTATTCATTCCGCGCTTGAACAAATTCCTAATCAAAGCTGGCTTCATTTAAAAGTTAAGGAAGCTTTAAATATTACTTCTAATTCAAATTCTTTATTTCAGGCTCTACCGCTTTTGCATGATATCATAATAGATCATTCGTATAATTACGGTTCTTCGGCCCCGGATAATTTGGCGCTGTCATTAGCAATTTTTTCTTTAAGCGGCGGTAAATTATTTCCCGGAATTTCATCCGCCGCATGCTTATCTAAAACAGCAGATTCTGTTCCCGCGTTTGTCGGCGCTTTGTGCGGCGCTTGCAGTGCCGAAGAGCTGCCGGCCACCTGGTACAAAAGTTTATCGTCTTTAAGAGGAATTTGTATTCCTTCGCTTAAAGGAACGAATTATCTGGAATTAGCGGATGTTTTAAATAGTTTCACAATTGATAATTAAAAGGTTTAAAAAATTATTTTTATGGATATCTCATGGATAAGGCCTGAACAAATTGCTGATTTTGAAATTATACAACTAAGAGATGAATCGGTTGATGTTGAAGATATTTTAAATAAATGGGAAGATTTAAAAGCGGATAACCCGGAGATTAATTCTCTTCGGGAAAAAACAAATGGTTTTTTAGAATTATTAGAAAAACTAAAAAAGAATGATACCGATATCTTTGAAGGTTTCAATTCCAAATTAAAAAATATTGAACCGGAAGCTAAATATATTCCGGATGAAATTTTATATGATAAAATATTAGGCGGCTGGAACGGAAGGGCAGCGGGGTGTTTGCTAGGTAAACCGGTAGAGAAATATTCTTCCAATATCATTAAAGAAATTTTACTTTCTAATAATTCATGGCCACTGGATAATTATATAACAGATGAAGGCTTGCCGGGAAAAATTCTTAAAAAATATCCTTGGAATAAACACAGCGGAATGGAAAGCCTGAGAGAAAATATTCAGTGTATGACTGAAGATGACGATTTAAATTATACGATGTTAAATCTTCACGTCCTGGAAAAATACGGGAAGGAATTTACTACGGAAAATGTGGCTCAAGAATGGCTTGAGATGCTTCCTGTTCTTTCAACCTTTACCGCGGAAAGAATAGCATATAAAAATTTACTCTCCTTTATGGATATAAAAAATGTTCCCATATACAGAAATCCCTTTCGTGAATGGATCGGCGCGATGATTCGTGCGGATATTTGGGGCTGGGTTTCTGCCGGTAATCCGGTTCAAGCAGTTAAACTTGCTTATAAAGATGCGTCTTTAAGCCACACATCAAACGGTATTATCGGGGAAATGTATATTTCAGCCGCAATAGCGTTATCATTTATAATAGATGATCCGGTAGAAATTCTTATTAAGGCATTGGAGTTTATTCCCGAAGAAAGCAAAATTTATGAAGCGGCAAAATTCGGAATTACTGTTGGGAAAAATAATAATGACTGGGAAAAAGTAGTAGAAATTCTTCAAAAACAATTTGGATATTATTTTTGGGTTCATTCAGTAAATAATATATCAATGATTACAGCTTCAATCTCTTTTTCAAAAGGTGATTTCGAAAAAGCAATATGCTCTGCTGTTTCGGGAGGTTGGGATACCGATAGTGACGGCGCGACTGTAGGCGCAATTATAGGAACAATTAAGGGATATAATAAACTTCCCCCTAAATGGATAAACCCTTTAAAAAATAATATCAGAAGCAGCCTGAAAGGATTTGATAATTCTAAATTTGATCAGCTAGCGAAACGGACATTAAATATTCTTAAAACAGAAAACACATCCGCTATAAAGGAGAAAGAATGATTACAAAAAATGATTTTATAAAAGATAAAAATTTCAAAGTAAATAAAGCTGTAGGAGCTTTAATCGGCCATGCTATAGGAGATTCATTTGGGGATGCCGCGCGTACGCCTGAAAACCATTTTATGTTTGGTATTACAATGGATTTTGCCGAAGGCGTTACTCCAAGTACAGATGATACTGATTTCGCTCTTTTAACAGCGCAGACTTTAATCGAAAATAAGGGAGAATTGACGGTTGAGAATGTAGTTAATTCATGGCTGAAGTATGTTGGCCCAAATAAAGAATTAAAAAGAGGCGGGGCAAGTGAAATTGAGGGAATGGCGAATATAAAAAAAGGTATTTATCCTCCGGATTCCGGGAAATATAATGCCTATAATATAAGCGACGGCGCTGCAATGAGAATTACACCTATTGGAATTTTATGTGCCGGCGACCCGGAAAAGGCCGCTAAACTTGCTGAAATTGAAGCGTCTATAAGCCATTGGCGCGACGGAATATGGGGAGCGCAGGCAGTTGCCGCAGCTATTGCGGTGGCAATGGTAAACGGTACTATAGATGAAATTTTAGACGCGGCTTTAAATTATGCCCCCGAAGATTCATGGTTTAGAAGAAATATGCTCAAGGCAATTGAAATAATAAATGAACATGAAACTTTAGAAGAATGCTGGATATTATTACATAATGAGTTGTGGTCTACTTATAAAGCGGCGGTTCCGGAAGCGGTAGTGGAAGCCTTCGCCGTTTTTCTTTTAACTAAAGGTGATTTTAAAAAAGGGATTATATACGGCGGTAATTTCGGGCGTGACGCAGATACTATCGGCGCAATAGTAGGAGCGATTTCAGGTGCGTTAAACGGAGCTGATAAAATTCCTGATAAATGGAAAGAAAAAACCAGATACCCCGGAGGAATTTGCCTTCCTTTTACAAAAGGCATGGATGTATTTAAAATAGCTGAAGATTTAGCGGGCTTAATTCATCCCTAAAAAGAAAGTGGCAAGATGTTATATAAATTTTTTCTTTTGTTTATTCTTTTTTTTCAGATTAACAGTTACTCGGGAAATGTAATCCATAAAGTGCTCCATTCTAAAGAGTTAAAAAGGGACTGGAATTATACGATATATGTACCAGATAGCTATAAGGAAGCAGCCGAAAACATTCCGGTAATATACTTGCTTCACGGTAACGGTGATGATGAGAATGCCTGGCAAACCGGGTATGATGTTATTGACAGCTTAATTAAAAATAAAAAAATACCGCCAATAATAGCGGTTACTCCATCCGGCAAAAGAAGCTGGTGGGTTAATACATTGGAGAATTTCGAATCAGCCGTAATAAAAGAATTAATCCCTGCTATTGATTCATCATTTAATACAATTAATTCGCGCAACGGAAGATTTATCGCTGGTTTTTCAATGGGCGGTTACGGCGCTTTAAGATATGCGCTGGCGTACCCGGAATTATTTAGCGCGTGTGCTATTTTTAGTCCGGCATTATACAACATAGCACCGCCGGCAAGTTCCAGCTCCCGTTCATTGGGGGCTTTTGGTAAACCCTTTGATATTAACCTTTGGAATAAGTTAAACTATCCTAATGAATTGAAGCATTTTGAAGAAACAGGATTAAGAAGTTTTTTCTATATAGGATGCGGCGATGATGATTGGAATAATCCTGAAGGAGTTGAATATAATGTTGAATTACAATGCGTGCTTTTATACCAGGAATTAAATAAAAAACGTGATATCTCCTCCGAGTTAAGAATAATTAACGGCGGCCATTCATGGAAAGTTTGGAAGCCTTTATTTACTGAAGCTATCCAGGAAATATTAAAAACTAATAAGGGAAAAATTTGATAGTGGAATTCAAATATCTTCTTCGTCCGGATAATGGTAAGAAAAAATCCGCCCCGATTGTTATTTTGAAAAAGAGCTTATAAATGAGTAGTAATTATTTCAATTCTATAATAGTTCGATTAAAACTCTACGATCCGTACGAATAGATGAGGAGTTACCGGAGATTTCAATTCTATAATAGTTCGATTAAAACGATACTTGAATGCATTGCTTACATCTTATATTTCAATTCTATAATAGTTCGATTAAAACTATAAAATTGCAATGATTTCTCGCTGTATCAATTTCAATTCTATAATAGTTCGATTAAAACGCTGATTGATACTAGTGAACAACAAAATATACCATGCATTTCAATTCTATAATAGTTCGATTAAAACTAATTATCACAGCAGGTATATCGCGTTATTAATTAATTATTTCAATTCTATAATAGTTCGATTAAAACTCGCTAATGCGAATTAAACTGCATGAGTTATAATCTAATTTCAATTCTATAATAGTTCGATTAAAACAATAACAAGTAGCACTACTGCAGATGTACTAGACATCATATTTCAATTCTATAATAGTTCGATTAAAACTAATGCTCAGACCGAATATCTTGATTACTATATATTCACATTTCAATTCTATAATAGTTCGATTAAAACGATGCATCAATATGTCTTAACCATGCATTATCAATTTCAAATTTCAATTCTATAATAGTTCGATTAAAACCAATGCAAAGTGCATGATTGAATCGCATTATCATTCAATTTCAATTCTATAATAGTTCGATTAAAACTAGAATTCGAACAAATTGAATAAGTTACGATTATCTAATTTCAATTCTATAATAGTTCGATTAAAACCTTGAATCTTGCCATAATGTTATATGCTATCCAATTTAAATTTCAATTCTATAATAGTTCGATTAAAACCAATTATTCGTAAGCTTATGATTATTGTCGATTAATATTTCAATTCTATAATAGTTCGATTAAAACCGCATATATCAGTAATAGCTAAGATCAGTGTCATAAATTTCAATTCTATAATAGTTCGATTAAAACACAGGTGAGCATTCATACTGTCAAGATACTTTATGCTAAATTTCAATTCTATAATAGTTCGATTAAAACCATGACAGCATACTGAATGGCAAGTATTAATGATAATTTCAATTCTATAATAGTTCGATTAAAACTATTACCAACCGGATAAGCTTGTACGATATTAATCACATTTCAATTCTATAATAGTTCGATTAAAACGGAAAGATCCTAGTTATGCAAACAGCTAAATCCTAAAATTTCAATTCTATAATAGTTCGATTAAAACGGTTAAGTCGGAGTACATTTACTAGCAATTGTTAATAATTTCAATTCTATAATAGTTCGATTAAAACCTGATTCGATATTGCTAATTTGATCATATCATCAATATATTTCAATTCTATAATAGTTCGATTAAAACTAGTGATACTAAAATACTTACAAGCTTGATAGAATTCATTTCAATTCTATAATAGTTCGATTAAAACACGAGTAAACTAAGATTGCGTTGAATTGCATATAGATATTTCAATTCTATAATAGTTCGATTAAAACATATAACTGCAATCTACATAAACTCATATTACATCGATATTTCAATTCTATAATAGTTCGATTAAAACGATGTAAGTCATAATCGATATCGTAATACAGCAATTAATTTCAATTCTATAATAGTTCGATTAAAACATCATAATCATTACTATTTCGAAGTCATTAAGTATGAATTTCAATTCTATAATAGTTCGATTAAAACATGTTATGATATATCGAACTAAGTATCTCATTATCATATAATTTCAATTCTATAATAGTTCGATTAAAACGTACTGATTTATAATCGACCAGATTACTTTCAACATTAATTTCAATTCTATAATAGTTCGATTAAAACTGAACTACCGGATTCAGATATTGCAATCTACTGATAATTTCAATTCTATAATAGTTCGATTAAAACACAGTCATAGAAATACAATTACAAAATGATATTATCATTTCAATTCTATAATAGTTCGATTAAAACCTCGACTGTATCGTTTATCATTATGCAATATGCATAAATTTCAATTCTATAATAGTTCGATTAAAACTATGCTAATCAACTTTAATACATTCACGATAACGTGATTTCAATTCTATAATAGTTCGATTAAAACTGAAATGAGCCATACTGATCACTTATGAACATAATATTTCAATTCTATAATAGTTCGATTAAAACGCATAAAGAAATACTTTACGAATACTAGATGAACTAATATTTCAATTCTATAATAGTTCGATTAAAACTCGATGAAACATTAGGAGCATGTCAGCTAAGATTAAAATTTCAATTCTATAATAGTTCGATTAAAACTATATAGCAATTGCATTATACGCAATGTTCAAATCATATTTCAATTCTATAATAGTTCGATTAAAACGCAATGCAATAATCCTAGAATTACGCTAATTCATAATATTTCAATTCTATAATAGTTCGATTAAAACCTATGCATAGCTACTAGCTAAAGCGCGATATAGTATCAATTTCAATTCTATAATAGTTCGATTAAAACGCAGATATGCAACAATGCTATACATGTTGCTCAATTAATTTCAATTCTATAATAGTTCGATTAAAACATATAGATTCACAAGACTTGCAATTGTACATCAATTGATTTCAATTCTATAATAGTTCGATTAAAACTGAATTCAGCTAACTATGAGATGACATACAGAATTCACATTTCAATTCTATAATAGTTCGATTAAAACTAATGTACAGTCATAGTCTATAGACATTAAGAATATCATTTCAATTCTATAATAGTTCGATTAAAACGTACATTATGATGCAATAGTACGCATACGATAATCGAATTTCAATTCTATAATAGTTCGATTAAAACTATCAAATGACATATTTGACATTAGGTATAGATGTTACATTTCAATTCTATAATAGTTCGATTAAAACTAATATCAATGTCATCAGAGCATAAGTTACAGTATGAATATTTCAATTCTATAATAGTTCGATTAAAACCATGACAGTCATTCTCTTTTAATCAATGTAATAACTATATTTCAATTCTATAATAGTTCGATTAAAACGAATGCAGCATAAATTGTATAACCTGATTAAATGCAATTTCAATTCTATAATAGTTCGATTAAAACACGAAATGCATCAAACTATACAAATTGCATATTAATTATTTCAATTCTATAATAGTTCGATTAAAACTAAGCATAGATTTAGATATTTCCGATGCTACCAAAATTAATTTCAATTCTATAATAGTTCGATTAAAACTCGAGTTCGCTGAAAGTTTGCAATCATATTGAATGCATTTCAATTCTATAATAGTTCGATTAAAACCAATATGATAAATATTGCTGTAAATCACGTAATATTAATTTCAATTCTATAATAGTTCGATTAAAACTACAGTTAATCGAATTGTACAGCAGCAATGTAAATTAATTTCAATTCTATAATAGTTCGATTAAAACGATTCAAGTATTGTTATCAGAGTTCCATATTCATATATTTCAATTCTATAATAGTTCGATTAAAACCATAGCAGCAATGAATGCTTACATGCTGACTTAATTAAATTTCAATTCTATAATAGTTCGATTAAAACGATGACATATCAGTATTACTGTAAAATTCATATTGCAATTTCAATTCTATAATAGTTCGATTAAAACCATGATCTTATGATAATCAAACATGCTAATGCAATAATATTTCAATTCTATAATAGTTCGATTAAAACTAACTGCAATTCGTTATCATGACATCAGCATAACATTATTTCAATTCTATAATAGTTCGATTAAAACTAGTTATAATTGACATTTAAGCATGTGATATACAGTATTTCAATTCTATAATAGTTCGATTAAAACTATATGCATACTTATAATGTAGATGTTGCATAATTACATTTCAATTCTATAATAGTTCGATTAAAACCATATAGCGTATTAATCAGCAAATGTCTATATATAATTTCAATTCTATAATAGTTCGATTAAAACACTGTCAATTCCTGTATCGACTACAGTTCGTTCATGCTATTTCAATTCTATAATAGTTCGATTAAAACGTGATAATCGTAAGTAATGCTAGTACTGATTATACTAAATTTCAATTCTATAATAGTTCGATTAAAACGTATGAGAAGTATACAAGCATCAGTAGAACATATTAGTAATTTCAATTCTATAATAGTTCGATTAAAACTGATAGATTGCTATACAGATCAACACGGATTAATCATATTTCAATTCTATAATAGTTCGATTAAAACCTAATGATTGTCGACAACTTATCCTTAATTTAATGAATTTCAATTCTATAATAGTTCGATTAAAACTAGATACTGATCATCAGAATTATACTGACATATTACATTTCAATTCTATAATAGTTCGATTAAAACGTAATAATCAAATACTTGATATCACGTCAAATGTACATATTTCAATTCTATAATAGTTCGATTAAAACATGAATTAAGCATGTAATACGATTAATTCGATATCATAATTTCAATTCTATAATAGTTCGATTAAAACTAGCACTGTAATGCATTAGCAATGTTTAATATATACAATTTCAATTCTATAATAGTTCGATTAAAACCATATGAGAATTGATACTATCTTAATGCATTGAACGATTTCAATTCTATAATAGTTCGATTAAAACGATAGCATATTATATCATGAAACTCAGCATTATTGTATTTCAATTCTATAATAGTTCGATTAAAACTAATATACAAAGCTGTTAGATCAATAGATTGTACATAATTTCAATTCTATAATAGTTCGATTAAAACATATAGTGACTTCGAATGATAACATATATGAGAACATATTTCAATTCTATAATAGTTCGATTAAAACATATCTGTCATACACTTATCGTTACATTCTATAATCATTTCAATTCTATAATAGTTCGATTAAAACGATAGACGTAATTGTATTACAATTATAGTCATTCGTATTTCAATTCTATAATAGTTCGATTAAAACTATGACTGAAGTTTGATATGATATTGCATAGTTATATCAATTTCAATTCTATAATAGTTCGATTAAAACTGATCAATCGAGATCATAGTTCGCCATTCGATAGTCTGAATTTCAATTCTATAATAGTTCGATTAAAACGCAGTCGAAACTGATAATAGTCATACAGTATTATAAGATTTCAATTCTATAATAGTTCGATTAAAACATTTGATAAATATCATGTTAGTAGCAAATATTATCATATTTCAATTCTATAATAGTTCGATTAAAACGCTGAGTTATGCAATATAAGATAGTTGAATAATGTCATTTCAATTCTATAATAGTTCGATTAAAACGCTCATATGATCGAACTGAAATTGATCTATAATTAAATTTCAATTCTATAATAGTTCGATTAAAACAGACACTGAATTGCTCAAGAGTCAATACCGTACATTTCAATTCTATAATAGTTCGATTAAAACGAAAGTAAATATAACTTGTCAGGCATTGCAAACACATTTCAATTCTATAATAGTTCGATTAAAACTTAAC
>CAWCUK010000004.1:0-920129 GCA_963798775.1 uncultured Bacteroidota bacterium
GCATAAAAGCTCAGAGAAATCTGGGCTTTTTTAGTTTTACGAATAATTGGTTAGTTTGTAGATTATATTCCATGCGAATAGTTCGGTATTACAAACAATCTACAAGTTAAACTATTGTGAATTTACGCACGGATAATTGATTTACTGAACTCATCCGGGTTCTTGCTGAAATTCATAAATCTTTTTGTCCCTTTTTATAATGAAGCACTACAACACCGGATTTAAAATTTCTTGTTTCAATTAATTTCAAGTCAGCTTTACCTTTAAAATCCTCAAATAATGGTTTCCCTTTTCCTAATATTATCGGATGAACTAAAAACCAGAACTCATCAATCAAACCAAGTTCTAATAATTGTGAGCCGATGCTCAAGCTTCCTGCAGAAATATTTTTGCCTCTTTTTTCTTTCAACTTTAAAACTTCATCAGCAAGATTATTTTTTGCAAGAGTTGTATTGTTCCAGGTAACTTCTTTCAAAGTTTTTGAAAAAACAATCTTTTCAATCATGTTAAATTTTTCGGCGAACTTTGTTATACTTTTTGTACTTCGGGGATCGTTAGCAGCATTCGGCCAAAAGCTTGCCATCAGATCATAAGTTTTTCTTCCGAATAAAATAATTCCGGTTTCATCTAATTGATCAGAAAAAAAATCGTGAAGCTCATCATCTGCAATTCCAGCAGTATGATCGGCAAAGCCGTCAATAGTTATGTTTATTGAAAAAGTTATTTTGCGCATTTTATTTCTCGGCAATTTCTTTTAGTTTATTCAATGCTTTAGGCCAGGCGCTTTCAAACATTTCTTTATATTCTTCAACAATATCCATATCTACAAGCAATTCAGTTTTACCTTCTTCTTCTTTAAAAGTATAATTTTCGAAAGCGCCCGACCAAACTTCCACAGCTTCGCTTGAAGTATCCTCTTTCCCTTCATTCACTACGCCAATATGTTCAATAGATATATATTCATCCTGCCGGTTTTCTTTTATCCGGCTGACCATACCCATTTCGCCTTTTTCGCCGGGTGCAATGAAAAGCATTTTGTTTCCTTTACTCCAATCACCTTTGTAAGTTGAACCCGGGCCAAATTCGGTTGTCCATATTTCGTAAGTTTTTTTATCAAGCATTGTTTTCCAGACTTTTTTAACCGGCGCATTTATGACGATTGAAAAATGAAGCTTCAGCATAAACTCTCCTTAAAATAAATTATCATTTTTTTACATATTACCTGCAGGCTGCAGCATGCTCATACGGTGTCCTTCAGAATCAATAAACGAGCAATAAAGGCCCACGCCGGGAATTTCTCCGGGTTCTCCCGGTTTGTTTGGATCGCCTCCTAAAATTTTTCCTCCGGCTTCTGTTACTTTTTTCATAGATTCACGAATATCATCAACTGCGATAACAACTGATGGATGCTGGTCACCCATATCATTTGTTTTTTGATAAATGCCGCCGTTGATTGTGCCTTTTTGTTTCGGGAATTTATCTTCGCCGATTTCAGAAGTAGTAACTACAATATATTCTCCCATCTCGGGCCCCATCTGCTGCATCTGCCAGCCGAATACCTTTGAATAAAATTCAGACATTCTCTTTTTATCTTCCGCAGGTAATTCGAAATGTACTACCGGATTCATTTTACTTGACATTTTTTCTCCTTAAGATTATTTAAGATATTTTTTAATCATTCTATGAACAGTCTAAATTGCTTAACAGATTTATCAACGATTATTTCGTGTATTTTAAAACTACACCGCCATTCGAAAGCTGTTGTGTTGTAACAAGAGTTAAATTTTTAGAAGAATTACTTTGCCTGAAAAGAGGCCGTCCGCTGCCCAAAATAACAGGAGCAATTCCAATACGATATTCATCAAAAAGATTATCGTTGATAAAAGTCTCGGAAAGGTTAGCACTACCGAATATGTACATGTCTCCATCACCTTGAGTTTTCAGTTTAGAAATTTCGGATGATGCATTCTCTTTAATTAGGGTTGAATTATTCCAATCAACTGTTTTCAGTGTTTTAGAAAAAACTATTTTGGGAATTTTATTCATTAAATCGGCAATTTCTCCTTTTTCTTGTGTAAAGTGAGCAGCCATTCCTTCATAAGTTACGCGTCCGAAAACAAGGTAGTCTGCGGAATGCAATTGCTCGAGACTTAATTGTTCAAGCTCTTTTCCCCAAATAGTTTCATGAAAAGATAAGTCCCAATTTTTTTTACCTTCGAAATATCCGTCAAGTGTAATTATATTCCACATAATCAATTTTCTCATAAAAAATTCCTCAACGTTTTAAATAAGTTTCTCTTAATTATTCAGTTTCAAAGAATCCCTTCGGCATTAGTTTTTTGTAAGTTAAATCGAAGTCATGATTCCAGGTTCCTTCGGTGATAATTGTGTGCCATTATCTGTAATTGTCCAGAAATAGCGCCGCTAAAATCCAAGAGTATTTCTCCGACATTTTACAATGTTACGGGAAAAGACCAACTATAATCCGTAAAACGCCTCGATCATCAAAATAAAACATCACTTATTTTTGTAGAATTATCACAGCTAATTTTCTAAGCAACCGATCCGTCAAAATATTCCATTCTCATTCGGGGAGTCGTTTAGTAGCTGCTGGCTCGCTTCCCATTCTTCTATAATTTTATCTCCTTCAAAACGAAAAATATGGATGACCGAAAATATTTTATCCGGTGCAAGCGTTACTTTACCATGTACGGCTACCAGATTACCATCTTCGAGTGCGCGTAAAGTCTCGTAAGTTTTATTTGAAAATTGCTTTGCATTTTCCTCCATGCCGTTCATAAGAGTTTCACGATCGCCTTTGTAATAGGCATTGTGGTGGCGAAAATCAGGATGGACATATTTCTCGTATGCCTCGCGCACGATTCCGGCGGATGCCAGTTGTAAAAAGGTAATTGCAATTTCTTTTTTATTCATAACATCACCTGATAATTTTTTCTATATAAAATTTTTCCATGCCTTTAGGCAGTTTTAACGGAAAATTTCTTCTTCAAGGATTTGATAAAACACCCGGCCGTACTTTTGTAAGCTGTTCTGCCAGCCCGATGAGAATTCTTTCGGGCCCGCGGATGTAACAGAGCCGATATGAGTCCTCGTACTGTACTACTTCTCCAACGAGCTGAGCACCGAGCTTTCGGAGTCTGGTGAGCATCTCATCAATGTCACTCACGGTGAACATTACGCGCAGATAGCCAAGAGCGTTAACAGGAGCATTCCGGTGATCGGCTGCTACAGGAGGGGATAGAAATCGAGAGAGCTCAAGCCGGTTGTGTCCATCGGGAGTAACCATCATAGCAATCTCAACTTGCTGGCTGCCAAGTCCGGTAACCCGCCCGGCCCATTCACCTTCGACGGTAGCTCTACCTTCGAGCTTCAGCCCAAGCTCGGTGAAAAAAGAAATAACCTCGTCGAGGGATTCAACCACGATGCCGACATTGTCCATTCGCAGTAATTTATTTTTTGTCATGTTTTATTGCCATTTTAAAATTAACTCACTTACATCTCTTTCTTAAAAAGAGAGAGACTATTAATAATAATTCTTTACGCTCAATTCTGTCGGAATTAAGTTGTAACAGTCCTTCTCTTTGTAAGAGAAAGGTTTGGATGAGTTAGAGAGTCTAAAGATACCATTGATATAATGATTATTGTTCGCATAGTATTTCCTACTTATGTTTTGGCTGAAAAATGTTTTTGATGTCAATCCGGAATATCCATCTCAGTAAGTTTTGCTAATTGGTCAAGAGAATCCTGCCAGCCGAGATAACACATTTCTTCCGGTAATTCATCCGGCACACCTTCCTGAATAATTGTAACATCTGAACCGCATGAAACTTTCTTTATTGTAACTGTTGTAATCATTTCACCCGGCATATTCGGGTCATCAAACTGATCTGAATACCGGATGAATTCATTTTCAACTAAATCCAGATATTTCCCGCCGAATGAATGACTTTTTCCTGTTGAGAAGTTTGTAAATGACATTTTATATGTTCCTCCGATTTCAGCATTTAGATGATCTACATTACAGGTAAACCCGTAGGGAGGAAGCCATTTTGCCTGCGCATCGGCATCAAGAAAAGCGCGGTAGATTTTAGCTGTGGATGATTTAAAAACACGGTGAAGTGAAATTGTTGACATAATTATTCTCCTGAAATTAATTTTATTATTATTTTCTCAAGTAATTCACTCTTCACAAAGCAGCATCCATGATGTACCGAATTTATCGCGGAGCATTGCAAATTGTGTCGCAAAAAAAGTTTTTTGCATTTTAATAAAAATCTGTCCGCCGTCTGAAAGTAAACCGTAAATTCTTTCAATCTCATCAGCTTCCGGAGTACTTAAAGTTATATAAGCACTGCGCATAGGTTCTGCAGTGGCAATATCGGCACCCATCAATATGCCGTTGCCAATCTCAATTCGTGCATGAAGTATTTTGTCGTCCCAATCGGGAGGAATACTATTTTTATCCCACATATCACTAAAAGTTGACATCATCGTGATTTTCCCGCCGAGATGTTTTTCATAAAATTCAAATGCTTCTCTGCAGTTTCCTTTGTAGTTTAAATAAGTATTAAGGTTTATTTGATTTGATTTGGACATTATTCATTTCTCTATAGTTTTTTGAAGGTAATATTTATTTCATTTCCATCGCGTATAAAAAACGAAGATAATAATTATAAACAGAACGGCAATATAGATTGATGTTCATAATTTTTTCTTTTTGTTATTTATTTCTTCTCTAATTACTTGCAAATTTAATCTCTCTTCCCAATTTGAAAAGGTGTAATTACGACAATTAAAGGGTGTATTGCGTAAACAATTTTAATTTCTTCTTTTTTGCATCAATATAAATAATTTTGAAGAAATTAAACCTTTATATTTCGTTCACAATCGTACTTAGCAGAATTTTAAAAGAACTATCGGAAGGGAATCTAAGAATAGAGAACCAAGAAAAATTGTTAAAAAATTTCTTATTTATATAATGGTGATATAATTAACAAAGTAAATTCCTAATAAGATTAAATTACACATTGATTTCAGATTTACTAATTAGGGGAGGAAAATTGAAATGAAAAAATACCTGCCGATGAACCGATGGCCAGTGTTCAGGCAAATAAAAAAAAAAGATTTATTTGGATTAGGTCAAACTGCTTATTCCGAGAGAACTGAAAAATTTGTTGCCCGTACAACTAAGGCTGATAAGGTAGTACATTCTATTTGTCCATATTGCGGTGTTGGCTGCGGTCAATTGATTTATGTGAAGGATAATAAAATTATTAATATTGAAGGCGATCCCGATTCACCGATTTCGCGGGGAAGACTTTGCCCAAAAGGTGCGGCTACTTTTCAACTTGTATCCGGTACTCATCGTGTAAAACATGTTTTATACAGAAAACCCTACGGAACCGAGTGGGAAAAAATTCCGCTTGAAAAAGCAATGGATATGGTTGCCGAAAGAGTTAAAAAAACTAGAGATGAAAATTGGGAACAGGAAAATAAACAAGGACAACCATTAAGAAGAACTTTGGGAATTGCCCATCTCGGCGGTGCAACTTTAGATAACGAAGAAAATTATCTTCTTAAAAAAATTATATACCGGCTTGGGGGTTGTCCAGGTAGAAAACCAGGCGCGAATATGACACTCATCCACTGTCCCCGGTCTGGGGGTTTCATTTGGAAGAGGCGGCGCTACAACATTTCAACAAGATTTGCAAAATTCCGATTGCATTGTAATTGAAGGTTCCAATATGGCTGAATGTCACCCGGTCGGTTTTCAATGGGTGATGGAAGCTAAAGAAAAAAGGTGCTACAATAATTCATGTTGATCCCCGTTTTACACGTACAAGCGCAATGGCAAATATTCATGTTCCAATCAGAGCCGGAACTGATATCGCTTTTTTTGGCGGAATAATAAATTATATTCTTCAGAATGAGAAATATTTTAAAGAATATGTTCTGAATTATACTAATGCCGCTTCAATTGTTAATGAGGAATTTAAAGATACGGAAGATCTAGATGGTTTATTCAGTGGCTGGAATGAAAAAAAGGGACAGTACGACGTTGATTCCTGGCAGTATAAAGGTGTTGAAGTAGCTCCTTCGGCGGGCCACAGAGAAATGTTTTCCGGTGAAGCACGTACAGAAAGAGGTTCTAATATTTCTGCTCTTAAAACAGATTTCGCTTTAAAGATCCGATTTGTGTTTTTCAAATACTTAAAAAAACATTATTCACGTTACACTCCCGAAATGATAGAAAGCATATGCGGTATTTCTGCCTGATTTATTTTATGAAAGTTGCGGAAGCACTTGTAAATAATTCAGGTCAAGAAAAAACTTCTGCTTTCTGTTATGCAGTTGGCTGGACACAGCATTCATATGGTGTACAGAATATTAGGGCAGCTTCAATTATTCAGCTTCTTCTTGGAAATATCGGCCGACCTGGAGGCGGAATTCTTGCTTTAAGAGGTCATGCTTCAATTCAGGGTTCTACAGATATTCCTACTCTTATACAATTTACTTCCCGGCTACTTACCGTTGCCACAGTCAAAGTATGATCTGGATTTAAACGTATATTGAGAATAACGAATCCGCTATCGGCTGGTGGAGTGAATTTCCAAAGTATATTGTTTCATTATTAAAGGCTTATTTCGGCGATGCCGCCACAAAAGAAAATGACTATTGTTATGATAATCTTCCTTTCAGAAGCGGCGATCATTCACATATGGTTACAGTTGCCGCAATGACAGACCATCTTGTAAAAGGATATTTTGTAATGGGAGAAAATCCTGTAGTTGGCTCAATCAATAGTGCTTTTCAACGGAAAGGTTTAAGAAATCTCGACTGGCTGGTTGTAAGGGACTTTGCATCTAATTGAAACTGCTGAATTTTGGAGGAAAGCTCCTGAAATTGAAAGGGGAGAGATTAAAATCGGAAGATATAAAAACAGAAGTATTCTTCTTCCCTGCTGCCGCGCATTCTGAAAAGGATGGAAGTTTTACTAATACACAACGTCTTCTTCAATGGCATTTCAAAGCTATTGATCCACCTGATGATTGCCGAAGTGATCTTCATTTTGTTTATCATCTTGGGAAAAAATTAAAAGAATTATATGCCGGATTCGAAAGATCTAAAGATAAGCCGATTAAAGATCTTACTTGGGATTATCCTGTTAAAGGAAACATGATGATCCCGATGCGGAAGCGGTTTTATTTCGAGATAAATGGTTTTACTCCTTCCGATAAAAAACCTGTTTCCGGATTTACTTCGTTTAAAAGATGATGGTTCTACAACATGCGGGTGCTGGATTTACAGCGGATGCTATAAAGATGGTGAAAACCAGACAGCCAGAAAAAAACCGGGAAACGAACAAAGCTGGGTTGCCCCGAAGTGGGCATGGGCATGGCCTTCAATCGACGGATCATTTACAACGCGCTTCTGCCGATCCTGAAGGAAAACCATGGTCGGAGGCAAAAAAATATGTCTGGTGGGATGAAGGAGAAAAAAGAATGGACAGGACATGATGTTCCCGATTTTATTAAAGACAGACCGCCGAGTTATCGTCCTCCTAAAGGTGCAAAGGGCTTGATTTTATTTCCGGTATAGATCCTTTTATTATGCAGGCAGAGGGAAAAGGCTGGCTTTATGATCCGAACGGATTGCTTGACGGGCCTCTTCCTACTCATTATGAACCCCAGGAATCGGTTGTAAAAAATTTGCTTTATAGTCAGCAGTGTAATCCGTCACGTATGGAATGGCGAAGAAAAGAAAATCCATATCATAATGCATTTGAAGATCCTAGATTTCCTTATATTATAACAACATACCGTTTAACGGAACATCATACAGCCGGGGGAATGACAAGAAGGCTTTCATGGCTATGCGAACTTCAGCCGGAAATGTTTTGTGAAATTTCTCCCGAATTGCAAAAGAAAAAGATTTACAAAATGGCGATTGGGTTACAATTACTACATGTAAGAGGTGAAATTGAAGCAAGAGTTCTCGTTACCAACCGACTGCATCATTTAACAATAAACGGGAAAATAATTCATCAGATCGGACTTCCATATCATTGGGGGGCTGTCGGCAGAATTACAGGTGATTCAACAAATGAATTAATTTCATTTATTGCTGATCCGAATGTTTCAATTCAGGAATCAAAAGCTCTTACCGGAAATATTAAAACGGGAAGAAGAAGTAAAGGGAAACGAGCAATTACAACCGGGAAATTTCAACCAGAATTGAAACGGGAAGAGAAGACTGAAAGAGATCTCCCAAATGTCCACAAAAACCTGAAGGTAAACATGGAATCGTAAGTGGTAAATCTCAACAATCAGAGGAGACATGAGAATGGATGCAAAAGGATTTTTTACTGATACTACTGTATGTATAGGATGTAAAGCATGCGAAGTTGCGTGTAAACAATGGCATCAACTTCCGGAAGATGGTTTATTCTTCAGCGGGAGATCCTATGATAATACTTTTGATCTGGGTGCTTCTACATGGCGGCATGTTGCTTTTGTGGAGAGGAGACGAATCATTATCTAATCAGATCACAGGTGTTGGCGCATTTTCGTGGTTGTTAATGTCAGATGTTTGTAAACATTGTAATAGAGCCGGTTGCTTGGAAGCATGCCCCACAGGTGCGATAATAAGAACTGAATATGATACTGTTTATGTTCAATCTGATATATGTAATGGATGCGGTTATTGTGTTCCCGCTTGCCCATTCGGAGTAATAGACCGCAGAAATGATGACGGCAGAGCCTGGAAATGTACTTTATGCTTTGACCGATCTAAGAGCCGGAATTGAGCCTGCATGCGCAAAAGTTTGTCCCACAAATTCAATTCAATTCGGTGACATTGAAGAACTTAAAAAGCTGCAAAGCTATGAGACGTTTGATCAGCTTCATAAAAAGGGGATAACCGAAGCATATATTTATGGAATGACGAGGAACTGAACAGCCGGGACTGAAGGACTGAATGCTTTTTTCCTTTTGGTTGATGAACCTGAAGTTTATAATCTTCCTCCCGATCCTGTGGTTCCGACAAAACATATAAAAGACAGTTGGAAGAGTATTGCAATTGGAGGAGCTGCGGCAGCTTGTAATGGCATTGGCAGTGTTCTTTTCATCCGGGAAAGGAGGTTAAATAATGAACTTATTAAACAATAATAATGAAGATGGCAGATATATAGATACTTACTATTTGCGGAACTTGATGGGGAAGGAGCCGAGCAAAAATAACAGATATAGATCCTCATCCGGAAAGAAAAGGTTACGGGGTTTGGGAAAGTCTTCCCTCAAAATCTTTTTGCGGTGAGAAAACATATTACAATCTTCCAATGCTTAAAGAACCTGTATGGATTTGGTCTATTCCTCTATATTTTTATGTAGGTGGCGCTGCCGGTGCGTCTGCTATATTAGGTGCGGCAGCACAAATATTTTCGGAAAAAGAACATAAAAAATTAATGGCAATGCCGATGGACCGCAGCTTCGGGAACTATTTTAGGAACAGGATTATTGATTTATGACCTTGGAAGAAAAGACGATTCTTAAATATGCTTCGAGTATTCCGACCGACTTCTCCTATGAGTATAGGCGCCTGGACATTAGCTGCATCCGGAGTATTAAATTCCCGCATATTTATTATACAGTAGTAATAAATGTCTTTAAGAGTTATCTCAAATGTTGCTGGAATTAAAGCGGGAATTTTTGGAATTCCGTTGGCGGGTTATACCGGGGTTCTTCTTAATAATACTGCCGTTCCTGTTTGGCAGGAAACACGAAAATCGTTGCCAGTTTTATTTTTTTTTCCGGAGTAGCGGGCGCGGCTTCTATATTACAATTATTGGAAATGAATGAAAAAGAAGATGCGGTTGTGCATAAATTTAGCATTGCCGGCGGCTGCGGCTGAATTAGCCGCCTCTGCATTACTGGAAAAAGAGTTAAGTACACATAAACATGTAAAAAAAATATTGGATGAAGGAGTCCCGGGTAGACTTATGGAAAATGGGAAAAGTTTTATCCGTAGCCGGATTAGTACTTACAATAATTCCCGGAAGATCAAAACCCAAAAAATTTGCCGCAGCCGTTTTGGAAACATCCGGAGCACTTTCAATGAGGTTTGCTATTTATAAAGCCGGACAGGTTTCGGCACGCGATCCTAAATCAATATTTGAACTCCAGAGAAATAGATAAAAATTATTTTAGTATTAAAATTTATTTTCGCATTTTAAATTTAGAGAGGAAGAACCTGGTGGTTCGACTGGTCCTCAAAACCAGTAGTCGTCGGATAAAACCGCCGGCGGCAGGTTCAATCCCTGCCCTCTCTGCCATAACACTTATAAAACAATAAGTTACAGACATCTCTTGCAATATTCTTACGGTAAAGCTGCTTGAAATCACCTTATTAAATATTATTATCCTAAAAATCTTAAAGTAAAGTGAATAAAAAAACATTTTTGCTTTAAGTAAAAGAATTTTTTTGTAAAGAAAAGATTGTCGGTACATTCGATTCAAAAAGCCCCCCATCAAAAAGGGTGGTCGTACCTTTGGAATAAAGTATAGTACCTATAGGGAGAAACTTTTCTAATAGAAAATTTTAATTTTTAAAAAAATATTTTTTTCCTTTTCAATTTAATCTAATCTATGTAAATTATTATTTGTTACTATTTCATTAAGGATTTTAGCGATATACTATTTTATGGATAAAAAATCTCTGTCTGAGAGGGACATTTGCACTAAATATATAACACCTTCCTTAATAAAAGCCGGCTGGAATATTAAAACTCAAATACGAGAAGAATATTCATATACCGCTGGAAAAATTTATATTCGGGGGAAGTTATTCCAAAGGGGGAAACAGAAAAGAGTTGACTACATACTTTTCTATAAATCCCATTTACCTTTAGCTTTGATTGAAGCAAAAGATAACAGCCATAGTTTAGGCGCAGGCATACAACAAGGATTAGATTATTCTGAAGACCTGGATGTCCCTTTTGTATACTCCTCAAATGGTGAGGGGTTTATTGAGCATGATAAAACAAAAATCCAAGATATAGAATCAGAATTATCTCTTGATGATTTTCCTTCACCGCAAGAGCTTTGGCAAAGATTTTCCAAGTGGAAAAATATTGATATTAAAACATCAGAAGTTATTGTGCGTGATTATCATTATGATCCTGGGAGACATCCAAGATATTACCAGCAGGTTGCAATAAACAGAACTATAGACGCAATAACCAATGGCCAAAATAGAGTTTTATTGGTTATGGCAACAGGAACCGGAAAGACTTATACTGCTTTTCAAATAATTCATAAACTATGGAAATCAGGAGTTAAGAAAAGAATTCTTTTTCTTGCGGATAGAAATATTCTTGTTGACCAAACTATGACCAATGATTTTAAGCATTTTGGCGATAAGATGACGAAGATAACTAACCGAAAGATTGATAAATCCTTTGAGGTATATTTAGCATTATATCAAGCTGTAACCGGAACAGAAGAGTGGCAGAATATTTATAAACAATTTTCAAAAGATTTTTTTGATTTAATTGTTGTGGATGAATGCCATAGAGGAAGCGCTGCTGAAGACTCGCAATGGCGTGAAGTATTGGGCTATTTTGAAAATGCTACTCAAATAGGAATGACCGCAACGCCTAAAGAAACTAAATATGTTTCCAACATAGATTACTTTGGAAAGCCGGTATATACATACTCCCTTAAGCAAGGAATTGAAGATGGATTTCTTGCACCTTATAAAGTAATTAGAACCTATATAGATAAAGACCTCTCCGGCTGGAAACCCCTGCCGGGAAATTAGATAAATATGGAAAAGAAATAGAAAACAGAATTTATAATTTAAAGGATTATGATAGAAATTTAGTGATAGATGCAAGGACAATATTAGTTGCCCATAGAGTTAGTGAATATTTGAAAGCAACGGATAGGTACAGTAAAACCATTGTCTTTTGCGAGGATATTGACCATGCTAATAGAATGAGGCAGGCTTTAATAAATGAAAATCCGGATTTAGTTTTAGAGAATCAAAAATATATAGTTAAAATTACCGGTGATGATTCAATGGGTAAAACTGAACTTGATAATTTTATTGATCCGGAGGAAAAATTCCTGTTATAGCTACTACTTCCAAATTAATGACAACGGGAGTGGATGCTCAAACTTGCAGATTAATTGTATTAGACAAGAATATTAATTCGTTAACCGAATTTAAACAGATCATCGGCAGAGGAACACGTGTAAGAGAAGATTACAACAAAATGTATTTTACGATTATAGATTTTAGAGATGCAACAAAATTATTTTATGATCCGGCATTTGATGGTGAAGCGGTTCTATATATAAACCTAAACCGGATGATCCAATTGTACCACCGGAGGATGAAAACGAAAATGAATTTCTACCCGATAGTAGTGCAGATGATGAAAAAGTAATTCCCACTGACAATTAATAATTCAAGTGAAACCTCTGACAAGAGTAAAGTATTATGTGAATGATGTGCCCGTTAGCATTATTGGCGAACGTGTTCAGTACTATGATAAAAAGAAAGGTTTAGTAACTGTTACTTTAAGAGACTACAGTAAAGAGATACTACAAAAAAGATACAGAACACTTGATGAATTTTTGAATGAATGGACGCATACTGAAAGAAAAGAAGTGTTAATTGCGGAACTTTTAGAGCAGGGCGTTTTTATGGACGAGTTGAGGGAAAAGGTTGGGAAAGATTTGGATGAGTTTGATTTAATTTGCCATGTAGCTTTTGGTATGCCTCCTTTATCACGAAAAGAAAGAGCGGAAAATGTAAAGAAGAGAAATTATTTTACTAAGTATGGCGATGATGCAAAAAAAGTTTTAGAAGCGGTT
Organism: uncultured Bacteroidota bacterium; assembly: GCA_963798775.1. Lineage (GTDB taxonomy): Bacteria > Bacteroidota > Ignavibacteria > Ignavibacteriales > Ignavibacteriaceae > CAWCUK01. Next base: position 12,900 of record CAWCUK010000004.1, read on the forward strand.
TTGGATAAATATCGTGATGAAGGAAATAATGTTGTAGACGATGCTAAAGATAGCACTAAATTAATTGATTTCTTAAGACTGCCTCCAATATCGAATATTGCCTTACCTATACAAATAATAACAGAGTTCGGGGGAAAAGAAAAATACTTTTCGCTGTTAAAGAGTTAGAAAATTCCATTTATAAAATACATGCTTAAATATGACGATTAGACAAATTCTTGATAAGATTGATAGTTTTCAACTTTTTGTTCCGGCTTTTCAAAGAGAATTTGTTTGGAAGAGAAATGACGCAAAGGCACTTTTTAGTTCCTTAATTAAAAAATATCCTACAGGTACATTACTTACTTGGGAAACAAATAAACCGCCGGAATTAAAGGGGAAAAAGAAATACAATTCTATCCAAGGAGCGATAAAACTTATACTGGATGGGCAGCAAAGAATAACAACGCTTTATTTAATAATACGTGGTGAAATTCCTCCTTATTATACCGAAAAAGACATAACCAATGATGTTCGTTCATTATATGTTAATCTATTAAGCTTAGAGTTAGAATATTACAAACCAAAATCTATGGATAATAATCCTATCTGGGTAAAGCTAACTAACATTTTTAAAAATAATATTAAACCAAATCATATTGTAAAAGAGTTGAGAGAGAAATCTGAATTATCGGCAGATGATGAAGATAAAATTTTTGAGAACTTCCTTAATCTTAAACATATAGAAGACAGAGAATTTGTTGAACAGTCAATACCGGTAACAGCTACTATAAGGGAAGCAATAGATATTTTTTATATAGTTAACGCAAGCGGAGTAAATCTTACAGATGCTGAATTGGCACTTGCGCAAATATCCGGTTACTGGCCTGAAGCAAGAAAATTATTCAAAGATAAATTAGCAAAGTTAGCCAAACAAGGTTTTGTTTTCCATTTAGATTTTATTGTGTACACTCTCTTAGGCATTATGTACAACATGGGGAGTGATATGAAAAAACTTCACAGCCCGGATAATAAAAAGAAAATTCAAGAAGTATGGCGGAACCTTGATGACAGAGTATTCGATTATGTCATTAACATACTCCAATCACAAGCATTCGTTGATCATAGTAAAGAAATTAATTCCGTGTATGCGTTAATACCGATTATTGTTTACGTCTACAATAAAAACGGGAATAAATTAAATCATGATGAAATTAGAAAAGCTATTAAATGGTTTTATTACTCCCAGATTAGACAAAGATATGTAAGCCAGTTACCACAAAAATTAGATTCAGATATTAAAGTAGTCACAAATTCCGATAACCCTTTTGATGAACTATTAGGCGTTATTAAAGCGGAGCGACCTTTGGAAATTACAAAAGATGAGTTTGTTGGTGCAAGAGTTCAGAATGCTTTATTTAATTTGATGAAGTTTTATTTCAAAAGTAAAAATGCCTTATGTTTGGGAACTGGAATGGGTCTTCGAAAAAATATGGGTAAAAGATATGAACTTGAATACGATCATATCTTCGCGTGGTCTGTTCTTAAAAAGAACGGTTATAATATGAATAACCGGCATAAATATTCTTTAGCCCAAGAGATTGCGAATAGAGCTATCCTAACAAGCAGTGAGAATAGATCAAAGTCTGCCGAATATGCTGAATTATATTTAAGCGAAGCAAAAAAGAATTTCCCTACGGCGTTAAAACTTCAGCTAATACCGGAGAATCCGCTGCTATGGAAGGTAGAAAATTATGAGAAGTTTTTAGAAGAAAGACGAAAATTTTAGCGAAAGAGTTAAATGATTATTTAATAAATTTTACTGAAACCGCCGATACTAACGGGCATATGCCGATTGAAGAAATTGTTGCGGCCGGTGAAGATGAATACCATGAATTTAAAGCTACTTTAAGATGGGATATTAGAGAATCAAGAGTTAATAAAGTTCTTGAAGAAGTTGTTCTAAAGACTATTGCCGCTTTTAACAATAAAGAAGGTGGTATGTTAATAATAGGAGCAAGCGATGACGGCGAAGTGATTGGCTTAGAAGATGATTATAACTGCTTGAAAGACGGCGACAAAGATAAATTTGAACTTCATTTAAGAAATTTAACTAAATAACGCCTTCGGTAAGGAGTTTACTGCTAATAATCTAACTATAACATTTTCCTATCGTAAATGATAAAGAAATCTGTACAATAGAAATAATAAAAGGCAGTGCACCTCTTCATACTATAATGTCAGATAGTTCAGGCCAGAAAAAAGAAAAATTCTATATTCGAAGCGGAAATTCTTCACAAGAACTAATTCTCCGTCTGAGAGTAATATCATACATAAGAAATCATTTTGATTAAAAGGTAAAGAAAAATTATGTCTAACCTAACAACACTCGTTAAATCAATTCAAGATATAATGCGGCAGGATGCCGGAGTTGACGGAGATGCCCAGCGTATCTCTCAGCTTGCGTGGATGATCTTTCTTAAAGATTTTTGATGATAAAGAAAAAGAATATGAATTGGCTGATGATAATTATGAATCTCCAATACCGGAAAAATTACGATGGAGAAATTGGGCGGCTGATGAAGAAGGTATTACCGGAGATGTTCTTCTTGATTTTATAAATAATGAATTATTTAAAACCTTAAAAGATTTATCGGTTACCCCGGATTCTGATCCCAAAGGGTTTTATGGTTAAAGCTTTATTTGAAGATTCATATAATTATATGAAATCCGGAACGCTGATAAGGCAAGTAGTAAACAAAATAAACCAGGTGGATTTTAATAATCTAAAAGAACGGCATATCTTTAATGAAATTTATGAACAGATTTTAAAGGACTTGCAAAGTGCGGGAAATGCCGGCGAATATTATACTCCGCGTGCGGTTACACAATTTATGGCAGATATGGTTAATCCGCAGCTTGGCGAAATTGTATTTGATCCTGCTTGCGGTACAGGAGGATTTTTAACTTGCGCTCTTGAAAATATGCGTAAGCAGATGAAAACTCCGGAGGATTGGCAGATAATTCAAAAATCTATCCGAGGAGTAGAGAAAAAACCCCTTCCGCATTTGTTAGGAGTTACAAATCTTATTCTGCACGATATTGAAGTCCCTGCTAATGGCTCATGAAAATTCACTTACAAGGCCTTTAAGAGATTATACCGATTCAGACAGAGTAGATGTTGTATTAACTAATCCTCCTTTTGGCGGAGTTGAAGAACCGGGAGTTGAAAATAATTTTCCGGCAGCTTACAGAACACGGGAAACAGCGGATTTATTTCTTCTGCTTATAATACAATTGTTAAAAGAAAAAGGGAGAGCGGCGTTAGTTCTTCCCGATGGTTTCCTTTTTGGTGAAGGCGCCAAAACAAGAATTAAAGAACGGCTTTTTGAAAAATGTAATCTTCATACAATTGTGCGTTTGCCTAATGGTGTATTTAATCCTTACACCGGCATAAGAACTAATCTTTTGTTTTTTACAAAAGGTGAACCAACGGAAGAAATATGGTATTATGAAATGCAGTATCCAGAAGGAGTGAAGAATTACAATAAAACAAAACCAATTCACATCAGCGAGTTTGATGTGATTAAAAAATGGTGGGGCAAGGATACAAAAGCGGGAAGAAAGAAAAGAGTGGAGAATGAATTTGCCTGGAAAGTATTAGCTAAGGATATAATTGAAAACAATTATAATCTTGATATTAAAAACCCAAACACAGTGGAAGAAGACCACGGCGATCCCGATGAGATATTAGAAAAGTATAATGCTCTCGAAAAAGAAATTGCCGGACTGAGAGATAAACTTAAAAATGAATTGAAAGCTGCGTTCTCCTAATGAATATACTTTTTGAAAATCTTGAAACACTAATTGATGCCGCAAACGGAATAGAAAAAACCCGCGAACTTATTTTGCAGCTTGCTGTGCAAGGAAAACTTACAGAACAAAATCCTAATGATGAACCGGCCTCAGAATTACTAAAGAAGATTAAAAAAGAAAAAGAGAAACTTATTGCTGAAGGTAAGATCAAAAAACAAAAAGAATTGCCTCCGATTAAGGGTGAAGAAAAACCGTTTGAATTGCCGAAAGGTTGGGTATTTGAAAGAATTGGTAATATAATACTTGAGTTAAAAGGAGGTGGAACTCCAAGCAAAAATAATTCATCCTTTTGGAATGGTGAAATAAATTGGGCGAGTGTTAAAGATTTAAAAAGCACAAATATTTGACTGCAACTGAAGATAAAATTACTTCCCAGGGATTAAAAAATAGTAGTAGCAATTTAATCTCTCCTAATAACATAATTGTATGCACAAGAATGGGACTTGGTAAAATTGTTATTAATAAAATAGAAGTGGCAATAAATCAGGATTTGAAGGCATTATCATTACCCAAATATTTCGAGATAGATTATTTTTTTAACTTCTATATAACTTTAAAACATTTGGGAACTGGAGTAACTGTCAAAGGTATTAGACAAGATTGAACTCCTTTCATATATAATTCCAATTCCACCACTCAACGAACAAAAACGCATAGTAGAAAAAGTAAATAGCTTAATGGCTCTGCTGAATGAGCTTGAGAAAAAAGAGAAAGCAGAAACCAAAAAAGAATAAAACTAAACAATGCCTCACTTGATAAACTGCTGACTTCAAAAGATGATAAAGAATTAAAAACAAACTGGAAACGAATAGAAGAAAACTTCAGCACACTTTATTCAGTTCCGGAAAATGTGGACAAACTAAAACAAGCAATATTGCAGCTTGCAGTCCAAGGCAAATTAGTTAAACAAAATCCAAATGATGAACCCGCTTCAGAATTACTAAAGAAGATTAAAAAAGAAAAAGAAAAACTTATTGCTGAAGGTAAGATCAAAAAACAAAAAGAACTTCCTCCGATTAAGGATGAAGAAAAACCATTTGAATTGCCGATAGGTTGGGTATTTGAAAGAATTGAATATAATATTGAGTTAAAAGGAGGTGGAACTCCAAGCAAAAATAATTCATCCTTTTGGAATGGTGAAATAAATTGGGCGAGTGTTAAAGATTTAAAAGAGCACAAATATTTGACTGCAACTGAAGATAAAATTACTTCCCAGGGATTAAAAAATAGTAGTAGCAATTTAATCTCTCCTAATAACATAATTGTATGCACAAGAATGGGACTTGGTAAAATTGTTATTAATAAAATAGAAGTGGCAATAAATCAGGATTTGAAGGCATTATCATTACCCAAATATTTCGAGATAGATTATTTTTTTAACTTCTATATAACTTTAAAACATTTGGGAACTGGAGTAACTGTCAAAGGTATTAGACAAGATGAACTCCTTTCATATATAATTCCAATGCCACCACTCAACGAACAAAAACGCATAGTAGAAAAAGTAAATGAACTAATGAATTTATGTAATGCGCTTGAAAGAAAATTAGAGACAAAAGAGAACGAAGCGGCAATATTATTGAATGCGATAGTAAATAAAATGAGTAAGGAAAGCAATAAGAGTTAAATGAGAGATATAATTAGCTGTTGTTTAAATCAACTTAGTAACTCATAAATTAGGAATCCCGTCTCTGTATTGCTCATTACAATCATAAAACGTCAAGTAAAAATGTCAATTTTTTGCTTGACAATGGTTTACCCATAGGTTAACTTTATGAAACGAAAAAGTAGAAAATTTCCTATAGAATCTTTTTTAATTGAGAATCCGGAATTAAAAGCATCCGATATCGAAATTAGAATTGATGAAGCGAACGCCGGTGATATTCTTGGTTTTTTACTTGAAAAAGATAAAAGCGGAAAACTAATAAGAAGGAAAAAATTTTCAAGAATATTATATGAGGCTTTAAAAGGAAGATACAATCCCGATTTGTATGACAAAGAAGAAGTTTCTTCAAAAGCTAAGGGTGTTACCGCAATGAAATTTAAAGGGAAATTAAATTTTAGAATTGCCTGCAAAGAAATCCAGTGCAGGAATAAAAAAATTGTTATGGTAATTGCCTTTCACAAAAAAAATCAAAAAAATTCCTTACAAGAAACTACTATATATAAAACCGTTGGAGGATATGAATATGAATGCTAAAACAAATAAACAAGTAGATGAATTATTAAAAGATGTTAATGAGTTATTTCAACATGAATCTAAAGAAGATAGGCTCGAATTTAAAGCCGCCGCAATTCAGTTAGATATTTTAGCGGATGTATCAAAAGTATTGGAAGATAAAAAAATATCCCGCTCAGACTTAGCTAAAGCATTAGGTAAATCAAAAAGTTTTATTTCCCAGCTATTCAGCGGAGATAAAATGCTTAACTTAAAAATGATAGCGCAGATTCAAGATGTTCTAAATAAAAAATTTCAATCGTCTTTTAAAGATTATTCTGATTATACTAAAAAAGCCAAATTTTTTAAAGATGATTATATAGATGATGAGTATAAAACAAAAGCAGTTATATACGATATAAATGACGGCACTCCATTAAAGGCGGCATAATGAAAATTAAAAATTCAGAATTAAAATTTGAAGATTTCAAAATTTTAGCGTCTACTTTTGCCACAGTACAAACAGAAGAAAAAATCCCACAAAAAAGTTTGAATGAAGTTCCCATAGAAATAGATTTTGATATTTTATTTGAAAATAAGAATGGCAATAAGTTTAAAGTATTAATTCAGGTTGAATCTAATAATAATGAAAAACCAAAACCGGGTTATTTATATTCTGTTATTTGCGAAGCTAAGTTTTATCTTAAAGGTTTAACCCGAATGCCAAAGGAGAAAAAAGATCAATATCTTTTATTTACCGCTCTTCCATTTGTAATATCAATGGTTCGCAGTCATTTATACAATTTGTCGGCGATGTATCCTTACGGACAATATTTACTCCCTTCAATTGATCTTATGGAACTAATTAAAAGTAAAAGTACGGAAGTCAAGAAGAACGGAAATAAATTAGCGAAAACTAAATCTGATAAGTAGATATACGCATGTTATGAGTACTTATTTTTCAAAAATATTCTCAAAGTAAGGCAATTAAAAAAGAAATTTCACAAATAAAAATGCAATGAAGAATTGGTTGTGAAATAGTGTTTTATGTGCTGTTTTAAGCTTTCTTTAGGAGTTTGTAAATTTAGTAAATGAATGAAATTGAATAGTTTATATTGTTTTTTATCTATAAAATATTGTGTTCATCTTAGGAAGATTGCAAATAAAAATATAAGGTTATTCTCATTATGAGACATTTTTATTAATCAAAGCATTTTACTTTTTATTTAGGTAAAATTCTCAATTAAAAAAGAAATAAATATACCCTGCCCTATACAGGTCAACTTACCAAACTGACTGTATTTACCCATAAATTGCCAGTTTGGTAAACGCACCTTTCCACATTATAAGTCCTTATTATATATATATTTATATTAGTTTGGTAACAGATATTTGTGAGGGCGTAAAACAAAAATCAGTTTGGTAACTTCCACTTTACCAAACTAATAAAAATCAACTCTATCTTCAGAAATAATTTCTAACCTGTAATCCTTTGAATTATGTAGTGCATTCTCAGAAGTAAGTTTATAACCATTTTTAATTAATGTTTGTTGTTCATTTTCGATATATTTCAGTGAATTTCTTGCGGTTTTTTCAGAGCAGTCAAATTCTTCTTTTATTAACTGCAACAAATTTACGCTATTTAATTCTCTGTTAGATAATGTATCAATTAAAAATTCATTTAAATCACCCGGAAGTATCTTATTTTTTAATTTTAATTCTTGCAATTCTTCTTTATTTAAAAAACATAAAGGATTATTATTCACACGCTTTAGTAGTTTTTCCTTTTGTCTTTTAGCCAACCTATTTTTTATTACCTTCAGGGAAATGATATTATTATTAAAAAAGCTTAATGAAATTACCGTAGTAGCTTTATTAATAAGTTCAGTACCTAAATGACCTCTTGCTTTATTGTTAATGGGGTTTTCATGTATAACCGCTATAAAAGTAATATTTCTTTTGTCTAACATATTATTAATTGCATCAAGTAATTTGTTTGTTTCAGCTAAATCATTAAAATTAGACACACAATCAGTAATAACATCTAAAATAAAAACATTGTGAGCAAATTGATTATAATATTTATCAATAAATGTTTGAACTTCATCAATTCTTTTATTCCGATTTATATTTCGTATTGAACCCAAATGAAAATTTTCCGGTATTTCTTGATTAGGAAATCCAGCATGATTAATCAATAGTTTCATGGCTGCCGGAAATTGATCTAAGGTAGAACGTTCAGTATCAAGATATCCAACGTTATGATAATTTTTTTGATTGACCTCTAAACCTAAAATTTTTGGATTTAATTCTGGATTAAGTAATGCAGACGCAAGGTTTGAGGCAAAATAACTTTTATTTGTTCCACTTTGTCCTTGAATAACAACAAGAGAATTCGGATAAATTAAACCATCGCCTTCGAATGAAATAATGGGTTTGGGAGTTTCAATACCTTTTTTGATCAAGCGCTTAAGATTTTGAGATTCAAACTTATCAAGTTCTTCTTTAATAGTTTGCTCTTTAATACCATTAAGAGGTAACATACTTATACTCCGTTAAATCTTTAATTGGGGTAGGTAGTATCCAATTTTTTATTGAATTGGTAATAGAATTTATTTGCGAAGAAATATCTTCAACAGCTTTTTGACCGGCTTTATCCGCATCAAAAAAGAAATAAACATTTTTCCCTTTTAGCAAATTACTTTGACCAATTGGAAAATTATGGACGCCGGGTATTCCAATTGCCGAATAACCATACTGATTAGCTAAGATTGCATCAAATTCACCTTCGCATAGTACAACGTCGAAAAGTTCATTTTTCAAGACATCTTTGTTAAAAAATCTTTTACTGGTCAAAGTTCTTGACACATTACGAGGGAAAAGATATTTTGGGTAAGTCGTATTGTTATTAATAGCTCTCGCCCTTAGAAATACGATCCTCGAATTTTCAATATAAGGGATAATAATAGGATGATGGAGAAACAGGAATTTATTTCCGGAAAATAAACCCGAAATTTTGAGTTCATACTCATTAAAACTGTCTCTGAGAAACTTAGATGTTTGCAGCGGATTATTTAAAGAGAATAATTTAAATTCATTTATTGTAGAATCGGTTAAACATCGTTCTTCCCTTAAATATTTATAAATCTCTGTGTCTATACCGTTCTTTTCAAAATTATATAGAGTTTCGAAAATAGTATTTTGTATCTCTTTACGTTGTTGCAAAATATTTTTATAAGCAAAATCTTCCGCTTTACATTTTTTTATTCTCCCTTCATGTTCTATTATGGCTGCACGTTCTTCAAAAAAGTCATGCTCATAGTTTGATAAAAAAGTGTATCTATCTTTCTTCCTTTTATCTATAAGTTTTCCACTGTTAATATTATTGATGCCGGATGAATTGTTAAAGAGTTTTATTACCTCACTTAACGAACATCCTGTGTAATGTTTATAAAATTCTAATTGATCACCACCTTTTCCTTCGGAAAAATCAAAAAAAGAATTTGAATTCGGGTATATCATTACTGAAGCAGTTCTTTCTCCTTTTGGAGTATAATATTTTTGGTTTTCCCCTTGTTTTAGCCCAAGTATATTTATAACGTCTTCTATAGAATAATGACTTTTTGTTTCATTGATAATGTTTTTCATTGGTTGCATAAATACCTTTCTTTATATCGGATTTTGAGATAAAAAAAATACTTCTGGACGAAAAAATTTAAATAGCTCAATAGTAAATCTCCTCTGATGCATCAAATCTGGGTAGTCGTCCTGTTATTCCTTTATACCTTGATATGGCCGCTTGCGTAGTTGGTAAATCGCAGCTATAAATCTTACATGGATCATTTAAAGCATACGCTGTAAGATGAAATTTTCTACGTCCGGACATTTTTCGTGCTATTTTAGGATCTGAAGTTTGAAAACGAAAACAACCTTTAGATTCCTTCCACATCAACAAATTACTTTGTGAAATTTCATTCATGATAATTTCCTTAGTTTGTTAAAGTAAGAATCGCCTAATGCGTTTAATAAATCTTTACGAGAAAAGAAAATTCTTTTCCCGAGTTTCTTATAAGGAATCTTATTTTCCCGTTTCCATTTGTTAAGACTCGAAGCCGAAATTCTAAGCAACTCTTTTGCTTCATTAAAATTTAAAAGTTCTTTTTCTTTTTTCTGATTTAGTTCCATCCGCAGAGCTTCACGAATCACATCTTTAAGTTCTTCCATCGTGAAGGTTGAAAAATGCATATTATCCATTCTTTGCCTCTCTTTCTATTTTCTCTCTTACAGCCGTTCGAATAAACTCGGCAAATGAAATGAAATGATTTTTTTCAGTCGCCTTACGAATTATCTCCATTTCTTTCGGACGCAGCCGGAAGTTGAAAGATGTTGATCTGTTTTCCCTTTTGCTTTGCATTTTATTTTCCCTTTCAATTTGGATATTGAATAAAACATTCAATTGCAAAGAGAAAAAAAATGATAGATATGATAAAGCTCTGATTTTTTTTATCAGAAGGGGTAGGGTTAACTTATTGTTATTAAATGAGTTATGAAGGACAGAACTGATAAATGATAAATTTATCTCTAAAGTTAGGACAAATATTTCGAAAATTTTTAGGAAGTACTATGGAGGTTATTACTATATATGGAAGGAAATGAAGCATTTGTTTGGGTAAAAAGGGGGGATAATTTTTTATTTTTATACAAATAAAACTTTTTCTCTTTATTCATTTTGAATATTAAATAATTCTCTTTCAATGGATTTCTTCTCATACTTTTCTCCATTATTTTTCCGTATTAAATCCTCTTCATAAATTTCTACCGCAAAATCAATGGGTTTTCTATTTTTTATGATATTAAAACCATAAGCATAAATTAATTTTTCTCGCAAACTTTTATATTTCTTATACTGTGGTTTTAGTACTTTGAATTCATCAATTTCTTCAATTAACCACATTTTAATCATTTTTTTACCGGCTGTCCAAGTAGGGGGTAAATGAAAAGATAATTTAGATCCATGAATATTTCTTTCTAAAATATCTTTTAATCTTTCGGCTACTACTACGGCAGCTTCTTGATATAATTCTTCCAAAAATTGATTAGATTTATTTTCCAAACCGGCACAAGAGGCACATTCATAAAAAACTTCATTAAATACATGATTTAGATTATTAACATTTTTCCACTTTCTCATTTCAATCTGCCATTGATTAGCACAATATTCCTTTTGAAAAAGCTGCTTTTGTATTATATTTACACTTAACTTTGAACCACTTTGTTTTATCTCAATTGCTCGGGGTTTAAGAGAAACTATAAGTTGCTTCTCTATTTCCTTTTGTTCTTTTATTGTTTTTTTAATATTATCGAAAAAATACCATGGTAATTTTTTATCAATATTCACATTATTTTTTGATTTGCTACAAATTAAATCTTTTACTTCAGTTTCTAAAAAAAAAGGAATCTTCATTTAATTCTCCTTAAGCTGTTTCCCCAGGTTTTATCCATTTCTTCTCTTTTATGTTGATCTGCAATCTTCAAATATTTCTGCATCATTTTATAGCTTGAGTGCCCTGTAATTGCCATTATAACATCTGGTTTCATTCCTTTTTGGAGAGATAAACTAATAAAGGTTCTGCGAGCGGTATGCGTACCAACTACTTCATATTTCTTATAAAGGTTTTCTATTCGTTCACTCCCTTTATATTTAATTATTTTAACAAGATCATCTATACCAGCCTGCTTACAAATTTCTTTTAAATAATCATTCATTTTTTGATTCGATATTACTGGCAATGGTTTTACATTCTCGCTATATTTTTCCAGAACCGAAATTGCATAAGCATTTAAAGGTATTTCAATTATTTGATGTGTTTTCTGAGTTCTTACTTTCCAAGTAGCATTATAAATGTCTTCTCTGGAAATATTTTTTAAATCCGAATAACGTACACCGGTAAAACATTGGAAAATAAATAAATCCCTAACCCGATTTAGTCTATCTTCATTAAAATCAAAATTATATAAAGTCATTAGTTCATCTTCAGTCAGATATATAACTTCATTTGCTTCAGACTTACGCCTAAAGGATTTATAGCTAAAATTATTTGTGTAATGGTTGGTATTAGCCCAGATAAGGAAGCTCTTAAAAAATTGAATATTGTTACTTGCTGTATTATTAAGCATATTTCGATTTTGTATCAGGTAGGTGTTAAACTTTGAGAAGAATAGAGGTTGTATTCTATCAAAAGTTAATTTTTGCCCGCTAACCTTTTGATAATCTTGCAGCAACGCCTTGATTCTTCTAAATTTTTGGTAGGTAGGTTTAGTTACTTCATTCTGTTTTATTGCCAGAAACTCATCATAAATCGTAAAAAAGGATATTTCTCGTTTATCGAATAATTTTTTGATTTTGGTAGAAATTTCAGTAAAACTCGCATTCAAATTTTTTGATCTTAAATATCTGATTCTATTATATATTTTCGCTTCATAAGCATTCAAATAATCATTTAGCTGCCTTAAAGAACCCTTTGTAATGTTGTCTTTAGTCTTTCTTAAATTAGCTCTCTGGAAAGTTTTATCCCATAAATTTTCTTGTATGCGTTCTTTAGTATTTAAAGCTAATGTATTGTCATATTCTCGAATATAACACCAAATTGCTTTTACCCCTGTTTTGGTTGGTTTAGTATCTAAATAAAATTTTATTGTCATAGTAATTTGTGGATAAATATTTATTACAAGATAATGACAATAAAAATCATTCGCAATGCGCCTGCAATATTCTTACGGTAGAATAGTATTATAATGCAGAAAGAGTATTTTTTACTATTTGATGAAGTATTTGATAACCTCATATTATATAAGTAGTTAACTGGTATATCTGAGAATAAAGCATAGAACAAAAAAGTATAAAATATACATAGTTCGAATCCTGCCCTCTCTGCAAAATTCTTTTGTCCAACATATTCGTTTCTTCAGATTTACTAAAATTTACTGCCATAAAAAGCTTTTTATTGTGAAGTCTCTAAGAAGTTTTAATAAAATTTCTTTGCTTGGGCGGATTATTTTTAAAAATTAAAGAGATGAACTTATAATCTCACCAGATATTTTATAAAATTTTCTTCTTTTTTTATTTTCTCACTACAACCTCAACAGCCTAATCTCTTTAAATGAAGATGATCAACTAGAAAAGTTATTATCTTTTTCAAAATATCGGTACTTTATTTTTTAATCAACCGTAGTTGAGATCCATAATGGTTTAATTCGCATAAAATTTAATAAAAAGTGGGGCTGTATAATTTTCTTAATCATATTATTATTGAATATAAAATCTTCTGCATTATTGAATAAAGGATGAGTTGTTTTGGATAAAAACGGAAGTAAAATTTTACCCGATGCATATTAAATTGAATAGCAAAAAACAAAAAATTTACCGGTAAGACAAGAATTATAAATTTACCGATTCATGAATTGTGTCAATAGATTATATAATACCATGTTTGATAAAAAAATATTAAAATTCTTTTATTTTAGGGTTGAGCGGGGAGTTTTTCTTATTTATTTTTAACGGATTTTTTCACAAACAATAAGCGAAAATATTATGAAGAAGCTTTACTTTTTTTTCATTACTCTGTTTTTTTCATTTACCCTTTTTGCCCAAAACGTTCCGCCTAAAAGACAATTTAGGGCCGTATGGGTAGCAAGTGTAAGTAATATTGATTGGCCTACCAGTAAATATTTATCGCCGGCTTCCCAAAGGAGCCAGTATATTTCTTTAATTGATCAACAAAAAAAGAATGGAATGAACGCCGTAATTGTTCAAGTCCGCCCCTCTTGTGATGCATTTTATCCCAGCGATATTGAACCATGGTCTGAATGGTTGACAGGTTCTCAAGGCCGCGCGCCTAATCCATATTATGATCCTCTTAAGTTTATGATAGATGAAACTCATAAAAGAGGGATTGAATTTCATGCGTGGTTTAATCCTTATAGAGCGGTTGTAAGTACTTCATCAAGCAGTGTCAGCGCTACCCATGTTTCAAAAACACATCCGGATTGGATAATAACATACGGTACTTTAAAGGTGCTGAATCCGGGCCTTCCGGAAGTTAGGGAATATGTAGTAAAAGTTATAATGGACGTTGTCAGAAGATATGATATTGACGGTGTTCATTTTGATGATTACTTTTATCCGTATCCTAAGAGCGGTGTAACTTTTGATGATGACGCAACTTTTTCCGCGTATCCGAGAGGATTTACAAATAAGGCCGATTGGCGGAGAGATAATGTGAATCTTTTAATAAAAATGGTTCACGATAGTTTAAACGCGGTAAAACCTTGGATTAAGTTTGGAATAAGTCCGTTCGGTATTTGGAAAAATAAAAGTTCCGATTCAAATGGTTCTGCCACTTACGGATTAGAGTCTTATTCAGCAATTTATGCCGATTCCAGAGAATGGTTAAAACAAGGCTGGCTCGATTATATCAATCCGCAAATTTACTGGAATATTGGCTATAACGCCGCGAGATATGAAGTACTTGTGCCTTGGTGGGTAAGTAATTCTTTTAATCGTCATGTTTATGTTGGAGAGGCTGCTTATCGAATTCCCGATTGGTCTTCTCTTTCTGAAATGCCGAATCATCTTAGATTAGATGAAAATTATACCGCGGTTAAAGGAAATGTATTTTTCAGCTCAAAATCTATAACAAATAATTTCGGCGGTTTCCAAGATTCTCTACAAAATAATTTTTATAAATATCCCGCGCTCCCACCGGTTATGTACTGGAAGGATCATACTCCTCCGAATTCTCCGGTTAATTTATCTTACAAAAATGAGAATAATCATGTTACCTTAAATTGGGAAGCTCCCTCCGCGGCTTCGGACGGAGATTCGGCTAAATATTTTGTGGTTTATCGGTTTAACAGTGGTGACAATATGGATTTAGAAGATCCTCGTTTTATTAAATTAGTTTCGGCTGATGCAATTACTACTTATACAGATCCCGTATCTATTGATGAAGGGGGAAATTCAGTTACATATGCTGTTACCGCGGTTGATGACGGCGACGTTGAAAGCGAACAAAGTATTGTTGTTTTAGGGAATCTTCCTGTTGAACTTACAACTTTCAGCGCGTCGCAATTTGACGGAAATGTTACTCTGGCTTGGGAAACAGCTACCGAGTTAAATAACAGCGGATTTAGAGTAGAGAGAAAATCAAACGGGTACTGGAGAATGGTCGGCTTTGTTAAAGGGCATGGCACAACTACAGAAAAATCATCTTATACTTTTATAGATAACCCGTCAGATGTTCAAGATGAATCGACAATTTCTTACCGTTTAAAACAAGTTGATTTAGACGGAACTTATAGTTATTCCAAGACAATAAATATTGATTTTATTCCGAAACCAAATGAATATGCGTTACTAGATAATTATCCGAATCCGTTCAATCCCAATACGGTAATAGGTTACAGATTAGCTGATAAAAGTTTGGTTACTATAAAGGTTTACGATTTAATCGGAAGGGAAGTAGCTACTTTAGTGAAGCAAGAACAACCGGCCGGTGCTTATAAAGTTAAATTTAATGCCGTTAATTTACCCAGCGGTATTTATATTTATCAGTTGCAGGCAAATAATTATGTAGCAACAAAAAAAATGACTCTGCTGAAATAAATTTTCATTAGTTAAATAATAGCCGGATTAAAGTAATTTATACTTGATCCGGCTTTTTTATAAGCAAAAATATTTATTTACCAAACATAAATATTAAAGGCCGCCAAATCCTAGTTGCCCATGAAGCTTCACTATGACTTCCATTTTTATCTTTAATAAATAAAAGATCTTTCCCCATCTTATAATCTTTATCTTTTAAAACGGCAATCATTTCATTAACTCCCGGCTGAAGCCTACTTTCTAATCCTTCTTCACCGTTATCTATATAAATCTTCAAATTCTTTTTTCTGCCGGTATAGCTTTTGATGATTGAAACATAATCATAATCTTCTATATGAAACGCCGGTGAAATACATATTGCTTTCGAAAAAACATCAGGGTGCTGCCATGCTAAAACAAGTGAAATTAAACCTCCCAAAGATGAACCACCGGTTGCGGTATTTAATCTGTCGGAAAGTGTTCTATATTTTTTATCTATAAGCGGTTTTAATTTATGAATAATGAAATTCATATAATCATCGCCTTCTTCTCCGTAACTATACTCACGGGATCTATCGGGAGTATTATAAATTCCCACAATAATTATTGGATTTATAGAGTTCGCTTTAATTAAACTATCGGCAGTTTCATCCATTCTCCATTCATTTCCGAAGGCAGAAGTTGCCGGATCCAAAATATTTTGGCCATCGTGCATATATAAAACGGGATATCTTTCGGCTGAATTTTTATCATATTCCGGAGGCAGCCAAACAACAATATCTCTGGCTTTAATTCCTTCTCCTTTTAGATTCTTAATATATTCCGCTCTCCCGGTAATTCTGCCGTCTTTGTTAGAATTAAAATTATCCTTCCATGTTAAAATTACTCTAAAAATTGTAGTATCTTTTTGAACTGTAAATTTGCTATTCCCGGATATTTTTCCGTCGGCTTCTACTGCTTCGTTAGTCCACGAACCGCGTGTAAATTTATATTCTAAATTAGTCCCTTCGGCAAATTGAAATGTTATAGTCCAAGTTGAATCATCTTCTTTTATTAGAGGTGCAGCGGCAGGATTCCAGTTTCCCAATAATGAGTCATTGCCGGTAATGTAAATTTGGGAGTTTTCTTTTAATAAAGGTGCTCTTACTATAAATTTAACATTATGATTTTTTATTTGTGAAATAGCTGCGGCATTTATCATTAAAAATAATAGGATGAATATTCTCATTTTGAATCCTTTTTTTACTTTCTCAAAAATAAATAAATATTCGTTGTATCTTATTAAAATTTTATTGCTATAAAAAATTGTGTTGGTAAATAAATTACTGTTAGTTAAATTAAAGAATAAAGTTAGCGGAAAAAAATGGAAATCTTAGATGAAATAAAATATAATGTTATAGCGGGACATCTTGACTCCGCCTCAAAATATCCTCCGGCACTTTTCGGCAAACCGGGAGTGGTGGAACTGGTACAAGCCGCGATAGCCATGAATCTTAGTGCGGATGATATTTTAAATAATTCACTTATTGCAGGTATGGAAGTAGTAGGACAAAAATTTTCGAACGGTGAATATTTTGTTCCCGATATGCTGCTTTCAGCCCAAGCAATGAAGGGAGGAATGAATTTTTTAGAAAAATTATTTATTGAGGAAAATGCTAAAAAATTAGGTACTGTTATTTTGGGAACTGTTAAAGGAGATATGCACGATATCGGGAAAAATTTAGTTAGAATGATGCTGGAGGGCGGCGGTTTTTTTGTGTTGGATTTGGGAATAAATGTTTCTCCTGAAAAATTTGTTGAAGCCGCCGAAAAATTTCCCGGTGCGGTTATCGGAATGTCAGCATTACTTACTACAACAATGGAAAATATGAAGATTTCCATAAATGCTATTAGAAGTAGGGGATTAAATAATAAGGTAATAATAGGGGGCGCGGCAACAAGTAAAAAATTTGCGGATGATATAAATGCCGACGGCTATACTAGGGATGCTTCCGAGGTTGTAAAAATAATTAAAAAATTATTAGAAATATCTGCCTAAACTATGATGATAAAAAAAATTGATGAAAAAGTTTTCTTAAATCCAACGTTTACCGCTGAACAATTTAGTTATAAAATTTTTCCGAAAGATTATGCGGTTCTTTCGGAAGCGGTTATTCAAAAGCCGGAATTATTTAGAAGGCTAAAAGATTACCGAAAAGAACTTCTTTCATTCCGGCATGAGGAAAAAGCTTATGCAAAACTTTCTCCGACGATAAATACTCTATCGGAAAATTTATTACGTTATAATAAAAAAAGATTTTTAGAAGACGGATTTATTAATGCCGCTTTAGTGCTCATAAAAGAAATCGAAAATTATAAACAGTTTTATAAGGAATTAGGTGCAAGTTTAAAATTTAATCCAATCTCAAATAATCCTTCGGCAATTCATTCCTTTATTAGAATAATAGAACTATTAAATAAGTATTCAGTATTAATTGAACCGTCAATCTTATTTCAAAAAATTGAGGCTTCTGTTGATACGGAAGGTTTAAAAATTTTAAATACCGGTTATTTTTTCAATAGCAAACACCTTGTTTCATATTTTTCATCAAATGAAAATTCATCTCAGTTTATTATATATGTGGTTACAATCGGACCAAAACTTGATGATATTGTGAAGAAATTAATGAGTGAAGGTGAAATGTATGATGCTTATCTGCTAAACGGAATAGGCGCCGCAGCGGCTGAAATGGTTGCTTTTGATTTGAATCTTTATTTTAACGACAATTATGGAACTAACGGAGATTTAAGGTTTAAAAGATTTTCTCCCGGTTATGGAGATTGGTTAATAGATGATCAAAAGAAAATATTTTCGCTGCTTAAACCCGAAAAGTTTATAAATGTGGTTCTTACAGATAGCAATATAATGCTGCCGGAAAAATCTACTTCGGGAATAATGGGAATTTCTTCAAAAAATTATTTATAATATTTAGTTACTTATTTTAATATGAAGAATAAAATTATTTTGATTACCGGTTCTACTGACGGAATAGGGAAGCAAACCGCGCTTGAATTAGCCGAAGCGGGATTTAATGTAATAATACACGGAAGAAATAAGGCAAAAGGGGAGAAGATTTTATCGGAAATAAAACAAAAAACCGGCAATTATAATTTAGATTTAGTAATCGCTAATTTTTCTTCAATTGATGAAGTAAAGAATATGGCGGCAGAAATTTCGAAGAAGTATGAATATTTAAATGTTCTTATAAATAATGCCGGAATATATTTGAACCATCTTCAGTTAAGCAAAGATGGTTACGAAAAAACTTTTGCCGTCAATCATTTAGCGCCGTTTTTACTAACAATAAAATTAATCCCGCTGCTAAAAAATTCCGGCGGCGGCAGAGTTATAAATGTTAACTCGGCTGCCCATCAAAGAGGAAAGCTTGATTTAAAAGAAATTATAAAACCCGCCGAATATAATGCTTACGGCGCTTATGCTAATTCAAAATTAGCGAATATGTTTTTTACAAAAACGCTTGCGGAAAAATTATATGGAAAAGGAATAACTGTAAATTCCCTTCATCCGGGAGTAATCGGTACCAAATTGCTTTTTGCCGGCTTTAGCATGTCCGGAGGAACCCTTGAAGAGGGAGCCGAAACTCCGGTTTATTTAGCCGTTTCCCAGCAGGTTGATGGAATAACCGGGAAATATTTTAAAAATAAAAAAGAAGCTTCTGCCGCATCCGCTCTTGATAATGAAAGATTGGCGCAAGATTTATGGAGTTTAAGTGAGGATTTAACCGGGATTAAATTTTAATCATTTCTTATCATTATTATTTTCATAATATTCATAATAATATTTTTTCAGCGCTACCGGCTCATCCAAAGCATTATATTCAACAGATTGAATTGTATTGCCCTCGTCATCATATTCATACTTCCATTTTTGCATTAATTTATCGGAATCATCATATAAGGAAGTTTCAATCGTGTTTCCTTTGCGGTCGTATTTTGAAACATATCTATTTATAACTTTACCGTCTAAACCGTATTTAATCCATTCAATTTTGTTTCCCCTGTAATCGTATTTGCTTTTTTCTTTCCCGCTTATTGAGCCATCGGCAAAATACGTTATAGTTTCAACAACATTTCCGCGGTTATCAAATTTGTTACTCTTTTTTTCGGTAATAGATCCGGAAGATGAATACGCAATCGCTTCTTTTGGATCTCCATGCTTGTTATAATCGTAAACCCATTTTTCATCTAAATCACCCTTGGGGGAATAAACATTTTCTTCTTTCTTATTTCCCGTACTGTCATAAACAAAAGTTTTTTTGCTTTTCATATTACTGTCGGCATCCATAGTTTGCCAGCCTATTATATTTCCGTCCGCGTCATATTTCCGAGTTGTTCTAAAATCTATACTGCCGTCTGCAGAAAATTGGGTAAAAAGTATTTCATTTCCGTTTTTATCATATTTATAGAAGGCAACTTTCTGGCTGTCTTGTTCCGGTTTTCCCCACTTGTATTGATATTTAAAAATTGAAAGGGATTTAATATCTGATTTTTTTATCCTCTCTTGCGCCGGAATTTTTAATTTAACTTGATCTTCTTCGGTTTGTTCATAACTGCGTTTACAACCCATTAAAGAAATAAGCACAGTAACAAGAATTGGGTATAAATAATTATATCTCATCTGCAATTTTTCTGTTTTTTGTATTTATTATAATATCTTATGAATCTTTATAAAGTGCGGTAAAAGGCAATGATAAATATCAAGTGAGATTAAACACCAAAAAAAAGCTGTCAAATATTGACAGCTTAAAAAATATCGGTTATTCGGCTACCGGTTCAACTTGTTCCGGCTTGAAAGGAAAATCGAAAAAATAGAAATCTGAACTTTCCGATTTTATTTTATCTTTGGTTAAAAAATATTTTTCAACCTTTGGCTCTTTATCTTTTAATGACGGTAAATAGGGGAGAAATAATCCTTCTTCATAATATGTTTTTATTAATCTAATTTTTTTATGACTTACTAAGTAAGCCATATCTATTAATACTTTTCTTATGTGGGTAGGATATTCTTTTCTTAAATAAATTGTTCGC
Organism: uncultured Bacteroidota bacterium; assembly: GCA_963798775.1. Classification (GTDB taxonomy): domain Bacteria; phylum Bacteroidota; class Ignavibacteria; order Ignavibacteriales; family Ignavibacteriaceae; genus CAWCUK01. The sequence continues at coordinate 33,644 of CAWCUK010000004.1, forward strand.
ATTTCAATTCCCGGTATAGTAATAACTAAATTTACATCTTCTAAAATACTATGAAGATATTAATTGAACAACATTTGCAAATTTTATTTTACGCTGAACCAAAAAATATTGTCTATCCCCGCAAAACTCTAGCCGGTAAAGTTAAAAGAGCTTTTAAAAAATCAAAAAGTGCGTTAAAAGTTATACCGACTAACCTGAATGGAAGCAGTAGAATCCATAAAACCGGATAAAGAATAACCGCAATAACAGCTAACGGCCAGCAGAAAAATAATAGGAACAGCCAGAATATAAAAGTTATCATTTTTGTACCTGTAATTATTTTACCTTTAAAATCTAAGAAATCAGTAAGATTTTGTATAGGAAAAATGGATGAATGCGAAAATTCAATTATCAGAGGTTAAAGGATTATTTATTCCCGCTATTTCCTTTGCTGCTTGTTTAAATAAGAATCCGGATCCGATGAATAAAATTGCGAAAAATGCATTTAAAGCGAATACTCCTAATGCTTCTATTTCAAATTGAGGTTTCCAAATAATTAATGCGATCACCGGGACCAACACCTGTACGGCCGCCATAGTAAAAAGGACAAAGGACATTTTTTTCGGCTGAAATTGCGTAATGATAGCTCCCAAAACTCCGACGGCAATTACTCCGGTATACATTATATTTGCGGGATTGTCTTCACTCCCGATTATACCAACAGCAAGATTTACCCAAATAAGCAGGAGGGAAGCTCCAACGGCGATTCCGACTGCGGCTTTATATTTAATATTGCCCAATCTTCCGGCTATTAATTCATACGTGAGGCCTGTACCAATTAGTAATACAGCGGCGATAACAAAATCACCGGTTTGCCATTCTACTTCATTAGTGAACTGCATTGTAATAAAAGGAATAAGTAATAGCAGTGCAGTTACAAGAAAAATTATGGTGATGTGTTTGTTAAATTTGCTGAACAATTTCATAGGTGTTACCTCATTTTGTTTAAGTTTATATTTAATAGTACTTTGTATTACAAAGTGAAAGGATAAAAAAAATGAATTCCGATAGTTTAAGCCTCAACAGAGTTTGTTATTAAATTATGTTTGGGAAAGTGTACATTTTATTCATCTAAAATTTTTATAATTATTTTACCTTCTGTGATTTAATTATTTTCTCTAGCACTCTTAGATGCTCATCAAATGCCTTTTTACCTTCTGTAGTAATAAAATATTTTGTATTAGGTTTTCTGCCGATAAAAGATTTTTCGATGCCTATGTATTTCTCTTTTTCCAATGCTTTAATATGGCTTGCCAAATTTCCGTCAGTAACATTAAGATATTCCTTCAACGAGGTGAAATCGAGCATTTCATTTACGGCTAGAGCCGACATAATTCCAAGCCTAATCCGACTTTCGAAAGCTTTATTTAAATGATTTAGTAATACTTTCACCTCTCATACCTGAAATGCATATAAATTCCATAAATAACATGAACAACTCCGAATCCGGCAGCCCAAAAAAGTAAACCGAGCTCAATAAAATGGAAAGAAATTAAGCCTAAAATAATTTGAACCATACCTAAAAATTTCACTTCCTTTATCGTAAATTTTCCTGCGTTAAATAATGCTAGTCCATAAAATAGAAGTGTCATCGGCGCAAGTAAGCCCAATAATCCTTTTGAAATCATTATTAAAATTAATATGCCGCCGACTACTAAGGGAACAGCCATACTAGTTAAAAGTCGCCTGGATGTAGCGTTCCATATTTTTTCACCCTTACTGTCTGCCTTTTTCCATGAGAAAAAAATAGCCGTAACCAGCGCCAGTATCAAAATTAAAAAAGCTAAAATTATAACATTAGTTAAATTTGTAGGTGCGGCTGCTGAACTGAAATCAATTTTATCAGGATTAAAATTGAAAATGTAATATGCGATAAACGAGCCAGCTAAAGCATAAATACCTGCCAATATGCCTGCCCAACCGGAGAGTGATAAAAATTTGGAAGAACGCTCCATCATTGAACGAATCTCGGCCAAATCTTTAATATAATTTTGTTGTTGTTCCATTCAAAGTACTTTTTATTGCAAAGTTAAAAACAATATTTCAATTATACAAGAATGGATGAAAAAAAAATCTATTCCTTTTTTACCCGCTCTTAATAATAACAAAAAAGTTTTAGGATTTGATTTATTATTTCAAGGTTAGAAGGAATTTGAACCGCGATATTCAGCTTGGGAAACTGACAATATTAAATTTTTTAAAAACCAATAATGTAAAAGTGATAGTTTGAGAGGAGAATATTTTTAGGTTAAAAATTGTTAGGGAGATGAATTGCTTTAAAAATAAAAAAGCCTTCCAATTTATCTAATAAGAAGGCTTTTAAGGTTGTGGGGGCTGAAGGATTCGAACCTACGACCCCCTGCTTGTAAGGCAGGTGCTCTAAACCAACTGAGCTAAGCCCCCGGTTATTAAACCGTCATTCAAAATTTGAGTACCAAATATCGTATAAAATAATTAAATAATCCAATACTTTTTACAAAAATCTTTAGAATTTTTTAAAATAATTTCAATATTATGGCTTACATACACCACATGGTGAATAGCCGGAATTTACCGCGTCACTTCTTGAGTGAAATGTAATTTTCATTGATTCCGGAATTTGCTGCGCGTATGTACAGCTTGGCTTATGGAAAACAGTTGATTTACTTGAAGCCACAAAAGTTTCATCGGCTGAAGCGGGATCGCTACATCCGGCAAAAATTAATAAACTAAGCAAAACTAAAGTTCCGTAAACTTTTTTAAAATTATTCATAAATGAAACCTAAAATTTGTTTACCTAAAATAAATAAAAAATTAATATAATTTATTTGAGATATGCATAAATATTAGCACTATTTATTTTACCATTTCGCTGAAAAAGGAAGGATATGAGCGAGCGACGGGATTCGAACCCGCGACATTCAGCTTGGGAAGCTGGCACTCTACCAACTGAGTTACGCTCGCAGCCAATTTTTTTGAATAACCACAAATGAAAAATAAATAAGGATTATTCTTCAAGCAAGAAAATTATTTTCTAAATGCCTCTTCTATTAAATTCTTTTGCTGTTTATTAGATTTTTTTGCGGAACCGACTGCAGGACTCGCGCTTTCCGGTCTTCCCGCATAAAATAATTTTTGTCCTTCTGATAAATCCTCAACAAGTCTGGGAGCCAAGAAATTCCATGCTCCCATATTTTTAGGTTCTTCCTGAACCCAAACAACTGTTTTCGCATTCGGATAAGATTTTAACAACGCCTGCACTTTTTCTGAATAATAAGGATAAAATTGTTCAACTCTAACTACTGCTGTATCATCTATTTTATTTTCTTTTCTATATTTCAGCAATTCATAATAAACTTTACCGCTTGTTAATATTACTCTTTCAACAAATTTTTTCTTTTCTATCGATTCATCATCAATTATTTCTCTGAATTTTCCGTTCACAAAATCTGCTTTAGGGGATTTCGCTTCAGGATTTCTTAACAGACTTTTCGGTGTCATAATTATTAAAGGTTTTCTAACGGCGTTTTTTATTTGTCTTCTTAAAAGATGAAAATATTGCGCGGGTGTAGTAAGATTACAAACCTGCATATTATTTTCTGCACAGAGAATAAGAAAACGCTCAAGTCTTGCTGATGAATGTTCCGGACCTTGACCTTCATAACCATGGGGGAGAAGCATTACTACACCGTTCGGTATTTTCCACTTTTCATAAGAAGCGACAATAAAATTATCTATAATAACTTGTGCTCCGTTTGCGAAATCTCCGAATTGAGCTTCCCACATTACAAGCGCCAACGGATCAGCGGTACTGTAACCATATTCAAAGCCCAATACGGCAGCCTCGGATAAAAAACTATCCAATGCTTCTATAGTTGCCTGGTTTTCATTAATATGATTTAAAGGAATAAATTCATCGCCGGATTCCATATCTAATAAACCTAAATGTCTTTGACTAAAAGTTCCGCGCACGCTGTCTTGGCCGCTTAATCTTACGGGAGTTCCTTCCAATAAAAGACTTCCGAAAGCAATAGATTCGCCGAATGCCCAGTCAGCTTCTTCACTGCCGTCTAATAATCCAATTCTTTTATCCAAAATTCTTTTCAGCTTTGGATGAATATGAAAAGTTTCAGGCAGTCTTGTTATTCCTTTAACAATCGTTTCCAAATTTTCTTCGCTAATTGAAGTATCTTCAACCGGCTGTACCGCGGCAATTTTTTCTTTTGATACGGCCAAGGGAACATCGGTATTAAACTCGGTACTTTTTTTCTTTATTTTATCGAACGCTAATCCTAGAATATTATAAATTTCATCCTTCATCGATTTTATTTCTTCGGCGGAAAGTATTTTATTATCCAATAATGTTTTAGAATAGATTTCCATAACTGAAGGATGACTTTTAATTTTATCATAAAGAAGCGGCTGAGTAAATCCCGGTTCGTCTCCTTCATTATGTCCGTGTCTTCTGTATCCGAATAGATCTATTACAATATCTTTCTTAAATATTTTCCTATATTCAAATGCCAGTTTTGCAACCCAAAGAGCGGCTTCAGGATCATCGCCGTTTACGTGAAAGATTGGTGCTTGAATCATTTTTGCTACGTCTGTGGCGTAAACAGAAGAACGAGCGTCTTCCGGAGTAGTTGTAAAACCAATCTGATTATTGATAATTATATGAACCGTTCCGCCGGTTCTGTAACCGCTTAACTGTGATAAATTTAAAGTTTCGGCAACGACTCCTTGACCTGCAAAAGCCGCATCTCCATGAATTAGGAGCGACATAACTTTTTGATGAACTTTATCATCACCAAGTCGTTTTTGTTTTGCCCGCACAATTCCTTCTACTACAGGATCAACCCATTCAAGATGACTTGGATTAGAGGCTACTGAAACAGTTATACTTCTTCCGTTACGAGTTTTATACTTTCCTGTTGCTCCTAAATGATATTTTACGTCTCCCGATCCTTCAATTGAATTAGGATCCTGTATGTCTTCAAATTCGGAGAAAATAGAATCGTAAGATTTGCCAATTACATTCGCTAATACATTTAATCTTCCTCTGTGAGCCATTCCCAAAACAATTTCATTTATTCCGCTGTCGCTGGATTCATTCAAAATTAAATCTAAAACTGGAATTAATGTTTCGGAGCCTTCGAGTGAAAAACGTTTATGGCCGATAAATTTATTATGTATAAAATGTTCAAAGGTTTCGGCAATTATTAATTTATTTAATATTATCTTTTTTAATTCTTGACTAAAATTAGGAACATTTTTTACCGGTTCCATTTTTCCTTGAAGCCAGACTTTCTCCTCGGGATTTTGAATATGCATATATTCAACGCCGATTTTATCGCAATAAGTTTTTTGAACTATTTCTAATATCTGCCGCAGTGTAGCACGTTTTAATCCGCTGAAACCTCCTGTAATAAATTCGCGGTCAAGATCCCACAAGGTAAATTTGTATGTAATCGGATCCAGTTCGGCATGATAATTATTTTGTGATCCGAGTGGATCAAGATTGGCTAGCAGATGGCCTCTTACTCTATAAAGATTTATCAATTGCAGAACGCGGGCTTGTTTTTCTATTTCTTCCATATTTGAAGAACGATCGAAAGCGCCGGGCTGATAATCTGTTTTCCATAAAATCGGCTTTAAAGGAATTCTTAACGCGGTAAAAATCTCATCATAAAAATTTTCTTGGCCCAAAAGAAGTTCATGAATTGATTTTAAAAACATTCCCGATTCCGCGCCTTGAATAATCCTATGGTCATAAGTGCTCGTCATGTTCATTACTTTACTGATTCCCAAAGTAGAAATTGTTTCGGGAGACATTGCCTGGTATTCAGCGGGATATTGAATTGCACCTGTCGCTATAATTGTTCCCTGTCCCGTCATCAATCGCGGAACCGACATAACAGTACCGATTGTTCCGGGATTTGTTAATGTTACAGTGGTTCCAAAAAATTCAGCGGGATCAATAAGCCCTTTCCTCGACCTTTTTACAAGATCTTCGTAAGCTTCTAAAAATTCTTTAAAATTCATCTGATCCGCGTTTTTAATATTCGGAACTATAAGAGAATGCGAACCGTCCTTTTTTTGAATATCAATTGCTAATCCGAGATTAATACTTTTTCTTTTAATGACAGTCGGCTTATCATTAACAAAAGTAAAAGCATAATTCATTACCGGTTCTTTCGCGATAGCTTTAATAATAGCCCAAGCGATAATATGAGTAAAGGAAATTTTCCCTCTGTTATTTTTCTTTAGATATTGGTTAATTGTAATTCGGTTTTCTTCCAAAAGTTTAACGGGAATTGTTCTTTGAGAAGTAGCTGTAGGAATTGTTAAACTTGTATTCATATTTTCAAGTATTCGGGCAGAGCTTCCCGCAATAACTTGAGTTTCATCTTCATCATTAGGTTTAGGCAGATTTTTTAAATTCTTTTCATTTGTTTGTTTACTTTTTCCGTTTTCATTATGTGGCTTTTTTTCGGAGGTTAAAGGCCCAAAAAAATTTTGCCATTGTTCCGGTAGATCACCGGGATTTTCTTCATATTGATCGTGCAGATATTCTACAAACCAAGTATTTGCCCCAAATTTTTCTAATTCTTCTTTTTGCTCTTTTGTCAGTTCGCTAGCTTTCATTTTCTGCTTATAATTATTATAGATATTTTTGTTTTTATTAAACTATTAAAGTAAATATATAGATCATAATCATATTATGGCCTATAATACCTCACATAATTAAAGGTTTAACTTTTTATTTAAATGCCTGAGATTTAATCCGCTAAAATAAACAATTTAAGGAATAAGATAAAAGCGGTTTTTTTAGAGATACATTTTAAAATAACGGCAGTAAATTCAAATCAAAAATTATCTTTTTAATCTTTCTTAAGTTTGAATATCAATTTCTGTTTGTTTTATTTGTTATTCTTTTTCATTTAGAAATTTAGGAGAAACATTGAGAGAATTTTCAGAAGAAAGTGTAAGTGAAAATCCATTAGAACAATTTAAAATATGGATGAATGATGTAATTAAGGCAAATATAACCGAACCTACGGCAATGACGGTTGCGACTGCCGGCAAAGACGGAATTCCTTCGGCGAGAACAGTTTTATTAAAGGATTATAACGAAAAAGGTTTTGTCTTTTTTACAAATTATGAAAGTTTAAAAGCGTCAGATTTAGAAGAAAATCCCCGTGCGGCAATACTTTTTTATTGGCGCAATTTACAGCGGCAAATAAGAATTTCGGGAAAAGTGGAAAAGGTATCTTTTAAAGAATCAGAAAAATATTTTAAATCCCGTCCTATTGGAAGCAGAATAGGCGCGTGGGCATCAAAACAAAGTTCCCAAATTCCTAATCGTGAATATTTAGAAAAACTGGTAAAAGAATTGGAAGAAAAATTTAAGAATGATGATGTGCCTCTTCCTCCTTTTTGGGGAGGTTATAGAGTAATACCGGAGAAATTTGAATTTTGGCAGGGAAGAGAAAACCGGCTGCATGACAGAATTATTTATTTAAAGGAAGGCGCCGATTGGAAAATCGCAAGACTTGCTCCTTAATTTTTCAATCTTGCTTTCATCATCGGTGATTCTAAAATAAACGCGCGGACTGAAATGGCGGAAATAATTATTATTCCCCCTATTATCGCTAAAAATGAGGGAATTTCACCATAGCCTAAAAAAACCCAAACAGGATTCAGTACAGGTTCAATCATAGAAATTAAGGAGGCTTCAATAGCAAAAACTCTTTTTAATCCGTAACTGAAAATTGCGTAGGCTAAACCGATTTGAAAAACTCCAAGATACGCGACCATTATAAAATTTGATATTGAAAGCGAAGTAATTTCAAATAATGATGGCAGCGCGATTAAAACTACCAAAATATTTCCGTAGAAAATAGAGCTAAATTGAAATTTATGGTCGTTCTTTCGCATGCCAAGCATAAAAGCCGCAAAAGCAATTCCCGAAAGAAGCGCTATTATATTTCCCGCAAAATGTCCGGGTGAAAGTTCTCCCATAAAAAACAGAACCATTCCCACAAAGCAAACAGTAATAGTAATTATATTTATGCGTTCAAATTTAGTTTTAAGCAAAATTGGTTCAAATATAAGAACATAAATAGGAGCAGTATACTGAAGAAAAATTGCGTTTGCCGCAGTCGTCATTTTTGTTGCTATTACAAAAAGTATTAATACGGCCGCATAAAAAACAGCATTTACAAACGCGAATTTGTTTAACCTGAACACCTTTGCGCGAAAAATTACAGCGAAAACTATTGCGGCGAATAAACACCGGAAAAAAGAAATCTGCATAGCGTTAAGTGAAATAAGTTTTATAAATATTCCGCCGGTACTCCAAAGTAAAGCGCTGGCAAGAACCGCAAAAATTCCTTTTTTATGCTCCGGGATATTCATGTGATTAAATGTTTATAAAAGTTTGAATAAATTGTGAAAACCAAAATTAGAAAGAATTTTTATAATAAACTTTTATTACGATGGTTTACTCAATAATTATTTAAATTAAATATTCTATACTCATTATTAAAAAACTTTTAAAAGTAAGAAAGTAAGTAATTGGAATATTCATATAAATTTATAGAACACACCGCCGATATTGCATTAGAGGTAACGGCTGATTCTTATGAAGGACTTTTTTCTGCCGCATTTGAAGGATGGAAAGAAGCCGCTATAGAAACCGCAGAACCGGAGAATGAAGAAAATAAAATTATCGAATTTTCTGAAAATTCTCCGGAAGAACTTCTTGTAAATTTTCTTTCCGAAATAAATTATTTACTTCTATCAAAGAAACGGCTGACAGAACGCCTTGAAAATATTCAAATTATAAAAGAAAAAGAATGGCTTTTAAAGGTAAATTTAATCGGCGGAAATCTTAAGGAAAATCACTTTATGTTGCGTTCCGAAATCAAAGCTGTTACATTTCATCAGATGAATATTATTGAAAAAGCAGGAAGATTAACAACAAGAATAGTTTTCAATATTTAAAATGAAAATCAATAACATTGAGCTAAACCAAATAAGAGAGAATCTTTGGGAAATTCCTAAAACGGGCGGAATGCAAGTTCCCGGAAGAATTTATATTTCACCGAAAATGATTCAAGAAAATATGCAGAATGATGACGCTCTGAAGCAAGTTATGAATGTAGCTCATCTTCCCGGAATTGAAAAATATAGTTTGGCAATGCCCGATATTCATTGGGGATACGGATTTCCTATCGGCGGAGTTGCCGCCACAAATTTAGACTATGGTGTAATTTCACCCGGCGGTGTGGGATATGATATAAACTGCGGAGTGCGGCTTGCGGTTACTTCACTGGAATTCGCTTCGGCAAAAAATAATATATCAAAATTAATAGATAATTTATTTAACAATATTCCTACCGGAGTCGGCGCACACGGTGCTATTAAAAAACTTTCGATTTCCGATATGAAAAAAGTTTTGACAACCGGATCAAATTGGGCGCTGGAAAATGATCTCGGAAATCCATCCGATATTGAATTTACTGAAGAAAGCGGTACATTAAAAAACGCCGATTTTAGTGCTGTTTCGCCCCGCGCAGTTGAAAGAGGATATGATCAGCTGGGAACCCTCGGCTCAGGAAATCATTTTTTAGAAGTTGATGTTGTTGATGAAATTTATTTACCGGAAGCCGCGCAAGTTATGGGATTGTTTAAGGGACAAATAGTTGTACAAATTCATACCGGCTCACGCGGGTTAGGTTACCAGGTTTGCGATGATTATTTAAAAACTCTTGTTAAAGCTAGCGGTTCATACGGATTTAATTTACCCGACCGCCAGCTGGCCTGCGCTCCTTTAAATTCAAAAGAGGGAAAAGCTTATCTTTCGGCAATGCAGGCCGCCGCAAATTTTGCTTGGAACAACCGTCAAGTAATTATGCATCTCGCTAAAAAAAGTTTTATTAAAACTTTCGATTTAAGCGAAAGTCAGCTTGGATTTAATTTAGTTTATGATGTTTGCCATAATATTGCTAAAATTGAAGAACACGAAATTGGCGGGTCAAAGAAAAAAGTATGCGTGCACAGAAAAGGAGCGACACGAGCTTTTCCGCCCGGTAGCAGCATGATTCCTGAAAAGTATAATAAAATAGGACAGCCGGTTTTAATTCCGGGAGATATGGGAAGATATTCATTTATTTCGGTGGGAACCGAAAAAGCGATGAATGAAACTTTCGGAAGTTCGTGCCATGGAGCGGGCAGAAATTTAAGTCGAACTAAAGCGTTAAAAGACGCCAAGGGAAGAGATTTAATTGAAGAATTGCGTCGTGAAGGAATTATAATACACGCAAAAGGTTATAAAACAATCGCTGAAGAAATGCCGGGCGCCTATAAAGATGTTTCCGATGTTGTTGATGTTATGCATAATGAAGGAATTACAAAAAAGGTAGCCAAAATAAAGCCTATCGGTGTAATTAAAGGATAAAAAAAACACAAACCGGAAAGAAATTTTATACAAGTGAAATCCTTATACAATCCTCCCCGAGTTATTAAAAATTTATTCAAATCTTTCAGGTGGGAAAGCCGTAGTAAAATTCTTCTTACTTTTGATGACGGGCCCACAACAACGGCAACTGAGAAAATCCTAACGTTTTTAGATCAAAAAAAAATTAAAGCAATATTTTTCTGCGTAGGAAATAACATCAAAAAGAATCAAAGTTTATGTAATGAAATTATAAACGCGGGACATACGGTTGGAAACCATACTTTTAATCATCAAATTATTACAAAAATAAATTCATCGGAAGCGAAAGAAGAAATTTCACTTTTTAATACTCTGCTTGAAGAAAAGCATAATTATAAAGTAAAATACTTCCGCCCGCCGCACGGCAGGTTTAATTTCTCAACAAGAAAAATAACGGATGAACTTAATCTTCAAAATATAATGTGGTCGCTTCTTACTTATGATTATAAAAATGATTTAAATGTTGTTAAATTTGCCGTTGATAATTATTTAAATAAAAATTCTATTGTAGTAATGCACGACAGCATAAAATCAGAAAAAATTATAATCGATTCTATAAAATATTTATTAGGAAAAGCGGAAGAAAAAGGTTTTGAAATAGGGGAGCCTCAAGAATGTTTGAAATAATTTTTCTCATCTTTGTAAGCGGTTATTTCATACAATCATTTTTATTTCTCATCGGTGTAAATAAAAAATTTCCTAAAATTAAAGAGGAAGAATATCCATCGGCTACGGTTATTGTTGCCGCAAGGAATGAAGAAAAAATTATTCTCCGCTGTTTGCGGTCTTTAGATAAATTAATCTATCCTGATGGAAAGCTTGAAATTATTTTGGTCGATGATAATTCCGCGGACGCGACCGGGAAAATTATTGATGAATTTATCGCAGGAAAAAATAAATTCAAAAAAATTGTAACAAAGAAAGAAATCGGCAGACTAAAAGGAAAGACAAACGCTCTCGCAACCGCGCTGGAAATTGCTTCCGGGGAAATAATATTAACTACGGACGCCGATTGTGCCGTGCTTCCAACCTGGGCTTACACAACGGCAAGTTATTATCAAAAAGATGTCGCGGTTGTAAATGGATTTACTACACAAGAAGCATCAAACTCTTTTTCCGGAATGCAAAGTATTGATTTTATTTATCTGCTTTCAGTGGCTGCGGGAGCTATAAATCTTAATTTTCCCATAAGCTGCATCGGGAATAATATGTCATTCCGCAGGCAAGCTTATAAAGAAGTCGGCGGTTATGAAAATCTGCCTTTCAGCGTTACGGAAGATTTTAATCTTTTAAAAGCGATTTCGGAATTAAAAAAGTATAAAATAATTTTTCCTTTAAATTGGGAAAACCTTGTTACTTCACTTCCCTGCGGCGATTTTAAAAGTTTGTACCGGCAAAAAAAACGCTGGTCCGTTGGCGGATTGGGCATTCCGTTCCGCGGGTATTTTGTATTGGTATTAGGATTTATTACAAATCTCTGCGTTTTTATCTCTCCTTTATTTTTCTCCGCCGTATGGTTATATTTGGCGGTCTTTAAAGTAGCGATTGATTATTTCTTTTTATTCCCGGTTCACAGCAGTTTGGGAGTAAGAAAAAATCTTAAATACTTTTTAACTTTTGAAGTTTATTACACACTTTATGTTGTCGCGATTCCTTTTATACTTTCTTTTTCTCGAAAGGTAATTTGGAAGGGAAGAGAATATTAAATGCTTCTGCTTTGTAATTATTATGTAACATACCGGTGCAACGCTTATTGCGAATTCTGCCATTTTGGAATTCATGAAAATTTTAAAAATACTCCGTTTGCCGATTTTGAAGATTTTAAATCAAATGTTACTCAGCTTAAAGAACTTGGAGTAAAATTTATAGATTTAACCGGCGGCGAGCCTCTTCTTCATAAAGAAATTCATAAAATGGCAAAGTTCACGCACGATTTGAAAATGCAAACCAGTATAACTTCTAACGGACTGCTTTATCCTAAGTTTGCCGAAAAGCTGGCGGGAAATATAAATCTTCTTCATTTTTCTTTAGATTCTCCCGACGAAGAAGAGCATAATAAAATTAGAAAAGTTAATTGCTACAACAGCGTTATCAAAAGTATTGAAATTGCAAAATCACTCGGCGAGTTTCCCGATATTCTTTTTACCGCGACAAATGAGACTTATAAAAAACTTCCGCGGATGCATGATATAGCTTCGAAACATGGATTGGTATTAATCGTAAATCCGGTTTTTTCATATTTCGGAAATCCCGGTTTAAATGATAAAGCAATGGATTATATAGAAGAATACGCAAGCGGAAAAATGGATGTTTATTTAAATCCCGCTTTCATAAAATTAAGAAGAGACGGCGGAAATAATATTGAAGATCCGAGCTGTAAGGCTGTTTCGCGCGTTGTTGTTATTTCGCCTTATAATGAAATTATTCTTCCATGCTACCATTTTGAAAATGAAAGAGTAAAGATCGATCGTCCCATTAAAGAAATAAGGGAAACGGAAAAATTAAAATATTTTAAGAAGATGGAAGGCCGTTTCGATTTTTGCCGGGGCTGCGAAGTAAATTGTTATTTTGAACCTTCGTTTGCTTTCCCGACTAATAAATATGGTATCGCCGGCTTTTCTTCAAAATTGAAATACAGTTACAATAAATTAATTAAACAGAAAATTCAAAAGACAATTAAATTTTAAGCGGATAAAAACTGAATGCGTTTCTCCAAAATATTATTCATCGCAGCACTGATTTCCATAAGTTGTTTTGCTCAAGAAAAAAGTTTATGGTTTCCGGCAAAACTAAATATTCAGCCGTTTACCGCAAATTTTTTAGAACCGAATACAGGCTTTGCCTATATGCTTGGAAAAAATAAGATTCGTCTGGATGTAGGAACTTCACAAGACTTTTATCAATACAAAAATAACAAATCAACTTTTTCGGTAGGCGCTGATTTTTTTACTTACACCCGCCTCCATGGAACAAGCGAATTTCATTTTCCTGTAGAAGCCGTTGATTATTTTTTCGGTATGAACGCGGCTTATAAAATCAAAAAGAAAAAATATGAATACGGCGCACGCTTAAGAATCAGTCATATTTCCGCTCATTTTGTTGACGGCCGATTTGATTATTCAACAAATTATTGGGTGGACGGCCGGCATCCACGCGTTTACAGCCGCGAGTTTATAGAGTTTCTTCCTTTTTATAAAACTAAAGGCCTAAGGTTTTACGGCGGCTTTACGTATCTATTTCACACAACTCCGCGCACCATAGGAAAAGGGATTTTTCAAACCGGCTTTGATTATTATTTTTACCCGATGCTGAAAAATTTTGTTACGCCTTTTGTAGCTTATGATTTTAAACTTTCCCAAATAGGTAAATATGCAGGTAATAATATAATTTCGGCGGGATTAAAAATAGGGAAAGTTAACGGGCGCGGAATTAGCATTTTATACACTTATCATTCCGGCAAAAGCATTCACGGCGAGTTTTACGATTTAAATGAAAATTATTCCACAGTTGGCTTTAATATAGATTTATAAGTATGTCTGAATATTTTAAGAACGAAGCATATTATTTCGAAACAGCGAAAGAAAAAAAGAGAAGAGACAATAAAAAATATCCCCTTCATATTGGGTTATTTTTATTAACTTTTTTAACAACTACCATGGCCGGAGTTGAATGGACTACGGGAAAATTTCCTCCTTATTCGATTGATACTTTAGCTACCGGGCTGCCTTATTCTTTATCAATTCTTTTTATGATTTCCTGCCACGAGTTCGGACATTATTTTGCGGCTGTAATTCATAAAGTTAGAGCTACGCTTCCATATTATATTCCGTTTCCGCCGATTATGGGTTTTCTTAATTTCGGCACAATGGGCGCTGTAATAAAAACTAAATCTCCTATTCAATCCAAAAAAGTTATGTTTGATATCGGAGTTGCCGGGCCTATTGCGGGATTTATCGCCTGTCTTATAATTTTAGTTTATGGTTTTACGCATGTTCCCGGTATTGATTATCTTTTAAAAATTCATCCTGATTATCTTTCCGCCACAAAAGCAAGCGGCGGTGTTGAACTGGCTTTCGGCGATAATTTACTTTTTATGATTTTAAGAGCAATATTTGTGCATCCGGGACAATTTTTCCCTCCGATGACTGAAATCTATCATTATCCTTATCTTTGTGTCGGATGGTTCGGCTTATTTATAACCGCTATGAATATGATTCCCGTCGGACAATTAGACGGCGGACATATTGCTTACACTATGTTCGGGGAAGAAAATCATAATAAAATTGCGACTATTGCTTTTGCTGTTTTGGTAATACTTGGAACTCTCGGCGCGTTGGGGCTTCAATTTGAATCTTTGGCCAATTACGGCTGGATGGGATGGCTGTTTTGGGCGCTCGTTCTGTTTTTTATTATTCGAATTAAACATCCTACTATTCCCGATTATTCAAAACTTGATAATACAAGAATGATTCTCGGTTATATTAGTTTTGCTATTTTAATAGTTTCCTTTACACCCAATCCGTTTATTGTTACGGGAATGTGAAAATGAATTTTTCTTATTCATATTTAAGCTCATCTTTTTCGGGGAAAATTTAATTGGAATTTTACAATACCCCTTTTTTTACCTTGTGAATAAATTATTATAAATAAATATTTTACAAATGAAAAAATATATTTTACTTCTTTTGCCGTTCCTAATTTGGGGATGTGAAAAAAAATATGATAACGTTGTGGAAGTTCAATCTTCCCACGCGCAGACCGTTTTTGTTGCTTCAGTTGATTCTTTCCTTTATGTAAAAGGAGATTCCGCTTTTACAGCGCAGCTTAAAATCCAATCAAAAGAAAATGTTAAAAATGTTTTTTTTGATGTTTTCTCTCCCGATATGGATCAGCTTAATTCATCTCCCGTGGAAATGTTTGATAACGGAAGCTCATCTGCCGGTGATGCGGCAAAAGGTGATTTAATCTACTCTAATAAATTTCCTCTCAGCCGTCAGTATCCAAACGGAAAATATACAATTAAATATTATCTCACGAATTCATTAAATAAAACTTTTCAAGTTGCTGAAGAAAGTTTTAAATATAATAACGGGCAAAGTAATGTTGCTCCAGTTATTTCTAATTTAATTATGCCTGATACAATTAAAGTAGGTGAACAATTTAAATTTTCGGTAGAGGTTAAAGATTCCAACGGATATAATGATATTGCTACGGTTTATTATGAGTTATTTAAACCGGATGGTTCTATTGTAACAAATTCACAAGGCCTTTCTAAATTTCCCTTAGTTGATAATGGTACTTCAGGTGACGCGGTACCGGGAGATGGTAAATTTACAATGTCGTTTGAATGGGGTGGAAATATTCCGGGAGCCTGGCGTTTTGATATACACGCCGTTGACAGAAGCAAAGCAGTAAGCAATTTAATTTCTCACAATGTTGTAGTTTCACAATGATAAGAGTTTCAATTTTATTTCTTCTGATATTCATCTATACAAATTTAAATGCGCAGTTTTCTCCTCAGCAGTTTAAACTTTATGGAGAAAAAGAATTAGCGAAAGTTAGCGATGAAAATCCCGCCAGCAACAGTATAAGTGATATTATCGCGATCGGTGATACGGTTTGGGTAGGAACAAGCAAAGGCGTAAGCCTTTCAACCGATAGAGGCGAAAACTGGAAAAACTTTTACGGCTCGGAAGCTTTCGGCGAAGAAAATGTTTCCGCGATCGGTTATTATAAAGGGACGTTTTGGGCAGCGACAGCTCATACAACCGAAGCAAACGGACAAAGCCTTCCCGAAGGAAGCGGGCTTAGATATACAACTGACTTAGGCGCAACCTGGAAAACTGTTCCACAGCCGGTCGATACTCAAGCGGATACAATTGTTGTTTACGGAAATAATCATCTTCATGCCGTTCCCGTTACCGTAAAAATTCAAAATATTATTTATGATATTGCCTTTACTCCGGGCACAATTTGGATTTCTACTTTTGCCGGCGGATTAAGAAAAAGTACGGATATGGGAAAGTCCTGGGAAAGAGTTGTACTTCCTCCCGATTATTTTGACAGCGTGAAGCCGAGCGATACTTTAAACTTTTGCCTTCAGCCTGTTTCGGGAAAATTTTGTTCCGAAAATAATTTGAACTACAGAGTTTTTTCAGTTATCTCAACAAACGATTCAACGCTTTATGTTGGTTCGGCAGCGGGAATAAATAAATCTACAGATAACGGAATTAGCTGGCGGAAGTTTAATCATACAAATCAAAATAATCCGATCAGTGGAAATTTTATTGTAGCGTTAGGTTATAATCCCACCGCTAAATCAGTCTGGGCGGCAAGTTGGCGCGCGGAAGATCCAAATGAATTCTACGGTGTAAGTTCTACAACAGACGGCGGAGAAAATTGGAATACTCATCTTGCCGGAGAAAAAGCTCATAACTTCGGCTTCAACGGATTCCAAACAATCGCGGCGACCGATAACGGCGCGTTCAGAACTTTCGATAAAGGGCAAAGCTGGATTCTTCCTACTTCAATAATTGACAGCAAAACAAATATTCCTCTTTTAACAAACGTAATTTACGCTGCGGCCGCGGAAGGAAATACTATTTGGCTCGGCTCGGAAGACGGCCTTGCTAAACTTGATGAAAATTTTACCTGGAACGGAGACTGGACAATATATTTCGCTTCCAAAAAATTAACTTCTAAAAATAATACTTACGCTTTCCCGAATCCTTTTTCTCCCAAAACCGATCGACTTAAAATTAAGTATAGCACCGGCGGAAAGTCCGCTTCGGTTACAATTAGAGTTTTTGATTTCGGAATGAATCTGGTGAGAACAATAATACAAAACGCGCAAAGGGGAAATCCGATTAATCAAGTTGACGGAGCAAATTTAGAAACTAACGGCGTAATAGATTTTTGGGACGGCAGAGACGAAAATGGTTCTATCGTTCCAAACGGTGTTTATTTTTATCGTGTAGAAGTTAATTCGGAAGATCCGGTTTTTGGCAAAATTATGGTTTTACAGTAGAGGTTATTTTTGAAAAAATTTATAATTATAATATTTATTCCTTTTGCCGGAATTCTATTCGCGCAGCCGAAAATAAGTAAGATAAACAGCATGCCCGGCGCTTTCAGCAGAATGGGATTCGGCGCTAGGGGAATCGGAATGGGTAACGCTATGTCGGCTGTTACCGAAGGAAATCTTGTCGCGTATTATAATCCGGCTTTATCTGTTTTCCAGGAAAAAAATTCTATTCAATCATCATATACATTTTTATCTCTCGACCGTTCGCTGAATTATTTGAACTTTACCCGGCGGTTCGATTTTTATTCTAAAAATGACACTTCAAAAAATAGAAAACCAAGATCAAGCGCGGGGCTTAGCGCGGGAATAATAAATTCCGGAGTAAGTAAAATCGACGGCCGCGATAATCAAGGAAATAAAACCGGCGATCTTTCTACATCGGAAAATCAGTTTTTCCTCGCTTTCGCGAATCGTTTTTCAGAAAAATTGGCAATCGGAATAGAATTAAAATTATACTACTATAAACTTTACGAAGATATTAAATCCACCGGCGTAGGAATTGATTTGGGTGCGGTATACAGAATCAATAAAAATTTTAATCTGGCGGTTTCTATTTCCGATATAAACAGCAAGTACAAATGGGATACTTCTCCGGTCTATGATCAAGAAGGAACGACTACAAAAGATAATTTCCCGGTACTTAAAAAAATTGGATTAAGATATAAAGACAATGCTTCACGTTTAATTATCGCTGCCGATTTTGAATCAAGCAACGCGGAATCAAATATTATACGGGCCGGAGTTGAATATAACATAATCGAAAAGCTTTATTTGCGTGCCGGCTTAGATCAATTTAATTTTAGTAATTCAGATTCCCCGGTTCGTCCTTCTCTCGGTTTTTCGTATTTTAAGGAATTCGGTAAAACAACTTTTGGAATTGATTACGCTTTTGTTGTTGAGCCATATTCGCCGCAGGATAGGCATGTTGTTGGTTTAAGTGTTAATCTTTAATTAACTTTTTAAAATTATTTATAAATGAATATGAACTTTAAGAAAATAAAAATTTTATCTGTTGGAATAATTTTTCTTCTCGCAGTTTCACCGGTTTTTGCTCAATCAGCGGGTAACAGCGGTTTATCATTTTTAAAACTCGGTTTCGGAGCCAGGAATATTGCGATGGGAGACGCAGGCGCCACCGTCTCTAATGATGTAACTTCTTTATTCTATAATCCCGCGAAACTTTCCGGAAAAGACGCAAATGAAATTATGCTTATGCACAATGAATGGATTGAAGGAATAAGAAGTGAAGTTCTTGGTGTGCAATCTAAAATATTGGGACTTCCGCTGGCTTTTGGTTTTAATGTTACAAACATAAATGATATTGAAGTTAGAATGCGTCCCGGCGATGCGGTTTCTAAATTTAACGCGAATTATTTTTTCGGAAGTATTTCCTCGGGTTTTAAAATAATTGATAATTTAGATGCCGGAATATCTGTTAAATATTTATATGAAGGTTTGTTTACCGATGAATCAACCGGCTGGGGATTTGACTTCGGTTTTTATTATAAAACTTCCGTAGAAGGATTAACCGCATCAGCGGTTGTTAAAAATTTAGGTTCGATGAATGTTTTAAAAAATGAAGCTACAAAACTTCCCACGGAAATCAGAGTCGGCCCGGCTTATAGTTTTGAAATTCCAAATTCCAAATTAGGAATAACCGCGGCTGCGGAATTTTTAAAATATACAGCGGCGGATGATTCACATTTTAATCTCGGCGGCGAAGTAGTTTATAATAATATTATCGCTCTTAGAGGCGGATATCAAACCGGGTACGAATCCAAAAGTTATACAGCCGGCGTTGGTTTAATGTGGGGCAATCTAAAATTTGATTACGCTTTATCGCCGTTCGCTCTCGGCTTAGGAACGGGAAATATTTTTTCAATTCAGTTTAAATTTTAATTGATTAAACGGAGAAATTTCTCTTCTAAATGAGGATATTACTTAATTATTTAAAAAAAATTTTAAATATATAATCGCCTTATATGTTCTCATTCAAATTTTTATATTAATATTCTTCCCTGGTAATTATGTAAGCGATTCGCTTACTTATTACAAGCTCGCGGAAGAATCAATAAAAGCAAATACTTTTTATCCCGCTCCCGGCCAACTTTACAGCGATTATATTATTGCGCCGCTTTATATCAATATTTTAGTCTCAATCTTATCTATTGTTAATTCGGCTTTCATCATTGGTATATTTAACATAATAATAAATTCTCTCCAGCTTTTTCTGGTCTACAAAATATGCGTGAAAATTTTTAACGAAGATACCGCCGTTATTTCCGCCACAATCTACATTTTTTATATAAATAATTTGGGATTAGTGTTATTGAATTTAACCGAATTATTATTTGGAACTTTAATTCTCGGTAGTATTTACTTTTATATTCTGAAAAATAAATTAAGCTATTTTAATTCCGGCTTGTTATTAGCTGCTTCCATAGCTGTACGCCCGACAGGCTGGGTTCTGTTTATCGTTTATTTTATAATCTTTGTTTATCATCTTTACAAGAGATTTCCTATTTCTAAATTTATTTTGATCTTTTCCGGAACTGCTATTTTTATTCTTAGTTTTGGATTCATTGTAAAATCGAATTTCGGAAGATTTGAATTTCAATCGACGACAGGCCCGGTTAATTTAATACAAGGGGCTAATGATGATGCGACAGGTTCTTATAATGATAAGGTTTTTGAAAAGGGAAATATAGGTTATATAGAAAACATCAATTCTTTAACTTATTACCAAAGAGAAAAAATTTGGAAAGAGAGATCAGTAAAGTGGATTTCTGAGCATCCTTTTAAATGGATATCTTTTTTACCAATTAAATTGGCGGCGCTTTACGCTTGGGATGATACCGCGATTTCAAGTCTTCTTCAGTTTCCAAAATTAAATTTTTATCAAGCTGTTAAATCAATTTTCACAAAAACTTCTGTGAATAAAAATTGGGATGATGCCACATTAACAAGAAAAATGATATATTTCGCTTTTCAGATTTACAACCAGTTGTTTTATATTTTAGTTTTGTTACTTTTTATCCTTTTTTTATTTAAGTACTATAAAATTATTTTTAAAGAAGAAATTTTATTCATCCTATTTTTATTTATAATTTTTGGAACCGGATTAACATTAATTACTGTCGGCATTCCTCGTTATAAGTATAATTTTTTTATTATGATGATAATTTTCACTTCTCCCTTCATTGATAATTATTTGAAGGGGAAATCACTTTTTTCTTTTAATATAAACAGAGTTTAATATGGTAGAATTTATCCGGTTAAAAGATTCAAATATTACCGATGCTAAGTGGGATCAGTTTGTTGAAAATTCCGATAACGGGACGATGTTTCATAAAAGATTATTTTTGTCTTACCACCCAAAAGATAGGTTTGAAGACGCCTCGGTAGTTATTAAAAAGAACAATAAAATCCTTTCTGTTTTTCCAGCCGTTATTATCGAAAGAGAAGGGAAGAAAATTCTATCTTCGCACGGCGGAGCTTCTTACGGCAGTTTTGTTTATAAAACAAATCTAAATTTTCGAGAAGCGTTTGACCTTGTTGAAGGACTTGAAGATTACGCTAAAAATCTGAACGTGAACAGAATTCAGCTTACTCCGCCGCCGATGATTTATCAAACCAAATATTCTAATTATATAGATTTTGCTTTGGTGAAAAATGATTTCAGTTATTTAAAACGTGATGTTTCAAGTGTAGTCCAGCTTGATGTTGATAACGATGATTTCCTATCAACCTACAGAAATGAAGCCCGTACAGCGGTTAAAAAGGCAATTAAAGCCGGAGTAGAAATCGCGGAGTGCGAACGATTCGCTGATTATTATGAAATTCTAAAAAAGAATTTAAAACTTCGCCACGGCGTAAACCCGACTCATTCTCTTGATGAACTTTTAAAACTGAAGAAAATATTTCCATCAAAGATAAGATTATGGGGAGCTTTTCTCGGGGAAAAACTTATTGCCGGAGTTTGTAATTTCAGCGCCAACGCGGAAGTTGTTTTAGCGTTTTATATTAGTCACGATGAAGAATATCAAGAATACCGCGCGGTTAATCTTCTCTTCTATGAAATTATGAAACGCTATAAAACCGAGAATTATAAATTTTTAGATTTCGGAATTTTCACCGTAAATATGGAGCCAAATTGGGGATTGGGAAGATTTAAAGAAAATTTCGGGGCGCGGGGAATTTTTAGAGATACATTTTATAAAGATTTATAATGCTGAAAATTCTTCATCTCGGGCCGCAGAATTTTGCCGGCGTTCCGTATAGTTTTTATGAGATGCACAACCGCTGCGGCGATTATTCGCGATTGATAACTTATTATAAAAATCCCAACGCTTTTAAAGAGGACATCTGTTTAAACCTTCCTTATCCAACTTCATCACTGGCTTCTTTTTGGAGGAAGAAAAAAAAATCACAAGTTCAGCAGAAACAATTAACTGAAGCGCCGGTTTTTACTCCGAAAAATTTAATTGAGCAAAGTTATTTTTCTTTTAAATGATTTTTACAAGAAGAAAAAAGTTGAAAGAATTATTGATGAATTTAATTTGAACGATTTTGATGTTATTCATTACGATTCAGGTTTAGATATTTTTCATAATTCATCACTCGCGAAAAAATGGAAGAAAGAGGGAAAGAAGATTGTCTGCTGTTATTACGGGAGCGACCTTCGATTAAGAGGAATTGTTAAGGAAATGGACGCGATTTCAGATTTAAATATCACTAGCGAGTTCGATCATCTTGAGCTTAAAAAAGATCTTCATTATTTATTTTATCCTTACGATCCTTCTGAACTTCCCGCCAAAAAAACAGAAGAAAATGAAAAAATAAAAATTGTGCATTCACCGACTAATCGTCAATTTAAAGGAACGGATTTAATAATGTCGGTTATAGAAAACATTAAGAAAGAGAACAATATAGAATTTATTTTACTCGAAAAAATTAATAGGAAGGAACTGCTTAAAATAAAAGCTGAATGCGATATAAGCATCGATCAAGTCGGTGGAACAATGGGCGGAACAGGTTACGGAAAAGCCGGGCTTGAAACTTTGTCGATGGGAATTCCGACTATTACAAACATGACGAAGGAATACTCGGATTGGATTCCGGAAAATCCATTTGTTGTTGCGAATAATTCCGAGCAGCTTTATATAAAATTAAATGAACTTATAGAGAGCAAAAGCCTAAGAGAAGAGTTTGGAGAAAAAGGAAAAGCATGGGTAAACAAATATCACGGATATGAAAATGTAAACGCGCAATTAAAAGAACTTTATAAATTAAAAAATATAATTTGATGCAGAAACAAAAAGGCTTATCAAAATCGACGGCCTGGTACACTTTGGGTAATCTATTTATTCGATCAATCAATTTTGTTCTGCTCCCGCTTTATTCTCACATCCTATCGACAGAAGATTTTGGAAACTATGCTTTGTTGATGTCGCTTTATGTTTTGGTATCAGTTTTTTTCTTAGGCGGAATGCAAGCGTCATTAAGTAAATATTATTTAGAAGTCGATTCTACTTCTGAACAGAAAAAGATTTTTTCGACTATCTTCAACGTTGTGATAGTAAATGGAGTTATAGTTTATATAATTGCGTTTATTTTTTCAAAAGAAATTTCTTCGGTAGTATTAAATTCAACTTCCTATTCAGAATTAGTAAAATTAACATTCGCGGTTTTATTCTTTGATGTTTTAGCCTATTTTATTCTTCATCTTCTAAAAACAAAACAGCTGCCGCAAAAAGTAGTTGTATATTCGGCGGTAAGCGCAATAATAAATTTACTTCTAAATATTTATTTAGTGTATTATTTAAAATTAGGTGTGGAAGGAATATTTTATTCTCAACTTTGTTCTTCTGTTATTCTTTTTGCAATAATGATCCCCATCTTAAAAGAAGAATATTCTCCTTTCTTAATTCATAAGAAATTATTAAGGAAGATTTTTTCTTTTGCTCTGCCTTTATTCGCGGCGGGCATTTTTTCCTCTGCCGTTGATGTTATTGATCGGTTTATTTTAGAACATTTTCTTGGTAAAAGCGTGGTAGGCATCTATAGTTTTTCATACCGAATTGCGATGATAATGAATGTATTTGTAATTTCATTTCGTACTGCGTGGACGCCGCATTCCCTTAATTTATTTAATTCAAAAAAACATTATTACTCATTCGGAGCAATTTTAAACAAGTTGCTTGCTATCAGCGGTATTATTTTGCTCTCTGTGTCATTCTTTTCTGATGAATTATTTAAGATAAATATATTTGGAATAAATTTATTTAATCGACAGTATGAAGCGGGGATAATTATTCTTCCGTTTGTTTTACTCGGTTATCTTTTTAATGGAATTTCATCTTTTTATTCAGTTTATCCTTACGCTGCCGGTAAAAGTTATCATCTTTTAATTTCAGATATTTTGGCTTTTGCCGTAAACCTTCTTTTGAACTTTTTATTAATTCCAAAATATGGAATGCTCGGTGCCGCCGTGGCAACTACTCTTGGATTTTTATTTGCCTCTTTTTATTTATTCCGGATTTCTTCAAAAGCAGTAAAGTTTCAATACAATTTTTCTCCTTTAACGGTTGTAATTACTTCAACAATAATTTTTTTAGTTCTAGGGTTATATAGTAAAAATTTGGTTGCTGAAATAGTATATCTTTTCCTTTATTTGATCGTAGTAAATTTTGGCGCGAAAATAAAATTAACGGAAATTTTAAAATTTGCTGAGTAACCAATTGTTTTTCATCATTCTAAAATGATGAATAAATGACCTTTATTATATTTTATACCTTCCGCAAAATTTATTAAATTGTGCCCAATATTTCCAACAATGTTTGCGCAAAAAGGATGAAGAATGAAACAGTATCTTGATTTAGTAAAATTAGTTATGGATGAAGGCGTAAGAAAAAAATCGCGCACCGGGATTGATACAATTTCTTATTTCGCGGCTTTTTATAAGGTTGATCTCGCTAAAGGTTTTCCCCTTTTAACTACAAAAAAAGTCGAGTGGAAATCTCTTCTGCACGAAGTTCTTTGGTATTTATCCGGCGAAAACCATATTAGGAATTTAAGGAAGCATACAAAAATTTGGGATGCCTGGGCAGACGAAGAAGGAAATCTTGAAACTGCTTACGGCTATTATTGGCGGCATTTCCCGAGCGCGGAAAAAGATGAAAACGGAAATTGGAAGGTTAATGAAATTGACCAAATAAAATATGTTATAAATGAATTGAAGGAAAAACCGTACAGCCGCAGGTTAGTTGTAACCGCGTGGGAGCCGGGAAACGCGACTAAAAGTAAACTTCCGCCTTGCCATTATTCTTACGCTTTTAATGTGAGCAATGGAAAATTAAACTGCCACTTAACACAGCGCAGCGGCGACATAGCGCTTGGAATTCCATTTAACCTTGCGGCGTATTCTATTCTTACACAAATAATCGCCCAGGAAGTCGGCCTTGAGCTTGGCCAGTTTGCCCACACAATAATCGACGCGCATATTTACGTTGCGGAAAAAGGAACTCCGAATGAAAAATACGATCATCTGGAAGGGCTGAAAGAACAGATAAAAAGAGAACCGCTTCCGCTTCCGAAATTAAAAATTGCCAAAAAACCGATTGATGAATTAACTTTCGATGATTTTGAATTGATCGATTACCGGCATCATCCCAAAATTAAATTTGGGGTTGCTGTTTGAGGAAAATTATTATTGCCGCCGTTTCAAAAAACGGAGTTATAGGAAAATCAAACGGTGAAATGTCGTGGCATATTAAAGAAGAATTTCAGCACTTCAAAAATACAACTCTCGGTTCACCGATAATAATGGGAAGAAAAACATTTCAGTCTCTCGGCAAACCGCTAAAGGGAAGGCTGAATATTGTTTTAACAAGAAACAAAGATATAAATCTTGGATTTGATGAAGTAAAAGTTTTTGATAAATTAAACGATGCTTATGGTTTTTGCGAAAATCAAAATGTTGAAAAGATATTTATAATCGGCGGCGGAGAAATATACAAAAAAGCTGTTTCAGCCGCGGATGAAATGATTATTTCATATATAAATTTTGAAGCGGATGGAGATGTTTATTTTCCTTCATTTAACGTTGATGAATGGACAGTTGAAAAGCGTGAGAAACACGAGCAGTTTGAAATATTTTATTACGTAAGAAAGAAAAATGTCAGTTAAAAAAATAAAAATACTACCGGAAAATATTGCCAACAAAATTGCAGCCGGAGAAGTTGTGCAAAGGCCGGAATCGGTTGTTAAAGAATTACTTGAAAATTCCATTGACGCGGGTTCTAAAACTATAGAATTAATTATAAAGAAAGCCGGCAAAAGTTTAATCCAAGTTTGCGATGACGGAATCGGGATGACGGAAGAAGACGCGATTCTCTGCATTCAAAAACACGCCACAAGTAAAATTGCCAGTTATGAAGATTTGGAAGCGATAGGAACATTCGGTTTCCGAGGTGAAGCTTTAAGTTCTATTTCCGCGGTCGCGCAGTTGGAAATTAAAACGGAAACAAGAGACGAGGAAATAGGAACTCTGCTTAGAGTTGAAGATCCGCAAAATATTGTTACGGAAAAAGGTTCTTTTCCTAAAGGGACTTCGGTTTCGGTTAAGAATTTATTCTTTAATACTCCCGCCAGAAGAAATTTTTTAAAGACAAATACAACGGAATTAAAGCATATTGTTGATACTTTTAATAAAATCGCTTTAAGTTATCCTGAAATTCATTTTCGCTTTTATAATGATGATGAATTAACTTCCGATTATTCTTTAGGTTCTATTGAAGATAGAATAAGACAAGTCTTTGGCGAAAATATGCTTGACGCACTTATTCCCGTAGAAGAACGAACTGATTTTATAAATATTTACGGTTATATCGGTAAGCCTACAATGTTAAAGAAAAACAAAGGAGAGCAGTATCTATTTCTAAACAATCGTTTTGTGGTAAGCAAGCAGATAAATCATGCGGTATTTACGGCTTATGAAAATATTTTGGAAAAGGGTGAATATCCTTTTTTTGTTCTTTTTATAGAACTTGACCAGCGAAGAATTGATATAAACGTTCATCCTTCAAAACTTGAAGTTCGTTTTGAAGACGAAAAAGATATTTATCATTTTGTAGTGGCGGTTATTAAAAAAAGTTTAGGAACGCACGACCTTGTTCCTTCAATGTCTTTTATAGAACCTAATGAAACTACCGAAAAACTTAGATTCAATAATTTTAACAGAGTAGAAAAAAATGATTTCTCCGACCGTCCGGCGCCGTTTCCGACTTATCGTTCCCAGCCGGCAGAAAAAAGAGAATATCACAAAACAAGTTTTACGGATAATGAGATTGATTTAATTTTTAGTTCTATTCCCGATACAAGCGTAAAAAAAGCAGAATCGAATATTGATTCCGATCCTTTCAGCGGCGGTAACGGAAAAGAAAATGTACAACAAAAACCAAAATACGCTACCGAAACAAAGCAGAATGACGAGCCGACTTTTATTATTCAGCTTCACAATAAATATATTCTTTCTCAAATTAAAAGCGGCTTAATGATTATAGATCAGCACGTTGCGCATGAGAGAATTTTATATGAAAAAGCATTAGCCCGATTTGACGCGAATATGCCTTTTTCGCAGCAGCTGTTATTTCCGCGAACTGTTGAAGTTGATCCCGCGAGATTTGGTATAATAAAAGAAATTTATCCTTATCTTATAAAACTGGGATTCGCAATAAAATTTTTCAGCAAAAATACTGTTGTTATTGAAGGTGTTCCTGACGATGTTAAAAAAAGTTCGGAAGAGAGAGTCCTTTTAGAAATTGTAGAGGAATACGCCGTAAACCAGCGTGAGAAAAAACTAGAAGAACGTGATAATATGGCAAAATCATATTCTTGTAAAACCGCTATAAAAGCGGGAGATAAATTATCGGATAAGGAAATGCGGCTGCTTATCGATCAGCTTTTTGCCACATCAATGCCTTATGTTTGCCCGCACGGAAGGCCAATTGTAGTAAAAATATCATTGGATGAATTTGACAGAAGATTCGGAAGAACTTAAATTATAAACAGTTACAAAATATTTCCTATACTCAAAAAAGTATGGAATAAAATAATTAGTTTACAAGACTAAAAAAGGTTTAATTGTTATGAATGAAGAATATCAAAAAAAGAAAGAAGAGTATAAGAAGAAGGTTGAAAATTCTTCTAATACTGGTATGAAATTTACTACTGTCAGTGGAGAAGACGTTAAAGTTTTATACAGTCCCGACGATGTTGAAAATATAAATTATTTAAGTGAAATTGGTTTCCCTGGAGAATATCCTTACACAAGAGGAATTCACGCGAACGGCTACAGAGGGAAAATTTGGACGATGAGGCAGTTTGCCGGATTCGGTTCTCCTGAAGATACAAATCAAAGATTTCATTACTTACTTAATCACGGGCAAACGGGTCTTTCTGTCGCGTTCGATCTTCCTACTTTAATGGGCTGGGATGCCGACGCTCCTTTAAGTGACGGCGAAGTAGGTATTTGCGGTGTAGCTATTTCTTCGCTTCAAGATATGGAAATTCTTTTTGATAAAATCCCTCTCGATAAAGTTTCTACTTCTATGACGATAAATTCTCCTGCCGCGATGATTTTTGCTTTTTATCTTGCGGTTGCTCAAAAGCAGGGAGTAGATTTTTCGAAATTACGCGGTACTCTTCAAAATGATATTTTAAAAGAATATATAGCTCAGAAGGAATATATTTATCCTCCGACTCCTTCAATGAGAATTATTGTTGATATGATAGAATACTGTACGAAAGAAGTTCCGCAGTGGAATCCGGTTTCCGTAAGCGGTTATCATATTCGTGAAGCAGGCTCTACAGCGGTGCAGGAGTTAGCTTATACTTTGGCCGATGGTTTTGCCTACATTGAAGCGTGTATGGAAAGAGGAATGGATGTTGATGAATTTGCTCCAAGAATTTCTTTCTTCTTCAATTCTCATTTAGATTTTTTTGAAGAAATTGCTAAATATAGGGCGGCAAGAAAAATTTATGCTAAAAGAATGAGAGAAAAGTACGGAGCTAAAAATCCTCGCTCCTGGTGGCTTCGTTTTCATACTCAAACCGCGGGATGCACTTTAACCGCTCAGCAGCCGGAAAATAATATTGTTAGAACTGCTTTCCAGGCTTTAGCCGGAGTACTTGGCGGTACTCAATCTCTTCATACTAATTCTATGGATGAAACTCTTGCTTTACCGAGTGAAAAAGCGGTGAAAATCGCGCTTCGTACTCAGCAATTAATCGCTTATGAAACCGGCGTTATAAATACGGTTGATCCTTTGGGAGGAAGTTATTTTGTTGAATCATTAACAGATAAAATGGAAAAGCAGGCAAATGAAATTTTTGATCAAATAGATTCATTCGGCGGAGTAATTCCCGCGATTGAAGCAGGATATTTTCAAAAAGAAATAGCCGACGCAGCTTATCGTTATCAAAGAGAAGTTGAGAAAAAAGAGAAGTTTATTGTTGGGGTTAATGAATTTGTTGAGAAGGATGAAAAGGTAGATATTCCTATTTTATATGTTTCGCCCGAAGTTGAAAAGAAACAGAAAAAACTTCTTGCGGAACTAAAGCAAAGCCGAAATCAAGAAGCAGTTAATCAATCACTTAAAGAAATTAAAACTGCGGCGGCCGACGGCAATAATTTAATGCCGATATTTATTAAAGCCGCGCAAAATTATGTTACTCTTGGTGAAATGATAGGCGAATTAAAAGAAGTTTTCGGAACATATGAAGAAGCAGCTGTCTTCTAAATGATTAAAAACTACATCAAATTATTCCGGTTACCGCAATGGATCAAAAATTTATTCGTTTTTGTTCCATTGCTTTTCAGCCAAAATCTCTTCCGCGGCAGTTACTTTTTTACTGCGTTATTCGGTTTTTTTCTTTTCTGTATAATTTCAAGTATTGTCTATATTATCAATGATATAGTTGATTCAGAGTCAGATAAGCTTCATCCTCAAAAGAAGTTACGTCCCATTCCTTCAGGTAAAATATCAAAGAAAAACGGTCTTATTTCAGCGTTTGTTTTGGGTGTAATAGGAGCAGCTTTATTACCGGGAGCAAATGCTCCGTTTATTCTTGTTATTGTTGCTTATTTAATCTTAAATTTGGCATATTCTTTTGCTTTAAAAAATCTCGTGCTCCTGGATATTTTTAGCATCGCGTTCGGTTTCATGCTCCGGGTAATCGGGGGAGCGGTTATAATAAATGTTGAAATTTCTAGTTGGCTAATTTTAACAACTCTTTTCCTTTCATTATTTTTAGCCATTATGAAAAGACAATCGGAATTAAAGCACGTGCTCCAATCTAATCAAATGGCTGTCAGAAAAGTTCTTGCGCAATATTCACTTGAGTTTACTAATCAAATGGCAACTGTGGCGGCGGCGGGAGTAATAATCTGTTACGCACTTTATTCTGTTTCCGATAGAACGGTTCATATTTTTCAAACGGAGAATTTAATTTATACAACTCCCTTTGTCGTTTTCGGTATATTCAGATATCTATTTTTGGTACATGTGAATCATAAAGGTGAGAATGCCACCGAAATAATGATTTCGGATCTTCCCATGATTTTTAATGTTGTCTTGTATATATTGGCTACAACTTTTATAATTTATAAAGTTGTTTAAAATGAAAAAAAATCTGTTAATACAAATTTCTTATTTCTGTTTTTTAATCCTTTTTATTTTAATATTTTGGGGATGTTCTTCTTCTAAAGCAAAAGACCCTAAACCTTTATTAAACATTGAGTTTGGGAGTCTTAATTCATGGATAAATTTAATGCCCGGTTCTCCTTCTACTTTTAATTTCTCGGGGATAATTTCTATTAAAAATAATAATCATTTTGTAGTAGACTCTATTAAATTTTTCGATGTGAAAGTTTATCAGAATAAACAGCTTGTTTATAAATATGCTCCCGAAATAAAAAGACTTAATTCTACCGGAATTAAATCTCTTGCTCCCGGTGATTCAGTTTTATTTCGATTTGGTACAAAACAAGGATTAACTTTAAATGATAAAATAAACGACCATGATCCCATTATTACCGAAGTTTCTTTTTCCTTCGATACATTTATTCTTCGGTACAAATCTGACGAAATTAAAATTAACAAAGTTTATTAATGCTGATAAATGATCTAATTATATTATTAATTCTCGTAGTTATAAGCGCCTTCTTCTCAGGCTCTGAAATAGCGTTTGTGGTTTCGAATAAAATTAAAATTGAAATAAGAGCTAGAAAAAATAATCTTTCTGCAAAGGGAGCATTACATTTTACCAATAATCCTCAGGAATTTTTTTCTACAATTTTAATAGCGAATAATGTAGTTAATATTGCGTTTGCTTCAATAAGTACAATTATGCTCGCGGCGGCTTTCGGTTTAAATGATTTTAGTATTTTGCTAATTTCCACTTTTGTACTACTAATTTTCGGGGAATTGATTCCAAAATATTTTTCAAGAGAATTGGCGGATAGAGTAGTTTTAATCTCAGCTTTGCCTATTCGTGTAATTTCTATTGCTCTTTATCCGATTGTAAAAATCACAACTTCTTTATCTTCTCTTTTAACTCAATCTTCAAGTGTTACCGAAGAAAATATAAATTATCTTTTTAGTAAAGAGGATATTGAATCTTTAGTAAAAGAAAGTCATGAAGCTGGTGTTGTAAACAAAAATGAAAGTGATATAATCTCTAAAGTTTTAGACTTAGGTGAACAGCGTGTTTATGAAGCTATGCGGCCAAGAACTGAAATTGTAGGAATAGAGTCTGATAAAACTATTGAGGAAGCGATTGATCTGTTTATAGAATCAGGTTATTCAAAACTTTTGGTTTTTGAGGATAATCTTGATAATATTAAAGGATTAATTTTTGCTTACGATATTTTCAAACGTCCTAAAACTCTTCAAAGCTTAATAAAAGAGGTGATTTTTATTCCCGAAACTAAAAAAACTTTTGATACTCTGAATGAATTTTTAAGCAAAGGAGCGTCAATAGCGGTTGTTATTGATGAATTCGGTGGAACCGCGGGAATAATAACAATGGAAGATATTATTGAAGAATTATTCGGCGAAATTAGAGATGAGTATGATATTGAAGAAAATATCTGTAGAAGAGTTGCCCCAAATACATATTTGATTAGCGGAAAAGTTGAAGTTGATTATATAAATGAAAAGTACGAATTAGATGTTCCAACGGGTGATTATGAAACTATAGCTGGATATTTAACTTCTCGTCTGGGAAGAATTCCTGCGCAAGGTGAAAATATAGTTTTGGACGATTTTAATATTTTAATTGCCAGGGCAACACAAATAAAAATTGATGTTATCAAGCTTGTCACAAATTCTGAAACATCAAATTATTCCTCAATTTAACTTCTTTTTCAGTGTAACCATTTACTTTAAAACTTTCCTCTTAACTTTGGTACTTGAGCTAAAATTAGCTTAAATTTGTAAACTAAAAATTAAATTGATTTAAGAAGCGGATATAGATAAATTTGTTAAGTTTTAACTTAATTTCAAAAGATAAAGATACTAAGGCGAGAGCGGGATATTTTGAGACTGATCATGGTGCTGTTGAAACTCCTATTTTTATGCCTGTCGGAACTCAAGGTACTGTAAAAGCGGTTAATCAGAGTTATTTAAAGACGATATAAAAGCTCAAATAGTTCTTTCAAATACTTATCATCTTTATTTGCGGCCGGGAACTGAAATATTAGAAAAAGCCGGCGGCCTTCATAAATTTATGAATTGGCGGAAACCAATATTAACAGATAGCGGCGGGTATCAAGTTTTCAGCCTTGCGGAATTAAGAAAATTAAAACAAGACGGCGTAGAATTTAGTTCTCATTTAGACGGTTCAAAACATTTTTTCACTCCGGAAAAAGTTATTAAAATTCAAAGAAGTATCGGTTCCGATATAAATATGGTCTTGGATGAATGTACCCCGTATCCTTGCGATTATGAATACGCAGAAAATTCAACTCGTTTAACATCGAATTGGGCACTGCTTAATAAAGAGGCTTTTGATACAACATCTCCGCTATACGGGCATAAACAATTTTTATTTGGAATTATCCAGGGCAGTGTTTATAAAGATTTGCGGGAAAAATCCGCGGAAGATTTAATTAAATTAGATTTTGACGGATACGCGATAGGCGGTTTAGCAGTCGGCGAACCCGCTGATGTTATGTATGATTTGGTAAATTTTACAACCGATTTTATGCCGGAAAATAAACCTCGTTATTTAATGGGAGTTGGAAGGCCGGAAAATATTCTTGAAGCAATCGAACGAGGTGTTGATATGTTTGATTGTGTTATGCCTACCAGGAATGCAAGAAATTCATATTTATTTACGTCAAACGGTGTTCTTGCAATGCGCAACGCCAAACATAAAGACGATTTTACCACAATTGATGAAAATTGTAATTGTTATACTTGTAAAAATTATACAAAGGCTTATTTACGGCATTTATTTATTGCCAAAGAAATTTTAGCTTTAGAACTAGCAAGTATCCATAATCTTCATTTTTATTTGAATTTGGTAAAAGAAGCAAGAAAAAAAATAATTGATGGTGATTTCAAAAATTGGAAATCAGAAATAATAAAAAAAATAACATTAAACGGAAAAAATAACCAGGAGGATTAACTTGGAAACATTATTAGCAATGGCACCCCCGGCAGGAGAAGGCGGCGGAGGCGGAAATTTAATTAGCACCATCATAATGTTTGGAGCCATTTTCTTAATTTTTTATTTCATGATCATAAGACCGCAGCAGAAACGATCTAAAGAAAGAGAAAAAATGCTTTCGAATATTGAGAAGGGTGATAAAATTATTACCAGTGGCGGTTTGCATGCTACTATTGCCGGTCTTGATGAGAAAACTGTTCTTCTTGATGTTGGTGATAAAGTTAAATTAAAATTTGAACGCTCAGCAATCAGTACAATAGTTTCTAGTAAAGAATAGTTCAAATATTAAAAGATTATAAATATTAGGTATTAAAATGTTTTGTTCAGTTGAAGAAGCTGTTGAAGAAATCAAAAATGGCAAAGTTATTATTGTTGTTGATGATGAAGATAGAGAAAATGAAGGCGATTTTGTTTGCGCCGCCGAATATGTAACTCCCGATATAGTTAATTTTATGGTTACGCACGGAAGAGGAATGCTTTGCGCAGCCCTAAGCGGTAATAAACTTGATCAACTGGGACTGCCTTTAATGGTAGATAATAATTCTGCTTTACACGGCACTCAATTTACTGTTACCGTTGACGCAACAGAAGGAACAACTACCGGTATATCGGCCGCGGATAGAGCTTTAACAATTAAAAAATTAATTGATGATAATTCTACCGCCGCAGATTTCGCGCGTCCCGGACATATTTTTCCTCTCCGTGCTTTCGAAGGCGGCGTACTTAGAAGAGCCGGACATACCGAAGCTGCTGTTGATCTTGCGGCTATTGCTAATCTTAAACCGGCCGGTGTTCTTTGCGAAATACTTAAAGAAAACGGCGAAATGGCCAGGGTTCCTGAACTTTTACAAGTGGCCGAAAAATTTAATCTTAAAAGTTACTACCGTTAAAGATATAATTCAGTACAGAATTAAAAAAGAAAGATTAATAGAAAAAGTAGCCGATGTTGATTTTCCTACACAGCACGGTAAATTTCATCTTTATTTATACAAAAGTTTTGTTGATAATAAAGAACACGTGGCTCTTGTTAAAGGAGAAATAAAACCGGAAATACCTGTCCTTGTAAGAATGCATTCAGAATGCTTAACCGGCGATGTTTTTCATTCTCTCCGATGCGATTGTCATGATCAATTAAATTCGGCTCTTGACCAAATTGCCGAAGAAGGAACCGGAATTCTTGTTTATATGAGGCAAGAGGGAAGGGGAATCGGCTTAGAGAATAAAATAAAAGCATATGGACTGCAAGATGAAGGCAAAGATACCGTTGAAGCTAATGAAGCGCTCGGCTTTAAAGCCGATCTGCGCGATTACGGAATTGGAGCGCAAATTCTTCTTGATCTCGGTGTGAATAAAATCAGACTTTTAACTAATAATCCTAAAAAAGTTATAGGCCTTAAAGGTTACGGTTTAGAAATTGTTGAACGGGTTCCGATTGAAATGATACCGAATGAAGTAAATGAAAGATATCTTAAAACTAAACGTGATAAGTTAGGCCATCTTATTTTAGAAAATATTCATATAAAAGAGACTGAATAAGTCTCTTTTTTTTATTCTACTCTCTTCGTACAAATTATATTCCCGATTAAAATGTATTTAGAGGCCTGTCTAAAAAGTAAAAAATGTCATTTCCTAAGAGCAAAACAACTGAAAAATCTTTCCTCAAATTATTAACTTTTTAAATATAAAAACGCAGACTGAAATCTGCGCCTTCCAATTATCTTTCTTCAATTGTTCATTGTTCGTTTTTAGTTGTTAATTGCGAAGCAACGCGACGCCAACTTTTTTTGATAAAATATTTACAGTGAATGAGTACATATATTAAAAGAAATTTATTTATGTTTAAAAAGCACTACAATTTATTAAAGGAGTTTTTACAGTGCGTAATTTGTTTTTAATAATTATTATTTGTGTGTCTTTTGCTTTTTCTTCTTATCCCCAAAAAAAAGTTTATGTAGCGCAAATTGAAACCGAAATAGATCTGGGACTTTCTCCTTATATAAGCCGCGCTATTTCCGAAGCGGAAAAAGCCGGCGCCAAAGCTATTATTTTTAAAGTAAATACTTTCGGGGGAAGGGTTGACGCCGCTACACAAATTAAAGGACGCGATTTTAGCAAGCAAAATAATGACAATCGCTTTTATAAATAACCGCGCTGTTTCAGCCGGCGCATTAATTTCACTTTCCTGCCAAAAAATTGTAATGGCTCCCGGCGCTTTAATCGGCGCGGCCACTGTTGTTGATCAGTCGGGACAAAAACTGAGTGAAAAATATCAAGCTTATATGCGCTCGGAAATGAGATCTACAGCGGAAAAAAATGGAAGAAGGTCTGATATTGCGCAAGGAATGGTTGATGAAAGAATTTCAATTCCCGGAATTGTTGACAGCACGGAATTAGTTTCGTTAACTACCGATGAAGCTTTAAAATATGGAATTGCTGATTCAACCGCGGAAAGTTTAGATGAAGTTTTAGCTGATTTTGGGTTACAAGGCGCGAAAATAATATATACGAAAACTAATTGGGCGGAAGAAGTAGTTAAATTTCTTCATAACCCTATTGTTTCTTCAATTTTGATGATGATTGGTTTTGTGGGATTATTCATCGAAATTAAAACTCCCGGCTGGGGAATGGCCGGCACTCTCGGAATTTTAGCTTTGGCTTTATTTTTCGGTTCTTCTTATATTCTTCAATTGGCTTCAGTAATTGAAATAGTAGTTTTTATAATTGGATTAATTCTTCTTGCTCTTGAGGTTTTTGTTATTCCCGGTTTTGGAGCCGCAGGAATTATAGGCATTTTAATGATAGTTGGTTCATTATTTTTGTCCCTTATAGGAGGAATGCCTTTTTTTGATATGCGTTCAATTTCAGTTGCTTTAATTCAGCTTTCTTCTGCTTCAGTCGCTTCTATAATTGTAATAGTTATACTTGTAAAACTTTTGCCAAAAAGCTCAACTTTTAACCGGCTGATTTTAGCGGAATCAGAAAGTGCCGAAAGCGGATTTGTTTCTTATCCTTCCGAAAAAGAATTAATTGGTACAGAAGGAGTGGCGTTAACAACTTTACGTCCGGCGGGTTCAGCCGAATTTAACGGCAAAAGATTTGATGTAGTTGCCGATTGGGAATATATTCAAAAAGGAAAAAGAGTTAAAGTGTTAAGAGTAGAAGGAATAAAAGTGGTTGTGCAGGAAGTAAAAGAGGAAGTTCCGAGTTAAATATTTTCAAATTAAAAAAGGTGATTATCGATTAAATAATCACCTTTAATTTTTAAAAGTTTTACTGAGTTAAAGCAATTCCACTAAATTAATGTTTTCCATGTGTTCAGTTTTTCTGCCTTTCTGTTTACCTTGCGGGAGTCGGCATTTCCATTGTGAAACTTACATCAACAGTAGTTTGTGTTTTTGACTTTTGCAGCATTCCGTTTGTAACATTAAAATAAATTTTTCCGTTTGCGGTAGTTTTAGGTTTTTCAAATTCATAATTGGCGCCGCGTTCAGTAATTTTGGTTTTCCCTTCTACTTTAGTGTCTAATGTTGCATTAATTACTGCAATTTTATCGCTGTTCATTTTTTCTAAACCGGTTATTTTATACTTATAAGTGTTTTGCATTTTGAAAACCATAAATTGGGAAGGAGGCTGAGTAAAAGACCATGCAGAATCTTTTGCTGTTTGATTTTCAGGTATTTGCCTAAAAAGCTGAACCATTAATGGTTTAATTGCACCGTCAACAATGTTCTGCCGTAACTGCAGTTTTTCATCGGTTGTAACTGAATCCGCAAAGCCTTTCATATCTAAAAATTTAGACACAATTTTATCGGCACGGAAAATCTCTAATATTTCGCCGGTTTTTGATATTCTTAGCGCGAACGGATTATTTATTAAAGCTTCATATTCAACATATTTATCAAGTTCTGCGGAATCTTTGGTAACACCGGATTGATAAGAAAAATGCTGGTTATTCGCGTCCGCGTCCAGTTTAACTGAGGAAATAGTACAGTTAAATTCATTAACACTATCTTGATCGGTTGAATTTAGATTTAAATTCACTAGATAAATAATCGTCTGTTTTACATTTTGAGATACAGTAGTATCGGCTTTTATTGTTTGATGATCTTCAGAAATATTAGTTATTCTATATTTGTAATCTTTCCCTTTTTCAAAATTATACCTTAATAAGAAGCTTTCATTAGGATTTTCAACCGGGGTGGTTTTTACATCGGAAGTATCATATTGAAAATTATCTTGAGGTTTTTTTACATCTTCATTTTTTTCGCTCTTGTTTCCGCATCCTACAAATAAGAATGCCGCAAGAACAAAATATTTAATATATTTCATTCACTTTTCCTTTTTAATAGAGTAAATATTTTTCTCGGATATTTAAAAATTTATTTAACTTGGGCTGCCATTTTGCAAAGATTTCATCCGGAGTTTTACCTGCTAAAATATCTTTTCTTACTTCACTGTCGCCGCTCAATCTATCAAAACCTGCGTCTCTAAATTTTAATTTTTCAGGATATAATTTATGCAACGCGTAGACTAATTCTATTCCGAATTTAACAGGTTCAAATTTATTTCTGTCGGTAATTTTTATTGAAATTCCGTTGCACTCTTCCCCTTTATATTTAGGGTTTGCGGCCATGGTCGGGATATTAACCGGCGTGAAATTTATTTCGCTTAATTCAACTCCGGCAGCACCTTCTTTTTCAATTTGATTAATTAATTCTTTAGAATTAATATAAGGCGCGCCGATAGTTAAAAACGGATGATAAGTTCCTCTGCCTTCGGAAACATTTACTCCTTCAATTAAGCAAGTTCCGGGATAAACTATCGCTGTATTTATATCGGGAATATTAGGAGAAGGCTTCACCCACGGAATCGAAAAATCATCATAATGTTTATCGCGGTTCCAATTCTTTAGTTTTACAACTGTTAAATCTGGTTTAAGATTGCCGCCTAAATATCCTTCGCCAACAAAAAATTCAGCTAATTCTCCTATAGTCATTCCATACATAATCGGGATCGGCGCTATTCCGACAAATGATTTTTGATCATCGGCTCTAACCGGGCCGTCAACTGAAACTCCGTTTATGGGATTCGGTCGATCTAATACTATTACGGGAATATTATTTTCTGCTCCCGCTTGAAGAACATAATATAAAGTTGAAATGTATGTATAAAACCGGGCGCCCACATCTTGTATATCGTAAATTAAAACATCAATATTTTTTAACATTTCTTTGGTTGGTTTACTAATCTTTCCGTAAAGAGAATAAACCGGAATTTGAGTTTTTTGATCGACATCGCTTTCTACTTTTGCGCCTGCCGGAGCTTTGCCTCTAATTCCATGTTCAGGCCCGAATAAAGCGACTACTTTTACATTTTGCAGGCTATGTAAGGTATCAACAATATGAGTTCCATTGGAAAGTAAGCCGGTATTATTAGTAACTATACCAACATTTTTTCCATCAATTAGTTTCATGGAATCGTTTACTAAACGGTCGGCACCGATTTGTAAATCTCCGGTATTTCCTTTTTGCTGGGCCGGCAAAGCGGGAAATATAAGCAGGCAAATGACAACTATAATTATAAAATTCTTCATGCTATTCTTTTTCTCAGAAGTGATTTAAAAAGACTTTTTCAAAATAAAAAAGAATGGCAGGCATTGCCGTACCATTCTTCTGAAATGTTCTGGTTATTTTTTATAAACCGTTATTTTCGAGTAACTCTTTTCTTGAGAAAAAATGTGAGATTTCGATTGCGGCGTTTTCATCAGAATCCGATCCGTGTACAATATTTTCAGCTTTACTTGAAGCAAATAATTTGCGGATTGTTCCTTCTTCCGCTTCCGCGGGATCAGTAGCACCGATAAGTTTTCTGAAATCCGCTACAGCGTTTTCTTTTTCTAACGCAATGGGAACGCAAGCGCCTGAAGTCATAAACTCAACTAAATCATTATAGAAGGGACGTTCTTTATGTACTTCATAAAAACCGCCGGCTGAATCTTTAGTTAATCGTGTCATTTTCATCGCTAAAATTTTAAATCCGGCTTCATTTATTTTTTGTATAACTTGTCCCACTACTTGTTTTTTTACGCCGTCAGGTTTAATAATCGCTAAAGTTCTGTTACTCAATTTATCTCCTATTATATTTTTTCTGTATTTATAATTTATGTTTTCCCGTACCTTTAACAATTTTCTTAGTCTTTGTAGAAGTTTTATTTTTCTTGGTTGATTGTTCATCAACTTTTTTAGCGGATAAAACTGATTTTGCGTTTGCTTTTGAAGAGCCGGTTTTTTTTGAAAAATCTTCTAAAGCTTTCAGCATAGTTGTTCCCATTTCAGCGGGACTTTCAACCACTTTTATTCCGGCTTTTTTCATAGCTTTCATTTTTTCATCAGCGGTACCTTTACCGCCCGAAATAATCGCTCCCGCATGTCCCATTCTTCGTCCCGGAGGCGCTGTTCTTCCGGCGATAAATCCAACGACCGGTTTTTCTACATTTTTCTTTATATAAGCTGCGGCTTCTTCTTCCGCGGTGCCGCCGATTTCCCCGATCATAATTATTCCTTCTGTATCAGGATCATCATTAAAGAATTTAATTATATCTATAAATCTTGAACCGATTACAGGATCGCCGCCGATACCGACACAAGTTGATTGGCCTAGTTTAACATCGGTTAGTTGTTTTACAGCTTCGTAAGTTAAGGTGCCGCTGCGGGAAACAACGCCTATTTTTCCTTTTTTATGAATGAAGCCTGGCATAATTCCAATTTTGGCTTTACCGGGGGAAATAACCCCGGGACAATTAGGCCCGATTAAAACTACGCCCTTATTTTCTATAGAATTATAAACCTTAACCATATCTGCGGTAGGAATTCCTTCAGTAATGCAAACTATTAATTTTATGCCTGCGTTGGCCGCTTCCAAAATAGCATCGGCGGCAAAAGCGGGAGGAACAAAAATTACTGATGCGTTTGCTTTCGCTTCTTTTACCGCTTCTTCTACGGTATTGTAAACAGGAATTCCTTCAAAATCGGTTCCTCCTTTACCGGGAGTTACGCCGGCTACTACTTTAGTGCCGTATTCAACCATTTGCTGTGTATGAAATGAACCTTCACCACCGGTAATTCCTTGAACTACAAGACGTGTTTTTTTATCTACTAGAATACTCATATGAATTTTTTCCTATTTCTATGAGAGAAAATTTTATCTACAAAGATAAAGATTTTAGTTGAAAATATCTTAATTATTTTTGAGGATATATTCTGAAAAACTCGATAAATATAAGTTTTATTTTAGGATGTTATTTTGAATGTAGCTGCTCATCCTCAGAAGATTCATTTCATCAAATTGTTTTGAGAGAAGCTGAAGCCCAATCGGTAAACCATCACCGGTTTTATCAATGGGTATATTTATTCCTGGAATTCCCGCAAGATTTGCGGAAGTTGTATAAATATCATTCAAATACATCTCTAAAGGATCATTAGATTTCTCACCGATTTTAAATGCGGTTGTTGGTGTGGTGGGAGTTAAAATTATATCTACTTCTTTAAATGCTTTATCAAAATCTTCTTTAATTATTCTTCTTACTTTTTGAGCTTTTCTATAGTAAGCATCATAATAACCGGCTGAAAGTACATAAGTGCCGAGCATAATTCTTCTTTTTACTTCCGGCCCAAATCCTTCAGAACGCGAAGATTTATACATTTCTAATAAACTATAACTTTCTTTAGAACGGTAACCATAACGTGCGCCGTCATATCTTGCCAAATTTGATGAAGCTTCCGCGGTAGTAAGTATGTAATATGCTGCAATCGTATATTCGGAATTAGGAAGACTAATATCCGCGATTTCAAATCCGTCAGCCTTTAATTTTTGAATTACTTTTTCTATTGAAGATTTTATTTCAGAAGATAAACCCTCGCCGAAATATTCTTTTGCAATTCCTATTTTTAATTTCTTTTTTAATTCTAATTCGGAAGAATAATTTTCTGTGTGGATTTCACTTGAAGTGGAATCTAGCGGATCTTTTCCGGCTATAACTTCAAGTACGGCGGAAATATCTTCAATATTATTAGCAAAAGGACCAATTGAATCAAACGAAGACGCAAAAGCGGTAAGCCCGTAACGGGAAACCCTGCCGTATGTAGGTTTTAATCCGTAAACACCGCAGAAAGAAGCCGGCTGTCTTATTGAACCGCCTGTATCGGTTCCGATAGAAACATCGCAAAGTAAAGCCGCAACAGCCGCAGCGGATCCTCCGCTTGAGCCGCCCGGAACTCTGGTATTATCAACAGGATTTAAAACATTTCCAAAAGCTGAATTTTCATTAGATGAACCCATCGCGAATTCATCGCAGTTTGTTTTTCCAATAATTATCGCGTCGGCATCAATTAATTTTTGCACCGCGGTAGAAGTATAAACAGCCTCAAAATCTTTTAGAATTTTGGAAGAGCAGGTGAGAGGTTTATTTTTAATTGAAAGTACATCTTTTATTGAAATAACTAAACCGGCAAGTTTACCGTAGCTGCCCGATTTTATTTTTGCTTCTACAACTTCGGCTTGTTTTTTAGCGTCTTCGGTAAAAACAAAATTAAAAATATTTAGATGTTTATTTTCCTCAATTCTCTTTAAAAAAAAATCAACATTCTCCGCCAAAGAGAGTTGATTATTTTTTATCTTCTCAATTTTTTCTGAATAATTATGGTAGGGTAACAAACAATAACCTTAATTTATGTTGGGAATTAAATTGAAATATTATGCTTTTGTATCCGGAATTTTTTTGTCTTTATCAGAAATATTTATGTCATCCTGTACATCTTTAACGGCTTTTTTAAATTCACGGATTCCTTTTCCCATTCCCTGTGCCAAATCCGGAATTTTTTTAGCGCCGAATAAAACTAAAACAACCAATAATATTATAAGTAATTCACCCATGCCAATATTTTCAAACATAATAACACCTTTAAAAAATATAAAATTAAGCTTTTTTAGATTCTGATTTTTCTTCTTTTTTTGTTTCTGAAGTTATATCTTCTTCTACATCTTTCAGCGCGTTTTTAAATTCTTTCATTCCCTTGCC
This sequence comes from uncultured Bacteroidota bacterium, assembly GCA_963798775.1. GTDB lineage: Bacteria > Bacteroidota > Ignavibacteria > Ignavibacteriales > Ignavibacteriaceae > CAWCUK01. Next base: position 76,058 of record CAWCUK010000004.1, read on the forward strand.
TAAACCTTGGGCCAGGTCGGGAAGTTTTTTTGCTCCGAAAAGAAGCAATACAACAAGAAGAATTAAGATTATTTCACCGATTCCTAAATTTCCAAACATTGTAATATCCTTTAATTAAAAATATTATTAATAACCGCGTCAAAAATTATTTTGCCGTCGGTTTTGTGTAAAACAGAATCACAAGCTCTTTCCGGATGCGGCATCATTCCCAATACATTTCCTTCTTTATTTATAATACCTGCAATATTAAGTAAAGAACCATTAGGGTTGAAATCTTTTTCTTCGTTTACCGCAGAATACTTGAAAACAATCTGGTTATTATCTATTAGAGATTTCAGAGTTTCTTCATCGGCAAAATAATTTCCTTCACCATGGGCAACTGGAATTTTTAATTTTTCTCCCTTCGTTAAACCTTTGGTAAATGAATTATTAACATTTTCGACAGAAAGATAAACATCTTTACATACAAATTGTAGCGATTTATTTTTCAATAAAACCCCGGGTAAAAGTCCGGCTTCTAAAAGAATTTGAAAGCCGTTGCATATTCCCATAATGTATCCGCCTTTTGAAGCAAACTCAATAATTGAATTCATAATAGGGGAGAAGCGGGCAATGGCACCGGTTCTTAAATAATCACCGTAAGAAAAACCGCCGGGCAGAATTATTACATCGCAGTTTTGCAGATCTGTATCTTTATGCCAGAGGAAAGTTACATCAACATTTAAAATCTTTTTTAACGCGTAATAAGCATCGTGGTCGCAATTTGAACCCGGAAAAACCACTACTCCAAATTTAGCTGTTTTCATTTAATCTCATCCAAAGTAAATTCATAATCTTCCATAATTGGATTAGCAAGAAGTTTACGGCAATATTGGTTTACTTCGTTTTCTGCTGCCGGTTTATCATCGGTATCAACAACAAATTCTATATATTTATCAATTCTGGTATCTTTTATATTTGTTAATCCCAAATGAACAGCACCTTTTTCAACTGCTTTACCTTGCGGATCTAAAATAGAGGGACGTCTTTTTATAAGGACTTTTGCTTTAAACAATTTTTACCTTTTGCTATTGAAATTAAAGGAATAATTAAATTTTTTTAGGCTTTTTTCGTAATTCTATAAAAGATGTTTCTAAAAATACCAAATAGAATAATGAAAACAAAGATAAAGAAAAGTGCTTTACCGGAAGTAATTATTGCAATAACAACTGATATTAATAAAAATCCAAAGTGGTAAGGTTTCTGTTTTATGCCGTTAAGCGAAATTTTGGGGAGTGTATCATATTTAATTGTACTTACCATTAAGTATGATAAAATTAAGACTAAAGGAATAACTATTTCGGAATAGGGAGAACTGAAGCCGGAATTTAAGTTATAATAAGTTAATACAAACGCGGCAACTGTTATTGCTGAAGAAGGAATAGGAAGTCCCTTAAAAAATGATTTGTCGTATCCGACCAATTGTACATTAAATCTTGCTAACCGGAAACCGCCTGCAATCATTAAAAGATGAACTTATTAAAATTCCTATTTCGTTAAATTGATGCAAGTAAGTTGCATAAATTAAAAATGAAGGCGCGGCGCCAAAACTTACCACATCGGAAAGTGAGTCAAGTTCAACTCCAAGTTCACTGCTGGAATTTGTTAATCTCGCCATTGCTCCGTCTAACGCATCAAATACCGAAGCGATAACTATTAACCAAGCGGCATAATAAAATTTTCCTTGACTTGCGTTAACGATTGACAAAAAACCGCAGAACATATTCATTGCGGTAAACAAATTGGGAATTATAGAAGGTGTTATTCTTAAACGATTCATTCTTTATCAGGATATTCGAATAAAATTGTTTCACCGGCCGTAACCTCGTCATCTTTTTTTACTTTTTCTTTCCAGTCTGCCGGAACAACAACATCAACCCGGCTGCCGAATTTAATCATCCCGAATCTTTTTCCCATTTTCACTGAATCGCCCACATTTAATTCATAAACAATTCTTCTGGCTACAAAGCCCGCAACTTGTGTAAAAAAAACTTTCCCGAATTTACTTGTAATTCCAAATTCGGCTCGTTCATTTACTTCGGAAGCTTTATCTTCAAACGCAGCAATATATTGGCCTTTATAGTATCGCAAATATTCTACTTTGCCGTCAATCGGAATTCTATTTACATGAACATTTAGAGGGGACATAAAAATGGAAATCTGTTTAGCCTTACCGTTTATAAATCGATTATCATCAACTTCTTTTACAAAAAGCACTTTCCCGTCGGCAGGGGAAACAACAACATTATCGGCGGTAGGCGATACACGGTCGGGATCTCGAAAAAAGTTTAAAGAGAATAAAAGAAACAACAACGGTAGGACGATTAAATATTGCTTTTATATAGTTGTTATTAATGAAGAAGCTTATTGATACCAATATGAACACAATAATTGCAATAATTCCGAGAGTAGAATATCCGTATTTTGTAAACATTTCTTATGCGCTCATCAAATTAAGTAAATGGTCGGTATAATTTTTTACTTCCGCTGCTGTATCTAATTTATAAGGATCTAAATATTTTTTACTTTCTTTATCGGACGGAATTATTTTTAAGCTTCTTGGTGTAAAATCATCAACTAAAAAAATCTTATCTTCATGTTTTCCAAAACCTAAAGTAACTTCGGCTAAACAAAAATTCCTTCTTTCAAAAAAAGATTTTAAAACAGCGTTTACTTTTGAACAAATTCTATTGATGAGTTTTAAAATCCTCATTGTTACATAAATCGAAAGTAACTAAATGACTTTCTGTAATTATTGAATCTTTTTCAGTTCCGAAATGTATCTCAAAAATAGGAAGATTCAAAAGTTCGCCCTCTTTTTGGCCAAAAATTTTGGCTGTTCTTTTATCAATTGTGTTTAATATTTTTACAGAGAAGGGAAATCTTTCGTGTCTTAAAAATTTCAGGGCATTTTTATCGCTTGATTTAACAAAAGCAGCGGGAATATGATAGCCTTTTAAATAATCAAAAAAGAAAGAATTTATGGCGGCAAATTTTTCGCCTAAATCTTTACTTTTAATTTTTTTATTGCCGTTTTGTGAAAAAATATCGGAATATTCTAATACGAGATAATCTTGTGAATCCAAAGGAAGATCTTTTTTTGCTAATTCCTCGTATAAAGTACGATTATTGTTAAATTTTAGACCCAAAATATACCTTAAATTTTATTTGTGGTTAAAGAAATTATGAAAATAAGTTATATAAAGTCAATTCAATATATTATATTTGCAGAAAAATTAAAATAACCAGAATCAAAAAGTATAGAAAAAATAGGAGGATTTAGATGAAAGGCGGAATGCAAGGAATGCTTGAAGCAAGTTCAAAAAATGCAGGCTGAGATGCAGAAGGTTCAGAGCGAATTAGCATAATATTACTGTTACCGAAGAAGCCGGCGGCGGAATGATTAAAGCAACTGCGAACGGAAATAAAGAAATTGTTACGGTGGAAATTGACCCACAAGTCATAAATCCAGATGAAAAAGAAATTTTAGAAGATTTAGTTGTAGCGGCGGTAAATAAAGCTATTCAATCGGCGGGAAAAATGGCCGAAGAAGAAATGGCTAAAGTTACAAAAGGAATGATTCCTCCGGGAATGAATTTACCGGGATTTTAACTTGCAGATAGCAGAACCTTTACTTATCGCAATTGAGGAATTGAGCAAATTACCTAGCATCGGGAAAAAAACCGCTCAGCGTTTGGCTCTTCATTTATTGAAAAGTGATACCGATACTGTTGAAAATCTTGTTAAAGCGATAACGGATTTAAAAACTAAATTAGGCTTTTGCTCTAAATGTTTTAATCTTTCCGAAGATGATCTTTGCGATATTTGCAAAAGTCCCAAAAGAGACGGTTCGGTTATTTGTGTTGTTGAAGAAGCAAGTGATGTAATTGCGATTGAAAAAACACATGAATTTAAAGGGCTTTATCACGTGCTGGGCGGAGTTTTATCTCCCTTAAACGGTATAAGTCCCGAATCTTTAAAAATAAAAGAATTATTAAAAAGATTTGAACAGGAAGAAGTGAAGGAAATTATTCTTGCGCTTAATCCTGATACTGAAGGTGAAACAACCTCTTTATATCTTGCAAAATTAATTAAACCTTTGGGAATTAAAGTTACACGAATTGCCCGCGGTTTGCCGATAGGCGGAGATTTGGAATTTGCCGACGAAGCAACAATAGGCAGGGCAATGTTAAGAAGAAGTATTCTATAATGGCAGAATGGTTTGAAGACTGGTTTAATACCGAAGAATATTTAGAAGTTTACAGGCATCGTGATGATGAAGACGCTAAAAAATTAGCCGGACTTATTCTGAGCTAACGTTCCGCTGAAGCAAAACGCTAAAGTCTTAGATATGGCTTGCGGGGCGGGCAGACATTCAATTTTATTCGCTCAAAAAGGTTGTGAGTTACGGCGGTAGATTTAAGTGAAAATTTACTTTCGGTCGCTAAACAAAATTCTGGTAGCGTTAGGCCTTAATATTAAATTTATAAATTCAGATTTGCGCCTATTCTCCGTTGATTATAAATTTGATTTAGTTCTTAATCTTTTTACAAGTTTCGGTTATTTTGAAACCGATGAAGAAAATTTTGATGTATTTAAGGTGGCGTTCGATCATCTGCAAGAAAATGGCTTTTTTGTCTTCGATTATTTTAACAGCAATTATGTTAAGCAGAATTTAGTTGAAGAAACTGTCGAAAATCTTAATGAAGGGAAAATAACTCAACAGCGAAAAATTGAAGGTAACAGGGTTATTAAAAAAATAACTATTCAAAAAAATAGTTCGCTGGATGAATATTTTGAATCGGTTAGAATGTTCGGCAAAGATGAATTAGTTGCGGCAATTGAGAATGTAGGATTTAAGGTAAGAAAAATTTTCGGCGATTTCGGTGGAAGTAAATTTGACTTAGAAAGTTGTCCGCGAATTATTATAATAGCTCAGAAATGAGAATAATTTTTTTATTAACAATACTGTTATTTATTGGGGGATGCGATATTTTTAACGCGCGCGACGCGGAACCGCCAGATCAGCCAAGATCTAATTTCCAATCGGCTGTTACTCCGGAATTATTAATTGAAAATTTGAAAAATTCTTTAAAAGATAAAAATATCGAAAATTATTTAGCCTGTTTTGCCGATACTTCTTTTACAGATAAAAAATTTCAATTTTCACCTTCAAGCGGCGCGCTTTCTCAATTCCCGTTTCTCTCCGATAATTGGGGAAAGAAAAATGAAGAGCAGTATTTTAATAATATGAAAACTAAAATAGATCAGAATTTGCCGATAACATTAACGCTTTCAAATCCCGTTACAACTCCGCAGGGAGATAGTTTATTCTATACGGCTTCATATTTCTTAAATGTTCCGCATAACGATCCTTCCATTCCTACAAGTTTTGAAGGTGAATTAAAATTTGATATGGTGAGAGATTCGAGATCGGTTTGGATTATTTATTATTGGCAGGATATTAGAAGCGGAAATACAGCAAGCTGGAGTGAATTAAAAGGGAGGTTTTATTAAAAGATATTACAAATATCTTTTTTTAGCACTTATTGTTGTTGCCGGGTGTAAAAATCCTTTTGCTCCCGCGTTAGATAGAGAGGATAATAATTCATCTTCCACACTATCCGATCTGAAAACCGTTGAAGGGGTTTTTCAAAATTTTCAATATGCATATACTTTTAAGGATACTCTAATATACGGTGAATTGATCAGCAGCGATTTTATTTTTACTTACCGGGATTATGATCAAGGTTTTGATGTAACTTGGGGCAGAGATGAAGAAATGAAAACTACTTACGGGTTGTTTCAAAATTCGCAGCGTTTGGATTTAATTTGGAATAATATAGTTTTGTCATCGGAAGATTCATTAAGCGCCAATATTGTTAGGGGATTTAATCTCACTATAACTTTTAATCCCACTGATGTTATTAGGCTTGACGGCAGAGTAAATTTATCATTAAGAAAAAATTTTTCTACCGGAAAATGGGAAATTATCCGTTGGATAGACGAATCAAATTTTTAATCTTTAACAACTAAAATTTTATTTATGATATTTTTCTGGATTAAAGAATCATATAAAATTAATCGGGCGGGCAAAGTCTTCCTTTTTCCTTTCATTAATCTCTATGATTATTGCTGTTTTTCTAATTATCGTTTCGGTTATTTCGTTAAATATTTCAAATGAATTTCAGAATAAAATTAAAGAAAATATTGCGGTAAATATTTTCTTAACAGATAGTTTAAATGATTCCTCTGTGAATAATTTACAAAATGAATTGGCCGCAAAACCCTTTATTAACAGTATAAAATATATTAATAAAGAAAAGGCCGCTGAAATTTTCGTTAAACAAACAGGTGAAGATTTTAGAAGCTTATTGGATTATAATCCGCTTCCCGCTTCTTTTGTTATTACTTTAAAAGAAGATTATGTTCAGCAAGATTCAATGGCGCAAATTGTTACTTCAATTTCCCGGAATAAAATTGTAGATGAAGTTGTTTATCAAACATCTTCCGTTGAGAAAATTTTATCCATAATTAAAAGCGTAAAAAAATATTTGTTAGCGGCCGCGGTAACAATTTTATTTATCTCGCTCTATTTAGTTTATAGTACAGTAAAATTAATTACCAAAACAAAATATCCAGAATTAGAAACGATGAAATTGGTCGGCGCAAAACTTTCAACTATAAAAATGCCGATAATTTTAAACGGAGTTTTAATCGGTTTTATAGCGGGGTTAGTATCAATAACTATTTTTATCTTGTTTATTTATTACTCGCATAGCTATATTATGGTTCTGAATTTTTTGAAGGTGGATAATTATTTTTACCTCATAATTTTTATTTTAATCGGCCCGCTAATCGGACTACTGGTGAGCATATTTTCACTTAGAAAAATCACATTAAAAGTTTAATGATAAAAAAGTTTTACCCAATTATTTTATTTTCCGCTGTGCTTTGTTTTAGCGCGGCCGCACAGAATAAACCTGACTATAAAGAAAGAATTTTCGGCGTTACTTCTGATTCTTCAATGCAGACTCAAAATTTATTGCCCGGCTCCGAAGGAAGTGTAGATCCTACAGAATATATTTTAGGAGCGGGGGATAAGCTTTTTGTAAATATTAGCGGTATTGAGGAAATTCCTTTATATGTTGTTGTTAATCAAGAAGATGCCTTATATGTGCCTAAGGTGGGTGAAATTGATCTTCATAATTTTACTTTAGCCGAAGCGAAGCAAAAAATTAAAGATGAAATAAATAAATATTATAAAGATGTTAATATTTTTATTTCTTTAGTCGATTTTAGGAAAATGAAAGTTTCACTTTTGGGCGATGTGAAAAAACCCGCTTCTTTTATAATGCCGGGTAACGCCCGACTAATGGATTTGATTAATAATTCACTAGGCTTAACCAAAACTTCAGATTTTAGAAATATTAAAATTAGAGATAAAAACGGAGATTTTTATAAGATTGATCTTTTATCATTTTTAAGGTACGGTGATAAAAAAAATAATCCTTTATTAAAAGAAGGTGATGTTGTTATAGTTGATAAAATTGATAAAACTGTTGCTGTTAAAGGAGAAGTAAAGTATCCCGGTACTTATGAATTTGTTGATGGTGAAACCGCTGCAGAATTAATAAAATTAGCAGGCGGATTTTTAACCAGGGCAAAAAAAGATACTATTGAAGTTGTTCGTTTCAGCGATGACGGATATTCCCGATACAGTGAATATTTTACGTACAATGAAATAATGAATAAAAATATTGTACTGAAAAATATGGATGAAATTATGATCCGCAGTATTCCGGAGTATTTTGAAGCGAATAATATTGAAATTAAAGGATATATTAAACATCCCGGTACTTATAAAATTATTAAGGACAAAACTACACTATATCAGATTATAAACGAGGCCGGCGGATTTAGAAAGGAAGCGTCTTTACGTAATTCTAAACTCATTCGATCTAATGAAACAGATGAATATGATCCCGAATATGAGCGTTTAAAAGTAATGGATCGTAAAGATATGACAGACGACGAATATGATTATTTAAAAGCAAAATCCCGTCAGCATAAAGGAAATATTGTAACGGATTTTGTTGAACTTTTCAGAAATCATAATATGGAAGAAGATGTCGCTCTGAAAAATGGAGATGTAATTGAAATTCCTGAAAGAAAAGATTATATAGTTTTACTTGGACAAGTAGTAAATCCCGGTAAAATTATTTACAATCCCGATTTATCTTATGAAGATTATATTGATTTAGCCGGTGGATTCGGCTGGCGTGCTGAGAATAATGATGTTAGAATAGTTAAAGCCGGCACTGGTGAATGGGTTGATGCGGATGATGTAGATTCTTTAAAACCGGGTGATACAATATGGATTCCGGAAACATCCGCCGGGACCAAAATTTTGGGACGTATTTACAACATCCTTACAAGTTGTCGGACAGGTTGCCTCCATCGTTGCAGCCACAGTAGCCATTATAGTAGCATCGAGGAAATAAATTGAGTTATCACGATATTTTAAATATTATAATTTTTAACCGAGTTAAAATTATTAAAGTTACTGTTTTATCTACTATTTTAATTTTTGTCGTTTTATTATTTGCTTATCCGGTGACTTATAAAGCTACTGTTACAGTTTTACCTCCGGATCAAAATGATCAAATGGGAGGATTCAGCAATTTATTAAACGGCTCCGGATTTACAAGTCTTCTATCAGGAAGTATTTCAAGCGCAAATAGTCAACTTTACCAGGAAATTTTAAAAAGCCGTTCCGCTGCCGTTTATGTTGTAAAACATAAGAATCTAGTTGAATATTATGATGCTGAAAATATTTATGAAGCGGCTCAAGAACTTGATAAATATTTAAATGTTGAAGTAACAAAAGAAGGAATAATTAAATTAACTTCAGAAGCAACTACTTCATGGTTTCCTATTTTTTCTTCTCGGCAAGATTCAACAAGATTTTTGGCCGCATCAATTTCAAATACATTTGTAAAAGCGTTAGATGAAATAAACCAGGAAAAACTTTCTTCAAAAGCGAAAAGAGCCAGGCAATATATAGAAGAGCAATTAGAAACAACCAAAGCACATTTAGATTCAGCCGAAAACGCTCTAATGGAATTTCAAAAAAAGAATAAAGCAGTTTCACTTCCCGAACAACTTAATGCATCTATTGAAGCTGCGGCTAAATTAAAAGCTGAAATTGTGGAGACAGAAGTAGAATTAGGTTTAATGAAATCAAATTTAAAAGAAGATAATAAAAGTTTAGTAGCTCTTAGGCAAAAGCTTTCCCAATTGAATGAACAGTATAATAAAATGGAGATGGGGAGTAACGATTATCTTTTAGCCTTCAAAGATGTTCCGGAACTTGGAAAAGATCTTGCCAATCTTGTTAGGGAGGTAAAAATTCAGAATGAAGTTTATCTTCTTCTTCAGCAGCAGTATTATACGTGAGAAGATACAGGAAAATAGAGATGTCCCAACAGTGGAAATATTGATGAAGCTATTCCTCCGCTAAAAGCAACAGGCCCAGGATAGTTTTTTCATCAGTTGTCGGAGGAATTTTGTGTTTTCTTGTAATGTCTCTATTCGTGTGTTGTATCAAGAAAAAAGAATTATAGTGTATAAAAAAGGAGAATAATTTGTATAAATCTACAGCAGTTGTAACAGGCGGAGCAGGATTTTTAGGTTCTCATCTTATGTGATAAATTATTATCTGAAGGATTAAAAGTTGTTTGTATTGATAATTTAATTACAGGTAATACAAATAATATTTCTCATCTTAATTGGAAATGAAGATTTTACTTTTTATCAAACATGATGTAACAAGTTATATTTACCTGCCTGGAAGGATAGATTATATTCTTCATTTTGCTTCTCCTGCCAGCCCGATCGATTATTTAAAATATCCTATTCAAACTTTAAAAGTCGGTTCACTTGGTACGCATAAAGCTTTAGGCTTAGCAAAAGAAAAAAAGGCAAGAGTTCCTTATTGCGTCAACTTCAGAAGTATACGGCGATCCGGATATTCATCCCCAGACAGAAGATTATTGGGGAAATGTAAATCCAATTGGTCCGCGCGGTGTTTATGATGAAGCTAAAAGATTTGCTGAAGCAATTACAATGGCATATCACCGCTTCCATGGGGTTGAAACAAGAATTGTAAGAATATTTAATACTTACGGCCCCCGCATGCGTTTGGATGATGGAAGAGCTTTGCCTGCTTTTGTGGGACAAGCTCTTACGCGGTGAAGATATTACTGTTTTTGGGGATGGTTCACAAACAAGAAGTTTCTGTTATGTTTCTGATTTAGTTGATGGAATTTTTAAACTACTTATGTCTAATGAAGTTAATCCGGTAAATATCGGAAATCCTTCTGAAATTACCATTAAACAATTTGCTGAAGAAGTGATTAAAATTACCGGAACAAACAGTAAAATTATTTATAAACCTCTTCCTGAAGATGATCCGAAAGTACGTCAGCCTGATATTAGATAAAGCCAAAAAAATATTAGGTTGGGAACCAAAAGTTGATAGAGCCGAAGGATTGAAAATTACAATAGATTACTTTAAAAAAGTAATACACTCTGTTTAGGGATAATGACTAAGAAATTTACTTCTACTGTTGCCGGCGCCTCTATATTAATTACTGTAGTTGGATTATTAAGCAAAGGTTTAGGTTTAATTAGAGAAGTAGTTTTTGCCGGATCATTCGGCCTTTCTGCAAATTATGATCTCTATCTAATTGGCGCCGTCTTACCGATTACTATAAATACCATAATTCTATATATCGGTCAGAATTATTTTATTCCTAATTATAACCATTTTAAAGCAGAGTCTAATTATGAAGCCGAAAAATTTACTAACTCAACTTTCTGGTTATTTTCATTCATAGGCTTAATTCTCGCCTTAATTTTATTCTTTTTTTCTAAAGCATTTATTGAATTATATCTAAAAGATTTCTCTTCTTCTGAATTAAATTCTACAATAAATGTTTTTAGAATATTTTTAATTACTATTCCGTTAAATGCAGCATTTTCAATTTTATCCGCATACTTACAATCAGAATATGAATTTAAATTTCCTGCCTATTCACAGCTATTTTTAAATATCAGTATAATTTTAATTGTATTATTTCTTTCTGATTCTTCCGGTGTTTTGTCTATTCCAATCGGATATGTAATCGGAACTTTTCTGCAATTAGTGTATTTGGTTAATAAAACCATCAAAAGAATAAATATTAATTTCTTTATTTCTTTTCAAGAAAAGAAAATTTTTTCCCATTTAACAACTACTTTTATTTTCACTATTCTAATAGAAGTAATTAGTCAGTTGTATCTTTTAATAGATAGGTATTTTTATCATGCTGTTGATACAGGAGGAATTGCAGCACTAAATTACAGTATGTTTATATTTCTTATGCCTGTTTCAATTATTTCTGCCGCGCTTTCAACTGCTTTATACCCGAAAATTTCTCAGCTTCTAAATTCTAAAAATAATGAAGGCCTTATTAACAGCGTTAATAGTTTTTTTAGTATTAATTTTTTCATTTTTGTTCCGCTAACTTTTATCTTTTATTTTTTCGGTGATGTGATAATTAGGTTATTTTTTCAACGCGGGAAATTTCAATATTCAGATACTTTAATGACTTTTAGTACCCTAAAATATTATTCCCTAAGTTTACTTTTTTATTCTTCTTATATAATTTTGAACAAAATTTTATACAGCGCAAAAATGGTTAAAGCTTTATTGATAATTACCATAATTGGTTGTTTGATAAAAATTCTGCTTAATTTTATTCTTGTTCCCGTCTTGGTTCAAGATGGTTTGGCTTTAAGTACTACTATTAGTTATTTCTTTTTTTTCCTCTCTAGTTTTTTGCTAGTATCTTATAAAATGAACATAAAAAGTGGTAATAATTTTCTTAAAGAATTTACTTTAAATGGCATAAATGGATTATTCAGTTATTCTATTGTAGTTATATTAATAGATCCCACCTTTTTTAATAGTCAAATACAATTTGAAATAGTTCAAGTTGTTTTGTTTATATTAATTTATTCATTAAATAATATCATAATAAAACATAAAGCAATTAATTTTTTTTACAGTACTTATGAGAACTATTTTCCTAAAAGTAGAAGAAAAGTTTAGTTTAAATTAAAATGAAAATCCAATATAATATAGAATTACAAAAGGATGCCATAGCTTGGGATGTTGTAAATTGGAAAAAAGCAGTTGATTTCTGGGAAGATCGGTTTAAGAATAATTCCAAAGTTCTTGAATTAGGCTGCGGCGAAAACGGGGGAATATCGTTATTGATGGCATTAAACAATAGTAAAATACTTTGCTCTGCTTATGAAGAGATTTCTGAAACTACAAAAAATATTCATAAAAAGTACAGTATAGATGATAGAATTGAGTATAAATTGATAGATGCACTTTCTATTCCTTATGAGGAAGAATTTGATGTAATTTGCTTCAAGTCTATTCTTGGCGGCATTGTAAGAAGTAAGGATTTAAAAGTTGCTGAAAAAGTTATATCTCAAATTTATAAAGCTCTAAAGCCGGGAGGAAAATTATTATTTGCTGAAAATCTTACTTCCACTCTTTTACATCAGAAATTAAGATTAAAATATGGATCATCAAAAAATAATTGGCATTATTTTACTGTAGGTGAGATTGAAGGATTATTTCAAAAATTTACATCTTTTGAATATCAAACTTATGGGTTTTTAGGATGCTTCGGCAGAAATGAACAACAAAGAAATTTTCTGGGAAAAATTGATACAATTTTATTTGATAATTTTTTACCTAAAAATATGCTATACATTATAAGCGGAGTGGCTACCAAATAAATTATTCAGTTATATTAATTTTAACCAAAAATTATCTGCAATTTTATCTCGATTAAAATTTTCATTAACATAAGCAAAGCCATTTTCTCCAAATTTTCGCGCATCTCCTCTTGAATTAAATAAACGCAATATTTTTTCCGCAAGTTCTTCAAAATTTTCCGGTTCAAACGCCAATCCGGCATTTCCTTCTTCAATAAATAATTCTTTTGCCTCTCCTTCAACACCTAGTAAAATTGGTTTTTTAGAAGCTAAAATTTCAAATATTTTGGATGGAATAGCACCTTTAAATAATTCAAGTTTTTTAAGCGGTATTAGTCCTGCGTCTATAGAGGAAGTAATATTAGGGATTTCTTTTTTGGGTACGGGATCAAGAAAAATTACATGTTCCAGTCTCAGATGATTTTTAAGTTTAACCAGCTTTTGCTTTTCCGGACCGTCTCCGACTAAAACAAATTTTATATTTTCATAATCTTTTAATTTATTCGCTGCATTAAGAATAACCTCTAAACCTTGCGCATATCCTAAAATTCCGGCATAAAGAAGAATAAAATCTTCTTCGGAAAAACCCATTTTTTCTCGCCAATTATTAGTGGTTATATTATTAAAAATTCTAATATCTACACCATTTTTTAACCAATGGATATTTTTATCCGGGAATCTGGAAGATATATTTCTTACGATTCCCTGAGTTTGGCCCGTAATTAAAAAAGAATTTTTGTAAAGAAATTCTTCAAGAATTGCAGCAATTTTTAGAAGAAGTTTATTATTAACAAGGCCTAATTTTTCCGCACTTTCCGGCCAAAGGTCTGACACATTAAAAATTAATTTTGCGCCTTTTATTTTGGATAATAAGAAAGCTGAAATCCCTAAAAACAAAGGGGGAGATTCGCAAAAAAGGAAATCTTGTTTTTTAATTTTTATTATTCCAATAATAAAAGATGAAATTACGAATGAGAAATAATTCAGCAGTCTAATTATAATTGAACCGGATTTTTTTGCGAAAATATATGCGCGATGAATATCCAAACCATCAATTTTTTCACGCACATAAAAACGATTTTTGTACTCTTCCAAAACTGCCATTTGGGGATAATTAGGCATGGCAGTTAAAATAGTTACTTCCGCCCCTTTTTTTTGAATTCTTACGGCAAGTTCAAATAATCGATTTTGTGGAGCTCCAACTTCCGGAGGGAAATATTGAGTTAGAAATAAGAACTTCATTAATTTTTTTTATTTTCCTCTAAAATATGGGATAATATTTTCTCTCCCGCGTCTCCACAGCCATAAAAATTTTTATCAAAATTATTTTCTTTATTGATAAAATTTTTATAACTATTATAAATTAACTCTTCACTTCTTCCTGTTAAAACATTAAAACCATTTTCTACTAACTCTGTCCATTCAGTTTCTTCCCGGAGAGTAATACAGTTTTTTTTGAAGAAAAATGCTTCTTTTTGTAATCCGCCGCTGTCTGTAATTACCATAGTAGATTTCTGAAGAAGTTTCATCATATCAAAATAACCAAATGGCTCATAAGTTTTGAAATCAAACTTCAAATTATTTTCTAATAATATATTTCTTGTTCGCGGATGAAGTGAAAGTATTATTTTTATTTCCTTATTTATTCTATTCAAAGCAGAGACAATCGATTTTAATTTTTCTCTTTGGTTTGTGTTTTCTTCTCGATGAATTGTGCAGAGAATATATTTTTCATCTCCATTAAATGGAACAGGCAAATTTTCGGTATGGTTCTGTTTTTGAAATGAAAGTGCTACATCAAACATTACATCACCGCTTTGATAAATGCTGCAGTCGAAATTTTCAAATCCTTCTTTCCGTAAATTCTCTACAGCTTTTGAAGTAGGGCAGAATAAAATATCCGAAATTCGATCGGTTAAAATTCTGTTTATTTCTTCCGGCATCTTCATGTTAAAACTTCTTAAACCTGCTTCAACATGTACTACTTTTATATGTAATTTTTTGGCCGCCAGCGCTCCGGCTAAAGTAGAATTAGTATCACCATACACTATTATATAATCCGGTTTTTCTGTTTTCAAGACAATTTCAATTTCTTTCAGCATTTGCCCGGTCATTGCGCCGTGTGAAAGAGAATTTATACCCAAATTATATTTAGGTACCGGAAGAGATAATTCTTCGAAAAAAATATCATTCATCTTAAAATCGAAATGCTGACCTGTATGGAGTATAATTTCATTAATAAGATTTGAATTTTTAAATACATTACTGACTACTGCTGCCTTAATAAATTGAGGCCTCGCTCCGATTATTGTTACAATTTTGATCAAAAAAAATTTCCAAATAAAAAATATTTAATATCTTAATATTGTTATTTTATCTATAATATTAAATAGATAACTTTTGAAAGTTTATTCTAATTTTTAAAATTAGCTATTAAATAAGGACCTTTCTTTGCAAATATTATCTAAAATTGAAAAATTCTTTTTATTTAATAAAATAATCGAATTAATATCTAATTATTTCATCAAATGTATAAATTTTTCATTTAAACCTATCAGTACTAATGGAAAAGTCGCAATAATATCTTTACATAAATTAGGGGATACCGTATTTACCATCCCGGCAGTAAGGAGTATATTTAAGAAGTATAATGATGTATATATTATAACATTTCCTGCTTCAAAACCGATTTATAATATTATTTTCCCGGGGGATAAAATAATTACCATTAGTAAGGATCATTTTTTATTAGAGAGTAGAATTGCCGATTTTTTTGCTAAAAGAATTATGAAAAAATTAAACCCGGAATTAATTTTTGATTTAACCGGTTCTGTAACATCAGCTACATTATTGTTAAGAAATAATGCTAGAGAAACGATTGGAATGGGTAAACATTATTTTAATACCCTATATAGTAAATTTACAAATATTAGAAATAGCCCTCATCTGATGGATAGATATTTAGATGTAGTTAAATTAGAAATTAATGTTGAAAATGAAGAAAATATAAAA
This sequence comes from uncultured Bacteroidota bacterium, assembly GCA_963798775.1. Lineage (GTDB taxonomy): Bacteria > Bacteroidota > Ignavibacteria > Ignavibacteriales > Ignavibacteriaceae > CAWCUK01. Next base: position 91,949 of record CAWCUK010000004.1, read on the forward strand.
GAATTTTCTATTAACTTTGAAAGGAATAAAAAAATATTAATTCATCCTTTTGCCGGCTGGAAAGAAAAAGAGTGGGGATATGTTAATTTTATTCATTTGGCAAAATTATTAAAAAATAAATATAAAGTTGAAATTATCGCAGCTGAAAATCTTTTAAATAGAGATAATCTAAAACAATTAGACGATTTAGAGATTTCATACAGAATAACAAAAACAATTGAACAGTTAATTGAGGAAATTAAAGATTGTTCTTTGTTTATTTCAAATGATTCCGGTCCTCTTTATATAGCAAGTCTTTTAGGAAAACCTACATTTACTATTTATGGGCCTACCAATCCTATTTATTCGCGTCCTTATGGCAAATATCATAAAGTTTTACGAAAGCAAATCCATTGTTCTCCCGTTTTAGATCAATATTGTTATTTGGATGGTGGCAGAGCATGTCCTTCAAATGAATGTCTAAAGCAGCTAAAAGTTTCAGAAGTGGAAGAATGTATTTCTTCTTTTATTTATGAATTAGAAATTTTACCTAATAAAGAATTATCAAATTAATGGATTTTTCTATTCCGAAAGATATTTTTATTGCAGCCGTTATATTTGCTGTGCTGCCAATTTTTTTCCCGTTTCTTCTGCCGGTAGTAATTATCGGTGTACTATTAGTATTCGCCGTTATTCTATTCGGAGAAAAAACATTTATTTTTATTGGAATCATTTCTTTTCTTACTCTAACAAGTACAATAAGTATCCAGCTTAGAACAATTGTGCAAATTTTTAATGTTATTATTTTTATTTATTTATTTTTCAAAAAGTATGGGTTAGATTTAAGAAAATATCCTAAGTTACCAAAGGAAATTAAGATTGTTCTAGTCTTCGTTTGCCTTTCAATGCTGACTGCAACAATCTTTTCTAAGTTTATTTTCTTAGGAGTTGAGCAAATAATAAGGTTATCTATTTTCTTGTCTATCGTTTATTCTATCTATGCTTTAACAGAAAATATCCATGATGTAAAATTATTAGTTTTTTCTTTGCTTTTAGTTGGAATTATTTATTCAACAACTTTATTTATAGAGTTGGCAAAAAATGATTTTAACTTTATACAATTGAACCTCAAACAGCTTGATAAAGTAAATAATGATTATTTGAATATGAACACTATCGGCTCATTACTGATAATTACTATTTCCATTTCTTTAAGTGCTTTTTTCGGGACCAATACTAAAAAATATAAAATACTATACGGATTTTTACTATTTATTTATTTTGTCGGTTTATTAATTACCAATTCACGTGCTGCTATTCTTTGTGTGGCTGTAAGTAGTTTAATAATCTTGTATAAGCTAAGAAAACATTTTATAAAGAAGATTATTTATACCTTCTTCTTTATAATTCCTTTATTTTTTCTGAAACCTGTTTATAATTTTTTTGATATTTATTTCCGACTAGAACGATTATCAACCGGAAGAGACGTAATTCTTTCAACAATATTTAATGTAATAAAAGATAACTGGATTCTTGGTACAGGCCCTGCGGCTACAAAATACTCCCTTTATCCTCATTTGCCTTTTATGTTGGGATCGCCGGCTGAAAAATTTATGGCATTTCATTATGGCGAAATTGAATTCGGGCATGCTCATAATTTTTATCTCTTTTTCTGGTCTGATTTAGGACTTCTTGGTTTATTTACGTCAATATTGCTTCCGGTTATGTTCTTTAAAATGTGTATACGTTTATTGCATAAATGGAAAGAAGTAGATCTTCAAAATTATTATTTGTTATTAGGAATACTGGCTGCAGGAGTAGGGCTTTTTATTAGAGGTTTTTTTGAATGGGGAAATCTTATCAGTTATGGAACTTTATCTATAGATCTTCCATTCTGGATTTTATTAATAATTTTATCTTTTTTTTATTTTGATAAATCCGGAGGAAAAATAGAAAAAACTCAGGAGAGTTTAAGTTCATGAAAATTGTGCTTTTAGCGGATCCTTCATCTATTCATACTATTAGGTGGGCAAACGGGCTTGCAGGAAAAGGTATTTCTGTTTTAGTTTGCGGTTTAAATGCTTTTGATGAAAATTCTTATCATAAAAATGTTATTGTAAAATCTTTTGCATTATCCAAAAATATCTTTCAAAAACCTGATGGAAATTTTTCTAAAATTGTATATTTAAAGATAATTCCGGGATTAAAAAAAATAATTAGGGAATATCAACCTGATATTTTACATGCCCACTATGCTTCAAGTTATGGGTTTATAGGTGCTTTAACCAATTTTCATCCCTTTATAGTTTCTGTTTGGGGTTCAGATATTTTTAGTTTTCCTACAAAATCTTTTCTTCATGAAAAAATTATCAAATATACTTTACATAAGAGTGATAGAATTTTATCAACAAGCAAGATAATGGCGGAAAAAATAAAGCAATATGTGAATCAGAATATTGATATCACTCCATTTGGAATAGATTTGGAATTATTTAAACCAAAGGAAGTAGAAAGTATTTTTACAAAAGAAGATATAGTTATTGGAACGATAAAATCATTAGAAACTAAATATGGTATTGATTATCTGATTAAAGCATTTAAAATATTAACAGATAAATATCCTACCTTACCACTTAAACTCTTAATAGTCGGCGGCGGTACACTTGAAGAAAATTTAAAAGAAAAAGTAGTTGAGCTTAAAATTTCACGCAATACTATATTCACCGGAAGTATAAATCATAGTGAAATACCTAATTACCATAATATGATAGATGTTTTTGTTGCTTTATCCCTTGAAGAAAGTGAAAGTTTTGGTGTTTCTGTTATTGAGGCATCCGCATCCGGAAAGCCTGTTGTTGTTACCAATATTGGAGGATTACCTGAAGTTGTAGAAGAAAATGTTACCGGTATAATTGTAAAACCATCAGATGAAATAGATGCGGCGAAAGGAATTGAAAAATTAATTCTTAACGCTCAATTAAGAAACCAACTGGGACTGCAAGGTAGAGAAAGAGTAAAAACACTCTATAACTGGAATGAAAATGTTAAGCAAATGATTGAAATTTATAAGGATGTTAATAATAATTTTTCTAAATAAATTAAGCATCATTATTAATTAAATGTTTAATTTCTTTATCTAAAAATAATTTTATCTAAAAATTTTATGCAAAATAATTTTATACACTTTCACAAACCTTTTGTAACTGAAGACGAAATAAACGAGGTAACTGAAACTATTCGTTCCGGGTGGTGGACAACCGGGCCGAAAACTATGTTATTCGAGAAAGAATTCAATTCTTATATCGGTTCTAATTTTTCCGTTTCGGTAAATTCTTGGACGGCCGCCGCTCATCTTGCTTTGGAAGCTATCGGACTTAAAAGAGGCGATGAAGTAATAATACCAGCAATTACTTTTACGGCAACTGCTGAAATTGTATGTTATTTCGGGGCTAAACCTGTTATTGTAGATGTACTTGAAGACAGTTTTAATATAGATCCTGCTGCCATTGAAAAAGCCATTACTAAAAATACTAAAGCTATAATTCCCGTACATTACGGTGGGAATCCATGCGATATGGATGAAATAATGGAAATAGCTAAAGAATATAATTTAAAAGTAATTGAAGACGCCGCGCATGCTCTCCCGGCTATGTATAAAGGAAGACGAATCGGGACTATTGGAGATGTTACCTGTTTTTCTTTTTACGCTACCAAAACTCTTGCAACCGGCGAAGGCGGAATGATTTGTACAAACAATGAGGAAATTGCGGAGCGGACAAAAATTATGAGGCTTCATGGTATAAGCCGCGACGCCTGGAAAAGATATTCCGCCGAAGGATCTTGGTTTTATGAAGTTGTTGCGCCGGGCTATAAATATAATTTTACTGATATTCAAGCCGCTTTGGGTTTAGCGCAGTTAAAAAAGGTAGATTTTCTACGGGATTTAAGAAAAAAAATTAAAGTTAAATATGATGAGGCTTTCGCTACAAATGAGGTAATAAAAACTTATTCTTTTAGTGAAAATCGGGAATCTGCTTATCATCTTTACCCGATTCTTCTAGATAATGATAAATTAAGTATTAATCGTTCTCAATTTATAGATGAATTAAAGAGTCTTGGTATTGGTGCAAGTGTACATTTTATTCCTCTTTATCTGCATCCGTATTATAAAGATACCTTTAATCTAAACCCTCAAAATTATCCAATTTCAGAAAGAATTTACCCTAAAGTAATAACTTTACCTATATGGCCTGGCATGAAAAATGACGAAATTGAACGTGTTATTGAGGCTGTAAATTCTATTTCAAAAAAAAATAAACTTTAAATACTTTTCGGTACATAGTTTGAACGTATATCCGCATTAGTATTATATTCTTTTTTTATTATTTATTGATACTATAAAATGTACTTTATTGTAAAAAGAATTTTAGATATCTTAATCTCGATTTTTGCTCTTATTATAATGATCCCTTTTTTAATAATTATAAGTTTAATTATTTTTATAACAATGGGCTCTCCGGTATTTTTTTTGCAGGAGAGAGTTGGTAAAGATTGGAAGAATTTTAAAATTTATAAATTTAGGACTATGGTAAATAACGCCGATAAAACAGGTCCCGGTGTTTCTTCTTCCGATGATAAAAGAATAACAAAATTGGGAAGTTTTTTAAGAAAATATAAATTAGATGAACTGCCTCAGTTTTTTAATGTTTTAGCGGGAAGTATGAGTATTGTAGGTCCGCGGCCGGAATTGTTAAAATACGCTAAGATTTATAAAAATGATTATTCTCAAATCTTAAAACTAACACCGGGAATAACGGATTACGCTTCTATTGAATTTAAAAATGAAGCTGAATTGCTCAAGAACCATAATGACAGTGAGAAATTTTACCTGTACGAAATTCTTCCCCAAAAAATTTCTTTATACAAAAAATATCTGAATGAAATTAGTTTTTATACTGACTTAAAAATTCTCCTTTATACTGTAAAGGCGCTTATAAAATGAACAAAGAAATTAGTAAAATTTTATTCAAATCATATTTTATGAGAAAGTTAACCTTTCTTTTTTTTGATATTGTCGCTTTCACCGCGTCTTTGCTTTTAGCGTTTGAAATAAGGTTTGAATTTAATCCCGCGTTAGATTACAGCTATAATATATTTCTTTTTCTCATAGTTTTCCTCGCCGTAAAACTTTTCGTCTTTTTTTCATTGAAACTTTATGAAATTTCATGGCGCTTTGTTTCGCTTCAGGATTTGGCAAATATTGGCAAAGCCATTTTGCTCAGCAACGGAATTTTATTTATAATTATATATGGCTTTAACCTTGAAATTTTTGCCGGCTTTCCAAGAAGTATTCTGCTTATTGATTTAATATTAAGTTTTATGCTTTCCGCGGGATTTAAAATATCAAAAAGAATGTACCTCGAAGTAATGAGGCAAAGCATCGGAAGGTCTGATTTAAAAAGGACTTTAATTATCGGCGCCGGAAGCAGCGGAGAACAATTACTTCGGGATATAAACAGAAGCCAAACCCGTAAATTTTATCCAATCGGTTTTGTTGATGATGATCAGCTTAAACAAAATTTATATCTTCAGGGAATTAGAGTTCTCGGAACCACTAAAGATTTATTTGAAATAATAAAACAGTATAAGGTTGATTCAATTTTAATTTCTGTACTTTCAGCCGATAGGCAGTTCCACAGAAAAATATTAAATATTTCCCGGGAAGCCGGCGTACTTGATGTTAAAGTTATCTCTACAATAAATGATATTTCTGATTCAGTAAAAGTAAGAATGCAGGATATTCGTGATATTGATGTGAGTGATTTAATCGGAAGACAGGCTGTTTCCATAAATACTAAAGTTATCGGAAGTTATTTACGCGGAAAGAAAGTAATGATAACCGGTGCGGCAGGTTCAATTGGTTCTGAAATTGCGAGGCAGGTTTCAACTTACGATCCGGAAGAAATTGCAATTGTTGATATAAATGAAAGCGATTTAGCCGACCTTGAACTTCAACTTCTTAGAATGTACAAATCCGGCGAAATAAAAATGTATCTCTGCGATATTTCTAATAAAAATAAAGTTGATAAAATATTTCAATCTTTTGTCCCCGATGTAATTTTTCATGCCGCAGCTTATAAACATGTTCCCGTAATGGAAAAATTTCCTGAAGAAGCAGTTAGAGTAAATATCATTGGAACTCATAATTTGGCTACTGCGGCTGTTAAATACGGAGTAGGCGATTTTGTTTTAATATCAACCGATAAGGCTGTAAATCCAACCAGCATTATGGGGGTCTCAAAAAGAATTGCCGAACACATAGTTACCGGCGCGGGAAAAGCTAGCTCTTCAAATTTTGTTGCCGTAAGATTCGGAAATGTAATCGGAAGCCGCGGAAGCGCATTACCTATATTTTTAGATCAGCTTAAAAACGGAGGCCCTATTACAGTTACTCATCCCGATATGAAACGTTATTTTATGACAATTCCTGAAGCTGTTGCTCTTGTTCTGCAAGCTGGAGCAACCGGTAAAAATGGGGATGTTTTTGTGCTTGATATGGGCGATCCAATTAAAATTGTTGACCTTGTAAGAGATTTAATTTTACTTCATAATTTAGTACCCGATAAAGATATTAAAATTGAATATACCGGAATTAGAGAAGGCGAGAAACTTTTTGAAGAAGTTTTAACCGCTGAAGAAGGCGTTATTTCAACTTCTCATGAAAAAATATTTAAGGCGCGTCTTGTGTGCATGCATAATCAAAATTCAATTGACGCTATGGTAGATGAATTTAAAAGTTTAAACGGCCAAACTTCTAAAGAAGATTGGAAATTATTGTTTAATTATTATGTGCCTACTTTCCAACCGCCGGTAGAAAAAAATGAGCTTCAGGAAGAAGTTAATGTTCCTACTTTTCAGCTTCCGCAGAAAAGCAGAAAATGGAATTAATGTTTTTATCAATAATTAGTGCAAATATATATTTTATTACTTCTTTCTTTGCTGAATGAATTTTTCTTTAAAAAAACTATTTTTAATTTTATCGTTTTCATTTTTTATTTCTGCCTTTAGTTTTGCCCAAATTGAAACTGTTCCGGCTGATCATCCCGTATATCCTTTTCTAAAAAAAATGCATGTGCAGGGAATTCTTCCCGCTTACGATGATTTTATTCTGCCGCTCTCCCGTAAAAAAATTGAAGAAGATTTATTGAAAATCGACAGCTCGAAAAATAAATTATCTTCTTCCGAAGCAGGCTTTCTTAATTTGATGTTGAACAAATTCGGAGTAAATAAAAATTCTGTTAAACAAAATTTATTCGATGATTTCCCTTCAAATTTCGGCGAAAAATTGTTTTCTGAAAATGAAAATCATCTATATAGTTATGCTGATTCTTCAGTATCATTTTATTTAGATCCCGTTTTGGATTTAAAAGTAATTCATCAAAATTCAGTTAATAAAAATGCATCATTATTAAATTTCGGCGGAACTTTTAGAGGTACATATGAAAACTGGTTCGGTTTTTATTTACAAGGCTCAGATGGAGTTGTTTGGGGAAACAGACAGACTGCCCTTATTGATCAGAGAGTAAAGCAAAGTTATACTTTTAATAATACCGGTATAAATTATTTCGACGGAACAAAGGGATATGTTCGGCTGGAGCATAAAAATATAAATCTTCAGTTAGGCAGAGAACGAGTTTTATGGGGAGCTGGATATATAAACAGAATGATTTTGTCTGAGAATCCTCAAATGTTTGATTTTGTAAAATTTCATTTCGGGTATAAAAGTTTAAGCTACGATTTTATTCACGGATGGTTAGTCGTAAAGCCTGTAGTAACTTATGTAGATTCTCTTGAAGAAGATGTAAAGCTAAAACCTTCAAAATATATAGCGATTAGCAGGTTCAATTATAAACCGGTAGATTATTTATCATTTGGTGTTTCTCAAATAATCATCTATGGAAATCGTCCTTTTGAACTCGCTTATTTTAATCCATTTCTCTTCTGGGAATCCGCACAAAGGTCTTTAAATGATCTGGATAATTCATTTCTAAGTTTTGACGGAAGATTTAATATATTAAAAGGTTTGGAGATTAGTTCCGCGATTACTTTTGATGATCTTAATTTCTCAAGATTAAGTAAAGGGGAGTGGACAGGCAGCAATAACGGCGAAATGTGGAAGATTGCAGCATTTTTAACAAAACCTTTTCTTTTGAATGATATGGTACTAAAACTAGAGTATGCTCAAGTTCGTCCTTATATGTTTTCACATCCAAATGTAAGCGGGGATCTCACTTATACAAATAATGGATATTTACTAGGTGAAAATATTCAGCCTAATTCTACAAAATTTTCGGTTGGCTTGGATTATCTTTTTTTTACAAATTTGTCAGCCGGTTTTTTATTCTCCCACCAAATACACGGCAATAATATTTATGATAATAAGGGCAATCTAATTAAAAATGTAGGCGGATATGTTTATGATCATTTAAGATGGGAGGATCCAATTTTTACTAAACTATTGGCAGGGGATAAAGATTATATTAATAATTACAGAATAGAATTGAATTTCCTGCTTTCAAGTATATTAAAATGTAATCTAATTTATTCTCATTTCAGTTATAAGAAAAATAACTTTAAAGATTCGGCAAATAATATTGAGGGAATATTACAATTTTATTTTGATTAAAAATCATAAATTTTTTCCCTTGAAGACTTAAATTTTAAAATCTATGTTTATTAAACTGTTTTCATAAAAGGAATCGAATGAAATTAAAACTATTGCTACTCCTCTTTACCATTTCATTTCAGGTGATCGCGCAGAATTATAAAGTCATAGAATCAAATTCAAAGCATTTAAAAATAGAATTTGACTTTAATAATAAATATAAAATTGTAGATACTCTTTTAGAGGGAAAACCTGTTTCATATATAAAAGGGAAAGAATTAATTGCCAGATCTCCCGGAGAACCTGCGGTTCCAAATGAAATTATTCATATCGGTGTTCCATTTGGAGCTACACCAACTATAAAATTTACATCATACGGTAATATTACATCTCAAAATAAAAGAATAATTCCTTTACTGGATTCATTGGAAGAAGATCCTTCACAAATATATTTTAATAAAAATATTTATAGTTCAAATAATTATTTCCCCAAAAGTGCCGCTTATTTCAGCTCGAATTTTGTCTATAGATATTCTAAAATTTATGAAATAAGTGTAGCTCCATTTCAATATAACCCTGTCTCGAGAGAGCTTGTCTTTCATAGTAAAATTGTAGTTGAAGTAAATTATAATCAACCTATCTCTGACAATACCATCTCTAATTTTAAAATTGAAGATAAGACTACACGAAATTATCTTAATGATGTTGTTATAAATAATAAAGTTGCTGAAGATTGGATTCAGAAAAAGGAAAAATATTCACCCGTCAAAATTAATGATGAACCTTGGTACAATTCTAATAAAAAGTATTATAAGATTTTTTTGAAAGAAAAAGGAGTTTATCGCCTCACTTTTGAAAAACTCGCCTCATCAAACATTAAATCTTAACAATATAAATATTGAAAAAATTGAACTATTCGGCAACGGGCAAGAAATTCCACTCTACATTTTTGATTCAAATAAAAACGATATTTTTGATTCCGGCGATTATTTGGAGTTTGTAGGAACTCCGCCGCCGCCTTCTCCGTATTCAGGGTTGAATATCTACAATATAGATAATGTTTATTTCCTATCTTTTGAAGCGGATACTAGCGGACAAAGGTACAAAATAACTAATGGTTATTCTAATAATTTTACTAAATCCTTTGAATCTACTTTATGTACCATTCATTATGAAAAAGATTCTTTGTATGAGCGACTTGGTCACGCACCTAATGATAAAAGAGATTATTGGTATTGGGGAAAAAGTGCTGGGCAAGGAGGAAATTTAATTTATTATTTTGATCCCGAAATTACTATTCCGCCAAATATTAACATAGACTCTTCTGTTTATGTAAAAGTAAGTATGCAAGGGCTTTCTTTAATCGGTTGTGCAAATCCGGACCATAGAGTTAAAATAACTTTGTCTAGCCAGCTTATTGATTATTTTACATGGGATGGAGCTACTTCGGCAATTTATAGTGGAAAATTTGATCCCAAAGTTGTTCAATTTTATGATAAAAACTTTTTTCAAGTTGGAGCATTTGGGGATACACAACCATGCGGTTCGGAAAAACCATATGATGAAATTAGAGTAAATTGGTTTGAGTTATCTTATTGGAAATATAACCGCGCGAGTATGAATCATTATGACTTTAAAAGTCCTCCTAATATAACAGGAATAACTCGATTTAATGTGTATAATTGGCAGCGGGATAATATGAAAATCTTTATACCACAAAAAAATAAGATGATTACGGAGCCCAATTTTACCCATGATTCATATCAGTCTACTTTTTTTGTTGATACATTGCAAAATGAGACAGAATATTTTTGTGCCGCTGATGATTATTTCTTAACACCGGATTCAATTTTGGCTGATAAGAATTCTGATTTAAAAAATAAAGCTAACGGAGCGGATTATATAATTATTACTCATCCAAATTTTCAGAAAGCTGCCGAAAGACTCGCTCAGTTTAGAACAACAAATTTCCCGGATACAACAATAAGCTCTCCGCGTATTTTTATTGCTGATATAAATGATATTTACGATGAATTTTCTAATGGTCTGCTGGATCCGGAAGCTGTTAGGAATTTTATCAAATATGCTTTCGAAAATTATAAATCTCCGGCACCAAAATATGTAGTTCTAATCGGAGATATGAGTTATGATTATCGAGATTTGTTAGCTGATAGCAGACCAAACTTTATTCCCTCAATGCCGTATCATGCGGCAGGATACGGTCAAGCGGCAAGTGATAATAATTTAGTGGCAGTTGCGGGAGATGATCTTATTCCCGATTTAGCTATAGGTAGATTATCATGCGAAACTATGAATGAAGCAGATATACTTTTAAATAAAATCATAAATTATCCTGAAGATAATTCAAAAAAATGGAAACAAAATGTTCTTTTATTGGCTAGCGGGCAGACTGCAAATGATGAACAAGTTAATGGATTTAATGATGCGAGTTTTGTTTTAGATAATTTTTATTTGCAGCCGAATGGAATTGCTTCAACTAAAGTTTTTAGATATCCCACTAAACCACGTGATTATCCATTTAAAGGAGAAGGCCCGGAAATTAGAAAAGGCTTTGATAATGGAGCAGTAATTGCTAATTATTATGGGCATGGTGGTGGTTATCAATGGGATCTGGTATTTTTGAATGATGATATCTATCAATTAAATAATGAAGGCAGATTGCCTTTTATTAGCAGTGTAACATGTTATACTGCTCATTTTGATAATCAAGATGTTTTTGGCGAACAGTTTAATAAAGCACCTAATAAAGGAAGTATTTCATTCTGGGGGAGTTCAGGGTTAACCTATTGGATTTATGGACGTTTAGTAAATGAGCTTGCATTCAGACAAATTTTTAATAATAAAAACTACATAAGCGGTGAATTTATTGTAAAATCTAAGTCTTCAATGGGTGATTCAGATCCTTATAGAGAAAGTCAGATAGCACTTGTTACGCTTTTCGGCGATCCAATATTAAAATTAGCTTTACCGGAAAAACCGGATTTTGCTGTTAACTCATCTGATATCACTATTACACCTGAAACTCCGCTTGCTAAGGAAGATGTTGATGTTAAAGTAAAAATAAAGAATTATGGAATTATTTTTCCCGGAAAAAAAGCTAAGGTTGAACTGATTGCTAGTCTACCTGATCAAACCAATATAATAGATACATTGGAATTAAATTCTTTTGGTGAAAACGATTCTCTCATTTTTCATTGGACTCCTCCTAAAGGAGGTCTTTATAGGCTTACCGTTAAAATAAATGAAATTGATACTATTCCGGAATTAGACCATTCTGATAATATTGCGAGTGCGGATTTTCCGGTATATGATCTTGGAGAACCTAATATTATTGCACCTTTAGACGGCATATCCACTAATAAAAATAAAGTGAAATTTAAATTTGTAGATAACGGTTATTATTTAAATCTTAATCTCCCTTATTATATTGAAATAGATACAAGTTATAGTTTTGTTAATCCTATAATTAATTCGGGTGCGCTTTATTCGAAAAATGCTGTTATAGAATGGGAAACCCCTGAACTTCGGAATAACAATTACTTCTGGCGAGCTAGGATTTATAATGATTCGGATTCAAGCCAATGGAGTGAAGCAAGAACTTTTTCAGTAACCAATCAACCCAAATCCGGATTTTATGCTATTGGTAAAGAATTAGAAAAATTTGAAAGTTATAATGTTACATATTCTGATTCCCTAAAAAGTCTTGTGCTAAATAAAAAACCATTACCTCCTAAGCCGTCTAATTCCAAATATTTAAGTAGTTTTAGTGTTACACTTCCAACAGGATTAAGCGGATTAAGTAGTATTACTACTGACGGCAAATATATCTATTACGCCAGCATGGCATATTTTTCAGCGACAGGTAAAAGTAAAATATATAAAGTTGGGACAGGTAATCAAGGAACCATTGCCGGTCAGGATTATGGAGCTATTCCAGATTTAGAAGTTAATCTCTGGCATACAATGTTTTATTTTTCGGATGGAAATATTTATGCGGCAACGGGAAATGCATATTCGTTATTAAAAATAAATCCTTCTAACGGGGATACTTCAAGAATTTCTGTACCTGATGGTATGATAAATGAAGGTGGTGTTGTTAAAAATGGAGGATTTTATTTAAATACTGACGGTAAACTTGTATATAATTTAAGTTATAAAGATAGCCTCGGAAGAAGAAGATATCTATTGAAGGTTTTTGATCCTAAAAATAATTGGAAACAGTTAGGAACCACAATTGCACTATCTGGCGTAAGTTATGATTATTTTTCTAGTTTTTTTGTCGCCGATGGATATCTCTTTGCATTTGAAAATGGAGAATCTGGTTTTATGCGTCGTTTTAATCTTGAAAATGGTAATTATGAAGAAGAATGGTTCACATTTTCCCCATTTCAAGGATATTATGCATGGTGTTATGACTGGCAAAATAATCAAGTTTATGCGTCTGTATATAGAACAGGAAAAACGCCAAAAATATCCAAATTTATAGGTACTTATACGGATGATCAAGGAAACGTTTCAACACCCGCCGTCGGACCGGCATCTAAATGGAAATCTGTAAGTTATGTTTTAGAAAATAATAGTTCATACGGTAGTTATAGAACCAGTTTTGAAGCATTCAATTCTGTTACAAGGCAATGGGATACTCTGGTTTATGATTTTAATAATAATTTGAATATCGATACCTTAAATACTAACATTTATAACAATGTGAAATTAAGTTTCTTTTTAAAGCAATTTGATTACACTTCGGAAGATCCAATAAAAATTAAAAGTGTAAATATAGATTATGAATCTCTGCCGGAAATTGCTTTATCAAAAAGTTCTATTTCGTTTTCAGGTGATTCATTAATACAGGGTTTTCCGGTCGAAATTGTTACAAATATTAAAAATATCGGATACTCTACTATCGATAGTCTTAAATTAGAATATTATCATAATAATGAAGATTCTGCCTATCAAACTAAAATTATAAAATTACCGGCTGATTCTTCATTTAAAGCGGTTGATGAAATTAAAACATCAAAGCTTCTTTTTAATAATACTATAAAACTGGTTGCAGTTTCAAATGATAAAGAATTCTTCCAATTCAACAATGTTACACAAAATAGCTTTTATATTGCTCGCGATTCTATAAATCCTAAATTTGATATAACTATTGACGGTAAGAAAATAATAAATGGAGATATTGTTTCAGCCAAACCGGAAATTGTAATTACTTTAAAGGATAACAGTCCGCTGCCGATTGATACAAGCGATTTTACAATTGTTCTCGATAATATTCCTCTTACTTTTAATCAGCCGAATTTAAAATATAGTTATACTCCATATCCTAATTCCGAAGCGGTTATTAATTGGACTCCCACTTTAGATGACGGTAAACATACTGTTGAAGTTTTAGCGAAAGACGCTTCCGGTAATTTCTTTGATTCTACCTCTTCAAAAACTGTCTTTTATGTTTATAATAAAGCTGATATAACGAATGTTTATAATTATCCGAATCCTTTTCAAACGGAAACATATTTTACTTTTGAACTTCGCGGATTAAATGTACCTGAAGAACTTTATATAAAAATGTATACAATTGCCGGAAGATTAATTAAAGATATTAAAATTCCTTCATCACAACTTCAAATCGGTTTTAATAGAATTTTCTGGGATGGAAGGGATCAAGATGGAGATGTAGTTGCAAATGGAGTTTATTTTTATAAAATTATAACCAAAAATAACGGCCTTGTTAAAACCGTTACACAAAAATTAGCAAAGGTAAATTAACTTCCTCTTTTGCATTTTCTTCTTAGGGGGAATCATTTTAAAATTAAAAGATAGGTTTTTATGTGCGGCATAGTCGGATATATAGGTGAAAAAAATTGTATTCAAATTCTTCTTAATGGATTAAAAAGATTAGAGTATAGAGGGTATGATTCTGCCGGAATCGGAATTATTTCTAACGGCAGCTCTCAAATCGTAAAGAATAAAGGCAAAGTTTCGCTTCTTGAGGAGAAAATAAATAAGCTGAATCTTTCCGCGTCTCTGGGAATAGGCCACACACGTTGGGCTACTCATGGTCTTCCAAACGAAATAAACGCACACCCGCACTATAACGAAGATAAAGATTTATTTGTTATTCATAACGGAATAATAGAGAATTATCAAACCTTAAAAACAAGTCTGCAAAAATTAGGATATAAATTTACCGGTGAAACGGATTCAGAAGTTTTACCTCATTTAATTGACAGCTTTCTTAAAAAAGGTTATTCACTTTGTAAGTCTGTAAGATTGGCTTTAAGTGAGGTTGAAGGAACTTACGGAATAGCTGTTGTTTACCAAAAGGAACCGGATAAAATTATAGCGGCCAGAAAAGGTTCCCCGCTGGTTATCGGTATTGGAAACAACGAAAATTTTATAGCTTCCGATGTATCGGCAATTCTGGCGCATACTAAACAAGTTGTTTATTTAGAAGACGGTGAAATGGTTGAGCTTTATAAAGATCATTTCGCGGCCAGAACTATTCTTGATGAAGAAATTGAAAAAGAAATTCATGAAATAAATATTTCCCTCGATGAAATTGATAAAGGCGGTTATGCTCATTTCATGCTTAAAGAAATAATGGAGCAGCCCGAGTCAATCCAAAATTCAATGAGGGGAAGGATTCTACTTGAGGAAGGAACTTCTAAACTCGGCGGACTTGAAGCCGTAGCGGATCAATTAGCTGATTCCAAAAGAATTATTATTTCCGCCTGCGGTACTTCATGGCATTCCGGGATTGTAGGAGAATATATGTTTGAACAGTTTGCCAGAATTCCTACCGAAGTGGAATACGCAAGCGAATTTAGGTATAGAAATCCGATCATTACTAAAGATGACGCGATATTTTTTATTTCGCAAAGCGGCGAAACCGCCGATACTTTAGCCGCGCTTAGAGAAGCAAAAAATAGGGGAGCCTTAACTTTAGGTATTTGTAATGTAGTGGGAAGTTCTATTGCAAGGGAAAGCCACGCGGGAGTTTATACCCATGCCGGGCCGGAAATTGGCGTCGCGTCAACTAAAGCATTTACATCTCAATTAGTGGTCCTTGCATTAATTACTCTTCTAATTGCGCGTAAGAAAAATATGAGTCTCGCGGATGGTAAATCTATTGCGCTTGAAATGGAAAGTATTCCTTCAAAAATAAATAAAATTTTAGAGCTTAACGACGAAATAGAAAAAATAGCTGAAAACTTTAAAGACGCTAAAAATTTTCTTTATTTAGGAAGGGGATATAATTTCCCGGTTGCGCTGGAAGGTGCGTTAAAATTGAAAGAAATTTCTTATATTCATGCTGAAGGTTACCCGGCGGCGGAAATGAAACACGGCCCGATTGCTTTAATTGATGAAAATATGCCCGCCGTTTTTATCGCCCCTAAAGATTCTACGTATGATAAAATAATCAGCAATATTCAGGAAGTAAAAGCCAGAAAAGGAAAAGTAATTGCGATAGCAAGTGAAAATGATACTGAAATTGATAATCTTGTCGACTATTCAATTAAAATTCCGGATACAATAAGAATGCTTATGCCTTTGCTTACTGTAATTCCTTTACAGTTATTAGCTTATCATATAGCCGTTAAAAAAGGCTTAAATGTAGATCAGCCGAGAAATTTAGCAAAAAGTGTTACTGTAGAATAAATATTAACAGCAAATATTAGTAAAAAAAGAGAGGTAATAGGAGAATAAAAGCAGTATAAAACAAAATAAAGTTCGGTACACTAATCAAAAAAGAAAGGGGTCGTTATGTTTAAAAGGAACGTTCTTATTATGGGTGCCGCTGGTCGCGATTTTCACAATTTCAATGTCTTCTACAGGGATAATTCTGATTACAATGTAGCCGCTTTTACCGCTGCTCAAATCCCGAATATTGACGGTAGAAATTATCCGCCTGAGCTTGCCGGAAGTCTTTATCCCGCCGGAATACCAATCTATGATGAAAAAAATCTTGTTGATTTGATAAAAAAGCTGAAAATAGATGAGGTTGTTTTCGCTTATTCCGATGTTAATTATAATTATGTAATGAGCAAAGCCGCTATAGTTAATGCAGCCGGAGCTTCCTTTAAATTATTAGGTACTAACGAAACAATGCTTCGTTCTTCTAAACCTATTATTTCGGTTGTAGCCGCTAGAACCGGCTGCGGAAAATCTCAAACTTCCCGGAAACTTGTTAAAATTTTAAGAGAAGCCGGATTAAAAATAGTTTCAATCCGACATCCGATGCCGTACGGAAATCTGGTTGAACAAAAAGTTCAGCGTTTTGCTCAGCTTGACGATTTAGTAAAACATAAGTGTACTATTGAAGAAATGGAAGAATATGAGCCTCATATCGCGATGGGAAGCATAATTTATTCAGGCGTTGATTACGCCGCTATTTTAGAAGAAGCCGAAAAAGAAGCCGATGTAATTATTTGGGACGGCGGCAACAATGATATGCCTTTTTACAAATCGGATTTAATTTTTACAGTTGTTGATCCGCATCGTCCCGGACATGAAATGATTTATTATCCCGGAAATACATCTCTTAGAATGGCGGATGCCGTAATAATAAATAAAGTTGTTGAGGCTTTGCCTGAAAATATTAGAACTGTAAGAAATAATATTAGAAGCGTAAATCCAAATACTAAAATTATTGAAGCCGCATCACCGGTTTTTGTTGATAAACCTGAACTGATAGAAGGGAAGAGAGTGCTGGTTATAGAAGACGGACCGACACTGACGCACGGAGAAATGAAGTACGGTGCGGGCACAATCGCCGCTTTAAATTTCGGCGCCTCAGAAATTGTTGATCCCCGTCCGTTTACCGTAGGTTCAATAAAAGAGACTTACGAAAAATATCCTAATATCGGAATTCTTCTGCCGGCTATGGGATACGGTACCGAACAAATAAAAGATTTGGAAGAAACAATAAATAATACCGATTGCGATTCGGTTGTAATTGGTACTCCTATTGATTTAGGCCGAATATTAAATATTAATAAACCTTCAACCAGAGTTAAATATGAACTGCAGGAAATTGGGTCGGTTACTCTTGAAAGCGTTTTAATAGAAAAAGGAATTATTCGTAAACAAGATGTAGAATCCGAAAAAATAATTGTGTAAAAAAATAAAAATTAGTCTAAAAAACTTTTGAGATATTTAGAAAAATATTTATCTTTGGGCTTCAAAAAAAGGGCAGATAGCTCAGTCGGTAGAGCAAAGGACTGAAAATCCTTGTGTCGGCGGTTCGATTCCGTCTCTGCCCACCTTCTTTGTGCGAATATTACCGAGTATTCGCACTTTTTATTTTAAAGCTATTCTAAATTCTTTCCCTATTACACCCTTAAAAATGATACTTTTATATACAGGTATATACACAGTTTTTTATTATTTACTAAAAGGTTTTTCCTTTGCATATATTCATTATTAATAATAATTTGAGCACCGACATTTAAGGTATGCAAATATAATGGTTTTGGTGGGTATTTTTAGAGCTTTTCTTTTTAGAATAAAGGCATTATAAATGGGTTAAAATTTTTCATTCTTTTCTTTAACTAAATATCTAATCCATCATTAGTTAAAGTTTTTATCGAGTTATGTAAATAATTAAAATTCTTGGAGCGGAGATTTAATGAGAGCTTTAATTATTTATTTTAAACAAATAAAAAGATTTATTGTTTTTCTTCACTCTTTTCGCTAAATTTTTTTTATCTAATCCTCAACTTCATAATTCCTTGTACATCTTCATTTTGAAAGGGGAATAAATGTGCAAGTAAAACTAAAATTTTTCCCGCTTATTCTCGCTGTTGATTTGTTGATAATTATTTTATCCATCTATGGTATTAACCGGATTTACAATAAACCCGATTTACCGTATAAATTTATCACAAAAAATTCTGTCCTCGTCGTTAAAGAATCATACGACGGTAATATCTCGGCCGGTGACACTCTTATTTCTATAAACGGAATTCAATTTTCTTCGCAAGAAGAAGTTGAGGTTTATCTCGATGGTTTTAAACCCGGCTTAGAAGTGCAAGTTAAATTTTTGGCAGGCGGCGCGGCCTTTTCGGCCAATGTGGTTCTTATTAAATTTTATTCGAATACTTACGCGTTTATTGTTTGTGTTTCCGGTTTATTTTTTATTCTAGTCGGAATTTTTGTTTTATGGAAAAAACCGTTAAGTAAACCGGCCAAAATTCTTCATTGGGTAAATGTATGTACCGCCTCAATCATTATGATGACTTGGGGGTATCATAATGTGCCTCCGAATTTGGGAGATTTTTTACTTCATATATTTTTCCCGATTTCTTATTCTTTAGCGCCGGCTTTATTTGTTCATTTTACACTAATCTTCCCGGCAAGAAAAAAAGTACAGCCTGCTATAATTCCACTTTTATATATTTCCGCGTTTGTTGTCTCTTTTATTTCAGCTTTTAATTTTTTAAGAACAATTTCTTCTGCCAATATTACGACGATTAAAGAATTTTTATTATTCTTTAATTTCAGCAGGATATTTCTCGCGGCCTGCATTGTTTCCGGATTAACAATTTTTATTCATACTTATTTAACTTCTAAAAAATTATCTGACCGAAAGAAAATTAGATGGATTTTAACCGGATTTGTTTTAGGCCCGTTTATGTTTGCCGGCCTTTGGGTTATTCCGCAAGCTATTACTAATTATGGTCTGGTTCCGGAAGAATTTATTCTTCTTTTTATGCTTTCTATTCCTATAACTTTTGCAATAGCAATAATAAAATATCATACTTTTGATATCGATTTAATTATAGAAAGGAGTGTTATTTATTTCTTTTCAATAGGGCTCTTAGCAATTGTTTACGCGGCTATAATTTCACTTCTTACTCAACTGGTTCATTATTCAAATGAGTGGGTTTCCTCCGGGTTCGCGGCGGTAATTATCGCGCTGTTATTCCATCCGGCCAAAAGTAAGGTTGAAAAAATAATGGATAAAAAATTCTTCCGTGTTAGGTATAATTTTAGAATCGCTTCCCATAAATTATTGAATGAAATTAAAAACTGCGGTTCAATTAAAATGCTTGCCGAGAAAATTATTGAACAAGTACAGATTTTAATCCCGGTGGAAAAACAAGGCTTCTTTTTACTTTCCAAATCAAACAGCCGTTTGTATCTCCAGGCTCAACTGAATTTCCAAAATCTTCAGAATAAAAGCATCTACTTTGATCGCGAAAAATTGATATCTGATTTATCGCTGCCGATTGCGTTAAAAAATAAAATGGAATCCGGAAAACCTTTTGAATCCGGTAACAATACTATTTTTAATAAATGGAAAATAGCTTTGGTATATCCTATTAAATCAAGTTCTGATGATGTTTTGGGTTTTTATGTTTTAGGCGAAAAAAAATCCGGCGCCCGTTTTACAATAGAAGATGTAGATTTATTATCCGAAGTTGTTTTAGATGCCGGGCATACGATAGAAAGAATTCAAATTCAAGAAAAATTATTACGTGAACAAATTAATGAGGAAAAGTTAAAAGAACTGAATGAGATGAAATCTTTCTTCTTATCTAGTGTTTCGCATGACCTGAAGACTCCTTTAACTTCAATAAAAATGTTCGCGGAATCGCTTCATCAAATAAACCATTTAACTAAAATAAAAAAGGAAGAATATTTAGAAATTATTGAAGGTGAATGCGACAGGTTGAGCCGCCTTATTGATAATGTTCTCGATCTTTCTAAAATAGAAAGGCAGGTAAAAGAGTATAAATTTACCGAAATAAATATTAAGAACCTGCTGAATCATGCGGCAAATCTTATGGCTTATCAGTCTAAAATTGAAGATTGTACAATAAGAACTGAATTTTGTATGGAGGATTGTATTATTTGCGGTGATGCCGATTCACTTTTAAGCGCCATTTTAAATATGCTTTCTAATGCGGTAAAATATTCAATAAAGCCTAAAAAGGTCGTGGTT
The DNA here is from genome assembly GCA_963798775.1 of uncultured Bacteroidota bacterium. Taxonomy (GTDB): domain Bacteria; phylum Bacteroidota; class Ignavibacteria; order Ignavibacteriales; family Ignavibacteriaceae; genus CAWCUK01. Next base: position 112,567 of record CAWCUK010000004.1, read on the forward strand.
AGGTTGGATAAATGTTATAATTCTATAAATGTTAGGTTTGAAAATAATGGTACGGCGCTAACTCATGATGAAATTGCTAAACTTAAGGAACCGTATTATAGACCTGCCAAAATGAAGAAAATTCCGGGCAGCGGAATCGGGCTTACGCTTGTTAACCAAATAATGGCCGCGCATAAGGGTAAATTATTAATTAATGGAATGTGTAACAACAGGTGTGTTTTTACATTATCATTTCCTATCGGAGTTAGCCATGAAAAAAATTTTAGTAGTTGAAGACGATCCGGCGATTCAGAAAGGTCTTATTTCCAATCTTGAAATTGAAGGTTATAAAGTTTTGGCTTCTTCCGATGGGGAAGAGGCTTTTTATTTTGGTAAAACTTATAATATAGATTTGATTATTTTAGATGTAATGCTTCCTAAAAAAGACGGTTTTGAAATTTGCCGCGATTTAAGGAAACAAGGAGTTGATACTCCCGTTTTAATGTTAACCAGTAAACAAACTGAAATAGATAAAGTGTTAGGCCTAGAATTAGGCGCCGATGATTATATGACAAAACCGTTCAGCATAAGAGAACTTCTTGCAAGAATTAAAGCCATACTTCGCAGAAAAAATGAAATTGTTAAATCAATTGAGGAAATTTCTTTTGACGGAATTACTCTCGATTTTAAATGTATGGAAGTGACAAAAAACGGCTGTACAATTAAGCTTTCCGGTCTTGAGTTAAAATTGCTTAAATATTTAATTGAACGAGAAGGGGAAGTGGTTTCACGCGATTGCCTGCTTGATGATGTTTGGGGTTATGAGTCTTTTCCCACAACAAGAACTGTTGATAATTATATCCTTTCCATCAGGAAAAAAATAGAAGATAATCATACAGCACCGAAACATATCCTAACCGTCCATAAAAGCGGCTATAAATTTGTGAGGTAAACGACTGCTAAAATATTTTTTTACGAATTATTTTTTGAAAAATCTCCTCATTAATATAGTTTACTTTTTTTATTTCAGGATGACCATCTTTTTAATGTTGGAAAACGTTCCTGCGGTAATTTTATAAAAATATACGCCGCTCGAAATTTTTTCGGCATTAAAGTTTAATTTATATTTTCCCGCCTTTTTATTTTCATCTACAAGAGTTGAAATTTCTTCTCCCAATAAATTATAAACCTTTAAAATGACTTTTGAATCTGCCGGCAGTTCGTAATTTATACTTGTTACGGGATTAAAAGGGTTCGGAAAATTTTGTGAAAGATAAAACTTATCCGGAATAATTTCAGCTTCAACTATTTTTGAATATGTATATTTTCCGTCATTATCTAGTTGTTTTAATCTATAATTGAAATTGGTATTGTTTGCAATATTATCATCAGCATAAAAATATGAATGAAATGAATTACTGTTCCCATGTCCTTCTACAAATCCTATTTTTTCCCATTCCGGGTTTGATACCGTTTTTTTCTCAATATCAAATCCATAATTATTTACCTCGGTTGCTGTAGTCCAGCTAAGGTTAATTTTATGGGAAGAACTTTTTGCTTCAAATGAAATAAGTTCAACCGGCAAAGCTTGGTCAATCTGTAATACGTTTACTCCGGTGGCGGTTTGGCCGTCGGGATTTGTAATCGTAACATCATAATACCCGTCAGGAATTCCCGTAGTATTTAAATTTAATGTTATCTCCGTAGGACTTGTGTAGGTTACGCTGTTAACAATAATTCCTCCGCTTACCGAAGCGGAAATATGATTAGCAAAACCCGCACCCGGATCAAAAAAACCGGAACCGTTTATAGAGGAGCCGTCAACTACTGTATTAATTGAATTTTGATCCGGAGGTACAGCTTGCGCGTTTACCGGTTCTGCCGGCGGAGGCGCGAATAATTTTACTACTCTAACTCCGTATGAATCTGTAGCGTCGCAGAATTCCTGAACGGTCCACATAGTCATATCATCATCGGGATCAACACAAGTGTAAGAATAATCTCCCCAGCGATTATATGGAGCGTTATAAGCCGTACTGCTTGAAGTTAAAAGTTCAGGAGTGCCCATCATGCCTAAAGCGTCATCCGCTAATCTGCCAACTGTTGCGGCGTTTGCGTATTCGTTTACTCCCGCGGTACTAAATCCCATCGCCGCGTGCCCTTGTCCCGATACCATAATCGAAGGAATCCAATAGAATCGTGGGTTAGTGCCGGACTGGAAAATTGTCCCGGATTGTACAACTGTCGGAGTTGAATTTAAATTACTTATTTCATACCATCTGCTTGCGTCCCTTCCAGTTGTTGTATTTCCATCAGCAATTCCGGATGAATTAACTAAAATATTATGCGCTGTCCAAAGATTTCCGTTTCTAATTGCGGCGGCAAATAATCTATCATCTAAAGCGTCTAATTTTCCCGCGTCTCCTTTAGTATTTCCTAAATGCGGCACATCTAAAGGAGATGCGGTATTATTTACGGTAATTTGAATATTCGCTGAAATTGAAGGTGTTCCGCCCGGATCAGTTATTCTTCTCAACATTAGTTTTCCGTAAGAATTAATATTTACACCGATAAAATATCCTACGGTTGCTGAAGGATCAAAATTATCTACACCTTGCGGTGTATACGGTCCTGCGGCGGTACCGCCGGTAACATTAGCAAAATTTGTTACTACGATTGGCCCTGAACCCAAAATTGAATTTTTTCTTACTACATAAATACTTGAATATGAAAAAGTATTACCTAAACCTGTTGTGAACATGTTTGTCCCGATATACAGAGCGTTATTGTCAATTCCCAATGTAGGATAATCCGCGAATTTTGAAGATTCTGAATTGAAATAAAAAAAGTTCCATGTCGTACTTGAGCTGATAATTTTTCCCTCGCTTACTGCTAAAAGTATTCTATTTCTTTGTGCAACATTCGAAATATTAACAGAAACATCTATAATAACCGTAAACCATCTTTCCGCTAATCGATCATACCTTATTCTTGGATCTGTGGTACCGGCGCCTGAAGTTAATACAGAAGCAAAAAAATTATCCGTTGTAGTGTTTAATATGCCGTCGGCTAAGCCGGTTGATTTATCAAAACTTACTATTCTTCCGTTTACCATAACAATATACTGTGTCGGCCCAACCGCGCCCATGCAATCCGGCGGAAAAAATCCGGTGCGATTTGTTCCATCAAGCGTAGCTGCTGTAAAACTTATATCGGCAGTTTGCGGAGTTGTAATTTTTATTACTTTATTATCAGTTTGGTTTTTAATCGGAGGCCATGAGGAAAGTTTAGGTGATTCCGGGTTTTGCGGCAGATTTTTTCTGTTTAACTTTTCTTTTTCAATTTCGGCTGGTCTCGGTTCTGTTGGGCCTAATAAAATATCCCTCGCCATTATTTGCTGGGTTGTTTCTTGTATGCTTTTTTCACCAACAATTATAGTTCCCGCTGAGTATTGCTGTGCCGGAATATTTTGGGAAAAAGATATTATAATTAAAAACTGGATTAAACTAAAAACTAAAAGTGACGAACTTTTCATAATAATTCCTTTTGGAAATAATGAAGAAAGTATTTGTCTAGTTTTTAAGCTAAAATCAGTAAAAAGAAAATACCCTTGTGAAGAAGTAAGCCGGAGGAGAAAATATTTATTCTTCAGAAAATATTAAATTTAATATTTTTTATTGTGTTGAAGAGCAGAATATTTAATCAATTTAAGTTAGTTTTTAATTAATAAATATAATTTAGAAAAACAAGAATAAAATTTATGAAAAAAGAGTGCCCTTCCTGCGCGATGGAAATTGATAGTAATGAAAAAGTCTGCCCGATCTGCGGTTATGAATTTCCGGAGGAAAATAAATGGATGAAATATGTTGTTTTTATTTTGATTGTCGTTTTTGTTCTTTATTTCGTTTTATAGACAAACTTCATCAAATTTTATCTTAATATTGTATTATCTTGCGTTCATCTTTATATTTGAAAATAAATTATCTGCGGACTTATGAAACCCAAAATTATACTTCAAACTAATTTTCCTAACCTTAATCTTGTTAAAAAAGGAAAGGTTAGAGATATATATGATGTCGGTGAATATTATTTAATTGTTTCAACCGATCGTCTTTCCGCCTTTGATGTAATTATGGATCAAGGGATTCCTTATAAAGGAAAAGTGCTTACAAAAATTTCTGAATTCTGGTTTAATTTTACTAAGGATATTATCCCGAATCATTTGATTAGTACAAATATTGAGGATTTTCCTTCCGAGTGCGAAGAGTATATGGAAGATCTTCGGGGAAGATCCATGCTGGTGAAAAAAGCTGAAGTTATTCCTATCGAATGCATTGTAAGAGGATATATTTCCGGTTCCGGCTGGAATGATTATACGAAAACCGGGAAAATAAGCGGAATAGAATTAAGTCCGGGTTTATATGAATCGGAACAGCTGCGTGAACCCTTATTTACGCCCTCCACAAAGGCTGAAATAGGTCTTCATGATGAGAATATTTCTATCGCCGAAGCGGAAAAAATTGAGAGCAAAGAAAATCTGGATAAAATAAAAAATTCCGCCTTAAGTATTTATAATTCCGCTTCAAATTATGCTTTATCTAAAGGAATTATTATAGCAGATACTAAAATGGAATTCGGGAAGATTGATGATGAGATAATTCTGGTGGATGAACTTCTAACTCCTGATTCTTCCAGATTCTGGCCGGCGGATAAATATAAAAAAGGAAGCGCCCAGCAGAGTTACGATAAACAATTTGTGCGCGATTATCTGCTTTCTATTAATTTTAACAAACAGCCGCCGCCGCCGCATCTTCCTGAAGAAATTATTCAGAAGACAAGCGAAAAGTATCTTGAAGTTCTTCATAAATTAACGGGAGTAACTTTAATATAATGCGCCCCGTTAGTATAAAAGTTCTTGAAAATAAATTCTTGTTGATAAAGTGGAATGACCAAACTCAGACGAATATTAAACTGGAAACGTTAAGGAAATTCTGTCCTTGTGCTACTTGTATTAGGGAAAGAGATGATAGAGGAAAATCTTATATTCCCATTTATAATCCGACTCAATCTCAAGTTGCTAATATAGAAGTGATCGGGAGTTATGCGATTCAAATAAGATGGAAAGACGGCCATGATACAGGAATTTATGAATATCCGTTTCTTAAAAATCTAGATAAAAAATAAAATTCTTCTCTTAAATTATGGTTTTACCCAATCAACTTACTGTTTTACGAATTATACTAACTCCGGTTTTTCTATTCCTCTTTTTGTCCGAAGATCCTTTGCTTAAACAAATTTCACTTATAGTTTTTATAATTGCCGCTTTAACCGATTGGTACGATGGCTGGCTTGCTCGAAAATTTAATTATATTACTACTTGGGGAAAATTCTGGGATCCGCTGGCCGATAAAATTTTAACTTCTTCCGCTTTTATCGGATTTGTCGCGCTTCATATTATTCCGCTGTGGATGATTATAATTATTCTTGCCCGTGATTTTATTATAACTTCATTAAGAGCTTACGCTGATTATAAAGGTGAATCGTTTCCTACAAGTTATTACGCTAAATGGAAAACATTTGTCCAAATGGCTTTTTTGTATTACTTGCTGATTGTTTACGTAGGGCAAAATACCGAGCAAATTATCAAGGGCAATGAATCGCTGTTTAACATATTAATGAATAGTAATTTTATCTATTTTACTATGTTATTTATAACCGTAATAACCTTCCATTCCGGTGTAACTTATCTTTACAAAAACCGTCATTTAATAATCAGGTTGTTTAGAAATGAAATTTAACTTTTTTGAAAAGATAATCGGCTCCGGATTTTTTTCGGGATATTCTCCCTTTGCTTCGGGCACAGTAGGAAGTTTTGCGGCGTTACTAATTTATTATATTCCCGGATTTGAAAATCTGTATGTAATAATTCCGGCAGTTCTTATTTTCGGTTCTTACGGAATTTTTGTCGCCGGTAAATTTGAAAAGCAATACGGAAAAGACCCTTCCGAATGTACTGTGGATGAAGTTGTAGGAATGTGGATTTCTCTTTTGTTTCTTCCTAAGAAAATATTAATTTCTATTTTAGCATTTGCAATTTGGCGCGTTTTTGATATAATAAAGCCTTTCCCGGTTCGCCGGCTGGAAAATTTACCCGGCGGTTACGGTATTATGATGGACGATATTGCCGCCGGAATTTATTCATTAATTTTAGTTCATCTTATTTTACTTATCTTTGGGTGGAAATAATAAAAATTGGAATATATAAAACATGAATGCACATATTATTACTATCGGTGATGAAATTTTAATCGGACAGACGCTTAATACAAACGCTGCGTATATAGGTGAGCGGCTGACAGAAATTCAAGTGAATGTGCGTAAAACTTCTGTTGTAGGTGATGTTGAAGAAGATATTCTGAAGGAATTTAAAACTGCCATGGACGCGAATGATATCGTGATTGTTACGGGAGGACTCGGTCCCACGCATGATGATGTAACTCGTCAATGTGTAGTTAAATTTTTTAATACTGAATTGATTAAGAGCGAAGAAATAATGGAAGATATTCAAGCTCTTTATGAAAAAAGGGGAAGAGAAGTAACCAAAGTAAGTGAAGGACAGGCCTTAGTTCCCAAAGTTGCCGAAGTTATTAGAAATTCCAAAGGTACCGCTCCGGGTATGTGGATTGAAAAAGGTAAACAAAGATTTGTGGTTTTGCCCGGAGTTCCTTATGAGATGAAAGAGATGATGCAGAGTTTTGTTATTCCTAATCTTGAAGAATTGCTTGTTGAAAAAACAAAAGTTGTTAAAAGAAAAATTCTTCATACAACCGGGATTCCCGAATCTGTGTTATATGAAAAGCTCGGGAATATTAACGATCTTATTCAAGGTTCTAAACTGGCTTTTCTTCCCAACCAGTACGGAGTAAAGTTAAGAATTACGGTTGAAGAAGAAACGGAAGAACTGGCCGATAATAAATTAGCCGAAATTGAACAAAAAATAAGAAGTAAAGCGGGCAGATACATTTATACCGCCGAAGATGAAGACCTTGAAGAAGTTGTTGCCCGTCTTTTAAAAGAACGCGGTTTAACTATAGCTGTTGCGGAATCATGCACCGGCGGAAATGTTTCTAATTTATTAACCAACATAAGCGGCAGCAGTTCTTATTTTGAAAGAGGAATTGTTTCATATAGTAACGCGGCTAAGGTTGAGTTGTTAAGAGTAAATGAAGATACACTCACGGAACATGGCGCGGTTAGTTTGGAAGTTGCGAGACAAATGGCGGAAGGCGTTCGCGCAATTAGCGGTTCAGATATCGGTCTTTCTCTTACCGGTATTATGGGGCCTACCGGAGCAACGACAGATAAACCAATCGGTTTGGTTTATATAGGAATTTGCGATGAAAAAGTTTGTACCGCTAAAAAATTTAATTTCGGGGATGACAGAATTTTAAATAAACAAAGAACCACTCAAGCGGCGCTTGATATTATTAGAAGATATTTATTAGGAATTTCGCCTGATGATTAGGCTCTTTATTGCGCTAAATATTCCGGAGGAAATAAAGAAAGAAATAATAACTCTGCGGAATAGTGCTGTCTCAAATCCTGAAAATTATAGATGGGAAAAAACAGAAAAACTTCATCTTACTCTAAAATTTATCGGCGAGATAGATGAATCTAAATTAGAACTGATTTTGGGAAAAATTTCTTTTTTAGAAAAATATCATCCGCTTAACTGCCGTTTGCAAGGGTTTGGTTTCTTCTTTAGAAAAGGAATTCCTAAAATATTATGGTCGGGAATTGCTATTGATGAAAAAATTTATGAAATAGTTGATAGACTTAACAAAGAACTTGAAAAATTAGGAATTCCCGTAGAGGAAAGAAAATTTAAATCTCATCTTACTTTATTGAGGGTAAAGGAAAAATTAAGTAAGAATTTCATCAAAAGATTTGAAAATTTCCCCGTTCCCGAAACAAAATTTACGGCTGATGAAATTGTTCTAATTAAAAGCGAACTACTCCCTAAAGGATCAAAATACAAAGAAATTAAAAAATATAAATTAAGTTGAACGGAGGAAAAATGAGTTCTGATAAAGAACAGAAAATGAAAATTATTGATGATGCCATTGCCAGTATAGAAAAAACTTACGGCAAAGGTTCTATAATGAAATTGGGCGACGGTGTTATAAATCAAATTGAATCGATTCCGACCGGCGCGATGTCTTTGGATTATGCCCTTGGTATAGGCGGAGTTCCGAGAGGAAGAGTTACTGAAATTTACGGCCCCGAATCAAGCGGTAAAACTACGCTTTGTCTTCATGTAATTGCTGAAGCACAAAAAATGGGCGGACTTGCGGCTTTTATAGACGCCGAACATGCCTTAGATGTTAATTACGCGAAACGACTCGGTGTTGATACAGCAAATTTATTACTTTCTCAGCCCGATTTCGGTGAGCAGGCTTTAGAAATTACCGATACGCTTGTTCGAAGTAATGCTCTCGATATAATTGTTATAGATTCGGTTGCCGCGCTTGTTCCTAGATCCGAAATTGAAGGTGAAATGGGAGACGCTACAATGGCTGTTCAAGCTCGTTTAATGTCGCAGGCTCTCAGAAAACTTACAGGCGCAATTTCAAAATCAAAAACAGCGGTAGTTTTTATCAATCAGCTTAGAAGCAAAATTGGTGTAATGTTCGGAAATCCGGAAACTACAACCGGCGGAAACGCGCTTAAATTTTATGCTTCGTTAAGAATGGATATAAGAAGAATTGCCGCGATAAAAGACGGAACCGATGTTGTCGGAAATAGAACTCGTGTAAAAATTGTAAAGAGTAAAGTAGCGCCGCCATTTAAAGAAGTTGAATTCGATATTCTTTATAATGAGGGAATTAGCAAAAGCGGGGATTTACTTGATTTTGCTGTTAATTTAGGATTAATAAAGAAAAGCGGCGCCTGGTTTACATACGGCGAAGACCGCTTCCAGGGCAGAGAACAGTTTAGACAAAAATTATTGGAAATGCCTGAAATGTATGAGTCGCTTCAAAAAGATGTTAAAGAAAAATTGGGAATGGGTAAAAAAGAAGAAGAACCTGAAGTAGGCGGTGATAAAGCGGTAGCTAAGGAAAAGAAACCTGCTAAATAATAAAAATGAAGATTATTAGTATTGCAAAAAAAGATGAGAAAACCGTAGTTGTAAAATTTGATAACGGTGAAAAACTTTTTCTGAACTACGAAATCTTTTTAAAAAACGGCCTGAGGAAAAACATTGAAATTTCCGAAAGCCGTTTTTCTTTATTAATCAGAGAAAATCAAATCTTCCATATTCACCAAAGGGCTTTCAGGTATTTGGGGAGAAGGCTTCATTCCGAAAATGAACTGCGGATAAAACTTCTTCAAAAAAAATATGATATTGAGCTAATAAATATTGTACTTGATGAACTGAAAGAAAAAAAATATTTAAATGATTATGAATTCGCTTCTCTTTTTGCCGATGAGAACATCAAAAATAAACTTTGGGGAAAGATGAAGCTGAATGCCGAACTTGCTAAAAGAGGTGTTGATAGAAATATTGTTTCGCAAATATTAGCCGAAAAATATCCCGAAGGAAATGAACTTGATAAAGCTTTTATTCTTGCCGAGAAAAAGTATAATTCTATTTCCTCACGTGAAAAAGATGTAATAAAATTGAATGAAAAATTAATTCGATTTCTTATTTCTAAAGGGTATGATTTTGAAACAAGCAGGGAAGCGGCAAGGCACTTTATCCGGGATGATGATGATTAGTTCTTTTTAAAATGTTCATAAAATTTGGATAACACCTCGGCAAGATCCTCGTTTTGAACAGTTTCTATGGCGTCTTTAACATTATACCATTTCCGTTTTCTATGATTTTTTTCCGGGTAATCTTCTAAAATTTTTATTACTTCCATAGAAAATACTTTAACATAACTTACGCCTATTTCTTTATGTACTCTGTAAGAACCTATTTCTATTGTTTCATTGGAACCTAATACTCCCGCTTCTTCAAATGCTTCTTTCTTTGCGGACTCAAAAGGCGAAAGATTAAATTCGATATATCCCTTTGGAATTATCCATTTTTTCTTTTTCATTGAAGTTATTAATAAAACTTCTGTAGTACCGTTGTTTTGCCGGTAAGGAATTACGCCGGATTGTTTAAAATTAAACTCTAACTTCAAAACTTAAACCGCCAATTTTTATAAATAAATTTTTCTCTGTGTAGCTTCCGATTGAAGAATATCCAAAATTCCTAAGTCTGTTACAACCTTTCATTTTTTTCTTCCGGTTCTATCACAAAAATTAATATTTTACACATTATTTTTTGCCGCCAGTATAATTTACTCCAAAATTAAAAACAGATTTTTCACCCGGCATTACTTTTAACTCATCTTTTAGTTCATCACGATTATAAGCGTTTGTAATAAACTGCATCGGTTCTATCGCGACTGATTTTCGTTTTCTTGAATTTAAAGAATCGCCCGAGAATGCTAAAGTAACTCCGCCTTTTTGGAACATTGTAATCTTCAAATCATTTTCCGGATCATAAATAGAAGATTCAGAAATTCCTTTTTCATCTTTGTGAATTGCTGCAAAACAATTATCTAAAACTCTGCCGTTTATAATTCTTTCTTCTTCCGGAATGCCGGAACTGAAATTTAACTTTGGAAAATTTTCAATTTGCCCGTATGCAGCCTTGCCGGGAAGCGGAATAAAATTTTCATCAAGTAGAACTATTTCATCGGCATCAAGTGTAAAAACTAAATGTTCTATTCCTTTATCGGATGTTTTAAAATATGGATGCCAGCCGCAGTGGAAGGGAAGAGGTTTATCGCCGACATTTTCTCCGGTTATTTCTATTGATAATTTTCCTTCTTCAAATTTAAATTTAACAAAAACGTCCAAAGAAAATGGATAACCTTCAAAAGCTCCCGGCCTTAAATTTTTTGTAGATAAAACTACTTCGGCAAATTCATTGTTTACAACTTTCTCTTCAACATCAAAAATTTGATAAGCCGTTAATCCGTGAATAACTTGTGTCCTTGGCGGAAGCGGTTTTAATTTATAATCTTTCCCTTCAAAAGAATATTTGCCTTCGGGAATTCTATTCGCGAAAGGAGTCATAATCCAACAGCGCGCGCCTTTGGCGGCTTTTAATTCTTCCGGTGTCGCGAAACCGTCAATTATATTAAATGATTTCCCTTCAATGGGAATTTTCCAGGAAAGTAAAGTCGCGCCTTGCAGTGCAATTTCCATTGATGAATTTGTTTTTTCATCGGATAAAATTATAGTATCATATTCTCCGAATTTGCTTTGTGTAAATTTAAATCTGTCCATAAGTTTTACTGCTCTATAAATTTTGATCTTCTCGAATCACATGCTTTGCAGTTTCCTTTTGAGCAGAGCAGCGATTCCGGATTTTCTTTAAAATATTTTATTCCTTCAGTTAATAAAATTTTAATGGGAATAAAATACGATTTTAGATCGTTGTGAATGAAAGGATGAATTAATTTTTCTTGAATTAAATATTCTTCAAAACTTTTAAATGATTGGCTGCAGCCCGGAAGTTCTTTTAAATGCTGTTCCCCTTTTTCGGAAATTCCTATTTTTTTTACTCCCATATATTCCCATGGAGAATAATCAGCCCATGGAACGGGAGTTACAGTTTCTATGTAATGGCAAAATGAGTTTGAAGTAAAATTAACTCCGACTAAAAGCAAAAATCTATTTTCTTGTTTTGCAAGCCATTCAAGGGGACTTCCGGCACCTAAAGGGCTTTCAGGGGAATTATCTTTTTTTATTTCTTCGGTGACTTTTCCCCAAATAGAAAATGAGTGAGTCGGTGAAGATGTTCTTTTTACTTCCGGCATTTTTCTAAATGTTTCCGGTACAGCGCCCAAAATAGTTTTAGTTTTTTCCCTGTTAAAAATTTCACTGCTGCCGTATGACTTTTTATAACAATATGTAAAAGCCGGAATTATTAATGAACCTTCTTTTGTTAATATTGTTTGTATTTCTTTTATAAAATCTTCAACAGAAATGCCGGGAAATGCCGCTTTTATTTTTCTGAATGATGAATGGCAAATTACATGCTGCCTCTGCCGCAAACCTATTTCTTGTAAAAAAGATTTCATAATAAATTCTGTTAACATATTACAAATATTATATAATAGTTATTCATAATAATATTTTTGAAAAATTTTTATTGATTTTGTGGATTTAATTTGAACTGACTCAAAAATATTAAATTTCATTTTTGAGTCAGCGGAAAAGAATGGTTGATTATAATTCAATTAATACATTTATTACTTCCTCTTTATGCTCGGAAGGATTAAGAAAATTTGTTTCTGCCTCTTTGCCGTTTACAGAAATTTTCTTAACTCCGCTGTTATTTCCGTTTGGATTCAACACGCGTAGTTTAACTGTTTTTCCTCTAAATTTCCTTTCGGCTTTAAATTCTTTCCATCCGGATGGAATGTTCGGTGAAATTCTCATTCCGGTTAATGTAGTCTGAAAACCTAATATATGATCGAGCCCTATTCGCAGCATCCAAACAGCGGTTCCCGTTAACCATGAGTGGCTTGCTTGTCCTTCGGTCGGATGATCCTGGCTTGTTACATATTCTGCGTAAACGTAAGGTTCAACTTCATAAATATCATTTCTTTCCGATGAATTCAGCGGCATCATTCTTTTATATATTTCGTATGCGAATTCCGCGTCACCGTTCATTATAGAAGCTAAAATAAACCAGCTTGAAGCATGATTGAAAATCGCGCCGTTTTCTTTTTTCCCGGGAACACAGCGGCTGATTAATCCTACATTATCTTCAACTTCAGAATAAGAAGGCCAGCAAATTTGCATTCCGTTTGGACGGGCTAAAAAATCTTTAACAGAATCCAAAGCTTTGTCGGCTCTTTCTTTAGGCGCTAAACCGGAAATTACCGACCACGACTGCGCGTTTAAAAAGATTTTCCCTTGTTTATTTTTGCCGGTTCCCAGAGGCTGACCGTTATCTCTAAACGCTCGAATATACCAGTTGCCGTCCCAAGCTATTTTATTTACAATCGAGCCTAATTTGCTGTATTCTTCTTCCCATCTTTTTAAAGTTTTATAATCGCGCCTATGTTTTAAGAGAGGAAAAGTTTTACGTAAAACATAAGCTAAAAAGAAAGCTCCCCAAATAGTTTCTCCTTTTCCTTTCGGACCAACGTGATCAAGAGTGTCATTCCAATCGCCGTTCATTATTTTGGGCAATCCGCGCTTAGTTGTTGCTGATATGGCGAAATCTAACGCTCTTACCAAATGCTGGTAAACCTTTCCTTTTGTTCCGTCGTAATAATTTACTTTTTCATCAAGAATGGAAAAATCTCCGGTTTCATTTAGATATTCCACAAGGCCGAAAGGAATCCAAAGCGGAGTATCGGAATGATTTGTCCTTTCGCCCCATTCGGTAATTTTGAAAAAATTGTGAAGTGTTGATCCGTCTTTAAATTGAAAGCGCAGCGCGTTTAATAATCTGGCTCTTACTCTTTCCGGTTCTGAAATTACAACTCCGAGAATATCTTGAAATTGATCCCGCATTCCGGTTCCGAATAAAAGCCCGCCGTGATAATAACCGGAATTTCTTGCCATATCAAAAGTAACGGCCGCTTGATATTGATTCCAGACATTCAGCATTGTGTTAAATTTTTCATCCGGAGTTTCAACTTTTATGTTTGATAAATATTTATCCCAGTTATTTTTTAGTTCTTTAAATTTTTTATCAATCTCTTTTACTTTTGTAATTTCATTCCACTTTATTTCCTCATGAGGTTCATCTGATTCTTTTGAAGAAACTTCCATTATAACCGCGAATTGTTTGGATGAATTTCCCTTCAGATTTAATTTGGATTGAAGCGCCGCAATAGGATCGCCGGCGGTAATTTCTGTATTTTTCATTCTGCCGGTTTCAACGGATTCAGGATTCGCCTCCGAACGCCAGCGGCCGATAAAATTATCTAAACTTCCGTCAAACCCGCTGATAGGCAGTGTTTGCGTAAAATGTATTTTATATTTCCAATCAATGTTAGGCTGTGAAACGGAAACTTTTTTATTCAGTACCCAATATCTTCGGGTGGCAGTTAATGCTTTATTCTTTTTATCAAAAAATACTTCCGTAAAATGTTTATCGTTCGGTTCGTTAATTAGATCATTTAAAGCGTTGCCCATCAATAATTCTGTAAACGAATAAACTTCAAGTTTTCTTTCTTTATCCGCCAAATTCTTTAATGAAACTCTCCAAATTTCCGCGTTAACATCAGAGGGAACGAAATAAGTTATTTCTCCGTGAATGCCTTCTACTTCGGTAATAATTTTTGTATAGCCTTGTCCGTGCCTACATTCGTATAAATCGTATTTTACATCTATCGTCGGCGCCCAGCTTAACGACCAGTATTTCCCGGTTTCGGCATCTTTTATTATTACATATCTTCCCGGCCGGTCCCACGGGAGAGAATTATACCGCATTCTCGTTAATCGGTTGTCCCGCGGTGTTTCTAAATAACTGAAGCCGCCGCCGGTGTGAGAAATTAATCCCGCGTAATTTTCATTCCACATGTAGTTAAACCAGGGCCTTGGAGTACGGGGATTGGTTATTACGAATTCTCTTTTGTCTTCTGTAAAATATCCGTATTTATTTTTTAGCATGCTTCTCTTCATTATTTTTATTGTGTGAAAATGACTATAATTCCGGAAAATTTGTTTTTGAATTATTCTTACTTTCTAAAGCAGAAAAAATATATATTCTTGTTTTTCCGCGGAGAATTTTAAACAAAATAAATCTTTCACAGCAAAAATAACATTTGTAGTTTTAAATATGAAAGGAGAAGCGGAAATATTAATTTATTCCCTTTTGAGCGTTATAAGCCAGCTTAGCGGCAAAAGTTTTGGGAAGAAGTTTCGCGCCGAATGCAAGTATTTTATTTGTTGTCCCGGGAATAACAATATTTTTTCCTTCTTTTAACGAATCATAACCTTCTTTTGCTACTGTTGCCGCGTTCATAACTTTTATCTTCTTGCTTTTCATTAGTCGGGAATTTTCCAGATTTGCGCGTTCTTGAAAATTTGTTTCGGTGGGGCCGGGACATAAAGTGGTTACATTTATTTTTTTATCCTTTAGCTCGTTTGCCAACGCCTCGGAAAAATTTAGCACATAAGATTTAGTCGCGTAATAAACAGCCATCAATGGGCCGGGTTGGAAAGCTGCTGTAGATGCTACATTCAGTATTCTTCCCCCGCCGTTTTGCGACATTTTTCTAGAGAATAATTTACACAGGTGTGTTAAAGAGGAGATGTTAACCTGAATCATATTCAATTCTTTCTCGATAGAAGTTTCAAGGAAACTTCCGTATTCCGCAAAACCCGCGTTATTAACAAGAACATCAACATGAATATCTTCGGAAATTATTTCATCAAATATTTCTTGTGGAGAATTTGGCACAGAAAGATCTTTGACGATTACCTTTGCGAATATATTATATTTTTCTTCCAGTTCGCCGGCCACTTCTTTAAGTTTCTCTAAATCTCGCGCTATTATTACCAGATTATATTTATCCTGCGCGAAAAGTTTGCAAAGTTCATACCCTATTCCTGTTGAAGCCCCTGTAATTAAAGCGGTCTTTTTTTCATTCTTTGCCATTTATACTCCTGCTTTTTAAGTTTGGAATATAATAGTACATTATAAAATTTTTAAATTCTGTGACCTCCCGCCTTAAATTTATTTAAATATCTTTGGTTTGATTAAAACCAAACTTTTACGGAAACTATTTTTTTGTACGGCGCGTCAACTGCTATTTCTTTTTTATCTTTTATAGAAATTTTAGAGACTGTTATTTCTTCAAGTGTTACTATTTCAGCTTTTTTTATTTTTTTGAAAAATATGATTCTCCCTTTTATATCTTCAATTGTGGGATTATAAAATCTGAGGACGAAACAATTTTCTTCACCGTTTTCCGCTTTCTTCAGACAACTGAATATTAATTCTTCGGGTTGAATTTCTAAAAATGAGTGGGAAGGGGAGAATGTCCCTCCGGTTTTCCCTGTTTGAATTAAACTGATTTCATTATTGAAATTAATAGCTTCTTTGTAAACTTTCCCTTCCTGCCAGCTTCCGCTGTGGGGATAAAATGCTAATCTGTAATTCTGCTCGCCTAAGCACTGGCTTCCTTTTTGGTACGAATAATCTTCAACGGAACTCGGCTGAATTATAAATTTGAAAGTACGCAGGAGTGTCACAGCTAAAGTTTGATTTGCGTCATTCAATACTTCATATTCTTTTAAACCATCTACTAAAACCGCGGCTCCGTTTATTCCGTCATTAACATCAACAAAATTGTGCATCGGAAAATCATACATCGGCTGTTCTATCCAATCTTTTGAATTTATTCTTTCGGTCGTTCTTTCTACAACATCAAATTGTCCTTCTCCGTATGAATATTTTGCATTTAATTTTAAAGGAAACATAAATCGAAGCCGATGACTTTCAGCCTTATTTTCTAACTTTATTTCAAGACCGACTTTTCCGGAATCTTTTCT
The DNA here is from genome assembly GCA_963798775.1 of uncultured Bacteroidota bacterium. Lineage (GTDB taxonomy): Bacteria > Bacteroidota > Ignavibacteria > Ignavibacteriales > Ignavibacteriaceae > CAWCUK01. The sequence continues at coordinate 129,130 of CAWCUK010000004.1, forward strand.
TAAAGTTATATAAAGTTGAATTGGAATTTTTACTGTTTTTCCTTTTTTCTTCATTCTTTCTTCTAAAGTTGCCGGTACAACAAGTTTATGTTTTACAAGTACCGTGGCCGATAGAATTCCGTTTTCTATTAATTTTATTTTTGCTTTTTCTTTGAGAGTTGTTATAAAAGGTTTAGCGGCGCTATGAACCCAGGCATGGCCGGATTCGCCTTCATCGTAAAAATATCCAAGTTTATTAAAGGATTTATTATTTGCTTTATCGGTTATATTAAATGTTCCGTTTTTATTAAAAGTAATAGTTAAAAATCTATTAGATAAATGAGGAAATCCCTTTGAGGTTTGAGCGATATTTTTTTCATTGTTTTTAGAAATATTTTTCGCCGGTTTTACTTCATAACTTTTTATACCGAATGGAGCGACATCCTTTAATTGCAGAAGACATTCATATCTTTTCATTTTAAAAAACATCGGACGGTCAATCATTTGTTCTAAAACCGGTTCTTCATGATTAATGGATTTTATCTGTACCGGGATATCGTTTCCTTCGCTATCAAAAATTTTTATTGATCCTTTATCTAAATCCTGCGGAACATCCACCGATGCTTCAACAACTTCATTCCTTAAATAATTATTCGGATTTAAAGCGGCAAGAAAAATTTGATATTCTTCTTTTCCTTCAGTTTTAAAAGAGGAATGATCAATGTTGAGTGAAATAAATTTGCAAGCTCTTTCAAAAACTCCCTTTGATATTTCTATCGCTTGTTTATAGCGGAACATCATATCTTCATGAATTTCATCTAAACTGCAGCCGCCGATTGAATCATGCGCGGAATTTTGAATTAAGTAATTCCACGCGATGCCAAGATAGCGGTCGTTTATATTAAGCCCGATAATTCCTGCTAAAGAATTAAAAGTTTCCGCGTAAAACTGAAGCCATCTTTCGGCATCAAAATTTTTCTGTTTCAAATACATTCTCGCGGAAGTTGTATAGCCGTACATATTTCCGCTTCTTCTGTCGTATTGCGCGCTTCTACGTTCGCCTGTTACTAATTTTAAAGATTTTTTATCGGCGCTTTCTTCAATTAATTTTGAGTAATCTTCAAGAGTGCTGTGTTTAACATTTAATTCCGGGAATTCTTTTTTAATATCTTTTAAAATATTTACGGTTTTTACATTCGGTCCGCTGGAATCATGTCCTTCCATCCAAATTACATGCGGAGTCGTAAAATCATCCGCCTGATCTTTTACTATAGCTTCTACTGATGATTTTATATTTTCTTTATAATATTCGTCTTTGGGATCAATGATGAAATAATCTTCTTTACTCATATATTTATCGGCAAAATGAAAAGGAACTCCGCCACGTTCCCATTTATATTCAACATCATAAAATCCTTCTTTATGCACTGCCGGGCGATATATATAAAAATAAAAATTATATCTCGGCATCGTGGAAAATCGTGAGGTAATTGATTTTGTCCCGTCGGATCCTTCCCATAAAAATTCTGCTTTTGGACTATCGATCGAGTTAACACCACGATAAAACATAATTAGTTTTATTCCGAAACCGGAATAGATTTGCGGAAGCTGAGAGATTTGTCCCCACGAAAAAGGAGAGTAACCCACTTTGCTCGCGCCGCCGAATTCTGCGCATGTTTTATGTCCGAGCAATAAATTTCTTATTAAATTTTCACCGCCTATTTGAAATTCTTCCGGCAAAATATACCATGGCCCAATGAAAAGCCTTTTGCCTTCAACAAATTTTTTTATTGTTTCTTTTTTGTTTGGACGAATTTCTAAATAATCGTTTATTACAATTGACTGGCTGTCTAGATGAAACGCGCGGTAATCCGGTTCAGTTTCTAAAATTTCTAAAACTTTATCAATCATGTTAACAAGCATTTGGCGGTTCCGCTGGAAAGGAAAACGCCATTCTCTATCCCAATGAGTATTTGAAATTACATGAAAGACCTTATCTTTTCTCATAAACTTTCTCTAAAAATTCTATTTGATAAATAAATTATATTTAAGTAAGACTTCAGGAAGTCCCGCGTTTGCAATATGAGACGCGGCTTCAAGATTGTGTCCGGCAGTCTGAGCAAAGGGAACGGCAATACAAAGCCCTATTCCGGCGGCACGGATTGAGATTGTTCCGCTTTCGCTGTCTTCAAATCCAACTACTTTATTAAAATCATTTTTCCCGATTCCCAACTGGTGAAGCGCTATACTGTATAAATCGCGGTGCGGTTTTAGTCTTATTTCATTTGAGTCACTTGCTGTTATAAAGGCGTCGTAATAGTTGTTATAATTCTCAAATAATCTTAAAATTTTCTTTTTTCTTAATGATGTAATTTCCCATTCTTTTACTTGCTGCCGCATTACTTTAAACACTTCGTTCATTACAATGTTTGCTTCATAGAAAATTGAAGAAGTTACAACGGCTATTTTTAAAGGATTTTCTTCAAATATTTTGGAAAGTCGTAAAAGATTTTTTTCAAGCTTTTTCTCATTCAAATCTATTTCGGAAGGTGTAATTTTCTGTTTATATTCGTCAACCAAAACATCTTTTAGTTTTACAATTTCATCTCCGAGTAAACCTTTTACTAACGCGAGAAAAATTGCCGCGCCCGGCATCGGTTCAATTAAATTTTTGCTCGAATCGGAAAGGAGTTCTTTAGCGAGTTCTTCTCCTGCGCCTCTGTCTATCGCGGATAATATTTCATGATAGCGCTGGTAATAGATAGAAACAGCCGCTTTTACAATATCGCTTTTCTCGGAAATTTTAAATTTGCCACCGTACTTTTTCAGCAGTGACTTTTGGAAAGACTTAAATTCTAAATCGGTACAATTTTTTTTAGAACATAATTCTAAAAGTTTTTTATCGCTTAATAAATCTTTGCAGCCGAGATTTGAAAAATTAATCTTAACATCATTTTTGATTCCTTCATCTTTTCCATAAACAAGCAGCCATAAACCCGCAAAGAAAAAAGCATCTTTAAGCGAATTGGGTTTAATGTTTTTTGAGTAAGTATTAATTAAATACTCAACATGTTTTGTAGTACTGTTGCCGATTATGTGCGGATAATCTTTTAGATGATCTAAACCTTCCCATTCTTTTTTACTAACACAATTGCTGATTTTTCTAATCATCATTTCCAAAGAATGAATACACAATTCTTCCGTAGTAGTGGTGGTGCCGTCCATATCCATAACGGCGGCATATAGCTGCTTTACCGATTTTATAATTTTTGGCGCGAGAGGAGAAAGTTCAAATTTCGGATGAACAAACTGAAGGTTTGGAATAAGCGCGAATTCCTCATTCGATTTGGATAAAATTTCCAGCGCTTCACTTTTTGAAATAATTCTGTTTTTGTTCAATTTATCTGTAAGTCCATTTTAAGGTTGGAAATGTATTTTTTGAAAATTAGAAGAAAAATTTTTTGCCTTCATTCAACAAAATTTGTACTTCTTCGGCGGATTCGCCTTCGGCGTAAATTCTTATTAAAGGTTCTGTCTCTGAGGCTCTAATTAAAAGCCAGCGTGTGTTTCCCGCGAGTGTGAATTTTATTCCGTTTATTATTCCTCGGCTGCTGTTGTAAGGCCTGTAGCTAATTATTTCAAATCCGTCAATGGAAAGGGGAGGAGATTTAAAAAGTTTTGGGAGTCTGTCTAATCGGCCTTCACCGCTATACTCAAAATCGATTCTGTCGTAATAAATCTCGCCATATTTTTTCCTTATTGTAGAAACATATTGTTCCAGATTCTTAAATCCTGATTTCGCCAGCATTTCAATCATTATAAGTCCGGAAAATATTCCGTCTCTTTCCGGAATATGATTCTTATATCCGTAACCGCCGCTTTCTTCGCATCCGAAAGCGACGTCGCTGTTTACCATTTCTTCGCAAATATATTTAAAGCCTACTTGTACTTCATTTAATTTACGATTTGACGCGCGTGCGAGCGTTCTAAGTTTGTCGGTTACAGAAGAAGTTTTTACAATCTCACCGGAAATTTTCTTATTATTTACAATGTAATCTGATAAACATAATATAGTTTCCTGCGCGTTCAGCCATTCACCGTTTCCCAGCATTACTCCTAATCTGTCAGCGTCACCGTCTGTTGCCAGCCCTATTGAATAATTCCCTTTTTGCAATTCTTCTCGTAAAGGCTCTAGATTTTTTTCAATCGGTTCCGCGGATCTTCCGGAAAAATCGGGCTCGGCAATTTTATAGATTGTTGTACATTTAATATTGTGTTTCCAGCATAATGATTCTATTATCTGCTGTCCTGCTCCGCTCATAGAGTCAATAAGAATATTCAGATTTGCTTTTCGTATTGAATCAAAGTCAATCAGATTTTCTAAGTGATCAAAATACTGCTGTCTTAAATCAACTTGCAGGATATGGCCGTCACTTTTTTTAATTTCATTTTTGCCTAATAACTTTTCAACTTTTAAAGTTTCTTCGGTAAAAAAAGGGCCGCCGTATGAGGCTTTAAATTTTATCCCGTTATAAATTGCGGGATTATGACTTGCCGTAATCATAACTCCGGCATCCAATTTATTTTCTTTTACATAAAATGAAAGTACCGGGGTAGCTTCAATTTTATCCGAAAGAAAAGCTGTGATATTATTCCCTGAAAGTACACGCGCGAAAATTAAAGCGAAGTTTTTAGAACTTTTCCTTCCGTCATATCCAATAGCGGCTTTTAAATTAGCTTCATCTTTTTTTTCAGAAATAAGATAATCCGCGAAGGCTTGTGCGGCTTCCGCTACAGTATCGGAATTTATTTCTGTTTCTAATAATCCGCGCCAGCCGTCTGTACCGAAAATTATTTTTTGTTCAGATATCATAAAGCCTTTTTAGGATTTTTATTTAATTTTATAAAATTACTTTTTTAACTGTATATAAAATTATGGGAAATTCTAAGGTAAAAAACGTGATATTATTTTATTTGTGATTTAATTTGATCGACATACCAGCGGGTAATTATTCTGGGGCGTGTAATTGCTGTTCCCACTACAACAGCCCAAGCGCCTCGATCTATCATTTCGGCGGCAAATTCCGGTTTGTTCATTTTCCCTTCGGCAATAACGGGAATAGAAATTTTTCTCGCCAGACGCTCAACTAGGTCAAAATCCGGGACATCTTTTGGATACATTTTTGTGTCTGGTGTGTAGCCGCTTAAAGTTGATGAAACACAATCGGCGCCGAAATCGGCACATGCAAATCCTTCACTATATGTTGAAATATCGGCCATTACAGTGCAATTAAATCGTATTTTTATTTCAGTTATAAATTGCGGTCCGTTCATTTTTTCTCTTTGCCGAAAAGTTCCGTCGACCGCGACTATATCGCAGCCGGTTTTTAAGATTTCTTCTACTTCTTTAAAACTGCCTGTTATCCTAACTGTACCATCCTCAAACTCTGATTTGGTAAGCCCGATTACAGGTACGGAAACATTTTCTACAATCATTTTTGTTTTATCAATATCTCTGGAACGAATTGCTGCCGCGCCTCCCATTACCGCCGCTTTCGCGAACATCGTTACTCCTTCTGGAGTATTAAAAGGATCTTCTCCTTCGGCCTGGCAGGAGACAATTAAACCGCTTTTTATTTTATTAAAATCCATAATAATTCTATTTTATTTTTTACTAGAACCAATTAAAATAATATCCTCATCCGGCAAAACTTTTTTCAATTCGATATCGGCAAGCGAAAGAATTTGAGATTCCTGGATTAAACCCGACATATCAATTATTTTCGCTCCGATTAAAAGGAAAACATCGGGAACTAAAGCGCCCGCATCACCGAATGTAGTTAGTTTTGTTATTAGTGAAGAAATTTTATTTTTTGCATCGCCTGCTTTCGCGGCTTCGGCGTAACCATCATTTAATTGAAGTTTAATAGTTCCCTCAATATCAATTACTCTAACTTTATTTACTTCAGATTTAAATATTCCGAATAAATGGGAAATATTTTCTTTCAGCATAATGGTGAGCATTCGTGAGGTTTTACCGATAATATTTAGATTCGAAATTTCTGTTTTAAAAGAAGCCGCGCAAATCTTAAGAAGTTCATTTTCGGACAGTTCTTTTATACCAAGTTCACGTGTTCGCATTTCACTTGAACCCATTGCGGTTGCTATTACACGCTTATTTTGGTTGTCAATTTCAATTGTAACTTCTACGGAATCCGGAACTGCGCCCATGGAAATAACTGAATTCATTGCTTCCTGACGAATTCCTAGAATATCACTTTCTGTGGGCGTGATTATATTTCTTTCAACTGAATCACGGATTATTCCTAGCGCCGCGCCTATAGCTGAAATTACTTCACAGTTCTCGGCAATGCGATGCGGAATGTTCATATGTTTGGCCGTATAAGGAACAATTGCGGACGCGCCTCCGCCTCCGCCTACAAACTGAATTAAATTTTCATCTAATTTATATTCTCGAAGAAGCTGCTTTATTACCGGCTCAATCTTTTCCGCTGAAATTTTCAGTATTTCTTCGGCTATTTCTTTCGCGTCTTTTTTAAGTATTTTTGAAAGCTGTTCAAATATATCTTTTAAAGCTTCTGTATTTGCCCCGCCATGTCCGACTTCTTTTACAAAATTTAAATAATAAGAGGCGCCGGTTGGGGTAACAGTAAATTTTTCTTCGCTTTTGCTTTTCTTCTTCAAAGCTAAATAATCTTTTGGATCATCTTTCGCGGGTTGTATTTTTTCTAATTCTAAATCGCTAAAATCTTTTTCATTACTAAAAGCGGCGTAATGTAGTTTGGCAATGTGTGCGCTTCGCGGCCCTACATCAATAATTTTTCTCCCGTCTATTCTCGGAACAGATCCTCCGGCGATTCCTAAAGTTCTTACATCGAGTGTACGGAGATATAATCTGTTGTTGGCAATTTGCGCGCTCTTTACTTGAGGCTTTCCGTTTTTAATAACAGAAATATCGGTTGAAGTTCCGCCGACTTCAATGAAAATTCCGTCCGTTACTTTTGCGTACATAAGAGCCGCAGCAACTCCGGCTGCAGGCCCGGAAAGCATTGTTAAGATGGGGCGGCGGCGCATTTCATTTATATCCATAATTCCGCCGTCGGAGCGCATTACCATTAAATGCGCTTTTATTCCGCTTTCCCGAACAGCTTTCTCTGTCATGTTAGCTGTTTCCAGCATCTTCGGCATCATACTGGCGTTTATTACAGCGGTTCTGGTACGGACTCTTAATCCGTACAATTTAGAAATTTTACTCGCCGCCGTCGCTAACAATCCCATTTTGACTGCGACTTTAACAACCAATTCCTCATTTGCCGAATCATCAACTCCGAATGCTTCCGAAGCTACAATTACTTCGGAGCCTTCATCTAATAATTCTTTAAGATTTTTTTCAATTAACTTATCATCAAGGGGCTTGCCAACATCTAAATATCTAAACTTTGTTTGAAGAAATTTTCCGGGAGATAATTCTATGTTTTTGGGATTACTTTCTTTCCTTGCAATTCTGCCTTCAAATCCTTTTCCCATTCCGATAACACCGACAGTAGCGACATCTCCTTCAAGCAGTGCGTTTGTAGCTTGTGTGGTTGAATGCGCTATTAAAATTATTTCATCGGGATGAATTTTGGCGGTATCCAAAAGCTGCATCATTGAATCTACAACGCCTTTTGCAACGCCTTCATTTGCGGTATGAGTAGTTGGCACACAAGATTTTCCAACAATGGAATAATCAGCGATATCTACGGCTACTGCGTGAGTAAATGTTCCGCCTACGTCTATTCCGATTTTAATTTTTCTCATCAAAGTTTTATCGTTCGTTTTTTAATAATAATAAAGCGGTTTCTCCGGCCAATCAATAGAATAATAGCATTGACGCAACTAATCCAAGAAATGCTATAGCCCAAGTATACGGTATTGTATTCCACAAAATTTTTTGAACATCTACACGCATTTCATTAGCGAGCCATACATTTTGAGTATTGGTTGGATCGCTGATTCCTTGAATTTGTCCGACAGAAAGGAGAAGCCCCATAATCGCGCCGGGAAGCATTCCGCTTGCTAAAAATATTGCGGCCAAACCAAAACCCATTCCCCAAATATTTAAAGGCCCCCGGTAAAGAGCCAGGGGAGCGGCTATTGTAAAGATTATTACATAAATAAATCCGTTTTGCGGGACAATTTGTGACATTACCGGTTTTAATAAATTCAGCACAGGCCAGCCGTTTGGATAAATATTATTAAAAGGCGCGCCGGGCCCCATAACAGCATTTAAAAGCATTCCGATCCCGAGCATTAAAGCGACTGCCGGCATTACAACAGCACCGCCTTCTAAAAGTGAACGGACAAACATATTCAAACTGTTCTTTTTATATGTTGAAATAAAACCGTAAAGAAGTCCTACTATGAATGCCGCGATAAAATTAATATTGAAAAGTAGTATTAAAAAAAGCGGGATGATCGGCGTAAAATAAGAAATCCAATGAATCTTACTGTTGTTATTCTTCTTAAATAATCTAATAATTGCCCAAACAAAAAGAATAGCCAAAATTCCGGCCGCAATCCATTTTATACCAAGGCCGATGTTTGTTAAAATTTCCCAAATCAGCGATTTTATATTTATATCAAGTAAATTATAAAGGAACGCTAAAATCCCTATTATCATAAAGATGAAAAATCCGCGAAAGAAAATTTTCTTCATGTTTATATCGTGGCCGTCGCGGTAAAGCTGAATTGTTAAATAAACCGTAGAAACTACAAAAGTAATTGCAAACATAATAAGCGCGAAAGACCGCACTTTTTCTACCGGCAGATTAAGCACAGTAATATAAACCGCCCAATTTCCTACATTTAAAATTCCGCCCATACTTAAGCCGATAAGAAAAATTCCCACTGTAGTTAAAGGGCCTATTCCCACAGAAGCCATAATTGGAAGAACAACCGTAGCAACCATAATAATTGCTCCCAATCCTCCCAGAGTTGTAAATAAAAGAGAAATTAGAATTAACATTATAAAGGCGATTGTCCATGGTTTATCGCCGGAAAGTTCCGCTCCTATTTTTATAAAACTTTCGGCAATTCCGGTTTTTTGAAGAAGAACACTTAACATACTTCCGAATATTGCTATAGTGTAAGCTTCATACAGTCTTGTTGAGCCTAACCCCAAAACATATTGAATAGTGTTATTGATTGAAACGCCGGAAATTACGGGTATACAGAAAGCCATAATTGGCAAGGCAAGAAGCGCCGGAATTTTTCTTAAAAACATTAATACTGCAAGCAGTAAAAAGACAAAAATTAAGAGTGAAATTTGAATAATTTCCATAAGAAGAAATTTCTCTTTTTTTGTGAAATCTGTTATCGAAAATAGTAAAATGAATGAAGAAAATGAAAAACTGATAAATTCTTATTTATTATATTTAACTTTCTTATTAATAATGAAAATTGAGAGCAAATGGATATAAGGAAAAATTTTTCCCTTAAAAATCATCATACTTTCGGTATTGATGTTAAAACGCAATATTTTGTTGAAATTTTTACTGAAACGGAATTATCGGAAATTATTAAATCGGAAGAATTAAAACGTCTTCCCATATTAATTTTAGGCGGCGGAAGTAATATACTTTTTACAAAAGATTTTGAAGGATTAGTAATTAAGAATTCAATTCCGGGAATAAAAATTATTAAAGAAACCGATGAATTTGCTTTTGTTGAAGCCGGCGCCGGAGTTATTTGGCATGAATTTGTTCTGTACTGCATCGAACGGAATTTTGGCGGAATTGAAAATTTGTCGCTCATTCCGGGAACAGTGGGCGCGGCACCGATGCAGAATATCGGCGCTTATGGCCAGGAAATAAAAGATGTCTTTTATAGCTTGAAAGGAATTTATTCGGATTCGGGAGAAAAGACGGAATTCTTAAGCCAAGAATGTAAGTTCGGATACCGTACAAGCGTTTTTAAAAATGAATTAAAAAATAAATTTATAATCACTTATGTTACATTTAAGCTGAGTAAAAAGCCGGAATTAAATTTAGATTACGGCGCGGTAAAAGCTGAATTGGAAAAACAAAATATTACCGAAGTAACGATTAAGGATGTTAGTAATGTAATCTGCAGAATTAGAGAAAATAAACTTCCGAATCCTAAAGAAATAGGCAACGCGGGAAGCTTTTTTAAAAATCCCGAAATAGATGAGGAACATTTTCTGAGGTTAAAAGAAAAATATATTAATATTGTCGGTTATAAATTAGGGAACGGAAAAGTAAAAATTGCCGCCGGCTGGCTTATCGAGCAGACAGGTTGGAAAGGGAAAAAAATAGGAAATACTGGCGCGCATGAACATCAAGCTTTAGTTTTAGTTAATTATGGTAATGCCGCGGGTGAAGAAATTGTTAAACTAGCTGAGGAAATTAAAAAATCAGTGAAAGATAAATTTGATATTATACTTCATGAGGAAGTAAATATTATATGAAATCCCGCGAGACTTATCACATAAAAACATTTTGATAATTAGGATATTTCTATTGAGATAGATATTTACGGCAAACTTAAGTTAATTTGAAAAAAAAAGAATAGTTCCTAAGTTTATCGAAAAAATTATCCCGAAAACTACAAAAATAGATTTCCGGCCAAAAGCCTGTTAATCTAATAAAGGAGTGTTAAATGGATACTTCTAAAGAAAAGAACGAAACACTTTCCGCGTACGAAAAAGCCGCCGGCGAAGGAGTTGATCCTCGCTGTATTCCCCAAAAATTAGCTGGGCCTGTTCCGGTTGGAGATGAAATTACTTATCCGAACTATTCCGAAGCTGATCAAAATATTTGGAAATATTTATACAACCGCCAGATGAAATATCTTCCCGGCAGAGCCTGCGAAGAATATCTAAATGGATTGGAAAAATTGAACTTCACTCATGAAAGAATTCCTGCTCTTAAAGATTTAAGCGCGATTTTTAATCATGAAACCAGATGGAAAGTTGCCAGAGTTCCTGGGCTTATTCACGAGCAGGACTTTTTTGAATTGCTTCATAAAAAAATTTTCCCTTCCACAGATTATATTAGGGGAAAAGATGAGTTGGATTATACTCCCGCTCCCGATCTTTTTCATGATATGTTCGGACATATGCCGATGTTAACCGACCCGAATTTCGCTTCATTTTATCAAATGTTCGGCGAAGCCGCTTTTAACGCCAAAGGAAAAGACAGAAAATACCTGGAAACTTTTCATTGGTTTACGGTGGAATTCGGGTTAATAAAAAAATCGGAAGGAATGAGAATTTACGGTGCCGGAATTGTTTCTTCTCTTGGAGAGGTTCAGCACGCTCTTTCCAATGATGTTGAAGTTTTGGATTTTAATCCGGAAAAAATTGTGGTGCAGGATTATGACGTTTGGCATCTTCAACCGGTTTTATTTTCTATCGAATCTTTTGAACAGCTTGAGCAAGGTTTTAAGGATTGGACGAAGCAGAGAAATTTACTCTGATTTTTTCGAAGAGGCTGTCGATAAATGACAGCTTTTTTTTGTTTAGTCCTAAATTTTATTCGTTTTTCAGCTAATCTCTTATACTTGAATGTACTTTTAGTTTTCGGTAATTTTAAAAAATAATTTACCATTATGTTTTATAAAAAAACTGCGGCTGAAATAGCGGGGCTTGGAACTGTAGCCTCTTTTTTTTTGTTGCTGAAGTTGATATTTAAAAATTAAAAGAAAAATAAATTACACGGAGAAACAGAAAATTTTTATGATTAAGAATTTAACACCTTCAGAAGTAGACGAATTATTAAAATCAGATAAAAATATATTGTTAATTGATGTAAGGGAACCATGGGAATATGAAACGGCTAAAATAGAAAATTCACAATTAATGCCGCTGAGCAAGTTTGCGGAAGAATCGATGAATTTAAATCCCGATGATAATATTATTATCTATTGTCATCACGGCGTAAGAAGTTTAAGAGCGTGCTCATTTCTTGTAAATAACGGTTATAAAAATGTTATAAATTTAGACGGCGGAATAAACGCGTGGTCTCGGGAAGTAGATCCTTCCGTTCCGCGGTATTAAAAACAAAAAGGAGAATTTAATTATGGTTGAAGAAGGTAAAAAAGCTCCTAATTTTAAATTAAAAAATCAAAACGGCGAATTAGTTGAACTGTCTGATTTTAAAGGTAAAAATGTAGTCCTATATTTTTACCCGAAAGATAATACCTCTGGATGCACAAAAGAAGCATGTAATTTCCGTGATGAACTTCCGAAATTTGAAGGTGTAGATGCGGTGATTCTTGGTGTAAGCCCCGATTCGGTAGAATCGCATAAAAAATTTGCTGAAAAATATGAGCTGCCGTTTACTCTTTTAAGTGATGAAAATAAAGATGTTTTAGAAAAATATGAAGTGTGGAAAGAAAAAAGTATGTACGGAAGAAAATATATGGGTGTTGAGAGAACTACGGTAGTTATTAATAAGGATGGAAAGATTAAAAAAATATTTAATAAAGTTAAAGTAGCAGATCATAATAAAGAAGTGCTCGAAGCGCTTCAAAATTAATAATAAATCCGGATAAAAAAATGGTTTATGCAACCAGACGCGAAACATTTAGTGCTGCCCACCGCTTGTTTAATCCTAAATTTAGTGATGAAGAAAATTTAGAGATATTCGGGAAATGCAGTAATCCAAACTGGCACGGCCATAATTACGAATTAGAAGTTATAGTTGCCGGTGAAATAGATCCGGAAACCGGATATGTAATCGATTTAAAAGAGCTGAAAAAAATTATTCGTAATAATGTTATCGTCAAAGTCGATCATAAAAATCTAAATACAGAGACTGATTTCATGGCAGGACTTATTCCGACCGCGGAAAATATTACGGTGGCAATTTGGAAAGTATTAGAAAATAAAATTTCTAAAGGTAAGTTGTACGCGGTCAAACTGTATGAAACAGAAAATAATTATTTTGAATATAGAGGAGAATAAATAGTTTGGATCAAGCTAAAGTTCAAGTTTTAATAAATGATTTATTAAAAGAAATTGGGGAAGACCCGAAAAGGGAAGGTCTGCTTAATACTCCAAAACGTGTTGCAAAAGCTTATGAATTTTTAACTTCGGGATATGAAAAAAATATTGAAAAAGTTTTAAACAACGCTATTTTCAATGAAAAATATGATGAAATGGTCCTCGTAAAAAATATAGATTTCTACAGTTTATGCGAACATCATATGCTGCCGTTTTACGGGAAAGTTCATGTTGCGTATATACCTAACGGAAAAATTGTGGGCTTAAGTAAAATTCCCAGAATAGTTGAAGTATTTTCTCGAAGACTTCAAGTGCAGGAAAGAATGACTCAGCAAATAGCTGATACGATAAATAAATATTTAACTCCTAAAGGAGTCGCCGTTGTCTCGGAAGCATTTCACATGTGCATGATGATGCGCGGAGTTGAAAAACAAAATTCATCTGCAACTTCTAGCGCTGTTCATGGTTTATTTAAAGAAGATGCAAGAACAAGGGCGGAATTTTTAAATTTAATATCAACAAAGAATTTATAATGTCTAAAATAAAATCCGGAGTTTGGATAACCGGGGCTAGTTCGGGAATTGGAAAAGCCGCGGCAATAGAATTTGTTAATATCGGCGCGAATGTTTTTGTCTCGGCAAGAAGAGTAACCGAGCTTGAAAGGCTGAACAGGGAATTAAATAAAGACGAGCAAAGTGTGGAAATTCATCCTTGTAATGTTGCGTCGGCCGCTAATGTAGATCAGACGGTAAAAAAAATTCTTTCGGAAAATAAAATTGACTGTCTTATAAATAATGCCGGGATCACTTCATTCAAAACCGCCGAAGAAAATTCGGTTAATGAAATAACAGATATTATTTCTACAAATTTATTAGGTTCAATTTATACTATTAAAAGTGTACTCCCTCATATGATTGAAAATGGCGGGGGAACCATCATAAATATTTTATCTATTGTTACAAAAAAAGTTTTAACTAATAGTACTGCTTATTCGGCATCTAAGATGGGACTTTTAGCTTATACAAATGTTTTGAGAGAAGAAGTAAGAAAACATAATATTCGAATAATTAATATTGTTCCGGGAGCAACAGAAACTCCCATGTGGTCAATGGATGTACGAAAAGAAAATTCAGAGAGAATGATGAACGGTGAAGATATAGCAAGACTTTTAGTCTGGGCTTATCTTCAAAAAGGTGTTATGGTAACGGAAGAAATAGTTGTTAGACCAATTCAAGGAGATTTATAATTATGGCAAGAGAATTAACTTTAGTAACAGGCGGAAATAAAGGAATAGGCAGAGGAATTGCCATCAGATTCGCTAGAGAAAATCATGATGTAATGATTGTAGGACGCGATATAAACGCGTTAAAAAGCGCGCAGCAAGAAATAAAAAATATCGGCGTGGAGTGTGAGTATTTTGTAGGTGATGTAAGTGATGAAAAATTCGCTCACGATGCGGTAAAGAAAATAGAAGAAAAATTTGGGAAAATCGATCATTTAATAAATAATGCCGGTTTGGGAATATTTAGCAAGATTGCCGACGCAAAGCTTGAGGATTTTAAAAAACAAGTAGACGCGAATCTTTATGGTGTATTTAATTTTACAAAAGCCGTTATTCCCGGAATGTCAAAACGAAAGAATGGCTCGATTATAAATATTGCTTCTTTGGCCGGGAAAAATTCTTTTGTAGGCGGAGCAATGTATTCGGCTACTAAACACGCGGTTCTAGGATTTTCAAGATCTTTGATGCTGGAAGTTAGAGAATATAATATTCGTGTCGCGGCTATTTGTCCCGGTTCAGTTGATACAGGATTTTTCAGCGATAAAGAATCTAAACCTAACGTTGATAAAATTCTTAAACCCGAAGATATTGCCGAAACTATTTTAACCGTTATTAAAATGCCGGTGAGGGCAATGGTAAGTGAAATTGATATTCGTCCCACAAATCCTAAATAATTTTATATAAAAAAAGCCGGGCAAATTCCGGCTTTTTTAATGATCAATAAATTTAATTCTGCAATCCGCGCATTCTTTTTCCGGCCCCCGGACCCATGCCTAAGCCTTTACCGTTACCTTTTCCGCAGCATTGCCCAAAGTTATCTTTCCAAATCTTCTTTTGATCCGCGGTTAAAGTTTCATAAACATCATAACGATGATTAGCCCGCGCAACAGCCATTTCATTTCTGCTGCTGTTCACGTTCTTTACCGCGTTAACTATATCATCGCGGGAAACATCATCTTTAGATCTTAATTCTCTTAAAGTTAATTCTTTCTTCTGTAGATCCGCTCTAAGATCAATCATCTCTTTTTGATGCTTTGTCCTGAGATCTTCAATTTTGTTCTGCTGATCTTCGGTTAGGTTCAGTTTCTGCATCATTGCCCCCTGTTTAGGACAGAATTGCCTTCTCGGTTGTGCGTTTACATTTAAAAACAGCGCCGAAGCGAATAGTATTAGTATTGCGCTTACTATGGTGACTCTCATTTTTATATCTCCTTATTTTTGTTTTTCACTCCTTTTGACAGAACGTTTTTCGATAAGGTTTAAATTCAATCACTTCTTTTTCTACGGAAATAAAAGAGGAATTATTTAAACTTTTATTTTATCTTGAGTGTCAAATCTTTTGAATGCAAATGACTGATAATAATACCGATTTAGATCTTGTAGAAAAATTTATTGCCGGCGACGAAAGTGCGTTTAATAAACTGATATTAAAATATCAAGATAAAATATACTGGCACGCGCGCAGAATGACCGGAAACCATCTTGACGCGGACGAAGTTGTTCAGGAAGTTTTGCTTGTTTTATTTAAAAAATTGAAAAGCTTTCAATTTAAATCTTCGCTTTATACTTGGATTTATAGAATTACCGTAACTCGAAGTATAAATTTTATAAACAGAAGAAAAGTAAAACAAATATTTTCTTTTGAGGATCAAGATAAGGAAACGGCTAAAAGTGAAAATGATATAATTAAAAATATAGAAGATAAAGAGAAGTTGAAAAAGCTCGACATGGTTTTGCAGAAACTTCCCGCCAAACAGCGGGAGGTTTTTATAATGAGAAATTATGAGGAATTATCTTATGAGGAAATTGCTGAAATTACCGGGAAATCAACGGGCGCGTTAAAAGCTAATTATTTCCATTCGATGAAAAAAATAACAGAACTTATGAAGGAATATATAAAGTGAACGATAAAATAATATTATATGCGGATAATCAGCTGAATGCGGAAGAAAAGAAACAGTTTGAAAAGGAAATCCAAAATTCTCCCCAGCTCAAAAAAGAGTTGGATGTATATCTTCAGCTGTTAAATGAAATTAATGAACTAAAAAATGTTCCTCTGCAAGAGGATTATTTTATTCAAATAGTGCCAAAATTCCGGGCTGTGCTGGCGAAAAAAGAAGTAAGTTTTAAAAAGCCCATACTGGCAACGGCATTTTCAGTAATTGCCTTCTTTCTTGGATTTATATTCTTTTATAATATTTCTCAAAATTATAATACAACAAATATAAATTTGCAATTCAGCCAAAATCAAATTCAGCAGTTAGATGATGAAGAACTTTCTCAATACATTGATGATTATAGCGGCAATTACAGTAATATAAATATTCCGAAAGATCATCTTGCGTATTATGATTCACTTTTTGATAATATTATTTATTCCGAAATAGACTCAACTTCAATAAATAATTATATGGCTAATTCCGATATAAACTACAATCGGTTATATGAATCTTTAAACAGTACTGAAACTGAAAAAATTTATAATGAGATAATTAATAAGAAATTCTTTTAAAAACGGTAGGATTTATGAAAAAATTCGCATTATTATACATTATTGTCTTTGTTGCGGCATCATCAGTATTAAATTATGCCCAAGAAGATTGGCCGCCCAAACGTGGTAACGGTCCCGGTAAAAAAATAGAAGAGTTAGAGAAAATTAAACTAATTGACGCTTTAAATTTAGATGAAGAAACTTCCGCCAAATTTTTCGCGCGAAGAAACGAACATCGTCAAAAACTCGATCAGCTTGACGACCAGCTCGATGATCGTATTAAAAAATTGGAAGAAACGGTTAATAATTCTAAAGATTCCGATGACCCGCAAATAAAAAAGATGCTGGATGAGATTCATTCTCTTCAATTAAAAATGGACGAGGAAAAAGAGAAGTTCATTACATCACTTCATGATCTTCTGTCATATCGGCAGATTGGAAAATTAATTATATTCGAGAAAAAGTTTCACGAAGAAATAAGAAAATTGTTATTTAAAGGCAGAAGACGGGGCAGACAGTAAAATATTTTGTTGTGGTGGGAACTCAATTAAAATATTTCTGTATAAAAAACAAGATTAGGGTTGATTTTCTAATCTAACAAGTATATTTTTTCCACCACAATTTTGCGGAAGTGGTGAAATTGGTATACACGCTATCTTGAGGGGGTAGTGCCTTAATTGGCGTACGGGTTCAAGTCCCGTCTTCCGCACAAAGCTTTTTATAAACCATTAAAAGGAAGATACTTATGAGAATTAAATCAATCGTATCTTATTGCCTCTTCATCATGTTGTTTTTTGTTGGTATTAATTTAGCTCAGGATATGAAACCTGACGCTGCTAAACTTTACAATGCCGGCAATGAGATGCTGAAAGCAGGAAATTATAAGGGTGCAGTAGAAAATTATGATAAAGCCTTAGATATTGAAAAAGATTTTAGAACTTATTACCAAAAAGGCGTCGCGCTTAAAAAATCCGGAAATCTTGACGGCGCGAAGGAAGCTTTTGAAAATTCTTTAAAACAAAAAGATGATTTTGAAGCTACTTATAACGCTTTAGGCGGTGTTTATTTTTCTATGGGCAATTTGGATAAAGCAATTGAAAATTTCCAAAAAGTCCTTGATATTTCAAAAAATAATAGCATTAAAACCAAAGTTAAGAGTAATATTGCTTTAGCTTACGCCAAAAAAGGAAATGAAGCTTTATCGGACGGAAATACTGAAAAAGCGATTGATAATCTTAAAAAAGCGGTAAGTTTTAGTAATTATGACGCAGCGTATTTATCACTCGCTAAAGTTTATTCCGAAACCGGAAAAAATGATGAAGCGATTGACGCGGCTCAGAATGCCTTAAAATACAGATCATCAATAAGCAAAGGCGGCCCTTATTATTATATGGGTATGGCTTACAAAGCAAAAGGCGATACCGAAAAAGCTAAGGAAATGTTCAGTCAAGCTAAATCTGACGCGACTTATAAAAAATTAGTTGAATATGAACTTTCTGCTATGAAATAATAAGATTCCAATTTTATTAAACCCTCGTACTTCCGCGAGGGTTTTTTTTTATCCAAATCAAAAATTAAAATGAATATTTTAGCCGGAATTGATAAAGAAAAGCTTCTTCCATTAATTAGTGCTGCCGCGGTTTTACGCAAAGCAGATCTTTTAAGGAAGCTTTTATCGGAAGCAAAGCTAAAAAAATTATCTTCAAAGAAAATTTATGAGGCTCTTCTGCAAACTTATCTCTTTGCGGGATTCCCTTCGGCCTTAGTTTCTCTTTCTGTTTTTAACGAATTTTTCAAATCTCCTAAAGCTCAGATTAGTGATTCCGATAATTTTTTTGTTCTCGGTGAAAAAACGTGCAAGCGTATTTACGGCGATAAATATGAAAAATTAATTTCAAATGTAAATGGATTTTCTCCTGAATTATCTCATTGGCTGGTGCGGGAAGGTTACGGTAAGGTTTTAAGTAGAAGTGGTTTAAGTCTTAAGGAACGAGAAAAAAGTATAATTTCTGTCTTATCTGTTCAGAAATTTGAAAGTCAGCTTTTTTCGCATATAAACGGGGCGGTTAAAGTGGGGGTAAAGATTCCGGAGATTGAAGAAGTATTTGATGGTTTAATCTTTTTCGGCAATAATTCTTTTAGAGCATTCGGTTATAAAATCCTTAAAAAATTCAGGTCACAAAAAGGAATTTAAATTTTGTTATATATTTAACACTTTTCTTTAAGTGAAATTTGATATCTCATTTATTCCCTTGATTTTAACATTAATAAAAAGCTTATTTGAAGCAAATTTTTATAAATCGCTCTCTTAATAAAAAATTGTAAATGCAGATTGAAAATATTCAAATTATTTTAGGATTTATTTTTGCGTTAGTGATTTCTATATTTTCAAGAATTGCTAAATTTTTATCTTTTAGCGGTGCGATTGCAATTTTTATTTTGGCCGATTTAATTTTTAGTCTTGGGGGATGGCAATGGACTTTACCGATATTAACTTTCTTTGTTCTTTCAAGTTTACTTTCTAAATTCAGAGCTAGCCGAAACTCCGGAGTGGAGCTTTTTTTTGAAAAATCCGGTGTAAGAGATTGGATGCAGGTTTTTGCTAACGGCGGAATTGGCGGAATAATAATCGTTTTTTATTTCTTTTTTCCCGCGGAACAATTATATGTTCTTTACGTCTCCTCTATATCAGCGGTTTGCGCTGATACTTGGGCAACCGAAATTGGGACGATGTTTAATTCAAAAACGGTTAACATTGTCTCTTTTAAACCTGTTGAACAGGGAATTTCCGGTGGAATTTCATTTCCCGGTTTTATCGGCGGAATATTAGGTTCATTAATTATGGCTCTTTCGTCACTATATTGGATAAACTATACTTATCTTTTTTATATTAGTATTATTGTTTCAGCCGGTTTATTCGGAAGTATAATTGACAGTATTTTAGGCTCGTTATTTCAAATTCAATTTAAATGTATTAAATGCGGCTCAATTACTGAAAGAAGTTCTCACTGCGGATTTAGTACAATCAAAATTAGCGGAATTAAATGGATGAATAATGATGCGGTGAATTTATTGGCTTCCGTGGCCGGCGGAATTTTCGCACTTATTTTCTTGGAATTTTATAAGGTATAAATGAAAAAGATTCTTTTTTTCATAACAGCAGTTTTTGTTTTTAACATCTCCGCGCAAACTACCGCCGACAAATATTCGGCAGCGATGAGGGCTTTTAACTCATCTCAATTTGTCGAGGCTAATCAATTATTCGATCAATTTTTTGAAACTTATTCAATTCACGATCAACTTTATTCAACAGCAAAATTTTTTGCTTCCGAATCGCTGCTTAAATTAGGTAAAAGAGATCCTGCCGCAGCCGGTTTTGAATATCTGGTAAATAATTTCCGCTGGTCCAATTTTAGGGATGAAGCACTTTACAAGTTAGGCGTTATTTATTTTGAAGAAGAAAGGTATGAAAAAAGCCGGGATAATTTTAAACAGCTTTTAAAAGAATACCCGGAAAGCAATTTTGCCGGTTCCTCTATGTATTGGGTCGGAGAATCGTATTCAAAGCAAAATAATCTGGAAGAGGCAATTGTCTTTTTGCGCGATGCCGTCGAGAATCATAGGAATAATAAATTTATTGATTACGCCATTTACGCACTGGCTAATACTTTTGAAAAAATCGGGGATTATGAAAGCGCGGTAAAATATTACGATGAACTTCTTTCTTACCATAAAGACAGCCCGCTTGCGGTTTCCGCTCAGATAAGAATCGGTATGGCATATTTTAAATTAAAAGATTATCAAACTTCTATTTTGGAATTGAATAACCCGATGCTTTCAAATTTGCCGAAGGATTTATATTCTGAAAGCTTATACCTTCTGGCAAATTCTTATTATAGGGTAAAAGAATATCAAAAAGCGGAGGATACTTATAAAGAAATAATGAGGAATTTTTCTTCCGCGGATGTAATTAGAGAAGTTAAATATGGTTTGGCGTGGACGTATTTTCAGCAGAAAAAATATAATGACGCTTATAATATTTTTAATAATCTTTCCGAAGGTTCTGACAGTATTGCCGTAAAATCATTCTACTGGAAAGCTGAGTCTAAAAGATATGCCGGCCAGGAAAATGAGGCGTTTAATATTTACAAACAGTTTATATTAAAATATCCTACAAATAAACTGGTAAACGGCGTTCAGTATCAAATGGGCGTTCTATATTTTGATAATAAAAAATATGATTTGTCGGAGAAATATCTTCAAACCGCTGCAAATTCTGATGATGATGTTTTAAAAGCTAAATCCCTTACACTTTTGGGTGAGATGGATTTAGATCAAAAACAGTATTCTTCCGCGCAAGGTTATTTTGAACGTGCCGTAAATTTTCAAGATTTGCCTGAAGATTTAAGAAACAGGGCAACCTTAGGTTTGGGTGTTTCTTATTATTATCAAGGAAAATATAAAGACGCTGTCGCGGCTTTTTCGGATATAGATTTGCGCAATTCAGATTTTGAGAAAGATAAATTAAATTTTTATCTGGCTGAATCTCAATTCTCTCTCGGCAATTACAAAGATGCAATCGCAAATTATAATAAAGTGAATTTAGGCGATAAACAAATGGGCCCGATGGCTCTTTACGGTAAGGCTTATAGTTATTTCAATATGGGCGATTTTGATAACGCCGCGCTTCAATTTGTGGATTTTATTAAAAAATTTCCTTCGAATGATAGAATTGTTGACGCAAAACTTCGCTTGGCCGATAGTTATTACGGAACTAAAAATTTTGCCGCTGCAAGTAGGGTTTATAAGGATATTTTTAATGTGAACAAGAATGCTCTTAAAAGTCCTTACGCTTATTATCAGTACGCGCAGGCTTTATATAAAGCCGGGAATATAGATGACGCGATAAATGCTTTTAAAGCCCTTCAGCAAAAATATCCAAATTCCGGTTTCGGTGATAAATCTTTATTTGTAATCGCGTGGATTCATTTTCAGCAGAATAATTATAATCAATCTATTGCCAGTTACAGAAATGTTCTTGCTACATATCCCGGTTCAAATTTAAGCCCGATTATATTTTATTCTATCGGGGACGCGTATTTTAATATGGCAAAATATGATTCCGCAATTGTAAATTATCAAAAAGTTATTGTCCAATATCCAAGCTCAAATTATGTTTATGATGCTGTAAACGGAATTCAGTATAGTTATGTTGCTCAAGGTGAACCTGATAAAGCAATTAAACTGATTGATCAATTTGTTACTAGTAATCCGGGTTTAAGTTTTGCTGACCAAATATTATTTAAAAAAGGAGAGCTTTATTACAGCCAGCGCGAGTATGAAAAAGCAGAGTCAAGCTATAAAGAATTTGTCGCGACTTATCCCAACAGTAATTTAGTACCGGATGCATATTATTGGATAGGGAAGAGCGCTCAAAATCTCAATCAAAATGAGGAAGCGTTATTTAACTTTAAACGGGTTTTTGATCAATATCCGCAAAGCGAGTCCGGCCCGGCCGCGGTTGTTGAAATGGCTAATATTTATAATTCGAATAAAAATTATAATGCCGCGCTCGAAGTTCTTGATAACGCTTTGGTAAAATACCAGCAGACAAAAAGAATTCCGGAACTTCTTTTCTTAAAAGGAACCATACTTGCCAATAAAGGCGATTTAAGCAATGCTTATGAAGTTTATGATCAAATTATTCAATATTACAACCAAAGCATTTTTGCGGATAAAGCAAAACTGGAGTTAGGTTTAATTGAACTTGCCGCTAAAAGATACGCGAACGCGGAACAATTTTTTAGAGATTTGGCAACTAAAAGAACGGATGATTTGGGAGCGAAAGCTCAATATTATTTAGGCGAAACTTTATTCGATGAAGGCAGTTACAGCGATGCGATTTCAGCGTTGGTTAGAGTTAGAACAATTTTTTCACAGTATGACGAATGGTTAGCGCGGGCATATTTGAAAATGGGCGACGCGTACGTAAAATTGGAAGATCCGCGGAAAGCTAAAGAAATGTATTCCGCTGTGTTCGCTAAACATCGAGGGGATGATTTCGGAAAAGAAGCGCAGCGGAAGATGAGGGAGTTAAAATGATGAAAATTAAATTATTCTTTATATTATTTATATCACCGTTTTTAATTTTTGCCCAGCAAGAACAGAAATCGCAGAATCCTAATGTGGAATTACCCGATTTTGTTATTACCGGTAAAGATGTTGTTTCGGTTCAGAAATCTAATAAAATAGCTCCGGATTTTGTTTCTACGGTTTCCGAAGAATTTTTAAAACCCGTATTCTCACCTGAACAGCTTGAAGTTAAAGATATTTCAAGCCCTGTTAAAAAAGATTTAAATATAATGGATACCGCCAGAATTGTTAACGGAAGTGTTTATGGCGGAGTAGGAAATGTTGTGCTTCCTGAAGCCGGCATGAAGTATTCCAGCACTTTCAAAAATGGAATGTTCGATGTAAATATTGACGGGAAAAATACCCGCGATTTTGTTCCTTATTCCAAATTCTATTCTTTAAACGGAGGCGGTAATTTATACTATTTCCTTAATAGCGATAACTCTGTCTTAAATGGAACTAAATTTAAACTTCACGGAAATTACGGAATTTCCTCATATCATTTTTACGCGGCGCCTGATCCTACGGAGAAACGAGTTTTAAATCGCGGTAGTTTTGGATTTTCTTTTAATAATATTTTACACAGAATTTTTATTTTGGGCGCTGATTTTTCTGATGATATTTATGATATTAAAGACGAAACTTTCTCGGAAAATCTTTTCAAAATAAATGCCTTTACTAAATTAAAATTATCGTCTTTCAATCTTAGGCTGGATTTGAAATATACAAGGCAAACAATTTCTAATATGTTTATCGGGGACGGAACCGGTGATTTTCTTACTTTTCGGCCGGCTATCGGTTTAGATATTTCCGATGATATGCAGGCTGTTTTTGGTTTCAATATCGCCAAATCCGGGGCGGAAGATTATTTTACTCCTTACGCTTCAATAGGTTTAAAAATTGATAAAGATCTTACTTTTTTCGGGGAATATAAACCGGGAGCCGATCTTTTAACCGCCGGCCGTTTTCTTGATCAAAATAAATATATGAATATGGATAGTTTCGGCGCGTTATTTTTTAAAAAAGGTACCGATCTTAATTTGACTTTAAAGTATGAGTATAGTAAATATTTTGAAATAGACGGCGGATTTAGATATTTATCTTCCACTAATTTCCCTTATTTTAAAGATGCCGTGCAGTTAGGGCGTTTTGATGTTGTTACAACAAACGCTAGAAAGTTTAACGGTTTCTTAAATCTTTTATTTCATGCGGGCCCGTACGGAATTTTTTACGGAACCGCCGAATTTGACGATACCAGAGATACAACCGATAATTTTATTCCTTACAGCCCTAGAGCATCCGCTTCTTTAACTTACGGTTATAATTTTAAAATGGGCCTAAGTACCGAAGCTAGATTATTTTATCACGCGAATAGTTTTGCGAATATTGAAAATACTGAAATTGTTGATTCTTTTGTAGATTTAGGATTAAAATTTGCGTACCCGATAATGCCTAAATTTAATGTTACTTTAGAATTATCCAATTTGCTCGGTCATCAAAATTATAATTGGAAGGGTTATAAAGAAACGCCTTTTGAACTTACCGCCGGTTTTAATTACCGCTGGTAATATACTCGATTGTTAGTAAAAAAGAATTTATCTTTATGGAAATTTTGTAAGAAAAATATAAAAAATGACTAAAGCCGAATTAATACGAAAAATAGCTAAAAGAGCCGGTATTCCGGATTCGGAAGCTAAAATCTTCTTCGAAATATTTTTGAAGAAAGCATCCCAATTATTGAAACCGGGCGATGCGGTTGAAGTTGAAGGTTTCGGTTATTTTATTGTTAAACGTGGAAAAATTAAAAATAAAGACGCGGGGGAAGAAGATGAAAAGTATACATATTCCGATTTAATGACTTTCTCCGGTGAGGAGAATAATGCTCCAAAAGACGAAGAAAAAATTATTTTTAATATTCCCGTAATCAAAAATGAAGATTATAATCTTTTTGATTCTTATTTCAGCTTGAGCATTGGTAAACCCATAATTCCTTTAGAAGGCGTTAAAGAGTCGGAATTTTTTATTCCTCCCACCGGTAATGAACTTAAAAAATTAATT
The DNA here is from genome assembly GCA_963798775.1 of uncultured Bacteroidota bacterium. Taxonomy (GTDB): domain Bacteria; phylum Bacteroidota; class Ignavibacteria; order Ignavibacteriales; family Ignavibacteriaceae; genus CAWCUK01. The sequence goes on from CAWCUK010000004.1 coordinate 154,099, forward strand.
GAATCTAAAGTAGAAAAACTTCTCCTGGAAACAAAAATTCATGAAGATTATTCCGATGAAAATGAAATTATGTTTGTCGAATCGGAAACCTATAATAAAAATCAAATTGAATTTAACTGGGATGAATCAGCCGATAAATCTCTTGAGGAACATGAAGCATTAAGTTGGGATTTTGGCGAAGATCTTTCCAAACAAATTGAAGAAGAATCAATTTTAGATTTAGGCCGCGATGAAGATGAAATTGCCGATTTTAATATTGAGGGAGAAAAAGGTGAATTAAGCTGGGATTTTGATAAACCGGAAGAGGCTGATCAAAATGAAAACGAAGAGGAAAACCGGCCGAATAATGAAAATGAATTTGTAGAAGAATCTTTTGACTCCCCAAAAGAAGAAAATCAAGATGAGCTAAAAGATGAGGCGGAACCGGAAACAGAAGATTTTCAGCGGGTAAAATCGATTACCTCTGAATTCGGTGCGGGAACCAGTGGATTAAAGCTTACTGAATCGGAATTGAATCTTTCTTGGGATTTTGATAAAACACAAGAATTTGAAGACTCTGATTTTGAAGAGGAAAATGATGAACCCGCTGAGGAAGAAGATTTTAAAGAGGTAACCAAGAATAATAAATTTCCTTATGAAACCGATGAAGATATTCAATTAAATGAATTTTTAGAAGAAGATTTTGAACCGGCGGAAGATGAGGAGTTTTTTAACAAAGCTGAAGAAACTGAAAATGAACCGATTGATGTACTTGACCCGATAATACATACGGAAGCTAAAGAGCCGGAAGGTAAAAATGTTTACTCAAAAAGAGGCTCCACGGTTACATTTGTTATTGCCGCTTCGGTAATAATTGCAGTATCGGCAGCGCTTTTTTTCTTCTTAAAAAAAAATGATTTTTCCGCAGGAACAAAGGTTGAAGAGGCGGGTGTAAATCGTATCGCGTCTGTAATCGAACGAAATTATGATGTTCCGGTTAGTTATCCTTACGATACAAATACTTTATCATCAATTACTTTAAATGACGGAATTGATGAAAACGCCGTAAAAGTAAGAGAAGAACCTGTTCCCGCTAAAACTGTAAAGAACGAATCGGTACAAAAGGAAAGTGTAAAAACAACAGCGGAACAAAAAACGCAAGTTTCAAAGCAAGCGCAAATTAAAGAACCGAATGATCTTTATGCTTCTCCTGAAAACCAGGAAAAAGTACAAAGTTTTATATTTAAAACCGGTGATAAATATTTGGCGCAAGTTTCCTCATGGCCTTCAAGAAAAGCCGCTGAAAGGGAAGCTAAAAAATTTCAGGATAAAGGTTTTACAACTTATATAGAACGCGCGATGGTTAGCGGCGGTGTTTGGTACAGAATAAAAGTAGGTTTATTTAATACTCTGGATGAAGCAGTTGATTTTCAAAAAAAGAATCAATAAAAATATTGAAAAAAAATGTGAAGGAATGATATGAACTTATTCTCAATTTTTCTTAAAGGCGGCGTAATTATGTGGCCTATTCTCGCTTGTTCAATTATTGGGCTGGCTGTAGTAATCGATCGTTTTATTGTATTGCGTAAAGCTAAAATAAATGTTCCGGCTTTTATGGTTAGAATTAGAGGCCTTGTTAAGAAAAAAGATATTTCCGGTGCAATAAGTTATTGTATGCAGGAAAAATCTCCCGTTGCAAATATTATCCGAAAAGGACTTAAAAAATACAAGCTCGGGCATGAGAGAGTAAAAGAATCTATCGAAAATGCGGGTGTTCAAGAAGTTTCTAAATTGGAAAAAGGTTTGCCTGTACTTGCTACCGTTGCCGGTATTGCTCCCTTATTAGGATTTTTAGGTACAGTTACCGGTATGATTTCTGCTTTTATGACCATTGAAAGTCTACAAGGTTCTGCTAATCCTAGTGATTTAGCCGGTGGAATTTGGGAAGCCTTAACTACAACCGCGTTCGGATTAATTGTGGGAATTCCCGCGTTGGCGTTTTATAATTATTTCACCAGTGCGGTTAAAAAATTGGTCGGCGATATGGAAACTGTAGCAAATGATGTTGTTGATACAATACAAGACAGCTCCGTCAGCCAGTCGGATATTGAAGAAGAAATAGAGATTGATATTTAGGAAAAAATATGAAATTTAAAGTATCAAACGAACCTTTAAGCATTTTTAGCTTTTCATCTCTTACAGATATTGTAATGCTGCTGGTGATTTTCTTCCTTTTAACATCGCAGTTTGTTATACAAACGGGAGTAAAAGTTAAACTGCCCGGTTCTAAAACAAATGAACAATCCGCCCCTACAAAATTAATTGTTACATTAACTTCGGGCGGAGCAATATACGCGGGAACAGAAGAAGTAGGTATTGATGAACTTCCTACTAAACTTAACCAGATAAAAGGAGCGGGAGCGGAAGATAATTTAATTATCCGTGCCGATAAAACTGTTGCGGTTGATATGGTTATTAAAGTAATTGACGCTGCCAAGGCTTCCGGAATAGATAAATTTACTATCGAAACGGAAAAAGAAAAATTGTAACTATAATAAAAAAGTGAAACGATGACCTATAATTCAATAAGAAATGTATCTTTATCCGCATCTGTAGTTGTACATATTATACTGCTGCTGTTATTTCTTATTATTAAGTTTACTATTGATTATCCGCCTAGAGAATATGTGGAATTATCATTTGGAACTTCGGGCAAAGTAGGTTCTTCCGGTGCGATAGGTAAACAAGTTGAAAAGGTTGAAGAACTTGCTAAAAATGAAGATAAAAATGAAACACAAGAAAAAAGTGAAGTTGTAAAAGAAGTAGAACTTCCAAAAGCCCAAAATACCGCCGAAGAAAATGTTATTAAACCGGCTGATAAAGAAAAAGTAAAATCAGAAACAGCGAAAACCGAAACAAAAGAAAATCCTAATTCTAAAGTTACTACGGAAGGACAGGGGAATAAGGCTAAAGGAAACGGCAGTTTCGGTTACGATATAGACTGGGGCGGTAAAGGACAAAGAAAAATTTATAGTTATATTCTACCGGAATATCCCGAAGGTGTTTCTAAAGAAATTGATATTCGTTTACGATTTACAATTTTGCCGGATGGTACTGTAGGTACAATTTTACCTTTAACAAAAGCCGATACTCGTCTTGAAAACGCCGCGATAAATTCTTTGAGGCAGTGGAGATTTGAAGCGCTTGAACCTTCGCAGAAACAAGCTGAACAAGCAGCCGTTATTGTTTTTCCTTATCGTCTACAGTAGTTGTAACTGTTTCTTTGTAGTAAATTCGGTAGAAAAATATTTCACCCAATACTAAAATTGTTAAGGAAAAAGTATCTCTATCGTAGTAAATTCCCAATCCTTCGGGAGCCATAACAAATTTAGCTATTATTCCGGCTATGGACCAGCCGACTGCAAATAATATTCCTATAAGTGCCAGGTTTAAAAATCCTGCCGAAAGAGATTCTTCCTGCCATTTTTTAGTAAAAATGATAAGCGCGAAAATAATATGAAGGAAGAAAATAATAGCTGTAATCATTCCTAATTTCCGGATTAAACTTGAGTTCGTTTATTAACAAAAATCATCCCGAGAAGTCCCCCCACAATTCCGAAAATTGAATAGATAACTGAATATCCGAAAAGAAGCACTATTGTGTAGAATAATGAGAATCCTTTGGTTTCAATATCTACTATCATTCGGTCAAAAGATTTCATTGATTCTTGAAAAACCGGGTCGTTCTGGTATTGCTGAAAAAGAGTTTTTACCTGCGGCCAAGCTGCTACAACTTCATTCGATTTGGTGATAAGTGTTAAAATAACTTCAAAAAATGTTAAGAACAGAGCCGAAAATATTCCGGTAAGTAAGCCGTATAATATCGCTGTTCCGGCTTTAACGGGAGGTTCTGCTTTATTTATTTTTTGGTTTAAAACTAACGCTAAAATTGCGGCTAATGGCACTATTAAACAAAATCCGATACTTTTTAAACCGGGAATAATATTTAAAACCGCGGCTCCGAATCCGCAAACTAATGGAGGAAGAAATTTATTTTTATCGGTCATCTAAGATCTTACTTTTTACAAAAAATGAATTTTCAAATGAAGCCAAAATATAAATAAATAGTATTGAACCTGAAAATAATCCTGTGGAAAAAGCGGCTGCTTTTGAATAACTGTAAAAGCCGAAATGATAAAGTATTATGTCTGAAATAACCGGTATAAATGAAAAATATAAAACTTTAGTGTTTAATTTAAATCTCTTTAAATAGAGGAGAATAAAAAACGCCGACAAAAAAGCTCCTGTGTATAATCCTGTACATCTTGAACAGACCATCAATGTTTTTCCATTAATAGAAATTGTTTTATAATCTGTTTGATGACAGACTGAGGAATAAAATTTATGTATAAAGGGGGAGAGTATAAATGCTTTATTATTGGGCGGGATAAGTAAATTATAAAATATTCCGGTATACCAAATTAAGATGGAAAGAAATAACAACAAACGAAGCAGTATAATTCTTTTTTGAAACATGTTTATCGCTTAATTAAACTACATCATGCTTATTGGCGCAAAGCATTATCAACTTGAAACCTTTTTGTAAATCATTATAAAAGTAGGAGTTAATAAATACAGCTTTTGATTAAACAGAATACTGCCGACGATTTTAATATTTTTTTCATAACCGATTAAATTTATTTTCTGCAGCGAAATAGTTTTATTATTCAAATTGGCGGCATAAACTTCACTATCCGAATTCAAAGTTAAATTACTGAACAGAATATTCATCCCGGTAAACTCTCCTTTAGTGTCTATCGCGGCAATGTTATTTCCGTACTGATCGAAAATAATAATTCTTTTTTTGTCCAGCACATATATATTATTGTTAGGCGATACCGAAATTTTAAGCGGATTATTTAAAGCATAATTTCCCGCATCGTAACCGCCGAAATTTTGAATAAAATTTCCGAAAAGGTCAAATTTTACAATTCGTTTATTTTCACCGTCAAGAATATATAAATCTCCTTGATTAGAAACCGAACATCCTAAAGGATAACCGAACTGTTCATCGCTGTCGGAATTATCTCGTGTAAAAAGCTGACTAACAAAATTTAAATCTTTATCAAACCGCTGAATCCGGTGATTATTTTTATCCGAAACGTAAACCGATAAAGGATTCGCGAAAACATCGCTTGGATAATCAAAAGCTCCCTTATCCCAGCCGTATCCGCCTACATCTTTTAAAGGATTTCCTAACGAATCCAGTTTATAAACTTCATTTTTACCGAGGTCGGTTACATAAATGTTTCCTGCAGAATTTATATAAAATGATGAGCTATTTTCAAAATCGCCTATTTTCCCATCATAATTGTACTGCTGGGGAAAAATAGAAAGAGAAATGAGTGTACAGAAAAATAATATTTTAATCATATTTCCACTGATTGTTTTATTTACTAATATAAAAAAAAGGAAGGGGAATGACTTCTGAAATTTGTAAAAAATTTGTTTTGATTGGTTTTTTATTCAATTATTAATAAAAATCTGATTTTGAACCTAATAATTGTTAAACTTACACATTCTTCTAAATAAATATTTTGATATTTCAACCTGTATGATTAATTTTGTGCCACTGCCTCATGGTGTAATTGGCAACACGTCTGACTCTGGATCAGAAGAGTCCAGGTTCGAACCCTGGTGAGGCAACGAGTTTTTCTTTTTAATATAAATTACATAGGCGCGTTCGTCTAGTGGCTTAGGACGCCGCCCTCTCAAGGCGGAGATCACGGGTTCGAATCCCGTACGCGCTACTACTAACATAGCATTTAGGGTAAAGTTGGTCAATAAGAACTATCTTACTCAATCCTTCTTTAAAACTTCCAACGTAATTAAAAATGAGCAGCTAATTTGTTTTGCGATTTATAATTATAGCTAGCTGCACGCGTTATCAAATCCCTTATAGTATTCCGAATTTAATTTTCTCTTGTGAATAAATGTTCACAAAAGTAAATATTAATAGGAATATTCTATTTTGTATTTTCGGGACAGCTGCGCCCCGAAAATAATTATTATACTTTATCCAACTTTATAATTCTTTGGTGGCTTTAACCGGGATAGCAGGTTATGTGCTTTATGTCGAGGGTCATCATATTCCCCAGTTAGGGTCAAAAGGTTTCCCCACCTAAATTCTTCTTTTAGCGATTGTTAACTTAAGTAAAAATTGATTAAATGTTTTCCATCTTCGGACTATTTTTCTTCCTGTAAGATTCACCTTTAATTATAATCTGATGAGCATTATGACACAGCCTGTCCATTAAAGCATTAGCCATAACAGGATCGGGAAAAATATTTCCCCAGTCGCTCATAGAACGATTGCTTGTTAAAATAATTGAACCTTTGCCGTATCTGGCATCTTTTGAGCGGCTTCCATCAGCCTAAGTTCAAGATTCTCAAGTGTGCCGGATAGCTTTAATGACTTAAGCTGTTGTTTTAGTTGAGCAAGATTAGCCATAATACAGTGGTCCTTTCTGTTAGTTATTGTAAATAAAATAATCCATCGGCCTTACAAAACCGGATGTTTCTTTTGAGATATTTAGCGCTTCATCTTCTACGGATTCTGTTATCTTTTCAATTATGGATGCAAATATTTTAGGAGATATATTACGGTAATCATTCAGAGCTGCCTGGCTGGCTTTTGCAATTATATCGGCCGGATACTTTAATGCAATACTTAAAATGCCCTGAGCTTTTCTCATATTTATGAAAGCATGCGGGGAAAGTATTTTGGTTATCAGTTCACCAAATTCCGGGCATATTGATTCGGCATTTTTTCTTACTGCATAAGGTAATCCTTTGTTCATTGCTGCCTGCATGTTTTCGGGGAAGTCGGTTAAGTCGGTCTGACGGTAACCATTCGGTATAGTGTGTTCTTTAACTAGTTTCTCTTCATAAAATATCGATACAAGCTTTGCAGTTACCTTTACCCATACTTTTTTTCCGACATATTGATGAGGAACAGAATAAGCTTTTTTCTGAACCTGTATAAAATGATCCGGATGGACGACAGCTTCTTTCCAGTAAGCAGCTTCAAAAGGCTCTATCGGAAGAGGTTGAAGATCGGGTTTTTCCGATTGGATAAATTCTTCATAAGGCTTCAGTCCGGTGGTGCCGTGGTTACGCTGTCCGTAGTTATTGATGAGCCAATCAAGGATTGCTTTGTTTGCTTCTGCAATAGTGATGTTATTATTAACTGCTTTAAGCTTTCTGAAGTATTCTCTTATTGTTTGAACATCTCTTTCAACAATGGGTTTATCTTTTGGAGTAGCTACTCGGCATGGGTTTAGGAAGCATTCATAATATTCGGCTAGTTCCGCATAGGCTTTATTTATTATTGGGTTGTAAAGATCCGGTTTAATTACCCCCGATTTTAGATTATCAAGATAGATTACCTTCGATGTTCCACCGAAAAAGTTAAACATCTTTACATGAGACTGCACAAAGCTCTGCTGATTCTGAGAGTAAACAAACTCAACAAACTTGAATCTACTGCTGGAGAGTGTTCCTATGAATGCATAAACAGTTCTGTTCTTCTTTGTAAACGGATCATATATCAAACCCATTTTACCGTAGTCAATCTGTATTTGCTCACGCCGGTTCAAACTCCAGTCGGCAAGTAGTTTTATCATTATAAATCGAGAACTTATTGTCCCGGACAAAACGCTTAAAACTGCTGTAACTTATTTTTCCTTCTAATCCGTGTTTTTCTACAATAACTTCAAATGCAGTTTTTGCTTTAATTTTGTTCTCTTTATTTGTAATTAGCTCTTTGATTTCCTGTTTATATTCTTCGAGATTTTTTCTTGTTATAGAGGGCCTGCCTGATATTTTGGGAATTATTTTTGGAAGCACCGAAAGTATCTTTTCTCTATCATAACCGGTTATTCCTTCTTTCTGAATTTCTTGTATGTATTTTCTTATTGTCTTTCGATCTATGCCTGATAGTTGAGATATTTGACTAATATTTTGAGAATCGAAATAACGTCTGATAACCTCAAGAATTTCCATATTGATTATCCTTCTATAGGCCATTTTCACTCCGTTTATATTTAATTATGAACGGAAAAAATGGAGTAAAATATTTTAATTAACTACTCTACTAAAGGAATTTTTAAGTGGGGAATCTTTTTGGCCCTGACTGGGGAATCTTTTTGGCCCTGACTGGGGAATCTTTTTGGCCCTAAGCTATTTTAACTGGGGAATACTTTTGGCCCCTGACACTACAAATCTTTATTCTAAATTCGTAAAAACTAATCGTTCTAATAAAAGTGTGCTCTACAGCATATTTATTTGAGGTTGCATCAAATATTCTTTACCTTTTTAACAATTGCGAATTACACTCCCAGAATATAAATCATAATAATCATTAACAGGGTTGCTTTATTTATTAAATGATAAATAGAGTTTTCGGATTTTAAATAAAAGATATTATAAGTAAATATATCACCTAAGTAACGTTGCGCTTTAAACATTAAATACCAAAAAATAATTTATGGAGCGAAGAATGAAAAACACCAAGCTACTTTTTTTCTTAATATCTATATTATTTTGTGCAGCGCTAAACAATGTAAATGCTCAAAATTTGAATCTTTACATTAATGCATCTAGTGATGTAGCTGCACCGGGAGATCGCATAACTTATATACTAACTGCATCAAACACCGGTACCGTTAATATGACAGATGTATTAGTAGAAGTAGAGCACCCGCAAAACATCGGGGGATTTTCAAGACGTGGAGATGGTTATAACTCTGTAAATGACAATTGGACAGTTGGAACACTAGCACCAGGGGAAAGCAGACAAGTAGTCCTTTATGCTAACGTAATTAATAATGCACCTCAAGGAGTAGTTACGATGGATGCCACCGCTTCGGCTAATGGTGTTTCGGATATTTCAAAAAGCTTTGATGTTATAATTGACCCAACTCCTTTACTAAGATTAAGCTTAGCACCGGATCCCGGGCCTGCAGAACCGGGGAAACCTTTCACATATACAATATCGTATGGAAACATTGGCTCAAGCAGCCCTTCAAATGTAAAACTCACTTTGCCAATTCCCGATGGAACAAGTTTCTTAAAAGCAACCGGAGGTGGAACGGAAAGCGGTGGTAGAGTAACTTGGAACATTGGTACTGTGGGAGTTGGTGCAAGCGGGCAAGTAAGATTAACTGTAATGCCTGATGCTAATCTGGCGGATGGAAGTGTGCTTGAGGCTGAAGCAGAACTTGATCCAGGTGTAAGCAATGCAGCCATTTTACATTCATCAGCTAATATACCAGTTCTTGAAAATGTACCATTAAAAGTACAATATGCAGTAAACCAGACTGCCCTTGGGCAAGGAGATCGCATAACTTATATACTAACTGCATCAAACACCGGTACCGTTAATATGACAGATGTATTAGTAGAAGTAGAGCACCCGCAAAACATTGCGGGATTTTCAAGACGTGGAGATGGTTATAACTCTGTAAATGACAGTTGGACAGTTGGGACACTAACACCGGGGGAAAGCAGACAAGTAGTTCTTTACGCTTTAGTAGGTAATAAGGCAACTCAAGGAGACATTTCTCGATCACGATTAATAGCACGTTCATCTATGAGTGAAGTATCAGCAGCGCTGGATATACAGATTGACCCAACTCCTTTACTAAGATTAAGCTTAGCACCGGATCCCGGGCCTGCAGAACCGGGTAAACCTTTCACATATACAATATCGTATGGAAACATTGGCTCGAGCAGCCCTTCAAATGTGAAACTCACTATGTCAATTCCCGATGGAACAAGTTTCTTAAAAGCAACCGGAGGTGGAACGGAAAGCGGTGGTAGCGTAACATGGAACATTGGTACTGTTGGAGTTGGTGCAAGCGGGCAAGTAAGATTAACTGTGATGCCTGATGCTAATCTGGCGGATGGAAGTGTGCTTGAGGCTGAAGCAGAACTTGATCCAGGTGTAAGCAATGCAGCCATTTTACATTCATCAGCTAATATACCAGTTCTTGAAAATGTACCATTAAAGCTACAATATGCAGTAAACCAGACTGCCCTTGGCCAAGGAGACCGCATAACTTATATACTAACTGCATCAAACACCGGTACAGTTAATATGACAGATGTATTAGTAGAGGTACAGCACCCCCAAAACATTGGTTCTTTTTCTACTCGTGGAGATGGTTATAACTATATAAATGACAATTGGACGGTTGGGACACTAACACCGGGGGAAAGCAGACAAGTAGTTCTTTACGCTTTAGTAGGTAATAAGGCAACTCAAGGAGACATTTCTCGATCACGATTAATAGCACGTTCATCTATGAGTGAAGTATCAGCAGCGCTGGATATACAGATTGACCCAACTCCTTTACTAAGATTAAGCTTAGCACCAGATCCCGGGCCTGCAGAACCGGGTAAACCTTTCACATATACAATATCGTATGGAAACATTGGCTCGAGCAGCCCTTCAAATGTGAAACTCACTATGTCAATTCCCGATGGAACAAGTTTCTTAAAAGCAACCGGAGGTGGAACGGAAAGCGGTGGTAGAGTAATATGGAACATTGGTACTGTGGGAGTTGGTGCAAGCGGGCAAGTAAGATTAACTGTAATGCCTGATGCTAATCTGGCGGATGGAAGTGTGCTTGAGGCTGAAGCAGAACTTGATCCAGGTGTAAGCAATGCAGCCATTTTACATTCATCAGCTAATATACCAGTTCTTGAAAATGTACCATTAAAAGTACAATATGCAGTAAACCAGACTGCCCTTGGGCAAGGAGATCGCATAACTTATATACTAACTGCATCAAACACCGGTACCGTTAATATGACAGACGTATTAGTAGAAGTAGAGCACCCGCAAAATATTGCGGGATTTTCAAGACGTGGAGATGGTTATAACTCTGTAAATGACAGTTGGACAGTTGGGACACTAACACCGGGGGAAAGCAGACAAGTAGTTCTTTATGCTTTAGTAGGTAATAATGCACCTCAAGGAGACATTTCTCGATCACGATTAATAGCACGTTCATCTATGAGTGAAGTATCTGCAGCGCTGGATATACAGATTGACCCAACTCCTTTACTAAGGTTAAGCTTAGCACCGGATCCCGGGCCTGCAGAACCGGGGAAACCTTTCACATATACAATATCATATGGAAACATTGGCTCAAGTAGCTCTTCAGATGTAATTATAAGTATGGCGATACCTAAAGAAACTCATTTTACTGATGCTACCTGTGGATATAATTTAAATGATGATGTAGTTTATTGGCACGTACAAGGTCTTGCCCCTGGAATTGCTGGGAAATTGTTTATGACAATAATACCGGATCAGAATTTGTCCGATGGCACTCAAATAAAATCGTTGGTAAAGTTAGATCCAGGGACCACCAATTTAGCAGTTTTGCGTTCTTCATCTGTAACGACTATACATAAAAATGTTCCACTACAGTTAACATTTAATTCAAGCAATAAAATAAGGACACAAGGTGAATCATTGACTTACGAGCTTTCAGCAACAAACCTTGGAAGTGTTAATCTGACGGATGTTGTTGTGGAATTACAACATCCCAATTTTATCTCATCATTTAATCCAGTGGGTGACGGCTATAACAGTATATCTGACATTTGGACAATTGGTTCCTTAGCTCCAAACCAAACTAATAATTTATCTCTTTCAGCAAATCTTAATTCTAATACGACTAATGGCGAAATTCTAATAAGTCATATTATAGCTAATGCAACAGGCAGTAATCAATTATCATTACAAGAGAATGTATTATCAGGCTCACTTATTAATTTGCCGCCAGATTCTACAAGTATAATAAGGCCGGAAGATGGTTCGAGTTATAATATTGGAGGTATTAACGCAGGCGATCCCCCTGTACCTTATGATTCGTTATTGATAATAGAGTGGAATCCTTCAATGTGCGATCCGGAAAATGATTCAATTAAATATATTTGGCAGCTAAGTACTTCTGAAGATTACAGTAATCTTTTAATGGATACTCTCAGCAACGAAAATGGAAGTGCTACTTATTTTGAAGTTGAATTCGGGACCCTGGAAAATCTATTAGCTAATAATGATGTCGAAATCGGCGATTCATTGATGCTCTATCATAGAGTTGTAACTAGTGATGGTTACAATAATAATCCAAGTGAATCTTTTTCAATTATTCTTATTAGAGGTACGGTGGTCGGTACTGAAGAAACAGATTCAAATCTACCCGATAGTTATGCGTTATACAACAATTATCCAAATCCATTTAACCCAACCACAAAAATAGAATACTCAATTCCCAAAACTTCAAATGTAGAACTGAAAGTATTTGATATACTCGGAAGAGAAGTAGCTGATTTGGTTAACGAAGAAAAACCGGCTGGAAATTATACTGTAAACTTTAATGCTTCTAAGCTTTCAAGCGGAATTTATTTTTACCGCATCAAATCGAATGAATTTATCCAAACAAAGAAAATGATATTACTGCGATGATAGTAGAATTTGTTTTTTGCTAGGCACTAATACTTTAGAAAATTAGAATTAAATAAAAACATAGAAAGGAGATTCTTATGAGAGAATTAATTTTTTTCTATTTATAATGATAATGGCACTAACACCAACTTATTCTCAAAACTGGATTGTTTATACTCCTTATAATACCGGATTGCCCAGCGATGAGATTAATTCAATAGCCATAGAAGCAAATGGAAATATCTGGAGCGGGACCTATGTAGGGCTTTCCAAATTTGACGGGAACCATTGGATTGTTTCAAAACGCAGCAGGAGAATCCGCGAGGATTTCCCAAAGTAGCCATTACCTGGCAATGGCTTATATACGGTATTTGCCGTAGATTTTATTTATTTTTTATTCTTTCAGTTTTAACAGGAGAATAATCCTTTTTCAACTCTCCGTTTACTAAAATCTCATCAAAATAACATTTTGCACCTGTTGCCATATTAATGTCTTCTACATTTTGAATATGAAAGTGTATATGAGGTTCAGTAGAATTTCCTGTATTTCCACAAAGTCCTAAAACTTCTCCTTGCTTAACTTTTTGTCCTTGTTTTACTTTTATTGAGTATTGCTTGAAATGAGCAAAAAACAAATACTCGTCATTTAATGTTTTAATTATTATTGAGTTCCCAGGAATATAAACATGATTTGAAATTCCTGGTTTATTATCTTTAATTCCATCAACAACTAATACAACTTCTCCATCTGTTGGTGCAATAATTTGTTTCCCGAAGGCATAAAAATCTTCATTAATTTTTCCATCATTTTCATAGCTTTTGCCTTGTAAATTCGTAATTACAAAATCAAAAGCATTTTTTTGGGCCTTATCAATCATGTGATAATTTAGTTCTTTTGTGTCTCCTCCCCAGAGCACTGTCCACTCTTCATTAAAAGGCAGTTTTAATTTAGAAACATTACGAGTAAGCTCTGGTAATTTTTCTTCATTAAAAGGTTTTACCATTAATCCGTTTATATTTGAATTTTCATCTACAGAGATATAAAGAGCAACTACAACACGTTCAAAGTTCGTTTTGTACAGCGCAACATTAGGTTGCTCATATTTCACAAAAGATTTTGTTTTGATATAACCTGCTTCCGATTTTAATCCGCGTAAAAAAGCTAGTGTTTTTTCGTGTGGCATAAAGTTTTTCATTTCACTCGAGAACATTAAAAAAATAGCTTCATAATTGTTAACATTATAATTTTTTTGAAATTCGTTAGCAACCGTTTTAGAGATGCTGCTTTCTTGTTGCGCTACTGCAGTATTTGCAAGTACTATTGTCAGTATAAATAATATATGTTTTTTCATTATAGTTGGGTTAATTTTAGTTGTCCAGTTGTTGTTGAATAATAGCTATGTTTTTTAATATTGGTTTTATTTCTTTTCTAGCAGCTCTTTTATTAATCCAAATAATAAAAGCATAAAAGAAAGCCAATCCTATTATTGTTATTATTTTTAAATTGACAGTTAGAGGTAAAATGCTTCCTGCCAGGCTATTGGTCCAATTATAATCTGCAGGATTTCCTAAGCCTAACAGGAATATACAATTAATGATAAAAGGAGGTATTGCATACCAATAAGCGATAGAATCTAATAAGTCCGCTTGATGTTGTATAGCTGCTTCCTGGTCCGCAAGTTGATCTTTCATCGATAAATCCAAATGGCTCGTTATGTGTTGTGTTTTAGATTTCCTTAATTTGAAAATAACATAGGCAAACCAAACAATGGACAAAGAGCATGCTAACCTGGTAATTGGAAAAGGAATTTCATAAAGTAGATATATAAAAATTAGCATCCCAATCGCTGAGGCAGAAATCTCTCTTATATCTCTAATTTTAATTACTTTTTGAATGCTACTCATTTTAGTATTCAACTCTTTTATTAACTGAGACGTTTCAATAGAAATATGTTCTTTTTGGGAAGAATTTTTCCAGATTTCTTTTAGTTTTTGTTCTAACATTTTATTTTATTTTAGTTGTGATGCAATCAAATAATGTTTTTCTTATTCTTTTCATCTTTACAGCTATGTGGTTTTCCGTTAAACCGGTAATTGTTGCTATTTCTTTATAAGGCAACTCTTCAAGGTACAGAATAACAATTGACTGATCACTTTCATTCAGTAAAGAAATACAAACGTGCAGAGCTTGATATTTTTCCTGTTCAATTTTATCGGGAATAACTTCTGCTTCTAAAAATTGTATGGATTCTATCCGTATTAATTTGTCATTGTTCTTTTCTAGTTTCATTTTCGAACGAAGACAGACATTTAATGTAATCCTATAAATCCAGGTACCAATATCTGACTTACCCTTGAAAGTTGAAAAAGATTTCCAAATCTGAAATACAACTTCCTGGAAAAGATCTTGCGGCTCTATAGGATTTACGGCATATATCCTGCAAATTCTATAAATCTTGTACTTATTGTCTTCAAGTATCTGTTCAAAGTTTATTTCCAATTTATTCGGCATCTCATAGTGTTTGTATCTGTTATTTAAATCTGTCAAAAAATAAAGTTATTTAAATTCAATTTGTAAACATGTTTAAGCAGGGTTTTAAATATTTTCTATAAGTCTGATGTTAATTAAAAAATCAAGCGTGAATTTATTCCTCTCAATTTTTCCCCTGCTTGTAAGCTTTTTTTAATGCCTTGTTAGATGAAGTTATTCTGAGGAATTCAATAAAAAATCCTGCTATAAGAATATAACTTATTCCTTTATTTGAACTTTCCAAAACAAAAGAGCATGCAAGTATAACAATAGCCCATATTATACTGCTAAGGATTTGATTTCTTGTGAGAATTTGATTTATTTCCATTTTTTTGTCCATTTTCTAATTATTTAATCTTGAATTATTTTAGAGCCTCTACTATACTTAGTTACAAGAGTTTAGAAAATATGACAAGAATTATGATTAATATTTATTTTTTTTGTTAGACCCTATTCAGAGTTTTATGGTTATGATACTTACCTCAATCTCGGTTGCTAATTCCCGGATGGAAACTATACGGTAAACTTTGATGCTTCAAAACTTTCAAGCGGAATTTATTTTTATAGATTAACAAGCGTTAATTATACACAAGTGCATAAAATGATACTGCTTAAATAATATTTAGATAAAACATGTTGGGAGGCCAAACCTTGGTGAATTTACCACAAATACAATTTTTCTGATATTGACTTCATTCAATATCATAAAACCAAATTTAAAACCTAGAAAAAAATAATTCATATGATAATTATAAACATCTTATTAATAAAATTGTCTGATCATCTTTTTGTTTGCCATATAAAGCTAATTCATTATTTATTTTTTCATAAATGTGGGATAATTCATTATGCCTATTATTAAGAATAATCTGTTTTACTTTTTCCATTCCAAAGTCTTCATTAATTTTATTTGACGCCTCTGTAATTCCGTCAGTCAATAATATAAATAAATCATTCTTGTTAAATGCTGTGCTGTTTGATGTATAATTAAAGTCTTTTGTCGCAGCTATTGGAAGGTGTTTTATTATCAATTCCTCAAAATTGTTTGAATCATTTGCAAGTTTTAAAATGGGAAGATGGCCTGCTGTTGAATATTCTACAGTATAATTTGAATTAAATTTTAAAAAAGCACACGTAAGAAACATGTTTTTCTTTTTAAATTGTACATTGTCTTGCTGGTTTCAGTTAAAGTTGACCAAAGCGGTTCATCTTTGTTTAATAAAACTCGAATCGTGCTCTTAAACATTCCCATCATCGAACCTGCCGCAACTCCATGGCCTGATACATCTGCAATGTAACAAGTATGCGCAGTTTCATTTTCAAAAAAATCAATTAAATCTCCGCCGACTTCATCAGTAGGATTAGATATTCCAAATATTTCAAAACGGTTATTAACAATTTCAATTTTCGGAACAAGGTTCGAATGAAGTTCCTGCGCAAGATTCATTTCGGCCTGAAGCCGTAAATTTTTTATTCCCTCCTTATTTATAAATAAGACAAGCAGTATATATCCCAGAGCAAATGTCACTAAAATTCCAACGGCATCAAAAGTTGCTCTTTGGGGAAATTCGGTAAGCGGTAAATATGTAGCTTCTTTCCAGATGTTTATTCCAACTACAACCTGAAATAAGATAGTAAAAGGAAGAAATTTAAGATTTCTTGTAAAAGAATAAACGTAGAATACTGCAACAATCCCCGAATAAAATACATTTATAAAAAGCAGCAGTTCCGAATATGAACCTTCTGCAAGCAGATCGATGATAAATCCAATTCCAGAAAATAAGAAGAATATCCCCGAGACAAATATTAGATATCTTCTAAATGGTATATATTTCCAGAATTTGCTTTTTGGTAAAAAATTATTTTTTATCAATATATTCTTCTAAATAAATTTTGAGATCCTTTATTTATATTTAAAACGCAGGTTAAATTAATTGTTAATACATTGTATTTATTTAATTCTTCGATAAAAAATAAATAAATACAGTTGCAAAAAAAAACTTTTCTTTATTAAAAAACTGCAGATATTGAATTTTTAAGAACCTCTTGAAATTTACTTACGCACTTAACGATGTTGTCTTTAGAAAAGAAAAGGTAAAGAAAAAACAGTTTACACCACCACTGGCGGGGGAACGAATAACATCCAATTTTATAAAACGCCTAATGCTAAAACTGCCAGCCCCTCTTCGCGAGGTTGTCCACTTGATTGGCGGGTATAAAGCCTTTATCTTATTTTTTCAAACCTTACAGTAACTTTGCTAGGATTATCGCTTAAATTCGGCCAATCAGTAAATAACATAAATAGAATATGAAATTATTGATTGTCTCCGGTGCTGCAGGCAGTCTCATGTCCTGGGGAGCTATCCTACAATATTTCCTTTCCTCAATTCTTTCATTTTCAAAAATTTTATTTCTAATCCAACTTATATATAAATTCTTCTATTTCTGTTTGCCTTGCGTTTGCAAAACCTTTGTCCTTACCGATTTTTATAAAGCCACATTTCTCTAAAACCTTTTGTGAACCAAAATTGTCAAAAGCAACTCTTCCAAAAAGTGGCCTGATATTTTCAATAGTTAGTAAATATTCAAGTGCTTTGGTTGCTATTCCTTTTCCCCAAAAATTTTTATCAATCCAATATGTAACTTCGGCTTGACCGTCTATTTCAAACTTGGCAATACTTCCTACTATAATATTGTCAATTATAATTGTCTGATTATTTACGGTTGGATCACTCAGTAGTTTTGTATGTTTAATTAGATATACAGATTTGTCTGTTGGATCTTTTGATGTGAAAGCAGCTAAATTATTTGCCTCTTTATCAAGCTGAAATTTAAAGAGGAACTCCAAATCCTCAACCTCTGTCTTTCGAAATTTTATTCCACTGATATTCATAATTCCTTTATTTATGTTATGCTTTAATTAAATAAACGAATAAAAAAGATAAAAAATTAATTCTGAAAAAATGCTTACTCCTTTTAATTTTCTTCGCTTTGAGGTGAAGAAGGAGGCATTAGTGGTGGTTATACGGTTTTCTCAACATCTTCAAAACACTCATCAATTTCATTTTGTAATCTAATTGTATTTGAAAGAGAAGTTACAATTTTACAATAGTTTTTTATCTCATCTAGAGTAAGTGTTCTGCCTTTTCTGTCTTTTAGCCATTTTTCGCAGACTTGATAACCACCGATTTGGTATTGCCAGACATTTTCTTTTACTCCGTCAAAATATTGTTCTGACCTGTTATGAGTTTCTCTCCCCACGGATAAATCCGTGGGTTAATTCCCAACAGTTGAAACTGCGGGTTACAACAACTAATTGTTTTGATTAACCCACGACTTTAGTCGTGGGATATTTAATAACAACCCAAACTAAAGAAACCGCCGTGTTTTAGTTCCTCGCTAACAATTTCATCTTTAAGAAATTTTGTTCTTTTAGCAAGTTCAACGGCAAGAGTTTTTGCGGTGTAAGTTTTGGGAAGCGAAAAATCTAAAAATCTTTTGAGCAGTTCAAAAAATTTATCTTCATTTTCAAGAGTTGGAACCGTGGAAAGTTTTTTAATAACGAAAGGACGAGCGATTGATACTTTTTCTATCCTTTCGCCGTTTCTGTACAAGCGAAATTCAGTAAAGTTTGTTAAGATAACATTAGGGAAGGTTGATAAATATCTTTCGAGCTGTTCGCTGTCTTCAATTCTGTCAAGATCAACACCTAAATCTTTTGCTTCAATGTAACCAATTATTTTTTGTCGGCCGTCCCAAATTCTAAAATCGGGATTACCGGCTTCCGTTTTTTTCGGCAGAATGGTAATATCAATTTTCTTTTTCCGCACAGATTCAGAAAACAGAGTAATAAAATCAGCAAGATGATTATAATAGGATTCTTCTCTTGCATCGCCTTTTTGATAGGCTTTGAACAAGTTTGATAAGTAATTTTTTGTCATAATTTACAATATAATGAACTATGTTTATTTATGATGTTGATAATTTACTTAATTGTATAATAGTGTTGTAGCTAAGCAGCGACCCCAAAACAGAAACGCCAAATAAAAACGTAAGCCGAATGTTTAGCAAACTATGATTATCCATCAGCTGACAGATCCTTTGTTAGCCAGTTTGCAAATTAATTAGAACGACTACTTTATGCAAATTAGCCGAAACGGAATGACCGGCTCTAAATTTCTAAAATGCCGAATGCGATCCGTTGGCTAACGGACGGCGTCCGCTTGATTGGCAGTGCGTTTTAATTAAAACCAAATACTACCAAAAATTCCAATGACTTATTCTTTACTTCTAGTATTCCATTTGAAAATATATTTTGAATGCTTGGACTATATCTAAATTCACCGCCAGCACGATAATTCCCTCCTATTGGTATTTCTAATCCCAAACCGATAGTTCCGCCAAAATCAGTATTCTTAAAATCATCAAATACTGCTCCGACTGCTTCTGAATTTCTTCCTATTAATATATCGAACCTAGGGCCTGCAATACCATAAATGATAAATGAATTTGTTTCATAACGTAACTTTGCTAACAGGGGAATTGATATATAATCTATCCTAGGTGTAAAAGATTTCGTTTCTCCTTCATCCGGAGAATCCATCGTTGTTACGATAATTGCATCCTTAAATCCTTTTTGAATATAATGTGCCTCAGCTAGGATACTTATTACAGGAAAATCAAACAATTCTGTATAAATACCTAAATCTAGTCCGATTCTTGATTTATCAAATATTTCTATTGTAGATAAATTTCCAGAATAATCCCATGATTGACTTGCATTAGCAATCCCAACTTTCATTCCATAAGATGATATTAATTGAGCATTTGTCAAACTAGATAAAATCACAAGAATGATTGCGATTAAAAAGAATTTTTTTTTCATTTTACCGTATATATTTACTGCACCTACCGGCATCACCAATAAGCATCGCCCCAGAAAAAACGTCACTTAAAAAAATGCCGAATATTTAGCAAACTATGCTTATCAATCAGCTGACGGATTCTTCGTAAGTACAGTTTGCAAATTTATTAATTAAAAGATTACTTTAAACAAATCCGCCAAAACAGAATTACTAATTTTATAATTTCTAAAATGCCGAATGCAATCCGTTGGCTAAAGGACGGAGTCCGCTTGATTGGCTTGATTTTTCCAATAAGACAAATTACTTCTTAACTGATATTGCGGCATTAATTGTTGTTTTTAAGTATTAAATAATTGTAGACCGGATTATCAATGAACTTTTTTAAAGCAAAATATTTTGTTAAGGAATTTCTTTACCCTATTGTCTTTTTACTTATTAAAGAGGTTAGGTTGCTTTACTCCGAAAACATTTCAATTAGTTTTGAAATAACTTTACCTTGTATAGATTTTGAAAGAGTAGTAATTTTTTTAACTAATCTTGATGTATCTACTGTTCTGATTTGGTCTAATACTATCTGTCCTTGTTCACCTTCTATTTTACAATGAACTCTTGTTGGATAATTTCGAAGTCTTGATGTTAATGGAGCTATAATTATTGTTGAAATATGATTGTTCATTTCATTTGGAGAAACAATCACACAAGGTCGTGTTTTTTTTATTCCACTTCCTATGGTTAGGTCCAAATTTACAAGATAAACATCGAATCTTTGGAATTCCATTTACCATTCCCATTCTTCTTTATCCCAGGATGTTAATTCTACTAATGATTCTTTCTCTAAAAGAATATCATCATTATTTTTTGCCATTTCTTGAAATTCAATATCCCAATCTTCTCTGGCTTTTACTACTGGTCTTAAGATAATATTTTTGTCTTTTACTTCAATATCCACTTCGTTTTTCAATCCGCTTTGCTCAAGAATATGACGAGGGATTCGAATTCCTTTTGAATTTCCTATTTTGATTATTTTAGTTTTCATTGTAAACCTTTAATACTTGTATCCACAATGTAATTACTTTTCATATTATTCACAATAAACCGTTGAAACGGTTATACCATTTCGTTTTTATTTCTTTTCTATCCCCACAGTTGAAACTGTGGGTTATCTTCATCCATTCTTAGCATTCTCGCTCTTTCCGCTGCCGATTAAAGTCGTGGGTTATCTCTCTTCTCGCTCTTTCCGCTGCCGATTAAAGTCGTGGGTTATCTTTCATTCATCTTTCCCACGGTTATCCATCCTAACCCACGACTTCAGTCGTGGGTATATCAAACGGCACCGCCTTACAAAGTATCAAATTCCATCTGAATAAACCGTTGAAACGGTTATACCATTTCGTTTTTATTTCTGTTCTATCCCCACAGTTGAAACTGTGGGTTATCTTTCATTCATCTTTCCCACGGTTATCCATCCTAACCCACGACTTCAGTCGTGGGTATATCAAACGGCACCCCTTACAAAGTATCAAAAACATTTTCATCTTTAATGCCATCGGGTGTTTTTGCTTTCTTCAAACTCCGTGTAAATAGAGGATATAGATTTCATCAAAGATTGGCGCATACCTCTGAATGTCGTGTTATTCTTCAAAATCTTTTAAAAATGGAATTATTAATCATTTTTTGTTTGCTAATTGTGAAGATATGTATATTTTAATACGTGATTAATTAACACTTAAACCTGCCATAAAACATCTAAATCTGAATACGCTCTGAATGCGCTCTGAATAGGCTCTGAATACGCTCTGAATGCGCATCTCTTTCTTATTAAAAGGCTTTTAAAGTCTTTCTAAAGCCGCAGTACCCTCTCTTAAAATCTACTGTTTTTTAAATTATTTATCTTACACCTGCTCCTTATAAAAATGACAAAACTGATATCCATACTAATTAATTTCTTTTTCCCGATGAATTATTTAGAATATTTAGTTTATAATTATCAAAGATTCAGTATCTTTAAAACTGTTTTTAAAAAATATTGAACAGTTTCAGAACAAAGTGGGAGAAAAATGGAAACTAAAATAATTTGGACAAAGATTGATGAGGCTCCGGCTTTAGCATCTTACAGTTTATTGCCTATCGTAAAATCTTTTACAAAGAATTCCGGAATCGAAATAGAGACAAAAGATATTTCACTTGCGGGAAGAATAATTGCCAATTTTCCGGAAAATTTAACTGAAGAACAAAAAATACCCGACTATCTTGCGGAACTCGGAAAAATTACACAAGATCCAAACGCGAATATTATAAAACTGCCTAATATAAGCGCTTCTATTCCGCAGCTTCACGCGGCCATAAAAGAATTGCGGGAAAAAGGATTTAATATACCCGATTATCCTGATGAACCTAAAAATGATGAAGAGAAAGCGTTAAAAGCAAAGTTCGCGAAGGTGCTTGGTTCAGCGGTTAACCCGGTTTTAAGAGAGGGGAATTCAGATCGGCGAGCCGCGGCTTCCGTTAAGGAATTCGCGAAGAAAAACCCTCATAAAATGATGAAGCCCTGGCCGGAATCCGGATCAAAAACACGTGTGGCTTATATGAATAAGAAAGATTTTTACGGAACCGAAAAATCTCTTACTCTGGATAAAGAAGACGTTGTTAAAATTGAATTTGTTGCCGAAGACGGAAAAACTGTTCCCCTTAAAGAAAATCTTAAGCTTCTAAACGGGGAAATAATTGATACGGCCGTAATGAATGTAGGCGAGCTTCGTAAATTTTACGCTGAACAGATTGAAGAAGCAAAAAAAGACGGTGTACTCCTTTCACTTCATCTAAAAGCCACAATGATGAAAGTTTCCGATCCCATAATGTTCGGACACGCCGTATCTGTTTATTATAAAGACGCGCTTGAAAAACACGCCGATACTCTTAAGGAAATCGGTGCTAATGTAAATAACGGCTTAATGGACGTTCTCGAAAAATTACAGAAACTGCCGGATGATAAAAGAAAAGAAATTGAAGCGGATATAAATAAAGTTTATGAATCGCGGCCGCAATTGGCTATGGTCGATTCTAGGTTAGGAAAAACAAATCTTCATGTTCCTAATGATGTTATTGTTGACGCTTCAATGCCGAATGTTGTTAGAGACGGCGGTAAAATGTGGAATGAAAAAGATGAACTTCAAGATGTTATCGCGATGATTCCTGACCGTTCCTACGCCACTATATATTCAGAAATAATTGAAGACGCCAAAGCTAAAGGCCAATTTGATCCTTCTACAATGGGCGCGGTTTCTAATGTAGGATTAATGGCGAAGAAAGCCGAAGAATATGGTTCGCATGATAAAACTTTTGAGGCCAAAGGCAACGGAATTATCCGTGTAGTAAATTCAGCCGGAGAAACTTTGCTAGAACAGCCGGTTGAAAAAGGTGATATTTTTAGAATGTGTCAAGCCAAGGATGAACCTGTTAAAGATTGGGTAAAATTAGCTGTTAGCAGAGCCAAATCTTCTAAAACTCCCGCTGTATTCTGGCTTGATGAAAATAAAGCGCACGATAGAGAAATTATATCGAAAGTGAATCGATATTTACCGGAATATGATACGGAAGGTTTGGATATAAAAATTCTTAAACCTGTTGACGCGATGAAATTTACTTTGGAAAGAACAAGAAAAGGATTGGATACTATTTCTGTTACCGGTAACGTGCTTCGAGATTATCTTACCGATTTATTCCCGATTCTTGAACTTGGTACCAGTGCCAGAATGCTTTCAATAGTTCCTCTTTTAAAAGGAGGCGGCTTGTTCGAAACCGGCGCGGGCGGTTCCGCTCCTAAACATGTTCAGCAGTTGCTTAAAGAAAATCATTTAAGATGGGATTCTCTCGGCGAATATTGCGCGCTTGTTCCTTCTTTTGAAATGATAGCGGATAAAACCGGTAATAAAAAAGCCGAAGTTTTAGCGGAAACTCTCGATAAAGCAATCGGTAAATATTTGGAAAACGGCAGATATCCTTCGCGAAAAGCCGGTGAAATAGATAATCGAGGAAGTTCATTTTATCTTGCTTTATACTGGGCGCATGCTTTAGCCGAGCAGGATAAGGATACTGAAATGAAATCTCGTTTCTCAACATTATTTGAAGAACTAAAATCAAACGAAGAGAAAATTGTAAATGATTTAATTTCGGTACAAGGAAATCCTGTTGATATAGGAGGATATTATCTTCCTGATGATAAAAAAGCTTTTGAAGTTATGCGTCCGAGTCCTACTTTTAATAACATTATTGATAATATGTAATTAAACTTGTAGTAGTTTTATTAAAACGGATAGGATGTAATATCTTATCCGTTTTTTAATTAATGAAGAATATATACCGATATTTTATTCTTTTACTTTTAAGACTGCCTCATTATTTTTATCTTCATTTTTCTAAAATAAAGAATTACATGAAACGATACGAAAAACATATTTTTGTCTGTGAAAACAAGAGGCCTGAAGGAAGTTCACGCGGCTGCTGCCGTGATAAAGGGGGAATGGTAGTCCGCGCTAAATTAAAGGAAAGGCTAAAACAGTTAGGTTTAAAATCAGAAGTTAGAGCAAACGCTTCCGGATGCTTGGACGCGTGCGAATTTGGTGTTACAGTTGTGGTTTATCCCGAACAAATCTGGTACGGCGGAGTAACTGTTGATGATGTAGAAGAAATAATTCAAAGTCATATTATAAATAATATACCTGTTGAACGATTGTTTATTAAACACCCTAAATTTCATAAAGATGAATAATAAGACTGAAATGAAGAGAGCGGAAAAAATATTTAATCTGCTGAAGGAAGAATATCCCGCTGTAAAATGCGCGCTTAATTTTTCAAATCCGTTTCAATTATTAATTGCCACAATTCTCTCAGCGCAGTGTACGGACGCGAGGGTAAATATTGTAACGGAAACTCTTTTCAAAAAATATAAGTCCCCGAAAGATTTTCTTAAAGTTTCTAATGAAGAATTAGAAAAAGATATCTATTCAACCGGGTTTTATAGACAAAAAGCAAAGAGTATAAAGAATTGCTGCGAAATCTTAGAAAAAAGTTATAAAGGAAAAGTTCCGGCGGATTTTGAGGCTCTTGCCAAACTTCCGGGAGTTGGAAGAAAAACAGCTTCTGTTGTTGCGGGAAACGCGTTTGGAATTCCCGCGATCGCGGTTGATACTCATGTTAAAAGATTATCAAATTTACTCGGTTTTATTAATTCTCAGAATCCCGATAAAATTGAAGAAAGATTAAAAGAACTTCTGCCCGAAGAAGATTGGATAAATTCTTCTCATTATTTGGCAACTCACGGAAGAATTATTTGTATTGCCAGAAAACCTAAATGCCTTCAATGTGTTTTGGCTGATTTATGCCCGAGTTTTAATCCCGAACCGGTAAAAAATAATAAGTAAATAAAAGGATTTAATAATGGCTGATGTAACAAGAGACAGAGAATATTGTTTATCATTATTAAAAGAATACACACAAAGTGAAAGTTTATTAAAACACGCTTTCGCCGTTGAAACATGTGTACGCGCTTACGCGAAAAAGTTTAACGAAGACGAAGAATATTGGGGAAATGCGGCTTTGCTTCACGATTTTGATTATGAAAAATATCCTACGGCTGAAGAACATCCTTTCAAAGGTTCTGAAATTCTTAAAGAAAAAGGATTTGACGAAGAATTCAGAAACGCTATTTTATCGCACGCCGATTATTCCGGTGTGCCGAGAAATAATTTATTAAGAAAAACTCTTTTTGCCTGCGATGAGTTGGCCGGTTTTATTACTGCCGTTACTTATGTTCGTCCCAGTAAAAGTATAGATGAGGTTGAGGTAAAATCTGTTAAGAAAAAACTTAAAGACAAAGCTTTTGCCAAGGCGGTAAGTAGGGAAGATATTAAACAAGGCGCTGAGGATTTGAATATTCCGCTGGAGGAACATATTCAGTTTTGTATTGACGCGATGAAAAAAAATAAAGAAGAATTAGGTTTGTAGTATTGTTTTAAGTTTGCAAGTTATACTATAAATTTTATTTTTGTTATTAGAAATTACTTCATCTTTGGGGAAAATAATATTTTTGTAATTGGCTTGATTATTAGCATTTAACTTCACTAAATTTTGTTTCAAATTATAAGGAGTTTACATAGAGATTTTTTGCTACTTTACTATTTCCGGTACTACTGAGATGTTTTTGTTTTGTATTAACCCTACATTTTCAGTAAAATTGTTGAATAAATAAAATTAAAGTTTTATGACAAGCAAAATCTCTATTATTCTTATAATACTTTTTTCTATTCCTTTATTCCCGCAGAATGATATTAAAGTTTTATCTTCCGATAAAAATAAAATTGTTGTGCGGTTTACTCCGCGTTATTCCGACACATCCGAAATAAAAATAGATAATCAAAGTTTTAGAAAAATAGAATTTTCGGGCGGCTTTGTAGCTAACCCGGAAATTTGGGGAATACCTGCTTTACAGCAAAAAATAATAAATATCGGTGTTCCGGCAGAATTTGGGAATACGATTCAAATTTTAGATGCCGAATATAAAGAAATACCGGGAAGAGTTTCTCCCAAGCCTGTTTTAGTAAAAGACAGTGTATCGAATCATTTAGAATATAAAATAGGAGAAAATTATAATGATGCCCCGCAGAATAGTGAATTGGTATCTTTTGATGAATTCGGGTCCTTCAGAGGATTAAAGGTTCAATCATTAAAGCTGCGGCCGGTTCAATTTGATAAAGCCTCTAATAAAATAAAATTATATACAAGTATTTTATTTCAAGTAAATTTTTCTTCTAATCAAAAAATTAACAACGCGCCTTCCGATAATTTTTTGCAGAACGCGGTAATAAATTATAATACTGCAAAATATTGGAAACCCGTAAAAAAAACTCTTCAAAAAGCGGTTTATAATAGTGTACTTGCTGAAGGTAAATGGGTAAAGTTTGAAGCGCCGGAAGAGGGAATGTACAAAATAACCCGCGATATGCTCCCTTCTTTTGGAATAGATCCGAATGCGGTTGATCCCAGAACTATTAAAATTTATAATAACGGCGGCAAAGTTTTATCCGAAAATATAAACGCCCCGCGCCCCGATGATTTAGTAGAAAACGCTATTCTTGTTGTAGGCGAAGATGACGGAAAATTTGACGCGTCCGATTATATTTTATTTTACGGAAGAGGAACCGATTTTTGGGATTATGATTCCGCAGCACAAACTATTAAAAGATATTTCCATCCTTATTCTACTAAAAATTATTATTGGATTACTTCCGGCGGCACAACCGGCAAACGTATAACCAGTGAGGCCGGTGTGAATGATCCTAATGCGGTAGTGCAAAATTCAACTAAAGCTTTTGCTGATTTTGAGGAAGAAAAAGTTAATATCGGTAAAACCGGAACAGAATATTTCGGTGATAATTTTTCCGGCACTATGACTATCACGTACTTATAACACCAAACTTGACGGAAGATTGGACGCATATCCTATTAATTATGCTTTACGATTTGCTAATAGTTCCGATAGAATTATGGGATTTGAATTAAGCGAAAATTCAAAAGTAATTTTAAATAGACAGCTTTCCGGTGTAAACAGCGGAATTAATAGCTATCCTATAGCCCAAGTTTATCAAATGACTGCTGCTTATTCGGGTGCTTTGCCTGATAACAGAAGTTTATTAAAAATAAAAATTACACCTAATTCAGCTTCAGCAGTCGGTTATCTCGATTATTTTAATATTTTATATCAAAAAGAATTAAAAGCTTTTAATGATTTACTTACATTTTATTCTAACGATACAACCGCGATTATTGAATACGATTTAAAAGGATTCTCCACTTCAAATATTCAAGTTTTTGACGCCGCCGATTACGCGAATGTAAAATTGATTACAAATCATATTTTAATAAGCGGGGGAGAATGCAGGTTTCAAATTCCGGAAACTAAAGGTGATGTCTCTAAATATTTAGCTGTAGGTAATAATAATTATAAAACTCCTATAAACCCAGTAGAAGCTGCAAATTCCAATCTTCACGGAATAGTAGACGGGGCAAAATTTATTATCATTACACCCGCTCAATTTGAAGAAGCCGCCAATAGATTAAAATCGTTAAGAGAAAATCAGCCAAAAGTTCCTCTTTCAACAGAAGTAGTAGATATTCAAAAAATTTATAATGAATTTTCAGGCGGCTTGCAGGATGTTTCCGCAATTCGTTATTTTTTGGCTTACGCTTATAATAATTGGAAAGTTCAGCCTCAATATGTTTTATTTTTTGGCGCCGGCAATTATGATTATAAAAATGTTGAAGGATACGGCGACAATTTAATACCGCCTTATGAAACTAAACTTCCGGATGTGCCGGCATATTATTACGATCAGATTTATTCTTATTCTACCGATGATTATTATGCCCGTATCGACGGTAACGATTCTAAAATTGATATAGCGAACGGAAGACTGACGGTTAAATCTTTAGTTGACGCGAATAATATTGTGGATAAAATTATCCATTATGAAACCGGCAGTGATAAAGGAACCTGGCGGAATTTAATTACTTTAATTGCCGATGACGGATACGCGACTCAAAATCCCAATGAAGGCTCGGAACATACAAATCCTTCTGAAATTTTAGCGAATTCCTATATCCCCGGATCTTTTGATCTTCAAAAAATATATTTGGCCGCTTATCCGGTGGAATTAACCAGCGCGGGTAGAAGAAAACCGACGGTCAATAAAGCTATAATAGACGCGATAAATGCCGGAACTGTAATAGTAAATTACATCGGCCACGGCAGTCCGGAATTATGGGCGCACGAAGTTGTGTTTGAAAAGAATATCACAATTCCCCAATTAGTGAATGATCAGTATTTTTTCCTTACCGCCGCTACCTGTGATTTCGGCTATTTTGATATTCCTAATTTTCAAAGCGCCGCCGAAGCACTTGTATTTAAAATAAACGGGGGAGCAATAGGTGCTATTTCATCGGCAAGATTAGTCTATTCAGCTAATAATCATGCCTTAATGTATGCGTTTTTTAATGATTTATTAAATTACCGGGATACATTAAATCTTTCTGTCACACTTGGTGCCGCGGCATTAAAACTGAAACAGTCATATTTTGAGGTTAATGATCAAAAATATTATCTCTTCGGCGATCCTACTTTAAGATTAAATATTCCTCAGTATAAAGCGGAAATTGATACAATAAATAATCAATCGCCCGCTGCCCATAATATTCAAATAAAAGCTTTAAGCAACACCAGGATTGAAGGGGAAGTAAAAAGGCCTGATAATACAAATTGGACTGATTTTAACGGCGAAGGAATTTTATCGGTATTTGATTCTCAAAGAGAAGTTACACTGCCGCAGATAAATAATTATCGGATTAAAATTCCCGGAGGTACTCTGTTTAAGGGACGAGTTTCAATAAACAACGGGCACTTTGCCACTAATTTTGTGGTACCTAAAGATATTTCGTACGATAACAAAAACGGAAAAGTATTGCTCTATTTTTATAATGATAATTCGGACGGACTCGGATTTACAAATAATGTAATTATAGGCGGTACGGATACAACCACTACTGATGATAAAAGCGGACCGCAAATGGACATTTATTTTGATAATACCAATTATAAAGATGCAGCTTTAGTTACTCCTTCTTCTAAATTAATTGTTAAACTTTCCGATGAAACCGGAATAAATACTACCGGAACCGGTGTTGGCCATAAAATGGAAGGTATTTTAAATGGCGATGAAGCTAATCCAATCGATTTTACTAATTATTTTACCGGTGATTTGGATGCCGGCGGTAAATCTGGGCAAATAGATTATCCGTTTAATTATATCGCGCCGGGAGAATACACTCTTCAGATTAAAGCTTGGGATGTGTTTAATAATTTATCCTCACAAACTATTAATTTTAGTGTTGTGGAAGGAAATGAATTAGTAGTCCGCGATGTTTATAACTATCCGAATCCTTTTACTTCTAATACTACATTCACTTTTCAGCAAAACTTAAACAAGGTATTCAACCTGAAAATAATGGTATATACTGTGGCAGGTAGATTAATAAGGAAAATTGAAAAATACAGTGTAAATGAACGATTTGTAAAGGTAGATTGGGATGGTAAGGATGAGGACGGAAACCAAATCGCGAATGGAACTTATCTTTATAAAATAGTTATAAATACAGTTGATGGGCAGTACAATAAGAGTGTGTTAGGTAAACTTGCCGTTATACGTTGAGGTGTTTTTTTGGGTTGTAAAATAAAGATATATGAAGTTAATTGTTTATATTTATTATTTAAAAGATTTGTAAATAAGAAAAATTATTAGATTAAAAATTTTTATAAAAATCAAAGAGTAGTTCAAATTATTCGGAGGAAATAAAATATGAAAATATTACTCAGGCTATTGCTGGTCAGCTTATTATTTGCCGCAGTGCCGAAAATAGTATATGCACAAGGTGAAGCAGCTGTACCGTTTTTACTTTTAGCACCGGATTCTAAAGCCGGTGGTATGGGTGAATCCGGAGCCGGTTTGGCCGATAACTCTGCCGCAATTTTCTGGAACCCGGCGGGTATTGCGTTTTTAAGCGGAACTGAATTAAGTATTACACACAGTAATTGGCTGCCTCAATTTCATCTTGATCTTTTTTATGATTATTTAACTTACCGTCAATATGTTCCGGATTGGGACGGAAGTGTTACTGCCAGTGTAACTTATATGAATTTTGGTGAGTTTGTAAGAACTAGCGCGGATTCTCCTGATCCGATAGGAACTTTTAGATCGTTTGATGCCGCGTTAACTTTAGGTTATGCCACTAAAGTTAGTGAAGATTGGGGATTGGGATTTAACTTTAGAATTATTCACAGCCGGCTTTCAGATAAACCGACTGAACAAGAAACCGGAAGCGGTGTTGCTACATCCGTCAGTTTTGATATCGCGGGAATGTGGCGGCCAAAAACTTTATATATTCCGTTTACCGATGAAAATATCGGCGGAAGATTAAGTATCGGCGCTAATCTTAGTAATCTGGGACCCAAAATTTATTATATAGATCAAGCTCAGGCGGATCCTATTCCAACCAACTTTAGGTTAGGTTTTGCTTATAAAGTATTAGATGATGAATATAATTCTTTAATCTATACTTTAGATTTTAGTAAATTATTAATAAGTAAAACCGACAGTTCCACTTCCAGGCCTTTTTATCAAGCCGTTTTCGCTGCCTGGGCCGATAAACCTTTAAGTCAAGAACTTCGTGATATTGTTACTTCAATGGGCTTAGAATATTGGTACGGAAAACCGAATGAATTTCTATTCGCTTTAAGAACGGGTTTCTTCTATGAAGATCCTGCTTATGGAAATAGAAAATTTATAACCTTTGGTGCCGGTATCAGATATGATATTTATGGTTTCGACTTCAGTTATATAACCACTTCAGTATTTAAAGGCGGTGAAAATCATCCGCTGTCTGATACACTTAGATTTACAGTTCTTATTGGCTGGGGAGCTGTACCGGAAAGTACACAAGGATTACCAAGAGGAATTTAAATCTCTATGTCTAAAAAATATTTATCTCTTCTAATTACAGTTTTATGTTTGGGCAGTATATCTGCCCAAACATATATGGGCAAATTAAGTCCTATCTCCTCGAGCAATTCAAAATTATTAGCGAATGACAGTCTGAAAATTCTAGCCGTTATGGCGGATTTTCAAGAGGATAAGGATGCTTCAACTTTCGGTAACGGTAAATTCGGTTCTATTTTATCCGGAGATTACGGGCAGAGTATTTTAGATCCGCTGCCGCATGATAAATCTTATTTTGAAACTCATATGGAGTTTGTTAGAAATTATTTCCGTAAAGTTTCCGATGGTAAATTAAATGTGGATTTTACGGTTCTTCCGGGAATTGTTACAGTTTCAAAAACTATGAGAAATTATTCTCCTCCGAATAATTCCGACGATTTTACATCGATGGCTGAGTTTTCAAAGGAAGTTTGGAAAAAGATTGATGAGGCAAATCCTAATTTTAATTTCAGCAGTTATAATGTATTTATTATTTTCCATGCCGGTGTTGGCAGGGATATTTCTTTGCCGGGTAGTTTAGGCAATGAAAAAGATCTTCCTTCCGTTTATTTAGGAAAAAAAGTTCTAAAGAAAATTTACGGTGATTCTTTTAATGGTTTCCCGGTAAATAACGGAAATTTTAATATTACAAATTCTATGATTATGCCGGAAACCGAAAGCAGGGAATTGGAAGGCATTGCGGGAAGTGTTTTATTTCAAATTTCTATAAACGGGCTTCTTGTTGCTAGTACCGCGAGTCATCTTGGTTTACCCGATTTATTCGATACGGAAACCGGTTTAAGCGCTATCGGACGATTTGGTTTAATGGACGGTCAAGCTATTTTTGCCTACAATGGTTTATTTCCGCCTGAACCTTCTCCCTGGGAAAAAATTTATTTGGGTTGGGCAGAACCGAAAACTGTAAATATAGGGAATAACCAAAATATAAATTTAGTAGCTTCGGAAGCGGCTTCTCTCGCGGATACGGTTATATTAAAAGTTCCTATTAATTCTTCCGAATATTATCTGGTTGAAAATCGAAATAGAGATGCTAATAAAGACGGCGCGATTATTAAATATGTTTTAAATGGTGATACTTTAACTAAAGTTTTTGAAAAAGATACCACCGGTTTCTACAGCTATGAAGTTGATTCGCTTGCCGGAGTAGTTACCGATGTTGATGAATACGATTGGGCAATCCCCGGAAACGGAATAGTAATCTGGCACATCGATGAGAATGTTATTAACCGGAAGATTGACGATAAATAAAATTAATGTCGATAAAAAAAATAGAGGTGTTGATGTTGAAGAAGCCGATGGAATTCAAGATATAGGGGAACAATTTACTACTATATTCGGCGATATTGTTATTGGAGAAGGCGGTCCCGAAGATTTTTGGTATAAATCAAATCCTTCTAAATTGTATGAAAATAAGTTCTCTAAAAATACCCGGCCGAATACAAATTCTAATTCCGGCGCTAACAGTTTAATTACAATGTCCGGTTTTTCAGAAATCGGAAACCGGATGAGTTTTCAGTTAAGTTACGGCGATTCTATTGTGAAGCCTCTTTTCTCAAATAATTTACCAATTGGGTCAGTAAACGCCAAACTTGCCGAGAATTCAAATAATGCAATTAAAGCTTTTTATATTTTATCTAATGACAGCCTTTATAAAACTAACGGTGCCGGACAAATTGTTCAGTCTTATGCGGCTTTTTCGTCTAAACAGCCTGCCGGTTATTTTAACAATAACAATGAATATATTGCCGGCGTAAAAGATTCTACCTTAAATATTTATTTTAATAATAGTTTATTAACTAATGTTTCATCAGTTAATATAGGACAAAATATAACTTCCGCTCCTGTAATTTTATCCGATAATGTTGCTGTAGGAACTGGTAATGGTTTAGTAAAAATCTTTGGATTAGGTGTAATTACTAATCTTAATCCTGTCTTAACCGAAACAAATAACGCCGCGGAAAATAAAATAAAAGTGGAATTTATTGCCGGTGATTCTTCTTATTACTCTTTTGCCGGAAATTCTATCCTACCTACATTTACTACAGGATTTTCTGTTTATGATTCTAAAGGAAATAGTTATTCTTCATCAACCGGAAAAATTATTGATTTTGCGGTTACTAAAAATTCAAAAGGGCAAAATATAGGTATTCTGCTTCTTGATGATAATTCTTTTAGTATTATAAGCGAAGGTAAACTTGTAAATAGCTTTAAAATAAATACGGCCGATACAATAAAATCTTTTTCAGTCGGCGATCTAAAACAGGACGGAAATAACTATATAGTTTTTGCTTCCGGCAATAAAATTAGATGCTGTAAATTTAAGCGGCGCGGCGGCAACTAATTTTGCTTTTGAAGATCCGAATAATATTGGTTTTTCCGGAACTCCTTTAATAGCCGATTTTGAAGGCGATACAAAAGCGGAAATAATCGCGTCAACAAAAGACGGAAGAATTTTTGCGATTGACGGCGCGACGGGAAAAATAGTTGCTGGTTTTCCTTTAGCCGGAGGTACTAACATAAATTCCATTCCCGTACTTTTTGTCGATAATGGAAAAGCATCCCTCGCTTCGCTGAATGGTGAAGGAAATTTAAGCGCGTGGAAGATCGGTGAGACAGCCGGGAAATTTTACTGGAGTTCAAATAATGCCGAATTCTAAAAATTCATCTTTTGTTCCGGCCGCGGAAAATAATTCTCATATCAATGAATTTTTCCCTAAAAGTAAAGCTTATAATTATCCTAACCCGGTTTATGATAATCAAACTTTTATAAGATATTATGTTTCCGAAGATTCTAAAATAAATATTAAAATTTTTGATGTTGCCGGTGATTTTGTTGCAGAATTAATGATAACGCGAAAGGCGGATTAGATGGAGAAACTGTTTGGAATGTAAGCGATATTCAAAGCGGGGTTTATCTTGCGCGTGTTGAAGCTACCGGTACAAGCGGTAAAACGGAAAGTAATATTATTAAAATCGCGGTAATTAAATAGTAATTTTTCAGCGGATTTTTCCTTTTGATTTAATTTAACTGGAGTTAATATCTTTATTTTATGGTTAAAGCTTTTCTTTGTTGTCTTACTTGTGTTTTACTGCAAACAATTGGTTTTTCGCAATTCACTGAATTTCATCCCGAACTCAACTGGTATACTATTAAAGGTAAACATGTTGAAGTTCATTTTCATGAAGGCGCGGAAAGAACTGCCAGAGTTGTTGCAAAAATAGCTGATGAAGTTTGGGGCCCGATAACTTCTTTATATCAATATGAACCTGAAACTGTTCATTTTGTAATTAAAGATATTGATGATTATTCAAACGGAGCTACTTATTTCTTTGATAATAAAATTGAAATCTGGACCAGCGCGTTAAATTTTGATTTGCGCGGCGACGCACAATTGGCTGCGGAATGTAATTTCTCACGAATTTACTCATATGGTGCAAATTCAGTCATCGATGAAAATTAACCCGGACTGTTCCGGCCATTTTTCTTCAAGCTTTAAATTACGAAGATGAACGACGTCCCGATATTTTATATGGTTTTCCGAATTTTATTGTGTCATATCCGCTGGCTACAGTAAATGTTCCTGCCTGGTTTGCCGAAGGAACAGCTCAATATATGAGAAAGGAATTTAATTACGATAACTGGGATACTCATCGTGATATGATTTTGAGTTCTTATGCCCTTAATGGTAATATGCTTACCTGGAACGAGATGGGTGTTTTTGGAAAAACCAGTCTTGGAAATGAATCGGTTTATAATGCCGGATTTGCTTTAACACGATATATTTCCCAAAAATATGGTGAAGATAAACTCCGAAAAATTACTCATGCGATTGGGAAAGCTTACTAATTTTACTATTGATGCTGCATTTGAAGATGTTTTAGGAAAAGACGGGGATGAAGTTTATAACGAATGGAAAAATCTTGTTACAAAAAGTTATAAAAAAAGAAGCGCTGAAGTGCTTTACAAATTTAGTAGAAGGGGAAAGAATAGCTACAGAAGGTTTTGGAAATTTTTATCCCTCTTTTTCACCGGATGGGGCTAAATTTTTATACATCTCAAATAAAAATTCTGATTATTTCGGAATATCCGGTATTTATCTTTATGATTTTGAAACTAAAAAAGAAAGAAACTCTTGTACATAATGTTAGATCAACCATTAGTTGGATACCGGGACAAAATAAAATAATCTATTCCAAACTTGATGACGACAATCCGAATTGTATAAATGTTCACGATCTTTATTCTTATGATATTGATAATGAAGAAGAAACCGATTAACGCATGATTTACGTGCAAATCAGCCTGCGGTTTCACACTGATGGATCTAAAATTGTTTTTCTGTTTCAAAAAGACGGAACAACTAATCTTGGTGTTGTAAATATAGATGGCAAAGATTTTCGTCCACTAACTTTTTTCCAAAACGGCGAGCAAGTCTATGATCCTAAATTTTCTAACGATGGATCATTTTTAATTTTTGATTATTCTTATGAAAACGGAAGAGATATTGCCAGAGTAAATATTGACGGCAGTAATTATAAACGGTAATTGAGACAAAGAACGATGAAAGAAATCCTGTTTTTAATAAAGAGGGAAAAATAATATATACATCTGATGAAACCGGGATATTTAATTTATATTCTTACGATCCTAAAACAGAAGAAAAAGTTCAGCTTACAAATGTTTTGGCGGCGCATTTATGCCGGATGTTTCCGATAACGGCGATATTATATATGCCGGCTACACTGAAAAAGGTTACAAAATTTATCATATTACAAAAGATGAACAAAATAAAGTTGATACAGCAAAGAAATATGATGGATTGATAATCCGCCTTTAAACAGCGATAAACCAAAGGGATATTACGAATTTTGATATTAATCATCTTCGTAATTATAATGATTACGAAACTCCCGATTATAAAGAAGAAAAATATAAAGGTGCTTTTTCCAAACTTACTTTTTTCCCGTTTATCAGTTACGATAATTATAATACCTCAAATAAATTTGTAGAAAAATTAAAGCCCGGTGTTTATGTTACCTCGAGTGATATGCTTGACCGTTATTCCTTTTTTGCCGGCGGAGATATAAACTCCCGCTTAGAAAGAGATTTATTTTTAATCTTTGATTATAGAGATAAACTTCCGCTGTTATTTGATATTGGAGTTAAACCTGAACTTCACTCGAATTGTACAACATCAGCAGAAAAGCGAATATTGATGTGAATTTCGGTGCCGATACTGTAGGAAATAAAGTGATTTATGATTATTCCATTCCGACAGATGTAACTTATAATTTATTTGAGGTTGATTTAGCCGCTAAACAAAGGCTTTTTACCCGGAATCAAAATCTGGAGTTCAGATTTATTTTCAGCCGATATTCCGCCACGTTAGGAAGTTTTTTACTGCCAGACGGAACTCTTTATCCCACAACTAATGATAATTATTTAATCGGCAGAAATTTTCAATTAAAATATACTTTTGAGGTATGAACCTTATCGCGATGCCGATATAAATCCGGTTGGTTTTAATTTAGATATTACTTATAACTTTGAATTGAACAAATATAATCCCGACGGGAATTATACAATTGAAGAGGGGATTTTAAAACCTCAATACGATAATTTTAATTTTCACAGGCTGGAATTAAATTCAAAAACATCATTTAAATTGTGGGGCGAAAATACAATATCAACAGATTTAAGAGCCGCCACAATTTTCGGCCCTCAGATGCCGGATTTCTTCGATTTCTATTTGGGCGGATTACCCGGGATGAAAGCTTATCCTTTTTATGCGATTTCCGGAAACAGGATCGGCTGGTTTAATTTAACTTATCGATTCCCGCTGTTCAGGGATATAGATTCCCGCTTCGGACAATTTTATTTGGATAAAATATTTATGTCCGTTTATGGTGATTTTGGAAATGCATGGAATGGTACTTTTCCAAAATTAAAAGATTTCAAAAAAGGCGCCGGCGCGGAAGTTAGAATTGCGATGACTTCTTTTTATATGTTCCCTACAGATGTTTTCTTCAACGCCGCGTATGGTTTTGATAGAGTTACACGACAGGTTGGAAATGAAACTATAACTTATGGAAAAGAATGGCGTGTATACGGCGGAGTGCTGTTCAGTTTCGATTTTTAATAGCCAAACAAAAAGGTGATTAAATGAGATTAAAGAAAAAAATATTTAAGCTGAAGATGTTTTTAACTGCCGCTGTTGGTTTTATAATTATTATTTTCAGCGGAAATTTATTGGCGCAAAATTCTGAATTACAAAATGCTAAATTAACCGGTAATCTAAAATATGATTCTAAAATTGTAGGAAATTATTATCAAGAAACTCTTCAGCCCGAAGTTAAATTTCAGCTGCCGCATAAAAAATCACCTTTAATTGCCGGAGCTTTATCATTTGTACTTCCGGGTGCGGGACAGTTTTATACAGAAAATTATTGGAAAACAGCTTTATTTGTAGTTATAGAAGGTGCCGCTATTACAACAGCGGTTGTTTATGATAAAAAAGGTGATAACCAAACCGCGGATTTTCAAAAATTCGCGAATCAAAACTGGAGTGTTGTCCGTTACGCGCAATGGTTAATGGACCATAAAGCTCAACTTAATTTGCCGGATGATTGTAATATTACAATTAACCCGGATGCCTCTCTGCCGCCGCAGCAAAGAGTTAATTGGGATGAATTAAACCATTGTGAACAAGTTTTCTCTCATCGGCTGCATCCATACGGCGATCAGCAGTATTATGAATTAATCGGAAAGTACCCGCAATTTAGTCCTGGCTGGGTAACTTTTCAAGGCGATGATTATCATAATATTCCTCAAATTTTTCACGATTATTCCCACATGAGAGGCAAAGCAAATGATTATTATAATGTTGCCGCCAAAGCCGTAATAGCTATTTATGTAAACCATGTTTTAAGTATACTAGACGCCGTGCTTGATGCCGTTAGTTATAATAAAAATTTGGTAATGAATGTCCGGGTAAAAAAAGAAAATGTTGCCTTTAATGAAGAACTTATACCAACTTTTAATATTAAATATAATTTCTGATTAAAAAATTTTATAATTTTATGCGGTTCTGTTATTTAAATATAATAGAATCGCTTTTTTATGTTTATAAATTTGCGCTTCTATAATATTAACTTAATTAAGATCAAAAAATGAAAACACCTTTAGTTGTAATAGTCGGACGTCCGAATGTAGGCAAATCTACTTTCTTTAATCGCCTTGTAGGTAATAGAAACGCAATTGTTAATGATCAGAGCGGTGTAACGCGGGATAGAAATTACGGTGAAGTTGAATGGGCCGGTAAAGAATTTCATTTAATAGATACCGGCGGTTATGTTCCCAATTCAACTGATTTATTCGAAAGAGCGATAAGAGAACAAGTTGAAATCGCAATAAATGAAGCTGATTTAATTTTATTTATGGTTGATGTACGTGACGGAATAAATCCCATTGACGCGGAAATTGCAAAAATGCTCAGATCTTCAAAAAAGGAATTTTTCTTAATTGTAAATAAAGTTGATTCTCAAAATTATGAGCCTGCCGCGGCGGAATTTTATTCTTTAGGAATTGATAGACTTTACGATATTTCGGCAATTGTCGGCAGAAAAGTAGGCGATCTTCTTGATGAAATTACCGCTGATTTTCCGGAAAAAGATTTGGACGAGGAGCAGGATTCTAGATTAAAAATAGCTGTTGTGGGAAGACCTAATGTTGGTAAATCTTCATTATCAAATGCGCTTTTAGGCTATGACAGAAGTATAGTTACTGATATTCCCGGTACTACACGCGACAGTTTAAATTCTGTACTTAAATATTATGGTGAAGAAATTGTTCTTGTTGATACAGCAGGATTAAGAAAAAAGAAAAGAGTAGAAGAAAGTATAGAATTTTATTCCACACTTCGCACCTTAAAAGCAATAAGCGAATGCGATGTTGCGGTTGTAATGATTGACGCTAAACTTGGAATTGAAAAGCAGGATCAAAAAATTATTGACGAAGCCGCACGCTGGAAAAAAGGAATTATTATAGCAGTTAATAAATGGGATCTTATAGAAAAGGAAACGAATACGGCAAAAGAATTTGAGGATGCAATTAGAGATAAAATCGGTTCAATTTCTTATCTTCCTATAATTTTTATTTCTGCTTTAACAAAACAAAGAATTTATAAATTGGTGGATCTTTGTAAAAAAGTAAATCAAGAGAGGAAGAAAAAAATTCCAACCAGTGAATTAAATGATATAATGCTTCCTGAAATTGAAAATTTCCCGCCGCAGGCAAGTCATACCGGCAGGGAAGTGAAAATAAAATATATTACACAAGTCGGCGATCATTATCCTATATTTTTATTTTTCTCAAATTATCCTAAAGAAATTCAAGATCATTATAAAAGATATTTAGAAAAATTGTTAAGAAAACATTTCGGATTTGAGGGAATACCTTTAACATTAAGTTTTAAGAATAAATGATAAAACCGGATAAAATTATCGTAATCGGAGGAAACGCAGCCGGACCGGCTGCGGCAGCGAAGGCAAAAAGAACAAATCCTGATGCCGAAGTTATCCTTTTTGAAGCCGGTAATTTTATTTCTACGGGAACATGCGAAATTCCTTACGTGCTGTCAGGAGAAATAAAATGTTACCAAAAATTAATCGCTTATGATCCGGAAACTTTTGAAAAAGAAAAACATGTTAAAGTATTTATAAATCATCTTGCCGAAGAAATTCTTCCCCGTGAAAAAAAGATTCTAATAAAAAAATTAGAAGACAATTCTACCGCTTTTTATGATTATGATAAACTAATATTAACCACCGGCTCTAAAACAAAAAAACTGCCTAATATTTCAGCTTCGGCAGACAATGTTTTTTTTCTAAAAACCATTTATGATTTAGATCTTCTGCAAAATTTTATTACCGCAAATAAACCACAACACGCGGTAATTATCGGTTCCGGTTATATAGGAATTGAGGCGGCGGAGGCTTTAACTAAATCAGGCATTGAAGTTTCAATTCTTGAAAAAGAAGTTCTGCCTTTACCTTATACCGAAATTGAAGTCCGCCATTTAATACTTGAACAACTAAAAAGAAATAATATCTTATTTTACGGAAACGCAAAAAATTATAAAGTTGTTGAAGAGAAAAATAATATTAAGTTTATAAATATTGAAAGCAGATTAATCAAAGCGGACCTTGTGTTAATCTGTATCGGCTTTTCCCCGAATACTGAATTAGCCCAAAAAGCTAAATTGGAGATAGGGAAGTACGGCGGAATAAAAGTAGATAAAAAACTAAGAACTTCAGATCCTAATATTTACGCTGCCGGCGATAATATTGAAGTTGTAAACGCGTTAACAAATAAGCATCAATATATTCCTTTGGCTACTTACGCTCATAGTTACGGCCACACCGCGGGAGAAAACGCTGCCGGCGGTAATAATTTTATTCAACCTGTAATTAAAAATATAGCGGTAAAAGTTTTTGATAAATTTAATGTTGAAGTTGGAATCACATCTGAGGAAGCAGCGGCTAATCATATTTATTTTGATTCTGTTTCGGCTGTAGTTCCTAATTTGGTTGAAGTAATGCCGCAGAGCTCAAAAGTTTTCGGGAAAATTATTTATAGAAAAGATAATCATCAAATTTTAGGCGCCGCGTTTTTAGGCGGAAAGGAAGCCTCCGGTTATGGCGATATAATTTCGTTAATGATTAAAGCAAAATTACCCGCGGATTTACTGACTGAGATTGATTATAATTATACGCCGCCGCTTTCACCATTTATTAATTTGCTTTCTGTACTCGGAAGAAAAGTCAAATAATATTTTAATAGAAGATTGGAGCTTAATGAATGAGTACAAGATTTAAAAATTTTAATTTAATTGATCATCCTTTAATTAAAAGGGATGTTACTATTCTTAGAAATGAAGTTACTCCTCCGGAAACTTTTAGAGCTGCCGTTAAAAGAATCTCAAATGTTTTGGCGGTAGAAATTAGCCGTGATTTTAAAATTTCTACTACCGAAATTAATACCCCTCTTGAAAAAACTGTAGGTTATAAACTGGAACAAGAGGTGGTTTTGGTTCCTGTTTTAAGAGCAGGGCTCGGTATGGTAAGCGGATTTTTAGAAGTTATTCCGGATGCCAAAGTAGGGCATATAGGCCTTCAAAGAGATGAAGCAACTCTTCAGCCTATTGAATATTATTATAAGACTCCAAAAAATATTGATGTTTCGGAGGTTATTTTAATCGATCCCATGTTAGCCACCGGCGGCAGCGGATCCGAAGCGATTAAATATTTAAAGAGAAGAGGCGCTACAAAAATAATATTCGCTTGTTTAGTAGCCGCTCCGGAAGGCATTGCAAGAATACAAAACGATCACGATGATGTTAAAATATATAGTTCCGCATTAGATAGGGAGTTAAATGACAAAGGATATATTTTACCCGGTTTGGGAGACGCTGGAGATAGGACGTTTGGTACGTTATAAAATAATAGTTTTATTTTTTTTCTTATTTACTGTTAAAAGTTTTACTTTTCCACAGTTTTATCCGGAACCAGAAGTTGATTCGCTTCTGAAAGTAGGAATTGAACAGATTATTAATCAAAAATATACCAACGCTACGGCAACTTTTACTTTTATGAAAAATTCTTTTCCTGAATTACCTTTGGGAAAAATTTATCTTTCCGCGGTTCAAATTGCCAAATCTTACGATTATGCGGAGGAGTTCCAATCTAACTATATTTTAAAAAATCTTTCCGAAGCTAAAGATCAATCGGAAGCGCTATTAGAAAGGGATGAATCTAATGTATGGTATATTTATTTTTTAGCTCTTACACAAGGTTATATTTCTTATTATCATGCTTTAAATAAAGAATGGCTTTCTGCTTTTTCCGAAGGGATGGATTCATATCTCAATTTTGAAAAGTGTTTGAATTTAGATTCAACTTTTTACGAATCATATATCGCGATCGGTACCTACAAATATTGGAAAGGCCGAAAAACTGAGTACGTGAGCTGGCTTCCTTTTTTAGATGATGAACGTGAAGACGGAATAGAACAATTGCAAATGGCTGTTCTTCATTCCTCTTATAATAAATTTATGGCAATAAATTCTTTGCAATGGATTTATATTGATAAAGGCGACTATGAAAAAACTATTGAAATATCAGAACAAGCGTTGTTAAAAAATCCCGCTAACCGTTCATTAAAATGGGCTCTTGCAAGAGCTTATGAAAATGTAGATCCCGCAAAAGCAATTGAAATATATAAACAAATTTTACTTTCGTATAAAGGAATAAAAACTTTAAATAAGATTAATAGTATAACATTAAAGCATATTATAGCTCAACAATATGTTAAATTAGAAAAGTATGACAAGGCTTTGAAACTTTGCGGCGAAATTTTAAGTATTAAAAATTTAACACCTTATGAATTAGATAATTTGGAAAACCGTTTGGAAAGAGTA
The DNA here is from genome assembly GCA_963798775.1 of uncultured Bacteroidota bacterium. Taxonomy (GTDB): domain Bacteria; phylum Bacteroidota; class Ignavibacteria; order Ignavibacteriales; family Ignavibacteriaceae; genus CAWCUK01. The sequence continues at coordinate 197,073 of CAWCUK010000004.1, forward strand.
CGCGAGTTAAGAAACCAGCTAACCAAATAATCCTTCAATTATCATTCAATTTGCTGTGACTTTTACTATTGAATTAAATGATTTAAATTCTACTTAAGAATATCCGGACACAAAATAAAAATTATGGGTTTAGTTAATCCGAAACATAAAAAAATGCTCGATGAACTTTTGGAAGCTTGTCATCGGCATTTACCGAATGTAAATGACGCTTTAGTAACAAAAAGTTTTGAATTTACAATAGAAGCGCATAAAAATGATTTACGCGCGTCCGGTGAGCCTTATTTTACGCATCCTTATGAAGTTGCTATGATTGTCGCTAAAGAAATTCCTTTAGATGATGTTACTATTGTTGCTACTCTTCTGCATGATGTTGTTGAAGATACCGAATTTAATCTCGATTTAATCTCGCGAGAATTCGGGAAAGAAGTTGCGGAAATTGTTGACGGTGTTACTAAGATAAGCGGTATTTTTAAGGGACAGGAAATTACACAAGCCGAAAATTATAGAAAATTACTCCTTTCAATGGTGAAAGATGTTAGGGTTATTCTTGTAAAATTTGCTGATCGTCTGCATAACATGCGCACACTTGAATTTGTGAATCCTGAAAAGCAAAGAAGAATTGCGCAAGAAACTCTCGAAATTTATGCTCCCTTTGCTAACCGTTTTGGTTTGGGAAGAATTAAATGGGAACTGGAAGATCTTTCATTTAAATATCTTAATAAAGAAGCTTACGAAGAAATCGCTAAGAAAATAAAAAGCAAACGCCGCGAACGTGAATCGTATATAAAAAAATTCAGCGATCCGATTATTGATAAGTTAAATGAATATAATTTAAAATTTGAAATTAGCGGAAGGCCGAAACATTTGTACAGTATATACAGAAAAATGGTTCGGCGTAATAAGCCTTTCGAAGAAATTTACGATCTTTTCGCGATTAGAATTATTCTTGGTACAACAAATAATAATGACTGTTATACGACTTTAGGAATAGTAAACCAAATGTATACTCCGGTTCCAGATAGATTCAAAGATTATATATCAATTCCTAAAACTAATAATTATCAATCTATTCATACAACAGTAGTTGGCCCGGAAGGAAGATTAGTAGAAGTTCAGATCCGCACCCAAAAAATGCATGAAGTTGCCGAAAAAGGTGTAGCGGCACACTGGCGATATAAAGAAAATAAAAATGCTACTGAAAAGGATTTGGATAATTGGGTAAACTGGATTAGAGATATTTTTGAAAATGCTTCAAGGGATGATGGGAAAAAAGATTTATTAGAAAGTTTTAAACTAAATTTATTTCAAGATGAAATTTATGTTTTTACTCCTAAAGGAGATTTAAGAAGACTCCCCGTAAATTCAACTCCCGTCGATTTTGCTTTTGATATTCATAGTAAAGTCGGTTATCACTGCATCGGCGCAAAAGTAAACGGAAAAATTGTACCTTTAGATACAGTACTTCACAGCGGTGATCAAGTAGAAATAATTACTTCGAAAAATCAACATCCTAATAAGAACTGGGTAAAATTTGTAACTACGCACAAATCCAAATCAGCCATAAGAAAATGGATTAATAAAGAAGAAGAAGATATTGTTGAATCGGGAAAAGAAGCTTGGGAAAAGAAGATTAAAAAACTTAAACTTTCTTTTACACCTAATGATGTAAGCAAGCTGGCGCTAAGTTTAAAGTTTGAAAATCCCAAATTATTTTTTAAAGCAATTGCCCAAGGAAAACTAAATATTGATGAAGTATTAACCGCGACAAAAGAAAAAGAGAAAAAAGAGAAAGAAGTTCCCGTACTAGAATTTGATAATTTCGCGAAAATATCCAGAGATGATATCGGCGGAATATTAGTAGACGGCAGTACATCCGGAATAATGTATTCTTATGCCAAATGCTGTAATCCGATTCCGGGAGATCCTGTAATTGGCTACATTACTGTTGGTGAAGGAATAAAAATTCACCGCAAAACTTGTAACAACTTACTTAAAATATCTGAAAACGATGCAAGCAAATTAGTTCCGGTACAATGGCCGCAGGAGGAAGGTTCTTTATTTGTCGCCGGATTAACAGTAATGGGTGAAGATCAGCCAGGCATATTAAATGAACTTTCCCATACAATAGTTTCTTTCCATAACACAAATATTAAATCAATTAATATTAATACCAATGATTCTACATTTGAGGGAAGTGTAACATTATACGTTCATAATATTGAACATCTGCAAAGGATAATAGAAAGATTGAAAAAGCTAAAAGGCGTATATTCCGTTGAACGTTTTGAGAATTCTTAATATATGTACGAAGAAGAATTAAGAAGAATATTAGCAATTGATTACGGAAAGAAAAGAATCGGGCTTGCTTTAAGTGATCCGCTTTTAACTTTTGCATATCCATATAAAACTATTTCTAATGATAATAATTTTCAAAAAGAATTATCCGCTTTATTAGTTAAAAAAAATATTGAAAAAATTATACTTGGATATCCATTAAAAGAAAACGGGGAATATACAATTCTTACCGAGGAAGTATTAAAATTTAAAGAAAGATTAGAAAAGAAATATAAAATTGAAGTAATTCTTCGGGATGAAAGATATACCTCTTCCATTGCGCAGGAAATGATATTTCAATCGGTAAATAAAAAATCTAAAAGAAGAGATAAAGGCTTGCTGGATCAAAATTCCGCGGCAGTAATTTTGCAAGATTATCTCGATGAAAAATAATTGGGAGCAGAATAACTTCTTTTAACAAAAGAAATTAAAAATTGACATTTATAACACTAAAAAGTATTTTCGAACATTACAATTCAACATACAAATGGGAGCACTCTTTATGTCACTAGACGCACTGGGAATGATCGAAACAAAAGGCCTTATCGGCGCTATTGAAGCGGCAGACGCAATGGTAAAAGCTGCAAAAGTAGAACTTATAGGAAAAGAAACAATTGGCGGCGGTTTTGTTACCGTAATGGTAAGAGGAGATGTGGGAGCTGTTAAAGCCGCAACAGATGCAGGCGCCGCCGCTGCACAAAGAGTCGGAGAACTCGTTTCCGTTCATGTTATTCCTCGCCCTCACACTGAGGTTGAAGCTATTCTTCCCAAAAGAAAGTAATTTATGCCTAAGGCTTTAGGACTAATTGAAACTAAGGGATTAGTGGGAGCAATTGAAGCGGCTGATGCAATGCTAAAAGCCGCAAATGTTACTCTTGCAGGAAAAGAAGTAGTTAATCCGGCTCTTATAACTATAAAAGTATTGGGCGAAGTCGCGGCGGTAAAATCCGCTGTAGATGCCGGTGCGGCAGCAGCTCAAAGAGTCGGACAACTTGTTTCCGTGCATATAATTCCGCAGCCGGATATTCAACTTGCAGATATTCTCCCGGAAATAAGGGATGAAGAACAATCACCCGAAAATTCCCCTCAAAAAAAAAGTAGTAAAAAAATAACCGAAGAAGAAAAAGATAGTTCGGTTAATGAAAAAATAATTGAAATTGAGGAAAGGGAAAATGCTGTTCAATCTGAAGAAAAAATTGCTTCCGAATCTGAAGAAGCGATAATTTCCGAAGAGGAAGATTATGTAAACGAAGAAGTTAAAGAACCAAACAGTGATTATAAGTCTTCATCCGAAATTGATATGGAACCGGTGCAGGAAATAACACCTGAAGAGGAAATAACACCTGAAGAGGAATCAGCGATAAATGAAGAATCGAAAATAAGAAAGCCTCAGACTAAACAAAAAAAAACAAAAGAAGTTAAATCGAAAACAAAATCCGTACCGAATGATTTTATAGCAACTTTATTCGATGTTGAAAATGATACCATAAACAGGTTAAGAAAAGAAGCCTTAGGAGTTCCCGAAGAAAAAATTGAAGAAGAAAAAATTGAAGAATGAAAAAATTGAAGATGAAATTGAACAAGAGATAATTGAAGATCAACCTGAAAAGATAGATGTTTCGGAAGCGGAGACTGAAACCGCCGTCGAGGAAAACAAAACTGACGAAATTGAAGAAGCTGAAGAGAATATTGAAGCTGAAGAGAATTCTGAAGCTGAAGAGAATTCTGAAGCTGAACCGGCAGAACCTACAGATTTTTTAGCTATGAATGTTCACCAACTGAGAAAATTAGCAAGAAAAACAGAAGGTTTTCCTATACAAGGAAGAGAAATTTCCAGGGCAAATCGACAAGAGCTTATATCTTATTTTAGAATGTTGCGATAAAATAATAAAGTAAAAACCGGCACAATAATTTAACTCCACCAGTTGTGGAGTTTTTTTATTTTTAATTTCCTATATATTTGTGTAATGAAAAAGAATATCCATATAATAATACTTTCATTTTTATTTTCATTTATCCTGTGGATATCTATTTCACTTTCAAATGATTATTATGCGACGGTAAAAATTCCGGTTAAAGTAACCGATTTTCACCCGGGCTATGCCACCAGCACTCCGATACCAAAAGATATTTCAGTAAAATTAAAAGGAAAAGGCTGGAAGCTTATTACCGTTAATTTAGGCTCGGAATCTGATTATTTAATACCTGCCGGAAGTGACAGCGGCTGGAAGAACGTTAACCTTTATAATTACCTTGCAGAAAATCAATGGCTTTCTTCGGATGTGGAAGTTATTGATATTGCACCGGATACATTGTCATTTTTTGTTGAAAGAGAAATTTCTAAAAAAGTGAAGATTCAGCCGGAAGTTGAATTGAATTTTAAACCGGGATACGGTTTAGCTTCATCGATTAAAATTTCTCCCGAATCAACAATAGTTTTCGGGCCTATTTCTACAGTTGAAAATTTAAGTTCAATTCCGCTTGAATCTTTTGAATTTAATGATCTTGACCAAAAAACGATAGAACAAGTTCCTTTAAAGGAAATACCAGGATTAAGTTATTCTCATACAAAAACTCAAGTTCAACTAGATGTTCAAAAAATTGTAGATAAAAGTTTCGATAATATTCCGGTTTCAATTTTGGATGTTCCCAGGGACAGAGATGTGGTTCTATTACCGAATAAAATTAGTATCGGTTTACGAGGCGGAATAGATATTTTGGCAAAAGTAACCGACGATAGTTTAAATGCGCAAGTTTTTTATAAAGATGTAGTATTGGATACCTTAGGAAGTGTAGCCCCACAAGTTAAAATACCTTCCAACGTTAAATTATTATTTATTAAACCGGAACGGCTCCGGTACGTAATCAAAAAATTTAATTAGATATTAAAATCTTCAAATTAGAGTTTATATGTTTATTACTTTCGAAGGAATAGATTTTTGCGGCAAATCTACACAAGTTGAGTTGTTAAAAAAATATTTAGTCGCTAAAAATAAAAAGGTAGAAATAATTCGCGAACCCGGCGGAACAGAAATTTCAGAAAGAGTAAGATCAATTCTGCTTGATAAAAAACATAATAATATGGTTATGGAAACAGAAATATTTCTCTTCTCCGCGTGCCGCGCGCAATTGGTTAGAGAAAAAATTCGTCCTTACCTTGAACAAGGAATTTATGTAATTTCAGATCGATTTCATGATTCGACTACTGCTTATCAAGGTTTCGGAAGAGGTATTCAACTTGATCTTGTAAATCACATAAATAAATTGGCTATTGGCAGCACCACTCCCGCTATAACTTATTTTATCGATATTCCGGTTGAAATTGCGGAAATGAGAAAAAAGAAAAAAGATTCTCCTGAACTTGATAGAATTGAAGTTTCAGAACTGGACTTTTTTGAAAGGGTTAGAGAAGGTTATTTATTTCTTGCTAAAAATGAAAAACGTTTTAAAGTAATCGACGGACAAAAATCTATTGAAGATATACATCAAAAAATTATTGAAGAGATCGCAGTTTTAGAGAAGGAGCTGATATGAATAAAAAGTTTTTAACCAACGCCGTATTATCCGCTATTATAATAATTGTATTTGCCGGATTTTTCCCCGGGAAAGATGATATATATTTCGAAGTCTCAAAAAATATCGACTTATTCGGAAGAGTTTATAAAGAAATATCATTTAATTATGTAGATCAAATTGATCCCGAAGAATTTATGCGTGCCGGAATAAAAGGTATGCTTCATACTCTGGATCCGTATACAATTTTTATTGATGAAAATAAAAAAAATGATATTGAATTAATTACAAACGGTAAATACGGCGGTGTGGGAATATCAATAGGTGTAAGAGGAGATCAAGTTACTGTTGTTGAAGTTTTGGACGGCTATTCAGCTCAAAGGCAAGGAATTAGAATAGGCGATATAATTACCGAAGCGGGCGGAGTTCATATTACTCCGGAAAATGTTGAGGATATTTCTACTTTGGTAAAGGGTGATCCGGGTTCTTCGGTTGAATTAAAAGTTTTAAGGAACGATGAACAGGATACTTTAAAATTTAATTTAATTCGTGAAGAAGTAATTGTAAAAAGTTTAACTTATGCGGGATTTTATCCTGAAAACAGCAATAATGTTTACCTTAAGTTAACCAGCTTCAGCCGTTCTGCCGGTGATGAAATAAAACATGCTCTTAAAGAATTAAAATCGGAAAAGGAAATAAAATCCATCGTACTTGATTTAAGAGGAAATCCCGGTGGATTACTGGATGTTGCCGTGGATATTTGCGATAAATTTCTTCCCAAAGGATCTCTTATTGTAACTACAAAAGGAAGAGATAAAGACAGTGAGAAAAAATATTTTGCCGAACAGGAACCGATGGTCGGTAAAGCAAAACTAATCGTACTTGTAAACGGAAATTCAGCTTCGGCTTCTGAAATTGTTGCAGGAGCAATGCAGGATCAGGATAGGGGAGTTATTTTAGGTACAAAATCATTCGGAAAAGGATTAGTTCAAACAATTACTCCTCTCGATTTTAATACTTCTTTAAAAATTACCACAGCAAAATATTATACTCCCAGCGGAAGATGCATACAAAAAATAGATTACTCAAAAAAGAATGATGTTATTGCTTCGGCAGATTCTATAATACAAACAGAATTTTTTACTATGCATAAACGCCCCGTATACAGCGCCGGCGGAATTACCCCCGATTCTGTGGTAGAGTATAAAATTGACGGAGATATTACAAAAGAGCTATTGGCCAAAGGCTTCTTTTTTAATTTTGCGGATCATTATTATTATTTAAATCCTAAAAAAGAATTTTCTTCTTTTAAAGATGAAAATCTTTTCAAGGAATTCGGAAACTATATAGGGAAAAATAATTTTGTTTATCATTCTGAAGCTGAAAAAGAAATAGATAAATTAATTAAGGAAGTAACGGAAAATAAACTTGATTCAAAAATTTCATCTGAACTTGAAAATGTAAAGAAAGATTTTGAAAAAGTAGGGGATAAGGCTTTGCAAATTCATAAACAAGAAATTATCCGTGAGATAAAAAGAGAACTAGTATCGCGTTATTTAGGAAATGAAGGGAAAATGGATGTTACACTTTCCGGCGATCCGCAGGTTCAATCGGCTCTTTCAATTTTATCTCATAATGAAGTTTACTATAAACTGCTGAATCTTAATTGAATGAAATTATTTTAATTATCCTTTTTCTAATTATCGGAATCTCAGCCGGTGTTTTTGCCGGAATGCTTGGAATCGGCGGGGGTATAATTTTTGTCCCCGCACTTTATCTGCTTCTTCCTTATACACATGTAGATCCAAATCAAATTATTTTTATTGTTATAGGAACTTCACTTTTCTCATCAAGTATTGCCGCTTTTAGTTCAGGAAGTAATCATATCCGCGCAAAAAATGTTGATAAAAAAAAAGCATTTTTTTTGGCTGCAGGAAGCGGAACGGCCTCTTTTTTAACAGCTTTTTTCGTTGTAAAAATAAATTCTGACTATCTTCATTTAATATTTGCCATTGTATTTATTTTAATTGCCTTAAAAATGCTTTTTGAAAATAAAAAATCAAATAGAACTGAGGAGACGGAGTTATTTAGCAATAAATATTTTTTAATTATTATCGGTGTTTGTGCCGGGATAATTTCTTCCTTTGTGGGAATCGGCGGGGGAGTTATTTTCGTCCCGGTTTTATTTTATCTTTACGGCCTTAAAATAAAAAAAGCCATAGGAACTTCTTCGGTGGTTACCGCTGTAACTACTTTTTCGGCCGCTGTTTCTTACCTGCTACAGCCGGTTTCCGGGGTGACCGCGGATCTTCAAATTGGTTATGTTTATTTACCTGCCGGTATTTCTTTAGGAATCGGATCCTTTTTCGGAGCATATTGGGGAGTGAAATTTGTTCTTAAATCATCCGGTTCTTTAATTAAAAAAATATTTTCGCTTTTGTTAATTATTACAGTTATTAAAATACTTTTGGAATACATTCATTTTTAACCTTTATTTGATAGTTAATTTATTATTAAGTTTAAACACAATTTTTAAATAATATTTATCGCAAAATGAATTCAACCGTAAAAGAAAAATTAAAAAGTATTGTAGGCGCCAAAAATTTCTCCGATTCCGAAGAAGATAAATTATGCTATTCGTATGACGGAACTCCTATTTTTCAGCGGCTTCCCGAGGCAATTGTTTTTCCGGAGAGCGAAGAACAGATTTCTGAAATAATGAAACTTGCTAATCAAGAAAAATTTAATATTGTTCCCCGGGGTTCCGGTACCGGATTAAGCGGTGGTGCAATACCGGTAGAAAATTGTGTTGTTGTTGTGCTTACAAAATGGAATAAAATTTTAGAAATTGATCCGCATAATTTAACAGCAACGGTTCAACCCGGAGTTATAACCGCACGGTTTCAAAAAGAAGTAGAAAAAATAGGACTGTTTTATCCGCCCGATCCAGGTAGTATGAATATTTGCACATTGGGCGGGAATGTTGCGAATAATGCCGGCGGTTTAAGAGGATTAAAATACGGTGTCACTAAAAATTATGTTCTCGGAACAGAAATGATTTTACCAAACGGTGATTTATTAAAAACCGGCGGTAAAAATGTAAAAGATGTAGCTGGTTATAATTTACGTGATTTTATAGTCGGCAGCGAAGGTACTTTAGGAATTATAACAAAAATAATATTAAAAATTATTCCCATGCCTACAAAATCGGTAACACTGCTTGCGTATTTTGATAAACTAAAGGACAGCGCTCAATCGGTTTCTGATATAATTGCCGCTCATATTACTCCGTGTATGATGGAATTTTTAGATCATACAACAATAAATTGCGTTGAAGATTATACTAAAATCGGTTTACCCAGGAATAGTGAAGCAGTTATATTAATTGAATTAGACGGAAGAGGAAGTATTGTTGAAGAAGACGCTGATTTGGTGATAAATATTCTTAAAAAAAATAAAGCGACTTTTATTAGAAAAGCCACCAACGCGGCAGAAGCATTAGAGCTAAAAACGGCAAGAAGAAGTGCTTTTAGCGCCTTGGCCAGAGTTAGTCCCACAACAATACTGGAAGACGCAACAGTACCGAGAAGTGAACTTCCCATAATGATAGAAAAAGTAACGGAGGCGGCTAAAAAATTTGATATGCTTTTCGGAAATTTCGGGCACGCGGGGGACGGAAATCTTCATCCCACATGTTTAACGGATGAACGAGATAAATCAAAAATAGAAGACGCGCATAGAGCTTTCGATTTTATTTTTAACGAAGCCATAAAATTAGGCGGTACAATAACCGGCGAGCATGGTACCGGTCTTGCAAAAAAACAATTTTTAGAACAAGTTGCCGGAATTCCGGGGGTTGAGATGATGAAGAAAATAAAATCAGTAATAGACGAAAATAATATTTTGAATCCGGGCAAAATCTTTTCAATAAGTCCCAGGTGCGAAGGAACCCTTCCCAGAAAAAGAGAACAAATAAAGGAGTTTCATTAATTGCCGCGTTTTATAGCTTTACTTTTCATTTGCTTAATTCCAATTAAGGCGTCCGCGCAAGATTCAATAAAAGTAAATGTAAATTTGAAGGATTTTACATCAGCTTTAGTTGATTCTGTTTTTAATGAAATTGGAATTGATACTTCAAATATTTCCAAAGTTTATTTAAGCGCTAAAGTTTCGGATTGGCTAAAGCCTGATGAAAAATTTTCCGCGAATTATTTCGGCTGTTATGATTATTTCCGCTTTCAGCCAAATATAGAAAGCCGAATTGATCCAAAAGAACTTGAATATGTTCTTTCTTTAAGTAAAAATGATAATAAAAATCTTTATATGTTTTTAGAAGATAATGATGTTAAAGGCGCTATTTTTAAAATATACACAGATAGCAATAATGTGCCTGTTAAACTGGAACAATTGGGAACCGATATAAATATAAATTTTGCAAAAGTAGTTGCTGTTTCATACTATAAAAACGGCCGAATATCTTATTACCACAATATTGAATGCGAGACTTTAAAAAATATTTCTGTTTATCGCTTCTTCTTTTATGATGGATATAAAATCGAAAAAGAAATTTATATCTCCGCAAGTAAATCATTACTAACATATAAAGAAATATTAAAAAGTAAGACAAAAACTAAAATCTATTACAAATGAATAAAGTAGAAAAAAATACTAAATTACTGGGCGTTCTACCAAATGACGATGTACTTTCACAATGTATACACTGCGGAATGTGTTTAGCTACTTGTCCCACTTATGAAATGACACAGCAAGAACGATCTTCTCCCCGCGGAAGAATAAAAATGATAAAATCAGTTGCAAGAGGAGAAATGGAAATAACTCCTCTTTTTGCTGAGGAAATGAGTTTTTGTTTGGATTGCCAGGCATGTGAAACAGCTTGTCCTGCCGGTGTAAAATACGGTTCGATGGTGGAAGCTGCTAGGGTTGAAGTTTCAAATGCCGGTTACGGAACCTGGTTTGGGAAATTACTTAAAAATATTTCTCTAAAATTTATTTTGGCTTCAAATACTAATTTAAAATTTACTGCCAGACTTTTGTACATTTATCAAAAATTTGGGATTCAAAAATTTCTGCATTCTTCAGGGTTAATGAAACTTGTAGCTCCTAAACTTTCTGAAATCGATAAACTCGCGCCTAAAGTATCAGATAAATTTAGTGATTCGTTAATAAATGAAATAACCGAAGCAGAGGGCGAGAAAAAGTATAAGGTTGCGTTTTTAACCGGCTGTTTAATGAATGTAATGTACGCTGATATAAATAAAGATACTGTTGATGTTTTATCTGCTTGCGGATGTGAAATTTTTACGCCAAAATCCCAAGTTTGCTGCGGTTCTCTTCACGCGCATAATGGTGATTTGGAAACTGCAAAAGAACTAGCTAAAAAAAATATAAAAGCATTTGAAGAACAAGGATATGATTATTTAATTTCAAATTCCGCCGGATGCGGAGCTTTTATGAAAGAATATGGTCATGTATTAGCAGATGATATAAAATATTCAAAAAGAGCTAAAAAATTTTCATCTAAAGTTAAAGATTTAACTGAATTTCTTTTCTCTATTAAAGAAAATTTGCCCTTTAAAAATCTTGAAGAGATTATAACCTACCACGATGCTTGTCATCTTGCCCATACACAAAAAGTGGTTGCGGAACCAAGAGCCGTTTTAAATTCTGTTCCGGGATTAACAGTAAAAAATTTAGAAGAATCAACATGGTGCTGCGGAAGCGCCGGCATATATAATATAGTCCGGTATGATGATTCTATGTTTTTTTTAGAAAGAAAAATGAAGAATATTAAAGATACTAGTGCAAATATAGTTTTGGCCAGTAATCCGGGGTGTATATCTCAAATACAATACGGTGCGCAAAAATTTAATGTTGATGTAAAAGTTCTTCACCCTGCAAGCCTTTTAAAGAAAGCTCTCCCCAAAAGTGCTACAGCACAAGAAGATAGAATAAAATAATTACTACAATTGTACACATTAAATAACATTTCAAAGTTATTTTTATTGAATTTGTAATGATTATAAATAGAAGCTGATTCTTCATAAATTCCTTATAATTGTGTTTATTAACAATTTCTCCCGGTCATCTATAATGCTTCTATAAGGGGATAAAAACATACTAGAAATGAAAAAAATATCTCAAATTTATTCCATTAATTCTTTGTTTTATCTTCAATATTTTATAAGTTTAACGATCAAATTTTTATTAGATCTGAACGGGATCAAATCCCATATATGCAAAGCGGTTTGCATAGTAATATTGCCGCATAGGTATCTCAAAATTACATATACTATTTAAATTAATTAGCCGATGGAAAGTTTTGCTATTTCCGTCATCGGCAAATTTGGGATATTAATATTCTTTAACACAGCATGTAACTCTTAAAGGTTAATGATGAAAAAATCTTTATTAGATTATACTCTCAGAATTCGCTTACCCATTACTATCTTTGTTGTACTTGCATCTTTTACTCTTACATATTTTGCTTCAAAAGCTGAGAGAGACGGTGTTGGTTATTCTCCTGATCAACCAATTCCTTTTTCTCATCAACTACATGCGGGGCAAATGCAGATTGATTGCCAGTATTGCCATACCGGGGTTGAAAAATCGAGGCACGCAATGGTTCCGCCGGTAAATACTTGTATGAACTGCCATAGTGTTGCAAGAAAAGATAGGCCGGCGATTCAAAAATTAACCAGCTATTATAATGAAGGTAAAGCCCTTCATTGGAAACGAATTCATAGGGTTCCGGATTTTGTTTATTTCAATCATAGCGTACATGTTAATTCTGGAATTGACTGCTCCAGTTGCCACGGAGATGTACGCCAAATGCAAAAAATTGCGCAAATGAATTCTTTTACTATGGCCGCTTGTTTAGATTGCCATAGGCATCCTCAGGAAAAACTGCCTTATTTAAAAAATGTTAAGAACGGTCCTGATAATTGTTATGCTTGCCATAGGTAATTAGGAGTAAAAATGGAATTTCAAAAAATATTTGACAAAAAATTTAAAAGAAAAAAATTCTTTATCTCATTAGGTTCCGGTTTTGCCGGATATATGTTTATGAAAACTTTTCCTCTCAATTTATTAAATAAAAAGTCTTCAATAAAAGAAGAGGAAGAAGTAAGGGTTAAAATTAATCCCCTTGCCGTAAGTAGAAAAAAAATAGGTGTGAACAATGGCTGATACTAAAGACGGAATGAATAACTCTAGTAACAACAATAAACCGGATTCCGACTATTGGCGAAGTATGGAGGAACTTTATAGAGATCCTACCGTCGTTGAGGCAAGTCATCACGAATTTAAAGAAGGTGCTACAGATGATTTTGAACCTTCAAAATTATCCGGAATTTCAAGAAGAAAATTTTTAGCGCTTGTCGGCGCTTCGGCCGCATTAGCAGGTGCCGGATGCTCTGATTATAGGGATAAGGGAGATATTATTCCTTATACCAAAAAACCTGAAGAAATAACTTTGGGTAAAGCCGATTATTACGCTTCAACTTGTACAGAATGCGGACATGCCTGCGGAATTTTAATCAAAACCAGAGAAGGGCGTCCTATAAAAATTGATGGAAATCCGGATCATCCTGTTAGCAAAGGTAAAGTTTGCGCTAAAGGCCAAGCGTCTATTTTAGGTTTATATGACCCCGAAAGATTAAAAGCACCGTTAAAAAATAACGGCAGCGGAAGTTTTACTAAAACAACGTGGAAACAAGCTGATACAGATATTATAAACGCACTGAAAAATTCAAGTAAAGAAATTGCAATAGTTTCGAATAGAATTGTTTCTCCGACCGCGAAAAGAGTAATTGATGATTTTACGGCAAAATATTCTGATACAAAAGTTTATTCTTATGAGGTATTTAATGATCAAATAAGAAATGCGGCTTGGAAGAAAAGTTACGGTTCAGAAAAATATCCTTTAGTAAAATGGAATGAACCGAAGTATATCCTTGCCCTTGAATCTGATTTTTTGGGAATAGAAGGAAATAAAGTAGAAAATGCAAGAATGTTTGCCGAAGCCAGAGATTTAAATCATATAAAAAAATTTAATAGACTCTATTCTGTAGAAGGAAATATGTCCGTTACCGGTATGAATGCCGACTATAGAATAAAACTCCGTCCTGATGCACAATTTGAATTTATTATGTGCCTTGTGAATGAATTAAATAAAAAAGGCTTAGGTGCTGGCAGGGTAAATTCAAGCGAATATTCTCTAAAAGAATTCGCGAAAAAATATTCTCTTATAGAAAAGACTTTAAATTATTTGGTAAACGATTTATCCAAGCATAAAGGTGAATCATTTATATACGCCGGTGATGCGCTTCCGGAGAATGTTCATTTAGCGGTTAATATGCTCAATGATGCATTAAACGGAGGGAAATTTTACAGAACCGATTCTTCTCAATTTGATGTTGTTCCGCTTTCAACTTTTAATGATCTTGAAAATTTAGTTTCAGCAATGAAGGCCGGTAGAGTAGGTGTAGTAATTCAATACGATGCAAATCCTGTCTTTAATTTACCGGATGATCTGGGTTATAAGGATGCGCTTAAAAAAGTTCCGATGGTAATAAGTTTAGTCGGGAGTGAAAACGAATCTTCTGCACTTGCTAAATATGTTCTGCCTATTCATCATACATTAGAGGCTTGGGGAGATTCAAAAACAAGAACAGGTTTTTATTCTCTTCAACAACCTGTAATTTCACCAATATTTGAAACTCGGCAGAAAGAGGCTATTCTTAACAATTGGACAGGCGGAAATCCTGACGCGTTTAACGAAAAATCTTTTCATGATTATCTTCTGACCCATTGGGAAAAAAATATTTATCCAACATTAAATTCTAAATTAGATTTTAAACAATTCTGGTTTGGTTCTCTTCACGATGGTGTTGTTATTACTCAAGAAAAAGCCGATGAAATCGGAAGTCATAATTCATCAGCGTTATCAGAACTTAATAAAGCCGCTGAACCAGCCGGTTTTACTCTAGTCATTAAAGAGAGTTATTCAACCGGAGACGGCAGGTTTGCTAACAATAGCTGGCTTCAGGAATTACCTCATCCGGTTACTAAAGTTACCTGGGATAATTTTGCTTCTATTTCCGATAAAACCGCAAAACGATTGGCTATAAAATCCGGTGATTGGATTGAGATTGAATTAAACGGTAAAAAGAAAAAATTTCCCGCTTTTGTACAGCCGGGTTGCGCCGATGGTACTGTTACTATAGAATTAGGTTATGGTAGAACTAAAGTAGGTGTTGTTGGAAGTAAGGTTGGTTTCGACCCGACATTATTTATGAAAAAAAGTGGAGGACTTACTCCTTGGATTTATACTTCCGCTAAAATATCCGCTCCCGGAGGTTCATATAATTTAGTTTCCGCGCAAGAACATCATGCTTTTGATGAAGCATTAACAAGAGATGTAGCTCAGAAAAGACATATAATTCGTGAAGGTACGGTTGCGGAGTATGAGAAGAATCCCGATTTCCTTCATGAAGAAGGAGAAGAAAAACACGAAAGTTTGTATGATCCTCATGATTATCCCGGTGTGAAATGGGGAATGTCGATAGATTTAAATAAATGTATCGGCTGCGGAGAATGTGTGGTTGCTTGCGTGGCTGAAAATAATATTCCTATTGTAGGAAAAGATCAGGTTGAAAAGGGAAGGGAAATGCAGTGGTTACGGATAGATCGATACTATTCCGGAACACCCGAAGAACCGGTTGTAAGTAATCAACCGATGCTTTGCCAGCAATGCGACCATGCACCTTGCGAAAATGTTTGTCCGGTTGTAGCTACAACTCATAGCCCTGACGGATTGAACCAGATGATATATAATAGATGCGTCGGTACAAGATATTGTTCTAACAACTGCCCTTATAAAGTTAGAAGATTTAACTTCTTCAATTTCAGAGATCATTTCAGAGATCAGTACCAGGAAGCAAAATTACATGATTTAGTTTATAACCCTGAAGTAACTGTAAGAAGCAGGGGAGTAATGGAAAAATGTACATTCTGTGTGCAAAGAACCATGGAAGCAAGAGAAAACGCTATTAGAGAAGGACGTCCCGTTAAAGGATCGGATGTTACAACGGCATGCCAGGATGCATGCAATACGAACGCCATAAATTTTGGCGATGAGAATGATAAAGACAGTGAATTTTATAAGTATAGAAATCATAAACTTGGATATTATGTGCTGGAAGATTTAAACGTGCGGCCGAATGTTACATATCTTGCTAAATTAAGAAATACTCATACGGAGGAAGTATAAGTGAATATTGATTATATAGATAAGTCGCCTGTTGACTATACCGTAGAACCACCGGTAGTAGAAGGCGGTTTAAGCCGTGCTGAAATTGAGGATTTGGTTGCGCGGCCGATGGACACTCGTCCAAACCGGAAGTATTTTATCGCAATAGGAATTTCGTCAACGGTTCTTTTATTCGGTGCCGTTTGTCTTGCAATTAGTTTCTATTACGGCATAGGTATGTGGGGTAATGATCAGCCGGTTGCCTGGGGATTTCCAATTATCAATTTCGTGTTTTGGGTAGGTATCGGTCATGCCGGAACTCTTATTTCAGCTATTCTTTATCTCTTACGACAGAAGTGGAGAACAGCTATTGCTCGATTTGCCGAAGCCATGACTATTTTCGCGGTTATGTGCGCCGGTCTTTTCCCATTGATTCATGTTGGAAGGCCATGGCTTGCCGGATATTTAATTCCTTATCCTAATCAGCATTCACTTTGGGTTAATTTTATTTCACCTCTGGTATGGGATGTTTTTGCGGTTTCAACTTATTTTACTGTTTCTTTAGTTTTCTGGTATGTCGGTTTAATTCCCGATTTTGCAGTGTTAAGAGATAGAGCAACTTCAAAAGTAAAGAAAACAATATATCAAATATTTAGTTTAGGCTGGAGGCATTCTAACCGTCAATGGATTCATTATGAAAAGGCATACATGATTCTGGCCGGTCTGGCTACTCCGCTTGTACTTTCTGTGCATACTGTTGTTAGCTGGGATTTTGCGGTTGCGATCTTACCCGGATGGCATTCAACTATATTCCCTCCGTATTTTGTTGCCGGAGCTATTTTTTCTGGTTTTGCTATGGTAATGACAGTTCTAGTAATTGTAAGAAAAGTTTTCGATATGGAAGACATTATTACAATGAGTACTTTAGAGAATATGAATAAAGTTATTCTTCTAACCGGTTCTATGGTAGGTTATTCATACGCTACAGAATTTTTCTTCGCGTGGTACAGCGGAAATCCTGTTGAACAATTTGTGTTTATTAATAGAGCATTCGGGCCTTATGCTTGGGCTTACTGGATAATGGTAAGTTGTAATGTTTTATTCCCTCAGTTATTCTGGTTTAAGAGACTTAGAAGATCAATTCCGGTTATGTTTATAATCTCATTATTGGTGAATGTGGGTATGTGGTTTGAAAGATATGTTATTGTTGTAACTACATTGCACAGAGATTACTTACCCTCAAGCTGGGGAATGTTTCATGCTACAATTTTTGATCTTGGAATTTTAGCCGGCAGCTTTGGTTTATTTTTTACATTGGTGCTTTTATTTGCAAAATCATTACCGGTAATTTCAATGGCCGAAGTTAAAGCAATGTCAGATGGCGCACAACCGGAGCATAAGCATCTAGGAGGAAATCACTAATGAGTAGATCTGATAAATTATTTGGAATTGCGGCGCTATTTGATAGTCCAAATAGTATCATTCACGCAGCAGATGCTGTAGTAGAAGCCGGATATAAAAAATTTGATGCGCACACACCTTATCCGCTGCACGGGCTGGATAAAGCGATGAGACTAAAACCTTCTAAATTAGGTTTTGTAACTCTATCATTTGGATTATCGGGAACTGCATTTATATTATTTTTTATGTGGTGGGCTATGTCTGTAGATTATCCTATGGTAGTCGGCGGAAAACCATTTTTTGCACTTCCTGCGTTTATTCCTATTACTTTTGAATTCACTGTTTTGTTAGCGGCATTATCAACTGTATTTGGAATGATTGCTGCATTTCTATATCTGCCCAATAATAGTCATCCGCTGCATGATACAGAATATATGAAGAAAGTATCTTCAGATAGATATGGAATAGTTATTGAGGCTGATGATCCAAATTTTAATGAAGCTGAAATAAACACATTATTTAAAAATCTTCATGCAGTACATATAGAACCTGTTTATCAAAGGGTTAAAGAAGTCCACCCGATCTTTCAGCCGAAGTTTCTAATGTTTCTTGCCGTAGTAGCTTTATTCTCATGCGGCGGAACTTATTTAATGTTGAACAAATTGATGTATGTACCGCCGTTCACCTGGATGGCTGAACAAGATAAAGTAAAACCTCAAGAAGAAAGTTTTTTATTTTCTGATGATTTTGCGATGAGAAAACCGGTTAATGGTACGGTTGCAAGAGGATTTATTCCTTATCCGTATATGGGTCAGCCTGAACCGACGGTACCATTATCGAATCCTCTTCTTCCTACAAAAGATGTTTTAGCATTAGGAAAAAAGAAATTTCAAACTTTCTGCAGTCCATGTCATGGAAATCTTGCTAATGGAAACAGCAGGCTGAGAGGACAATTTCCTAAACCTCCTTCGCTGCACACCGAAAGAGCACTTAATTTCAGTGACGGAAAGATCTATCACATAATTACAAACGGACAGAATATTATGCCTTCCTACGCAGATCAAATTTCAAGAAAGGAAAGATGGGCGATAATTAATTATGTAAGAGTGCTGCAGAGAGCTGAAAACGCAAAAGAATCCGATATAACAGAGATTAAAAAGGAGTCTGGTAAAAATGCCCAATAGTGAAGCCGGTTATATAAAAAAAGATTTACCAAGTAAAATTGGAAAAATTGGAGGAATACTTTTAGCTGTTGGAGGTATTTTAGGGGTAATTAGTTTTATTACTGATCCTTCAAGAGCCGCTTTCAGTTATTTAGTATGTTTTATGTTTTTAGTAAGTATCGGTATTGGTTCTTTATTTGTGGTTGCCTTGGAATATGCCGCCGGTGCCGTTTGGAGTACTCCTTTCAGAAGAGTAAGTGAATTTCTTGCGGGTATTATTCCGCTGCTGTTAGTGCTTGCAATTCCGCTTTTATTTAATATGCACAGTTTATTCCACTGGACTCATGAAGATGTAATCGCGACAGATGCATCGTTAAGAGGAAAAGTACCTTATCTGAATATCCCTTTTTTTATTATCCGATTGATAATAATTTGTGCTCTTTGGACTTTATTTTATATCCTCTTAACAAGAAATTCACGCAAGCAGGATTATTCTAAAGATCAGTTTATTACTAAAAAGAATTCTATTATATCAGTAATTTTTATGCCTGTTTTTGCTTTCTCTATTACTATTATGTCTGTTGATTGGATGATGAGTTTAGAACCTCATTGGGCTTCCACAATATTCGGCGTTTATTATTTTGCCGGTACTGCTTGGGCTGCGTTTGCGGCATTAACATATATTGTAATTAAGCTAAAAGAAAATGGTTATCTTCACACAAAATTGAACGATGATCATTACTATAGTCTTGGAACTTGGATGTTCGCGTTTACTGCATTTTGGGGATATATCGCTTTTTCTCAATATATGCTAATTTGGTACGGAGATCTTCCGGAAGAAACTAGCTGGTTTCTTCATAGATGGGAAGGTATATGGAAAGTGATTTCGGTTGTTCTGGTTCTTGCGCATTTTATTGTGCCATTCTTTACTCTTTTATCATTAAGAGCTAAAACAGAAGCCAGCAGATTAAAATTTATTGCTATTTGGATTTTAGCAACACATTTTCTGGATATTTACTGGATGGTAATGCCGGGAATGAATATTGGTACCGGCGGGTATTATTTTAGTTGGACTGATTTAGTTTTTCCGATTGCTACTGTCGGTATTATAATTCTAGTATTCAGCTATTTGGCTAAAAGACATAATCTTATTCCAATTGGTGATCCCAAACTTGAGCGGGGATTCGATTTTCGCCTTTAATTAAGAGGATTTTTAAGGAATTTCTATGAGTAATATAGTTAAAGATATTAAAAATAAAATAAAAGAAAAACCGGCGGGCGTATTCAGTTTAGTTTACATATACGTTCTTATTATTGGTTTGGTAATTGGAATTCACTATGTGAATAATGAAAATTATATCTCTAGAAGATCTGTACCGCCTGCATTGCCCGATACCACAAAGGTTGTAGACCTTAAGGTTTCTGAGGCTAAAGTTGTCCCGGCCGCTGACATTAATTTGTTAGCTCAGCCGACTGATTCTTTAATTAAAGCGGGTGAAAATATTTTTCAGTCCACCTGCGTTTCTTGTCATGGAACCGAAGGCAAAGGTAATGGCCCCGTTGCGAGCGGATTAAAACCACCACCGCGAAATTTTACTAGTAAAGAGGGTTGGGTTAACGGACCAAAATTAACTCAAATTTATCAGACACTGCAAGAAGGTGTAGAAGGCAGTGCTATGGCATCATACCAGCAACTTTCGCCGACGGAGAAATTTGAGGTAGCTCATTATATACGTTCTACATTTGTTCCCGATCCTCCTGAAGATACTAAAGAGGATCTAGCAACTTTAGACCAGACGTATAATCTATCGGCAGGTAAAAGAATACCTGCGACAATTCCAGTAGCGGCCGCAATGAAAATTATAGAAGAAGAAAGTCAGCCGAAATCTGAGAAGATAACTCAAGTAATTCAGCAAGTTTCAAGAGACGCAAATTCGGAAGGAGCGAGAATATTTAATCAAGTAACTAATAATAAAAGTAAAGCATTAACTATTTTACTAGGTTCAGATAATTGGCGTCAAAGCGAAAAAGATTTTGTAGATATCATTGTATACAATACAAATGTAAATGGATTTAACGGTAAAGTTTATTCTTTATCGGGTGATGAATGGGATGCACTATTTAATTATATGAACAAGAATTTATGATATAAGTTAGGAGTGATAAATAATGAAAAGAATTTTAAACATTCTTTTCTTGTTAATATTTCTGGTTTCTTTTAATACCGGTTACGCGGTTAACCAAGATACTGAACCCAATATAAATGAACAATTGGGAAAAAAAATACCGCTTGATCTTACTTTTACTGATGAATATGGGAATAAAGTTGCTTTAAAAGATATCTTTACAAATTCTACAGTATTAGCTTTTGTTTATTATAAATGTCCTGGCATTTGCAGTCCTTTAATGACTGAAATTGCCAATGTAGTGAACAAAGTAGATTTGCAGCCGGGTGTTGATTATAATATTATCACAATCAGCATGGATGAAAGAGAGACACCGGAAATTGCAAGAGATAAGAAAAAAGATTTCATAAAAATAATTGATAAAAATTTACCTAATTCGGCCTGGAGGTTTTTAACCGGCGATAGTGTAAATATTCATAAAGCAACAGAGGCCGCAGGTTTTCATTTTGTGAGAAAAGGAAATCAGTTCCTCCATACCACAGCGGTTATATTTGTATCAAAAGACGGGAAAATTTGTCGTTATCTTTATCCAAGTTATTCAAAAAAAGGTGAGTTTAGTATTCTTCCTTTTGATTTCAAGATGGCAAATCTGGAAACTGTAAAGGGAAAAACAATACCAACAGTAGGCAAAATACTTCAATTTTGCTTTAGCTATGACCCGAAGGGGAAGACATACGTATTTGATTTATTAAAAGTATTCGGCGCCGGAACAATTTTTCTGGTACTGATATTTGTTGTTTTTGTAGTAGTAAAACCGAAGAAAGTAAAAACGAGGTAGTTTTTTATGGCAAGTGATGCTTCAGTTAGCAGAAACGGACATGTAAGCTATTTAGATTATAAAGGCAAGCATAAAGGCTTAAAAGCATGGATCCTTTCTACTGATCATAAGAGAATCGGCATTCTGTATTTGGTTACATTAATCAGCTGGTTTGCTGTTGGTGTAACTTTAGGATTTTTAATCAGACTGGAGTTATTGACTCCGGGCAGAACTATAGTTGATCCTCAAACATATAATGTATTTTTTACGCTGCACGGCGTAATTATGCTTTTCATATTTGTTATTCCGGGTGTACCGGCCGTATTTGGTAATTTTTTCCTGCCTATTATGCTCGGGGCAAAAGATGTTGCTTTTCCAAGGCTTAATCTTTTATCATGGTATTTATATGTAATTGGCGGCCTTTTAGTTATTTTAGCAATATTTTTGCCGGGAGGTGCACCGGATACAGGCTGGACTTTCTACATTCCTTATAGTGTTAGGACAAGTACTAATATGATTATTACTTTGTTCGCTGTATTCGTATTAGGATTTTCTTCCATTTTAACCGGATTAAATTTTATTACCACAATCCATAGAATGCGAGCACCGGGAATGGGCTGGTTTAAAATGCCTTTATTTTCTTGGGCTCTGTACGCAACCGGCTGGATACAAGTTTTAGTTACTCCTATTATCGGAATTACTCTTCTTTTAATTGTTATAGAAAGAGTTTTCGGTGTCGGACTTTTTGATCCCGCTTTAGGCGGCGATCCGATTTTATTTCAACATCTATTCTGGATTTATTCCCATCCGGCCGTATATATTATGGCTGTTCCGGCAATGGGTGTTATTTCGGAAATCATTCCTGTATTCGCGAGGCGAACTATTTTCGGATATAAATTTATTGCCTTCTCCAGTTTAGGTATTGCGTTATTTGGTTCCCTTGTCTGGGCTCATCATATGTTTGCCGCAGGAATGAGTGATACAGGCGAATTTGTTTTTTCACTTTTAACTTTTCTTGTTGCAATTCCAAGCGCTATTAAAGTTTTTAACTGGACTGCTACACTATATAAAGGATCAATTCAATTAGATCCGCCTATGCTTTACGCATTAGCTGTAATATTTCTTTTTTCAATCGGCGGTTTAACCGGAATTATACAAGGAGCTCTTTCAGTTGATATTCATTTAACGGATACAACTTTTATTGTCGGCCATATTCATTATGTGGTTTTCGGTACTAGCGGTTTCGGAATTTTTGCCGCTCTCCATTATTGGCTTCCTAAAATGACCGGAAGAATGTACAACCATAAAACGGCAAAAGTCGGTTTTTGGACTCTGTTCACCGGTTTTAATATTCTTTACTTCCCAATGTTTGTGATGGGGTGGTTAGGAATGCCGAGAAGATATTATGATTATCTTCCTGAATATCAAGTGTACCATGTAATATCTACAGTAGGTTCATGGATTTTAGTTCTCGGATTGATAATTATGTTTTATAACTTGATTAAATCCGCAAAAAGCGGTGAGATAATTACAGTAAGAAATATTTGGGGTGGTGAAACTCTAGAATGGACAGTTGAAACTCCGCCCATTTTAGAAAATTTTGAAGAAATTCCTATGGTTGTAGATGGTCCGTACGATTACAAACAAAATGATGTTAGAACATTAGAAAAAGAGGAGGTAGTGTGAGTAGTCAAGAACACACAGTAGCTCACGTGCATAGAGACGATATTGGCTCAAGAATGGGAATGTGGTTGTTCCTTTTTACAGAGTTAATATTGTTCGGAGGTATGTTCTTCCTTTATTCAGTATATAGATTCTTACATCAGCAAGATTTTCATATTGCAGCCAAAGAGATGAACGTACTGATAGGCACTTTCAATACGATTATTCTTTTAACAAGCAGTTTAACCATGGCTCTTTCAATTACTGCGGTGCATAAAAGGAATAAAAATTTATCTATCTTTTTCCAATTAATAACAATTTTAATGGGAGCGTTCTTCTTATTTAATAAATATATGGAATGGAGCACCGAAATTCATCATGGCAATTTTCCGGGATCTGAAATACTATTAGGTAAACCATCGGGACAAATATTGTTCTTCGGCTTGTACTACGTAATGACCGGGTTACATGCACTGCACGTAATTATTGGTATGTTTTTAATAGCTTTTATGACCAGATTAACCGCAAAGGATGTCATCAACCATGACAACTATGTAAAACTTGAGGCGGCCGGTTTATATTGGCATCTAGTTGATATTATCTGGATTTTCCTTTTCCCATTATTCTATCTTATAACTTGAGGCATTTTCAATGGAAAAAAAAGAATCACATATAACCCATAGCTATGGTATTTATGTCTTAGTTTGGTTAGGGCTTTTAACACTTACGGCTATTACTGTAGCGGTTGCCGGAATAAATTTAGGCAGTATTACAATTGCTACGGCTTTAATAATAGCTTCAATTAAATCTTATTTAGTTTTAACTATTTTTATGCATTTAAGAGTAGAGCAGAAGGCTTTTAAAGTGTTCGTAATTGTAGCTCTATTTTTTATAATCGTATCATTCACATTGTTATTCGCAGATTTTTCTAATATGTAAGGTAAAAAAATGATTGCAGAAGCATCGAATTTTGTAGGTTCTGTTGATACCGCATTTATTTTTATAGTAGCAATCTGCGTTTTCTTTCTGGTACTTATTACAGGTTTAATGATAACATTTGTGATAAAGTACAGCAGAAAAAGAAACCCGATTGCGACCAATATTCACGGAAGTGTTCCGTTAGAAGTAACTTGGACTCTGATTCCGACTATTCTGGTACTTATTATGTTCTGGTTTGGATGGACAGGATATAAGCAAATGACCGATGTTCCAAAAGATGCAATGGTTGTTGATGTAACCGGTCAAATGTGGAAGTGGAGCTTTAAATATGAAAATGGAGTTGAAACAGATACCTTATTTGTTCCTTTAAATAAACCTGTAAGATTAAATCTTCATTCAAAGGATGTAAATCATTCTTTTTATGTACCGGCTTTTAAAGTTAAAAAGGATGTAATTCCTAACAGAAATAATCATATGTGGTTCAAACCGGAAGAAATTGGTTCTTTTAATGTTTTTTGTGCTGAATACTGTGGTTTAAGGCATTCATATATGTTAACAAAAGTTATAGTAATGCCTAAAAACGATTTTGATATTTGGCTGGGAAATGCAAAAGCAGCGGGCAGTAAACCTGTAGTTAGTGAAAATGATTCAAGTTCAGTCGGTAATCAATAAATATATTTATTAGACAAAGATTTAATATTTGAAAAAGAAATTAGACATATTTTTAGAGTTAACAAAAATTCGTATAACAACTTTCGTTATGTTCACGATGTTATTCGGGTTTATTAGTGCCGCGGGTAAATTAACCGCGGACGCTATAATTCCTACTCTTGGTATTTTACTTTTGGCTTGCGGTTCCGCGGTTGTAAATCATTATCAAGAAAGAAAAACCGATGCATTAATGACGAGAACTAAAAATCGGCCTATTCCTTCAGGTAGAATATCTCCCGGCGGAGCATTATTATTTGCTTTGGTGCTATTAATTTTGGGCTCAATATTACTATATTTTGGGGCCGGTATTATAGCGTTGGCATTGGGCTTAGTAAACTTAATTTGGTACAACGGTATTTATACTCCGCTAAAAAAAGTGAATCCGCTGGCAATAATTCCTGGTTCTTTAGTCGGAGCAATTCCTCCCGCTGTCGGGTGGGTCGCGGGCGGTGGAAGTATAATTGATCCGCAAATTATAATAATTTCCTTCTTCTTTTTTATATGGCAAATACCTCACTTTTGGTTGCTGCTTTTAGTTTTAGGTAAGGATTATGAACAAGCAGGTTTTCCTACTTTAACACAGATATTTAATCCTCAACAGTTAGCAAGAATTACTTTTATATGGATTATTGCTACTGTAGTAACCTGTTTACTCATTCCATTGTTTGGAGTAGTTAAAAACCCTGCGGTAAACATCGCATTATTTGCAGCAGGCTTATGGCTAAGCTGGAATGCAGTTAAACTTTTAAAAACTACTGTTGAAAAAATTCAATTTAGATTTGCATTTAGAGAGATAAATATTTTTGCAATTCTTGTTGTAATTATTCTTTCAATCGATAAACTGATAATATAATTTTTAAACTAGAGAAAAGTGAGAATATAAATGGAGTTTCTTCAGAATTTAGTTATACCTCAGTCATCAGAGCATATTAAGCTGCTGCATTATCTTCTGATGTTACTTCTCTTTTTGTTTGTACCGTTTATTAGTGTAGTATTCGGCGGTGCTTCCATTTCCCTTTATTTCAAAAACAGAGGTTTAAGAGAAAGTAATGATAGGTTTTTACGTTTTTCAAAAGAGATAATTGAGACTGTAACTTTAAATAAAAGTGTGGGAATTATTCTAGGTATAGTTCCGCTTTTAGCGGCAGTGTTAATCTATGCTCAATTACTCCATAATACTACAATTGCTGCCATAAGTTATTTAGTTGCTTCTTTCTTTACCCTTTCGGTAGGGTTAATTTTAATTTATGCGTATAGATATTCAATGTCATTTATGGATATTTTTAATGCTATTAAGGAATTTAAACCTCAGGATGAATCGGTTACGGAAGAGATAAGAAAATTTAGAAAAGGGAATTTAAGTCTTAATTTAAGAGCCGGCAGATTTGGGATATTTTTGATGTTTATTGCGCTTTGGCTTTTTATTGCCGGAATTACTTTAGCCATTTTCCCGGCTCAATGGAAAACCAGAGATTTGTTTTATATTCTATTTTCTTGGCAGGTTCTTACTAAGTATTTTTACTTTTTATCAGCTGCTTTCGCTATAACCGGCGGAGTAATATTATTCTCTTATTTTTATTGGGAAGGCGGAAAGAAAAATCTTTCTTCGGAATACAGCGGCTTTATTAGAAAAACCGGTATTAGAGTTACATTCACCGCCGCATTATCAATGCCGTTTTTTATGTTCGTAAATATTTTTGCTCTTCCTAAAGAGTCTTTATCGGGCGGCGTTTTTACTTTCTCAGTTATCGCGTTAATTCTTCTGTTTATAGGTTTTCAACTTCTTTATGCTATGGTAAAAGCCAAAGACAGCAGATTCAGCGGACAAGTATTCTTTGTAATTCTTTTTGCTATTTTTGCGTTAATTATTAAAGATCAGTTGGCGATGAATAATGCAACTCAGCTGCAATCGATTGTACTTAGTGCTAAATATGAAGATATGATGGCTGAGTTAACCGGTACAAATAAAGTGCCGGAAGTAAGCGGGGAACAGATATTTAAGAACATCTGCTCATCTTGCCATAGTTTTGATCATAAAGTAGTTGGGCCTCCGTATAAACAAACTTTGCCTAAATATGAAGGCCATATTGATCAATTAATTGCATTCATTCGAAATCCGGTTAAAAAAAATCCGGATTATCCTCCGATGCCGAATCCGGGTTTAAGACCGAATGAAGCAAAAGCTGTTGCAAATTATATAATGAGCGAATACAAAAAGAAATAAAGCATATTAATTAAAAAAAGCTTTAAGAAAT
The DNA here is from genome assembly GCA_963798775.1 of uncultured Bacteroidota bacterium. Taxonomy (GTDB): domain Bacteria; phylum Bacteroidota; class Ignavibacteria; order Ignavibacteriales; family Ignavibacteriaceae; genus CAWCUK01. The sequence continues at coordinate 224,264 of CAWCUK010000004.1, forward strand.
TATTCTTAAAGCTTTTTTACTTTTAAAGGAATCATTATTTCTATTTAAGAATAGGAATTATTTCTTTTTGTCTTTCTCCGCCTGTAGCTTCTACTTCACCTTCCGGGGAAATATAAACATCAATCTCACTTCTAACACCAAAATCTCCTGTTAAATAAATTCCCGGTTCAATTGAAAATGAGGTAGAAGGAAGAAGAAGCCTTTCATCTTTAGTTTCATAATCATCCATATGGGCACCGCTTCCGTGTAAATCGGTGGTAATAGAATGCCCGGTGCGATGAATAAAATATTCTCCGTAACCTGCATCGGAAATTACTTTTCGTGCGGCATCATCAACTTCAAAACCTCTAACTTCTTTACCTTCTTTAAATCTATTTTCTACCAAAGAAAATGCCGTATCTCTAGCGTCAGCAACAATATTAAAAATTTTAGTATATTTTTCCGGAACTGAATCTCCCATAAATCCTACCCATGTTATATCGGCCCAGACAGCGCTTTCTTTATTTACTTTTGCCCAAAGATCGATTAATACAAAATCACCTTTATTTATTTGTTTATGCTCGTTTTGGGAAGGTGCGTAATGAGGATTCGCGCTATTTTCATTCACTCCTACAATGGGCGGATGATCTGTATAATAACCTCGTTCATCAAATTCGTTCATTATAAACTGCTGTACTTCATATTCGTTTAATGTTTTGCCGTTGGCGGTTGACTCTTTAATATAATTAAAAGCTTTTTCTACAATATCGGTTAAAGCATTTGCAACCGGCTTATTTTCTTCCAACTGATCATTGTTCCAAACGGCATCAAACATCGAAATTAAATCCGCACTGCTTACGATATTAATTCCTAAAGATTTAATTTGTTCTATTGTTCCGGCATCAACTTTTGATACATACGGAATAGCGTTCATCGGTGAATATTCCATTGCGACTGAATTTACATTTGTTAAGATTTCTTTAAGATGATTTGTAAGGGAGGAGTGGCTTGCATAGGTTAAACGTTCTCCCGGCAGATGATTTAAATTATGAGCTTCAATAGCGTTAACTATTTTAATCGGTGTTCCTTCTTTGGGAATAAAATAATAAAATCTCCTGGTTAAGTGACTTTCTTTTGGAACATCAAGTATATTTAGCGCAAGATCATTACTGCCGCGAAAATCGTACAACAGCCAAGCATCAATATTCATTGAAGTAAGTATTTTCTGCATTTTGTTTAGATTAAATTTTCCCATCATTTGACCTCTTTGAATTTCATAAAATTATTATTAATTATTGTTCGAAAATCATAGTTATCTTAGTCCCTTCATCAACTCTGCTTTCTATAATAAATTCACCTCCGTGTAACTTACATATTTTCTTAGCGATAGTTAGCCCTAAACCCGGACCCTGCTGATCATATTTTTCTCGGTTAAATTGCATAAAAGCGCCGATAGAATTTATCTGATCATTCTTCATCCCTCTGCCGCTGTCTGTTACGGAAATCATTAAACTTGTATCGTTGGAAATTGTGCTGATAAAAACCTGTCCGCCTTTTGTTGAAAATTTAAATGCATTACTAATTATTTCGGATAATATTTTCCTCAAATATCCTTCACTCATTCTAAGTGCCGAATGATCTTCCAAATCCAGAACTAAATCATCAAATCGATTAAATTGTTTAGCGACATTTACAGATATTTCAGATATTAAATCATTTGGATTAATGAAATATGATTCTCTTAAAAGACGAACTTTTTTAGGATCATTTGAAATCATTTCTAATTCAGTAAAAGCAACAATATTTTCAGTCATACCCTTTAAACGAAGCGCGTCTTTATAAATAAATTTCAGCATTTGAATAGCTTCTTGTTTTTCTAAAGTATCAAATTCCTTTATTAAAATATCGGAAAATCCTAGAATTCCATTAACCGGCGTAAAAAATTCATGCGGTATTGAAAACGAAATGCTTCCCCGTAATTCATCTAACCTTTTTTCTGATTTTTTAAGTACTGTATCGAATTTTTTGTATGCTACTTCTATTATTTTTAAAAGCTCATTTGTATTAAAAGGCTTATGAATAAAATAATCAAAACCGGTATTTGTTATTTTTTTCTTTTTAATATTTTCATCAACTAAGAAAATAAATGGGACAGAATGGCATGAGTTTTCATCTCTTAAATAATTAAAAGATTCGAATTCTTTTGACCCAACTAAATTAAGATTGCAAATTACTAATTCCGGAATTTTACCATAACCATTTTGAAAGGAGGGACGATTTTTGTTTACTAAATCTATACTAAACTGTTCTCTGTTCAACGTGAGGAAGATTTTTTCAACCACATCTTCATCATCTTCAAAAACTAAAACATTTTTCATATAGAATAAATTTCATCAATAATCTAAAGATAAATTTCAATTTACAGAAATTTATCTACAAATTAAAAAAAGATTTTTTGAAAAAAGAAAAACAATTATTAATATTTATCTATTATGGTCTAATTTTGTATTAGTAATTTTAGAACATGATTATTAAATTAAGTTTATATAAATATTTATTAGTTTATTTGGAGGGTGATAATGTCATCAAAATTTGTTATAACTTCAATTCTTTTATTTTTCGGTTTTTGCTCTTTTACGGCAGCACAAACTTATAAAGGTCCTGCACTGGGTAATATAAGTTCAGGAGTAACAGTTACTACAGATAATTTTAGCCGGGCCATAGCAGTTAGTCCGCCAAAAGAAAAAGGCCCGGAAAACGATGTTGAATATTTGAGAGAACCTATTTATGTCGATTTTGCTCAAGCTCCCATAAAATCGAAATATTTTGAAGATCCTAGTGTAAGCGGAAAGCCTGCCGGAACAGCAGCAACTATACTTCTAAAGGATTTTAAAGGCGTTTCCCAAACAAATTTTATCCCTCCTGATCCTCATCTTGCAGTAGGCCCGGATCATATAATTACTACTGTTAACAGTAGTTTTGCTATTTTCGATAAAGAAGGAAATATGCTTAAGCTGATTGACGGTGACCAGTGGTATAATAGTTTAATTCCTTCGGCAGGTGTTTTTGATCCTAAAATTATTTATGATCATTTTGATAATCATTGGATAATGGTTTGGTTAAGCGTAAATGATAATGATAAAGCCGCGTATTTATTAGTATCCGTCTCAGATGATGCCGATCCGTTAGGAGTTTGGCATAATTGGGCGCTTCCGGCAAATTATAACGGCAGTGATTCTGTTTCTAACTGGAGTGATTATGAAGGAGTAGGATACGATAAAAATGCACTATATATAACAGCTAATCAATGGTCTTTTGCCGGTTCATTCGAATATGCTAAGCTAAGAATTATTCCAAAACATCAATTATATTTAGACAATCCAAATCAAATTGAGTGGGTAGATTTTTGGGATTTTAGATATCCTTCCAGTACTAGTACAAAAATTTTTAATATTCGTCCTGCTATAATGCTTGATGACGCGGCCCAATATTATATGCTGCATTCTCCCGGTGGCAGCGCTAATTTTATGGTTCTTTATAAAGTTAATGATGCTTTAGGAAATCCGTCTATTTCGGAAACTAACGTAATGGTTTCTTCTTATAAATCCTCGACTAACGCAAAACAATTAGGCGGCGGTTCAATGGATGTTGAAGCCGGCGGAAGCGCTCTAAGAAGTGAACCTATTTATCAGGATGGACTTTTACACACTGTTCATTCTGTTTTAAGTCCCGGCCTCGATTCTACTTCGAGTTTACAGTATGTAAAAATTGATGTAAATGGTAATTCCGCGGTAGAGGATTTACAATTTGGGGCGAAATCATACTGGCATTATTACCCCGCGTTAGCGGTTGATAAAAGCGGAAATGTGGTCATAACATACAGCCGTTCCAGCCAGAATGAATATATAGGAGCCTATTTTACAACAAAAATTAATTCCGGCTCTTTTGAAGGAAGCCATTTACTTCGAGCCGGAAATGGTAATTATGTAAAAGATTATGATTCCGGAAGAAATAGATGGGGAGATTATATGGGCATAGCTGTTGATCCCGCTGATCCGGATAATATCTGGATGTTTACGGAATACGCGTCTAATACGAATACTTGGGGAACTTGGATAGGTGAGGTAAGAATGGTTCCTTTCCCGGGAATAAAAGTTGAGACAGATACTGTTGATTTCAGTTATTCACAAACAAATGTTTCAAGTGATACTTTAACTGCGTATATAACCAATTATGGAACCGATAATCTTGAAATAACAAATATTTCTAAAGATGCCGGTCCTTTTCACGTAGTTGATAATTTCTCTTTCCCTATATCTCTTGCTTCATATGATTCATTAAAAATAAAAGTGGTGTTTATTCCAACCGACGCGACGGAATATAATGAAGTTTTAAACGTTACTAATAACTCCGGTTCATTTAATGGAATCCCTTTAAAAGGCCATGGCTACCAAATAGAAACAGCTGCAAAAGGCATTCTTTATGCGTCTACGGGAACAAAAAATAACGGAGATATAATCACTTTAAATTTAACGGACGGTACAGGCTCCAGAATTGGTGCTTCTAGGTTCGATGATGTTAAATGTATTACGGTTGATCCCAAAACAAAAATTATTTATGGAGTTGTAACTTCATTAGATAGTTCAACCATAATCCGTGTAAACGCAAAGGGAGGCGATTCATATAAACTATTTGATTTAGATCTTCCGAATATGGCCGCAATTGCTTTTGATACTGCGGGTGTATTTTATGCGGCACAAAAAAACGGGGAAATTTATCAAATTAATTTATCAAACGGAAGTTATAATAAACTTGCTACCACGCCTATTAATATTTCGGGAATGGCTTTTAATCCCTTAACAAATAACTTATGGGTTTCGGTAATTTATGCCGGTACTAAAGATAAAATCTTTAAAGTGGATGTAAATACAGGCGATACAACTTTGGTTGGAAGTACTAAATTAAATGCTATTACCAACGATTTAGTTTTTGATGCTGAAGGAAATCTTTTTGGTGTTACCGGTTCCGTAAGTCAAATTAATTCTTTAATTAGCATTGATAAAAACACAGGAGAAGGAACTATAATCGGTGAGACAGGATTTAAAAATATTAGAGGATTAGCACTGCTTACCAACGGAAACGCGACCGGCGTGGCTGAAAATCTAAAGTCTCACCTGCCTAAAGATTTTACTTTAGCTCAGAATTATCCTAATCCTTTTAATCCTACAACAAAAATTGAATTTGGAATTCCAATTTCCTCAAATGTAAAAGTGGTGATTTACAATATGTTGGGTGAAGTTGTTAAAACTCTTGTAAACGGATCAATGCAAGCCGGCTTCCATTCAATGGTTTGGAACGCGGATGATAGTAACGGCAGCAAAGTTAGCAGCGGCATATATTTTTACGAACTAAGAGCCTCCGGAGCTAATGGAAATGAATTTAGGATGATGAGAAAAATGGTTCTTCTTAAATAAATTTTCTTCCGCTATTTATTATTTTGGCCGTCTTAATTAATTTTAACGACGGCCTCTTTTTTATCGGCTTCCATAAAAATATCACTTGTTTAAGATCAAAAATAATTTAGTTATACATTTTTGATGAGTCTGGTTTTCTGTAGATTTTAAATTCAGAAATTTTTCAATCCACAAAAAATTTAGATTAAAGTTATCTTGGAGAATAAATGCATAAGTTTTTAGGCACTTATAATGTAGTTCCGTCATTACCAAAAAATTTAGAAAAATTACGCGAACTTGCTTATAATATTCACTGGTCATGGAATCCTGACGCGAGAGAATTATTTAGACGATTAGATAGAGAATTATGGGAAGAGACAAATCATAATCCGATAACTATGCTCGGAAATATTAGTCAATCAAGGTTACAAGAAGTTTCGCAGGATGATGGTTTTAAAGCACATCTGGATAGAGTTTATAAACGTCTTCAAGATTACCTTAGCGAAAAAACCTGGTATCAAAAAAATTATAATTATCCTCAATCGTTCAATATTGTATATTTCTCAGCGGAGTTCGGATTAACGGAATGTCTCCAAACTTACTCAGGAGGATTAGGAATTCTTGCCGGTGATCATCTTAAAGCTTCCAGCGATTTAGGTATTCCTTTAATTGGTTTAGGTTTGTTATACAAAGAAGGATATTTTCAGCAATATTTAACTTCCGACGGATGGCAGCATGAAAGATATGAAATAAACGATTTTACCAATCTTCCGATGCAATTAGTCATTAAAGATAACGGTGAACCTTTAGTATCTTCAGTAAATTTTTATGACCGAGAAGTTTTTTTCCAAGTATGGAAGATACAAGTAGGACGGGTTCCGCTTTATCTGCTTGATACAAATATTCATCTCAATTCTGAAGTTGACAGAAAAATTACCCAAACGTTATACGGAGGTAATGTAGAAACACGAATTCAGCAAGAAATAATTTTAGGAATCGGAGGAATCCGGACTCTTCACGCGATGGGTGTTAAACCCATGGTCTGTCATATGAATGAAGGCCATTCGGCATTCCTTTCTTTAGAAAGAATGAGATTAATAATTCAAAATTATAAAATATCATTTAACGAAGCTAAGGAAATAGGATTTTACTCAAATATATTTACAACTCATACTCCCGTACCGGCAGGAATTGATGTGTTTTCGAATGAACTTGTTGAAAAATATTTAGGCAACTATTATCGAAACGAACTTAAAATATCGGATAGAGAATTTTATTCGTTGGGAACAATTTATAAAGATAAAGAATCGCACGTATTTAATATGGCGCATCTCGCCATGAATACCGCGGGTTATATAAACGGTGTAAGTAAACTTCACGGCGAGGTTTCAAAAAAAATGTGGGTAAGCGGTTTTCCTGATGTTCCATTTAATGAAATTCCGATCGGTTCAATTACTAACGGCGTTCATATTCGATCTCATATTTCGGGGGAAATGGAACAATTGTTCTTGCAATATATAGGGGAAAAATGGGTAGATAATCCCGCATCCACAAATTTGTGGGAAAGAATAGACAAAATACCCGATGAAGAATTGTGGCGCACTCATGAAAGAAGACGTGAAAGATTAGTGGCATTCGCGAGAAGAAGATTAATCAAACAAATTAGAGCTAGAGGCGGCAGCCAAAATGAAATAAGCGCCGCATCCGAAATTCTTGATCCTACAGCATTAACTATAGGTTTTGCCAGAAGATTTGCTACATATAAAAGAGCTACATTAATTTTCAAAGATGTTGAAAGACTGCTCGATATTCTAAATAACAAAGATTATCCTGTCCAATTTGTAATTGCCGGTAAAGCGCATCCAAAAGATGAAGAAGGGAAAAAATTGATACAGGAAATTTATCAGATTACTAAAGAAGAGAAATTTAAAAGGAAAATTGTTTTTATTGAAAATTATGATATGAATGTTGCCCGCTATTTAGTTGAAGGCTGCGACATTTGGTTAAATAATCCCCGCAGACCTTTAGAGGCAAGCGGAACTTCCGGAATGAAAGTGATTGCAAACGGCGGTTTAAATTTTAGTATTCTTGACGGCTGGTGGGATGAAGGTTTTGATCCTGAAGTAGGATGGAAAATAGGGAACGGTGAAGAATATTCTGATCCGGATTATCAAGACGAAATAGAATCAAGGCAGCTTTATGATACTTTGGAATCGCAAATAGTACCACTATTTTACGCGAAAGGACAGGATAGGCTGCCCAGACAATGGATTACTATGGTAAAAAATTCTATGAAAAAACTTGGGCCGTATTTTAATACTCATAGAATGCTTCAAGAATATTTTGAAAAATATTATAAAGACGCGTTCCAAAAGAGACAATATTTAATTAAAAATGATTGGGCTCCGGCCAAAGAATTGTCTGCTTGGAAAGAAAAAGTGATCGGAAATTGGGGAAGCATTAGAGCGTTTAATATAAAAACAAACGGCAATAATAAAAAAATATTTGTAGGAGAAGATTTGCCGGTGGAAGCCGAAATAGATCTTGGTAATTTAGTTCCGGAAGATGTAGAGGTTCAAATATATTTTGGTCCGGTAGAAGGGCAAGATAATCCTCAAAATAATCATACTATTGTTATGAATCCGAATTCGAAAAAAACAAACGACGGTACATATAAATATTCCGGAAGTATTAAAACAGAAAAAACAGGCCAGCAGGGATTTACAATAAGAATATTGCCGAAAAATAATATGCTTATTAGTCCGTTTGAACTTGACGTTGTTTACTGGGCTTATTAATTTTTTTTTCTTTTGAATCAGAAATACCAAATGCTATTAGAAACACTTGATGTAAAAAAGAATGATATAATAATTTATTCTCAAAATCTTTTTAGTAAATCAAAAAATTTTAAAATAATATTTAAAGATGATCCGGATAAAAAATCAAGAAAAATCGGATTTGAAGACGTATGTAATTTTGTAACGGAATATGTTCCAAAGAATTTAATTGTTTATAGAATTCTGACAAACATTCCTAATTTTGAATTTGATCATTCTCATTACGGATATTCTTTATTTATAAATGGTTCTACTGAAATTATTTTTTTTGATCCGATTTTTGCGGTTAAGGAACTTGAGGAATATTCAAGTTCCTTTAATATACCTAACCTTCGTTTTAGAATACAGCAAGTTGGTTTAACTACTCTTAACCGTAAAGAAGGGAAAGCAAATTTTGCCGAGATATATAATGTCGATTTGGAAGCAGTCGAGGCCCAATTTCAAAATGATAAAGTCTTTGTAGACGCATTATATGCGTTTGAAAAAACAAAACAGCCTGTGAAAGAAATATTAACAAAAAATAAAATTGATAAAACTAGGCCTGTTAAAAGTCCGGCGGCTAAGCCTAATTTGCGAGGGGAAGACGAATCGAATGAACAAAAAATTAAAATAAAAAAATATAATCTTATAGAAGATAATTATTCTAAAGAAGAAGAACTTCCGCGGTATAAAGCTTCCGGAAGTTTGGCGGAATATAAAAAGGCAGGGCGAGGCGCGGAAAAAAAAGTTATTCAAAACAAAAAATATGAGAAGACCTTCGAGGTAAAATTAAGTGAAAATGAAAAAGCAAAACAAGTATTAGATATTTTCAAATCTCCGGCTTCTTTTAAATGAAATTATAGAAGGAATGGAAAATAAAAAAGTAATTCTTAAACTTCACAAGAAATAAGATCTAATATTATAATTTATTTATTCGAGTCATTTAAAATTTCATGAAATAACTCAGGCAGTTTGTTAAATAAATTTTTATGAATTTGTTCATTTATATTTGCCTCAAAATTTACCGACTCTCTTAACTTATAAAATTCATTCACACCTTTGCAAATATCAGCTGCTGAACTAGAATCGGTTATCAGTCCGGTTCGCCCGTTATCAACAAACTCCGCCAATCCACCTACATTTGTAACTAAAACAGGTTTATTAAATCCATAAGCTACATTTAAAATACCGCTTTGCGTCGCGCTTCTGTAGGGAAGAATAACTAAATCAGAGGGAATATAATATTTACCGACTTCTTCGTTTGGAATAAATTTGTTTACGACTTTCACTTTGTCTTCAATTTTTAATTTTTTGACTAAATCAAAATAAGTATTGGGATCATCATAAAATTCACCGACAATTAAAAGTTTTGCTTCCGGAATATCATTTAGAATAATAGGGAAAGCTTTTATTAAAATATCTAGTCCTTTATATTTTCTAACATATCCGAAAAATAAAAGAACTTTATCATTTTCTGAGTAACCAAGATCAGCTTTTAATTTCTTTTGATTTCCTGAAGTTTCAGTTTTATAATCAAAAACCGGCAATTCCGAGCGGTAAATTTTTTTTTCATCAGAAAACTTTTTTACATCCTTTTCCACGATTTCAGAAAGAGCTAAAAAGCGGGAAGCATTTTTCAAACCTATTTTTGTTAAAAATTCCTCAATACCATGTTCTTCATGTGAAACAACATTTTCCGTAATAAAAAGAATTTTTCCTTTGTATTGCTTTTTTATCAATTGAGAAATTGTAAAATGACAAGCGCTAAAAAACGGATGCCACCAATCGAACACCACTAAATCGGCTTTTTCTCTTTTTATTCTATTCGCTACATTAATCCAATTTAATGGATTAATGGAATTCACAATTCTTTCACTCGGGGCCTTTTTTAAAATAGTTCCGCTTTTATCGTACTGTGTAGTTCCCGGGAATAAAAGAGAGGGATAAAGAAGTTTATAATTAAATATTTTCACATCAAATTCTTCATGTAAAGAATCATAAATGTATGACACATAAAGTGAATTTCCGCCGCGGTATGGATAAACCGGGCCGATAATTATAATTTTTTTCTTGTGGGGATTTTTCATTAATTATATCAGAGGATGTTTGTTTTTCACTAATAACCGGGATTATTTTATCTCTCAAAATATAATTAAAATAAGGAAGAGGGAAAAGGGAACTTACTTTCTAAATTTGTAAATTCCCAGTTAGAATCATTTAAAAAATTCAGAATCTATATCCATATCATCATCATCGTCTTCTGCAGACATTGTAAACATTGAGCTAAGCATATCCTTAAATTGAAGTCCGTATTCTAATCTGAATTTGCTGAGTAATGAATATTCCGCTAATCCGTGAAGCAAAAATTCCATTAATAAAAGCTGGATATTTTTATCTTCCTCAGGATATTTTTTCTTTACGAAATCTTTTAAACCGGAAATCTCATTCAATTTTGCTTCATACTCTTCATCGGAAATTGTATTTAAAATATCTAAAATATTCCCTTTACTAAACCAATTTATTATAGCTTGGTAAGGATTTGCGGATTGGTTTTTCTTTATTTTATCGGGTGATTGGAAGAAATCTTCAAAAACATTTTTGATGGCTTTACTAACTAAAATATTCGCGACTTTGGAAGGACCTTCCTGCTCACCTTCATAAACTAATTCTATTTTCCCCGTAATCGCGGGAATTATTCCGTATAAATCTGAAATTCTGGTGTATGTTGTTTTTTCATTATTAATTATCAATCTTCTTTCCGCGGTACTAATTAAATTTTCGTATGCCGAAATGGTTAGTCGTGCCGAAACTCCGCTTTTTGCGTCAATATATTCGCTTTGTCTTGCTTCAAAAGCAATTTGTTCTACTAAAATTTTAAGAAGCTCCGGAACTGTAACAGTGCCTATTTGCTCTTCAGCAAGATTAGATTCTTGATCTGTAATTTGCCTCGATACTTCAATTGATTTTGGATAATGAGTTAAAATTTGGCTGTCAATTCTATCTTTTAAAGGTGTAACTATTGAACCTCGGTTGGTATAATCTTCCGGGTTAGCCGTAAATATAAACTGAATATCTAAAGGAAGACGAATTTTAAATCCTCTAATTTGTATATCATTTTCTTGAAGAATATTAAATAAAGCTACTTGTATTCTAGCTTGAAGATCGGGTAGTTCATTAATTACAAAAATAGATCTGTGGGAACGGGGAATTAATCCAAAGTGAATTACTCTTTCATCGGAATAAGGAAGTTTTAGAGAGGCTGCTTTTATAGGATCAACATCGCCGATTAAATCTGAAACCGAAACATCCGGAGTAGCAAGCTTTTCCGAATAGCGTTCTGAACGCGGAATCCAGCTAATTGGTGTATCATCTCCATTCTCTGAAATTAAATCCCGGGCAAATTTAGATAAAGGTGCGAAAGGATCGTCATTTAATTCTGAACCGGCAACAATAGGAATATATTCGTCCAAAAGATTAATCATTAATCTGGCAATACGTGTTTTAGCTTGCCCTCTTAATCCTAAAAGAATAATATTATGCCTGGAAAGTATTGCTGTTTGAATATCGGGAATGACAGTTTCATCGTAACCTAAAATTCCCGAAAAAGGGTTCTGTGAATTTTTTAAAGAAGTTATAAGATTATTTCGCAATTCATCTTTAATAGACCTGCTTTTATACCCGCTTTTTTTAAGTTCACCGAATGTTTTAATTGAAGTTAATTTCATATTAAAAAAGATTCTCCTGTAATTTGAAAATTCTCATCTGTTATTTTACATTTTTTCTACGGTTTCTGATATAGTCTTCAAAAATATAATCACCCAAACCGGAAAGACTGCTGTAGAAAGCCTTTCCTTTATTTATTTTAGTAAACTCTCTAACAAACTCTTGCAGATAAGGGTCACGCGCAATCATAAAGGTTGTTACCGTAATTCCCGTTTTCCTGCATTTTGCTGCTTGATCTAAAGTTTTATTTACAATTTTTCTATCAAGGCCGAAACTGTTTTTGTAATATTTAATTCCTTGTTTTAAACAAGTTGGTTTTCCGTCGGTAATCATAAAAATTTGTTTGTTGCTTGTTTTTCTTCGACGAAGAATATCCATTGAGAGTTCCAGACCCGCGACTGTATTTGTATGATAAGGGCCGACTTGAAGATAGGGAAGATCTTTAATTTCGATAGGCCAAGCATCATTTCCGAAAACTATTATATCTAAAGTATCTTTAGGATATTTTGTTGTAATTAATTCGGATAAGGCCATTGCAACTTTTTTAGCCGGTGTTATTCTGTCTTCCCCGTACAGAATCATTGAATGAGAAATATCAATCATTAATACAGTTGAGGTTAAAGCTTTATAATCTTTTTCCTCAATCTCAAGATCATTTTCGGTTAATTTAAAGTCGTCAATTCCGTGATTTATTTGCGCATTTTTAATCGAATCGGTCATATCAATCTGATCCATTGTATCGCCGAAATTATAACCTCTTCTATCCGAAGTAGGTTCATCGCCGGGTCCGGAAAAGGGAGTACGATGATTACCTCTTGAAGATTTTTTCAATTTTCCAAAAATTTCTTCTAAAGATTGTTTTCTTATTGATTGTTCACTTTTGGCCGTAATATTAATTATCGAACCATCCTCATTTTCTTCAATATAATTATTATCTTTTAGGTCTTGAATAAAATCACCCATTCCGTATTGATCACCGGTTAAACCATATTGGTTATCAAGCTGATTAAGCCAATTTAACGCTTCCGAAGCGTCGCCGGAAGTTATTGTCAATAATTGTAGAAAAAGCTTCAATAAACTTTCAAAGTTTTTGCCTGATAATTCATCCGGAATAAATTCTGAAAAACGATGTCCTAACATTTTTTTATCTGTTTTTAGTTTGACATAAGTATAAACAACAAATTTATTACATTAGTTCATGAATGCAAGGAAGAAATTTTTAAAGGAGAATAGAAGTGATATGCGCTTCAAAAATAGCGGAAAATTTAATTAAAAACTTATAAAAAATGAGACGTCCAAGCTAGTAATTGCGCGGTTAAAAGTCCGGCAAAAGTACCTACTATATTACCGAAAAGTCCTAATAATAATCCCACCGGAGCTAATGAAGGCTGATAAATACTTGCGACAATAGGAGCGCTAACAACTCCTCCAATATTAGCCTGACTTGAAGTTGCGATTAAAAAAACCGGAGCCTTAATAAGTTTTCCTACACTGAATAAAACTATTGCGTGAATAGCAATCCAAACCGCGCCGGCTAATAAAAATAGGGGAGCGTTAAAAATCGCCGTTAAATTTGCTTTAGCTCCTATTGAAGCTAAAAGAAAATATAACATATAATTTCCGACGACAGAAGCTCCGGTTTTTTCAAGATTTTGAAATTTCGTAAACGAAAGTCCGATTGAAATAATCATAACTAAAATTATAGCCCAAGCAAAAGATGATAAAACATCTCCTACAGCCGGCATCATTTCACCGATTGCCAGACAAATTGCCCCTATACTTAAAGATAAAGCGATCATTATAGATAAATTTTTCAAATCAATAGGATGCTTATCGGAATCAAGTAATTCCATCTTTTTATTTATTTTAGAAATTACTGTAGTATCTACTTTATTTCTGGTATCAATTCTCTTTTGATAGCCGGAGAAAGAAACTACAACAGCCATCCAGCCGTAGCCGATAATAGTGTCTACAATAATCATAGTTCCCATTAAAGAATCCGGAGTGCCGACACTTTCCTTAATAGCGATCATATTAACACCGCCGCCGATCCAGCTGCCGCTTAATGCCGCAAAACCTTTCCAGGCATCTTCGGGAAGAAAATGAGAAAAAATAACTAAAGAAATAATTGCTCCCAACATTATGCCTAGCGTACCGCCGAAAAAAGTAATAATAGCTTTCGGCCCCACTTTTAGAATCGTAGGAATATCGGATGAAACTAAAAGTAAAACTAAGGAGGCCGGCAGAAAATAATCGGTAACCCAGCCGTAAGCTTCTGAGGATTGAGGAGTAATTCCAATTGTGGTTGCAACCATGGGAAGGAAGTAAATCCAAAGTATAAACGGTATTACTTTAAATACGGGTTTAGCAAACGGAAGATCTTTTATCCAATAAACAAAAGCCATTAAAAAAGCTAAGAAAATAATTATATGCGTAGGATTGGTGATAAGCGCTTTTGTCATTATAAGAATAATATTATTTGATGTTAAAAATATTGCCGCTTAATTTATATATATTTTATAGTCCGTTCAAGTTTATGTAAAAATTATAACATTTATATTTCATAAAAAATTTACTCATAAAAGATTCTTATATTTGGATAAATAAATATGAAAGTTTATGAATATAAAAATTATAGCATACCAGATATCGGAAACATTAAACATTAAAAAATTAAAACAAGAATTTACCGGAAAGAATATTTACAGCAGTTCTTTTGAGCTGTTTTATGAGACGGAGAATTCAACTTATTTATATATCTTTGAATATGGTGTAATAGTTTTTGCGGGCTACAGTGCGATAGAAATATCAAAAACATTATCATATTTAAAAGAATTTTCAGGCAATCCCCTGGGAGAAAGGTTTACAGAAGATTTTCAAATCAGCACCGGCGTACCTTCCGCAAACTTTTCATATAATTCTCTTCAAGTTCCCGATATTTCTCCTGATATAATTAGAATTACAATGCTGAATGTAGGTCAGTCGGCAGCGCTTGATTATTATTCCGCCTTAACCCAAAGTTTGCTTGACGGAACGGTTGAAATGACTGATTCACTTGAAACAGCGGGCAAATTCAGATTTTCAAAAAATCAGCTTTTAAAATTCATCGGCAGATCAATGAATCTGAAGCGAAGAATTATTGATAATATTTATATTCTTGACGAACCGGAAACTTTGTGGGAAAATGAGGCTTTGAATAAAATAAATATTGGATTGCGTGAAACATTTGATATCCGCAACCGCTTTAGAAATTTAGATTATAAACTTCAAATTGCTAAAGAAAATCTACAGCTTTTCACGGAGTTAATTCAGCATAAAGAGAGCAGCCGTTTAGAATGGATAATAATAGTGCTAATTTTATTTGAGGTTATTCATCTGATTATAAATTTAATTATTAAACTATAATTAGCCGCCGTTCAATATTTTAATCATACTTTTTACATAGTTATTTTGAGGATCAAGTTTTAACGCGATTCTAAAATTTTTTAAAGCTAATCCTTTATTTCCGTCCTCATAATAAGCATCGGCTAAGCCTGTAAACATTTCCGGTTCATTCGGTTTTTCCATCAGAATAAATTTGTAAAATTTTATTGCTTCCGCTGTATGTTTTATTCTAATTAAATCATACCCCAATAATTTTATTTCTCCATTATTTAGTGAATAAACAGTTGAGGAATCAGTTCTTATATTTTTATAAACAGTAAGTGCAGAATCCAATCCGGATTTTAGAGTGATATTTAATAGCTCATCAGCTAATGATTTATGCGGTGGAATGAAATTTTTCCCGATAATTATTGAAGCAAAATCAAAAGCCGGCTGTTCTAAATTTCTATCGCGTGTATTTATTAAATCAACCGTTACTACACTATCGTAGGGATAAATTACAAAAAGGGAAGAGAATCCTGTCCCTCCGCCTAAATGTCCGAAATGATTTCGCCCGCTGTTATCTACTCCAAATTCCAAACCCAATCCGACATTTCTATAAGTTCCGTCAGTTAATCGAACAGGCATAAGCATTGTATCTAAGGTCGCTTTTTTTATAAGTTTGCCTTCTAATAAATTCAGCCCGAATTTTAAAAGATCTTCCGCGGTTGATAAAAATCCGCCGCCTGCATATTTACTGCTAAGATCGGCTAAAGGAGCGTTTATTAATCTACGGTAATCATTTTTTTCATATCCATGGGCTCTATGAGCAAGTATTTCTTTTTGATTTCCTGGAAAAGTATTAGCCATTCCTGCGGGTTCAAAAATATATTTTTGCATGTAATCTGTAAAACTTAATTTTGAAACATTCTCAATTATTGCGGCAAGAATATTATAACCTAAAGTTGTATAAGAATATTTTGTTCCGGGTTTAAAATCGAGTGAATCCTTAATTAAAACCTGAACGGCTTCTTTCGTCGTCGGATAAAATATTTTACTGTCGAATTCTCCCGGTTTGTAATTTCTAATTCCCGATGTATGATTTAAAAGCTGCCTTACTGTAAATACCCATTTCTTCTTCGGGAAGTACGGGATATATTTCCTTGCGTCGTCATCAAGTTTTATTTTATTTTGCTCAACAAGCTGCATAACAGCCACAGCAGTTAAAGATTTTGAAATAGAAGCGATTCTATAAAGTGTGTTTTGTTCGGCAGGAACTTGATTTTCAACATCAGCATAACCTTTGGTGCCTAACCAGATTATTTTTCCGTTTTTCGCCGCACCCGCGGAAATAGACGGAATATCTTTAATTTCGTAATAATTTGTTAAGTAAGTATTTAATTTTTCATTTAGAGGCTGTGTATGAATAAACGGTGTATAGAATAACGCGAAAATGAAAAATATTTTTATTTTATTTTTGTAGAATACGGAAAATGTTTTCATCTGATACGTTGCTATTTATAGAAATAATTGTTCAACGAAAATTATAAAGAAAAAATTAGTTTATCTACTGAGATGAGAAATTGAAGGAATATTTAAAATAAAAAAGGGATTAAAAATAATTCAATCCCTTGTAGTTTCAATTGTAAAAAATTAAGGTTTCTTATTCTGAAGCGGAATACGTTTTTCTAAAATATTATCCACAATTTTATAGTTTTTAGCTTCTTCAGCCGATAAGAAATAATCTCTGTCGCAATCTTTAGTAATCTGTTCAATCGATTTGCCTGTATGTTCGGCTAAAATTCTGTAAAGAGTATCTCTAGTTTTCAGCATCTCTTTTGCATGAATTTCAATATCTGTAGTTTGTCCTTGCAGACCGCCAACCCAAGGCTGGTGAATCATAATTTTAGAATTAGGAAGTGAAGTTCTTTTCCCGGCAGCACCGCCGGCTAAAAGAATTGCACCCATACTGGCTGCCATTCCCACACAAATTGTAGCTACATCAGGTTTTACATATTTCATTGTATCGTAAATTGCTAAACCCGCTGTTACACTTCCGCCGGGAGAATTTATATAAAGATTAATATCTTTTTCCGAATCTTCGGCTTCTAAAAAAATTAATTGCGCAATAATTAAACTTGCTATATGGTCATCAATCGGAGTTCCGATGAAGATAATTCTTTCGCGTAAAAGGCGGGAGAATATATCCATCCCTCTTTCACCGCGGCCTGTTTGTTCAATAACATAAGGTACTAACTGGTTATAAATCTCATAATTTTTGCTCATTTATCTTCCTTTGTTTCATTTGGTGTATGCTTTTCAGGGTCAACCTTATTAATCGTATTCTTTTCTTTTAAGAAATCAAATAATTTATTGTCTACCAGTTTCTCACCATAGTTAGAAGCTTTATAATAATTAAGAAGTTTATCAACCGCAATTCCGGTTTTTTCCGCGTCTTTTTCAGCTAACTCTTTTAATTCATCTTCATTTAGAGATAATTCTTCTTTCTTCTGAATAGCATCTTTTATTAGGAACCATTTAACTTCAAGCTCCGCCATTGGCATTAATCTATTAGACGCTTCATTTTTATCAAATCTTCTTTGATGCTGTTTCTTTGCTTCTTCCTCTTCTCTTTTTACAAAATCGGCAAGAATATTATTTACCAAAGTTGTAGGAGGAACGAAATCATTATTTTTTACAATAAGATTTATAAATTTATCTCTAACCAAATCATCCGTACGCTGATCTAAATAAGCTTTAATATCTTTTCTGATATCAGCTCGTAATTCTTCTTCAGTAGATACTTTATCTTTAGAAACTTTTTTTACGAATTCTTCATTTACATCCGGTAAAACTATTTTTTGTATTTTAATAATCTTAGCGCTGTAGTTATATTCATCTTTTACTTGCTCTTCCTCGCCTTCTTCATTCTTTATTATTCTTTCGTCGGTAAAAGAAAAATTAAAAGATTCGCCTACCTTTTTGCCTTTGCTGTTTTCAATTATTTCCGGCTGAATTCTCTCGTTGGAAAGATCTAGTTGAAGGTTTTCTGGTTTGGTGTCTGCAATGGGCTCGTTTTTTTCGTCAACTCTTTGAATTTCAACATCTAAGATATAATTATTATCATCACCAACTTCTTCGGCTTCTTCATTAGTCGCGTTAGATTTTAAAATATAATCAATTTCTCTTTGAACGTCATCGTCTTTTACTTCTAAATTTGGAATTTCAATCTCTAACCCGGTATAATTATCAACTTCCAATTTAGGCATTACTTCATATTTAACTTTAAAATAAAGGTCTGTTCCGGGATTAAATTTTATATCAGTTAAAGTAGGCTGTCCTAATGGGTGAAGATGTTTTTCTTTAGAAATATCCCAGAACTTATCGTTGGCAACTTTTTCGGAAGCTTCGTGCTCAAATGAATCACCATACATTTTTTTTAGCATAGAAATAGGAACTTTTCCTTTTCTAAAACCGGGCATTTGAATTTTTTTTGTTTGTTTTAAAACTTCTTTTTCTATGTCCTTTTTTACTTCATCATATGTAAAAGTAACTTCAATCTCATTTTCTGAAGCCGTTAACTCATTAATTTTTACGTCCAAAGCAACCTCTGATAATCTGTTTGATTTAGAAATAATTAAAGAAAAGTGCGAGAACGGGGACTCGAACCCCGACACCTAATGGTACTAGATCCTAAGTCTAGCGCGTCTACCAATTCCGCCATTCTCGCATTATTTGAATGAACTATATTAAAAATACGAACTCCAAATATAAGATTATGATTAGAGTTAAGCAAATTTGAAACCATTCTGTTACGGCATTATAAATCTTTCATCTGCGTTAATTTTATATTTATGTGCTGCAAATATTAAAATTGTGATTTAAGTTTAGGATTTTTAACTTCACAAAAATAATTAAAGATAATTTTAAGAACATTTTACTCAATATGTTTTTTTAAGTAAAATTATACGATATTATTTTTAGCAATTAATAATTTTTATTTATAAACTGTCGCTTTCTAAATATTATTAGGCCAATGGAATATATCTACACTTCGCTGTCAAAAATTGGATTAAAAAGATTAAATAATGAAGATGCATTAGGAGTATTTGATGTTGAAGGAGGACTTCTTGCGGTTGTTTGCGATGGCCTTGGCGGAAATAAAGCCGGTGATGTTGCTTCTCAAACAACTACCGGGATAATTCTTCAAAGTTTTCAAGAGTTGTCGGGGAAAAATTATCTGGAAAGAATTAAGCTTTCGGTGCAGCGCGCAAATACATTTCTGCTTGAAAAATCGGCGGGCGATGTGAATTTAAAAGGAATGGCAACTACAGTTGAATTGTTATATCTGAAAGAAAATACAGTGTATTGGGGGCATGTAGGAGATTCTCGTATTTATCATTATAAAAACGGGAAATTAAATCAATTAACTAAAGACCATTCTTTAGTTCAAAAACTTGTGGACGAAGGATATTTAACATTAAAGGAAGCGGAAAATCATCCAAACAGAAATATTATTGTTAGAGCACTCGGAGATACGGAAACAATAGAAGTAGATGTAAGTAAACTTAAAATTAACCAGAAGGATGAGAATATATTTTTCATCTGCACCGACGGCGTCAGCTCGGTTTTAAATGATTCTGAAATGGAGGAAATTTTTAAACTAAAAGATCATAATTTGGTAAAAATAAAAATTACCGAATTAATTGAAGATAGAGGAGCGCCGGATAATTTTTCTTTCGTAATTATTTCCTTATCGAATTAAATGATCGGTCAAACTGTAGAAAATTACAAAGTTGTTGAAGTCCTTGGCGAAGGGGGAATGGGAATTGTATATAAAGCATTCGATCTTCAACTTGAAAGGTATATTGCTTTAAAAATTCTAAATAACCGCGCTTTAAATAACCCGCATTTTATAGCCCGATTTAAAAGAGAAGCAAAAAACCAAGCAAAACTTAATCATCATAATATTGTTCCGGTTTATGGGTTTACCGAAGGTTTTAATACTTTGGGAATTGCCATGGAATATGTTGAAGGTGAAACTCTTGAACATTTAATACAAAGAAAAAAAGCATTAAATGTTAAAGATTCTTTAATAATACTTAAGCAGATTTTGACAGGTGCCGGTTATGCTCACAAAAAAGGATTTGTTCACCGTGATCTTAAACCTTCAAACATTATTTTAAATAATGAAGGTACAGCCAAAATAATGGATTTTGGAATTTCAAAATCTATTAATGAAGCAAACGGAATAACTAAAACCGGTACAAAAATAGGGACGATACTTTATATGAGTCCCGAACAAATTAAAGCTCAGGAACCGACAGCGCAAAGTGATATTTATTCTATAGGAATTACATTTTATGAAATGCTGACAGGCTTAACTCCTTTTGATGTGGGCACAGAGTTTGAAATAATGGAAGCGCATTTAAAGAAAAATCCTCCCAAATTAGCATCTAAAGAAAAAGACATTCCTTCTGAAGTTGATAAAATAATTGGAAAGGCATTAAATAAAACTTTAGCAAAAAGATATTTAACCGCCGAAGAATTTTTAGACGATATAAATTCTTTATACACAAAACTGGAAACCGAAGCATTTACACCGCCTAAAATTGGGAAAAATAAAAGTAAACCTTCGGGCAATAAAAAAAGAATCGGTGAAAAAATTCGTTTTTATTTATTCGCTTTTATCTTTCTGATTATAATTTCGGCAATAGTTTATTTTGCTTACTATTCTGTCTCTCAATTTTGGAAAAGTTCTACGCCGGTTAGAGCAGTAACCAAAGGAATGAATTTTAAACATAATTCATTAACTATAAACAGCAATTGGCAAAAGATAAAAACGCCTTTAGAAAACTCCTTAAATTCAATAGCTTTCTTAAATGATTCGGTTGGATTTGCATGCGGATTTGATAACACGATTATTAAAACTGACGATGCCGGATATTCATGGTCGGTTGTAGATACTTCCGGCGATCTTGATTTATTTAATATTCTTTTTGTTACTCCGAAAAAAGGTTTTATAATCGGCGAGAACGGAACAATTTTATCTACTTCGGATTCGGGCAAATCCTGGGAAAAACTTCCGTTAAATATTACTGAAACTTTATTTGATATCGAATTTTTAGAAGATAAAACCACAGGTTTTATTATCGGCGGAAAGGGCACAATACTTACCACCGAAAACGGCGGAAATAATTGGCAAAAAATTTCATCTCCTATTAATGAATTGTTTTACAGCATTTCATTTGCTGATGATGAAAATGGTTTTATAGTTGGCTGGGACGGCGATATTATTAAAACTTCGGATAGAGGAAAAACTTGGAAAAAATTTAATAAACTTAGCGATAAGTATCTCCGTGATATCAAATTTATTAACAGTAAAACCGGAATAATAACCGGCGGAGGGGGAGAAATTTTTAGAACTGACGATGGTGGAAATACGTGGAATTCTGTAGCGTCTCATACTATTTCAGGATTATATTCAGTTAAATTCTTGAATGATAAGAATGGATTTATATTAGGAAGCAAAGGCGAAATATTAACTACTAACGATGCAGGCGCTACTTGGAATAAAACATCAAGCGGAAATTTTATTTCACTTACTGATATTAGCTTTACTAAAAATAATCTTGTTATAGCCGGATATAACGGTACAATTCTAATCAATAACAAATAATGTAAATTGATTTTACACCAGTTAATCTTTAATTTGTCTCACCGAAATTTTCATTAAAATTCACAATAGATTAGCTTAAATTCCCTTTGGGGAATGCAAAAAATTAGGGAATTTTATATTCTAATATTATAAGATACGAAAGAGGAATAATTGGATAAGTTTGTTATAACCGGAGGTAAAAAACTTTCCGGTGAAGTAAATATTAGCGGGGCAAAAAATGCGTCGTTAGCTTTAATGCCTGCAAGTATTCTTGCTCCCGGAAAATCTGTTTTTGCTAATACTCCGGAGCTTAATGATGTTTTTACAATGATGAAACTGCTGAAATATATAGGTGTTGAGGCGGAATTTAATAATCATGTTTTAGAATTAGATACAAAAAATATTAATAGCTGTGAAGCTCCTTATGAACATGTAAAGAAAATGCGTGCTTCTGTTTATGTGTTAGGCCCGTTATTGGCAAGATTCGGTAACGCGAAAGTATCATTACCAGGCGGCTGCGCTTGGGGTCCGCGTCCGGTTAATCTTCATATTGAAGGGTTAAAAAAAATGGGCGCTGAAATTGATCTTGTTGAAGGATATATTTTAGCGAAAACTAAAAGACTGCATGGAGCAAAAATAAATTTTGATATTTCCTCGGTTGGAGCTACCGGAAATATATTAATGGCTTCGGTTTTAGCTAAGGGAACAACTGAAATAAATAATGCCGCAATAGAACCGGAAATTACAAATCTTGCTGAATATTTAGTAAAGATGGGGGCAAAAATTGAAGGTGTAAATTCTTCGAATTTAGTTATTGAAGGAGTAGATTCTCTTTCTCCCGCGGAAGTTGAAACCATACCCGATAGAATTGAAGCCGGAACAATTTTAATTGCGGCGGCTATTACCGGAGGAAATATAAAATTAAAAAATATTTCGCCAAGTCTATTATATTCGGTTCTTTCAAAACTTGAAGACAGCGGATGTAAAATAAAATCGGATGAAAAAAATATTGAACTTGAAGCGCCGCAAGATATTTTGCCGGTTGATGTATCAACATCTATTTTCCCCGGTTTTCCAACAGACATGCAGGCTCAATGGACTGCTTATATGGCGCTTGCCGAAGGAACTTCAACAGTTACGGATAATATTTATCTCGACCGTTTCAAACATGTGCCGGAACTTGTTCGTTTGGGCGCGGATATAAATGTGAATGAAAATAGTGCGATTATAAAAGGCGTTTCAAAGATTAAAGGCGCAAAAGTTATGTCAACTGATCTTAGAGCAAGCGCTTCTTTGGTTCTCGCCGGCCTTGCCGCAGAAGGTACAACAGAGGTTCTCCGAGTTTATCATCTTGATAGAGGTTATCAAAAAATAGAAGAAAAACTTAATTTTCTGGGCGCCGATATTCAAAGAGTTGAAGGAGCGGAATTTTAATTGTGTCATCTTTTGGTAAAATATTGTCTAAGAAAAATTTTCTTTTAGTTTACCTTGTTATAATTTTCTTATTCAATATTTTACTCATTAATCTTCCTTTAACCAGGGTCTTCGGGTATGAATTTTCTGCGTTAAACGGAATTCTTCTTTCACTGCTTTCCGGGATTTATTCTATTTTTTATTTTAGGGGAAAATTAAAATCTCACCAGAGTTCTTTTAACAATTTAATTTTTTCTTCATTATTATTTTTAATTATTCCGGCAGTAGTTTCTGTAACAAATTCTTTGCTTACCATAAACTGCTCACTTCTTGATGGTTTATGGTTTTACCTTGTTATTACAATGCCTTCTGTTTTTATCGGAATTGCTCTGGCGGTTCTTTCTCTGGCATTTTTCAAACGTTTTACAATCTTATCTTTCGTAATTATTTATATTTTTATTTTACTTATTCCTCTTGGAGAATTTTACTTCAACCCTCAGATATATTTTTTCAATCCTTTTTTTGGATATTATCCCGGCACAATTTACGATGAAGGGATAAGTGTAAATCTTAAATTAATTTCTTACCGGTTTTTTAATCTTATTTTCTTTTCGGCGCTTTTTTATGCGGGATACAATATACTTTTTAAGAATAATTTAATTTCTAAAAAAGCACTTTTCTTTTTTACTGTTTTAGCGGCTCTGCTATTCTATTATTTATCTCCTTTTTTGGGTTATTCAACTACTTTTAATCGTTTAGATTCTGAATTAAATAATAAAATAATTACTGAGCATTTTGTTATTCATCTTCCGTCCTGAATTAAATGAAAAACAGCAGAAAGTTTTAGTTGTTTACCATGAGTATTTTTATGATGAATTAAAGAAATTTTTCAAAGAAGATATTCCCGGTAAAATAAATTCTTATATTTTCAGCAACAGCGGACAGAAGAAAATTTTATTCGGTTCCGCAAATGCTGATGTAACTAAAACCTGGATGTATTCAACTTTTGTTACCTTTTCAAATTATGATGTTACTCTTAAACATGAATTTGCACATTGTTTTGCGGCAAATTTCGGAACGGGAATATTTAAGGTGGCCGAAGGTATAAATCCTTCGCTTATTGAGGGAATTGCCGTTGCCGCCGATCCGGTTTATGACGAAAATACCATTGATTATATGGCCGCTTTGGCATATAAAAATTCCTATAAGGTCGATCTTTCAAAATTGTTTTCCGGGTTTAATTTTTTTACTCAAAATTCATCTGTTTCATATATTTATTCAGGGTCGTTCACTCAATTTTTAATTGATAATTTTGGTATTGAAAAATTTAAGAAAATATATTCTGATACAGATTTTCACAAAGTTTATGATGAATCGTTAAACAATTTATTAGAAAAATATTATGTCTATCTTTCGGGAATTGAAGTAGGCAATAGAATAGATCAGGCTAATTATTATTTCGGAAGAAAGTCTATTTTTTATAAAGTTTGTCCCAGATATGTTGCCGATAGATTAGATGAAGCGTGGGAATTATTCGGAAATAAGCAGTATAAAGATTCAGAAGTATTATTTAATAAAATTTTGAGTTTAACTAATAATTATTCTGCCTTAATCGGATATGCAAATTCACTTTCTGAACAGAAGAAAAATAAGGAAGCAATTAAATTTTTAGAAAAAAATATTTCCGATTATTTAAATACTTCATTTTACTATAATATTGAATTTGAAATAGCTGATCTTTTAAGTGAAGAATTTTGTATTGAAAAAGCGGATTCAATTTATTCTGAAATTATTGATCAAAATCCTAATAGGCGGCTAACTTACTTAAGCAAAGTAAGGCAGTATCTTGGCGCAAGAGATAGTTTGCTAACTTTATATTTAAAAGGAAACGACGCGGATAAATATATAATTCTAAAACAGTTGAGTTATGAAAAATATAATTTTAATGTTATTCCGGTTTTAATTAATTTATCGCGTCTACAGGATGAAGAATATTCTCTTTTCTTAAAGCAGTTCGATAAAACTATACATGTTACAGATTTTTCTTCGGCTTACGCAATGTTTAAACTTTCTAAATATATGATTGATAATTTGGATTTTAACAGAGGAAGAAAAATGGCCGCGCTTGCTATGCGTTATAAAAAGAATTGGAATTTTTCTACTCTCTCTAGGGATAATTATAAAAAAGCAGAATGGTTCTATACAAACGGTGATTCAATTTTAAATAAAATAGAATTTAAACTCGAGTAAAAAATTATGAATACGCCCGAGAAAACCATAGCTAATAATACAAGAGCAATTTCATATTTCCTTGGATTTATTTCCTTAGTTGTTTTTGTATTTATTTTAATGGCTTTGCAGGAAATTTTAATTCCTGTTACTTTTGCCATCTTCTTAACTTACCTTTTTCATCCTCTGGTGGAATTGCTGATGAAGTATAAAATTCCTAAATGGGTGAGTGTTATTTTAATTCTTATTTTTGTTTTCGGCGTTTATTATTTATTCGGACTTCTTGTTGTTTCTAATTATAATACTTTTGTTGAAAAACTCGCTTCTTATTCTACTAATCTTTCCGCGTTTGTTCAGCAGATTTTGGCTCCGTTTAATTTAACTATGAATGAATTCGCGCAGATGCTGAACATTCATGTTGAGCAGTTTGATCTTGGATCAATTTTCCAAAGTTTATTTAAGGCAGGAATTATTCAAGATGCTTTTAATTCTCTAACTTCATTGCTTGGTTCATTTTTTATAGCGATGATTTTCTGGATTTTCATGATTTTAGGTAAGAAAAAATTTGAAGAAAGACTACAGGTTGCCTTCGCTTCCCGTAAAAAATTTATAGACACCAATATTGCGTCAATAAATATTCAGCTTCAATCTTATATTATTATTAAGACAATAATAAGTTTTTTAACAGGACTAATTGTAACCATAATTTTATGGCTTTATCATATTGATTTTGCGCTTATCTGGGGAATTTTAACTTTTATTTTAAATTTTATTCCTAATATCGGTTCTTTAATCGCAACAGTTTGTCCTATCCTAATTTCACTTTTAGATTACGGATTCGGATTTACAACAATTTCTTTAACAATACTTTTACTAGTAAACCAAAATGTTATGGGAAATATAATTGAACCTAATTTTTTAGGAAGGCAATTGGATTTAAGTCCTGTTTTCGTTTTATTCTCACTGATTTTTTGGGGATGGATTTGGGGTTTTGCGGGAATGTTTTTGGCGGTTCCGATTGCTGCCGCTATCAAAATTTTATTTAGCAATATTGAGCCTTTAAAACCGATTGCCGTAATAATGGGCAGTAAAGCTGTGCCTATAGAAGAAATTGAAAATGTCCATAAAAGTATAAATATTAAAGAAAATTAAATTTGATATATGAATTTTAAGAATGAATTAGAAAAATATTACTTCCTTAATGATGCCGTTATTACGGCTGATGAATTGAATGTTAATGCTTTTATTATCGGCGGGTTTGTTAGAGATCTTATTTTAAAAGAGAAAAAAATGAAATAGATTTTTTAATAATTGGTAACGGAACCGAATTTGCAAAAGTATATTCGGAAAAATTAGGAATAAAAAGAGTAGCGGTTTTTAAGAATTTCGGAACAGCACATTTCCGAATAGACGATTTTGATTTGGAATTTGTCGGCGCGCGTAAAGAATCGTATAGTAGAAACAGCCGCAAACCGGAAGTATTTGCAGGAAGTTTTGAAGAAGATATTGAAAGGCGCGATTTTACAATAAATACTCTGGCGGTTTCGGTAAATAAAGAAAATTTTGGTGAAGTTATAGATACATATAATGGTTATAAGGATATTCAAAATAAAATAATTAAAACTCCTGTTGATCCTGTAATTACTTTTGATGACGATCCCTTAAGAATTATGCGCGCAATCCGTTTTGCTTCGCAGCTTAATTTTAAGGTTGATGAAAAAATAATTGCCGCCGCCGAAATTCTAAGAGAAAGATTAAAAATTGTTTCTCAAGAAAGAATTTCCGACGAATTTTTAAAAATTCTCGCGTCGCCAAAACCATCGGTAGGATTAAAACTTCTTTTTAACAGCGGAGTAATGGATGTTGTCTTCCCTGAAATTTCTAATCTTGCCGGAGTTGATCAGCGGAAGGATTTTCATCATAAAGATGTATTTCTTCATACTTGCAAAGTTGTCGATAACATTTCCGTAGTGACCGACAAACTGTGGCTTCGCTTTGCCGCGCTGGTTCATGATATAGCTAAACCTCAAACAAAAAGATTTGTTGAGGAAACCGGATGGACTTTTCACGGCCACGAAGAAATGGGCGCGAGAATGATGAAATCCATTTTCAAAAGATTAAAACTTCCGTTTACTCAACTTGAATATGTAGAAAAACTTGTCCGGCTTCATCTTCGTCCTATTGCGCTGGCAAAAGAAGAAGTTACCGATTCGGCAATTAGAAGATTAATTGTATCCGCAGGAGAAGATTTAGAGGATTTAATAACTCTTTGCCGAGCTGATATTACAAGTAAAAATCCGACAAAAGTAAGTAAATATCTTGAGAATTATGAAAAAGTAATGAAAAAAGTTTGGGAGGTTGAAGAAAAAGATAAACTAAGAAGTTTTCAATCGCCCGTGCGCGGAAATGAAATTATGGAAATCTGCAATTTAAAACCTTCCAAAAAAGTAGGGGAAATTAAACAAGCCATAGAAGACGCGATACTTGACGGGAAAATCGGCAATAATCATGAAGAAGCTTATGAATATCTTTTAAAAATAAAGGATGATTTTATAAATGAAAAATGATAATCCGGATAAAAAACCTTTAACTTATGGGCAAAAAAAAATTAGCTGCTTTATTTAAGTGCTGTGATGTGCCGTATAAATAATTATTTTACCGTTCATAAAGTAAACCCGCAATAGTTCCTTATATCATATATTTTTGTATCAGAAAGTATTCATAATTATTGTTCTAAAAGTACTTTTATAAAATCAGTTGTAACTTTTACTTAAAGTTGACTGTCTAACAATACAAGAAAAATATACTAACAGTTTTATTCATTATTGGAGAAGATGCTGATGCGTACAATCCTAAGTATTTTATTCCTATCAATTTTCGCGCTTTCCGGATACGGACAAAGTCAATTATCACTTGATGAGGCAATAAGTATTGCACTGCAGCGAAACACAATGTTAAGAAAAGCTTCTAATCAAATTGATGCTTATGAATCTAATGTAAAGGCTGCTTATGGGAATTTTCTGCCTTCATTAAGTGCGAACGGCAACTGGATATTGGTCCCGCACCGAAGATCAAGGCGGAGTAATTAATTTTGGCGGGTATACACTTCAAACTCCTCAATCTAGTGAGGAATCAAGAACTTATTCCGCCAGTGCAAACGCAAACTGGACTTTATTCGACGGCCTTTCAAATTTTGCGCAACTTTCCAGAGATCAAAATAATTTGGAAGCAGCCAATTTTAATTTAGAGAGACTAAAACAAGATATAGTTTTCCAAACTATTTCCTATTATTATGCTGTTGTTAACAATAAACAACTGTTAAAAGTTAAAGAAGACGATGTTAAATGGAACCAAAGAAATCTTGAAACAATAAACGAAAAGAATAAATTAGGTGCGGTAACTATGGCCGATGTTTATTCCCAAAAAGTGAAATTAGGAAACGCGGAATTAGGTTTAGTTCAAGCACAAAATGATTTTGAAACATCCAAAAGTAATCTTCTCTATTATCTTGGCTTAGATGTATTAAAAGAATATAAATTTTCTGATTCTCTTGCGGTTACCGATGTTGATTTAATTAGTAAAAAATTGGATACCGATTATAATAATCTCTCATCGCTTGTAAATGAAGCGATGCAAAATAGATATGATTATAAAGGAGCGAAATTAAATTTAGAAAGTGCTTATAATGATATTACAATCGCGCGTTCCGGTCATTTTCCGCGCATTACTAATAATTTAAGTTATAATATAAGAGGGCAAAGTTTAAAAACCATTGATGATTCTAAAACTTATCAAGTGGGATTAACTTTAAGTATTCCTATTTTCAGCGGATTTTCGGTTGAGAATAGAGTTGAACAAGCTCAAGTTGCGGCAAAAAATCAAGAAGTAGATATTAATGATATGGAACGTGAAATTAAAAAAGATATTCAAAAAACATATTTAGACATACAGGCGGCACAAAAAGCGCTTGAGGTTAGTAAAAGTAATGTTGCGGCTGCCGAAGAAAATAGAAAAATTGAACAGGAAAAATATTCGTTGGGTTCCGGTACGCTGTTAAATGTTTTAATCGCTAGTTCAGATTATACCACAGCACTTACTAATTATATAAATTCTCAGTTTCAATATGTTCAGTTAAGTGAACAACTTAAATATTACCTGGGAGTCTTAAATTATAAACAGTACGAATAATAAGTGCTTAAAAATTTTGAAAAAAATATCATAGGAGAATATTTCAATGGCTAATGGTAAAGCTAAAAAATCAAAAAAGAAATTCTACATCTTCGGAGGGATTATAATTGTTGTAGTTGGATTAGTTCTTATTGCCTTATTAGGCGGAAGTAAAGAAGAAATAGTCCAAGTTCAAACAGAAAAAGTAGTAAAGAGAAATATTACTCAAACTGTTGCCGCAACCGGAAAAATAAATCCTGAATTTAAGGTAATAATTACTCCTGAAGTTACAGGTGAAATAGTTAATCTTCCGGTAAAAGAAGGTGATGTAGTAAAAAAAGGTGATCTTTTAATAAAGATTAAAGCTGACGCGTATATGGCACAAAAGCAAAGAGCTGAAGCGACTTTACAATCATCAAAATCTACTCTCTCAATGCGAAAAGCCGAGTTGGATAAAATAACTTCAGATTATAATAGAATAAAAGAATTACACAACAAGAAACTTGCAAGTGATTCCGAATTAGAAGCAGCAAAAAGTAACTATCTTTCTACTAAAGCCGCTTATGAAGGTGCCGAAGCAAATGTTAAACAAAATGAAGCATCTTTGAATGAAACATTGGATCAATTAAGCAAAACTACAATTTATTCACCTATGGCCGGTACAATAACTCAACTAAATGTTGAATTAGGCGAAAGAGTTTTGGGAAGCGGATTCAGTCAGGGTACAAATATTATGACAGTTTCGGATTTAAGTAATATGGAAGCTTCTGTTGATGTTGATGAAAACGATGTAGTTTTAATTGCTATGGGAGATACCGCAAGAATTAAAGTTGATGCTTTCGGCGATGAAATTTTTAGAGGTACTGTAACTCAAATTGGTAATTCGGCTATCTCATCGGGATTAGGAACACAAGAACAAGTTGTTAATTTTGAAGTAAAATTAAAATTACTCGATTTAGACAAAAATCTTCGTCCCGGTATGTCGTGTAATGCTACAATAGAAACAGAAACAAGAAAAAATGTACTTAGTGTACCAATTCAAAGTGTTACGGCAAGAACAGGCGGACCGCAAATGGGCGAGGGTAATCAAAATGAAGAAGAAAATCCCCAAGCTAAGAAAAAAGAAAGCCAGAAATTACAAGAAATAGTATTTTTAGTTAATAACGGCCATGCAAAATCTGTAAAAGTTGAAACCGGAATTAGCGATGATAATTATATACAGATTACAAAAGGATTATCCGGTGACGAAACAGTAGTAAGCGGCAGCTATAGAGCAATTTCGAGAGAACTTAATGATGGTTCTACTATTAGAGTAGAAAAAAAAGGCAACTCTTTTAAGAAAAACTCATAATTAAATCGGTATTAAGAATGAATATAATAAATATTGAACATATTGCTAAAGTATATCAAGTAGGTTCTGAAGAAGTTCATGCTTTGCGGGATGTAAGTTTAAAAATTGATAAAAACGAATATGTTGCGATTATGGGCCCGTCGGGTTCCGGTAAATCTACTTTAATGAATATGCTTGGCTGTTTGGATACACCCACTTCCGGAAAATATGATTTCACCGGAGTTAGTGTAAGCGAAATGAGCGATAATGAATTAGCCGCTATTAGAAATAAACAAATTGGTTTTGTATTTCAAACATTTAATCTTCTTTCCCGTTCCGATGCATTACATAATGTGGAACTACCGCTCATTTATGCCGGTGTTTCTTCTTCCGAAAGAAAAGAACGCGCCGAACAGGCATTAATAGATGTGGGACTAAGCGACAGAATGCATCATAAACCTAATGAATTATCCGGCGGTCAGCGGCAGAGAGTAGCGGTTGCACGTGCTATTGTTACTCGTCCTTCTATTATTCTGGCTGATGAACCCACCGGTAATTTGGATTCCAGAACCGGTGAAGAAATTATGATCCTTTTTAATGAAATTTACGAAAAAGGGAATACGATAATTTTAGTTACTCACGAAGAATATATTGCCGAACATGCGGCCCGAGTAATTAGAATTAAAGATGGATTAATTGAATCGGATACAGAAGTAGTTAATAGATATATTCCTAAAAACAGGGTTGCTCAAGATTAAGATGATAAAATGATAACATCGTTTTTCTTGTTTTTGAAACTATAAAGAAAGTTTGATTATGAGCAATTTATTATTTGAAATTAAAGAAAGTATGCTAATTGCTTTAAGGGCAATAAGAGCAAATAAATTTAGGGCCGCGCTTACAATGCTGGGTATTGTAATCGGTATAACGGCTGTAGTTACAATGAGTATGGCTATAAAAGGTATTGATAATTCTTTTCAAAAAGGAATAAGTGCGCTCGGTACAGATGTCTTATATGTAGATAAATACGCCTGGTTTTCAAATGTTGACTGGTGGAAGATCAGAAACCGCAGAAACATTTCCATGGAAGATTATGAAAAGTTTAGAGAAATGGCTAAAGTTCCTGCTGCCGTTGCGCCGGTTACAAATTCAAGACAAACAGTAAAATATAAAGACAATAATATTGAGGGAGTTTTTTTAACAGGTTCAAATGCGGATTATGTTAAAACTACCAATTTTACTTTTGAAACCGGACGATTTTTTACCGATATAGAAAGCAAAAGTTCTAGAGATGTTGCTGTAATAGGAAGCGAAGTAGCCAAGAATTTATTCCCTTTAGGGAATGCGCTTGATAAAACTATAAAAATCGGAGGGATAAATTTTAAAGTGATAGGAGTGCTTTCCGAGCAAGGCAGTTTTATTCTCGGCCCGTTTAATCCCGATAATCAAGTGTTTATTCCTATTGGAACTATATTTAAATATTTTATCGGTTCATCGCACAGAACAATAACTATAAATGTACGTGCTCAATCTCCGGCCATGATTCCGGAAACTAAAGCCGAAGCTGAAGGAATAATGCGAAAAATAAGAGGTCTTTCTTATGATGAGGAAAATGATTTTTCTATAAATCAGCAGGAAGGTATGATGGATACATATAATAAAGTAGTAGGTGTAATTCAAATTGCCGGATTATTTATTACCGGACTCGCCTTATTTGTCGGAGCTATAGGAATTATGAATATTATGTTTGTTTCCGTCAAAGAAAGAACTCGAGAAATAGGAGTAAGAAAGGCAATTGGTGCAAAGCGAAGGACAATTTTAGGCCAATTTATTTTCGAATCATCCGCTATTTGTCTTCTTGGCGGTATGGTCGGTTTATTACTAGCTATTCTTCTAAGCTTAGTTGTAAATCAATTTATTCCGACTTCCGTACAATATGATGCGGTTATAATAGCAATTGGTGTTTCACTAATAACCGGAGTAGTTGCGGGTTTTGCGCCTGCATATACAGCAGCTAAAATGGATCCGGTAGAAGCGTTGAGGTATGAATAATGAGAATAGTGGAATTATTTGGAATTTCATTCCAATCATTAAAGGGGAATAAGTTAAGAACATTACTTACTGTTTTGGGTGTTGTTGTCGGAATATTTTCAATAATTGTTATTATGACAATTATTACTATGCTTCAAACAAGCATCGAAAGCGGTTTTTCTCAATTAAATAAAAATACTTTCCAAATCCAGAAGTTCCCGGCTATGCGCGGCGGCGGTCCCGGTTCCAGGGATAAATATCGAAATAGAAAAGATATTACTCTGCAGGATTATGAACGATTAAAAGTAATGTTAACACAAGCTCAATATATTGGTGCTGAACAATGGAATTTTGGTAAAGTAATTAAATTTAATAATAAAGAAACTAATCCTAATATTTCTATCGGCGGGGTTACAACCGACGCGATGAAAACAAATAATTGGCTTGTTGAACAAGGAAGAGATTTTAGACCTCTGGACGTTAAATATTCAAACGATGTTTGTATTATTGGGCAGGATGTAGTTGATAAAATATTCACAAATATTAATCCTGTCGGACAAGTTGTTAGAGTTGACGGAAGGCCGTTAAAGGTTATAGGTGTATTGGAAAAACAAGCTTCAATGTTCGGGCAGAGCCGAGACAGCTTTGTATTAATGCCGATAACAACATATCAATCTATGTACGGCAGAACCGGAAGAAGCATTAATATTACTGTTATGTCATATTCCAAACAAGATTATAACTCTGTTATTGAAGCCGCCACAGGTTATATGAGAACTATACGCAAAGTTGGTCCCGGTGAAGAAAATGATTTTGATATTTTCAGCAATGAATCTTTAATAACTCAAGTTAATGATATTACCGGCGGAATAAAGATAGGCGCGCTGGTTGTTTCAATTATTGCTTTGCTAGCGGCCGGTGTAGGTATTATGAATATAATGCTAGTTTCAGTAACAGAAAGAACAAGAGAAATCGGTATTCGTAAAGCGATTGGCGCAAGAAAAAGTAGTATATTAATTCAATTTATGATTGAGGCAATTACGCTTTGTTTATTCGGTGGTTTTATAGGAATTGCCTTAGGTGTCGGAATTGGAAATTTAGCCGGCGGACTTATAAACGCGAAAGCCGCAATTCCTATAAATTGGGTTTTCATCGGTTTATCACTTTGTGTGTTCGTGGGAATAATATTCGGTACTTATCCTGCCTATAAAGCTTCCAATCTTGATCCGATTGAAGCACTGAGATACGAATAAAATTTATAGAATTAAAAAGACTGCTTTATATTTAAAGCAGTTTTTTTTATCCATTTTTAAACTCGAATTAGAATAAAATTAATTTCTATAACTATTTTATTTTTTTTATGAAGTTTTCTTCCTAATTTTATTTCATCATTTTGTTGAATATAAAATTGAAATTCTCCTATGAAATTTACAGAAATTCTGCTCATCTCGCTTCAGTCCCTCAAGAATAATCGCTTAAGAACCTTACTTACTGTTTTGGGCGTTGTAGTTGGTATTTTTTCAATCGTAGTTATAATGACTATAATTACAATGCTTCAAGATACTATTGAAAATGGGGTTTCTATGTTGAGCAAAAATACTTTTCAAATCCAAAAATACCCGGCCATACGTAAAGGTGGACGACATCAGTATAGAAACCGCAAGGATCTTACTCTTGATGATTTTTATCGTTTGCAGGGTATGCTTAAACAAGTTGAATATATGGCCGCGGAAATGGATGCGGGAGGCGAGATTATAAAGTTTGGGAATAAAGAAACTAATCCGAATATTCATGTAGTTGGGATTACTCCCGGCGCGTTAAAAACTAATAATCTAAACATTCAATCCGGTAGGGGAATTAGAGAAACAGATAATAATTACGCGAATGATGTTTGTCTTTTAGGTAAAGATGTGATTGATAAACTTTTCCCAAATATTAGTCCTATTGGTCAGATTGTGAGAATAGGAGGAAAACCATCGAAAGTAATAGGCACATTAGAACCGCAGCCGCAGATGTTCGGACAAAGCATGGACAATTATATTTTAATTCCGATTACAACTTTCCAAAGTTTTTATGGCAAACGGGACAGAAGCGTAAGTATAACAGTTATGGCCCAAAATAAAGACTTATATGATGCGACAATAGACGCGGCTATTGGATATATGCGCGTTATCCGAAAAGTAGGGCCGGGTGAAGAAAATGACTTTGATATTTTTAGCAATGAATCTTTAATTACTCAGGTTAACGATATTACCGGCGGTGTAAAAATTGGTGCGATTGTTGTCTCCATTATCGCGCTGCTTGCTGCCGGTGTGGGTATAATGAATATAATGCTTGTTTCTGTTACCGAAAGAACCAGAGAAATCGGAATTAGAAAAGCCATTGGAGCGAGAAAAAGCAGCATTTTATTCCAATTTTTGTTTGAAGCTGTAATTTTATCCGTAATCGGCGGAATAGCAGGAATATTACTGGGTGTTGGTTTAGGTAATCTTGCCGGAACAGCTTTAAATGCACAAGCCGCGATTCCTGTAGATTGGGTTATTATCGGATTAAGTCTTTGTATTTTTGTCGGCGTTGTTTTCGGAACTTACCCGGCTTATAAAGCTTCAAATTTAGATCCGATAGAAGCCTTGCGTTATGAATAAAAATAATATTTATGATGAAATACCATTAAATCTAACGAAAGAAATTTTTGAAACTCTTATTGAGGATAAAAATGTTAAAATTGAAAGAATAGTTTCCGAAGGTAATTCATCTCCCGAAGATTTTTGGTATGATCAAGAAAAAAATGAATGGGTAATAATACTTAAAGGTGAAGCCGTACTTTTGTTTGAGGATAAAGAAATACATCTTAAAACCGGTGATTATATTGAAATTCCCGCGCATAAAAAACATAAAGTAAAATGGACTAAACAAAATGAAAAAACCATTTGGCTTGCAGTTCATTTTTAATCTTCTCTTATCCATTCTTCATTTTCTTTTCTATAGATTGTTAATACAGAATCAACAAATTTTTCACCTGACCATACACGTATTTCAATAACAATATTATTTCTTTCCAGAGTTATCAAATTATACGCATTCGGTTCATTTCTAATTCTGTTTGAAATTGCCGTACCAGCCTGCGCAGAAATTAATGATCTTTTTCTTGCGGGATAAAAAGTTCTTATATCTCCGCTGTAACCATGATGAAGATGTCCGGCCAATAAAAGATCCACATCACATTGATCAATTATATTTAAAGCTTTACCGGATCTTCCGACTAAATCAATTCCTGGTTCTCCCGGCGGTGGAATAAAAGGATGATGAGTTACAATAACTTTAAATTTATTGTTATCAATGGCGCACAATTTTTTTTCTATTTCCTCCATTTGCTCAACTGAAATTTTGCCGTTTTTCCAAGTGAGAGATCTCGAAGTATTTATACCTAAAACCGCAATTTCATTATCCTCATAAAGAGGAAAAAAATCTTTTGTAATAAATTTTTTATATCCGTCTAAGGGAAGTATAAATCTTTTGAAAATATTAAATAGAGGAATATCATGATTTCCCGGAATTTTTATTTGCGGAAGTTTAATTCGTTCTAAAAAATTTCTGGCTTTAATAAACTGACTCTTCCTAGCTCTTTGTGTAAAATCTCCGCTGATTACTACTAGCGCGGGATTTTGCTGATCTATATCTTTTAATAATCCTTCTGCTATTGCAGGTTCCTCGGTTCCGAAATGTAAATCTGAAATATGAATAATTTTTCTCATTCTTTTCCCGGTATTATTACTTTTAACGCGTGCTTTCGTAGTTTGTAATTTAGTGGTGTAGATAGCTTTAATACTTCTCCGTCGGTTGAAACATCTATATACTTCTTTTTTGTTTCGAGTGTTAATTCATCCGTAAAATAAATGCTGAAGTTATTTTCACTGCTCAATTTATTCATCAAACCGAGTATGGCAAATTTTAACATCTCAAACCTATTTGTTGTATTCGGATAATAAACCCCCAAACAGCCTTTATCCAGTTCTTTGCGGGTTCCCAAATTGAAAATATCCATGTTATAATTGTTGTTTCCCACGAATACAAACGGAGTTTTACATTCCATCATTTTTCCGCCTGTTTTAATTTTTACATTAACAGTAGGAAATCTTTTGAACATTCTTAAAACCGCAATTCCCATTGCCACCCATTTTCTTCCGC
Organism: uncultured Bacteroidota bacterium; assembly: GCA_963798775.1. Taxonomy (GTDB): domain Bacteria; phylum Bacteroidota; class Ignavibacteria; order Ignavibacteriales; family Ignavibacteriaceae; genus CAWCUK01. Next base: position 261,614 of record CAWCUK010000004.1, read on the forward strand.
CTAAACTGTTTATTTCTTTTTCACGATGTTTAACAACTTTTGGATAAAGGCCTATTGATGAATTATTTACAAATATAATACCGTTAACTTCGCCTACATCAATTTGTTTTATATTTTGATTAGCGATTGTTTTTATAGCATCATCAAATTCTAACGGAATTCCAGCGTCCTTAGCAAAATGATTTAATGTTCCGATCGGTAAAACTCCCATGGGAATATTCGAGCCGGTTAAAACAGCTGCCACAGTGCTAACTGTCCCGTCTCCGCCGGCTGCAATTATTAAATTAATATCCATAGCCATTGCCGATTTCGCTGTTTTTTCTAATTCTTCCCCTTTAACCGCAAAAATTTCAGATTCTATATTATATTTTTGTAGGGAAGATTGGATATTATCCGGATTACATTTTTCATTTCCGTGTAAAGCGGCAAACGCTCCTTGATTAATAATTACCGCTGCTTTCATAATAAATATTAGTTTTCGTGCTTATTATTCTTGATTTAATTTTATCTTTAAATATAATTTTAGAATGCGGGGGGACTGTGTTTTGAAACAATAAAAACTGTCGCAACCTATTCATTTAATTAGGCTTTGCATTGAATCAAATATAGACTTGATAAATGAAGTAACTAAATTTAGATTTATTTTTTATAAAAAATTCTTCTTCTATTGAAATTATCGAATAAATTATTTTTCATTTTTGCGGTTATAATCTTAGTTCATTCTAAAATGAATGCACAAACCGAATATTTTTCCACAGTAGTAACAGATACTATACGTGTAAATTTTGAAAATAAATACACACTCTCGAATATTTCAATCATCCCTTTTTCCGAATCGATTATTTTAAGAGATACGGTTTTGAATAGAAAAGATTACAATTTTTCATATTCAACAGCGTCTTTTTCATTATCAAATTCTCTTCCTTATTCTATTTTTGATACTTTAATTGTTCGTTATAAAACAGTAAAACTTTCACTGCAAAAAGAATATAAAAGAAGAACCTTAGAAATAAAATTTGATGAAAAATTCGGTGATACGGTAAGGGTTGCAAGATCCGGTAGTAGTATTACTCCGGAATCAATATTCGGAAGTGAGATTGAAAAAAGCGGAACTTTGGTAAGAGGTTTTACTGTAGGTACAACTAAAGATTTTTCCTTGAATAGCGGTTTAAGGCTTCAGCTTTCGGGTAAACTTTCTAAAGACATTGAAGTTGTTGCCGCTTTAACTGACGAAAATACCCCGATTCAGCCCGAAGGAAATACCGAGCGGCTTGAAGAACTTGATAAAGTTTTTATCCAAATAAAACATCCTTTTGCTTCCGGCACTTTTGGTGATTACCAGCTGCAGAAAAGGTATGGAGAATTTGGGATTATAGATAGAAAACTTCAAGGTTTATTAGGCGAATATAATTACAAGGGTTACAGCGGTTATGTTTCTCTTGCCGGCGCTAAAGGAAAATTTACAACAAATAATTTTAACGGAATTGACGGTGTGCAAGGGCCCTACAGATTAAGCGGCGCCGATAATGAACGAGATATAATTATTATCGCCGGCAGTGAGCGTGTTTATATTGACGGTATCGAAATGAAGAGGGGAGAAAATAATGATTATACAATTGAATATTCAAATGCTCAAATAACTTTTACTCCGAAAAGATTAATTACTTCCGCCAGCAGAATTTCTGTTGATTTTGAATATACAACAAGAAGATATTCACGCAATTTTTTCGGAACAGCTGTTGCCTCATCATTTTTTGATGATAAACTCGGAGTTAAATTTCAATATATAAGAGAAGGCGATGATCCGGATGCGCCGATTGACATTTCGCTTTCCGATTCGGATAAAACTGTTTTATATAATGCCGGCGATGAAAGAACTAAAGCCGTTAAATCGGGAATTTCACTCGCCAAACCAGATTCTTTAGGACAAATAAAAGGAATTTATGAAAAGATAGATACTCTAATTAATGATAAAAATTATTCTTATTATTTTTATAATCCCGGTTCATCAAAATCAATTTATAACATTTCCTTCAGTTATGTTGGTGAACAAAAAGGAGATTATGTTCGCGAAAGTTTAGGTAATTATCGGTTTGTGGGAGTTAAACAAGGAAGTTATCTTCCCGTAATTTTTCTTCCGTTGCCGGAATTAAAACAAATTGGGAATTTTGTCCTGAATTATGAACCATTTAAAGATGTTACTGTAAGTTTAGAATATGCCGGCAGCCTTTGGGATAAAAATCGTTTATCCTCTTTAGATGAAGGAGATAATTTTGGTTATGCCAGAAATATTTTCCTTCAAGTTAAACCGCAGAAAATTATTGTCGGTAAAATTAATTTGGGTAAAATGGGTCTTTCCTACAAAGACCGTTTTATTCAAGATAAATTCACTTCTCTTGATAGATTTAATGAAGTTGAATTTAACAGAGACTACAACATCAGCCAGTCCGAAAAGCCGCAGAACGAGCAGTTGCGCGAGATGAATTTAAATCTGATTCCTATTGAGGAATTAAATATTGTTTCCTCTCTGGGGCTTTTAAATAAAGGAGATGATTTCAAATCCACGCGGTATAATAATACTTTAAAATTTACGAACGCTAAAAAACTTATTGTAGATTATAATTTGGATTATGTTGATTCTAAAAATTTAAATTTAAAAAGTAAATGGTTCCGGCAGAAAGGAGATGCTTCGTATCTGCTTTGGAAATTTAAACCCGGTGTAGAGTTTTTAGCTGAAGATAAAAGAGATAAACAAATTGAAAAAGATTCGCTGATGGACGGAAGTTTAAAATATTATGAAGTTAATCCTTATTTAGAGTTTACTGATTTTCATGGTTTAAATCTTTCCGTAAAATATTCTACAAGACAGGATTTTCTTCCGATTAACGGGGAACTTTTCCGTGAGTCTAAATCAAATACACAATATTATGAATTGAACTATAACGGAACTAAGGAAGTAAATTCAACTGTAAGTTTAACTGTAAGGGATAAAAAATACAGCGAAATTTTTAAGAAAAAAGGACAGCTTGATAACCAGACAATTTTAATACGCTCGCAAAACCGATTTAATTTTTGGCAGCCGCTGCGGGGAGATTTCTTCTATGAAGTTTCTACTCAGCGTTCTGCTAAGCTTCAAAAAGTTTTTGTTCGTGTTGAAAAAGGAACCGGAAATTTTAAATTTCTCGGCGACCTAAATAATAACGGTGTTGCCGACGAAAATGAGTTTGAACCGACTGTTTACGAAGGAGATTATATTCAAGTTACAGTTCCTACCGATCAGCTTTACCCGGTTATAGATTTAAAAACCAGCACTAAATGGAAAGTAAATTTTGGTGACATTTTCGATCCCGCCTCGGGTATTGCCCAAATCTTAAAACCAGTTTCAACAGAAACTTATTGGCGGATAGAAGAGAACAGCAGGGAAGAAGATTATAAGAAAATTTATCTGCTTAATTTTTCCGCGTTTCAAAATGAAGAAAATACTATACAAGGTTCTAATTATATTCAGCAAGACATTTTCCTTTTTGAAAATGATCAATCTTTAAATTTCAGATTTCGTTACGCTCAGCGAAAAAGTTTAAACCAATATAGTGGGGGAGTAGAAAAAGCATACAACCGGGAAAGAAGTTTGAGAATTCGCTTTAAAATGATTGAAGAGGTAAATAATCAAACAGAACTGAAAAACGAAAACGATAATGTAAACGCGCCGTCTTCATTCAAACAGAGTTAGGGAAATTAAAAGCAACAATGTAAATACTGATTTTTCTTATCGACCGGAGAAAAATGTTGAAGTTGGATTTAAATTAAAAGTAGGAAGAAGCGAAGATTATTATCCCGAAAAACCTACAATAATAGATTTAAATTCTCAATCGATCAGAGTTAATCTTTCTTTTGCGGGAAACGGAAGGCTACGTACAGAATTTGAAAGAACAGAATTAACGGCGAATACAGCCGAAAATTTTCTTCCTTTCGAATTAACCGGAGGAAATATGTTAGGGAAAAATTATTATTTACGCTTTAATTTTGACTATCGTCTAGCCGCAAACCTACAATCCACAATCAGCTATGACGGCAGAGTACAAGGAAGAGGAAAAGTAGTTCATACAGCGCGCGCCGAAGTCCGTGCTTATTTTTAATCAACAATTAGGAAGAATATGAAAATAATTTCGAATATGATTGAGGCACATGTTTTTAAGGAATCAAAAGACGGGATAGAATTTTTACTCCTTAAAAGATCTGAAGGAGAAATTTATCCCGGATTGTGGCAAATGGTAAACGGAAGTATTGAACAAAATGAAAAAGCTTATGAAACGGCGTTAAGAGAAATAAAAGAAGAAACCGGTTTGGTTCCCGAAAAATTTTGGACAGCTCCGAATGTTAATTCCTTTTATTCACATGAAAAAAATTGTATGATGATTTTGCCGGTTTTTGCCGCGAAAGTAAACGGCAAAATTCCGGTGAAAATATGCGAAGAACATTGCGATTTTAAATGGTCTAAACCTGAGGAAGCTAAAAAATTATTGGCTTGGCAAGGGCAGAGGAAATCAGTTGATATTATTACTCAATATTATTTAAAAGAGATAGATTTTCTTAATTTTATAGAAATTGAAATCAATCTACAAAAATGAATTTGAAGTTTGCCGATGCAAATAAATTATGGAATCAATTCCATATTTCTTATTTTTGACGATGTATTTTTTAATTTAACGCAGGAGTTATAATTGGGTCTTTTAGTTGTAGGTTCACTTGGATTAGATACCGTTGCTACACCATTCGATAAAATTGAGGAAGCGCTTGGTGGTTCTGCAACTTATATTTCTTTGGCATCAAGTTATTTTAGCGGACCGGTTTATTTGGTTGGAGTTGTTGGCGAAGATTTTCCTCAAGAATATATTCAATTATTACAAAATCATGATGTAGATCTTGAAGGATTACAAATAGTTGAAGGAGGAAAAACTTTTCGATGGTCCGGTAAATATCATTACGATTTAAATGTTCGCGATACTTTGCTTACCGAATTAAATGTCTTTGAGGCTTTCAATCCTATTGTTCCCGAAAAATTTCGTAAATCTCAGTTTGTTTGTCTCGGAAATATAGATCCGACATTACAACTAATAGTTTTAGAACAAATGGAAGATCCGCAATTTGTTGTTTGTGATACAATGAATTACTGGATTGAAGGAAAAAAAGAAGAACTGCTTAAACTGCTAAAAAGAGTTAATGTACTTATTATAAATGATTCCGAAGCACGACTTTTAGCACAAGAACCGAATTTAATTAAATCCGCTAAAGTAATTAGAGACATGGGTCCGGAAATCTTAATTATTAAAAAAGGTGAACACGGAGCTTTATTATTCACTGACGACATAGTTTTTTCGGCCCCTGCTTATCCAATGGAAATGATTTATGATCCTACAGGCGCGGGAGATACTTTTGCCGGTGGATTTACCGGATATCTGCACAAAACTCAAGACCTGAGCCCCGAAAATATGAAACGCGCGGTTGTTTACGGAAGCGCAATGGCTTCATTCTGTGTGGAGAAATTTAGTACTAAAGGATTAGAAGAATTAGAATATTTACCGTGTGCAGGATCGTTATAGAGAATTTTTAAACCTTTCTAGATTTGATGAAAAAGAATAATTATTTTTCTTTAGATTTTAAAGATGATCATCTAATTCTACTGGATCAGACAAAACTTCCTTTAAAGGAAGAATATGTTGAAACGGATGATTATGAACGCGTTGCCGGTGCAATTGAACGACTTGAAGTACGCGGCGCTCCGGCTATTGGTGTTACTGCCGCTTATGGTTTAGCCCTCGCTTTAAAAAATATCTGATAAATCAAATCGAATTGAAAAATTTAATAAGGCTTATCAAAGGTTAGCCGGAACACGACCAACCGCAGTCAATCTTTTTATGGCTTTAAATGAACAGAAAAAGATGTTTGAATCAAATCAAGACGCCGAAGATATTTATCAACTTCTGCTAAAAAGGGCTAAAGAACTTCATGAAGATGATATTGAAAAATGCCGGAAAATTGGTGAGAACGGATTCCGCGATATTCAGAAAAAAATCGGTGGTACTTACACATTGCAATACAGGCAAATTAGCTACCGCGGGCGAAGGAACTGCATTCAGTGTAATAAAATCTGGTTTTGAGAAAGAATTAGTTACGTTTGTGTATGCCGATGAAACACGGCCGCTTCTTGCAAGGTTCACGTTTAACGGCGTTTGAATTGGAACGCACAGGTATACCGTTTGCTATTCAAAGTGATTCTTCGGCGGCAATGCTTATGAAGCAGGGTAAAGTAGATGTTGTAATTGTCGGTGCCGACAGAATTGCTCTTAATGGAGATTCCGCAAATAAAATAGGTACTTATAATTTAGCTGTACTATGCAACTATCATAACATTCCTTTTTACATTGCGGCTCCTACAACAACAATTGATAGAACAATTCCTACCGGTGAAGAAATAAAAATAGAATATAGAAAAGGAGTCGAACTAACATCAGTAAACGGCAATAAAATAACCCGGATGATTCCGTAAGGTATATACGCCTGCATTTGATGTTACTCCATCACATTTAATAACAGGAATTATTACCGAAGAAGGGGTTTTTTCGTTTCCTTATAATTTTATCGATGAGTGAAATAATAAAAACTGAAGCGGTAGTTCTAAGTAAATTAAACTACGGCGATTCAAGTTTAATTGTAACCTTATTTACTAAGGAATACGGAAAATTATCAGCAATTATAAAAGGGGCAAGAAATCCTAAATCCAAAATGGGATTAGTCATAGATCCGCTTAATCACCTTCAAATTATATTATATAAAAAAGATACTAGAGAGCTGCAGATAATTTCCAGCGCGGAAATTCTTACTTATTTTCCAAAAATTAAAGATAGATTTTGAACTACTAAAATACAGTTACGCAATTCTGGAGTTGGTGAAAAACCTTACTCCGGAACATGAATCAAACCAAAGATTATTTAAGGGATTATAAGAATCTTATCCTTGTTTAATTCATCTAAACAGAAAACAGAAATTCTTTTCGGACGTTTTTTTATATTTTTTTTAACGGAATTGGGTTACGAAGTTCAGATTGAAAAATGTTCCTCTTGCGGTAAAGCAAACTAGACCCGAAGATGATTTGTCCTACAATTATGAAATAGGTATTTTATGCAATGATTGTAGAAAAGAATACTTAGAATCTTTTTCGATTAATGGGGAACTTTTTGAGTACTTAATTTGTCTAAAAACCAACTGTTACCCTGAAAGAATTAATGAAAGAGTTATTGATAAAGCATTAGTTTTTATGGAAAAATATCTTAAACATCATGTTCCGGATTTTAAAGGAATTCAAACTTTTCAATTATTTAAATAAAGAGGTTTGAATAGAAATTTTTGATACTATACTGCAATTTACAGAAGTAACAAAAAATCATTTCATCGGAGGATAGAAAATGAAATCCAAAAAGTTATTAGGAGCACTTTCATTAATTGTTGTAGGTATTGTCTTCGGGGCTGTATTAGTTTCCGGATTCGGTTTAGTAAGGCCAAGTTTCGCGGATATAAATTTAGGCGCGCCAAAACCGCCGGTAAATTTAGATGCGGATGCCTCATCATTCAGTAAAGCTTTTATTGAAGTAGCCGAGAAAGTTACACCTACCATCGTTCAAATTAATGTTGTCTCAGAAAGATCAGAAAACCCGCACAGCGATTTATTCTTACCATTCTTCAAAGATATGCCGCAGGAAGAAAGAGGATCAGGCAGCGGAATTATTATTTCTGATGACGGTTATATTGTAACAAATAATCACGTTGTGGAGAATGCAACTAGCGTTAAAGGTCGGTTTATACGATAAAAGAATTTTCGATGCAAAGGTTGTGGGAACGGATCCTTTAACGGATTTTGCGGTAATAAAAATTGATGCAAAAGATCTTCCGGTAGCTTATTTGGGCGATTCGGACGGGTTAAAAGTAGGACAATGGGTAATGGCAATCGGTAATCCGCTATCATTATCTTCAACAGTAACTGCGGGAATTGTAAGCGCAATAGGACGCGGACAATTAGGATTAATAAAAAATAGTTACGGTGTAGAAAATTTTATTCAAACCGATGCCGCAATAAATCCCGGAAACAGCGGCGGTGCTTTAGTAGATCTTTCAGGCGCCGTAATTGGAGTAAATTCCGCAATTGCTGCCGGAAGAACAGGAACTTATATAGGTTATGGTTTTGCAATTCCTGTTAATCTTGTTAAATCTGTTGCAAAGGATTTAATAGCGCATGGAAAAGTTAGCAGAGGATATATAGGAGTAAATATTGGTGAAGTTGATGCCGCAATGGCAAAATCGCTGGGAATGAATAGACCGCAAGGTGTTATTATTCAAGGTATTGTTGACGGCGGAGCAGCTTCAAAAGCCGATATAAAAGAGGGTGATGTAATTATTAAAGTTGACGGAAGAGAAGTAAACCAGCCGAATGAATTACAAAGTTATGTTGCCGCTAAATCAGCAGGAACAACTGTTCATCTTACACTCTTTAGGGACGGAAAAGAAATTGAAAGAGATGTAACATTAAAAGCACGTGAGACTGAATCTTCAAATGAACCTGTTGTAAACAAAGATGAATCTGAAAATAATAGTAAAAGTAACGCTGAAACAGCAGAACTTTCTGATATTGGATTGACAGTAAAAAATATGTCTTCCAAAGAAAAAGAAGATTATAAAGTTAAAAACGGTATTATAATTACTGATGTTAAAGCTTTTAGTAACGCCGAAGATCAAAATTTATTTAAAGGTTTGGTAATTATTGAAGCAAATAAGCAAAAAGTAAATAATGTTAAGCGAATTTCAAAATATTGTAAAAGAGAAAAAAGGTTCCGCACTTCTTTTAAAAGTAGAAGATATAAAAGGAAATACTAGATTTTACGGAATTGAAGTTCCGGAATAATTTTATTGAAAAAATAATTTAATTATTTTCAGCGCCCGATTTTTTCGGGCGTTTTTTTTATATTTGTTGCTCAATTTCAACGGAGAATTTATGATCAGATTTCTTACAGCCGGAGAATCTCACGGTAAAGCTTTAACTACTATTATTGAAGGATTTCCTTCTAATTTAAAAATTGAAAACGATTATATAAATTTTCATCTTAAAAGAAGACAAGCCGGATACGGCCGTGGTTTAAGAATGAAAATTGAATCCGATACAGCCGAAATTTTATCCGGAATAAGATTTACAAAAAACTCTTGGTTCACCAATTTCATTATTGATTAGAAATAGAGATTGGGAAAATTGGATTGATAAAATGACTTCGGATAAAAAGAAGGTAGAAGTTGAAAAAATTACTATTCCTCGTCCCGGACACGCGGATTTGGTCGGTATTTCAAAATATAATTTTAATGATATCCGCAATTCAATAGAAAGATCCAGTGCAAGAGAAACAGCCGCAAGAGTTGCCGCCTGTTCAATCGCCCGAAGATTTTTAGAAGAATTCGGTATAACAATCGGCAGTTTTGTAGAAAGTATAGGCGGAATTTATCCTAAAGAAAATTTTGCTGAAAAATTATTTCAAAATGAAGTAGAAGAAGATTTTAATGCGTGGAAATTATCCGAACAAGCCGACAAAAGTGATGTACGAGTATTAGACGAAGAACATGAGAAGAAAATAATAAACAAAATTAAAATCGCCAAAAAACGGGGCGATACTTTAGGCGGAACCTTTGTAACTGTAGCAACGGGTGTTCCTTTAGGTTTAGGAAGTTTTGTTCATTACGATACAAAATTAGATGCGGAAATTGCTCATTCTATAATGTCTATAAATGCCGTTAAAGCGGTTTCAATAGGCACCGGTTTTGAGTCAGCGGAAATATTCGGTTCTGAATCTCATGATGAAATAATAAAAGGTGAAAAATTTATTACGAGAAAAACAAATCGTGCCGGCGGAATTGAAGGAGGTATTTCAACAGGATTACCGATAATTGTCCGCGGAGCAATGAAACCGATCGCTACTTTAATGAGCCCGATTGAAAGTGTGGATTTACAATCAATGAAGTCAATTATTTCCAGAAGGGAAAGAAGCGATTTTGTTGCCGTTCCGGCATGCGCTGTTATTGCGGAATCTATGCTGGCGTGGAGCTTAGCCAAATATTTTCTATTAAAATTCGGCGGTAATTCTATTGAGGAAACTAAGGATAATTTTAAAGCTTTTGTTTCAAAAATGAACAGCCGTATAAAAAAGAATTTTAAGAAGTAAAACTATTGACCCGTATCATTATCTTTTTTTATAAAATTAGTAATTTCTACTGAAGATAAAATTATTGATAACAATGCTTGTAATTAAAAAATTTATATTTAATCCTTTTTCTGAAAACACATACTTAATCTGGGATGAAGAAACATACGATGCCATAGTTATCGATCCAGGTTGTATTGATCCTTTTGAAGAAAATCTTTTTTCCGATTATATAAGAGATACGGAATTAGATATTAAATTTATGATAAATACGCATTGTCATATCGATCATATAATGGGAACCAAATTTATTAAAGAAAAATATAATCCTGTTTATCTTGTACCTGAAGAAGACCTTCCTTTGTTGCAGAATGCGGCTAAACAAGGCGCCGCTTTCGGCATTGAAGTAAATAACCCGCCTCATCCTGATAAATTTATAAATGAAGATTTAAAATTAAAATTAGGAAATTCCGAATTTCAATTTCTATTTACACCGGGACATTCGCCCGGTGAATATTGTATTTATTTCAAAGAAGAAAAATTTTGCCTTACCGGTGATGTTCTTTTTCAAGCAGGAGTGGGGAGGACAGATTTATGGGGAGCCGATTACGAAACATTAATGAAATCAATTACAAATAAACTTTTAACTTTGGATGATGAAGTTGTAATTTATCCGGGGCACGGTGAAAAAAGTTCAATAGGCGTTGAGAAAAAAGAAAATCCTTTTATACTGGAGTATGAAAGGAAACGAGAATAAATTTTAAGAGAAAAATTTATGAAAAACTTTATCTTTCAAATAATCTTTATTGATATAGTTTAATGCTTTCAATATATTCCTTTCGAAATTTAAATAAATCTTTCAATGTTAATTATGAAATCTACTAATCACATTTTATGATATTCGCTAAATCAATGAGTAAAAGTTTTTACTACTATTTAGCTTTATATTTTATCCTCTGGATTATTCTCTTCGAATTTATTCTACCGGTAAATAATTTCCTCCCTAAGCCTTCAATTGTTCTATTGTCTATTCCGGCTTTATTTAGTGATTACCATTTATTAACAAACTTCTTTTACACTATTTCAGTTTTATATCCTTCACTTGTTGTTGCTTATTTTGTTGTTTGGATTTTTAGAGGATTTATTTTAAAGACAAATAATATCTTCTACAATTTTATTATTTCTCTGGAATGGTTTTCTGAATATCTTCCGGGAATTATATTGGGGCTTTTTCTAATTTTTTGGTTTCCCCATTCTGATTATATAGAATATCTTTTCGCTTTCGTCGCTTCCTTTTTCTCATTTGTAATTAAAGTTCAGAATGATAAGAAAAAAGTGAAAACCGAATTCGTTGATTCACTTGAATCATTGGGCGCGGGGAATTCATTTATTTACAAAAAAGTTAGCTGGAAATCTGTTCAACCTTCATTATTTAATAAGATTATCAAATTTCATTTTTACCTATGGACTCTGCTTTTGATTTTCGAATTTATTATGGGCGGCTACGGTTTGGGAAGTATTTATAGAACCGCTTTAGAATATCAAGATTTATCTGCTTTGTTTACAGTTTCAATTATTGTGGGCGTTACAATTTATTCCGGTAATTTATTACTCAAATATTTTAAAAATAAATTCTACTTTTGGAGTTCTCTTTGAGTAAAATTTTAAAAACAGAAAATGTTAATAAATTTTTTTACGGTAGTTCGGGAGCAAAATTACTTGTACTTGAAAATATTAATTTAAATTTTCCAAAATTAGAAGAAGGAAGTATCTCTTCCATTTTGGCGCCTTTTCATGCGGGTAAAACAACTCTTCTTAAAATGCTTTGCGGATTAGAACCTAGTAGCGAAGGACAAATTTTACTTGATGATATTGAAATAAATTCACTTAAAGCGAAAATAGTTTTTATACCGGAAAATTCATCTTCTCTGCCTTGGCTGAATGTGAGTGATAATATAAAAATAGGCTGCGATTTAAATAAAAATTGTTCTTTTGAATTAAAGAAATTGATTGAAATTGTCGGCCTTGGAGGTTATGAAACTTATTTTCCGCAAGAAGAAAATTCCGGGTTCCGCTTCAGGATTGCTTTAGCAAGAGCAATAGCTGTTGAACCGGAATTTATTTTACTGGATGATCCTTTTAGACACATCGATTCGCCAACAAAAAAAGAACTTTATTCACTGCTCATAAAAATTAAATCCGATCTGAAAATAAATTTTATTTTAGCTGCCACAAATGTAAATGAATCGCTAATTTTATCTTCAAAAATTTATTTGATGAAAAAGGAACCCGGACGAATTGTTAAAAGTTTTGATATAAACGTTTCTAATAGAAAAGAAGATTTACAAAGAATAAGAAAAGAAATTTCGGAAGAATTTAACGAAGAAATACTGCAAGTACTGTAAAACTTTCTGGTCGGTTAAAATATTTCTAACAATAAAATTTTATCAAAATGCATAATAAAGTAGAAGAACTTTTACGTAAAAAAGAAGAAGCAAAACTTGGCGGCGGTATAGAGAGAATCCAAAACCAGCATGAGAAAGGAAAATTAACCGCCCGTGAAAGAATAGAACTTCTTGTTGATGAAGGAAGTTTTGAAGAACTTGATATGTTTGTTAAACATAGAGCAAAAGATTTCGGCCTGGAAAGCCAAAATTATCCCGGGGACGGTGTTGTTACAGGTTTTGCGAAAATTGACGGCAGGCCGGTCGCTGTTTACAGTCAAGATTTTACCGTTTTCGGCGGATCACTTTCGGAAGCCCATGCGGAAAAAATTGTAAAAGTAATGAAAATGGCGATGAAAATCGGAGTTCCCATAATCGGGCTAAATGATTCCGGCGGTGCCAGAATTCAAGAAGGAGTTGTTAGTTTAGGAGGATATGCCGATATATTTTTATTGAATACACTTGCTTCAGGCGTTGTTCCTCAAATTTCTGTTGTATTAGGCCCATGCGCCGGCGGAGCGGTTTATTCTCCCGCTATAACTGATTTTATCTTTATGGTTAAGAATACGAGCTACATGTTTGTAACCGGCCCAAATGTTGTTAAAACTGTTACTCATGAAGATGTAAGTTTTGAGGATTTAGGCGGAGCGGAAACCCATGCATCAAAAAGCGGTGTAGCTCATTTTGCTTTTAATAATGAAATTGAAACTTTATTAAATGTAAGACGACTAATAGATTTTCTTCCGCTTAATTATATGGATCGTGCTGGTGATAAAGATTTTGATTTCGATTTACTTGTTCCCGATGAAAAGCTGAACGGAATTGTTCCGGATAATCCGAATAAACCTTATGATATGAAAATAATTATAAATCGTTTGGTTGATAATGAATATTTTTTTGAAGTACACGCAAATTATGCGGAAAATATTATTGTAGGTTTTGCCAGAATAGGCGGAATGTCGGTTGGAATAATAGCAAATCAGCCCCAAGTTTTAGCCGGAGTTTTAGATATAAATGCTTCGGTAAAAGGTGCTAGATTTGTTCGTTTTTGCGATTCATTTAATATACCTTTGCTTGTTTTGGAAGATGTTCCTGGCTTTTTGCCGGGAACAGAGCAAGAATGGAATGGTATTATTAGACAAGGAGCTAAATTGCTTTATGCCTTCTGTGAAGCCACAGTTCCAAAAGTTACTGTAATTACAAGAAAAGCATACGGCGGTGCCTACGATGTAATGAATTCCAAACATATTCGCGGAGATTTTAATTTTGCGTGGCCAACCGCTGAAATTGCCGTGATGGGACCTAAAGGCGCTGTCGAAATAATTTTCAAAAAAGAAATTGGAAAAGCAGATGATAAAGAGGCTGAATTAGAGAATAAGTTGAAGGAGTATAAGGATAAATTTGCTAATCCATATATTGCCGCCGAAAGAGGTTATATTGATGATGTAATTCCACCCGAAGAAACAAAAATTAAATTAGTTACAGCTTTTAAATTATTAAAAACTAAAGTAGATACAAATCCAAAGAAAAAACATGGAAATATTCCGCTTTAGTAAAAAAAAGATGAAAAAAACGAAATTATCAGGGAATCCCTGATGGTTTATAATTTTTTTAATTAATATTTTGAACAATAAAAATAAAGAGAAAATTTAAAAATTTAATTCTTTTTATTATAATAAGTTAACAAAATCAGTTAAATATTTACTTGATAAAACGATAATCAAAGGTTATATTCACGTGAAAATAAATAATGGAGACTACATGGGCAAAAGATTTCTACCATTTATTGCTATCTCTTTATTTGCTTTAATATTTTATTCCTGTGGAGCAAATAAAGAAATCGCAAAAGATGAAAGTATCAAGAGCACACAAAAATATATTCAAAAAAATGGAATAGTTTCGGAAATGTTAGAACAGGCAAGACAATATTATGTTGCCGCGCTTGCCAAACAAGAATTAAACAGCACAACCGAAACTGTAAATAATTATGAATCTGCTCTTAGAATCGTAAATAATTTAAGTTATTATCCCGGAATTGAAGAGAATGAAGCTTACCTTGAATTAGAAAAATCTATAATTGATGATTATAAAAAATATGTTGATGGTTTGCCTGAGCTTCCTGTAGATGTATCTTTTGCCGCGTTTGAAGAATGGATTGGTAAAACCATGCCCGAAATTCAAATGGAAGTTGCAGATTCTGAAGAGGATTCCAAACCGATTGTAATTCCGGCCGATATTCCTTTAGAAGTAAATTCTACAGTTGAACAATGGGTTGAGTATTTTACCGGAAAAGGCCGCAAACACATGCGGTTGTGGCTGGAAAGATCCGGAAGATATTTTCCCATGGTTACTACTATTTTACAGCAAGAACATGTTCCGCAGCAGCTAGCTTATTTAAGTATGGTAGAGAGCGGGTTAAATCCAACCGCAAGATCATGGGCAAGCGCAGTAGGAATGTGGCAGTTTATTAAGTCAACCGGAAGATTGTATGGACTGGAATCCAATTTTTATTTGGATGAAAGAAGAGACCCTGAAAAGGCTACCAGAGCCGCGGCAAGACATTTAAGAGATTTATACGGATCTTTGGGCGATTGGTATTTGGCCCTTGCCGCTTATAATGCGGGAGAAGGCAGAATTAAAAGAGCTGTTAGAAGATCAAATTCCCACGATTTCTGGAAGGCAAGTAAATATCTGCCCAGAGAAACAAGAAGTTATGTTCCTCAGTTTATAGCTATTTGTATGATCGGAATGAACCCTGAAAAATACGGATTTACCGATATAAATTATGACAAACCCGTTGAATATGAAACTTATACAGTTAAAGACGCGATCGATTTAAATTTTCTCGCGCAGTGTGCGGGAACCAATCTTGACGCTATTCAGGAATTAAATCCGGAATTAACTCAATCCAGTACTCCAAACGGATTGCCGAGCGGATATCAATTAAAAATACCAAAAGGTTCTCTTGCAACATTTGCCGTTAATGTTCAAAACATTCCCGAATCGGCAAAAAGAAATTATTTAGTTCATACAGTAAGAAGAGGTGAATCTCTTTCTCGTATTGCGGCGCGCTACGGAGTTTCTACTCATGATTTGGCCGACGCGAATAATATTTCCATCAGAAGCAGATTATATGTTGGTGTAAGATTAAGAATCCCTGTTTTAGATGCGCCGGAAACAGATTATACCTTTAATACAAACACTGTGGCCGCGCAAGATGCTGCAACAAACGATTCCGATGCTGATGTGGGAAGTAATGATTATGTTTCTCCTTACTTAGCTCTTAATCACGATCAGTCTTCTGAAAATAATGATCAAGCCGATGTTGTAGATTCTGACGCTGCAGTAAATACGGAAAGTATTGCTACGAATGATGTGCCCGATACTAATCCGAGTGACAATGCAGAAAAAGTTTCGGCAACTGTAGTGCCTGCCGGAAAAGTGGCGGTAACTTACACTGTAAAGAAAAATGATAGTTTGTTAGGAATATCTGATCTTTTTAATACAAGAGTAAGTGATATAAGAAACTGGAATGATATTTCCTATACTAAAACAATAAGCATCGGCCAATCGCTAACTATTTATGTTCCGGAAGAACAAAAAGAATTTTATGCAAGTTTGGATAATCAGACTTCCATTGAGAAAACCATAATAAAAAACAATGTTAACAATACAACCGGAAATTGGGTTTACCATAAAATTAGAAGAGGTGAAAATCTTAATTCAATAGCGGCGCGTTACGGTGTTAGTATGAATTCACTAAAAGAATGGAATAATATTTCCGGAAATAGAATTTATGCCGGCAAAAAATTAAAAATCTACACCGAACATAACACATCATCTTATGCTGCCAGCGAAAATATTGCTAACGGTAAAGTCAGCATGTTCAGATACAGAATCCGCAGAGGCGATACAATGGGCGAGTTTGCGGAAAAATTCGGAGTTTCAATTTCTAAAATCAGAAACTGGAACGGAATAAGCGGCAATAGGTTAATAGCCGGGAAAACGATAAAAATATACAGTGACGATAATGCTGCCGCATTAGGGGATAATACTCCTAAAACTTCCGCAAATGTTAATTATTATAAAATTAAACCGGGAGATTCAATCGGTGAGATTGCTGAACTTTATAAAGTATCAACGTCATCAATACGTAGATGGAATGGTTTAAGAAGCAATAAAATTATTGCCGGTAAATCATTAAAAATTTATTCAGACGCTGATGTGAATGATATACCTGAACCCGCACCTTCCAAAAGTTCGGTAAAAAATGAAAAAATTCATCGGGTTACACGCGGTGAATCTTTATATACAATATCAAGATCTTATAATATGAGCGTTAAAAGATTAAAATCAATAAACAACTTAACAAGTAATAAAATAAAACCTGGTGATAAGTTGAAGGTTGAATAATGTTCTATAATAATTTGATTTTATAAAAAATATTATACATTTGAGGTTGTAAAAAAAATTGTTCTAAATAAATAATGTAATTTTAATGCCGTTAGGGGTGTTACGATTTTCGGATAGCTGAGATCATACCCTTAAACCTGATCTGGATAATACCAGCGTAGGGAAACGGGCTTGCAGAATAACTTTTGTATTAAGCCGTTTCTTTTAAACGGCTTTTTTTATTTTGGAGGTAAAATGAAATACTTAATTATTCTTTTTTTAGTTTTAATGTACTTTTTCCGGCACAAAATATTCTTAAGGGAATTGTGCTCGATTCCGAAACTCTTCAGCCGCTTCCAGACGCAAATTTAATTGTAGAAGGAGCAAATCAAATAGGCACTGCTACAAATAAAGACGGTGACTTTTACAATTAAAGGAAATTTCTCCGCTGCTTCAGTTATTATAGTAAGTTATGTCGGTTACTTTAACCAAAATATTTCTTTACAAAAAGCATCTTCGCGAAGAAAAAATTGTAATTAAACTTGAACCAAAAATAATTGCCTGCGCAAACTGTACTTGTTGAAGGAAGTCTTGGCAAACAAGGAGTTACTCCTTTGGCTTTTGATAAAATCAAAAGAAAAGAAATTGAGGAAAATTATACTGTTCAGGATGTTCCGGAATATTTAAGCACTCTACCTTCTACAACTTTTTATTCCGAAAACGGAAACGGAATAGGTTATAATTATTTAAGTATTAGAGGATTTGATCAGAGAAGAATTTCCGTTTCGATAAATGGAATACCCCAAAACGATCCCGAAGATCATAATGTTTACTGGCTCGATTTTCCCGATATTCTTGCAAGTACAGAAGTAATTCAAGTTCAGCGAGGTGCGGGTTCAGGAGTATTTCGGTTATCCAGCAATCGGCGGTTCAATAAATATTATAACTTCGGCCTTCTCAAATAAGCCGGAAGTAAATTTATCGGCTTCTTTAGGCAGTTATAACACAAGAAAATATTCAGCTTCTTTTTCAAGCGGTTTAATTGATAAATAAATATTCTGTTTACGCAAAAATTTCAAAAATATTAAGTACCGGTTACAGAAATGATTCATGGGTTAATTTTAATTCTTATTATTTATCCGCGGTTCGTTATGATGATAAATTAACTACACAAATTAAATTTATACGGCGGCCCGGTTGCTGATGGATCTGGCATATACCGGACTTCCGAAATTTGCCGTAAATAATAAAGAATTTAAGAAAAGCAAATTATTCCGATTGGGGCGCTGATGAAAACGGTTATACGTACACTTTAAAACGGCGCCTGTTCGGAAATTGAAAATTTTTCTCAGCCTCACTATGAATTGTTAAATGAATTTAAGTTTAACAAAAATATTATATTTAATTCTGCATTATTTTTAGTAATCGGCGATGGTTTTTTCGATTATGATGGTTCATGGTCTATTTATTATGATGATTATTTCCGGTTAAAAGCAAACGGATTTGATTCAACAAATTCTGTCGCGAACGCTTTAATAAGAGCACAAGTTGAAAATAATCAATTTGGCTGGATTCCTCGTTTAAGTATTAAACACAATAACGGCGAATTTATTATAGGCGGAGAATTCAGAAGACATCGTTCTGAACATTGGGGGAGTATAAATTATGCTGAAAATCTTCCCGCGAATCTGCCAAAAGATTATCGCTATTATTTTTATAACGGTAAGAATAATATTATAAATGGATTTGCTCATGAATCCTATAATTTGAGTAATTCAATAAATCTTTTAGGCGAAGTACAATTAGCTTATCACAAAACCGGTATCTATAACGAAAAGTATTTAAATAACAATTTTAATGTTGAAGGTTTATATCTGAATCCGCGGGCCGGAATAAATTATAAACTGAGCAAATTCCAAAATATTTTTTTCTCATTCGCGCGAGTAACGAGAGAGCCGAGATTAAAAAATTATTACGATGCCGCTGAATCAAGCGCGGGCGAAGTTCCGCAGTTTGAGCAGAATGCAGAAGGAAGTTATGATTTTAATAATCCGCTTGTAAAACCGGAAACGATGAATGATTTTGAAATCGGTTCTTCTTTCCAAAATAGTTTAGTTTCTTTTTCGGCAAACGCTTTTTATATGCTGTTTGATAATGAAATAGTTAAAAACGGAAAACTCGACCGATTCGGACAGCCGATTACCGGTAATGTTGACCAAACTTTACACAGTGGCTTAGAGATTTCCGCTTCTGTTAAACCTGTTTCATCTTTGAATGTTTTTGGAAATGCCACGTTTAGTAAGAATGAAATTAAACACGGCAAATATTTTATTGATTCGGATAATTCAATAGATTTAAGCGGAAACAGAATCAGTGGTTTCCCGGATTTTCTTGCTAATTTTGGTGTAACATTTAAATTAAATGGCCTATTTTTACAAATTAATGATAAATATGTCGGAGCGTTTTACTCAGATAATTATGATAAAAATTTAAAACAGTATTTACAGAAGTATCCGGATTTTGTAAGCTACGGCGACAATAAGAATGAAGCGTATTCAGTGACTGATTTTTACGCAAGTTACGAAGCATTATTATTTGATGCTCTGACACCTACAAAAATTTATGTTCAGGTGAATAATATTTTTAATAAATTATATTCCGCCAACGCGATTGGCAAAGAATTTTTCCCGGCGGCCGAAAGAAATTTCTTAGCCGGAATTCAAATCGGTTTATAATAAATTATTGGTTTAATTTGAAAAAATGTATAATACTAGCGAACGGAAAATCTCCCGCTAAAAATTTGATACTTTACTTAAAGCGGAAAGGTTATTCAACTTTAATTTGCGCTGACGGAGGAGCTAATTCGGCGAAGAAAATGGGGTTAGTTCCCGATTTTATTGTGGGCGATCTCGATTCAATAACTGATGAGACAAGAAATTATTTTGATGAAACTTCCGAGATAATAAAAATAAAAAGACAAAACGACACTGATGTTGAAAAATGCCTTAAGTTCGCGATAAAGAAAAAATTTACCGAAGCACTGCTTTTAGGAGTAACCGGCGATAGGCTCGACCATTCTTTGTGCAATCTTGGAATTGTTATAAAATTTTTTGATAAAATTAAAATTAAACTTATCGCGGAAAATTCATTTTTAATTCCATATAAAAATGAAATAGAAATTAAAACAGTTCCCGGAGAAACAATTTCATTATATGGTTTTGATGCCAAAACAAAAATTACGTCTTCGGGATTGAAATATCCTCTTAAACATATTGCACTTCCATTCGGAAGAAAAGAAAGTACAAGCAATGTTGCTGAATCTGAAAAAATAAAATTAAAAATTAAAGGAGGAATCATATTTGTAATTAGGGATATTAACCTGATTAGGAAATATGACCTCCTTTAAAGGAAAGAATTTAAACTTTAGCTTCAAGAACAATATTAAAAGGAGTTTCGGTTGCTCTTCTGAAATTTCTGAAGCCAGCTTTTTTCAAAATATTTCCAAGCCTTTCTTCTCCGGCCTGTGCACCAAGTGCTGTTCCAACTTCCTGTGAAAGAGAATTCGGAACACATAAACCGGCGGAAGCTGCGTAAAATAATCTGCTTACCGGGTTTATATTTTCTTCCAGTTTATCTCCCGCGAATGGTTCAACCATAAAAATTGTTCCGTCTTTTGCTAAAACTTCTCTTGTATGTTTTGCTGCACCCAGAGGATCTCCTAAATCATGGAAACAATCCATATAACAGACGGCGTCAAAAACTTCTCCGTTAAATTGTTTTGCATCGGCTACTTCAAATTTTACTCTATCTGCAACACCTTCTTCTTTCGCTCTTTTTCTTGCGGTTTCTATTGATTTATCATGATAATCAAATCCATAAAATTTAGAATTAGGATAAGCTTTAGCCATTATAATTGTTGAAGCACCATGTCCGCAGCCAACATCAGCTAATTTAGCGCCGGCCTTTAATTTTTCATCGACACCGTTCAAAGCAGGAATCCAGTTTGTTGTTAAATTAGCTTTATATCCTGATTTAAAAAACGATTCGGTCCCAAAGAAAAGATTATGATGATGTTCATGCCAACCCATTCCTTCACCATTCAGAAACTTGTCTTTTATTTTATCTTCATCCAGCCACATTGCAGATACAACATCAAATCCGGGTGCAAGAAAAAATGCACTTTCATTTGCAAGTATCATTGCATGTTCATCCGGTAATTCAAATTTATCAAGAACCGGATCATAATTTATATAACCGCCGGCGGCCTGATTATTCAGCCATTCTCTAACATATCGTTCATTAGTTTTTGTTTTAGAGGATAGTTCTAATGCTGAAATTTTTCCCGCACCGGACATTGCTTTATATAATCCAAGTTTATGGCCGAGATTTATCATAACGCCGGACATACTCGCTGCCATATCATTAACTACAGTATGAACAAAATTTTCAACTTGTTCATTGTCA
Organism: uncultured Bacteroidota bacterium; assembly: GCA_963798775.1. Classification (GTDB taxonomy): domain Bacteria; phylum Bacteroidota; class Ignavibacteria; order Ignavibacteriales; family Ignavibacteriaceae; genus CAWCUK01. The sequence continues at coordinate 283,149 of CAWCUK010000004.1, forward strand.
ATTCCTTTTTTTTCTGCTAACATATAATAACTCCTTTCATAAAAGCTTTAAATTAATTATGGTAAATCTGAGTTTTTAAGATAAGAGTTAGAAGAAAAGCTATTTATACTGAAAAGTTTATTTTTTGTGCTGAAGAGTTCAGAATGAATTTTGAAGAGTGGTTCTAAATTTTAGAGGAGTTGTCCCGAATTTTTCTTTAAATATTCTGATGAAATGCGATTCATTTTTAAACCCGCTTTCAAAAATAATTTCATCAATAGATTTATCAGTAGTTTCAAGAAGATATTTTGAAAAATTAAGCCTTTTATTTGTAAGCCACCTGCCGGGAGAGATTCCATATATTTCATCAAAATCCCTTTTAAAGGATGAAAGGCTTCTGCCGCAGAGTTTTGAATATTCTTCAAGCTGTAAATTATAATTAAAATTATCTTCCATTACTTCTCTTATAGAAATTTTATTATAGTTGCATAAATCTCTGAAATAAAAAGTTAAATCAGGATTATTATTTGAAGAAAGAATATCGACTAACAATTCCTCAAATTTCATTTTTAAAAGATTTTTGGGCGGCGGATCAGGCTTGGGAAAATAAGACAAAACAGAATGGAAATAGGTTTCAAGAACTTCATCTAATTTTAATCTGATTATTTTATCAGAAATATTTTTAAGATTATTCCCCGGCATTTTTATTTCATATTTTTTTATAACATTTTTTATAAAATCATCAGGTACAAAAATAGTTAGAACGCAATAATCTTCATCAAAAAATTGTTCAACAATATTCGCCCCTTTTTTTACAAAAACAGAATCACCGCGTTTCAGCATATATTCATTTTGCTGTGTTTTCCATTTCTTTTTTCCTCCCAGCACATAGGTGAAAATATTTAAATGAGACCAGAGAGGCATTACCGGTTCAGTTATTATACACTTATATTCACAGAATAGCAGTTCATTTACTTCAAATTTTTTAAATAAATTGCTGTTTGATATAAAGTCATAAAAATTTATCATTCTAGCTTAGCTTAATATTTTCAGTTAAAAATAATAATTACTAATAAAATTTAAAGTGAAAAAAATAATTATTTGCTGCAAATAACTATTTGTGATTTCTAAAATATTTATTCATTTTAAACTTTTAAATAATTATAAAAGTTTATGGTAACCTTTTCTGTTTTAGACATTTTTATAATCATATCATTTTTTTTAATCGTTTTATTAATCGGATTTTGGACCGGAAAAAAATCCGGCGAAGACGCTGATGATTATCTCCTTTCCGGCAGAAAAGTCGGACTTTTCTTATTTATCCTAACTAATGTTTCCACCTGGTACGGCGGTATTTTGGGGGTAGGGGAGTTTACTTACCGATACGGAATCGCAAGCTGGTTTACACAAGGATTTCCTTATTATGTTTTTGCTTTTTTGTTTGCTCTTTTCTTCGCGAAAAAAATTCGTGCGGCTTCACTGTTTACAATTCCCGATAAAATAACTCAAACTTACGGCAAGAAGGCCGGATTATTTTCGGCTGTATTAGTTTTTGTTCTTGTTTCACCCGCGCCTTATCTTTTAATGTCGGCTAATTTGATTTCATTAATTTTCGGCACGGGGATACTAATTAGCTTATTTATAGCGCTCGTACTTTCAATTTCTTATTTAATTAAAGGCGGATTTCGTTCAAATATTTATACCGATGCTTTTCAATTTTTTGTAATGTTCGGCGGATTTATTCTTATTCTAGTATTGTCCTATTTTAATTTCGGCGGATATAATTTTCTTTCATCCTCTTTGCCGAAAGAACATTTGCAGCTTTCCGGCGGAGCTTCGCCAACATTTATTATCGTTTGGTTTTTAATTGCGCTTTGGACATTCGCAGACCCCGGATTTCATCAGCGGTGTTACGCGGCTAATGACGGAAATACAGCGGTAAAAGGAATTATTATTTCAATCTTCTTTTGGGCCCTTTTTGATTTTCTTACTACATCCTCGGGACTTTACGCCAGAGCCGTTTTGCCCAATGTCGGTCAGCCGGTTTTAGCTTATCCTTTGTATGCCGAAAAAATTCTCGGACCCGGTTTAAAAGGAATATTTTATGCAGCAATGTTCGCCACAATTATGTCAACGTCAAATAGTTTTTTATTTTTAAGCGGAACTACAATCGGGCGCGATTTTATTTTTGAGATTCATAAAAAATCAGATGAGAAAAAATTAAAAACTTATACCATTATTGGATTAATTTTAAGCGGCATCCTTTCATTAATTCTTGCTTATAAAATTCCTTCAGTTATTGAAATTTGGTATACGGTAGGCTCACTTTGCATTCCGGGAATGATTCTTCCCGTTATAAGCGCTTACTATGAAAAAATTAGAATTTCAAATTCAATTTTATTTTTGGAGATGATTTTATCAGTCGGGGGAAGTATTATTTGGTTTTTTGTCCGTAATAGTTTTTCCGGTTACCCTGTAATAAATGAAATTGAACCGATGCTTGTTGGATTTCTCATTTCTATTCTAATTCATTTGATTGGCCTTTTTCGCCGGAATTATTTTTTATTAGCAGCGAAAGAATAACAGAAACGGCAAGAGCAGCGATAATAACTCCCAAGGAAATTACGGTGGGAATAGGAAAAATTTCAGAAAGAAACATTTTAATACCGACAAAAAATAATATTACCGCTACTCCGTATTTCAAATATTTAAAAAGATCCACAATACCCGCCAAAGCAAAATAAAGCGCCCGTAGGCCGAGAATCGCAAAAATATTTGATGTAATAATTATAAATGAATCATGAGTAATAGCAATTACCGCGGGAATAGAATCTACAGCGAAAATTATATCTGAGGATTCTATTAATAAAAATGTAAGGAACATTGACGTTGCGAAAACTTTATTCTCTTTTTTGATGAAGAAGTTTTTCCCATGAAACTCCGGCAGAAGATTAAAATATTTTTTCGCGAACTTAATTACTCTATTATTCTCTTTATCAATTTTGTCATCATCTCCGAATGCCATTTTATAAGCCGCATACATTAAAATTGCCGCGAAAAGATAAATAATAGGATGGAATAAAGTTATTAAACCCACTCCGGCTAAAATAAAAATGATACGAAAAACTATAGCGCTTAAAATTCCCCATTTAAGCACGTGCGGCTGGCTTTCCATCGGAACGTCCATAACTTTGAATATCATTAAGAAGACGAAAAGATTATCTACGGAAAGAGATTTTTCAATTAAATAGCCGGTTAAAAATTCAATCGCGCCGTTGTGGCCGTTTGGAAGGAAAAAATAAATAAAAGTATCAAAAAGCAGAGCGGTGATGATCCAGACACCGCTCCAAATTAAACTGCTTTTTAATGTAATTTTACCTTTACGATGATCAGTAACATAAAGATCTATAAAGAATAAAATTGATACAATTATCGCGAAAATTATCCAGAAATAATATTCTTTAAGCAAGATAATTCCATTTTAAGGAAGTAAAATACCCGCGGCCAAAACCGTGGTCCACAAACCGTTTTTATCTCCCTCAGCGGATTGAGTAATATTAAATGAACGGACAATTTTGCCGGACATTTTATAAATATTTTCTCTTTCGCTCCAATCGGTATCGGGATTAAAATCTACTCCCAATGTAGTTGCAAGCATAGTAGCCGCAAGATCTTCAGCGTAATCACCGGCTACTTTTTCGGTTTCACCGAATGGATGGTGTTCTGAAAGATAGCCGTACATTGTATTATCGGCAGGCAAAGCAACACCTATTGAAGAAGCTATTAATCTATTTGGTTCGTTAGTTGAATTACTGGCCATAACGGCAAAAGTAATCTGTCCCGGCCTTAGTTCTTTTATTCCTTCATCTTTACTTATTCTTTTGCAGCCGGTTGGAAATATGCTGCTTACTGTTACAAGATTACAAATTTCTATTTCCGCGCTTCTTAAAGCTAATTCAAAAGAAGTTAAATATTCCTTATGTCTGCCTACCCCTTTGGTGAAGAATATTTTTGTTGGAACATACAAAATGTCATCTCCTTTCTGAGATTATTTTATTTTTATAAATTTTCTTTTTCCTACTTTAAGGATTTTTTCGGAATCCAAAGAAACCGTCGCGGTTACATCATCAATTTTTTCTCCGTTAATCGAAACACCGCCTTGTGCTACAAGTCTTCTGGCTTCTCCTTTAGAAGGAGCAAAATTAACCGTTACTATTAAATCTAATATTCCTATTTCTTTTATACTTTCTTCAAACTTATGAACCGGAATATCGTCCGGAATCTCTTTTTTAATAAATACTTTATCAAACTCTTCTTCCGCGTTATAAGCCGATTTTTTATCGTAATACATTTCTACTAATTTTTTAGCAAGCTCTCTTTTTATATTTCTCGGATTTACTTTTTCATCTTCTAATTTATTTTTTATTTCATTTAATTCTTCGTTAGAAATATCCGTTGCAAGTTCATAATATGTATAAATTAAATTATCCGGAATAGATAAAGTTTTACCGAAAATATTTTGCGGCGTATCGGAAATACCTATATAATTATTATAAGACTTACTCATTTTTTCAACGCCGTCAGTTCCTACAATTAAAGGCATTGTTAAAATTACTTGCGGTTCAATTTCGAATTCTCTTTGAATATCCCTGCCGACAAGTAAATTAAATTTTTGATCGGTTCCGCCTAATTCAACATCACTTTCAATCGCCACAGAATCCATTGCCTGAGCAAGAGGATATAAGAATTCATGAATGCTTATAGGCTCGCCGCCTTTAAATCTTTTTGTAAAATCATCTCTTTCCAGCATTCGCGCAACTGTATATTTTGAAGAAAGTTTTATAACATCTTCAAAAGACATTTTACTTAGCCATTGACTGTTATATACAATTTTTGTCTTTTCCCTGTTCAAAATTTTTGAAGCCTGGTCAAAATAAGATTGTCCGTTCTCCCTGGTTTCCTCAAGTGAAAGGGCGGGGCGAGTAACATTTCTTCCCGAAGGATCTCCGATCATTCCGGTAAAATCGCCTATAATTAATATCGCTTGATGACCTAAATCCTGAAATTGAGCAAGTTTTCTTAAAACCACTGAATGCCCGATATGCAGATCCGGACGGCTGGGATCGCAGCCTAATTTAATTTTAAGCTGTTTTCCTTCTTTTTGTGAATTTTCAAGTTTCTTTACTAATTCATCTTCCGGAATAATTTCAAATGCACCTCTTTTAATAAGATCCATTTGTTCATTAATTGGAGGGAACTGTAGTTTCATTATTCAACACAATTTTTTATAAATAAATAGGAATATTTTTTTAAGAATCGGGCAAATGTTAAATCTAATATTTTATTCTTCTCTCCTGCTCACGCTGGAGATCTTTTTTAGCAATAGATTCTCGTTTATCATAAACTTTTTTGCCTTTGGCAAGTGCAAGCTCTACTTTTACTTTTCCGTTTTTGAAGTAAAGCCTAAGCGGGATTAAAGTTAAACCTTTTTCTTTAACTTTACCAATTAGTTTTCTAATCTCACTTTTATTGAGTAGAAGTTTCCGTGGCCTGGTGGGCTCGTGATTATTGATATTTCCTTGCTCATAAATACTTATATGCGCGCCTATTAACCAAACTTCGCCATTTTTTAAATTTGCATAACTATCAACTAAATTTGCTTTTCCTTGTCGTAAAGATTTAACTTCCGTTCCTTGAAGAACAAGTCCTGCTTCATATGTCTGCAAAATCGCATATTCATGCCTGGCTTTACGATTTACTGTTATATTTTTTTCTTCGTTATCTTTTACCATAATTCTTAAATATTAAGTGCAAAAGTTATTTTTATTGTTTAAGAAAAGCAAGAAAAGGTATCAATTATTATTCTATTTTTTTGTATTCAACATCATGGTTCATTTTCTGATGCTTAATCTGATCATAAATTATTTTCATAATTATTCAATTTTTTTCTTTTAAGATTTACAATGATTATATATTTTTAGCCGGAGTTAATTTTTCCACTGAAATAAAATATATGCATAAAAATATTATTCATCTTTTAATATTTATTTTCTCTTTCTTTTTCTTAGCGGGATGCGGAAATAAGCGGGCGGATAATGAAATAGTTATCTGGCATAATATGCGTCCGGAAGAAAAAAATATTCTTCAACGACAGATTGATGAGTTTGCGCGGCTTAATCCGGATATAAAAGTTACTCAGCTTTATAAAGAAACTGAGGAAATGCGATCCGGATATATTGTAGCCGCTATCGGTGGACAAGGTCCGGATTTAATTTATGGACCTTCCGATCAAGTAGGGCCGTTTGAAGAGATGAATATTATTCTTCCTTTAGATACTATTTTTTCCAAGAGTTACATCAATAAATTTAATAAAAGCGCGTTAATTTATTCGCATGGAAGATTATGGCAATTAGCGGATAAACTAGGCAACCATTTAATGCTGGTTTATAATAAGGATTTAGTTCCCGAACCGCCGAAAACAGATAAAGAATTAATTGAAATTGGGAAAAAATTAACAAAAGATTTTAATAATGACGGAAGAATTGATCAATACGGATTAGTTTGGAATTATACAGAACCATATTTCTTCGTCCCATTTCTTACAGGTTTTGGGGGATGGATTTTAGACAGTACAAATACTCCTACTTTAAACACTCCTCAAATGGTGAATGCTCTTAAATTTATAAGAGATTTAAGAGATAAGTATAAAATTATTCCGGGTGAAGCAGATTATGATATTGCCGATGTCCTTTTCAAAGAAGGAAAAGCAGGAATGATTATAAACGGAGATTGGTCGTGGTCAAGTTACGGCAACGCCGGGATTAATTATGGAATTGCCGTTTTACCTAAAATAACAAAAACCGGCTTATACAGCAGGCCTATGATAGCTCCGAAAGGTTATTCAATAAATAAAAATGTTGATGAGGTAAAACTTGAAAAAATAAAAAAGCTGCTCAAGTTTTTAATGAGTCCGGAAAAACAACTTGAAACCGCTTTGGAAGTAAAAACTTTTCCTAGCAGAAAAGAAGTTTATGATGATCCGCAATTTTTAGCCGATCCTATTTTATCAAATTCTAAAAAACAAATTGATCTGGGAATTCCTCTGCCGATAGTTACGGAAATGAGAGCGGTTTGGGATGCGATGCGCCCGGCTTACCAGGCGGTTTTAAATGGTTCAATTACTGCCGAACAAGCCGCGCGGCAAATGCAGAAATCAGCGGTTCAAAAAATATCTGAACTTAGGGAAGATGTAACAAATCCTTTCTGGGGAATATTTGTTCAAATTATTCTTTTATTGGCTGTTATTGTAGTTTTGTTCTTGATGCGGAAAAGTATTTTAGCGTTCTTCAAAAATCTAAGAAAAGATTCTTTTGCTTATATTCTCGCATTACCGGCAATTATAATTATGCTGGCGGTAATTTTTTATCCTTTTGTTTATAATATAATTCTCTCTTTTTCTAATATGAGTTTGGCCCATATAAAAGATTGGAGTATAATTGGTTTTGATCAGTATCTAAAAGTTTTTACGGAACCGCAGTTTTATACTTTTTTTGTGAAAACCATAATTTGGACTGTCGTAAATATGGTGTTTCATGTAGGCTTAGGCGTTACTTTAGCGTTACTTTTGAACAGAAAACTTCCCGGTTCAGGAATATTCAGAACTTTACTCATTCTTCCTTGGGCAATTCCTCAGTATATTGTTGCTTTAACCTGGCGCGGAATGTTTAATTTTGAATACGGTTCCATAAATTTAATGCTTGTTAAATTTTTTTCACTTTCACCCGTTGAATGGCTCAAATCTCCGGTAGAAGCTTTTGCCGCTGTAATTATTACAAATATTTGGCTTGGTTTTCCATTTATGATGATAATAGCACTCGGGGCTTTGCAAAGTATTCCGCAAGAACTTTATGAAGCCGCCGATATTGACGGAGCGAGATGGTTTCATAAATTGAAGAAAATAACTATTCCTTTAATTAAACCGGTTATGATTCCGGCAATTACTCTCGGTGTTATCTGGACTTTCAATAACATAAATGTTGTTTGGCTTGTAAGCAACGCCGGGGAACCGTCCGATAAAACTCATATTTTAGTCTCATTCGTTTATAAAGCGGCGTTTAATTTATACAGATACGGATATGCCGCAGCTTTTAGTGTTATCATTTTCTTAATTCTACTGGGTTTTGGTTTAACTTTTATGAAAAGGTCAAAAGCTACGGAATCAGTTTACTAAAAATTGGGATAAAAATAGGTTTAAAATGAAAAAGAAAAATATATTTATAGATATTTTAACTTATCTATTCCTAATTATTTTTACCGGAATCTGTCTTTATCCGGTTATAAATGTTTTTACAATTTCAATCCGGCCGGATGATAAACTGCTTTCCACTTCTTTGGCAATTATTCCGGCAAACGCTACATTCAAATCTTATGTTGAATTATTTACAAACCGTCCTTTTTTGCTTTGGGTTTGGAATTCATCCTTAGTCTCATTCGCTGTTACAATTACGGGAGTCGCATTTGCATCCACCGCGGGATACGCGCTTTCTCGATTTAATTTTGTAGGCAAACAGTCAAGTTTACTCGGTCTTCTAACCACACAAATGTTTCCCGCTACAATGCTTCTTCTGCCGATGTACATAATGCTTATTAAACTTCAGTTAATAAACAGTTATTTAGGAATTATAATTATTTATTCCGCAACCGCGCTGCCGTTTTGCGTTTGGCAAATGAAAGGATATTATGATACAATTCCATTCAGTTTAGAGGAAAGTGCTAGAATTGACGGCTGTACAAAATGGCAGGCTTTTTATAAAATTATTTTTCCCCTTGCCGCTCCCGCGCTTGTAATAACCGCTTTATTTTCTTTTATGACGGCCTGGTCGGAATATATTGTCGCGGCACAAGTTTTGCAGGATACTTCTCTTTATACGCTTCCGCTGGGATTAAAATCCTTTCAATCAAATCTTACAACTGAATGGGGATTGTACGCAGCAGCAGCTTTAGTTGTAAGTATTCCTGTAGTAGCTTTATTTATAATTTTAAGTAAATGGCTTGTTTCGGGATTAACTTTGGGAAGCGTAAAAGGATAATATTAAAAACCCGCAAGTTTTTTTGCGGGATTTAATTATACTAACTATAAATTTATTTGAAATAAAATAAAATATTTAAGCTCTAACCTCATCAACATCTTTAACAAACATTACCATTATTCCGGCAAAAATCATTGAGGCGCCGCCTAACAGAAGAGCATAAATCGCTTCACCGCCGAAAGGAACTCTTACAAACCAGCCGAGAATTGCCGCCGCTGTAATTTGGGGAATTACTATAAAGAAATTAAAAATCCCCATGTAAACTCCCATTTTTTCCGGCGGAATTGAACCGGCTAAAATTGCATACGGCATTGCCAGAATAGAAGCCCATGCAAGTCCTATTCCTAATTCAGAAATTAATAATAGATTAGGATCTTTTATTACATAAAATGAAGCAAAAGATAATCCGCCGATAACAAGACTTATCATATGGACACTTTTTCTGCTGGTTTTTTTTGCAAGCCAAACTAGAACAAAAGCCATTACGGCGGCAAATCCATTATAAACCGACATTAAAACTCCAACCCAATCGGCACCTTTATTATATATTTCGGAGGTGGGATCGGTTGCGTTGTATATATGATGAGTAACCGCGGGAGTTGTGTAAATCCACATTGCAAATAATGCGAACCATGAAAAAAACTGTACAACAGCAAGCTGTTTCATAGTTGTAGGCATTTTATAAAGATCATTAGTAACTACCACAAAACCATGCTTTATAGCTCCGGCTTTTGTCATCGCACCCGCAATTAATTGTACAATTCCAAAGGCAATTAAGCCGATAAAAAGAACGTATAAACCAAAATCATTTTCATTAAGCGCAAAATGAAGAATTGCCGATAAAACTAGTCCGGCTATTAACCAAATAGTTCCGTTTTTAAAAAATTTAGAAGATGAAACATCCAAAGGAAGCGATGTTTTATTCTTTTGTAAATCGGCCTCTGCCTTGGCAAATTTAGCTAACTCTTCCGGTGTATATTCCTTAGAAGTTAAAACTGTATAGAGAACAGCAAGAAAGAAAACAGAACCGCCGATATAAAAAGAAAATTTAACAGAATCCGGAATTTCACCCGCTGCGGCGGTATTAGCAATATTAAACCAATTGGTTAAAATATAAGGAAGTGCCGAAGCAACAACAGCTCCTATTCCGATAAAAAAGCTCTGCATTGAGTAGCCGATTGTTCGCTGTTCTGAGGGAAGATTATCGGCAACAAAAGCACGGAAAGGTTCCATTGAAATATTTATAGAGGCGTCCATTATCCAAAGCATTCCGGCAGCAATCCAAAGTACGGGAGAATTAGGCATAAAAATAATTGCCGCCGAAGCCAGAATAGCGCCGGAAAAAAAATAGGGCCTTCTACGTCCTAACCGGTTCCAAGTTTTATCGCTCATATGCCCAATAATAGGCTGAATAATTAATCCGGTAACCGGCGCCGCAATCCATAGAATTGGAATATCATCTATTTTTGCGCCGAGTGTTTCAAAAATTCTGCTTACATTTGCGTTTTGGAGAGCGAAGCCAAATTGAATGCCCAGAAATCCAAAGCTCATATTCCAGATTTGCCAGAAAGATAAACAAGGTTTTTGCATTGACAGCCTTATGATTATATTTCACTGCCGGTAAAAATAATTTAAATGCGGTTAATTATCTATCTTTTTTAATATTGAATTAAAATTTCTTCAGCCAAATGAAAATAGAAAAATTATTAAATGAGACAGCTGAAACTCCCGGCTCAGCTTTTTTTTATACGCCGGCAATTTATAATAAAAGTTATTCTTATTGGTTTACCGGGAAGCCGGCAGAAATTATTTCCGCGTCCACTATCGATGAGATTAAATCTTCTATAAAAAAAATAAATAAAAAATTAAAACAAGAATTAGTCGGTTATGCATTAATAACTTATGAAGCCGGTTATTCTTTCGAAAGGAAACTTCATAAATATTTTCCCCAAAATGAAAAATCTATTTTTTCTTTTTATTTTTTTGAAAAAGAACAACTTAAAATATTTAAATCTTCTAATTTAAGTTTTTCTGTTTCAGGAATTGAGGATTACAGCATAAGCAATTTCAAATTTAATACTTCAGCGGATGAATTTTCGGATGCCGTATCCAAAATAAAAGGTTTTATTGCCGAAGGAGATACTTATCAAGTTAATTATACAATAAAAGGGAAGTTTAATTACTCAGGAAATCCGGCGGATATATTTAAAAGATTACTCTTCAACCAATCGGCAAAATATTCAGCGTTTATAAATTGCGGTAACAATATTATAATTTCTGCTTCGCCCGAATTATTTTTTCATTTTAAAAAAGGTAAAATAATTACCAAACCGATGAAGGGTACCGGGAAACGGGGCATAAATATTAGCCAAGATATTTTATGCAAAAACAATCTCGGCAGCAGCAAAAAAGACAGGGCAGAAAATTTGATGATCGTAGATTTAATTAGAAACGATTTAGGCAGGATTAGCAAATTCGGTTCGGTAAAGGTAAAAGAACTTTTTTCGCTTGAAAAATATGAATCGGTTTATCAAATGATATCCGTAATTCAATCGAAAATTTCCGGAAATTTAAAATTCGGCGGTATAATCGAAAATCTTTTCCCATGCGGATCAATTACCGGCGCGCCCAAAATAAGAACAATGGAAATTATTAAAGAACTTGAAAAAGAAGAACGTGGAATTTATACCGGCGCGATTGGATTTATAAATAATAATGAAGCCATATTTAATGTTCCGATTAGAACAATAGTATTAAATAAAGAAAATAGATCGGGCGAAATAGGAATTGGAAGCGGAGTTACGTGGTACAGCGATCCCCAAAAAGAATATGATGAAACGGTGCTAAAAAGTAATTTCTTTACCAATCCAAAACCTTATTTTGAATTGCTCGAAACTATGAAGTATGAGGCGGGAAAAGTATTCCTTTTAGATGAACATCTGGAAAGATTAAAATCTTCCGCGGATTTTTGGCTTTTCATGTTTGATGAAAAGAAAATACGAAAATTTATTAATAAATTTATAAAAGAGTTCAATCCTGATGAAAAATATAAACTTAGGTTAACACTGAATAAGTGGGGGAAAATCAGTATTGAAAAAAGAGAGTTAGAAAATTTGCCCGATACAATTAAAATTATTATCTCAAATAAAAAAGTTAATTCAAAAGACCAGTTTAAATATTTTAAGACTACAAACAGAAAACTTTATAATGAAGAATTTCAATATTATAACAAAAAAGGATTTACGGAAGTAATTTTTTTTAACGAAAAAAAACAAATTTCAGAGGGGGCAATTACAAATATTTTTATTGTAAAAAATAATAAAATATATACTCCTTCAGTTAATAGCGGAATTTTGCCCGGTGTTTTTAGAAAATATCTTCTTCAAAATAATGCCGCTATAAAAGAAACTTTTCTCTTTAAAAATGACCTTTTAGATTCCGATGAAATATTTATTACCAATTCTGTTCGCGAAATTATAAAAGTTGATCAGCTGTATTTAAATGAAAAAGAATATAAAGAGTTTAAGTCTCCCATTTTACGCGATAAAGAATTTTAATCTAAATTTTAATATCTTGCTACAAAATTTTTTAAAACAATTGGTTGCGCATTAAATCATGCCCGAAGAACCGACAGCAATTTCGATAAGAAAAAAAGAACACATAGATCTGTGCCTAACTGATGATGTGGCTTTCAAAGAAAAGAAAAATGGTTTCGACTTTTATGATTTTAAACATTATGCGATAACCGAAGTTGATCTGAATTCGATCGATTTCAGCAGAGAATTTTTTGATAAAAAAATTGATCTCCCGTTTATTATTTCCTGCATGACCGGCGGAACAACTGAGGCCGAAAATATAAACGCAAAGCTTTCCATAGCCGCGAATGAGCTTAATATTCCATTAGGTGTCGGAAGTCAGCGGCAGGCTTTAGAAAATAAGGATTTTCACGAGTCTTATAAAGTGATAAGAAAAAATGCTCCGTCTATTCCGATTTTGGGAAATATTGGCGCGGCACAAGTTGCTAAAACTAAAGATTTCAGCGCGTTTCAAAAATTAGTAGATTTAATTGAAGCCGATGCTTTTGTAGTTCATATAAATCCTTTGCAGGAACTTCTTCAGAAAGATGGTGAACCGGTTTTTAAGGGATTGTTGAAAAATTTAGAAAAATTGGTGAATGTTTTAAAAATTCCTATTATCGCAAAAGAAGTAGGTTCAGGAATTTCTTACGAAGCCGCTAAAAATCTTTTAGAAATAGGTGTTAAAGGTATAGACGTTGCCGGTGCGGGAGGAACTAGTTGGTCGGGGGTGGAAATTTTAAGAAACAATCAAAATAATAACGAGTTTTGGGATTGGGGAATTCCAACTTCATACTGCATAAGAAAAATTTCTAAACTGAAAAAACAATTTGACTTTTTACTTATCGGCTCAGGCGGAATATATAATGGAATTGATGCCGCAAAAGCTTTTGCGCTTGGCGCGGATTTAACTGCTTCGGCTAGAAATATACTTCAGAGTCTGGAGAATAATGATGTTGAAGGAGTTATTAGTTTAATAAAGAATTGGTTTGAAACCATAAGAAAAATTTTATTCTTAACCGGCTCAAATTCATTATCGGAACTGAAAAAGAATAAAATTATAAGAAAGGAAAAACTTCATTGATCGGGGAACATTCGGATAAATTCTATTCGCTGTACGAACGCGAAAGGCAAAAAATTGAAAACAAACTTCAAAAATCTTTAAGAGATAGAAAACCGGCATCACTATATGAACCAGCGGCCTACATTCTTAAAAGCGGTGGAAAAAGGCTCCGCCCTATATTGGTATTATTTGCCGCAAAGGCTGTCGGCGGAAATATAAATAAAGTTTATAACGCATCGGTGGCGGTAGAACTGCTTCATAATTTTACTCTTGTTCATGATGATATAATGGATAACGCGGATAAAAGAAGAGGCAGGCTTACTTTACATAAAAAATATGATGAAAATACAGCTATTCTTGCAGGAGATTCTTTACTTTCCGTGGCGTATGAACTGCTATTAAAAGATTGTGACGGAAACGCGAAGGCTGCGCTTGCGTCATTCACTAAAGGATTGGTGGAAGTTTGTGAGGGGCAGAGTATGGATAAAGATTTTGAAAATCAGGCTAATGTATCCATTGATGAATATCTTTTAATGATAAAGAAAAAAACTGCCGCGATGGTGGAAATGTGCTGTGCAATAGGCGCGCAATTAGGCGGCGGCTCAAAAGAGGAAATAAAGGCATTAGCTAATTTCGGAAAAAATATAGGATTAGCATTTCAAATTCAGGATGATTTATTAGACATAACCGGAACGGAAGAATTTGGTAAGTTTGTAGGCGGTGATTTGGTTGAAGGGAAAAAAACTTATCTTTTCTTAAAGGCTTTTGAAACTGCCGAAGGAAAAGATAAAGATGATCTTCAAAAAGTAATTAATAATAAGGGAATAAAACAAAACCAAATTAAAAAGTACAGAAAAATATACGAAAAGCTCGGTATTCTTGATGAATCTAAAGCGGAAATAAAAAAATACAGCGGTAAAGCGTTAAGATCTTTAAAAAAATTAAAAAATGAGGAGGATAGGGAAATATTCTCTTGGCTTACCGACTCCCTAATTAAACGGAATAAATAATGATAGAAAAAACAATTACAATAAAAAATAAAGCGGGTCTTCACACGCGTCCGGCTGCTACAATTGTTAAAATGGCGGCAAAATATAAATGCGAATTTTATCTTTCCAAAGACGGTATGCATATAAACGGAAAAAGTATTATCGGAGTAATGACACTTGCGGCCGAAATGGGTTCACAAATTACACTTTCGTTTGACGGCGAAGATGAAAAACAAGCCTGTGAAGAAATAGTTGATTATTTTAACAGAGGATTTGACGAACTTTGAAAAATTTTAAGCAGTTATTTAAGGAAGCCGAGAATAAAATTGCGGGAATCGCAGCCGCTCCGGGAATTGTTATTGCCGAAGCTTATCTTTTTACCAAAGAAAAGATTCAAATAAACCATGGCGGAATAGAGGATATTAATGCCGCGATTAAAAATTTTGAAGAAGCCTTAAATAAATCAAAAAAAGAATTAAATAAAATATTCGCGCTTGCTAAAGAAAAAATGGATCCTACACGGGCCGCTATTTTTGAAGCTCAAATAATGATTCTGGACGATCCTGTTTTACTCGGTAATATTTATAAGAGAATTAAAGATGAGAAAAAACAGCCCGAATATATAGTAAACGATGAAATATCTAAATATCAGCACATGATGGTTCTTTCTCAAGAAGAATATATGAATGAAAGAGCAAACGATATTGAAGATATAAAAAACAGAATAATAAGAAATCTTCAGAAAAAAAGATGGCAGTCTAAAATTCCCCATGACGCAATTGTAATAAGCGATACTCTTACTCCGGCCGATACCATTTTACTTTCCCGCTGTAATGTTAGAGGTTTTATAACAGATCATGGAGGACTAACCTCGCACGCGGCTATTATTTCCCGTTCCTTAAATATTCCGGCTGTAGTCGGCACTCATAATGCCACAGCTCATATAAAAGACGGTGATTCTTTAATTATTGACGGATTTCATGGGTATGTTATTATAAATCCCAATGAAGAACAAAAAGAATTTTTCCAGTCTAAAGTTAAAAAGCTTATCGAACTTCAAAAAAGTTTAGCGGAATTTAAAGATAAACCCGCGGTTACAACCGATAATAAAGAAATAAGTTTATTCGCAAACGTTGATGTTACCGGCGAAATAGATCTTGTTATTACAAGCGGCGCGAAGGGAATAGGTTTATATAGGACAGAACAAGTTTTAGAAGAATTGGGAGAGTTCGCCAATGAAGAAGAGCAAGTAAGAATATATTCAAATCTTTCCGCGAGAGTTTATCCCGAAATGGTGACGGTTCGAGCTTTCGATATTGGGGGAGACAAATTTAAATTTCTCAATTTTGAAGAGCCGAATCCTTTTCTCGGCTTAAGAGGAATTAGGCTTTTACTGGAAAACCGTTCTTTATTTAAATATCAGGTTCGTGCGATTTTACGTTCAAGTAAAAATAAAAATCTTCAACTAATGCTGCCGATGGTTGCGACCATTCAAGAGATTCATGAATCAAAAATTTTAATAGAAGAATGTAAAGCCGAACTTCGAAAAGAAAAAATTGATTTTGATAAAGATTTAAAAATAGGAATTATGGTTGAAGTTCCATCAGCCGCTGTAATGGCGCATGAATTTGCTGCTGAAGTAGATTTTTTAAGCATCGGGACAAATGATTTAATTCAGTATTTATTAGCTGTTGATAGAGGAAATGATTTAGTTTCTAATCTTTATCAAGAGTTTAATCCGGCAGTAATTAGAACTATTCATCATATTGTTAAAGAAGCTAAACGAGCAAAAAAATCAGTAAGCCTTTGCGGTGAAATGGCCGCCGATACGTTGGCAATTCCTTTATTAGTCGGTTTAGGCTTGGATTCTCTTAGTCTTTCACCATCAACAATTCCTTATGCCAAACGAATAATAAGAAATTTATCTTTCCAAAAATGTAAAGAGCTCGGGGAAGAGTGTCTTCTATTTTCAACGGAAAAAGAAGTTTCCGATAGAATAGAAAAATTCTTCAAAGAAAATTCAATAACCAGAACAAGAAATATTATATAGGAATAAAAATGAACATTTCTGATTTCGTAAATAAATATGATCCCGAAAACCAATTTAAAGTTTTAGTAGATACACATAAGCAAGTAGAGTTTGCTTGGAATAATAAAATCAATCTTTCATCGCTAAAAGGAAAAGAATTTAATTCTGTTGTTGTAACAGGTTTGGGCGGTTCAGCTATAAGCGCGGATTTAATGCAGAATTTTTTGAGTGATGAACTGAAAGTGCCTTATTTGGTAAATCGAAACTATAATCTTCCCTCGTTCGTGAATGAAAATTCTTTATTAATAGTCTCATCTTACTCAGGAAACACCGAAGAAACTGTTGAGGTTTTTTCTGCCGCTGTTAAACGCGGCTGCAGCGTTGTTTGTATTTCAACCGGCGGAAAAGTTGAAAAAATTGCTGCTGAAAATAATATTCCCGTAGTTGAAGTTCAGCCCGGTTTACAGCCGAGATACGCTCTGGGTTTAAGCTTCTTTTCTTTATTAAAAATTTTACAAGAATTAAATATTATTGCCAATCAAGATGAAGTAGTAAATAAAATTATTGCGCTCTGGAAGAAAAATGGCGAAGAGTTTGCTAAAGACGGAAATACAGCTTTCAATTATGCTCAGGATTTAATCGGTTTTATACCTACAATTTATTCAGTTTCCGATAAAACATCAGCGGTAGGTTATAGGTTAAAATGCCAATTCAACGAAAATTCTAAACTGCATGCTTTTTCAAATAATATACCCGAGTTAAATCACAATGAAATTATAGGTTGGGAAACTTATTCCGAAAAACAATATCTTACAAAAGTTATAAATATTCTTGATCCTGATTATCATCCGCAAATAAAGAAAAGATTTCAAATTTCTTCTGAATTAATTGCCGGCAAAAATGTAGAAATAATTAATCTGGTAAGTAATCAAAATGAGTTTAAGCTTCGGCTGATGGATTTGGTTTATCTAGGGGATTGGATAACTTATTATACAGCAATACTTAGAGGATTTGATCCTACTGAAATTGATAACATTCATATTTTGAAAAAAAGATTAGCTTAAATCTTTATCGTGCCGGAATAAGAATATTTTTAATCTTTTCCGGCATTTCTGTCACGGATTAAAATCCTATTAATTAAGAGAAAATTCTAATTTGAAAAAGCATCTTAAATATATTTTAATCCTTCTTATTATTCTTTCTTCTCATGCATCCGCACAATTCTATTTTTTCGGCAGAAATAAAGTTCAATATCAAAAATTCGATTGGAAACTTTTAAGAACAGAACATTTCAACATTTACTATTACGGTGAAATGGAGGAAATGGCTGAAGTAGGCGCTTATTACGCGGAAGATGCTTACAACGAACTGAAAGTTAAATTCAATCATATAATCACAAATAGAATTCCATTAATTTTTTATAATACTTCACTTCATTTTCAGCAGACAAATACAACTCCCGGCTTTATTCCGGAAGGCGTCGGCGGCTTTTTCGAATTTATTAAAGGCAGAGTTGTTATTCCTTCAACCGGATCTTTTAAAGATTTTCGTCATGTTATAAGGCATGAGCTTGTTCATGTTTTTATGACTACTAAAGTGTTTCATATTCTTTATGATCATAAAATGCCGGCAGATAGACTTCCCCCGATTTGGTTTGTTGAAGGTATTGCTGAATTTCTTTCAACAAAACCCGACGATCAAGCTGAAATGGTAATGCGGGACGCTGTTATAAATAATTATTTTGTTAGCCTGGAAAACATGTATCAAATTTACGGTACATTTTTTATGTATAAAGAAGGGCAGAATCTTTTAGAATTTATTTCTAAAAAATACGGCGAAGAAAAAGTTTTATTGTTTATTGATAATTTTTGGATGTATTCAGATTTTGATAAAGTTATTGAGTATACGCTGGGAATAACTATTAAAGAACTTGACAAGGAATGGCTTTTTTACCTTAGAAAAAAATATTATCCTCTTCTTGCTCAACACGCTCCTCCAGATAACGCCGCTAAAAAATTAACTGATTTCGGATTTAATTTCTCTCCGGTTTATTACCAAATAAACAAAAAACATTTTATCTATTTTGTAGCCAACAGAGACGGATATTCTTCATTATACCGCTTGGAATATTCGGAAAAAGGAAATATGGAAGATGTTGAGCCCGAAATGATTTTACGCGGAGAAAAATCGGAAGAATTTGAATCTTTCCATCTTTTCCAATCAACAATTGATATTTCAAAAAACGGTATAATCGCGTTTTCTACTAAATCGGGCGCTACGGACGCGCTTCATTTTTATTCCATAAAAGAAGAAGGATTAATTAAGGACTATCAGAATGACGAGTTAGTAAATATTTCTTCGCCCAAATTTTCCGATGACGGAAAATATGTTGTTTTTGACGCGGTGGACCAAAAAGGATTCAGCGATATTTATATGCTTAATTTTGAAAATGATTCTTTAGCGAGACTGACGAATGATCTTTACGATGATAAACAGCCAACCTTCGGGAAGACTGATAACCAAATAATTTTTTCTTCCGATAGAACAGGAGGAAAATATGAGAAATTTTATAATTTATTTTCTTATGATTTAAATTCACATGAAATTAAATACGTTACTTACTTAAAAAGCAATAATCTGGCGCCGGTACTTTCTCCCGATAAATCAAAAATATTATTTACTTCCGATTATGACGGCGTTAGAAATATCTGGGAATTAAATCTGAACCGGGATGGATTAAAACAAAAGATAAAAAGAATAACAAATTTTACTTCCAGTGCTTTCGATCCAACTTTTGCCGATTCATCAACAATAATTTTTACCGGCTTTGAAAAATTTACATTTAATATTTACGCTAAAGAAGTAAATTCCGCGGCGGTTGATACATCGGAGCAAATAACCATGGATTTAGATTCCGCTGCCGGCAAGTGGATTCCTGGAATGCTGGTTTCTAATTCGGAACGCCAAAAGTTAAATTACGAAAAAGAATATACTTTAGACTACGCGCAAAGCCAGGTAACAACAGATCCTGTTTATGGTACACGAGGCGGGGCGCTTCTTTCTTTAAGCGATTTATTCGGAGACGATAATTATTATTTCCTAATCTATAATACTGCCGATGTACAAAGCGATTTTCTAAAAAGTTTTAATATTGCTATTCAAAGAATAAATTTAAGTAAAAGGCCGAATTACGGTTACGGAATATTTCACTTCAGCGGGCGAAGGTATGATATTCGTGAATCTGATGAATTCTTTTATGAACGCAGTTTCGGAGGATTTTTTGTCCTTAATTTTCCTTTATCAAAATTTCAAAGGATAGAAACCGATGTTTCAATAGCTAATTCCGATAAGCAAATATTAACCGGCGTAATTGAACGAAAAGCACTTCTTGTAAGTAATACTATTTCTTATGTTGCCGATAATTCACTTTGGGGTCCGAGCGGCCCGGTTGATGGAATTAGAGCACGACTTTTACTCGGGTACACCGGAGACGTAAAATACAGCAATGTAAATTATTTTACTGTTATAGCTGATTATCGGCAATATTTTCGTATTGGTTTTAGTTCGGCTTTGGCTGTTAGAACCGCTCTTTTTTATAATGAGGGAAAAGAAGCACGGCGTTATTTTATGGGAGGAAGCTGGGATTTAAGAGGCTGGCCCCGCTGGTCAATCAGAGGAGAAAAATTATGGTTTTCTTCCGTTGAACTTCGTTTTCCGCTTTTAGATCAAATTAATTTGAAGTTCCCGTTTTTCAATTTCAGTTTAAACGGCATCAGAGGCGCGGCATTTTTCGATTCCGGCGGAGCTTGGGATACTAAATACCGACAAACTCTGGGAAGTATCGGTGCGGGTTTCAGAATAAATTTATTCGGCGTGCTAGTTCTTCGTTATGATATCGGGAAAAAAATTGAAGATAATTTTACTCATCTTCAGCCCGGATTATTCTACCAATTTTTCTTTGGATGGGATTTTTGAAACGACTGTTGGTCATACTGTCCTTACTTTTTATCTCGGGATGTTCATCCTCTATTATCAAAATAGACGCGCATCGCGATTCAAATCCTCATGCGATGTTTGGCGAAATTCCTTCTAGAAGTTTTTATCTTCCTATTTTATTCGGCGATTCTTTAAAAGAAAAATGGCAAAGTGAGGCTAACGGCAGCTTCTCAAATTCTTCCGTTGCTGTTTATGATTCTTTCGCTTTTGTAAATGATCTTTCAGGCAGAGTTTATTGTTTCAATATTAAAAATGGTAAAGAAGCGGGAAAATTAAAAAATAAAGGCGCGTTATTCGGTTCGCCTGTTATTTATGAATTTTATCTTGCTTTTGCCGTTGTACTTGAAGACGAAAATAAAACAATTTTGAAGTTTTACGATTTTGTAAGCGGAATTTTAAAACAAGAAATTGAATTAAAGGGCAGGGTAACTTCAGAAATGATTCGAACAGAAAAAGGAATAATTGCTTTAACAGAAGACGGTATAGTTTATTATTATAATTGGCGGGGAGAGAAAATTTGGGAAACAAATACCGAAACCTCCGCGCATAGTTCGCCTTCGCTTTCAGAAAATATCCTTTTTTTCGGGAATGATAAAGGTGAAGTTATTACCATAAATATAGTAAACGGCAATATTCTGTACAGAAAAAAAATAGCTGAACCATTTTTTTCCGGAAGCGCGATTTATGACGGGAAAATCTATACGGGAAATGATAACGGAAATTTGTATTCAATTGAATTAACAACCGGCAAAATATTATGGAAGTTTTCCTCCGGCGCAAAAATAACTATGACTCCCGCAGCCGATAAAAATATTTTATTTTTCGGAAATTTAGCAGGAAATTTATTTGCGGTTTCAAAATCTGACGGAAAATTAATTTGGAAGACTGAATTTAAATGGAGTTCTAAATGCTACTCCGCTTATTTTTAAAGATAAAATTATAGCTCCTAATTTATTTGAAAAAGTTGATATAGTTAATAAATCAAACGGAAGTATAGTTAAGAAAATAGAATTTGAAAGTAGAGTAAGGTTAACGCCGGTTTATAAAGATAATCTTTTATTTTTGGGTTCCGACAGAGGAATTTTAAGCGCTTATGAATTGGTTGAATAAAATATTAATTTTGATTCTCGTTTTTAACTTGTATAAACTAAATGCGCAGGATTGTAAATCTAATATAAATATTGTAACGAATGATCCGCATTCAGTTATATTTGTAAATAATAGAATTACCGGAAACGGTGAAGCGCGGCTTAAACTTAAAAATGGAACTTATATTATTTCGGTTATAAGAGATAGTCTAAAATGGAATTCACAAGCTTTTGCGGATACTTTGGATTTGGATTCATGCATCGATAAAAATTTAACTTATAATTTTGAACCTCAAGTTTATTTGCGTACAGACCCGGAAGATGCGTATGTTTTTTACGGCGATTCTTTAATCGGACATACTCCTTTGTTTTTATCGTATGATTTTGAAAATTTGAAACTGATGAAAAAAGGTTATTCAGAAAAAACGATTTCTTTAAGAAAAATTTCAACAGCTAAGCCTGTGCAACTTAAATATAATGGCGAAGTATACGGTAAATCTTTTTATCAGACACCGGTATTCAAATATTTAATCGGAGGAATTGTATTACTCGGCGCAACTACAGCTTATTTCAAAATAAAAGCGGATGATAAGTTTGAACAATATCAGTTATCCGGCGATGGAAATTTACTTTCCGATACAAGAAAATATGATCTAATCAGCGGAATTGCGTTCGGGGCTTTACAAATTAATTTCGGAATTCTTATTTACTATTTTTTAACCGATTAGGATAACACTTCTTTTTATGCTCACAGTATTAGAATCTATTAAGCTTTCAACAGAATATCTTGAAAAAAAAGAGATTGAATCTCCAAGAGTTAATGCGGAATTACTTCTTGCTCATATATTAAAATGTAAACGCCTTCAGCTTTATTTATCATTCGATAAACCTCTTCAAGAGGATGAAATAATTCTTTACCGCAATTTTATAAAACGGCGGGGTCAAAATGAACCGCTTCAGTATATTTTAGGGATTGTTGAGTTTTACGGTTTGGAATTTAAAGTCAATTCCGCGGTTTTAATTCCAAGGCCGGAAACAGAAATTTTAGTTGAAACCATTATTGAAAATTTAGGAACGGAAAGTAACGCGAAAATATTAGATATCGGTACGGGGAGTGGAAATATACCTATTTGTCTTGCTAAATTTTTACCTCATACAAAAATATTTTCCATTGATAAAAGTAAAGAAGCTCTACAGCTTGCGGAAGAAAACGCTGTATTAAATGAAGTTGATTCTAAAATTGAATTTATTGAAGCGGATATATTTAATCTTAAACATTCTCATAAAACTAAATTTGATGTTATAGTTTCAAATCCACCCTATGTTAACGCCGATGAATATAAACTGCTTCAGCCTGAGTTAAAAGTTTTCGAGCCGAGAATGGCTTTAACAGATGAAAAAGACGGATTAAATTTTTATCGTTCAATTTCTGCTCAAGCCGAAGAATTAGCCGGCAAAAACGCTTTACTTTATTTTGAAATCGGAAAAGATCAGTACAAAGAAGTTGAGCAAATAATGTTGAATAACAGTATAAAAAACATTACAATAAAAAAAGATTATCAAAATATTGAACGTATTATTTACGGAGATATAAATTGCGAGCCTTAATACAGAGAGTTTCATCCGGCGGTGTTGATATTCCTTCGGAAAATTATAACGCGGAAATAGGAAAAGGTCTGGTAATTCTTCTTGGAATAAAGACAAACGATACTGAGGAAGATTTAAAATTTGTTGCCGATAAATGCTGCAACTTAAGAATTTTTGAAGATGAAAATGAAAAGATGAATTTATCGGTAAAAGATGTTGACGGTGAGGTTTTAATTATTTCCCAGTTTACACTTTACGGCGATCCTTCAAAAGGTAATAGACCCGGATTTACTGACGCCGCACGGCCTGACACCGCAATTCCTCTTTATGAAAAATTTATAAAACGTGTAAAAGAAAATATCGGCAACAGTAAAGTTAAAAGTGGGATATTCGGTACAATGATGAATGTTAAAATAATGAATGACGGCCCGGTTACAATTTTGGTTGAATCGAAAAATTAAAAATAAAAAAAGATGTTTTTGTGAATCCTGTATTAATGATATTTATTGATGGAGTCGGAATCGGGGAAGATAATCCGGCTAGCAACCCGTTTTTTAAATACGGATTTAAAACTTTTACAGATATTTTCGGCGATATTCCTTCTCTAAAAAATTCAAGCATAAAGAAAGATGATAAATATATTTTCCCGGTTGACGCAAGATTGGGAATTGATGGTTTACCTCAAAGCGGCACTGGGCAGACCGCAATTTTTTGCGGAATAAACGCCGCACAATTAATCGGAAAACATTTCGGGCCTTATCCATATTCTACTTTAATTCCCGTAATCGGCGAGAAAAATATTTTTCTTCATTATCTGCGGTTAAAGAAAAAGGCTTTTTTTGCAAACGCTTATCCAAAAGTTTTCTTTGAATATTTAAAAGCCGGCAAATCAAGGTTAAGTGTAACATCTTTAAGCGCAAGGTTAAGCGGATTAAGATTAAACAGAGTAACTGATGTAAGACGCGGAAACGCGTTAACGGCGGAAATTACAAATGAAAGATGGAATAAAAAATTAGAATATTCGCTGCCGGTAATAAAACCCTCAACAGCCGCTAGAAGACTATTGAAAATAGCCGCCAAAAATGATTTTACTTTATATGAATATTTTTTAACCGACCATCTGGGACACGGAAGAATTTTGGAAGAATTTGATTCAATTTATAAATCGCTCGATGAATTTTTGTTTACTGTTTTATCCTGTATGGATGAGGAAAACCTGACGCTTCTGGTTTGTTCGGATCATGGAAATTTTGAGAATCTTAGTATAAAAACACATACATTTAATCCTTCTCTAACAATTTCCGCCGGAAAATATAGTAAAGAATTATTCAGTTCGATTAAAGATTTAACTCAAATAAAACCTGCCATAATTAAATGCAGCGGATGAAAAATTATCCAATTATAAAAATATCCGTCTTTTTTATTTGCGGTATTATTATTGAAAAATTCTTCCGACTGCCGCTCCCTTTTCTTTTAATCTCACTTTTTTCTTCCCTGGTAATTCTGATAATTTTATTTTCAAAATTTTCTCATCAAAAAAATCTAATACTAATTATAAGTTTTATAGCGGTTTCATCAATTGCAGCTGTTTCATTTAATCATTTCAGTGAGGAACAGCAGTATATTTCCGAGAATATTTTTAAAGAGAATAAAGTAAAAGCTTTTGGTACAATCAGTAGAATTGATTTGATAAGAGAGGGCGAAGTAAGATTTTACTTGAGCAGCGATTCCATATTATTTCCGACCGAAAAATTCTCTAAACCATATTTGCTTCTCTGCAGATTAAAAGAAAGCAGTAAAAAATATTTAGATAAATTTTATAATAAAATTGAACCGGGAAATAAAATACTTATTGAAGGAACTTATACAAAGGGAAGGGAAGAGAGGAATCCCGGTGAATTCGATTATAATAAGTATCTACATTCTAAAGGTATAAGCGGCACTTTAACTTCTTATAATATTGAAGATGTTAAAGTTTTAAATAATTCTAAGAATATTTTTAGTTCATATCTTTTTTATATAAGAAAAAATATTGATGATCAGATATCCGATTTGCATAATAAACAAACTGCAGCACTATTAAAAGGGCTGCTGCTGGCGGATCGAAGCGGAATTGATCCGGAAACTAAAACAGAATTTATAAACTCCGGAGTAATTCATGTTTTAGCTGTTTCCGGACTTCATGTAGGTTTCATTATTCTAATCTGTTATGTTTTGTTCGGTAGATTTAATATCTATTTTCGTTCCATTCTTACAATTGTTTTACTTTTTCTTTTTCTAGTTATTACAGGAATGCCTTCTTCGGTATTTCGCGCGGTTGTTATGGCGGCGGTTTTTATAATCGCATATTTAAC
Organism: uncultured Bacteroidota bacterium; assembly: GCA_963798775.1. Lineage (GTDB taxonomy): Bacteria > Bacteroidota > Ignavibacteria > Ignavibacteriales > Ignavibacteriaceae > CAWCUK01. The sequence continues at coordinate 308,898 of CAWCUK010000004.1, forward strand.
AAACCGAAGCACTAATATTATAAATACACTGGCAATTGCGGCACTTATTATTCTAGCAATTAATCCAGCCGATATTTTTGAGCCGGGATTTCAATTATCATTTTCCGCCGTTTTATCCATCGCAATTATTTTCCCTTTGCTCCAAAAAGGAATTAAATCTATAAAAATTAAAAATAAAATTGTAAAGAATATCATTCTTTTTGCTGCTGTTTCAGTAAGCGCGCAGATTGGGACTATGCCTTTTACTTTATTTTATTTCGGCAAACTTTCTTTAATTGCGATTCTGGCTAATTTAATTGTTATTCCACTTGTGGGTTTTATAGTTCCCATTGCTATCTTTACTTTATCAGTCGCTCCGGTTTTACATGGTTTTGCCGTTGTTTATGCTGCAGCGAATGAAGTATTAACCGCAATTTTATTTAAAATAGTCGCTCTTTCCGGAAACTTTAATTATAGTTATTTGAATATTTATAACTTCACTATTTGGGATTCTTTGGTATTTTATATTCTTATAACAGCTGCATTAATTTTCTGGGGAAAATTTACTTCCGCAAAAAGTAAAACCATTTTTTCCTTATTGATTATTTTAAATCTTTTAATGCTTATAAAGTTGGATAACCGGAATTTATTATCCCCGGGCAAATTAAATATAATGATGATTGACGTGGGGCAAGGGGATTCATTTCTTTTGCGGTTTGATAACGGTGAAACCGCTCTAATAGATGCCGGAAACGCGACTTCATATTTTGATAACGGTGAAAAGATTATTATGCCTCTTTTGGACCGGCTTAATATTAAAAAGATTAATTATGCTTTTGTTTCTCATCTGGATGCCGACCATTACGGCGGATTTATTTCATTAATAAAAAATAAAAGAATAAAAATTTTATATAAACCCGTTATTGATTCTTCCTTAGAGAAGGATAAAAGATTTGAGAAATATCTTCATGAGGAAAATATACCTATTGAATATTATTCAAAGAGCAGCATGAAAATAGGCGGAGCAAAAATATATTTTCTTAATGATACTTCCTCGGCCGGTTATAAATATCTTTCAACAAATGATAAAAGCGGCACAATAAAAATAGTTTACGGTAAAAATGAGTTTTTATTTACAGGAGATATGGAAGCTCACGCAGAAAAATATTACACATCTCGCTATAAAAATTTTCTACATGCGGATCTTCTTAAAGTTGCTCATCATGGTAGTAAAACAAGTTCTTCGGAAGATTTTCTAAATTATGTAAAACCAAAAATTAGTTTAATTAGTGATGGAATAAAAAATAAATTTCATCATCCGTCTGCCCTTACTCTTCAAAAATTGGAAAAAATAAAATCTAAAATTTATAGGACCGATAAATCAGGCGCAGTTTTATTACAATCTGACGGAGATAGTATTAAAGTTATAGATTGGAGGAAACTGTGATTATAAAAAGTGATAAATATTTTATTTAAATTTATAATATAAAAAAAGTTATCAGAGGTAATTGTTGAATAAAAAAATTTGTGTAGGAATTTTAGGGGGCGGGCAGTTGGCAAGAATGTCCGCTTATCAAGCATATAAACTTGGTCTTGATGTTGCAATTCTAGAAAAACATAAAAACTCTCCTGCGGGACAGTTGACTCACAATGAGTTTATCGGCTGGGTTAATGATGATTCTCTTCTGGAAAAATTTGTTTCCGGCTGTGATGTTATAACTTTAGAAAATGAATTTATTGATCATAAAAAACTCGAGTTTATTGAATCCCTTGGCAAAAAAGTTTTTCCTTCCTCAAAAACTATTTCTTTAATTCAAGATAAGTTTATCCAGAAGAAAACTTTTAAAAAACTTGGTATTCCTGTGCCGGATTTCATCGAAGTGAAAGAAAATTCCGACTATCAAAAAATAGCGAAATCTTTAGGCGATATTTTTATTTTAAAATCAAGAAAAATGGGTTATGACGGTTACGGAAATTATAAAGTTGAAAATGAAAATGATTTTACTGAAGGAATAAAGAAATTAAGTTCACGCCATAGTAATTTACTTGCTGAAGCCTTTATTCCGTTTGAACAAGAATTAGCGGTGATGGTAGTCCGTACAAAAAAAGAAACAAAAATTTATCCTGTTGTTGAGACAATTCAGAAAAATCATATTTGCCATACAGTAATCGCACCCGCTCAGATTGAAAAAAAATTAAATGCAAAGGTTGAGGAAATTGCCGTTAGTGCTGTAGAGGCTGTAAAAGGTATCGGGATTTTCGGCATTGAATTATTCCTTACTAAACAAAAAGAAATTCTAGTTAACGAAATGGCTCCGCGGCCTCATAATTCCGGCCATTATACAATAGAATCATGTATAACTTCTCAATTTGAAAATCATATTAGATCTGTACTCGGCCTTCCGCTGGGAAATACTGAATTGCTTAAGCCTTATGCCGTAATGATAAATTTACTCGGGAAAAAAGAAGGACCGGGAATTATAGATAATTATAAAGACGCTTTAAGCGATCCGGATGTACATCTTCATGTTTATGGGAAAGATAAATCGAGAATAGGAAGGAAAATGGGACATATAACTATAATTGGTGATAGTTTAAATACATTATTAATTAAATCGCGTAAAATAGAAAAAATTATATCTCTTTAATAAATGGAAATTAATATGGCGAATGAAAATCCTTTGGTTGGAATTATAATGGGCAGCGATTCTGACCTTGATGTAATGCAGCAAGCGGCTGATATACTAAATGAATTTAATATTCCGCATGAAATAAAAATAGTATCCGCGCATCGAACTCCAAATTTAATGGCGGAATATGCTTCGAAAGCACATGAAAGAGGAATTAAAGTAATAATTGCAGGTGCGGGCGGTGCAGCTCATCTTCCCGGAATGACAGCCTCATATACTCCTTTACCTGTAATAGGGGTGCCGGTTAAAGGGAAGTCATTAGAGGGATTGGATTCTCTTCTTTCAATTGTACAAATGCCGGGCGGGGTTCCTGTTGCAACTGTTGCAATAAATCAAGCAAAAAATGCGGGCTTGCTTGCGGTGCAAATTTTAGCTGTTAATAATGAGGAACTGCTATTCAAAATGATTGAATATAAAAAGCAGCTTGAGCAAATTTCACTCAATAAAAATAAACTGCTATAAGTTGATTCTTTTTTCTTGCTTTAATTAAAATTTTTATTGATTTTGAATTTCTATTTTACTTTATCAAAAATTTCCCCCTCCGGATGAACACGGTTGTTTGACGAGTTATATAAAAGAATATTATAATAGCAGGGCATTCTTAAAGCCAAAAAATTTTATGCTAGATGAAGCACAAATGAACTTGTTGTTGAAGCTATTTATTTAATTCATATTGCATTAATTAAAAAAATAAAATAGGTTGCGTTTACATCTTTTATACACCAAAAGGAGACCGTTATGAAAAAAATCTTTTCTATTTTAATTACTTTATTGTTCACATTATCTCCGGTTTATGCCCAGTATATGACTCAATGGGAGTTATCGCAAGCAAATGGAAATTATCCTACTTATATGGGCGCGGGAAGTACAGAAAGAGGCATAGGTTTTGGCACTGTTGACGGTAAAGAGCAAGTATATCTAATATCCCGCTTAAGCGGAACAAATGTTATTATTTTAGATGCCGCAAACGGCGATAGTGTTGGAACATTAAGCACTACCGGTGTTACGGGTGGAACTTTTGCTTTAAATGACGCGGAAGTTTCTGATGACGGTAAAATTTTTGCTTCTAATTTAACCGTTAATGCTACCTCATCTCCTTTTAAAGTTTATCGCTGGGATTCTGATAGCGGTGATCCGGTTAATGTAATTAATATGACCGGAGCTTCAGCCGCAAGACTTGGCGACGCTCTAAAAGTTGTTGGGTCAACTGCTGATAATTCTATCACTATTTACGCGGCTGCTTCCGGAACCGATACGGTTTATAGATTTACAACAGTAGATAACGGAAATACTTTTACTCCGGAAAAAATAGTTTTAAGCAACGGTAATACAGGTTCCGTAGCTTCAGTAACGCCCGCCGGCCCCGGTGAAACTGAATTTTATGTTAATGCAGCCGGAAAAAATGTTGTTAGATTTGATGCTACAGGTAATGCGATAGATACTTTAAGCGGTGGAATTGTCGCTACCGGAAGTAATCATCTTTCTTATTGGGAAGATGGTTCTAAAAAATATTTAGCAGTATTCAATTATGGCGGTGGAAATGAAAATATACGTGTTGTTGATGTTACTGGTGGATTAAAAACAGCAAAATTAGTTTTTGTTACCGCTCCTTTAGGTACTGTTGGAAATCCTAACGGAACCGGTGATGTTGCGGCTGCTATTGTAGGAAACAACTATTATAAAATAATCGGTTTATCTACGAATAACGGAATTGCTTCTTATAAAACTAATTTCTTAACAATTGCTCAAGCTACTGAAGATTTAAATAGTGATTTAGTCCCTGACAGAAAAGGGGATACAGTTTATGTTAAAGGCGTAGTAATTTCACCAAATTATCAAACAAGTAACCGTTCATATTATATTTGGGATGGTACTGCCGGAGTTGCAACTTTTAGCGGCGGATTAAATAGTCCTGATTTACAACTAGGTGATATGGTTGAAGTTACAGGATCTATAGATCACTATAGAGGATTAACCGAATTAGCTCCGTTAACCGACACATCAGTTGTTGTATTGAGTGATAGTAATGCTGTTCCTGATCCGATTGTTTTAACAATCGCACAATTTAAAGCTAATCCGGAAGCTTATGAAGGAGCTTTAATTGCTTTTGCTAATTTAGATTTAGTAGGTGGTACATGGCCTGCAAGTGGAAGTGCAACCTTACAGATGTCTGATGGTAAAGATACTATTGACGTAAGAATTGATTCAGACACTGATATTGATGGTAATCCCGAACCAACTTGGCCAAGAGATGTGATAGGTATAGGAACTCAATTCAGTTCTGGAAGTACTGTTGTAGATAATGGTTATCAAGTACTACCAAGATATTATGCTACTGATTTTCCTCCTGCAAATACAGTTCCTGTTGAATTAACATCATTTTCCGCAAATGTGGTAAAAGGATCAGTATTCTTAAACTGGAAAACTGCAACTGAAACTAATAATTCAGGTTTTGAAGTTGAAAGAAGTGTAGATAATAAAACATTTACAAAAATCGGTTTTGTAAGCGGTCATGGGACTACTACCGAACCTAATCTTATTCTTTTGTTGACAGCAAAACCAATACCAGCAGCCAATATTATTATAGACTGAAACAAATTGATCTTAACGGTACATTTGCATATTCTAATGTAGTTAATGCAAAAATTGATATTCCCGCTGAATATAATTTAGCTCAAAACTATCCTAATCCATTTAACCCGAGTACCACTATTAATTTTTCAATTCCTGCAAACGCTAAAGTAGTTGTAAAAATTTATAATGTATTAGGTAAGGAAGTTTCTCAGTTGGTTAACGGTAATTTAGTTGCGGGAACGCATACTTATAATGTTAACTTCAGTAATCTTTCTAGCGGAATTTATTTTTATACAATTCAAGCTACCGGAGTTGACGGATCTTCATTTAAGAATACTAAAAAGATGATTTTAATGAAATAAAATTAATTTCATTTTCTAAATTAAAAGCCCCGCCGAAATACGCGGGGTTTTTTTTGTTCTTATTAATTCAATGAGCGGAAATGCAATTGCGAGTTCTTATCATATTTAATAACTTTACACCCGATATTAAAAAAATGGTTTAAATATGAAAAAAATAGCGGTTAATCTTGTTTTGAGTTCAATTTTATGTCTTACGGTAATCGGTTGCGGTAAAAAATCAGCGGAAGATCAAATGCGGTCTGCTTCTAAAAATGTGGAATCAAAAAATATATCTGAAGCGGTTGTTAATTATGAATCTGTTATAAAAGATTATCCTGAAAGTAAAGAAGCCCCCGAAGCTTTATATCAATTAGGAAGTCTTTACCAAAACCATATGGTTGTAAATTTTGCGCCTAAAGAATCTTTTCAAAAGGCAATAAATACTTTTAGTAAATTAATTGATAAATACCCGGATAGTCCCCAGGCACCGCGAGCTTTATTTATGACGGGATTCATTCAAGCTAATGAATTAAATAATTTTGACGCGGCCACAAAAACTTATAATCTGTTTCTCGAAAAATATCCAAATCATGAATTAGCTTCTTCGGCTAAAGAAGAATTAGATAATATGGGATTGAGCCCTGAACAAATTCTTCAGAAAAAATCTGCCAGCGGAACTTAATATGGCTTCGGCAGAACAAGGTTATCGAAAATATCTTGATCCTTCCGTAATTTCAAAATTAAATTCCCTTGATTTAAAAGCACGTTTAGTTGTTGAAGGTTTTATGGTAGGGCTTCATAAAAGTCCCTACCATGGTTTTAGTGTTGAATTTTCCGAACACCGCCCGTATATGCAGGGTGATAGTTTAAAAGATGTGGATTGGAAAGTTTACGGCAAAACAGAACGTTTTTTTATTAAACAGTACGAGGAAGAAACCAATTTAAAAAGTTATATTCTTCTTGATACCAGTAAATCTATGGGATACGCGTCCGAAGGGAATATTTCAAAATTAGAATACGCTTCCACTTTTCTTGCCGCTTTAAGTTATATGATGATTATGCAGCAGGATGCAGTTGGTTTAACTTTATATTCGGAAAAAATAGATAAATATCTTCCGCCAAAATCAACAAGAGGATATTTAAAGCAAATACTGATGAATTTAGCAGAGGCAAAATCATCAAATAAAACAAACACTGCCGCAAATTTAAATTCAATTGCCGAAAAAATTAAGAGGAGAGGATTGGTAATTATTGTTTCCGATCTTTTTGATGATTTAGATTCTATTTTAACCGCACTAAAACATTTCAGATATCAAAAAAATGAAGTAATTGTTTTTCAAATTTTAGACCCGATGGAAAGATCTTTTTCATTTGGAAGTGATGCTGTTTTTAAAGATTTAGAAACAGAAGATGAAATGACTACTCAGCCGTATCAAATCCAAAAAGCATATCGAGAAGCATTTAATGATTTTATTAATAAAATCAAAAACGAATGTTTAAACTCTAATATTGATTACAATCTTATTGAAACTTCCGAACCTTTCGACAAAGCTCTTTTTAACTACATTCAAAAAAGAAGTAAAATTTTATAAGTTTATAAAAAAGCCAATCCTCAGAGAGAATTGGCATTTTTCTATAGTTATTAAAGCTAATTTAAAATAGATCTTTTATTTCTTCAAAATATTTATTAGATAATTCTTCCGCGTACGATTTCTCTTCTGCTTCTGTTATAATTCTAATTATCGGTTCGGTATTTGATTTTCTGAAATGAACCCAATGATCATTAAAATCAATTCTTAAACCATCCTCTGTATTTATTTTTTCGTCTTGGTACTTATCTTTTAAAGCGTTTATAACATCATCCGGATTTACATTTCCCAATTCAATTTTCCGCTTCGCAATTGAATAGGAGGGAAGTGAGGTTTTTAATTCAGAAATTGTACCCCCAAATTCTAAAAGATGCTGAAGTGTAATCGCAATTCCTACTAACGCGTCTCTTCCGTAATGCAGTTCCGGATAAATAACACCGCCGCTTCCTTCGCCGCCAATTATCGCTTTTACTTCCTTCATCCTTTTTACCACATTAGCTTCTCCAACTGGAGAGCGAAATACATTGCAACCGAAAGTTTCTGCAATATCATCAATAGCTCGTGTTGTGGAAAGATTTACGGAAACATCTCCTTTTTCTTTTGACAGAATAAATTTTACCGCTTGGGCAATTGTATTTTCTTCACTAAAAGGTTTACCGTCATTTGTAATAAGTACTAAACGATCAACATCCGGGTCAACTACTACTCCCAAATCTGCTTTTGCATCAATAACAGCTTTCATTGTTTCGGTCAAATTTTCGGGAATAGGTTCCGGAAGACGAGGGAAAATTCCGGTTTTTTCACAATTTAATTCTACTACTTCACAACCTAATTCCTTTAACAACTGTGGAATAACATAAACACCGGCACCGTTCACACAATCAACTAAAACTTTAAATTTTCTCTTCTTGATTGCTTCTTTATCAATATATTTAAGATTAAGTACGTCATGTACATGTCGTTTCAAACCATCTTCATACTCAGTAAGTTTTCCTATTTTGTCCCAACTTTTATATTTATTTTCAGACTCATTTAAAATTTTCAACATTTCATAATTTTCATCGGGTGTCATAAATTGTCCCGTACAATTAAGTAATTTTAAAGCATTCCATTGATTCGGATTATGACTGGCGGAAATGGCTATTCCGCCCTGCGCGGAAAGAGTTTTAACAGTATATTGGACTGTAGGAGTGGGTGTAATTCCAATATCTACAACATTTAAACCTTTAGCCAGAAGAGTGCCTACCACAATTTGTTTTACCATTTCCCCAGTAATTCTTGCATCTCTTCCAATAACAACTGTACCGTCTCCAATAAAATCAGCATAAGCCGATGTATATTTAACAAGAACATTGGGATCTAAACCATCTCCGACAATTCCTCTAATTCCTGAAATACTCACCATAAGTGTCGGCATTTTACCTCCATTAATATATTTAGTATAAACTATTATTATTTATGGCAATTAATTTAATTTAATATTGTCCAATTAAAAAACTGTGTCCAAGTTTTAAAAAAAAATTAAATAATATGACGCAGTTGGGTGTGTTATAATATATTAATTTATTAAATTAGCGGACTATAGACGATGTACTTATACACATCATTATAAGTAGGATTTCCTTTTACTGTTTAATTACATATAAAAGATCCTACTGTGGTAATTAATTTATATAAATAGAAATGTAGAGGTTTCTGATGAGTAAGATTCGCTTACTGTTCCTAATAACTCTAACCTTCTCTTTTTCTTCTATACAAATATTTGCTCAATCTACAGGAAAAATAGCCGGAACAATAACGGAAAAACAATCCGGTGAAGCTGTACCTTTTGCGAATGTTTATATTGAAGGAACTACAATTGGGGCGGCAGCCGATGTTGACGGAAATTATACTATACTTGATGTAAAACCGGGATTGTATAAAGTAACCGCGTCAGCAGTGGGCTACCAGAAAGTTACTGTAGAAAACGTTAGAGTAAACGTAGACTTTACAACCCGTTTAAATTTTGAATTGCCCAGCGGAGCAATTGATTTACCGGCTGTTGTGGTCCAGGGGGAAAAGAATCCTTTAATAAGACAAGATTTAACCAATCCTACCGTTGCAATAACAAACGAAACTATTCAAGAACTTCCGGTTGATCAGATATCAGATGTAATAAAATTACAGGCCGGCGTAGTTCAAGGTGACGACGGAAGTTTGCATATTAGAGGAGGTTACGGTAATGAAATAGCTTTTAATTTAAATGGTGTCTCATTAAACGATCCTTATGGAAATTCACGTTCAATAGGTATTGCAACCAACGCAATTCAAGAAGTATCTGTGTCAACCGGTACGTTCAGCGCTCAGTACGGCAACGCCCTTAGCGGCGTGGTTAATTATGTTACCAGAGAAGGAGGGGAAAAATATAATTTCGGCCTGAGAGGTTACGCAGGAGATTATATTACTCCTAGAAATAATCTTTTTCCTAATATTCAAAAAATTGATCCGTTAAACCGAGGACGTTTAGAGGGTACTTTTGGCGGACCAATTCCCGGTATAAACGCCGCACGTTTTTATGTGTCAAGCGTTTATGAAAACTTTAACGGCTCTTTATACGGGAAAAAATTATATGAGCCTACGGATTCATATTTAACTCCTGATAATTTTAGAACAGACGATGCCAATAGGCCAACTGGTACATCAAACGATCCTTATTATTTTAATCCGTATTTTAACAATAGTAACGGTGCGCCGACAGGAAGTGGCGATTATGTTCCGATGAACACTTACCGCAATTTAGATTTTCAAGGAAATTTGACTTATAAATTAAGTTCCTTATTTAAATTGAAGTATGAGGCAGTTTATAATAAAGGTAGATCAAATAGTTATAGCAATTCTTATAAATATAATCCCGATGGTTTAGGTACTACCTATACTGATGGTTTGATACAAACTTTCGATATAACTCATACCTTAAATACGAATATCTTTTATACGTTAAAATTCTCATACGGTTACAATCAGAGTAAGTATTATCTATATGAAGATTTAACAAATCCCGGATATATGCCGGATGTATTTGCAAGAACTTTAGGTAATACTTTCTTCTTAACCGGCGGTACAGATAATTACAGAGAATTCAGAAAAACTCAAACTTACGGCGTAAAAGGAGATGTAGTTGCTCAACTATTTACATCTCATGAATTTAAAGCAGGATTTGAAGTTAGAAAACATGACCTAAATTTTGAAGGTTATTATGTTGAAATAGGCAAATTAAGGCCTGACGGCACCTTTGGTAATTTAACAAATAGTGATCTGCTTTATGATTCAAGTTTAACCTTAATAAGAAGAAAACCTACAACGCCTTCTTTATATACACAATATGAAAAACAACCATGGCAAGTTTCTGCGTATATTCAGGATAAAATTGAGCTTGCAAAATCTTTAATTCTTAATATTGGGTTACGATACGAATTATTTGATCCTAATTCTTATTATAATCCTTATGTTTCAAGAAATCTAACCGATTCCTTAGCTGGATATATAAATGCTTATGAAGTTAAAGTAAAACCGAAACAAACTCTATCTCCGCGTATTAGTGTTTCTTATCCTATTACGGATAAAGGGGTTATAAGGTTTTCATACGGCCATTTTTATCAAGAAGGTTCACTTTCTTCATTATATAGAAACAGCCGTTATTATGTAGCAAATTATGGTTCAACTCCGACCTTCGGAAATCCTAATGTTGAACCTCAAAAATCAGTTCAGTATGAAATAGGGTTGCAGCAGCAATTAACTGATGATTTCAAATTTGATTTAACAGGTTTTTATAAAGATGTTACAAATTATATTTATACTGAAACTGTATTTACCGCTTTGGGTCGCCAGTATAATTTATTAACCAATCTTGCGTATTCTAACGTAAGAGGTGTTACCTTATCTTTCTTAAAAAGAAGATCAGCGGACGGATTATTTTCTGCAAGTTTAGATTATACTTTCTCTATTGCGGAAGGAAATAGAACCGAACCGGCTGAAGAGATTTTCTTTAGCGAACAATCCGGAAAACAATCTGCTACTTATCTTGTTCCTTTATCATTCGATAGAACTCATGTTATAAATGGAACAATAGCGTTAAGTCAGCCAAATGATTGGAGCGCGGGAGTAATATTTAACTTCCAAACCGGAACACCATACACTCCGAACCTTCCGTCAAATTATGTAGATGTTCGATACGAACAAAACACAGGCAATCAGCCTATACAATGGAATGTTGATTTGAAGTTTGAAAAGTTTTTCAAATTCGGTCCGCTCAATTATTCTGTTTTCTTACAAGTAACAAATCTTTTTGATACGCAAAATGAAAGATTTGTTTATGAAAGTTCCGGTCGTTCATTATCTAACGTAGAGCAAAATAGGATTCCGATTGAGTTTAATGATTTGATAGATAGAATTGATCGTGGTGATCAAGGATTGGTTAGTCTTAATCAAATTAATAATTATTATTCTCAAAGACCCGAACGTGTAAATGCTCCGCGTGAAGTACGATTAGGTTTTTCAATTCTGTTTAATTAAGAAAGTTTAGAGGAATTAAATAATGAATAAAAATTTCTTCCTGTTATTAATTCTGATTCTTTTTGCCGTAAATCAAGGATTTTCGCAAGAAAAGTCTAATGAAAAAGTTGTTGACCCTAAGGGGTTAACTCAGGCAGACATGGAAAGAATATTCGGAGATATTTATAGACCCGGAAAAGTCTTTAAAACTCAAGGAGATCAGAAAGCGATAAAAGAAGTAATAATGAGCGGTAATAAAATTACTGTTGAATTGTTCAATTATGGCTCTATCTGTTATCCAAATAATCTTTCAAATGTTGCCGATTTAGTTTGGCAAGGATTAGGATATGGTTATGAATTTGGACCTTTAGCAGTTTCAAAAGTATTAACTCATTCTGCTAATGGAACTCCGGATTCAGTTAAAATTGAAGATGATTCTTTTGTGCTTACCTGCACAAGGTCAATATTCTCCCGATAATTCTCAAAAATGGGGCTGGCTGCCAAAACCTGGTTATGCCGATCCCGATCAGCCAAAAATTGCTTCTCTAAATGCACCCGATGCAAACGGAGACGGTAAGCCGGACTCATGGCCGGATAGATGGTATTCTCCCGGCGCAGGTAAATATTTATGGCCTGCATTCTTGGGTGATCAAGCTACATCTCCCGATGAGGAAGTTTATTATGTAATTGATGATTATACAAACCAAGCCTCCGATCCTGGTACCCCGTATTATCCTTTCCCCAGCGATTCTTCAAAAAGAGGATTAGGGTTGGATGCTGAAGTAAGAGCGCTTCAATTTAATAATCCGCTTGCAGAAGATATTCTCTTTTTAGTTTATCAAATTACAAACGCCAGTGAAAAAGATCTGGATAGAGTTTATTTCGGTATGCAAGGTGATCCTCACGTTGGAGGTAATTTAGATTATGCTGATGACTGGGCATATTTTATTCCGCCGACCGGAGGATTAGCTTCCTCTTATCCTCAGAGAGCCAGAAATATGGTTTATGCGTATGATAAAGACGGAACCGGGATGGGCGGAAGAAAAACCGGATATTTCGGATGGAAATTTCTTGAATCTCCCACAAATTCTGATAATGGGAGAGATGATGACGATGACGGGATAATTGACGAATCTCCTTTTAACTCAGCAGGACATTTCATTGATGGAATTAATTACCCTCTAACTGAAGGAATCGCGAATGTTGCAAAATATACTGCCATTTATGGAGAACCTCATGCAAGATGGTCAGGCGATGAAGACGGAGATTGGGATCCTGAAAAAGATGATGTTGGTATTGATGGTATTGGTCCTTCATCTTCAAATTATCCCGGTCCCGATTATGGTGAGGGTGACGGACAACCTTCACAGGCTTGGTATCAGGATGTTAATGGTAATTTAAAATATGATACAGGCGAACCATTAAGTGATGATCAAATGCCCAATTATCTTTGGGCAGGCTCAGAACCGAATTTTGGAGTAAGAGATATTACTGAATCCGATCAGATCGGTTTAACGAGCTTCCATGCCGCGGCTTATACTCCTACTTTACCGAACGTACCAAAAAATATTTCTTTAATGTGGGAATGGTTATCATCAGGTAAAATTGATCCTAACCAGGAATTATTAAACGGCCCCGGTGATAATATTTTCAACTTCGGTACCGGTCCAATGGCATTGAAACAAAAAGAATCACAAAGATTCTCAATGTCAATCTTATTCGGTAATAATCTTGAAGATTTAGTATTAAACGCCGAAACCGCGCAAAGAGTATTAGAATCTGATTATCGTTTTGCTAAACCCCCTGATAAGCCTATAGTTACTGCTGTGCCGGGTGACGGGAGAGTAACTTTATACTGGGACGCAAAATCCGAAAATTCTTTTGATCCTTTTACGCGTGCACAGGATTTTGAAGGGTATAAAATTTATAGAAGCCGTGACTATACTTTCTCCGATGTTTATACTATAACCGACGGCAATGGTAATCCTTTCTTAGGACAAGCCTTGTTAAATCCCGCCACCGGACAAAGAGCTCAATTTGATAAAGTTGATTCTTTATCAGGATTTCAGCCGATCGAATACCTTGGGCGGGCTGTTAAATATTATCTTGGCAGTAACACGGGGCTAGTTCATGAATATGTTGATTCAAGCGCGGTAAACGGTATTACTTATTATTATGCTGTTGTTGCCTATGATGCGGGCTCAATAAAATTTGGCGTTCCGCCGTCAGAAACTCAAGCGGTTATTAATAAAGATCCGATTACCAATGAACTAAAATTTGACGTAAATACTGTACAAGTTACACCTAATCCTAAAGGAAAAGGAATAAAAGATGCTGAAGCAGGTATAGGCGGCGCTCCTCAAAGAATTACCGGAAATTCAACCGGTGATATTTATGTAAAAGTTCTTAAAGATTTGGCAGTAAAAGACAAAACATATAAACTTACTTTTGCCGATTCAGTACATTATAATATCCTTGATTCATCGGGAGTTTCCGAAACATTTGTGTCTAAAGATACCGTTTTTATTCAGCTGCAGCATGAACATATTAAAGCCGCTTCATTTAAATTATATGATGACGCTAATAATTTAGTTGATCCGTCAAAATATGTTTTAAATGATGAAGCCGGGAAAATAAGAGGCGAAACTAATAGTTTACCGGCGGGTCAAGAATATAAAGCTGAATATGAATATTATCCGGTTTATAGAAGTACTTTATTAAACGGTGAAGATGCTAATCCGACTTTTGACGGTCTCAGAGTTTATGTAAAAAATGATTCCGCGTTTGTTGATCATGCGGCATCAGGATTTAATGATCCGAATATCACTCTTCACGATACAATCATTTATCCGTATAAATCTTCTATTCCTCATGTAAAATACAGAGCGGATTGGGAAATAAGATGGAACGGGTTTGATACAACAGCAACCGGTGAATGGGCTAATCCCGGAGATACTGTTGCTACAAACTTAGGACCGGTAAAAGTTATTACTCCATTTACTATTTGGAATTTAACTGATAACGCCCCGGCAAATTATATTTTATTTGTTCCAAGCTCTACTAAAAATTTATCTAAATGGACTCCGGATGATCAAATTTATCTGCGTCCTCAAAATAATACCGGTTTTGTAATTACTTATCAGGTAATTTTTTCAAAACCAAAAACAGGCGAATTAGTTCTGCCGAAAAATGGTGATATTTACACGATTAAAACAACCAAACCATTTCAGAAAGGTGACAGCTATGTATTCTCCGGAAAAGAAGTAGAATATCAGCCATCACTTGCAGAAAACAGTTTGAATAATATTTATGTTGTTCCTAATCCTTACGTTGCGTATAGCTTAGCTGAAAATCCAGGCACAACCAGCGATAGAAGAGGCGATAGAGTTATTCAATTTAGAAATCTTCCGCCGAAATGTACTATTAGAATTTATACGATAACCGGCGAATTAGTACAAACATTAGAAAAAGATGATAATACGAGCATGACTTCATGGGATCTATTAACCAGTGAAGGGCAGAGGATTGCCTATGGTGTTTATATTTTCCATGTTGAAGTGCCGAATGTAGGTGAAACGATAGGAAGATTTGCTGTAATAAAATAATTTTGACTTTCCCCGTTTCAAATACCGGAACGGGGAATTGTTCGAATAATCAAACTATAGGAATGATATTATTATGAAAAATACTATACTCTATACTCTAATGGCTTTGGTATTATTATTTTTAAGTAATAATACATTAGCGCAGCCAGATAGAAGTACATCGAAGGTAGGCACAACCGCGGCACAGTTTCTTAAAATTGGTGCCGGTGCAAGAGCGATCGGAATGGGAGGCGCTTATACAGGTATTAGTAATGATATTTATGCTACTTATTATAACCCTGCCGGGATTGCAACGGCAAACTCAAACGGTCAAGTAGCATTTAATCACGCTGAATGGTTAGCTAATATAAATTATGATTATGCCGCTGCTTCATTTAATATTCAAGATTTAGGAGTTATGTTTGTTACTTTAACTTCTCTCGGTGTTCCCGAAGATAAAGTAAGAACTTTTGATTTTCCTGAAGGAGACGGACGGGTTTGGGATGCGAATTCTATTTCAATCGGATTGGGATTTGCTAAAAAATTGACTGAAAATTTTTCAATAGGTTTTCAGGCAAAATATCTCCATGAAGGAATTTGGAATTCAAGCGCGAGCGGTTTTGCGCTTGATGTAGGTACTTATTATGTAACTCCTTTTAATGGATTAGTAATCGGTGCAAGTATCTCAAATTTCGGAACTAAAATGCAGCTTGAAGGCCGAGATATTTTATTTAATGATGATCCGAATGGAAATCCTGATACCGGCCCGAATAATGTTTTGGCGAAATATCAAATGGATTCTTATGATATTCCGTTAACCTTTAGAATTGGTTTGGGAATGGATATTGTTAAATCAAGATATCTTCGTGTTACCGGCGCTATTGACGCTACTCATCCAAATGATAATACTGAATATTTAAATAGCGGACTTGAAATTGCTTATAATGAATTCTTCTTCGTCAGAGTCGGTTATAAATCCTTATTCTTAAGAGATAGTGAACAAGGATTGACATTCGGCGGCGGAATAAATTACAGTTTCAGCGATCAGCTTGGTGTATTTGTTAACTACGGCTGGGCAGATTACGGAAGATTAAAAGATGTTCAATTTGTAGATCTTGGATTAAAATTTTAATCTGTAATTAAACAAACAAAATATTGAGGAGCTTTTTAGCTCCTCTTTTTTTTATGGAAATTAAAAAGAAGATAATACAAACAAATAAATTATTGTTGAAAAAATACGGAATTCCGCCGCGTCCTGAAACTCCGCCCGACCCGGTTGACATGCTGATTGCAACTATTCTTTCACAAAACACTAATGATAAAAACTCTTACAAAGCTTTTCAAAAATTAAAAGAAAAATATTCATCGTGGGAAGACGTTGCCTCACTTTCATTTTCGAGATTAGAAAACGATATAAAAATCGCCGGTCTGGGGAAACAAAAATCAAAGGCAATAAAAGGATTTTTAACTTCAATTCTTGAAGATAAAAATGAGATTTCCTTAGAACATCTTCGGGAAAAAAATAACAAAGAAATTCTTCAAGAATTAACTGCGTTAAACGGAGTTGGATTAAAAACCGCAAGCTGCGTTTTATTATTTTCATTAAGAAGAAATATTTGTCCTGTAGATACGCATGTTCATCGAACAACAAATAGAATTGGAATTGTAAAAGCGGCAACTCCCGATAAAACTTTTATTCAAATAAATGAGAATTTGCCCGAAGGCGTTGCTCATTCTTTTCATACAAATTTAATTCGGCTGGGAAGAGAAATCTGTAAGCCTGCAAAGCCTTCTTGCGCAATCTGCCCTTTACTCGATATCTGCGAGTACGATAAAAAAGTTTTGGAAATTAATCCCGGATATAAAGAAAATTCATTTATGCTTTTGGATAGTGTAACATAATTTTAATTCAATTTAATCTTTCTGTTTATAGCTCACAAAAATTAATTCCTCTTAAAATCCTTCTTGACAAATATTCTGTAATTTCCTAAAATTACGAATACTATTCATAAAAAATAAAAAAAAACGAATGATTAACGAAATTGATGCAAAAATACTGAACTTGCTTCAAGAAAATTCACGGGTAACAAATGCAGATATTGCCAGGAAAATTAAAATGGCTCCATCTGCTGTTCTTGAAAGAATAAGAAGATTGGAACAGAAAGAAATCATTCAAAAATATACTACTCAAATCAATCCTAAAGAAGTTGGGCAAGACTTATTATCATTTGTTCTCGTTAAAGCAAACGGCCCGGTGGTCGATCAAAAAACCGCGAGGGATTTATCAAAAATAACAGAGGTTCAGGAAGTACATATTGTTGCCGGAGAAGATTGTTTCTTACTTAAAGTTCGGGTTAAAAATACTGAAGAATTAACGCATCTTTTAAGAACAAAATTTGCGGCGATTAAAACAATTAGTTCTACAAGTACTACTATAGTTTTGGAAACGATAAAAGAAACTTCAGGATTAAACCTGCAGTTCGAAAGTAAAGAAATATAACTGAGATGAAGATCAAGATAAATTTTTACGATTATGAAGAAATTAAAAAACAAATCTGAGGAGTGAATTATGGCCGAGCAAATGGGAATTAGAGGTTACGATTTTATCGAGTTTTACGTAGGAAGCGCTAAAATGTGGGCCTACTGGCACGCCAAAGCAATGGGATTTGAAATAAAAGCTTACTCCGGACCGGAAACCGGCGTTAAAGACCGCGCTTCATATTTCTTTAGTTAAAAATAATATTAAAATTGTTGTTACTTCTGCTGTAAAACCAAGTACTTATGAAGTTGAATCATTTGTTGCAAAAACATGGCGACGGCGTTAAAAGATGGTCGCTTATAGTTGATGATGTTAAGCATGCTTTTGAAATGTCAACAAAAAACGGCGCAGTCCCGGTTCGTAATCCTAAAAAGTTTGAAGATGAAAACGGAACTGTTTATGAAGCCGCAATTAAATTATATGATGATTCGGAAATAGTTTTTATAAATCGTGATAATTATAAAGGTTTATTCAAACCCGGGTTCGGAAAGCCTGTTCAGAAAATAAATATTGAAATCGGAAGAAACCGGATTGCAGGCAGTTGATCATATTGTAGGAAATGTTAGAATAAATGAAATGAACTTATGGGAGAATTATCTGAACAAAAGTTTAAACTTTGAAACATTTATTGAATTCGGTGCCGGCGATATTTCTACACAATATTCGGCCCTGCTTTCTAAAGTTGTAAGATCAAAAGAAGGCGCGCCGATAAAAAATCCTCTTAACGAACCTTATGAAGGCATAAAAAAATCGCAAATTGAAGAATACATTGATGAATATTTCGGTTCGGGAGTTCAGCATATTGCAATCAGTACAAATGATATATTAAAATCAATTGCCGCTATGAGAAAAAATGGCGTTGAGTTTTTAACTCCGCCCGATACTTATTATGATCTTCTGAAAGAAAAAAATATAGACATAAAAGAAAATATTGAAGATTTAAAAGAGCATGGAATTCTTTGCGATGATTCTGAAGGCACAGGTTACCTGCTTCAATTATTTACAAAACCTATCGGCGACCGGCCAACTTTCTTCTACGAAATTATTCAGCGAAACAAAGGAGCGGAAGGATTCGGACAAGGAAATTTCCAATCACTTTTTGAATCAATTGAAAAAGACCAAATGCTGAGAGGAAATTTTGATAAAGACGAAGAATAGTTTGATTAAATATTTTGAGAAAAAATAAAAGAGGTAAACATGCCGTTTTATGTTAAAGTCGGAAAGGTTCCTCCAAAGCGTCATACAACTTTTTATAAAGATGACGGAAAATCTCTTTACCGCGAGGAGCTTTTCAGTACAAAAGGTTTTTCCGGGATTTATTCGAACAAGTATCATATTTCCGCGCCGCCGCAGGTAAAGCAAATTGAGGAGATGTCAAAAGACATTTCAAATGAATGGAATGGCGCGCCTCTTCAGTATTATCATTTTTTTACTGATAATAAAAAGACTGATGGGAATTTTTTATCCGCCAGAAATGTATTTCTGAAAAATGAACATTGTGTTGTTTCTACGGCGCATGTTTCCGAAGATACTGATATTTTCTACAGAAACAGCTATAAGCATGAAATAGTTTTTATTCATCACGGTAAAGGAGAATTTCTTTCCGAGTACGGAAAACTTCCTTTTGAACAGTGGGATTATATTGTAGTTCCAAAAGGAACAACTTATCAAATGAAGTTTGAAAATTTTAAGAACGTAAAGCTTTTCATAATCGAATCGGATACGCCGTTTGATATTCCGGCGCATTACCGAAACGAATACGGTCAATTAAAAGAAGACGCGCCGTATTATGAACGCGATTTTCATCCTCCTCAATTTATGGAACCGGTTGATGAGAGGGGAGATTTTAAACTAATCTTAAAAGTCTCCGATAGAACTTTTAAATACACTTTGCCGCATCATCCTTTTGATGTTGTCGGCTGGGACGGATTTCTTTATCCTTATACTTTTAACATAAAAGAATTCGCGCCGAAAGTAGGTAAAATTCATTTGCCGCCTCCGATTCATTTAATGTTTACAACACAGCATTTTGTTGTTTGTAATTTCGTTCCGCGTTTATTTGATTTTCATCCCGATTCAATTCCGGCGCCGTATTACCATTCTAATGTTGACAGCGATGAAGTTTTATATTATGTGCACGGAGATTTTATGTCGAGAAAAGGAATTAAAGAAGGAAGTATAACTTTGCATCCGATGGGAATTCCGCACGGGCCGCAGCCGGGAAAAACAGAAGCTTCAATCGGAAAAAAAGAAACGGATGAATACGCGATAATGATAGATACATTTACTCCGTTAAATGTTACAAAAAATGTAAAAGAAACCATGGCGGAAAATTATTCGCATTCATGGTTAGAAGAATAATTTAATAATCTCTAAAACAGAAAAAAGAAATGATTAAAATTCCTGAACATGTTGAAAAACTAAAACCATATAAAGCGGGAAAACCAATAGAAGAACTCGCGAGAGAAAAAGGAATAGAAAAAATAGTTAAACTTGCCTCCAACGAAAATCCGCTCGGGCCTTCACCAAAAGCAATGGAAGCAATAAAAAAATTTATCCCGGGACTTCATCGATACACAAATCCTTCGGCTTATAAACTTGTACACGCTATTGCTAAAAAGTATAACAAAAATCCTGGGGAAATTGTTACTGGAAGCGGCTCCGATTCTATTCTTCAATATATTATAACCGCTTTCAGCGATGAAGATGATGAAATTTTAACTTCGGAAGGAACTTTCATCGGCTGGTATGTTAACGCGAATAAGTACGGAAGAAAATCAAAACTTGTCCCTCTTAAAAATTTCTATTTTGATCTTGCCGCAATTGCTGAGGAAATAAATGAAAAGACGAAGATAATTTATTTGGCTAATCCTAATAATCCGACCGGAACAATGTTTACCAAAAATGAATTTGAAGAATTTATGCAAAAAGTTCCCAAAAATGTTTTGATTGTTCTCGATGAAGCATATACGATTTACGCGCAGGCAAATGCCGATTATCCTAATGGATTAGATTATGATTTTGAAAATTTAATTGTACTGCGGACTTTATCCAAGGCTTACGGATTAGCCGGATTGAGAATAGGTTTTGCTTTCGGGCCGGAGTATTTAATTAAAAATTTATATAAAGTAAAATTACCTTTCGAACCAAATTTGCTTGCGCAGGAAGCAGCTATCGCCGCTTTGGATGATGATGATTTTTTAGAAAGAACAGTAAAACAGAATGAAGAATCTTTACAAATGATGATGAAAAAATTTGATCTGCTTTATATGGCTTATGTAAAAACCGCTGCCAATTTTCTTATGCTGCTTTTCCCGAGCGAGGAATTTACCCGCGAGTTTAATGAAGAATGTTTGTCTAAAGGTTTAATCCTTCGCCATGTTGATTCATTCGGAATTCCAAACGGAATAAGAATAAATTCCGGCACAAAAGAAGAAACTGAATTTGCGTTAGAAGTAATAGAGAATGTATATATAAATTTAGCCGAAAAATTTAAACTTCATTCGGTTTAAAATTTAAGAAGGAGTGTTTAATGAAATTAGTTTCATATAGGAATAATAATGAAGAGCGAGTTGGAATTTTTTATGAAAATAAAATTTATGATTTAAATGAAAACGGTAAAAAACTTAATCTTGAACTTCCGTCTAAAATGAATGAATTGCTTTCCGAAGGAAATACAAAAATGCTGGAAGCTCAAAAAATTTTAGACGCGGTTAAGGAAGGAAAAGATTTGTTATTTGTAAACGCCGAAGAAAAACAACTTCTGGCTCCCGTACCGCATCCAACTTCCTGCAGAGACGCATACGCGTTTCGGCAGCATGTTGCAACCGCAAGAAGAAATCGCGGTGTTGATATGATTCCCGAATTCGATCAGTTTCCAGTATTCTATTTTACTAATCATAACGCTGTATTCGGGGAAGGTGAAATTGAACTGGAAGAAGATCATTTTAAAAAATTAGATTTTGAACTTGAAGCCGCTGTGGTCATCGGTAAAAAAGGAAAGAATATAAAAGCCTCCGAAGCCGATAATTACATTGCGGGATATATGATTATGAATGATCTTTCGGCAAGACAACTTCAAATGGAAGAAATGAAATTAAATTTAGGTCCCGCAAAAGGAAAAGATTTTGCGACTGTAATCGGCCCGTGGCTTGTAACTCCGGATGAACTTGAAAATCAAAAGGAAGAAACTCCGCAAGGAAATAAATATAATTTAGAAATGAAGGCTTTTCACAACGGAAAACAAATAAGCCAAGGAAACGTAAAAGATATGAACTGGACTTTCGCCGAAATTATTGAACGAGCGTCATACGGAGTTGAACTTTTACCCGGAGATGTAATCGGTTCGGGTACTGTTGGAACCGGCTGTTATTTGGAATTAAACGGAACTCGGAAACTTCAAGCAAAAGAAAAAGGAGAAGATTTTTCTCCTGTTTGGCTTCAGGACGGCGATATAATTGAACTTGAAATTGCGGGCCTTGGAAAGTTGAAAAACAAAATTGTAAAATCTAAAAACAATTATTCTATTCTTGATAAGAAAAAAAATGTTTAACAATTCATAATCTTAATATTTAAAAAAATTTTTAAAAATATATGTTTCATTACAATCCTAAAGATTTACCTGTACCGAAAGTTCATCAATTATTACTTGGGGGAGTTGGGCCAAGGCCTATCGCATTGGTTTCCACACTTTCGGTAGACGGAATTCCGAATCTTACCCCATTTTCTTTCTTTAATGTTTTCGGCGCCAATCCTCCGGTTCTTGCTTTTTCTCCTTCACGAAGAGGGCGGGACGCAACATTAAAAGACACTTATTATAATTTAATGAAGACAAAAGAGTGCGTTGTTCAATCTGTAACTTTCCCGATGGTTGAACAAATTAGTCTGGCTTCAACTCAATATCCGCCTGAAGTAGATGAATTTAAAAAAAGCGGTTTAACTCCTGTTGATTCTGATATTGTTAAACCAAAGCGTGTAAAAGAATCGCCTTTTCAAATGGAATGTAAACTACTTGAAATAAAAAGTTTTGGTGAAGGCGGAGCGTCTGCTAATATTGCTATTTGCGAAGTTGTAAGATTTCATATTGCCGAAGATATTTTTGAAAATGGAATTATTCATCCGGATTTAATTGATTTGGTTGGGAGAATGTCGGGCAATTTTTACAACCGCGCAAGCGGAAATTCTATTTTTGAAATAGAAAAACCCGTTCTAAAAAAAGGAATCGGTTACGATGAAATTCCCGCATTCATAAAAGAATTCTCATATATATTCAGCGAATAATTTGGGAAAATTCGGAAACATAGAAATTATTCCAACCGAGGATGAAGTTAATGTTTTCATTTCTGAAGTTGAGGGAAAAGAGTTTGAAGGATTTGAAGCCACGGAAGAAGCTTTTTATCGTTACCAACGGCATAATAAATATTCACTGATGTTAAAGGCGGCAATAATTCTTGCGGAAGAAAATCACCCCAAAAAGAAATTATTTATTGAACTTTCAGCAAAACGCGCGCTTGAAATGAATGATTCGCAATTTGCCTGGTGCGCCGCGCTTTACGCCGAAAAAGTTTAATCATTTAAATGGAGAAGATTTTGAAAGAACCAATCTGGCATCCATCTAATGAGAGAATAAAGAATTCCAACATGGCCGCTTTTATGCGTTATGTTGAAAATCTTATAAACAAACCTATTAAAAATTATTCTGATTTATACGAATGGTCAATTTCAGACATTGAAGAATTTTGGAAATCAATTTGGGTTTTATGCGGCGTAATAAGATCGAAAGAATATGGTAAAATTCTATCTGAAAATAAAATGCCCGGCGCAAAATGGTTTGAGGGAGCCAGATTAAATTTTGCTGAAAATCTTCTTAAATATAAAGATGAACATCCCGCGATCATCAGTTACAGAGAAGATCAAAAAACTATAAGATTAACTTATAAAGAATTATATCCGCAAGTTGCAAAATGTGCCGAAGGTTTAAAAAAACTCGGCGTACAAAAAGGAGATAGAGTAGCGGCTTTTATAAATAATATTCCAGAAGCAATAATCGGAATGCTGGCCACGACAAGCATCGGGGCTGTTTGGTCTTCTTGCTCGCCGGATTTCGGCCTGCAAGGCGTGCTCGATCGTTTCGGGCAAATTCAGCCGAAAATACTTTTTGCCGTCGAAGAATATCAATACAATGGGAAAAAAATAAATTGCTCTGAAAAAATTAAAGAAATTGCAAACAGCATACCGGAAATAGAAAAAGTTATTGTTATTCCAAAGTTATATGATTTTAGCGGAAAGCAGGAATTAAAAGAGAATAATTTAGTGCCGGGAAAAACCGTTCATCTTTCTCAACTACTTAATAATGAAGCAAAAGAAATTAATTTTGAACAGCTTCCGTTCGATCACCCGGTTTATATAATGTATTCTTCGGGAACAACGGGAATTCCTAAATGTATAGTTCACGGCGCCGGAGGAACTTTGCTTCAGCATTTCAAAGAGTTATCGCTTCATACAAATTTAAAGCGGCACGATGTAATATCTTATTTTACAACCTGCGGCTGGATGATGTGGAATTGGCTGGTGAGTTCATTAAATATCGGGGCAACAATATTTTTATATGATGGAAGTCCGGCATATCCTAACCTAAATATTTTATGGAAAAAAATTGAAGAAGAAAAAATCACAGTTTTCGGAACGAGTCCAAAATTTATAAGCATTTGTGAAAAATCAGAAATTAATCCAAAAAGAGATTATAATCTTTCATCGCTTCAAACAATATTATCAACCGGTTCTCCGCTTTCCGTAGAAAATTTTGAGTATGTTTATTCTAAAGTTAAAGAAGACGTTCAGCTTTCATCTATAAGCGGCGGGACAGATATTGTTTCTTGTTTTATGCTGGGAAATCCTGTTCTTCCGGTTTACCGCGGAGAAATTCAATCACGCGGTTTGGGAATGAAAGTGGAATCTTTTAATGATGAAGGAAATCCGGTTCTGGAAGAAAAAGGAGAACTGGTATGCACAGCTCCGTTTCCTTCTATGCCTATTTATTTTTGGAATGATGAAGAAGGAGAAAAATATAAAGCGGCTTATTTTGAATATTATCCCGGAGTTTGGCGCCACGGCGATTTTATTAAAATTACCGAAAACGGGGGAGTTATAATTTACGGAAGATCAGACGCGACTTTAAATCCGGGCGGAGTTAGAATAGGAACCGCGGAAATTTATAGAATAGTTGAAAAAATGGATGAAGTTTTAGACAGCATAGTTATTGGACAAAATCGTAAAAATGATATTCAAATTATTCTTTTTGTTGTTCTTAAAAATGACGCGAAATTAAATAAAGAATTAACAGATAAGATAAAAGCTAAAATAAAACTGGAAGCAACCCCGCGACATGTTCCCGCGAAAATTTTTCAAGTAGATGAAGTTCCGAGAACAATAAGCGGTAAAAAAGTAGAATTGGCAGTAACAAAAATATTTAACGACGAAGAAGTAGTAAATGAAGACGCGCTCGCGAACCCCGCTTCGCTGAAAGAATTTAAATTACTTGCTCAAGAACTAACAAAGTAATATTTTTGCAACCAATCATTCTATTTATAAAAAGAAGAAATTATGAGTTTTTCAAAAGAAGAAGTCTCGGATATAATTATTGAAGTTATACATTATAAACGTGCCACCAATAAAGAAGCCCAAGAATTTTATAAAATTTTAGAAAAAGATATTGAACAAGGCAAAGTTAAAATTGTTGTAGATTTTGGAAATTGTGAATTTATGGATTCATCTTTTTTGGGATTATTAATCAGCACTCTCAAGAAAGTTGAAAAATTAGGCGGAACATTAAAAATTTCAGCGGCTCATGGCGACGCGCAGGCAATTTTAGAAATAACGAGTGCTAATCAAATTTTTGATATTTACGGTTCTAAAGATGAAGCTGTAATGAGCTTTATTGAAAATCAGTAACTTTTTATATTTTAATAAGTTAAGCGGATCTGCCTTATACTGATTATACGTATAAGGCGCTTCCGAAATCTCTTCTGTATTTAAGAGTAATTGGATTATCTTCTCCTAAATATTTAAAAGTAGCAACACATGCTTTACGTGCTCCGTCATTATCATAATTTCTGTCATTTCGGATCACGTTTATAAATTTTTCAAGAGCAAGTTCAAAATTCTTTTCTTTAAGATATTCTATCGCGGAAAAATATTCTTCTTTCACATCTGATTGAGGATATTCCGCTAACTTATCTTTAATTTCAAAAAGATGCGCAAATGTCTGCAGCGCTTCAACAAGATCTAAATTATCAACGGAAGTATCGGCATTTTTAGCCAAATTTTCTGCTTTTTCCCAATCATTAAATATAATTGCTTTGGCTAAAATTAATTGTGCTCCCTCATTACCGGGATCTTCGGCTAGAATTGATTCAAGAATAATTTTCGCTCTTTCGGATTCATTATTCGCTAACAAAATATTTGCTTCTTTAATTTTTCCCTCAAATTTATTCGGAATAGCTTTTTTCAACCAAGATTCAATCATATGCTCCGGGAGTGCTCCCGTAAATTCATCTGTAACTTTTCCGTCAATAAATAATTTTACATTCGGAATTCCTTTTATTCCGTATTTCTGTGAAATTTCCGGATTTTCGTCTGTATTTAATTTTACAAGTTCCCAATCGTCTTTATATTTTTTTGAAAGACGATCCAGAATTGGGCCTAAAACTCTGCACGGCCCACACCATTCAGCCCAAAAATCTACAAGAATCGGGATTTCTTTACTTCTTTCTAATACTTCTTTATCAAAATCAGTCATTTGCATTCACCATATTTTTAGTAATATTAGATATTCAAAGATGAGAAACGATTCACATTTTGATGAATAATTTTTATATGTTCGGGAGTAGTGCCACAGCAGCCGCCGATAATATTTACTCCTGCTTTAATTAATTCTTCAACTTTCGGCGAAATAATTTCCGGTGTTTCATTATAAACTAAAACCCCGTTTAATAATTGAGGAATGCCCGCGTTTGCCTGCGCCAAAATTAATTTATTTGTATACAATTTAATTTCCTTTACAACTCCGACCATTTCATCGAAACCTCTGCCGCAGTTTGAACCTAAAATATCAGCCCCTAATGATTCTAATGTTTTTACGGCAGTTTCTATATCAACACCCCATTGTGTTTTAAAACCGCCGGGCGTTTTTTCAAAAGTCATCGCCGTTGAAACAGGAAGAGAAGTATTCTCTTTTACCGCTTTTAAAGCCGCCGACATTTCCTCGAGCGCCATCATTGTTTCAATAAAAATAACATCAGCTCCGGCTTCTTCTAAAATTTTTGCTTGTTCCGCAAAAGCATAATAAGCTTCTTCTTCAGTTACAGCTCCGAAAGGCTCTAGCAGCTCACCTATAGGGCCGATTGAGCCCGCGATAAATTTCGCTTCCGGTTTTACATCTTTAGCTAAACTTACTGCGGCGGTATTAAATTCTTTAACTCGATCTTCAAAATTAAATGTTTTTAATCTTATTCTATTTCCCCCGAAGGTATTTGTAGTTACAATGTCTGAACCTGAATCGTAATATTCTTTATAAATGGATTTAATAATTTCCGGATGAGTTATATTATATTCTTCCGGGCATGAACCGGTTGATAAACCTTTTATTTGAAGTTGGGTTCCCATTGCGCCGTCACTTATTAAAATTTTATTTTTCTGTAGAAAAGATAAAAAGTTGTTCATGTAATATTTCCTTTATTAATATCTGCCGATTTCTTCGGCTAATTCCGCAAGTATTTTAATATTTTCCGGCGGAGTTTTCGGGGCGATGGAACAAGCAGAACTTAATATATAACCTCCGTTAGGTTTTCCAACTTTTACGCGCCATTCTACATCATTTCTTACTTGATCTTTAGTCCCGTATAAAAGAGTATTTACCGGATCAATATTTCCTTTAATAAACGCTTTTGTAGATAAAATATTTTTTGCGTCTTGAAGTTCAACCGTGCCGAGCGGGGGAGGATCGAGTGTATCAATGCCGTTTGTTCCGGTTTCAAGCATTAAATCCAGCCTATCGCCGATGCTTCCGCAAGTGTGTGTGTATACAGGAAGCTTAAATTCTTTTTTAATTTCCGATATAATTTTTTCTTCGTAAGGAAGTACAAAATCTTTGTAATGATCTTTGGAGATTAGACCGGCTCCTGCAAATGCGGAAGAGATTAAAATCGCGTCAACTCCCAAAGCGGCTTGCTGTTTAGCTAAATCAATTGAGCCTAAAGTCAATCTTTCTAAACATGCTTTTACTTTTGCCGGATCTATCATTATTGCCATTAATGCATTTTGATAATCGAGCAGTTCAAGAAATTGAGACCACGGAGAAAAAATCTCAGAATGAACTGAAAATTGTCCTCCGGCATTTTTTAGGACTTTTTTTATTACATCATGCTGATATTCCGGGAAAAAATTTTCGAATGATCTCTCTTTGGTTTCAAACCCCCATTTAAAAGGATAACTAATACCTGTAATATCCCAAGGATCA
This sequence comes from uncultured Bacteroidota bacterium, assembly GCA_963798775.1. Taxonomy (GTDB): domain Bacteria; phylum Bacteroidota; class Ignavibacteria; order Ignavibacteriales; family Ignavibacteriaceae; genus CAWCUK01. Next base: position 337,240 of record CAWCUK010000004.1, read on the forward strand.
ACATAATAAAGTTTTTCCGGAACTATTTCATCAAATGAAGGAAAATAGCGGCTGCCGTCCGGCAAGTAATAGTGAGGATTATCGTTCATCGGAATTAGAGAATAGCTATCATCATTAAAGATAACTTTTATATCGTGTTCTGTTCGTTCAATATTTTTGATAAAACTTTTAATTGCCGGATCTCTGCCGGGAAGATTAATTAATATTCCATCGAAATTATATTCTTTTCTTAAAATTAAAAGCGCTTCCGCAAATCCATCTGAAGAAAACCAAATATCAAACGGATCTAAACCGGAATTAAGAAAATAATGGCCGATGGAAAGCTGACACATTACAGGAATACGATCCGGAATTTGAAAACGCATCGCCGCGTTTATTCTTTCTTTTGAGTTCATATTAATTCTTCGAATTTTTGAAATTTTAAAGAAAATAGAATTTCATTTTTTTTAATGTAGTAGACAATTAAAATTATAAGATTTTATAATAAATGGCTAACTTCCCAATCGTTTTAAAATAAAGAAAGATGGCCGGCAGAACCGAACCATCTCTCCTCTGAAATACTTTTTTAACAACCTTCTCTAATAGTTTTAGATTTACTGCTTTTTAATTTTTTTAACTGATCCGGAGAAACAGTTTTACCTGAAAGTTCCCCCCGAAGCACAATTAATTTTTCTAAATCTTCATCATTAAATTCAGCTGTAACATCAATTCCCACCGGTTTTATTAAATATTTCTTTACATTTTAAAACCGCCTTTAACAGCAAAAGCACGGGCGTTATTTATTTGTCTAAGCATTGCGATTGCTTCTTGAGCGTCTTCTGTATTATCTCCGTAAACAAGTATCAAATCGTCCGGATTCCATAAAGTATTTTTAAGCTGTGATATATTCTGATTTAGCGCCGATTGAAGATGTTCTTTATTATATTTTTCTAAACTTCTAACATCAAGCCAAACGCATTTTTGAGGATGATATGAAAAATATTTTACTGCCTGATACGGTGTTACAGTGAATAAACCAGCCTCATTATAAGGTTGTTGTCCTAGTCTTCCGAATAGTACAAAAGGTTCTTGTAAAAAAGATGAAGACGGGAAAAACGCTAAAAGCAGGGAAATGATTAAACCCGCAGAAACTAATAAATATCTAATCGGAATCTTATGCATTTTTCCCCCAGAATTTATATTGAAGTTTCCTCATTCCCAAACTGCCTAAAACAGCTAATAATGTAACTATGAGAACCGCGAGTCCTATATTTATATTAAAAAGTTCATCCAAACGCCAAACACCATGCGCATCCGATTCATAGAAGTTTTCCCATAGAGGATAAAGATCGCCGAAAATTAAACTGCCTATCATAAAACCACCAACAAAAACCATAGCGTCAATTTTTCCAGTTACCATTGAAGCTAGAGAAGTGCCGGGACAAAATCCGCCTACTGCCATTCCCACACCGAATATAAAGCCAGCAACAATAAACGGAAGTAAATATGTTGATAAGAAATAAAAATTTCCCAGATCCAATAAACCAAGTAAAGACAACCCCCAAATTCCTATTGAAGCGGTTACAATTGCGGAAAACATAACAACCGGCACATCAACATCTTTCATATAAAAAGTTGCCGCAATTTTTTTTGAGTTTGTAAAACCGGAACGCTGAAGAGCATATCCGAATAGAATACCTGATCAAAACTGCAAAAAAGCATATTTAAATTCTCCGGAGATTAAATCCGTTTTTAAATAATGGTCCTATCATATCCATTGCCTCCTAACAAAATAAGCTACGGCAAAACCGCCGATAAAAATTGAAAACATAAATGCCCAAGAACCGACTGAAAGTTCGGCGCCGCCAACTAAGCATTGTCCGCTTGTACATCCTCTTCCTAATCTTGCGGCATAACCGACTAAAACACCGCCCAATAAGAGCATATCATAATCTTCCATTATTAGAAATATTTGGGCCTTTTAATATTTCTAATTTCAAATCTTTAGAAATTTTGCCGGCAATAAAACTTCCTATACATAATTCCTATTGCCATAAAAACAAGATAATCATTTAAGGGATTAAGTCCGTTTGCGAAATAAGCAGAAAAATATTCACTTGATTCTGAGTTACCGAAGGAACAACTAAATTTTGAAGCCAAGCGGCAAAACTTGTCAAAGCGCCTGAAGCCCCTAGTCCGCTTCCGGATATAAAAAAAGTCAGAATGATAGCTAATCCTATCATCATTCCGCCAAAAACGGATCCCATAATTTTTTTTTCATAAAAAAACTCCTATTTACTTTCACCATTTATATTAAAAATTCTTAGGATAATCTTTAATATTTCACATTCTTTAAACTCCGGTAATTGAAATTCCGTCTTTCTTCAATTCTTCCGCAAAAAACTTATGCTCTGCGCTTTTTAATTCCTCCCACCATTTATAATGATGGAGATACGCATAAATTCATTTACTTTTCCGGTAATCATTGAGAAGAATGCAGGTCTTTCTTCCGGGAAAAAGAGCGGCCATATAAACATGTACAAAAATTCCCGCAAATACAGACATAGTGGCAATAAAATGCAGCAGTCATTGCCCACTGAATAACTAGTGGTGAGCCAATGTGAAAAGCCATAATGGGTCCGGTAATTATTAATAGTGACAGTACTGATTGCAACTACAACCGCATATGCTTTTTGTCCTGCATTATAAGTTCCCTGAGCGGGCATTTCATAGTGATTTAATTTTCCGATAAGATTTTTTGCTTTGGCAGGGAACCATTTTATATCATCTTTATCCAAAACCAAATCATGTTTAATGAAATCAAGCAGATAATTCTTAAAACCGAAAATTCCATAAAGCAGCAGGGTAGTGAGCCAAAATACTCCGATGGCAATATGAAAATGAAGCATTGCCGCTTTAGTTCCGAAAATTCCTTCCATCATACTTAAGATACCATTCCGGTGCGAATTTTAAATAATCTGCTGAAATTAGCGCCGCACCGGTGCTAATTAAAAAGAACCATGAAAGGGCGTTTATCCAATGGAGTGTAACTCCCGCGACACCATGTTTTTTCATCACTCGGTTTGCGAGTATACGTTTTTCTTCAAAAGTAAGATGTCTTGGTCCGCTTAAAAGATCATGATCAAGTACAATATCTTCGTTTAATTTACTTATTCGTTGTCCCATAATTTATTCCTTCACCTCGCTTTCACCTTTAAACAATTGAGTTGAAAAAGCGGCAATTTGTCCCAAGAAAGAACCGCCGATAGCAATCCAGAAGAAGGGACGTAATTACATTATGACCACATTTTCTGAGGTGTTGGCATTTTAGGTTTAGAAGGAGAAAAGGCAGCTTGAACAATAGGGAAATTATTATTGTTATCTAAATAAAAAATATTTGGTCCTACATTAACATCTGCGCTGATATTTGCTTGCGCTCCCTTGCGCAACAAGTTTAGAAACTTCTGAATTTTGAATTATCTAAATCACCGAATATTCTTGCGCTTGCGATACAAGTAGAAACACAAGCCGGTTCTAAACCATCTGAAATTCTTTCTACACAAAAATCACATTTATCAATCTTTTCATTTTCCGGATTTATATATCTGGCGCCGTAGGGACAAGCTTCAATGCAAATTCCGCAACCTATACATAAACTTTTATCAACAACTACAATTCCGTCATCTCTTTTATAAGTTGCGCCTGTTGGGCATGCTTTTACACACGGTGCGTTATCGCAGTGATTACACAATCCTACATAGCTTACCTTTTTTATGTCAGGATAAACTCCTTGTGGTTGAAGATCGTGAACCCAATTTCTGTAATGGGGCACCGGTACATTATGGCATGAGCGACAGCTGACTTCACAAGCATGGCAGGCGATGCAGCGATTCATATCTATTACCATTGCATATTTACTCAATTTCTCTAGCATCCCTCCTTAATTGCCGATTGTTTTTTCTTTATCACTCTATTAAAGGTTCTTTTCGGTGAATTGTTATGGTTAATTCCGGATATTTTATCGGAAGCTACTCCGGTAAAATTGATTTCAACAGTTGAAAATAAAGGTTCATCATCAATGGTTAATCTAACAAAATTAACTCTTAATCCTGTCCCGCCGCTTATCGGATCTACAGTATATTTTGAAATAAGATATGTTATCTGAAACATTCACGCCGAGAATAATTTAGTTTCCCTTTGCTGTTTCCGCCGAAACCGTGAGGAAGAAAAACCGCGTCCGGTCTCATTCCCGGTGTATCATTATTTTGATCTTATCAGATTTTATTCCGTCTTGATTTTCTACATATTACTTCATCATTATTTTTTAATCCCATACTTTTCCGATGGTTTCATTCAGCCATAATATTGGTTCGGAAATAATTGTATTAAGCCAAGGATTGCTTTCCGTTTTTCCGTGCGAATGAACAGGCATTAAACCATAAACTAATCTGAAATAACCCTTAGGAGGATCATTAACAGGTTGATATTTAGGCAAGCGGATCAAAACCTAGTTCTTTCAATTCTTCCGAAAAAAGATGAACTTTCTTATCCTTCGTTTTAAAGTGTATATTTCTCTCCCGGCTCTAAATAAGGTTTTGCCGGAAAAGTTATTACACCGTTCTTTTTTAATTTTGTGTATGAGATACCGGAATCTCTGAAGCTGATAACGAATAACATCTTCATATTCTTCATAAGGAAAATAATCAGCTAACCCTAAACGCTTGCCTAATTCTTTTGCAATCCACCAGCCGGGCCGGGTGTTATGAATTCTTTTTACAACCGGCTGACGGAGTGAAACATATTGTTCTTTCCATCCTGTAACTGTTATTAAAGAATCATATCTTTCTAAATAAATATCTTCAGGCAGGATTACATCCGCGTATAAAGTAGGTTCAGTGGGACGAACATCAACAACCGCATAAAAATCTAGATTTTCAATTGCGTTTTAACGTATCCTGTTTAGCCGGAATGCTATTAAAAATATTTTGGCCGAAGACCATCCAAGATTTAATAGGATACGGTTTCTGTGTTAAAGTTGCTTTAACAAGTTCTTGAGTTAAACCTTCGCCGCCCGCAAAAGGGAAATGATATCCTGCACCATCGGCTCTCTGTTTTTTAGGGACAGGTATTTCGGGAATATTTAACGCATTATATTTTGCGGGAAACTTCGACTTCAGAAAATATCCGCCTTTTTTTCCCCATGTACCTAAAAGAGCGGAAAGTATAGCCATAACCCTGGCGCGCTGAACATCATTTCCGTACCACGCGACATGGCGGCCGGGATGAATTACAACAGCCGGTTTAGCTGCAATCATTGCCATGGCAGTTTCACGGATTTTTTCAGCCGGTAATTTCTGTTATTTTTTCAGCCCATTCGGGAGTAAACTCTTTTACATGAGCAGCAAGTTCATTAAAACCTACTGTATTGTTTTTTACAAATTCTTTATCGTATCCTTTTTCGTTTATAACTATATTTATCCACGCTAATACAAGCGCGGTATCTGTTCCCGGTTTTATGGGAAGCCACCATTTAGCTTTGCTTGCGGCTGTAGAAAAGCGCGGATCGACAGCAATTATTTTTGCTCCTTTTGCTATTCCGTCAGTAAAATCAATTATTTGCCCTGTATGAATATTTTCTCCCAATGCACTGCCGATTAATGTAATTACTTTCGCGTTCGATAAATCAATTCGTTCGGGTGAACCGAGATTTTCACCGTAAGTTAATTCGTATCCTACATCTCTTGAACCGCGGCATTGCGCGAAGGAAGGAGCGGCGTTATTGGGGGTACCCCAATATCTATATAAATCGTTTATAAAAGATGCCGAAGCGCCGTGTGAAAATAACGCGTTTGCTTCAACTCCATATTTTTTTGTTACGTCTAAAAGTTTTTCCGCCGTATAATCCAATGCTTCTTTCCAGCTAACTTCCCGCCATTTTCCGCTTCCTCTTTCCCCGACTCTGATCATCGGATTTTTTAAACGGTCTGTTTCATATAGAAGCGCAACTCCCGCGTTGCCTCGTGCGCAAATTTTCCCTCTATTATTAGGATGAAGAGGATTTCCTTCTATAGTAATAAGTTTTTCGTTTTCTACTGTCGCAATAATTCCGCAGCGCCAGAAACATTGTTCACAGGTAGTTGCAATTTTTTCAACTTTTTTGGGATTTGCTTTTTCGGCAGCTTTAGCTTTTGATGTAGAGGCGGAAATACCGACAGCCGCGCCGGTTCCTATTGCGCCGCTGTACTTGAGAAAAGACCGCCTAGATATTTTATTCCCCAATTTATACCTCCGGTAGATGAATTTTTTTAATGAGAATATATTGAGCTATTTTATAGCAGTCTTTAGTTTATCCTTTAACGATTTACACTCAGCGTAATTTTTATAAACATGACAATTTCTGCACACTCTTTGTGCGCAAATGTTTCCTTCATGTTTGAATGCCCAGCAAGGTTCGGAATGCGATTGATAAGCTTTGCAGTTTATTCTATCTTTCTCGGAACAATTAGTTATTTCCCAGCAGGGAATTAAAGAATAAATAGTTTTTATACCTGCTATACTTATTTTTGATTCGTTTATAGCTCGCCTTATACAGCTTAATCTTTCAATATCAGCTTTAGAATATAAACGATGTTTTGTTTCTTTTTTGAAGGGTACTATTAATCCTTCCTTTTCATACATACGCAAGGTATGAACGGAAATTCCTAATACTTTAGCCGCAACACTTATTGGGAACAGAGGTAAATCAATTCTATCTAAATTTTCCACAGTTTAATTAGCTCATTATTTCAAAATATTTGATATTTATAAATATCAATTTCTTTGCCATTGAGAAGTGCTAAATATGCAGTTTTATCCAACAGTTGAACTATAGATATTTGTCATTCACAAGAAAAGAATTTTGCCTTTTTCTATACAGCAAGAATGTTTTAGGCGGGTTAATTATTTAGTGAAAACAGCTTATTTTAGAGATAGATTATAGCGTTCAAGTACAAGTTTATAGTCTTCTTTTCTATTCATGTTAAAAAATAAATAAGGGTTATAAAACGGAAGTTCTTCGGCATTAATTATTTCTGAACCTACAGTTTCCATTAGAGTTAATACTTTGCATCTATTTTGTTTAGGTAAATCATGTTTTTCTTTATAGAAATAATGCTCTTTTAATAGTTTATCCGCGGTTGATGTAACATCCCATGTATAAACGCCGCATAACTGCTGAATATAACCATCAGCTTCGGCCACGGTTATAAGTCTACTGGTTTTATAATCAATCAGACATTTTATCATTTCTTCGTTCATAAAAGGAAGATCGCAGGAAATAATAAAATTTTTTCTTGTAGAAGAATGGATAAGTCCGGAATGTATTCCGGAGAGCGGGCCTAAGCCAGGATATACATCTTCATAAACATTAATATTTAAGGACTCATATTCATTAATATTATTACTTATTAAAATTACATTTTTAAATAATTTTTTCATTAAAGAAAGTGTTCGTTCAATTGTAGTTTGATTACCAACTTTTAAAAGAGATTTATTAACACCCATACGAGAACTTTTACCGCCGGCTAATACTATTCCAGTTACATCATTATACACTTAGCAATTTCTCCTTTTTTTATAACTTCTTTTTCTTCTTCAACTATAATTAAACAATTAGATTTTCCCATTTGCGCTAAATTACCTGAAGATTGGGAAGCAAATTTTCTTACTCGACTAATTCCGTTTTCATCCTTAATAAGAATTCCCCTTATATAGTGGCGTTTTTTATCTATCTTTATAATTTCTTCTTCCAATACCGCGGAGATAAATTCATTCTTGCGGTTGTAAAGCTTCAAAATATTTTCTTGGATAAAAATTTTAAAACTAACTAAACAAGAAACCGGGTTTCCGGGAAGCCCGAAAATAAGTGTAATTTTTCCTGCTTTTGAATGAACTCCAAATAGCAGCGGTTTTCCCGGCTTTATATTAACTTTCCAAAATTTTATATCTACTTTTAATTCTTCAAGAAGTTCTTTAACAAAATCATATTTGCCGACGGAAACGCCGCCGGTTGTTATTAGAATATCAAGATCATCTTCAACAGCCCATTTAAGGCGTTCCCGAAGCAGTTCTTTGTCATCTTTAACAATTCCGAAATTTACCGGCTGCTGGTTCAGTTCTTTTACAGCGGCTAAAATTGTATATAAATTTGAACATCTAATTTTATCGAGTGATGGTTTTTCGTGTATTGAGATTAATTCATCGCCGGTTGCCAAAACACCGATTTTTAATTTTTTATAGATTTTAATTTTTTTCTGTCCGCACGATGCCGCTACAGAAATATGGCGCGGCCGAATTAATGTATTCTTTTCAATGGCGATAGAATCAATTTTAAGATCTTCACCTTTTTTTCTGATATTAATTCCGTATTTATATTTTGCGTTTTCCTTCAGCTTAACGAAATCACCTTCTAATTCAACGTCTTCAATTGGAACTACAGTATCGGCGCCTTCCGGTAGTTTAGCTCCGGTCATAATACTTACGGCAAAAGGATCATCTAATTTAATCTCGGAGAAATTTCCCGCTGATATTTCACCGATTATTTTCCAGCGGGAAATGTTTTCACTATATTTTACGGCATAGCCGTCCATCGCCGAATTATCGAACGGCGGAAGGTTAATATCCGAATAAACATCATCGGCAAGAAAATGATTTAATGAATCGAGAAGTTCAACTTCTTCAAATTCTTGCGGCAGTTTTCTTATTTCTTGCGAAATTATTTTTTCCGCTTCGGAAAAATTAAGCATTGTATTTTTTTCCTTGGTTTAAAATTTTTACTTCATCACCGACAAATATTTCGCCCCCTTTTAAAACTTTTGCAAAAATACCTTCACGTGGCATTACACAATCTCCGACTTTAACAAATATTGCGCATTTGGTGTGGCATTCTTTCCCGATCTGAGTTATCTCTAGTTCAGTTTTATTACCGATTTGTATGATTGAGCCGATTGGTAAATTAGGAATATCAATAAATTCGGTGGTAATATTTTCAGCGAACGCGCCGGGACGCAGCCGGGGAATGCCTGCTTTTCTCATTTTATTTATACTTTCAACAGCTAAAAAGCTTACTTGCCGGTGCCAGTTTCCGGCGTGAATATCGCCTTCAATTCCATGATTATCGATAAGTTTTGCTGAGGCAACATTTGATTTTGGGATTCCTTTTTTTTTGCTGATGGAAACAGCAACTATTTTCCCGGCTATTTTACTTCCGGAATTTTCTGCTAAAATTGTACTTTCATCCTGTATCATTTCTCAACTTCTTTCCTCATAAAATTTCCGCTTTTTCCGCCCGTTTTTTTTAGCAGTTTTATGTTGGAAATTTCAATTGATTTATCGAGTGCTTTACACATGTCATAAACTGTTAATGCCGCTGCGGAAGCAGCCGTAAGGGCTTCCATTTCAATTCCGGTTTTAGCTTCGGTTTTAGCGAATGAATTAATCTCAATAGATTTTTTTTCATCATTCAACCTCAAATTAACGTTTACTTTAGAAATAAAAATATTATGGCAAAGAGGAATAATTTCCGAAGTTTTTTTAGCTGCTTGAATTCCCGCAAATTTTGCTATACTTAAAACATCGCCTTTTTCTATGCTGTTATTTCTAATTTTATCAAATACTAATTTGGAGACAAATACTTCGGCGAAAGCTTCTGCTGTACGGATAGTTTCTTGTTTGTCCGATACATCAACCATTTCGGCTTTACCATTATTATTTATGTGTGAAAATTTTTTCATTTTATCCGCCGATGCTAAGCATGTTTTGGTTCAATTGATTTAATACTTCTATTTCAGGATGATTAAATTCTTTATTAAATAATGCTGTTTCAATTAAACTCGCTATTTCTTCATCATCAAAATTATTGTTTCTTAAAATATCTTTTAAATCAAGTTCATCTTTTCCGGAAGAAAACAGACAAAGTTTTAATTTCCCGTTTGAAGTAATTCTTAATCTGTTGCACGATTCACAAAAGTGATTTGAGATTGAGCTTATAAAACTAACTCTTCCGGAATGACCTACTAATTTCGTAGTCTTTAGCGACATAAGCCTTTTTATTTAGTAATTCTTTTAATTCATATTTCTTTTCAATTACTGATTTAATTTCTGTACTGCTTATAAAAAATTTCTCGTCCCAATGGTTATCCTGAAAAGGCATAAATTCAATGAAGCGGATATTCATTTTTTTATCTTTAATAAATTCAACAAAATCGAGAATTTCATCATCGTTTATACCTTTCATTATAACTGAATTAATTTTAAGCGGAAGGAAGTTTAATTGTTCTGCTGCTATTATTGCTTCCATAGTAGCGGAGAAAGAGTCGTGTCCGGTTATCAACTTAAATTTGTGCTTATTCAGTGTGTCAAGACTTACATTCAATCTGTCAATTCCGAACATTTTAAACTTAATAAGATATTCTTTAAGTAATGTTCCGTTAGTTGTTAATGCCGCTTCAAAATCATATTTTTGTTTTAGATTTGAAATTTGAGCAAAGAATTTTGAAACATCTTTTCTTACTAAAGGTTCACCGCCGGTAAAACGAATTTTTTTTATCCCTAATTCCTGAACGAAAATTTTAACTAATTTTATCAGTTCATCATAAGTTAAAAGTTCACTCTTCAGCAGATGTTTATAATTGCTATTGGCCGGGTTACAATAAAGACAATTTAAATTGCATTTATCAGTAAGAGATATTCTTAAATAATCATGAACGCGGTTAAACTTATCTTTTAAGATTTTCATTTTTAGACTGACTATTTTCTTTCATCTTTTTCAACAACATCATCAATCCAAGTTAAAGCTGCCATCATAGATGGAAGCCCGATTGTAGGTAAAGCAAGTAGAACCGCGTGAACCATTTCTTCTTTTGTTACACCAACATCAAGAGCTTTTCTTACATGCGAATGAAATCCTCCTTCTAGTCTTGCGCCGGCAGAAATTCCTAATTTTACTAAAGCCCTGGTCTTTTCATCTAACGGTCCGGCGGAGTGAACAGCGTTCCCTAATTTTTCATAGGATTCTGCGACTTCGGGAAAATCTGCTCTAAATTTCTTAAATCTTTTTGGAATAGCCATTTTTTGTTCCCCTAATAACTGATTTAAATTCTGATATTTATAAATATCAACTATTTTGCCAGAAGTGTAATAATATTCTAATTACAAAAAAATAAAGATGTTGTGTTCTATAATTTCTCGCATACAAGAAACTTCATTTTTCTTATTCTTTAATTGAGGAAATAATATGAATTCTTACCAGTTTGGAAGAATACATTTTTCGCTTATTTTCGGAATCTTTCCTTCCGCCAAATATTTTTTTATCGCGTTCGATTCTGATTTATGACAAGTTAAACAAGCGCCTACAGTTAATATTTTTTTCTGTTCGGCAACATTAAAAGGACGAACATTTGTGCGGGTTGCGAAATTAGGTTTTGGGTTTTGTAAAAATCCGATCCATGCGTCTTCGGGAAGATTATCATGCTTATTTAATTCATATTCAGGCTTGAAAATCCATTTCCCCGTTTTCTTAATAAATTCTAATTGACCTCTTCCGAAACCAATCGCTGCTGAACTACTATGGCAAGATTCGCAGCTTCTGCTTTGTTTTGTAATTGTGTGGGAAGAGGTTGGCGCGTACAATCTTTTAAATATGGCGTTTTTATTTTCTTTTGAATTTGAATTTACTCCTTTTTTCTCTATCGTTAAAATCATTCCGGGAATAAATGTATCTACAGTTTTTATTGTTTCGCCGTTTTTATTTTTGTTTTCGGTAATTCCAAATGCCGGCGGTTCCGCCAGATAATCGGTGGGGAATTCAATCCATTCTCCGTTCATTTCTTTTCTAGATAGCAGATCATAGCTTTTCCCGTTTGAATTATAAATTGTATGACAGCCGACGCACTGAGGCGACCATGAAGTATGGCAGCTTTTACACGAAAGATTTTTGTGGCCTTTTCCTTCGATACAAACAAAAGAAGGGGGTTTTAACGGTAGTGTATCGTTTTTAATTTTTGTTATTAATTTTGCTTCTCCCGATTTATCTATAAAAGTATTAATCAAAGGATTATTGGATTTTTCGATGACTAAAAATTTTTTGTTTTTTTCGGAAAATTTCCGTAGTGAAATAATTTTCCGGGATTCTTGATCGAGTTCTGAAATATTTTTTGTTCTTGGTTTTCCGGTGAAATGACAGTCAGTGCATTTTATTTTTACTTGTTCTTCTTGATGAAGATAAAAATTGCCGTCTCCCATAGTCTCCCGTGAAGTGTGGCAGTCGATGCAGTTCATTCCTTTTTGATGATGGACATCATCCTGAACTTTTGAGAAAATTCTTCCGTCGTCTAAAGTTCTAAAATTTACGGTATCATTTATTTCTTTAAGAAGAGTTTCATGCCAGCCTTCATAATTTGTTGAGATTCTGCCTGAGCGGCTATGGCAGCCGAAACAATGGTTATCGGTAATTTGAATTGATAAAGAAGGATGAAAAAAATCGGCTGAATCTTTTTCAAGAATTGATTTATTTTTGTAAAATTTTGATAAATCATTTAAAGCCAGATCATTATAATTTAGATGGCAAGCATTGCAGCCGCCACCGCGGGAGGTTTCCATAATCGGACCGAGTTCCTCTTTTTTTCCGCCGAGATGGCAAGACGCGCAAAGATTTCTTAAATGAGAATCCGCGGGAGTATGCGAAATATCTTCAATAAATCTTAGTTTGTTTAAATTATCTGTTTCATTAAATACATATTTATCAACACTTACTATTCCGGATAAAGTAGTCATCAAAGTTTTGTCTATTCTACCGGCAATTTCATTATGACAATTTGAACTTCCGCATGTTTTTTTTGAATCAGAAAGATTACCGGGAATTAAAAATAATCCTTTATGAGCATAGTTTTTTTCAAGTGTGAACGGATTACCCGAATGACATGATACACAGCCGATAGCTTCCGGATTATGTGCCGGTGAAAATCCTTTTACCGACGAATGACAAAATAAACATCCTTCTCTTCTTCCTAAAATAACAGGAATTTTTTTACTTAAAATGTCTTCTTCCGAAAAAGTTTTTGTGTTTATAAAAGGGTCAAAATTATATCCGGTTATTACCGGATTATTCCACGGCATAACAAATTTCCAGTCTTCGCCTCTGAAAAAATATCCGATTATAATTAATACTGAATAAATTACAAACGCGGCTAATAACAGCTTCTTTATAATATTTGAAACTGAAACGGAAAATTTAGGTAAATAAAAAAATACAAACAGAAACACCGTAATTAATAAAATAATTAACCAAGGAAATGACAGCCAATGCAGAATTTCCTGCAAGCCCAAAAAATACCACGGCCCTTTAATTGCAGAACTTAATCCATCATGCAAAACCGGAGGGAATAAATATCCGATAATTAATAAAACCGGAAGCAGATACAATAATAATTTTAACTTCGGCCAAAATAATTTAGCATGTTCAATTATTATCAGCCAAAGAAAAATTGTCGCTGTCGCAATATGATGAACATATAGAATTTGGAAATCTTTTTCCGGGCCGAGAAGAGAGACGGATATTTGTTTGCCGATAAATGGAATAATCTCTATTAATGATGAAATTATTCTTTTGGCTTGAGTGCTATCGGCATCGGCTTTGATAATAAAACCGGAAAGCATTACAAAAAAAATTATTAATAAAGAAAAGGAAACCCGGAGCCAAACACCGTTTTTAATATTTTTTTCGGATGATTTCTTGAGATGGTCATAAATATGAAGTACCGAAAAAACTAAAAATAATTGAGCGCTCCAATAATGGATATTTCTAAAAAAAACTCCGGCGGGATTTGTAAGAAGTAAGTAAGAAATAGAATCATACGGATTTTTAATATCGAAAGGAATGGCTAGAAAAACACCGGAAACAGCGGCGATAACAAAAGAGGCAAAGGAAATTTGTCCGAAAGTAAAATTAAAAATTTTAAGATATTTATTTCCGACGGATGAAACCTTACCTTTTCTAAACTTGAACTTCAACAGTAATTTCTCCCTTTTTTAAATTCCTTTTGTATGGCAGCTCCGCCAGCGAATGATTAGCCGGCCCTTTTAAAACTTTTCCGTTTGAAGAATATTTTGAACCATGACAAGGACAGACTAATATTCCGTTTTCTTCCTTTTCTATTCTGCAGCCGAGATGCGTACATTTTGAAGAAAATATTTTGAGTTCGTTTTCATTTTTTACTACAATAACTGTATCTAAAAAGGTAATTCCGTTAGAAATATTTGCCGGGATTAGTTTCTTTTGGTTTAACTTTTCTGTTAAAATTTTTCGTTCGGAAGTTGAAAACCAAACACCCCCGAGAGGAATGAGCGCTAAAATACTTAAATTCCGGAAAAATTGTTTTCTCGAAATTTTTAATTCCCCGTTTTTAATAAAATTAAATCTCTTCTTTTTATTAACTTCATTTTTCATGGTTAAAATCTTACGTCTTTTTTTTCTAAATTATCCTCAATCTAAATTTGCGGCGTAATAATTGATATTTATAAATATCAATTTTACTGCCACTGTTAAAAATTTGCGGAATTAAATTGAAATTATTGTTATGCCGACATAAAATTTTCAAAGAAAAGAATAAAAAAAAATTTGTTCTTTAGTGCGGGAATGTAAATCCAAATGAATAACAGTTATTTTAATATCTTACTTATAATCTTCGTTTTATTGTGGGGATTGTTTTCCTCCGGGAAAGCCCAACTTACGGTTGCGGTCGCGGCCAATGTAAAATTTCCTATGGAGGAATTAAAAGCCGAATTTACTAATGAAACCGGAATTGAAGTAACAACGGTAATCGGTTCTTCAGGTAAATTAACCGCACAAATTCAGCAAGGCGCCCCATTTGATGTTTTTATTTCCGCCGATATGAAATATCCAAATTATTTATACAAGCAAAATTTATCATCAAATCCGCCGAAGGTTTATGCTTTGGGAAAGCTTGTTTTGTGGACGTTAAAAGATGATATTGACTTACAGAATTTCCCTGAAGTTTTTCGTAATTATGATGTGAAATTAATAGCAGTACCAAATCCTAAAACCGCGCCTTACGGTAAAGTTTCGGTTGAAGTTTTAAAAAAAATTAATATTTATGAAAAAATAAAAGATAAATTAATTTTCGGTGAAAATGTCTCATCAACAAGTCAGTATATTTTTTCAAAACATGCTGATATTGGTTTTACCGCAAAGTCTGTTGTTCTTTCGAAAGAAATGAATGGAAAAGGTAAATGGATTGACGTTGATCCAAAAATTTATAATCCGATTGAACAAGGCTGCGTTATTTTAAAATACGGTGAAGAAAAACATTATAAAGAAAGTAAAAAATTTTATAACTTTTTATTTTCCTTAAAAGCGCGAAAAATTTTTTCTCGTTACGGTTTCGAGACGGCGGGACTAACCGGCAAATCTACTATTAAATAGATAACCGATTAAAAATTAGAAATAGAATGCATCGGAGATTTAATGAATAAATTAACCGGTAAGATCAAAAATATTTTAAGCGATAATCATCTTTCTATTATAGAAATAATTGTATTTAATGATATTTTAAAAACTATAATTATCGAAACTCCCGGGTCAGCGGAATTTTTGACCAACGGGAATGAAATTAATATTTTGTTTAAGGAAACAGAAGTCAGTTTAGCAAAAGAATTTTCCGGAAAGATAAGTCTCCAGAACAAGTTAGAATGTATTGTGGAAAAAATTAATAAAGGGAAACTTTTAAGCGATATTCAATTAGATTATAAAGGGAATAGAATAATTTCGATTATTACTTCAGCAGCGGTAGAACAGCTTGATCTAAAAAACGGGGATAAAGTTTTGGCTCTTATAAAAACCAATGAAATTATAATCGCGCCGGTATGATTGATCTTCAGCCGCTAATATTAAGTTTTGAATTAGCTTTAATTACAACGGTAATTTTATTTTTTACCGCCGTTCCGATGGCTTTTTGGCTTTCGGAATTTAACGGGAGATTAAAACCTTTTATTTCCACCTTAGTTAGCATGCCTCTTGTTTTGCCGCCGTCCGTCTTAGGATTTTATCTTTTATTCGCGTTTTCACCGGAAAATTTTTTTGGTAATTTTATAGAAAAAATATTCAATCTTCGTTTAGTATTTTCTTTTGAAGGTTTAATTCTTGCTTCAATAATTTATAGTTTGCCTTTCATGGTGAATCCTATCCAATCGGGGCTAGAAAATCTTCCGCATTCTTTAAAAGAAGCTTCATTTACTTTAGGAAAAAATAAATTTCAGACTTTAACAAAAGTTCTGCTTCCTAATATAAAACCATCATTATTAACCGGTATTGTTTTAAGCTTTGCGCATACAATCGGTGAATTCGGTGTTGTCCTTATGATCGGCGGAAATATTCCCGGCAAAACCAGAGTAGCCTCTTTGGCAATTTACGATGAAGTAGAATCACTTAATTATAATAACGCAAATGTTTATGCTGCCATATTATTTGTTGTTACATTTCTAATTCTTTTAACCGTTTACTTTTTCAACAGACAATATTTAAAAGCCGGTAAATTTTGATAGATCTTCAGCTGCATAAAATATTAAAAACCGCGGATGGTGAGCTTCCGCTTGAAATAAATCTACAGATTAAGGATAAAGAATTTATTACCATTGAAGGAAAAAGCGGAGCGGGGAAGACAACTATTTTAAAATTGATAGCCGGATTACTAAATCCCGAAAAAGGAAAAATTACAGTTGATAATACTGAATGGCTGAATACAGATAAAAGAATATTTCTGCCTCCGCAAAAAAGAAAAGTCGGTTTTGTTTTTCAAGATTATTCTCTCTTTCCGAATATGACTGTTTTGGAGAATATTAAATTTGCCTTTAACGGTAAGATAAATATTCAAAATGTAGATGAAATAATAGAAATTATGGAATTAGCTGAGCTAAAAGATAGATTACCTCAAACACTTTCCGGCGGACAAAAACAACGTGCTGCTTTAGCCAGAGCTATAGTTAATAAACCCAAAATTCTTCTTTTGGATGAACCGCTTTCTTCGCTTGATTTGGAAATGAGGTTGAAACTTCAGGATTATATTTTAAAAATTCATAAGAAGTATGAATTGACTACGGTTTTAGTAAGTCATGATATTTCAGAAATTTTCAAAATGTCTAATAGAGTAATAAGATTAAAGAACGGAAAAATTTATAATGAAGGAATTGCCGGCGAAGTATTTAACCAAAATTATATCAGCGGAAAATTCCGTTTTACCGGTGAAATTCTTTCCATCGAAAAAAATGATGTGGTTTTTGTTGTTTCTGTTTTAATCGGAAATAATATTATAAAAGTAATAGCGGCAGCCGAAGAAGCGGCTGCTCTAAAGATTGGAGAAAAAGTTTTAATAGTCTCCAAAGCGTTTAATCCGCTTATATTAAAAATTGAATAAAAAAAAACGACGAAAATTTCGCCGGCTAATTCTCAAGAATTTTACATAAGATAAGATTTAAGATGATTAACATACTTTGCGGCGCCTCCGTCTTGATAACCCGTATATCCCAAAACTCTTCCGCTGCTGTTTAAAATAACTATTGTCGGATAACCTTCAACTCTAAACTTCTGAGCCAATTGATTATTATAAAATTGTACAGCGGGAGTTTGTTCAATATTTTGCGGGAAATCTATTTTAACTAAAACTAAATTAGTTTTCGCGAAATTTATAAAATCATCTTTGCTGAATACTTCCGCGTTCAATTTTTTACACCATTTGCACCAATCAGAACCGGTAAAATTAACAAGCACAGCCTTATTTTCTTTTGCTGCCGTTTGTATAGCGTGCTCCAGATTTGTATCCCAATTTAGTTTATCTTCATTGTTTCCGCATCCGTTTAAGATAATTAGTGAGATAAAGAGCAATAAGTAAAATGCTTTCTTCAATTTAATTTTCTCCCTTGAAACGATAAATAAATATTTTGTTGATAGATTAGATACAACAATTTTTAACAGGATTCACAAAAAGAGAGTAAAAATGAAAATTATTTTTTATTAAATATTCACAGCATCATGTACTATATATCAAAAAAAATTGCCAAAAATATTTGTTTTTTAACATCTTATTACGCTCAAGAAAGAAATTTCTGGAAAAAGAAAGGATTGATAAATGACTGAATTAATGAATAGATTATCAAAATTATTTAGTCCGGCTGTTTTAAGTAAAAAAATTACAGCCGCTCTGCCGGATTTTATCGTAGCGATTGCCAGTCTAATTTTCTTTTTTATTATTTGGAAAATTTTAAAGAAAACGATGAGTATTATCGCTTCACGATATAAAATTGATATTACTGCGGCAAGTTTTCTGCAGACTGTAATAAAATATACAGTATTGAGCATTGGTTTTATAACCGCTCTCAGCCAAATAGGCATAAATATAACATCATTGTTAACAAGTATCGGAATTTTAGGAATAACAATTGGTTTTGCCGCCAAAGATGCTTTATCCAATATTATTTCGGGAATTTTTATTTTCTGGGACCGTCCTTTTGTATTAAACGATTTAGTGGAAATACAAGGTTATTATGGAAGAGTCGAGGCGATAACAATGCGCTCTACAAGAATAGTTACCACTGATGGAAAAATGCTCGCGATTCCAAATAATACAATTGTTAATCAAATAGTAAGTTCCTATACTAATTTTCCTCATTTAAGATTAGATATAAGTGTAACAGTAGGAGTTCATGAAGATCTTGGAAAAGTTAGAAAACTATTACTGGCGTTAACGGAAAGCGGTGAAAAATTTTTATTAACTCCGGCGCCGGAAGTCGTGGTAACTTCTTTAAATGATTATAATGTCGCGATGGAATTACGCGTTTGGCTTAATAATGAAAGAGATCATATATCTTCACGATTAGAGCTGCGGGAAAGAGTATTTGAAGTTTTAAGATCTGCTAATATTGATTTGCCTTATGAAACAATTCAATTAGCGCCTATTGAAGCAAAAACAAAAATAATTAATAATTAAGTTTTTGTGTTAATAATTTCTCCTAAAATCATTAACTTTGAAAATCGTTAAATTCTTCAAAAAAAGGAATGGGATGAAATATTTTTACAAATTGATTTTTCTTGCCGCAATCTTTTTTGCTTTAATTCAGAATAATTCTTTTGGACAAATCTTTAATAAAATTAATGAAAACGGAGAAATTCCGGGATTTTCGGTTTCTCCTTATTATTCTGAACAAGTGGTTACTTTTAAATATGATCCCGAAATTAGAATTCATATAAACGCTCCTGCTCCCGGAAAATTTGATCCTTCCAAAAGAGTGGGACTTGTATTTTTTGCTTTACCAAACGGAAATACGATAGAACAGACTGTCGGTAAAATTTTAGAAGCCGGAGACGATTGGCATTACGATATTCAGCATATTGGGGCGCAAACAAGATTTTTACGGCAGCATATTACTGACTATAATGTAGTTACGGTTTATTTAGAAACATCTCAAAAAAGCTGGCCTTCTTGGAACGCTAATCATCCCGATCACGCGGCAATCTTAAAAAATCTTGTTGAATATCTTAAATTAGTTTTTAGTAAATATGATCCGTTTGTTGCTTTAACCAGCCATAGCGGAGGCGGAAGGTTTACTTTCAGTTTTATCGACGCTTTTAACCAAATTCCCGATTATGTAGAAAGAATTGCTTTTCTGGACAGCGATTACGGATATGAAAATACTTACGGCAGCAAATTTGTAAATTGGCTAAATTCTTCACCAAACCATTATTTAAGTGTAATTGCGTATAATGACAGTGTCGCTTTATATAATGGGGAACCGATTGTTTCACCGACCGGCGGGACATGGTACAGAACCAGAATGATGAAAAAATATCTCCAAAGTTATTATAGTTTTACCGATGAAGAAGATAGTTCATTTTATACGCATACCGCGTTATCCGGACGAATCAAAATTATTTTAAAGAAAAATCCTCTTCGTCAAATTTTGCATACCGTACAAGTTGAAAGAAACGGATTTATTCAAGGAATGGTTTCGGGAACATCATTAGAAAATTTAGATTATGAATATTACGGAACAAGAGCGTATTCTGAATGGATTCAAATTAATGTTGAGGAAATACAGCCGCTTCAAATTCCGCTTAGAAATCCTGCGGCAAAAAGCGGTTCTGCTTTTATGAATTTTGTAAATAATATGACATTCGCGAACAGAGAAAAAGAAATTCTGAAGGAAATTTCCACCGGAAATATTCCTAATTTTTTAAGAAAATTAATTCAGAATTCAGCCAATTTCCAGGATGCCAATGGTGTTTCACATGAAGTAAAATATTATGTAATGCCGAATTATTTGATGATTGGTTCAGATTCTGATTATTGCCGGATTCCTATGGGGCCGATAACAGCACAAAAACTGGCTGATCAAATTGGCGCCGTTCTTCCGACACCACAACTTGTCGATGATATTTATAAAAATTCTACCGTAAAATTAAAACCTGTAACTTACGCTCCGGTAGGAAATCAAAATGAATTAGTTGCTAAATTTATACAGCATAATTCCGATATAGAAAGTTTAAGAATAGCCGCCGGCGGAGAACCGGGGGAATTAACCGGAGGAACAAAAAAAGATGTAGTTCTCAGTAATAAAATTATTGATCCCGCGCGTCCTGATCATGTTTGCATATATGGCTGGCATCAGTTAAATGGGCAGCCGATTCAGCCTTTAACAAATATTCACATCAACTCTTATGTAGATTATAGCCACGGTGTTCGTTTCCTTAATTCTCAAATATTGCTTGACGGAAAAATTAAAAACGCGGCGGATATTTTAAAAGATCCGGTTTTATATAAAATTTTAAGCAATGAAAATGGTGTAATGATTCAGCCAACATACATTGGAAATGCTGTCGCGCCCGAAAAACCTAAATCATTCGGAGTTAAATCAGAAGATAAAAATTCACTGCACATAATTATTAAATCCGATCCTTCCGTACAAAGTTATTTGATTTACGGCAGTAATGACGGAATAAATTTTATGAACCCGGTTTCGTTTAAAACGAATGATGTTACAATTAGTAATTTAATTTCCGATTCCGTTTATTATATAAAAATCGCGACGGTAAACAGTCAAGGAACATCTCCGGAGTCGGAAGTTCTTGCTTGTATGCCGTCAGAAAAAAAACAGAATGTAATAATAGTAAATGGTTTTGATAGAAGTTCCGCAGGCAATACTTATAACTTTATCAGACAACATTCCGGCGCATTTAAAAGCAATAATGTTTCTTTTGTATCCGCCACAAATGAAGCTGTAGCAGAAGGTCTTTTTAATCTTTCCGAATATAAAATAGTCGATTATATTCTCGGTGATGAAAGTACTGTTGATGAGACATTTAATGCAAATGAACAAAGCTTAGTAGAAGAATATTTAAAAAGCGGCGGTAATTTATTTGTTTCCGGCAGTGAAATTGCTTGGGATCTTGATTATAAAGGTTCAACAGATGATCAAAATTTTATCCGGAATTATTTAAAAGCCAAATATATTGATGACGCGCCGGGCGGAATTCAATCTGTTTCTTATCAGGCAAGCGGTAATATAAATTCAATATTTGACAGTCTCGGAACTTTCAGTTTTGATAATGGATCAAACGGAACAATTGATGTAAAATGGCCTGATGTGTTAAAGGAAGTGAATGGAAGTAAATCATGTTTGCTTTATAACGGTTATAACGCGAATTACGGTTCCGCCGGAGTTTCGTATGAAGGAGTTTTTCCCGGAGGAAATTCAACGGGAAGAGTTGTTTTCTTCGGATTTCCTTTTGAAACTATTTATCCTGAAAAAGTGCGCAGCGAAATTATGTTAAAATTATTAAAATTTTTTAACGCGGAGGTTTCTTCATACTCAGAAAAAAATGAAAATGTTATACGTGAATTTAATTTATCTCAAAATTATCCAAACCCGTTTAACCCATCCACAACTATAAGATATTCCATTCCTAAAACCGTGAATGTTAAAATTTCAGTATTTGATCTACTCGGTAGAGAGATTTCGATTTTAACTGATGAAGAAAAATCTCCTGGCAATTATTCAATAATAATAGACAGCAACAGCCTTAATGGAAAAAAACTTGCCAGCGGAATTTATTTCTATACTATACAAGCAGGCAATTTTAAAGAAACTAAAAAGATGGTTCTTTTAAAATAATTTCTAGTTAATTTAAGTTAAATAAGTTTACACAAACGGCACATCTTTCCACCAAAAGTAAAATATTATTACTAAAAAGTTTAATAATTAAAATTTTTTGCCCATCAAGTACTCATTTCATATCCAAAACAGCATTTATTTTCTGGTATTAAAATTGTCTTAAATGGTTAATGAAAAAAAAGAACATTGAGCTAATAAATATCGCTCGGAAGGGATGTTCTGTTAAATAACTTAATCAATAAAAAAGGAGGGACATAATGAAAAAGGCAATTTTCATTATACTTATTTCTGGTTTATGCGGGGTAATTATGCCTCAATCTAACCATGGTGAATCAGTGCAAAGCGGAAATAATAATTCCGGTGATATTTTACAACTTGGTGCAAGTAATACAGCGCTTACAAGCCAAATCGGTAACCGGAATTCCGCTTCACAACAGCAGACAGGTGTTACTAACCAAGCTTATATTTCTCAAATCGGAAACAAAAGCGAACACTCTCAAGAACAAGAGGGCATTTCTAATTATGCCGAAGCCAAGGTTTCAAATAACAAAAATTTTGGCTCACAATATCAATTCGGAAATAATAATTATGCCTTAATGACCCAAGAAGGAAAAAATAATTACACTACAATGGATCAAGAAGGTATAGATCCGTCTACAGCTAATAATTACGCTGTTGCTGAAGTTCTAGGAACCGGAAGTAACGGAAACAATACCGATATAGCACAATTAGGTGTTATAAATAACGGTACTGTAGAAATTATTGGAAAAAAAAATAGCGCTAACATTTTCCAGACCGGAGGAAGTAATTCATCAGAAATAAAACAAAACGGAAACCATAATGAATCTAGTTCATTTCAGGTTGGTTTAGCCGAAATGAATACAAGCCTTCAATCCGGAAATTTTAATGATATAACTTCTACACAATTTGGATTAAGTGATAAATCATCTGTTGAGCAAGATGGAGATTATAACTCCGCTGTTATTAGTCAAGGCTTTATTCCAGGATTCGGTACAGCTAATAATTCTACGGTATCACAGTTTGGAAATAGCAACAGCTTGTATTCAACACAAACCGGAAGTTTAAATTCTTCCACTGTTAATCAATTGGGCGATAATAATTCCGCACTGGTACACCAAACCGGCGGAGCGATTACAATTTTCCCTTAAACTGCTTTCAACTTCCACAGGAAAAAATTCCTGTGGAAGTTTATTTTTTACTCAAATAATAAATAAATCTTATGCGCTTATCCGATCAACTTAAAATTGTTAGAGAAAAAAGATTTACCGGGCGTAATAGGGAATGTAAATTATTTCAATCAATACTGACAAATGAAAAAAATCAGCCTAATATTATTTTTATATACGGCTCGGTTGGCGTTGGAAAAAGTTTTTTGTTAAAGAAATTTCAATCTTATTGCGAAGAGTTACAAATAGAGTTTACTTATATCGACTGCCGAAATGTTGGTCCTACCACAGACGAATTTATTAACGCGACTGCAGAAAATTTAGTAGTTCCGGAAAAACAAATTCTTTCAGATTTTTTATCTCACTCACCCAAAAGAGTTATTTGTTTTGATGCTTTTGAAACATTAAATCAATTAGAAACTTGGATATGGCAGGGTTTCTTACCACTGCTTTCTTCCGAAATAATTACCATATTTTCCGGGAGATTTAAATCTTCCAATATTCAAATAGAAAAGGGAGAATGGAAATCACTCATTCTGCCGATTCATCTAAAAAATTTCAATTTTGAAGAAAGTGCGGATTATCTTAACAAGCGGCATATTGAAACAACGCAATATGAGAATATTTATAAATTTTCAAACGGCCACCCGCTAACCTTATCTTTAATTGCCGATTTATACGAAAACCGGCATGATCTGAAGTTTAAACCGGAAAATCATCCCGAATTAATAAATAAAATTACAAGCCTTTTCTATGATAAAGTAATTAATTCTACACATAGAAAAGTGATTGAAATATGCTCACTTTTATACGTAACTACGGAATCAATATTAAAAGAAATTTTAGAGGTTGAAGATTCACATCCTCTTTTTTACTGGCTGAATGATTTGTTTTTTATTCATTCCGGTAAACGAGGTTTATTTCCCGAAAACCTGGTACGAGAATCTATTTTGCCGGAGTTGCTTTGGCGAAATAGGGAATGGTACGAGGAAATAAGATTAAGAGCTTCAAATTATTATAAATTTAGAATTACGAGTACAACCGGCCAAGATATAGTTGATTCACTTTTTGATTTGCTGTACTTGAATAAAAACAATCATAATATTAATGAATTTTTTGATTGGAATTATAATGAAGAAATCTCTTGTACAGATTTAACAATAACTGATTTTAATAATTTGGCAGATTTTTATTTAAGATTGGGTGAAAACGGCAAATCAAAAAACGCGATCCGCTCAGCTATTCAAGCCGGTACTTTAAAATCTATTAAGGATAAAGACGGTAAAATACTGGGAGTTTTTGAAGCTGTGCTGAGTAACGATCTTCAGCAGAATTCTGATGGTTTCATTAACGCGAAAAAATATTTACTGTTTCATGCGCCGTTGAGAAAAGAAGAACTCGCTATTTTTATAAAATATTGGATAAATGAGGAAGAAGAGAAAATTGTTGATCCTGTTCAAACCAAAATATTCTTAAACATTTTTAAATTATTACTTAAAGTAAAGCATCTTGCTTATACTTTTATTGCTGTACCTGAACCAAATTTTTGGCAGCCTTTTTTTAAGTCAATTAATTTTAAACGAATTAAAGAATTAGATTTTTTCAAAAACGAAAACGAGTTCGGAATATTCGGGCATGATTGGCGAATAGATCCTTTATCTGCTTTTCTCGACTCCTTAATTTCTTCTCAGGCAAATTCTTTAGCTGAAGATACTAAAAATTCAAGTACGGAAAGATTAATAATTTTTAGCAAGGAAGATTTTGAAAAGGCAATTAAAGATGTTTTACATAATCTAAATCGGCCGCAAAAACTTATAGAAAATCCGATCATCTATTCAAAGATTATTTCCGATGGTGTTAAAGCCGATGCCGGCGCCAAAGAAAGAATTGATTTTTTAATAGAAATGGTACGAGAATTAATAGAATCAATTAGAGTTTTACCCAAACATGAAAAATTTTATCAGGTTCTTCTTAAAACCTATGTTCTTCCTATGGAAAGTCAGGAAAAAGCGGCTGATACGCTTGATATATCTTTCTCTACATTTCGGCGATATTTAAAAACCGGTGTGAATTTGCTAGTGGATTTATTATGGAATAAAGAAGTTGTGTAAAAAAAATTTTCCGGCAATAAGATATTTAGAATGCTAAGCTTATAAATATTGGAGATTAAATAAAAATTTTTAACTGAACAAAAATTGAACAAAATCTGGTCTTGCGGCTGAACAAAAATTTTGTTTAACATAATCCTCAGTTAATCATAACTTTTCTCCGTTAGTGACATAAAGAATCTGCAAAATAAATGTTTGAATAAATAATTTAATTAAAAACAAATAGTTGACGGTATGAGGGAACAATATACTGATTCAGTATCACTGCCATCTTTTGATAAATTAATTCAGATGAGAAGTAGTGAGCATAGCGGCAAAATTATTTATAGTTTTTATCCTAAGGGAGAAGATGAATGTATTTCTATTACATATTCTGAACTCGACCAAAAAATAAAAACTGTCGCTTCTAAACTTCAGCAGCTGAATTTAAAAGGTGAACGAGTTCTGCTATTATATCCCTCCGGTTTAGAATATATAATTGGTTTCTTTGCTTGTCTTTATGCAGGTGTTATTGCCGTTCCTCTTTATCCGCCCGAAACCGCAAGAATGAAACATACTCTGGAAAGAATTTATTTGGTAATGAAAGATTCCGGGGCCAATAACGCGTTGATAACAAGAGAAATTTTTAACCAGATAAATGAAAAAGGCCAAGATTATAATATTAATTTTAAGAATTTAAATTGGATAATAAGTGATGAAATAAATCCCGAATCAGAAAATGATTGGCGGGAAACTGATAACACTTTAGAAACTATTGCGTATTTACAATATACATCCGGCTCTACGGGCACACCAAAAGGCGTAATTATAAAGCATCGAAATTTATTAAGTAATGCCGATATTATTCATAAAGCATTTGAATTTAATTCGCGCAGCACAATAGTTATGTGGCTTCCGCTCTATCATGATATGGGTTTAATCGGAAGTGTAATTCAACCTATTTTCAGTAATTCACCTATAAATATTTTCCCGACAATTTCTTTTCTTGAAAAACCATTCCGTTGGCTAAAAATGATTTCTGATATTGAGGTTGGTGAAGTAATGTCGGGAGGGCCGAACTTTGCGTACGATCTTTGTATAAAAAGGACAAATGAAGAACAAAGAAATAGTATTGATTTAAGCAATTGGAATGCCGCGTTTAGCGGATCTGAACCTGTCCGTTCAACTACAATAAACGCGTTTGTTGAAGCTTTTGGCGGCTCCGGATTCAAACGGTCTGCTTTTTATCCATGTTATGGTTTAGCCGAAGCTACTTTATTTGTAACCGGAGGCGATAAATTTTCTGAACCGATTGAGTATTATATTTCAAAAAAAGAATTAGAAAAACATAAAATAAAATCCGCGGCTGCCGCGGAAGCCGACGCGCTAAATTTTATAGGATGCGGAAAAACATTTTTAGATGAAAAGGTATTTATTGTTGATCCGGTAACTGAAAATATTTGCGGACCGAATGCTGTCGGTGAAGTCTGGGTAAAAGGGGAAAGTATTTCTTCCGGATATTGGGGAAAAACAAAATTATCAAAAGAAATACTAAACGCCGAATTAAAAGAATTAAACCAAAAACCATTTCTGAGAACCGGCGATCTTGGCTTTATAAAGGACGGTGAACTATTTATTACCGGAAGGTTGAAAGATTTAATTATAATCCGTGGCAGCAATCATTATCCGCAGGATATTGAACTTACGGTTGAAGAAAGCACCGACTTAGTTCGTCCCGGCTTTGGCGCGGCGTTTTCTGTTGAGGCTGAAGGAGAAGAGAGACTGGTAATTGTTTATGAAGCAAAACCTAGGAAAGAAAATTGGCCGGAGATTATTCAAAAAATAAAAGATCAAGTTTCTATTAATCATAATATTTTAGCTTATGATATAGCACTAGTTAAACCTAAATCAGTTCCGAAAACATCAAGCGGAAAAATAAGAAGGCAAAGCTGCAAAAATCTTTATCTTGAATATAAATTTAATATCGTCTGTTCGCTGCTAAAAGATAATCTTACGGAAGAAAAAATTGAAATAGGGGAGAATCCTAAAAATCCTTTTGAATTAAAAGTAATACAATTACTTACCGGACATTTTGATAAATCTTTTAATCTTGATAATTCTTTAATCTCTTTGGGAATTGATTCTTTAAAAGCTGTGGAATTAAAAAATGAAATTGAAACAGTTTTTAATATTCACCTTTCCCTTGAAGATCTTCTCCTCTCGCCGACGGTAAAAGATATAATAGAAAAAATAAAAAATGCTTCGCAGAATAAACCGATAAACCGGTTAATACGAAGAGAACATTCCGCCGGATCAGAACTTTCAATTAATCAGCAATCATTATGGACGTTATATAACATTTCTCCTTCAAGCTCGGCTTATAATGAATTTTTTGCGTTTAGAATTATCAATCATTTATCTATTGATAATCTAAAATCCGCTGTTGAAAAAATTGCGGAAAAACATTCAGCTCTTAAAATGAAATTTTCCTTTAATAACGGGAAACCTCGGCAGATAATTAATAACCAAAATATTGATTTTGAGATAATCTCATTAAATCATCTTGATGAAAAAGATATTTACAAAATAATAGTCGCTCAAGCGCATCAGCCGTTTAATATTACAAATGAAAATGTATTTAAAGTAAGACTTTATAAAACCACGCACGATTTCATCTTACTGTTCATGTTCCATCATATTTGCGTTGATCTTTGGTCAATCCAACTAATTATTGATGAAATAAAAGAAATTTATCATGCTGATATAAATAATAGCATTAACAAAAACGGCAGCCAAAATGATTATGAAGATTTTGTAGAATGGCAGTTAAGTTATATTCAATCCGCAGAAGCCGAAAAAGATTTTGAATTCTGGCGGCAGAATCTTTCGCATCCAACTAATGATTTAAATTTGCCTGCCGATTATAAAAGGCCTTTATTGCCGACTTATAAAGGAGCTTCTTATTCTTTCGGAATACAAAAGCAAATCTCTGAAAAATTAAAAACATTAGCGGCTGAAAATAATATTACACTTTTTTCCGCGTTAATTGCGTTATACGCAATCTTGCTGCATAAATTGAGCGGACAAGATAACTTTAATATAGGATTTCCGGCATCAGGAAGAACCAAGCGGGAATTTCAAAATGTTGTTGGTTATTTTGTTAATTCACTTGTGCTGCCGTCACGGCTGATTGAAAAGCAAAAAATTAAAAACCTATTTAAAAGAAGTTCATTCTTTTGTAGTTAAAGCTCTCGAACATCAAAATTATCCTTTCTCATTTCTGGTTGAAAAACTGCTGACAAAAAGAAATTCGGCCCGCTCGCCATTTTTTGATGTTATGTTCGTTTTGGAAAAATCAAATCTTTTAGAAGATGATTTCTCTTCTTTTTTATTCGGAAATGAAAAGAAACAAGCAAAACTCGGCGCGCTTGAAATTGAATCTTACCCCGTTGAACAGCAGCTTTCCCAGTTTGATTTAACTCTAATTATTGTTGAGACGGAAAATGGTTTGAACGCTACATTCCAATACAGCACTGATTTATTTTCAAAAAACACAATTGAAAATTTTTCTCAAAGTTTCGTTAGCCTTCTCAATTCGGCAATAATTAATGAAAATGAAACCGCAGTAAATCTATCTATAATTTCACCGGCAGAAAAAGAAATTCTACTTAATAAATGGAGTGAGACATTAATCGATAAAAGTCCAGTTAAACCAATTCATTTTCTTTTTGAAGAATGCGCGAAAAAATATGCCGAAGAAATAGCCTTAATTGATGATAACGAAAGTTTAACTTACAAAGAACTTAATCTTTACGCGGATTCAGTGTGTACAGAATTATTAAAACAAAATATAAAAACTGAAGATAAAGTTGCTGTTTTTCTTCCTCGTTCTCGTTATTCCATTATTTCTCTTTTAGGAATATTAAAAAGCGGCGCGGTTTATGTTCCCATTGATACGAATTATCCTGCCGCGAGAATAAAATATTTATTGGAAGACAGCGGTGTAAAATGCGTAATAAGCGATAAAAAAAATTCTAAAAGAATAAACAAAAGAAACGAAAAATTTATTTTAATCGATGAATTAGAAGTTACTAATGAAAAAAACGAAAAAAATGAAATCTTCCCCGAAAACGCGGCTTATGTAATATATACTTCCGGTTCAACCGGAAAACCAAAAGGCGTAGTAATTTCCCATGCTTCAATTTCCCGGCATATCTGCAACATAAAAAATTATTTTGGAATTGAAGCCGGAGATAAAATTCTGCAGTTTTCTTCTTTAAATTTTGATGCCTCTCTTGAACAAATTTTTACCACTCTAATTTCCGGTGCCGCTTTAGTAATGCGGGGCGAAAAAATTTTACCTCCTGCTGAATTCTTGGAATTTATTGCGAAAAATAAATTGACCGAAATAAATATTCCGCCGGCATATTGGAATATTGTATCAAAATCTTTGGAAAATTACAGCCGTCTTAACTTTAATAGTTTAAAACTTATTATAGTAGGAGGAGATGTAATGAATAATAATTCTATTGAAAAATGGGAAAAAATTGGAAACAGTAAAACAAAAATATTAAACGCCTATGGCCCAACCGAAACAACAATTACATCTCTTTCTTTTGAAGTTCTTCATTTTGAAAACTCGGAAAAAATAGTTCCAATCGGCAAACCTCGTTCAAACAGAAGAGTCTATATTCTTGATGATAAAATGCAATTACTGCCGATCGGAATGATAGGCGAGCTTTATATCGGCGGAAGCTGTAACGCGAGGGGTTATTTAAATCGTCCCGAATTAACAGCGGAAAAGTTTGTTCCGAATCCTTACGGAGCTGATCCGGGTGAACGCATGTATAAAACCGGCGATCTCGTTCGTTTCCTAAAAGACGGTAATTTAGAATTTATAAACAGGCGCGATAACCAAATAAAACTCCGCGGGTTTAGAATTGAACTCGGTGAGGTTGAAGCTGAAATACAAAAATATGAAGCAGTCAAAAATTCGGCGGTTACTGTTCACAAAATGAATGAAAGTGAAATTATTCTTGTTGCCTATTACGAGGCGAAAAAACAATTAACTTCATCAGAATTAAGAAGCTTTCTTGCCAAATCTCTTCCCGATTATATGATTCCTCAATTGTTTATAGAAGTAAATAAAATGCCTTTAACTCCGGAAGGAAAAATAATTAAAAGTGAATTGCCTGATCCGAAAAAATATTTCAGGGAAAGCAAGAATATTAAAAACAGAAAATTATCCCCGCTTGAGGAACAAGTTTCAAAAATATTCTCTGAAGTTCTTAGAAGGAACAGTTTAAATGCAAATGATAACTTCTTCGAACTTGGCGGCCATTCTCTGCTCGCGATTCAAGTTTTATCTAGGATAAAAGAACAGTTTAACGCTGAGATTCCGCTGCAGGAGTTTTTTGTAAAACCGGATATTGAAAATATTACAGCTTTAGTTATTCAGTATCAGTTAAAAAATACTGATGAAGAAGAATTAAATAAAATTCTGAACGAAATTGAAAATTTAGAAGGCGAAAAAGAAAACATGATTTGAAACTGTTAGTATAAAACTAAAGGGGTTGCGTATCAATGTTGGATGTCTATAAAAGAATAGAAAAGTTATCACCAGAGAAAATGGCTTTATTAGCCGAACTTCTTAGCGCTAAAAGAAATGCCGCTGATGCCCCCATTAAGCGCCGTTCTAAATTAGATGAATATTCTATGACATCTGCTCAGAAGCGAATATGGTTTTTACAAAACATTGATCCTAAAAATTCTCTTTATAACATTCCTGCCGCTATTTATCTAAAAGGCCGATTGAACATAAAAGCGCTTGAAGAAAGTTTTGCGCTTATACAAACTCGTCACCAAATATTGCGGTCGCATATTATTACTGTAAACAGCGAGCCTAAACAACTTGTTGATCCTCAAATCATTTTAAAAATTCCGGTTATAGATCTAGAAAAAGAACTTCAGAAAACTTCCTCCGTAAAAATTAAAGAAATAATAAAAGAAGAATTTCAAAAACCCTTTAATCTCTCTTTCGATAAACTTTTAAGAACTCTGCTATTAAAAATTAACGCTGATGAACATATTCTTCTTGTTTCTATGCATCATATAATATCCGACGGCTGGTCGATTAAAATTTTAGGAGAAGAATTATCCCGGTTTTATAAGGAGTTTTCAGAAGGAACGGTAATAAGTGAAAATGATTTATTGTTACAATATTTCGATTATGCGGAGTGGCAGAATAATCTTATAACAAATAAAAAGCTTAAACTTCAAGAAGAATATTGGATAGAAAAATTAAAAAATATGCCCGCGGTGTTGGAACTGCCTTTCGATAAACCGCGTCATTCGGCTAAAGGATACGAAGGAAAACATTTTAGATTTTTTATTCCTAAATCACTTACTAATAAAATAAAAATACTCAGCCGGAAAAAAAGCGTTAGTATTTTTATGATTTTATTGTCGGCTTTTGAAATATTATTATCAAAGTACAGCGGTCAAAATGATTTTGGAATAGGAATTCCGGTTGCTAATAGAAATAGAAAAGAACTTGAAGAGTTAATCGGACTTTTTGTTAACACCATTGTTATCCGTTCTGACATAAAAGATTCCGTTACTTTTGAAAATTTACTTCAGAAAGTGAGTATTACCTCTGCGGAAGCGTTTAATAATGCCTCTTATCCTTTTGATGTTTTAATTGATAAAATACAGCCGGAAAGAAATATTAACGTTAATCCTCTGTTCCAGGTTATGTTCGATTATCAAGAATCACCGTTAAATTCTATAAAAATTGCCGGACTAGAAGCTGAGCTTCTCGATGTAGAACGGGAAACGAGTAAAATGGATTTAAGCCTTTCGGTTTCGGAAGAAAATTGGCGATTGAGGGTGGATGTTGAATATAAAACCGAATTATATACTCAAGATTCAATAAAAAAACTTTCGGTACATTTTAAAAATATTTTAGATAAATGTATAAAAAATCCCTCAATAAAAATAAATCAAATTAATTATTTATCGGCAAAAGAACATGAACGTTTCCTGCATGAATGGAATAAAGGGGAGAGCAAGAAAATTCCGATAAAAATAATTACTACGCTTCTTGAGGAACAAGCCAATAAATCACCGGATTCAACAGCAATAGTTTTTGGTAGTAAATCGTTAACATTCCGCCGGTTGAATGAAGAAGCGAATAGAATTGCTAATTTTTTAATAACCAATAATGTCAGTAATGAAGATGTAATAGGAATATTTTTAAATCGTTCTACCGAAATGATTACTTCTTTATTTGGAATATTAAAAGCCGGCTGTGCTTATCTGCCGCTTGATACATCATACCCGCGGGAGCGCCTTGAATATATTCTTAACAATTCAAAAACTAAAATTATAATCTCTGATAATTCGTTAGCTTCCAAATTAAATTTGTTACAACAAAAAATAATTTTATTAGATCAAAGTAAAGATTTAATTGCCCGACAGCCGGAAATTCCTCCGGAAATAAAAATTTACCCTGAAAATTTAGCCTATATTATTTATACATCCGGTTCAACAGGGGTTCCAAAAGGAGTGATGATTTCTCATCGTTCCGTTGTTAATCTCGCGGAAAGTTTGTTCAGTAAAATCTATAAAAGAATTAATTCTGAAAGTATTAAAATTGTATTAGATGCGCCTTTTATTTTTGACGCTTCAGTTATGGAAATATTCATGCTCCTTTACGGAATTTCTATTCATATAGTTCCGGAAGAAATGAGAACGGATTTAGATGCTTTATGGAATTATATTCAACAGAATAAAATTGATGAAGTATTTTTAATACCTTCACAGCTGAAGCTTATCCTTGAAAATGGATCGCTTAAAGAAAAATATCCTTCTCTAATTACTACAGGGGCGGAGGCAATTGACATTGAGTCATGGAAAGCGCTTCAAAATATTGAAAATAAAATATTCTTAAATATGTATGGGCCCACTGAGGGAACTGTAGTTTCTCTTATCAGCGATATTAATAAAAGTATTAAAGAACCGGAAATCGGAAGGCCGCTTCATAATATCCGGATTAATGTTCTTGACCAAAATATGAATCCCGTTCCATTAAATGTTCCCGGTGAGCTTCATCTAAGCGGCGAATGCTTGTCAAGAGGTTACAGCGATGATCCCGGACTAACAGCCGAGAAGTTTATTCCTAATCCTTTCGCGGAAAAACCGGGAGTCGTAATGTATAGAACCGGAGATTTGGTTAAATGGATGCCGGACGGAAGTATTATGTTTTTAAACCGAATTGATGATCAGGTAAAAGTTAGAGGTTATAGAATTGAATTATCTGAAATAGAAAGTGTATTAAAATTACATCCGAAAATTAAAGATGCTAAAGTTATTGTAAACAGCGACGCGAACGATAAACTTATTTTAGCCTTTTACATTTCTAACGATAAAAAAGAAATTGATTCAAACGAAATAAAAATTTTTCTTCTCGCTTCTTTACCGCGATACATGATTCCTTCATGGTTTATAAAAGTAGATAAATTCCCGCTGAACCATGTTGGTAAAGTTGATAAAAAAACGCTTCTAAATCTGAAAATAAATTCTTTCGAAAGTTCAGTAATTGAACATCAGCCTCAAAATGAACTTGAATTACAGCTAAAAGAAATTTGGCTGGATATACTGCGGCTTAAATTTATTAATACCCGGGATAACTTTTTTGAGATCGGCGGCGATTCAATTAAAGCGGCTATTTTTATTAACCGAGTAAGAGAAAAATTAAATATTGATGTTAATGTTAGGGCGGCTTTTCTTTATCCTACAATTTATGAATTCACAAGATATTTAATAAACGAATTCAAAGTTAAAACTTCCGGCGAAAAAAAATCTGATGGAAATATTAATCAGATTAAAAAAAGTAAGAAAAAATATTTGCCGCTATCTTCCGCTCAGGAGAGATTATGGTTTTTAGAACAGCTTGAACCCGGAAATCCGCTCTATAATATTTCCGGTGCCGTAAATGTAAAGGGAAAATTAAATATTGAAGCTCTGCGGAAAAGTTTTGCTCAAATAATTAAACGCCACAAGATTTTAAGTACCGCTCAAATTTCTGTTGAAGGAAAGGTTCAGCAGCAAGTAATTAATGATGCTGAGTTTATTATTGAAAAATTTAAGATAGCAGAAAACGACCAATCGAGTTTACAAAAATTTATTCTTGATTATACTCGCAAACCATTTGATTTATCAAAACCTCCCGTTTTAAGGGCGTGTGTAATTGAAATTAGGGAAGATCAAAATATAATATTGTTTTCGATGCACCATATAGCCGGCGACGGATGGTCAATTTCTATTCTAATAAAAGAACTTTCTGAATTTTATAATTCAAATATTAGTAATAGAAAACCACGACTGAAAAATTTGCCCATTCAATATTCGGATTATGCGGCTTGGCAGAGAGAAAATTTAAAAGGCAATTTACTTAAACAACAGCTTCAATTTTGGAAAAATGAATTAAAAGATTCTGTTTCCCTTATTGATTTACCGGTTGATCATCCCAGAACGCGGGTAAAAACCTATAACGGTGAAATCTTCAAGTTTGAATTGGACGATAAGACTTCCGCTGAATTAATGAGAATTTTTAAGGCCGAAAAAATTACATATTTCTCCGGATTGCTCGCGGTTTTCCAAATATTATTTGCGAGATATTCACACCAAACCGATTTTAACATCGGCATTCCCGTTTCGAATAGAGAAGATGAGCAATTGGAAAACTTGATTGGGATATTTATTAATACATTGGTAATACGATCGAAATTAAAACCACAAACAACTTTCCGTGAACTGGTTCATGAAGTAAATAAAAAATCACAGTATGCTTTTTCAAACCAGGATGTTCCCTTTGAAATGCTGGTTGATGAGCTTAATCTTGAAAGAAGTTTAGCGCTAACTCCTTTATTCCAGGTAATGTTCGCGTATCAGAATACTCCGAAAGCTGAATTAAAATTAGATGGTTTAGACGTAGAACTATTTGAGCCGGATACAAAAACAGCCAAATATGAGCTTACTCTTTTTATGTCTGAAGAAAAAGGAAAATTTATCGGACAATTGGAATATAATTCTGATTTGTACGAACAATCAACTATTCAAAGAATGTGTTCTCATTTCCAATCATTAGCTAAGCGAGTAACAGAAGAAACTGATACAGATATATTTAAAATTCAGTATTTAAATGAGAATGAAATAACTGATCTATTAAACAAAAATAGTCTTAACCATAAAGAGGTTGAATTTATATCGGAGTTGAATAAAGGAATTGAGGCAAATCCAAAGACAATTCATAAGTTATTTGAAAAACAAGCCGCGTTAACTCCGGATATAATTGCGGTTTCTTATTACCAAAATTATTTGACTTATAAACAGTTGGATAAGAAGGCAAATAAACTTGCTCGCTATTTGATTAATCATGGTTTGGAAACCGAAAATGTTGTCGGACTGCTTTTCAATCGCTCCCTCGAAATGATTGTTTCTCTGTTTGCGGTTCTTAAAGCCGGCTGTGCGTATTTACCGTTAGATGTTTCATATCCGAAAGAGAGACTGGAATATATTATTGAAAAGTCAGAAGCAAAATTTATTCTCACCGAAAGTTCACATTACGCGATTCTGGAAAATGTTAATACGAATAAAATATTTATCGATAAACAAAGATTAAAAATTGAAACTCTTCAAGATACCGCGCCAAAAGTTAAAGTTCGACCTGAAAATTTAGCTTATATAATTTTTACATCAGGTTCAACCGGTGTTCCAAAAGGGGTAATGATTACACATTCATCGGTAATTAATTTAACTGAAAATTTGTACCGGAAAATTTATAAAGATTTGAACATAAAAAATCCTAAAATTGTATTAAACGCGCCTATTATGTTCGATGCTTCGGTACAGCAAATTATGATGCTGCTGTACGGTATTTCTCTTTATCTGATTAATGAAGATATGAGAATGGATTTAAATTCGTTCAGCGGGTATTTACAAAAATATGAAATTGACGGAATTGATTGCGTTCCTTCGCAGCTGAAAATACTTATTGAAAATGGTCTGCTTGAGAAAAAATATCCCTCTATTTTTCTGCCCGGCGGAGAAGCAATCGATGCCGCGACTTGGGAAAGCTTAATCAACGCCGAGAATAAATTTGTCTTTAATATGTATGGACCAACTGAATGTACAGTTGATTCTATAGTTTGTCAGATTGATAAAAAAATAAAAACTCCATCTATAGGCCGTCCCTTAGGTAATATTGAAGTGTATATACTTGATGAAAATTTAAACCTTGCGCCGCAAAATGTTTCAGGCGAAATCTATTTGGGCGGTGCTTGTTTAGCGCGCGGCTATTATAATCAACCTGACTTAACAGCGGAAAAATTTATTCCCAATCCATTTAATCAAAGCCCGGGAAGACTGCTTTATAAATCCGGTGACACTGGTAAATATTTAAAAGACGGAAATATAGCTTTCTTGGGTAGAAGAGATAACCAGATAAAACTGCATGGTTTTAGAATTGAACTTGAGGAAATTGAAAACGTTTTAAGAAAATATCATAATATAAAAGATGTTAAGGTTGTAAATAAAAGTGAATCAAACGGAAGTGTAAGATTAGTTGCTTTTTATTCTTCACGGAAAAATGAAAATATAGAAAAAGAAATTCTAATTGCTCATTTAAGAAAATCACTTCCTTATTATATGATACCTCAATTTTTTATAAAAGTAGATGAGTTTCCGTTTACGGAAAATGGAAAAGTTGATGTAAAAATACTTCGTAAAATGGATTATAATTTTGAAGTTGTTCAAAAAGAAAAAATAATACCGCAAACAGAATTAGAATTAAAGCTTGCGGAAATCTGGTCGGAGGTTTTAAAAGCCAAAGAAATCGGTGTTGAAGATAATTTCTTTGAGCTTGGCGGAGATTCTATACTTTCAATTCAAGTAGCGGCAAAGGCTAATAAAAATAATATTCCGATTACTACAAAAAATATTTTCCAGTTTCCGACAATTAAGCAACTCGTTGAAAATATTGATTTAAAATTGCCGGAAAATCTGACTTCGGTAACAGAAGGTGAAATTCCTCTTACGCCGATTCAGCATAGTTTGTTTGCGCAAAAATTAGAAAATGTGAATCATTTTAATCAATCGGTGTTGCTGGAGCTGCAAGAAAAATCCGATATAATAATTTTAGGAAACGCGATAAAATATGTTATTAATTATCATGATGCTTTCCGTATAAGATTTAAAGAAATTGATAATAAGTGGAAACAGTATTATTCTGATCAAAATTCGGAAGAAGTTGAAATAAAGTATTTCGATTTTTCTTCACAAAAAGAAAATATAAGTAGTCTAATTAACGGCGAAGCGGAAAAGCTTCAAGAAAAACTAAATATAGAAGCCGGACCGCTCTACCAAATAGCTTATGTAAGAGTTCCGGATTCTGAAAACGATAAATTAATATTCATTATTCATCATCTTATAATTGATGGAATTTCCTGGCGTATTCTCCTTGATGATATTCAAACAGCTTATGAAGCGTTAAAACAGAATGAAGAAATATTTCTTTCTTCAAAAGGAAATTCTTTCAAGGATTGGGCGCTTCTTCTTAATAATAAGTATAAAATTCTTGCCGAAAATAGTTCTGAGTATTGGTTAAAATTAACAAATATTCATGAATCTAATTTACAAGCGGATTTCTTGAATGGTGATAATATTGAAAGCTCAACCGCTGAAATTGTTACCAAACTTAATGAAGAAGAAACAAAACTGCTGATTGAGTATGATAAAAATTCTTCTATAAAAAATCTTCAATCTATTTTACTGTTTGCTTCCGCGAAAGCTTTCCAAAATTATTCCGGAAAAAAATCTGTTGTGTTCGCCCTGGAAGGGCATGGCAGGGAAGCGGGTGCAGAAAATGTTAATATTAATAGGACAATTGGCTGGTTTACTTCTTTATTTCCTTTCAAAGTTGATCTGCAAACAAATTCAATAATAAGTGAAGAAATTAAAGCAATCAAAAAACAGCTTCAAAATATTCCTATGAACGGGCTGAGTTACGGCGTCATAAAATATTTACGCGAAGATGATGTATCTCAAAAATTAAGAATGATTCCGAATCCGGAAATAAGTTTTAACTATCTGGGAAAATTTCAAGAAGAAAATAATTCAGCTTTTTCCATTGCCGAGTTCGGTTTAAGAAATGAAAGAGCGCCGCTAAATAAGCGTCAATTTAAGATAGATATTTCGGCTATAATAGCCGAAAACAAACTTATTATCAGATGGTTTTTCAGTAAAAAATTATTCAGTGAAGCGACAATAGAAAGGCTTTCTGAAAATCTGATTGAAATATTGCGAAATATCATACTTCAAACTGAAGCGGATAAAATAGAAAAAATTGAGGACGATAATTTAACCGAGGATGATATAACGAATATTATTTATGAATTAAATGAAGATTAATAAAATGAAAGAGATAACTAAAAGTGACATTGAGGCTGTATATCAGCTATCGCCCATGCAGGAAGGTATCCTTTTCCACTCAATTCTGAATCCGGACGCGACCTTCTACTTTGAGCAATTTTCTTGCAGAATAAACGGGAAATTAAATGTGGAAGCCTTTAAGAATGCGTGGCAAAAAGTTTTAACCAGA
The DNA here is from genome assembly GCA_963798775.1 of uncultured Bacteroidota bacterium. Classification (GTDB taxonomy): domain Bacteria; phylum Bacteroidota; class Ignavibacteria; order Ignavibacteriales; family Ignavibacteriaceae; genus CAWCUK01. The sequence continues at coordinate 376,368 of CAWCUK010000004.1, forward strand.
AACCAAATTCTGCGTACTTCATTCGTGTGGAAAAATTCAGAAAAACCTCTTCAGATAGTTCATAAAAATATTCAAGTGCCTTTCGATAAAATTAATTTGAAAAATGAGGATCCGGAAAATCAGTTAAAAATGATAGAGGAAATTTTAAGGGAAGATAAATCTGAAAATTTTAATTTGAACAAAACTCCATTATTTAAGGTTAAAATTGTTGAATTATCGGATGAAGAATATTATTTCATTTGGAGCTTTCATCATATTTTAATTGACGGGTGGTCGCGGCAAATACTCTTAAATGAGTTATTAACATATTATGAATTTGAAAGAAAAAATCTTTCGCGGCATCTTCCGGAAAATTATCCTTTCAGCGATTATATAAAATGGATTGGTGAGCAGGATGAATTTAAAAGCGAACAGTTTTGGAAAAAATATTTGGGTGAATTTGAATCCCCGCTTAAACTGCCATTGGCTAACTTAATCGATATTGATGATACAAAGGATTCACAATCTAAAGTAATTCACCTCTCTAAAAATTTAACCGAAGTGTTGAAGAATTTCTGCCGTCGGAATGAAACTACTTTGAGCACATTACTTCAGGCAAGCTGGGTAGTTTTGCTGAATAAATTCACTAATGAAGATGATATTTTATTCGGCCTCACTTTTTCAGGCCGCGCTGAAGCTGTCGCGGGAATAGAATCAATGATTGGGTTGTTTATAAATTCTTTACCGGTAAGAGTAAAACTGGGGCAAAATGAAAATATTGTATCGCTGCTGCAAAAAATAAAAAATATAAACATCGATATTAATGAATATATATATACGCCTTTGGTAAAGGTTCAAGATTGGAGTGAAGTTCCGAATGACCTACCGCTTTTTCAAAGTTTAGTTGTATTCGAAAATTTTCCTTCAGATAGCGGAATGGAAACTACTGATTTAAAAATCAGTGACGTTAAATCATTTTCAAAAACAAATTATCCGCTGCTTTTGGTCTCTGCTCCCGCGGAAGAAATGCCTCTGGAGCTAATTTATAATCCATCATATTTTTCTGAAAATAACATTGATAAAATTCATCATTATTTAGAAATAATTCTTGAAGAATTCGTTTATAAATCCGATAAACCCTTGCGTGAAATTGAATTATTAAATGAAGACGAATATAATAAAATATTAGAAGTATGGAGTAAAGGTATTACCGCTGAAGTCCCTCCATTTTGTATTCATCATCTCTTCGAAAAACAAGTTGTCTTAACTCCAAATAAAAAAGCTGTTGCTATGGGAGATGAGTTTTTAACTTTCGAACAGTTAAATAAAAAGGCCAACAAAATAGCGAATTATCTATTAAAAAATAATTTTCAACCTGAGGACGCAATAGGTATTTATTTAGATAGATCAATTGAAATGATCGTCGCTTTATTCGGAATACTGAAAGCGGGATGCGCTTATTTACCTTTAGATGTTTCTTATCCGAAGGAGAGAATAGAATATGTATTAAATAACTCTAAAGCTAAAGCGATTATTTCAAAGAGTACATTAAATAATAATTTAAAGGATTTAGGGCAGAAAAAATTGCTTCTTGATCTTCAAATAGATCAACTGGAAAATGAGTCGGAGAATAATCCTTCTGTAAAAATACATCCGCGTAATTTAGCTTATATAATATACACTTCCGGTTCAACCGGAGAACCGAAAGGAGTAATGATTTCTCATTTTTCGGTGGTTAATTTAGCGGAATTTATTTTCAATAAAATTTATAAAGCTATTCTTAAACCTGATTATAATATTGCGCTTAATGCTCCATTGATTTTTGATGTTTCAGTTCAGCAGATTGTAATGCTGTTATATGGAATCAGCCTTTATATAATTCCGGAAGAGTTAAAATTAGATATGCCGTTATTAAAAGCATATTTACAAAAATATAAGATAAACGGTATTGACTGCGTTCCTTCTCAATTAAAAGTAATGGTTGAAAGTGGGTTTGGGGAAGCCGAATATCCGTCATTATATTTTCCGGCTGGTGAAGCGCTCGACTCTTCAATCTGGAAAGAGTTATTAACTCATCAAAATAAAAAATATTATAATTTATACGGCCCAACCGAAGCAACGGTTTATACAGTTGGTTGTAAATTATTAAATGAAATGGAAGTTCCCGTAATCGGCCGTCCTTTAGCGAATATAAATTCTTATATACTTGATAAAAATTTAAAGCCGGTTCCGGAAAATGTACCAGGCGAATTATTTCTCGGCGGTTATTGTGTAGCAAGAGGCTATGCAAATAAGACCGGGACTTACAGCGGAAAAATTTCTTCCCGATCCATTTTCAAAAAGAGAAGGGGCGGTTATGTATAGAACCGGCGATCTTGTTAAATGGATGGACGACGGTACTATTTATTACATAAATAGAATTGATAATCAAGTAAAAATCAGAGGGTTCAGAATTGAAATTGGGGAGATTGAAAATACTCTCAGAAAACATCCGCGCATAAAAGATACTGTTGTTCTAGTTAAAACAGATGACCAAAAAGACAAACAATTAATTGCTTTTTATATTGGTAAAGACGCTATTGAAGTTAGCGAACTTTATAATTTTTTACTGGCGCATTTGCCGAAGTATATGATTCCCACTGCTTTTTATCTTGTCGGGAAATTTCCTCTTACAGCAAACTCTAAAATCGATAAACGAGCATTATTAAAACTGGCGAAAGAAAACCAAAGCCGCAAAGAAACTGAAATAATACCTAAAACAGCTGTTGAAGATGTATTATCCGTTATTTGGTCCAAAATTCTTTCCGTGGAGAATGTAAATAAACATGATAACTTTTTTGAACTGGGAGGCCATTCTCTTAAAGCCGTACAATTAATTTCGAGGATCAGAAATGTTTTTAAAATTAATCTTCCCATAAAAACTGTTTTCGATTCTCCTAGATTATCCGAATTAGCGTCAATAATTAATAATTATAGAAATAACGGAATTAAAAATACATTTGCCGATTTCAGCATACCGAAGAGCGAAAGAAAAGAAGATCTTCCCTTATCATTTCCGCAGCAGAGATTATGGTTTCTTGAACAATTAACGCCCGATGGTAACGCTTATAATATTTCCAACGCGTTTTTAATTAAAGGTAAATTATTTGTTAAAGCGCTTTTTGAAAGTTTTGCTGATCTTATTAAACGACATGAAATTTTAAGAACCAATTTTCTAACGAAAGAAGGAAGACCGGTTCAAATAATTAAAGAAAATGGAAATCCGTTTTTCTCAGAATTAAATCTCTGTAATTTTTCTGAAGAAGAGAAGGCTGATAAAATACAAACTGTTTTGGCTAGTGAATTGAAATTTTCATTCAATTTATTCACGGATAGATTGTTGAGAATTAAACTTCTAAAATTGGATGAAGAAAAAAATATTCTTGTTCTGACCATGCATCATATTATTTCTGACGGCTGGTCCGCCGGAATTTTGATTAATGAACTTTCGGAACTGTATACGTCAAAAATCGAGCGCCGGGAGCCAAAACTTCCAAAGCTTGAAATTCAATATGCTGATTATTCCAATTGGCAGAGGGAGTTTTTAGCGGATAAAATTTTAGATGAAGTAAATTATTGGAAAAACGATTTAGAAGGTGATCTACCGGTTTTAAATCTTCCTTTTGATCATCCGCGTAAAACCAGACAAACTTTTAATGGAGCTGTCGAAACTTCTTTTATAAATCAAGAGGAATCAGTTCTAATTTCTGATCTTTGCAAAAAGTCCGGAATAACCGCTTATATGCTGATGATGGCGGCTTTTAAATTATTGATTTATAAGTATTCGGGAAGTAAAGATATTATTCTCGGCACACCGGTAGCTAACAGAAACAATTTAGCAACCGAAAATTTGATCGGGTTTTTTGTTAATACTTTAATTATTCGATCTAAAATAAATCCTTCCGATACATTTATTGATTTATTAAATCAAACACGTCAAAAAATAATTGAGGCATTCGATCATCAAAATATACCGTTCGAAAAAATAGTAGAGGAGATTCAACCTGAAAGATCACTGAATCATTCTCCGATTTTCCAGATAGCATTCGTCTTCCAAAATTATTCGATGAATGATATTACTATTAAAGATCTGGAAATAGAACAGATTGAATTATCAAACACAACCGCGAAATATGATTTAACTTTGACTATAGCGGCAGTTTCGGATAAAATGAAACTTTATTGGGAGTATAATTCCGATTTATTTGAAGCCTCGACTATAAGGAGAATGATTCAGCATTTTGAAAATATGCTGCGTGTTGTTCTCCAAAATCCTAAGACAAAGTTAACCGAAGTTAAATTATTAAATAAAACAGAAATTCTATCATACTCGGAGAATCAGAAAGAAAATATTTTCCCTTCTAAATGCGCGCATCAATTATTTGAGGAAATTGTAAAACAACAACCGCATTCAATTGCTTTAACGTACACAAACTCTGCGGAAGAAGTGAATAAAACTCAAACGCTTACATATTCCGAATTGAATCGAAAAGCGAATAAATTGGCTTCATATCTGAAGAAGAAGAAAATAAAACCGGAGAGTGTTGTAGGAATTTGTATTAATAGATCTTTTGAAATAGTTATTTCTTTATTAGCGGTATTAAAGGCGGGAGCCGCGTTCGTTCCCATGGATCCATCTTATCCGAATGAACGCCTGCTTTTTATGCTTAAAGATTCTGGAATAGAAATATTATTAACCGAGAAATTATTGGCTGAAAATTTCACCGGTTATACCGGAAAAATTATCTGTGTAGATTCGGATCATGAAAAGTTTTTTTTAGAAGACGAAGTAAATCCAATTAATATTGCCTCTCCCAAAAATTTGGCTTATTTAATTTATACCTCCGGTTCTACAGGTGCGCCAAAAGGTACAATGCTATCTCATTACGGATTAAGTAATCTGGCCAAGTATCAAAAGGAAGTATTTAAAATTACGTCAGAAAGTAAAATTCTTCAATTCTCTTCACTTAGTTTTGACGCATCTATTTGGGAAATTGTTATGTCGCTGCTTAACGGAGCTCAACTGAATCTTGTTAATTATGAAATAATTCAATCTATTCCCGATTTAATCAGTGTAATGAAATATTTAAGATCTTCGGTTATAACTATTCCGCCTTCCGTACTTTCTGTAATTCCTTCAAAAAATTCAATCGGCGAAGATATATTAACAGATTTAAAAACAATTATTGTCGCCGGCGAAAAATGTCCTTTTCAGCTTGTTCAGCGCTGGGCTGATAAAAAAGAATTCTTCAATGCCTACGGTCCTACAGAAACAACTGTGTGCGCTTCAATTAAAAAATGCGATATAAATGAACATGATGATCCTACGATAGGTTTTCCGGTACTTAATTTTGGAGTTTATGTTCTGGATAAAGATTTCCAACTGGTTCCTGTAGGTGTGCCGGGAGAAATTTGTATTGCCGGAGTCGGTTTAGCTCGCGGTTATAAAAATAAACCCGGTTTAACCGCCGAAAAATTTATTCCAAATCCTTTCTCTAAATCTGAAGGAAGCAGGTTATATAGAACCGGAGATTTGGGAAAACTTTTATCAAATGGAGAAATTTATTTCATGGGAAGGATAGATACTCAAATAAAAATTAGAGGCTTCAGAATTGAAACTTCTGAAATAGAAAAAGTATTATCCGCAAATAAAATAATTAATGAAGCGGTTGTTGAGACTTTTATCGATCAAAGAGGTGAAAAAAGATTGGCGGCTTATTATACAACTTTTAACGGTTACAAAAACATCCAAAATGAACTAAAAGAATATTTGAAGAAAAAACTTCCGGATTATATGATTCCCGCGGCCTTTGTAAAATTGGATGTTTTTCCTTTAACACCAAACGGAAAAATAGATTTGAAAGCGCTTCCTAAAAAAGGTTTATTAAAAATTGATGAACAAGAAGAATTTGTTGAGCCGCGAAATGAGGATGAGAAGATTTTAGTAGATATAGCAAAACAAATTTTAGGAATTGAAAAAATTAGTGTTAAAAATAATTTTTTTGAAATCGGCGGACACTCACTACTGGCAACTCAATTTATTTCGCGTGTAAGAGAAGAATTTAACCTAAACGTGCCGCTTCAGCTTTTATTTGAATACTCAACTATAGAAGCTTTCGCGAAGGCAATAAGAAGTAACGGTTTTACAAATTTTAGCGTAAACGAAAAAATTAAAAAAATTGAGCATCAGCATAAACAGGATGCAATTTTAGACGAACTGGTTCTTATGTCTGATGAGCAAATAAGTAATCTTCTATCAAATAAAAACAAAAGTATATGAACAATTTTTCTGAAATAATAACACAGCTTTCGCCCGCTAAACAGCAGTTGTTGAAACAAAAAATAGAAGAAGGAATGACGGGAGTTTATCCGGTTTCTTACGCGCAGCAACGGTTATGGTTTCTTGCTACTTTAGATCCATTAGATACTTCTTATAATATGCCTTCCGCGGTTAGAATAACAGGGAATTTATCTATAGAAAATTTAAAGGATTGTTTAAATGCTTTAATGCAACGGCACGAATCACTGAGAACTGTTTTTAATTCGGTCGCGGGAATGCCTGTACAGATAATCCATAACAGTATTAACAAGTACTTTTATTATTACAATTTAAAGGATATACCAGGAGAAAGTAGAGAAAAAGCCGCAGCGGAAATAGTTAAAAGAGAAATTGATAAACCGTTTGATATAAAAATCGGACCTCTTTTAAAGCCTTTCTTATTTCGTTAAAAGACGATGAACATATTTTCCTGCTATCCATGCATCATATAGTTTCTGACGGCTGGTCGATGGAAATTTTAACAAAGGAATTTTTAGAACTTTATACTCATTCCAAAGAAGCTGATAAAAACAGCTTATCTGAATTGCCTCTACGATATTCCGATTATTCCATCTGGCAGCGAAATTATTTAAAGGGAGAGGAGAAAAAATTACAACTTAATTATTGGAAAAATAAATTAAATAATTTAGAGGAATTAAATCTGCCTTATGATTATTCGCCGGATAAAAATACTACAAATAAAGGAGCTGTAGAAAAGATTGAATTAAGTGATGAGTTTTACGCGAGTTTAAAAAAACTCGCTTATCAAAATAATACCACGCCGTTCGTAATTCTTTTATCGGCTTTAAATCTGCTTTTGTACCGTTATACTCAGCAGACAGACATAGCGGTAGGAACTCCTATAGCAAACAGAAATAAAAAAGAAACGGAAAATATTATAGGATTTTTTGTTAATACCTTGGTTCTGCGAAACTCATTTTCCCCTGAAATAACTTTTAAAAAATTAATAGAAGAGGTAAAAAAGACTTCTATTGAAGCGTTTGCTAATCAAGATCTTCCATATATGCTGCTGGTTGAAGAGATGCAGAAAATTAAAAAAACAAATCAAAATTCATTGTTCCAGATAATGTTTGTTTTTAATAGCAGAAAAATGAAATCATTTTCGCTTAATGGAATAAATATTGAACCATTTGATTTAAAAACCGAAACTTCAAAATTCGATCTTTCTGTATCTGTCTCAGAATTATTAAACGGCGGGATAGAAATTTCTTTTGAATATAAAACTGATTTATTTAATAGCGATTCCGTTAAAAGATATATTCAGCATTATAAAAATATTATTACTCAAATTATTTCTGATGATAATAAAAAATTATACGAATATTACTTTTTAAGCGAAGCTGATGAAGATATTTTATCAAAATTAAATAAAACCGAATATGATTATGACAAAAGTAAAAATCTAATATCAATATTTGAAGAACAAGTAAAAGCGTCACCTGATAAATTAGCTGTTGCAGATGAAAATGCTAAACTTACATTTGTTGAATTAAATAAAAAAGCAAATAAAATAGCTTGGCATTTAAGAACGAAAGGTATTGAGCATGAGGAAACTGTTGCTGTTTGCTTCAATCGTACTGTTGAATATTTAATTTCAGTTTTTGCAGTATTAAAGGCGGGAGGTGTTTTTCTTCCGATGGATCCTAACTTCCCGGAAAGTCGAATAGAATACATGCTGGAGAACAGCGGAGTTAAAAATATACTTATTAGATAAAAAATTCCATTCCTCAATTCAAAAAGGTAAATATCAATTTAATCCTATTTGATGAAAAAATACTCGAACAGCAACAAGATAAAAATCTTAATATAAAAATTTATCCGGAAAATTTTGCTTATACAATTTACACGTCAGGCTCAACCGGCGTTCCCAAAGGAGTGAATGATGGCGCACCATTCCAGTTATTACCTCTTGCCGAAAGATATGTACAATAAAATTTATAGAAAACTAAACTCCGATAAAGTTAAAATTGTACTTGACACTCCTTTCATTTTTGATCGCTTCTATAATGGAAATATTCATACTTCTTCACGGTAATTCTATACATATTAATTCCCGAGGAAATCCGTTCGGATTCAGAAGACTTTGGAATCACATTCAGCAGGCAAAAAATAGATGAAGTTTTGAATTTAATTCCATCACAGCTAAAATAATTATTGAAAAAGGCCTTTGAAAAGAAGAATACTCAAGAGCTCATTACAACCGGCGAGCGGAAGCAATAGATGTGGAAATCCGTGGGACAAACGTGCAAGAAATAGAATAATAAAATTTTCTTTAATATATACGGCCCTACCGAGGGAACGGTAGTTTATTTAATTAGCGAAATAAGTAAAATTATAAAAGAGCCTAAAATTGGGAGGCCGTCTTCAATAACATACAAATTTATGTACTTGACAAAAATTTAAATCCCGTACCGCTAAATGTCCGGGTGAACTTTACTTAAGCGGGTGACTGCTTACCGAGAGTTACAGTAATCAACCTGACTTAACGGCCGAAAAATTTATTCCAAATCCATTTATTGTTAATCAGAAATCAAGAATGTATAGAACAGGCGATTTGGTAAAAGTAAACTATTTTGGCAAGGTTGAGTTTATTGGCAGAATTGACAATCAAATAAAAATTAGGGGATATAGAATTGAACTTGGCGAAATAAAAAGTGCCTTTTAAAATTCATACAAATAAAAGCGGCTGCCTTAAAGGTAATTGAAAAGGATAATAATCCGAAAATAGCTGCTTATTTAATTTTACAAGAAGATAATAAAATAACAGTCCAATGAAATAAAAAATCATCTTCATCAAAAATTTCCGGACTATATGATTCCGTCTGCGTATGTTTTTATGAAAGAATTTCCTTTAACCGGCAGCGGAAAAGTTAATGAAAATTTATTACCAAACCCGGAAATCGAAAATTTTTATACTGAATTAACTGTGCCGCCCCAAAATGTTTATGAAGAAAAATTAGTCGGAATATGGGAAGAAATTCTTAATGTAAAAGGAATCGGAGTTAAACATGATTTCTTCTCGCTCGGCGGGCATTCTCTTTTGGCTACGCAAATAATCAGCCGAATTAAAGATATTTTTGAAGTGGAAGTCCCTCTAAAAATATTATTTGAGGATCCTAATATCTCTGCTTTGGCCAAAGCTGTTAAGCAAGCAAAAGAAGTTTCAATCGGAAATAACGCGCCGATTATAAAGCATGTTGACGATAAAGATTTTATTCCGCTTTCCTTCGCCCAGCAGAGAATGTGGTTTTTACACGAAATGACAGAAGAGAATTCGAATTACAACATTCCCGCGGTTTATAAATTATGCGGAAAATTTAATCTCGACTTTTTCAAACAAAGTTTAAATCAAATTTTATCGCGGCATGAAGTTTTTAGAACGGCAATAATCTCAGACGACGGAAAACCTAAACTAGTAGTTCTTAAATCGGTAAAATTTGAACCGGAGATCTTTGATTTAACATTAGTAAAAAATTGCGATGAAGTATCTGAAAACATTATTAAAAAATTTATCAAGCACCGTTTTAACCTAAGCACTCCGCCTTTTATTCGTACATGTGTTATTAAACTGCGAAAAGATGAATATTTAATTGCAATTAATGTTCATCATATAATTTCTGACGGCTGGTCGATGAATATTTTTATGAAGGAATTAACAGAAATTTATAGCCGCCTTAGTTCAAATAATTTTGATGAACTTGAGCAGATTAAAATTCAATATAGTGATTTTACAATTTGGCAGCGAAACTGGCTTAAAGGGGACGTGCTTATACATCATTTAAATTATTGGAGAAATAAATTAGCCGATGCCCCGCCTCTGCTTCAACTTCCATACGACCATCCGCGCCCGGCGGTACAAACTGCAAACGGTGCTTATAAAAAATTTCAAATAGATAAAGAAACCTCGTCCGCTGTTAAAGAATTAGCGAAAAACGGAAACGCAAGTGTATTTATGGTTTTCCTTTCGGCCCTTTATATTATGCTTTATAAATATTCTAATCAAAATATAATAAGTGTTGGAACTCCGATAGCTAACAGAAAAAATTCCGAACTGGAAAAAATAATCGGAATGTTTGTAAATACTCTTGTTTTAAAAACGAAAATTGATACAAAATTATCGTTTAATGATTTTCTTAAAAAAGTAAAATTAACAGCTTTGGAAGCCTATGAATATCAGGATATTCCTTTTGAATTGGTTGTTGATGCCATACAGCCGGAGAGAAATACAAGTTATTCACCTTTATTCCAGGTAATGCTGGTTCTGCAAAACACGCCGATTAATAAATATGAAATTAGTAATGAGCTGATAATTCAAGCAATAGAACAGCAAACCGGAAATTCAAAATTTGATTTAACGATTACCCTGAATGAAGAAAGAAATAATTTTAACGGATTTATTGAATACAATTCTGATTTATTTGAAGATGAAACGATTGATCTGCTTTTAAATAATTACCTGCGTATCGCAAAGCTATGCATAGATAAAAAAGATATCCCGCTGAATCAAATTAATCTTCTCTCTGAAAAAGAAAATTTACTTCTTGATAAATATATAAAAGGGAATGGCGCTAAAATTACTTCGATAAATATAAATCAAATGCTCGAAGAACAAGCTGATTTAAATCCCGATAGAATAGCCGTCGCGTTCGGTGATCAAAAACTGAATTATAAAGAATTTAATAAAAAGGTAAACAAGCTCGCCCATTATTTATTAAAACAAAATATTCACACCGAAGATGTTGTAGGAATATATTTAACACGTTCTATAAATATGATTGTCTCTCTGTTTGCTGTGCTTAAAGCCGGTTGCGCTTATGTTCCTTTGGATGTCTCTTATCCAAAAGAACGATTGGAACATGTGTTGAGAAATTCAAAGTCGAAGATATTAATCACAGAAAAATTACTTTTCGCAAACTTACCGAATGTTGATCAAGCAATAATAATTATTGATGAAAAAGATAACGAGATAAATAACGAACCGCATATATCACCGAATATAAATGTAAATCCGGAAAATTTAGCATATGTAATTTATACTTCCGGCTCAACAGGGGAGCCGAAAGGAGTAATGATTACACACAAAACAATTATCAATTTATCACAGAGTTTGTATAGTGATGTTTATAAAGATTTAAATCTTACAAATCCGAAAATTGTTTTAAACGCTCCTATAATGTTCGATGCCTCTGTTCAGCAAATAATGATGATTTTGTATGGAATTACACTTCATGTAATTCCTGAAGAAATGAGACTGGATATAAACCAATTAAGTAATTATCTGCAGAAATATGAAATTGATGGAATTGATTGTGTGCCTTCTCAGCTAAAATTGATGATTGAGAACGGATTGTTAGAGAAAAAATATCCTTTAATAATTTTACCAGGCGGAGAGGCGATTGATAAAAAAATGTGGAAAGAAATATCTGAATCCGTGGATAAAATTTTCTTTAATATGTACGGACCAACGGAATGTACAGTGGATTCAATTTCTTGTAAAATAAATAAAATATTAATTGATCCTGTTATTGGACGACCGTTAAATAATATAAAGGCTTTTATTTTAAATAAAGATTTAAACCGTGTACCGGTTAATGTTTCCGGTGAAATATTTCTAGGCGGAGACTGTTTAGCCCGAGGTTATTTTAATAAACCGGAGCTAACCGCGGAAAAATTTATTCCTGATCCTTTTTCTGATTTACCCGGAAAACTTTTTTATAAAACCGGCGATCTCGGAAAATTCAGGAATGACGGGAACATCGTTTATCAAGGGAGAATCGATAATCAAATTAAACTGCATGGTTTTAGAATTGAATTAGAGGAAATAGAAACTTCACTCAAAAAAAATGAGAATATTAAAGATGCCAGAATAATTAATAAACAAGATGAAAATGGCGGCAGCAGACTTATCGCTTTTTATTCTACTTTTAATAATTCAGAAATTGAGAAGGAAGTACTAAAAAACCATCTTCATAAGTCGCTTCCAAATTATATGATTCCGCAAGTTTATTTTCATTTAAATGAATTTCCTTTAACCGGAAACGGTAAAGTAAATGTGAAAGAGCTTCATAAAATAGATGTTCTTTTTAAATCCGGCCGGATTGACAAAATTATGCCGCTGACGGAAATTGAGAAAAAGCTGGCGGAAATTTGGTCGGAAATCTTAAATGTTAAAGATATAGGAATTGAAGATAATTTCTTTGAACTCGGCGGAGATTCTATTATTAGTATTCAAGTTGTGGCGCGTGCTAAAAAATTCGGGATTAAAATTCAATCGCTCCAAATATTTAAATATCAAAACATAAAAGAGCTTGCAGCTGTCGCTGAAAATATTACTGAAAATAAAATTGATCAAAATCCTATTGTTGCTGCTTTCCCGTTAACACCGATTCAAAAATGGTTTTTTGAGCGGCATTTTGTAGATCCAAATCATTACAATCAATCTATTCTGCTGCGAATTACAGAGAATCCCGATCCTACCGAAATTAAAAAGATAATAGAAAAAATTATGCGGCATCACGATATGCTGAGGGCGCGTTTTTATCATCAAAAAAATAAAATAGTTCAAGAAATTGATTCGGAGAATCCTGTAGTGGCTTTCGATTATTTTGATCTTTCAAAATATGATAAAAGAAAGCAGGAAATTGAGATTGAACTGAAGTGTAAATTGCTTCAAGCCGGATTAGACATTTTAAAAGGTATAGTTTTTAGAGGCGCGTATTTTCATTTGGGTGAAAATAACGACAGAATATTTTTCGTCGCCCACCATTTAATAATCGACGGCGTTTCCTGGCGAATTATTTTAGAAGATTTTATGAACGGAATTAGAAGCGGTAAAGAAAAATTTCTTCCTCTTAAAACTACTTCATTTAAAAAATGGGCGGATAGTTTAATTCAATATTCCAATACAGAAAAACTAAAGAGTGAAATAAATTATTGGGCAAAATTTAATGATGAAAAAATACCGGTTCTGCCCACCGACCACGTTTCGAAAGCAATACAGCAATTTACTACTCTTCAATTAACTTCATCTTTAACGGAAGAAGAAACTTTTAGTTTAATAACCGAAATACCGGCAAAATATAATGTTACTATTAACGAAATATTATTAACCGCGTTAACACGCGCAGTTTCGGCCTACTCGGGTAAACGATCAGTATTTATTGCGTTGGAAGGACACGGAAGAGAAGAAATTAATGAAGAAGCCGATCTTTCCCGCACTGTCGGCTGGTTTACTACAATTTTCCCGATTCATCTTTCTTTAGAAAATTCAATCTCGCCGGAAGAATCATTAAAAGTTATTAAAGAGCAAGTTAGAAAAATCCCCCAAAATGGATTCGGATTCGGAATTTTAAAATATCTGAATGAAGATGAAGATATTGCCGATAAATTAAAAATAATACCCGAACCGGAAATTTGTTTTAATTATCTGGGACAAGTAGATGAATTTATTTCTTCCGGATCAATTTTCCAGCCGGCATATGAATTCGGCGGTCATAATATCGGAAAACTCAATAATCGAATTTATCTGCTGGATTTTACCGGGATTGTTTCGGAGAAAAAATTTTCAATTTCAATATCGTACTGCCGAAGTCTTTATGATGAAGAAACTATCAAAATAATTTGCGATAATTTTATTTCTGAATTGAGAAATTTTATTGCCAATAAAAACGGTGAAACCGAACCGGTTTATTCGGCGGCGGATTTTCCGCTGGCTAATTTGGATAATGATAAACTAAAAAAGCTTTTGGAAAAATTGGACAAATAATATGAGAGCAACAAAAAAAATTGAGGATATTTATCCGCTGACTCCGATGCAGGAGGGGATGCTGTTTCATAGTTTATTGGAACCGGATTCTAATCTTTATACCGAAATTCTTTCCTGCACAATAAAAGGACATTTTGTAATTCAGGCTTTTAAAAAAGCTTGGGAGGAAATAATAAAAAGACACTCAGTTTTAAGAAGTGCTTTTTTACTTAACGAAACTGAACTGCCTCTGCAAGCGGTATTTTCTTCGGTTCAGTTACCATTTAAATTTTATGACTGGCGCGAAAACAACAATAAAGATGAAAGGCTGAATGATTTTATAAATAATGAAACAGAACAAAAATTAATTCCTTCAGTTCCTCCTGTAATGCGTTTTTCCGTAATTCAAACGGAAGACAATGAGTACGTTTTTGTTTGGGTCCATCATCATGTGCTTTTTGACGGTTGGAGTTTTCAAATTATTTTAAAAGAAGTATTTGAAATTTATCATTCGATTGTAAACGGAAAAGTATTTCATCTTCCCGGTGTTCGTCCCTTCAAAGATTATATTTCTTTTATTCATAACCAGGACAAATCTAAATCAAATTCTTTTTGGGAAAATTATCTTAAAGGTTTTTTACTTCCTGTAGTTTTGCCGTTCGATAAAAAGAAAACCGGGAATAAAAGTTTAGAGCGGAATATTCAAGAGTATCATTCATCTTTGGATGAACAGAAAACAACTCAACTAAATAATTATTGTAAAGAAAATAAGATAACATTAAATAATTTTATTCAAGCCGCCTGGTCAATTCTTCTTTCTAATTATACAAATAATAAAGATGTTGTTTTCGGTGCTACTTTTTCCGGTAGATCAGCTGAAATTAAGGGATTAAACGATATTGTAGGTTTATTTATAAATACTCTTCCTGTTCGTTCAAAAATAAACGACAATGAAGTTGTTACTAACTATTTAAAAGAGTTTCAAATTCGGCAGGCTGAGTTGCACAAATATGAATATACACCTTTGGTTGCTATACAGAAATTAAGTGAAATTCCGAAGGACCGGCATTTATTTGAAACCATTATAGTTTATGAAAATTATCCTTTGGAAGAATCTGTAATTCATAGTCAGAACTCATTTACAATTGAGAATTTTAAATTTAATTCAAAGACTAATTATCCTTTAAACATAGTTATTTCACCCGGTAAAAAATTGAATTTCACTTTTAGCTACGATCAAAATCGGTATGATGAATATTTTATTAATCGTATTAATGCACATCTTCAAAATTTATTATCTGAAATGTGTAATTATTCAGCAAAAAAAATAAAAGATTTGGAATTTATTTCAGAGGATGAGAAGAAACAAATTAAAGAATGGAATAACACTGACCTAATCTTTGGCAATAGAAAAATAATTCATGAAATGTTTGAATCCGCTGCGGCAGAACATTCGGATAAAATTTGCTGTGCCGATAATAAAGAAAAAATAAGCTATAATGAATTGAATATGAGAGCCAATAAATTAGCTTCATATTTGCAAAGTAAAGGTGTTTGTACTGAAACAATTGTAGGAATTTGTCTTCCTAGATCAATCGATATGATAACGGCCGCTTTGGCGGTATTGAAAACCGGCGCGGCTTATTTACCGATTGACATAAATTATCCCGTGGACAGAAAAAATTTCATAATAAGAGATTCCAAAACAAGATATCTAATTGCAAATTCAGCTCTTGAAGAAGAGTTAAAACTAAATTTATTGAATGTAATTTTATTAGATCAAATTTATGATGATATAAATACTAATCCCGTAGAAAATTTAAACATTTCTGTTGATCCCAAAAACTTGGCTTACATAATTTATACTTCGGGTTCAACCGGAAATCCGAAAGGCACGCTGCTGCAACATGAGGGATTTTATAATTTCGTCAATTCATTTAACTACCGATTAAAACTTAATAATGATGAAAAGGTTTTACAGTTTGCGTCATTCGGATTTGACGCGGCCGGAGCGGAAATATTTTCAACTATTTTATTCGGAAATACATTATTTATAGCGGATGATGAAGTTGTTCGCTCTGCGGAATTACTAAATAAATATTTAAACGATAATAGAATAACAACCGCGGTTTTACCTCCTACTTTAATTGCCCTGTTAAAAGAAGAAAACTTAATTTCATTAAAAAATATAGTATCCGCCGGTGAAATATGTAGTTGGAGTTTAGCGGAAAAATTTTATCAAAAAATTAATTTCTACAATGGTTACGGACCTACAGAATCAAGTGTCGGCGTGATGATAAAGCAAGTGGAAGAGATGCGGAATCAGGATTCAAATTCCGCTGTTACCGGTTCTATTCTACCGAATTGTAAAGTGTTTCTTGTCGATAAAGAAAATAAACAAGTACCTGTAGGAGTCGCAGGCGAATTATTGATAGGCGGTGCGGGTTTAGCCAGAGGTTATTTAAATAAAGCTGATTTAACAGCCGAGAAATTTATCCCCGATCAAATCAGCGGAATGGTCGGTGCTAGGTTATATAAAACGGGAGATTTAGCTAGATATTTGCCGGATGGTTCAGTTGAAATTTTAGGAAGAATAGATAATCAAGTAAAGTTAAGAGGATTTAGAATTGAACTGGAAGAAATAGAATCCGTACTATCTCAATGTGAAAACATAAAGCATTGCGCGGTGATAATTAGAGGTAGCGAAAAAGTAAATCAAAACATCGCGGCATATTATGTTCCGGCCGAAGGGGAAATTAATGATGATGAACTAAGAAAATATTTGATGCGAAGACTTCCGGATTTTATGATTCCCGCCCAATTTATAAAACTTGACGAATTGCCTTTAACTTCAAACGGTAAGATCAATAGGAAAAATCTTGCTCTCATTAATCATGTTCAAAATTTAGATGAATCCTTTAGTATTCCGAAAACTCCCGTAGAAGAAGTTCTAGCGAATATTTTCGCCGATGTTTTGTCTAAAAACAAAATAAGTACAAACGAGAATTTCTTTAGTTTAGGGGGACACTCACTTCTTGCGACACAGGTAATCTCAAGAATTAGGGACGCGTTTAAAATTGAACTTCCGCTTAAAAGTATTTTCGAAAACCCTAATGTCGAATCGCTTGCTAAAGTTATTGAAACGGAAAATTTTCTGTCTTATTCTCACCGGGAAATTGAGCATAGGAATTATGAAAAAAATGAAAAAATTCCACTTTCGTTTTCTCAAAAAAGATTATGGTTTTTAGAAAGATTAAAAGAAAATAATAATTCCTATAATATTCCCACTGTACTGAAAATAAAGGGGAATCTTGATCTTCAGATGTTTAATAAAGCAATAAATCATATTGTTAATAAACATTCAATTCTTAGAACTGAATTTCTTGAGAAAGGAGGAGAACCATATCAGAAAATACATGAAGAGAAACTAGTTACTATAAATAATATTGATTTATCGAAGGAAGATGATGTTTCTAAAAATCTTTTAGTTAAAGAAGTCGCAAAATCAGAATTAGAAAAACCGTTTAATCTGGCGCAAGCTCCACTTTTTAGAATGTCGATTATTAAAACTTCAGAAGTTGAATTTATTCTCGTTTTTGTAATTCATCATATAATCGCTGATGGCTGGTCTATAAGTATTTTTATTAAAGAATTTATTGAAGCATACCAATCATTACGGAATAAAGAGGAATTAAAATTAGATAAAGATAAACTGCAGTATTCCGATTATTCAATTTGGCAGAATGAATTATTGAATTCTGAGCATAATAAAAATCTTTTGGAATATTGGAAAACTAAATTAAAAGATATTCCTCCCGCTCTTGAACTTAAAACTGATAATCCAAGAAGTTCAATGCAAAGTACTAACGGCGGAAGTGTGAAATTTATTGTTCCGTCTGAAATAACTAATAAACTGCATCAGATTAGTATGCGGGAAAACAGCACTTTATTTATGACGCTTCAAACCGCGTTTTCAGTTTTACTTTATAAGCTTACACATCAAAAAGTTTTTACAACAGGAACTCCTATAGCCGGCAGAACTCATTCTCAATTAGAAAATTTAATAGGATTCTTTGTAAATAATTTGGTGTTAAGAAATGATTGTTCCGGAAATCCGACATTTAAAGAACTTCTTAGTAGAACCCGCGCCACCACGTTAGAAGCTTATCAGCATCAAGAAATGCCGTTTGAAAAATTGGTCGAGGAAATTCAGCCTCTGCGGGATTTAAGCCGCGCGCCGTTGTTTCAAGTGATGTTTGTTTTTCAAAATTTACCCCAAAAGAATTATGAACTGCCGGGAATTTCTATTGAACAAATTCCTTTAAAATCTGAAACGGCAAATTATGATTTATCTCTTGTTGTAATGCAGAATGAAGAAGGCTTACACCTTGAAATGGAGTATAATTCCGATCTTTTTTATGAATCTACTATTAAAAGAATGCTGGAATATTTTAATGGAATACTTTTAGAAATTATTCGTAAACCGGAAAAGAAAATTGACGAAATAGAAATTTTATCAGAAGAAGAAAAAGAAAAAATAATTGTTGAATGGAATAAAACTGAAAAGGTTTTTCCGGAAAATAAAACTGTCCATAAACTTTTTGAGGAAGTTGTCGCTTCTCATTCAAACCATACGGCTTTAAAATTTGTTGATGATATAAATGGTAAAACATTAAGTTTAACTTACCTGGAACTAAATAAACGGGCAAACCAGCTTGCCGCCTACATAAGAAAAAACGGTGTCGAAAATGAGGATGTAATCGCTATTTCTATTGATCGTTCCGTTGAAATGATTGTTTCTGTATTAGCCGTATTAAAAGCAGGCTGCGCGTTTTTACCGATTGACGTTTCTCTTCCTAAAGAAAGAATAAAGTTTATGCTTCATAATTCCGGTGCTAAAATTATTCTTACAAGAATAAAAGAAGGAATTATTTTTGAGGGATTTAACGGTAGAGTAATAAATCTTGATGAAGAAGAAAAGAAAGTCGCGGATCAACCTGATATAAATAATTCTATTGAAACTGATTCACAAAATCTGGCTTATTTAATTTATACATCGGGATCAACAGGTTTGCCAAAAGGTACAATGCTTTCTCATAAAGGCCTCTGTAATTTGGCGCAAGTTCAAATCAGAGAATTTAATCTCTGTCCCGGTAAAAATATTCTTCAGTTTGCGTCTCTTAGTTTTGATGCTTCTGTGTGGGAAATTATAATGACCTTTTTAAGTGCGTCAACACTTTGTGTCGCGGCAAAAGAAATTACTACTAACCTGAATGAATTGGTAAAAGTCCTGCAAAATGAAAAAATAACTACTATCACTTTACCGCCTACAATTCTGGCTGTCCTTCCTAAAGAAAATTTGCCGGATTTAAAAACAATTATCACAGCCGGGGAAGCTGTTCATTTGGATCTAGTAAAAGTATGGGGAAGAGGCAGGCAGTTTTTTAATGCGTATGGACCTACTGAAATAACTGTTTGTGCTTCTATGTTTTTATGTTCCGAGAATATTAATTCAAATCCACCGATAGGAAAGCCTATTTCTAATTTTAAACTTTATGTTTTAGATGAAAAACTAAATGCGGTGCCGATCGGCGTTCCCGGCGAACTTTGTATTGAAGGTGCAGGCTTGGCCAGAGGTTATTTATATCGTCCTGATTTGACAGCGGAAAAGTTTGTGCCTAATCCTTTTAATAGAAATGGTTCTAGAATTTACCGCACGGGGGATTTGGTCAGATTGCTTGAAGACGGAAATATTGAATTTTTGGGAAGGATTGATTCACAAGTTAAAATAAGAGGATTTAGAATTGAGCTTGCTGAAATTGAAGCTGCGCTTAAAAAACATGAAAAGATAAAGGACGCCGCTGTTATTGTTAAACAAATAATGAAAAATGAAAATAAAATAATTGCTTATTTCGTTACCGAAAAAGAATCAGCGGTTGAAATAAACGAGCTGAAAAATTATCTGAATTCATTTTTGCCAAATTATATGATTCCCGCGATGTTCATTAAAATTGAAAATATTCCTTTAACCAACAGCGGTAAATTGGACAGCAAAGCCTTGCCCGATCTTCGATTGACGCGTGAAATATTAAATGTGAAATATGTTCCGCCAAAAACAGAAACCGAAGTTAAATTAAGTGCAATAGTTGCAAATTTATTAAGATTAGAAAAAGTCGGGCTTGAAGATAATTTCTTCGATCTCGGCGGCCATTCATTACTTGCGACTCAATTTGTATCAAAAATTAAAGAAGAATTTAAAATAGAAATTCCTTTGAGGATGATATTTGAAAAACCAATAATTATAGATCTGGCTCGGCATATTTCTTTACAGTTTATGACAAATAATGAAGAAAGTGAACCGGAAATTGTGCCGCTGTCTAGGGAGAAATATAAATCCAGTATAACTGAAGTAAAAGCATGACTGAAGTTGAAATAAAAAATTCTGCGCTGTTGGAAGGAAAATTAAATAATGAAGATGTTTTTGTCTTCCCGGCATCTTTCGCTCAAAAGAGAATGTGGTTTTTAGATCGATACGAGCCGGAAAGTCCTTATTATAATATCCCGGCTGCGCTCCGTTTAAAAGGTAAGTTTAATATAAAAATATTCAAAGCGACTCTACAAATTATCGTGAACCGGCACGAATCTCTTCGGACTAATTTTGCTTCTGTAAACGGAGAAATTCTGCAGATAATATCGCAGAAGAGAAAGATAAATATTTCGGTTGAAGATTTAACTAAGGTACCTGACGATGAAAAAGAAATTAAAATTTATCAATTAGCTAAAAATGAAGCAAGAACTCCATTCAATTTGCGAGCGGGGGCTTTATTCCGCGCCGTAATTATTCATTCGACTGAAGAAGAAAATGTAATTCTTTTAACTATGCATCATATCATCTCCGACGGCTGGTCGATGGGAATACTGGTAAAAGAAATATGTGCGATTTATTCGGAATTAATTGAGGGAAAAGAAATATCAATTCCGGATTTAAAAATTCAATATGCTGATTTTTCGGAATGGCAGAAAAAGTATTTAAGCGGTAAAAAGTTTGAAAGACAATATGATTATTGGAAAAACATTTTGTCGGATAATCCGCCTGTCCTTGAATTACCTGTGGATAAAACTCGCCCTGTTTCATGGTCTAACGAAGGGGCGTCAATTTCTTATTTAATCGACTCGAAGATATTGGATAAATTGTATACCATCAGTCGGCAAAACGGTTCTACAATATTTATGATATTACTTTCGGCTTACTATGTTTTACTCAGCCGGTACAGCGGTCAAAATGATATTTCCGTCGGGACGCCGATCGCTAATAGAACCCGCGCGGAATTAGAAAATATTATAGGACTTTTTATAAATACTCTTGTTCTGCGATGCAAAATAAATAAAAGTGATTCTTTTAAAGACCTTCTTCTTAAAGTAAAAGAAGTTACTCTAGGTGCTTATGAAAACCAGGATCTTCCTTTTGAGCTTCTTGTTGAAAAACTGCAGCCGGAAAGAAATATAACTTATCCGCCGCTTTTTCAAGTTATGTTTATTCTGCAAAATACACCGAATGATATTTCAATTAATTCTGATCTTCAAATAACTCAGCTTGATGTTGATATGGGGACTTCAACATTTGATTTAACTTTTAACGCTGTGGAATTATTTAATGGTTTACAAGTATCGGCTGAGTTTAATACCGATCTTTTTGAAGAAGAAACTATTCGGCAAATGCTTATTCATTTTGAAAATATTCTGCGGGAAGTTTCCGAAAACCCGGATATGCTAATTTCACGGATAAAAATACTGAGCGAAAATGAAAGAAAGAAAATCCTTTATGAATGGAATAATTCAAAAATCTCAGTTCCCGGAAATTTATTTGTACATAATTTAATTGAAAAAAATGCCGCCGAAATTCCCGGTAAAACGGCTGTAAAATATGAAAATTCTATTCTTACATACTCCGGTTTGAATAATGAAGCAAATCGTCTTGCTTATGAATTAATAAAAAATGTTAAGCCGGAAGACAAGGTCGCTGTATATCTGGAAAGATCTATTGATATTTTTCCGGCGGTTTTGGGAGTTATGAAATCCGGTGCGGCTTATCTGCCAATGGATACGCTTTACCCTGCAGAACGAATTCAATTTATGCTGAAAGATTCTGATGCCAAAGTTATAGTAACCAATAGAAAATCCGCGAAATCTTTGCCGCAAAATAATCTTGATAAAATATTTATCGATGATTTAGGTTCCGCTGTTTCATCTTTACCAAATCCTAAAGTAAATATAAATGAAGAGAATCTCGTTTACACTATTTATACTTCAGGTTCAACAGGTACGGCTAAAGGAGTTGGTATTACTCACCGAAATCTTTTAAATATTTATTTGAGCTGGGAAGAAGATTATAAGTTAAAAGAAGAGGTAAATGTTCATCTTCAAATGGCTAATTTTACTTTCGATGTATTCACAGGCGATTTTGTACGGGCACTTTGTTCAGGCGGTATGCTTGTTGCCGCGCCGCGCGATATTCTTTTAGACGGAAAGGAATTATTTAATCTAATTCAAACTGAACAAATTAAAATCGCTGAATTTGTTCCCGCGGTTCTCAGAAATCTTATAAATTATCTTGCTGAAAATGGGAAAACTTTATCTTCAATTAATACTCTTATTGCGGGCTCTGATGTATGGTACGTGAATGAATATAAGAAATTTAAAACATATCTTAACTCCGGAACACGCGTAATAAATTCATTCGGTTTAACCGAATGTACTATTGACAGTTCGTTTTATGAATCCGAAGATATAAATCTGCATAATGATTTTGTAATTCCTATCGGTAAATCCTTTGCTAATACTAGTCTTCTTATTCTTGATGAAAATTTTAATCTGGTGCCTCCTGGTGTTAAAGGCGAATTGTTTATTACGGGAACCGGAATAGCACGCGGTTATTTAAATAATCCGGCGATGACGGCGGAAAAGTTTCTTCCCAATTCTTTTGGCGATTTGCACGGCGAAAGAATATATAGGACCGGCGACGCGGCAAAATATTTAAAGGACGGTAATGTAGAGTTTATCGGCAGAATTGATAATCAAATTAAAATTAGAGGTTTTCGTGTTGAATTAGGTGAAATTGAAGCTGAATTAATTAAACTACCGGGAATAAAATCCGCTGTTGTAACAGTGGTATATTCTAATAATATTCAAAAACTTGCTGCTTATGTTATTGCCGGTAACTCTGAATTAGATCGTTTTAGTTTAAGAGAACAGCTTCTCGCAAGGCTCCCCGAATACATGATTCCTTCCGCTTTCGTTGTTTTAGAGAAATTTCCTCTTTCTTCCAATGGTAAGATTGACAGAAAATTACTGCCGCCTCCGGATTCTGATGAATTACAAGGCGAACTGGAGAATCTATATGTAGCTCCGAAAAATTCTTTAGAAGAAAATATAACCGCCATTTGGAAAGATGTTTTAGATATTGACGGAATCGGGATTAGGCATAATTTCTTTGTTATAGGCGGGCATTCTCTTCTTGCCACTCAAATTATCAGCAGAATCAAGGATGAATATAATATTGAGCTTCCTCTAAGAAAACTTTTTGAAGATCCGACGATTGAAGGATTGGCGAAGGAAGTTCAAAAAATAATGCATGAAAAAAATAAAATTGAAATCATGCCGATTACTGCAATTCAAAATAAAGAAAATATTCCTCTATCATTCGCGCAGCAGAGGATTTGGTTCTTGAATGAGATGGAACCGGGAAGTCCGTATTATAATATTCCCGATGCTTTCAAGTTATACGGAAAATTAGATGTTCCAATTTTGCGTGAAAGTATAATCCTTATATCTGAGAGGCATGAGCTTTTAAGGACGGCAATTATTAACGTGAATGGAAAGCCGCAGCAAAAAATATTTGATAAAGTTGAAATGGATTTACCGTTGTTTGATTTAAGTGTTTTGAATAAAGAAGATGCTGAATATGAGGCTGAAAGAATTACTGCCAAAGAAGCACTCCATTCTTTTGATCTTGCCGAACCGCCTTTATTTAAGGTTACTTTACTAAAAATAGCGGAAGATGAATTTATAATTTCTTTTATAGCGCATCATATTATTTTTGATGATTGGTCTTCCCGTGTTTTTATTTCTGAGCTTTCTGTTATTTATGATTCGCTTTCTAATGGTAAAATTCCGCCGCTGCGGCCTTTGAAAATTCAATATGGTGATTTTGCGGCCTGGCAAAGGAATTGGCTGAAAGGTGAAGTATTACAAAATAAATTAAATTATTGGAAAGAGAATTTAAAAGATGTTCCGCCGCTTTTAGAATTTCCCTATGATCATCCTAGACCGCCCGTTCAAACGTTTAACGGCAAATATAAAACTTTTGAAATATCTAAATCTGTAACAAAGGAAATTTATTCTTTAGCGAAAAATGAAAATGTAACTTTATTCATGCTGATATTAGCTGCCTTTGATCTGCTTCTGTATAAATATTCAAATCAAAAAATATTAAGCGTAGGCACGCCGATAGCGAATAGACGAAGTTCGGAACTTGAAAAACTTATTGGTCTATTTGTAAATACGCTGGTTCTAAAATCTGAAGTTAATGTTGATTATACTTTTAAACAATTATTACGACAAATAAAAGAAACTACTTTAGCCGCGTATGAACATCAGGATGTTCCCTTTGAACTTGTTGTAGATACGGTTCAGCCGGAAAGAAATTTAAGCTATTCGCCTTTGTTCCAGGTAATGCTGGTATTTCAGAATACGCCGCCGCAAAAAATAAATATTAATTCAAATCTTACTCTTCGTCCTTTTGCTTTACACAGCGGAACATCGAAATTTGATCTTACACTCTTTATTATTGAGGATGAAGAAAATTTAAGGGGCGCCTTTGAATATAACGCGGATTTATTTGAGCCGGATACAATTGATAGAATGATCCATCGTTTTGAGAATATTTTAACTACAGTAACTGATAATAAAAATATCTTGGTGAAAAATATTTCCTTAGTCTCCGATTCGGAAAGTAATGATTTATTAAAAGAATATAATCAAACAGAAAATATAGAAAGATTGCGAGATTATGTACATAAAGAATTCGAAAATACCGCGATAAAATTTGCCGATTCAACCGCGTTAAAATTTAATTCGGAAAGTATAAGTTTTTCCGAATTAAATAGTAAAGCAAATCAACTTGCTCATTATCTAATTGAATTAGGCGCGGGGCCGGAAACGATTATCGGTGTAAGTTTAAAACGTTCTTTTAATTTGGTTGTTACGCTGTTTGCAATATTAAAATCCGGCGCCGCTTATCTGCCGCTTGATGCTAGTTATCCTGAAGATCGTATAAATTATATGATAGATGATTCGAAGCTGAAAATGATAATAACCGAGGAAAATTTATCAGCTAAATTCAAACCGGTGAATGAAATTAAAATAATAGTATTAGATAGTATCAAAAATGAATTAGCCGAACAAAAATACGATAATCCTACCGTAAAACTTGATGAAGAAAATATAGCTTATGTAATTTATACTTCAGGATCAACCGGCAAACCAAAGGGAACGCTGATAACACATAAAGGATTTAAAAATTATTTAAGCTGGTGTTTATTTGCTTATCCGGTTCATATCGGCAATGGCTCTCTGCTTCATTCAACTATCGCTTTCGACGCGACAGTAACTTCAATATTTCCTTCACTATTGGCCGGCAAAACTATTTTTATAACCGAAGAAAATGATGAAATAGAAACTTTAGGCAATACATTAAAAGAGATCAATAATTTCAGTTTAATAAAAATAACTCCTGCTCATTTAAAACTTCTTACGGCTCAGTTAAATGAAAATGAGTTAAAAAATGTATCACGTTCTTTTGTAATCGGCGGAGAAAATTTGCTTTACTCCGATATCGAATTATTACAAAAAGCAGCGCCCGATACATTATTGTTTAATGAATACGGGCCGACTGAAACAGTTGTCGGATGCGTAGTTTATGAAGCTTCGAAAAGTTCGGGAAACGGTTCTGTGCCTATCGGGAAAATAATTCCGAATACATCAATTTATATTTTGAATAAAGAATTAAAGCCCGTCCCAAAAGGTTTAAGCGGGGAATT
The DNA here is from genome assembly GCA_963798775.1 of uncultured Bacteroidota bacterium. GTDB lineage: Bacteria > Bacteroidota > Ignavibacteria > Ignavibacteriales > Ignavibacteriaceae > CAWCUK01. The sequence goes on from CAWCUK010000004.1 coordinate 402,568, forward strand.
ATATATTTCGGGCGAAGGAGTAGCAAGAGGTTATTTAAATAATCCGGAGCTTACAGCGGAGAGATTTATACCAAATCCGTTTTCTAATGAAATGGGAAATAGGATGTATAAAACCGGCGATATTGTGAAACTGAGAAATGATGTAAATTTAGAGTTTTTGGGTAGAGCTGATGATCAAATAAAACTTAAAGGATTTAGAATTGAACTATCTGAGATTGAAAAGGCCATAATCTCGCATGAATCAATAAAAGACGCAAAAGTTATAAAGAAAACTGAAACAAACGGAACCGCAAGATTGGCTGCGTTTTACACAACTAATATTCCTGAAGCGGAGGTTCCTGGCTTAAAAGATTTTCTTAAAAAGAATCTTCCGGATTTTATGCTGCCGTCCTCTCTTATTAAAGTAGAAAAATTTCCGCTTACCGCAAACGGGAAAATAGATACAAAAAAATTAGAAGATTTTGATGTTATTGAAAAGAGGGGGAAGGGTGAGACAGTAAAACCTTCTACGGAAATGGAAGTAAAACTTTTACAAATATGGAAAGATGTTCTCTCTGTTGAAAATATTGGGGTTGAGGATAATTTCTTTGAATTGGGCGGAGATTCAATTTTAACAATTCAAATTGTCTCAAGAGCTAATCAAATTGGTTTTAATCTTACCCCTAAAGATATATTTAAATTTCCTACAATCGCGGAATTAGCGAAACTTTCTAACTCAAATATGCCGCGAATTATTTTTGGTGAACAAGAAATGATAGTAGGTGAAGTGCCTCTTACTCCTATTCAGTACTGGTTTATTAATCAAAATTTGGAAGAGAAACATCATTATAATCAATCTGTAATTTTAACTGTACCTTCCGGAATAAATGAAATAAAAATTAGAAAAGTAATAACAGCGCTGGTAAAACATCACGATCAGCTAAGAGCAAGATTTATTTTTTCGCAAAATTCAGCGAGGCAAATAATATCCGGCGACATAAATATAAATCTTAAAACAATAGATTTATTCCGCTACGAAATCAATGAACATAAAGGGATTGTGGAATACGAATCTAATAATGCGCAGTCGGGAATATCTCTTGAAAATTCTCCTCTCAATTTTGTCCTTTTTCAAAATTATAATCGAACAGAAAATCTTCTTCTTATAATAATACATCATTTAGTAATTGACGGAGTTTCTTGGAGAATTCTTCTTGAAGACATGCGGAATGCTATACGGCAGTTGAATGATAATAAAGACATTATTCTTCCGCTTAAAACCGTTGCTTATAAAAGGTGGGCTGAAGAATTAATCGCGTTGGCCGATTCGGAAGAAATAAAAAATGAACTGAAATATTGGCAAAGCCTGCAGCCGGCGGCTCTAATTTTCGATGAGCGAAGTAAGGATAATTATGAAGCTTTCACCGAAAAATTCACGATAAACTTTCCGGCGGAGATGACACTTAATTTACTGCGGAATTCGCAGAAATATTATGGCGCAGAAATAAATGAAATTCTTTTAACGGCTTTCACATCTGCTTTTATTAAGTGGAGCGGTAAAGAATTTTTATTCTTAAACTTGGAAGGGCACGGCAGAGAAAAAACGGTAAACGATATTAATTTAACAAGGACAGTCGGTTGGTTTACTTCAATTTATCCGGTAAATCTAAAGGTTGATTTAGGCGTTTCTTCATCAGATAAAATAAACGCTGTAAAAAAACAATTGAGTAATATTCCAGCAAAAGGAATGAATTTTGGAATCCTAAAATTCTTATGCGGCGATAAAGCAGTTAAAGAAGCAATAAACAATATACCTCAGCCTGAAATAATATTTAATTATTTGGGACGATTTTCATCCGGCGGTTCAAATTCCGTACTTCAAATTTCTAAGGGAAACGAAAGAAATGATAAACAAAATCGGCTTCATTTGATTGAGGTTGACGGCGGTGTTAATAATAACGAATTGCGGTTTGATTTCACCTACTCTTATAAATTAATTAAAGCTGAATCAATAAAATCTTTTGCGGATGAATTTTTATCTCAATTGATAAAACTAGTTGACGATATAGAATTAGAAAATAAAAATGTAAACGAACAAGAATTCAATTTTTCCGAGAGCGATTTACAAGAAATTTATTCTTCAATTGAAAAAATTAAAGGATAGGCGATTATGGAGATGAATAATGTTGAAGATATTTATCCGTTGTCTCCCATGCAGCAAGGAATGTTGTTCCACAACTTAAGCGCAAACGGCAATGATGCGTATGTTGAACAATTTTCATGCGAATTAAACGATGAAATAAATATTCAAGCCTTTGAGAACGCGTGGCAAAAATTAGTTGAACGGCATACAATTTTAAGAACTGTATTTATCAGTAAAAATGTTAAAGAACCGGTTCAAGTGGTATTAAAAAAAATGAAAATTAAATTAAAATTTTACGACTTAAAATTATCTTCTAAAGATGAACAAATATCTTCAATAGAGGCTTACAGAATTAAGGATAAAAGCAGAAAATTCGATCTTTCCCATCCGCCGCTTATCCAATTAACTCTGCTTCAAATTGAGGAAAAAAAATATTATTTCATTTGGACATATCATCATATCCTGCTGGATGGTTGGTCGATGCCGATTTTATTAAATGAATTTTTCTTCATTTACAATGCTGTTGCTAATGATGAGCTGTTGAACCTTCCGGCAGCGGTTCCTTTTAAAGAGTATATAAAATGGATTAAAAAACAAGATGCGGAGACTTCCGAAAAATACTGGAAAGCTTTATTGAAAGATTTTAAAACTCCGAATTCAATTAGTGGATGTTATACAAAAAATGATACGATTAAAATTAAAGAACGTCAGCTATTTTTGTCCGAACAAATTACCGCGAAAGTAAATTTATTCTGTCGGAGAAATAATCTGACGGTTAATAATTTAGTTCAGTCTGTCTGGATAATGCTTATTTCATGTTATTCCGGAAACACAGATGTTCTTTTCGGCAGTACTGTTTCCGGCCGCCCTCATGATTTGACTGATTCTGAAAATATGGTAGGTCTATTTATAAATACTTTGCCGGTTAGAGCGCAAGTTACAAAAAATAAAAAAGTGATTGATTTATTAATAGAATTAAGGGAACAGCAAATTTTTTCACACCAATATTCTTATTCTCCCTTAACCGATATTCAAAAATGGAGCGAAGTATCAAACGGTGCCGGTTTATTTGATACTCTGCTGGTTTATGAAAATTATCCGATCAAAAAGGTCGCTGAAGAAAAAGGCTCCTCATTAAAAATTCAAAATATTGAGATGTTCGAGAAGACCAACTTCCCGTTGAATTTTATTGCCGGAATTGAAAAAAACTTGTTATTCCGCCTGGCTTATGATGCCGGTAAAATAGATGATGATACTATTGGCCAAATGCTGAAAGTTATGGAAAATATTTTAACACAGTTTATTTCTAATCCGGATGAAAAACTAGGAAACATCAATTTTATAAACCGGCGGGATGAGAATGAAATTATTTCCTGGTTAACCGGTAAAAAAGAAAAAATAAAATCCGGTTCAATTGTGGAAGCTTTTGAACAGATGGTTTTTTGTCAGCCGAATGAGATTTCTGTGCGATTTAAAGAAAAATATTTATCCTATTACGAATTAAATTCAAACGCGAATAAACTTGCCAGGCATTTTATCGGTAAAGGAATTGAAACGGAGGATAAAATTGGAATAGCAATGCCCAAATCACCGGAAATGATTACGGCAATAATGGCAGTGCTTAAAACCGGAGCCGCATATATTCCGATAGATATTTCCATTCCTTATGAAAGGAAAAAATATATAGTTGAAGATTCAAAAATTAAAATGATTATTACAGATATAAAAGAAGCGGCAAATTATAAGGAATTTTCAAATATTAAAATAGTTATCCCGGAATTGGAAAAAGAAGAAATTATAAAAATGGAAGAGGATGATCTTGAAATTAAAGTTGAGGATAATTCACTCGCTTATATAATTTATACTTCAGGGTCTACGGGAAATCCTAAAGGTGTTTTAGTTGAGCAAAGGGGAGTGGTTAATTTAGCGAATGCCTACGGAAATTTGTTTACTCTAAACGCGGCTTCAAGAGTTCTGCAATATTTTTCTCCTGCGTTCGACGGGGCTGTAGCGGATATTTTCCCGGCTTTATTAAATGGTTCCACTCTAGTTTTAATAGATAATTTTTCTTTAATGACGGCAAATGAAATTAAAAGTTTCATAAATAATTATAGTATTACTAATATGATTCTTACGCCGTCAACATTAAATATTCTTCTAGCCGATGTTTATCCTTATCTAAAAAATATTGGTATAGCCGGTGAACAGCTTCATTCAGGTATTTGCGAAAAATGGAAAGATAAAAATTTAATAAATGTTTACGGCCCTACCGAAGCCACGGTAGCGAGCACGGCTTATCAAATAAATGAAAATAAAAATGATCAGATCATTCCGATAGGTAAAGCGTTACAGAATATTCAGAATTATATTCTGGATGAAGAACTGCGAATTTTGCCCGTTAATTCAACCGGTGAAATATGTATCGGGGGAATAGGAATTGCCCGAGGATATTTAAATAATCCTGCTCTAACAGCTGAAAAATTTATACCTGATCCTTATAGTAAAGAACCGGGTAAACGTCTGTATAAAACGGGAGATTTAGGAAAATATACAAATGACGGAAATATTATTTTTCTTGGCAGAACTGATAACCAGGTAAAACTGCGCGGCTTCAGAATTGAGCTTGAGGAAATTGAAAACCAACTGAGATTATTTAATCAGATTGAGAATTGTGCTGTAATTATTAGCCTATTTAATAACCGGAAAATATTAGTCGCTTATTATTCTGTTAAAGATCAAAATGAAATTGATGAAACGGAAATTAAAGAATTCATAAGTGATAAGCTTCCTTATTACATGATCCCTTCCGCGTTTATTCAAGTGGATTCATTTAAAATTACAATAAACGGAAAAATTGATAAAAAATCTCTCCCGGAGCCAAAGCCTGAAGAATTACTGATTTTAGAAGTTGTAAATCCTAGAAATATTACCGAACAAAAACTTAATGATCTTTGGAAAATTATTTTTGATGGAAATAATTATGGAGTTACAAATAACTTTTTTGAAGTCGGCGGAAATTCTTTATCCGCGATTCGTCTTTCGGGTCTTGTTGAACAGACTTTTAATATCGCACTTCCTATAGCTGTTATTTATCAGAAGTCAACTATTGAAGAATTAGCCGAATATATAGAGGCGCAAAAATTAAATGTAAACCCGGAAGAAAATATTCTAATTGAGTTGAAGAAGGGGAACGATGAAGTTGAACCGTTATTCTTAATTCATCCTTCCGGAGGAAGCGTGCATTGGTATTCTGAACTAGCCGCAAATATTATTTCAGACCGAAAGGTTTATGGCATACAAGCTCAGGGAATTGACGGTACATCCGATTTGGATGATTCGATTATTAAAATGGCCGGCAGGTATGTAAATATAATTTTAAATAAACAGCCGGAAGGCCCGTATTTTATAGGAGGTTGGTCTTTCGGTGTAATCGTCGCTTTTGAAGTAGCACAACAGCTTTCTGCCTTAAATAAAAAAATGGGAGCTGTGTTTTTATTGGATCAAGAACCGGTACTGGATGAAAAAACTCCTAAGGATAACGCGGAACTTTTATATCTGATATTTAAAGATTCGTTAAGTCTTGATTTAAATAATTTAAAATTTTTACATGAAGAAGAACAATTTAAGATAGTGCTGAAAAAAGCAAAAAAGGCCGGCATGGTTCCTTTTTACGTGAGACTGAATCAATTTAAGATATACATAATGATTTTAAAGACGATGAGATTCGCGTGGTACAATTATAAACCGGCAAAATATAAAGGCGATTTAATCATTTTCCGTTCAAAAGAAAATCCGCATCAAAATTCAAAAAGTTATGATCTCGGTTGGGGAAAATTATCTGAAAATGTAAAGGTAATTGAGGTTCCCGGCGATCATATTAGTATGATGAATAAAGCGAATGTTTCAGCATTGGCAAGATTAATTGATGAATTTATGGAAATTCCAAAATCAGAATTAATTAAAGAAACGATTTTAAAATAGGACCAGTTTTAATGGAAATGCCTAAAAAATTATTTAATAAGAATTTCTTCCTTCTTTGGCAGGGCCAAACAGTTAGTAATATCGGTTCGCAGATTTTTTCTATTGCCGTTATTTTTTGGATAAAACACACAACGGATTCCGCAAGTCTGGTAGGTTTAATTTTAATGACTTCCAGCCTGCCTGCCGTACTTATGTCAACAATAGGAGGCGCCGCCGCCGACAGGTTTAGACGCAGAAATATTATAGTTATTTGCGATCTTCTTAATGGTATCGCTGTATTGATGCTTTCAATTTTATTCTTTGTTTCTCCGGAAGCTAATGATTTGATAATCACCGGTTTATTTGTGGTTTCAATTTATATCGCGTTTGTTAATTCATTTTTTCAGCCGGCTATTACGGCGGCTGTCCCGGATCTGGTTCCTAAAGAAAAAATATCCGGCGCGAATTCATTAACTCAATTTAGTCAGCAATTTTCTCTTTTTATAGGGCAGGGTATGGGAGGAGTATTATTCCGCGTTCTTGGCGCGCCTTTGTTGATTTTGTTAAACGGAATCTCTTATATCTTCTCTTCTATAAGTGAACTTTTTATAAAAATCCCGCAAAAACTCCCGGAAAAAGTAACCGGTTTTAATGAGCATGTTTCAAAATTTAAAGAGGATATTAAAGAAGGATTTCATTATGTAATGAATAATTCCGGTTTAAAAACTTTAGTTCTACTTTCGGCTTTACTTAATTTTTTAGCTATGCCTATTATAGTTCTTCTTCCATTTTATATTGAAGATTTTTTAAAGCTTAATGAAGATTGGTATGGATTTATGCTTGCCGCTTTCGGTTTCGGGTCCGTAATAGGTTATTTAATTGCCGGAACATTAAAATTAAACGGCAAGGCTCGAGGTGCCGCTATTATTATAATGATTATTCTTGAGTCCGTTATGCATGCGGCGCTTGGCCTTATTTCTACCGGATCTTCCGCGTTAATATTAGCCTTAACCGCCGGAACTATGAGCGGATTTGTTTCTGTTAGTATTATAACAATTCTTCAAATTACTACAGAAAGTCAAATTAGGGGAAGAGTATTCGGTTTTCTTACAACGCTTTCGGGCGCTATGGCACCTCTTGGAATGGGGCTTGGCGGAATTTTATATGATTTTACGGGAAGAAATATTACGGCAATTTATATTGGCAGTGGAATATTAATGACTATAAGTGCTTTACTGGTTTCGCTTAATATAAATTTTAGAGATTATTTGACGATTAACATTTTAGATCAAAATATAAAAGAGCCGGAGCCGGTTCTTAAAGAAAGTTAACTGTTAAACTTATTTCAATATATAAAATAGGAGGTAATATGGGTTGGGATGATTCTGAAGATACTACTGTTTATAAGGTAGTTATCAATCACGAAGAGCAATATTCTATTTGGCCGGCGGATCGTGAGAACGCGCTCGGCTGGAAAGATGTAGGAAAGGTAGGGCTAAAACAAGAATGCCTGGACTATATTAAGGAAGTTTGGACTGATATGCGTCCTTTAAGTTTACGTAAGAAAATGGAGGCAGATAAGGTAAACGCTTCTTAAAAAGGAATGCATGCTCTAATCTGACTATTGGAGCATGCTTCTTCAGATATTTTTTATGAATGAGAAAAATTATGATTGAAAAATTACATTTAAATGAAAAATGGATTTCGTATCCGAAACCAAATCATTCCGCTAAGTACAGATTGTTTTGTTTTCCGTATGCAGGCGGCGGAGCTTTGGTTTATAGAAATTGGCCGAATTTTTTCCCTGAAAATTTTGAGGTTTGCTTTGTCCATCTTCCGGGAAGAGAAAAGCGTTTAAATGAAAAGCCTTTTAGAGATGTCTTTAGTTTAGTTGAAGCATTAATCCCAGGGCTGCTTCCTTATCTTGATAAGCCTTTTATTTTTTTCGGGTATAGTATGGGAGCTTTAATAGGTTATGAAACCGCTTCTATACTTCAGAAAAAATTTAATGTGCGTCCTGAATTACTTGTAGTTTCAGCCCATAATGCGCCCGGCGTTTGCGTAAATGAAGAGAAGGTTCATACTCTGGATGATGAAAGATTTATTCAAAAATTAAGAGAAATGAAGGGGACAGATGAAGCTCTTCTTCAAAATAAAGAAATAATGGATTTGCTTCTTCCTATTTTACGGGCCGATTTTGCTATTAGTGAGAATTATTCTTCTAAAGAAAATTATTCTCTTAATTGTCCGATTATGGCAATAGGCGGAACAGAGGATCCTGATGTTCCAGAAAAGAATCTTTCCCTCTGGCAAAACTACACGAATAGTTTATTCAATTTGCGCATGCTACAAGGCGGTCATTTTTTTATTCATCGTAATGAGAAAATGTTAACCGAATTAATTGTAAAAGAAGTAAAACAGAATTCGAAATTTAATTTAAAAAAATGAATTCAATTTTATTAAATAATGAATTCCATATTTGGAAAGCGCATCTAAATCTTTCCGATGAAGAAGTTAATAATCTAATTCCACTTCTATCGGAGGATGAAGTTGAACGCGCCGAAAAATATTATTTTCCTTTACCCAGAAATCATTTTGTCGCGGTTAGAGGAATTCTGCGATTAATTCTTGCCCAATATCTTTCTATAACACCCAATAAGATAAAATTTAAATACAATGAGTATGGAAAACCGATGCTGTCTGATGAGAAGCATGGACTAAATTTTAATATATCTCATTCAGGCGATAAAGCATTGTTTGCTTTTAGTCTCAATAGAAGTATCGGTATCGACTTGGAGAAAATACGTTCCGATATTGAAATTAATAATATTATGGAAAAATTTTTCTCTCCATATGAAAATAATAAATTATTATCACTTCCCGCTGATCAGCAATTAAAAGCGTTTTTTAAATGCTGGACACGAAAAGAAGCTTTTATTAAAGCTGTGGGAAAAGGCCTTTCTATTCCGCTTGATAGTTTTGAGGTCTCTTTTCTTTCTAATGAATCCCCCCGAATTTTAACTGTTCGAAATAATCCGGAAGAAATCTTCCGTTGGTCTCTGTTTGATCTTAGTTCGGATGAACAATTTTGCTCTGCTGTTGCTGTTGAAGGGCAGAATTTAACCCCGGTGCTATTTGATTGGAATTGGCTGCATATGGATTCTCTTCTGCAGCAGCTGTATATCACTGATATCTAACAGTAATTTTACTGTTAAGTCCAATAACGTTAGGGAAAATTGTCTTATACTTTTTCCGGCTATTCCTAATGGAAATCTAAGATCCTGTCCACTTATCATGTATGAGTTACGACTTAATAATTAAAGATTCTATTGAAAATTTGTTAAAGTTAAGGAGCACAATATGAGGTGGTTTAAATACCTTCCTATGCTGATCATTTCTTTTTCTACCATTCTACTTGCGCAGAATGTTACAGAAGAATGGATTCAAAATTATAGTTCTGATATTAACGGTATGGATATGGCTGTTGATATTAAATCCGATAACAATTCTAATTTTATTGTGTTAGGTGCTAAATACAACAGTTCGATGAGCGGCGATTTTCTTCTACTAAAATATGATTCTAATGGAAAACTCCTTTGGTCGAAATCTTATGACGGGGGAGGAAATGATATGGTTTCTGCTTTAGTTACTGACGCGGCCGGAAATATTTACGCTACCGGCTCGGCAGGAATGAGTGCTTCTACAAGTGCCATTGTTACTATTAAATATAGTCCCGACGGAACTCTATTATGGGCTAAAAAATATAACGGACCTGTCAATAGTTTAGATCAAGGGAATGCTGTTGCCGTTGATAATGCGGGAAATGTTTATGTCTGCGGTAGTGCAACATGGAGTGGATTCTTTTCGGATTATGCGATCTTAAAGTATGATCAAAACGGAAATCTCCTTTGGGTTTCACATTATAATGGTCCGGGAAATTTTGCGGATGCCGCGCAAGATATCGCGGTAGATAATGAAGGTAATAGTTATGTTACCGGAATGAGCTCGGGAGGCGCCGGGTTTGGTTCAGATTACGGAACCGTTAAACTTGATAAGGACGGAAACCAGGTTTGGGTGAAAAGATATAATGGATCCGCTAATTCAGAAGATGTAGCGGTTCTTATTAAACTTGATGATGCAAAAAATATCTTCGTCAGCGGCACAAGTTTATCTAAAACGAGTTCTACAGATATTACTACTTTAAAATATAGTAATGCCGGTGATGAGCTTTGGACAAAAATTTATAATGGACCTCTTAATGGCCAAGATCAAATTCAAGCCGCTGTTGTTGATGCGGCCGGCAATATTTATATAGGGGGAAATGTCGGGAGTACTTCTGTAAGAAATTCCGATAGAGATTTTGTTGTTATTAAATATTCTTCCGCCGGAAATGAAAGCTGGGCGAAAACATTTAACGGCACAGGGAACGGTTGGGATAATCTTACCGGTTTAGGTTTGGATCCGGCCGGAAATGTTTACGCTGTTGGACAAAGTATGGGGACTGAAACCGGTAATGATTATGTAACTTTAAAATATAATTCTAACGGCGATCAGCAGTATATAAAAAGATACAACAGCATAAAAGATACTTCTGATCAGGCTGCTGGAATTACTGTTGTCGATAATGATAATTTTGTCGTTACTGGTGTTACAAAAATTAGTTTAAAATCCGGGGAAATAACCACAATAAAATATAAACCGGAAGTTCCTGTTGGAAATGTTAATCTTGTTAGCCCTGCTAACGGCAGCCAAAATTTAGATCAAATTGTAACTTTAGCTTGGGCTCAATTTTCCGGAGCTGCCGGATATGATCTGCAGATTGCAACCGATGAAAGTTTTACTTCGCCGGTTCAAGATTTACAAGGAATAACATCAACATCAAAAGAAATATCCGGATTAAATTATGGTACAACTTACTATTGGCGCGTCAGGGCAAAATTAACTTCCGGATATTCTAATTATTCAGATGTTTGGCATTTTGCTGTTAAAACAGCGCCTCTTGGTGTTCCGGTTCTTCTTTCGCCGGGTGATAAATCCATCGATATTCCCTCGTCTGTAACATTAAAATGGCAAACAGTTGATAACGCCGAAAAATATAATCTTCAAGTCGCGACAGATGCCGATTTTACTGCTATCGTTAATGATATAAAGGATATAAATACTACGGAAAAGGAAATAACCTCACTTAATATGGGAGATAGTTACTTTTGGAGGGTTCAGGCTGTAAATAGTCAGGAAACCGGAAAATTTTCTGACGCCTGGAGTTTTACTACTATAAATCCTCTGGCCAAACCTATTCTTTCAGCTCCTGCAAATAATAGTAAAGACCAGCTTACTTCTCTTTCTTTAAGCTGGAATTCTGTTGCAAAGGCCGATAAATATGATTTGCAGGTAGCGACGGATAATGCCTTCACTAATACTATAGTTAATGAGAATGGATTAAGTACAACTTCAAAAGAAGTTACAATTTTAAAATACGGGACAACCTATTATTGGCGGGTAAAAGCAAAAAATTCTATGACAAGCAGTGAATATTCTGAAGTTTGGAATTTCACGACCCGGATTGCTCCGCTTGTATCCCCGGTTTTAATTTCTCCGGAAAATTATTTAACAGATGTGTCAACTACTCCGTTACTTATTTGGCATTCTGTTAAAAATGCTGATAGTTATCATCTAAATCTTTCTACTGATGCGCAGTTTTCACTCACTATAATTGATTCTGTAACTACAGATACTTCCTTAACTGCGGTTTCTCTTGCAAAAAATACAAAATACTACTGGAAAATTACTGCGGTTAATAGTTTGGATAAAACTGTCTCTCCAATTTGGATGTTCACTACTACAATGGGCCAATTAGGTGCTCCTGTTCTTATTTCGCCGGCCGATTCTCTGAAGAAAGCTCCTCTTAATATTACATTTTCTTGGAACGCGGTTACTTTTGCCGATAAATACCACTTCCAGTTATCTGATGATGCCGCTTTTACTAAAATAGTTTATGAAGATACAGTAGCCGAGACTTTAGTTAAATATGATGGCTTGTCTTATTCTACAAATTATTTTTGGAGAGTCAGGGCGTTAAATTCAAGCATGACAAGTAATTTCTCTACGGTAAGAATTCTTACTACCATAGATGAAGTTATCGCGTCACCGGCTTTAATCGCTCCGATAAATGGTGCTGAAAATGTTAAGCTTCAAGATACTTTAAAGTGGAGTATGATAGATGATGTAAAATATCATCTTCAGTTAGCCAAGGATTCTTTATTTAAATCTATTGTAGTTGATGATACTTTAATGATTTCTGAATCCGCGGTTGGTCCTTTAGACGCCGGTACAATTTATTACTGGAGAGTTCAAAGTCTAAAAAATGCTCTTTCCGGCGAATATTCTGAAGTATGGCATTTTACTACTATAATGCCGGCGCCTGGAGCACCACAATTAATTTCTCCCTCAAACGGTATTCAAAACCAGCCTACCAGTTTAAATCTCGTTTGGGGACCTATTGACGGAGTGAATAAGTATATAGTTCAAGTTTCATTAATTGATGATTTTGTAGCACCGTTTGTTGATGATACTATTTCTGATAATAATACTAAACCTGTGAAATCGCTTAAGGATAGTACGCTTTACTATTGGCGTGTTGCTGCTCTCGGTACTGAAGGTCCGGGAGAATTCTCCGAAGTATTCATGTTTAAAACTACTACAAATCCGCATTTATCAATAGAGGAATCATGGATTCGTAATTTTAATCCTAACGGAAACGAATCTTATTTTGCGGTTGCTATGAAGGCCGATATAAATCAAAACATTTATATAATCGGTCAGAAAATCGGCGCGGGTAATAACACCGATTATTTAACAATAAAATATGATTCGGAAGGAAATCTGATCTGGTGGAAAACTTTCGACGGCGGAAATCAAGATATGATTTCCGGGCTGGCGGTTGATGAAAATGAAAACGTATACGTAACCGGCACAACTACCGGGCCTGACGGAAAAACAGATTTCTTAACTATTAAATACACTTCTGAAGGCAAACCGGAATGGATGAAAAACTATAACGGGCCTGCGGGACAAAGTGATAAAGCATCCGCGATTGCTCTTGATTTGGACGGAAATATTTATGTAACGGGTTCTGCTGTTTTCAGCGGGCTATTCCCGGATATAGCTACTGTAAAATATTCCTCTTCCGGTGAAGAATTATGGGCTGTTAATTATTCCGGAACCGGGAATTTTGCCGATATGGGGAATAATCTCGCCATTGATGATGAAGGATTTATTTATATAGCTGGCGGAAGCAATAATACCGGAGTAGGTACTGATTTTGCGGTCATAAAATATGATAAAACCGGTAATCAGCTGTGGTCTAAAACTTATAACGGTAGTGCTGATGCTGAAGATATAGCTCAGAATATTGCGGTATCGGAAGACGGATTTGTTTATGTAAACGGTACAAGCATGAATAATGGATCTTCTTCCGATGTAGTAACAATCAAATACGACAAGGACGGAAATTATCAATGGATGATGACTTTTGACGGTTGGGCAAGTGCTGCGGATCAGGCAAAAGCATTAACTGTTAATAATGAAGGCGTTTATATTGGCGCAACCGTAAACGGTAGTTTATTTAACGAGGAAATGGATATGGCAATCGTTAAATATAATCCTGACGGTTGGGAAGAATGGGTAAGAATGTATAACGGAACCGGTAATAATTGGGATTATCTCAATTCATTGGGACTGGATCCAAAAGGTAATATTTACGCCGCAGGCCAAAGTTTTAATTCGGGTACAGGACCTGATTATGCTACATTAAAATATGAAGCGTCCGGCGAAATTAAATGGAGTATGACTTATAACAGCATTAAAGATACTTCTGATCAGGCTGTTGATATTGCAGTTGCCGATGATAATAATTTGTATGTAACAGGTACTACAAGAATCGGTTTAACAACCGGTGTAATAACTACCATCAAGTATAAACAAACTGCTTCCAATGTATCTGATGTTATAAAGGCTGCTGCCGTTCCGACTGATTTTAATCTGGCGCAAAATTACCCGAACCCGTTTAATCCTTCAACTACTATTAAATTTAATATACCTGTGATGAGTAAAGTTAAATTGGATATTTATAATACAATCGGCCAAAAGATATCAACTTTGGTTGATGCTGTGAAATCAGCAAATACTTATGAAGTGCAATGGCAGTCTAGAATTGCTTCCGGTGTTTATTTTTATCGTTTAGAAGCCATTCCTTTAACGGAAGGAGCTGAACCGTTTATTCAAATAAAGAAGATGATCTTGTTAAAGTAAGAATAATAAAAATAAGGCCGGAGAATTTTTTCCGGCCTCTGTTCCTTTTGGAAGGCATTGGAACTGAACAAACGGAGGAGGTTATCTATTTAATTAACATCTTTTAGTTTTTTATAATCCCAAGAAAGGGGGGAGTTATGAAAAGTATTATACGCGCCGGACCTTATTTCATCGGTTGATTCAAATAGTTCACAAGTAAAAGTTTTTTAATCATAAATGAAAAAGGTAAAATTATGGCACTTAATAAATCTATCACTTTGTTTTTCCTGATGTTTTTATTGGGAATTATCATAAGTTCATGTAAGGTTCCGGTTACTCCGGAAGATGAAAAATTACCGCCTGAGGAATTTATTCCTACGGCAGATCAAGTTAGGGAACAAACAGATGTAATTTTTAAAACAGCATTTAATGTTACTACAAATTCGTTGGTAAGTTATAAAGATCTTAAAGATCAATTTAATGTTAAAGCTATGAGTAAATCTACCGGCGATTCTTATTCTTTTTCTAACGGTACATATACTTGGGAAGGTCTTTTAACTAATCCGGATTGGGTTAACGAATATACGGGAACTTTCTTAAAAAAAATGACCTTTAAAGCGTTTGACGGAGGTCAGACTGTTGATAATCCTTTATCAGCGAATTATATGGAATTATTGGTTAATGTTAAAGAAGCTTTCGGTTTTATTAATGGTGATCCGAGTGGTGACAAGGATGAACGTTCTATTAACGGATCATGGGATGGACTTCTTTCTTCTCGCCCTAAATATACCGGGACCGGAACTATTGAAAGATGGTGGAATGGCATTTTTAATAATCAAAAAGTAAATCTCCACTATTTGGTAGAATTGAAGATGAACAATATTTCTTACGAAGTAGTAAAGAATAATCTAAAAATGAGAGGACGTATTGTTATCGTGTTTAATCCTTACAAAGTTATTATTAGCTGCAATGGTTCTCCGACAGCACCGGCCGAGCTATTTATAAGAAATCAAAAACAGATGGATTTTGAAGTGGCGGTTCCGCAAGAGTTTGTTGTTGATATAGATCCTTTGCCTCATTATTAATTAAATTCATTACTATTAATTATTAAAAAGGGAAGCTCAGTTTTTAACTGAGCTTCTATTTTTTTTAGGTAATTCTATTTCAGCATAATCATTTTTTTTGTCTGCGCGAAATTTCCGGTTCGCATTTGATAAAAATAAATTCCGCTTGCTGCTTGATTTCCAAAATTATCTTTACCGTCCCACGAAGCTACATACATTCCCGGGGAATAATTTCCGTCAACTAAAGTTCTAATTAATTGGCCTGTTAAATTAAAGATTTGAATTTTTATTGTATTAGGATAAGCAGCCGCAAAATGAAATTGAGTTGAAGCATTAAATGGATTCGGATAATTATCTTCTAAAAAATAAGAAGTGGTTTTTGAGATTTCATCTAGGCCAATACTGGTTTTTGTATCATCATAAACTTCAAATTCATACATTGAATATCCCCATTCCGTGGCTCTATGAATGCCTTTCATTTTTACATACCTGCATTCGGCGTCTTTTGAAATTACATCTAACCCGCCGTCGCTGTTATTAATCGCTTCTATTGTTTCCCAATTTTCCGCGTCATCGGAAATTTGAATTTCATAATCCTTTCCGAAAGCTGTTTCCCAGTAAATATTTATTTTATTAATATGCTGCTTAAATCCGAGATCAATATAAATGAATTGATTATCGGTAAATTGAGACGACCAGCGGGTGCTCATATTTCCGTCAGTTGCGTAATTGCCTGTATAATCAGTACTCTCTATTGATGAAACAACCGCTTCTTTAAATTTTGCAATATTCTCGGGAGGTTTATTATAGATAATAAAACTATAGTCGGTTTTATTATTATTTTCATTCCATTCATTAATCTTCTTTTCCGGATCCACTATCGCGCTAACTATTGTTGTCCCGGCATTTTGGGCAATCCATCCATTTTCTCCCGCAATACCAGCATCCGCGGAAACTAAAACCATTGAGCCGGGTTTTAATGAATTATTAAATTTATTTGAACTGCTGACTTCGCGGCCGTCTTTATAAAAATTTACTCTGTGAATTAAAGCAGGACTATCTCCGGTTCCTTCATTTTTTATTGCTGCTAAAAATACAACTGTATCTCCCTTAACAGGGAAGGCCGGCATTGTTTTTATCCATACAATTTTTAAATCGGGCTTTGGAACAGAGGAGGTTAAAGTAAAGTTTTTTGAAAGGGGAAGGTTCCCTGAAGAACTGCCGATTCTAACTGTGAATTCTCCGGGCTCAACTTCAAAACTTTTAAGTGATTCATCGTAATAATAAAGTTCTTCTGACGTAATTTTAAAACTAACGGTTTTTGTTTCACCGGGAAGTATATGAATTCTTCTAAATCCTTTTAACTGTTTCTCCGGCATAAAAACACTAGATTCTGTATCGGTAATATAAAGCTGTACTACTTCATCACCTTCAACCTGACTTATGTTTTTTACATCTAGCTTAGCTGTTATTTCTGTTCCGGCCGGTGCCGATTCCGGTGTTAATATTAAATTACTGTATTCAAACTCTGAATAACTTAATCCGTATCCGAATACAAATTGGGGTGTTAAATTTTGTTGATCAAACCATCTGTAGCCGCCGCCAAAATCATCATCAAAATTAAAATTCCTTTCCGGAAGTTGTGTGTCATTCATTGGCATTGTAACCGGAAGTCTTCCGGCAGGATTGTAATCACCGAAAATTACGTCGGCAAGAGCGTTTCCTCCTTCTTGGCCGGGATAAAAAGCGTATATTAATCCTTTTATATTATTTACAAAATCATTAACCCCGCATATTCCGCCGCTTTCTAATATTACTATTATATTGTTATTTACTGATGCCAGCATTTTTATTAGATCTTTTTGTTTTCCCGGCAATTCTATTGACCCGCCCACACGATCAAAACCTTCACCTTCTTGTGTTAAATCCAAACCTCCAATATAAATTACAACATCAGCGGTATCGGCTAATTTTACCGCATCCGCGAATCCTGACATGTCGCTGCTGTTTATATCGCATCCTTTTAGATATGATATTTTTTCCGCGTCGGTTTTGTTAATAATTCCCGAAAGAGGTGTTACGGAATAAAAAGGCGAAACATAACTGGACCCGGAACCGTCTATTTGTGCGATATCCGCGCTCGGCCCTATTACGGCTATATGTTTAATTTCATTTTTATTTAAAGGAAGAATATTTCCTTCGTTTTTTAATAGAATAATTGATTCTTTTGCTGAATTGTAAGCGGTTTCTTTGCTGAATTCACTATTAATATCCGCAGGATTTCCGGAAGGTAAATAATCCTGCATGCCGCAAAGTATTTTTGTACGAAGTACTTTTCTTACCGCGTCATTTATTGTCTGAATAGAAATTTGGCCCGAGTTTACAAGGTTAAAAAGATCATTTTCATAATTAGCCGATCCCATACAGACATTACATCCAGCTTCAATAGCGGCTTTGGAATCCCAAATGGAGCCCCAATCGGAAACAACATAATACGGAAATCCCCAATAATCGCGAAGAATATTAGTTAAAAGATTTTTATTTTCGGCGGCCTTTTTACCGTTTATTAAATTGTAAGAATTCATAACGCTCATAACACCCGCTTCCTGAACCGCGCTGCGGAAATTTAAACCGTAATATTCCATTAAATTTCTTTGACTAATTAAATAATTGTTTTCAGTCCGGTTATCCTGACGATAAACTCCGTTGAAATGTTTAGCGGTTGCGATACAGCCGGCGGATTGTATTCCTTTAATTAAGGCTGAAGTTATTTTAGCGCAAAGGAAAGGATCTTCACCCCCGGATTCGGCAGTCCTTCCGTTTCTCGGGTCTCTTGTTAAATCCATGCAAGGGCCTAATGCTTGATGTTTTCCCTTACCTCTAAATTCTTTGCCCATTGCTAAACCGACTTGAAAAATTAGATCGGGATTCCATGTTGCCGCCATTGAAATTCCGACCGGAAAACTAGTGGCTTTTCCATCCCTTACTCCATGAGGTCCGTCAGCCATTATAAAGCCCGGTATTCCTAACCGAGTATTATCCGCGGTATTAAATCCACCCTCTTGATGAAGCTGAAGTATCTTTTCCTGCAAAGACATTTTGTTTATAATGCTTTCAACTCTTTCATCCAATGTTTGGGAGTATAAGTTGGGGGAGATTAGAAAAATTAATAAAATTATTGAAACTGATAATTTGAGAGTGCGCCGCATAAATTTTCCCCTAACAATTGTTGATTAATTGTACTGTTACCAACATAAGATTATTATTAAACATTTGAAATCTTTTTCCGTTTTAAGACTTAAAAAAGTTTCAGCTCTTCCGGCTCACTTTTTAATTAACATAAAAAGTTTTTTTAATGTTTTGCGAAATAACTTGTGATTCATAAAAAAGTTATATTTGTTTTATAACTTATTCCAAAAATAAAAAGAAAAGAAAAATGGTAATTGTTCTAATGGGCGTCTCAGGAAGCGGTAAAACAACTATCGGTAAAGAATTATGCGGAAGGTTAAACTGGAGATATTATGAAGGGGATGATTATCATCCGGAGAGTAATGTAAAAAAAATGAGCAACGGTATTCCTTTAACTGATGATGATAGAAGGCCCTGGCTGATGAAGCTTAGAAGTTTAATTGAAGAATCACTGAATAAGAATGAAAATATTGTTCTTGCTTGTTCTGCGTTAAAGAAAAGTTATAGGAATATATTGAAAATAAATGAAGAAGTTAGAATTGTTTATTTAAAAGGAAGTTTCGAATTAATAAAAGAACGGCTTGAACAGCGGGAAGCTCATTTTATGAAGGCCGGAATGCTGCGCAGCCAGTTTGACGCGCTTGAGGAACCTAAAGATGTCCATACTGTAAAAATTGATAAATCCGTTCCCGAAATTGTAGATAAAATAATTGAAGACTTAGATCTATAAGTTTTATTCTTTTTGAAAAATAATTAAAACCAAAACATTTATGATTCAAAATTAATAAACGGGGAACCTTTTGTAACTTTTAATTGTATTTGATATCTGTATCTTTAAATTCAAATTTTTATAATTAAGAAAGAGAGAATGTCCGGTAAGATAACACCATCAGTTTGGAAAGGAATTGTTAATAAATATCAAAAATCGAACAAATGGAAAGGAATATGGCAGCTGATAAATTCATTTGTTCCTTTTGTTATAACTTGGTATTTAATGTTTCTTTCACTAAACGTAAATTATGTAATTACTCTTCTTTTAGCGTTTCCGGCTGCGGGATTTTTAGTCAGACTTTTTATTATTCAGCACGATTGCGGCCACGGATCATTTTTTACCTCAAAAAAAGCCAATGATTACGGCGGAATGTTCTGCAGTATTTTTACCTTAACTCCATATCATTACTGGCGTAAAAGCCATGCAATTCACCATGCAAGTGCCGGGAATTTGGAACATAGAGGTATCGGCGACATTAGTACGTTAACTATTTCAGAGTATTTGAAGCTTTCCAGATGGGGCAAAATTAAGTATAGAATTTATAGAAATCCTTTTGTCTTATTTTTAATAGCGCCGACTATTCTTTTTACTATTGTTTATAGATTTCCTGCTTCCAGTTCAAAAGCCGTAAAAAATTTACAAAGAAGCGTTTACGTAACAAGTTTTATACTTCTGGCCCTTGTTTCGTTACTAATATTTTTAATCGGATTTAAAAGTTTCTTTATGATCCAAATTCCTATTACTATAATTAGTTCTTCTACTGGCGCATGGCTGTTTTTTGTTCAGCATCAGTTTGAGAATACATATTGGGAAAAAGATGAATCGTGGGATTATACTCAAGCCGCTCTCCAGGGAAGTTCATATTATAAATTGCCGAAAGTTCTGCAATGGTTTACCGGAAATATCGGATTTCATCACATTCACCATTTAAGTCCGCGAATACCAAATTACCATCTTGAAAAATGCCATAAAGAGAATCAGTTGTTTCAAAAAGCTGTTATTCTAACTTTTCGATCAAGTTTAAAAAGTATGATGCTGAGTTTATGGGATGAAAAGCATAAAAAGCTGGTAGGTTTTAGATATCTGAAAAAATATAAGCTGAATACACAATAAATTTCTAAAATAAGCGGAATAATTACTGTTATGAACTAATAATTCCGCAAATTTTATTTTTCGTAATAATAATTATTTCTTAGAAATTACCTCTTCAATTTCTTTCCAATCTTTCCATGGAAGCAAACTCATTTCTTGAGAATACCAGGAAATAAAAAATGATTTATCGGCAAAATAATCCGGCACAACTGCTGTCCAATGAGAATAATAGATATTAAAAAAATTCTTACAATTATTTAATATGTCATTAGTTCTTATAGGATATTTGGCAAATATTTCATTTTCGTTGTACTGTCCGAAATCTTCAATATTGGCTACTGAACTTAATTTTTCCATTATTCCGTATTTATCAAGAGGATAACTGTAGTTTTTTTCAGTAATTTTTTCACGGAAACCATTATCATCTTCAATATTTTGGAACCAGAGAAAAAACTCGTCGCTAAAATCAAAAATAAATTTATCAATAAAATGAAGGTTCGTGTCAAGTTTATTTATATCTCTTACATCAAAACCATTAAACGAATAGAGCACAGGCAGTTTATAAAATTCTTTTAAATATTTATCTATTGTTTCATTCATCGATATATTTTCCGAATTGCCCCCGTCTAGTTTTGATTTTTCGTTTATCAATTTTTTCCTTCTGTTAATTTCGGGTGAAACTAACAATTTTTATAGATTTATTAAGTTGAATTACAAAAACTAACAAAAGCAGTAATAAATTCCTAAACATATAAAAGATTTGTAATAAATTTAATAGTTAAATTTTTGACATTTTACTTTTATAGTAATTAGAGCTAATTTAAAATTTTAGTAATTACTAAATATCTTTTTAATTGAACAAAAATTCTGATAAAAAAAATGAAAAAAGGGAATACGGAAAATACTTCCGAGATAAAAAATAATTCATCAAGAATTGATGATCAAAATACCAATCTTATTCCGGTGGTGGCAATTGGGGCGTCGGCAGGCGGTATTGAATCTTTTCTGAAAATTTTGAATAATCTTTCTGAAGAAACAGGCTTCGCTTACGTATTCGTACAGCATATGGATCCGAACCATAAAAGCCTGCTTCCGGAAATTCTAAAAAGAGAAACAAAATTACCGATTGTTCAGGTTGAAGATAATCAGAAATTAGAAGCCAATAAAGTTTTTATTATGCCGTCTGATGCGGATATAACTATCTCTAAAGACACTCTAAAACTTTTAAATCGTCCGCCGTCATCTGAAAAACATTTACCTATCGATAAATTTTTTACGGCTTTAGCCCGTGAACAAAAAAATCATTGTATTGGAATAATACTATCCGGAACGGCAAATGACGGTACAAATGGGTTAAAAGAGATTAAGGAAGTTGGAGGTTTTACAATTGTTCAAGATCCTGATACAGCCAAATATACGGGAATGCCGCACAATGCTATAAATTCGCTTGATGTTGATTTTATTTTATCGCCTGAAGCTATTGCCGCCGAATTAAACCGAATGGCGCATCACCCTTACATTCTTACGGATAATAAAAAAGAGGAAAACGTTCAGCCGGAAGATGAAGGATGTTTACAAGATATTTTTTCAATGCTCTATTCTTTTACTCAAGTCGATTTTTCTCAATATAAACCCAATACCATAAAACGAAGAATAAATAAAAGAATGCTTATGCATAAATGCGACGGAATGGGTAAGTATTCTAAGATTCTTGAAACAAATAAAAATGAGATAGAAGCTCTTTTTCATGATTTATTAATTAATGTAACGGGATTTTTCCGCGACCCGGAAATTTATGAATCTCTTAAAAAAATTGTTTTTCCCAAAATAGCGACGGCTTCACAGAATAGAGCAATTCGAATTTGGATTCCCGGCTGTTCGACCGGCGAGGAAGTATATTCAATAGCAATTGTACTATTGGAATTTTTCGGTAAAAATATACGGTACAAAAATATTCAAATATTCGCTACCGATGTAAGTGAGAAATCTATTGAAAAGGCCCGCGCGGGTGTTTATCCTGAAAGTATTGCTGAAGACGTTTCTCCCGAAAGATTAAGAAATTTCTTTTATAAAGAAAATCATGGTTATCAAATAAATAAAAAAATACGCGATCTTTGTGTTTTTGCCAGGCAAGATCTGGCTAAAGATCCTCCTTTTACAAAAATTGATTTTATCAGCTGCCGAAATTTGCTAATTTACTTTAATTTTAATTTACAGAAGAAAATTATAAATACATTTCACTACGCGCTTAACCCTGAAGGACTTCTTTTATTGGGCAATTCCGAAACCATCGGAAGTTTTAGCAATTTGTTTTCTTTGATGGACCGGCAGAATAAAATTTACATGAAGAAACATGTTTTGGATAGAAATAGTTTTAGTTTTTCTTATAGGAAAAGCCCGGAAAGAAACGATTTTTATAAAATTGAAAATAAAAATATTTATGGTGATTTTGATGTTCAGAAAGAAGCTGATAAGGTTGTACTCTCACAATTTACTCCGCCGGCACTGCTGATAAATGATTCGATGGAAATTATTCAATTTAGAGGTAACACCGAGAGTTTTTTACGCCCCGCGCCCGGAACAGCTAGTCTTAATCTTTATAAAATGGCAAGGGAAGAATTGGTTGTAGAATTTAGAACGGCAATTCATAAAGTAAAACAGGAACAAAAATCCGTAAAAAAAGATCATATTCAGATTAAAGAAAAAAACGGGTTCAAAACCATGAGTTTTGAAATAATACCGATTAAACAGAGTGATGAAGCCACAGAATTATTTTATTTAATTCTTCTTACAGAAACTCCCGGTTTCTTAAGCGATGGAGGTTCAAAATCCCCCAAAAAACAAAGTAAGAAGTCTGAATCAACCATAGAAGTAAAACAGCTTCAGCAGGATTTGAAAGTAACGAAGGAATACCTGCAGTCAATTATTTATGATAAAGAAGCCGCGAATGAAGAATTAAAAACAACATTAGAGGAGCTTCAGTCTAGTAATGAAGAACTGCAGAGTATAAATGAAGAAATGGAAACCGCGAAGGAAGAACTTCAATCAACTAACGAAGAGTTAACCACGGTAAACGATGAACTTCAAAATAGAAATTCTGAACTGTCGCGCTTAAATAACGATTTAATAAATTTTTTAGGAAGCGTACACATACCTATAATAATTTTAGGAAATGATTTACGGATTAAAAGATTTACACCTATGGCCGAAAAAGTTCTAAATTTAATTCCTACAGATATCGGCAGGCCTATTAGTGATTTAAGAATAAATTTAAGTATAGAAAATTTAAATGATTTAATTCTTGAGGTTATAGATAAACTTGAGATTAAAGAAATAGAAGTTTTCGATAAGAAGGATCAATGGTATTCTATGAGAATTCGTCCTTATAAAACTCTTGAAAATCAAATTGATGGAGCGATTATAGCGCTTATAGATATTACTGAATTGAAAGAAAAAATTGAACAGATTAAAAGAATAATGGAATATAATATTTCCATTCTTGAAACCGTGCGCGAACCGATTTTGGTTTTAGATAAAGATTTAAATATAAAAACCGCTAATCACTCATTTTATAATGCTTTTAAATTATCTCCAAAAGAAGTAATTAATAAATATATTTATTCCATTAGTGACGGCAAATGGAACATTTCCGCGCTCAGAAGTTTATTAGATCAAATAATTGAAAAAGATTCATCTTTTGAGGATTTTGGGTTTGACCAAGAATTTACTGAATCCGAAAGAAAAAAATTGACTTTAAACGCGAGGAAATTAACAATTGACGGCCAAAATGATATGATTTTATTGGCTATGGAAATAGATAATTTTTATGATTGAAAGATAAAACTAAATTCGGGGGAAAGAAGGAATATGAATAGTTATAATGAAATGAATAAGAAGGATCTGCTGATTGAATTAGAAAATTTGCGAAAGTTTCAAATAGATTATGAGCAAAAACATAATAATCAAGTTGCGTCCCTTGTTGATAGAATAGAGCATTTGCAGCTGGAGAATAGTGAGCTTAAAAACTCACAAATTAAAATTGAACTTTCACGCGACGAGTACGCTAACGCTTTTGATTTTTCTCCCGTGGGTTTATTAACTTTAACTTCAACAGGAATAATAAAAGAAATAAATATTACCTGCGCTAAATATTTCGGGTTGAATAGGGAAATGTTAAAAGGTTTGCCGCTTAGCGCGTTCATTAAAAAAAATGAGTTTAAAAAATATCTTAATTTTCTAGCTAATTCCAATTCAACCGATAAAAAACTTGTTACAGATGAATTTCATTTAGAAATAAAAGGCCAGCCCGCTGTTACGGCTCAAATATTTACGAGTAAGTTCTATTATTATCCCTCTCAAGAAACTTTTCTTCAGACAACTGTTATTGATATAACCGAAAGAAAAAGAATTGAACATGCCCTTATTGAAAGTGAGGCAAGATTTAGGCTAATGGCGGATTCTTCGCCGGTTTTAATTTGGATGACGGACAGGGAGAAAAATTTTATTTATTTTAATAAACAATGGCTTCAATTTACCGGTAAAAACTTAGAAGAAGCCGTAAAAAGCGATTGGTCGCAAAATATTCATCCCGAAGATTTTAAAGCATGGAAACAAAGCTTTGAAAATTGCTTTGCCGAAAGAAAAGATATTTTTATTCAATATAGATTAAAAAATTATAAAGATGAATATAAATGGATTATAGATTACGGAGTTCCCCGTTTTACTAAAGAAGGCGTTTTTGAAGGATATATAGGCTCTTGTTTTGATATTACAAAACAAAAAGAACTGGATATTGAACGGAATATTCTTCATGAACAGATTCTGTTTCAAAAAATTCGGTTAAATAATATTCTTACCACTATTCCCGGTGTTGTATGGGAAGTTTGGCGTGTAAAAAGAAAATCCGGAGTAACTAATTTTATTAGCGATTATTTTGAACAATTACTTGGTTATAAAGTTAATGAATGGACTTCGGCAGTTGAATTCCGGAAAGAAATAATTCATCCGGATGATAGGGAACGAGTTTTAGAAGAATACGATAAAACCTTTAATACAGGAAGCGCCGGTTCCAGCGAATTTAGGTGGCGGCATAAAAACGGCGAATATATTTGGATAGAATCTCAATACGTTGTTGTTATAGAAAATAATGTGCCGGTAGGGCTGCGGGGTGTAAATTTAGATATTACAAAACGAAAAAAATATGAAAGGGAAGTAGAAGATTCCCTGAAAGAAAAAATTTGCCTCTTAAGCGAAGTTCACCACCGGGTTAAAAATAATTTGCAAATTATTTCCAGTTTATTAAATCTTCAGGCTAATTCTATTACCGATGAGGCGACGCGGGAGATATTCCGCATCTCAAAAAATAGAATAAAATCTATGGCGCTGATTCATGAAAAACTGTATAAAACAAATTCTTTTTCAAATATAAATTTTAAGGAATATATAGAGGATATTACGCAGAATCTAACTTCATTATATTCTGCCGGTAGAGATATTTCTATAAATTTAGATGTTCAAGATGTAGAAGTTAATATTGATCAGGCTATTACAATTGGCCTAACCATAAATGAATTAATCACTAATTCGTTAAAATACGCGTTTCCCAAAAGGCAGGATGGGGAAATTTCTATTAATATGCTGAAGGATAATGAAAATCTTCTTCTTATTATTAAAGATAACGGCGTCGGGCTGCCGAAAGATTTTAATTTAGAGGATAGTGAATCACTGGGATTAACTTTGGTCGATGCCCTCGTGAAACAATTAAATGGCGAGCTTTCGATTTTGCGAAATTCGGGAACAGAATTTCAAATAAAAATTTAATCCGAATTAAAAGCTGTTCCTTTCTTCTTTACTCATCTTTAAAAGATCAATTTAATAATCGCAAATTATAAATAATATCAAAGTATTGTATAAATATTCAATATGGGTTTATTTTTAGTAATAAAATTGAAAAATTATATTTTTTCGGGGTGAAAAATTATATAATCTTTTATTAAATTTAACTCCTACAATTAGAACTCAAATTAAGGTGAAAAAAAATGATAGTTTTCCTTCGTCCGGACGTTGATGAAAATTCTGAGTCATTTAAAAAAACTTGGGATTATTTAAGCGATTTGGAAAATATCCGGATCCAAAAACATATTGTGCAGGGCAATCAGCAGATGCTTACTGAAATTTATTTATTCGGCGATACTTCCGCATTGAATAAAGACGCGATAGCGGCTTTACCCGCGGTAGAAAGGGTTGTGCGTGTTTCGCAGGAATACCGCATTATAGGAAGGCATAAAGATACTCACCGCTACAACGGATTTGATTATAACGGCGTTCATTTTGATCAAGAAAATTTAAATATTTTCGCCGGTCTTTGCGCGGTCGATACTCCCGAGCATGTGGAAATGATGATGAAGGCTTTAAAAGAAAACGGACAAAACTGCACAAGAATGGGCGCTTATAAACCAAGGACAAATCCGTATTCTTTTCAAGGTCACGGAAAAAATTGTCTCCCTTATGTTTTTGAATTGGCCGGAAAATACGGAATTAAAGTTATCGCCATGGAAATAACCCATGAAAGTCATATTGACGAAATTGATTCTACTTTGGAAAAATTAGGGCGGCCTACAGGAGTTTTGCTGCAGGTAGGAACTCGTAATACCCAAAACTTTGAATTATTAAAATCTATCGGCAGACAGAAAGAGTATCCTATTTTGCTAAAACGAGGCTTTGGTATTACGTTAAATGAATCATTAAACGCGGCCGAATATTTAGCGAGTGAAGGTAACGCGAATGTAATTTTTTGCCTAAGAGGGATGAAAACCTCATTTTCTGATCCGCATAGAAATATGGTTGATTTTACACATGTGCCTGCTATTAAACGCCTAACAAGAATGCCTGTCTGTATCGATCCTTCACATTCCGTCGGTTCTCGCGAAGCTGCTCCTGATGGAATTCTTGATGTGTTTCATGCGACCGCGCAAGGTATTATTGCCGGTGCTAATATGGTTTTGGTAGATTTTCATCCCCAGCCGTTAAAAGCTTTGGTGGACGGGCCGCAAGCTTTACGGCTTGAAGAATTGCCTGTTTTTCTTGAGGATGTAAAAATTGTTAGGGAAGCTTATCTGAAAAGGAAATCCTATATAAGCTCACATTAAAATACGGGTATAATCCGGCTCAATTATTCTCAATTATGAAATATTGTTATTATTCTTTAGAAAGTTATAAAGAATTAAACACTTCTACCTGTTTGTGTAGTAATTGAGCCGGATTTTTTAAATTTTTATTTATAAATTCCGGCAGCCAAAATATAAATTACTACAAAGGCCGCCAATGTAAATCCGATATTAAGATATTTTTTTAATCTTTTTCTTCTGTTTTCTTCTTCCGCTATTCTATCAGAACCTAATTCACTAATATAATCTCCGTCAGCAATTTTCCAGTTATACCGGTTGATTATTTCTTTTTCCATATTCCCTCAAAGTAAAAATATTTTCACTTATTAATCATATTTTATGCCAAAATAGTGTGTCTTCTTTTTTTACCCGATAGAGTTCAAAAAAATATATAAATTAGCTTTAAATAAAAGAATATTAATAATGGAATGAATCTTGGTTAAATATATTTACAAATGAAGGCAACTTAGAAAATGAAAAGTTTTAAAATAATTTTATTACTTTAATTAATTTTTTTAATCAAAAGATTTTTACTCGGTGAAAAATTCAACAATTTAAAAACGGAAAAATATTTCGCGTAATGTTAAGCCTTTTTCTTCCAATAAATTAAAAAGTTACTTTTGGAATCAGTGTAAAAATAAATAACTTCCTTTTAACATGCGCGGTTATATAAATTTGCGTCTCTATACAACAGTCTAACCCTTTAATCTATTTTATGAATCAAAATTCTACCGGTGCCGAAAATGAAATTGAGCTGCTTAAACAACGAATTTACGAGCTTGAGCGGCAAAATAATTCTTTACAATTAAATTATGAACAGAGTTATTACGCGGTTATTGAAAACGCGCCGGTTTCTGTTATTCTTGTTGATTCTAACGGTATAATAATTAAAAGCGAGGGGAAGGGAACTCAATCATTCCTGATAAATAAAAATATTATCGGCAAAAATATTTTTGATGAATGGGAAAAGGTAAATTTTACTAAAACAACCGGTAAAATTTACAGCAGTAAAGAAGTTTTTGAAAAAGTTCTTAGCGGCCAAATCTTTAAAGGAAGTGCTTCTCTCTATAATTCCTTTTATAAATTTAAATTTATTCCCACTCGAAATACCGGGCAAATAATATCCGGTTTTATGGGAATTATAGTTGACGCCACCGAAGCCAAAAAAGCTTCGGACGAACTGCGAAAAAAGGAAAAATATTTTTACTCTTTTATTGAACATGGTATTGATTTATTATCGGTTATTAAGCAAGACGGCTCTATTGAATACGGAAGCCCCAGCATAAAAAAAATTCTCGGCTATGAATTCGGTGAATTATGGAATAAAAGTTCTTTTGAGTTTATTCATCCCGATGATAGAGATAAAGTTGTTAACGCTGTTAATATAATTTTTTCATCCGAAGAACCTGTTAATGTTAGTTTTCGTTTCAAACATAAAAACGGCGGCTGGCGGACTTTAGAAGCTGTGGGCAGATCAATTGTTGGTGAGGACGGAGTTCAGTTAGGAATAATAAATTCCCGCGATATTACAGAAAAAATTCTTACGGAAGAAAATTTAAAAAACTCGGAAAAATTATATCGTTCTTTATTTGAAACTATGCTGCAGGGAGTTATTTACATGGATCAGGAAGGGAAAATAATTTCTGTTAATCCCTCAGCTTGTAGAATTTTACACACCGAAAAAAAATGTTTAATAGGTGTTTCTCCTTTTGAAATGGAAATGAAAACCATTCATGAGGATGGCTCTGACTTTCCGATTAATGAGCATCCCGCCACAATAGCGCTGATCGAAGGTATTGAAGTGCAAAATAAAATTCTTGGAATTAAAACTCCTAATTTGAAAGAATATATATGGCTGGAGGTTACGGCTATTCCTCAATTCAACGGAAATAATAAAAAACCTTTCCAGGTTTATACAACTATAAACGATGTTACCGAAAGAATTGAGCATCAGCGGCAGAAACGGGAAAATGATCAATTAATTAAAACGATTATTAATAATGTTCCGGTAGTATTTTTTGTTATCGACCAAAAAGGATATTTCACTTTCATCGAGGGAAAAGGTTTAAGCGGTACCAGGTGGGAAAAAAATTATCTCCTCGGTAAATCGGCTTTTGATTATCTTGATGATGTTATTTTAACTTTGCGCAATAATGAAAAAATATCTTTAGTCCAAGCTTTTAAACGTGTGCTTAAAGGCGAATCTATTTATGGTATTTCTAAAGATTATAAATCCTATTTCGAAAATCATTTAATGCCGGTTAGAGATAATTTTGGAAATATAACGCATATAATGGGATTGGGAAGTAACATTACCGAAAAAGTATCGGCTGAACAAGCTTTAGTGGAAAGTGAAGAAAGGTTTAGCAGACTCGCGGAAAGCACCGATCAAATTATTTGGTTCATTGAGTTAGAATCCTTCAAAATTCTATATATAAATCCCGCGTTTGAGAAAGTTTGGGGATATAAAGTTGAGGAAGTGCTTAGCGATTCTAATGTTTGGCTAAATTCTATTTTTGAAGAAGATAGGCACATACTTGTCGAGAATTATCAAGATTGTATTTCCGGCAGAAAAACTGAATTTAAATCTAAATACAGAATAAGGACAAAATCGGGTGAAATAAAATGGATTTATGACAGGGGAACCGGAATGAAAGATAGTGAAGGTAAAATATTTAGGTTAAGCGGAATTACTGAAGATATTACCGATTCGGTTAAGGCACAAAAAGAAATTAATGATTATAAAAATCATCTTGAAGATTTAATTTTAATTAGAACTTCTTCCCTTGAGGAAGCCAAAAAGCAGCTGGAAAAACAGGTTAAAAAACAGAAATTAGCCGAAGAAAAAATTAAAAGCCAGTTAAGCTTTTTAAGAACTCTTATAAATACTATTCCGCTGCCGGTTTATATAAAAGATATAAATAAAGCTTATGTGGACTGTAACAAAGCTTTCGAAAATTATTTCGGAATTTCGAAAGAAAATTTACGGGGGAAAAAAGTTGAAGATATTTTCCCCGATATTGCCGCTGATCTAAATATACTTGATGATCGAATGTTAACTTCGCCTGGTAGGTATGTTCTTCAAAAACAAATAAAAGACAGCAGCGGAAAATTTAAAGAATTTATTATTACTAAAGCTCCTTTTTTTACTCATGATGGATCTCTTGACGGTTTAGTAAGTGTTTTGATGGATGTAAGCGAAATAAAAATGCTTCAGAATGAACTTGAAAAAGCTTTAGCTAACGAGAAAGAATTAAATGAACTTAAATCAAGATTTGTTTCAATGGCTTCGCATGAATACCGCACTCCTTTAACTTCTATTAGAATATTTACCGAGCTTTTACAGATTTACGGACAATCATTGGATCAGAAAAAATTTGAGGAATATTTAAATAAAATACAAACTTCGGTGGATTATATGACGGATTTAGTTAACGATGTATTAACTATAAGCCGTGCGGAAAACGGAAAATTGCGGTTTAATCCGGTTGAAATAAATCTTTTTGATGTTTGCAAAAGAATTGCCGAAGAGATAGAAATTACACTTTCTCCTTACCAGCGGTTAGTTTGGGAGTATAAAATGAAAGAGCGGAAAATATTAAATGATGAAAAACTTCTAAATCAAATTTTATCAAACCTGCTTTCTAACGCGGTTAAATATTCTCCTAAAGGAAAAATAGAATTTATTATTGATATAAACGCTTCCAATATTATATTTGTAGTTAAAGATGAGGGAATTGGTATTCCTAAAGCTGAACAAGAAAATATATTTAATCCTTTCCATAGAGCGGAAAATATTAAAAATATACAAGGGAGCGGATTAGGTCTAGCTATTGTTCAAAAATCTTTAGAAATGATGGGCGGAAGTATAACGTTAACGAGTGTAGAAGGGGAAGGATCAAAGTTTACTGTTCAAATTCCAAAGGTTATTTAATGCTTAAAATTTTAGTTATTGAGGATGATCAATTATTAAAGGAAGGAATTCGTGAGATTCTATTGGCTCATAAATTTAAAGTATTCTCCTCTTCGGATGGTGTTGAAGGACTTGAACTTACTAAAGAATTGCTTCCGGATTTAATTGTCTGTGATATTATGATGCCTAAAATGGACGGTTATGAGTTAAAAGATGAGTTGAATAAAGAGCCGGAAACTTCCAGCATCCCGTTTATTTTTTTAACGGCGAAAGCTGAAATGTCGGATCTGAGAAAAGGTATGGAATTGGGCGCCGATGATTTTCTTATTAAACCGTTTAAAGCGGAAACATTAATAAAAGCCATTCTATTGCGGTTAAAAAAACATTCTGATATTAAAAGTGTAAATAAAAATCCTTTTGAAGATCAAAAAAAGGTAACCGCGAAAGTAAAAAATACTTATAAAGAAGAAGACAGAATATTAATAACTGTAAACCGTACTCCACAGTTCATTAAAATAAATCAAATAAAATGCATTATATCGGAGGGAAATTACACAAAAGTTCATCTTGCGGAATCTAAAAAAATAATTGTCAGGAAAAATCTAACCGATTGGTTTAAAATTCTTCCTGAAAAATCTTTTAAAAGAATTCACCGTTCCACAATTATAAATCTTGATTATGTAGAAAAAATATCCAATTGGAGCAGCGGTTCATATATTGTTTACATTAAAGAAATATCAAATCCATTTATTATAAGCCAGCGTTACGCAAAACAATTAAGATCTAACTTCACAATCAGGTAAAAGCCCCTTTTTTAATTCATTCCTAATCAGGAAAACCTACTCTTAATAATTACTTCTTGAAGCACTAAATTATTTTTTATAAATATTTTAGCTAAACTTTCTAAAATAAATTCGATAATAATAATAAAATCTATTTCAATAATTTATTAGGGGAAATATGTCACTAATAACCTGGTCAGATAACTACAGTGTAAAAGTTTCAACAATTGATAATCAGCATAAAAAACTTGTGGAAATCATAAATAATCTGCATGACGCGATGAAAACCGGTAAGGGAAAAGAAGCTATAGGAAAAACTTTAAATGAGTTGGTTTCTTATACTAAATATCATTTCTCCGCCGAGGAAGAAATGATGAAAAAACATAATTATCCCGGATTTATAGCTCATAAAAGAGAGCATGACCTGCTGACGCAAAAAGTAGTTGATTTTGAAAATGATTTTAGGGCCGGTAAATCTTTATTGACTCTTGAAGTAATGAATTTTCTAAAAAAATGGCTGGTTGATCATATCTTAAATACAGACAAACAGTATGTTCCCACTCTGGCGTCAAACGGAATAAAATAAGAATAATGTTAAGCTAATTATTTTTATTAATTGGGCATATTGTCAATAGCTCATCATTTATATCTATTCTTAATCGCTTATACTCGAAAAAGAATCGCTGGTAACATTTAGCTTAACTATTCTATTTATTTTTCGATAAACAATTAAGAAGTATTTTATTTGATATTACAAGGAGGTATAAATGAAATTCTTTACATATAGATCAATTAGTGTAAGTACTCTTCTTATTATAGCGTTTACAATTATCGCGTTTCAAAGCCAAAGTCTGGCATCAATAAATTTATTAAAAAATTTAGGCGGCCCGGAAGGTGATAAATATCTTCCTTATGCCGAAGTAATGCCTGAACCGGCGGACGGACTGGAAAGCGTTTATAAGTTTATAACTTATCCCAGTATGGCTAAACAAGCCGGAGTAGAAGGTAAAGTTTATCTTTTAATTTTTGTTAGCGAAACGGGAAATGTTGATGATGTAAAAGTTGTTAAAGGTATCGGCGCCGGCTGCGATGAAGCAGCGGTAGAAGGTGTTAAAAAAGTAAAATTTAAACCCGGAAAAAACGGCGGAAAAGCTGTTAAAGTAAAATTGTCTCTTCCGGTCATTTTCAAGTTATAGGTCAAACAGAAATTGTTCATTAACTATTATTCTGAAAAATTTAGGACAAATAATGCAGTGGCTTAAAAACATTAAATTTGTTAGAAAAATACAGGGCGGCTTTTTATTATTAGCGGCTATATCTACAATAATTGTTGCTTCTGGTTATATTCACTTGAATAAAACTTATAGCATTAAAAAAGATTTATTTACTGAATATGTAGTTCCCACACAAAAAGTTGATCAGATGTACGCTGATTTTCAATCAATTCAATATTTGATGATGCAGTTTTCAATGCCTGGATTTTCATCCGCTTTTCAAGCGAACGCAAATAAATTGACAATTCTTAAAACATCTGTTGATTCATCTCTTAGTTTTCTTTTGGCTGCCAATTTAAGCGATAGTGTTAAGAACGAATTAACTGAAGTCTCAAATATCTGGAAAGATTATAAAAATATTGTTGTTGACGCGATTGTAAGCGCTTCCGTTACGGGAAATTATGAAATGGCTTCTGATATTGCCACTACTTCGGGAGAGGAAGTCGGTAATAAACTTCACGCAAAGTTTGATTCGGTGACTTCCGGACTTAAGAAAAAAGCGGATATGCTAAATACTTCTATGGAAGACGCTGTTAATCAAGCTATAATTTTTACGATAGGCGGCGCGGTTACAGGTTCATTAATATTTTTTATAAGCGCGTTTTTTATCGCGCCCGCTATTACCAAACCTATAAATAAACTTAAAGATGTTGTTAATGAATTTGCGCTGGGAAATTATGAACAAAATATAATTGTTGAAACTAAAGATGAAGTTGGTGAATTAACAGAACTATTCAAAAAATTACAGGCCGCTCAGAAGGAAAAAATATATGCGGCCGAACAAATAGCTGAAGGAAATCTTCAAAAAGTTAATCCGGCTTCCGATAAAGATACTCTGGCCATAGCGTTTAATAAAGAAATAGATACGCTGCACGGATTACTTAATGAGGCTGAAATGTTAATTGAAGCCAATAAAGAAGGGGAGCTTTCAATAAGAGGAAACGCGGTCGAATATTCCGGCGGCTGGAGAAAACTTATCGAAGGAATGAACTCAATTTTGGATACGATTGCCGAACCATTAGGCGAATCTTCCGAAATTTTAGAAATAATGGCCGACGGCGATTTTACCAGGAGAATTAAAGGAAGTTATAGGGGAGCGTATCAAAAGATTCAAAATAATATCAACAATTTAGCTGATTCTCTTAATTTAACCATTTCGGAAGTCTCTAAATCGGCTTCTGAAGTGGCTATGTCGGCGTCTCAAATTTCATCCAGTACGGAAGAAATGGCCGCGGGAGCGCAAGAACAAAGCGCGCAAACTTCCGAGGTAGCAAAATCAATTGAAGAAATGACCCGTACAATTCTTCAAACTTCAAAAAACGCGAGTAACGCTTCTTCTTTCTCTAAAGATGCCGGCGAGAGAGCTAAACGGGGAGTTGAAAAGGTTGAGGATTCTGAAAAAGGAATGAACAGAATAGTTAATTCCGCCGAAACAACATATTCCATTATTAGTACTCTCGCGCAAAGAACTGAGCAAATAGGTGAGATTACAAGTGTAATTGATGATATAGCCGATCAGACTAATCTATTAGCTTTGAACGCGGCGATTGAAGCCGCAAGAGCCGGTGAGCAGGGAAGAGGTTTTGCGGTTGTCGCCGATGAAGTAAGAAAATTGGCCGAAAGAACCACAAGAGCTACTAAAGAAATAGCTCAAACAATTAAGGCAATTCAAAGCGAAGCCAGGGAAGCGGATCATTCAATGGGTGAGGCAAAAGAAGCTGTTAACAGCGGAATTAAAATTAATCAAGAACTTCATATCGCCTTACAAGAAATTTTAGATTCTTCAATCCAAGTTTCGGATGAAATAAACCAAGTCGCGTCCGCAAGCGAACAGCAGTCCGCCGCTTCCGAACAAATTAGTAAAAATATTGATTCGATCAGTACGGTAACCCAAGAAACTACATCCGGCATTCATCAAATTGCCGGCGCTGCCGAAGATTTAAATAGGCTTACAGTAAATTTGCAAGAAGTAATTGCTAAATTTAATGTAGCCGAAACTGCCGCGAAACCTAAAAAATCATACGAGAGTTTTTCCGCGGTTGATGAACATCTTTTATCCGACAACGGAAACGGAAATGGTAACGGCAACGGACATAAATCCAACGGGCATGGGAAAAACGGCCATAATGGTTCTTCAATTGATGACTGGTATAATTAAACAAAATTATATTTAGTTCTATATTAAACGGGAATGCGAAAACATTCCCGTTTTTTATTTCTGATTACGCTTTTAAGTTTCATTAAATTTTCCTATTGGTTCTTATAATTATTAATAATAACTTATCTTCTCATGGAAAATGCTATCCTTAATCTGATTTACGTTAAAAATTTAATAAATAGCGCTGGATTTTAATGAAAGCAATTCTTTATAAAAATTATGGACCTCCCGATGTCCTTAAACTTGCGGATGTAGAAAAACCGACTCCTAAAAAGGATGAACTATTAATAAAAATTTACGCGGCAACTGTAAATAGGACAGACTGCGCTATGCTCCGGGCAAAGCCATTCATTATGAGATTTCTTACCGGGCTGATTAAACCTAAAAATCCTATTCTCGGAACTGATTTTGCCGGTACAGTGGAAGCAGCGGGGGAAAGTGTAAAATCTTTTAAAACGGGAGATAAGGTTTTCGGTTTTGATGATAATGGTTTAAGTTCTCATGCCGAATATTTAATAATATCAGAAAATAACGCTGTGGCAAAAATACCAGGCAGTATAAATTTTGAACAAGCTGCGGCCAGTCTTGAAGGCGTTCATTACGCGTATAATTTTATTAATAAGGTAAGTATTGAAAGGGGGCAAAAAGTAGTTGTTAACGGTGCGACCGGCGCTATCGGCTCTGCTTTAGTGCAGTTATTAAAATATTATGACGCGGATATTACGGCTGTTTGTAATTCAAAAGATTCTGATTTGATGATATCTTTAGGCGCTAAAAAAATAATTGATTATACAAAGGAAGATTTTACAAATTCCGCCGAAAAATATAGTTTCGTTTTTGATACCGTCGGTAAAAGTACTTTTCAAAAATGTAGGCGATTACTCTTGCCCGGAGGCATTTACATGTCTTCTGAACTAGGTAAAGGTGCGCAAAATCTTTTTTTTGCGCTTATTACAAAAGCCGGCGGAGGTACAAAGGTAATATTCCCTTTCCCGAAAGATCGCGGCGGAAGTATTCTTTTTATCAAAAAATTAATTGAGGAAGGAAAATTCAATCCCGTTATTGATAGAAGTTATCCTTTAGAAGAAATAATTGAGGCTTTTAAGTATGTTGAAGAGGCGAGGAAGATGGGGAATGTTATAGTAAGACCTTTTTATGAAATAAAAAATTAACTTCAGTCTATAAATTTATGTTTGAAAATTATTATTCTTTTATAAGATTCTTTAGTATTTTAATATGGTAAATCATTTAAAGAGGTATTTACTCTCTATACCGGAAAATGAAACCAATGGCGAGAAAATAAATTTAAATAAATGGCTATTCGGAAATCGGTGATTACTTTTTTTATTTTTATCCGCATTCTGAAACTCGCGGGGATTCAAAATATTATTATATTGTCAGAGTTATCAGAGGAGCTGCTTATTATCGCTAATCATTCCATACGTTTTAATTTCATAATTCAAATACTTCTTTAAAATTGAATTTCAAATCATCATTTACCGGAATTAAAAGCAGTGCGGGCCGTTCTATTTTAAATTCAGTCAGACTTATAGCAAACTTCCCGTCTACTTCCAATTTCCCATCCCCCCAATTCTGAAAAGCTGAAATTGTAATTTCCTTAGTAATTCCGTGAAAAGTTAACTTGCCGGATATTTTTAGACTATCTCCGTCTTGAGCGATTTTATCGCTTAAAAATCTAGCTTCGGGATATTGAATGGCGTTTATTACTTCCATAGCGTGTGAATCACGATTTGAATTGCCGCTGTTGAATGTAGAAACAGCCGTTTGAACTAATGCTTGTTTTATTTTCTTCGCTGAAATATCGGCGTTAATAACACATGTTTGATCTTTACTTTCCGCCTCTATCTCATGCAGCGGATGCGTTAACTGATATTTTATATATGATTCATCTTTATCGGCGTATAACCTCTTTATTTGAGCGTTCACTGTCGGCACGGACAAAACTATTAAAAGGAAAAAATATATTATTCTCTTCATTACAAAACCTTTAAAAAGTTAAAACAATAACGGAAGCGGCAAAAACGGCTGTTGTTGTATATGCGGAAATTTGGTGAAAATGGGCTTTATCAATATTTAATTTATGGTGATTTTCAATCAGTGAACCGAGAATCGGGGTTAATATCATACCGGCAAAATGCACCCAGGCTAAAGTTTTATGAATCCCGGTTGTACTGATTCTTTCACCTTCGCGGCGTATTAAAGGAGGCGGCGCTAAAACCGCTAACATACCTGTTAACGCGTATGTTCCTATAGTTAATCCGACAAAAGCCTGATGTATATCTCCGTCGCTCCTATGTCCGTCAATTACACGCTGTCCGAAATAATCCGCAGTTAACATTAATCCCAATGTAGCTAACCCGGAAATTTGATGAACCGTAAGCATTGTTCTTCTGGCTTTTAATTCGCTTTCTCTCGATTCTTTTGTTAAGGGGCCGGCTACGCCTAATTTTCTCATAAAACCGTCTTCATCCCATAAAAACTTTTCCATAAAACTCATATTATCGGGTAAAAGTTTAGGTTTAATCGCGAGTGAAAGAGAGGATAAATCACTTAAGCTTGAATCCTGAGTAGTATCTATTTTTACTGTATCCTCTAAAAAATGATAATCCCGGACGGCGGATAAATCTGGATAATTTGATGAAAGGCTTCTAAAATCAGAATGAAGTTTAAGTTCTTGCGCGAAGATATGATTGGAAAAGAAGAAAAGAAAAAATATAGAGAAGATAATTTGTTTCACATTAAAGGAAGCTGAGTTCAGATTAGCCGATTGATATTTCATCCGTTTTCCTTTTTGGTTAATTAGATGTATTCCGCTTAAAAAAGTTCCATTAAGTTTTTCTAAAAAAAACTTTGGTGATCTTCAGTATTATTAAGCATAAAATCCTTTCAGAAAATTCTCCATCGAACTTACTTGTTTTCAATCGCTCATAATGTTAATAATTGATTTTATCACATAATATTTAATCTCTTAAAAATTATAACGAAAATAAAGTTGAAGAGGGTGATTGCCTTCTTCATAGTTTAATTTTAAAAAGGTTTAATAATGGGAACTATAAAACAAAACGAAATGGTTCAATCCGATCTTCTGCAACTGGTAAGTTTTACTGTCGGAAAAGAAATATTCGCGATTGATATTCTGCTGGTGAAGGAGATAATTCGTCCTGTGAAAATTACAGAGATACCGAATACACCTCATTTTATTGAAGGAATTATAAACCTTCGGGGAAATATAATTACAGTTATAAATCTAAGAGAAAAATTAGGTTTGCCGGATAAAGAAGACGATAATAATACCCGCGTTATTGTTGTTGAAATTAACGAACGCATAATAGGATTTATTGTTGATTCAGTTGAAGAAGTTGTGCGAATTTCCTCATCGATTACAGAAGCGCCTCCGGATTCTCTTAACATTATAGATACCGAATATATAAAATCTGTCGGTAAACTTGACGATAAACTTTTAATTCTTATTGATCTTGAAAAAATTATTAACACAAATAAATAAAATACAGGGGTTAAAAAATGAACTGGTTTAAAAGTTTAAAAATAGCTTCAAAATTGACATCTGTCATTTATATTTCTTTCCGCTATTACCGCTTATGTTGGTTATCAAGGACTTTCCAACATGGATACCATAAACAGCATGCTGAATGAATTATACGCAAACGAAACAATGGGAATTTCTTATTTAAAAGAAGCCAATGTTGATTTAGTTTATTTCGGCCGTGCTGAAAACAATTTTCTTCTTGCTGTTACACAAGAAGAGCGGTCTGAATATGAAAAAAGTATGAATGAATATGAAAAGCTGCTTTTGGAAAATATAGAAAAGGCAAAACCTTTAATCAGATCTGATGAAGGGAAAAAATTGCTTGCGAATTTTGATAATTCATGGCGCGATTATCGTAAAACAAACAAAAAAGTAATTCAGCTTGGTTTACTGGATGATTTGGCGAAAAAACGTGAATCAGTAACATTAAAACAATCGGAAGGAAGAGAAAAATCTGATATTGTTGATACAATATTAAGCCAATTAGCAAGAATAAAAGTTAAAAATGGTGAAGAATTTTATAGTCAGAGCGATAAAGTATATGGTGAAAGCCGGCTTTATCTTTTAATATTAATAATCGGCGGTATCGGCGTCGGTATCGGTTTTGGTTTATTAATTGCCAGAAGTATAAGTAAACCGATAATTAGTATTAAGGAAATGATTGAGGAATTTAATAAAGGCCATTTAAGCGGCAGGCTAAAATATAATCAAAATGATGAAATCGGTTTAATGGCTCAGGCAATGGATAATTTCGCGGATGATCTTCAAGAAAATGTTATAGGCAGTATGAAAAAAATATCCGAAGGAGAACTTAATCTTGAACTTATAATGAAAAATAAAGATGATGAAATAACTCCAGCGTTAACAACAACCGTAAAAACTTTGCGGGAACTTAAGGAAGAAGCTAATCTTCTTACTAAGGCTTCACTTGAAGGAAAATTGGATTTTCGCGGCAACGCCGATAAATTTAAAGGCGGATATAAAGAGATAGTAGAAGGTTTTAATAAGACTTTAGACGCTGTTATCCTTCCCGTAAAAGAAGGTTCCGATGTATTGGAAGAAATGGCGGCCGGCGATTTTACCAGTCGGGTTACGGGTGAGTATAAAGGTGATCACCAGATAATAAAGAACAGTATAAACAATTTGGGTAAGTCGGTAACTAAGGTTGTAAAAGAAGTAAAAGACGCGATAGAAGCAACCGCAAGCTCCAGCAGCCAAATATCATCAAGTACAGAAGAAATGGCAGCCGGTGCCGAAGAACAGAGTCAGCAAGCTACAGAAGTTGCAGGCGCAGTGGAAGAAATGACCAGAACAATTTTAGAAACTACAAAGAACGCGGCCAATGCGGCTGAGGCTTCAAAGAATGCCGGTAAAATCGCTAAAGAAGGGGGGAAAGTTGTTGAGGAAACGGTTTCAGGAATGAAAAGAATAGCCGCGGTTGTGAAAAAATCCGCGGAAACTGTAAAGGCTCTCGGCGAAAGCAGCGACCAAATAGGGGAAATTGTACAAGTAATTGATGATATTGCCGATCAGACTAATCTGCTGGCGTTAAATGCCGCTATAGAAGCAGCCAGAGCGGGTGAGCAGGGAAGAGGTTTTGCGGTTGTTGCCGATGAAGTTAGAAAGCTGGCCGAACGTACTACTAAAGCCACAAAAGAAATTGCCGCCATGATAAAGCAAATTCAAAAGGATACCGGCGGAGCGGTGGATTCAATGAATGAAGGAACTAATGAAGTTGAAAAAGGAAGAGAATTAGCCGATAAAGCGGGAGAATCTTTAATTCAAATTATTACCGGTTCTGAAAACGTTGTTGATATTGTAACACAAGTTGCGGCGGCTAGTGAAGAGCAATCGGCTACGAGCGAACAAATAAGTAAAAATATTGAATCTATTAGCAGTGTAACACAACAGAGTGCGGCCGGTGTACAGCAAATTGCCAGGGCCGCGGAGGATTTAAATTCGCTTACCGCTAATCTTCAAATGATTATAGCGAAATTTAAAGTTGAACAAGAAAATAATGTTTTGTCCGATCAAAGGGAAAACTTAAAATATAATACTTTTAGAAGTGAATCTAAAAAAGGTTACGCTGAAGTGGTTGCGTAGTTTTATCAATTAACATGCTTCTGATAACCTGCTTCTGAATTTTTTCGGAGGCAGGTTTTTTATTTTCCCGTTTCAATCTAAGTAAAATTCTTCGGGATGAGTTCTATTAAAACTTAACCGCTTATTTATAAGGTACAGATAGTTAAATATATTAAATAGCCTTTTAATTCAACTTTTATTCTTCAATATTTATCCCATTTCTCCAACTAAAAAAAAGAATTTTATAATAGATTTCTCCAGCCTAAGTTAAACTTTCAACTCAGTTTTCATCTCTTCGTATTTATAAATTATGTTGTTATACCAATATTTAATCGCTTGTACCAATTCATTAAAATTTACCCGCTATTCTTCGAATATATGTTATCCACGGGAAAACTGAATATAACTTAAAATGGGCATACTACAGGAATAATTTAAATAATTGATAAAGGAAAGATTATGAAGTGGTTTAATAACATTAAAATCACAAAAAAATTTGCTCTAATTTTTGCTTCGTTTGCCGTAATAGTGTCTCTTGTAGGAATTATTGGTTATGATCAGATGCATTCGATATACAATAAACTTGATGAAAATTCTTCCGTTTATTTTCCCAGCATAGACTTACTTTTACAGGTGGATAGAGATATGCAGCAGGCAATGGTTGCCGAAAGAACTATGTTTTTTACACCTCCTGATAATCCCGAATACGATAAATTGAAAGAAGAAAGAGATGAAAATATTCAGCAGACAGAAGACAGATGGGATTTATATAAAAAATTATTAACTACCGGCAATGAAAAAAAACTGGCGGATAAATATTTAGCGGCAAGGGAAGATTGGATAATTCAATCAAATAAAATTATAAAATTACGAGAAACAGACTCTTCTTACGCGGCAAACATATATTCGGCAAAAGATTATAAACAAGCTAAAGAAGCATTTGAGGCCGCGAGGGAAATAATAAATCAGCTAACCGAACTTATGGAAAATGTAGTTCAGAAAGATGCTGAACTGAGTGCGGCAAAGTTTTCGGATTCAAAACAAATGTTTTTATTTGTTGTAATTGTGTCAATTCTGGCTGCTTTGCTTTTCGGAGTATATGTTTCAAAAAAGATAGCAAAGCCGATAGTAAATCTAAATGACGCGGCATTAGAGGTTGCGTCCGGTAATACATCAGTTTCGGTAAAAAGTAGTTCAAAAGACGAGCTTGGTGAATTAAGTTCTACTTTTAATAAAATGGTTATAGATATTGACCGGCTAATAAAAGATACAAATGAAAAAAGTGAGGAAGCCCAAAAATTAGCCAAACAGTCGGAGAAAGCAAAAAAAATAATTGAAGAGCAGCAGGAATATTTAAATAAAAATGTAGAAGAAATGCTTTTTGCAATGGAAAAATTCGCTTCGGGAGATTTAACCGTAAATGTAGAAATAAAAAAAGAAGATGAAATAGGAAGACTATTTAAAGGATTTAATAAAGCTGTAAAAAATATTAATGAGCTTGTTTACAATGTAACCAAAGCTGTTCAGGCAACAGTAAGTTCGAGCGGCGAAATATCTTCATCATCGGTAGAAATGGCTGCGGGAGCAGAGGAACAGAGCCAGCAAACCGCAGAAGTTGCAGGCGCGGTGGAAGAAATGGCAAGGACAATTGCTGAAACATCTAAAAATGTTGGTACCGCTTCAGCCGCGTCAAAAGAAACGGGATTAATAGCTAAAGACGGTGGTAAAATTATGGAAGATTCTATTGCCGGTATGAATATGATTGCTGAAGTTGTAAGTTTATCGGCGAATAAGGTTGAGGCGTTAGGAAGAAACAGTGACCAGATTGGTGAAATTATTCAAGTAATTGATGATATAGCCGACCAGACAAACCTGCTGGCGTTAAATGCCGCGATTGAAGCAGCCAGAGCGGGTGAGCAGGGAAGAGGTTTTGCGGTTGTCGCGGATGAAGTAAGAAAATTAGCTGAACGCACAACCAAAGCTACAAAGGAAATCGCCGTAATGATTAAACAAAATCAAAAAGATACCG
The DNA here is from genome assembly GCA_963798775.1 of uncultured Bacteroidota bacterium. Lineage (GTDB taxonomy): Bacteria > Bacteroidota > Ignavibacteria > Ignavibacteriales > Ignavibacteriaceae > CAWCUK01. The sequence continues at coordinate 446,028 of CAWCUK010000004.1, forward strand.
TTTGGGCGGTAGAATCTATGCAGAAAGGAACTAAGGAAGTAAGCAAAGGTAAAGAGTTAATTGGCAAAGCCGGAGATTCTTTGAGGCAAATAATTCAGGGTGTAAATGATGTCGCGGATATTGTTACTCAAGTAGCTGCGGCTAGTGAAGAACAATCGGCTACGAGCGAGCAAATAAGTAAGAATATAGAATCAATAAGCAGCGTTACTCAGCAAAGCGCCGCCGGTGTACAGCAAATTGCCAGAGCAGCGGAGGATTTAAATTCGCTTACCGCTAACCTTCAAATGATTATAGCGAAATTTAAAGTTGAACAAGAAAATAATGTTTTGTCCGATCAAAGGGAAAACTTAAAATATAATACTTTTAGAAGTGAATCTAAAAAAGGTTACGCTGAAGTAGTTGCATAGTTTTATCAATTAACCTGCTTTTGAATTTTTTCGGAAGCGGGTTTTTTATACTTTCCACCGGGTATTTCACCCATATTTTTATTGATAATTCGCGTTTGAAAGAGATTTTTTTTTGAATCCCTTCCCTAAACTATTGACATTATTATGTTTTTTTTTAAAATTCAATTCAACAAAAAAGAATGATGGACAACATATGGGGAACATTTTATTTTTATCTATGGGGCCGGGAATTACGGCTTTAGATTTAGAATTATCTTGTAAAAAAGAAGGATTTAAAATTTACGGTCCATTAAATTCACCGGCTCAAATAAATAATATATTATCAAAAAGAAAATTGGATTATATAATTCACGATACTGATTTTATACCGGTGGATGTTGTACTTCCAAAATTATTAAGTCTTAATACTCCTGTTATTTTTATAGGAAGCGCTCCACATAATCCTGATGCCCAAAAATATCCGCAAATTATAAAATATATTAGAAAACCCTTTATGTGTTCCTCTATACTTAATTGTTTAACTAAATCAACAATCTAAAAAATCTTCCTTGCACACTTTATTTATAGCTAGCTTTAACATTATTTTCGGCTTCTTCTTATTACCGCCTTAGAATCACCTTTATCGGCGGGGATAATAATGAACTGTATACCTGCAAAAAAAGCAGTGATACTGAACTTATAGGTCAATCCAACTAAAAACACCTCACATTAAAAAATATATCGCTTATACCAAAAAACAATCGCCTGTACCTTTTTATTTAACATTTGATTTTTAAAGCCGAAAATTTACTAGAAAACAATAAAGGTTTTCTGATGCAGAAAATAATGATAATAGAAGATGAAGAGCGCGTTAGGCTGGGAATTAAATATCTTCTTCAAGCCGAAGGTTATGAAACTATTGAGGCGGTAAACGGAGAAGCGGCTCTCAAAATTTTAGAAAAAAATATTCCGGATTTAATAATATCAGATATAACAATGCCTAAAATTGACGGATATAATTTACTCGAAAAAGTACAGGAAAACCCTGCTACCTCAGGTATCCCTTTTATCTTTTTAACCGCGCGTGTGGAAAACACTGAAATGCGTAAAGGTATGAATTTGGGCGCCGATGATTATATTCTGAAACCTTTTAAGGCTAAAGATCTTTTATCCTCTATTTCAAAAAGAATGGAAAAAAAGAAACAGTCGGCTTTAAATGTAAAAGAAGAAATTATTAAACTGCTTCATTTAGTTTCTCATGAAGTTAAAACTCCGTTAGTATCTATTTTAGGATATTCTGATATAATGCTCGATGAGTATCAGTCGATTGAAAGAAATGAACTGCGAGAGATGCTGGAAAGAATTAAAGGAAGCGGCAGGAAACTCCATAGCAGGATTGATAAGTTTTTGCGCTTTGCGGAACTGGCTTTAATTCAGCACATGCAGCAGCATGATTTAATTTCTGTGCCTATAACACAGTATGTAGATAGAGTAATAAAAGTAAGATGTATTGAATTAGCCTCGCGGGCAAACAGAAAAAATGATTTAGTCTTTAATTTAACCGAAGCCGACCTTCAAGTGGACGAAAGACATTTGAAAATTTTAATCGACGAAATACTCGATAACGCTTTTCAATTTTCGAATAAAGGTACACCGATAACAATAAGTTCGTACATAAGTTATGATAATTTATTTATCGAATTTGAGGATAAAGGCAGCGGTATTTCTCCGTCTCAGGTAAATAGAATTAAAAATTTAGGCAGAAGTTCAGATTATTATAAAGAGATGGAAGTTAATAATGGAATAGGCTGTTTGATTATGCAGAAGTTAGTTGAGGTTTATAATGGTTCGCTTTCATTTGAAAGTGAGCCGGATGAGTTTACACGCGTTAAAGTAAATTTTCCGCTTCTAAAAGAAATGAATGAATTGAACTAATAATATAATGGATCAATAAAATGAGTACAGTTGATAAACAAAAAAACGCACAAACCGACCTGCTTCAACTGGTCAGTTTTACTATTGGCAACGAAGAATTTGCCGTGGATATACTCTATGTGCAAGAAATTAACAGGATGATTCAAATTACTCAAATTCCGAACGCTCCCGAATTTGTGGAAGGTGTAATAAACCTTAGGGGAAGAGTAATACCTGTGATAAATTTGCGCCATAAAATGGGCTTGCCTAAAAAAGATCATGATAAGAATACAAGAATTATTGTTGTGGAACTTCGTGAACAAATTCTTGGATTTATTGTGGACTCTGTAAAAGAAGTTATTCGTATTCCTGAAAGTATTACGGAAGCCCCTCCGAATTCCGTTTCTAGAACAGGAAGCGATTTTATTAAGGCAGTAGGAAAACTGGATGACAGACTTTTAATCTTAATTGATCTCGAAAAAATAATATCAGTAAATGACAATATTGCGGCATTAGTTTAATTGCTTGCAAAAAGATAAAGGAACCAAAAAAATGAAAAAGTTTATGGACCTAAAAATAGGTACTAAACTGACGTGGGGGTTCGTCTTTATCGCGTTCATAGCGTCAGTAATCGGGGTAATAGGAATTCATAATTTAAGTGAAATTGAGGAAGCGGATAACGCGCTCTATAATAATATAACTGTACCCTTATCATTACTTGATGAAGTATCAACCGGATTTCAAGCCGCGAGAGTGGCTATGCGGGATATGATTGTTGAAAATGATCCCGTGAATATTCAAAACGAAATTAATTTAAGAAGAAGCATTTCAGCAAAACTTTCTGAAGCTGCAAAAAAATACGCGGCTTCTCTAATTTATGACGAAGATAAGGTGCTATTCACCAAGTTTGCGGGAAACAGAAATGAATTAATAAGTTTTGCTAACCAGATTGAGGATTTGGCGATTCAGAATAAAGATAGCGCCGCTTATGCTGTGCTAAAAGGTGATTTCGCGAAGTTTGAGGAAAAGGAAAAGAATTTAATTAATGAAATGGTACAGGCTAAAATTAGCAAAGGAAAGGTAATATCGGATTCAAACAGCAGCCTTTCCAATTCTGCCGAATCAACCATGATAATTATTATGATCTTAGGCGCTTTGCTGGCGGTGGGATTGGGATTAATAATTACAAGAGTTATAAGCCGTCCCGTGACCCAAGTAAAAGAGCTGATCCTGGAAATTAGCAAAGGCCATCTGAAAAATAGAGTAAAAATAAATTCTAATGACGAAGTCGGTCAAATGGCGGCTTCCATGAATCAGTTAGCGGATGATCTTCAGAAGAAAGTTGTTCTTTCAATGAAGAAAATATCTACGGGCGATTTGAATTTTACCGTAAACGCGCATGATGAAAACGATGAAATTGCTCCCGCGCTTCAATTGACAATTGATACTTTGAAACGCCTTCGGCAAGAAACACTTTTACTTACTGAGGCCGCGGTTCAAGGAAATTTAAATACAAGAGGAAAAGCGGAAAAATTTGAAGGTAGTTATAAAGATATAGTCGATGGTATAAATAGTACCTTAGACGCGGTTATACTGCCGATAAAAGAAGGCTCACAGGTTTTGGAAAAAATGTCTACCGGCGATCTAACCGTAAGAATGATAGGCGAGTATAAAGGTGATCACCAGCTGATGAAGAACAGTATAAATAATTTAGGTGATGCCGTATCAAATATAATTAAAGATGTTCAGGATGCTGTGGAAGCTACAGCCAGCGCGAGCGGACAAATATCATCAAGTTCCGAAGAAATGGCCGCCGGTGCCGAAGAACAGAGTCAGCAGGCTACTGAAGTAGCCGGTTCTGTTGAGGAAATGACCAGAACGATTTTAGAGACAACTAAAAACGCGGCAAACGCCGCTGAGGCTTCAAAGGTTGCGGGACAAATTGCCAAAGACGGCGGCAAAGTAGTTGAAGATACTGTAAGCGGAATGATAAAAATCGCTGCGGTGGTTAGAAAGTCTGCCGAAACTGTGCAAGCTTTAGGGAAAAGCAGCGATGAGATAGGAGAAATAGTTCAAGTGATTGATGATATTGCCGACCAGACTAATTTACTTGCGTTAAATGCGGCCATAGAAGCTGCCCGCGCCGGAGAACAAGGCAGAGGTTTCGCGGTTGTGGCGGATGAAGTAAGAAAATTAGCCGAACGCACAACTAAAGCTACCAAAGAAATTGCCGGAATGATTAAACAAATTCAGAAAGATACAAGCGGCGCGGTTCACTCGATGAATCAAGGAACTGAAGAAGTGGAGAAAGGTAAAGTACTGGCTGATAAAGCAGGCACATCGCTAACTCAAATTATTGAAGCCGCGGAAAAAGTAGTTGATATAATTACTCAGGTAGCGGCGGCTAGTGAACAGCAGTCAGCGGCCAGTGAACAAATAAGTAAAAATATTGAAGCCATCAGTACTGTTACGCAGCAAAGTTCCGCCGGTGTTCAGCAAATTGCTAGAGCTTCGGAAGATTTAAGCCGTTTAACTTTAAATCTTCAAAATATGATTACTCAATTTAAAGTTGACACGGCCGGCGGAGCGGGTGAATTTACTTCAGCTAATAATAAAAACGCTGAAACGCATTCTGCAAAAAGTCATAAAAGTAATAAAGAATTTATATACGCTTAATCAGAAATAAACAATGGCTCATATAGAAAATATAAAGTTAAATATTAAAAGAAGCTGTAATGTCAGACGATTCTTCAGTGCGCTGCAGGGTTTCTCGCGATTTAATGAATGAAGAGTTATCCAAAGAAAATTGTTCATTGCTTTGCGGGTTACTTGAAGATGATGATAAATCAGTGCGCGCGGCTGCGGCCAGTACTTTAAAATATAATAAATCATCGTTTGTTTCGTATGAACTTGTACCTTTTATCTCTTCATCAAATATAACTGTAAGAAATTTGGCGGGAGAAGTTCTGGCGGCCAGAGGAGAAACTGCCGTAGATGCGCTGCTTGATTATTTGCGTCAAATAAATGATAAAGATGATATTAAATTTATTATTGATTTACTCGGATTAATCGGAAACTCAAAAGCCGGGTCAGATATATTAGACGTGCTTAAAACCAGCGAGGATGAAAATATAATTCTCGCTTGCATTGAGGCGATCGGTAATATTAAATATATAGACGCGGCCGCTTATCTTACTTATATTTTCGGAATAAACTCTATTTATGAGCCTTTAATTATAGAGGCGCTATGTAGATTGGAATTTCCCGGTGTGCTTAATTTTATAATTTCAAAATATACACAGGCTGATGTTCTGACTAAGTTCGCCATAATTGAAGGATTGGGGAAAATAGGGAATGATGAAACTCTTAAACTGCTTATTCATGAACTTTATAATGTTGAAGATTATTTTATTCCGGCTGTAATAAATTCCATTAATCTTTTAAGAGAAAATAAACAGTTTTATATTCCCGCCGATCCCAAATTAAAAGCAAGTATTCAATATTTATTTTCTAAAGGAGATACTTCCGAAATAATACCGGCGGTTAGTTTGGCGGTAAATATTTTTAAAAATGATTTTATAGATGAATATCTGCGGATATACGGCAATAGTTATGAGCTGGATGAGTTGTTAAAACCGGTAATTATAAATAATCTTAAATCAGCGGTAAAAAAAGCTGTAGAATTAATATTAACCAAACCGAAAAATCTAAAATCTTTATTAAATCTTATTGATGATGTCTGGTCGGGAGAAAGCGGCGGTATGCGGTTCCTTTCCCATTTGGAATTTCCCTTTTTAATTGAGGCGCTTAATAAGTGTTTGTACGATCATGATGAGGAAGTTAGGCGTTATGCGGCGGATCTTCTATTCAAAGTGGATACCGAAGCGGCTCTGATGTTTGTGGATAAAATGGCTGACGATACAAATCTCTGGAATAAAATGAATTTACTCGATCATTTAGAAAATATCGGCAATAATGATGTTGATGAAATTCTAAAAAAGTTAGTTAATGATCCTGATGAAATGATAAAAGAAAAAGCTAAAGATATAATTCTTAATAGAACAGAAACTACATTTTCCAATAATCTAAAATGATAATGAATCAATTTTCTGCCTTTACAGGACAACAACAAATAGATAATGAAATTCGTTTCTCTAATACGGCCTTTGAAAAATGGCGGCAGTTTATTTACGATGACTGCGGTATTTATTTTCAGGATAATAAAAAGTATTTGCTTGAAAGCAGGTTATTAAGAAGGATAAGATTTTTAGGATTAAAGTCCTTTGATGAATATCTCGATTATATAAAGTACGATAAAGCTCGAGCAAGTTTGGGAAATAACGAAAAGAAGTATCTATACGCGGCTATAACAATAAATGAGACTTTCTTCTTTCGAAATCCGCATCAGCTTGATGCCATGGTTACAACCATACTTCCCGAAATAATAGAAGCAAAAAGAAGTGCGGGTAAAAATAAAATAAGAATCTGGAGCGCCGCAAGTTCTTCCGGTGAAGAAGCTTATTCAATCGCTATTTCAATTACCGAGGCTATTAAGCCGAAATATCCTGATATGGAATTTGAAATAATCGGGACAGATATAAGCCACGCCGCGCTGGAAACTGCGCAATCGGGGGTTTTTAATTTTTATTCTGTCAGAAATATGCCCGCGTATTATATGAAAAAATATTTCAAAGCCGAAGGTGGAAACTTTATTATCGATCCTAAAATTAAACAAATGGTTAATTTCAAGTTCTTAAATTTGTACGACAATTTTAACATGAAGCTGATGTTTAATTTTGATATAATTTTTTGTGCCAACGTATTAATTTATTTTGATCCCAAATCAAAAATAAAGGTTGTCAATCAATTATTTAATGCCCTCAATAGAGGAGGATATCTGTTTATCGGTTATTCGGAGTCACTGCATAATATTTCAAAAGAATTTGAAATAGTAAGTTTTCCAAAAACAATAGGGTATAAAAAAGATTAATTTTATGGAAAAGAGAATACTTTTAGCTGAAGATTCACCATCTATACGAAAGTTTATTACTTTTGCCCTGGCCGCCAAAGGTTATAAAATAATATCTGCCGCAGACGGAATGGAGGCTTTAGAAAAACTGGCGCATGAAAAAGTCGGGCTGATTATTACTGATTTAAACATGCCTAATATAGACGGTTTCGAATTAATAAAAACTATACGAAGTAATATAGAATATAATGATGTCCCCATTATTATACTTTCATCGTTATCCGGTTCAGAAGACTGTGAAAGGGGAATTATGTACGGGGCTTCTTCTTATATTATAAAACCTTCCGACCCAAAAAGAATTTTATATGAAGTATCAAAGTATCTAAATTAAGAGGTTAAAAATCATGTCACAATTGAGGTTCCTTGTTGTTGATGATTCACAAACTATGCGCAAAATAGTTATGAACTCATTAAAAAGAATCGGTTATGATGATTATGTTGAAGCGGAAAATGGACTTGAAGCGCTAAAGATTTTGAAAAGTGATTCGACTATAAACTTTGTAATCACTGATTGGAATATGCCGGTACTTACCGGTATTGATCTGCTTCGCGCCATTAGAGAAAATGAAGATTTCGGAAGTATTCCGGTGCTCATGGTTACTACAAGAATGTTTAAAGAAGATGTAATGCAGGCAATTCAAGCAAAAGTAAATAACTATATTGTTAAACCCTTTACGCCTCAGGTACTCAAAGAAAAAATTGATTTAATTTCTTCCACTTTAAGTTAGAGCGTAGAAAAAAATGAAACAAATAAATATGGATCTGCTATTAAAAGAAGTTATTGAGCTTAAAACCGATTTCGCGAAGGATCAAAAATCAGTCCCCATAATTGAAAGTCTAGCGAAATTTATTGAAGATCTTATTCCGTTATTAGGCAACATTACCAAATCGATAGGTGATAGCACAAAAAGTATTCCTAAAGCCGCTAATCAAATTCAAGATGTTACTAACGCGACTGAACTTGCTACAAACGAAATTCTTGATATAGTTGATTCTATTTCAAATCAGCTTATGGATATTACTTCAAATTTGCAAGAAGTGGTAAATAGAGAAAAGAGTAAAAATGAGGTTTTATCAAAATTAGTTTTTGCGCTGAAAGATAATAATGAGGCGCTTGTTTTACTCGATCAGTTAAAACAACTTACTTTAAACGATCATGTTAATCAAAAACTGGTTGATAATCTTAATGAAATGTGCGACAATGTAAATAATATTACTTTTTCTCTCCAGGTTCAGGATATCACGTCTCAGCAGCTCGCCTCTGTGGATAATTTAATTAAATCAGTTTATAAAAAACTCCTTAATTTAGTAAACGATTTAAAGCAGTTTAAATTAAGTGAACATGAAGAAATCGATTTTGACGCGTCATCTGATGAACGTGTTTTTAATGCCGAAGCGCGGTATGATAAGAGTGATGAAAAACAGAATTTTATTAATGACTTAATTCAAAAAGACGGTGAAAAAACTTCTCAAGAAGATATAGAAAAACTATTTAAGTGAAATATGGAAAATAATTATTCAATGCTGCTTGACCCTGAAATGCGTGAGATTGTTGACGGATTTCTAGTCGAAACTAAAGAAATTCTTGCTAATCTGGATGTAAATTTAATTAATCTGGAAAAAGAACCGAAAGATGTTGACCTTCTGAATGATATCTTCAGATCGTTTCATACAATTAAAGGTACTTCCGGATTTTTAGGCCTGGAAAAATTAACACGCGTTACTCATAAATGTGAAGATATTCTGAATAAGCTCAGAAAAGGCGAATCGATTCTTAATTCCGATATTATGGATGGAATTCTTTACGGGTTTGATAAGATTAAAGAACTGCTGATTTGTATTGAAGCTAATTTGAATGAGGAAGTTGATATTGATGAATCTTTAGAAATTCTGGGTGAAGTTATCGGAAAAATGAACGATTCCGATTCTGTGAAAAGTAGCATTGAAACCGGTGAAACAGAAAAATCGGATCCTGTCTTGGAAGTAGTGGAAGATGTTCAGCAGTTACAACCTGCTCCTTCACAGGAGAATAATAATATTAAATCGGCCACGCAAAATGATAAAACTTTGCGTGTTGATGTAGAGCGCCTTGATGATTTGCTTAATATTGCGTCCGAGCTTGTTCTCGGAAGAAATCAATTAATACAGCTAAACAGCGAAATTTCCGGCGAGTATGAAGGAACAAAATTAGCTAAAGATCTTTCCGAAGCTACTCGTTTAATTGATTTAATGACAAACGAACTCCAGCTTGTTGTAATGAAAACCAGAATGGTGAAAATAGGGAAGGTTTTTAATCGTTTCCCAAGATTAATTCGTGATTTGGCAAAATCAACCAATAAAAATATTGAATTAATAATTCACGGCGAAGATACGGAACTTGATAAAACATTAACTGAAGAAATTTATGATCCGCTTGTTCATTTAATTCGTAATTCGGTTGATCACGGTATTGAATCCTCAGAAGAACGAAAAAAATCCGGAAAATCCGAACAAGGAAAAATAATACTTTCCGCTGAACAGGAAGGTAATAATATTATTATCTCGGTTGAGGATGACGGAAAAGGAATCGATACGGAAATTTTAAAAGAAAAAGCGATTCAAAAAGGATTAATTACTTCCGAAAAAGCCAAAGATTTAACTAAGCAGGAAGCTTATAATTTAATATTTTTACCGGGATTTTCTACCAGGGACGAAGTCTCTAATATTTCCGGCCGCGGTGTAGGTATGGATGTGGTTAAAACTAATGTCGCTAAACTTAGAGGCATTATAAGCATAGATTCAACTGTTGGCGGCGGAACAAAAATTATTATAAAACTTCCTTTAACTCTTGCCATTATTCCCGGAATGATTGTGAGAGTAGGTAATGAACTTCTGGTAATTCCGCTTAATTCTATAATCGAAGTTGTCCGTATTCAAGTCAAAGAAATTCAAACCGTAAACCGGCAGGAAGTTATAAATATTAGAGATAATGTGCTTCCGCTTCTTGAAATAAAAAATCTTCTCTATGCTACAGACGATAAATTGGAAGATAAAGTCTGGCAGTATATTGTGGTTGTTGGTGTCGCGGAAAGAAGATTCGGGATTAAAGTTGATGAATTAAAAGGACAGAAAGAAGTAGTGATTAAATCACTCGGAAAATTCCTGGGAAATATAGAAGGAATAGCCGGATCAACAATTATGGGGGACGGTACTGTGGTAATGATACTCGATTTAAGTGAATTACTAAACAGGTTAAATTAAAAATGCTTCGACCTATTAGAGTGCTGGTTGTGGATGATTCCGCTTTTATGCGGAAATCTATTTCAATTATGTTAGAAGATACCGATGAAATTCAGGTAATAGATACGGCTAAAGATGGGCTTGAAGGTTACGAAAAAGTAAAACAGCTCCGGCCCGATCTTGTTACCATGGATATTGAAATGCCGCGTATGGACGGTTTAACCGCGTTAAAAAAAATTATGAGCGACTTTCCCACGCCGGTATTAATGATAAGTTCTCTTACTACCGAAGGCGCGGAAGCTACTGTGGAAGCGTTAAGTTTAGGCGCCGTTGATTTTATTCCTAAGGAACTTTCTTATATAAATGTAAATATTATTAAAATTAAAGAAGATTTAATTAAGAAAGTTAAAGAAATTGTTAGACAAAGGTTTTTAAGAGAAAGATTAAAAAGATTAGAAAAAGCCTCCGCTAATTTACACAAAGGTACTTCTTCATTAAATAATACTAAGGATTGTAAATTACCTTTAATCGGTTATAGGGCGGTTGGACTCGGGATATCAACAGGCGGTCCTATTTCGTTACAAAAAGTTTTACCTTTCTTGTCCGCTAAAATAAACGCTCCTGTTTTTATTGTTCAGCATATGCCTCCCAAATTTACTAAATCACTGGCGGAAAGATTAAATAATATTAGTCCTTTGCACGTTAAAGAAGCCGAACATGGTGAACAGGTTAAAGGGGGAGTGGTTTATATAGCGCCTGGTGGTTTTCATATGACGGCGGAAAAAAGGATAAACGGTTTTGTGGAAATAAATATTTCCGAAGTACCCTCTAATACTTTGCATAAACCTTCTGTGGATATTATGCTGAATTCACTAAATAAATTATATGGTAAATATACTTTAGGCGTAATAATGACGGGGATGGGACGTGACGGTACCGAAGGTATTAAGGAATTAAAAAATTTAGGGGGATTTTGTTTGGCTCAGGATGAAGCTTCAAGTGTTATTTACGGAATGCCCCGCTCGGTTGTGGAAGCAGGTTTCGCGGATGTTATTTCACCCCTTGAAAAAATAGCGCAAAGAATAAATGAGGTTTTTTAAATTCTTAGGACTAACAATTTTTAAGATTTTTCCGATAATAAAACAAAGTCTTTATCAGGTGCAATAATTCTTTATAATTTTATCGCGGTACTCTGCGGTTAAATCAAAAAAAATAACAAGTAAATATTTTGTATCGCCTGAAATTCATCAAAATTTGGTTATCTGAAAATGAATAATAAATATCTGAATGATTCAGTTATTGCCGAAAGTAAATATAACGGGTTACAAAAAGCCGCTTTTTTATTAATCGCGCTTAAAGTTGATGTTGCCGCCGAAGTGATGAAATATATAGATTCATCTTATGTTGAAACTCTTTCGGCGGAAATAACTAAATCAAAATCTGTCCCTTCAAATGAGGCAAATGCTATTTTGGGTGAATTTCACGGAATGATTACAGCCCGTGAATATGTGCTTGAAGGCGGTTTGGAATATGCGCAGACTTTGCTTGAAAAAACTTTCGGAATGTCAAAAGCATCTCAAATTCTTGAGAGAATAAAAAGTATAACAACTCTAAAAGGTTTTGATATACTTAAAAAAACTGATCCTTCCCAGCTCTTAAATTTTCTTAATAAGGAGCATCCTCAGACAATTGCCCTTATTCTTGCTCATCTTAATCCCGCTCAAACAGCCGACGCGCTAAAAGAACTTCCGCCTGATATAAGAAGTGAAGTTGTTTTTCGTATTGCTACTTTAGGTAAAATTTCTCCGCAGATAGTAAAAGAAGTAGAGATAATTGTGGATGAGATGGCAAGTTTAAATATGGGGCAGTCTTTAAGTAAACTTGGCGGGACCAAAAGTGTCGCTTCAATTTTAAATAATTCTAGTATGACGGTTAGTAAAGAATTATTAAATATTTTGGAAGAAAAAGACGCGGAAGTCGCCACCGAAATCAAAAAATTAATGTTTTTATTTGAAGATATTATTACTTTGCCGGATCAATTTATTCAACTTATGCTTTCAGAGGTAGATAGAAAAGATTTAGCCTTGGCTTTAAAGGTTGCGGATGATAAATTAAAGGATAAGATTTTATCTAATATGTCAAAAAGAGGGGCTGATCTTATTCAAGAAGAATTGTCACTTATGGGGATGGTTAGATTAAAAGAAGTCGAAAACGCTCAGTTAAAAATCATCGAGGTTCTCAAAAAGTTAGAGGAAACCGGTAAAATTACATTAACTGTTCGCAGCGCGGCTGAAGAAGTATATGTATAGTTATTATTACATAAATTATTTTACAGGTTCAATGGATAGAAAAAATATTAATCGTTATAACTGGAATATTCAAAGTGGTGATTACATTAGTGAATTAAATAACGAAAGAAGAGAAGAAAGAGAAAGAAAAAGTAGAAAAATTAAAAAATATATAGGAATTACTTTTACGGTTGCCGTATTTGTAATTGTATTCGTTCTTGCTTTTACTCATGTTCGTTAATCCGGTTTGCTGCCGCTGAATTATCAGCGGCTTTTTTTTACCTCCCGTCATAATCAATAAAACTTTCTAAAACTATATATTGTGAAACATCATTTTTCATTTCCGATTTATTTAAAAAGCACTATATTAATTCCCGTTAACTGAAAAGCGGTTTTAGTTAAACTCATTTTAATAATGTTTTGAAACTGTACAACTCAAAATTAATTAAATATTAAACCGGTCTTTTTTAAAAGAAAGGAGTTAATTTTGTTTTATTCATTAATATTATTTCTGCATATAATGGGGGCTGTAATCGCGTTTTCCGCTTACGGAATTGAATGGATTTGTACTTTAGGTATTAGTGGTTCCGCGAATGCTGAAAACGCTAAGGAATGGATGAAAGGATTTTATCTCGTTCCAAAGTTTTTCGGCATAAGTTTTATCCTGCTGCTTTTCCCCGGTTTATATTTAACAATTAATACTTGGGGATGGACCAGTTGGATCCTTTTTTCTTTGGCCGGACTTCTATATTTAACTATTTCCGGAAAACTTTTTGTAGGTAAAAAAGTAATTGCTATTGCTGAAGAATTAGAAAAAAGTTCGGGTAATCTGTCGGTAGAATTGAAGTCTAAAATAGCAGGTTCTAATTTATTTAAAACTATCGTCTTTAAAACTTTCGTCGGTTTGGGAATAGTATTTTTAATGACAATGAAAACTCAATTATTCGGAACAATTACTTCTTCTTTAATATTTCTATTTATAGGCGTGATAGCCGCAAATTTACCTCTTCTGCGGCCGGTAAAACAGAAGAAACAGACAGTTATATAAAATTTTATAAAATTTGAAGATTTAAGATGATTACGAAACAAAATTTATTAAAAATATTTCGAAAAGAATTCGGAACAACATTAAAAGTAATGAAGGCGTTTCCCGGGGAAAAATTAAATTTTGCCCCGCATGAACGATCTCAAACCGCTAAAAGATTAATGTCGACTTTTGTTTTTGAAATGTTCTTGATGAGAATGTATGTTTTTGATGAAAATTTTGATGCTTCCGGTTTTAAGACTTATTCTCCGGAAAATCTTAATGATTTAGTAGATGATTTCGATAAAGAAACCGCGCAGATTATTACTTCTTTGGAAGGTATTAATGAAAGTGAGCTAAGCAAATCTATTACATTTGCTAACAAAGTTTTCAGCGCCGATGAATTTATGACTATGATGCTTTTTGATCAAATTCATCACCGTGGACAGCTCTCTGTTTATATTAGAATGGCCGGCGGTAAAGTCCCTTCTATTTACGGGCCTTCCGCCGACGATACTTCAACTAATCTTTAAAAAAAAAGGATTTTTCAAAGTATAAATCTTTGAAATTAACTTTTTTTACTTATATAAGTTCGTGTTTTCTTTTTTATATCTGGCTATTATTTTTTCTTCTAACTCGGCTAATTTCTTTTTAATTTCTCTTGGACTCATATCATCTTTTATTTTTAATATTTCCACGATTTCAAATGAAAAATTATCCTCGCTCGAATGATTATAATCTTGCTGCAGTTCTTTATTCTTAAAGCTTAAATATTTTAATTCGAATTTAATCCTGTTTATCATTCCCTCAAGATTTACGGTTGAACCGATAAATGTTTTCCCGTTGCTTTTATTTTTTATGCAAAATATTCCGGTGTTAATTTTTTGATGTTTGTATTCATTTTTAAGTTCTTTTTGAGTCTTCATATCCTTTAACTTTCTACTTTTATCGGCGTTTTTAAATTGCGCGGAAGAAATTTCTGTGGAGAAATCAAATTCATTTTTATAATTTTTATTCAGCCAATATTGCCCGTTTTTTCTGTTGAGAATATTTTCATCTATCAAATATCTTCTTATTGTTGTATAATCTTCATAAAGATTTAGGAGAATATTATTTAATTCTGATTCTTTATAAACGGCTGAAGGATCTAAAAGTTTTATAAATTCATTAAATACAATCAGCCTTTTTTTATGCTGTACCGGAAGCTTTATAAGTTTGCCCTTCTTAAAAAAAGCTTTCAGAACTTTTAATCTGTATTTTTCAATTCGCTGCTGCTGTGCTTGTTTTTCTACATTTTCAAAATTTATAATTTGTTTTAAAGTCAGGTTAAAAATCTGTTCATCCAATGAATAAACAACGTAATACTGTTGCTTTTTTTTATTTATTAAACCCGCGGTTTCTAATTTTTTAAGATGAAATGAAACAGTTGAAGGGGAAAGGTTAAGCCGGTTCGAAATTTCTTCTACATATTGCGGCTTCTCAATTAAAGTATTAATTAAAAGTAATCTTGAATTATCGGCGAGTGCTTTCATTATTGAAATGCTTTTTTCTATTTCCAATTTTATTCCGGTTTTATAATGATTCGATAAATATCGAAGCAAAAATAATCTTATTGAAAATTAAAAGCAAATAATTATTTCGATAAATATCAAAATGAAAATTTATCGAATATAGGCGGTCCGGAAATGACACAAAATGAAAATTTTATCTTAGCTGATCAGGATCTAAACCGTTGTTTTTAAAAAGTTCGTCATAATTTGTATCTATTTTTTTACGAATTACATCCAAATCATCAACAAATATTTTTAATGAAAGATCACCGCCGAACTTGAAGAAATAATTAATCAAAAGTTCTAAATATTTTTTTGTAAGTCCGGAAATTGTACTGTAGGAAAGTGAATTACTGCTGTCGAGTAAACTTAAATTTCTTTCTTCGTCCGGCCTTAAAACTTCTTCTTCGTCAAGAACTGCGTAATCATCAATTTTTTCTTCCAGCGCTTCATGCATCGACCAGTTTGTTGCTAACTGAAGAAGCGTTTCTAAAACAACATGCAGAAGTTTTTCCCGTTCTGATTTATATTTTTCTTTATTTTTGAAATCCAAATCGCGGGCTTGTATTTCTAAATCATTCAGCATTCTGCTTAAATCTGTATGTGCCTCTTCCGCTTTCGCCATTTCTCTAAATCGTACTATAATTTTTTCGTTAAAAGCTATATCGCAATCGTTTGTAATTCCGTTCTGGTTTAAGATGTAAAGAATCTCATCTTTTCGTTCAGGAAGTTTTCTGTCTAGATATTCTTCTGTATAATAAAAACTGTCGTAACAATTTTCTGGGGAATCAAGCATACTTACCAAATATGATTTTAATTTTAACAGTACATAAAAAAGGTTGAAGTTATCGTTTCCCATATTATTACCTCAAAAAGTTTTTTATTCTATAATTAAATTGGAAAAAAGTTTATTTAAAATCAGTTTTTTTATTTAATCTTATTAAAAAATTTATTGCTAAAAATATTTCGCTTATCTATTTTTAATAAAAAATATAATAAGCCATTGTAATGAAAAGCAAAATTTCCCGTTCTGATTATGATGTAATAATTATTGGCGGCGGGCCCGCGGGTTCAATAGCCGCTTTTTATTTAGCCCACGCCGGATTAAAAACAGCTTTATTCGAAAAAGATAATTTTCCGCGTTATAAAACTTGCGGCGGGGGTTTAACTTATAAAGCTTTTCGCATGATTCCTTTTGATGTGGAGGACGCTGTGGAAGTAAATTGTTTTTCCGCGCGGATTGTTGATTTTCAGCTTAATGAAATATTTTCTGTCACCCGCGATTTTCCCATTATTTCAATGACTATGCGGGAGAATTTTGACGCGATTTTATTAAAAAAAGCTCGGTCAGTCGGATCCGGAATTTTTATGAACTGCCGAATTTCAGATGTAAATATTTATGATGATTCAATTAAAGTTAGTTACGGTGACTCTTATTCTACAGCTAAATTTTTAATAGCGGCGGACGGCGCGAACGGAATTGTTAGCAGGCTGATGAACAGAAACTTGTCATTAAAAAAAATTCCTGCGCTCGAATACGAAATTGTTGTGGATGAAGTATCTTTCGATTCGTTGCGCGAAATTGCAAGATTTGATTTCGGAATAATTCCTAATGGTTACGGTTGGATTTTCCCTAAAAAAAATCATCTGTCCGTTGGCGTTCTTTCTATGAAAAAAGGTATAAATCTTAATAAGGCAATTGAGGTTTATCTGCAAAAAATAGGAATTAATAAAATTATAAAAGTTGAGAAGCATGGATTTTTTATCCCTCTGAGAAAAAGTAGTTCAAATTTCACCCACAATAGAGTTTTATTCGCGGGAGACGCGGCCGGTTTCGCCGATCCGCTAACCGCTGAAGGAATAAGCAACGCTGTTTTAAGCGGCAAAATCGCGGCGGAAGCTATTATAAAAGAGGTGCCGCAGCCTTCTAAAGTGCGCGCTAATTATAACTTCCAAATTAAAAAGCAGATCTTAAATGAGTTGAAATACAGCGGAATATTAGCTTTTTTCGTCTACAAAAATAATTTGGTGAGACGGCTTCTTTTTAAGTTGTACGGGCAAAAGTTAAGCGAGATAATGACTAATATTATTACAGGTGAAGTAAATTACAGCGATTTATTGCTAAATCCTTTTAATTATTTAAAACTTTTTAAGTACCTGTTCTTTAAGAAAAGTATTATTGATAAAAAGGAACTGATAAGAACTGAAGAAGTGTAATTGGCAAAAGTTGATACAGAAGAATTATTTTTCAGTTTTAGAATCTTTTTATGAGTAATTAAAAAAGGTGTATTTATGATTTTGGATTCAAACAGCAGAAGGCCCGAAATTGAATATCCGTGCGAATGGTCCTTTAAAGTAATCGGAAGCAATGTGGATAGACTACTTGTCGCTATTGAGGATGCGGCGAGCGGGCTAAATTATGATGTTACTCCGTCAAATGTTAGTAAAAACCATAAATATTTAAGCTTAAATTTTAGGCTGGTTGTCCCTAATGAGGTAGTACGCGATTTGGTTTATTCAAAACTGGAACAAAACCATAATGTAAGGATGGTTTTATAAAAAATGAAAGCTATCTTAAAATGTTTAACTGAAGAGGATTATGATTCAAAAAAATTTTGAAAAGACATCCTTTTTTAATTATTAGCTATTAGTCCATTTAAATCTTTAGCTACTCTTACGCCGCATTTTTCTAGCCGCTCTTTATTCTGATGTCCTTGAGCTATTAAAATGCAGTCAACTCCCATTTCATTTGCTACTTCATAATCGTGTATTGTATCTCCGATTAGTACGATTTCTTCCGGCGGATTTTGCAGACGTTTTACTAATTTTTTACCGAGTTCAGTTTTGCTTGCGGCGTAAATATTATCGAGTCCCGCTAATTCATCAAAATAATTATCTAATTTATTTAGTTTTATTATTTCAACTAAAGTATTATGAGGATATGCCGAAAGTACCGATTGCGCTTTATTTAGTTTGCTTATTTCAGCTAAAATATATCGTGCGTTTGAAAATATTTCCGATTCATGTTTGCGTGCTTCATATTCATCCATAAATTCTTTACCTAGAACTTCGAAAGATGTTTTATTAAAATCTAAGCCTGCTTTTAAATAATATTCCATAATCGGGAAACCGAAAATCTCCCGGTACTTTTCAAGTGAAAGGGAAGAAATTCCTTGTTTATTTAATACATTATTTATTATATCTAAACATAAGTCAACATCATTAAATAAAGTCCCGTTCCAATCCCAGACAATATACTTATATTTTTTAATCATTTATTTCCTAATTTTGGTTGAGGGCAAAAATAGATGATATTTTATAAAAAAATAAATTTATGTCCGGCTCAATTCAATTTTTTTTATTACTTCCTTAATTAATTCTGCAGTAATTCCCCAAATAACTTCTCCTTCGGTTTGATATACATAAATTTTCCTTTTTCTTCCGCCCCAAGGATTATGATATCTCTGAGGCAGATTAAGTTCTTTTACCGGAAGAAGTTCTACTTTCATTCCGTTTTTATCAATAAATGATGAATGAACTTCCAATCGTACGAAATATTCTTTTGCGGGATTGTTCAGAAAATAAGAAACGGGGACCAAAAATACTTTTGCTACCTCATTTTTATCATACTTTAAATTTAAAATACCATCTATTTTTAATTCCGCGATAAACGAATCTACAGTTACGCCCATAGGTCCTATTAATGTATCCATCGCTCCTATAATATTTATTTCATTCCTGGAAATACCTAATTCTTCTTCCGCTTCTCTTATCGCGGTTTCTTCAAATGATTTATCACTAAGTCTATCATATTCGCCTCCCGGAAAACAAATTTCTCCTCCTTGCCTAATATTCTCGGATCTTTTTTCAAACAGCAAATGGTATTCGCCCTTTGTATAAACAAGCGGAATGAGAACAGCCGAGTTAAAATATTCTTCTTTACGCAATATGCCGGGAGTTGAAGGAAGAAGTTTTTTTAGTTTTTCAATATTTAATTTGTTCATTTTTTTTCCGTCGGAAATCAAAAATTTATGTATAAGCTTTTCAATTTCAATAAAAACTTTTCAAATTTAAGAAATTTCTAAAAGCGGTTTGTGTTTGATTTTAGGCAAAATAGTAATTTTACAAACACTTAGTAAATGGCACGTTTTATGGTTGTGTTGGGCGCACAGAAAATTTCTGTTCTTCTAATACCGTAAAATTGAAATTAAAACGGAAGCATTTTACCGCTGCTTTCCATTTTGCCAAATAAAAAAAGAAGAAAAATGTATAAAATAATCTCGGCAAAATTTCTAGCCCCAAATATAAAAAGATTTGAAATTGAAGCACCCAAAATAGCCGCTAAACGAAAAGCCGGCCAGTTTGTAATTATTAGAATTCATGAAAATGGTGAACGAGTTCCTCTTACAATCGCGGATTCAAATATAGAAAAAGGAACTATAACTATCATTGTTCAAGGAATCGGTAAAACTACGCAATCCTTAAATCTTCTTGAAGAAGGGGATTCCATTCTTGATGTGGTCGGGCCGCTGGGTCATCCTTCTCATATTGAAAATTTTGGTACCGCGGTTAGCATAGGCGGTGGTGTAGGAACCGCTATTGCTTATCCTACGGCCGTTGCTTTAAAAAACGCCGGAAATCATACTATCTCAATTATAGGCGGAAGATCTAAAGAATTTGTGATTCTGGAAGATGAAATGAGAAACGTTTGCGATGAAGTATTTATTACCACCGATGACGGCAGCTACGGTGATCATGGTTTTGTTACGGATAAGTTAAAACAATTGATAAATGAGAGACAAATTGATTTTGTGCTTGCTATCGGGCCTATTCCTATGATGAAGGCAATTGCCGAATTAACGAGGCCTTACGGAATAAAAACAGTCGTAAGTTTAAACCCGGTTATGGTTGACGGCACCGGGATGTGCGGCGGATGCAGAGCGACTGTGGATAATAAGACTGTTTTTGTCTGTGTTGACGGTCCAGAATTTGACGCGCACCAAGTTGATTTTTTAACTCTGGCCCGCAGAAATAGAACTTATAAAAAAGATGAGGAAATAGCTTTGAATAGCTTTACTTGTAAAAGTCAGGAAGCAATTCAAAAAGCCGCGGAAGAATTGGTAGAAAAATAAGAAATTATCTTACCGAAAAAGAAAAGGAATTTTACTTTGGCGCAGAAAATATCAAATAAAGAGAGAATGAAGGTTCCAAGACAGCCGATGCCGGAACAAGATGGCTTGGAAAGAAGAAGTAATTTTAACGAAGTAAATCTCGGTTTAACCGAAGAACTTGTAAAAATGGAAGCTCTCCGTTGTTTACAATGCCCCAAACCTACTTGTATTGAAGGCTGCCCGGTTGGAGTTAAAATAAATGATTTTATCGCTTTGGTTTCCGAAGGTGATTATTTAGGCGCCGCGCAAAAAATAAAAGAAGATAATATGCTACCCGCGATCTGCGGCAGAGTTTGCCCTCAAGAAGAACAATGCGAAGCAAAGTGTGTTGTCGGGAAAAAAAATGAAGCTGTTGCCATCGGAAGATTGGAAAGATTTGTAGCCGATTATGAACGTGAAACCATCGGATTAAAAATTCCTCATATTCACACTAAAACTAATAAAAAAGTTGCCATAATAGGAAGCGGTCCGGCGGGTTTAAGCTGCGCCGGAGATTTGATCCAATTAGGACATGATGTTACTGTTTTTGAAGCTTTGCACGAACTGGGCGGTGTTCTTATTTACGGAATTCCTCAATTCAGGCTTCCAAAAGAAATTGTTAAACAAGAAATTGAAACTCTTAAAAAATTGGGTGTGGATTTTCAAACTAACGCCGTAATAGGTTTTACTGATACTATTGATGAATTATTAAACGATGAATATGACGCTGTTTTTATTGCGGTTGGTGCCGGACTGCCTTATTTCTTAAATATTCCGGGAGAAAATTTTAGCGGAGTTTATTCATCAAATGAATTTTTAACACGCGTTAATTTAATGAAGGCTTACCGTTTCCCCGAATATGATACTCCCGTATTTAATTGCAAAAATAAAAATGTCGCTGTTTTCGGCGGCGGAAATACAGCTATGGACGCGGTTCGTACTGCCAAAAGACTCGGAGCAAAAAACGCTTATATAGTTTACCGCCGTTCTGACGCCGAAATGCCTGCTCGTAAGGAAGAAGTCCATCACGCTAAAGATGAAGGGATTCAGTTTCTTTATTTATCAAATCCTCTAGAGTTTTTAGGAGATGATGAAGGCTGGTTAGAAGGCGTTAAACTGCAGAAAATGGAATTAGGTGAACCTGACGCTTCCGGACGAAGAAGGCCTGTCCCGATTAAGGATTCAGAATATATTCTTGATATTGATATGGCGGTAGTCGCTATCGGAAATGGTTCAAATCCTATTCTCCAAAAATCTACCCCCGATCTTAATTATAATAAATGGGGAAATATTTTAGTAAACGAAGAAACTATGGAAACCTCAAAAACCGGAGTTTTTGCGGGCGGTGATATTGTAACCGGCGGTGCGACAGTAATTTTAGCAATGGGCGCGGGAAGGAAAGCGGCAAAAGCTATTGATGATTTTCTTCAGAAATAATATCAGTAATTTTATATTTTAGCTTAAGTGAATTGTAATACAATTATTTATACCCTTGTATTTTTTACATTTTTTATAAAAATTGGTTTCAAAATTTAACCCATTATAATCTAGAGTATTAAATGATAAATGATAAAACCGTAAAAATACTTATTGCCGAAGATGAAATGATTATAGCCATGGATATAAAGAGAATGCTGCAGAAAATTGGTTATAATGTTCTTGCTACCGTAACTACTGGTAATGAAATTATTAGAAGAGTTGAAACTGAAAATCCTAATTTAGTAATTATGGATATAAATTTAGGCGGCCAAATGAATGGGATTCAAGCCGCTAATAAAATTTTATCCGATCACAATGATATTAAAGTTCTTTTTGTTACCGGATCTAATGATGATTCTACAATTGAGGAAGTTAAAAAAGCTCATCCTTGCGATTTTATATTAAAACCTTTCTCTGAAGTTCAGCTTAAAAAAGCGGTACAAATTTGTTTAGAGGGAGTTGCTTCCGCTTAAGAAGCAGCTTTGCTATGATTAGCCACGACTTTTAAATCATGGGGTTAAATGAAAACTAAAAGTCTAGCATTATTTCAAATAATAATAGATGAAATTCCTACTCGAAAGTTGCGGCTTTTTTTTAGTAACTTTATTTAACTTAATAAAGAAAAATTTCACTATCGTTTTTCAAAATGTTGATAGTCTTTGGTGCTCCGCCAGCTGCCGCCCCATTTCCATCCTTTCTTCTTAAATTCCAAGACTAAAAATAAATGCCCCGTAATTGTTCCCGGTTTTCCAGGATCATAATTTGCTCCGGTTGGAATTTTTTTCCCTCTTTTTATTTGCGGATTCAATTTAGGATTAATATCAATTGCTCTTCCTAGTGCGTGCGCTGATAGTTTTCTGGTCCCTTTTACTACTCTATAATTAAAGGCGGATGTATTATTCGCTTCCATCGACGCTTCATCCGACCAATTGTACTTTACGATTGGTACGGCTTGTTTAACCGGGAAATGTTCTGCTTTTATCCTATTAAAAATTTTTATTATATCATCCGCCAAATCTTTATGTATTAAAACCTGCCCGCGATGAAGTTTTTTATCAAATGAATAATATTCTACATCTATTAACCTGATATTTTGTTTTATTCGGCCGGGTATTTTTATCCCTTCTAATGCTTCCGATAGTTTGTAATCACTGTCAATTATTATTTTTTCATCATTGTTTATGTTTATTTTTTGGTTCCCGCTTATATCGCAATAACTTTTAATTGAATATTCACAGATCAGAAAAATTATCAAAAGTGAAATCGTCGCCAAATTTATTTTGAAACTTCTTGCAATATTCATATTCGATTTTATAGGCAAAAACTAACTTTTTACTTTTAATTATTAAAAATGATTCCGCTATTGATATTTTTCATGTATATATTTGAACAGCAGTTTAAACTTGTTTAAGTTTTAGCTCTTTTAAAAATTATGCTTTATAAAAATGATTTATTATTCTAATTAACAATATTTGGTACTCTAATAAAAGGAAAAAAGATGAAAAAAATTTTTGCGTTAGGGTTGATGATTATCAGTCTTATTGGCTGTAATAATAATCCCGATGTTGTAACGAAAGACTCTGGGATTAAAGTATAAGGTAGATACAGCCGGAACCGGCAAGGTTGCTGAAGCCGGTGATTTGGTTTCTGTTCATTTCGACGCGTGGATTATAAAAGATTCGACTAAGCTTTTTACTGATTGGACAAAAGATAGTACAAAAGCCGGAATTCCAATCGGCAGTTCTCGTATGCGCCATCAGCCTGTGAAATTTGTACTCGGAAATAACGCGTTTATAAAAGGAACCGATGAAGGAATTGAAGGAATGAAGGTAGGCGGAACCAGAACTTTAATAATTCCTTCTAACCTTGCCTACGGCCCTAAAGGAATAGGCCCGATTCCCCCGAACTCTAATTTAAAAGTTGTCATTTCTCTTTTAAGCGCCAAAAAACCGGAAGTGGTTAAAGAATGGGATGTTGATTCTACTAAATTAAAATCGACAAAGAGCGGATTAAAATATTATGTTCTTGAAGAAGGAAACGGTCCCGAAATAAAAGCCGGTGATGTTGTTACTGTTAATTATTCCGGCTATTTAAAAGATGGAACTAAATTCGATAGTTCAATAGAAAGAGACCAGCCGTTTACTTTTACTGTCGGTAAAGGCATGGTAATAAAAGGTTGGGACGAAGGATTAACCCTGTTAAAAAAAGGTTCAAAAGCACGCTTAGTACTTCCGCCGGATTTAGCTTACGGACAAAGAAGCATGGGTAAAATTCCCGCGAACTCTACTTTATATTTCGATATTCAAGTAGTGGATGTAAAAGCTCCCGCCGCGCAGAAATAATACTAAATAATTTTACTGTTGATAAAAAGCCGTCGGCCCTTTTAGGAAGGCGGCTTTTTTGTTTTAAAAGCTGCTTAATATGAATAGGTAGATTATTTTTTTTTCTTGACGCGACTAAAAAATATTATTAGGTTAATAATTAAATTGAGGGTGACTTTTTACAAAATGGGCACGATGAACATACTTTGAACCTTTCATAATTATAACAAATATTAAATTTATTTATCTACTATAACAAAGGGGAAAGAGACAACAGCAATGTTAAATAAAAAATGTTATATGACTATAATACTCATACTATTTTTACTTCTAATCCAATCTTCCATAACCGCGCAAATAAGATATGTATCAAAAACAGGCAGCAGCACGCCGCCTTATACAAGCTGGGCAACTGCGGCAGACAGTATACAGAAGGCAATAAATATTTGTAACAATGGAGATACAGTAATAGTTGCTAACGGCGTGTATAAAGAAACATTAGTTATAGACAGTGCATTAACATTGCTTGGTAGTAGCATGGATAGCTGCATTATAGACGGTACAAGTTTAAACGGATACGATGGGATTACGGTTAAAGTAAATAACTATTTGAAAATTCAAAATTTTCATATTTACGGAAAATCTATTGAGCCATTAACAGGAGTAATAGGAGCTCAAAAGAATATTTTCAATGGTAAAAACTTAATGATTGAAAATGCAAACACTGGAATCGGTATTACAAAGGGGGGAACGATAGAAGATTGTATATTTCTTAATCTAAAAAGATGTATATATACTTCTAGTTCTTTTAACCAAGATACTATTAGAATATTTAACAATGTTATATTGAATAGCCAAAGTGATGGTGGAGGAATAAATAATGCCGGAGGTGGAATTCACTATATCTATAACAATATAATACTTGGGCTAAATCCATCACTATTTTCAGGTATCGATTTATCATTAGATAACTATTCGGAAGTAAAAAATAATTTGGTGGCTAATTATGAAGAAAGGAATTATGATGGGGGGCAATATACAAATGGAGCAGTAGTTGAAAACAATGTTTTTCTACAAAATAATAATTCATATCAAAATAATGATAATATATCAATATCAGGTACTGATAAATCAATAATTAAAAATAATGTTATAGCGTATGCTAAAAGGTACGGAATTCAAACCGGGGCAGATGCAGTAATAGATTATAATTTATTCTGGAGAAATAATAAGATAGCAAATTCTTTAATAAAACTTGGTGAGAATAATGTGTTTGCTAATCCAATGTTTCTCAACGATACCATACCTTTACCAGATGGTAATTATGATTTTCATCTACAGGCATATTCCCCGGCAATAAATGCCGGCGATCCGCAGATACTTGATAAAGACGGAACAAGAAGCGACATTGGGCTGTTTGGAGGAGATTTAGGAGCGGTTTATTCTTATATGGATTTGCCTCCCCGCATCCCCCAAGATATATCATATTCTATTAATACCGACTCACAAGAAATTAAATTAAATTGGCAGCAAAATACTGAAGCCGATTTTAAAAACTATATTGTTTATAAAGATACTCTCTTAAATTTTACTAAAGATACTACTAATAAATTACTGGCGACCGATACAACTTATTTAAATGATTACTATTCAAATTACCCAGCTAAATTTTATTATAAGATTACAGCCGTTGACAACCAGGGAAACGAAAGCCAGCCTTCGCAGGAAATTGCAGTAATTATTACAGATGTAAAAGAACCTAAAATAAATATAGTAAATGATTATTTGCTTTATCAAAACTATCCTAATCCATTTAATCCCCAAACAACAATCGGGTACAGGATAAAAGAAAGAAGCTATGTTAAGCTGATGGTGTATGACATATTAGGTAAATTGATAAAAATACTAGTGAATAATATTGAAGAACAAGGATATCATGAAGTGAAATTTAATGCCGAGAATTTATCCAGCGGTATTTATCTTTATAGAATAGAAATTGTTGGTGAAAATAATATTCCGAAATACTCGGATATGAAAAAACTAGTCTACTTAAAATAATTTATGGGGTATATCATGATAAAATTTCTTTCCATCTTTTTTGGCCTATTGTTAATTACAAGCAGCAGTTACAGTCAAAGCTATTTAGACAACTTTACAGGCATACCAATTATAACATTCGGCTGGACAACCAATGATTATTGGCTTCATGATTACGATTATAATAAAATAAAAGAAATGGGAACAGATATTTTAGTTGCACCGGATTTACTTTATACTAAATTTGATGTTTTCCGGCTTGCAAATTTAAAGCTAATCCCATATCAAACTTCCACAACATATACCAGAGCAAACCTTATTGCAAAATATACAGATGCTGTTTATAGTGTTTGGGAAGCGGAAAATGTTCCCATTTCTCAAGGGGAAATTCAATTGTCAAGAGATTTAACAAGAGTAGATGAAATTCAGGGTGTAGGTGTGAAAACTAAAAATAATAACCCGGGATATATTATTACTGGCCCTAATTATATTCAACCGGTTAAATATTCAATTGATGTCCCAGTTGGTGGAGATGGTTTAATTACATATCATGTTAAATTCAAATTGAAAGTAGAACCGAATGGAAGCCCAGTTCCCTTAATAAATAATACAGATAATATCTGCCGTATAGAAGTAACAAGCGGCGGAACACCTTTGGCTTCAAGCATTATCCAGGCGAAACAATTTATAAATTACGGGGCTTGGAACCAATTTGAATTAACGTATTCTTATAATAATAATGCCTCGATGAAAACAAATCATCCCCTGCAAACTAGTTACTTGCTTAACGGTACACAAAATACCGAAATAGAAATATTTTCTAATGTAGAGTTTAAGATTTACTATTATGGTACTCCAACAAATTATTTAAACTTATATGTTGATAATATATTAGTTTATGATACAAGGGGAGAATTATTATTTACAGATCCTATTTTTCAGGGTGATATTATTGAACAAGCAAACAATACAGATAATGTAAATAATATAACCATAAGTCAAAGCGATTTTGATAACACAGTGGTCGGCTGGTATCCTGCAGATGAAGCTTCATTTATAGACCAATGGGCATGCGTAAAAAAAATAGCCGAATTAATTAAAAATAATACAAACGGCAAAAAGCTTGTTGCATCGATTGCCGGCAACTGGAATGGTAGAGTTATAAAGAAAATGCTGCTTACTAAATAGCGATTAAAGTAGTAATAAAAAACTATTGGCGGCTTCGCTAAATTCCCTAAGCCGCCAAATTATTTACATATTTATCCAGTAAGTAAATTTTGCTAAAAATACATTATCCGCTTCCGAGTTCCATAAATTTCTAAAATCCCTTGAGAGAGATAATTCACCGGGATTATCTGTGTTAACTTGCCCGTGAGTCCAAACCAAAAAGAAAACAGAGCCTGGTAAAAATTCCCATCTTAAAACAATATTTCCTCTTAATGATTTAAAGTTAAAATCCGGATTAGAAAAAGTTAAATTACTTGCCGGTCCGTTTCCGTCCGGATCTAGACTGTATTCTTCATTCTCATTATCATATTTTACTGTTGAATTATTTGGCGTATATAATCTTGTGTTATATGTTCCCGGTGCGGATAATTCTTTGTAATTTGTGTATTTTCCAACTGAAAATAAGGGCTGAAGATATAGCTGAAGGCTTAGTGTCGGAGTAAAAGTCCAATTCATCCTTATACTTCCGCCGATGGTTTCCTGGTTTAATTCCGCGAAAACATACCTGTTTCCATAAGTATTTACTGCCGTTGGATCTTCAAAATTTCCCACCCACTGCATTTTTTCGTCCATAGCTTCGTAAAAAGGTCCGAAGCTGAAATTTATTTGACTGCTCGGTTTCCATTTTATATCAATTCCATAATTATACGCGGTTCCGTTTAAGTGATCCCATGTATTTCCGCCGTAAAACTCGCCGACTATTTTTTCTCTGTCATCAGAATAAACATCGTAATTAATTGAAGCGCCGCCCGGTGTTTTAGCCATAGGGCCGCCTCTTGTTAATCGGTTTGAATATGCTTCGGGAAAATAACCGCCTTGGAAATTTATTCCCCAATAATTAAGTAACTGTAGATTAGTGAAAACCATTTCTCCTTGTGCTATATTTTTACCCTCAAAATTGTAATTCCGGTAATGCGCTATGTTTACCGATTTATTTCTGAAGATTTTATCCGGCTCATACCACCTATATCCTAAAACTAAATGTGAATTAATAACATCCGCTCTCCATTGAAATCCTAAATCATTCACTTCGTATCCGGGCGAAACAATTGCAAGTGCGGAATTTATATAGAAATTTCCTTTTTGTTTATTTAAAGTTATTCTTCCTACATAACCGGAAAGGGAAGTGCGGTTTGTATCAAGAGTAGCGTAAGTCGCGTCCGGGCGCTGGTAATACCGTAATGGTGCTTCTTGTAGGTCTGTAATATATTTTTTATTTCCATGTACATAAGACCCTGAAACATATCCGGTTAACACATAAGTTTCGTCGTCATCTAGTGTTATCCAACCGTCCATACCGTAAACAAAGGATCTATCAGAAAGCTGTGTTGATAGATTTGGATTATTTATATCACGTAAAGTTGTATTGGCTATTATCCCTAATCCTTCTTTTCCTTCGTTGAATTCTTTCTGGGTGCGCACTACACCGTAATATGTTAATGGTTCAACGGTTTCTTTTATAATGTTACCGCTGTCGTATATTCTTCCGAATGTTCTTTCTGTTACTGCCGTTAATGCTCCTATTGACCAGTTATTATTTGTTTTGCCTGTTATTTTGGCGGCGCCTAATATTCTGGTTTCATTCGGTACGTCCGTATATTCTCCGTCAACTGATCCGTGCGGTGATCTTCCGATTCTTCTCGAATAGAATATTTCCGGATTCCCCCAGTTAAAACCCCAGTTATTGTTTGAGCCGCCGTAGCCGAATGAAAAGATGTTGCTTCCTTCAATAAAGAATGGCCGCTTTTCATCATAGTAAGTTTCGAAGGCGCTTAAATTTACTACCGCCGGGTCAACTTCAACTTGCCCGAAATCGGGATTGATTGTTCCGTCTAATGTAAGATTGCTTCCCAAGCCGATCTTTAAATCAGCTCCTAAGGTAGTTTTGTATTGATTACTTTTATAAAAAGGATCGTTTTCGTCGTGTACTAAATATTGTGCTTTTTGTACCAGGTAAGGTAAAATTTCAATTCTTTGTTTTGGTTTAATTCCGTTTAATCCTTCTAATGTTGCGAAATGAGAAACAAATCCGCTTTCATTTTTAGGAATCATTATAAAATAATCTGATTCATTTTTTCTCTGAATAACTCGTGAAAAATTAATCCCCCATTTCATATTCTTTGATTCGTTAAAACGTAATTGTGTAAAGGGAATTTCTATTTCTACGCTCCAGCCGTCATCACTTTTCTGTACTGAATAATCCCATATCCCGTTCCAAGAATTGTCATCCCAGCTGTCATTGTACATTATTCCGTCTTTAATAGAACCGGCGGGATTTACACAAAAATAGTAACCGCTCCTGCGATCGTAATGAGGATCTAAAAATAGTTTAAACCAATCGGATTGATTATCATCGTCGCGCCTTGTTAATTGTCCTTCAATTAAATCAGCGTTATCATCATAAAGTTTTGCGGAAACGAAAATAGCGTTCTCATTATAACTTATCCACACTTTTGTAGATTCCGAGGGTCTTCCTCCCTCAATGGGATCTTTTTGCGTAAAACTGCTTATCGCGGCATTAGAGTATACCGATTCGTTTAGTTTTCCGTCAATGGTAAGCGGCGTTTCTAATTTATAGGCTGTTATATAAGTACTTTCACCGATTTTCTTCCCCTTTGCTGATAATGTGCTGACGCAGAAGCAAAAAATTATCGCAATAAAAAGTTTAATTATTTTCATATTTTCCCTTTATCATTTTTTCTTCTTTTGACTCTAAATTTCGTGAAAAGGTTGGTGTTTCGGGAATTTTTAATTTATTTATTCTACCATCTATATATTTTATTCACCGTTTAATTAATCTGTGATAAATAATAATGCGGCTAGGATATCTGTGCCTCCAAAATTTATAAATCTAGTTGTAAATAGATGTTTGCGTGATTATATTTTTATTATGAAAAATCTTTTAATCTTAGTTGTTACAACCGTACTTTTTTTAGCAGGGTGCGGAAAGGGAATTGAACCGTCTGCTCCGGAAACCGAAATGCCCGGCTTTAGCGGCAAAATTACATTTAAAGGAACTTGGCCGGCAGGTATAACAAGGACTCATATTGTAGTTTTTAAAAATCCGTTAATTTCCGCTGCTGATTTTAATGCTTTTAATATTAAATATGTAAGTCCGGCAATTCCGTATGGAGTAAATTCTTATAATTATAATTCAGTAGATTCAGCGCTTATATCTATAGGTCCCGGAGAATATAATTACGTCGCGGTCGCGCAGTCGAAAACCGAAACACTTAGTTTAACTCGTGCGGATTGGACTGTTGCTGGTGTTTATTATGCCGCCGGAGATACTTCAACTCCGGGGAAACTTTTGATAAATCAAAATAAGCTTACTACCGGTATAGATATTATTTGCGATTTTGATAATCCGCCGTCTCAGCCACCCGGAGGCAATTAATTTTTTCTTCTCTAAGTTTGCGACATAAATAATTTTAAAAGTTTGAAATGAAAAAATTTATTCCATTAATATTTTTATCCTTTTTCCTGCAATTTAGTTTCGCGCAGAATTTTTCTATTAAAGGAACAGTAAAAGATGTTGAAGGGAATCCTTTAATAGGGGCCAATGTTATTTTAATGGAAACAAATTTTGGAGCGGCGACGGATTTAAACGGCCGGTACAATATCAATAATTTGAAACCGGGAAGATATACAGTTGAATTTTCTATGGTTGGTTTTGAAAGAAGAACTTTTCCTAATATTATTATAAATAATTCCTCTGTTGAAGTTGACGCGCTTCTCCAGCAAAAAGTAATTGAATCAGAACAAGTAATTATAACAGCCGGAAAATATGAACAAAAAAAACGCGAATTGACTGTAAGCGCGGATGTTATTCCCGCCGATGAATTAGATAAGAAAAATTATACTAATCTTAAAGACGCTCTTCAATTTGTGCCAGGTGTTAATATGGTTGAAGATCAAGTTAGTATTCGCGGGTCTAGCGGCTACAGCAGAGGCGCGGGTACACGTGTTCTTGTAGCGATTGACGGAATTCCTTTTTATACCGGCGATACAGGTGAAATTATTTGGGAGATTCTTCCCGTTAATGAAATTCAAAAGGTTGAGGTTATTAAAGGTGCCGCCAGCTCTCTTTACGGTTCTTCCGCGCTTGGCGGGGTTATTAATATAATTACTAAAGGAATTTCTCAACAGCCCCAGACTTATGTTAAACTCTTAGGCGGCGCTTATGATAAGCCCGCTTATTCACAATGGGAATGGACAAATTCTTTGCGCGCGTTTAATTCGCAAACTATTTCTCATTCTAACAGAATAAATAAGTTAGGTTTTACAATTTCATTAACAAGAATCGCTAATTCCGGCTATAAATTTAATGGTGATTATAATCGTTTTATCGGGTATTTTAAAGGAATTTATAATTTTTCACCGACTTCATCTTTAACTCTTTTTGCTAATACTTTAAACCAAAGAAGCGGATATTTTATTTATTGGAAAGATTCGCGTAATGCCTTAGTTCCGCCTGACGGTGATAGAAATAGGGAAGTAAAAGCTAATCGATATATGGGCGGTCTCCTCTTTAAAAATGTTTTGGCGGATAATCTTCTTTTAAATGTTAGATCCAGTTATTACAGGACTAACTGGAACGATCAATCAACTTCCGAAAATATTTCTACCGCTGATTTATTCAGAACCGAAATTCAGACAAATTATGATTTTTCCGATAACTTAATTTTAGTATCCGGAATTGAAGGAACCGCCGCTAAAGTTAATTCAAATATTTTCGGAAATCCTTCCGCGTTTGGTTTTGGCATTTATTCACAAGCCGATTTTAAATTCAGCTTTCCGTTAAAAATTTCGGGAGGTTTCCGTTACGATTTTAGCAAACTTGATTCCCTTAAAGCGGCCGGAGCTTTTTCTCCCAAAATCGGGTTGAATTATCAGGTAAATCAAAAGCTTTCATTCCGGGCTAATATCGGCGCGGGTTTTAGAGCTCCTTCATTAGCTGAAGCTTTTACTTCTACTACGGCAAGCGGACTTACGGTTAAGCCTAATCCTAATTTGAAACCGGAATCAAATATAAGCGCTGAAGTAGGAATAAATTATCAGCCCGATAAAATATTTCAATTTGACGCCGCCTTATTTCAAAATGAATTTTATGATTTTATCGAGCCCGGTATTGATCCTAAAGATGGAAAGGCTTTTTTCGAAAATGTGACAAGGGCGCGAATTCAAGGTTTTGAGGTAAATACCAATTATAATCTGTTTTCCGATAAATTAATTTTATCTTTAAATTATACTTATTTGTGGGCCAGAGATATTCAAACTAATACTCCGCTAAAATATCGTCCTCGTCATCAGGCGACTGCGGGTTTGTCTTATAATTTTTCTAATTTTGAAATAGGTAGTTCTTTTAGATACGCGAGCAAAGTTGAAAAAATGGATTTTGAACTTGCCGATTTAGGAATAATTAAAGATGGCAGAAATTACGCTGATGTATATCTGCTCGATCTAAACGCTAGTTTTAATCTTTTACCGGCCGGATTTCCCGCTAAATTAAATTTTAACGCGAATAATGTTTTAAATTATAATTATGTGGAACTTATAGCCAATCTAGCTCCTATTAGGAACTATTCTTTAAGTGTTGAATTTTTATTATAACTATTAAATGTTTGATTTTTCTTTTTTAATATTGATGGGGAAAGGTAATTATTATGTTTGTTGATACACACGCGCATTTGTTTTATCCTAATTTTAACGGAGAAACGGATGAAGTATTAAATCGCGCTAAAGAAGCCGGAATGGATTTTATTTTAGTTCCCGCCACCGATATTGAAACAGCTCGTAAAGTTATTGAGCTTTGTGAAAAATATGATTTTATTTATGGCGCTGTCGGTGTTCATCCGCATGAGACAAAAGAGTGGAATGAAGATCAGCTTAAAGAAATTGAAAATTTTGCCGCTCATCCAAAAATAGTCGCAATCGGTGAAATCGGACTCGATTATTATTATGATTTTTCACCTAAAGAAAAACAGATTGAAGCATTTCAAAGCTCAGATTGATCTTGCGCTGAAACTTGACTGCCGATTATTGTGCATAATCGAGAATCCGATGAAGATATGATGGAAATAATTAAATCATATCGCCGGTTCCGGATTAAAGGCTCAATTCCATTGCTTTGGCGGTACAATAGAACAAGCGAGAGAGTTAATAGCGATGCATCATTTTATTTCTTTTACCGGTAATATAACTTTTAAAAAAGCGGATAATTTAAGGAATACTCTCTCAAATATTACTTTAGAACATCTGATGCTGGAAACTGATTCTCCTTTTATGACTCCCGAACCTTTCAGAGGAAAAAGAAATGAGCCTGCTCATGTGAAATTTGTTGCCGAAAAAATTGCCGAAGTAAAAGGCCTTGATGTTGAGGATATTGCGCGGGTTACTTCTTATAACGCTTTCAGAATGTTCGGAGTGGGGAGTAAACCAAATACTAGTTATACTTATAAAATTGGAAAATCTCTTTATATAAATGTTACAAATAGGTGCAACGCTAATTGTGTTTTTTGCGACCGTAAAGGAGATTCCGTTGTCAGTGGTTATAATCTAAAATTAAGTCATACCGAAGAACCTTCAGCTGAGGTTTATATTAAGGAAATAGGCGATCCGAAAAATTATAAGGAAATTGTTTTCTGCGGTTTCGGCGAACCTACAATTAGATGGAGCACCGTGAAAGAAGTTGCCAAATATGTTAAAAGAGAAGGCGGCAAAACTAGATTAAATACTAACGGACACGGGAGCTATATAAATCATAGGGATATAACTCCCGAGATGAAAAATACGATTGATGAAGTATCAATAAGTTTAAATTCCGCTAATCCCCGCCAATACAGCAAAATTATGCAAGTAGAGGAACGTATGTTTAATGAAGTGGTTCAGTTTGCTAAAAACGCTAAGGCTTATGTTGATAAAGTTATTATGTCAGTTGTTGAATTTGACGCTGTTGAAATTGAAAAAGCCCGAAAAGTTGTTGAAGATAAAATCGGCGCGGAATTTAGAGTGCGTGAATATTTTTAATTAAAATTTTATTCTTTCTTAAAACGGAAAATTACGGATGCTATACAGAATATTTCTTCTTTGCCTGTTTTTGTTGGGAAATATTTATTCACAAGAACAAAAATCAGAGTTAGCCGATAAAATAAATAATTTATACAAGGATGAATTTTTTAATTCTACTTTAATGGCGGTTGATGTTTATGATTTATCCGCTAATAAAAGCTTATATAAAAAAAATGAAAAGATGCTGTTGAAACCGGCGTCTAATATGAAAATTCTTACCACTTCCGCCGGGTTAAAGTTTTTAGGCCCCGATTATAAATTTACCACTTCGGTTTATTATACAGGACAAATAGTAAATAAAACTTTATACGGCGATTTATATTTTGTCGGCGGCGCGGATCCCGATTTTACTACCGCTGATCTTGATACTTTAATTTCCTTTATTAAATCAACTGGTATTTCTGAAGTAACCGGGAATCTTTACGGCGATATTTCAATGCTTGATTCTCTTTTCTGGGGAAACGGCTGGATGTGGGATGATGATCCATCAACCGACGCTCCTTATTTAACGCCGCTTACTATTAACAATAATGCGATTGGTGTAGCTGTTAAAGCCGCTGATGTAGGGAAACCGGCTGATGTCGAAATAATTCCTAATACCGATTTTGTAAAAGTGCTGAATGAAACCGAAACTGTTCAAGCTGTTCAAAATAATTATTATAAAGTCGACCGTGATTGGCTGAATAGAAATAATCTTATTATTGTGGAAGGCAATATCAGTTCTGCGGATACGATTCCGGATACTTCTTATGTAAATGTTTTTCGCCCGGAACTATATTTTTTATCGCTTGCCGAAGAAGAATTTGCTAAATCGGGAATTAAAATTGACGGAGATAAAATATTTAAAACTCTGCCGAAAAACGCTGTTCATTTGTCCTCATTTGAAAGACGTTTCGACAGTGTAATTGTTAACCTAAATAAAACCAGCGATAATTTAAGCGCGGAATTAACTTTGCGAGCGCTCGCGGTTAAAAATAAAGGAATTCCCGCCACAGCTCAACATGGTATTCAGCTTGTGGACAGTTTATTAATTTTAGCCGGCTTAAATCCTTCAGATTATCGTATTGTGGACGGCTCGGGAGTTTCACATTATAATCTTATTACGAATGAAGTTTTATTATCCGTATTAAATTATATGTATTATTACAACCGTGAATTGTTTACGATTTTATACCACTCATTCCCGGTTGCCGGCGTTGACGGGACTCTAAAATTTAGAATGAAAAATACTCCCTCCGAAAATAATGTGCACGCGAAAACCGGGACTTTAAGCGGGGTAAGCTCTCTCTCAGGATATGTTACCGCGAAAAACGGTGATCTTTTGTCCTTCTCAATTTTAGTTCAAAATTATGTCGGAAGCTCGATAACAGCTAGAAATTATCAAAATAAAATCTGCGAAATTTTAGCCGGTTATGAATAATTTTTTATAAATTGCGGGGACTTTTTTTCCCTCTCTATTATTTCATATCCAATCAAAATTGTTTTACTTTTACAAACTAAAATCTGTTCTAATTTACTTTATTAAGAAATGAAAAATAAATTTATCCTCTTTTCTCTTATTGCCGGTTCTTTAGTATTTACTTCGTGTAGTGAAAATAAGAATCAGAATAAACCCTCTAAACCGTTATTTGAATTAACTACGACTGATTCAGTGCCTTCATTTGATGCCGCCGAAGCTTATCAAATGGTGGAAGAACAAGTTAAATTCGGCCCTAGAAATCCCGGTTCTAAAGCTCATAAAAAAGCACTGGGTTTTTATAAAAATGAATTCGGTGAATATGCCGATAAAGTTGAACTTCAGCCATTCTCTTATCCCGGTTATGATAATGAAAGACTGGAACTCACCAATATCATAGCTAAATTTAATCCCTACGCTAAAAATAGAATTGTTATCTGCGCCCATTGGGACAGCAGGCCCCGCGCGGAACACGCTAAAGATCCCGCGAATGTAAATTTACCGATTATGGGAGCTAACGACGGCGCCAGCGGCTGTGGAATTTTAATTGAACTTGCCAAAATTCTTCATCAAAATAAAATTTCTTACGGAATTGATCTGGTTTTATTTGACGGTGAGGATTACGGTAAATCGAATGACTTAAATAATTTTTGTCTCGGCTCAAAATATTACGCGGCAAAGTTAAACGGCGATTATCCGGCTTTCGCTATTTTACTCGATATGGTGGGGGATAAGGAAGCGGTTTTTACAAAGGAATTAAATTCGCTCCAGTTCGCACCCGAAATTACAGAAATGATTTGGAATACAGCCTATCAAGTTAATGCCGGCGTTTTCTCGCAAGCTAAAGGCTCTTCGGTTTATGATGATCATATTCCTTTAAATCAAGTGGGGCTGCGGACGGTGGATATTATTGACGCTGATCTTATCGGTGCCGATTCTCCTAATGAAAGAAGGAATTATTGGCATTCTGATGAAGATACTATGAAAAATATTAGTCAAGAAACACTGCGGCAAGTCGGTGATGTTTTAACTACATTTATTTATTCTTTAAAGTTTAATGGTTAAGTATGAAAAGATATAAAGAATTTACGGTGACGGCCGAACCTTTTATTCCCGAGCTTTTAAGCAGCATTCTTTGGGACCTCGAAATAAATGGAATAAATGAAGAAGTAAATTGCCTTAAAGTTTTTGCCGGCGAGGAAAATCCTATTTCTGTTGAAGATATTTCAAACCAAATTCAAAAATTAGCCGACCAAAAAATGATCCTCAGTTTTAATGTTGAGGAAAATCTTTTTGAGGATAAAAATTGGAATGAGGAATGGGAAAAGGGAATTAAGGTAATTGAGGTTTCCGATAAAGTTGTAATTAAACCGACTTTTAGAGACTACAATCAGAAACCGGGACAAATAGTAATTACTATTGATCCTAAAATGTCTTTCGGAACCGGAGAACATCAGACCACTAAATTAGTTCTCCAGCTTCTTGAAAATAATGTAGCTGAAAGTGCGAAAGTTTTAGATGTAGGATCGGGAACGGGAGTTTTGGCGATTGCTTCAATAAAATTCTGCGCTGCTTCCGCTGTTGCTATCGATAATGATGAATGGTGTTTTGAGAACGCTAAAGAAAATTGTCAGCTTAATTCGGTTCAGAATGAAGTGGAAGTAAAACTCGGCGAGATTAAGAATATTAATGAAAAAGATTTTGATTTAATTCTGGCTAATATTCAAAAAAATGTGCTGCTGATTATTGCGGAAGAAATTAAAGCTCATTTAAAATCAAATGGGAAAGTGATTCTATCCGGTCTTTTATATTCGGATGAAGAAGATATTCTTAAAAAATATATTTCTTTAGGATTTAAACTCCTTGAAAAGAAACAAATGGACGAATGGATTGCTTTGGTTTTAACTTTGTAATATAAATTTTGTAACGCCTTCTCTCCTCAAGAGATCAATTCAAATTGTTCCCTACAGCGTTGTCATCCCGAACTTGTTGTTGTCATCCCGAACTTGTTTCGGGATCAGTTCTAAGATGCAAAATCAGCAAAGCTTCGGAATCCGTTTCAAAAAATACAATTCTTTGCAGTTCAAATTGTTCCCTACAATGTTGTCATCCCGAACTTGTTGTTGTCATCCCGAACTTGTTTCGGGATCTGTTCTAAGATGCAAAATCAGCAAAGCTTCGGAATCCGTTTCAAAAAATACAATTCTTTGCAGTTCAAATTGTTCCCTACAATGTTGTCATCCCGAACTTGTTTCGGGATCAGTTCTAAGATGCAAAATCAGCAAAGCTTCGGAATCCGTTTCAAAAAATACAATTCTTTGCAGTTTAAATTGTTCCCTACAATGTTGTCATCCCGAACTTGTTTCGGGATCTGTTATAAGATACAACTTGATTGCTATTCTTTATCTTTATAAATTATTTCACCGCCTAGAATTGTCATCTTAACTTTAACATCTTTTATTTTAACGGGATCAATTTTTAAAATATCATCCCCCAGCACAACAAAATCAGCTAATTTTCCTTTTTCAACGCTGCCTTTTTCATCTTCTTCAAAAGCGGCATAAGCGTTATTTATCGTGTAGCATTTAATCGCTTCCTCAACACTAATTTTTTGTTCGGGAAGCCAGCCGTTTGGATTTTTACCGTCAAGAGTTCTTCTTGTTACTGCGGCGTAAATACCATATAGAGCGTCTAGCGGAGCTACACTCCAATCGCTGCCGAAACATAATTTTACTCCGTTATCTAAAAAAGTTTTAAAAGGATATGTGTATTTAATTCTTTCCGGTCCGATTCTTTTTTCCGCCCATACTCCGTCATCAATCGCGTGGTAAGGCTGGCATGATGCTATTACCCCGATTTCGGCAAATCTCGGAATGTCTTTAAAACGCACATGCTGCGCGTGCTCAATTCTAAATCTTCTATCCCATTTAGGATTTTCTTTTTTAATTTTCTCATACAAATCAAGCATATACGCGTTTGCCCTGTCGCCGATTGCGTGAGTGGAAATTTGAAGTTTATTTTTATCGGCATCCAAGCACCATTTATCCATATTTCCGTTGGTAATTATATCCATCGGCAAACCTGAAGTTGTAGAATCCTGCGCATAGGGTTCAAAAAACCATGCTGTACTTGAACCGAGAGAACCGTCCGCGAAAGCTTTTAAAGATCCCATTTTAATCATATCATCGCCGAAATTATATTGTATGCCTTCGTTAACAAGATTTTTATAAGAGGCAATCGGCATTCTTGTATAAATTCTACAAGTTAATTTACCTTCTTTTTTTAGCTGTTGATAAGCGATTAAATCCGCCGGAAAAGTAATATCCTGAATACTTGTTATACCATGTTTTTTTGCCTCTTCCAGAGCGGTTAAAGCCGCGCTTATATTTTCCTCTTCTGTATGATCCGGAATTAAAGGATAAATTAATTGCATGGCGTTATCTTTTAAAACTCCCGTAGGTTCTCCCGTATTTGGGTCTTTAACTATTAATCCGCCTTCGGGATTTGGTGTATCTTTTGTTATTCCCGCTAATTTTAAAACATAAGAGTTTGCCAGCGCCATGTGCCCGTCAAATCTATCTACAAAAATTGGGGTATTGGGGGAGAATGAATCTACCATCTCCTTTGTAGGAAGATCTTTTGTTTCCCACTGTTCATGATCCCAATTTCCGCCGGTTATCCATTTGCCCTTATGTGATTCTACATATTTTTTTAAGATGTCTTTAAACTGTTGCGTGCTTTTTGCGGGACGAAGATCAATTCCCTGTAGATAATATCCGCCGCTTACAAAATGTGTATGGTCATCAATAAATCCCGGCATCATAAATTTTCCCTTCAAATCTACAACTTCGGAATTAGGATTGAGCAGTTTTTTCGCTTCCGATGTGGAGCCGACATAAATTATTTTCTCTCCGTCAACTACTACTGCTTCCGCTTTTGGCTGTTCCGGGTTAACCGTATAAATATTTCCATTAATAAACGCTTTTTTATTCAACTGAGCCGGAATATTAAGGGTAATTATTGCAAATAAAATTAATGATAAAAAAATTCTGAAGAGCATCGCTGACCTCTCATAAATTTGTAGGGATGATAAATTAATATCGGAAATATTTTGGTTATTCAAAACAAGAATATAGCGAGCAAAATAAAATGAATAATTTTATTTCACTAAAAATCTATAATTGTAAAATTTTAACAATGAAGAAAAGGCCTATAATATTGCCGATTACCATTTGTTTGTAACGCTAAAGTTTTTTTTTCTTCTTATTCGGAAAAATTAATCTCCTTTAACAAAATGATTTATAGCTTTCAATTATAAAAATTCTTATGTTATCGAAACTCAATTTTTCATCAAAAAAACATCTGTTAAATATGAATCTTGACGTATTAATCTTTGCCGCGCATCCCGATGATGCGGAACTTTCAATGGGAGGCACCATTGCAAAATTTACATCGAGTAATATTAAAGTGGGTATTATAGATTTTACAAGAGGGGAACTGGGAACTAGGGGCACCGCGGAAACTAGACAAAAGGAAGCTTTTCAAGCGGCTATAGCGTTAAAGGTTGCTGTTAGGGAAAATCTTGATATTCCTGACGGTAATATTTTGCGTAATAAGGAAAATTTGATGAAGGCTATTATGGCCGTAAGAAAATATAAACCTAAAATTATTTTCGCGCCTTATTTTAATGATAGGCATCCCGACCATATTGATACAAGTTGTCTCGTTAAAGAAGCTATGTTTTCTTCCGGACTTATAAAAGTAAAAACTTTTGATAAGGAAGTGCCGCAGCAACATTACCGTCCGCAAAAATTATATTATTATATGCAGACATACACCTTCGAGCCTTCCTTTATCGTTGACATTAGTGATTGCTTTGAAATGAAAATGAAAGCTGTAAGATGTTATGGTTCCCAATTTCATAATCCGAGAAGCGTTGAACCGGAAACATTTATAAGTCGCCCTGAATTTATAAATTATGTTGAAAGCCGTGCGCATTATTATGGATTTCAGATAGGGAAGAGCCACGGGGAACCTTTCTACTGCGAAGAAAAAATAGAACTTGATCTGGTTAATATTCTAAAAAAATAAGTTTGCTGCTGGATATTTTGCTAAAAATATATACTTAATATGCCGCTATTTTATTATATAAGAATAGCTCCCCTCAAATTGCTGACATTCGACAAGTTCAGTTACCGTACAACCAAATACGGCTGAACCTCTCGAACCATCGGCTATTTTATCATGGAAACAGAATTTCTATAAATTATACAGACTCAACTGATTTTTCACTTAAACGTCGTTTGTTGTTTCCATTGTTTTTGT
The DNA here is from genome assembly GCA_963798775.1 of uncultured Bacteroidota bacterium. Lineage (GTDB taxonomy): Bacteria > Bacteroidota > Ignavibacteria > Ignavibacteriales > Ignavibacteriaceae > CAWCUK01. The sequence goes on from CAWCUK010000004.1 coordinate 487,504, forward strand.
ACACGAGCTAAAACTTGAGGCAATTCATAAATAATTTTATAATTATAAAAAGTATTGGAAACCGGGGAAATGAATAGCCACGAACTTTAGTTCATGGATGGAAGAAAAGCCGATCAATTGCGGGTTTCAGCCCAAGCAGTCCGGCTGAACCGTTGGGCCTTTTCAATTGTTTTTGTCCTCTGAATAGCCACGACTTTTAAGTCGTGGATTTGTATAAAAATCCCAAATAGCCGGGCTTCAGCCCAAAAATAATTTGGCTAAAGCCGTCGGTTGTTTTTCTTGTTTTTGTACACGAGCTAAAACTCGAGGCAATTCATAAATAATTTTATAATTATAAAAAGTATTGGAAACCGGGGAAATGAATAGCCTCGAACTTTAGTTCGGGGATGTAAGAAAAGCCGATCAATTGCGGGCTTCAGCCCAAGCAGTCCGGCTAAACCGTTGGGATTTTTCGATTGTTTTTGTTCTCTGAATAGCCACGACTTTTAAGTCGTGGATTTGTATAAAAATCCCAAATAGCCGGGCTTCAGCCCAAAAATAATTTGGCTAAAGCCGTCGGTTGTTTTTCTTGTTTTTGTCCACGAGCTAAAACACGAGACAATTCATAAATAATTTTATAAATAAATTCTTTTCATCTGGCTCCCAGCTCTACTTTAAATGTCACTTCCTTTCCGTCCCTCATAACCGTTACATCTACAACATCGCCTGGAGTAAAATCCCCGAGAGCGTAAGTGTAATCATATATGTTGCCGATTTTTTTGCCTCCGAAATTTGTTATTATATCTCCTCCTTTTAATCCGGCTTTTTGCGCGGGACTTCCTTCGCCGACTCCGTTTATTTTTAATCCGTCAACTTGTCCTGAATAATCGGGAATTGTTCCTACATAAACTCTAAAACTCATCGCGCGCCCTTCAGTTTTTCGAGGAACATTTACATATTCAGGCCTTTCTTTTTCTTCATCGAGATCTATCGCGGTTCTATAAACGAATTTTACTACTTTTTCTTCTCCTACAGAATTTATTTTATCCGCGTCATCACTAGGCCGGTGGTAATCGGTGTGTGTGCCTGTAAAAAAGAAAAGTACCGGCATTTCTTTAGCGTAAAATGAGGACTGGTCGCTCGGGCCGTATCCTTCATTATTAAATGTAAGTTTTAGAGAATCTTGGTTGTTCTCATTTAATAAATCTTTAAATCCCGGTGAAGTGCCAACACCGTAAACAATTAATTTATTTTCATCGTTTAACCTTCCAATCATATCCAGATTTACCATTACATCCATTTTTTTTATATCAATAGGTGAATGATCCGCAAAGTAAGCCGAACCCAAAAGTCCAAGTTCCTCCCCGGAAAAAGAAATAAATATTATGCTTCTTTTAAATTAGATTTCATAGATTCGAATTTTTCGGCAAGTTCTAAAACTCCCGCTGTTCCGGAAGCGTTATCATCCGCTCCGTTATGAATCATTGGTTCTTTTCCTCTGTATAAAGAGCCGGTTTCCCCGTATCCGAGATGGTCGTAATGAGCGCCTATCACAATATATTCGTTCTTCAGTTTAGGATCGTTACCTTCGATATATCCCGCTACGTTTTTTGCCTGTTTGGTAATTTCGTTAACCTCTGTTTTAAGTTTTATAAATGCGTTTTTAAACTCAAACGATGCGGGCTTTTTATTTTCATTTATTTGCTTCTGATAATCCTTAAAATCTGAATTTTCACTTTTAAATAATTTATCGGCGATTTCTCTTTTTACTTGAATTACCGCGAAAGAATCCATACTTCCCGCGCCGTCATAATTTAATTTCATCAATTTATCTTCATCATCTTTCGGAATATAACCGTTAACGAAAATAATTCCCGCCGCTCCGTGTTCCTGCGCTATTTTGGCTTTATATCTATACGGAGAAAATTTTTCAAACTCGCTGTGCGGATTATCTTCTTCCGGATTGTAACGCATTACGAGAACTATTTTATTCTTTACGTCTATTCCTTCGTAATCATCATAATTTAAATCGGGAGCGGAAATGCCGTATCCCGCGAAAATAATATTTCCTTCAAAAGTTTTTGAACCGGAAAAAGGAGCGGGAATATATTCTTCTTTTATCTCCGGTAGAAGCGCTTTCCCTTGAATATCAATTTCGAGAGAATTATTATCTGATAATTTCAGACCCGCGATAAAAGGATATTCTTGATAGAAACTTCCGTTAAAGAGGGGTTTTAATCCTGTCGCCTTAAAATCATTCATAATATATTTTGCGGCCGATTCCGCGCCTTTAGAACCTGTAAACCTTCCTTCAAGTTCATCGGACGCTAAATAATTAATATGATTTTGAATTTCAGCCGCGGTTATATTCGGGTTTTTATCATTATCGCCCGATCGAAATCCGCATGAAAATAACGCCAGCATTAAAATGGAGAATAAGACTTTCATAAATTGCCCCTTATGGTTTATTTAATATTCTGAAGTATTTAGAAGTTATTCAACCCAATCGGCAATAAAAATATTTGTATCGCCGGATTTTTTATTAAACCTGTTCGATTCGAAAATTAATTTCTTTCCGTCCCGTGTAAACATTGGGAATCCGTCAAAAGTATCGTTAAAAGTTATTTGTTCAAGGCCGCTTCCGTCGATGTTTATCATGTAAAGATCGAAATTTCTTCCGTCTTTACTATTTATATTAGAAGCAAAAATTATTCTTTTGGCGTCCGGGAAAAAGAACGGAGCGAAACTGGCTTTGCCCAGATGCGTAACTTGTAGTTTATTCTTTCCGTCCGAGTCCATTACATAAATTTCTAACGCGGTAGGACGTACTAAACCGTTCTTTACTAAATCATCATAATCTTTTAATTCATCTTCTGTTTGAGGTCTGCTGGCGCGGAAAACTATTTTTGATCCGTCGAGTGAATAAAATGGACCGCCGTCATATCCTTTTTCAAAAGTTAATCTTTTTTGATCGCTGCCGTCCAAATTCATTGTATAAATTTCCGGGTCGCCGTCTCTTGTTGAAGTAAATACTATTTTATCTCCGGTTGGTGAAATTGTTGCTTCGGCGTCATAGCCGTCTGAGGTTGTTAATCTTCTCAAATTTGATCCGTCCGGTTCGGCTTGAAAAATATCGAAAGTTTTATAAAGTTTCCAAACATAACCTTTGGAACGGTCGGGAGGCGGGGGACAATCTTTATCGGCAAGATGAGTGGACGCGTAAATAATCGCGGTATCGCCTGGTAAAAAATATGAACATGTAGTTTTTCCGTTTCCTGTGGAAACCATGTGTTTATCGCTTCCGTCAATATTCATTATAAATATTTGATCGCATTTTATTTTGCCGTGAGAAGTTTGGTAGATTAATTTTTTCTCATCAAAAGAAAGATAGGCTTCCGCGTTTTCACCTTCCGATGTTAGCATTCTTAGATTTTTTAAATGTTTTTCCTGCGGGAAACGTAATGAATCATCCTGGTTATTTTGGCAGAGAGAAAAATTGGAGAGAAGGAGAAGAATGGACAAAATTGAAATGGCTGAGTTTAACAATTTCATAAACACCACGCTTTCATTTTATGAAAAGATTTGCTGGTTTATTAAAACATAAACTTTATTCCGGAACGTGAACCAGAAAATATTCTTTCGCGCTTTTACCGATTGTTTTTGCTTCTGTTAAAGTCATATGCATTTCATCGGGAGTATCATCTTCATGTCCCGCTTCAATAATCGCTAAATCCGCCCCTTTCGCGTTTTTAACCAAATCTTCACAATAAGCAGTATCGCCGCCGTAGCATATTTTTGATCCTTCATAAGTAAATTTGTATCCTAACGCGGGAACTTGCCTTGTTGTTACTCCGTCATGTAAATATTCTTTGTGTACCACGGGAAAAGGTTTAATTATAACTTTTTTGCTCTTAAATGATTTTGGCTCTTCAATTTTTTTCAAATTGATCTGATATGATGTTGATTTAGCATAAACTTTTTTAAATGCGTTGTATATACTTTCTATTTCAACACAGCCTTTGGGATAATAAATTGATAGGGGAGTGGTTTTGTGCATTACTCTAAGATATGTTAGTAATGCCCAAACTCCGCCTACATGGTCGTGATGGCCGTGAGTTACAAAAATATCGGAAATGTCTAAAATTTTCTTTGTGCCTATTTCTTTATTCAAATCTCTCAAAATTCCGTCACCGGGATCTACTACAAAATGAGAAGGCCCGGCTTTTATTAAAATTCCCGTAGCGATATTTGGAATGGAACAAAATATTTTAATCGAAAAGTTATCTTTCTGCCAATTTAAAGGATATTTTTGATGTAACATAAACTTTCAACATTTTTGTAAATCATGAATAAATTTTATTGATTTCCGTGATTTTTATGATAGGGACATGTTTTCATATTTTTACAGCGGGCGAAGATATTAAATGAGTAATTCTCAACATCGAAACCTAAACCTTCGCTGATTTCTTCCGGAAGCTTTTTTACTTTTTGATTTATAAATTCAACAATTCTACCGCAGTCCATGCAGATTAAATGATCGTGATTTACTCTTTTAAAACCGTTTTCATAGCGGGTTATGTTTTCCCCGAAGTTTCTCTTACTTATAAGATCACACTGAACCAATAATTCTAAAGTTTTATATACCGTAGCTCTGGAAACTCTCGATTTTTGATTCTTCATCAGAATATATAATTCGTCCGCGCCGAAATGCCCTTCGTATTCAAGCGCCGCGTCCATAACTTCAAATCTTTCGGGAGTTATTCTGTTTTTTTCACTTTTCAAATATTCTCTGAATATTTCCGCTGCTTTTTGATTTTTCAATTTTATTTATCTGTTTTTTGTGTTTATGTAAAAATAAAACCGGCTTTGTTTAATAGCAAGGAATATTAAGCCGGTTAAATAATTATTAAAAGGGAATTTAACTTATACCGATTGCCCTTAAGCCGTTTACGGTGATAAATGTTAAAATATAAGCGACTGAGGTAAAAATGATTAATTGTAGGGCGGGAATTCTCCATCCGCCGGTTTCTTTGCGGGAAACAGCAAGTGTAGAAATACATTGCAAAGCAAACATAAAGAACACAATCAATCCAAGTATAGTTGAGGTTGTAAATAATTTTTGACCGGTATCGTCAATTTCCGCATGCCTCATTTTTGTAAGGATTGAATTTTGTAAATTAGTGTCATCTCCGGTAACTTTAAATATTAATGCCAGAGAACTTACAAAAACTTCACGGGCGGCAAATGCTGAGATAAGCGCCACGCCTACTCGCCAATCCATTCCTATCGGTGTCATTATCGGCTGTACAATTTTTCCCAGATCGGAAGCGTATGATGTTGAAAGTCTTTCCGCATTTACTGCCTGCACAGCTTCTTCTTGTGTTAAATTAGTTGTATCTATTTGTGGATTCATATTTGGGAAATAGGTTAAAAACCAAAGTATTATCGAGAAAGTTAGAATGATTGGGCCGGCTTTTTTCATATATACTTTCGCGTTTTGTAATGTATTGTTTGCTACAACGGCAAACTGAGGTTTTCTATACGCAGGTAATTCCAGTATAAATGATGAATTATCTTCTTCTTTTATTAAACGATGCTTGAATTTATTTACTATTGCCGCGATTACTACTGAACTAACAATGCTTAGTATATAAATACATGCTAAAATTATTCCTCCCATCCATGATTTATCACCGGGATAAAGAAATGCGATAAGTAAGGCATAAACGGGAAGTCTGGCGCTGCAGCTCATTAATGGAATGATAAATATGGTTAAAAATCGTTCTCTTTTATTTGGTATTGTACGACTAGCGAGCATTGCCGGAATAGCGCACGCGAAACCGGATAGCATCGGTACAAATGATTTGCCGTTCAATCCTATTTTTGATAGCGGTTTGTCTATTAACATCGCTCCGCGGGCTAAATAACCGGTATCTTCCAAAAGTCCCAGAATCAAAAACAAAATCATAATTTGCGGAACAAATACCATTACTGAACCGGTACCGCTGATAATGCCGTTCGCGATCAAATCTCCCAACCAGTTATTTCCTAAAATACTTAATGATTCGGCCGATAAATATCCGAAAAGTGAATCAACTAAATTCATTACAGGTTCTGCCAGCCAGAAAATTGATGTAAAAGTAGCAGCCATTATTAGGAAGAAGAATATTAATCCCCAGACACGATGCAGAAGTAATTTATCAATTTTTAGAGTGGTTTTATCTACCTGATAACATTCTTTTTTGGCCGTGGGATCAAGTAATATTTTTAGCTGTTTGTTTGCTTTAGAAAGATTAATCTTTTCTGAGGGTATTTCAGTTAATAACTTTATTTACTATTCTTCCTATCTTCTTATATGCTTCAACTAATTCATTTTTTTCTAATGCTTTGAAAATGGTAGGATTCTTTTTCCCGGATATGCTGCTTTCGGTTAAATTTTTATTTACAACAGAAATAAGTTCATTAATCCCTTTTCCGGTTCTTCCGTCAATCGCTACCACATCGCAGCCTAATTCTTCGCCTAATTCTTTAACGGAAATGTTAAAACCCTTTTTCTTCAGCATATCAACCATAGTTAGCGCTATTATAACTCTAAAACCGCTGCCTATAAGCTGTTTGGTTAGTAGCAGGTGCCTGGAAAGCTGGCTAGCGTCGGCTGTGGCTACTACAAGATCGGGTGTACCGAATTTTGGATGGGAGTAAAGTGCGTTTACTGAAACTTCTTCATCGGGTGAATTCGGCATTAAACTTACAACTCCGGGGGAATCCAGTAGGTTTGCCGATATATTAAATTTTTCTAAAAATCTGCTTACTGAATACTCAACCGTAGCGCCGGGATAGTTTACTGTTTTATAATTCTTCCCGCTTAAATAATTAAAAAGCGTGGTTTTACCGGAATTGGGAGGGCCTACTAATGTAATTAGTGGTAGTCGTTTCTACTGTGGAAGTACTCATATCATATTACTTTTATGCAATCAGCTTCATTTTTTCGTATGGCTATTAAGGTTCCCCTAACACTGAAGGCTAACGGATCGTTAAAGGCGGATTTATTTATTAATTCTATCGCTTCGCCCGGTGTAAATCCAATTTCTAATATTCTTCTGCTCGAAGGATGTTCACCGTCTATATCATCTATTATCCCAATTTCACCATATTGTAATTCAGAAGCGGTTTTCATTTTCTATTTTCCTATAAGTATATCTTTTAAATATTATTCAGATTTAATCTACATAAAAATAAGTTTGCCCGCGACTAATGTCAAGATATTTTTGAAGGAAATTTTTTATTTTCTTTTCCAATTAATTGCTGTGAATTTTCATCGGGAATATTTAATTTGTAAATAGTAAAGGGAAATGGTATTTAAATTAAATGAGGGCAATTTAGTTTCTTTTAAAGTACCAAATTTTTTTGGGCTGTTTCCGCGTTATAACAATAATTCCCAATTTATTTCTTGCCCTCGCTAATGGTTTTAATATGACTCAAATTAATCTATCTCAATTCGATAAAGCTGTTATTGCGTCTATGGAAAGCGGCAGTTTAATTAAAAGCCAATCTATAAGTGTTATCTATAGTTTAAATATCACTGATGGTAAATATGATTTTATCAGCTCCGGAATTTATGCGCTTACAGGTTATACCGCTTCGGAAATAAATGAAATCGGTTTTGATATAATTGTAAAAAAAATAATCGAGAAAAATATTTCCGGGAGCGAGGTTATTGAAAGGAAAACAATTACTTCTGAATATTTCGCCAAGTATTTAATCGAAACCAAATCCGGAGAATTTAAATGGGTTGAGGATAATTCTTTCGTTATCCAAATAGAAAACGGTTCTACCGCTGTTAAAAGTATGGGAATTCTTCGGGATGTTTCTCATATACATAAAGCCCTGGATTCTCTTTATAAAGAAAGCAGCCTGCAAAAAAGATATTTGGATTTGGCCGAAATGATTTTACTTGTGCTGAATTCCGGTCAAAAAATTGCTTCTATAAATAAACACGGATGTAAAATATTGGGGTACTCTGAGGAAGAATTGATCGGCAAAAATTGGATTGATCTTTTTATACCTTCTGAACAAAGAGAAGAGGTTAAGAATATTTTTAATCTGTTTTTACGAAATAAAAATTATAAAGATTATGAATATTATGAGAATCCCATTATTACAAAAAACGGTGAAAAAAGAATAATCGGCTGGCATAATACTTTTATAAATAATGAAGATACCGGTGAAATATTTTTTGTAAGCTCCGGAATTGATATAACCGATAAAAAAAATGAAGAAAAAATTCAGCACGTAATCTCAGAAATTTTGCAGGCGGCTAATATTGAAGGTGATTTAAATGAGTTTTTTGTTTTTATTCATTCTTCTTTGCGGAAATTAATGCCGGTTAAAAATTTCTATATTTCTCTTCAAAATAAAGAAGATAATTCTGTTTCTTTCCCTTATTTCGTTGACCAGCTGGACCCCGTAGCGCCGGTAAAAAAGAACGGCAGGGGATTAACTGATTATGTTCTTCGAAAAGGTACGGCGGTTTTAGTTAATAGGAAAGAAATTAGGCAATTAGTGGAAAAGGGTGAAATTGAACTGCTTGGTACGCTCTCTGCCGTGTGGCTGGGAATACCTTTGAAAATTCAAGATAATACTATTGGTGTGTTGGTTGTACAGGATTATTCCAGCGAATTAACTTACGGGTATAAAGAAAAAGAAATTCTTGAGGTAATTTCTTACGCCATTTCCAGGGCTATTGAAAGAAAAAAAGTGGACCAGGAAAGGGGAAAATTAATTGATGAGTTGAAACAATTAAATACTTCTAAGGATAAATTATTTTCTTTAATTTCTCACGATTTAAGAAGCCCTTTTAATTCGCTTCTCGGTTTTTCCGAAATACTAACTACCGAATATGATTTACTTACCGATGTGGAAATTAAAGAATATTTAAATGTAATTTATGAGTCTTCAAAAAATCTTTACAGCATGACTAACAACCTGCTGCAGTTTTCCCGGTTTCAAATGGGCAGAACGGAATTTAAGCCTGAAAAATTATATATAAAGAAGATTATTCTGGAGAATGTAAGTCTGCTTAAAGGTAATATTGTTAAAAAACAATTGAATCTTTCGGTTAATATAGATGCCGAAGCTGAAATTTTCGCGGATGAAGAAATGATAAATTCCATTGTTCAAAATTTAATTTCCAACGCTATTAAATTTACTCACCGCAACGGGGAAATAAAAATATTTACAAGGTTTAAAAAGAATGATACTAAAAGAATTGAAATAGAAATTGAAGATACCGGTATAGGAATTGGGGAAGCGGATTTAAATAAAATATTTCATGATACTATGCACTCTACACCGGGTACCGAACGTGAATACGGAAGCGGTTTAGGTCTAATGCTGGTTAAGGATTTTATAGAAACTAACGGGGGAGAGATTTCCGTAACAAGTGAATTAAATAAAGGCACTTCATTTACTATATCTTTTCCGGTTTATGAATAATGTTTATGAGGAGAATAACATTTTAGATGACCAATAATTGCTAATTTGTAATTTTATTCTTATACCAAAAATATTTTTTTTTGATGAACAGAATATATGCGCAATATGTATAAAGCTAAAATTCTTTTAGTTGAAGACGAAAGTTTAATCGCCCTGGGATTAAAAAGAGCTCTGCAAGCAGCGGGTTTTATGGTTCCGGGTGTGCTTAGAAGAGGGGAAGACGCGATTACAGCGGCTTTGGAAATTGAGCCGGATTTAATTTTGATGGATATTATGTTGAGCGGCCAAATTACCGGAATTGAAGCCGCTGTTGAAATTAAAAAATCACTTAACGTCCCGATTATTTATTTAACCTCCTACGCCGATGAAGATACACGCCGAAAAGCTAAAGTAACTGAACCCTATGGATATATAATTAAACCTTATGAGGAAGAAAATCTTTTTGTTACTATCGAAATGGCACTCTATAAACATAAGATGGAGATGAACCTTCAACAGAGCGAACAGAGGTACCGAACCTTAGTAGAACATTCGCCTGTTGCTATAGTTTTACATAGTGATGGCAAAATTGTTTTTGCGAATCCCGCCGCCGCCGCTTTAGCCGCGGTTGCTTCTCAAGATGAATTAATCGGTGTAGATATTATTAAGTTTGTTCATCCTTCGTACGTGGATGAGGTTTTAGGCAGAATAAAAAAAATTTACGCCGGTTCTGAAGAAATTGAGACTTTTAAACAGCAGCTTATTATTAATAACGGCAAAATTATTGACGTTGAAACTTCTTCAATTGCTACTGTTTATAAAGGGAAACCGGCCGCGCAAGCAATTTTAAGAGATATAACCGAAGAAACAAGCAAAAATAAACTCCAACAAACTATTCTAAAGATTTCTCAAGCCGCGGATTCTACGGACTCTTTAGATGAATTATTCGTATATGTTCATCAAACTTTAGAGGAATATATTCCGGTTAAACATTTTTTTATCGCTCTTTATGATGATGTAAAAAATTCAATTAATTTCCCCTATTATTCGGATGAACACGAAAATAATCCCTCCGATCGTCCTTTTTCTAAAGGACTTACTGAATATGTTATTCGCAATAAAAAATCATTTTTGTATACTTGGGAAGAAATTGAAAAACTAATTAGCGATAAAGAAGTTGTCGCTTTTCAGCCGAGAGTGAAAAAATGGCTTGGAGTTCCGCTGCAGGTTAAAGATAAAATTTTGGGTGCTTTAATTGTTAAAGAATATGAAAATGAAGAGATTCTTGAAGAGGAACATCGAAATATTTTAGAATTACTCTCTTTTCCTATTTCTCATGCTTTAGAACGAAAAGTTACTGAAGAACAACGCAGGTTATATACGGTGAAATTAAAAGAAATGAACGAAGCTAAGGATAAATATTTTTCGGTTGTTTCACATGATTTGAAAAGTCCTTTCCATGCGATTATGGGTTTTGCCGAAATTCTTCAAAATGATTACGGCGCTTTATCCGAACAAGAAAGAGTCTATTGCGTTTCGGCTTTGAATGATTCTATTAAGCATATTAGTGTTATGCTGGATAATCTTCTTCAATTCTCAAAGTTTCAGTTGGGAAAGGTTGATTTCGATCCTCAAAAAATTTCTTTGTTAAAAATAATTCAGAATAATGTTGATCTTTTAAAAGGGAACGCGGTTAAAAAACAAATAAATATTTTACAACTGTTTAATGAAAATCTGGAGGTTTGGGCGGACGAAAATATGATAAATTCCGTAATACAAAATCTTCTTTCCAATGCCATAAAATTTACTAGTCCGAATGGAAATATTATTATTGAAGGAAATAGAAAAGATGGTTTTGCGGAAATATCATTTAAAGATAACGGTGTGGGCATAGATGAAAAAAAACTTCTGGAAATGTTTCAGTATAAAATCGGAAAATCTTCTCTTGGTACTGCCGACGAAAAGGGGACAGGATTAGGATTAATTTTAACTAAAGAATTCATCGAAAAAAACGGCGGCGAATTATCTTTTTACAGCCGGAAGGGGCAAGGCTCTTGTTTTTCTTTTAAACTTCCCTTAGCCGAAGAAAATAAAAATTAAACCGGATAACTTCTTAAATTTTATTTATTCGTTATTTTTTTTATTTTGCCGTGATTAATTAACACAACATTTATAGCATTGGCTCATTTTGAAGTTAACTCTGCGGCGTAGAATTTTCTACGGTTTTTCTTTCGGAATATTACTCCTTATTCTTATAATGGTTTTGGCCATAAAAAGTCTATCCGTCCTTATTAATGATGGTGTTGAGGAAGTTGACAGCAGAATTATAAATACCCGGCTCGATGATATTCTCCTTCATCAAAATGAAGCTTATAAAGAACTCCATGAATTTCAAGAAACCCGGCATTTTGAGGATTTAATTGAATATAAATCTTCAATTCTTAGTATGAGGATTGCTTTACGAAAATTAAGCGAGTCCATAAATAAAGATGATATTAAGCTTCCCGGTATAGAAAATTTACAAGAAGTATTAAACCATCACATCGAGAATCTTGAAAATCAGTCTAAAATTCAGAATGATTCTTCAGCTGTTTCACCCGGTTTTATATTAAATAACGCGGCCCAAGTTGATGAATTGGGCTCATTATTGATGAAAATTAAATCCCTCCAAAACAAAGAATTAAACAGTAAAAATGTAAATACTTATAAAAGCGCCAGAGTTACAGAGTATATTCTTAGCGTCGGCGGTATTTTATCTATTTTGCTTATTATTTTTGCTGTTTATTTAATCAATAAAGATATTGCCAAAAGAAATCGGCTGGAAAAAGATTTATTTAGCGAGAAAGAAAAATTTTCCAAAGTATTTTTTTACAGCCCTATTTCGGTTGTTATTATATCTCCTGATGATTACAAATTTATCGAAGTGAATGATACTTTTCTTCGCAAAACTGGGTACACAAGGGAGGAAGTATTAGGTGAAAGTATAGTTGATCTCGGTATTTTGAATAGTAATGGATTACAGAAGATAATTGATAATTTAAATAATGAAGTTAAAATTTCTAATTTAGAACTTAACTATAATGGAAAAAGAAAAAAGCAAAGCACTGCATTAATTTCGGTGGATTATGTAAATATTGATGGAAATAAAAATATTCTGGCTATAGCCTCGGATATTACCGAGAAGAAGGAAATTGAAAGAGCGCGTAATGAGAGCGAAGAAAAGTACCGTCTGCTTGCGCAAAATAGCCGTGAGTTAGTCTGCTTGCATGATTCGGACGCTAAATATTTATATATAAGCCAATCTGCTAAGCAAATAATAGGTTATACTCCGGATGAACTTTTAGGCAAAAATCCTTTTGATTATTTTCATCCTGATGATATTAACAGAATAGATAACCATTTTAAAAATTTATCCGCTCAAAGAAATTTACCGTTGCCTATTGTTTTTCGATTCAGAAATAGGAACGGAAATTACATTTGGCTGGAAACTTTAACTCAAACTATTTGTGATGCTGAAGGGAAAATTCTAAATATTCAAACATCATCCAGAGATGTTACTTTACGCGTAATTACTCAGCAAAAATTAACAGAAAGTGAAGAGCAAAATAGAAAACTAATTGAGGTTTTAGAAGAAGGTATTCTATTTCAAGATGAAAACAATATCATTCGTGTAGCAAATTCAAGCGCGTGCAGAATTTTAGGCTTATCCGAAGATCAGCTTTTAGGAAAATCTGCTTACGATGAGGATTGGAAAATTATTCATGAGGACGGCACTCTTTTTAAAAACGAAGAACAGCCTTCTATAATTACTTTAAGTACGGGAATTCCTTCATCGCAAATAATAATGGGAATTTATAAATCCGATAAAACTTTAAGCTGGCTTTCCTTAAATGCTCATCCTATTTTTGCCGAAGGAAAGACTAAACCGGCGGGGGTTGTGGTTTCTTTTTCTGATGTAACAAAACGAAAAAAAATTGAGGATGAATTAAATAATTATATTGGCGAATTAAAACGGAATAAAGAGCTTTTAGAGAAAAATTCTCGTGAGATTTTAGAAACTAATAAAAAGTTAAAGAAATCGGAACAACAACTGCTCCGTTTAAATGCCGATAAGGATAAGTTTTTTTCAATTATTTCCCACGACCTAAGAAGCCCTTTTGACGCGTTAATCGGTTTATCATCAATAATTTTAGATGATTATGATGAACTTTCGGATGAAGAAATAAAAAGGTATGCCGGAAATATTAACGACGCGTCTAAACATCTGTTGGAATTCGTTGATAAACTTCTGCAATGGTCGCGGATTCAGTCCGGACGAATTGAATATAATCCCAGCTTCTTTGATGTGTCTGATAAAATTTCCCGGATAAAGGATTTATTAAAAATGAACGCCGCCGGGAAAAATATTCTTTTAGATTATAATAATTCTTCTACGCTGAAAGTTTACGCCGATCCCGATATGATTAGAACAGCTCTGCAGAATTTAGTTTCAAACGCCATTAAATTTACTCCAAAAGGCGGTAAAATTATTTTGTCTTCTGAGGAAGAAGATGGTTTTGTTAAGCTTTCCGTTAAGGATAATGGTGTGGGCATGAACGAGGAAAAAGTTGGTAATTTATTCAAAATAGAAAAAAATATTTCTACTCCCGGAACTATCGGAGAAAAAGGAACAGGATTAGGACTTATTCTCTGTAAGGAATTAATTGAAAAAAACGGTGGGGCAATATATGTTGAAAGCTCGCCCGGCGTGGGAACTACTTTTTCATTTACTATTCCTAAAGACAAATATAAATTTTCTTAAATGTAGTTAATTAATAAATTAAGGCTCAAGCTTTTTAAATTCTAACCGATAATAATATTAAGTGTTTTTTTGTCCAAAAATTGGGGTGAAAAATATGCGATTACAATTAATTTCAGCAATAAGCGGGAGGACAAATGTCTGCTGAAAATTTAAAACCTCAGCTTTTAGTAGTTGAAGATGATTATGAGAATCAGAAACTTCTGGAAATTTTTCTAAGAAAACGATTTGATATCTCTATTTGCGATTCCGAAAAATCTTTTTACGAAAAATTAAATTACCGGGATTTCGATATCTTTTTAATGGATATTTCTCTTAAAGGTGAAAAAAATGGTTTGGAATTAATAAGAGAATTAAGGCAGACAGAAAAATATAAAGACGCGCCTGTTGTTTGCATCTCAGCCCATGTTTTCCCAAAAGATAGAGATAACGCTTTTAATTCCGGTGCTGATGAATTTCTTACCCGCCCGGTAAATAATGGCGAACTGCTCTCTTCGTTGTTAAACGTGTATAAAAGAAAAACCGGGATAGAAATTTAAAATAAAAAAGAATATTTATTATTTATTCGCAAAATAAGAATATCCTTTTAAAGAAAATCTTATTTATCTTTTTGTTTTTTACGGTAACTATTTTGTTATAAAAAGAAATTTAAGGATCAAATCCTCCTACTCGGAAGGGAGTAAATCCTTTTTAAAATATTTTTCGGCATTTGCCCGGTCTTTTTCTGATAATACCGAACCTAGTTCTCCCGCAATTAGAAAACATTTTTTATCTTAATCTTATCATCTAATAAATGATTATTTATTTTTACCGGTCGATACATTTTATCGGGAGAGTTTTTTCCTTATTTTTTATTGTTAATTTTCAATTTTAAGGAAATATTCAAAAAAAAATGAGTTTAAAAACTACGATTACAAAAACACCTTATCTCGGCCACGCGGTTCTCGCATTATTTAGGGCAAAAACTGCCGCGGAATATTTTTAAAAACCCGCTGCTAATTTGGCCAAATGGTTAGTCAATTCTAAAGAAACAACAAATTTTACTTATGATCTGGAGCCGGATAATAAACATTATCTTGCCTCTTTAATTGCTGATATAACAAACACTCCCATTGAAAAGGTTCTCAATTATATAAATGAAATTGAGGAAGACAATGAACTTAAACAGCATATAATTGACGCGGTAAAAAGGGGAGAAAGAAGCTTTGTCGCTGACAAGGAAGTACGGTTCGGAAGGAGAATCGGTTGGTATGCATTTGTACGAATTATGAAACCTAAAGTAGTAGTTGAAACCGGTGTTGACAAAGGACTTGGTTCCTGCGTTTTAACAGCCGCGATTAAAAGAAATATTGAAGAAGGTTTTGAAGGCGAATATTTCGGAACGGATATTAGTCCCCTTGCCGGATATTTTTTATCCGGAACTTATGCTAATTACGGAAAAGTTTTATACGGAGACTCGATTGAATCTTTAAAAAAATATAATGGTAAAATTGATTTATTTATTAACGACAGCGATCATTCTGCGGATTATGAAGCAAGGGAATATGAGTGTATGGTGGAAAAGCTTTCGGAAAACGCTGTTATTCTTGGCGATAATTCTCATTGTACAGATAAACTTTATCAATTTTCTTTGAAGTATAAAAGGCATTTTATCTTTTTTCAGGAAAAACCGCGGCAGCATTGGTATCCCGGTGCTGGTATCGGGATTTCTTTTAAGAGAAATTGATTCGCTGGATTTTCTTTTTCTTTGGTAAAGGCTTTAAAAAAATAATTCCGGAAATTCTAAATTAAAATTCCCGGAATTTTTCCCGCTGCAAAGTTTATTACTTTTTCTTGCTTTTATCTTTTACATCAACAACAATTTTATCTTTATTATAAACAGAAACTTCAGGATCAAATCCTCTTACACGGAAGGGAGTAAATCCTTTTAAAATATCTTTCGGCATTTGCCCGGTTTTTTTTCTGTATAAAACCGAACCTCTCTCTCCCATATGTCTTAGTACTCTATGATCTCTTTCTTCTGAATCCATATAAAACCTCGGCTTTTTTTCAACAATTAATAATAAAGAAGAATAATGAAACTGTTTGTGAATATTCGCAACTAAGACTGAATATCTCTTTTCATTTGCTCAAATTGTTCTTTGGTAATTTCTCCCTTAGCGTATCTAAATTTTAGTATCTCTAAAGGATCGTCAAATCCTTTATTAGGTGTTCTTGAATTGGATTTATTTTTAGAATCTAAAACAAGCCATATTACGAGCACTAAAATCACTATCCAAAATATCCCGCCGAACCAAAAACCGTCCATTCCAAAAAAATGAAACATAATTCTCTCCCGGTTTTATTAATTATAATAAATTAGACGCTGAATTAAGCTCATAGGTTTAAATTCGGGAAAATATCATTCAATAGCACTTAAAAAGTTATAATTTTTTATTTAAGTTTCCGATGGTAATTTTCCATAAAGTTTTTCAAAATAATTCATTAGGAATAGTATGAAAAATCCAGTAACTCCTTTTCTGAAAAATTCTTTTCTCTTTTTATTAATTTCGATTTTTACCGCCGGCTGCGCTTCATCATCTAAAATTTCTGAAAATTCATTTTCGGATTTACAACAGAAAATAGATAATAGATTTAACGATTCTCTGTTCGCGCATGCTCATTGGGGAGCTTTAATAAAATCATTAAAAACCGGGAAAGTTTGGTACGAAAGAAATTCAAACAAAATGTTTATGCCCGCTTCTAATGAAAAAATATTAAGCGGTTCCGCCGCGCTTGTTACTCTTGGTCCCGATTTTACTTTTACAACCGATCTTTGTTATAACGGCGAACTTGCTGACAGCGTCTTAAAAGGTGATTTAATTGTCTTCGGAAACGGCGATCCAACTCTTTACGAGAGATTTCAAAAAGATTCCCGCGACCTTTTTTATAGCTGGGCTGATTTATTAAAGAGTAGGGGAGTAACTAAAATTACCGGAAATATTATCGGCGACGACAACGCTTTTGATGATGAAAACTTAGGCGGCGGCTGGTCGTTTGATGGTTTGGATGTCTGGTATTCAGCAGAAGTCGGCCCGCTTCAGTTAAACGAGGATTATGTTGATATTACTGTAATTCCTCCTTCTGATAAAAATGGTGAAGTAGAAATTATTCCTAATCTACCGAGTAAATATTACAATATTGTGAATAATTTGACTGTCATCGACACCGGCCGCGCTCATTTTAATTTTTCACGCGCTTACGGCACAAATACTATAGTTTTTGATGGTACAGTAAAAGCGGGAAGCGGAAAATTTGTTGTTTCTCCTTCAATTACTAATCCAACTTTGTTTTATGTAACTGTTCTTAAAGAAGCATTAGAAGAAAAGGGAATAACTGTTGGAGGAAATTCTGTTGATTGTGATGATATTCCAAATTGGAATCATAAAGCGGAAGATTTTCCTATTCTGGATGTTCATCATTCTCCCAAATTAATAGATATTTTAACCGGAATGCTCAAGAGAAGCCAAAATCTTTACGCCGAAACTATGCCGAGAATTCTTGGCTGGAATGAAACTGGTTTAGGTTCTTTCGGAAACGGCAAAAAGGTTGTTGAACGGGTTCTGCGGAATTTCGGCGTTGAACCGGGAACGTATCAGTACGTTGATGGAAGCGGACTTTCCCGCTATGATTATGTTAGTCCTGAAGAGCTTGTTAAAATTTTAACCGGAATGTACAACAGCCAATATAAACAGCTTTGGTATAACGCGCTTCCGGTTGCCGGAGTTGACGGAACTTTAAGAAATAGAATGAAAGGAACTAAAGCTGAAGGAAATGTTCACGCTAAAACCGGTACAATTTCTAATGTTAGAGGACTTTCCGGGTATGTGAAAACAGCCGGCGGGGAAGAACTTGTTTTTTCTTTTCTTGTAAACGGGCATTTATTATCTTCTAAAGATACTGAAGATATTACCGATTCTGTTTTGGAATTAATTGCTGATTATCAAAACAATGAAGATTAACGACAGCAGTCTTTTCCTTTACTTGCTTTCTTAAATTTTTTATAAATGAAGAAAATCATTATTGCTAAAATTACAACCCAAACTAAATAAACCATTTTGTTTTTCTTTTTCTTAATACATGTATTTCTTATAAAGTAAACTTCAGAGGCTTTTAATTCAAGCCTCTGAAGTTATAATCACTTACTTTCCTAAAAACTCTTGTCCGTCTTCACTTAAATTTTTAGAATATTTCTCCGGGTTATTACTGAATTTCTTATCGCATCCCTTGCAGCAGAAACCGTAATTCTTTCCGTTATACTTAACTGTTGCTACTTCAGTATCCACTTCTTCGCCTCTTACCGGACAATATTTATTAAACGGTTTTGTATCGGAAGTTTTCATTTTTGCGTCACTAGCTTTTGAACAGCAGTTATCCATTTTCATATCACATTCTGTTTTTACATCTTTTTTTATTATTTCTTTCTTGCTCTGCGCGAATGATGAAGAGAACATAAATATGAATAATAATACGGCTGTTATCCCGGCAATCTTAAATGAAGATTTTTTCATTGTTTTTCCTTTTTAGTGATTTTGTTACATGTTTGAGTTATTGTAATTAGCTTGTGCTTTTTCTACTGAAACTTGCTCTAAATCCATCCCGCATTCCGGGCAGCTTCCGGCTTCATCCGATATTACTTCATAGTCCATCTGGCATTGGTAAACGTTTCCGTCATTATTCGAATCAATATTCGCCACATCAACATTTCCGCGCCGAATTATTGATGAATCAACCGCTGCTTCTGTTTTTTGATGATTCATATTCATATTGTTATTCATTGTGCCTTCTGTTTTCTGCTCGTTATTTCCGCATCCGGCGGCAATAAATAATAATCCGGCTGCGATTAAAGTTTTTGAAAATAAAAGTGTCCGTTTCATTTTTTCTCCTTTGATTAAATTAAAAGTTCTGAGCTTGCGGAAGCTCTTTTGAGTTTATTATTCTGTTTACTTCACGTTTTTTTATCGCGTAATAAATTGCCGGGTAAACCGTCAATTCCATTATCATACTTGTTATTATTCCGCCTACCATCGGGGCCGCTATTCTTTTCATTACATCCGAACCCGTACCTAGGCCGATTATTATCGGGAATAAGCCGAGCAGCGTGGTCATTACTGTCATCATTTTGGGACGAATTCTTTTTACCGCGCCTTCAAATATAGCGTCTTTTAAATTGCCGATATTATTGAATAATCCTTCTCTTTTGAATCGCTCATAAGCAATATCAAGGTAAAGAAGCATTACTACTCCGGTTTCGGCGTCCACTCCCAATAAGGCAATTATTCCAACCCAAACGGCTACGCTTAAATTAAATCCGGCAAGATATAAAAACCAAACCGCGCCGACGAGAGAAAATGGAAGCGCGAGCAGTACTATGCCCGTCTTTACCATTGAGCGCGTATTTAAATAAAGCAGTATAATTACAATTAATAAAGTTAAAGGAATTACCAGCATTAAATGACTGCTTGCTCTTTCCATGTACTCATATTGTCCGCTCCATTTCAAAGAATATCCCGGCGGAAGTTTTACTTTTTCGGAAACTGTTTGTTTGGCTTTTTCTACATAAGTTCCAACGTCAGTATTTTCAAGATCGACATATACCCAGGTATTAGGGCGGGCGTTTTCTGATTTTATCATCGGCGGCCCCTTCTTTACTACTATGTCGCCAAGTTCATTTAAAGGAACATTACCGCCGTTTGAAATAGGAACAAGTACTCTTTTTAAAGCTTCCAGGTTTTCCCTGTAATCCCGCTGATATCTTAAATTTACCGGGTATCTTTCCAGTCCTTCTACCGTTTTTGTAATATTCATTCCGCCAACTGCCGACATAAAAACATCCTGAACATCTCCAACTGTTAATCCATACCGGGCTATCGCGGTTCTGTCAATATCAAAATCAACATAATTTCCTCCGACAGATCTTTCCGCGTAAGCGCTGCGTGTTCCCGGAACTGTTTTTACCGCTTCTTCTACTTCTTTTCCTAATTCCTGTAATTTATTTAAATCCGAGCCGGCTATTTTTATTCCTACCGGAGTTTTTATTCCGGTCGAGAGCATATCAATCCGGGTTTTTATAGGCATCGTCCAGGCGTTTGTTAACCCGGGAATCTGAATCGCGTTATTCATCTGATCAACCAACTTTTCGGTAGTCATTCCTTCCGGCCACTCATCTTTCGGTTTTAATCTTATTGTTGTTTCAATCATTGAAAGAGGCGCTGGATCGGTAGCTGTTTCGGCCCTTCCTATTTTACCGAAAACACTTTCTACTTCCGGAAATGACTTAATTATTTTATCAGTCTGCTGAAGAATTTCTCTCGCTTTGGTAATTGATATGCCGGGTAATGTTGTAGGCATATAAAGCAAATCGCCTTCATTTAAAGGAGGCATAAATTCTGAACCCAAACGGTTGAAAGGAATTATTGTAACTAATATTATTACCAATGCCGCTCCCATTACCCACCATCTTCTGTTCATTACAAAACCGACTACCGGCTGATAAAGTCTTACAAGAAATTTTGTTACAGGGTTGTTTTCTTCTTTTTTCATTTTTCCGCGCACAAAATATCCTAAAAGCACCGGAACAATTGTAACCGCCAAAATAGCCGCCGCAGCCATCGAATATGTTTTTGTAAACGCCAACGGCTTAAACATTCTTCCTTCCTGCTGTTCTAACGTAAATACCGGAAGGAAGGATATGGTTATTACTAATAGTGAATAAAATATTGAAGGTCCCACTTCCTTTGCCGAATCAAGAATAATTTGCCAGTGCGCCCGCCTTTCTGCAATAGGCTTGTCCTGCTCACCCGCAAGATGAGTGTGAGCGTTTTCCACCAGCACAATAGACGCGTCCACCATCGCGCCGATCGCTATCGCGATTCCTCCTAAAGACATAATATTGGCATTAATACCCTGCAATTTCATAACTAGAAAAGCCGCTAAAACCGCGGTTGGAAGTGTAAATATCGCCACAAGTGAACTGCGGATATGTAGAAGAAAAAGTATTATTACTAATGCTACTATTATTGTTTCTTCGGTAAGTTTTCCCTTTAGATTTTCAATCGCGCTCTCAATCAAAGTTGAACGGTCGTATGCGGTTTTTATTTCTACTTCCGGAATTGATTTCTCAAGTTCCGCGAGCCTGGCTTTTACTCGATTTATTACAGCGAGCGCGTTTTCTCCGTATCGAATTATTATTATGCCGCCGACTGTTTCTCCCTCTCCGTTCCAATCCGCTAAACCGCGCCGCAGTTCCGGCCCTATAGTAACATTGGCAATATCAGTTAAATAAATCGGTGTTCCGGTTTTGGGTGAATTTCCTATAACTACATCTTTTAAATCGTTGAGATTTTTAATATATCCAAGCCCCCGCACCATATATTCCATTTCACCCATTTCCAAAAGCCTGCCGCCTACATCATTATTGCTTCTCTGTATTGCCGTTTTTACTTTTTGAAGCGGTATGCCGTAATACGCGAGTTTGTTCGGATCAACATTTACCTGGTATTGTTTTACAAATCCGCCAACGCTCGCTACTTCCGAAACTCCCGGAATGGAAGTCAATTCGTATTTCAAAAAATAATCTTGAATTGACCTTAATTCCTGCAAATTTTTGGTCTTTGATTGAAGCGAATATTGATAAACCCAGCCTAAACCGGTTGCGTCCGGGCCTAACTGCGGATTAACGCCTTCCGGCAGGACTCCCCGCATTCCATTTAAATATTCCAGTACACGGCTTCGCGCCCAGTAAATATCTGTTCCGTCTTCAAAAATTATGTAAACCATTGAAACACCGAACATTGAATATCCTCGTACATCCTTTGCGTACGGAACGGAAAGCATTTTTGTAGTTAACGGATATGTTACCTGGTCTTCAACTATCTGCGGGCCTTGTCCCGCATAATCGGTAACTATAATTACTTGTACATCGCTTAAGTCGGGAATGGCGTCTACAGGCGTATTCAGCATTGCCCAAACACCGCCGAGTATAAGCGCGCAGGTAAGTATTATTACCATAATTTTATTATTAATTGACCATTCAATTAATTTTGAAACTAAACCTTCTTTTTTTGATGAATCTTGTATCATTTTTTTTATCTCCGGAGTTAAAGGTGAATATTATAACACAACCGAAAAGCCGTGATTAAGTAAATTATTTTTAGCTTCTTCAAGTGTTAATTCCTTTAACTTCATATTGCATAAAACGCATCTGCCCGGCTCATCCGATATTACGTTCCAATCCATCATATCTTGATAAACTTTTCCGTCATTGTTTTTATCAATTTTTTTCAGATTTATTTTCCCGTGCCGAACCATCGAAGAATCTGTTTGCTGATGATTCGCCGAATCATTCATTTCCATTTCTCCGTTATTCACTTTTGGCATTACGTCTTTGCCTTCTTTATTAGGCATTGGGGCCGGATCACTTGTACTTCCGGCAAACTGATTTAATGCCGCCTTTAAATTACTTTCTGAATCAATTAAGAATTGAGCCGAAGTTACTATTTTATTCCCCTCGCTTATTCCATTTAAAACCTGGTAATAACCTTCGGAGTAACTTCCTAATTCAACCTGCTGTGGTTTAAATTTACCTCCTCCGAGAGCGATAATTATTACATCTTTATTTCCGCTTCTTATTACCGCGTTTTCCGGTACTACAGGAAAGCTTCCTAAATCTTTTCCCTCGATTAAAACATTCGCGTACATTTCCGGTTTTAATTCTCCTGAAGAATTATTAACATCTATTCTAACTTTTACTGTTCTGCTTTTCGCGTCGAGTGTGGGATATATAAATGAAACTTTTCCCGGATAAGTTTTTCCCGGCAAATAATTAAATTTTATTTCCGTTTTCGCGCCTAACTGAATTTTTCCTAATTCATTTTCATATATATCCGCGGTCAGCCATAGTTTTGATAAATCCGCTATCTGAAGTAGGGGAGAGCCGGCTGTAACTTTTTGTCCCTCTATTACATTTTTCTGTAATACAGTCCCCGAGTTCTGCGCGTAAAGTGTGACGTTGGTTCTTACATCTTTTGTTTTTTCAAGACGCTCAATTTCTCTATCGGAAACTTGTAATAGCTGAAGTTTCTTTACAGCGTTTTTTACCAGCTCATTTCCGCTCTTATTTACGTCAGAAAAATTTGAATTGTTTACGGATTCTTGGTAGGAAAGCGCGGTAAGTAATTCCTGCTGCGCGGCTACAAGTTCGGGAGAATATATTTCCATCAGTTTATCTCCTTTACGAACTTTCTTCCCGGTGTAATCAACATATAATTTTTCTACCCAGCCGTTTACGCGTGTTGTTACTATCGATTCTTTTGTCTCATCCGTAGTTAACGCGCCGTTCGTGGTTATTCTTGAATTCAAATCTTTCTTTTCTACGGTTACTGTTTTTATGTTCATATTCTGTACTACCGCGGGATCTATTTTTACTATGCCTTCGCTTCCGGCTTCTGCTTCGTATACCGGGACTAAATCCATTCCCATTTTTGATTTTCCCGGATGATCATAAATTTCATTGGGATCCATCGGAGCGCGCCAGTATATTATTTTCTTTTCTCCAGTATTTGCGGTTTTATTTTTTATCGGTACCAGCTTCATTCCGCAAATAGGACAGTCGCCCGGTTCTTCCGAAATTATATCAGGATGCATTCCGCAAGTGTACAATTGTTTCTGCGCGGTTTCGGTACCGCTGCCGTTTGATTTAAAATCTATAAAACCGTAAATAGCCGCGCCCAATAACGCTATGGCTAATATGCTTAATATTATTATTGTTTTCTTTTTCACTTTTACTCTCCTAAACTTTTATTCTTAAATCGATAGCCGGTTAAGAATTCTATATTTACTATTTCATTTATATAATCTGTTTTTAATCTGTACAAATTGGTTTCAATTTGAAAAACTTTATTCTGCGCGTCTATAACATTTATAAAATCTATTTGTCCCACTTGATAACTGCTTAAAGCTGATGACAAAGTCTGCTCCGCCTGTGGATAAAGGCCCTGTTCAATTAATTTTATTCTTTCTTCAAGTGAATTTAATTTTGATATGGATGTGCCGAAATTTTCGTTAAGAACCTGCATTGCCAAATCATACTGCCGGTTGTATAGTTCCTGCATCGATTCCGCTTCTTCAACTTTTGCGGTAACTTTTCCGCCGTAATTAAGTGGGAGCGATATTCCTACCATTACGGAAAAGAAATCATTTAAAGGGGTATTCGTTTTTTCAATTCGATCTCTTTGAGAATATTGAACGCTAACGTTGAAGTTCGGCAGGTAATCATATTCGGCTAATGATTTTTGAAGCGCGGCTTTTGCTTCAGCTTCACTTATTCCTTTTAAATATGCCCGGTGTTGTTTCGCGATTGAATCGAGTTCCGCAACCGTAAAATGATAGTATTGTACGCTGTCTAATTTTCCAGTGTAAATATTTGTTTCTGTATCTCTAAGAAGTAAAGAGTTTAAAGTTGAAATAATTGAATTCTCTTTACTCTTTAAGTCTTCCAGTTTATCATTTAGATTGGTTATTTCTAACTCTACTTTTAGAATATTCTGCTGACTCGCGGTTGAAACTTCATATTTTCTTCTTACGTTTTCAGCTATATCATTTAACAGCTTTTTACTTTTTCCCGTAACCTCTATAGCTTTTCGTATAAATCTTAATTCATTATAAGCTTGCGTTACTTTTTTAATTAATTCGTTTTCAGCGTCATCTAATTCTTGATTAACTATTTCCGCGTCTTTTTCCGCTACATTGCTAACCGCGTTTAATTTTCCCGGAAAAGGAAAAGCCTGGCTTAACCCTACTATTTTTCCTGTCATCGGTTCTTGAGTAAAGGAAAATGAATTAGTCGGAAGATTAGCTAATCCCAATGTTAAAGTGGGATCGGGCAGATTTGAGTTTTGATCAACTCTTACTCTCCGCCGCCGAATATTTCGCGTTTAACATTTTTAATTTTGGACTGACTTTCACAGCTTCCGTTATTAAGGAATCTAAACCGGAATTTTGAGCTAGAACCGGAATTCCCGCAAATAGAATTATTATTAGAATTTTTTTGAATAAGTACATGTAAAATCCTCACCAAATAAAATTTCAATAAAGAAATTGTTATGATTAGAAATGCGGAATAGATGTAAGAATCCCGCGTCAATAAATTATTGATGAGGTTTTTTCAAATAAGGAAGATAGAATTGGAAAGGTAAAGGGGAATCTCTTTTTCTCCGGGGGGAGGAGAAGTAAAATAATTTTTATTATAATTGGTATTTAAAGTAATCGATTCATTAACGGTAAAATATAGTAGAATATCAGCTTTCTGAATATTATTCAGCTCTGTTTTTACAGAGATAAATTTATCCGAAATTGATTTATCAACTACTTGAGTTTCACAGCAGCTTGATAAACTTTTATGAATTGTCGTCTTTGAAGATAATATATCAACTACACAATTATCCATACGGTCCTGATGCATTGTGCAAGTACCGGTTTTCATTTCCTTGGCCATATTGCATAAATGTATGGTTATCGGCAGACTTGTGGTTGACACAAAGAAAGTGAAAAGTAAAGTTAATATGGATATTTTCTTAAACATTAGTTTCAAATATAAATTTTACTCTTCTTATTATCAACATAAATGCCAATTCATTAACACTGTTATTTGCGCATAAAAGAATATTCACTTCCCGCAATTAAGAAAGTTTATTATTATTCAGTTCTAATAATTGAGAAAAACCATTTTTAATTTGCGTCTACGAATTTGATCCTTATATGTAATTGTTGTTCAGTTCCATGGAGAAGTAATTGGGATAACTTTGCAACTTTTTAAAATATCCTGAAGAGATAAGGGACTATTATTTATACTACCAATCAATACCGTTGGAGGCGTTTCACCGTCAATTTAGAAAAGTGACAAAATCTAAATCTATTTTCCCGAATGACGATATTTTGAAGAAAATGCTCTTTTTAGCTTACAGAGATTTATCGCGAAAAAATGGCCGATGCCTATCAGAAAATAGGCTGTTGTTCTTTCAATTTTTTCGATCTATTTAAGGACAGATTTAATGATTTTTCTTAAACTAAAAAACATTTTCACATAATATTTTACAGACTCTTAAAATTCCCTCCCGAAATCAAATCTCCTCATCCAACAATTTTACAATTCAGCAACTCAGTAATCTCGCAATGTAATAATCATACATTTTGATTGTTTGATTATTATCAGTTTTTTTTATTTCCTTTCATTTTAGGTCTCCTTTCTAATTTGATGTTCATTTTTTCTACCCAATATAATAGGGTAGTAACACATTTAGAAAGCGAGACCTTTTCTTAATTTACCGTCACTTTAAACAATTCAACAAATTTCACTTGCTATTTTACAATTATAAATTAAATTAATATAGAACTTTTCAAGAAAAATTCCTTCCAATTATCTCCTAAACTTCTTATATTCTGAATGCGCTCTGAATAGGCTCTGAATGCGCTCTGAATGCGGATTGCTCTTGTATCTCTAGGCTATCAAAGTCGCTGTAATTTCGTTCTAGATATACTAATTAACTTAGGAGGAATAATATGGCCCGAGTTCATAATGGAATATTAGGAGAGGTTACAGGCAAAGCGGGGGGGAAAGTTTACCGTATAATGAATGGGAAAAGCTTTCGTTCTGAACGGCCGGTTCATTATAATGCCAGTAAGAGCAAAGCGGCTGTTGCTAACCGTGATAAATTTGCCGCCGCTACGGCGTTTGCTAAATATGTAAATTCCATTCCCTTGTTAAAGTTAATTTGGAAAAGCGCTAAACTAAAAGGGACAACTTCTTTCAACCGCTTAATTAAATATAATTCTAAACTAATTGGGGATTCTGCCCCTTCAATAAATAATATTATTGTGCCCCCCGAAGGAACCTCAAGCTTTCTTTATTTTCCGATCGAGGCAGTCTCGGTTTCCTTAAAAGAAGCTTACCTTCAAATCAGAATTTCCCAAAAGCATTCACTTTTTAATCAATATAAACTTATGGCCGTTTTTATGTTTCATCAGCCTATAAATAAACAAGATAGTAAATATCAGTTCTGCCATGTTGATTTAGATGTAAAAATGAATGATAGAATAAATGTTATCGAATCTGTTTTACCTGACTCAATAATTAAAACCGCTCAAAAATATTCCGGACTCATTTTGTATTTTTCACTTGTAAATTTTAAAGAGGGGAAGCCTATATGGAGTCCTACATATTCAACAGAAATTAATTTGATAGGATAATGAGAAAGAATCCGGCTAAAACATTTTTATAATTTGGGGAGTAAGAGATTTATTCAATTGTTGATTCTTCATTGTTAATTGTTATTGCAACGCCAAAATCTTGGTTATAAAAAATTTAAGGAAGTAATTTGAAGAAAATATTATCTGTTTTTATTCTGCTTTTAATAGTTTGCGGTGCCTATTTGGCATTCCTTTTTTTTGAGGAACCCAATTACGAAGAACTTAATTTCGTCCAGAAGTATTATACCCACAAAGTCGCCTCGGTTTGGGAAAAGAAGATTTTGGAAATGCCTAAGGATGAAAGGGTAATTGTTGATTATGATACACTGATGAATTCATTGGGATTTTTTGAGAAGAACTT
Organism: uncultured Bacteroidota bacterium; assembly: GCA_963798775.1. Lineage (GTDB taxonomy): Bacteria > Bacteroidota > Ignavibacteria > Ignavibacteriales > Ignavibacteriaceae > CAWCUK01. The sequence goes on from CAWCUK010000004.1 coordinate 515,400, forward strand.
CGCTAAAAGAATCTTCAATATCGATCCGAAAGAATTAGGTTTTAAGGGGCCGTTTTATTCTCGCGCTAAACCGACTGATTTGGTTGAGGTTCAATCCGTAAAACTCGGCGACTCTCCCAACGCGAGGGAAACCGGTGTGCAGTTTTGCCCTAAGCATTCGTATATAGATTATTTAAGAATGGCCGCGAAGATGAAGGAGGATATAGGAAAGATAATTTTTATTGATTCCGGCTACCGCTCGCCGGGTAGGCAAGCTTACTTATTTATACATTACCTCGATTCAAGCTCTAAATATTCCCTTAAAGAAAATGCCAGGTGGATTGCCATGCCGGGCTACAGTGAACATGGTCATCCGGTTAATAACGCTATCGATTTTACTAACGCCGAAGGCATAAATGGTTTTAGCAATAATCAAATATCGGCAGATTTTGAAGCGCTTCCGGAATATAAATGGATGAATGAAAATGCCGCCTCTTTTAATTTCCATCTTTCTTATCCTAAAGATAATCCGTACGGCGTGGCTTTTGAACCCTGGCATTGGCATTGGAACGATAAACAAAATTGACTCCGGTTCAGTAAGAGGCTTGACAACAGCTTTACTTCCAACACAGTTTGGCGAATAACAAGTAGATAATAATCGAAATTATTTTTGTAGAGCGACGATCCTTCGTCGCTTAAGTGGCATAGCAGATTAAAGAGGCTGTCTCAGAATTTTAATTCCGGCCCAAAGCCCGGGAAGATTTTAAAAGATGATGCTGAAACAAAATTCAACATGACAAATTCTAGGATTTGTGACAGCCACTTTCGGTTCTTTCACTTTCACTATGCTGCAATAATTTAACATCCGATATTATGAAACTTTCTATCCAGATAAAGTAAAAATATTTTCCTTCCTTCGTAGAAGGAACATTATTGTAATTGTGCATAATTACCGAAGATCGCATAATCCTTGTAGAGGATTGATTATCCCTTTTTATCGGGCAGTTACTATAATTATTCCGCAATCCTTTGTCGAACATCTACGATGTTCTGATTATTAGGCGGGTTTGGCTTCACAATAACAGTTAACAACGAATACTTTTACGCGAGAATTTGTAGAGACTATCTCAAATGAGAAATTCTGAAGGAGTTATGTTACAATTTTCATCAATAAAATTATGAAACTTTCTATTCAGATAAAGCAAAAATATTTTCCTTCCTTCGTAGAAGGAACATTATTGTAATAAACATAATTACCGAAGATTCCATAATCCTTGTAGAGGATTGATTATCCCTTTTTATCCGGCAGTTACTATAATAATTCCGCAATCCTTTGTCGAACATCTACGATGTTCATTTGACGTCCATACAATTCATTTTTCTACAATAATCGAACATCTACGATGTTCTGATTATTAGGCGGGTTTGGCTTCACAATAACAGTTAACAACGAATACTTTTACGCGAGAATTTGTAGAGACTATCTCAAATGAGAAATTCTGAAGGAGTTATGTTACAATTTTCATCAATAAAATTATGAAACTTTCTATTCAGATAAAGCAAAAATATTTTCCTTCCTTCGTAGAAGGAACATTATTGTAATAAACATACTTACCGAAGATTCCATAATCCTTGTAGAGGATTGATTATCCTTTTTTATCCGGCAATCTATTGGCGCAATTAATAATGACTTATTAAAAAATTATGAGTTAATAATGAATACACATAGTTACGGCTGCCAATATGCCCTTCTCTTTTTGAAAGAGAAGGGTTGAGATGAGTTTGATAAACTAATTTATAAAAAATTTCTCAATCAAAGATTCTTCGAAATTAAATTCATACATCTACGGAAAATTTACAGTTTAAGATTTATAAATTAACTTCTTTCTTTGCTTTTATTAACATCCCTCTTTATATTTGAAAATCTAATTTTTAAGAGAAAATAACATTCTATTGATGCAGAAAATAACCATACAAGATTTAGGAAAATACGTCGGCCAAGAAATTAAAATTAAAGGCTGGCTTTACAATAAAAGATCTAGCGGTAAGATAAAATTTTTAATACTTCGCGATGGTACCGGGTATCTGCAATGCGTGTATTTTAAAGGAAATGTATCTGAAGAAATATTTGAAAAAGCAGATAAAATAGGACAAGAGTCATCTATTGAAATTACCGGTGTTGTTAAAGAAGAAAAAAGAGCTCCCGGCGGTTACGAATTAGACGCGACTGACCTTCATATAATTTCCGAAGCGGTTGATTATCCCATTACTCCTAAAGAACATGGCATTGAGTTTCTCATGGATAAACGCCATCTCTGGTTAAGATCCAGCCGCCAAGTCGCTATTTTAAGAATTAGACATCGTATTGTTAAAGCCATAAGGGACTTTTTTGATGGGAAAGGCTTTACTCTTATGGATCCTCCGATTCTCACTCCCGCCGCTTGTGAGGGAACTTCTACTTTATTTGAAACCGACTATTTTGATCTAGGAAAAGCTTATTTAACTCAATCCGGCCAATTATACGCGGAAGCCGGCGCGCTCGCTTTGGGTAAAGTTTATACTTTCGGCCCAACTTTCAGAGCCGAAAAATCTAAAACAAGAAGGCATTTAACCGAATTTTGGATGGTTGAGCCTGAAGTAGCTTTTGCCGACCTAAATGACGATATGGATCTCGCCGAAGAATTCCTTGAATATATTGTTCAAACCGTACTTAAAGAGAAGGAAGAAGAATTAAAAGTTCTGGAAAGAGATACTTCAATGTTACAGAACGTAAAACGTCCTTTGCCTAGAATTTCGTACGATGAAGCTGTTGAAATATTAAAGAAAAACGGAATTGAGTTTGAATATGGTAATGATCTCGGCGGAACTGATGAAACTGTAATCTCTAACCAATTCGACCGCCCGGTTATGGTTCATCGTTATCCTGCCGAAGTTAAAGCTTTTTATATGAAACGTGACCCTGAAAATGAAAAATTTGCCTTAGCCGTTGATGTTTTGGCCCCGGAAGGTTACGGTGAAATTATCGGAGGCAGCCAAAGAGAAGATAACTTTGATCTTCTCCTGCAAAGAATAAAAGAACATAATCTGCCTCAAGAAGCTTTTGAATGGTACCTTGATTTAAGAAAGTACGGATCGGTCCCTCATTCCGGTTTCGGTTTGGGCTTGGAAAGAACTGTTGGATGGATTTGCGGATTGGATCATGTGAGAGAAACAATCCCGTTCCCCAGAATGATTTATAGAAATACTCCTTAATCTTATTTCTTTAAGATTTTGAGTAATTAAAATTAATTTAACTAACTCAATTATTTTGAAAAGAAGATAAATGTCTTTAGAGTTAATTCTGTTTATAGTTTTTGCCGCTGTATCCGCCGTTTCCGGTATCTTAATGATTACGCGGTCTAACCCTATTATAAGCGCGTTATTTTTAATATTAAATTTTGCCGGTCTTGCCGGTATTTATCTTACTTTAAATGCGCAGTTTATCGCTGTAGTTCAAATTATAGTTTATGCCGGCGCTATTATGGTGTTGTTCCTTTTCGTAATAATGCTTCTTAAACCTGAAAAGGAAGCTATTCTCTCCAAAATTCCGGGAATTAAAATATTCGCTATAGTTATTGCGGTGTTGGTGTTTTTTCAATTCGCTTATATGATTTTCTTTTCACATCCCTCGGCCGAAACCAGTGCGGCGGTTGCCCAAAGTGTTAAAGCCGGTACTGTTGAAGAAATAGGGAAAGAACTTTATACAAATTACATTCTGCCTTTTGAAGCGGCCGGTTATTTATTATTGGCGGCAACAATTGGAGCGTTAGTTTTAGCTAAAAAGAAATTTGAATAATAATTATGAATATACCAATTGAATATTATCTGGTTATAAGTGCCTTTATGTTTGTTACTGGCGTAACCGGTGTTTTAATCCGCCGTAACGCGATCGTTGTTTTTATGTCCGTTGAACTTATGCTTAACGCGGCAAATCTTTCGCTGGTTACTTTCTCATCTTATATGGGAAATTCAGTGGGGCAGTTGTTTGTGTTTTTTGTTATGACTGTAGCCGCAGCCGAAGCTGCCGTAGGACTGGCTATTATTATTGCTCTGTTCAGAAATAAATTAACATTGAATATTGACGAAATCAATATCCTTAAATGGTAAGTTCATTTTCAAGTTCTGAAATAATTACGAATTTATAATTATATGACTCATTTAATTTATCTTACTGTTCTGTTTCCGTTGCTTGGGTTTATCATCAACGGTTTATTCGGAAGTAAAATCAAAAACGAAAAAATTATCGGTACCATCGGCGCCGGTGCTATCGGTTTATCTTTTCTTGTTGCTGTCGGCGCTTTTATACAAACTCTCGGTATGCCCGCCGAAGACAGGCAAACTATTGTTAACTTATTTACATGGCTTAATGTAGGCGGCCTTCATGTAAATGTCGCTTACCAGGTAGATCAATTATCTTTAGTTATGGCTCTGATTGTTACCGGAGTCGGTTTTGTAATCCATGTTTATTCTATCGGTTATATGCATGGAGATAAAAGTTTTTGGAGATTTTTCGCTTATCTCAATTTGTTCATCTTCGCGATGATGAATTTAATATTAGGCGATAATTTTGTTCTTCTCTTCTTAGGATGGGAAGGCGTGGGACTTTGTTCTTATCTTCTTATCGGGTTTTGGTATGATAGAAAATTTGAAAAAGGAACTACCGGAGACGCCGCTAAAAAAGCTTTTATAGTAAACAGAATAGGCGATTTCGGTTTTCTTCTTGGAATGTTTCTGATTTACATGACTTTCGGCAGCTTAAATTTTAATGAAGTATTTTCCCGTGCCGCAAGTTTTAATGTGGATGTTTCAGTTTTTAATTTTATTGCTATTTTCTTGTTTATCGGCGCTACCGGTAAATCAGCCCAAATACCGCTTTTCGTTTGGCTCCCGGATGCTATGGCCGGCCCTACTCCTGTTTCAGCGCTTATTCATGCCGCTACAATGGTTACCGCCGGCGTTTATATGATCGCAAGATGTTCAATTTTATTTGCCTCAGCTCCCGCAATTTTAACTGTTATTGCCACTATAGGCGCTATAACGGCTTTATTTGCCGCCACAATTGGTGTTGTGCAGAATGATATCAAAAAAGTACTGGCATATTCTACGGTCAGTCAGCTCGGATATATGTTCCTAGCTTTGGGCGTTGGAGCTTTCACCGCGGGAATTTTTCACGTAATGACTCACGCTTTCTTTAAAGCTTTGTTATTCCTCGGTGCCGGTTCCGTAATTCATGGAATGCATGAAGATCAGGATATCCAGAATTACGGCGGCTTAAAAAAATATATGCCGGTTACTAATATTACCTTTTTAATTGCCGCACTGGCTATTTCCGGTTTTCCTTTGTTATCCGGTTTCTTCAGTAAAGATGAAATTCTCTGGGTAAGTTATACTAACGGCGGAATTTTATTTTGGGGAATAGGAGCTTTTACGGCTCTCTTAACGGCTTTTTATATGTTTAGATTATATTCTTTGACCTTTGAAGGAAAGGAAAGATTCGGACATGATAAGCACCCGCATGAATCGCCGAAAATAATGACTATTCCGCTGATGGTTCTTGCTTTCTTGGCTGTAGTCGGCGGATTTATTGGTGTACCGGAAATTTTCTCCGGTGAAGGCGGACAAATTTTTGAGCATTGGCTTGAACCAATATTTAAGAACGCGAACGCTAAAATGGCAGTTTACGGCTCTCATTCGCATATTGAGGAAATTCTCTTCATGGCAATTTCAACCGTAGGCGCGCTGGCCGCTATTTGGTTCGCCCGTTATGTTTATTTAAAGAAACCTCAAATTGCCGCTAATACTTCTAGAAAATTTAAAGGAATATACACTTTACTTCTAAATAAATATTATGTAGATGAAGTTTATGATGCGGCTGTTGTTAATCCCATTAAAAAAGGTTCCGAAGTAATTCTTTGGAAAGTTACCGATAGTAAAATTATTGACGGTGTTGTAAACGGCGCTGCGGGATTAGTTGGCGTTATTTCAAAAAATATAAGAAAAATTCAAACCGGCGTCGCTCAATCGTACGCGATATTTATGATGCTGGGTATCGTAATAGCTATATTCTGGATTATTCTAAGTTTATAAAATATGGAAAATAATTATTTGTTATCATACTTATTGTTAACACCGATTTTAGGTGGAATTTTACTTTTGTTTATAAACAAAAACAAAGAAAACGCCGTCCGCTATGTCGGATTAATAATTTCTTTAATTGCTTTTGTAATTTCTTTAATTATTTATTTTGGTTTTGATAGTAATAAGGGTGATTTTCAATTTGTACAAAAGTTTTTGTGGATAGGTAACCTCAATATAAGTTATCATGTAGGCATTGACGGTATGTCTATGCTTCTGCTTTTGTTGACTACTTTCTTAACTCCGCTCACTTTAATTTCTAGCTGGAACGGCATAAACAAAAAAGTGAAGGAATTTACCTTTTTTATGTTAATGCTGGAAGCAGGAATGCTTGGTGTATTTATTTCCTTAGATCTTTTCTTATTCTACATTTTTTGGGAAGCGATGCTTATTCCGATGTATTTTATTATCGGAATTTGGGGCGGGGACAGAAGGATCTACGCTTCAGTAAAATTCTTTATTTATACAATGTTCGGAAGTTTATTAATGCTCGTCGCTATCATATGGCTCGCGGTTTACGCTTCCGGCCCGTTAGGTTATTTTACTACCGATTTAATTCAGCTTTATAGTGTGGGCCCTACCGTCGCGAGAAATATTCAAAATTATATGTTCCTTGCTTTCGCTTTAAGTTTTGCTATTAAAGTGCCTTTATTCCCTCTGCACACCTGGCTTCCGGATGCTCACGTTCAAGCCCCCACCGCGGGTAGTGTTATTCTGGCAGGTGTTCTACTTAAAATGGGAACTTACGGACTTCTTCGTTTTTGTCTCCCTTTGTTTCCGCAAGCCGCAATTCATTATGCGCCTGCAATTTCAATTCTTGCGGTTATCGGTATTATTTACGGCGCGCTTGTAGCCATGGTGCAAAAAGATATGAAAAAGCTTGTCGCGTATTCTTCGGTAGCGCATTTGGGTTTTGTTGTTCTCGGTATTTTCGCGCTTACTCAAGAATCTATACAGGGCGCGGTTATTCAAATGGTAAATCATGGGCTTTCAACCGGCGCTTTATTCCTTTTAGTCGGTGTTATTTATGAAAGAACTCATACCAGAGAAATTTCAGAGTATGGAGGAATTGCTAAAATTGTTCCCGTTTATGCAGCGTTTTTAATGTTCGCTTCATTATCTTCTGTAGGATTGCCCGGATTAAACGGTTTTATCGGAGAGTTTTTAATCCTTTTAGGGGCATTTAAATCGACTGTTTTAGGAAGCTGGTGGTTTACTGTATTTGCCGCAAGCGGAGTTATTTTTGCCGCTGTTTACCTTTTATGGATGTATCAAAGGGTTGTGTTTGGTGAGGTGAAAAATCCTAAAATGAATAATCTTACCGATATGACTAAAAGAGAAATTTTAGTGCTTATTCCTATTTTTATATTCATTCTTTGGATTGGTGTTTATCCGAGTACATTCTTAAAAGTTTCAGAGAAAACAACAAGTAAAATTATTGAACAAGTGGTTTCACCTCAGAAGGTAACACTTAAATAGGGGATAGTGATTAGCAAAATAAAGATTTATTTACCGTTTTTATTTGTTTCTTTTGTTCTTCTAAATAATGAACTAAAAGCGGCTGCTCAGCATGCTGCGGTTGATACATTAAATAATGTTCACTCGCCGGAAGTCATTCATCAGCTTCCTTCGGCTTTTATGGTTATTCCTTTTGCGCTTCTTCTGCTGATGATTGCTACAGGCCCGTTGTTTTACAAGCATTTTTGGGAACATCATTATCCTAAAGTCGCTATGTTTCTCGGTGCCGTAACTATTGTTTATTACATTTTTGTATTAAATGACCATCTTAGCATTTTACATACGCTTGCTGAGTATTTTTCATTTATAGCGCTTTTAAGTTCTTTGTTTGTTGCTTCGGGCGGTATTCTTATAAAAGTAAATAAGAAATCAACCCCGATGTTTAATGTTCTTTTTTTATTGTTCGGCGCCGTTATTTCTAATGTTATAGGAACAACCGGCGCTTCTATGCTGCTTATTAGGCCGTATATAAAAATGAATAGAAATAGGATTTCTCCTTACCACATAATCTTCTTCATTTTTGTTGTTAGTAACATCGGTGGTGCGCTTACTCCTATAGGAGATCCGCCTTTATTTTTGGGCTTTTTAAGAGGAGTTCCTTTTTTCTGGGTTATTGCTAATGTTTGGTATATCTGGATTCCGGCTTTATTCTTAATTCTTCTTGTTTTTTATTTTGTGGACTCACGTAATAAAGGCGGGGAAGAGGGCGAAATCGAATATTCCGGTAAAATAGAATTTAAAGGTTTAAAGAATTTAGTTTATCTGGCAATAATAATTGTATCTGTTTTTATTGATCCGGCTGTTATCCCGGGTATTCCGAGTTTAGCACCTTTCCCTATCGGAATTAGAGAAATAATAATGTTTGCCGTTGTTTATTTCTCGTATAAAGGTGCGGATCAAGAAGTATTAAAAGCAAACGAATTTGATTTTGAGCCGATTAAAGAAGTAGCTTTTTTATTCATTGGAATTTTTGCCACAATGATTCCCGCGCTCCAATTAATTGCTCATGAAGCAAAAATAATGGGAGATCAGCTGAATGCGGGTGTATTTTACTGGTCAACCGGTGTTTTATCCGGATTTTTAGATAATGCTCCTACTTATTTAAATTTCTTAAGCGCGGCAATGGGCAAATATGCTTTGGATGTAAATGTGCAGGCCCATGTTAAAGAATTTGTTGTACATGATGATATTTATTTGCAAGCCATTTCTGTTGCGGCTGTATTTTTCGGCGCGTTAACTTATATAGGAAACGGTCCTAATTTTATGGTGAAATCAATCAGTGAAAGAGCCGGTATAACAATGCCAAGCTTTTTTACTTATATCATTAAATATTCTTTAATTATTTTAATTCCTATCTTTACTATCATTTGGCTCTTGTTTTTTTACGGTAAAGGATAAGAAATGAAAACACTGGATGAAGTTTTAAATAATAATTTAACAGGACTTTATTACGGGAATAGGGTTCTGCTTCCGTTCGCCGGTTATATATTAAAAGTTATTGTTGATGATAAAATTGTAATGGATTTTTCGCCGTCATCGGATGAGATATTTATAAAAGAAACCGGGCAATATACCGAAATTTATTTTAAGCAGTACAGCAATCTTAAAGAAGCTATACATAAGTATGAAACAATAAAATTAATTGTTGTCGAAAAAGATAAAGACGTATTTAATTTTAAAGATCACCGAAAACTTGATTTGCGTTTAGGTGAAAAACATAAACTAATTATTGAAACAACTGACGAAGACATTTTATTTATAGAATAAATTATGCTGAATAACATACAAGAATTTTACAATATGCTCCCGCTTATTATTTTAGGCGCGGGAATTTTGGTATCACTTTTAGTCGAGATGTATTCATCTAAAGGTGAAAAAATTATACCATGGGTTACAATTATCGTTTTAATTTCCGCCGCTTTTTATTCTTTGCTTACTGTTGGCGATGTTTCAATTGTAATGCAGAATATGCTGGCGACCGGCGGTAATGTTAATGTTTTCTACTTTATTTTTACTTTCGGTGCCGCTATTGTTTCTCTTCTTTCAATAGATTATCTAAAAAAATATGGCGCGTATTTCGGTGAATTTTATATCCTTCTTCAAACCTCAGTTTTAGGTATGATGTTTATGGCCGGCGCGAAAGATTTATTCATGATATTTCTCGGCCTAGAAGTAATGTCGATCAGTTTCTATGCCTTAGCCGGTCTTAATAGAAAAAAAATAAACGCAAATGAAGCTTCTCTTAAATACTTTTTATTAGGCGCGTTTGCCACCGGTTTTACGGTTTACGGAATCGCGCTTATCTACGGCAGCGCTCATACAACTTCAATTGATATTTTAACGGCGGAATTCTCCTCTTTATCCCATAATTTACTTTTTGTAATCGGCGCGCTTCTTTTCTTAATTGGTTTTTCTTTTAAAATCGCCGCTTTCCCGTTCCATATGTGGGTCCCCGATGTTTATCAAGGTTCCGCTACAACAGTTACCGGGTTATTTTCTACCGGCGGTAAAGCCGCAGCGTTTAGCGCTATTATTGTAACTTTAAGCGCTGTTTTCAGCGGTTCTGTTAATAATATTTTTGAGCCTTACCTTGCTGTTATAGCTGTCCTATCTATGCTTTACGGAAGTATTGTGGCTATCGCTCAAGATGATATAAAAAGAATGTTGGCTTATTCTTCAATATCTCATGCCGGCTATATTTTGATTGGTTTGGCCGCCGGAAATCATGCGGGAATTGCGGGAATTATCTTTTATTTAACCGCTTATTCTTTCATGAACCTTGGCGCGTTTGGCATTATAGCTCTAATTGAGGGGAAAGATGAAACTAATCTCTCCATAAATTCTTATGCGGGTTTAGGTACAAGAAAGCCCCTATTGGCGGCTCTTCTTTCTATCTTCATGTTTTCATTAGCCGGAATTCCGCCTTTTGCCGGATTTTTTGGCAAATATTATGTCTTTATTGCGGCTATTAAAGCCGATTTAACCTGGTTAGCCATTGTTGGAGTTTTTTCAAGTGTTATAAGCGTTTACTTCTATTTAAGAATCGTTGTTCTTATGTATTTCAAAGAATCTGAATCTGAGTTAATTTTAAGTAAAAGTAATACCGGCTTATTAGCAGTAATTATTTCAGTATTACTCGTAATCGCTCTCGGAATCGCGCCCGGTTCTCTTATAAATTTGATTTCTTCTTTCTTATAGAAATTAAATATTAAACAGATTTTGTGGCTGGTGACAAAATTTTAATTTATTATAATGAATAAATTTATACTAAATAGTTTTTTCATTATAACAATTCGATTATGATCCCTTTATATACAACCTCGCAAGTTAGAGAAGTAGATGATTTCGCCATCAATAAATTGAAGATGCCCGGAATTATTTTAATGGAAAATGCTTCTCTTCAAATTTATCATAAAATTATAGAAGAACTTGAATTACTTCCCGGAGAAGTAAAAATTGGTATTGTTTGCGGGAAAGGAAATAACGGCGGCGATGGATTTGCTGTCGCTCGGCATTTTCTAATAAATAATTTTGAAGTTGCAGTTGTCCATATTGGTAACCCGGATGAGATGTCAGATGATTGCAAAATCAATTATAATATTCTAATTAATTTGTCCTCTGCCAATAAAAAACTTGTGCTTAAAAAATATTCCGCTCCAAAAGATCTTAAAGTTTTTCAAGATTCATTTGTCGTTATAGATGCCCTCTTAGGAAGCGGAATGGAAGGGGATTTACGCGATCCTTATTTAACTATTGTAAATAGGCTGAATGAATTGAACGCATTTAAAGTTGCGGTTGATATTCCTACGGGTTTAAACGCTGATAAAGGTTCTGCCGACAATGCTTTTATTTCCGATTTAACTATTACATTGGGTGAATTAAAAAAAGGTTTGTTTTTCGGTGACGGTAAAAAATTTGCCGGTAAAACAGTAAAGGGAAGTATTGGAATTGATGTTTCTTTTTTTGATAAGTTTTATCCGCAGGAATATTTAATTGAACCCGAAGATGTTTTCTTGTCTTTGCCGGCTAAAGATAATAACGCTAATAAATATTCCGCCGGGAAAGTATTCACTATCGCGGGATCAGGGGAATTACCCGGTGCCGCTTCTATGACTGCGGCATCCGCTTTTAAAGTAGGAGCCGGATCATCAATTTTAGCTTTTCCCGAATCTGTAAAAAATCTTGCTCATCTTCTTTCTACCGAAGTTATTGTTAAATCTTACAAAGATGATGGAGCGGAATTCTTATCGGCCAGAAATGTTGATGAATTGAACCCAAGGCTGGAATGGGCGGATGTATTAGCAATCGGTCCTGGTTTAGGAAGAAATAATGAAACAATAGATGCCGTAGTTAGTATTATTTCTCAAAGAAAATCAAAAAATATAGTTATAGATGCCGACGCGATATACGCTTTAAGCCAAAGAAATTATAAAAGCATTAATCTTAATGGTGTAATAATTACCCCGCATCACGGGGAATTTTCTAATTTACTTGGTATTGAAACGTCTCAACTAAAAAAAGATTTACTTAAATACGGGAAAGAGTTCGTATCCCAAACCGGTTCATATTTAGTATTAAAAGGCGCTCCTACTTTAATATTTACTCCGGAAGAGGAAGTGTTAATAAATACCACAGGTAATCCGGGAATGGCAAAATTTGGAACAGGCGATGTTTTAACCGGTATAATAGCAGGTATATTGTCACAACAGAAAGATATTGAAAAAGCTTTAATTTCCGCGGTATATTTACATAGCCTGGCCGCGGATTTATTACTGAAAGAAAAAACAGAATATGGTTATACGGCAACTGATATAATGAATAATTTACCTTCGGCAATAAAATTTTTAAGGAGTTCATTTGTTTAAGTTTTTAAAAGAAAACAGGATTAAATTCGTATATTTTCCGCTGGTTATTTATTGGCTGCTTTTAATAGTAGCAACCTCTTTGCCCGGCAAAAGTATGCCCAAAGTAGGGGTAAGCGATAAAGTTGAACATCTTACCGCTTATTTTGGATTAACATTTCTGTTAAGCCTTTTTGCCATGTTTCAAGAAAAGTTAAAGTTTTTAAAGGAAAAACCCGCTTTTTTTACTATATTAATAGTTGCTTCTTATGCCGCTATAGATGAATTACACCAGTTATTCATTCCGGGCAGAAGCTGTGATATACTTGATTGGTCCGCTGATATGATCGGAGCTGTTTCCGCGTTTTTACTTATAAAGATTTTAATGAAATGGTTTGATTACAAACCCATAAGTACTTAAAAAAAATGTATGATTCGGGAACTGTTTTAACAAAATAAAGTAAAAGTAATTAAGGTTTATATTTGACTAAAAAATTAACATTTATTAACTTGGCAGACATTAAATTTTGCTGTTATAGGAGGAGTTAAATGGCAACAATTAAAAATCCTGAAGCTGATTTGAGAGCGAAATACAAGAAGGTTTTTGAGGTAAGTTTAATTATCTCTTTAGCTATCTTAATTGTTGCTTTCAAATTTTTTCCGGATATATCAACTGAAGCAATGCAGACCGAAGGTCCGCAGGAATTATTTAAAGTTGAAGATGTACAACAAACACGACAGGAAAATAGGCCTCCTCCGCCGCCGAAACCTCCTATTCCAATTGAAGCACCTTCGGAAGATGTATTAGAAGATATTGATATTGGAAGTACTGAACTTGATGTAAATGCTCAAGTAGAAGCTCCTCCACCTCCGCCGAAAGCTGAGAAAAAAGTTGAAGAAGAACCTACTTATTTTGTCGCGGTTGAAGATATGCCGGAACCAATCGGCGGAATAGCTGCAATTCAAAGTAAAATAGTTTATCCTGAAATTGCTAAACGTGCCGGTGTTGAAGGAAAAGTTTATGTTAAAGCTTTTGTTGATGAGCAGGGTAATGTTACAAAGGTAGAAGTAGTTAAAGGTTTAGGTGCGGGCTTAGATGAGGCCGCCATGAAAGCTGTACAACAAACCAAATTTAAACCCGGTAAACAAAGAGGTAAACCGGTAAAAGTTCAGGTTATGATTCCTATAGTTTTCAAACTTCAATAAAGTTCTTAAGGCGCCTTTTACGGCGCCTTTTTTATTTTAAACTTACCACGTTTATAATCAAATCTTTAGCTCCTTAATATTTATTTACATTTTGAATAATTCTTGAAGTGTACGTTTTATTTAACTAATTTTGAGCAAGAATTTATACATTATATAGTTCTTCAAAAGTATGTCTAATACATTATAAAGATGAATTACTCTTTCATGATATATAATGGAAATGGCAAAAGAAATGGTTATTGATGTCATTAAATTTAACAAAAAATAAAAATCTGATTACGCTAATAGTCTTGTCGCTTGTAATTTTTAATTTATTCTTCCTATACTTTATAAAGTATACAAACCAAAATTTACCTTTCTCAAATTTTAATTTTTCAAACATCGGGAATATTTTTAATTTAAGCTGTACTTTAATTTTATTTACGGGAATTGTAATCTTTTCTTTACGAAGCGGCAGAAGTTTTAATTCCTCTTTACTTATTTCATTAACCGTAATTATGACTTTAGTATTACTTATTGCTTCTCTATTAACTATTATCAATTTCCCGTTTTCCAACAGATATATTTTTGGCCATCCGTTCAATGAGGTTTTTGTAGGATTTGTATTTTCTTTTTATCAATTTATTCAATTCTTTTTTATTTTTATTATCTGGTTAAACTTATTCGGCAAAACGGATTTTATTTATTTAAGATCTTTTATCAACTCCATTGTTCTTGTAGCGGCGCTTTTGGTTTTCGCTTTTGTTTTTCTTCATTTAAAGAGGAGGGATAATTCAAGAATAATTTCTCAAAAAGCGGATGTAGCGGTGGTTTTGGGCGCCGCTGTTTGGTCCAATAATAAACCTTCCCCAAGTCTTGCTTCACGTGTTGATAAAGCAGCGCAAATTTATCATAAAGGGTTGGTAAATAATTATTCAGCTTACAGGGAGTAACGCGCCGGGAGAATTAAGTGAAGCTGAAGTGGCATATAAATATTTAAAATCGGAAAATGTAAACCCGAACGATGTATGGCTTGAAAAAAACACTACTTCAACTTTAGAGCAAATAAAATTTATTAAGGATTCACTGATTCAGAAAAAAAAGGTTAAGAATTTAATAATAGTTTCGGACTCCTATCATTTAACCAGAGTTAAAGAAATTTGCAAATTTTATAATATCAAAACTAAAGTTGCTGCATCCGATTTACAATTAAGTTTTTCCGGAAAAATTTATAACAAATTAAGAGAAAGTATTGCGTTATTAGTTTTCTGGTTTTTCGCACTATAATATCTTTAGAACAACAAACAGGAGAGACAAATGGTTATTTTTGAAATTTTGCAGGAAAACGATCATGAACAAGTGGTATTTTGTTCAAATAAAGAAGCGGGGTTGCGTGCAATTGTTGCTATTCATAACACAACTTTAGGGCCGGCATTGGGCGGTACAAGAATGTGGAATTATACTAGTGATGAAGCAGCTCTAAAAGATGTGCTTCGACTTTCACGCGGAATGACTTATAAAGCTTCTGTTGCCGGTTTGAATTTAGGAGGCGGCAAAGCTGTTATTATCGGTGATTCCGATACTCAAAAAAATGAGCTGTTATTCAGAACTTTCGGAAAATTTATTGAAGGCCTTGCCGGAAGATATATTACCGCCGAAGATGTGGGAACTACGGTTAGAGATATGGAATTTGTTAGAATGGAAACTAAATATGTTACCGGTATTTCTAAAGCTCTTGGCGGCAGCGGTGATCCTTCGCCTGTTACAGGTTACGGTGTATATGTGGGAATGAAAGCATGCGCAAAAAGTAAATGGGGAAGTGATTCTTTAAAAGGAAAGAAAATAGCCGTGCAAGGCGCCGGGCATGTAGCGCATTATCTTTGCGAACATCTTTATAATGAAGGAGCCGAAATTTATATTACCGATATTCACGATAATAGGGTGAAAACTGTTTTGGAAACAGTAAAAGCACAGGTAGTTTCTCCGGATGAAATATATGATGTTGATGCCGATATTTTTTCACCGAACGCTTTGGGCGCTATTATAAATGATGATACCATAAATAGATTAAAAGTTGAAATAGTTGCCGGAGGAGCTAATAATCAACTGGAAAATGAAAAAATACACGGGCCTAAATTAATTGACAAAGGAATTCTGTACGCTCCCGATTATGTAATAAATGCCGGCGGTTTAATTAATGTAGCGAATGAACTTGAAGGATACAGACAGGACCGCGCGCTAAAACAAGCCGAAGGTATTTATGAAATTATTTCAAGAATTCTTCAGATTTCTAAAGAAGAAAATATTCCCACTTACGCGGCTTCAAATAAAATGGCTGAAGAACGTTTGTATCATGTTGGTAGAATTAGTAATATTTATACCGGAAATTCTACTTTTTCCGGACGATTGGGCGAGTTAGTTAAGAGATAATTGTATAAATTAGTTCTCTAAATTTTAAGATTTAATATAATGGTGTTCTGATAAATATGTCTCAAATGTTCAAAAGACGAATTGTTAGAGAGAGAGTTCTCCAAATTTTATATGCTTATGAAATGAATAGAGACTCTCTCCAAATTTTAATTGACGGTGTACTATCCGATGTTCAGGATAAAGCTGATAAAGAATTTGCTAATATGCTGGTTAACCGTGTTATCATAAATCAAAAAGAACTTGATGATATTATTAAGCAGCGTGTAGATAATTGGGAAATGAATCGTATTGCGCTTATAGATAGGATTTTACTTAGAATTGGTTTATGCGAACTGCTTCACTTCCCGGATATCCCTCCTAAAGTTTCAATAAACGAATCCATAGAAATTGCGAAGATTTATAGCACTGCAGGCAGCGGTAAATTTATAAACGGCATTTTAGACGCGGTGCTGGCTGAATTGAAGAAAAATGGAAAGCTTAATAAATCAGGCAGGGGATTAGTAGAAGAAACAATCTCTAAACCTTCTTCCAAGAAATAATAGATGAAAGATAAGGGCAAAATCTTTATTTGGACTCTGTTCGATTTTGCCAATACCGCGTTTTCTGTAATTATTGTTACTGTAATTTATTCTAAATATTTTTCTAATTTTGTTACGGGGGGACAAAAATGGCTGTGGGGTTTGGCGGTTAGTGTTTCGATGGTAATAGCTGCCTTTCTTAGTCCGCCTTTAGGTGCTATTGCGGATGTTTCACGTAACAGGAAAAGATTTTTATTACTTTTTACATCAGTCTCAGTTATTTGTACCGCGTTTATGTTTTTTGTGCGGCAAGGAGATATTCTTTTAGGATTTATTCTTTTTGTTCTTGCAAATATAGGTTTTGAGGCGGGATTAGTTTTTTACGATGCTTTCCTTCCAAATCTTACCGAAAAGAAAAATTTCGGTAGAGTTTCGGGTTACGGATTTGCGATGGGATATGTGGGAGCGCTGGTAGTTCTGCTTATTGTAATGTTTCTTCTTCCTGATCAGTCATCCGGCGATTATTATTTTTATATTCGTTTTTCATTTCTTATTGCTGCGGCTTTCTTTCTGTTTTTTTCAATTCCATTATTTTTATTCATTAGTGAACCGAAAGTGAAAACACGCCTCCGTACCGATCTTATTAAAAACGGCGTAAATAAAAGTTTTTCTACTTTAAAAGAACTTTTCATTCATAAAAAATATCCTTCTATTTCACGTTTTCTTTTTGCCTTTTTTCTTTATAATGATGCCATAATAACCATTATTGCTTTCGCTTCAATTTTTGCATCCAATATTTTAAAAATGTCAGATTCTGAAGTAATTTATTTCTTTGTAATTGTTCAAAGTACTGCCGTGGCCGGCTCTTTTATTTTTGGAATTATCTCGGACCATGTCGGCCCGAAAAAAACTATTACGGTTACTTTGTTTATATGGCTTGGAGTTATTGTCGGAGCTTTTTTTGTGCAAACTGTAATTGAGTTTTATATTGTAGGTTTATTGGCGGGAATTTCAATAGGATCTTCACAATCATGCAGCAGAAGTTTAATGGCTTTGCTTACTCCGAAGGAAAGGGAAGCTGAATTTTTTGGATTTTATGACGGGCTTTTCGGTAAATCATCCGCTGTTGTGGGGCCGCTTTTTTATGGAATTATTTCTGATTTGTCTAATGAAAGAATAGCCGCTTTAGCAATAGGTTTATTCTTTTTAGCAGGATTAATTATTCTGCAAAAAGTTAAAGTGCCGGAGTTTAGGCCTTCAAAAGAATTGAAATAAAATCTATACAAATTTCATTATTATTAAAGTTAAATCATCATGGGCGGGGGATGATCCTATGTATGTTTCTATATTGTACAAAATTTCTTCTTGAATTCCGGCAGAAGATTTATACGCGTATTTTCTGATTACATTTTTTAGCCTTTCTTCTCCGTATTCATTATTGAAAGCATTCATTGCTTCAACAATTCCGTCCGTATAGAATACAAGTATATCTCCCGCTTCGGGTTTCAAGAAAACTTCTTCCAATGAATTATCAAATATAATATCATTTGTTAAACCTATTCCCATTCCTTTCGGAGTTATATTTTTGCATTCCCCGGAACCCTTGCAAAAATGAATCAGCGGCATGTGGCCGGCTCTAACCAGACTCATTTCACCTCTTGAATCTAAACTCGCAATGCTTACAGTAAAAAAAGATCCTTTTGTTAAAACTTTTTTAAGATGTTTATTTAAAGCCGATAAAATTTCTTTCGGCGAAGAATAATGAAGAACCAGATAATTAAGTACCGATTGAACCTGCACCATATGAAGTGCCGCCGCCATTCCTTTTCCCGAAATATCTCCTATTATTATATAAGTTTTTTCCGGCGAAGATTCTCTTATAATAAAATCGTAATAATCTCCGCCGACTTCTCTGGCTGGTTTTGAAATGCAGCTTATTTCATATTTACCGTTGGATGGTGCGTTTTTAGGCATTAAATTATTTTGAATTTCCCGCGCTACTTCAAGTTCACTTTTGGCCGTTATTTTATCTGCCAGTTCAAAAGCAATAAGAAGATTTAAAATAATAAAAGAAAAAACCGCCCAATTCCAGTTGGACGCTAAAACAGAAAATACGAACAATAGAAACGCGAATGAATACGCTAGTCTTCTAATTGGAGTAAGCTGATTCAAAAATTCTACAAAAATATCGCGTAGAAATCTTAAAGTTCCGCGAAGATTTCTTTTTTCCGGCTGTTTAGATTTTATTTTTTGAGTATAAAAATCATAAACTTCAGGTACATCTTGATGAAGCAGTTTTTCTACATCTTTGTATGATAATCCGCTTGTATAAAAATCATATACACGCCGCAGCCTTGCGAAAGTAGCCACAATTTTTCCTCAAAATAATTTCTGATCTAAATATTGTTTAGTTTATCCGCCGCTTTTGTTAATACTTCATTTCTTTTCGCGAAGCATAAACGGATCAAATTATTATTGCTTTCTTTGGAATAAAATGGAGATAACGGAATTACAGCAACTCCGATTTCTTTTGTTAAATATTCCGAAAATTGAATATCATCAACTTTTGAAATTTTTGAATAATCTAGCAGCTGAAAATAAGTTCCGCTTGCGGGAGTAAAACTAAACCCGGAATTATTTAGTAATTTAACTAAATGATTTCTCTTGTCTTCATAAAATTTGTTCAAACTTAAATAATAGTTTCTGTTCTTCATGAACTCAGCATAAGCGTATTGAACCGGTGTATTAACAGAAAAAATTAAAAACTGATGAATTTTTCTAAACTCATTCATCAAATATTCCGGTGCGGCGCAGTAACCTAATTTCCATCCAGTAGTATGGTAAGTTTTTCCGAATGAAGAAACAACAAACGCTTTCCCTGAAATAATTTCTGATTGTGAAAGACTAATATGTTTTTTCCCGTCAAAAACTATATGTTCATAAACTTCATCACTTAAAACAAAAACATCATTCTGTTTAACAATTTCTTCTAAATTTATTATATCATCAAATGATATTACACTGCCGGTCGGATTATGTGGTGAATTGATTATAATTAGTTTAGTTTTTTTAGTAACAGCTTTATTAACTGCTTTCCAATCAATTGAAAAATCATTAGGCCGAAGAGGAATAAATTTAGGAATACCGCCATTAATTAAAACTGAAGGAGCGTATGAATCATAAGCAGGTTCAAAAAGTATAACCTCATCATCTTTATTTATTATTGATGTAATTGCCGTGTAAATGGCTTGTGTCGCGCCCGCGGTAACCGTTATTTCTGTTTCATAATCAAATTTCTTCGAATATAAATTTTCAATCTTCTCCGCAATCATTTTCCGGAGCGCCGGTACTCCTTGCATCGGGGCGTATTGATTAAATCCTTCTTTTTGGAAATAACTGACCAGCGATAATAGTTCCTCATCGCAGTTAAAGTCGGGAAAACCTTGAGAAAGATTAATTGCTCCGTAATCATGAGCCATTTTAGACATTTTGGTGAAAATTGTAGTTCCGGAGTCTGGCAGTTTCGAATTTATATCCAACAGAAATTTCTCCTCTTTTGTTAAAGAAAGTTAAGCAATGAAGAGTAAAACTTCTATTAAATATTCAAATAAAAATTATTCTATTTTAAAAGTAGTATCATCGGGACGAATTTCATCATACATTTTTTGGAGCTCATCATACGCGAATCTGCTGCCTCTCTGCGCTGCATCTCGATAATATTTGACGGCTTTTGCATTATCCTTACCGACTCCTTTACCGTTTCTGTAACAATAAGCTAAGGTTGACTGAGCTAAAACCGAACCTTGTTTTTCAGCCTCTTCAATTACATCTAAAGGAATTCTATAGTTTTCCGCGGGAACTACTCCATAAAGTTTAGCGCTTGCAATCCTAACTTTCGCTGCTGTACTTCCTAATTTTTTAGCATCTTCCCATATTGATATCGCCTTTTCTTTATTCTTTTTAATAATTTTTCCGGTGTAAAAATTTAATCCCATTTCCACAATTGCCGGAAGATAATATTTTGAAGCCGCTTCTTTTAATAGGTTTACAGCCACATCAGCTGTTAATTGGTTATCCATTCCCAGAGCAAATAATCCGTACCAAGAAAATAAAGCTTCAGGCTTTTTTTCATCGGCGGCGGTTTTTAAATTATCGTAATATTTCGGAGTATTTATTAATTCCCATAATAAACCCGGAGAACGCGGGGAATCTAATTTTATTGCTCTTATGTAATACGCGGTCGCGGTTATAATATCTTTTTTAAAATAAATACCTTTTTCATACATTCTTCCTGTTAAAGTTAACGCTTCAGGACTTCCATTTTCGGCGGTTTTTAATAATTTTGTTACATCCGCCGGTGTAAAAGAAATGGCAGTATCTTTTTTTTCATCCAAGCCTAAAGAATTTATTAATTCCTCATTTCCGGCGTGAGACAAATCTTCAATTAAAGTTTTATTTGATACTGCTTTTAAAGTATCATTTACCGCGTCAAAATCTATAAAGACTAATCCTGTTGAAGAATTAAGCGGCTCGGGATTTTGGTTTTCTGTCTTTTTTGATTTAGATTTTTGTCCTGTAACGGTATCAATTTTAGAAATATATTTTGATTTGAATTCTTCTAAAACTTTTTTAGCAGGTTTATAATCCGCGTCCGCTGCCTTCTTTACCCACTTATAAGCGGAATTCCAATCTCTTTTTATAACTAAATTTTCGGTATAAAATAAACCTATAACAAACTGAGCTTGAGGCATTCCGTTATTTGCAGCTTCCAAAAAATATTTATAAGCTTTAAACGGATTCCATTTTACGCCCCATCCGTTTAATAAAAGAATCGCATAATTGTAATCCGCTTCAATATAATTTTGCATTGCGGATTTTTGAATCCAATAAGCACCCTGGATAGTATCGGCGGGAAAATTTTCTCCTAAAAGATATCTTATACCTAATTCATGCTGCGCGGCGGCATCGCCTGCGTTTGCTTTTCTGATTAAATTAAATTGCTGGATTAGCTGATATGACAAATCCGGCTGATAATATAACGGCGCTGTATTATACGGCCGGTTGTTTTTAAAAGCCAAACTTATTGTTGTATCCTGCGCAAACAACTCATTATTTATTGCTAATAATGAAATTAATGCAAAGAGTATTATGAAAGATATTTTCAATAGTTGTTTCCAAAATAATTTTAACTGATAAAATAAATATAAGATAAAATGATTAGTCAAATAAATGAATTTATTGAGTATAAAAATCTATGCTTGTCGCTATTGTGTTAATTATCATTTAACAGGACAAACTAGCGAATTATATTATTGTAAAATTTGAAATTGATAAGGAGAAGCGGATGGAAATAATTACCGCAAACGCAATTACCGTACTGAAAGATTTAATAAGTATCTGCAGAGAAAGTGAAAATAAATATCGAGAAGCGGAAGAGAATACTTCTGATAATACTTTACAAAATATTTTTAAACAATACGCGGATCAAAGAAATTATTTTATTAGAGAATTTGAGAACGAACTGCATAAATATATTAATGAGACACAAATAGAAAATGATAAAGAATTTGACTGGATGGACGTAAGAACAAAGACTGAAACCGGCGAAAAAGGTTCTCCCTTAGCGGAATGTAAAGCAAAAGAAGAAGCTACTTTATTTCATTTTTCTGAAGCAATAAAAATGGATATTCCGGGAGATACAAAATCTTTGGTTGCGAGGCATTATAACGCGGTAAGGGATGCTAATGAAAAGTTGAAAGAGATAATCATCGGTAAAAATGAGAAAGGGTAAATTTAAAATGTTTCGCGGCCTGTACGGCATCTTAAAGTAAATTCTTTAAGATGCCTTTGATAATTGGGTATTTACAAAATCACCTTTAATAATGGCTCCATTTTTCCCGGAACTTTAATTTCTTTATTTAAAAAATATTGCTTCACTAAAACAGTCATCCATTCTTTTGAGGTTTCCGCGTCTTTTACAATAATGAATGTATCGCCGTTTTTATTTAACACTTCAAATTTATTTACTTTTACTTCCAGCGGTTTTTCTTCACCCTTAAGATCAATAGTAAGATTTATTTTTTTTTCTGCTGTATCTATATTAAAATTTAGCATTTCTCCGTAATCCTCTAATTTTTTTTTGAGAAAAATTTCAGCGCCAAAAGATAATCCTTTATCTTTTAACGTATGTAAAAATCCCATTTTACCTCCGTAATATTAATATTTTAAAATTATTGATTATCATATTCAATAACAGAAGGTTTTCCGAAACTGAACTGGCGGGAACCAATTATAACATTTGTTGTGAATAAAACTGAAAAAGCACCGGAGGTTTTTGAAGGAATATAAGGATTGTAAACCAATGAAATTGAAAAATTTGTCCTGGCAATTGATTCATTTTTTGTCCTTATGCCTAAACCGTAAGCCTGGTACATTCTGGAATTAACTAAATTAACATTTCGTTCTCCCACCAAACCGAAATCAGCAAAAATATTTGCTCCTAAAACAAATCCCAAAGGGGAGAAGGGACTAAATATTCTGGCTTCTAAATTTAAAATATTTCGTTTTGTTCCGGGAATTTTATCCCCGTTATTTAATCCTCTTAAACCGGTTTCAGTATGAATATAAATTTGTTCTCCTTTAAATCTGTTGTAACCTAATAAATAATCATTTTGAAGAAAAAATCTCAATTTCCAACTGCTGCTTTTATATAATTGGGAATGATAAAGTAAATTAAAATTAATCACATTCTGTTCCCAATGGCGTCCGATTCTGAATCCGCCAACCGCGAATTTTCCCGACAAATAACCGAAGTTTTGGAATCTTCTTGAAAATACTGCTTCCGTCCCGAAATACCAGCGTTTACTAAACTCTCTATTTTCCTCACCTGTTGTAAATGATAAAACTCCGCCGATAGGAACATCTTCGGTAGTTCCGAATCCTTCAATATAATTATCTTTATAAAACCTTCTGTTTATAATTCCGGCGCTGAATAAATAAATAACTTTGTTTTCAAAAATTCTATTGGAAAACGGGGTAACATTTGGCCTGTTAGAATGATTTGTTCTGATAATTCTTGCCGCAGCAATAATTCTGGTTTTATCTTTAAAAGTTTTGATCCGAAAAAGACAGGGAAGGTATGCCCAAGCCATACATCTTGACTATTAAGGGTATACGGAACAGAGACATTTTCATTAAAGGAGTTAATATATTGAAGATGATTATGTTCGAAAACAAAACTCATACCGCCTACAAATTCAGTTTCTGTTGTAACAAATGATCTGGAAAGTGAAAGAGATTCAATATTTAATTTTTTGTTTGCTTTTGTCAGAACATCGGCATCAATAAAACTGCCGCCTATATTAGCTGCAGTATAATTTAATGACGCGCCCCACCCGATTGATTTTTCTTCGTCTTTTGTTACTGTAGCATCAATATTATGACCGATACCTATTAAATTTTCATCTCTAAAACCTACATAGGCGTTTTTATTATCTGTATCGTAAGAGGCAAGTACTGAGATTGTCCATTTATCTTTTGTAATTACCAAAACATCAACACTATCCTTTGAATAATTCCGGGTTTTTATTCTTGCGTCTAAAAAAAAGCCGCTGCTTCTTAAAAGACGTTCACTATCACTTAATTCTTTAGAATCTAGACGATCTCCTTTATTAAAAAGAAGCCAGTTTTTTACAACCCAAGGCCTGGTTTTATAATGAATAGAGTTAACTAAATTGCCCCACCAATTTACAGAATCAGGCTCATTTTCATCAACTGAAGGGCCGGAAATGTCGATTCTTCTAATCTCAATTTTGCGGATTATTTTTCCTTCTTCCGCTTTAAATTCATCTTCGGAAGTATTTTCCTGTGAAAAAAGATAAGAGGATAAACAAATGATAAAACTAATGAATAGAAATATTCGGGTAAAACTCATAATCATTCTTATTAAAATAGATTTAATATATTACAAAATAAATATTTCAGGCTATGTGATTAATTCTTTTATAACGGCTTAATTAAAAAGAATTTATCTCACTATTTAATGCTTGTTATATAACACGCCAGCCTATAAAAAGATGTCTATTTTTGAAATAGACTTTTGAAAAAGGAAGAGGAAATAATGAAAAAATTTACCTTTATAATAATTGCTGTGGTTTTCGGTTTTTCGTTTAACGCTTATGCGCAGCATTTAGATTATAATTTAAGTAAAGTTGCCGGAACTTACGGAAAATTTTATCTCCGGCCTTTAGCCGATGCGTTTGGCGCGGATATAAATTCCGGATTATTTCATAACGCTTCATCACAAACAAAAAAATTTTTAGGCTTAAATGTTTATGTTGGCGTAAAAGTTTTTGGCGCTTTTATTCCCAATTCCGCAAAAACATTTAGTACAGTATATAATGATAAGGTTTATTATGAATACGGAGGTTTAAGATATCCGGTAAACGGAAGGGTAACTGTTAATAATGCTCCCACTATTTTTGGAAGTGAGACGCCCGGAACCGCGATTATAGAAATTAGGGATACTATTCAAGCCGGAGGAATTTCTTACCCGGTTACAGATAAAAGAACAGAACAGACAATAGGCGGAATTGTAAATACAAATATTGCTCCTCTATTTATTCCTCAAATAAATGTGGGTTCTATATATGGAACAGATTTAATGATCCGTTGGCTGCCGCCTATTAAAATAGGCGATTATGGCTCGGTCGGATTTTGGGGACTCGGGGTTCGCCATAATATTTCTCAATATTTTAAACTTCTGCCGATCGATCTTTCAGCGCAAATTGCTCTCCAGAATTTAAGTGTAAAAGATTCTTCCAATAATGAATTTATAAGTTCAAATTCATTCGCGCTTAATATTGAAGCCGGCAAATCTTTCAGCCTTTTTTATATTTACGGCGGCCTACAGTACGAAAGCGCTAGTTTAGATGTTAATTATCTCTATAATCCGCCTCCTAATTCGAATGATCCTAACCCGCAGCCGGTTAAAATAAAATTTTCATTAGACAGTAAAAATACGGTAAGAGTTTTAGCCGGAGGAGCTTTAATATTAGGACCGCTTGTGCTTAATCTAGATTATTCAGTCTCTACATACAATGTTTTATCCGCCGGTTTAGGCTTTCATTTTTAAAAAATATTCTCTAATAAAATTTCCGGAAGGTAGTTTTAATCTAAATTTTGTTTATTAAATTTGTGTAATTAAAAATAATCTCCCAGTTAAATTTATAAATGAGAAAGCTAAAACTTTTCCTGCCTTTAGCAGCGATAGCTGTTATATCAATAATTCTTATTGATTTATTTTATCAAAGTTATTCCCCTTACAGCGGTCTGAAATTAAAATATGATAGCGATAAAATAAAAATTAAGGCTGAAAAACTCCTAAAGAAATTAGAAATCCCGGTAGAAGATTTACAATCCGATATCAAATTATACTCAAATAATTCTCTGCTTAGGCAAGTTGAAAAGCAGTTTGGTTTAGAAAAAGGCAATAAATTAATTCGAGAAGGAATTCCAGTTTATTACTGGCGCGTTAGGTTTATGAAAAGAATTTCGTCAATTTTCTTTAGTTCCGGCAATGATAATCCTGAAACTCAGAATTTAGGTAAAAATGAAATTGAAGTTTATTTTAATGCCGAAGGAGAATTTGTTCAGCTAAATAATCCTGTTAAGGATTCACTACAAGAACCCGCGGTTTCTTATAAAACAGCAATTGAATCAGCAAGAAAATTTATCACAGAAAACATCGTTTCCCAAGGAGCTTCGGCCCAATTTATAAATGATTCTACTCTTAAAGTTAAAGCTTATGGCGCTCTAACACTTTTTGAAAGCACACGAAGGGAAGAAACTAATAATGAAGGTTATGATTTTGTCTGGAAAGGAAGTTCATCTAAACTTAAAGATCCCGTTAAATTATTAATAAGTTTGCAGGGAAAAACCGTCTCCAAATATAACCTAAGTTATGAAGTACCGGAAGAATTTTCAGAAAAAGAAAACGGAATATTTAAGGCGTTTTCATCTATTATATTCTTCGTAATAATTTATATCCTTATAATTCTTATTGCTTATAAAAAAATTAAAGCATCAGAAATTAGTTTTAAACTAGCATTTATAATGTCCGTAATTGTTGCCGTCTCT
Source organism: uncultured Bacteroidota bacterium (assembly GCA_963798775.1). GTDB lineage: Bacteria > Bacteroidota > Ignavibacteria > Ignavibacteriales > Ignavibacteriaceae > CAWCUK01. The sequence continues at coordinate 542,182 of CAWCUK010000004.1, forward strand.
TTTGGATTTGAATTTTATACGCGGCAAATTTCAGATATGGGATGGGAGATTCTTATTCCTTTAATTTTAGGAGGAATTTTTTACGGAATCGGTGTTTTATTTACTTGGGGCGTGGGGGAATCCGTCGCTAGGGAATCGTGGAAGGAAAAATTTATTTCTCTCGATTTGGTAACTAAAGGTTATTTTTTCGATTCAAAAGTTGGCGCCTCAATAATAAACGGAATTTCCGGCGGATTTTTATTAATGATTATCTGGACTCTTCTGCTGATTATTATTAATTATATTCCTCATTCTACTTATATTTTTAGCGGTGATTCCGTTTTATCACAATTTCATTCCGAAACTCCCGGTTTTAATATTATAACCGGACATATCCATTCCACAATATTTTTATTTACTATATTTATACTTTTTGTTGTTGCCGGGTTACGGCGCAGATTTTCTTCCTTAACAATTTTAATTATTATTGGCAGTATTTTATGGGGGCTGGTAGAGTTTAATAATTATCATCCCATTTATATTGCCGTTATTTCAGAAATAATAATAGGCGCCGTAATTATTTTGATATTTTACCGGTACGATGTTCTAACAACTCTTTTTGCAATGCTCTCATTTTTCGTTATTGATCAAACCGCTTTTTTATTTAATGTAAATAATACCAGTTATGCTCATAGCGGCTATACAATTGTTGTAACGGGAATTATTTTAATTATTATTGCTGCGGTTGCTCTTTTTACTAAAGATAGAATTATTGATTATAATTCAATTACTCCCGCCTTCGTAAAAAATATTACCGAACGTCAAAGACTGCAGCGGGAACTGGAAATAGCCCGTGATGTTCAAATGAGTTTTCTTCCTCAGGAAGATCCTAATTTTCCCGGATTAGAAGTTGCCTCAAGATGTCTGCCCGCTTTAGAAGTCGGCGGGGATTATTATGATTTTGTAAAGCTTGATGATAAAAAATTGGAATTATTATCGGCGATGTTTCCGGGAAGGGAACTCAAGCGGCATTTTATATGACACTGACAAAAGGATTTTTGCGAGCGTTATCAAAAACCTCCGAATCGCCTGCGATTGTACTTTCTAAAATAAATGAACTTTTTTATGAGAATGTTGAAAGAGGAACATTCATAAGTATGATTTACGGAATTTTCGATACAGAAAGAAAAGTTTTTAAATTCGCGCGCGCGGGGCATAATCCTGTTATAGCGAAAAAAACTATTTCCGGAAATATAGAAATGTTAAATCCTACAGGCATGGCTTTAGGATTGGAAAAAGGACTTATTTTCAGTAAAACTATAAAAGAACAAGAAGTTGAAGTTGCTGCGGGCGATATTTTCGTTTTGTATACCGATGGTTTTACAGAAGCGATGGATAAAAAACAGCAAGAATTCGGCGTAGATAGATTAAGTAAAATTGTGGAAGAAAAATCTTCTTTTAATGCCGGATTCCTTCTAAATGAAATTTTTAAAGATGTAAAAGTGTTCATGGGAAAAGCGGATCAACACGATGATATGACGATGGTGATTATTAAAATATTAGATAATTTAAAATGAAAAAATAATAATAGGAATTATACGAACCGGAATTGCCGCAAGAAAATTACAATTACCGGCATTACAGAATCTGAAAGAAAATTTTGAAAAAGAATAGAAAGAAAATAAGTTAATAATTTTCTGTGAAAATGGGCTAATTGTGGTTATAAAAACATATAAGCAGAATGAAGCACCAAAGTTAAAAATTATTCCGACGATAGCGGTTTTCAATCTGAATTTGAAGCCTTTTATTCCACTGTAAGAAACAAAAAATTTATTAATACTTTTAAAGATAGTTATGAAGACCCAAAAGTAAATTAAACCTCAGTACAATCTGCTGAAAAAAACAAATCTTCTTTAACATTATCCTTTCAAAAATTTTACAAATTATAAAATGGTTTAAAATAAAAAAGCCCGGTAATCGGGCGATTACCGGAGCCTAACTCTTTTGCATCAAAAGGCAGGGGAGAACCTTTTGAAAGAGTCGGCAAAAATATAAAGTAATATTTTTAAAATTCCAAAAACTTAGGACAAAATATTTATGATTTTATCAAAAAATAATTAAAGGTGCTGAAAAACATTAAGAAACAGTAAGAATTTAATTTTTGAGGTTGTGTTTGATTTAATAAATGAAAAGTGCGTCTCATTTAAAATTGAATAAGAGGCTAAAAACAAGTAATTTAATAGTTTAAATATTAAGCAATTCCTTCTAAATCAGAATAAAGGATTATGATGTCTAAACTTTTTGATAAAATATCTTCAAAAGTAGAAACTTGGAGAAACGAAGCAACTGAAATTAATAAAAATGGCGGGAATAAAATAATATCAGAAGTGTCTGTTGCACAAGCATATGGTGGTATGCGCGGCGTTCGTTCGCTTATATGCGATACATCTCGTGTTCCGCAAGATAAAGGTTTAATAATAAGGGGAATTTATCTTAAAGATTTAGTAGATCACACTCCGGAGGAAATTTTCTTTCTGCTTTTAACAGGTGATCTCCCGGACGCGGAGGAATTGCATGATCTAAAAAATGAATTGAAGAAAAGGAAAAAAGTTCCCGGTTATGTTTGGGAAACATTAAAAACTCTTCCAAAAGATTCCCACCCGATGACAATGTTGAATACGGCAATTCTTGTTATGCAGAATGAATCCGTGTTTGCCGCCGAATATGATAAAGGTTTGAGAAAAGAAGATTACTGGAAACCGACATTAGAAGATGCGTTAAATATTGTGGCTAAAATTCCGGCTATTGCCGCCGCTGTTTATAGATTAAAATTTGATAAAGGTGATTTAATTGCTCAGGATCCGGAAATGGATTTATCCGGCGATTATGTTCATATGCTGGGCTTGGGAAATGACAACAATGAATTTTATGAATTGATGCGGTTATATCTGGTAGCGCATTGCGATCATGAAGGCGGAAATGTAAGTGCTCTTACAACTCAAACCATAAATTCTGCTCTTTCCGATTTATATTATTCTTTGTCGGGCGGATTTAACGGACTTGCCGGCCCCTTACATGGCTTGGCTAATCAAGAAACCTTAAAATGGATTTTAGGTGTAATGGAAAAATTTGATGGCGTTCCGACAAAGGAACAGCTGAAAGATTATGTTTGGGAAACTTTAAACTCCGGAAAAGTTATTCCGGGATACGGACACGCGGTATTACGTGTTACAGATCCGAGATTTGAAGCGTTTTTGTCCTTCGGTAAAAATCATTTTCCCAATGATCCGATCTTTTCTACTGTTAGAACTATATTTGAAGTTGTACCGGAAGAACTTAAGAAAATTGAAAAGATCAAAAATCCTTGGCCTAATGTTGATGCCGCTTCCGGTTCTATGCTGTATCATTACGGTTTAAAAGAATTCTCCTATTATACTGTTGTATTCGCGGTATCCAGAAGTCTTGGATTAACAGCCCAAGCGGTAATTAATAGAGCATTATTAAGTCCAATAATAAGACCAAAATCAGTAACTACAGAATGGATTAAAGAGCAGATAGCTTAAAAAAATATTGATCTTATAAATTTATCTTGAATGAGTAATTTATTTCACTGTTCGAGATTTTTTTTATTAATTAAAAAATTTAGATGTTTCTTATCAATTAAATAATTGTAATTAAATAATTCTTATTCTATATTTGACAAACAAAAACAGTGAGTAATGACCCCGAAAAGAAAAGTTAAATTTATATTTGTTACAGGTGGTGTAGTTTCCTCTTTAGGTAAAGGAATAACCGCCTCGTCCCTTGGCCTTCTCTTAAAGAAACGCGGCTTTAAAGTCACTATCCAAAAATTCGATCCCTACATCAATGTTGATCCCGGTACAATGAATCCTTTTCAGCATGGAGAAGTTTATGTAACCGAAGACGGTGCTGAAACTGATTTGGATCTTGGACATTATGAGCGATTTCTGGATGTTAATATGTCGAAGGCTAATAATACTACAACCGGACAAGTTTATCATGAAGTAATCAGTAAAGAAAGAAGAGGTGATTATCTTGGAGCTACTGTTCAAGTTATACCGCATATTACTGACGAAATAAAACAAAGAATGACTAAACTTGCGGAGCTTGGTGAATATGATGTTATTATTACCGAAATCGGCGGAACGGTTGGTGATATTGAAAGTCTGCCTTTTATTGAGGCGATGCGCCAATTAATGCTTCAGTTCGGAAAGAAAAATACATTAAATATTCATGTAACGCTTGTTCCTTTTATTCCTGCGGCCGGTGAAGTAAAAACAAAACCTACACAGCACAGTGTGAAAAATTTATTGGAATTAGGAATTCAGCCGGATGTGTTAATTTGCCGTTCCGAATCTAAACTTCCTAAAGATATCCGCGATAAAATTGCGCTCTTCTGCAATGTTGATTCTAAATCTGTTATTTCCGCTTATGATTGTAATTCAATTTATGAAGTTCCGCTTGTTCTTTTTAAGGAAAAAATGGATCAGATTGTAATGAGAAGACTTCATTTGCCGGACAAAAAAATTAAATTGGACGAATGGGAATCTTTGGTAAATCATCTTAAAAATCCGACTAAAACAGTTGAAATTGCGATGATTGGCAAATATGTTGAACACCTTGATGCCTATAAAAGTATTATGGAATCTTTTATTCACGCCGGCGCCGAAAATAACGCAAAAGTAAAAGTTAGAGCTATAAGCGCCGAACAATGCGAATTGGAAGATCCGGAAATATTATTGGCAGGCGTAGATGGAATATTGATTCCCGGCGGTTTTGGAGAAAGAGGTATCGAAGGGAAAATTAGTGCGATAACTTACGCAAGAGAAAAAAATATTCCGTTTTTTGGTATTTGCCTCGGTCTTCAATGCGCGGTTATTGAATTTGCGCGGAATGTGTGCAAAATTTCCAAGGCAAACAGTTCTGAATTTAAGAAAAACAGATTTAATGTAATTGATATTATGCCGGATCAAAAGAATATTAAAAATATGGGAGCGACAATGCGTCTAGGAGCTTATCCATGTAATGTTGAAGAAGGAACAAAAGCAATGGACGCGTATAAAACTCAATTAATTTCTGAAAGACACAGGCACCGGTTTGAAGTAAATAATAAATTTAGAACTAAACTTTCCGAAAACGGCATGGTATTCAGCGGAGTTTCGCCGGATAGAGAATTGGTTGAAATTGTTGAAGTTCCGAGCCACAGATGGTTCTTAGGCTGCCAATTTCACCCTGAGCTGAAATCACGCGCTACACATGCTCATCCTTTATTCCGTGAGTTTATAAAAGCTTCCTTAGAATATGCTGAAGAAAAAAAGGCAGTTCTGGAAAATGCATAAATTCAGCCGAGGTTCTTCATCAAATATTTTTAACTCCCTTATAGAAAATCTTTATAAGGGAATTTTCATTTCTTTTTCTTTAATCTTTTTATTCGGACCCATTGATCTTTTTGCTCAAAATGAAATTAATACACAAATTAAAAAAGGCTTAAATTATTCTTATAATTTTAATTGGAATAAAGCTGAAGAAACTTTTCAGAAATTAATTCGAAAATATCCAAACGATCCTCGAGGATATCATTACGAAGCGAGTGTTTATCTTTGGTATTATTTGGGAAATAAAAACGCGGAATTTTTAAAATCGTTCGTTTCCTATTCGGATAAAGCAATTGAAAAAGCAAGGAATATTTTAGAAAATCAGCCGAAGAATAATGAAGTTCTATACGTAATAGGTGCCGATTATACTTATAGAGCTATCGCTTTTACAAAGGCAGAAAATTATTTAGACGCTGTTTGGGCTAGTAAAAAATCGGAATCTTATTTAAGCGAGGCATTAGAAGCGGATTCTTCAAGGTTTGATGCTTATTTGGGATTAGGTTTATATAATTTCGCGGTCGGTCAAATTCCTTCGGCTTATAAATGGGCATTGAATTTGGCCGGGATAAGCGGAACAAAAGAAACCGGGATAATTTACATTAAAAAAGCCGCGAATAAAGGTGATATCGCAAAAGTAGAAGCTCAATATTATTTATCGCAAATTCTTTCAGAAGTTTTAATAAATTATGATGCGGCTTCTTACTATCTAAAAGACCTTACCAAAAAATATCCTGAAAATCTTCTGTTCAATTATTCGTTAGCGGTTCTGGATATAAAACAAAAAAATCTTTCCGATGCAGAAAAAATTCTACTAAAAATAGTTGATACCGACGCGCCTAATTTTAAGCAGATTATTTCTTTTTCTAATTTTCTATTAGGAGATGTAAATTACAGAAAAAACCTATTCGATTCTGCAATAGTATATTATAATAAATTTCTTCAAACTACTCCTGATAATGATTATACAGGAATAGCAAATTATAGGCTAGCGATTTGCTACAATATAAACGGAAATAGGGAAGAGGCTGTCAATCATTTCAAAAACTCATCATCGGGAAATATGGATTTGGATGATGATATTTACGCAAAACGAAGAAGTGAAATTTTTATAAAAAGAGCTCCGACTCCGGTAGAATATGATTTAATTAAAAGCCGGAACTTAATTGAAAGCGGTAATTACAAAGAAGCGATTGATTCTTTACATGAATTTATTGATTCAATTAAAACAGAAAGTTTAAAGGCTGAATCTTATTTGTTTTTAAGTGAAGCATTAATCGAAAAAGGAAATTATAAAAAAGCTTTCGATTATGCTTTATCGGCAAAATCTATGAACGCAAATAATGAAAAATGGATTAAACCTTTCGCATTATTTTATGCCGCAAAAGCTAAATTAAAAATCGGAGATAAAGAAGCTGCTCTATATCTTCTGGATGAGGCGGAAGATTATTCAGACTTTGATTATCAAAATAAATTAAAGAATATGATTTATTCTCTTAAGCCGAAAGATTAATTAAATATTTATTGAAATTTATTTTTCATAATTCATAAATAAACCCGCATATTAGGTTCAATCGGTTTTTTTGTTTCATTTGTAGTTATTAATTTTGACTATTAAAAATCTATATTTTTATATTATTTTTGTTGCCTAAGAATTTTGATTTAATTGACAATATTTTTCTATTTAACTAATTTGAACAACTTCTAATAAGAGAATTTAATTTGAAAATAGCTGTATTTGTTTCGGGTAGAGGTTCCAACCTGCAGGCAATTTTAAATTCTCCTGAACTTGAAAATATAATTGAAGTTAAAGCTGTTTTTAGTGATAAAATTGATTGTGCTGCTTTTCAAATTGCAAAAGAACATTTAATTCCAACCTTTTGTATCGGCAATAAGAGTGGTTGCGTTACTTATAATAACCTATCTAATCTGATTAACCGGGAAGAAATAGAATTAATTGTTTTGGCCGGTTTCTTAAAGATGATTCCGGAAGTAGTTCTTAAAAATTATTCAAATAGAATTATAAATATTCATCCGGCGCTTTTGCCTTCGTTCGGCGGAAAAGGAATGTACGGGATGAATGTTCATAAGGCTGTTTATAATACTTCAGCTCAAGTTTCCGGCGCAACTGTTCATTTTGTTGATGCAGCTTATGATACGGGTAAAATTATTGCGCAGAAATGTATAGATATTTCAGGGGTAAATTCGCCTGAAGAAATTGCGGAGCAAGTTTTGAAGGCTGAACATCAGTTACTTCCTTTTGTTATTAAAAAAATAGCCGAAGGTAAAGTTTCTGTTAAAGGGGAAAGAGTGATAATTGAATGATAATTATTCAACTGCAGTATTTAGATATATAGAATTTACAGGATTTGATTTTGAAAAAATTAGCTTTGGTTAGTGTATCCGATAAAACAAAAATTGATGAATTTGCCCGCATTTTAAATGATCTTAATTATCAAATAATTGCTACGGGAAATACCGCAAAAAAATTGCGGCAGCTGGAGTTGAGGTAGTTGAAATAAGCGGCCTTACCGGTTTTCCGGAAGTTTTTAACGGAAGAGTTAAGACTCTTCATCCTAAAATATTCGGCGGAATTCTTTTGAGAAGAGATAATAACAATGATCTTAATGAAGCGGACAAAAATGGAATAAATCCGATAGATATTGTTTGTGTAAATCTTTATCCATTCCAAAAAACTGCCGAAAATATAAATTCAAGTTTTGACGATATTATAGAAAATATAGATATTGGCGGCCCGAGTTTAATTAGAGCCGCTGCTAAAAATTATAAATTCGTTTCGGTTCTTACCAATCCTTCTCAATACGATGAATTTCTTGAAGAATTAAAAAACGGTGAAATCAATTCCGGGACAAGAGAAAAACTTGCTTTAGCTGCATTTTCTCATACCGCTGATTATGATACTTACATTTCAAATTATTTGGAGCGGAAATTTGATAAGGAACCTTCTCATATTCGTGTAAATTTCCCGATAGAGAAAGCATTGCGATACGGTGAAAATCCTCATCAAGAAGCAGCTTTATACGGTAGTTTTCACAGTTATTTCGATGTATTTCACGGAAAAGAATTATCTTATAATAATATTCTGGATCTAATTTCGGCGGTGGAATTAGTTGAGGATTTGGGTGAAAATTCCTGCGCGATTATTAAACATAATAATCCCGCGGGAGCCGCAAACGAAATCCACACCTCTTAAAGCTTATACAAGGGCGTTAAAATGCGATCCGGTTTCTTCTTTCGGCGGTATTGTTGCTTTTACATCTAAGGTAGATGAAAAAGTTGCCGAAAAAATGAATGAAATTTTCTTGGAAATAATTTGCGCTCCGGATTTCACGGATGATGCGTTAAAAATTCTTTCTAAAGAAAAGAGACAGAAGGTTATTAAAACAGCTTAAGCCGGTAAGTGGTGAAAAGAAAATTTATAAAAATATTCCCGGCGGTATAATTGTGCAGGATGCCGATAGAATAACTTTAGAAGAAGATAATCTAAAAGTTGTTACTGATAAGCAGCCTACTGATGAAGAACTTGATGATCTCCGTTTTGCTTGGATTATTTCTAAACATACAAAATCAAATGCTATTGTTTTTGTTAAAAATAAAGCTACATTAGGAGTGGGCGCGGGACAAATGTCCAGAATTGATTCAGCTAAAATAGCTTATATGAAAGCACAGGAACACGGACTTGATTTGAAAGATTCCGTTGCCGCTTCCGATGCTTTTTTCCCTTTTGCGGATGGTTTATTAGAGATTGTAAAATGCGGCGCTACTTCGGTTATTCAACCCGGCGGCTCGGTTAGAGATTCTGAAGTTATTGATGCTGCAAATAAAAATAATATTTCAATGGTTTTTACTGGTATAAGACACTTTAAACACTAAGAGGCTTTATGGGAATTTTTGATTTTTTCTCAGCAGATATCGCGATTGATTTGGGTACGGCAAACACTTTAATTTATGTTAAGGGAAAAGGAATTGTGTTAAACGAACCTTCTATTGTTGCTTTTGATAAAAATACGAAAAGAATTATCGCTTTAGGAAATAAAGCAAAAGAAATGCAGGGTAGGGAGCATAAGGAAATTAGAGTAACTCGTCCTATGCGAGACGGAGTTATTGCAGATTTTGAAATTGCGGAAGGAATGATTCGCGCCTTTATTAAAAAAGTTAGTGCCGGAGCAATTTCAAGCAGAAGGGTTGTAGTTGCGGTTCCCAGCGGTGTTACAGAGGTTGAAAAGAGAGCGGTTAGAGACAGTGCCGAACATGCCGGCGCAAAAGAAGTACATTTAATTGCCGAACCGATGGCGGCCGCAATTGGAATTGGTATTGATGTTGAGGCCGCAGTCGGTAATATGATTATAGATATCGGCGGCGGAACTACAGAAATCGCCGTAATCGCGCTCTCGGGAATTGTTAATGAAGAATCAATAAGAATTGCGGGCGATGAAATGAATTACGCTATTATGCAGTTCTTCAAAAAAAACCATAATATTTTAATTGGTGAAAGAACTGCCGAAGCCATAAAATGCGAAGTGGGTTCCGCGGTTCCTCTTAAAGAAGAAATTACTATTCAAGTTAAGGGACGTGATTTAGTAGGTGGAATTCCCAAAACCACAGAAGTTAGTTCTGTTGAAATAAGAGAAGCTCTTAATGAATCTATAGTTCAAATTGTGGATGCTGTAAGGCAGTCGCTTGAAAGAACTCCGCCGGAACTTTCTGCCGATATTCTGGATAGAGGCGTAATGATAACCGGTGGCGGCGCTTTATTAAAAGGATTGGATGAACGAATTAGAATGGAAACTAATCTTCCCGTTCACGTAGCGGAAGATCCTTTAACCGCGGTAGTTAGAGGTGCCGGAAAAGTTATTGATAATTTAAATCATTTTTCAAAAGTATTAATCCGCAATAGAAGATATTAATGATAAGATTTTTCAGCAGGATTTGGGAAAATTTTAAAGAATATATTGTCCTTGTTATTTTACTTGTTGCCAGCCTGGCAATTTTACCTTTAAACAAAAAACCGGCCGTTAAAAATAGTACGTTCAGTTGCTTTCGGAAGTTTTGCCGTAGTCAGTTCAGTAGTTTCCGATGTTATAAATGTTGCTAAAGTAAAAAGCGAAAATGAACGACTTAGACGCGCGACTGCAGAGATGATGCTTAAAATTAAGTAGACTGCGGCAGTATGGAATTGAAAATGAGGAATTAAAAAGTTTACTAGGGCTAAAAGATTCTGTCTACTTATCCACTTATTCCGGCTCGTATTGTTTCTAAATCTTTATCAAAATCTCAAAGTACTTTTACTTTAAGCGGAGGTAGCAAGCAAGGCGTTAAACCGGGAATGCCGGTTATTAATGATCAAGGTTTGGTAGGAATTGGTTTCTTCAACTTCCGATGATTATTCCATTGTTCGAACTTTAAAGAATCTCGAACTAAAATTAACCGTAAAAGATGAACGAAGCCGGATTGATGGTATAATGAAATGGAACGGAGATGAACTTGTTATCGTAAATGTACCTAAAACTTATGATGTTGAGCCCGGTGATAGAATAATTACTTCGGAATTAAGTTCTGTTATCTCTGTTCCTGTTCCTGTAGGTGTTGTTGTTAATCTTAGTAAGGTAGAAACCGGAATTTTTAACGAAGTAAAAATTAAACCTTTTGTTGATTTTAATAGGGTTGAACATGTTTTCGTTATCGGAATTGTTGAAAGCAAGCAGAAAAATAATCTTGAATTAAATTTTTATAACCTTAAATAAATATGCGTTCTGAATATATTGTTTCTATTCTCCTTTTTTTTCCGTTGTTGGTTATACAAACTACTGTTGTTCCGTTTATTTCCATTAATGGTGTCGTACCGGATTTAATTTTAATTTTCCTCGTATTCTATACTTTAAAAGGAGGTCAAATTTATGGAATGTTGCTTGGATTTCTTTATGGATTTCTTTTTGACGTGATTACAGGTAGTTTAATTGGCAGTGCTATGTTGTCAAAAACTTTAGTCGGTTTTATCGCAGGTTATTTCTACAATGAGAATAAACAAGAAATTTATTTTAAATCATATTCTTTTGCTCTTATAGTTTTATTATGTTCAGTTGTCGATTCGGTTATTTATTCATTTTTTTCAGCTGTTGATTTAAGTAAAAATATTTTGCTATTGTTTTTTGAACAGGGGATGCTGCCAGGTTTTTATACTGCAGTAGTTAGTTTAGTTGTTATAATTTTTTATCCCAGAAGGAGCATTCGTTAGTTGAGATCCGATAATTTTGCTTCAATCCAAAGAAAATCGATTTTATATTTTATTTTAGTGGGATGTTTTGCTTTACTTGTTTTCAGATTGTTTCAAATGCAAATTGTTCAGCAGCAGTCGTATGATGAAAAATCTGCAAGTAATAGTATTAAAGCAATAGAACAAACTCCGCTGCGTGGTGTGTTTTTAGATCGAAATAGAAAAGTTGTTGTTAGTAATGTACCCGCGTATACTCTTAGAATTACCCCCGCCAGTTATGATCGCAAATTAAATAAAGTTATTGAAACGGTTATAGGAGCGGATTCCGGATATATCGATAAAATTCTTTTCAATAACAGAATTTATTCTAAATATATTCCTGTTAGAATTAAACGAGGAATTGATTTTAAAGTTGTTTCCTGGCTTGAGGAAAATGCCGAACATTTGCCCGGTGTGGATTATATTGTTGAAATGCAGCGAGGATACCCTGCTAAAATAATGGGTTCACATATGTTTGGCTATACTAAAGAAATTTCACCAAGACAATTAGAAAAAGAAAAAGATTATTATGATCCGGGAGATTATGTGGGACATTCCGGTCTTGAAAAAACTTACGAAAAATATCTTCGCGGAGAAAAAGGATATAATTATGTTTTAGTTGATTCTCGAAGAAAAGAAATCGGAAAATTTAAAGACGGTACAGAAGATAAAGCGTCGGTAAAAGGCCATGATCTTCTTCTTTCTATCGACGCGGACGTTCAAAGGGCAGCGGAAGAAGCGTTTAAGGGTTTACGCGGTGCGGCTGTAGCAATTCAGCCAAGTACAGGCGAGGTGCTTGCTCTTGTAAGTGCGCCCGATTATGATTTAAACCAGTTTTCGTATGTCACCTCAAGAGATTTTCTAAATAAACTTTATACAGACCCCGATAAACCCTCTTTTAATAGAGCTACTATGTCCGTTAAGCCTCCGGGATCTACATATAAAATTTTGGCAGCAATCGCCGCTTTAGATTTGGGAGTTATAAATACAAATACAACTTTTTTCTGTAACGGCGGTTTTTATTTCGGAAGGACTTTTAGATGCCATGGTTCTCACGGCTCATTAAATGTTGTTCACGCAATTGAAAAATCGTGTAATGTTTTTTTCTACAATCTTATTTATAAAATTGGATTGGATAAATGGGCGGATTACGGCCATCGTTTTGGTTTCGGCGAAAAAACGGGAATTGATATAGGCGAAGAAGTACCGGGTTTAATACCTAATTCAAGTTATTATGAAAAAATTTATGGTAAAGATTGGCCGCGAAGCATTATGGCCAGTCTGGGCATAGGCCAAGGCGAAGTTAGTGTTACACCTTTGCAGCTGGCAAAATATACCGCGTTAATAGCTAATGACGGAGTTTCATATACTCCTCACCTGGTGAAAGGTTATATCGATGATAATACAAAAGAAGTAGTTCCGTTTCATTTTGATAAAATAGATACAAAAGTAGATAAGAAAGTTTTTGATACTGTAAAAGAAGGTATGTTTTTAGTAGTAAATGGTGCCGGAACAGCAACAGGTATAAGACTTAGTGATTTAAAAATTGCCGGTAAAACCGGAACCGCTCAAAATCCGCATGGAAAAGACCATGCGTTATTTATTGGATTCGCTCCTTATGATAATCCTCAAATAGCCGTGGCCGTTATTGTAGAAAATATAGGTTTCGGAGGTACCTGGGCCGCGCCTATTGCTCAGAAAATGATCGAAGCGTTTTTGCAGAAAGATAAATTAAAAGATAACGATAAACAGGCTATACCGGAATTAAATGATAAAATACTAGGAGCTTCACTTGCGCATTGATTATAAATTAAAAGATAAATTTGATTTAGGTTTATTTATACCCGTCATTTTATTGATTGGAATCGGGCTTGCGGCAATTTATAGCTCCACTTTAAATAATCCTTCCGCCGCAGGAAACTTTAATAAGCAGTTAGTTTGGGGCGCAGGCTCTGTAATAATATTTTTTGTTATTTATTCCTTACCGACAAATACTTTTAAATTAATTTCTATGCCCGCGTATCTTATCTCCTTATTCTTGCTAATTGCGGTAATAGTAATAGGGCATAAAGTTTCCGGTGCTAAAAGTTGGTTAGACCTTGGGCCATTTGGTTTTCAGCCCTCAGAGTTCGCTAAAATAGGTACTATTCTTGCGCTTGCCTCTTTTTTAAGTAAAAAAAATACTGATATCGATTCTTTTAAAGATATAATTTTGGGTTTAGTAATCGGAATGATTCCAGTTGCCTTAATTCTTCTAGAACCTGATATGGGAACTGCGATCGTTTTTATGGGACTGATTTTAACAATGATATTTTGGAAAGGGATTAGTCTTTTTTGGCTCTTTGTTGTACTTTCCCCTGCGTTTGTTGCCGTAAGTTCATTATTCGGTACAATATATTTTTTCGGAGCTTTAATTCTGGTCGGTGTAGGATTAATATTTTTTAGAAAAGATATTATTTTCAGCGGTTCTATTTTTGCGCTTAATCTTGGTGCCGGATTTTTTGCCGATTATGTTTATAGAGCGCTAAAGCCTCATCAGCAGAAGAGAATTCAATCTTTTATAGATCCGATGGCTGATCCGCTTGGTTCTGGATATAATGCTATTCAAGCTAAAGTTGCCATCGGTTCCGGCGGAATTTTCGGAAAAGGCTTTCTTCACGGCAATCAAACTCAGCTTCAATTTATTCCGGAACAGTGGACCGATTTTATTTATTGTGTAATAGGTGAAGAATTTGGATTTATAGGTACTGTTTTTACATTGGTTCTGTTTTTATTAATCTTACTTAGAATAATGAAAATAGCAATAGGTACAAAAGATGAGTTTTTAAGTTTAGTTTTGATAGGTATTTTTTCTGTCTATTTTATTCACCTTATGGTAAATGTGGGAATGGTTATCGGAATTATGCCGGTTATCGGAATTCCGCTGCCATTCGTTAGCTACGGCGGAAGTTCTCTTTTAGTGAATATGTTTATGCTTGGAATTGTAGCAAATGTTTATAGGACCAGAAAAGATTACACGTAATAAATCAAACTTTTTAAATTCCTTAAGGAGGCTGTTTGATACTTACCGATAAAAAAATTTTACAAGAAATAGAAAACGGCAGTATTGTTATTGATCCGTTCAATAGGGAAAATTTGGGCACTAATAGTTATGATGTACACCTCGGCAAATATCTTGCGATTTATGAAAATGATATTCTTGATGCCAGAGTTCATAATAAAATTAGAAGATTTGAAATTCCCGATGATGGTTTTATTCTTCTTCCGTCAAAATTGTATTTGGGAGTAACCGAGGAATATACAGAAACCAGAAATTATGTGCCTTTTTTAGAAGGAAAATCCAGCATAGGCAGATTAGGCATCGATATCCATTCAACTGCGGGTAAAGGCGATGCGGGTTTTTGTAATACTTGGACTTTAGAAATCTCAGTTAAACAGCCGGTAAAAATATATAGTGGTATGCCGATCGGACAAATAATTTATTTTCAGATTTCCGGCGAAATTGAAGTGCCTTATAACGCAAAGCAAAACGCAAAATATAACGAGCGCACCATATTTCCGGTTGAATCTATGATGTTTAAAAATTTTAAATAATATGACTGCTTTAGAAAAATTATCGGGACAAAATAAAAATGGAAAATTTATCTGTGTCGGATTAGATCCCGATATAGATAAAATACCCGAACATTTAAAAGAATATAAAAATCCCATTTTAGAATTTAATAAAGCCATTATTGATTCTACAAAAAATGACGCGGCTGCTTATAAACTAAATTTTGCGTTTTATGAAAAAGACGGCGCGGATGGTTTTAAAACTTTAAAAGAAACACTTGCTTTAATTCCAAAGGATGTTTTGATTATCGGTGACGCAAAAAGGGGAGACATTGGCAACACTTCAAATATGTACGCAAAGTCTATTTTTCAATATTTCCGCTGCGATGCTTCTACAATTCATCCTTATATGGGGGCGGATTCGGTTCTTCCTTTCTTAGAAGATGAAACAAAATTAAATTTTATTCTCGCACTTACTTCTAATCCCGGTGCCAGCGATTTTGAAAAATTAAAATTAGATGACGGAACATTTTTATTTCAATCAGTAATAAAAAAGGTTATTGAATGGAATAAAAAGAAAAATTGCGGAATAGTTTTCGGCGCGACAAAAAGTGATGAATTGAAGGATAATATTTCTCTTTTAAAGATCTGCCGGTACTTTTACCTGGAGTAGGCGCGCAAGGTGGAAGTCTTGCGGATATAGTTCAAATTTTTAAAGAAGCAAATAGAAAAAATTATTTGGTAAACGTCAGTCGCGGTATTATCTACAAAAGCAAAGATAAAAATTTTTCTGAGGCAGCTGCTACTGAATTGAAAGAACTAAATAAAACAGTAACTAAAATATTGAATGAGTGAAAAAATATTTATTCTTCATTTTACTATTAATTCTTTTATTAGTAAGTTTTCTTAACATTAAAGAAACTTCTATTAAAAAACGGAATGTAATGTTAGAAGAAAAATTAAATGTAACTTCAGATGATTCCATTCTTGACGATGAACTCGACGAAACTCCGCAAGCATTATTCCCGGAAGTATACAATGTTGCTAATCTAAAAATTGATACCAAACTACCGATATTAAAATTTTATAATTTAGAAGATTCAATAACTACAAAAAATTCAAGCATAAAAATTTCGGTACAAGTACCATCAAAAATAAGAAGAACAGATCTTTATCTTTTTGTAAATAAAAAGAAAATAGATATGTTTTATCAGGTTTCTTCTGGTAAATATGAATTTAAAAATGTAAGTTTAATAAACGGGGAGAACCTAATCGAATTATTTTATCGAATAGGTAATAAGAGATCCTCATCAATTTATTCTGTAATTAATAAAGAGTAAATAGGATCCTAAATGAATAAAACATTAAAAGTTCATGAGAAGTTTTTATATGAAATGTGGAAAAAACAAGACTTCTCCAAAAATCTTTCAACAAGCGAAGGCCATTCAATTGAAGTAGTTGACCCTGGTTCGCCGAATAATGAACTGGGTGGGCCGGATTTCTTAAATGCCAGAATTAAAATCGGCAACATTACTTATCAAGGTGATGTAGAAATTGATACTACTTACTCCGATTGGAAAGCTCACGGCCATTTTATAAATAAAAAATATAACAAGGTAATTCTTCATGTTATCATGAATAATTCTAATCATCATCAGTTTGTTTATACACAGGATGGCCGAAAAGTTCCTTCGATTTCTTTAGATAAAAATCTCGATAAAAGTTTACGCGAAAATTTTCAACAGGCAATAATCTCTGATCGTAAAAACAGAATAAATAAAATGCCTTGCGGTGAAATAAATGAATTAGTCAGTTCAAAAGAAAAATTAAACTTTCTTTATGAACTTGGTATTAAACGTTTTCAGAAAAAATGTGATAAAATGCTGGAACGCTTAAAGGAAATTGCTTATCTGAAAGAAATGAATATTAAGGAGCCAATAATCAGATATGATTTTGACGAAAAATTTTATAATCGTGAATTTACTCATAATGATTTTAATGACCAGGATATTTGGTTACAACTTTTTTATGAATCCATTTTTGAAGCATTAGGATATTCGAAAAACAAAGAGATAATGCAGAGACTGGCAAAATCAGTTAATATAGTTTTTTTAAATTCACTTATTTCCGAAGAAAATTTTCCCATTTTATGCCGAAGCTGTCTTATTTAATGTTGCCGGTTTAATGCCGGATGTGCACAATTTACCGGATGAAGAAACATCAGAATATACAAAGAAGTTAGCGGAATTATGGAGCGGCTTAAAAATTGCATACGACGGAAATACTTTTCACGCGGCCCAATGGCATTTTTTTAAACTTCGTCCGCAAAATTTCCCAACAATTAGAATTTCAGGCGGAGCAAGAATTCTAGAAAGACTGCTGAAAGAAAATCTAATCGGTAAAATAATTTATAATTTTGTAAATATTAATAATCCTAAAAAGTTATCGAACGCTCTTAGAGAACTGTTTATTGTAAAAGGGGAAGGTTTTTGGAAAAGTCATTATGTTTTTGATCAGCCTTCAAGCATTAGAATAAATTATTTTGTCGGAGTATCGAGAGCGGACGAAATAATAATAAATAATATTCTCCCGATAATTTCTATTTATTTTGATATTTTCGGTAAAAAAGATTTGGTACAAAAAGTAAATAAATTGTATTTGAATTATTATCAAAAAAGTGAAAATAATTTAGTTAACGAAGTTGCTTCTACTTTACAGCTTGAGGATGCATGGAAAAGAAGCGTTCTTTACCAAGGCATGATTGACTTATTTAGAAATTATTGTTCAAGAGAAAAATGTTTAGAATGTAAAATAGGGAAGAGAGTTTTTGAGTAAACTCTGCTTCCCTTAATTTTAATAAAAAGGATCTATTTATGTTAATTATGTCCCGTTAACTTTTGAATATCATCTCTTATTTTTGCGGCTCTTTCATACTCTTCTGCATCAATAGCTTCTCTTAATTTATTTTGCAAAGCCGCTATTTTTGCATCTTTAGATTTAGGAACTTCTTCTTCTCCCTGAATATCTCCTGCTGATTCTTGCTCACTTTCTTCGGAAGGAATAAATGCGGCAGCCTGCATAACAGTTTCGGCTACATAAATGGGCGCCTGAGCACGCACAGCTAAAGCAATTGCATCGCTTGGCCGGCTGTCAATTTCATTTGTTAATGCCGAAACTTCCATTATTATTTTTGCGTAAAAAGTATTTTCCCGTAATTCATCAATAATAATTTCTACTACATTTGCTCCCAAATTATCAATTACATTTTTTAGAAGATCGTGGGTGAGAGGTCTTGGTGGTTTTATTCCCTCAATTTCTAAAGCGATTGCTTGTGCTTCAAAAGATCCTATTATTATCGGCAGCCTGCGGTTACCGTTAGATTCTTTTAATAATATTGCATATGCTCCACCGGTAGATGGGCTGGAAGAAAGTCCTAGTATTTCACATTGAATCTTTTGCAATTAAAACTCCTAACCCCTTATGATTTAATCTTCTTTATTTCTTCAGTTAAAGCCGGAAGAACGTCAAATACATCACCGGCAATTCCATAATCAGCTACGCTGAAAATGGGAGCGTCTTTATCTTTATTGATAGCTACAATATATTTAGATGAAGACATTCCGGCCAAATGCTGAATTGCGCCGGAAATTCCGCATGCTATATATAGTGAAGGAGAAACTGTTTTCCCGGTTTGGCCGACTTGCTCCCGATGATGTCTCCAGCCTGCGTCAACAACTGCTCTGGATGCTCCCACAGCTGCTCCTAGAGTATCGGCAAGTTCTTCAACTAAATGAAAATTTTCAGGACCTTTAAGTCCTCTTCCGCCGGATACTATAATATCAGCTTCAGCAACATCTAATTTTCCTTCTGATTTCTTAAATTCGGTTACTCTTGATCTTAAATTTGGGGAATTTATTTCCTTTGTAGTAATTTGAGTTTCACTTGCATTTTCTGATTCTTCAGCTTTGAATACATTTGGCCTTACTGTTAAAACAACTCTTTCAGAAGTAGGTTTAACTTCAAGTAAAGCTTTACCCGCATAAATAGGACGGGTTATTACTAAATTGCCGTTATCATTATTTATCTCAACACAGTCCATTAAAGGTGCGGCATTTATTTTTACGCTTAATCTGGGAGCTAAGTCTTTACCTACAGTTGTATTAGCTAAAATTAATAAGTCGGCTGAAATTTCATCTGAGTATTCCGCTATAGCGTCTGCATAAGCACTTGATGAATAATTATTTAAGTTATCGTTTTTATAATGTGTAACTTTGTTCACACCGAATTTCGCAATTTTATCTAATCCATCAATGTTGCCTCCTACAATTACAGCCTCAACTTCTGCCTTTAATTCTTTCGCTAATTTTGATGAAATAGACGCGACTTCAAAGGACGCGTTTTTTAATTTTCCTTCTCTATGTTCTAATATTGCTAAAATTTTATTTGCCATAATTTGAAAATCCTTTTATATAACTTTTGCTTCTTCTCTAAGTAATTTAACTAATTCGGGCACTGCTGAACTATCTGTTCCGAGTATTCTTCCGGGCTGTTTCGGTTCCGGCTTTTTCATTTTTATTACTTCACTTTTATTTTCGGCACCGGCTGCTTCTTTTTCTTCTATAGTTTTCTTTTTAGCTGCCATAATCCCTTTTAACGAAGCATATCTTGGTTCATTTAACCCTTTCTGTGCGGTTATAACAGCGGGAATTTCAGTTTCAACAATTTCTCTTCCGCCTTCAATTTCAGTTTCTGCTTTAATTTTATTTCCGTCAATTTCTAAACTTACAACCACGGAAACACATGAATAACCTAGAAATTCGGCAGTTAATTGTCCGACTATAGAATCATCATAATCTACGGATTGTTTTCCGAAAAATACGAGCTCGCATTCCTGGTTTTTAATTTCTTCGGCAAGAGCTTTTGCTACTGAAAAAGAATCACGCGGATTATCATCCTTTAAAAGCACACCTTTATCTACACCCATTGCAAGAGCTTTTCGTATGGTATCTTTACTGCTGTCTCCGCCCAAACTAATAACTACAACTTCACCGCCTAATTTTTCTTTTGATTTTAATGCTTCTTCAACCGCGAATTCATCATAAGGGTTGATTATATATGTAACACCCGCTGTATCAATTGACTTTTCATTTTCGCCAATTTTAATTTTTGTAGCAGTGTCCGGAACATGACTAACACATACTGCTATTTTCATTTATCCTCCATTATATTACAATATTTTTTGTAAAAAAAATATAAACATACACTCCTATAAAATCAAACCTATCAGCGCAACAAAGCGCACAAGAAATTTAATAATAAATAATTCTGTCTTTAAAATAAGAAAATGATTTTATAACTTTTGACTATAATTTATGAGACAAATATTTATGGAAATAAAAACTATAGAAGCGCCTAAAATTGAAGAAGTAATTGAAGAGACTACAAAATTAGAGAGCAGGGTTATTTTATTTAACGATGACTGGCATACTTTTGATGAAGTAATTGCGCAAATAATTAAAGCAGTCCATTGTTCTTTTGAAAAAGCCCGCGCGCATACTTTTGAAGTCCATGTTAAAGGCAAATCTATAGTTTATAATGGTGAATTAATCGACTGTTTAAAAGTTTCATCTATCTTGGAAGAAATTTTGCTAAATACTCAGGTTGTAACATAAAAAATAATCAAACCGCATATTACTCACCCATGACAACAAATATCCTGTAAACTAAGTCCATTGTAAGTACTTTATGTTTAGTTTATATTTGTTGTTTATAATTTTTAAATAATCTTTAAGGACAAGTGTGAAAATCGAGAGAAATGATATTAGAAATATAGCAATAATAGCTCACGTTGATCATGGAAAAACCACGTTAGTCGATTATATGTTAAAACAAACCGGCGCTTGGCGCGATAATCAGCAAGTAGATAAAAGAGTAATGGACTCGAATGATTTAGAAAAGGAAAGAGGAATTACTATTCTGGCTAAAAATTTGAGCGTTCATTATAAGGACATAAAAGTAAATATTATTGATACTCCCGGCCACGCTGATTTTGGCGGAGAGGTTGAGAGAACTTTAAGAATGGTGGATGGAGTTCTTCTTTTAGTGGATGCAGCTGAAGGTCCGCTTCCTCAAACTAAATTTGTGCTTAAAAAATCTTTAGATCTCGGATTAAAACCGATTGTTGTTATTAACAAAATTGATCGAAAAGATGCGCGCGCTAATGATGTATTAAATGAAGTTTTTGACTTATTTGTATCTCTCGGTGCAAACGAAGAGCAATTAGATTTTCCGTTTGTTTACGCGATAGCAAAAGAAGGAATAGCAAAATTAAATCTTGAAGACGAAAGCAATAGTCTAGTTCCGCTATTTGATATTATTATAAATTCTGTTCCGCCGCCGGAAGGAAATGAAGATGAACCATTTCAAATGCTCATTTCGGCCATTGATTACAATGATTATTTAGGAAGAATTGGAATAGGCAGAGTTTTAAATGGTTCGGTTAAAATAGGCGATCAAATAGTTCTAATTACTAAGGAAGGTAAAAAAATAAACGCGAAGATTTCTAAATTGTACGCTTTTGATAATATAAAAAGAATAGATACACAAGAACTTTTTGCCGGTGATATCGGAGCTATAGCAGGTTTGGAAGATGTGGATATCGGTGATACAATCGCTAGTCCGCAAAAACCTGAAGGCCTTCCTTTTGTGGCTATTGATGAACCTACCATTACTATGAATTTTATGGTAAATAATTCTCCTTTAGCCGGATTAGAAGGCAAATATGTTACTACTCGAAATATAAGTGAACGACTTTCAAAAGAATTAAAATCTAATGTAAGTTTAAGAGTAGAGATGACTGAATCTCCGGATGTATTTAAAGTGAGCGGAAGAGGAGAACTTCATCTTGCTATTTTAGTTGAAAATATGCGCCGCGAAGGTTATGAACTTCAGTTAAGTAAACCTGAAGTAATCTATAAAAAAATTGATGATGTAAAATCAGAACCGATTGAACACGTAATTATAGATGTTCCTGAAGAATTTGTTGGTGTGGTTATTGAAAAACTCGGTAAAAGAAAAGCTGAAATGAAAAATATGCTTACTTTTAACGAAAATACCAGAGTTGAATTTTTAATACCCGCAAGAGGATTAATTGGTTATCGTGCCGAATTTATGACTGATACTAAAGGAACCGGAATTCTTCATCATAATTTCCATAGTTATGAACCATATAAAGGTGAAATAGTTCATCGTCAAAGAGGAGCGTTAGTTGCAATGGAAGCCGGAATAGCTTCTGCGTACGCAATGTATAAGCTTCAGGAACGATCAATTTTCTTTATTGAACCCGGAACTAAAGTTTATGAAGGAATGGTCGTCGGGGAAAATTCTCGAAGTAATGATATGACGGTGAATGTTACTAAAACTAAACAGCTTTCCAATATGCGTGCTTCTGGTGCTGATGAGGCAATTAGGTTAGAGCCGGCTACAATTCATACTCTTGAACAGGCGATTGAATGGATAACCGATGATGAATTTGTAGAAGTTACTCCGGAAAGTATTAGAGTTAGAAAAAGATACTTAACAGAGGCAGATAAAAAGAATGCTCGTCTTGCCGCTAAACATAAAGAAGCGGAAGAAGTTTCCTAATCAAAAAATTGGGAAATTATTTATTCATATGAAATATTAGGAGGTAAAAATGTCCGAGAAGGTTATAAACGGATTGAAACCAGAAATTTTGTGGACCAGATTTTATGAATTATCTCAAGTTCCTCGTCCTTCTAAAAAAGAAGAGAAAGTTTTAGCGTATTTACGAGATCTCTTTAAAAATATGAATTTAGAATTTAAAGAAGATGAAGTTGGGAATATGGTTGCATCCGTTCCCGCTACTCCCGGATATGAAAACTCTCCTACCGTAGTTCTGCAAGGACATGTGGATATGGTGTGTGAAAAAAATAAAGGCACCGTACATGATTTTGAAAACGATCCGATAAAATTAATAAAAACAGACGGCTGGATAAAAGCTGACGGAACAACTTTAGGCAGTGATAACGGAATAGGTGTAGCGGCTGCTTTAGCCGTTGTTTCCGATAAAGATGCTGTACACGGCCCTTTAGAAATTCTGCTTACAATTGATGAAGAAACAGGACTTACCGGCGCGAATAATCTTAAACCCGGATTTATTTCCGGCGGAATCTTATTAAATTTAGATTCCGAAGAAGACGGCGCCTTTTATGTCGGTTGTTCAGGCGGACTTGATACTGTTGCTTCTTTCGCCTTAAGTGTGGGAAATATTCCTTTTGATACAGAACCTTATGAATTAACTGTTACAGGTCTAAAAGGAGGACATTCCGGTTTAGATATTCATTCCGGAAGAGGAAACGCGATAAAAATTTTAGGTAGAGCTTTCCGGGCACTTAATAAAATTGATTTTTCTATTGCTAAAGTTGACGGCGGAAGTAAAAGGAACGCTATTCCTCGTGAAGTTGAAGCGGTAATTTATTTAAAACCTGCAGATGCAGAAAATGCCGCAAAAATATTGAATGAATTACACAGTAATGTGTTAAATGAATTAAAAACTTCTGATCCGGGAGTTATGATAGAGTTTAAAAAAAGCGGTCAAAAATTTGATAAAGTTTTTGCGAACGAACTAAGTAAAAGAATTACTAACACCATTATGGCTTTGCCCCATGGTGTAATTACAATGAGCCCGGATATTCCGGGTTTAGTGGAAACTTCAACCAATGTCGCGACTATTTTTACCGAAAAAGAAGTCATTAAAATTGGTACAAGCCAAAGAAGTTCCATTGACAGCGCGAATAAATATATTGCCGCGAGTGTTGCTTCCATTTTTAGTTTGGCAGATGCCAGTGTAACCGCGGGAGATGGTTATCCGGGTTGGAAACCCAATATGGATTCACAAATACTAAAAACTTCTAAAAAAGTATTTAAGGATATTTTTAAAAATGAGCCGGAAATAAAAGCTATTCACGCGGGGTTAGAATGCGGAATATTGGGTGATAAAAATCCCGGTTTAGATATGGTTTCTTTCGGACCTACTATTCAAGGTGCTCATTCGCCTGACGAAAGAGTGAATATTGAAACGGTGGAAAAATTTTATTATTTATTAAAGGGTATTTTGAAAGAAGTTGCTGAAAACGCAAAATAAAAAAATATTTATATAAATGAGGCTGTTCGCGGCCTCATTTTTTTTATCCGCAAATCGAACATTTGCATTCTTCATAAATTTCCGCGTATCCGTAATCAATAGTTAATTCTTCGCCCGCGTTTATATCTCGATAGGCAATTAAATAAAGGCTGGACTCATCTCTATCTACAACATCGCAATTAAAATTACAATCGTGATTTATATATTTTATTTTTTCAGTATTAAAAGTATCTATATAACAGTCGTCTCCGTTCCAAAAAATATAAACATTTTCTTCTTCTTCTTCGCGTCTTTCACATTCATCTCCGGAAATAACCTCTCCTTCAATAATCATAATTTTACTTCCTTCGGGAATAGCGGCGGTAGTAAAAATTCCGTAGCCGTGAATTTCTGAATTCTTAATAACCACAGATTTCTCAAAATTTTGCTCAATCGCTGTCAATTAACTTTTACCCCTTGATTTAAATAATTCTTGTACGACTTTATCAATTGTGGAATTTTCTAAAATTGGGTAAGTAAATTTTACTGCTTCGTTATAATCAGCTTCAATATAATCATGGCTATATATTTCTTTATTTGCCAAATCGTAATAAACTATTTTTCTTATTCCGTATCTTGTTTTTTCAATATTTACTGAATATAAAGTCATAGAACGGTAAATATCCCCTTTTATTCCTTCAAACTGAAGCGGCGGTTTATGCATTTCTAAAATCCATATATCAAAAATATTTCCTTTTACAGTATCTAGCATTGATGAATCAAACCAGATTTTCTCCTTTTCATTAATAGATAAAGGCTTCCACCGGTGAATTTGGTTTTGAGCGGCTGCATCCGCAAAAAATGATAAAATAAAAATCAATAGTAAAGCAAAAGAGTATCGCATTGTTCGTCCCATTATTAAATTTGGAGCTGTGAAATTAAATAAAATATTTGATATTTAAAATAAAGGTATCTAATTTCAGCAACTTAATAAATGTAATAATTAAAAATTAATTGGAATCAATAAATTGTCATACTTCAAATCTACTATTTTAGCTTTTATCCTTTTGCTAACGGTTATGGCCGATGCACAGGTTACAACCTCGCAGTCAGAAATTTCTTTCCCTCAAATCTCAGTTAACAGTAAAGACAGTACAATTATCATTTTAAGGAATGAGTCCGACGCCGATGTAAATATTTTTTCTGTAATTCATTACTCTAATCAGTTTAGCGTTTCAGATACTTCGTTTGTGATTTTACCTAAAGATAGCGTTAAATTATTTATTTATTATTCACCCGTTCAGAATGTGATTGATAAAGATATATTCCAATTTCAATTGAATGACAGTGTTTCGGCAGCGGTGATTTCGGTTTCCGGTTCCGGTAAATTAGAAAATCATTTTTACGATTCAACTTTTAATTTATACGATAAAGAACTGAAAGATGAATTATATAAGTTGATAAACAGTCATACAGCGTTAGGCTACAATCTTGCCAGAGATAAAATGTTTATGGAAATCGATAACAAAAAAGTCAACGGCCAGGGCGCTTCCCAAAACACACTTGAAGGAGTTTATACCGGAAGAGAAGCCGTGGGTTATACCAGCCGCAGCGATGCCCAATCAAGTACATACGATTTTAATACTGAACATACCTGGCCGCAATCAAATTTTAACAGCAATGAACCGATGAAATCAGATTTGTATCATTTATATCCCACCGATTCTTACGCGAATAATAAACGCTCAAATTATCCTTTCGGAAATGTAACTACTGTTTCCTGGCAAGAGGGAGGAAGTAAATTAGGGAGCGACGGCAGTGCGACTGTATTTGAACCCAGAGACGCTCATAAAGGAAATGTAAGTCGGTCCATGTTTTATTTTATTACCTGTTATCCTCAGAACTACGGTAATTTCTTCAGCAAAAAACAAGAAAATGTTTTTAGAGTTTGGAATGTAACTGATCCGGTTGATACTGCAGAAATGCTGAGAAATGACGCCATCGCGAGTTATCAGCATAATAGAAATCCTTTTATTGATAATCCCGGTTTTGTTAATAGAATTTATGATTTTGTTAATGGAACAAGTCATCCGGTTTATGCTAATTTACTTACTTCTCAAAACGAATTAGTTTTTGATTCTACAGCGGTAGGGGATACTTCCGCCTTATCATTTTATTTAATTAATAGCGGTGATGATCAATTAAGAATATCAAGTGTTTCCATTGATGACAGTACCTTTAAATGGGTGGAAATTCCCGGTATAATTTCAGAGAAAAATTTTTCCAAAGTAAATCTTATTTTTATTCCCGACTCCGCTGGAGATTATAATTCTACTATAACTTTTGCCGGTAACGGCGGAACTAAAAGTATTATACTAAAGGGAATCGGGAAAAGTAAAACCACGACTGCCGTTAAAGATAATGTTCAATCCTCATTTGATTATAATTTATATCAAAATTATCCAAATCCTTTTAATCCTTCTACCACAATTTCTTATCAAATAAAAAGAGAAGGATTAGTATCAATTAAAATTTATGATGTTTTAGGAAATGAAGTAAAAACATTAGTAAACGAACAAAAAATGCCGGGAAGATATTCTGTTAATTTTGATGCCGGTTTTTTATCGTCTGGAATTTACTTTTATTCTATAAGGATAAATAATTTTATTTCAACCAAATCAATGGTATTACTTAAATGAAAAAAATCATCCTATTGATCATCTTTTTTATGGGAAATTTAATAATGGCTCAAAACGCACATCAATTGTTGCTGCAAAAAATACAAACCGAATTTGATTCGACTAAAGGAGATTTTGCGTTAGCGTTTATATCTTTAAGCGAAAATGATTCGCTTTTTATAAATGAAAAAGAAAATTTTCACGCCGCCAGTACAATGAAAACTCCGGTTATGATTGAAGTGTTTAAGCAAGCAGCCGAAGGGAAATTTCATTTAGACGATTCTATTATTGTTAAAAATGAATTTAAAAGTATTGTTGATGGTTCTCATTATTCGATGGATATTGCCGATGACGGCGGAGAACAGCTTTATGAGTTTATTGGTAAGAAAAGAACAATTCGTCAATTAGTCTATTCTATGATTACCGTAAGCAGTAACCTTGCGACTAACATTCTTATCGATTTGGTCGGAGCAAAAAATGTAATGGCAACAATGAAAAAAATTGGCGCTAATGATATTCAAGTTTTACGCGGAGTTGAGGATATAAAAGCTTTTGATAAAGGATTAAACAATACCACTACAGCTTATGATTTAATGTTAATCTTCAAAAAAATTGCCGAAGGAAAAATTGTTTCCCAAAAAGCCTGCGGTGAAATGGTTGATATTTTACTCGACCAAAAATTTAATCAGAAAATACCCGCGCTGCTTCCCCCGGAAGTTAAAGTTGCGCATAAAACCGGTTCTATTACGGGCGTAGATCATGATTCGGGAATAGTTTATCTGCCGAATGGACAAAAATATATTTTAGTAATTCTGGCTAAAAATCTGGAAGATCAATCTAGAGGAGTGGAAACAGAAGCTAAAATTTCAAAAATAATATATGATTATGTAATGAAAAAATAATAATTGTTAAATATTTTATCTAAAAGAAGCTTCCGCACCGGAAGCTTTTTTTGTTTTACGTCTCTTTAAATAATTCCGGCATTTATTACTTTTCAAAATAATAAATTCGGGAGAATGATGAATTTAAATTATAAATCAATATGGAAATTTATTAGCGATGTATTTGATAAATGGATGGATGATAAAGCCCCGAAACTTGGCGCTGCGGTTGCTTTCTATACAATTTTTTCCTTAGCTCCTTTATTGCTCATCTCAATTTCATTAAGCGGAATTATTTTTGGTGAAGATGCCGCTCGGGGAAAAATTGTAGAAGAAGTTCAAGGATTGATTGGCAGAAATGGCGCGGAAATAATCCAAACTGCGATTAAAGGCGCAAGTGATATGGAATCCGGGATAATAGCCGCGATAATAAGTTTAATTACACTTTTTATCGGCGCAACAGCCGTATTTGTAGAACTGCAGGATTCATTAAATATGGTTTGGAATATTAAACCGAAACCGGGCAGAGGAATAATTAAAGGTTTAATACGAGATCGCTTAATATCTTTTTCAATGGTCGTCGGAATTGGATTTTTATTATTGGTTTCACTAATTATTAGCGCCGCTTTATCGGCACTTACCGATTATATGAGCGAACATATTTTTGCCATTCCCGCCTCAATTTTGCAATTGGCGAATATTATCGTTTCTCTTTTCATTTTTTTTCTGGTATTTTCAATGATTTTTAAAGTTTTGCCCGATGTTGAAATTCACTGGTCTGATGTATGGATGGGAGCACTTGTTACTGCCGTTTTATTCGAACTCGGAAAATATTTAATTGGGTTATACCTTGGGAATAGCTCTTACAGCTCCACATACGGCGCCGCCGGATCTTTGGTAATTTTACTTTTATGGGTTTATTATTCGGCTCAAATTGTATTCCTGGGGGCGGAATTTACGCAGGTTTATTCGAATAAATTCGGCTCCGGTATTTTACCCAGCAAACATTTTGAAAAAGATGAAGAAGAATGTGAGGATGAAGAAAATGATGCGTCTGTGCAGAAGAAAAAGAATAGATAAATGATTGTAGCAACAGTCACAAATAGTAATAATAATCTTTATATTTTTGCCGAAAATAAGAGTTGTTTTAAATATTAAAATCAACTTTTCAATGAGGGCAGATCTTTGAAAAGAATGATTTCCAGGTGAATAAAATTTTTGCATTTCGACAGAAAATTTTCCTGTGCTAAATCGCTTTCTAAATAAGCGAAAGTATTCTGCCTAAATTATTTTCAATTAAATAATGATCAATAAAAATTATATAATAGTTATGTATTCTCTATTCGCATTTTAAATGCGGGAAATTAAATTATTGTACTTATTATATGTATAAAAGTGAAAATAATAAATTTGAAAAGACAATAAATGAAAAAAAATATTGAAGAAACATTAAAAGTTGATCATGCTGAATTAGAAAAAAGAGTTGAAGAAAGAACGATGGAATTGGAAGATTCAAACATGAAATTAAGATCAGAAATTGAAGAAAGAAAAATAGCGGAAGATGCGCTTAAAAAGGCACATAAATACACAATTGATATTTTGGAAAGAATAGACGAAGGATTTATCTCGATAAATAAAGATTGGAAAATAAATTATATAAATTCTGAAGCCGCGAAAACTAGCGGTAAATCTGCCGCGGAATTAATAGACAAAAATGTTTGGGACGAATGGCCGGAGTCGAAAAATAGTATTATCGAAGAAAATTATAAAAAAGCTTTTGAAGAACAAAAAACCATACATTTTCAATATTACACAAAAGAATCTGATAAATGGCTGGAATTAAATGTTTATCCCTCAGAAGACGGAATAAATGTTTTCTTTAATGATATTTCCGGAGCCAAAAAACATCAGCAGGAATTGGAAAAATTATATATAGAAACTAAGCAGAATGCCGCCGAACTGAATGCTGTTTTCGAAAGTATTCCCGATGCCATTTATATTGGAGATGAAACCGGAATTAAAAGAGCAAATAAACCCGCGTTAGATATGTTGGGGTTTAACAGTTTAAAAGAACTTAATGAAAGAATAACCGAACTTTCAAAAAAAATAAATACACGATTTGTAGATACTAAAGAAAAAATTCCTCCCGAAGAAGAAGGATTCGCGCTAGGCTTGAAAGGGAAAAAATGTACAAGAGAAGTATTGGTAAAAGATGTACAAACAAATGAGGATAAAATATTAAGAAGCGCGGCGGCGCCAATAAAAATGGGAAATAAAATAATTGGTGCTGTTGCGATAAATAGCGATATAACAGAGAGCAAAAAATTAGAAGAAGAACGGAATCGGCTTTTTAATCTGGAAAAGAAAGCACGCTTGGAAGCAGAACAGTCTAAAATCCGTTTAAGTTATCTTGATAACGCAAGTATAGTTTTAAGCTCTTCTTTAGATTACAGTCTTACCTTAAATAATTTAGCCGCTTTATTAACTCCGGTTATGGCCGATTGGTGCGCGATAGATATTCTGGAAAACGGCGAAATTAAAAATGTGGCGGTTTCTCATGTTGATAAAAATAAAATACAATGGGCAAAAGAGCTTTCTAAAAAATTTCCGCCCGATCCTAATTCTACTACCGGTGTTTATAATGTAATTAGAACCGGAAAATCTGAATTTTATTCAAAAATACCTGAAGAAGTTTTATATAAATCCGCTAAAAATGAAGAACATAAAAAAGTCATTCAAGAATTAGGTTTCAAATCCGCTATGGTAGTTCCTTTAAAAGTTCATGAAAACGTTTTAGGTGCCATAACTTTCGTAACTTCGGAATCAGAAAGATATTATACTGAAATTGATCTTACTTTTGCCGAGACTTTGGCAAATCGTGCCGCCGTCGCGATAGAAAATTCACTTAATTATTCCGAAACAAAAAAATTAAATGAAAAACTGGAAGAGCGGGTGCTTGAAAGAACCGAGGAACTGGAATCGTTTTCTTATTCGGTTTCTCACGATTTAAGGGCGCCGCTAAGGGCAATAGACGGTTTTTCCAGATTAGTATTAGAAACGCATTCTAACCAGCTTGATGATGACGGCAAAAGGTATTTGAGCTTAGTTAGAAAAAATACTCAGCAGATGGGAAAATTAATCGATGATCTTTTAGCCTTTTCAAGAATCGGGAGACAGCAAATAAATAAAATTCTCATAAACATGAATAATTTAATAGATGAAGTAATTTCGGAAGTACTTAATAGTATACCTGAAAAAAGAGATATAAATTTTCATATTGATTCACTACCTAAAATAAAGGGTGATCAGGCTCTAATTAAACAAGTTTGGTTTAACCTAATTTCTAATGCTGTTAAATTTACGGGAAAGAATAAAGTTGCGGAAATTGAAATAGGTTCTTTTAAACAAAAAAAATCCGTTGAATATTTTGTTAAAGATAACGGGGAAGGTTTTGATATGAAATACGCGGATAAGTTATTCGGTGTTTTTCAACGTTTACACGCGGCGGAACAGTTTGAAGGGACAGGGGTGGGGTTAGCAATAGTTGCTAGAATTATTAAAAAACACGGCGGCTATATTAAAGGGGAAGGAGAAGCAGGTAAAGGTGCGGCATTTTATTTTACATTACCTAAATAGGAGATTTATAAATGACAGATTTATCTCAAGTTGAAATTCTGTTGGTTGAAGATAATCCAAATGATTTGGAGCTGACATTAATCGCGTTAAAAAAACATAATTTCGCAAATAATTTGCATGTAGTCAGGGATGGAGAAGAAGCCTTAAATTATATTAATAAATTAGTTGAAGAAAATAAAATGGATATTAAGAAATATCCTCGATTAATTTTACTTGATCTCAAACTGCCAAAAATCGACGGACTGGAAGTCTTAAAACAATTAAAATCGGGAGAAAAGACTAAATTTATTCCTATTGTGGTTCTTACTTCATCTAATGAAGAAAGTGATGTTGTTAGAAGTTATAATTATGGCGTTA
This sequence comes from uncultured Bacteroidota bacterium, assembly GCA_963798775.1. GTDB lineage: Bacteria > Bacteroidota > Ignavibacteria > Ignavibacteriales > Ignavibacteriaceae > CAWCUK01. The sequence goes on from CAWCUK010000004.1 coordinate 574,074, forward strand.
ACAGCTATCTTGTTAAACCTGTTGATTTTGATAAATTTGTTAAAGCTGTTTCCGAAATAGGATTATACTGGCTTCTTTTAAATAGACCTGTGATGATTCAATAGAGCGTATTTTATTTTTCTTATCTTAAATTTAAAGCAACTTTATAATGATAAAAATTTTAATGTTAGAAGATTTGGCCTCCGACGCCGAATTAATAAAGATAGAATTAAAAAATGCAGAGCTTGATTTTATCGCGGAACGCGTGGATAATAAATATGATTTTGCGGCTAAGCTTAATGATTTTGAGCCTGATATTATTCTCGCGGATTATAATCTTCCGCAATGGACAGCGATAGACGCTTTAAAATATTTAAATCAGAATAATATTTTAATTCCCTTAATTCTGGTTACCGGAACCCAAACAGAGGAAGTAGCTGTTGAATGTATGAAACTTGGAGCCGAAGATTATTTGTTAAAGACAAGTTTGGTAAGACTTTCAAACGCTATTACAAACGCGGTTTCAAAAAAAGATATTGAAAAGGAAAAACAAAAAGCCGAAGAATCATTCTTGAAAGAATTTTATTTTAGAAAAGTTATCGAAGAATCAATACCCGCCGGAGTAGCTACCATAGATTTAAATATGGATCAGAATTATGTTAATAACGCTTTCTGTGAAATGGTTGGTTATTCCAAAGAAGAATTACTATTTAAAAAGCCTCCTTTTATTTATTGGCCGGAAGATCAAACCAAATTTTTTATGAACGAACTAAATTCATTAAAAAATGATGAAATCCATTCTTATGAATCCGAAGGCAAATTTCTTACCAAAGAAGGAAATATTATTGATGTATCAATCACCATCTCTCCATTAAAAGCCTCAGATAAAAAATTAATAGGCTGGGTTGGGGTTGTTTATGATATTTCGGATCGTAAAAGGGCAGAAAAAGAAAGGGAAGAATCTTTAAAGGAAAAACAAGTTTTATTAAAAGAAGTACATCATAGAGTTAAAAATAATCTGCAGATTATTTCAAGCCTTTTTAATCTTCAATCCGATTACATAAAGGATAAGGAAGATTTGGAAATTTTCTTCAAAAGCCAAAAACGAATAAAATCCATGGCTTTAGTGCATGAAAAGCTTTATCAGTCAAAATATGTAAGCCAAATAGATTTTTCTTCTTATCTAAAAGACTTAGCAAAAAATATGTTCAGCTTAAATGGTATTTCTTTAACTTATAATATTGTTGACGTTTATTTAAGCATAGATAACGCTGTACCGCTTGGTTTAATTCTAGTTGAATTAATTTCAAATTCAATTCGTCATGCGTTTGTTCCTGCAGAAGCAGGAATGTATTTCGGAAATAAGAAAATTGATATTTCACTTTTAAAAGTAAGTGATATTGATTTTGTCTTAGCCATAAAAGATAACGGCAGAGGAATACCCGAGAATGTAGATTTTCAAAATACCGATACACTGGGTTTCCAATTGGTTACCACTCTGGTTGAACAAATTAATGGCAAAATAAAATTAAATAAAAAAGAGGGGACTGAAATTTTAATTACTTTTCAAGAAAGCGGAAAATTAATTAAAAAATAGTAGTAATTTCCATCAGCCTTTTTTATTTTTTACCTTTCAAACTTATATTCCAAAAGTTATTTTCAATCCTTCAATTATAAAATTATTTTTCGATAATAAATATTGTAGTAAAATAATTTATGCATATTTAACTTTATGGTTTTAAGTTATCTTTTTGAACCGTTATTGTATTGAGAACAAATTTTCATGAAAAGAATAAAAATTCTGTTTCTGTTTTCTAATTTAATCGAAGCAGATTATATTATACACGAACTTAAAAAATGCGGGATTGAACTTACCGGGAAAACAGTTAATAACAGAGAAAGTTTTCTTAAAAAATATATAGTCTTTCAACCGGATTTAGTTATTGCCGATGTTAAACTTTGCGGAATAACAGAAATAAAACTATTAAAAAATTCAGGCTTGCCCGTCATTTTAGCCGTTGATCAGCGGGAAGAAGCTTTAGCCGCCGAATATATGAATTATGGTGTTGATGATTATTTCCTTAAAAATTCCCTCCTTCGCATTCCTTTCATTATTAAAAGAATCCTTCGAGATGAAGAAATTGAATCTGAAAGAAAACTAACAACAACACAACTGGAAACCAGCCAAAGCTTGTATAAAACAATAGTAGATACAATGAATGAAGGTCTTATGTTTTTAAATAAACACGGCTTTATTCAAATTGTAAATCATCAGCTTTGTAAATTAACCGGTTATTCAGAAGATGAGCTAATCGGAAAACCCGGCGAGGATTTTTTAATCTCAACGGAAAATATAAAAGAGATAAAGAATCTTAAGAAAAATGAAAATCATGTTGCGGAGATAAAAATCCGCAAAAAGGATGGAACTGAATTTAACGCGCGTTTCAGCAGTTCTACAATATACAATCTTGAAAATGAAATTACAGGAATTGTTGAAACGATTTTCGACATAACCGAAAATAAAAATTATGAGAAAGAAATTGAAAAAAATAAAAAGCAATATCAGCTACTTTTTGAGCATAATCCGATGCCGATGTGGGTATATGATGATGAATCGTTAAAATTTCTTGAAGTAAACGAAGCGGCTCAAAAAAAATATGGATATTCTAGAGAAGAATTTCTTTCTATGACTATAAAAGATATTCGCCCCGAAGAAGAAATTCCGAAATTATTAGATGATCTAATTAATAATTCATCAGGATACGCAACAGGCGTTTTCTTCAAACATCTTACCAAAGATAAACAGGTTCTTGATGTAGAAATTAAAGGACATGATATATTATTTAACGGAAAAAGAGGAAGGCTGATTTTATCGACAGATTTTACAGAAAAAATAAAAGCAGAAAACGCTCTTAAATTTAGTGAAGAAAAATTTCGTACCATATATGAATCAGCGCCTGTGGGTATTGCCTTAATTTCACCGGATGGAAGAATTCAAAAGGCTAACGACACGCTTTCGATTTTACTTGGTTTTACTGAATCAGAATTTCAAACCAAAATGTTTCAAGATTTAACTTATCCTTCCGATTTAGAGGAGTTATTGGCGGTATTAAAACGATTTTATGATAAAAACTTCAATTCAATTCAAACGGAAAAGCGTTATGTTAAAAAAGACGGAAATGTAATTTGGACTATATTAACGATTTCCGCAATTAGAAATGAACAAAAGGAGATTGATTATTTTATTGCTATTATTGAAGATATTACAGATATAAAAACCGCGGCGGAAGAAATAAAAAAACTAGCCAATTTTCCCAATGAAATAAAAAATCCGGTTCTACGTATCAGCAGTAAAGGCCGAATCCTTTTTGCAAATAAAGCGAGTAATTATTTTGTGGATCATTTAAATTTTAAGAACGGCGTTGTAAATAAAGAATGGAAGAATTTTGTAGAAGAAACATTTGAAAAAAATGAACCTGCTGAAAAAGAAATTAAAGTTAACGGCCAAGTATATACTGTTAGCGCCACGCCTGTTCCGAGCGAGAATTATATAAATATTTTCGCTTTAAATATTACGGATAAAAAACATACTGAGTCGGCTCTTCTGGAAAGTGAAAAAAGTTATAGAGAGTTATTCAATTCGGTTAGTGAATCTATTTACATTCAAGATTCGGAAGGGAAATTTTTAGATGTTAATGAAAGCGTTTTAAAAATGTACGGATATTCTAAGGAAGAATTAATCGGCCAAACTCCCGCCATGTTAGCCGCGCCGGGCCTGAATGATATTGAGGAAACTTTGCGTAAAGCCCAATTAGCATTTGAAGGAAAGACACAAGCTTTTGAGTGGTGGGGCAGAAGGAAAAACGGAGAAATATTTCCTAAAGATATAATTTTAAACAAAGGCCGTTATTTCGGCCGTGATGTTATTATTGTAACCGCGCGTGATATCACAGAACGTAAAAACGCGGAAAGAATTTTGCGCGAAAGTGAAAGAAAATTTAAAAGAACTGGCGGACCTTTTACCTCAAGCTATTTTTGAACTAGATTTAGATGGCAATGTAACCTTTACAAATAAGTCCGGTTATACTTTTCTCGGTTATAGTGAAGAAGATTTTGAGAAAGGTTTAAACGCAAAACGTTTTATCGCGTCAAACGAACATGATAAACTCATCCAAAATTTTCTTAAGTCGATTAAAGGTGAAAATATAGGCGGCTATGAATATACTATTATTCGTAAAGATAAATCTAGCTTCCCGGCAATTGTATATACAAGTCCCATCATAAAAGAAAATGTATCTGTAGGTTTAAGAGGAATTTTAATTGATATAACTGATCGTGTAAAAACTGAAAAATCATTACGGGAATCAGAAGAGCGATATAGGATTTTATTTGAAAAGAATTTGGCCGGAGTTTTCAGAAGCACGATAGCCGGCAAAATGATTGAATGCAATCAAGCTTTTGCAAGTATATTAGGTTATTCAACTCCTGAAGAATTGATTTCATACAATTCGCAACTGCTTTACAATACACCGGAAGAACGTGAAAGATTCATCTCAAAAATCCTTCAAAATAATGAGATGAAGAATTATGAAATTTGTTTAAAAAGGAAAGACGGAACATTAATCTGGGTGCTGGAAAATGTATCGATAATATTTGATGCCGATGGTAAACCGGAGTTTTTCCAGGGAACAATATTCGATGTAACTCAGCGAAAACAAGCTCAAGAACAAATGAATATGCTTGCCGCCGCAATAAAAAGTATTAGCGAATGTATTACAATAACTGATAAATATAATCATTTAATTTTTGTTAACGATGCTTTTCTGTCTGTATATGGTTATAAAGAAGAAGAAATTTTAGGCAAATCATTAGATGTTTTAAGAAGCGAAAATAATCCTCCCGAAGTATTAAATAAAATTAGGCCTTCTACATTAGCTGGCGGCTGGAATGGTGAATTATTTAATAAAAGAAAAGACGGTACTGAATTCCCCATTTATTTATCAACTGCTGTAGTGCGCAATGATGAAGGGGAATTACTTGCTTTTATAGGAGTATCCTCGGACATTACAGAGAGAAAAAAAGTAATTAAAGAACTGATAGAAGCTAAAGAAAACGCGGAGGAAGCAAATAGATTAAAAAGCGGATTTCTCTCAACCATGTCTCATGAAATAAGAACTCCACTTAACGCGATTTTAGGAATATCTGAGGTTTTAAAAGATGAATTTTATAATTCAGCCGAAGCGGACATAAAACAATTTTTTACCGCTATGGAGGATGCGGGAGGAAGATTATTAAATACAATAACTCAAATTTTAGATATTTCCAGAATTGAGGCAAATGAATTTGAAGTTAATATTGAAGATATTGCAGTTAACAATATTATTATCAAAAATTATAACTTTTTAAGATCGTTATCTGAATCTAAAAATTTAACTCTTAACTTAGATCTTGATCAGGAAAATCCGTTTGTAAAGGCGGATGAATATTGTTTAAACGGTGTTATAATAAATTTAATCAGCAACTCAATTAAATACAGCGAAAAAGGTGAGATTAAGATAAAAACTTCTTCGGATGGAGAATTTATTTCTTTTATGGTAAAAGATGAAGGTGTAGGGATGACTGAGGAATATCAAAAGCATTTATTCGAAACTTTCAGTCAGGAAGATGTTGGAGTAGCGCGCAGATATGAGGGAACCGGTCTTGGTTTGGCTATCACTAAAAGATATCTGGAATTAATGAACGGCTCCATAACAGTTGAAAGTAAAAAGGGGATAGGAACTCAAATAATTTTTAAATTACCAAAAGCATTTTAATTGTAATATTTATAGTTATTACTGCTTCGGAGCCGTTATAAAATTTAATTAAGAAAAAATTCTCTTTCCTATTCTTCGTCTTCATCCTTATCTTGTTTCAAGAGATTATGAACATTAATTACTACTGTTGTGGCCGCCGCAATAGTTGCCGCTATTTTCTTCACTTTTTTCAATCCCTTTATCATCGTTTTTTCCCTTTCTATTTTAGTAGTTTCAAAAAAAATAAACATTAAGAATATATTTTTATATAATATCTATCATCTGTCTTTAATATTTTATTGAATTTATCACACTCGAAACAGCGGAAAATTATTCTGTGCTAATAAACATTTTTTCTTTCTCATTAATTTCATTTTATAGTAAGCGGAAATATTAGGAAAGGAAAAAAGATGAGTGATAACGCAAAAATAACAACCAATCATGATGAAATAAAAAAATGGATTGAAGAACGAAACGGAAAACCCTCTGTTGTTTCAGCTACAAAAGGAGACGGAGGCGGTATTTTGAGAATTGATTTTCCCGGTTATAGCGGTGAAGATTCTCTGGAAGAAATAGACTGGAATCGTTTCTTTGAGATATTTGACGATAAAAATCTTGCCTTCCTTTACCAGGAAAATTTAAAAAGCGGAGAAGAAAGCCGCTTTGTTAAATTCATAGATAGAAACAGTGAACAAGCAAAAAATGCATAATGATTAAAATATTTCTCCGGTTACAACAACTTTTTCAGCCGGAGAATATTTTTATTTATCTAAATAAAATCCTGCCGATAAAAATCCAACCCAATGCTTTAATGAAAAAGGTGCTGTTAATCCCAAATGAGTATTTTTTATATCGATAACTTTTTGAGTCCATGTATCTGAATAAGTTAAAACTTTTCCTTTCAGCTTACCGTTGTTCAATTTTTTAATAGTTTTAATTGTAGTTAATAATCCGTATGGAATAGAATACTGCCCGCACCACAAAGGATGCGATTTCCCGTTATTATCTTTCCAGAGATTTTGTGTAAGTGCTTTTATTTTTTCTTTCGATAATTCACCGTTAAACGCCGCGTCAGCAATTTCTTTATCTCTTGCCGTTGCCTCTTCGTGAGCTTTTAAATCCATTCCGTAAGGCTTATTATTAAAATCTTCTCCGTAATGATTCGCGTCTGAGGAAATAAGAAAAAATATATCTTTTCCCGGAGTTAAATTTTTCTCCTTAATAAATTTTGTTAAAACATTCGAAAGAGCTTCCGCTGAAGAATCCATTCTTTCTAAAGACATACCGGTTACCATTATCGGAGTTATTTTTACATCTTTATTATAATGCTGCAAAAAAGGTACAAGCGCTTCTATGGAATGTTCAATATCATGCGCCTTATTGCTGACTATGTAAAAAGAATTATCTAAATTATTTTTTATTGTCTCCCGGAGAGAGGATATTTCTACATTTTTATAGGGGCCTTGCCAATTTTTATATTCATCAAAAATTAAAACATTTTGCGGATCATTTATCGCATCACGAACCGTTCTGTGGGTGACACCGAAAATTACAACTTCTTTTGCATTAATAACTTTATACAGGGGAAGATAAATAGCGCCCGCGTAAAGAAAATCATCATGCGGAGAAATTCCTAAAATCAAATCATCGCCGCTCGCAGCAGCAACTTTATTATTCACGTCTAAATATGAAATTAAAGAATCCATTTCATTTGCCTTCCAGCAGAAGCCAATATTATCCCTTACCGGACGAACTGTTTGCGCCATTATAATTCCACTAAAAATTATTATACAAAATATAGATTTTACAATTTTCATAACAACCTTGCTATGGTGATTTCTTTAATAGAAATATTTAATCGAATTAATATATTAAATATTATAAACAATAGGAGATTTTAAATGGAAAAAGTAAAAGTAGAATTTCAAAAAGGTTTTAATGTTATTGCCGGAAACAGCAAATCTCAGTGCGCTGTAATGGTACTTGAAAAAGGAAGTTCAACCGGCGGCCCCGATAATAAGCATAGTAAAAGCGACCAATGGCTTTATGTAATTTCCGGAAAAGGAAAGGCAATAGTAAATGATACAGAAACTGAGATTGGTGCCGGAGTTCTTTTGCATATCGAGAGCGGGGAGACGCATGAAATTAAAAACATCGGGGAAGATGAATTAAAAACTATAAATTTTTATGTGCCTCCCGCATATTGAAGAATTTTGAAATATTTTTAAACTAATTATTTATGGTGAATATTGTTAAGTTAAGTATATGGTTGAAAGGAATAGATGATGAATTATTTTAAGATGATTTTCATTTTTAGCTTTATTCTTTTTATAGGCAGTTGTAAAGAAAAAACAGAAATAAAGCCTGCCGAAAATGCAGAGCACGTCCAAAACTATAGTAACACCGGAGTTTCAACTGTTGAAGGAATTCACGTTACAACTGAAACCGGAACCTGGACCGGAAGTGACGACGTTAAAAGTTATATAACGCCCTTACGAGTTATTATTGATAACAATAGTAATTATCCATTGAATATAAATTATTCGAATTTTATGCTGGTAACCGACAGTGGAAAAATATTTGCGGCTCTTCCGCCTTTTGATATTGAGGGAGAAGTTAATGCCCCAAAAATTGTTAAAAATTATACTCCTATTCAGAAACCGGCTTTTGAATATAGAAATTTTAGAATAGCTCCTTATTATTCCAGAGTTTATCCTAATTTCCCGGTTTATGGCCATTCAATTTATTTTGATCCGAATTATTACCGCTATTATGCTTCTTACTGGAGTACTTTACATCTGCCTACTTCAGAAATGCTTAATATGGCTTTGCCTGAAGGTGTTTTGGATAAAGGAGGTAAAGTTTCCGGTTTTATTTATTTTGAGAAAGTGAATGATAATCTGAATAATATTAATTTTAGATTCGATCTTGTTCGTGCTGACAGCAGCGGCAGAATTGGTGAGATAAAAATTCCTTATAAAGTAAAAGATTAAAAAAGACAATAATAAAATGAAAAAACAATTTGCTTATCTGTTGGCTTTTGTTTTCGCGCTTCTAATTTATTCATGCGGAAGCAAACCAACTAATTCCGTAGAAGTTAAACAATTAATCCAAGATAATAACGGTAAGATGATGAGTGCTTTTAATAGCCGGGATATTGAAACATTTACAAGTTATTATCTTGATGAAGCTCATCTGCTTCCGCCAAACAGTCCTATTGTTAAAGGGAAAGAAAATATTAAGCAGTTTTGGAAAGGTACGATGTCTGTTGTCGGTAATCTTCGTTTATTAACTCAAAAAGTTGAAGCAATTAATGATATAGCTTATGAACTCGGACGATATTCACTGAATATTAATACATCCGATTCAACCAATTTTAATAATGAAGGGAAGTACGTAGTAATCTGGAAAAAGCAAGGGGACGGAAATTGGAAAATATCGGACGATATTTTTAATACCGATATTCAGGTTAATAAATAATCTTTAAATAGCAGTAGTTGTTAAATATTAATATATGGTAAAAAGAAAATTGTTTAATAAAAATAATTGTTCTTCAATTTGCAGATTAAAGAAATAAATTTTCAAATATAAAAGGTTACAATAGAAATTACAGCCGTTACTCTAACTTTTGTTAATTTATTCTAAATTTTATTTTGGCACTTCTATTGCTTCCGATATTTATAAATAACGGAGGATGAAATGGATAAGAATAACGCCCAAGTATTCACAATCATTTTTGGAATTCCGGTAGTGCTGTCTTTATTTGTCGGTTGGATTATTATGGGGAATGAAACTATAAAAGGCGGCTGGTTAGAAAATATTTTTTCATTAACAAGTATGATGTGGATACCGACAGTTTTAGTTGTTATTGTTTTTGCTTTTCTTAATTATTATCTGTTCCACGGATATCTTCTGAGAATTTTTAAAAGAAATAAAAATAATATCTGTAAGTGGAACCAAAAAAAGTAGTTATAGTAGAACCTCCAGGAGCTCCTAATAATTAAAATTATTTTTTAGTTATAAATGGCGCGGTAAATAACTGCGCCGGTAGGAGGTTCTATGCCGCTTGTTAAAAATCCTCATTGTGATCTCAGAAGTAAATATAAACTTTATGTAGAGATCAGCTTCATTATTGCCTTAGTATTTATAATCGCAGCTTTTAAATTTTCTCCTAATGTAAAAAGAGTTCAAAAGTATATAGAGCCTGATCCGGAAATTATTAAAGTTGAACTTATAGAGAATACGGTAATAAAAAAAATAATACCGCCGCCGAGCCCCCAAATTCCAATTCCTACGGAAATCCAAGATGATCTTCTACCCGATGTAAAATTTGAATCCACTGATTTATCAGAAAATACGAACATAAAGCTGCCTCCCAAATATGATCATAAAGTTGTAGAAGAAGAACCGGAAACTTTTATTGTAGTTGAAAAATTACCAGAACCGATTGGTGGACTGGCCGGACTTCAGAAAAAACTGCACTATAATAAAGCGGCGCTATATGCCGAAATTGAAGGTACAGTTGTTATTGAAGCCGTTGTTGATAAACAAGGGAAGGTAAAAGAAGCGAAAATTATAAAAAGTCTTCCCGGCGGTTTAGACGAAATAGCTTTGAAGGCTGTAATGGAAACAAAATTTTATCCCGGTGAACAAAGGGGAAAACCGGTACAAACCAGATTTAGTATTCCTATCAAATTTAAACTTCGGTAGTCGATTGAAATATTCTTGTCCCGAAATATCTATTCTCGGGACTGATTTTTATTCATAATATTTAAATATTTTTAATATTTTAATCATGGAAAATTTATTAATTCATTTCGGGGATCCTCAATGAAATTCTTTCTTATTTCGTTTCTGACAGTTTTTCTTTTTAATAAAGTTTATTCTCAAGACTCAAATCATTTTATAACTAATGTAAAAAACCGCAGTACTTATAGTTTAAACGGTTATTGGAAAATAATAGTCGATCCGTATGAAAACGGCTATTATAATTATCGCTATGAACCGAGGGGAGACGGATATTTTGAAAATAAAAAACCGAAAGATAAATCTGATTTAGTAGAATATAATTTTGATAATTCTGATTCACTAAAAGTACCCGGTGATTGGAATACACAGGATGATAAATATTTTTTTTATGAAGGCACAATCTGGTACAAAAAATCTTTTAAAATAAAAAGGGTAATTACTAAAAGGTATTTACTTCATTTCGGTGCTGTTAATTATGACGCCAAAATTTATTTAAACGGGAAAAAATTAGGTGAGCATGAAGGCGGTTTTACTCCATTCAATTTTGAAATTACAGATTTATTAAAAGAAGATGAAAATTTTGTAGTTGTGAAAGTAGATAATAAACGCAAAAGAGAGGGCGTTCCTACATTAAATACAGATTGGTGGAATTACGGCGGTATTACGCGTGATGTAAATATTATCGAAGTGCCGGAAACTTTTATTCAAGATTATTCATTGCAGCTAAAGAACGATTCTAAAAATAACATTGATGGATGGATAAAATTAAACGGATCTGAGCAGAATAAAATTATAAAAATCTTGATTCCGGAAATAAAAGTAGATGAAGAAATTTCCGCTGATAAAAATGGTTTAGCTTATTTTCATATTAAGAATAACATAACACTTTGGTCGCCTAAAAACCCTAAACTTTATGAAGTACAATTTATTGCCGGAGATGATACTTTAAAAGATCAAATTGGTTTTAGAACTATAAAAACTAAAGGTTCCCAAATATTATTAAACGGGGAACCGATTTTTCTAAGAGGAATTTCCGTTCACGAGGAATCCCCAATAAGAAAGGGAAGAGCTTTTAACGAAGATGATGCAATAACAACATTAAAATGGGCTAAAGAATTAGGCTGTAATTATATTCGGCTGGCTCATTATCCCCACAATGAAAATATAATTAGAATAGCCGAAAAAATGGGAATAATGATATGGGCGGAAATTCCTGTGTACTGGACCATTCTTTGGGAGAATGAACAAACTTTAAAAAACGCGATAAATCAATTAACTACAATGATTGTTAGAGATAAAAATAGAGCATCCGTAATTATTTGGTCGGTGGCCAATGAAACTCCTAGAGGTGAGGCACGATTGAAACTTTTAAAATCCTTAATAGATACCGCAAAAAGCTTAGACAACACAAGATTAATTACCGCGGCAACTGAATTGAGTCATAAAGATAATACAATGATAATTGATGATCCGCTTGGTGCTTACTTAGACGTAATTGGTGTAAATGAATATATAGGCTGGTACGGCGGGAAACCTGAGGACGCTCCTAAAATAAAATGGGAAAATTCTTATAACAAACCTTTAATTATTAGTGAATTCGGAGGCGGCGCAAAATATGGTTTACATGGAAATAAGAATGAACGGTGGACGGAAGAATATCAAGCTTATATTTATGAACAGCAATTAAAAATGATTAAAACAATTCCATTTTTAAAGGGAATTAGTCCATGGATTTTAACTGATTTTAGATCGCCGAGAAGACCTTTGCCGGGAATTCAAGATTTTTGGAACAGAAAAGGTTTAATTTCCGAAAAGGGAGAAAAGAAAATGGCATTTTTTATTCTACAAAATTTCTATCAAAATATGACCTCTAAATAGGAAAACTGCCGTTCATCTAAATTGACTTTCTAAAAGAATTTTCAATTCATAATTTTATAACGCATCCCGGAAATTTCTGAATTTATAATTTTATGAAAAGGGGAAGTGATGAATAAAATAGTTACCTATGATTTATGTAACGGTAAAAAAAATTCCAATAGTTATTATAATGATATTGAAAACTTCAGCAAAGCAGTACTGGAAAAGGCCGAACAAAATTTTTCTTCAATCTTTAATGCTTATGAAAAATTTATAGTAAACCAGAATGTAGAAATAATTAGAAGTCGTGAAGAATATATTTTTGAATTTTTATTAATAGGAATTTTTTGGAATAGATACAGTGGTGCTTCTTTAAGAGTTAAAAAATATCAAAAGAATATTCTCAAAAAATTATATCATGTTCGTCAGCAAAAATCTTCAATAAAAAAGTTTATTGATCCTATACGCGGAATATTATCAACAATATTTTTATTTAAAACATTATCCTACCAACATACAATTTCAAACCCTTCGCTATTCAATTTTATTCTGTTAATAGATTGGCTCGAAGCTTCGGGCGAATTTAAACAAGAAGTAAAACGTTTGAAGATTTGGGAAAATTTCTATTCAAGTTTGTACACAATTCAAGTTAATAATACTTTAACGGAAGCAATAAAATTTGCGAATTGGTTTGAGGCAAAAGCGGAAATTGAAATTGGAATCTATACTCCAAAAGTAGAAGAATATCTTCATAAAAAAATAGAAAAACATCTATTTAAAGAAGATATAATTTTCTGCGCCAGGGGCCGAAATGAATATCATGCGAATATGTTTGGCGCCGCGATTATGAATAAAGCTTTTAAAAATGATTTTAATTCCTCAAAGAAAAAAGCGGTTTTAGTTCCGTCTTGTATTAGAATAAAAAACGATAATAAATGCAAAGCCAAACGAGAAGGCTTAGATTATATTTGCGACGATTGCACTCCCGGATGCAGAGTTCATCAACTTAAACAAATGGGCAAAAATTATAATTTTGATGTTTATATTATTCCTCATTCCTCAGATTTTTCTAAATGGCTGAAGGAAAAAGGTGTAAACTCTAATATTGGAACTATCGGCATTGCCTGCATAAATAATTTAATTGCCGGCGGATTAGAATTAAAGGAATTAGATATTCCGGCTCAATGCGTACTGCTTGATTACTGCGGATGCAAAAATCATTGGGATGAGAAAGGTTTTGCGACAGATGTAAATGTTAAAATTCTGAAACAATTTTTAGATAAGGAAGAAATTAAAAATCCTGATGATAAATTTGAAAAAGAAAATATTGCGGTTTAACATAAATAAATCATCAATAAAAATAGGTAGTAGAATTTATGCCGCGTTTGTTTTAGGTTTGGCAAAATTTTAATGTAATTAATATTGTTGCGTTATTTAATAAATGGGTAACATCCGGCTATAGTTAAATTAAATTATTCTTTTTCCGACACTGGCATTCGGGGCTTTGAACAGCCGATTTTGATCGAAGAAAAACCGCTCCAACATAAATAATAAACTTTAAATAATTGAATATAGATTTTTCATCTTCTTGTAGATTATTTGCCATAAACAACTTATCGCTGTTATTGTGACAATTTACATAGACCTTTCTTTTATATAAACATATCTTATACCACTAGAAAAAGAAATACCTATTAGGTTTAATTAATTCATAAAAAGAAAGGATATATTATGAAAAAAACGTTGATCCCGCTGATTGCAGGCGTTTTATTTTCACTTACTTTAGTTGCTTGCGGTAATAATGATCAGCAAGCAGAAAATAATGATATGATGAATGATACTACTCAAGCAAATGTATCAATGAATAATGACACCACCACTGTTTTCTGGACGAACAATAAAAAATATACTTATGAAGAAAAAGATCAATTTGAACAAGATTATAAACAATCTTTAGACAAACTGAATAATAAAATTGATGAACTTCAAAATAAGGTTGATAACTATTCCGGTGATAAAAAAGATCAACTGCAGGAAAAACTTAATGATTTAAAAGATAAAAGAGATAATCTTAAAACTGAATGGGAAAATTTTAATGACACCACCCAAAAAGGTTGGGATGAGTTTACTAACGGAATTGCAAATGCATGGCACGGCATTGAAGATACTTATAATAGTATCAATGTAGATATTAATACAAATAATAATCCATAAAATTATTTTTAAGGTTCCCTTAAAAAAAGGGAGCCTTTCTCTTTTAAAATGACCGCCAAAAAATTTACTTCAAAATATTTAAAATAATATTTATCTTTTCTAATTAAATCATAATAAATAAATCGAAAGATTAATGAAATCTTATATCGCTTTTTTCCGTGGGATAAATGTAGGCGGAAATAAAAAAGTAAAAATGGATGAATTGAAATTACTGTTCGAAAAGAGAGGAATGAGCAATATAAAAACTGTTTTGCAGACAGGAAATATTGTTTTTGAATCCGATGAATCTGATACAAATATAATTAAAAAAAAATATTTCCGTTTCATTTGAAGAAAAATTTGGGTTCCATTCCGATATAACAATAAGGACCGCTGAAAATTTTAAGAAAATTATACAAGAAAATCCAATTCCCGATTATCCTGATAAAGAACAGAAATGGATAATTGTATTATTCCTAATGGAAAGTTATGCTGAAAAAGATTTTCAAGAATTAAAACAGAATTATACAGGGCCCGAGGAGATTTATGGAAATGGTAAAGAAATTTATATTTATTACTCAAAAGGCATAGGCAGTTCAAAACTTACCACCGCTTTATTCGATCGAAAATTAAAAGTATCCGGAACAGCTAGAAACTGGAATACTTTATTAAAAATTTCCGAAGAATGCTTACGAAGTTGAATTATTTTGGGAGAACTATTGGCCTAACATCAAGCTGTTTTACCGCAACAAAAATACAATTAACCCAAGAAATTAATTATTATTTAATAGGGCCTGGTTTTTCCACTTGGTACATTAAATCATTATTCTTTTTACCTTTTACATTTACATCTGCAATTGCATCATAGGCAAATGCTTCAATTAAATTATGATCAAGGTAAAGGTATGTACCGGATTCACGGAATTCATATATTGCCGCAACAGCAGTTCCTCCTGGTACAGGCCAAGTTTCAAAACTAGTAAGCGGTTTATTCTCAAAAGAACCTCCGACCCAGTAAAGATCTGCATGTCCTCCGATAATGTGTATTCTTGTATCTCTGTTAGCGCTCGAAGTAATAAATAATACTTTATCTCCAACATTAGCAGTTAATGCGTTACTCCCGGTTAAGAGCGCCTGCACTGCCGTTAAATACTATATGAGACGGTTTAAGAGTTTTAATTGATTTCATTAGAGCACCAATCTCTTCAACAGGCGTCGAAAATTTTTGATATTCGTCGTTTTTGTCCTTTGGAATATAATAATCCTGTTCGGCAATATAATAAGCTTTATCATAATGTACCGGATTACCATTTTCATCTTTAAGCCCGTCCCTTGGTAATACCATAATAGCTCCGTTCATCCCGGAAACTACATGAAGCGGAACCATTATACCTCCTGGTGCGCAATGATAATCAAATACACCCGCTTTAATAGCTTTGAATCTAAAAGTTGCCTGTTGGCCCGGCAAGACATGACTTACAGATCCACCGCCAAGCGCCCCTGTTGCAGCATGAAAATCAATATTATGAGATAAAGTATTGGTCGGAGGATTTACTAAAGTTACTTCAACATAATCGTTTTGATGAACCACAATTAAAGGTCCGGGTACTGTTCCGTTATAAGTAAAGACCCAAGAAGTAACACCAGGCGCGATTTCTTTTTCTTTTTCCTCTACAGTTAGTTTTATCTGTACAACCTTCGGTTCGCCGTCTGCAACTTGTTTATATTCCGGAAGAGCAGGAGGCGGCACAAGTTTTTCAGTTATATGCTTTAAATTATCAATTTTCTCTTTTTTTGTCTTTTCGAATACTGAGGTTTTATTTGCGGATTGATTGCAAGAGCTAAGAATTATTATCAACAGAATGAATATAAATATTGATATTATTTTATTTTTCCTTTTTAAGATAAACACCATCCCTTTTTTAATTAATAAAAAACCAAAACTCTTTCTTTAAAGGTTATGTAAAAACCGATAAAAGTCATTGATTTAAGTCAAGAAAATTTGAACTTGATAATGAAATTCAAATAATCTTATTCTAGATTGAATGCCTCAAAATCAGTTAGGTTGTACTATGGCAACCAAACCTCTTTTCGGACTTAACTCGACACCAGCCGTTTATAATCGCTGCGCTGGATTGGGAAGTGATGCGCTTGCCTATAAAAAGGGAAGTGAATCAGCGGGAAGTAACAACCTAATTTAAAACAAAAAAGCCCGATTTTTTATTCAAAATCGAGCTTCTTTAGTGGGCCCAGATGGACTTGAACCACCGACCCTCTGATTATGAGTCAGATGCTCTAACCAACTGAGCTATGGGCCCAAAAATTACAGCACTAAAAATAATATTTTGTTTTTCTTAATGCAAATTTTCCTTAATTCTTAATCAAAAATATTAGCCGCAAAAAACTAATTTGGTGGAAAACTTTGGGTTTAATTCCATTAGTATCAAAAGACAAGGAATTATTAATAAAGAACCCATAGCAATTTAAAATATTTATAATTCTAAATATTAATGCTTCTAAATATTAATGCTTCTAAATATTTTCTCTTGTTAAATAATATTATAATAATTAAACTATGTCTTAAATAAACGCTCAGGATGAAACGTGCAAATGATAGAATTTTTTTGTAATGAATAAAAAAAATGTAAAATATTTTATTAGTAATCCTTCGCTGCGAATCACTCTGCTATACATTATTGTTAGCACAATTTGGATTTTAATTTCTGACGTAGCTTTAAATTCTTTCGTTTTTAATGAAGACCAACTGACGGTTTATCAGACAATTAAAGGATGGTTTTTTGTTTTTATAACAGCCCTATTATTATATCTTCTCATTTACAAATACTTCAGTGAAATAAAAAAAATCAATAATCGATTAAACATAAGCGAAGAAAGATGGAAATTTGCCCTGGAAGGAAGTAATACCGGTGTTTGGGATTATTCATTATTAGATAATCAAGTATATCTTTCACCTCGCTGGAAAGAGATTATTGGATATAAAGACGATGAATTAAAAAATGAATATAATGAATGGTTTAACAGAATACATCCTGATGATGTTAATAATGTAATGGAAAAATTTAACGCGCATATTAAAAGAAAAACTCCTGTTTATGAAGCGGAATACCGATTGAAATGTAAGGACGGAAATTATAAATGGATTTTGGACAGAGGCAGAGTTATAAACTATGAAAACAATACTGCTCCTCTTCGAATGGTTGGAACGCATACTGATTTAACAGATATAAAAATAAAAGAAGAAAATATTAATCATCTAAATAAATTATATGCTTTTTTAACGGAAGTAAACCAGAAAGTTGTAAGAATAAAAAATGAAAAAGAATTATTTGAATCTATCTGCAAAATCGCGGTTACTTGCGGAAAATTTCAATTAGCATGGATCGGAATTAAAGGTAACCCGAAGAATTTAATTATTCCCGTTGCTGCTTACGGTGATGAAATATCTTTTGTAAATGAAATAAATCTTAATACCGCCGCTGCTCAAAAGAGCGATCTTCATCTTAAAGTTTTAACCGACCAAAAATTTCTTATCTCTAATAATATTCACAAAGAAAAAGAGTCGTTTTGGCGGGAAAAGGCAATTGAGCATGGTTTCAAATCTTCGGTCTCTTTGCAGATATCTAAAAATGGAATTAATATCGGCTCGTTCAATATTTATTCTAACGAATATTATTTTTTTAATGAAGACGAAGTTGCCTTATTAAAGGAAGTAACAAGCGATATAATTTATGCGGTTGAATACATTTTTAGAGAAGAACAAAAACGAAAAAGTGATGATGAATTAAAAAAGAGCGAATTAAAGTATAGGAATCTAGTTGAGCATGCTTCGGATGGGATTTTTGTCGCTGATTCCAACGGTAAATATATTGATGTAAATTCAAGCGGCTGTACACTTTTAGGTTATTCAAAAGAGGAAATACTAAATCTATCCATTAAAGATTTAATCCCGGAGAATGAAGTTGAAGCCAACCCGATAAATTATAGGAATCTGCAAAAAGATAAAACATTCCTCACCGAAAGGAATTTGGTAAAAAGAGACGGTACATTAATTCCTGTGGAAATTAGTGCTAAAATTTTAGACGATGGAAAGATGCAAGGTATAGTTAGAGATATTTCAGCAAGAAAATATGCCGAAGAAGTTATTAAGCTATCCGAACAAAAATATAAATATCTTTTTGATTATAACCCGGTTCCTATGTGGGTTGTTGAAAGATTTTCTTTTAAATTTATAGATGTTAATGAAGCCGCAATAAAAAAATTAGAATATTCGCGCGACGAATTTTTAAATATGAATGTTTTTGATATTAGAATTGTGGCGGAAGGACAAGATATAAAACATTTAGCTTATGTTAATTTAAATAATCAGAAAATTAGCGATGTTCAATATAGAAAGAAAAATGGATTAGTAATTGATTTTGAATTAGTGATTAATGATATAGAATATCAAGGGAAAGAAGCGCGAATTGTTGCCGCTTACGATGTAACGGAAAGAAAAATTGCTGAAAAATCCTTAATAGAAAGTGAAGAAAGATTTCGTAGTTTAGCTTATGAGGCGCCTTTCCCGATTCTTGTACATTCCGAAGACGGTAAAATTTTATTAATAAACAGAAGCTTCGTAAATGTAACTGAATATAATATTGAAGATATACCGACAATATTTGCTTGGAAAAAGAAAATTTATATAAATCCCAATCAAATATATGAAGATAAAATGTATGACGGCGAATTCACGATTACAACAAAATTCGGGAAAACAAAAATTTTAGATATTAGGTCGGTTCCACTTGGAAAACTGCCGGACGGCAGAAAAATTGAACTTAGTATGGCTGCGGATCTTACAGAACGTAAAAATTTTGAAACGGCACTACTTCAAAGTGAAGCAAAATTTAGAGCGATGGTTAATTCCTCTCCGATCGGTATATTTTTAATTAGTCCGGAAGGAAAATTAACATACTCAAATAATGCTTTTTCAATAATTTCCGGTTTATCAACAGATGAAGCAAGGGAATTTAAATGGTTTTCTAAAATAGATCCCTCAAAAAAAGATGAAATTTTTAATAATTGGATAACGGCGTTCAAAAAACAGGAAGCCTTTTATGGCATAACTCAATTTCTGCTTCCCGGAAATAATAAAGTTTGGGTAGAAATAAAAACTTCAAAAATATTAGCCGGTGATAAAATAGTTGGTTTTATAGGTCTTATAATAGATATAACGGAAAGAATGCGGTGGGAAGAACAAATAAGTTTATCAAGCGAAAAACTCCGTGCTCTTGCTGCTCATCTTGAATCTATTCGTGAGGAAGAAAGAATTAAAATTTCACGGGAAATTCACGATAATTTGGGTCAATCATTAACCGGACTTAAAATGGATATCTCTTGGATTCAGAAAAGAAATAAGAATAATAATTCAGAAATATTTAATAAATTAAATTCGATGTCCGACGAAGTAAGCAATACAATTCAAATAGTAAGGAAAATTTCTTCCGAATTACGGCCAAGCGAATTAGATAATTTGGGAATAATTGCAGCAATAGAAACATCCGCGAGAGAATTTGAAGAAAGAACAGAAATTCCTTGTAAAATTTATACTTCTATTGATGATGTTTCGTTGAATCAGCAAAAATCAACAATTATTTTTCGTATTTTACAAGAAGCTCTTACGAATATTATTCGTCATGCTAAAGCTAATGAGGTAAAAATAAATATTAAGCTTGCTAACAATAATTTTGTACTAAATGTTGAAGATGATGGAATTGGAATAAAGAATGAACAACTATTAAAATCTAATTCATTTGGAATTATGGGAATGAAAGAACGTGCTTATATTGTTAAAGGTGAAGTTGATATTTCTTCACTTCCGCAAAAAGGGACAAGGGTAAAAATTGTGATTCCTATTTAAATTAATTTTAATAGTGGAAGAAAAATTAATGCTAAAAATATTAATAGCTGATGATCATTTTGTAGTTAGGAGGGGGCTGAAACAAATATTTTCAGAATCATTATCGCAAATAGAAATAGAAGAAGCGGAAAACGGAAATCAATTAATTTCGAAATTAAGGGAAGATAAATATAATTTGGTTATTATGGATATTTCGATGCCGGGACAAAACGGCTTAGAGATTCTAAAAAATATTAAAATAGAATTCCCCAAAATTCCTGTTCTTATCTTAAGCATGTATTCCGAAGAAAAATACGGAATACGTATGATGAAAGCCGGCGCATCCGGTTATTTAAATAAAGAAAGCGCTCCCGAAGAATTATTGAAAGCGGCCGATATACTTATTAATGGCGGAAAATATTTTAGTCCCGCACTTATGAATCAGCTAATCTTACAATTAGATAGTAAAGGAGAGCAGATACATACCAAACTCTCCGATAGAGAATTTCAAGTGATGTTATTAATTGCGACCGGCAAACAAATAAAAGAGATTGCAGAAGAACTTTCCTTAAGTGTTCCTTCAATAAGCACATACCGCTCTAGAGTACTCCATAAAATGAATTTCTCTAATAATGCGGATATCACTTATTATGCAATTAAAAATAATCTTATTGATTAATACGATTACATTCCGCAAATAAAAAGTTGTCATTAAACAACTACAAATCTTTAACAATATTTACTATACAAATATCATAGTTACAACGATATTTTCTTCGTATCCGCTTCGTTAAGTTATGTGCGGTCCTTAAGATTATGTGATGAATAAAAATTTAATAAACATATTAATTGCCGATGATTCGGAGATAATACGATCCGGTTTAATTGCTTTTTTATTAGAAATGAAAGGAATTAATATAATCGGTGAAGCCGTAAATGGAGAAGATGCAATCCATAAAGTAAATTCTCTTAATCCTGATATAGTTGTGCTGGATATACAGATGCCAATAAAAAACGGACTTGAAGTATTAAAGGTAATAAAAGAAAATCATCCACAAATTATTGTTCTTGTTCTTACCAATCTTTCTAATAGAAAGTACAGAGATAAATGTAAAAATTTAGGATGTGATCTTTTTCTTGATAAGTCGACGCAATTTAATGAAATAATAAACGCCATAGCACTTATTTCCAGAATTGTATAATTTTTTAAAAATTTTCTTTGCGCTCTCGTGGTAAAAATTACTGGCTGGTATATTCATTTCTAATGTTGTGTTAAAAGATGTTCCGGTTCTAGGGTATAAAAGCGGTAATTTTTCGGGCTGATACGGAAGGGAACTGATGAATATTGAGTGCTGAATATTTTAATTCCGGATTGTTAGTTCCCAAACAGCCTTTCTCAAATTTTATTACAGATTAATTGATTTTATTACTGCTTTCTGAAAAATATTTATATCGGATTTAAGAATGGAAAACGAAATTTTTACCTCTATTGATAATGCCGGGAAAAAAATAATTAGAAATATTGATCTTACACTCAATTTGTCCATCATACAATCAGCATATTTCAGGCTTCACAAAGATTATTTAAATTTAATAGATCTACTTTTTGATTTAGTTACCGAATATCAGCCTTTTGCGAATGAAAAAAATATAACACTTCAATTTAAAACTGTTGAAACCGAGGCTTTTGTTTGTGTTGAAAAGTATTCGGTTTATCATATTTTTCAATATTTACTGGATAATGCCGTAAAACATTCTAACGCCGATAAAATAGTAGTAAAGCTTCTGAAAATGGATGATACTTATACTGTAGAAGTAAATGATAACGGTATTGGAATATCTGACCAAAAAATTGCTATTTTATTTTCTTCTCGTGCTCAAAATATTCCTATAAATTCCGGTTGCATAGGGAAGGGTTTAGGTTTTATTTTAATTAAAAATTTTGTTTCTCAGAATTATTTAATTCTTAAAGTCAATTCAAAAGAAAAAAAGGGAACTACTTTTAGTCTCACATTCTAATTTTGTTACTCATACTTACCTCATCATTAATCCTCCGGATATAAATTCGGAGGATTAAATATTTTAAAGTATTCCGCTAAAATTATTTATTACCAATTTTTTGATTCTTATTAAGATTTTAACTTATGATTGTTGAAATCAACAAAATAGAAAATTCTATACTTTGTCAAAAAAAATCATCTCAAGTAAGTAAAAGTTTTTAAGAAAAGAATGAATTAAGTTTTGGTGCCGATTATAAAATTAAATATTTTGGTATATCATAAACTAAATTTATTTTGAAGAAAATTATTTCCGTCATATTAATACTGTTGTTTTTTTATAATTCATTGGGATATATTATTATTTATAAACATCAACAATCAATTTATAAAGCAGTAAATATTAAAAAGATAGAAAATCAAATTCCCATTGATGAATTAAAAGTAATAAAAATTACTCAAGGCGAAGAAAAATATTTACAATATCTTGATGAAAGGGAAATAAGATTTAAGGGGAAAATGTATGATTTAGTTAAAGTAGAAAAGCATTCTAGCTATAAAATTATTTATTGCGTTCCTGATGAAGCGGAAGATGTCTTGGAAGAAATTTTTCTTCATAACTTAAAACAAAACAGTGATTGCGATGAAAAAGAACCCGCCTCAAATAATATTTCGTTAATATTTATCTCGGACGCGCTTCCGGCAGAAATTTTTAGTTTTAATATTAGGACAGCCGAATTAAAAAACGAAACATTTTATATAATCAACCGCTACAGCCATATTTCAAAAATTCCGTCACCTCCGCCTATAAATTCTCCGGTTTGTTAAAATTATAAGAAAAACTCAATCAACTTATAACGGAGAATTATAACTTTATGAGAATTATATTTATACTACTTTTTTCAGTGGTAACCATAAATAATATGTTTTCACAACAGCAAATTCAAAAAAAAGATTCGCTGGTTTATCAACTTGAAAAAGTAACAGTTTCGGCAACACGATATCCTGAAAAAATAATGGAAATTCCATATGCTGTAACAATAATTACTGAAAAAGATCTGCGGGATTTAAGAGGTTATGGATTAGATGAAATATTAAATAAAGTACCGGGTGTACTTGCGCAATCTAGAGCCGGTAACCAAGATGTAAGAATAGTTATCAGAGGTTTTGGTGCAAGAGGTGCCGGAGATCGTTCAAATTCCGGCACTACAAGAGGCATAAGAGTAATGTTAAATGGTTTTCCGGAAACCGAGCCGGACGGAAGAACATCTTTCGATAATATAGATTTAATACTCGCGGAAAATATTGAAGTTGTGCGTTCAAATGCTTCCGCTCTTTGGGGGAATGCCTCCGGGGGAATTATAGATGTTTCATCAGAGCCGATTTTTAAGGAATCATTTATTAATGCAGGCGGAATGGGGGGAAGTTTCGGTTTTCAAAAGTATTTTGTTAAAAGTGGAATAAAATTGGGAAACGGTAAGATTTTTGGAACTTTTACAAAAAATTCTTTTGATGGCTGGCGGAATCATTCCGGTAGCAAAAGATCTGTTTTTGATATCGGGATTATTTCTAATCTTTCTCAACTAACCAAACTTGGTGTATATATTTTAGGTTCGGGGGATTTATTTCATATTCCCGGACCGTTGACTGAAAATGAATATTTGAAGAATCCAAAGCAAGCGAATTCAGTTTATGCCGCCAGAGATGAAAGAAGGTACAACCGCCAAGGTAGAATAGGTGTTAATTTTGAACATGGCCTGAATAAAAATAATTCTCTTTCTTCAATGGCTTTTGCAAATCCAAAATATTTACAAAGATCAGAAAGAGGAACTTTTAGAGATTTTACAAGATATCATATCGGCGGAAACTTAATTTTTAGAAATAATTTTCAAATAAATTCATTCATAAATAACAGATTAATTACCGGTGTTGATGAAGCTTATCAAGACGGTGCGGTGCTGTTTTATTCTTTATCAGAAAATAATTTTAGAGGTGATCAATTAAAATCAAATAAAAGAGAAGGCGCCAATAATTTCGGAGCTTTTGTTCAAAATGAATTAATCTTAAATGAAAATATAAGTGTAATTGCCGGTGCAAGATATGATAATGTTACATATTACAGTGAAGATTTTCTTGAACCGAAATATGGATTACAAAAGAAATCATTTGAAAGAATAACGCCGAAAGCCGGATTAACATATCAGTTATCACCGGTGCATAGCATCTACGCAAATTTGGGCGGCGGGATTGAAGTTCCGGCAGGTAATGAAACTGATCCGGCGGGAACATACGGACAAGATACGGTTTATCTTTTAAGTCCGCTTTTAGAACCAATTAAATCAACAACTTTTGAAGTAGGAACAAAAGAAATTTTTTATAATGGTGATGATTCATTTTTAAAATACTTGACTTATGATGCGGCGTTTTATTACATAATTGTGAAAAATGATATAATTCCTTATAGAGGCGGAAGATTTTATTTTACGGCCGGAAAAACTACCAGAAAAGGATTGGAACTCGGTTTAAATTTTATGTTTGCCGGTGAAATTTCCTTAAATACAAATCTCACTTATTCACAAAATAAGTATGATAATTATATAGTCGATTCGGTTCATTACGGAAAGCCCGGAAAATTTGCCGATTATAGCGGAAATAAATCAGCGGGATTACCGGATGTATTTTTTAACGCCGGAATTACTTATGAGCCAGAATTTCTAAATGGTTTATATGCAAATGTTAATATAAACGGAACGGGAAAATATTTTGCGGATGACGCAAATTCGCTTGAATTATCTTCTTATTCAATTATAAACGGAACAGTAGGTATGAAAAAGGAAATTAAATTAAGCCGTAATTTCGGAATAAGAGGCTTTATAAGTGTAAGTAATATTTTAGATGAAAAATTTGTTTCTTCTGCTTTTATAAATCCGGATTATCTAAATGGAGAGGCTGTATATTTAGAGCCGGGTTTACCTAGAAGTATAAATGTTTCAATAGTACTCAGTGTTAATTAAAAAAAATCTGCGGGAAGAAGAAGTATATCTTTCTGATAAATTCCTTCTTCCTAATTTTAAAATACAAAAAAAATTATTTCGCTTTTAAATTTTTTCTGATATCTCTTAAAATACTGTCCGCCTTTTTCCTATCTTCTGTAGGAACTAAATCTTTATACTTGTATAAATTACTTATTGCGGAATCAAATCGGCCATTTAAAGCGAAGACTAGCCCTAAATTAAAATATACGTTCGCAAAATCAGGCTCAATTGCGGCGGCAATTTCATAATGGATTTGTGCAAGTTTTAAATCACTTTGCTCAAAATATAAATTCGCAAGATTAAAATGCGCCTCAAGATGGCGAGGATCATGTTTTAATGAATTTGTAAAACAATCAAACGCGGCAATTATATTATTTGTCTCGGATTCCAATATTCCCAAGTTACAATATGAATCAGCGATAAAATCGCCTTCTTCAATTGATTTTCTATATGCGTTTTTAGCAGCCGGACTGCAATTTTCATCAAGCATTAAAGCCTCTTCAAAAGGGGAAAGATGTGAAGGAAGCGTTAAAATTTTTGGTTCTTTTTCCGTGAAAAGATTTAATTGGCCCTCATCTTCAAGAATATTTTTTCTGCTTTTTTTTGCGCGTTTATATCCAAATCTTTTTGGATTTTCCGCGGGAAGTTTTAATACTGTAACCATTTTACCCTAAGCTTGTTTTCTTTTTCTACTTTTAGTTTTTCCCTCTGTTTCCGGCGCAGCTGCTTTTTTCTTTTTCCCTTTCGCTTTTTCCATCGGCATCCTTTGGATTTTAGCTTTTTCTAAACTTTGTTTTAAGGCCGACATCAGATCTGTAACCGGCTGAGTTTCCTCCTCGGGCGCTACAAATTCTTTCCCCTCTATTTTAGAATGAATTAATTCTTTCACTGATTCTTTATATTGATCAACAAGCGCAATCTCAGATAAATTAGTGGTCATGGAATCAATTAAAGTATGCGCAAGTTTCAACTGATCTTTTTCAACTTCTGTTTTATTTAGAAGAGGAATTTCATCAATATTTCTTACTTCATTTGGGTAGCGAAGTTTATATAGCATAATGGCATTGTCAAACGGTGTAAGTAAAACCATATCTTCACGATCTCTTAAAATTACTTTCCCTATTCCCATTTTACCGCTGTCTTTTAATGTTTTACAAAATAGCGCGTAAGCTTTTGTCGCAATTTCTCCGTCAGGGCCCGCAAAATAGGGGGCATCGTATAAAGATGGATGAATTTCTGCCGAATCCACAAATCCGGCGATCTCTATCATTTTAGTACTTTTTAATTTTATCTTAGCAAAATCCTGATCTTCCATTATCACATATTTATCGGGTTCATATTCATAACCTTTTATTATTTCTTGCGGAGTTAAAGGTTTATCACATTTTTTACATCTTTTTTCGTAACGGACTCTTCCCATATCTTCTTTATGAAGCTGATTAAAACTAATTGATTGCTCAGGATTTAACGCACTGTAAATTCTTATTGGAATTGTAACCAAAGAAAAACGAATATAGCCTTTCCAAATAGCTCTCATGATGCACCTATTCTTTTAATTATTCATCTTTTCTATTTTACTGCTATTAAAATAAATAAGCAATGATGACTGTTGAACCAATTTTAACATGTGAAATTATATTTTATCTGTGAGCGCTTCTGTTTTAACGGGAAGAATTCTTTCACGCGGCTCAGCCACCACCAATAAACCCAGCAATCCTAAATCACTGTAAAGTAGGGGAGCTAGAATGGGAGCAAAAGCCAGAATGCGTTCCATACTGAAAACGCCGGTCCCGGCAAGATCGGCAGAAAGGTGAAATCCGAACCCGAGAACTCCTACAACAACAGCGGCAATCATTGTCCAAAAATATACTAATTCATCACCGTGAGTCCATTCTTTTGCGACAGCTAAATAAACAACCACAGAAGTTGCAAATAAACCGTATACAATTGCAATTAATTTATAAAAAGTATACCCGTATTGCGCGTGATCAATAATTGAAGTTAATGCGGAAGCTCCGAAACCTAATCCTACTAACCAGATAAAATGTCTGTCTCTTGAAATTGGAGCTTTAAACGTTCCTAAACCTTTTATATTTAACATTCCCGGCTGCTCCTCAGTTTCTGTTGTAATTCCGTACAAACCAAGTAATGAAATTCCGGCGAAAGCTAACGGGGCTAAAATAGGGGAGCCGAAAACAACCCATGACCAGGTTAAATATCCTGCGGGATTAAGCACAGCATTCATATGAAAAGCGGTTCCTATTATTCCAACTAAAATTCCTAAAATCATTAGAATAATATGAATAAGCATTATTGATTTTTTAGGAGTTTGCTGGAACGCAACCATTAAGCAAGACATTGCACCGAAAGGGAAGAATATAATCGGAATCCATTCATAAACCGGGACATAATCATTTATAGAATGGGCAAGCGCGACATCAATTCCGGTAAACATTAAATTTATTCCCACAAAAATTAGAACAAGCCGATTCTTTTCCATCGGCAGATGTAGGCTTGCGAGGTGAAAAATAGATATTTTCTTACTCATGGCCTTGCTCCCTTTTTATTCTCGGAACGAAGTTTAGCGGCATCTTCTTTTAATTTAGATAATTGTTTTAAAAGAGGATAAACTCCATGCCACTGAACATAATCCGGTCCTTGCATATAAGCACCGAATTTTGCGGTTCGTCCGTAATAATGCCATAAATCAAAGGCATCAAAACTTATTTGATGTTCAAATGGTTTATCGGAAATTATTCCGTCATTTACCAAGCTTTCTATAATTGTAGAAGCTTCTTTTACTTTGCCATTTACATAAGCCGTAACGCTGTCCGCATGTAGATAAATATTTTCTATGAAAGGTTGAGAATGACAGTTAGCGCAGACTTGTTTCATTGCTAATCTGCCTTCTTCATAATTAGGCCGATCGGAAGTAACAGCGGCAAATAAAAATTTAGATAATCTTCGTCCTACATCATGTGTTGTTCCTTGTGAACCGAAACCGCTCATATGGCATGTAGCGCAAGTAGGAGCCGGCATATCCTGCACCGAAAGTCTTCCCGGTTTTTGATCCCAATTCCATTTTTCACCGTCGGTCTGATACATTACTCCGTGGGCTGACTCATGATAAATTTCCATTTGAGGATGATCCGGACCTATATGACATTGCCCGCAAATTTCCGGTTTTCTTGCCTGAGATAAAGAAAATTCATGGCGAAGATGGCATTTATTACAGTTCCCGATGCTTCCGTCTTTATTGGGTTTCCCAATTGAATGGCATGTTTGGCAAGCCATTGGAGTTACCGAAGATCCTTCAATATCGAATAATGAATTTCTTGTTGCGGTAATTATTCCGTTAGGGCCTCTATTAGCTTCGGGAATAGTCTCAATTACTTTCTTTTGTTCCGGGGAAAAATCATCTAAACCTGATAATGCAATCCATGCAGGCGCTCCGTGTCTACTGTGATCAAATTGTTTCTTTTCGGAAGGATGGCATGTTCCGCATTGTTTGGGTGTTGGAGAGGTTGTAATAAAAAATCCTTGATGGTCAATTCCCATAGGATTTGATCTTTCAACACCGTGGCAGTCAATACATTTAACTCCGGATTTTGCCATCGTACTCATCGAATATTGATTTACAATATCGGGGGTAACTCTTTTATGGCATGTAGCGCATTTATCTGAGCCGCCATATGAAACTTGTTTTACGGTAACTTTCTCGCCGCCCGTTGGTAATTGTGTGAAGAGATAAATGAAGATTATGGCAACAACTGTTATTATAAATCCTATCACTAGAGTTCTTGGTAATTGTTTAGCCATCGGACACTCCGTTTTAATATGTTGTGAAAGAAATTATAATTCAACTTAAGATTAATGATTGAATCTATCAAATATATCTTTTTTACATATTCAATAATTAATAATAAGAGCGGCAAAAATAGTAATCCTTTAGGCGTTAACTTTTTCTAAAGTTCTTCTTAATCTGTCTTTATCTTCTCCGTCAAACCAATCTTCTATTAATTTAAATGAAATTGAAACTTTCGGAGAAAGTTTTAGAGTTCCATTATACAATTTTTCTTCTATCTCATCTCTGGAAAACCACTGAGCGTCTTCAAGTTCTTCATCAATTAAAGTAATTTTGGTACTGGCGGCGGAAGCTAAATAACCTATCATTATTGAACCGGGAAAAGGCCAAGGCTGACTGGAATGATAACAAATTTCCTTTAAGTCAATACCGGTTTCTTCTTTTACTTCTCTCGCTACGGCCTGCTCTAAAGTTTCCCCCGGTTCAACAAAACCGGCAATGGTTGCATATTGATGTTTCTGCCACACAGCTTGCCTGCCGAGTAAACATTTATCTCCTTTGTGTACAAGAACTATAATTGCAGGATCGGTGCGCGGAAAATATTCTGAATTACATTTAGGATTTGAACAGACTATTTTATGTCCGGCGTCTTTTATAGAACTAATACTTCCGCATTTCCCGCAAAATTTATTATTTTTCTGCCAATGAAGAATCGCCTTTGAATAAGAAAGTAAAGCGGCGTCTTCTTGCGGAAGAAGCGGTGCCATTTTTCGAAGGTCTTTAAATTCTCCGAGTTGTAAAATTTTCTGCAGAGAAGGGGAGTTTTCTATATTTATCGCGAAGTAAAATTTTCCTTCAAATTCTCCCAATAAAGATGAAGATGAAATATCCTCTGATGAAAGCTGACTTTTCCTCAAAAAAATAGGTTCTGTTTTACCGTTATCTAAAAATAAATTTTTCGATTCCCAAACAGGAATAAAATAAGATTCTGGGGAATTTAATAAAGCATTCAAACGTTTTTCATCTGAGCGAAAATTGCTTTGCCTATTCAATTTATTGCTATTAAAAAAATTTAGTGATGATTTTTCGTAATGATTCATTTTATTTCTATTCTAAATAAGTTTTTCAATTTTTGTTCTCATTCCGGCTAAGCCTTGTAATCCGCCGGTATGTATTGCTAATATTTTGGTTTTTTTAGGAAAATAATTTTTATTGATTAAATCATAAATTCCATAAAACATTTTTCCGGAATAAACCGGTTCAAGAGGAATTTTATGCTTATCCTCAAAATTTTTTATAAATTCTATCAATTTGGCGTTTATCTTCGCGTATCCGCCGAAGTGATAATTTAAATTTATTTCCCAATTATTAAATTGTTTCCCGACGGATTTATCAAGCAAAATTTTAACATCATTAACCAGAAAATCAGCTCCTTTTAAAACCGCGAATCCTAAAGCTTTACTTCTTCCGTCTAAACCGGAAATAATTCCGGCCAAAGTGCCTCCGGTTCCACAAGGGACGCAAATATAATCATAATCTAAATAAGTAGAGTTGATTATTTCGGCACATCCTTTAACTGCCAGTTCATTTGAACCTCCTTCGGGGATTAAATAAAAATTGCCGAATTTATTTTTAAGGGAGCTTAATAATTTAGGATTATATTTATCTCGGTAAGTTTTTCTGTCTATAAAATGTAATATCATTCCTTTCTCTTTTGCAAAATCTAAGGTAGGATTTGAAACCTTTTCACCTCTGATTATTCCGATGGTTTTAAAACCAAAATATTTTCCGGCGGCGGCTACCGCGTATATGTGATTTGAAAAAGCGCCGCCAAAAGTAAGCAGATTTTTGTGATCATCATTTATTGCTGCAATTAAATTATATTTTAACTTATGCCATTTGTTTCCCGAAACTTCGGCATGTATTAAATCTTCGCGTTTCACAAATATTTTAATATCATGATTTGTCCGGAAATTATTTTGCAATTTTACAATCGGAATTTCCGGGGTATTAAAAAATTCTATTATTTTTTGTTTTTTATCTTCCATAACAAATAAAATTATAAAGAAGTATTTTCTGAGTTAAAAAATTTATGTTTTCATCCTCACTTAAATCACAATATTTGGTAAATATCACAGTACAGGAAAAACTTTAACTTTAGATTTATTACCGGAACGAGTAAAATAAAAAGAAGTTTATAACTAATACATAGAATTGATAAATAAAAATTTTATTTAATATTAAAAAAGAGGAATAGATATGTTAAATGATCAATTCAAAAACTATAGAAGTAATATTAGTATAAAGAGCTTCGAAAATAAGCTTTATATTGATCCTCAATATGGAGCGGAAGAATCTCGTTCTACAATAAATTACGCTATATTTTCCAGTAAATGGGATATTGAGGAAATAGGGGAAGATAACCAAATTAAAATTATTCATCGTGAAAGCGGCGATAGTATAACTTTAGCGTTTAATTCACGGTATGATAAAATACAATTTGTCAAAAATATTTACGCGTCCCGCCCAATAAAACAAATTGGTAGAGGAATGAATTTAGAACAATACGCAAACCTGCATTTGAAACCAAAATTAGAATCTTTTGTTGATAAAGTTTTAAAAAATTAAAATAAATAATTTTATCCTTTGTGCTAAAAGCTTCAAAAATATTTAAAATTTTGAAGCTTTTTCATTTTATGGCTAAAAATTTTTCTTTCCTGTTAAATAATTTAACTTACTTTAGTTTCCCACCTCTTTATTTAGCCCATTTAATTAAAAAAACTTAACTATTCTTAATGGCATATTTGTTGAACTCTCCTAAACATCTTTAATAAAAAATGTCTAACAATGAATCGGGAAAATATACTTCATCTTTTTCTCATAAGTCTGTTACTTACCAATTTAATTTTTGCTCAAAAGCATGAACTTAAACACGGAGCTGATATAGAAATTGGTTCATTAATTGTGGATGAAACACAAACTAAACTAGGCCATGATTTTTATGATCAATTCTTTTCAAACTGGCCCTCACCGGAAGGAAATACAAATTACACAATAATTATTTCGGAAAAACCGATTCCGGGCACGGGAACACAAGTTACTGTTACTCTTAACGATTTGAATATTTATCAAAGAATTCTGCAACCAAGATTTGATGTAATTGAAGCTTCGGCTATTGAAGCCGTAAACATTACTTTTCAATTTTTACAAAATTATGAAGCTATAGTTAAAGAATTGGAAGGTGAAGATTTAAAAGGTACCGGCATTTATTAAACAAATTATAAGGAGAAATTTTATGAATAAATTTCTTTTAATCATATTCGGAATAATTTGCTTATTCCTTTTCACTTCGGAAATAAGCGCTCAGCAGTTTGTTTATCGTCCAATTAATCCTTCTTTCGGGGGAGATGCTTATAATGGTTCCTGGCTTTTAGCACAGGCACAGGCACAAAATAATATTTCAGAAACCTCGCAAGCCGCGTCATCTTATAACCGGAATCCTTTAGATGATTTTAAAGATAATTTAAATCGCCAGATTTTAAGTCAGATTAGCCGGCAATTAGTCTCTACATCTTTTGGTGAAAACGCTTTATCCAAAGGGCATTATGAATTAGGAGATTATGTTATTGATGTTCTTCCGTCTGATCAAGGAGTGAATATATCAATACTTGAAGCCAGCACTGGAAATGAGACAACAGTAATAGTTCCATATTTCTAAAAACAGGATTTAAAATGAAAAAAAGAAAAATAATACTTACTGCTCTACTTCTTATAAGTACCTATCTCTTTTCCGGGTGTGCTTCTTATTTTAGTCCTCTTTCTACATCACCGGCAAGACTTGGCCCGGTTACGGAAATGAATAAAGAATTATCCGCGCTTCCCGCGCCGAATGAAAAAATAGTAGCTGCTGTTTATAAATTTAGAGATCAGACGGGGCAGTATAAACAAACAGAAAACGGCACCAGTTGGTCTACGGCAGTTACTCAAGGAGCAACATCTATTTTATTACGTGCTTTAGAGGAATCAAATTGGTTTATTCCGATTGAAAGAGAAGGTTTATCAAATCTACTGAATGAAAGAAAAATTATTCGTTCAAGCAGAATGGAATACGGGCAAAGTGAAAATAATCAGCCGGTTTTGCCGCCTTTATTATTCGCGGGAGTAATTCTTGAGGGTGGAATTATTTCCTATGAAAGCAATATAATAACAGGAGGAGCCGGCTTAAAATATTTTGGGGTAGGAGCTAATGGAC
Organism: uncultured Bacteroidota bacterium; assembly: GCA_963798775.1. Classification (GTDB taxonomy): domain Bacteria; phylum Bacteroidota; class Ignavibacteria; order Ignavibacteriales; family Ignavibacteriaceae; genus CAWCUK01. The sequence continues at coordinate 607,632 of CAWCUK010000004.1, forward strand.
AGTACAGGGAGGACCGTGTCTCAATTTATTTGAGAGCGATTTCAACACAAAGCGGAAGGATTTTAAAAACGGTTTACACCACTAAAACCATTCTTTCACAAATGGTAGATGTAAACTTCTTCCGCTTTGTAAATTTTAAAAGACTTTTAGAAGCTGAAACCGGTTTCACTTATAATGAACCCACGGAAATGTGTGTAACAGAAGCAATAGAAAAGGCTGTGCATAGTTTAATTATTGAAGGTGTTTTAGATAATCTTTGGACTTTGAAGGATTCCTCTGATATGAGTTCGAATGTTATAAAAGAATATGTTAAAGAGAGAAATGAAAACAAGGGGTTGGATTATTTCGGACGGGAAATAACTAAAAATAGTGAATATGGTTTTGGAATTGCGACCGGTACTCAACTTTATTCGGGCGATTTTCCTAATGCTGTTTATAAACCGGCCACGGAGCTTAGTTTAAAACTGCACCTTTCCCAGGAAGCATCTTTAGATTTTTGTTGGGGTTATAGTCAATTAAAAGCACAACGATATTTTGAATCAAATATATACTCAATGGAAATAAAAGGAAAATACCAATTGGCTTCCAACAGCAGGATATCACCATTTTTTATAGGAGGTGTAGGACTTTTGCATAGCAGTGCGACAAATTTCAAAAAGAATGAGAATATTCCGAATAATTCTCTTTTAGGATCTGTAATCGCAGGTGCGGGAATAGAACTTAGGATATTAAAACCTTTAGGGTTAAACGTATCTATAGATTATCATTATATAATTGCGGACAATATCGACGGAATGAGCATCGGAAAATTAAATGATGCTTTCTGGGGTGCAAAAGTAGGATTTACTTACTATATCGATTTATAATTAACATTTGTAAAACTAACAAACTATCGAGGAGGTGAATTACAATGTACTGAAGTTATTGCAGATAAATATGGTAGTGCTAGAGTGTCTCTTTACACAAAGTGTAAAGATTTCCCAACAGCCCTAACACCACCAAAGTCTTTAATGTTAATCTCAAAAAAAAACCTTGAGATAAATTACAAAATGGCTTTTATAAAAGCCAATGGTATTCATTGAAATCAGAAAGATTTCAATTTAGTTGAATTGTTAATTTTTGACAATTCAATTTCAAAATAACTTAATTTTAAGAAATTGAACGAGGAAAGAAATGAAAAAATTATTTGCATTCATAGCAATAGTGGCTTTTGCTGGCATGCTTCATGCACAAGGCAATACTGCGACAACTAATCAAACCGGGCCTGATAATGCCGCTACCACAACACAACTAGGCGCTGGTAATTATTCTCTTTTAACACAAACTTCAGCAACTTTTTTCCCGCGCGGAATGACTGCAACTATAGAACAAACAGGAAATCTCAATAGTTCAGACGTTTCTCAGGGTGAATTTGGGCAGCATTTTGCAACTGTTACTCAGATGGGAAATGAGAATAATGCTTTAGTTCATTCTTTAAGAAATAATGAAACAGCGACTGTTACACAAACAGGAAACATGAATGACGCTGACCAAAAGCTTCATGGTGATTTTGAAGAAACATCCATTGAACAAGTTGGAAACCATAATAAATCAAAACAAACAATTGGTGATTATGGTACCGCAGGTGTCGGTAATTATTTTAAAGGTATTCAAACAGGTAATGGAAATATACTTAGCCAAAATTTATCTACCAATTATGATTTCGTTTCAACAGGAAATACTGCCTACTCAACACAGATAGGAGATCATAATAGAGCAATTCAGGATATCGGTACGGCTTCAACATTTTCCAGCTTGAATGCCTTAAATATAGATCAAAGCGGTGATATGAATTTAGCAAGACAAACCGTTCTTGGAAATTCAAATACAGCGGCTATTACACAAGAAGACGATGATAATACCGCAACCCAATACCAAGAAGGTGATGGAAATTCCGCTTCTATTTCTCAAAGAACCTTCACTACGTTAAATGATAATTTGCACACTCAAGTTCAAGTTGGTGATAATAATATAGCTAAAGCTAATGTATTTAACGGAAACAATGAAGGTCATCAAGTTCAAAGAGGCGATGATAACTGGTCACTGTTACAGCAAGCCGGAAGATTTAACTCAGCAGATATGCGCCAAATAGGCGACGCAAATTATGCATTTTCTAGAGTTGTTTCCGGAAATTCAAATACTATTGATATGACCCAAAGAGGTGATGATAATATCGGAACCATTAGAGTAGAAGGCTCATATAACTCAGCTACATTACTACAAAAAGGCGATTTAAATGAATCCGGTAGTATGCCTTATTACTCCGATGATTATGGTATTTACCAGCATGGCGATTCTAACAGCGCAGAATTACGTCAAACATCAGACTCAAACGTTGGTTATATCTTCCAGGAAGGTAATAACAATTCTTCAGTTATATCACAGCACTAAATAATAAACCCGCAGCAATAAAAACTGCGGGTTCTTTAAAATATAATTATGAAAAACATTTATAAAATATTGATAGTTTTATTTGTACTTAATATCCCTTCATTAAGTCAAATAAATAATCAGCTTTATATAGATCAGATTGATAAAAATTCCATTAATAATTATTTGCAGGATGTTTATAAATATTCGCAGTATCAGAACTTAAAAGATAATAGCCTTCAAAATATTACATCCATGCAAAATAATTTAGCATATTCCTTTCAGTGGGGAAATAACAACCAGTCGAATATGAATTTAGATGGTATAAATAACACGTCTTTTTCTGTGCAGCTGGGAAATAATAATTTTTATAATCTATTACTTACCGGAGATAAAAATTATTCATATATCCTGCAAAACGGAGATGGAAATAACATCTCTCAAGATTTAAGAGGCAATGAATTGAATTATATAATAGTTCAAAACGGAAATTCTAATTTAGTGGATCAAGTAGGAACCGGCAGTCAAGCTAAACCATATGAAATTCATCAAAGCGGTAGTGGTTTAAAATTAAAAATTATTAATGGAAGTGTCAGATAAAATTTTCCACTCTCCTTTAAGGGGGGAGTGGGACATTATTTTGAAAAGCATATTGAAATTTTTACAAAATAAAATTCTAATAATATATTTGGAGAAAATTAGTTATGAAAAAAGAATTCTTTCTTAAAACAATATTGCTTTTCTTATTGCCTGTTATTCTTTATTCGTGTAAAGAAGATACTATTGAGCCGACCTTGTATGGTTCTATTTCCGGTGTTGTAACCGATGCGGTTACAGGCCAAGCTATTTCCGGCGCAAGTATTTCAACAAACCCTCCGACTGATGCTATAGCTACAGATTCAAACGGAAAATATAAAATTAATGATATTCCTATTGGTAATTACGCCATAACAATTAAAAAATCTGGCTATGTAAAAATAAATTTAAGTATTTCGGTCAAAGATAATTTAATTTCATCAGCAAATGTACAGCTTGAAAAAGAAGTTTTAGCTAATAATCCGCCCTTAACTCCGTTTAATCCATATCCAAGTATTAATTTAATAAATCAGCCGATAACGCTAAAAATAGCGTGGCAGGCTTTGGATCCCGATTCTTTAGATAAATTATTTTATGATGTATATTTTTATGAATCAAATTCATTAACACAGACTTTAATAGCGGAAAATTATGAAGACACTACCTTAACTGTTTCAGATTTAAATTATAATACGGTTTATTATTGGCAAGTTGTTGTAAAAGATACAGCAAAACATGAAATAAAAGGAGACGTTTGGAATTTTAAAACAAGAGATTTCCCGGATAATCCAATAGTATTTGCCGCGGAAGTGGATGGGAATTATGAAATATTTTCAACTGATGGTAATGATTCAAATACCGTTAGATTAACTTATAACCCGACTCGTGAATGGTGGCCTCGTATAAGTCCTAAAAGAGATAAAATTGCTTTTACATCAGATAAAAATGTTGAGCCTCAAATTTTTACAATGAATCGCGACGGTTCTAATATTACACAAATTACACAAGAAGCCATAACCGGTTATAATAATTATGGAATTGGTTTTAGCTGGTCTCCCAACGGTGAAAAAATTATATACGCGCATTATAATACTCTTTATAGAATAGATTCGGACGGAAGAAATTTAACGGCAATAGCTAAGTCGCCTGAAGGAAGAAATTTTAGAGAATGTGATTGGTCGCCGCTTGGCGATAAAATTGTAGTTTTAACAATGGGTGAAAATGAATATGATTCCGAGATTTATATTATGAATTCCGATGGAAGCAATATGACAAAAATTGTTGATAATTTACCGGGTAAAATAGAAAGTCCTGCTTTTTCCCTTGACGGTAAAAATATAATATTTACCCATGATGAATCCGGCTACGAAGCAGGAGGAAGACAATTAAACTCTCATATTTATTCGATTGATTTATCCGGAAATGGTTTAACAGATATTTCATTAAGAAAATTAACAGGAACTAATGACTGTAATCCCAGATATTCAAGAAACGGTGCCAAAATAATTTTCACAAATTCATCCAATGATAATTCACAGCCAAAACAAATTTGGATTATGGATACCAACGGGGAAAATAGGGAACAGCTTATTCCTTCAGGCGATATGCCGGAATGGAAATAGTTTCTAAAGAAAAATCATTTACTAAAGGGCAAAAGAAAGCACAGCCCAAAGGGAAACAATTGAAATCACGATCCAAAGAATAATTCCCTGCAGCATTGGTTTGTAACCAACTGTTTTAATAGTACTGCGGGATAAACCTGCACCAATTAAAAACAGAGTTACAGTCAATCCGATTTTGGCTAAATAAACAATATACTCAGAAATTGCCGCCACAGGTGTAAAATAAGTCCTTAATATTGAAGCGAGCAAAAATAAAAATATAAAATAGGGAATAGTTATTTTGCTGTTTTTATTTTTAAAAAGTAAAGATGTTAAAAAAGTAAGCGGAATAATCCAAAGGGCTCTGGTTAATTTTACTGTAGTAGCTATTTGCAACGCTTTATCTCCATATTTAGCGGCTGCGCCAACAACCGAACTTGTATCATGAATTGCGATTGCTGACCAGATTCCGAATTGAATTTGGGAGAGATGAAGAAAATGACCGATAAATGGGAAAATAAACAAAGCGATAGCGTTTAAAATAAATATTGTTCCCAAAGAAACGGACATTTCTTTTTCTGAAGCATTTAAAACTTTTCCGACAGCTGCTATGGCACTTCCGCCGCATATAGCTGTTCCGGAAGAAATTAAATGTGATGAATTTTTATTAATTTTTAATCTCTTACCTATAAAATATCCTAAAGTTAATGTAAATAAAATTGATGCGGCGGTAAATAAAAAACCGGTTTTACCGGCTGCTATTACCGTCGTCAGATTCATTCCGAAACCCAAACCAACAACAGAAGCTTGTAATAATATTTTAGTTACTTTTGAACTTTCCTCTTTAAAAGGATTCCCGATACTAATAGCTAAAAATAATCCCAAAGCTAATGCAATGGGCGGAGAGGCATAAGGAGTAAGGCAAAATATCAATAACAATATAAAAATGACCTTGTTTAGCGAAAAAGGAGAGGAATCCGAAACACTCATTTTCAAAATACTTTCATTAATTTCTTTTAAAATTTAGAGAGACAAAAATAAGAGAATTTTTCCCTCGAAAGAAATGATGCAAAAAAAATGGTACAACCAAAAAATAATTGTACCATTTATAAATACTTTAACACTTATTAAAAATTACCAAGCGTATGCTTCAGGAGCCTGATTTCCGGGGCCGGGCCAAATTTCATTAAGTTTTTTAAGCACATCTTCCGAAAGATTTATATCTACAGTTTTAACATTATCTTTTAATTGTTCCATCGTCCGCGGTCCGACTATAGGAGAAGTTATATCAGGATTATGAAGCATCCAAGAAAGCGCGACATCAGCAGGTTTTTCCCCGATTTCTTTACATAGATTTTCGTATGATTCGATTTGCGGCCGAAGTTTTTCTACCGATTTTTGAAGAGCTTCTCTATTTCTTCTTCCTGTTTTTGGTTTATCTAATACACCGCATAAAATACCGCCTCCTAACGGGCTCCATGGAATAACTCCTACTCCCATCGCGCGACATGCCGGAATAACTTCCAATTCAATATTTCTATTTCTTAAACTATAAATACTCTGCTCGGAAACTAATCCAAGGAAATGTCTTTCTTTTGCAATATAATTTGCTTCGACAATATTCCAGGCCGCAAAATTACTACTTCCCACGTATAAAATCTTACCTTCTTTTACTAATTGCTCCATAGCCTGCCAAATTTCTTCCCAAGGGGAATTTCTATCAACATGATGCATTTGATATAGGTCTATATGATCTGTTTTTAATCTTCTTAAACTTTCTTCGCAGGCTTTTCTAATATTATACGCCGAAAGTTTTTGGTCATTTACTCCTTCTCCCATTTTGCCGTAAACCTTTGTGGCTAAAACAATACTATCACGTCTTCCGTTTCCTTTTTCCAGCCATCTGCCTATGAGGCTTTCTGTGAAACCGACGCCTTTTTCGTTTCCGTAAACATTCGCAGTATCGAAAAAATTAATTCCTAGTTCGAGAGCGTTATCCATAATTTTATGGCTCTCTTCTTCCGGTGTATATGAACCGAAATTCATAGTACCGAGACAAATTTTACTAACTTTTAAACCGGTGCGTCCCAGATAGGTATAATTCATTTTTAACCTCAGTTTTGTCATCAAAAAATATCTAAACAATTAAAGCTAAAATAGCAAAAATATCTATTGCTATCAGCATCGGTGAAACATCCTCTTTTTTACCCAATAATAATTTTAAAAAGGTCCAACTTAAAAATCCCCAAATAATTCCCTGGGTTATAGAATAAGTAAAAGGAATTAGTACTAAGGCAAGAAACGCGGGAATTGCGTCATCAAATTTTGACCAATTGATTTTTAAAACCGGCTTCATCATAAAAACACCGACAAGAACCAAGGCAGGTGAAGTAGCAATTGCCGGAACAATGGATAAGAGAGGAGAAATAAACATAAACGGAAGAAACAGCAGTCCGGCAACTAAAGCCGTATAACCGGTTCTACCGCCTTCTTCAATCCCTGTGGCGGATTCAATATATGCTGTTCCCGCACTGGTCCCGAATAATCCGGAAACAGTTGTTGCAAAGGCATCTACAATAAGAGACTGCTTTACATTCTTAGGTTCGCCGTTTTCATCCACTAAATTAGCGGCTTCGGCAACACCCACAAAAGTAGAAAGACTATCAAACATATCTGTAAAAAGGAAAGCAAAAGTAATCGGCCATATCGCAAATTTCAACGATCCCAGAATATCGAATTTAAAAATTAAACTGAAATCCGGCATCTCAAAAAAACCTTTCCAAGTTACTAAGGTTGGTACCCCAAAATTAATTGCTGATGCATCGCCGTATAACCTTCCGATTGGAAGAGAAATTAAAGTTGTAAAAATAATTCCTATTATTAAAGCGCCTTTAACATGTTTAATAATTAAAAAAGCGGAAATAAAAAGACCGATTATAAATGTTACCGTAACCGGATCCATAGGAGCTATAGATACTAAAGTTGCGGGATTTGCAATTATAAATTTAGCGTTAACTAACCCTATTAAAGCGATAAAAAGTCCTATTCCCGCTGATACCGCGTATCTTATTTGTTTAGGAATTGCTTTTACAATATAAGTTCGAATATTAAAAACAGAAAGAATAAGAAAAACTATTCCTGCCCAAAAGACAGAACCTAAAGCGGTTTCCCATTTTACTCCCATTCCTAAAACTACTGAGAATGTGAAAAACGCATTTAATCCCATTCCCGGCGCAACAAGAATCGGATTTTTAGCGTAAATTCCCATCATTATTGTACTAAACGCTGATACTAGTACAGTCGCTGTTAAAACACCATTGAACGGCATTCCTGTTTGACTAATAATAGCCGGATTAACAACAATTATATACATGGCCGCCAAAAATGTTGTTATTCCGGCCAGTATTTCTGTTTTCACATCTGTTTTATTTTCAGAAAGTCTAAAATAATTTTTTAACATTTTGGGTTTATTTCCTCCGTTAGAATATCCATTTTACTGCCAGTGTAGGGTTTACTTCAATTTTATTAGAATTAGGAATAAAATTATTGCTGATTTCTATTTCGCTGCCGACTGATAAATGATGATAAATGTTATACCAAATTTGAGGTTCGGTTAGTATAACAACAGTCTTTTTACCGCTGCCGCTGTTTTTATCAGCCGACCAAATATCCATAAAACCGGTAAAAGTAATATTATCGCTTAAAAAATTCTTAAGCCAAACAAAAGTTACTTGCGCATCCGGAGCCGAAGAGCCGTAGGAAGAGCGGTAAAGTAGATCTGTATTGAGAGTAATAAAACCGAGATCAATCGGATAACTAATGCCGGTTAGCCAAACATGTCCCAGAGGAACAGCAATGCCTATATTTTTTATTCTTGCGACACCGTCATTATATTGAACGGTAAAAGAAAAATCTTTATTTATAAACGGAAGAGTAATGTAGCGTGCAATTTCCCAGTAGGCGAGCGATAAGCTTTTATTACCGTCATTGTTAAAATCAAAATCTACAAAGGTATAAGTCGCGCCGTACTCATCTGTTTTAAACATTTCTAAGGTTGTAGTAATATATTTTCTGTTTTGGCCAAAATCGTAATGTAACTGAAGGTTTTGGGAAAAAGCAATTATGTTTATAAATAAAACTAATAACACTGTGGTTAATTTCATTTATCTCTCTCTTTCATATTTATTTTAGAATTAACCGAAGATGAATTATAAAAATAGAAGAGAATTTAATAATTAAATTTAAGCAGGTATGGAATTTGATTATGTGCTAAACATATAATTTCAAAAGCAAAAAACAAAAAATATAATTCCATAAAAATTTTTGTAATAATTATTTACTTCTTGTTATATTAATTTTGTAATAGTGTTTAATTTGTTTTTAATTTAAATATTTAACTTTAAGTTATAGCAAGACGAAGTTATTTAGCAAAAAAAAATCTCTGAAAAAAGGAAGAGAATTTTGGCTAATAAAGAAAAAAAAATACCTCTCTCATTTAAAACATTTTTTGGTTCTTCAGAATCTCAAATAAATATTCTTGCCTGGGCTCTTCTTGTAATTCTGCTTTTCATAACGCTGGGAGAATGGATAACCGTTAAAAAGGATATAGATTTTAATGCCCGCATTAATTTTAATTTTAGAACGAGTGAAGTAGAAACAGCAATTAAAAAAAGAATGCAGGCTTATGAACAGATTTTATTGGGTGGAACCGGTTTATTTGACGCATCGGATACAGTTACTTTTAATGATTGGCATAATTATTTTAAAAGTTTAAGGATTGAAAAAAATTATCCGGGAATTTTAGGTTTTGGTTTTGCGGAATATGTAACAGCCGAAGAAAAGGAACAGCAGGAACAGAGAGTGAGGCAGGCAGGCCATAATGAGTATAAAATTTGGCCGGACGGGGATAGGCCGGTTTATACACCAATTATTTATCTGGAACCATATTCAGGCAGAAATTTAAGAGCGTACGGTTATGATATGTTTTCAAACTCCACGCGCCGTGCCGCTATGGAAAAAGCTAGGGATAGCGCATCTACATTTATTTCCGGGAAAGTTTTATTAGTCCAAGAAACCAATGAAAATATTCAAGCCGGTTTTTTAATGTATCTTCCGGTTTATAAATCCGGAATAAAACCGGTTACGGTTCAAGATAGAAGAGAAGAAATAGAGGGTTATGTTTATAGTCCGTTCAGAATGGATGATTTAATGCAGGGAATTTTAGGAAGGGAATTAGCTAATATCGCTTTAAAAATTTATGACGGTGTTCGTACAAATAATAAATCATTGATGTATGCGAGTGATTCATCTAAAATATTTAGCGAAGCTTTATTCACTTCTACCAAAACAATTTCTCTTAACGGCAAAAAATGGACATTAATTTTTGCTTCGCTTCCTTCTTTTGAGAATATGATTGATTGGGATAAACCATTAATTGTGCTTTTCGGCGGAATTGCAATTAGTATCTTATTTTTTCTGGTTGTTTTGGGATTTACGGCTACAAGACGTGTGAATCTTAACCTGGAACAAATTTTAGAATCTACCGGCGAAGGAATTTTTGGTATTGACTTAAAAGGAAGATGTACATTTATAAATCGTTCGGCGGCGGAGATGATAGGATATCCTCCCCAAATATTTATAAATAGTGATATGCATGAAATGTTTCATCATACTTATAAAGACGGGAGACATTATCCTAAAGAAGAATGCCCGATGATTAAATCAATAAAATCTAAGGAAAGTTTTACTGTTGATAATGAGGTTTTCTGGCGGGCGGACGGAACATTTTTCCCTGTGGAATATTCTCATTATCCGATTATTAAAAATGATGAAGTAAAAGGGGGCGTTATTACTTTTACTGATATCACCGAAAGAAAAAAGAACTTGGAACAAATTCAGAATTCTTTAAGAGAGAAAGAAGTTTTACTTAAAGAAGTGCATCATCGAGTAAAAAATAATTTACAGATTATTTCAAGTTTGCTTAATCTTCAATCGCAGTATATTTCTGATAAACATGCGCGCGAATTATTCCATGACAGCCAAAATAGAATTCGCTCGATGGCTTTAATTCATGAGAAACTTTATCAATCAAGAGATATGTCTAAAATAGATTTTGGCGTTTACATTAATGAGCTGATAGGTAATCTTTTCAGTTCGTACAGGTACCGCAGGGATAATTTTGAATTAATTGTTGATATGGAAAATATTTTCTTATCCATTGATACCGCAATAACTTTAGGATTAATCATTAATGAATTAGTCTCAAATTCCTTAAAACACGCTTTCAAAGAATCGGATATTCTTTATCAAAAAAGAAAGGCCGGCGGTTTGGAATTAGAAAAAGATGTGGTTAAAATATCAATGCTAAAACTTGATGATGAGAATTATGAATTAAGAATTAAAGATAACGGAATAGGAGTTCCGGAAAATTTTGATTTCCGGAATACTCCTTCTCTGGGATTACAATTAGTTATTACTTTAGTAGAACAAATTGAAGGTGTTATTGAATTATTAAATGAATACGGAACTGAATTTATAATCAAATTTAAAATTAATTCTTAAACGCCTTCATCATCACTATTATATTCAGGAGTTTTATCTTTATCCGGTAACGGATTGATTCCGTACGCACCTAAATTATCTATAGTTCCGTCCTCTCTTAAAACAACTAATTTTGAATCTTGTTTCTTTGCTAATAACTTTGCTTCTTCTATTGCTTCTTCAATCGTATCGTGTATTGATGTTACCTCGTCAGTTCCTTCTGCTCTTACAGCCCATCTTCCTTTAAAGGGCAACACAAATTGATTTTTCATAATATATCTCCAATAGTTTTAATTCTATATAAAGTTTATAAAATAAGAGTTAAAGTATTGTGATAAAAAATAATGATGTAAAATGTTGTTTGGACGGATATAAGGGCCCGATAGTTTTTCTCATTATAAACTCGGAATGCTTGTTTATTAAATAATTTTTAAGTTCCCCTACTTTTTCATAACCGTTACGTTCGTAAAACCTAATTGCTTTTTTATTAAAAGATGAAACACAAAGGAATACATTTTTTCGTTCGGTAAAAATTCTTTCTTCCACAAACTTCAATAGCTGAAGCCCAATCTTTTGATTTCGAAACTCTTCTTTGACTGCAATATTTTTTATGTAACCTGTAAACACACCGTTCATTTGTACCGCGGCAAATCCTAAAATTTTATTCTCTTGCAAGGCTAAAAATAATTCTATTGTGGAATCGTTTATTGTCTTCACTAAAATATTAAAATTAACATTTAAACTTTTCCAAGGATCGGAATTGAGCATAAGTCCCGCGCATTCATCAATTTCCGCATCGGTTTTTGATTTTACTATTGAGATATTTTTCATTATAAAAATAAAATTTATTCGGATGGGTAATATACAAAGCGGGGGATAAATTCACCGCAAAAAAAATGGGCTTTATAAGCCCATTTAAAAAAGAAGAAAATTTATTCTTTTTGCTCCTCGTCTTCCAAATCAGATTCGTCATCATATTCTTCATCTTCGTTAAACTGATCATTAACATCATCAGGATCAGAATCTCTTCTTCCTCTATCACTTGGGTCATAATTTGATGCCATAAATACTTCTTCGCTGTAGCCGTTTGCCCTTATTTCGTCCCATTCTCTTTCATGATATAATAGTTCAAGCTCCGAAGAAATTTTATGACTTTCCATCCTTTTCCGATCTCTAATTCTATTCATAAAATCCTCTCTTTCTAAATATTACATTTTCAACATAATATGAAAGTATAATATTCTTTATGTAGAAGAGCACACGGTGTGAGTGAAATTACGCCTAGTCTAAAGTGAAATTTCTTTTTCTCTTTTAATAGAATAAGAAGCCGTACCGTTTCTGAAAAACCTTCTTTCATTTATTCTGCCGTATTTATCATATAATATCCATTCTCCGATTCTTTTCCCTTTATAGTATTTTCCGGTTTCCTTTAATTTGCCGTTGGGATAATAATATTCCCATTTATTTTCGGCTAAATCTTTTTTAAAAACTCCCTTGCATTCAATTTGCCCGTTGTCAAAGTAATAAATCCATATTCCTTCATTTCGATTATTTCTAATATTGCCTTTCATTCGCAAGCTGCCGTCTAATTTAGATACGGAGAATTCACCATTTTTTATACCTTTTATTACATGGTATTTCAAAATATTATTGTCTAAAGTATCAGTTACGGATCCTGTAAAGGCGAAATTATTTGTTCCTTTAAATACTAAACCATTTTTATAAAAAAATGTATTGGAATTAAGACCGGAAGTATTATTAAACGAAATATAAATTATACATAAGCAACAGAATAAGATAACTACAAAAATAATTTTAACGATAAAATATTTAGTCTTCATAATATTTGATTTTTATTTTTAATAGTGCAATGAATATGCCAGTCGTAAAAAAGGTGAAACTAGCGGAAAAAGGAATTCTTCACCAAAAGACATGGTTCAGAAATTAAACGAAGAGGTTAAATAATTGGAATATTTATTTAGATTTAATCCAGGAATAACTTTTATAAAATTAATTTTTTCAATGTAAAGTTAAATAATATGTTGTTATGTTTACTTGAGGATAAAATAATTAATATTAATAACAGCAGCTGAAAGATGAAATAATTGGGAGATAAGAAAGAAATGGATTCGTCGCAAAAAGGAATAAGAACGCTAAAAATTTCATTGATCGGATTATTAGTTACAGCCTTATTTCAAGTGGTGATTGTGTACATTAGCGGAAGCGCCGCATTACTTGCCGACACTATTCATAATTTTGCAGATGCGTTTACTTCTATTCCATTGTGGATTGCTTTTTCCTTAAGTAGAAGAAAATCGACAAAAAAATTAACATACGGTTACGGACGTTCTGAGGACATTGCCGGGATAATAATCATCGGTGTAATTCTTATAAGCGCGGTAATCGCGGTTTATGAATCTGTAGAAAAATTTTATTCTTTAGAGAGTATAAGAAACAGCGGCTGGGTTATTGCTGCATCTATAATTGGTTTTATAGGAAACGAATTTGTTGCTCATTACAGAATAAATACTGGAAAAGAAATCGGCAGTGCCGCGTTAGTTGCTGACGGACAGCATTCAAGGATTGATGGACTTACTTCATTGGCTGTGCTGTTTGGTGCGGTAGGTGTGCTTGCGGGATTTCCTATTCTTGATCCTCTAATGGGAATTATTATTAGTCTTTTTATTTTTGGTATTGTTATTACTACTTCCAAAGAAATTTTTAAAAGATTAATGGATGTAGTAGACCCGGTTTTGCTTGATGAAATAAGAAAAGTAGTTCTTGGCTTAAAAGGTGTTTCCAGTGCTCATGATATAAAAGCAAGATGGATCGGGCATGAATTAAGGGTGGATTTAAGTATTGCCGTACCGGGAAATTTAACTGTTAATGAAGGACATCAATTGGCCGTTAATGTACAAGAGGAATTACTAAAAGAAATTCCTCATCTTAAAAATATTACCATTCATGTTGATCCTGAAGATTTAATAGGGGAGGGGAAACATCATACTTCAACATTGCGGGTATAAGATTCCGTCATGTGCAAATCTAATTCTTCTCTAAAATCGGGATGAGCTATATCTATTAAAGCTTTAGCTCTCTGTCTTATCGTTTTTCCGTATAAATCGGCAATACCGTATTCCGTTACAACATAATGAACATCGCCTCTGGTTGTGGTTACTCCCGCGCCTTCAGTTAAATATGGAGTAATTCTTGAAAGAGTACCTTTCTTTGCCGTAGAAGGAATTGCTATTATAGGTTTTCCGCCTTTACTTCTTGAAGCGCCCCGAATAAAATCTAATTGTCCGCCGAAACCGCTGTAAAATCTTGGGCCGATAGAATCAGCGCATATTTGTCCTGTTAAATCTATTTGAAGAGCAGAATTAATGGCAACCATTTTATCATTTTGCGATATTATAAAAGGATCATTTGTATAATGGGAAGGATGAAATTCCATAATCGGGTCGTTATCAATAAAATCAAAAAGTTTTTTTGAACCCAAAACAAACGAGGCAATTATTTTGCCGGCGTGCAGTGTTTTTCTTTCGTTAGTTATTATTCCTTTTTCCACAAGATTTATTACCCCATCGGAAAATAATTCTGTATGAACCCCCAGATGTTCTTTATTATTTAAGAAGTGTAAAACGGCATTTGGTATATTTCCTATTCCCATTTGCAAAGTAGAACCATCTTCTATTAAAGTTGATATATTTTTACCGATTTTTTCATAAATTTCCTGTTCTTCAATCGGCAAATGGCTATGATCCGAATGCATTTCTTTCAAAGGCGCGTCAACTTCTACACAAAAATTTATTTTACTAATATGTATAAAAGAATCACCGAGAGTGCGGGGTTGGTTAGGATTTATTTGTGCAATTATAATTTTAGATACTTCGGAAGCAGGTTTTGTTGTTTCTATTCCAACACCAAAACTGCAGAAACCATATTTATCCGGGGGAGAAACATTTATTAAAGCTACATCTATTGGCAGAATTCCTTTTTGAAAAAGAAGCGGAACTTCAGATAAAAATACGGGAGTAAAATCGGCTCGGCCTTCATTTACAGCCTGTCTAACATTATTTCCTATAAAAAGCGCGTTATGTCTAAAATGGCCTTGGTATTCCGGGCTTGAATAAGGCGAAACCCCGAGAGTAAGAATATGAACAACTTCTACATTTTCTAATTCATTATATCTGCCGCACATCGCGTTTAAAAGTATTTCCGGTGTAGCGCTGCCGGGATGTACATACACCCTATCAAATGATTTTATTACTTTTACAGCTTCTTCAGCACCGCAAACTTTTGATTTATATTCATCAATCCAGTTCAAAATAAGCCTGTCGTTGTTTCTAAAAATTATTGAATATTATTAATATATTTCAGTATAAAGTTTCAAAGGATATGCCAACAAAAAAAAATATAATTTAAGTTAGAAATTCTATGTTTTATTAAAAAAAATATTTATGTTTGCACTTCATAAGTGGGAATTGTTAATACACCATTCTCACTAACGAGAGTTCTTTATACGTAAATTATAAGATAAAAAAGCAAAAAATTTACTTTAGTTTCTTGCATAAAATTATTGTTATATATATCTTTAGACGCTAAAATAAAAAGCGATTTTGCCGGGGTGGCGGAATTGGTAGACGCACAGGACTTAAAATCCTGTGGGAATTTATTCCCGTGCCGGTTCGAGTCCGGCCCTCGGTACTGATAATGTACAACGCGAGTTAATTGCGTTGTACATTCTAATTTATAACCCATATATATTTTCTCTGTTTTATAAAATATTTTGGAGCTATTATTCTAACCGGGCTCTTAGCTCAGTTGGTTAGAGCGTCTGCTTGACGTGCAGAAGGCCAGAGGTTCGAATCCTCTAGAGCCCACTTATTTCGGAGTTAACTCCGATTTTTTTTATTAAAAAGTGATATGGAAAAAATTAAAATTATATTTCCTGACGGTAACTCAAAAGAATTTGATAAAGGCATAACCGCTTATCAAATTGCCGAGTCTATTTCGCCTCGTCTTGCTCAAGATGCGGTTGCTGTTGAATTAAATGGAAATGTAAAAGATATGAATACCGTTCTGCAGAATGATTCGGAAATAAATTTCCTTACTTTTAACGATGAAAAAGGTAAGGAAGTTTACTGGCATTCCACTTCTCATTTAATGGCCCATGCGATTCAAGACATTTATCCTGAAGCAAAATTTGGCGTAGGCCCTCCGATTGAAAATGGTTTTTATTATGATATAGATATTAATTCATCAATTTAAATGAGGAAGATCTTCAAAAAATTGAAGAGAGAATGAATGAGTTATCGAAAAATGATAATTCTTTTCTGCGTCAAGATCTTTCTAAAGAAGAAGCTGTAAATTTCTTCAAAGAAAAAGGCGATAATTATAAGATTGAAATTCTCTCTGAAATAGATGAGCAATCTGAAGATATTAGTGTTTATAAAGAAGGTGCCTTTACGGATCTTTGCCGCGGTCCTCATGTTCCTTCAACCGGGAAAATAAAATATGTTAAGCTTTTAAATATTTCCGGTTCATACTGGCGCGGTGATGAAAAGAATAAACAACTTCAAAGAATTTACGGCATTTCTTTTCCTAAGAAAAAAATGCTTGATGATTATCTTTATTTATTGGAAGAAGCTAAAAAAAGAGATCATCGTCGGCTTGGCAGAGAACTGGAATTATTCTTTTTTTCTCCAAACATCGGCGCGGGACTTCCGGTTTGGCTTCCGAAAGGTACTATTCTTAGAGAAACACTGGAAAAATTTCTCAGAAAAGAGCAGACAAAAAGAGGTTATCTTCCGGTAATTACTCCTCATATCGGTAATATAAATTTATATAAAACCAGCGGCCATTATCCTTATTATAGCGATAGTCAATTTCCTCCATTAAAATTTGCCGATCGTGAAGAAGAATATTTGTTGAAACCGATGAATTGCCCCCATCATTTTCAAATTTACGCTTCTAAACCCAGAAGTTATAGGGATCTACCTATTAGATATGCTGAATTTGGAACTGTTTATCGTTACGAACAATCCGGGGAACTAAACGGATTAACAAGAGTTAGAAGTTTCGCTGTTGATGATTCTCATATGTTTGTCCGTCAAGATCAATTGAAAGATGAACTTTGCAATGTCATTGATCTTATTCAGTATGTTTTTAAAACTATGGGCTTCGCTGATTTTACTACTCAGCTTTCTTTTAGAGATGAAAATGAAACGAAGTATGGCGGAGATTTATCTTTATGGGAAAGAGCTCAAAAAGAAATTAAAGAAGCTGCCGATCTAATGAATCTGAGCTACACTATAGAAAAAGGTGAAGCAGCTTTTTACGGGCCAAAAATAGATTTTATGGTGAAAGATGCTTTGGGCAGAAAATGGCAGCTGGGTACAGTTCAGATTGATTATGTGATGCCTGAGAGATTTGATTTAGAATATATTGGAAGTGACGGACAAAAACATAGGCCGGTAGTTATACATCGCGCGCCGTTTGGCTCTTTGGAAAGATTTATTGGCGTTCTTATTGAACATTTCGGCGGCGATTTTCCATTATGGCTTTCTCCCGATCAAGTTGTAGTAATTCCGGTATCTCAAAATTATTTTGAATACGCAAAGAAGGTTGCCGACGAATTAAAGCTTAATAACATCAGAACTCAACTTGACGAAAGAAACGAGAAAGTTGGCTATAAAATTAGAGATTGGGAAACTCAAAAAGTTCCTTATATGCTAATAGTGGGAGAAAAAGAACAATCTTCCGGAATGATTTCCGTTAGAAAACATAAAAAAGGTGATTTGGGTGCTTTGTCTTTATCAGAATTTATTAGTAAGATTAAAGATGAAATTAAAAATAAAGATTACACAACAAATTAGAGAGGTTGATAATCGCTCAACAAGATAATGTAAGGGTTAACGAAGATATAAGAGCTCCTAAAGTTAGAGTTATAGATGTTGACGGAGCACAGTTAGGTATCTTTTCCGTCAAGGACGCTCTTAAAGTATCAGGCGAAAGAGGTATGGATTTAGTAGAAATTGCACCTCAAGCAAAACCGCCTGTATGCAAAATAATTGATTACGGTAAATTCAAATACGAACAGCAAAAAAGAGAAAAAATTCAACGTAAAAATCAACAGGTTTCTCTTCTAAAAGAAATAAGGCTTCATCCTAACACAGATGTTCATGATTTTGAATTTAAAGCTAAACACGCTATAAATTTTTTGGAAGAAGGAAATAAAGTTAAAGCCGTGGTTATGTTTAAAGGACGTGAAATGGCCTATACTGATTTAGGAAAAGATCTGCTCGAAAGGTTTATTGAGAAAACAGAAGATATAGCAAAAATTGAATCTCCCATTAAAATGGAAGGGAGAAACATGAGTGTAATTTTGGTACCCACGAAAACAAAATCAAAAAAGAATAATTAGCTAGGATAAAGTTATGCCAAAAATGAAGACCAACAGCGGAGCCGGAAAAACTTTCAGGAAAACTGCCTCCGGAAGATATAAGAGGAAAAAAGCTTATAGAAGTCATATTCTTACTTCCAAAAGCACAAAAAGAAAAAGAAATTTGAGACACGCAACTTTGGTATCGGAATCTGAAGAGAAGCGTGTTAAAATTATGCTTCAAAAATGAAAATGAAAAAGGATAATTAAAATGCCACGTTCAAAAAATAAAGTTGCTTCTCACAGAAGAAGAAAAAATATTCTCAATCAAGCTAAAGGTTACTGGGGTTCCAGAAGTAAAGTCTATACCATAGCTAAAAATCATGTAGAAAAAGGTTTAGTTCACGCTTATCGTGACAGAAAACTTAAAAAGAGAACTTTTAGACAGTTATGGATTGTTAGAATTAACGCCGCTGCCCGTGAAAATGGTACTACTTATTCAAGATTAATGCATACTCTTGATGTAAAAGGCGTAAATATAAATAGGAAAGTATTGGCCAGCATTGCAGTAGAAAATCCTTCTGCTTTTACTGAACTAGTGAACTTTTCTGCTAATTAATTTTTAATACCCTCTTAAGAATTTTTATATTTTGAGAGGGTATTATTTTAAATAATCGGTTACTGCTATGCTTGATGAAAAAATAAAGAATATTAATGACGAGTTCATACATAATATATCATCCGTAAAAGATGCAAAAAAGCTCGAAGATATCAGAATAAAATATCTCGGCAGAAAAGGTCTCGTTACAAGTCTATTCGAAGAACTTAAAAATGCTTCGAAAGAAGAAAAACCTGCTCTTGGACAAAAGTTAAATGCACTTCGAAACGAAATAACAAATAAATTTAATTCGAAAAAAGAAGCTATTGAGGAAAGTGAAAAATCCTCTGAGGTTAAAGCTGATTTAACTCTGCCCGGTTCGCTCAAATCCATCGGAAGTAAACATATCTTAACTCAAACACTTGATGAGATTAAAACAATTTTTAAAGGAATGGGATTTTCTGTAAATGAGGGGCCGGAACTTGAATCAGATTATAATAATTTTGAAGCGCTAAATTTCCCGCCGGATCATCCCGCAAGAGATATGCAGGATACTTACTTTATCAGTGATGATTTTTTACTTAGGACTCATACTTCACCTACACAAATTAGAGTGATGCAAAATCAAAAACCTCCGGTTAGAACTATTATGCCGGGAAGAGTTTATCGTAATGAAGCTGTAAGTTCCAGAAGTTATTGTATGTTTCATCAAGTTGAAGGACTTTATGTTGATACTGATGTAACTTTTGCCGAGTTGAAAGGAACTTTGGTCTCCTTTGCGAAACAATTTTATGGCGAAGGTTTAAAATACCGTTTTCGCCCGAGTTTTTTCCCGTTTACTGAGCCTAGCGCCGAAATGGATGTTACCTGTTTCTTATGTCATGGTTCAGGCTGTAAAGTTTGTAAACATTCTGGCTGGTTAGAAATTTTAGGCTGCGGAATGGTTGATCCTAATGTATTTAAAAATATTGGTTATGATCCGGAGATTTATTCCGGTTATGCTTTTGGAATGGGAATAGAAAGGACAGCGATGTTAAAATATGGAATTGATGATATTCGTGTTTTCTTTGAAAATGATTTTAGATTCTTAAAACAGTTTTGATTTGGAGTTAAAGAATTGAAAATATCTCTTAATTGGCTTAAAGATTATATTGATTTAAATAATATTTCGGTTGATGAAATTGTATCTAATCTTACAATGTCCGGATTGGAAGTTGAAGAAGTAATTGATGAAACTCAAATATATAAAGATTTTATAGTAGGATATGTTAAAGATAAAGCAAAACATCCAAATGCGGATAAACTTTCTCTCTGTACCGTATTTACCGGAAATGAATATCTTCAGGTAATTTGCGGTGCTCCTAATGTTGACGCCGGTCAAAAAGTTGTATTCGCTCCCGTTGGAACAGTTATTCCCAAAGGAAAATTTAAAATAGGAAAGGCTAAGATTCGCGGAATTGAATCATTTGGTATGATCTGCGCCGAAGATGAATTAGAATTAAGCGACGATCATTCAGGGATTATGGTTTTAGATGAAAATTTGAAAGAAGGTACTCCGATTTCTGAAGCACTCGGACTTAATGACGTTGTTATGGAAATAGCTATTACACCGAATCGACCGGACGCGCTTTCACATTTTGGAGTTGCTTTGGACCTTGCGGCTCTTTTTAATTTGTCCGTTAAAAAAAATAAAATTTCATTATCGGAATCATCCGAAAAAATTGAAAACGCGGCATCAGTTGAAATCGAAGATGAAAAAAATTGCCCCAGATATACAGCCAAAGTAGTAAAAGGTGTAACAATAAAAGAATCGCCTATTTGGCTGAAAGAAAGATTATCAAGTATTGGTTTACGGCCGATAAATAATATTGTAGATGTAACAAACTATGTTATGTATGAAACAGGGCAGCCTTTACATGCGTTCGATTTAAATAGACTAAAAGGCAATAAAATAATTGTAAAAAGTACTGAAAAGGAAGAAAAATTTATAACATTAGATTCTAAAGAAAGAATTCTTCCAGCCGGAACCTTAATGATCTGCGACTCAGAAAAACCGGTTGCCGTTGCGGGAGTTATGGGAGGCGAAAATTCCGAGATTTATTCAGATACAAAAGAAATTCTGATTGAAAGCGCGCATTTTAATACTTCAAGCATAAGAAAAACTTCTAAAGCTCTTTCATTAAGTACAGAAGCTTCATATAGGTTTGAACGTGGCGTTGATCCTAATGGAACTTTGTACTCAGCTGAAAGAGCTGCTCAATTAATCGCTCAGCTTTGCGACGGAGAAATTCTTGCCGGAACAATTGATATTTATCCCAATAAAATTGAAGAACTGGAAATTACCGTTAGAGTTCCTCGTGTTACTAAAATTTTAGGTTATAATATTCAAAAAGAAAAGATTGTTCAAATTTTAGAAAAATTAGGTTTCAAATTAAAAGAGCAATCTGATTCAGCAGTTACTGTATTAGTTCCGACATTTAGGCCGGATGTTGAACGAGAAATAGATATTATTGAAGAAATAGCCAGAATAAACGGTTATGATAATATTCCGACAATATCTAAAATTTCTGTTACTCTGGGAGCAAAACATGATGAATCTGAATTCGTGGACAATCTTAGATCTACGGCAAATTCGTTAGGATTTTGGGAAATTATAAACAACCCGTTACAGAGCGAAAAATTAGCGTCTCTTGTAGGAAATAAAATTCATGTTCTGAATCCACAAAGTTTAGATATGGCCTTTTTAAGAACCTCATTAATTCCGGGCGCTTTAGCTACTGTGGCAAGTAATTTAAATGTCGGTGAAAAGAACCTGCAATTATTTGAAATTGGAAATGTATTTAACAAAAATTCTGATTCTAAAATTGAAAGTTTTGATGATTTTACAGAAACACAGAAACTTATTTTAATAACCACCGGTTTAGAAGTAGAAAAAACTTGGATTGAAGCGGAAAAATCTTTTAACTTTTATAATTTAAAGGGATTAGTTAATAGTTTACTTATTAATATTTCGCTTGACAATGTTTTAAATGATTCCTATTATCATGATGAAAATACTACATTTGATTTTACTTTTGTAAAGAGTTATAAAAGCAGTAAAATTGGTATCGGAGGTAGAATTAAACCTGAGGTTCTTAAACAATTTGGTATTGAACAAAATGTTTTCTGTTTCGAATTTGATATAAGTTTATTAAAAAATATTACTAAACCGCAAAAGAAATTTAATGAATTATTAAAATTCCCTAAAGTTATAAGAGATTTTGCGTTTATATTTGATAAATCCGTTACATATCAATCAGTTGCAGATTTCATTATTAAAAAAAGTTCTTCTCTACTAAAATCAGTTCAGTTATTCGATTTATTTGAAAAAGAATCTTTAGGTGAAAATAAAAAAAGTATGGCTTTTACTTTAGAATATTATGATAAATCCCGTACATTAACAGAAGAAGAAGTTGAAAAAGAATTCACTAATTTAATAACCGCGATAACCAATAATTTTAATGCAAAATTAAGAGGAAATTAATTGGCGGAAAATTCTAAAAACGATCTGTTACTTTCAGAGTTAAGCTCTATAGAAACACAAGTTTCGTCTTTAACTCAAAAATTTAAAGATCAAGTGAAAAGAAATCGTGAATTGGAAGACAATTTAGTTGCTACTAAAAATCAGAATGAAAATTTAAATAAAAAAATTATATCTTTACAGAATGAAATCGAAAATTTTAAAAATGGTTCCGCCTTATTCGCATTAGAAGAAAGAGAGACAATAAAAAATAGGCTGCAGAGTTTAATTTCTAAATTAGATTATCATTTAAGTTCTTAAACATATTGAACGATAGATGGAAAAGGCATAGATGACCGATAAAAAGAAGTTAAAAATAAAAATATTTGAAAAAGAATATTCTTTACTGGTCGAAAATGAAGAAATAGCAAAAGAACTTGCTGTTTATGTAAATAAAGTGATGGAAGAAACTAAAGAGGAACTTCCCGATCAGCCCGCGCAAACAATAGCAATTATTGCTTGTTTGAATATTGCATATGATTTGTTTATAGAAAAAAATAAAAACAGAGAATTTATAATAAAAGCCGCGGATAAAGTAAAGAAAATAAAACTTCTTATAAACGAGCCCAGTATGTCCAACCCATCTTAACAAAGATTTTTCCGTCCTGTCGGTCCCGTAATAATATGAAAAACTAACTTTCATTCAATAGGGAGTTTGACTTTCGGCGTCTATTGCAAGCCTCATCCGGTTCTGCCGGATCCCTTTTGGGAATAGAGGAAGCAAAAAGCGTTCGGGCAGACACCCACACTGACTTAATAGGGTTTTTCTCTATTAGCCAGGCGACCGGCAGTGCGGAATATATTTATATCCCACATTGGAGGAAAAATGGACGAACTATTGCTTATACCGATGGTCATTTTTCTGGTAATATTATTCTTTTACTTGGGGTGGTGGTTTAATTCCAAATCTGGTAAAAATAGTAAAGCTCTGGCTGAAGAAAGAGCTAAACAAATTATAGCAGACGCTCAAAAAGAAGCTAATAATATTAAAAGAGAAAAATTACTTGAGGTTAAGGACGAGTGGTACAAGAAAAAAGTAGAGTTTGATACTGAAGTAAATCAAAAACGTCAGAAAATAGGCAATTTAGAAAAACAATTAGGTGTTCGGGAAGAAAACATCGAAAAAAAGTTTGACTTAGTAATTAAAAAAGAAAAGGAAAACAGACAATTTGAAAAAGAGCTACTAGATCAGAAAAAGAACACTGAAGCAAGAATTTTAGAAGTTCAAAAACTTGAAGCTGAGCAAAACGAAAAATTAGAAAAAATTTCCGGATTAACCGCTGATGACGCAAAAAATATGCTTATGGAAAATATGGTTAATCAGGCAAAAATCGATGTTGCACATGTAATTAAAGAAATTCACGATAAAGCCAAAGCCGAAGCTAAAAAAGAAGCGCAGAAAATTATTGTGCAGGCTATTCAGCGTACGGCAGCCGATCATTCAATAGAAACTACTGTTTCTGTTGTGCAAATTCAAAATGATGATATGAAAGGGCGAATTATCGGAAAAGAAGGGCGTAATATTCGTTCCTTTGAAGCAGCTACTGGAGTTGATGTTATTGTTGATGATACTCCCGAAGCAGTTATTCTTTCTTCCTTCGATCAATTTAGACGAGAAATTGCCAGAATTTCTTTAGAGAGACTTATTTCCGACGGTAGAATTCATCCCGCGAGAATTGAAGAAGTAGTAGAAAAAGTAACTCAAGAATTAGAAGAAGAACTTATCCGCGAAGGTGAAAATACTGTTCTTCAGCTTGGTTTACACAATATGCACCCGGAATTAATTAAGCATATCGGCCGAATGAAATATCGTTCCAGTTATGGTCAAAATCTTTTACAGCATAGTATTGAAGTAGCCTATTTAACAGGAATTATGGCCGCTGAAGTGGGACTTGATACAACTTTAGCAAAGAGAGCGGGTTTACTGCATGATGTTGGTAAAACAGTTGATAAGAGCGTTGAAGGCCCTCATGCTCTGTTAGGATATGATTTAACAAAAAAATATAAAGAACATCCTATTGTAGTTAACGCCGTCGGTTCGCATCATGAGGATATTGAAATGGAACATCCGATCGCGCCATTAGTTCAGGCTGCGGATGCTATAAGCGGGGCAAGGCCCGGTGCAAGAAGAGAGCCTCTTGAAGGATATGTAAAACGTTTAGAAAACTTAGAAGCACTCGCTCAATCTTTTGAAGGTGTTGCAAAAACTTATGCAATTCAAGCCGGAAGGGAAGTGAGAGTTGTAGTTGAACACGATAAAATTGATGATATTGTAGCAGATAAACTTTCGCATGATATCGCTTCTAAAATTGAAAGTGAAATGGAATATCCGGGACAAATTAAAGTTACGGTTATTCGTGAAGTGAGAAAAATCAGTTACGCGAGATAATTAAAAATTAAGGGCTGTTTTTCGCAGCCCTTTTTAATTTTATATTTTCTTTTCTTTATAAATTCCTACCTAACAAAATTTAATATTTTTGATAAAAAATTTAGAATAATATTTATAATTGAATAATTTTAATTGTAATTTTGGTTGTTGATATTAGATAATTATTATTATGAAGAAACTTAAAATCGGTATTACAGGCGGAATTGGTTCCGGCAAATCTGCGTTTTCAAAATTTATTTCTGAAAAAGGATTTCCCGTAATTAATGTGGATGAAGTTTCAAAAGAACTTTTAAATAGCGATGATGATTTGAAGAAAAAAATCAGTAAAGAATTTGGAAAAGAATCATACCTGAATAATGAGATCAATAAAAAATTTTTAGCCGAAAAGGTTTTTTCAAATCCCCAAAATGTTGTTAAAATTAATTCTATTGTGCATCCTAAAGTAATTGCAAAGGTTAAACTTTTAGCCGATGAAGAATTAAAAAATAATAATATTATTTTTGCGGAAGCAGCCTTAATTTATGAAGCCGACATGGAAGAAATTTTCGATTACGTGGTGCTTATAACCGCCGATGAAAATTTGCGTTTGCGAAGAAAAATAGAATTTGAAAATTTCACCGAGGATCAATTCCGAAACCGGAATTATAATCAAATTCCTGATGAAGAAAAAAAGAAACGCGCGGATTTCGTTTTCTTAAATAACGGCTCATTAAATGATTTAAAAATAAAAGCTTATCTTCTAATTTCTATAATAAACGGAATTACTGGAAAATAATGTATAATATTGCTTTTCAAGGTGAAAGAGGAGCTTTTAGCGAAATTGCTTCAAAAAAATATTTTGGCGAAAATATTTCTGTTTCTCCTTCTTTTTCGTTTGAGGATGTTTTTAAAAAAGTTAAAAACAGCAAGGTTGATTTCGGCGTAATACCGATTGAAAATTCTCTTTACGGAAGTATTTTTGAAACATTTGATCTTCTCTTAAAATATAATCTTAAAATAATCGGGGAACTGAATCTTCAGATTAATCACCAATTAATCGCAAATAAAAATTATAAACTTGAAGAAATAAAAAAAGTTTATTCACATCCGCAGGCTCTGGGTCAAAGCGCTGAATTTCTTAAAGGACTCAAAAATGCGGAAATTATTCCTACATACGATACTGCCGGGTCAGCTTTAATTGCTATGCAAAATACTGAAGAGGCCACTGCCGCGGTGGCCAGCAGAGAAGCCGCTGAAATTTACAACCTAAAAATTCTTAAAAGCAATATTCAAAATAATGAAGAAAATTTCACGCGTTTTTTAGTCATAAACAAAAATGATTCAAAAGATAAAATTACGCATCCAAAAACATCTATTTGTTTCGAGCTGAAAAGTATTCCCGGCGCCTTATTTAAGGCATTAAGCGTTTTTGCTTTAAGAGATATTGACTTGGTTAAAATTGAATCGAGGCCGATTCCTCATAAACCTTTTCAGTATGTTTTTTACACGGATTTACTCGGAGATTTAAAAGATAAAAAAGTTATTTTAGCGATAAATCATCTAACCGAAATATCGTTAAGCATTAAAAAATTCGGCTCATACGAAGCCGGAAAAACTTACAAAAGTTAAAGGGAGCTTTGCCGGTTCAAAAGATTGCGCAAAGAAATGTTAAACCAGAATTCTTCAGAGGTGTAAATTGTCATTATTTCATGATGCAATTGTTTCCGTAGTTCAGGTAATGCCGAAATCTATGGTTGGTGTGTTTTCGAAAAAATATATTGCAGGCGAATCGATGCAAGATGCTGTTAAAGTGGTAAAAGATTTAAACAGCAAAGGCATTTATGCTACGCTAGATGTTTTGGGCGAATCTGTAAAAAATAAAAAGGAAGCGGAAAATGCTAAAAATGAGGCTCTAAAAGTATTTGACGCAATTGTTAACGAAAATTTAATGGCTAATCTTTCCTTAAAACCAACCCAAATGGGTTTGGCTATTGATGAAGATTTTGCTTTTCGGCAAATATCCGAAATAATAGTAAAGGCAAAGGCAATAGATAATTTTGTTAGAATCGATATGGAAGATTCTCCTTATACTGATATTACTTTTAAACTTCTTAAAAAATTAAAAGAAAAATATGATAATGTAGGCGTTGTGGTTCAGGCTTATCTTAAGCGGACTTATGACGATGTTGTTGTTCTAAATAAAATAGGAACAAACTATAGGTTATGTAAAGGAATTTATATTGAATCGCCTAATATTGCTTATAAAGACCGTCAGAAAATTCGGGATAATTATGTGCAAGTTTTAGAGTTAATTTTGAAATCGGGCAATTATGTTGGTATTGCAACTCATGATGAATATTTAATTAATGAAGCATACAGATTGATAAAAGAATTAAATATCCCGAAAGATAAATTTGAGTTTCAAATGCTGCTTGGTGTTAGAGAAGATTTAAGAGATAAAATAAATGCCGATGGTTATAAGATAAGAATTTATGTCCCTTTCGGGAAAGATTGGTATTATTACTCTGTTAGAAGATTGAAAGAAAATCCTCAAATTGCAGGACACATATTTAAAAATTTATTTCGAATAAGTTAGAAAGAAAATGAACATTTTAGGTATAGAAAGCTCATGCGATGAAACTTCGGTCGCCGTTATTTCTAATGAAAAATTAACTGCCAATTTAATCTCGTCGCAAGATTTTCATAAAAATTACGGCGGAGTTGTTCCCGAACTTTCCAGCCGTGCGCATCTTCAAATTATAATTCCTTTAATTAAAGATGCGCTTAAAAAATCTGATTTAAATCTTTCAGAGATTGATGTTATTTGTGCAACCGCCGGGCCTGGCTTAATCGGAGCTCTGCTTGTAGGATTAACTTTTGCCAAAGGTTTGGCTTACTCTTTACAGAAACCTTTAGTTGCCGTTAATCATATTGAAGGACATATTTTTTCCGGTTTTTTAATGGAAGAGAAGCCGGAATTTCCTTTTCTCGCGTTAGTTGTTTCCGGAGGACATACTCTTCTTCTGCTTGTTAAAGATTTTGATGAAATTATAAAATTAGGTACAACGGTGGACGATGCAGCCGGCGAAGCATTCGATAAAGTCGCTAAAATGCTTGGATTGGGTTATCCCGGCGGGCCGAAAATACAAAAAGCCGCTTCTCAAGGTGATCCTAATAAAATTAAATTTCCCATCGCCGATCTTAAAGATCCTTATAATTTTTCTTTCAGCGGGTTAAAAACCGCCGTATTAAGATTTATTCAGAAAAATTACGGTAATTATAATAATATGTCTGAAGAGGCTGTAAATGACATAGCGGCATCGTTTCAAAGCGCGGTAATAAAAGCTTTAATTAAAAATTCTGAAAAAGCGCTTAATAATTATGATGTAAATTCTATTTCTCTAGTCGGCGGAGTTGCGGCAAATAAATATTTAAGAGACGCGATGATAAATTTGGCCGAAAAATATAATAAAAAAATCATCATTCCGAAGTTTGAATTCTGCGGCGATAATGCCGCTATGATTGCTTTCCGGGGAATGAAGCAATTCGAAAAAGGCATAAAAAATGATTTAGATTTCAGCCCTTTCCCGGGACTTTCTAAAACACATTTTTCTTAATTCATTTCTTAAAAATTAATTACTTATTTTCGTTTAATGGATAATATCTATAATAAAATTAAAACTGAATTAAATTCTCTTCCCGTTGAAGAAAGAAATGAGATTCTTAAAAAACTACGTGATGAAATTGATGCAATCGATCAGCAGGTTGTAAAATTGCTAAGTAAAAGAACTCTTCATTCAGTTTTAATCGGCCGCGTAAAAAGATCAATGAATTTGCCAACGTATAATCCTAATCGTGAAAAGGAAATAAGTATAAGAATTTCATCTTACGTTGAGGAACCTTTAAGTAAAGAAGCCGTTATAAGAATTTATGAACGAATTATCGATGAATCTCGTGCTATACAAAGAGAAGAATCGGATAAGGGAAATATTTTTAATGTATCGGCAAATAAGATGAAAGT
Source organism: uncultured Bacteroidota bacterium (assembly GCA_963798775.1). GTDB lineage: Bacteria > Bacteroidota > Ignavibacteria > Ignavibacteriales > Ignavibacteriaceae > CAWCUK01. The sequence goes on from CAWCUK010000004.1 coordinate 636,688, forward strand.
TGGTTTTAAGAATTTATTAAGTAGAAAAGAATTTTTTCTTGTATTAATTGTTTTTGCCGCCGCTCTGGCGCTTTTGTATTATACTTTTTTCACACCGAATCATTATGATCGTCCGGCTCCCGTTAAATTTGAAATATCAAAAGGGGAAAGTTTAGATAATATTATAAATGATCTTTATGAAAAAGGAATTATTCCCAATAAAATAAATATGCGCATTGCGGCATTTGTTATGGGCGCAGAGAAAAAAATTCCGGCAGCTCGTTTTTATATTCCAAATAATTTAAGTTATTTAGATTTAATAGATTTTCTTTTGAATACAAACGCGGATTATTTGAAGGAAGTTAAAGTTTATGACGGCGCTTCTTCAAGATGGCTGGCTTCCAGATTGCAGTGGAAGGTTTTTATAGATTCCGCTTCATTTTATAATATTACTCATAATAAGGATTTCGCCGATTCTATAGGTATAGAAGCCGCTTCTCTGGAAGGTTATCTTCTGCCCGGAAAATATGAATTTTATGAACGAAGTTCGCCAAAAGAAATAGCCGAAAAATTTATAGATTCTTTTAAAACATTTATGGTTGATTCTCTTAAAAAACGTGCTGAAAATATGGGATATTCGATGCATGAAATTTTAACGATTGCTTCTATTGTTGACGGAGAAACAAATAAAACTTCGGAAATGCCTACGATTGCCGGTGTTTATTATAATCGTTTAAGATTAGGAATGAGATTGCAAGCCGATCCTACAGTCCAGTTTTTACAGCCTGACGGATGGAAGCGTTTATTGTATAAAGATCTGAAAATTGATTCTCCTTATAATACTTATAAATATGCCGGTTTGCCTCCAGGACCAATAAATAATCCGGGTAAAAATGCTATTTTAGCCGCGTTATATCCGGATAACAATAAGTATATTTATTTTGTTGCCGATGGAAAAGGCGGCCATAATTTTGCCGCAACTTATTCTGAACATCTTCGATTAGTAAAAGAATATAGAAAATGGCTGAATTCACAAAAGAAAAAATAAAGTATTTCCTACTATTAAGTATCGGATTATTATTTGCAAATTGCGCAAATCAACTTCCTCCCGGCGGCGGCGATGTTGATAGAATTCCACCGACAATTGAAGATGTTTATCCCCCCGACGGAACCACAAATTTTAATGACGATCATATTGAAATTACGTTTTCTGAATATGTTGAAAAAAGAACCGCCAAAGATGCCATTTTTATTTCTCCGGCAATTGAAGGAGATTTAGAGTACGACTGGAGCGGTAAAACATTAGAAATAAATTTTCCTCATAATCTGCCGAAGAATAAAACTTATGTTATTACTGTAGGTACGGATGTTGTCGATTATAACAATAAAAATAGATTGGCTGAGGCTTTTAATTTTAGCTTTTCTACCGGGAACGAAATTGATAGAAGAATGATTTCCGGAAAAGTATACGCGGATAAACCGGAAGGAGTTTTATTATTTGCTTATTTGGTTGGTGAAGACACAATTAATCCTTCCGCTAAAAAACCTGATTATGTATCTCAATCCGGCAATGACGGAAGTTATAAATTAGCCGGATTATCCGCGGGGCGTTATAGAGTTTTTGCTGTAAAAGATGAATACCGGGATCTTTTATATCAGCCGGTACAAGATGAATATGGTGCTCCTTACCAGGAAATTTCTTTTTCGGAAAATGATTCTTCTTTTGCCGGTTTAGATTATTTTTTAACAAAAATAGATACAACCGCCCCGAGATTAGTTTCGGCTTCTATGACAGATAAATACCACGTTCTCCTAAATTTTACCGAAAAAATTGATTCTACTTTAATCTCCTCTAAAAATTTTTACATATATGATTCTACTAAAAGTCAGAAATATTCTCCCTTATACGCATTTAAAGGAAATACAAAATCCGCGGAAATAGTTTTATCTTTAAATGATACTCTTTCCGCAGCGGATGATATTTTCCTTTTCGCTGATACAACACGCGATAAAAGCGGGAATTTTTATTTAAAAGATTTCGCGAGAATAAATGTAAGTTCTAAACCGGATACAGTTAAGCCTTCCATATTTAAATTAATTCCGGCAAATCGATCTCAAGACGCGGATTATTTAAACCAAAAATTTTATTTCTATTTTGATGACGGATTTGATACTTCCGCCGCTAAAACGGGAATTTCTTTTACCGATACTTCCGGTAATAAAATACAATTCAATTCAAAGTTTCTCGATGACGCGTCTTTTTATATTAGTAATACAAAAAATCTAGAACCGAGGCGTGATTATATCATTAATCTTGATTTATCTAAATTTGAAGACGCTGCAGGTAATAAATATGATTCACTTTTTCAGTATAAATTTAAAACTATCAGTGGTATAGATTTTACCGGAGTTTCCGGAACCGTAACTAGTAATAATTTACTTGATAATCCTATACTTGTACTTCAAAATATGGATAAAAAAGAATCTGTATATAAACAAAAAATTACGGATAACGGTAAATTTAAATTTAACAGAGTTGAGGCAGGTAAATATAGACTATGGGCTTTTTTAGATAAAGACAGCAGCGGTACTTATTCTTATGGATTGCCTTTTCCTTTTAAACCATCTGAAAGATTTAATTTTTATCCCGATACTTTAACGCTTAAACCTAGATGGACTTTAACTGATGTGAAATTTAATTTCGGACAGAATAAATAATTAAGGGAAGAGCGGTGTTGCTACTCTTCCGTTTTTTTAAGTACTAATTTTCTAACTTCCATTCCTGTTTCTATTTTATCTCTATTACTTTTCACCACCGCTAAAGAAAGTTTAATTCCTCTTATTTCAATAATCTCTAAAGTAGAAATTTTTTGGTCGCTTAAACCTAAAAATTCATGTGTCTTCGGATCGAAAAGAGAATCCGCTTTTGCATAAACAGATAATTCTTCTCCAACTTTCAAATTATTATTCGACCCCAAATTAACAAAAGCTTCGCCTGTGGATTTATCGTAAGTTACAATTTGTCCCTTTTTAATTTCGGTATTTAAACTGATATCATCTAACGAAGTATCCGGAATAACCGAGATTATAGTTAAACTGTCTTTTTTATTTCTTTTAAGAATATCAGCCGAAGCGCGTTTAACTTCTTTTGAAAGGCTTTGGCATAAATTAAACATTGCCTGTCCGACTAAAGTTTTATTAAATTCTTCACTTCCGAATGGAATTCTATTTAACGAATAAAACTCTTCTTTTTCATCGGAAGGTTTTCCTAAAAGATTTAATCCGACACCTTTACTTGAAGCTTCTCCGTTAATTCTATCGGAAAAATCCACATTATTAGTTTTAATATTATAAATTTTAATATTCGTCTCAATATTGCAGCTATAAGCTTCATAACCCGCAGTAGCCAAATCGCCGGCGGAAAAACGGGAAATTTCAAATTTTTTGATCGTTCCCATCACAATAAAATTAAACCCGTTTTCGTCCGCTATTTCGGAAGCAAATTGTAAATCGGCGTAAACTGATGATTTGCTTTTTTCCTTTTCTGCTAAAGATAAATACGCGGTAGATGATAAAACCTTTGCGTCGTCAAATTTTCTTAAATATGCCGCAATATAATTGGGAACCGAAGTGTTTAGATCCCAAGCGCCCTTGTATGAAGCTTCATTCTGAAACGGCGTAAACAATATTTGCGCGTTTGCCGCGCTTGATAATAAAATACTAATACATATAATATTTTTTAGATAACTCTTTAAAATTTTCAACATCTTTCTCAAAATAATTTTTAACATCATTGTAGTTCATATTTTTTGTAAATAGTTCTCTAACCTTTGCAGAACCTGCTACTTTATCAAACATCTTTAATCTTGATTCCGCGGCCATTTTAAATGGATTTTTATCAGGATAAAGTTGATTATTTACTTGCATAAATCTGAACTGTAAACTCATTAAATTAACTCTTGAATAATCTGTGATATGAATTTGCACACCGTGCAGTTCTTTATCTTTATCCCGGCCGTAAAAAGGTTTAAAGTTTATTGGGCGAAAGATAACTCCCGGCAAATTCAGTTCATTCATTTTGTTTGCTAATTTTTCCGCGTCAATCCATTCTGCGGCAAAAACTTGAAATGGAATTGTATAACCGACGCCTTCGGAAACAACGCCTAATTCTCCCATAATGCCTGAACTAACATAATATTCAGGAGAATCATTATGCGGGATATGCGGGGAAGTGGGAACCCATTCTAAACCTGTATCCTCAAAAGCCATGCTGCGTTTCCAGTTTTTCATCGGGACAACCGCAAGTTTACATTTCTTCCCGCCGTTTATCATTCCTTCATTATTTAATAGCTTCGCAAGTTCGCCGCAAGTAAGTCCGTATACATAAGGAATTTTAAATTGACTGACGAATGAAATAAATCCATCTTCAACCAAATTTCCTTCAACTTTTTCGCCTCCTAAAGGATTAGGACGATCGAGCACAACAAACTCAATATTATTTTCCGCGGCAGCCTCCATTGCCACACCCATTGTACTAATATATGTGTATGAGCGGCATCCGATATCCTGAATATCATAAACTAAAACATCAATTCCTTTCAGCATTTCCGGGGATGGTTTTCGAGTTTTTCCGTATAAAGAATAAACCGGTAAATTGGTATTTTCATCAGTATAAGTAGCAACATAATCGCCGGCCGCATAATTGCCTCTAACGCCGTGTTCCGGTCCGAATAACGCGACTAATTTTACATTCTCGGCTTCATATAGAATATCTATTGTTGATTTTAGTTTTGAATCAACTCCGGTTGCGTTTGTAATTAAACCTACTCTTTTCCCGGTTAATACATCAAAATTATGGTCTTTTAAAATATCAATTCCCGGTTTTACAACCGGCTGAGCGGCAACAAAAACAGCAATGATATAAAATAGTATAACAGTAAAAATTTTCTTCATTTTCTCCCTTTAAGATTCGTTTAATTGGATGGAATTAATTGTCTTTTTGAAAAATTATTTTCCCGTTTTTGATTGTGGTGTGATTAAGATTTTTTGCTACATTATAAACTATTTCAGAATATTCTGCGCAGTCGAATAAAGCAAAATCAGCCTTCTTACCAATTTCAATACTTCCGATTTTATGATTTAAATTTAAAACCTTTGCCGCGTTTATGGTAACAGCCGAAATAGTTTCTTCAATAGTCATTTTCATTTTTAACGCGGCTAAACTCATTATAAAATTTAAATTAGCGATATTTGAAGAGCCCGGATTATAATCAGTTGCCAAAGCTACAATTAAATCATTTTGAATAAGCTCCCGCGCGGGCGCGTAATCATAATTTAAAAGAAAGAAACTCCCGGAAGCAATACGCAAACAGTATCCGAATTTTGAAGAAGATTTAATTGACTCAGTTTAAATACTTCAAGATGATCTATACTTACAGCGTTAAATTTAAGAGCGGTTTCAAGTCCGCCTATATTATTAAATTGCTCGGTATGAAGTTTAACTCTGAAACCCAATCTATCCGCGGCTGCAAACACTTCATCAATTTCTTCGGAAGTAAAAGCTGTTGATTCGCAGAAACCGTCGCAAAATTCAGCGTAATTATTCTCAGCGATTTCGGGAAGAAGTTTATTCGTTAAAATATTAATGTAAGCCGGATGATTATCTTTATATTCAATAGGAAAAGTATGCGCGCCGAGAAATGTTGGAACTATTTCTATCGGAGAAATATCTTTAAAGTAATTTATAACTTTTAATAACTTTAATTCGTTCTCATAATTTAGTCCATATCCGCTTTTAATTTCTAAAGTTGTTATTCCGTTTGAAATAAAATAATCGATTCGAGGTCCGATTTCCGCAACAAGTTTTTCAAAAGAAGCTTCGCGTACAGCCTGAACCGTTGTATTAATTCCGCCGCCTTTTTTCGCGATTTCTTCATATCCGGTTCCGCTTAATTTCTGTTTGAATTCATTCGCGCGGGAACCGGTGAAAGCTGTGTGTGTATGACAATCGATTAAACCGGGAAGAACAACTTTACCGGATGCATCAATAACTTCAAATTCACTAAAGTTTTTTATAGAATTGTTGGGGACAATATCTTGAATAAAGTCATCTTCTATTATAACCGAATGATTTTCGAGCGGATAAATATCATTAAGAGTTTTTCCCCGTTTAATATTTTCACCGTTCGTATTAACAGTTACAATTTGTGAAGGATTTAGAAGAATTTTTTTCATAATAAACTAGAGGAATGTTTTATTTAAAAACATTTACTTCTTCCCGTACAACCCGTGCGTCGTTATATCCCATCTGGTTTAACTTAAAACTGAAATTATTGGCATCGTTCAAATCGGTAAAATCACCTACATTTACTTTATAAAAGGGAGGATCAAAATCTATATAAACTGCTTTCTGATTTGTCTTAAAATAAATCTCAGATCGCATCGCGTTTGCGTCTTCCAAGTTGTCAGTGGATAAAACTTGAACTCTGTATCCGTCAACTTTCTCTATTACAGTTTTATTTCCCGCGGCTGTATCCGGAATGGTTTCTTCATAATTATACCACGCGTTTACATTTTCTTTAGGTGATAAATCTGTACTCTCATCAATTTCTATTTTGGTACGATAAGGAGTAATATCAAAATCTTCTTTAAGCTCAGTTTTACTGGATTCTTCAGTCTTCTCAGCAGTCTTTTCTTTTTTCTCTTCGTTATTTTTATCATATCTACTGCCTGTTGAGGCGCTGCATGAATAAAAAATAACCGGAAAAGCTGTAAGTATAATAATTATAAGATATTTAGAGGCTTTAAACATAATTTCTAAAAAATATTTCACTTAATAAAGTTCTAATATAAGATTAATAAATCATTCCTAAAAGTTTAACTTTTTTACCATAAAAAGCACAAGAATGCCTTAATTAGCTGTTAGGATAGAAATTTGTACTGTTTATTATTTTGAGAAAGTTCTTTTATTTTCGTAAATTACACTATTCATTAAAAAAAATTGCCGCAAAATGTCATCAAAAAAATACAAAATCCTTTTCGTTACCTCAGAAGTTGTTCCTTTTGTTAAAACCGGCGGATTAGCTGATGTTTCTGCCGCGCTGCCTCAACGATTAGCTGAGATGGGCCACGAAGTTCGAATTGTTGTTCCAAAATATGGTGCGGTTGATGACCGGAAATTTAAAATTCATGAAGTTGTAAGACTTAAAGATCTTCAAATAAAAATTGGAGATAAAGATGTTACTTTTTCAATAAAATCTTGCTTTTTACCCGGCCAAAAGGTAAGAGTTCAAATTTATTTTCTGGATAACCAAGAATATTTCGGAAGCAGAAACAGCCTTTATGTAGATCCGCATACCGGGAATGATTATCCCGATAATGATGAGCGTTTTGTGCTGCTTAGTAATTCTGTTTTTGAATTAATCTCTAAATTAGGTTGGATTCCGGACTTAATACACTGCAACGATTGGCAGTGCGGTTTAATTCCGGCTTATCTTAAAACAAGGTTTAAGGATGATGAAACATTTTCTAATTTTAAAACTTTGTTTACAATTCACAACCTGGCTTACCAGGGAACATTCCCTAAAAGTAAATTTAATAACACCGGGCTGCCGGATGAGCTAAATTCGGAAAAGGGAATTGAGATTTATAATAAACTTAATTTTATGAAATCCGGATTAATGTTTGCTGATGTTATAAATACCGTCAGCGAAACTTATGCTAACGAAATTAGAAAAGATGATGAACTGGGAGCCGGATTAAAAAATATTTTGTCGAAAAGAAAAAATGATCTATACGGTATTGTAAACGGTATAGATATGAAAGTTTGGAATCCGGAGAAAGATAAACTTCTTCCCAAGAAGTATTCGGATAAAAATCTTGAAGGCAAAGCTGTAAATAAAAAAGCTTTGGCTGAAAAATTTGGTTTTACTTATGACGAAAATATTCCGATTATCGGATTAATTTCCCGGCTTTACGACGGTAAAGGGTTTGATCTTATTAAAGAAGCTTTTCCCGAACTAATGAAAATGAATATTCAAGTTGTTCTACTCGGAACCGGCGACAGAAAATATCAAACATTCTTTGATAAAATGGCTAATGAACATTCCGATAAATTTGCGTGTTATTTAGGCTTTAACGATGAACTTGCTCACTTAATTGAAGGCGGTGCCGATATTTTTCTTATGCCAAGCCGTTATGAACCTTGTGGATTAAATCAAATGTACAGTTTAATTTATGGAACCGTTCCTATAGTTAGGGAAACCGGCGGTCTTGCTGATACAGTTATTAAATTTAACGAGAAAACCGGTGAAGGAAATGGCTTTATGTTTAAACAATATGAAGCTTCCGCGATGATTAAAGAACTGAAACGCGCGCTAAAAATATTTGAGGATAAGAAAACTTGGACAAAGATTATGAAGACCGGCATGAAATCAGATTTCAGCTGGATCTCTTCAGCCAAGAAATACGTTGAATTATATAAAACTGTGTTGAACAATAATTAATGCAAAACTACGCTGTTTTTCTTGATCGTGACGGAACTATAAATGAAGATCCGGGATATTTGGGTGATCCACAGAAAGTTGAATTATTCCCGGATGTAGGTAAAGCACTTTCTGAGTTAAAAAATTCACTTAAATTTAAACTTATCGTTATTTCAAATCAATCCGGAATTGCACGCGGTTTGATTAGCGAAAAGATGGTTAATGATGTTAATCTAAAAATAAATCATCTTTTAGCTGATTATAATACTGCTATAGATTATTTTTATTTCTGTCCTTTTCATCCGGAATTTTCCAAAGAAGAAGATTGCTCCTGCAGGAAACCTTCTCCTGAGCTTATATTTAAAGCCGCGGAGGAACATAATATAGATTTATCTAAATCATATTTTGTTGGAGATGCAGTAACGGATATTGAGTGCGGAATGAACGCGGGATTAAAGACTATCCTGGTAAAAACTGGATACGGTGTGGATAGTATTTCTATGTTGCAAAAGCAAAAAAAAATTCCCAGTTTTGTTGCCGAAAATTTTAGTGAAGTTTACAAATATATTTATAAAGATTTTATTGGAGATAATTAGTTGTTAAATCGAATTGCTCTATTACTCATTTTCGGAATTATTTCATTAACATTAATTTCTTGTAGTGATTCACCTTCCTCAATCGGTGCCGATTTACTTTCCGCCGATGTTATTAATGTAGAAGAATTAAATTCGTTCAAAGATTCCCTTAATCAAACCTCAAATACCATTCTTAAGGTTGTTCCTTTGGGAACTTCAAACAAATTATTATTAGGCAAAACTGATAATGTTCAATCTTCAATTCTTGTTCGCTTTAATTTAGTTTTTGTTGATTCTATTATCACGGCAATTAAAAATAATGATTTGTCAATTGTTTCGGCCTCCGTAAAATTGGCTAAAAATTATGTTTACGGCGACAGTTTAACAACACTAAATTATAGTGTTCACAAAGTTAATACTACTTGGCTTCCGGGTTCTTTTACCGGCGATAGTTTGGCCTCACTTTCTTATGAATCTGAGGATGTGGCTTCTAATAAAGTTTCTGCCGATTCTTTATTTTTCAATTTAAAAAATGAACTGGTGCAGCAATGGTTTAAAGGCGCGGTTGATACAAGCGTTTCTATTGATAACGGTATTTATATTCAGCCGGCTGCGGACGCACAAAAAATAGTCGGTTATCAAGCCTTATCAGGAACGGTGGCTGAATATCCTACTTTAAGTGTTATTGTAAAGAAAAATGACGGAAGCTATACCGATACTCTTAGTTTTTATCCTATTTCTGATTTAAGCGCGGTAACCGGTTCTATTCCGAATGTTCCGCAAGGTGACGAGGTTATTCAAGGAAGTGTAACCATAAAAACCAAATTATTGTTCGATGTTTCGAAATTAAAAAAAGGAACTATTGTTAACGATGCGGAATTAACTTTAACTTTAGATTCTACATTAACTAAAGTAGGAAGCAGTTATACAAATTCTGTAGTCGTTTCAAAAATAACAGATCCTGATTCATTAAAAATTGATGAAACCAATCGTTTAGTTCTAAATAGAGACGGGAACACTTTTACCGGTTCTATTACACCATTTGTTCAAAAATGGATAAGCGGCCAAAACAATTACGGCCTCTTGGTTGAATCAAGTGATAATTTAACCGGAGTAGAAAAATTTGTTATAAAAGGCAGTTCCGCTGTTAATCCCGCTGATCGGCCTCTTCTGAAAATAATCTATACTAATAAGAAATAATATGAAATTGAAAATAAAAATCCTGCTAATTCTTATTGCATCTGTTTTGCAGATAAATATTTACTCACAAACAAGTTCCAGTTATTCTCGGTACGGAATCGGCGATATAGTCAGTTCTTATTCGGCAAGAAAAGCCGGAATCGGTGGATTGGGCGTTTCTCTTATTGATTCAAATTTTGTCGGAACTATAAACCCGGCCGGCTGGAGTAATTTTGATAGAACCAGATTAGAATTTACTGCTCACTTTAACGGTATGTTTTTATCTGACGGTTCCACAAATAAATTTTATTCCGATGCCGAGTTCAGCGGTTTTACATTCGCAATTCCCGTAAGCCAGCGTTATGGTATTGGAGTTGTAACGGGAATAATTCCATATTCAAATGTAAGCTATAAAGTTGTGGAGCAAGTTTCATCTCAAGTTTTGGATGAAAATTATAAATTATCTTACGAGGGAAGAGGCGGTTTATCAAAAATATTTATAGGTACTTCATACCGGCTTCCTTTCGGATTAAGTCTTGGTGCTTCATTCGATTATTATTTCGGTTCAATGGATTATTCATCCAAAGCTGAATTTCCCGTTTCCGGAAATTTAAGCGCCGAATACACAAGATCTTATAACCCTAGAGGTTATGGAAGTACTTTTGGAGTAATTTCTCCCGATCTCTCTTCAATTTTAAATTTAAACGATTTATCTAATCTAAAATTAGGTTTATCATTTGATTATATAGCTAAACTGACTACTGATACTTTATTAACCGCGAAAAGCAGGTTAAGCACGGATACAATTAGTTCCGGTAGTATAAGAATGAAAGTTCCCTTAAAAATGAATGCCGGTTTAAGTTTTATTCTTAGCAAAAAATACTTGTTAAGTTTTGATTATTCATATCAGCCTTGGAGTAAATATACTTTTAATGGATTATCTTCTTCTAATTTAAGAGATGCAATGAAATTAAGCGGAGGATTTGAATATCGTCCCGAAAGAGAAATAGGTTCTACTTTCTGGGAACAAATTATTTTACGCGCAGGTTTAAGTTACGAGCAAACTCAATATATAATAAACGGTAAAGGTATTAATGAATTGGCGGTCGCGGGCGGATTTTCACTGCCTTTAAGTCCTGCTAATACTCTGGATATAGCTTTACAATATGCCAAGCGCGGAAGTACTGATAAAAATCTTTTGAAAGAAGATGTAATTAAATTAAATTTGGGTATAAGCCTTGGCGAAATTTGGTTTATACGATTGGACAAATAATTCACTATTAACCTTAGAGGATAAAAATTTGAAACGGCTAATTAAATCTTTTGGAATATTCTCTTTTTTGCTGCTGGCTTTCTCGGTTTCAGCATTTGCTAAAAATGTTACTCCTATAAATATTAGTTCAGATTCAACCGAGATAATAGCGCAATATAGTTTATTTTCTGAATATTATAAAAATAAAGACTATCAAAGCGCTCTTCCTTACGGTTGGCACGTACTTGATATGAATCCCGATAAATTCAGTAAATGGATTTATTATAAAATGGAAGATTCATACTGGTATCTTCACGATTCTTCAAACGCTTCCGAACAGGAAATTAGTTCTATTAACGATACAATACTAACTTTGTATAATATGGCTATTAAACATTATCCGGATGCTAAAGGTTATTTCCAGGTTCGTAAAGCTTATGTAATGCAAAATTGGCTGAATTTGCCAGCTGATACTGTTATTGCCGCTTATGAAAAGGCTTTAGAATGGGATCCGAATATTTCTACTTATTATAAAAATTTACTCGGACAGCTTTATAAAAATAATGCTTCCGATAATAACGATTATAAAAATAAAGCTCTTGATCTTTACACAAAATTAAGCGAGCAGGAACCGGATAATCCACAGTGGCCAAATGAATTGGAGTCACTTGTTGAAAATATCGATCAGTTAGTACAATTAAATAAAAAAGCTTGGGAATTTGATAAAGATAATCTTGCGAAAGCCTGGAAATACGCGAATATGGCAATAAGGGCAAATGATTATCAGCAGGCAATTACTCCGCTTGAGTTTTTAGTTGAAAAATCGCCCGAAACCGTAAATTATTGGAATCAATTAGCAACTGCTTATCAGAAAACAGAACAAATGGATAAAGCAGAAAACGCTTATAAAAAATTAATTCAAATTGATCCTGATAATAAAAATCATTATTTAAATCTTGGAATTATGTATAAAGATAAAGGTCAATTATCGGCCGCAAGAACTCAATTCCAGAAGGCAAATTCAGTAGCTAACGGATGGGCTCAGGCTGTTTATTATGAAGGACTTCTTTATGAGCAAGCCGCCAGAAATTGTGAGTTTAATTTTGACGCGAAATTAGTTTATTTATTAGCGGTTGATACTTACAGAAAAGCATTGAGTATTGATCCTAATTATGGTCAGGCCCGTGATAGAATTAACGCGTTAAGTAGTTCAATACCTACAAAAGAGGATTACTTCTTTAGGAAATATAAATCCGGCCAATCTATTCCTATTACCGGAAGCTGCTACAGCTGGATAGGAAAGAGTGTTACGGTTCCATAATGAAAATATCTATTGCATCCGACCATGCAGGTTTTAAATATAAAGAACTGATAAAAATTTATTTGCAGGAAAAAGGTTTCGAGGTTTTAGACCGCGGAACCTTTTCTGCTGATTCAGTAGATTATCCGGACTTCATTGCGCTGGCAGCTAAAGATGTAGCCGATGCAACTTCAAATTTTGGAATCGGCGTTTGCGGTTCCGGTATCGGAGTTTCTATTGTGGCCAATAAGGTGAAAGGAGTTCGAGCGGCTCTGGTTTTAAATTCAGAAATGGCCGCACTTTCAAAACAACATAATAAAGCTAATTTCTTAGCCTTAAGCCAAAATTTTATTGAAGAGGAAAATATTTTTAAAATTATTGAAACTTGGCTTGCTTCGGAATTTGAAGGCGGCAGGCATGAAAGAAGAATTAAAAAAATAGAAACCATCTCATATTAAATCATATTCCATTCATAATCCGCGTAAAACAAAAATGAATTATAAAAATTTACAGAAAGATTCGGAAGTTTTTGAGGTTCTACAATTAGAAACAAAAAGACAACAGGATAAACTTGAATTAATTGCTTCTGAAAATTTCGTCAGTCCAGCGGTTTTAGAAGCTGCAGGATCAGTTTTAACAAATAAATATGCGGAAGGTTATCCCGGCAAAAGATATTACGGAGGTTGTGAATATGTAGATATGGCGGAAAATATTGCCAGGGATAGATTAAAAAAATTATTTAATGCGGAATATGTAAATGTTCAGCCGCATAGCGGTTCGCAAGCTAATATGGCAGTTTTAATGACATTATTGAATCCTGGTGATAAATTCCTTGGTTTAAGTCTTGCGCATGGCGGACATTTAACTCACGGTTCTCCGGTTAACTTTTCGGGACAATTATATCAAGCGGTCGGGTATACTTTAAATAGGGAAACTAAACTTTTAGATTATGATTTAATTGCCGATTTAGCAAAAAAAGAAAAACCTAAACTTATTATTACAGGCGCAAGCGCTTATTCAAGAGAATGGGATTATTCTAAATTCAGAGAGATTGCCGATTCTGTTGGGGCTTTATTAATGTGCGATATGGCTCATCCGGCAGGACTGATTGCCAAGGGTTTTCTAAATAATCCTTTGCCATATTGCGATGTTGTTACTTCAACAACTCATAAAACTTTACGCGGACCGCGCGGCGGAATTATTCTTAGTCGGTAAGGATAAAGAAAATCCGATGGGAATAAAAACTCCAAAAGGCGATCGAGTAAAATTAATGTCTGAAGTGTTTGATAGTATGGTAATGCCGGGAATTCAAGGCGGTCCTTTGATGCATATAATTATGGCAAAAGCAGTTGCGTTCGGAGAAGCTTTGCATGATTCTTTTAAGGATTATGCAGCACAAATAATTAAAAATGCGAGAACCTTATCATCTAAATTAAGTTTTTTTGATTTTAATATTATTTCCGGCGGAACCGATAATCATTTAATGCTGATTGATTTAACAAATAAAAATATTACCGGTAAACAAGCGGAAAATGCTTTGGGTAAAGCGGGAATTACTGTAAATAAAAATATGGTTCCTTTCGATGAAAGAAGTCCTTTTGTTACCAGCGGAATAAGAATTGGTACTCCGGCTGTTACAACCAGAGGAATGAAAGAAAACGAAATGACAATAATTGCGGGTTTTATAAATAGAGCTTTGTCAGATTTTGAGAATGAAAATTTGTTAGGGGAAATAAAAACAGAAGTAAAAAACTTATGTTCGGGTTTCCCGTTATATTCAGATCTTAATTAATAAAAGTTAGAAAACTGTGTCTTCACAAGAAATTATAAATCCCGAAACAGCTCCGGAAAACGAAGAGCATGAAGAAGAAATGACATTCCTCGAGCATCTCGAGGAACTGCGTTGGCGTTTAATTTATTCTATCATAGGAGTTGTTGCAGGCACAATAATCTGCTGGCTGTTTATTGATTTTTTAGTTGATAGCGTTCTTCTGAAGCCGGCCAAAGATGCAGGCGCACAGTTACAAAATTTAAAACCTTTCGGCCAGTTATTCCTTTATTTTGAAGTTGCTATTGTCGGAGGAATAATTTTAAGCATTCCAAATATATTCTACCAATTGTGGAAATTTATCTCACCTGCATTGCGCAGTAATGAAAAAAAATATGTTTCTTCGGTTGTAATATTTTCAACATTTTGTTTTTTAGCCGGTATCGTTTTCGCATATTTTGTTATGCTTCCGTTAACTCTTAAATTTGCCGCTCAATTTGGTACAGAATCAATAAAAAATGAATTTGCTCTCGATGAATATATGTCCATTATTATTAGTGTTATGCTTGGTGCGGGAGTAGTTTTTGAAATGCCCATGATTTCGTTTTTCTTAACCAAATTGGGAATATTAACGCCGCAATTTTTAAGAAAATACCGTAGGCATGCATTTGTTATTATTTTAATTGCGGCCGCATTTTTAACGCCCGGAACTGATCCGGTGTCACAGATCATATTAGCAGTTCCATTGGTTTTATTATATGAAATAAGTATATTCATTTCTAAACTATCCGTAAGAAAACATTGATTAAGAGAGAGCTATCAGAAATTAGCCGGCCAATTAAGTCGGAGTTAGAGCAGTTTAACGAAATATTTAAAAAATCGATGAAGTCCGATATTGGTTTAGTCGATTTAATTGCTAAATATTTAATTCGTCAAAAAGGGAAGAAAATTCGACCTCTTTTAGTTTTACTTTCAGCAAAACTAGCCGGCGGAGTTAATGAAAGAACTTACCGCGGAGCTACCCTGGTTGAATTACTTCATACCGCTACTTTAATACATGATGATGTTGTTGATAATGCTGATAAAAGGCGGGGTTTTTGGTCGATAAACGCGATTTTTAAAAATAAAGTCGCTGTTTTAATGGGAGATTATTTATTGTCCCGTGGTTTGATGATTGCCGTTGAAGGTAATGATTTTGATTTTCTGGGAGTTATTACCAGTACTGTTAAAAGAATGTCGGAAGGTGAACTTCTTCAAATTCAAAAAACCAGAAAATTAGATATTAATGAAGAAACTTATTTTAGAATAATTTCGGATAAAACAGCTTCTTTACTTGAAACTTGCTGCGAAATAGGTTCTCTTTCCGCCTCTTCAAATGAAGAATATCAGGATTGCTATGAAAACATTCGGTGAATCAATCGGAATTGCATTTCAAATAAGAGATGATATTCTTGATTATGACGGAACTACAAGTCTAATAGGAAAACCGGTCGGTGGAGATATTAAGGAAAAGAAAATTACACTTCCATTAATTTATTCCCTAAATCAAGTTTCAAAAGGTGAAGCGGCCGCAATTAAAAAGATATTAAAAAATGGGAGTGAAAAAAAAGAAAATATTCAGCAGATAATAGACTTTGTTAGAAAAAACAAAGGAACTGAATACGCATTGGATACTGCGCATAAATATTCTGAAAAAGCTAAAAAAGCTTTAGAAATTTTCCCCGATTCTCAAAGTAAAATCGCTCTTGCCGCTTTAGTTGATTTTGTTATCGACAGAAAAAATTAAATCAAATCATTTCCGATTTCTTTTTTAATTCTTCATAAAAAGCAAATCCTTTAATAGGCTCTCTTAAAGTTAAAACGGGGCATGGAGCTTTCCGTACAACTTTTTCCGCTGTACTTCCGAAAAGTATATGCTCAACACCGGTGTGGCCGTGAGTAGCAATAATAATTAAATCAATATTTTCTTCGGCAGCGGTTTCAATAATTTCAATAAAAGGTTTTCCCGTTTTAACAATTGTTTTTGTATGAATATCTTCCGGGATTTCTTTTTCGGCTAAATTTTTTAATTCATCTTCGGCTCTTTTATCTATTTCCAAATCTACCGAAGGAATAGCAATTTGGCCCATACTGAAATCCGGCGGATAAATTAACGGTTCTATTACATATACTAAATAAAGGGCGGCGTTAAAAGATTTTACAAAATTTACCGCGTAACGAAGAGAACTTTTGGAATAATCCGAGAAATCTATCGGGACCAAAACTTTCTTTATTTCAGGTACCATAATCATCCTCCGATTTTATTTTATTTTTCGTTTGAAGATCAAAATAATCTTCATTCAATTTTCTTAATCTTATCGCAACAATTTGCGAAACTCCTTTTAATATTTTAACTCCTTTTTTGGGGTAAGTATGTATAAATTCATCTAAGTCGGGTTTAAAAATAACTGCCAGACGAGATTCCGTTTTAGCAATTGCTGATGCGGATCTTTTTTCGCCGTCTACCAACGCTAACTCGCCGAAAAAATCTCCTTTATAAAAAGTGGCCAAGGAAACCTGTTCTTTATTTTCACTCGTCCTTTGAATTGTTACTTCACCCTCACGAATAATATATAACCCGATCCCGGGATCACCTTGATAAAATATATATTCGCCCGGCAAATAATTCCGGTTATGAATTAAATCAATTAAATGAGATAAATCTTTTTTATTCAATTCAGCAAAAAGCGGAATGGAAAGCAGAACATTTTGAAGATCAATATTTTCTGTGGGTGATTTGAAAAAATTGGCCCAAAAACTGCTGTGTACTATTTCATGATTATCATTATCCATCAAAACTCCTTATTGAAATATTCCGGATTCAGCAACACGCCATAATTTTTGACATGGAAATCTATTTTCATAAAGTGCTCTTCCGACAATAACAGAATCAATACCAATAGGCATTAAATTTTGAATATCCATTAATTCATCCTTATTCCGTATTCCGCCTGATAACGTAACTTTTGCTTTTGTAAGCTCTGCAATTTCTCTGGATAATTGTAAATTTGGCCCTTCCATAACTCCGTTTTTCAACACATCGGTAACTATAAATCTTTCAATTCCTATACCTGACATTTTTTGTGCGAATTCTATGTAAGATAAACCGGTTTTTTTCTTTCTGCCTCTTATAACAATTTCATTTCCTACTACATCTAATGCAACAGCCAGTTTTGAAGGACCGAATTTTTCGAAAACCATAGCGAATTCTTCCGGATGTTCAATTGCCATTGTTGTAATTACCAATCTGCTAATTCCCGTTTCCATAATAGCTTTTGCGTCTTCAAATGTTCTTACGCCGCCGGCAAACTGAACAGGAATAACAACGGATGAACAAATATCTTCAATAACCGAAAAATTCTTACGCGTATGGTCGGCCGCACCGTCAAAATCAACAATATGTAACATTTTAGCATTTTCAGCCCGCCAAATTTTTGCCATTTCTACAGGATCACTTCCATATTCTTTACAGTGAAGTTCCGGAATGCCTTTTACAACTCTAACTGTTTTACCATTTTTTATATCAATCGATGGAATAACTAATAAATATCTCATTATACCTGTTTATAAAATTAAAAATCTTTTTTAGATGAATATTGTATATATCAAAATTTAACTAAACAAAAAGTAAAAATAAACTGCTTTAAGACTGCGCAAAAAAAAATCTAAATATTTATTTATTCAACACTCTGTTATTTTTTAGCAGAATATCTGCTGATATTCCACTTTTGAATCTCATTCGTTCCTTCAAATATTTTTAGAATTCTGGCATGCATGTTAAATCTTTCCGGCGGAAGTTCACTTGAAAATCTCATACGTATTTTCCGGAAATGCAGTTCCCAGTAAACCTGTTTCGGCTAATTTGTTAATTAACTCGCAAAGAATTTATTTATTTTTATAAATCTGTTTTACGAGCGGATAGATTTCGGAATCGATATTTTATTATAAAGAAGCGAAGTTAATAATAAAAAATCAAATAAAAATAAACTACTTGTATAATTATTTGTCCCTTAACAATGAATATTTATTCTATTTTCTATTAGTCCGCTTTTTCTTGACTTTATAGACTATAATAAGCATATTTGAGCCCTATGAGCAAAGATTTTATACTTACCACACACCAAAAAGATATTTTAAGAATAACTTCATTCGGCAATGAAAATTTAGGCTCGGCGCCTTGTGTTATTCTTGTACATGGATTTAAGGGATTTAAAGATTGGGGATTCGGGCCTTACATTGGTAATTATTTTGCCGAAAAAGGTTATTTTGTTCTTACTTTTAATTTTTCACATAATGGGGTAGGGGATTCGTTAACTGAATTTGTTGAACTTGATAAATTTGCCGAAAATACCTTTTCGCTGGAAGTATCTGAACTTTCTCAATTAATAGACGCGTATTTAGCCGGTTTTTTCGGTGATGCGAAAGAACAGAAAATTGGACTATTAGGGCACAGCCGCGGCGGAGGAATTTCTCTGTTAACTGCTGGGCAAAAACCCGAAGTTAATGCCGTTGCCGTTTGGGCTTCGGTAGCTAATTTCGATAGATATTCTGAGAGACAAAAAGAAAAATGGAGGAGAGTAGGTAAATTTGAAGTTTTGAATACAAGGACAAATCAAGTTATGAGATTGAATATATCTTTACTTGAAGATCTTGAAAAAAACGGAGAAGATTTACTCAATATTGAAAAATCGGTAAAAGAATTGAACCGTCCTTTGTTTATTGCACAAGGTGAACAGGATTTGGCGGTTTCTATAGATGAGGCTCAAAAGTTATATGATTGGTCGGATAAAAGTAAAACAGAATTGTATTTAATTCCCGCCGCAGGGCATACTTTTGATGTTAAACATCCTTTTGAAGGAAGTAACCCTAAGTTCGAAAAGTTATTACAGAAGACATTAAATTTTTATAAAAATAATTTGAATAGAGGTTAAAAATGGCTGTGAAAGAAAATGTAAAAAATAATCCGGTGATTAAATGGTTATCAGTTGCCGGTGCGTCAAATTTATTTTGGATTTTTTCTTTTTCAATTTTAACTGCGGTTGCCGCACAAATTACTGTTCCGGTTAAACCGGTTCCGTTTACTCTGCAGACTATGTTAGTTGTTTTATCCGGAGCGATTCTCGGTGCAAAAAAAGGCGCTTATAGCCAATTCCTTTATTTAGGTTTAGGTATATTAGGATTACCTGTTTTTGCTCAAACTCCCGATGGCGCTATCGGTTTAGCTCGTATTTTAGGCCCGACCGGCGGATATTTGCTCGCGTTCCCTTTAGGAGCGTTTGTAACAGGTTTACTTGTTGAAAGATATAAAAATTATTTTGCCGTTGTTGCTTCTATGTTTTTAGCAGAAGCATTAATAATTCTTACCGGCACATTATATCTTGATGCGGTTTATATTCATAATTTTGTAGAAGCTTTAAATACCGGAGCCGCAATTTTTACTTTCTGGATGGTAATTAAGGTTTTTGCGGCAGCGTCTATTTTTTCAGGATTTAATAAATTAAGATAATTAATTGTTTTTTTTAGTTTAATTTAAAATTAGCTTTTTTTTCAACAGATTTTAAAAAGACAAATAGGATAGCATGGAGTTAAAAAATATCATCTTCATTTTGTTTTTTGTATTAAGCTTAACCGTTTTTGCTTGGAGCTGTAGAAAATTAATTCGTTACATGTTCGTTGCCAGGAAAAAAGATAATAGATTTAGTAATCCCGGAGAGCGACTTAAAAGGGTTGGGAAAATTGTTTTTGGTCAATCTAAAATTTTAAGAGATCCTAAAGCCGGGATTCCTCATTTTTTTATTTTTTGGGGATTTGTTCTTTTTCTCTTTGCGGTTGTTGAAGGTATTATTCAAGGATTTTATTCTCCTTTCACTTTAGCCGTTACCGGACCTTTTTATACTGTTGTTACAATTGTACAAGACCTTTTCGGTGTTCTTGTTATTTTTTCTGTTCTGTTTGCTTTATATAGAAGATTTGTAATCCACGTTCCTCGTTTGGAAGTAGGCAAAGCAGGTAAAATTGACGCGACTTTTATTCTTCTCATGATTTTGATGGTAGTCCTTTCAATGTTCGGAGAGAATATCGCTCGCTTAGCAATGGAAGGATTTCATCCAGCAAGTTTTGAGGTAAGGCCGATCTCTGCTTTTCTTAGTCCTATTTTTTACGGAGGCGGCGCAGAAAATGCACCCATTTATTTTGAGATATTTTGGTGGACACATATAATTGTAGTTTTTGTTTTTCTTAATTATCTGCCGTATTCAAAACATTTGCATGTATTAACTTCAGTACCGAATACTTACTTTGCTAATTTGGATAAGGTAAGAAACGCTATAAAGCCTTTAGATCTTGAGGATGAAAATGTAGAAATTTTTGGCGCTCAGGATATTGAACAATTATCATGGAAACAAATTCTGGACGGATATTCATGCACCGAATGCGGAAGATGTACATCTGTATGTCCGGCAGCTACTGTAGGAAAATCTCTTTCTCCCAGAAAAATTATTGTTGACATTCGAAAAAGAACTGAAGATAAAGCGCCTCTTGTTTTAGCAGGTGTAACTGAAAATGAGGTATTAGAAAAAACACTTGTTCATGATTATATTTCGGATAAAGAATTATGGCAGTGTACTACTTGTATGGCATGCGTACAAGAATGCCCTGTTATGATTGAGCATCTTGATTCTATCATTGATATGAGACGAGATTTGGTTCTTACCGAATCAGAATTTCCTTCAAATTTAAATTCAGTGTTTAAGAGTATTGAGACTAATTTTACTCCCTGGGCTTTTAATCAAGCAGATCGTGCTGAATGGGCAGAAGGCATGAACATTAAAACAATGGCGGAAGATTCGAATGGAGAAGTGCTTTTTTGGGTTGGCTGCGCCGGCTCTTTTGATAATCGGTATAAAAAAGTAACCCAAGCCTTCGCAACCCTTATGCAGAAAGCAAATGTAAATTTTAGAATTCTTGGAACCGAAGAAAAATGTAACGGAGATACGGCTAGAAGATTAGGTAATGAATATCTTGCTCAAATGATGATGATGGATAATATTGAAACCCTAAATAATTACGGCGTAAAAAAAATTGTTACCGCTTGTCCTCATTGTTTCCATTCATTAGGAAATGAGTACAAACAATTCGGCGGAAATTTTGAAGTTAAACATCACTCGCAATTCCTCGATGAATTAGTTAGTGAAGGAAAAATTCAATTAAAAGATGAAACAGATTCTAAACAAGTTACTTATCACGATTCATGTTATTTAGGCCGCTATAACGGTGTTTACAGCGCGCCCAGAGAAACTTTGAAATCGGTGAAAGGTTTGGAAATTAAAGAAATGCAGCGTAACAAAAGCAGAGGTTTTTGCTGCGGCGCCGGGGGTGGACGAATGTTTCTTGAGGACGAAGAAGGGGGAAGAATAAACGAAGAACGAACTAGAGAAGCATTGGAAACAAATGTTGATACAATCGCTTCGGCTTGTCCGTTCTGTATGACTATGATGACTGACGGTGTAAAACATTTTGATAAATCCGATGATGTGGCTGTAAAAGATATAGCCGAGATTTTGTTAGAGAATTCTAAATAATAATTCATTCATTCACTTCAGGAGGTATTATGAATAAATACGAAGAACTGGTTCAGGCTGTAAAAAACCTGGAAACTGATTTTGAAAAATTTTACGATAAAGGTCAGGCTGCTGCCGGTACCCGATTACGTAAAGGTTTGAGCGATTTAAGAAAATTAGCTCAAGATGTACGGAAAGACGTACAAGATATTAAGGCAGAAAGAAAAGCTGCGAAATCTTAATATATTATTTACTTTAGTTAGTTAAGGCAGAATTATTTAATTAATTCTGCCTTATTTTTTATATATGAAAAATAAATTATTCTCTTTCACTCTCTTTATTATTTTCTTCTGTTCGTTTTTTATGCCGCCTGCAATTGAAAAAAAAGCGAAAGTAAAGGAAGGAAATCAAATCGATTCCACCGTAAGTATCTCAATTTCTGTGGTAGGTGATTTAATGTGCCATTCTGTTCAATATAATTACGCGCATATAGAAGGAGATAGTTTTGATTTTAATCCTGTCTATAAAGAAATAAAACCTTTTCTTAAAAGCTCTGATTTTACTTTTGGAAATCTTGAGACGGTAACAGCGGGGAATACTAGGAAATACTCAGGTTATCCTTTTTTTAATGCGCCTGATGATTTTGTTTCCGCTTTAAAAAATTCCGGGTTTAATCTTCTTTCAACAGCTAATAATCATGCGGTCGATCAAGGTGAATTTGGAATTTTAAGAACCATTAAAGTTTTAAATAAGAATAAATTAGGTTATAACGGAACTTTCATTAATAATTTCGACGAAGACTCAATCAGAATTTTTAACATTAAAGGAATTAAAACCGCGTTTCTCGCTTATACATACGGTACAAACGGAAATTCTATTCCTGCGGGTAAAGATTATTTAGTTAGTCTTATTAATTCTGATTCGTTAAAACATGATATTAAGCGAGCCAGAAAAGACGGTGCTGATCTTGTTATTGTTCATTATCATTACGGCGAAGAATATAAAAGAGAACCGACAAATTCAGAAAAAGAAGCTGTAAATAAAGCGGTGGAGGCCGGTGCGGATATTATAATAGGCGGGCATCCTCATGTAATCCAGCCGACTAAGTTTTTTAAAACGAATAACGCGAAATTGGATACCGGGTTTATTGCTTATTCATTGGGAAATTTTATTTCTAACCAGCGATGGAGATATTCCGATGCGGGTGTTATTATTACTATGAATATTACTAAAAATATTTTTACTGACTCTGTTTTTATTGATAGTGTTAATTATATTCCGACTTGGGTATTTAAAGGAAAGACAAAAAAGGGAAGGGAATATATTATACTTCCTTCTGAAATTTCTGAAAAAGATTCCGTTTATTCTTTTCTCACTAAACCGGATATCATCAAAATGAAGCAGGCTTTTAATGATACTAAAGAAATTTTAACTAAATATTCCGGACGAATTAAATTAAAATCTATCTTGCCAAAAGATTCACTTCTTCAAACGGCGACACATTAATTTACTCTTCTTGCCTAAATTTTCTGAAAGCAAAAATTTGCTGTTTAAGATAATTATGCGGAAAATTTAAATATGAAAGGCCGTAAAATTTAGGTTTCTTTTTTTCAGGTAAATAAGCGGTTCCGAAAAGCCAGTCCCAAAGCGCAAATTTAGTACTAAAATTCATATTATAGGCTTCATCATCTTTATCGGCATGATGCCAGCGGTGCATTTCGGGCCCATTAATAAAATATTGCAGTTTTCCTGTATGCACATTAATATTAGAATGAATATACATTCCCCAAATTGCGTCAATTGCGCCTTTAATTACCGCGACAGAAGGATCGGCGCCCAGCAGTACAATCGGTGTAAATTCTATAGTCTGGTTGATTAGAATTTCTAACGCGTGAGATCTCGAACCGGCAAGCCAGTCAATATTTCTATTGCTGTGGTGTGCTTCGTGAATTCGCCAAAAAATTTTGGATTTGTGCTGGTAACGGTGAAACCAGTAAATATATAAATCATGTATAACAAGGAAGAATAATATCTGTACCCAAATCGGCCATGAAGAAATAAGATGAAGCCTGGAAAGATTTGTATTTCCGTCAATAAATTGAATTATGTAGGAGATTATAATTCCAAGAATAAAACTTTGTACAAATGTATAAAGTACAAAATCTTCAAAAAATCCTTCCCGGAAGAATTTTTGTCCTTTGGTATATGGGAATATCCTTTCAAGTGCGATTAATATTAAAGCGGATACTACAATTATAATTGTTGTATATATTCGTATCGAATCTAAATTCATAATTCATCAAATTACTTTATGTATTTTTAACGGTGTCTTTACTCTTCTAAGTTTTGCTCGCGACGATAATTCACTTTCATAAACTTGTTTAATGCCGTCACCGAATGATTTTTCAATATCGCGTATATTCGAGACCAATTTCATAAAGCCTATTATTTCTACTGAAGCGGCTTGATCGGTGCCCCACATGGCTCTATCCAAGGTTATATGACGCTCTACAAAAGAAGCGCCTAAAGAAACGGCAGCATAAGTAGGTGCTAATCCGGTTTCGTGGCCGGAATATCCGATAGGAACAGATGGATATTTTTTTCTTAATGTTTTTATCATATTTAAATTTAATTCTTCAAGCGCGCATGGATACGATGATGTGGAATGCGCAATCATTAAATTATCTTTTTCTAATAAATCTGCCGCGGATTCAATTTCTTCCATAGTTGACATTCCGGTTGAAACCATCAGAGGTTTTTTCAGTTCTTTATGTTTTTCAAGAAGTTCTAAATCGGTTAAACACGCGGAAGCGGTTTTATACAAATCCGGATCAAACTGTTTTATAAAGTCAACCGAATTTTCATCCCAACAAGATGCAAACCAATTAATTTTTTTCTTATGGCAGAAATCTACTATTTCTGAAAATTGCTCCTTATTGAATTCTATTTTATGCCGGTAATCTATATATGAAATTCTGCCCCAAGGAGTATCCCTCTTTATATCCCATTGATCTCGGGGAACGCACAGTTCCGGAGTTCTTTTTTGAAACTTTACAGCGTCGCACCCGGCAATTTTTGCTCCTTCAATTATTCTTTTTGCTGTTTCAACCGAACCATTATGGTTTATTCCGACTTCCGCTATTATAAATACAGGTTCATTATCACCGATATACCGATTTCCTACTTTTATTTTTCTATTATTCATAAATCACCTCGCATAATTATTAAATCGAAACAGAAAATGGATCAAAGGCAATTAAACTTTTAACCGATATTTAAACCGATAATTAATTCGGCAAAATCTCTGAATGCTCCGTTTCCGCCGCGATGTTCACAGACAAAATCTACGATATTTCTTACATCCATCATCCCATCGGCCGGGGAAGCGGTTAATCCTACAAGTTTAATTAATTCAATATCGTTAACGTCATCTCCTATAAAAGCAATATTTTCAGGTCGCAAATTATTCTTTTTCAAAATTTCTTCCAGCATAATATGTTTATCTTTTACACCGAGATATAATTCTGTAATCTTTAATTTTTCGGCTCTTTTTTTAACGGAGCCGGAAAGTTCACCGGTAATAATTCCTACCGGCATATTTAAGATATTTTGAAGTCTTTCCACACCCATTCCGTCGCGAATAGAGAAACGTTTTAATTCCTCTCCGCCGGCCGAATAGTAAACTCCGGTATCTGTTAATACTCCGTCATTATCTGTAAGAACAAGTTTTATATTTTTTGCTTTTTTTTGAAGATGTAAATTTTCTTCTTTAAGTTTTTCTGCAATTACCACGCTGTCCAGCCTCCGTCAATAATAAGATTAGCGCCCGTCATATAGCCCGAAGCATCACTCGCGAGAAAAATAATTGCTCCCTTATAATCTGTCGGTTGTGCCATTCTTCCGAGCGGTGTTTTTTGTGAATAGTTATTTATAAAATATTTTTCTTGATTATTTTGAACACCGCCGGGAGAAAGAGAATTAACACGTACACCCTTTTTTCCCCAATATGACGCGAGAAATTTCGTAAAGGAAATTACCGCGCCTTTTGTAACAGGATACGAGGCGGATTTGTAAAAATTTTGTATCCCTTTTTCGTCTTTATATAAAGATTGATCCGGGGCAACTATACCGTAAGTTGATGCAATATTAATAATGCTTCCTTTTCCGGTTTTAGCCATTTCCGTTCCTATAATTTGTGAACAAAGAAATGTCCCGGTTATATTTACGTCTAAAGATTTCTGCCATAATTCAAGCGGATAATTTTCAAACTTCGAAAGCTCCGCAGCCGCGGTTGGATTTTCAAACATATCATTAATCGCGGCATTATTTACAAGAATATCTATTCGACCGAATTCTTTAAGAACTTTTTCTTTCAAATCTGATACAGATTTTTTATTTGTAATATCAATGCCTATTCCGAAACTTTTAACCGAATAATTTTTTACAATTTCATCGGCTTTAGTTTCGTCTAAATCAACCGCTATAATATTGGCGCCTGCTTCCGCTAACGCATTACAATGCTGCTTTCCTAAAAGCCCCGCGGCACCGGTAACAATTGCTATTTTATTTTTTAAGGAAAAGATTTCCGGAAACGACATCTATACCTTTTCAAACTTTTGTTTTGGTTTCGTATTAAAATTACTCGTTTTTCTGAATACAGGCTCAACCGGCTCGCCTTTTAAATACTTACTAATATTTTTTTCTTCAACTGCTTTTTTAAGAATCGGAAGAACTTCTCTATAAACTTTTAATGTATAAATTATATCATCATCAGTATGTGAGAAACATACATTATGAAATCCTCCCCACAATATACCGCGTTTAATCATTTCCTGCTGAATTAATGATTTCATCTCAAGCGGATTTCCTTCGGAAGAATCAAACGTTATTATTGTTCTGCAATTAAATCCAGTACATTTTGTGTAATTCATTCCGAGTTCCGATGCTATATTGTTGTATCCGTTTTTTAATTTTTCGCCTTGCCGGGCTAAGTATTCCGGTACTTTTTTATCTCGTATTTCATTTATTGTTGCCTTTGCCGCTGCCAACGAAAGCGCTTCGCCGCCGAATGTAGTATAGAAAAAAACTTCTTTATCAAATAACCGCATTATCTCTTTTTTCCCGGTAATCATCGAAATAGGCATTCCGTTGGCAACCGCTTTTGAGAAACAAGCGATATCAGCGTTTACATTAAAATATTCTTGAGCACCGCCTAGTGAAATTCTAAATCCCGTCCACATTTCATCGAATATTAATACGATATTATGAGATGAACATACTTCCCGCAATTCCTGAAGAAATTCTTTTTTAGGTTCCTCAAAAATAAACGGTTCTAAAATAACACAAGCCGTATCTTCATCAATCGACTCGATTAAAGATTCAATATCATTATAATTAAAAGTATAAGTTAAATCAGATAGGGAAGAGGGAATTCCTTTATTTCTATCAGTTACAGAAATATACCAATCATGCCAGCCGTGATACCCGCAGCATAAAACTTTATTTTTGCCTGTGTAGGCCCTCGCGAGTCTAACCGCCGCCGAGGTAACGTCAGCGCCGGTTTTACTGTAACGTACAGATTCTGCGTTAGGGATTACTTCACGAATAATTTCGGCTACTTCAACTTCCAACGGATGCATTAAAGAAAAAGTAATGCCGTCTTTTAATTGTTCTTTTATTGCTTCATCTACTTTATTATAAGCGTAACCGAGCGATATAGGGCCGATTCCCATTAAAAAATCTATATATTCATTTCCGTCAACATCCCAAACATGGGAACCTTTTCCACTTTTAAGATATTTAGGAGAGATGCCCTTTACATTCTGAGTAGGGCCTTTTGCAAGAGTTTGTGTTACGGATGGGATTAATCCTAACGCGCGGTTATATAATTCATCCGATTTTGAAATATCGGGATAATTTTGATTTATTTTTACTTCGTTCGGCATGGTTTATCTCTTCTGTTATTATCAAAATGTTTAGAAAGCGTAATGCGCGGCCGGCTGATCATTCTTGCTATACTCATTTATAATTTTGGAAGCAATATCTTCGCCGGTGAATTTTTCATATTTTAAAATATCCGGCAGCATAGCCGGTTTAAACCATTTATTTTCAAGCGCGATAGGTAAAATCTTACAAGAAATTTCGCTTTTAGATAAAAATTCACTTAATATTGAGAAAAGTCCTCCGGTAATAAAATGATCTTCCAGGGTTACAATAAGGGAAGTATCGCGGCAAATGCCGGATAAAAGTTTTTCATCTATCGGTTTTAATGTTCTAAGGTTTACAATTCCTACAGATTTACCTTTTTCATTTAAAATTTCTCGAGCCGAAAGTGCTTGTTTCAGAAGTATTCCGTAAGTTAAAATAGTTATATCCTTACCTTCAAAAAGAACTTCCGCTTTTCCTATTTCAAAATCTCTAGTATGGTTCAATTTCCGGTTTCAGGTTATTATATCTTACATAAAAAGGAGCTAAGGATTGAAGTACTTTAGGCAGCCCAATAATCATATCTTCAATATCCGCCGGACAGAAAATATTCATACCGGGAATTCCCCGCATTAAAGAAATATCCTCAATTGCTTGGTGAGTAGGGCCGTTTCCGTCAGATAAAAATCCGGGTACAGCCCCGATAAGTTTAACGGGAAGTGAGCCTATACCAACATCAGTTCTAATGAACTCAAATGCGCGCATTGTTAAAAAAGTAGATAACGCATGAACAATAGGAATTCTTCCGCGTAATGCCAAACCCGCCGCCATTCCAATCATAGTTTGTTCCGCGATTCCAACATCTAAAAATCTATTATTTAATTTTAGCCGGAAGATTTCGCATGGCAGCTCTATTTTCGGCGGTTAAAACAATAAATCTATCATCTGTTTTTAACAAATCAATTAAAAGTTCTTCATAACTCATAATTATCTCACAGTTAAAGTTTCCGATTTTAATTCCGTTTTTTGTTTGCTGTACAACTCTTTAAGCAGTAATTCAACTTCTTCATGTGTAAAATTACAGAACCATCTGTCGGCGCGTTCTTCTATGCTCGGCAATCCTTTTCCGCGAATAGTATTCGCAACTATTAATAGCGGCTTTCCATTTTTCTTCGGCAGATTAGAGAATGTTTTTTCAAGTGAATTAAAATCATTCCGTCGCATTCGGAGGTAAGTCCAGCCGAAAGCCTCAAATTTTTTGTCTTAACGGTTCCAATGGAATTAATTCTTCAGTTCTAATATTTGCTTGGAATTGATTTCTATCAACAACAGCTATTAATTATCAAGTTTATGAGCTGCCGCCACAAGTGCGGCTTCCCAAATAGATCCTTCATTAAGTTCACCGTCCCCTAGAATAACAACAATTTTATTTTTAAATCCTTTTATTTTGCAGTCAGATGCAACACCCATCGACGACGGAAAGCAAATGTCCCAAGAGAACCGGAATGAAATTCGATTCCCGGAATATTTCTGTTCGGGTGCCAGTAAATAAGATCGGTTGTTTTTAGATGATTTTTTAACCTTTCTTTTTCAAGAATTCCAAGTTCGGCAAATGTTCCGTAAAGTGCCGGTACATCGTGCCCTTTTGATAAAAACAAATAATCGCGTTCAGGATTTTCCAAATTGTTTTTGTTGATGTTTAAAAAATTTGAATATAAATAAACAATTAAATCCGCGCATGAAAGAGAAGCGCCGATAAAACATCCGCCGTCTGTTGCCATTCTAATAATATGTTCGCGGACTTTAAAGGAAAGTTCTTCAAGCTCTTTTTGATTTTTCTTTTGCATATCATTCAATAATTTTTGTTTGTTTACTATCAACTGTTCTTAATTGGTCAAGATGTTTTCCATACCAATTTACTCCGGCATATTCGCTGTTTATTTTTTTCAGCTCAGGCTTCTTTTTAAGCAGATCTAAAACATCGTACAACCCGAATTGAGGATTGTCATTAAAAAGTGCCTCGTAAACTTTATTTATGAACTCATAATCTTCGGGATAATCTATAGTCCACCGGTGCGTCATTGAATAATCCAAACCATTTTCCCAAATAATATTTCCGCACGAGAATAACTCCGGATTTTCCCAAAAGTAAGGAGTTGTATGTTCTCTCTCCAATTGTTTAGCGGCGTTTTTCCAAGCGATTTTTAATGCTTTCATACTCATTATTTCTACATCATTCCCATCGGGATAAGTTGCGGGATGAAGATTGCTTACATAATCATAGTTGGAATGTTCTAAATAATGATTAATAACTTTATCAATAATTTGAGGATCAATTAGTGGACAGTCGGAAGGAATTTTAACCAGATGTTCGGCGCCGTACGCTACTCCGGCTTTAAAATGCCTGTCAAGAAGATCAGTCGGATTTCCTCTAAAAACATTTAAATTTTCTCTGCTGCAAATTTCTGAAATAACATCGTCATCCGCGTAATCTGTAATAGCAATAACTATTTTGCCGGTAAGTTTTGCTCTCTTTACTCGATCCACCAATCTTATTAAAAGAGATTTTCCGCTTAGCGGCATTAAAACTTTTTCCGGAAATCTTGTTGATCCTGTTCTGGCTTGAATTACGGTAACTATTTTCCTCGCGCTTCTCATTGTAAATCCTATTGTTCAATATCCAATATTTTTTTTGTTCTCATCCTAACGTAAACATTTTGGCTTTTTCTTTTTATTGTAGAGAGGATACTTTCATTTTCATTTATTTCCGGTAAATACCTTACATGAATATCTTCATCTCTTAGCATTTTTCTAATTAATTCAGCAATATAATTAGCTGATTTCCCGCCATTTTGAACAGGCTGTAAAAGTTTCAATTCTTCCAAATCAAACTCTGAGTAAACTTTTTTTCCTAAAGCCAAACCTACATACACTACACTTGAAAATCGGGTAACTAAAACATCACAATTGGCAATCATATGTTCAGTATTCCCAGAAGTATAAACCAAAGCGCCGGGCGCGTATTTATTAATTTCTTTTGTTGATCTTTTAAAATTTTCATTCGGGTGAAGCTTAAAAATAATTTCTCTTCCGTCGGCAATTTCCACAACTTTTTTTATAAACTTTTTTCGGTTTTCATATTTATAAGTTTCCCTTGTATCCGAAGTAGCGGCAAGTACATAATGTTTATGGGGGAAATTGTTTCTTAAATAGTTTTTGCAGTTGTCGAAATTAGGAATTCCCGTAATTACAATTTTGTTAGGGTCAACTCCTTTATTTATGAAGAGCTTTCTATATCCCGGAGAAGCCACACAAAATTTATCGTACGCGTCTGAGAGTCCCGTGGTAGAAGTACTTGCCAGCCATCGCGGGAATTTTAAATATTTAACCAGCAGATAAATAAAATTTTCCGGATCAGTCATTCCTTCTTGAACAAGGACAACTTTTTTATTTCTAATATTTTTGGGAATTATCAGATCACTGCAGGTAACAACAATATCATAGTTTCTATCTTTTCCACCTAAATCTAATTTTAGATTATTCGCGGCAATATATTCAATTGTTCTTTGCCTGAATTGGCCGCCGAGAATACTGAAGTTTAATAACTCTGTTTTAGAAAAGAAATTTATAATACCGTCGCTGTAGTAAGGAGAGAAGTAGCAATTAAAATCAGAAAGATGATCATAAATTTGATGCATCATAGTAGTTTGATTCATCGAGCCACAAATGAAGAGAACAGTCGGATCAGCCATTAGTAAACCTGATGCTTATTCGTTGAAAAATTTATATCTAAAATAATTCCTATATATTAAGTATATGTTAAGCCTTTATTAAAGAAATATTATTAAGAAAGAATTTATTATAACTTATTGTTGAATATGCGATTAAAATATATTTTATCTTCTTCATAAAAACAATAACAATCAACTGAACCACACGTATACTAGTGGGTTTGGTGATATACTTAATAATAAAATAATCAAATTTGTATTTTTTACTAAAATTTGTATGATTTCCATACATTTCTTAAATTCATTGTAATTTTTATAAAATCTACCAAAAACAAAAATCGAGTAAATATGAGAGTAGTAAAACCAAAAAAACTTTCCCCGGGTGATCTAATCGGCATTATTTCGCCTGCTTCTTCTCCGGCGGAATTAGATAGAATTGAAGCGGGTGTTAAATATTTGGAAGGACTTGGTTATAGGGTAGAGGTTGGGAAACATGTAGGTAAATACAATGGTTATTTGGCAGGAACAGATGATGAAAGATTAGAAGACCTTCATTATATGTTTGGAAAGAAAGACGTTAAAGCGATTATTTGTGTTAGAGGCGGCTACGGAACTCCCCGAATACTTGATAAAATCGATTATAAACTGATTCAAAAAAATCCTAAAATATTTGTCGGCTACAGCGATATTACCGCGCTTCAAATGGCTTTTCTTCAAAAAGCGGGCTTAGTTACTTTTGCGGGTCCAATGCTTGCGGTTGATTTTTATAATTCGGTTAGCCCGTATACCGAAGAAATGTTTTGGGCGCTATTAACATCCGCTAAAAAATTCGGAAAGGTTGAATTGCCGGATGATGAAAAAATCTTTCAGTTAACAAAAGGAATGTCGACCGGACAGATAGTTGGCGGAAATTTATCTTTGGTTGCCGCGCTAATCGGCAGCGGTTATTTACCTATTATGAAGGACAAAATTTTGATCTTAGAAGAAGTCGGCGAACTTCCTTACAGAATTGATAGAATGCTTAACCAGTTAAAACATAATAGAATTTTTGAGCAAGTTAACGGAATTATTTTAGGCTCATTTGCCGAATGTAACGAACCTGATCCATCTAAACGAACTTTAACACTCGGGGAAGTTATCAGCGATTATCTTTCGGAATTGAAAAAACCTGTAGTTTATAATTTTAAGCATGGACATATTAAACACAATATTACAGTTCCGTTCGGCACAGAAGTAAAAGTAAACGCCTCAAGATGCACTGTTGAATATATGGAGAGCGCGGTAAGTTAGATTTGTTATTATTCTAAGCTTTGTAAATAATAAAGTCCGGTTGACGGCTTTGCCGAATTTTGTTTATTAACAAAATTGTAAGATTTATATAGTTAGTTTTTGGTAAATATAAAAGTAGGGGAAACTCGGCTCATCGATGAATAACATTATTCGGGCAATAGTAGACGCAGGCTACAGCCTGCGTCTTAACACCTAAACTCGCCTCAATTTAATTAGTACTGAATTATTATCTCCCAAATTCTTTTATATGTATATAGCGAAATTACAGTGACTTTAAAGGCCTTTTAATAAGGAAGCAATGCGCATTCAGAGCGCATTCAGATTTTATGGGATTTATAAAATAATAGAAGTGATTTTTCTTAAAAAGTACTTCATAATTTAATTAATAATTGTAAAAAAGCAAGGAAGGTGTTAATTTGTGGTATTTGTTTTTTGTTTTAGTAATCATACGGCAATAATTTGTTTTTGCTTTTACTTCCCTTTCTTTTTCCAAAGCTTGTGAACATAATAATGCTAAGTCCGTTAAAATTATTTTTCGGCTATGAGCTTTTTATTGTTTTTTATCGAAAGAAAATTATTATTTGGAGGGGCTTTATTATAATAAGATCTTCGCTTTGTTATTTTACCCGGTAAAGGTAAGTTTCTTGAGTGCGTCGAGAAAATCCGAAAAGTTGCATATTTTCAGTCATGCTCTTGAGCAGTTCGTACATAGTATACCTCTCTATTTGATTGGTTGAAAAATTATTTAGCAGGGGTATACTATTTTGTTTTTGTATTTATTGAAATTATAAGAAACAAAGAAACGCGGGATAAAGGTTGTGGTGTTGAGATGACGTCCCCGCCGCTTTGCGGCTTAGTTCAACAAGCAAATCAATCGGACGCCGTATTCGCATTTGTTAAATCTTCGGCGGTAGTTTTTTAAGTGGCATTCTTGTTCTGGGGCACCGTTTATCTGCAACGCCGTTATAAGCTAAAAAATAGTTAATCGCTTGCACTTTATTGTATATCTTCATAATATACGCTCGCAATGGAAAAATTATTTGAAAAATGTATCGGATTTCAGTGGGATAAAGGTAACTCAGAAAAGAACAGGAAAACACATCAAGTTCTTAAATCTGAATATGAACAAGTATTTTTTAATAAACCACTAGTTGTTTCGAATACTAAAGATAAAACCTCAAAAGAAAAAAGATGGTATATTCTAGGAAGAACTGACTTGGATAGATTGTTATTTGTTGTGTTTACGATAAGGAAAAATTTAATTAGAGTGATATCGGCAAGAGATATGAGCAAAAAAGAAAGAGTAAATTATTATGAAGAAGTTAAAAAAGATACCTAAGTTTAAGACTGAAGATGAGGAAAGGAAATTCTGGTCAAAAGCTGATTCAGCTGAATATGTTGATTGGAAAAAATCTGAACGAATTACTTTGCCAAATTTAAAGCCTTCAACAAAAACGATATCTATAAGATTACCTGAATCAATGTTGGAAGAGATAAAAGCATTAGCAAATAAACGAGATGTTCCTTACCAATCTTTAATTAAAATTATTTTAAAGGAAAGAATCGATAACGAATTTAGGCCCAGTCTTTAATACATTTTAGCTTATAACCCGCCAATCGTGTGCCTTGAGGTGTCTATATTCCAGTTGGTGCTTCCAGGAGAGAACTTGGGAAAATCCAACCCGTCAAATTTGTCATTCGGGCGGAAGAAAAGCAGACAGCATAACGGAGACGAATATGTTGAAGCTCTGCGAATCAGTAAGTAAGCCGTAACTACAGTGAACGGGAAATAG
Organism: uncultured Bacteroidota bacterium; assembly: GCA_963798775.1. Classification (GTDB taxonomy): domain Bacteria; phylum Bacteroidota; class Ignavibacteria; order Ignavibacteriales; family Ignavibacteriaceae; genus CAWCUK01. Next base: position 671,561 of record CAWCUK010000004.1, read on the forward strand.
CTTCATTAGGTTAGATAAAAGCAGTCGATGAGCTTATGATTGGTAGCGAAACCTGTAATGATGCGGGAAGAAATGACAAAAGGCACTGTATCAGTCTGTCGGAGTTTACACCGATGGCGTGCTTACAAAAGGATATAGGTGAACAAGGGAGATCTCATATGTTGGGTATGACAACCGCAATGATAATCTATAAGGAGTTTTCCGAAATGAGAATCAGACATGTGAGAAGTCGGAGATGTCCATAGTAGTGATAGACGGTAAAGACAACAAAACTTTACCCAAGCAGAGGGACATTACTTCAGATAATGATTTCGAAAGAAGGAGTATTTTCTGATTGAATAATATTCTACAAAAGAAACAGAAATCGCAAATGAGCGATGAGGAAAGAGTACGAGACTTCCAGAGAAATCTATATCGAAAAGCCAAGCGAGAGCCAAACTTTCGTTTTTATGTACTATACGATAAGATACGTTTACCATAGCTCCATTTAAAGTATCTTGTTCAAAGTAATTCTAATAAAAAAATTTTTTAATAATTATCGACTTGGTTTTACAATGCTGCATTCTTGTTCTGGGCAGCAGCTTTACCGCAAGGCCGTTATACGTGTAAGTATGATAAAAATTTCAATTAAATTTCATAAAAAATACATTGCGAAAAGTTAACTAATTAGTTATCTTTCATTTGTGAAAAGAAAAATATTATTCTACGGTAATTACTTTATAGACTTTTACTGAAGCAAAATATTCTTAAATTTTTAGAACTAAAACTTACTCTAATTTCATATAAACCATCAGCAAATAAAACACCTAAGAAAGAATTAGAGAAAGGAATAAAATTGAAAGCAGAATATTTTATTGAAAAAATGAGAAGGAAATGAAATAATGAAAAAGTTAATGTCATTCGAAGAACATTTAGATAAACAATATGGAAAAATAGGGACAGAGAATAGAGATAAATTCGAATATGAATCAATTGCATTCAGATTAGGTGAAATGTTGAAAGAAGAGAGAAAGAAAGCTAAACTTACCCAAGAAGAATTAGCTAAAAGAACGGGAACGAAGAAAAGTTACATATCTCGTATTGAATCCGGGAAAAACGAAATACAAATTTCTACATTCAGTCGAATTATTGAAATAGGTTTTAATAAAAGAATTAACATCTCAATCTCTTAATCATATAAAACTACTATACTAAAACACGTATAACGTTATAAGGGATTAATGCCGAACGAAGCTGAGGTATAATCCAGTGTTGGGCTTCGGCTTAAGCAGAAGATGATATTGCTTAAGTAATAAGTTGTAAAATTAGTTCAAAGAAAGCCGCTTCTAAAAATGAGGCGGCTTTTCATCTTAATAATAACTATTGCAGCCTCTTTTTTACTTCATTTTTTATATAACCGTTTTGGATATATTTATAAAGATTTTTACCCGGACAATCGGTTATTTTAGAATAATCTTTATGAGACGCGATTGAATCGGGAGAAATATCATATTTATCGCAGCAGTAAGCAACTAAATCAATAAGCGCGTTTAACTGTTTTTCTCCCATTTCCTGTACCTCAAAATTGCCGAGACATGAGATTAATAAATGTCCTTGCGGATCGTATTCGGTATTTGTTTCCCCGGTAGTAAAAACATTTCTGCCTTCGTAAATATCACCGTTCGGGCCGATAAGAAAATGGTATGGAATATCAACCCAATTTCTATCAGGGCCCATTCCCCAAACCTGGACATTTTTAATATGTTCGGCGGCATTTTGGTCGGCGGTAAATTTTGTGCCTTCATGATGAATCGTTATTCTAACAGGAACTTGAGCTTTAAAAGGACGCGGGGAATTTGCCTCCCAGCTTGAGCGGGGAAGTATTGTTACATCATTTGATGTTGAACAGCCGGCAAAAATTATAGCCGAAAGAAGAAGTAACAGTTTAATTTTTTTCATAATGCAGATATGTAAAATATTGTTGATTGAATTTGATTTTAGCTTCTTCCGCAGAGATTTTATTGGGAAATATTCCGAATAAAGTTGAACCGCTTCCGGTCATCAAAGCAAATGAAGCGCCTAAATTTAACAATTCTTTTTTAATATTCACTATTTCCGGGAAAGATTGGAAAACTTTTTCTTCAAAATCGTTAACTACTTTATCTTGTAGAAAGGAAAAATCAGTTTGAGAAAAATTGGAAAGTTCCCTCAAAGAAAATTCCGGCTTTTGCGGCTTAATGTTTTCATAAGCCCATTTTGTAGAAATATGAATTCCGGGATTTACGATTAAAACCGGTCTATTAATAAGAAAATTTATCGCGGAAATTTTTTCTCCTCTTGATTCCGCAAAAGAGGGAACAGGATTAAGAAAGAAAGGAACATCGGAACCGAGTTTAAGAGCCAGAACTTTTAATTCATCATGGTTTAAATATAAATTAAAGATTTGGTTTAATGTTTTAAGAGTAGCGGCGGCGTCAGAACTTCCGCCTCCCATACCGGCCCCGATGGGAATATTTTTCTTAAGATGAATTTCTATTTTTAGTTCTCTGCCGCATTTTTCTTCGAGAAGAGTTTTTGCTTTTGTAACGAGATTATCTTTTTCATTGTTTAAGGCTTCGTTATCGGAATCAAATATAAATTTATCCGAAGCGGAAAAAGTTAAAACATCAAATAAATCAACCGGATAAAAAATAGTTTCAATATTATGAAATCCGTCGCTTCTTTTTTCAATTATGTTTAAACCAAAATTTATTTTGGCGGGAGTTTTAACTTGGAATGTATTCATCAATTATTCTTTTTATTTCTTTAGTATGTTCGGGGGAAGAGCCGCAGCAAGAACCGATAAATGAAGGATTTATTTTCAAAAACGGTTTTATAGTTTCAATATATTCTTTGGGAGAAACTCCGCACTGAATATGTTCATCTTCAAAATTACCGCTGCCGCAGTTTAAGTATGCTCCCCAATTAAAATTAAAACTATTCGCTTCAATTAGTTTTGCAAAAGTTCCGGGCATTACACAATTTATTCCGATTGCCAGAGGATTATAATCTTGAATAAATTTAATAACCTCTTCTATGCTTTCGCCGGAAAGAATATTTAGAGATTCATCAACAAACAAACTAATTATGTACGGAATATTTTCAGAAGAGCAGAATCGGCAGATAATTTCTATTTCATCAAAATGGCTTTGTGTTTCATTTAAGATGAAATCACAGCCGTAATTCATAAGTAATTCAATATGTTTACGATGATTTTCCTCAAGAGATTTTACGCTTAAACTTCTTTCTTTTTTGTAGCAATCTTCTGCCGGCGCGTTTGATCCGGCTACAAAAACGGGAAGATTTCCTGCTGATTGCACGGTGATTTCTACAGCGGATTTTACAAACTCATTTAGAGAAACATCTAAACCGGAATATTTTAAAGCTTCCGGGTTCGTGCGGAAAGTATTAGTTGTAATAATATCCGCTCCCGCTAAAATATATTCTTTATGAATTTCATAAACAGTTTCCGGCTGTTCTAAATTAGCTTTAGACATCCATAATGCTCCGCTTGCTTCAATTCCTTTCTGCTGAAGCAAACTTCCCATGGCGCCATCCAAAATCAGCGGACGATTAATTCTTCTTGCCAAACTGAAAATATTTACTCTCCCGTTAAGCATCTTTTAATTCTTTATGCTTGCCGTAATAAATATTTACTTCATTTATCATTCGGTCTAAATCTATTTTCTGAATGCATTCTAAATTATAAGGACAAACTTTTTTCCAGCAGGGAGAGCAGAAAAGATCTTCTGAATAAAGTTTTATACCTCGCCCGTAAAGTTCAATTTCCGTCCAGCAGCTTAAACCAAACCACGCGATAACAAATTTTTTGAGAGCAATTGCCAAATGCATTCCGAATGAATCTCCCGTAATAACAACATCAGCAACACTTTCATAACAAGCGCCTTTACGAATTCCGCCGGTAGTTGGAGTATTAATTATTTTTCCTTCAAAGTGGGAATAAATTTCTTCGTTTCTTAAATGTATCTTCCGGACCGCCGAGTAAAATAATTTTATATTTATTCTCGGCTAATAAGTTTTTCTATTAAATAAACATGCTGTTCAATCGTCATTTTTTTGTTCGGATAAAGATTTGAACAGCCGGTATTAAAACCAACCACAACATCGGTATCATAAATTCCCACTGATTTTTTATAATCGGCGATAAACTGTTTTTCTTCGTCTGTAAAATTAAAAGTATAATCATCATGCTGATAATCGAGCTCAAAAGTTTCGGCTAAATATTCTTGTCCGGTTTTAGTATTAACTTTAAACTTAAAATGATCGTCCATTCCAAGTTTATAATTATAATAAGCGCCTTCGTTAACCGGAATAATTTTCCCTTCGTCGTTTAACCCGAAACCAAGTTTATGTTCCGCTTTAACTGAATTTAAAACAGCGCACGACCGCTGGGATTTATCTACATTCATTACATAATCAAACTTCATTTCATTTAAGAATAGAAATTGATTCGGCGTCGTATGAAAAAATTTTATAAATATATTGATTATTCTGTAAAAGGGGAGCGGCAATTTTCAATGTAAGCCAGTAAATTGTTGATTCGGGGAATTTCCTTTTTAACCCGGGAAGCTGAGCGGTTGTCATTAAAACATCACCCATAGCGTCAAGATTAATAATTAAAATTTTCTTTCCCATGGGAATATTATCTTTACATCCGTCTTCCCAGCAATTATGATCGGGAAAGCAAGGTTTATAGCCGGTAAATCTTTTACATGAAGGAACTTCTTTAAGCATATATTTTCTTTTGAGATTTATAAATTCTTTAAATGATAAATTATTTGAATTGGTATATTAAAACTGTTTTAATAACTTTGAAACCTAAAATATAAACCTCAAATATAATAAAAGATACAAATCGATAATAGGAACAAAATTTTTAATGAAGTATAAGATTTTCCAGTTTAGTTTCGGCGACGGATACGCGGGAAGCGCGAAAATAGCTATTTTAAGTTCTGAGTTGTTAAGCAAAAAAAGGGCACGATGTAATTTTATTTTCATCTAAAAATTCACTCACCGAAAAACGCGCAAAAGAAAAAGGATTAAATGTTATAGCTTTAGATGATAAGCAGGAATTCAAAATTTATTAAATGAAGTTATTCCCGTTTTCGAAAAAGAAAATCCTCAGTTTGTAATTTCTCATCATTCACTCGATAGAAAAGTTGGGTTTAAGTTAAAAACGAAATACAAAAAGAAATTTTTTAACATCGGCTACAGGCATAACATTACAAAGAGTTTCCCGATTGTAGGGCCTTTCCTTATATAATTTATATTACGATTATTTAATCGCATGCAGCCGTGGAGTAGGGAAGAGTTTGACTTCTTCCGGAATTAGAGAAAAGAAAGTTAAAGTAATTTATAACGGAATTGATGTTCCCGAAAATTTAGATTCAATTTCCGGCGAAACTGTTAGAGAAAAATTTAACTTAAACGGTAAAATTGTTTTGGGCTTTCAACCTGGTTTCATAAAGAGCGTAAAGGTTTTGATATTTTATTTAAAGCGTTTTCCGGCTTGACGATAAGTATTATACTTTTTATTGTAGGAATACCGGAGCATGACCAAGCCGAAAGTTTTTGCTTACGCTTCCGAATTTGGAATAGAAAAAGAGAAAATAATAATGCCCGGTTATGTAGATAATATTTGGGAGCATTATAAAGCTATGGATATTTTTCTGCTGCCGTCACGTTCGGAAGGTTTTTCACTCGCGCTTCTTGAAGCCGCCGCTTCCAATTTGCCTATCATCGCTTCCAACATTCCCGGTTCTAATGAATTTATTAAAAACGGCGTGAACGGAATTTTATTTAACACAGATAAACCGGAAGATCTTTCTACGGGAATAAATCTTTTATCATCTGATGAAAAAATGTCCGGTACTTTTTCACGAAACGCGCGTTCTTTAGTGATGAATAATTATTTGATCGAACATTACGCGGATAATCTTGAAAAGTTTTTAACTGAGATTTATAACAAGAGGAAGTAAAAGAAGTTAGCTGATACTGCTCAGAATATCCTTGCCGATTTTTTCAACCTTTTCCATTACTTTTTCAACCGGAAGTTGGAGCATACATTCGTGGTTAAAAGGGCATTCCAATTTGTTGCAGATAATGCAGAAAAGATCGTCTTTAATTACATAATCGGAGTGAGGTGAATAAGGGCCATGTGCTTCAGGATTTGTCGGGCCGAAAATTCCCAAAGTCGGTTTTCCCAATGCCGCGGAAATATGCATCGGGCCGGAATCGTTTGCCAGAATTAAATCACAATGTTTTATTAACGCCGCCATTTTTGTTAAAGGAGTATCGGGAGCAAGCACCGCGTTTTCTTTAAGTTTCTCTTTAATAAAAGTAGCGTCCGCCTCATCTCCCGGCCCCCAAAGAACTAATATTTTCGCGTTATATTTTTCCTTTATACTTTCACAGATTTCCACCCATTTAATTGCGTCGCATCTTTTGGAAGCCCAGCCGCCGGCGGGAATTATTCCTACAATCTTTTCATCTTTTTCAAAATTATTCATAATAAAACTTAGGGCGAATTCATTATCTAGTTCAGAAACAAAATAATAAACTTTCTTGGTAAGGATAGGAACTTTAAGCGGCTTTAATAATTCTAAATTATGCTCGGCAGAATGATGCGCGCCCCGTTCGGATGTAGCCAAAATATTATAAGCGTATTTTCTTCCTCTATAAGCAAAACCGGCGCGATATTTTACTCCCGATAAAAATGTAATTTGCGCGCTTCTCGGGTTTGACCATAAATCAATTACCAAATCATATTTTTCTTTTCTTATCCGCCAGGCGACTTTAAGAGGGAATTCGGTTTTTCCCATAGTTAATACTTTATTTACCAAAGGGTTATTTTCAACAGCGGATTTCGCGAAACCTTCAGTTAAATAATCTATTTTGGCTTCGGTAAAATACGCTACAAGATTTTCTAGAATAATTGTAGAAAGGACAATATCCCCAATACCGCGAGGTTTTATACATAATATCTTTTTAATTCTATTTGGTTCAAATTTTATCATTAGTTCGATTTCTATTTAATGGGCATCAAGCCAATTTTTGCCGATCCCGGTTTCTACTAAAATCGGTACATCCAGCGGAAGCGCTTTTTCCATCATTTCTTTAATTAAAGGACGAAGTTCGTCAATTTCATCTTTATGAGCGTCGAATAAAAGTTCATCGTGTACTTGTAGAACCATTTTTGTTTTGGTTTTTCTTCTCTCTAATTCTTTATGAATATTGATCATCGCGAGCTTTATCATATCGGCGGCGGTGCCTTGAATCGGCATGTTTATGGCTACACGCTCTTCAAACTGCCTTACAACTCTGTTGCTGCTGTTTATGTTTTTTAAATATCTTCTTCTTCCCAGCAAAGTTTCCGCGTAGCCTTTTTCACGAGCGTGAAGAATGCTTTCATCCATAAAGAATTTAACTTTTTTGAATGTATTAAAATACGTATCAATAATTTCTTTTGCGTGAGTTTGAGTCACGCCGAGCCTGGTTTTCAAACCAAACGGGCCGATACCGTAAAGAATTCCGAAATTAACTTCTTTAGCTTTTCTCCTCATATCGGCGTTAACTTCTTCCGGGGGAACCATGAAGACAAGCGCGGCGGTACTTTTATGAATATCCTCGCCGTTTTTAAAAGCTTTCTGCAAAGCCTCATCACCGCAAATAGCCGCCATTATTCTAAGTTCAATCTGGCTGTAATCGGCGCTTAATATCACATGATCTTTATCTCGCGGGACAAAAGCTTTCCTTATTTCTTTTCCCATTTCAGTTCTTATGGGAATGTTTTGAAGATTTGGATCATTGCTTGAAAGTCTTCCGGTTGAAGCCGCTGTTTGATTAAAGCTGGTGTGAATTCTTCCCGTCGCGGGTTCAATTAAATTTGGAAGTGAATCGGCGTAAGTTGATTTTAATTTTGAAACCTGCCGGTAATCAATTAGAAGTTCAATGATTTCATGTTCTCCTTTTAACGCTTCTAATGATCTGGCGTCTGTAGAAAAACCGGTTTTTGTTTTCTTGCCCGTTTTTAATCCAAGCTGGTCGAACAAAATTTCCTGAAGCTGTTTCGGAGAATTTATATTAAACTCGTTTCCGCAGCAATCATAAATTTTAGAAGTGTAATTATCTAACAAAATCTCCAAATCTTTACTGAAAGAATTAAGCGCGTCTTTATCAACGTTTATTCCTTCACGCTCCATATCTTCTAAAACCGGGACTAAAGGAAACTCGACTTCGTAGGCCAATTTTTGCAATTCATTATTTTCTAACTCTTTATCGAGAACTTCATAAAGCTTATAAGTTACGTCGGCGTCTTCGCAAGAATAGCAAGAAAGGGAATTAAGTTCGGCTTCAAATATTTTACTTGGATCTTTTTTATTACCAATTAATTCTGAAAGGGGAATAGGTTTATAATGAAGATATTTCTGAGAAAGCTCATCCATGCCGTGTTTTTGGTCGGGATCTAAAACATAACTCGCAAGCATTGTATCGAAGTAGAAATTCTTAACATCAATTCCCTGGCTTCTTAAAACAGCAATATCAAATTTAGCGTTTTGGCAGACTTTCTTTATCTTATCATTTTCAAAAACCGGTTTGAAGATTCTGACAAACTCATCCAGTTCTAATCTTGCTTCTTTCGGTTCGTCGAATAATCCAGAAGCTTGAGGAAAAGGATTTATCGCCACAAAATAACCTTCATTAGGTTTTGCCGAAAAAGACGCTCCCGCTAACTTTAACTGGAAGCAGTTTAATCCGTCGGTTTCCGTATCGAAAACAAATAATTCTTGTTTGGTTAGATATTCAGCAAGTTTTTCGGCGTCTTCAATATCGGTTACCAAAGTATAAGTTACTTTTGTTTCGTCATACTGCGAAAGCTGGTTTTCTATTTCGGCTTCCAATTTAGCTTCTTCATGCTGGCCTGTATCGTAAATTTTTAAAAGCCGGCTGTACAGGGTTTTAAATTCAAGATCGACGAAAATATCGCGTAAAATATCGTAATTAGGTTTTTCAAACTTCGCCGCTTCAAAATCAAACTCCAATGGAACTTCGCAATGAATAGTGGCGAGTTCTTTAGAAATAATAGCGTTTTCTTTTCCTTCGATTAATTTTCTTTTCAGCGCGGGTTTTTCAATTTCCTCGATATGTTCATAAATTCCCTCAACGCTTCCGTATTTTTGAATTAAAGGAATCGCGCCTTTGGGGCCAATACCCGCAACACCCGGAATATCATCCGATTTATCACCGATTAAAGCGAGATAATCGATCATTTGCTTCGGCTCAAAACCAAATTCTTCTTTAACTTTCTGTACATCGTACATTTGAATTTCGTCAGCTGTTTTACCGGGACGAACAATTTTTACTTTTTCCGTTACAAGCTGGTTAAAATCTTTATCGGGAGTAAATACATACGATTCCAATCCGTATTCCTCAGCTTTGCAGACTGCGGTTCCAATAATATCATCGGCTTCATATTTGGGGAGAATGTATAACGGGATATTCATTCCTTCAATAATATCTTTAATTCTTTGTATCTGGGGAATCATATCGTCAGGCATTTCCGCCCGGGAAGATTTATAATTCTCAAATTTATCGTGCCGGAAAGTTTTTTCTTTAGAATCAAAAGCGACAGCGAGGTAGTTAGGTTTATGGTCTTCCAAAATTTTAAACAATTGATTAAGAAATCCGAATACAGCCGAAGTCGGTTCGCCTTTTGAAGAAACTAAAGGTCGGTTGATAAACGCGAAATAAGCTTTATAGGCTAGAGCCATAGCGTCAACAATTACAAATTTTTTGCTCATTGTATCCTGTTTTTATAAGTATAATTTGAATGATTTTATAGATAATAATTTATGATATTTTAATTCAAGGGGAAAGTTATTCTCAGTAAAGAAAGATTTTAAATAATAAATTTTGGCAAAGATAACGTAATAAGGAACAGTTTCAAAAAAAATAATAACATCAAATAAGGATAAGATTTATATTTATTTGATAAACGGTTTGGGTTTATTAAAAATTTCCGGTAAATAAAGGCGCTGATTATTATAATTCTGTTATTAAAGATTTAAACTTGTATTCCTTAATATTCAAATTTATTTGCGCTTTATATGAAGTTATTCAGAAAAAATCCAATAGTATCTTTTATAATTTTAACCTTTGTTTTATCATACTTACTTGGCATGCCTGTTAATTTTTTCCTTTCAGCCGTGCTTCCCAAAAGCGCTGGAGTTATTAAGAATTATTTGCCGAGAATTCTTATTGTGTTTAGTCCCGCTGTTTCGGCAATTATTATATCTTCTTCTATAAACGGGAAAGAGGGCGTATTAAATTTAATATCATTATTAAAACCTAAGAAGAAGCAATTATGGCTGATATTCATCCTTCCGTTTGCGGGACTAATAATAACTATTATATCATTTGTTTCTATAGGTTATAATGTAGGTGTTTTTTATAAAATAATTCGTGAACATTTCGGCTTATTACTACTTCACTTTATTTTACAGTTCGCGTTAGTTGGAATCGGTGAGGAAATAGGCTGGCGGGGATGGCTTCTGCCGCAATTAACCAAATTAAAATCACTCTGGCTTTCAACTTTAATTGTCTTTTTGGTTTGGGCGTTATGGCATTTCCCGGTTTTTCTGATTAACGTAAAAATTACAGCCGCGCATTTAATAATGCTTTATTCTTTATCTGTTTTGTTCTCATTTCTATTGTATAAAGTTAAAGAGAATATTTTCATTATTGCGGCTGTTCACGCGTCGGTTAATTTCCCTTTGTTCTTTTTAGAAAACAGCGGAATACAAATTTTGAATAAAGCATCTTTTCTTAACGCCTGGTTAATAATAAGTTTTATTTATTTAATTCTTTCTTTTGTTGTAATAGTGATGTATCCGGGATTGTGGTTTAAAAAAGTAAAACTTTTATAATCCGGTAGGGAAGGTATTTTTGTAAAACAGAATGCAAAAATCTTTTTTACTTTAGTAGGGATGGAATCTTTGAAGAATTAATTCAAAAAAAGTGGGAAAATAATGGCAAATACATACACACAACTATACGTTCATCTTATTTTTGCTGTGAAAGGCAGAGGAAATCTAATTTCAGAAAAGCATCGCGAGGAAATAGAAAAATATATTTGTGGAATTATTAATAATAAAAACTCTAAACCAATAGCTATTTACTGCAACCCCGACCATACGCATATATTATTTGGAATTCATCCTTCGATTTCAGTATCTGATTTGGCTAGAGATATCAAAGCAAATTCTTCAAAATACATAAACTCAAAAAGATGGATAATTGGTAAATTTAATTGGCAAGATGGATTCGGTGCATTTACATACTCTAAATCTCAAATAGACACTGTAGCAAAATATATAATACATCAGCACAAACATCATAAAAAGAAAACATTTAAAGAAGAATATGTAGAGCTATTGGAGAAGTTTAATGTGGAATATGATGAGAAATATCTGTTCGATTGGATTAAATAAGATATCACAGCTACGCTGTTTAATAGCTTTTTTATTTTACATCTTTGCTACAAAGATTATGCGGCTACGCCGCATTTTTAAAAGTGGAATCTTCTTTTTTAAGAATGTGAATAGATAACAAAAACCGGTTGGGATGATCTATTGTAGAACGGAAAGCAAAAATCTTTTTTAATCCCGAAGGTATGAAATTTTGTAAATTCGAAAACAACAAATTATAATCTCATAGGGATGAAACCTTTGTAGAACAATCAGAAATGCCACAAAAATAAAACCCCGTAGGGGTGAAATAAATATCAAACCTAATTTAAAAGATATCACAGCTACGCTGTTTAATTGCTTTTTATTTTACATCTTTGCTACAAAGATTATACGGCTACGCCGCATTTTTAAAAATGGAATCTTCTTTTTTAAGAATGTGAATAGATAACAAAAACCGGTTGGGATGATCTATTGTAGAACGGAAAGCAAAAATCTTTTTTAATCGTGTAGAGATGAAATCTTTATAAAATCCAAAACATAAAATATTATAATCCCGGAGGGATGAAATAAATATCAAACCTAATTAAAAAAGATATCACAGCTACGCTGTTTAATAGCTTTTTTATTTTACATCTTTGCTACAAAGATTATGCGGCTACGCTGCATTTTTAAAAATGAGGAGTGAAATAAATATCAAACCTAATTAAAAATATTATAATCCCGTAGGGATGAAACCTTTGTAGAACAATCAGAAATGCCACAAAAATAAAACCCCGTAGGGGTGAAATAAATATCAAACCTAATTTAAAAGATATCACAGCTACACTGTTTAATAGCTTTTTTATTTTACATCTTTGCTACAAAGATTATGCGGCTACGCCGCATTTTTAAAAATGAGGGGTGAAATAAATATCAAACCTAATTTAAAAGATATCACAGCTACACTGTTTAATAGCTTTTTTATTTTACATCTTTGCTACAAAGATTATGCGGCTACGCCGCATTTTTAAAAATGAGGGGTGAAATAAATATCAAACCTAATTTAAAAAGATATCACAGCTACGCTGTTTAATTGCTTTTTACTTTACATCTTTGCTACAAAGATTATGCGGCTACGCCGCATTTTTAAAAATGAGGAGTGAAATAAATATCAAACCTAATTAAAAATATTATAATCCCGTAGGGATGAAACCTTTGTAGAACAATCAGAATTCGCCACAAAAATAAAACCCCGTAGGGGTGAAATAAATATCAAACCTAATTTAAAAAGATATCACAGCTACGCTGTTTAATAGCTTTTTTATTTTACATCTTTGCTACAAAGATTATGCGGCTACGCCGCATTTTTAAAAATGAGGAGTGAAATAAATATCAAACCTAATTAAAAATATTATAATCCCGTAGGGATGAAACCTTTGTAGAACAATCAGAATTCCCACAAAAATAAAACCCCGTAGGGGTGAAATAAATATCAAACCTAATTTAAAAAGATATCACAGCTACGCTGTTATTTTACATCTTTGCTACAAAGGTTATGCGGCTACGCCGCATTAAATAGATTGGTGTTAAAAAATAATCAACCATTCTGTTCCTTCTGAGGATGTTTCCCTCTCTGCCTATATTGGTGAGACAAAATTGCTAAGACAAATACTATTAAATTAGAGGGCAAAAAGGAGCAAAGAATTGACTACCCCAAATAGTAAAGAAAAGGATACCGGGAAAACAGCATCAGAAACGGAAGGAGCCCGTAGGGCGACTGGAGTTTCTGATGTTAGGCCAAATCCGGAAGTAACCTTCCGTCCCAAACGCCGCCATTATACCGAGGGCTACAAACGGAAAGTTGTCGACGAAATATCGTCACTACGCACATCGGGTAACGGACAAATAGGCGATTATCTGCGCAAAGAAGGCATCTATTATTCGATGGTAAGGAAATGGGAGAAAAAGTTTTCCCGGGAATCTTCTGATAAAAATAAGACCGGCAAAAAGAAGAAAAGCCGTGAAGAATTAGAAGATGAAGTAAAAAAACTAAAAAAGGAATTAAAACGAACCGAAAAGAAATTAGCTAAATCGGAATTGCTTATCGAGATACAAAAAAAAATTTCAAAAATGATTCAACCGGACAAATAGAAGTAAATCAGAAGGAGCTACTAATAAAAATGATAACTGAATATTCGGGTACAAAAGGACTAACAAAGGCAGAACTATGTGAAGCTCTTGGTGTTGCACGATCAAGCTATTACAGATCGACCGGCATAAAGTTAAAGCCACTGGTTATGAGGAAACCCTCACCGAGAAAGCTGAGCGAAGATGAAGAACAGAAGATTCTCGACATTGTCAACAGCGATCGTTTTTGCGATATGGCTCCGGGTGAGATATTCCACATACTTCTCGATGAAGGTCGCTATTACTGCTCTGAGCGTACAATCTACCGGATACTACAGAGAAATCTGCAGAACGTTCAGCGAAGGCAGAAAATAGCCGGAAACTATAGCCGACCGGAATTATTGGCTACAAGACCCAACCAGTTATGGTCTTGGGATATAACAAAACTAAAAGGCCCGAAGAAGTGGACATATTACTATCTCTACAAGATTATGGACGTATATACACGATATGTTGTAGGCTGGATGGTTGCCTATAGAGAATCGGCAGAACTTGCCGAAGACCTTATAGCAGAGAGTTGTTTCAAGCAAAGAATAAAGCCGGATCAGCTTACTTTGCACGCCGATAGAGGTTCCTCAATGAAATCTAATCAAGTTGGACATCTGTTGGCCGATCTAGGAGTAACAAAAACACATTCAAGGCCACACGTTTCTAATGATAATCCTTATTCTGAATCAGCTTTCAAAACTTTGAAATATCGTCCCGATTTTCCAGAGAACTTTGGCTCTATTGAAGATGCAAGATCGCACTGCCGGGACTTTTTCTCTTGGTACAACAAGGAGCACAGACATTCGGGAATCGCAATGTTAAATCCGGAGATGGTTCATTATAATTTTGTAGATGAAGTTGTTGAAAAGAGAAATAGAATTTATCAAAAAGCTTACAAAGCCAATCCCGAGCGATTTGTTAACGGAATGCCGAAAGCGAAATTACCGGATAATGAAGTCTGGATAAATAAACCTGAAGGCTTAAAACATGTAGCTTAATTTTAATTATTTTTTGTCTCATTTTTATTGACAAGTTCCGTTTTAATTCTATCTTACCTTGTAATTGATCTTCGGCCAAAGTTCTCACAATAGAGGTTCCTAAGTTTTCTTCTTTATAGAGTTGTTCTTGTTTTATACCTATTCCATTATCTTTAACTATTAACACAGCTTTATTATCGACATCTTTTTTAAGGATTACTTTTAATATACCTTCCGCTTCGCCGGGAAAGGCATATTTAAAAGCATTTAGTACAAGTTCGGTAACTATTAAGCCGCAGGGTACTGCTTTAACTGCCGGAACTTCATAATCAACAACATTAACCTCTATTCTTATTTTTTCATTGGCGTGGCTTCTTTTTAATAATTGCATAAGATCTTTTATATAATTACCTAAATTTATCTCAGTAAGGCTTTGCGTGTCATATAATCTTTTATGTACCAGAGCCATAGATTGAATTCTGTTGTTCATATCGTTAAAGGCGTGTTTATATTTTTCATCCATAACTTTACCCGCTTGTAAGTTTAGAAGCGAAGCTACCATCTGCAAATCGTTTTTTGCTCTATGATAAACTTCCTTTAACAGTAACTCTTTTTCATTTAGTGCTTTTTTTAACTGTTTTTCGCTTTCGATTAATTCTTTTTCTGCCTGTATCCGGCCGGATATATCATTAAAAAGTATTGCTACTTTTTTTTCTTTCGAATGGCCGACGCGGTAAGCAAATACGTTATAATATCTATTTAACTGTTTCGCATGATTCATAAAACGGGCAGGTTTTCCGGTTTCGGCTACTCTGCCATATATCTCAAACCAATGTTCTTCGTGGAGCGGCGCGAGTTCCCGCATTCTTTTACCAATAGCATCATAAAGTCCGGTTTGTCCTTCGAACGCTTTATTAACTTCAAGGAATATGTAATCTACCGCCTTCATTTCATTATCGAATAAAACTTCTATAATACAAAATCCTTCGTCTATTTCATTAAGAAAAGATTTATAATCCTCTTTTTTCAAATCGGCTTATCCTTATAGGTTTACTTTTATTTATATAAGTTAAAAATATAAATTAATTACTGTTAATTTAATTTGATATTTAACAAAGCTTTAACAGATGTTTGATTGCTATGACTAAGCCTGTTGATGCGCGCCGATACATGAACCGGTGAGCTGACTTTAAGGTTTTTCAATAAAGAATTTGTAAACGGAATGCTAAATTGCGCCGCTGTCTTCCAAAAAGAAAATTATAAAGGCGCCGGGCAGCGCCTTTGTTGAAACAACTATTCTATACAGAATGTAGATGAGAAACTAACCGGGTTTTCTTCGGCGTCTAAGGTTACGAGCGCTAAGAAGGTAAGGTGAGAGTTATATTTCTCAAATATTGATTGTCCCATTTTCAGCAGAGTTTTAGTAAAGCTGAGAGGATTATCAAGCTGAAGTGTCTGTGAATCAAATTTAACCGGCATAAAGAAATATTTATCCGCGTTGCTGTCTACCGGATCGGATAGAAACAGAATCATACAGAGTTTAATATTTTTCTCTATGGTTAAATCGAAATCGAAAGTACCGGCGAGCGCTTCAACATCAATACTAATATCTGTTGAAGTTACGCTGCTTGAAGTTAGGGAAACCGGGAAGCCGGTAAACGGAGTTATCAAATTTATATTTGTTAAAATACCATCTCCAATTTGTTTATAGTTCGATTGAACGAAATAACTGAAGAAGTTTTGATTATCCGGTTTTACAGCTTTCCAGATTGTTTTAAGCTCCGGCATTTTATTTATAGCGGAAGCGAATTTAACCGCGAGCTTAAATTTTTCCCTTCGCTTTAAAGTAGCCGGGTCAGTTACAGGCTTTCTAAAGCTTGCCCTTTGAGTGAGAATATTTTTCCCGTCAACTATTCGTCCGGTTACAGTCCCAACCGAACCTCTTATTTTTCCGAGTATACCATTTTTAATTAGAGCCATTATATTTTTCCTTTAGAATATTTTTTTATTGAGTTCATTGTTTTTTATAATTAAATTCTTTCAAATACTATTGGGGGTGACAAGCCGTCGAATTGATTAGATTCCCAATTACGTTTTAATATTGGACAAGAAGGGATAACTATGTCCAAATACTTTACCTCCGGCTCACTGTATGCGAACTGCAAGCGGCACTGCGGCGAGAGCAGGGCGAGAGGAGCGCGAGACTCCTGCGAGAAGTCAGCGAAAAGTGAGCGGGAGTTGAGCGAGAAAGCAGTATTAAATGAACGGCTGATTAATTGCACAAAAGCCGGAAGCAATAAAAACATGGAAGTTTTTAGCGCGAGTAGTATACCCGGTTCGTTCGAAAATTTGCCGTATGTAGTTAAGTGTAAAATCATTATTTCTGTTTCTCTTTTCTAAATACTACTCATATAAAATTATTTTCCGCCGCTTAAGGAATTTAGATTTTGATGAGTAGTAGTAATTGAAGACGACATTTATGTAGGAGGATTTTCCTTGAAAACAATTTCCGAACAAAAAATTGAGGCAATAAATAATCTTATTAAAGAAGAGGGAGGAAACGAATTCCTGCGGATGACAGATTATACCCATAGGCTGATGCTGGTTAGGCTCGGCAAAGAGTTTATGAAGACGAATAAAGCGGAAGATATATTGCATGAAGTAATAGGAGATTTAATCGACGGGACCCGAGCCTGGGACATGGAAAAGATTACTATAAAACAAGCATTTTACATGAATATAAAAAGCGAGGTTGACTGGCTTGTAAAAAAAGAAAGGAGGTACTATTCGATAAAAGAGGATGAAGACACTGACGATGAAAATTATAAACCGGCATTAAATAAAATTACTTCACCGGCATATTTTGATTTTGACGGTGAAATTGATGCCGAAAGAATTAAGGATTACTGTTTTAATGAAATCCTTAAAGATGATGAAGACGGGCAGATAGTTCTTGATGAAATGCTTAATAATATGAAGCAGAAACAAATTGCCGAATATTTGGGAATTTCGGTTGATGAAGCCGAAGTAATTGTGGCAAGAGTCAGAAGAAACATCAGGAAGAAACTCCCGGTATCTTTCCTTTTAAATACCCCCGAATATTTAAGGAAATAATATAACTTATAAAATAAGGAGAAGTAATGAATAATGATCAACTAAATAATTTAGTAGAGATTTATTTGGATTCAGACGGGGCGGATATTAATGATATAAAAGATGATTTTCTAGAAAGAGGGGAAAATCCCTCAGATATAATTAATAGGGCTTTGTTAGCAGTAAATAAAAAAGAGGCGGAATTAAAATTAAAACAAGGGGAGGAGAGACAGAAAAAAGGACAGTATATTTTAAGCAAATTTAAGGAAACTAGCCGAGGGCTTAATAGTATCATCAAATGATATTAAAGATATTTCTTTTGCTTACAGAAAATTAGATGATAAATCAGATATCGAAGAGTTAAAAAAGCAAGCGCAAAAGCTTGATGAACTTAAAAAGAATCTAAAGGATGGGGATGAATCAACTGGCGAAGGCTAACGCCCAAAAAGTGCTTAGAGATTTCTGTATTGACTCTCCCGATAAATTAAATTTTGAGGGAATAGCCGGATATGAAAATATTTTTATTGAAGAACGCGATCTAGAAGGGAAAGAAGGGCAGATTGTATTTAAGGGCGGTATGGGAATTATAAGTATTGATAATAAAGTGGAAGCGGAACAAAAACGTTTCACTATCGCCCATGAGTTCGGGCATTTTTATAATGAGCAAAAGAAAGATTTGTTTTACAGATGTTCGGCGGAGGATATAAGAAGTATTTACACCGTAAAATGGAAAGAAGTACACGCTAATGATTTTGCCGCCGAATTTCTTATGCCGACTGACTGGTTTAAAATTTTACATTCGGGAAAAAGTTTAGTAAAGAACTTTTAGTAAATACCGCCAAATTTTTCAAAGTATCATTAAGCGCCGCGGCTATGCGCTATTCCGAGATAGGGAACCATCCAATTACAATTATAATGAGTAAGGAAGGCAAGGTTAAGTGGAGCCGGATAAATAAGTACTTCCCGTTTCACTTTATTAGGAGCGGGAGCGAGGTTAACAAAAACTCCTACGCGTACGAATTTTTTCAAGGAGAAAGAATTTCAACCGAACCGGAAGAGGTTTTGGCGGACGCATGGTTCTGGGAGGATAAATTTTATAAAAAGGATTATTTCCTTTATGAACAAAACATTCCTATGTACCGTTACGGTGCCGTGCTTACTATGCTTTGGACGGACTGAGGTGTTGAATTGATAGTTCGTTGGAAACCGATGAATCGGTTTCGGGAATGTGTCGTCATTCTTGTATACCCACGGCTGAAGCCGTGGGTTGTGCTTCTTTTCCCATGTTTTTGGGTTTTGAGCAGATACCCACGACTTTGAAGTCGTGGGTTGTGCTGAAGCCTTGGAAGGTTTTCAGCCTATAATAACCCACGGATTTATCCGTGGGATGTATGGAAAAGAAAAAAACATACTTAACCGCTTCAGCGGTTTATGAAGAAGGAAAATTATGTCGCATTCATTAACTAAAATATGGATTCACTTAATATTCGGAACTAAAGATAGATTCCCTTTGATAACTCCATATTTTGAGCAGAAGCTTTATATTCATATTAAGTATCTGCTTGAAAAAGATTTTGAATGCAGAGTCGAAATAATCAATGGAACAGCCGATCATATTCATATTTTATTTCTGCTCAAACAAAATATCTCGCTTGCGGATATTGCGAAGAATATCAAGGGGAATTCATCTCACTGGGTAAATCAAAATAATTTTATAAAAACAAAGTTTGCCTGGCAAACCGGCTATGGCGCTTTTTCTGTTAGTGAATCTATGATGGAAAACGTGAAGAGATATATTTTAAACCAGAAAGAGCATCATAGGAAAATAAGTTTTGCTGAGGAGTATAAAAGGTTTGCTGAGAAGTACGGCTTTGATTTTT
This sequence comes from uncultured Bacteroidota bacterium, assembly GCA_963798775.1. Lineage (GTDB taxonomy): Bacteria > Bacteroidota > Ignavibacteria > Ignavibacteriales > Ignavibacteriaceae > CAWCUK01. Next base: position 691,172 of record CAWCUK010000004.1, read on the forward strand.
GAATTGTTGTAAGCCGATAAAGCGGTTTCTTTTGTGGAGTTCCTTCTGCTCATATCCCACGGCTGAAGCCGTGGGTTGGGACTGTTTGATTTGGTTGGGTATTATTTCTCCACCGCAGATGCATTCTAAACCCGAATTTCGGGCCGGTAAGTAAAGAGATTGGCGGAGCTGAAGCAGATTTAATAATTGATAATACTTTATTAGAAATTAAGACTACCAAAAGTTTGAAAATAGAACGTGAAATGCTCAACCAAATTATTGGGTATTATTTTCTTGGCCATATTGGAAAAGTAAAATATATGAGAAATTGGAATACTATAACAAAATTAGGATTTTATTTTCCGCGTTTTGATGTTTTATATATTATGCCGGTTGAAAGGCTTATTCCAACGGCTAAATTACCGATTTTCCTTGAATGGCTAAAACATAGCATTGAATATTATCATAAAGGGTTTGTAAAAGATAATCCGAATTCAGCACTTTACAATAATATCTAAAAACTAATAATTCATACAGAATAATAAGTTCCGCAAACCGTGAAAAAAACAAAGCCAGTTTTACTTTCGATCTATTAACCATTATTTCTTGAAATAAGTAAACAAATGCTCTATTTTGTAGACCGAATTTGTAAAGGTTTAGAAAAAGCAATTCGACTGAAGGGGTGTGCAAGTCAATTAAGAATTTTATAATAACTAAAACAAAATTTATTTTTTATGTTCGAACAAATTTTCAAAAATATAGATGATACACTTTGGAAGGATGCCGGTTGCAGCAGCGAACTTGATTATGTTGAGCAGACATCCTGGGTTTTATTTCTTAAATATCTAAATGATTTAGAGGAAGATAAAAAAACTGCTGCTGAATTATCAGGGAAAGCTTATTCAGAAATTATTGATAATAAATTTAAGTGGAATGTTTGGGCTGCGCCAAAAACAAGTGATGGTAAAATAGACCATCATATAGCAATGACCGGCGATGATTTAAGAGATTTTGTTGATCAAAACCTTTTCCCTTATTTGCGAAAATTTAAAACATCTGCTGCAAGCCCTGACACGATTGAATATAAAATAGGTGAAATATTTAGTGAACTAAAAAATAAAATTCAAAGTGGTTATAACTTACGTGAAGTTATTAACCTTGTAGATGAATTAAGATTTCGTTCCCATAAGGAAAAGCATGAGATGTCGCATCTCTATGAAAGTAAAATTAAAAATATGGGTAATGCAGGAAGAAACGGCGGAGAATACTACACACCAAGACCACTTATTAAAACTATTGTTAAAGTTGTAGCTCCCAAAATAGGAGAAAAAATTTATGATGGCGCAGTTGGTTCAGCGGGCTTTTTATGTGAATCTTTTGAATACCTTAAAGAGAATAAAAAGCTTACAACTAAAGATGTAGAGACTTTACAGAAAAATACTTTTTATGGAAAGGAAAAAAAATCTTTAGCATATATCATTGGCATAATGAATATGATTTTACATGGAATTGAAGCACCTAATATTGTTCACACAAATACGCTTTCCGAAAATATAATGGACTTGGAAGAAAAAGATAGATATGATGTTGTTGTTGCAAATCCACCATTTGGCGGTAAGGAAAGAAAAGAAGTACAGCAGAACTTTCCAATTAAAACTGGTGAAACAGCTTTTTTATTTTTACAGCATTTTATTAAAATATTAAGGGCTGGCGGAAGAGGTGGTATTGTAATAAAGAATACATTTCTTTCAAACTCTGATAATGCTTCAGTCTCTCTGCGGAAACTTTTACTTGAAAGTTGTAACCTTCATACAGTTTTAGATTTGCCCGGCGGTACATTTACCGGTGCGGGTGTAAAAACCGTAGTTTTATTTTTTGAAAAAGGTTCACCTACAAAAAAAGTTTGGTTTTACCAATTGAACTTGGATAGAAACTTAGGTAAAACAAATCCGCTCAATGAAAATGATTTAGCAGAATTTGTAAAGCTGCAAAAAACTAAAACAGATAGTGAAAACTCATGGACAGTTAATGTTAAAGATATTGACCAAACTACTTTTGATTTAAGTGTTAAAAACCCGAATAAAAAAGAAGAAACTGCTTTGCGTGAACCGAAAGAAATTTTAGAGGAGATAAAAACTTTGGATGAAGAAAGTGCGGATATTTTAAAATCGATTTTGGAATTAATATGAAGCAAAGATTGGGAAATAAAAAAATTAGGTGAAGTTTGTGAATTTATACTAAAGGAACAACTCAATAAACGATTCAAATAAATGAGGGAATGGGTATATTAAAGTTAGATATCCTTAATATGTATTGTGAAGGCTGGAAAAGTTAATATTCAATGAATTCATATACGCATTGATAAGCAAGTCAATAGAAGATTATAAATTAAAAGTGGTGACATGGTAAATATTGCGAATTGTAAGTAGAAACAAGAAGATATTGGCACTTGAGGCAACATATTTTGAAGTTAAATTAATAAACAAATAATTTTCAATAGTTTTATAATTAATCTTTATTCTGAAATTAAATCAAAAAAGAAAATTCGAAAAATATAGTGGAAAGGATGTAGCAACAAACAAAATTAATCGTAATAAGTTATCCAATTAAATCATTCTGAGCTAAATAATCCCACCACTCCCCGAACAAAAACGCATTGTAGCAATTTTAGATGAAGCTTTCGCTGCGATAGAAAAAGCAAAAGCCAATGCAGAACAAAACCTAAAAAATGCCAAAGAACTTTTTGAAAGTTATTTGCAAAGTGTATTTGAAAATAAAGGTGAGGGTTGGGAAGAGAAGACTTTGGGGAATGTCTGTCAATTAGTATCAAGGCATTGCCATTAAGTTAAAACTAAACATGCTCTTGTTGAAAGAAGTGAATTGCCACTATTGAGGATTAAAGATTTAAAGAATAATACCGTTGAGCAATATATTGATCCAAATAATTTTCCAGCTAATGCATTAGTAAATGAAGATGATATCATTTATACAAGAACAGGTTCATTAGGGTTGGTTTTTAGAGGCAGAAAAGGTGTCCTACACAATAATTCATTTAAGGTTGTCCCTTGATGAATCATTGGCTAAAGATTTCCTATTTATATGGTTACAAAATCCAATTTTCAAATCCAAGATAATGGAACTTGCCTTGAAAGCTGCACAACCAGATATTACACATGCAATTTTCAAAATTCAAGAAATCGCTATTCCACCATTATTTGTACAAAAAACAATCGTACGAAAACTTGATTCCCTTTCAGCAGAAACAAAAAAACTAGAAAATATTTATCAGAAGAAAATAAATATTTAGATGAATTGAAAAAATCAATTTTGCAAAAAGCATTTAGTGGTGAATTGTCTGAACCATGATTAGAAGGATTACTGCATTGCCATGATTTTATAATCAGTTCAATCAGGTGAATAGATGTTCAGACAATTAATCATGATAAAAGTAAATGAAAGAGCAAGATTTAACACATAAAATTATCGGCGCCGCAATGGAAGTACATAAGCATCTTGGCAATGGCTTTCAGGAAGTTGTTTATCAGCGTGCTTTAGCCATTGAAATGGAAATGCAAAACATCAGTTTTAGCAGAGAACATGAAATGCCGTTAAAATACAAAGGTTATGATGTAGGCACACGAAGAGTAGATTTTTTTGTTGAAGATAAAATTATGGTAGAGATAAAAGCAATCATCAATTTGGAAGATGTTCATTTGGCGCAAGCTATGAATTATTTAGAAGCTTATAAATTAGAAATCGGGCTTTTAATTAATTTTGGTGCAAAGAGTTTGCAATTTAAGAGAGTGCATAATAATAAACGTCTGAACCATGATTAGAAGGAATTAAGGATTGCCGTGATTTTTACAAAATCAAGTAATCAGGTAAATCGAGTGAATCAAGGTTCAGACAATTAAATTCAAATGAATCAAAGTCAAACTATGAACGAAGCTGAAACAAGAGCAGAGCTAATTGATCCTAAACTTATTGAATGTGGTTGGGGAGTAAACACCGATACAAAAATTTTGCGTGAATTTCATATAACTAAAGGTAAAATTAAAGTTGGAGGTGAAAGAGCAAAACCACTTAATTGCAGATTACATACTTACATACAAAAATGTTAAGCTTGCAATAATTGAAGCGAAGTGCGATGAATTAGAAGTAGGAGAAGGAGTTGCACAAGCAAAACTTTATGCGGAAAAATTAAATATAGATTTTACCTATTCATCAAACGGTAAAGAGATTTACTTAGTAAATATGAAAACCGGTAAAGAAGGATTAGTAAATAATTTCTTCACACCTGATGAGTTATGGGAAAAAACTTTTGAAAAACAAAATGAGTGGCGGGATAAATTCAATAAAATTCCTTATGAAGATATTGGAGGCACAAAACCATTAAGATTCTATCAAGAATTAGCTGTTGATAAAACTCTTTCCGCAATTGCAGAAGATAAAGATAGAATTTTACTTACGCTTGCAACCGGCACAGGCAAAACTTTTATTGCCTTTCAGATTGCATGGAAATTATTTCATTCTCGCTGGAATTTAAAAAAAGATGGGTTACGCAGACCACGTATTTTATTTCTTGCAGATAGAAATATTTTAGCAGATCAAGCCTTTAATGCTTTCAATGCCTTTCCTGAAGATGCACTTGTTAGAATAAGTCCAAAAGAAATTAGAAAAAAGGGGAAAGTCCCAACAAACGGCAGTATTTTTTTCACAATCTTCCAAACATTTATGAGCGGAGAAAATAAAACTCCATATTTCGGTGAATATCCATCAGACTATTTTGATTTTATAGTGATCGACGAATGTCATAGGGGAGGGGCTAATGATGAAAGCAATTGGCGCGCAATTATGGAATACTTTTCCCCTGCTGTGCAGCTTGGATTAACCGCAACACCCAAGCGCAAAAACAACATAGATACTTATAAATATTTTGGCGAACCTGTATATGTCTATTCTTTGAAAGAAGGAATCAATGATGGATTTCTTACTCCATTTAAAGTGAAACGAATACAAACCACAATGGATGAATATGTTTATACATCAGATGATACAATTATTGAAGGAGAAGTTGAGGAAGGTAAAATTTATCAGGAAACAGATTTTAATAGAATTATTGAAATAAAACAGCGTGAAGAAAAAAGAGTAAAGATTTTACTTTCTGAAATAAACCAAAAAGAAAAAAGTATTGTTTTTTGTGCGTCTCAAGACCATGCAGCAGCAATAAGAGATTTGATAAATCAACACAAAGAAAGTACAGACCCAAATTATTGTCAGCGCGTAACTGCAAACGATGGCGCACTTGGTGAACAGCATTTAAGGAATTTTCAGGATAACGAAAAAACAATACCAACAGTTTCAAGCTCAACATCATATTCGTTCATCGTATGCCTTACTTCATGATGAATAATATAACGGGAGTAACCATCAAGTACCGATATCAAAAATAAAAAACTCCAGTTAAAATTCAGATATTTAATATCTACATGCCAGTGTTTATGAGGACAGTCCGGCTGCTTAAACCCATTGCCTTTTGTATCTCTTTTCACTGTATTCCACTTGTTTAACAGATCGGCTCTCTTCAGAATACGATAAACACTGGACGGATGTACTGCCGCTATATTCAGATCCAGCATTTTATAGGCTATTCGTCTGTATCCGTCTTTTAGAAAATAATCATTCTCTGAATAATGTTCGCGTGCAAATTCTTCTATAACTTTTATCTCTTGCGGCGTTAACCAATGGGCCTTCGGTATCTTTCCGTTATGATGGTTTGCTACTCCGCTTCTTTTGACCCATCTGTAGAATTTAACCTTGCAAAGCCCAATATGTGATAAAAGCTTTTTCACCGGGATACCACTTCGTAACAACTTCACAAAAATTATCAACCGGAGTTGATGCCAGAAATATTAGAAATATTGTTTTCTTACGTCCAATAAATACAATGATAGAATTTAAACAGATTGTAGGGCGCGGTACTCGTTTGTTTGAGGGAAAAGATTATTTCACGATATATGACTTTGTAAACGCGTATCATCATTTTTCTGATCCTGAATGGGATGGCGAACCTATTGAGCCTGAAGAACCAAAAGTAAGAACAGTTAATGAACCAAATGAAATTTATGATACTCCTGATGATGGTGGTGATGAGATAGAAAAAAAGAAAAGACTTAAAATTAAACTGCGTGATGGTAAGGAAAGAGAAATCCAGCATATGATTTCAACTTCATTTTGGAGCGCAGATGGTAAACCAATTTCAGCAGAAGAATTCTTAGCAAGTTTATTTGGCAAGTTGCCAGAGTTTTTCAAAAATGAAGATGAGTTAAGAGAAATATGGTCTGATCCATCAACAAGAAAATCATTACTTGAAAGTCTTGAAGAAGCTGGGTATGGAAGTGATGAACTTACTACATTACAAAAACTAATTAGCGCAGAAAATAGCGATCTGTTTGATGTACTCGAATATATTTCATTTGCAATTAAACCTATAACACGAGAGGAAAGAGTAATCAATTCTAAGCTAAATATTTTTAATGAACTGGATGATAAGCAAAAAGAGTTTATTGATTTTGTGTTATCTAAATATATTGAAACAGGAGTTAGTGAACTTTCACAAGATAAATTACCAACACTGTTAGAATTAAAATATCGTTCAATTCAAGATGCAGCAGAGGAACTTGGAGGAGTTGAAAAAATTAAAAATACATTTATTTCATTTCAGAAATATTTGTATAGGCCGGTAGCCTACGGTTTCAACCGTGGGTGAAAAGGATAACAGCAACCGTACAAACCGTTTTAACGGTTTTGAGTAGCGTGGTGAAATTGTTCTGCAAAGGGAAACCGATGAATCGGTTTCGGGTGGTTTGGGTTGTTCTGTATATGCCCACGACTGAAGTCGTGGGTTAGGGTGTAGCATAATTTCCCGGGCGGCTGAAGTTGGGGGTTAGGGTATGGACGGAAATTTCGATGATAGGCCGGTAGCCTACGGTTTCAACCGTGGGTGAAAAGGATAACAGCAACCATACAAACCGTTTTAACGGTTTTGAGTAGAGTGGTGAAATTGTTCTGCAAAGGGAAACCGATGAATCGGTTTCGGGGGTTGTGGGTTGTTATGTATTTGCCCACGACTGAAGTCGTGGGTTAGGGTGTAGCATAATTTCCCGGTCGGCTGAAGTTGGGGGTTAGGGTATGGACGGAAATTTCGATGGTAGGCCGGTAGCCTATGGTTTCAACCGTGGGTGAAAAGGATAACAGCAAGTCGTGCAGTTAATGGTTAGTGAATCAAAATTGAATAAAAAAGGATGTCCCATTGCATTTAAACATTTTTGAACTTAGCTTGTAATTTAAATTCTCATAATCTCAAAATAATTCTTATTACTGCTTATGAATTACGGCTGGCTTTCTGTTATTCCACCATTTTTAGCTATTCTTCTAGCTATTAAAACACGGCAAGTATTTCTTTCACTATTTTTTGGAATTCTTTCCGGCTGGATAATTATCGCCGGTTGGAATCCATTTACCGGTACGGCAGACGCGATAGCGGCTTGTGTAAATGTATTCAAAGATGAAGGAAATACACGCGTAATCATTTTCTCCGCTTTGGTCGGCGCTTTAATTACTTTAACCCAAAGTACGGGGGGAGTGCAGGGTTTTATTTCTTTTATACATAGGAAGAATATTGTAAAATCGAGAAAAGGTGCCTCTGTACTGGCGTTTTTAATCGGCTGCAGTGTTTTTATAGAATCGAGTATTTCTTGCCTTGTTACCGGGGCTATTTCACATCCTATTTTTGAAAAGTTCAAAATCTCACGAGAAAAGTTGGCTTATATTTGCGATACTACTTCATCACCGGTTTGTGTGCTTATTCCTTTGAACGCTTGGGGCGCTTATATAATAGGACTTCTGACCAAAGAAGGAATTCCGGATCCTTTCACAACTTTTTTTAGTACAATCCCATTAAATTTTTACGCTATTTTCTCAGTTCTTCTAGTCGGGTTTATCGCTTTTACTTATAAAGATTTCGGCCCGATGAAGAAAGCGGAAATTCGTTCTTTTAAAGAAGGGAAGACGATTGCCGATAACGCTACTCCCGTTGTTTCCGAAGAAGTTACATCGGTAAAGCCGAAAAAAGGAATTCCACACCGCGCGATAAATATGGTTGTTCCAATCGCAACAATGGTAATTATGATGCCGATAAGTTTAATCATAACCGGTAACGGTGATTTAACTGCCGGTTCAGGTTCTACTTCGGTTTTATGGTCGGTGATTGCCGCAATAGTATCCGCAGGAATTTTAGCGCTGTCGCAAAAGTTATTAACACTGCAGGAAACTGTTGATTATACAATTAAGGGAATGGCCGGATTAATTCCTTTGGCGATTTTAATGACTTTAGCGTTTGCTATTGGAGATACATGCCGGGAACTCGGAACCGGTGTTTTTGTAGCGTCTATAGCGAATAAATTTTTAGCTCCCACAACTTTGGCTCCGCTTTTATTCTTCAGCTCGGCAATTATAGCTTTTTCTACCGGTACAAGCTGGGGAACTTTCGCTATAATGATTCCTATCGCTGTTCCCTCCGCTAACCTTAATGCACGTAACTATGCCTCTTGCAATAGCGGGAGTTTTAAGCGGCAGTATTTTCGGCGACCATTGTTCTCCCATATCCGATACCACAATTGTTTCCTCAATGGCTTCGGCAAGCGACCATGTGGACCATGTAAGGACTCAGCTTCCATATGCCATAACCGTAGCCGCAATCTCTTTGGTTTTATTCGGTATAGCGGGTTATATTATGTAGAGAATTTTAAATTGCGGATATAAAATTTTTCCTAAATAAAAACGCGAACCGATTGTGTGTTTGGGTGAGGGCTTAAAACACAGCGGAAGAAATGGAATCAGAACAAAGATTAATAAAATTTTTCTCGTATTAATCTTTCGCTTAAAACTATACATAACCTTTCATTAAATAAAGGAAGTTAAAGCTTTGAAATATTTAACGGTGCTTTAATGTATTCGCAGAAAAATCAATACATACTTTCCGCAATTATTGTTGACGATGAATTCTACGGAAGAGAGAATCTTAATAAATTAATTGAGACATATTGTCCTGATGTTAAGATTCTTGGACTTGCCGATTCAGTTATAGAGGCGAAGCAGCTGGTGGAAAAAAATAATCCGGATATTGTATTTCTTGATATTAATATGCCGGTTCTTGACGGTTTCGATTTTCTTAAAGAATTCGACAAAAGAGAATTTATGACGGTTCTTGTAAGCGCACATAAAGAATACGGGATAAAGGCCATTAAAGCGGGTGCAGTTGATTATCTGCTTAAACCGATTAATATAAAAGAACTAAAAGAAACAATAAAAAGATTAATTGAATTAAAAATTAATAAACCGGCTGTAGAAGTTTTTACTGAGCCTGATAAAATTTTAATTCCCGCTTCCCACGGAGTAGCGGCAATATTAATTGATGATATAATTCGGCTTGAAGCTGACAGAAGTTACACTATTGTCTATTTGAACGGGGAGCAAAGCGTAATAGTTACAAAAACATTGAAAGAATTTGACGACCGGCTTCCGAAGGATAAATTTTACAGGGTTCACAAATCTCACCTTATAAACCTTAAGTATTTCAAAAAGTTTTCCAATCTCGACGGAAATCATATAATAATGACTGACGGAAGTAAGATTGAATTGGCAAGGCGGAAAGCCCCGGAGTTTATTCAGAAAATTAAATCAGCAATGAAATCAATCTAAAGTGAAAAAAAGAAGTTGGTTTACTGCGGCAATTTTTTCTCTTCTTTTTGTTAACATCTTTTCACAAACACCTCCTTATTATCATTATACTTCTTACGACGGCTTACCTTCTTCAACAGTTTATGATATGCTTCAGGACGATAACGGCTTTCTCTGGTTCGCTACATTTAATGGAGTAAGCAGGTTCGATGGTAAACACTTTGTAAATTTTACTACAAAGGATGGTTTAAATTCTCATAGTATAACTTGTTTGGCTAAAGGAAACAACGGTGAAATTTACTTTGGCAATTATGAAAAAGGGATAAATGTTTTACGGAACGGAAAGATTGAAAATTTCCGGAGTAAAATTAATGGCCACTCTTTTAAGACTCAATTTCTCCTAAGATACAATGGAAAAATCTATGCATACTCCCGTGCCTACCTTATCTATGTTCTTGGTAATGATCCTAATAAAGATATTGAAGGGTATGTTGTAAACTCTTACTTAAATCCACCAAATAAACGTAATTATCTTTACAACCTTTCAGTATTTAGAGATAATTCATTAAAGGCATTAACTACATGCGGAGTTTTTAATGTTACCACTGATACTTTAACTAAGATCGACATCTCCGGATTACCATCAACCGATATTATATGTGCTGCTGAAAGAAGTGACGGTAGCAAAATTTTATGGTTCCAAAGGTTGTGTTTATAAAGTAAAAAATAATAAGGTCATAAAAACTTTCCGGATAGAAAAATACCGGGATAAAGATTTTTTGCGAATGTTTTGCGACAGCCAGGACAATATATGGTTTTCGGTTATAGGCAAAGGTTTTTTTATAATTCCGGCCGGTACCGATACTCTTATGGATATGGGAAGTAAGATGAGTCTTGATAATACAATGATTGACTGGTTTTTTGAAGATGATGAAAATAATGTATGGATATGTACATACGGAAAAGGTGTATATTGTTTGAATAATCTTTATCTGCGCAACTATACTGAAACGGATGGATTAACAAATAATAACATTACATGCTTAGATAAAGACAAATCCGGTAAAATACTGATAGGCACAATAAACGGTGTAAGTATTATAGAAAAAGGTTCTGTAGATAAACTGAAAGGGGAATCGGGAGTTGTAGTTTCGGGATATATAAACGGTATTAAAAGTTATAAACATTCTGTAATTATAAACTCTCCTGACCCCAGTCCAAAGTATGAATCATTTAATTTATAAAGGCCTTGTATATAAAAATAATCAATGGCCTGCAATAGCGGAATCAAATGACGGCTCTTTTCTATTCGGAAATGTAGGCAATGGAATCACAAAACAAAAAGATTTTTATTTCTATAAAACTCCTACATACCGGTATGTTCAGATATTCGACAGCAGTTTGACCAACAACCGTGTAAATGCTCTGCTTGAAGACAAACAGAGAAATATCTGGATAGGGACGACGGTAGGTTTATGTAAATTTAATTATACGGCGGGCAGCAATAAACTTGAAGATTGTAAAAAAACTTTCTTCCGCGAAGATTCAGTGTTAAATTCTAAGATACGATTTATCTGTTCTGACAAACAAAACAATATCTGGTTCGCGGGTGAAAGAGGAATCGCAAAATACGATTCCCAAAATGGTAAAATGACAAGCTACACTTCAATTAATTTATATAATTTATCGTCGGCAAATGCGATAGCTATTGATAATAAAAACCGTCTTTGGGTAGGCACAACAAACGCTTTGTTCTTATTTGATAAATCGGCAACAAAACTATTGAACAGCAAAAACGGGCTTCCTTCTAGCGAAGTTCTTTCTCTTTATTATGACGATTCCAAAAATTTAATGTATATCGGTACAAGCGACGGCCTTTCATTATTGGATGTAAATAAGTTTGATAATTACATTCCAACTCCTTTAAAAATAAAAATTAACAGCATTAAAGCGGGAGATTCAACTTATTCTGATTTCAATAATTTGGTTTTTGATCCTGACGATAACAACGTGTATATAAATTTTATCGCGATAAATTATTCCTCGCCCCGCTCCGTAAAATATAAGTACATATTAAATGATGAAACGACCGAAACCGAAAACAACTTTGTTGATTTTTCTTCTTTAAAATCGGGCGAGTATAGTTTGAGAATTATGGCCAGAGACATGAATTCCGGGTGGGGAGAGGCCGCTTTTATAAAATTTAAAATTCTTCCTCATTTTACCGAGACCACACTTTTCGCAATTCTTATTTTGGGAATAATATTACTTTTATTTTTATTGATTTATTTCCGGCGGGTAAAAATCAATGATAAAAAGTCAGCGGAAAAACTGGAACTTTCCGAAAGAATAAACGAATTAAAACATCAAGCATTATCTGCGATGATGAATCCTCATTTTACTTTTAACGCTTTAAACTCAGTTCAATTTTTAATTAACGACGGCCGAAAAGAGGAAGCTAACGATTATATAGCGATGATGGCTCAACTGATAAGAAAGAATCTTGATACGGCCGGAAGGGGATTCATTCTTTTATCGGAAGAAATAAAAAAATTAAAACTTTATCTTGACCTGGAAAAGCTCCGCTTCAAAAACAATTTTTCCTATGAATTTGAAATAAATAAAAATGTAGAACCTGAATTAACGATGATACCGAACATGATAATTCAGCCTTTTGTAGAAAATACAATCTGGCACGGAATGGTTAAATCCGGTACCGGGGGAGAAATATTGATTTCATTTTCATTCGAAGAAATTGAAATTGAATATGAGTATTGTGAATCTCTGATAATAAAAATCGTAGATAACGGAATAGGTATTAGAGAAGCTCAGAAAAATAAAAAAGATGATCATATTTCAAGAGGAATTCATATCATTGAAGAACGATTAAGACTTCTAAGCGCAAAAATGGAACTTCCCAAACCCATTATGCTCGAAGATTTAAGCAATAAGAATTCCGGCTCACACGGAACAGAAGTTATTATTTCTTTACCTCTCCCACTTTATAAAATTATAGATATAAAAGAAAACACGCCGAAACTCGAAACCGATTAATTAATAATTCATACCGTTCGTTTGCATATCACTACCGAAGGCTTCTTAGCTATTGCGATAAGCGGCGCCTAAGGATAATTTCGCCCTAAATCGTAACCGAATAATTTGAAAAAGATAAAAAGCCTTAAAAGATTTTTTGTTAAAAAACGAGCGGCAGCGGCTCCCGTCTTAATTATTAAAAAAGATACCGATGAAAAGAAAGTAAAAGAGTTCGACTCAATTGAAGAGGCGATTGCCGATCTTGAAAATGATCCAAATGTTTCCTCCGAAAAAATTGAAAGGCTAAAAACATCCATAAAGCAGTTAAAGAATAAAACAACTATAAAAATTATGAACGGAGAAATTATTATTAAAACAAAGGAATCAAAATGAAAACTGCCGGCAACATTTTCGCTAAAACCTCCTTAACTCTGCTGCTTACACTGCTGCTGTTTAATTTCGTACCGCAGCAAACAAAAGCTCAGGTAAAATCATCAAAAATCTTTTTCGAAGAAACAGAACACGATTTCGGGAAAGTGCAGCAAGGAAAAACACTTTCTTACGATTATAAATTTAAAAACGACGGAGAAGGAAATCTGCTTGTAAAAAAGGTAAGAGCTAGCTGCGGCTGTACCGGCGCTTCTATCGGCGATAAAAAGGATTTTAAAAGCGGCGAAGAAGGGGAGATAAAAGTTACGTTTAATACAAGCGGCAGAAGGGGAGTTCAGAATAAAACTGTTTCTGTACAAACTAACGATCCTAATAAACCCATGGTAATTCTTTCTTTCACCTGTGATGTGATTAGTGAATAATTATTTATTAAGGTATTAAAAATGAAATTATTTTTTAGAAAAAGCATTTTATATTTTTCCTCACTTTTATTCCTTTTTTCGCTAATTCCCGGGAATGAAATAACGGCTAATTCAACCGGGCATAAAATTGATAACCAGAATACAGGAAAAAATCCCGCATTCAATATCGGCAGCTGCGCCGTAGATTCAATAAATGTAAGCACAGGCTGGAATTACAACACAAACACAACCTATAATAACCTTAATAATGATCAGGATGTATACTGGCGACTCGTTGGTGCCCCGATGAATAATGGCACAGTAAACCTTAATGGGCCGGGCTGGGTAATTGAAAAACATTCAGTCTGGTCGAATCCTGTTTCCGGAAGTCAGTGGATTTCAGCCTTTGATACGGCAGATATGAACCTGAGCTATAATCAGACACCGTTTGCTTTTCAAAAAAAAATTCTTGTTAACAACACAACTAATTTAACATTTAACTTAAAAGTTCTTGTAGATAACTTCGTAGATGTCAAACTAGTAGATGGAAGCGGGAACCTTGTATCCTTGCTTGGGTCATTACAGGGCTCATCATCCTATTTTGGAAATTATTTTACTTCATACTCTACCATAGACACAATAGTTAACAGTATATCAGCAGGTACATATTATCTGAGACTGGAAGTAAATAACGATAATACTTCCGGTGCGACTGGCGTTGACATACAAGGTTATGTTAAGGGATCATCCGGTACACTTACTCTTCAATCATGCTTCAACACCTCTCTTTCATCAGTCAGCGGATTTAAATATCATGATTTTAATATAAACGGAGTATGGGATACAAATGAAGAGGTATTATCCGGATGGCAAATTAATTTAAACGGAAACGGAATTACTAAAAGTGCTAAAACAGACATGAACGGATATTATGTTTTTAATGACCTTCCCGCCGGTATTTATACCGTAAGTGAAGTTGCACAAGACGGATGGACTTCCGGCCCGGCAGGCACTTCTCAATTAGTAAATGTTTCAACTAATGCAGCGGTTCCTAAGGTTAATTTTGGAAATCATCAAGAAGATAAACTTGGTTCAATCTGCGGAATAAAATTTAACGACATTAACGGAAATGGAAATCAAGATAACGGAGAACCCGGATTGGAAAATTGGGTTATAAATCTTACATATGAAAACGCCGCCGGACATACAACTTTTTCCACGGCCACCGACGGCAAGGGAAATTTCTGTTTTGATAGTCTAAAGTCCGGAACACCATATACCATATCTGAAGTTAATCAACGCGGCTGGACACAGACTTATCCGTCTTTCCCCGGCACTTATACTATTACTCTCACTTCAGGACAAAACATTGACACATTAAAATTTGGAAATCACGAAAACCCGCTGCCAACAGATACTTGCAGCGTCGATTCATTAATTATCAGTACAGGGTGGAATTATAATACAAATACTACTTATAATAATTTGGGAAATGACCAGGATCCATTCTGGACATTAGTAAATGCTCCTACCAATAATGGCCCCGTTAATCTTAATGGTCCAGTGTGGGTTATACCAAAAAATCCGACAGGATGGTCCGACCCGATGACTGGAAGTCAATGGATTTCAGCATTTGATACCTTGGGTTCTAACCTTGCAAACACAGGGGCTTCGGATACTCCATACGTCTTTCAAAAAAGTATTTGTGTAAACAGTGCAACCAATTTAACCTACAATTTAAATGTACTGGTTGACAACTACGTAACTATAAAATTTGTAGATTCCAACGGCAATTTAATAAATCAAATCGGCGTACTAAACGTCTCACAGACACATTATTTTTCTAACCCACCTAACAATTTCACGGGAACTATACCTAATGTCGCTCCCGGTATTTATTATTTATGGTTTGAAGTTAGAAATGACAATTCCGGTTCAGCGATGGGATTAGATGTGCAGGGAAGTATAAAGGGGGCTTCATCTACACTAATTAACACGTTATGCTGCGGTACAACAGGCTCATCAATCACAGGTTATAAATTTAATGATCTTAACAATAATGGTCTTAAAGATGCGAACGAGCAGTTCTTACCCGGATGGCAAATAAACCTTACCGGCAACGGTACAAATCAGTCGTCCACGACCGACGCAAATGGAAATTATCTGTTTACTAGCCTTTCGGCAGGTACCTATACAGTAAGCGAAGTTGCTCAAAATGGTTGGGTTGCAGGACCAACAGGCCCCCAGCAAACTGTTAACATCGGAGAAATTCAGGCGATTAATAATGTTAACTTTGGAAACTATTTTGATACAACGGCAGTTGATGTATGCGATTCATTAAACGCTACGGCTTCTAAAACAAACGCATCGGATTGCAGCTGGAGCTTAAGTTTGTTACAGCCATCCGATTTAAGCGGAATTTTTGCGATTCAAATAACTTCTTTGTCTCCGAATCAATTTACAATCGGAACAGGGCTTGGCGCTAACTATCAAGATTGGTCGGCATCCGGGAATACTTACTTCCCGCCGACCTCAAATTACCAGGTACCTCCGGGAAATCTTAACGATTTCTTTGATATGAATATTCTTTACTCAACATCGCCTCAGTTTGTAGTTGTCAGCTGGCTTGATTCTTCAGATAATAAAATTTGTTCGGATACATTACAACTTGATTGCCAGGTTTCCTGCACAACTTCATCGGAAGATACTTTAATCTGCAACGGTAACGGCGATTATACTTTTTCTTATAAATTTACAAATAACGCCAACTACGGAATATCAATGGTTGTATATAACTTGCAAGAGCAAAACGGTGCGACAGTATCACCGGATACAACGGAAATATCACCTGAAGTTGCTGCGGGAGCGGCTTCTTCCACACAAACAATTCATGTTACCGGAGGAATACCCGGTGATACTCTTCATCTTACAGCAAAGTATATTTCATCCGGCGGATGCTGCTGGTGCTTTGAAACTTTTGAATTAATATTGCCGGGATGTAATTCTGTATGTGATTCACTCGGCGTTTCCGTAAGCGGTTCAGAAACCGATTGCTGCTATACTGTTTCATTAACAAATAACAGCAGTATGACTTTCTCAAGAGTAGATTTCCAGATCCTCTCAGGCGGAATGTTCAGCAACTTTTCTACAGTATCCGCTCCTGGATGGTTATTACAAAATATTTCGCCTAATGATTTGATACAATTAAAAAAACGTTATGGGCAACAAATCGGTAGCGGAACATTCAACGATGTCCTGGATATGTGTATCAGACATTATCCCGATTCAAACCAGGTAGTAGAAGTAAAATGGATTAAAGATGGAGAGGTTATATGCCGAGACACTTTAAGATTCAACTGTATTTCGTTAGAAACTTCAACAGATACCTGCTCACAGGTAATAGACGGAACAATGACATGTTTGGCGAATGGTACAGTGCAGTATATTTTTAGAATACAGAATAACTCGGCGATAATCGCCAATGGTTTCGGTATCTTTCCGATGACTCCGGGCCTGGCGTTTTCAAAAACTATATTTACTGATGTTAATATTCAGCCGGGACAAGTTTCTCCTCTAGATACGATAATAATCTCCGGCATTGGAGTGGATCGTCAGGTTTGTCTCCAGACATCAGTTTTCGTCTTAGTTGACAGTCTATATGATATATGCTGCCATAGCGATACAGTGTGTTTTATTGCGCCTAACTGCGGTGTTAAAGATTCTGCGGAGGCTTGCATAAGATGGAGTTTGTTTAGTGATGAGTCTGTAACATCTATTATAGGTAATATTACCGGAGCGCCGGAATATTTAAGTCCTGGATCCTCAGCTCCGCTTATGGGAATACTTACTCCTTACACGAGTGATGGAGAGAGGCTATTGGTTTATGGCGGATGGCAGGCAGGCAATACGGATATAAATCGTTACATTGAATTCAAAGTAAGTCCCGATCCAGGAAAAAGTTTCACGATTAATAATATATCGTTTAATTTCGGTGATAATCCCGCTCCGGCTAATTTCAATATAATAAAATCACAAGTATTTTATTCAACAGATGGATTTACCAACCACAATATCGGAATCGGCGGCACGTTAAATTATCTCAATTCTTCTATGATGAATTTCAGTATAACAAATTTGGGTGTTTCAGTATCAAACGGACAAACATTCTCATTAAGAATTTATCCATATTCTCCCACAGGAAGTAAAGTCGGCACGTTATCGTTAGCTATTCATAACAATGTGGAAATTTGCGGCACAACCAGTTCAATAACCGGTGTTGAAGATACTAAACAGGTTATAATTCCTAAGAATTATTCACTTTACCAAAACTATCCAAATCCGTTTAACCCTACTTCGATAATACAATATGATATCCCAAAAAATAGTTTTGTTTTGCTAAAGGTTTATGATATTCTTGGAAGGGAAGTAAAAACTTTGGTTAATAAAGAACAATCTCCGGGACGCTATAATGTGACTTTTGATGCCGCCCAGTTTACCAGCGGTATCTATTTCTATTCGCTTAGAGCGGGGAATTTTTATCAAATTAAAAAAATGATGTTATTAAAATAAATTATTAGGTGAATAATTTTCAAATGAAAATCCGACTAAATTATATGAAGGGTAAATTGCCCGGCAATATTGGCTAATTCCCAAATCAAATAAATGAAAAAGGTGGTGAAGCTGCAAAATTAAATGCTTCATCACCTTTATTTTTCACACCTCGATAGTCCAGAACAGAAAGGGGATTATTTAAGAAGAGTTTCATTAAATTATTTGAAAATATTAAGAATTAACTTCCGAATTAATAGAACTTTACCTTCAATAATTTTGCTTGCTTTAAAGTCTTTTTTTACCGAGTTTGGATAAACCATTCCACAACAGGCAGCCAAATCTTATGAAACATGATAAAAAGAACTATCTGATCTTAGATATTCTTTTTTCTTTTTTCTTTTTTGGGTTTCTCTTGCGGTGGTTCCAAATCCGGTTCCAGCGGTGAAAAAGTTGGAAATTCTGTTCAAAATTCATCGGCACAAGTTAAAGAAAACAGAAGCCGGATTGATGGGAAAGTTCTGGATGTTACTGAAGGAGAAAAGCATAATTTTACTATTTTTCTAAAAGTATTGAATACTAAAGAAGTCGCCGGCTTCGCCGATTTTACTAAAGAGGGAGATACAATAAAAATTCATCCATTCTATAGTGCAAAAGAAGGGGAGGCTATAGATTATTCCGATGAAGAAAACGCGGAAATGACGAAAGCCGTTGAGTTACAGCCGAATGATGAAATTACCGCTCCTGTAACATATATCGGGCCGGGTAACAAATGGTTACTTATGAAATGGGAAAATAAATAAAGAGAAAGGATTTGGTTAATGTTAAATAAAATCACGATTTTAACGCAGGCATTTATTCTCTTTTTTGCGGTTAACTTTACTTTCGGAATAAACCCACCTAAAAACGGAAAATTTCCTAAGACTTTCTGGAGAAAAATTAACGCTGATAAAAACCTTGTAAAATACCGTGATCCTGGCTGGATGAAAAAAATGGAAGCGCGGAAAGAACTTCGCGAGAAAATGAGTTTAGGTAAAGTCCCTAATAAAGTTTTTAATTCCGATCATTTTATTATTCCCGTTTTACTGGCTAATTATAGTGATAAACCGGGGATAAAAAGCGTTCAGAAAGTCCAGACTAATTTATTCGGGAACAATTTACTGGTAAAAAATATGAAGTATCATCAGCAATATGTTTTTAACCGAAACTGAAACAATTTTTATTTTTAATTCTATTCATTCTCGGTATTTACTTTTATTATTATACATTGGATCATAAATTAATTAAAAATGCAGTTCTAACTGAGTATCAGACATCTTATAATATAAACCCTGATTCAATATATCTCAATTTATGTTGGAAAAACTTGAACTGGTCCCGAGTTTAAATGGGGTTGGGCATATTTATTTGTTAAAAAATGTTAAAGAAAACCGAAAATAATTTGTTTGGAGCAGCGATATAACTTACTTGCCAATTTATAAATGATTTCCTTATCTTGTTGACGTAAATGATGGAAACGGCAGTTTTAATAAAAAGTTTGGAGCTATATATACCGGTTTAAGGCTGGGAAATGGGGTAAACATAAAGATAGCTGCTTGTTTTTGTTGAATTGTAATTGCGGAAAACACTTTAGATCCTTTCCAAATTTTTATTAGAAGGAATTAACAATTACTTTTTACAGATTTCAGATATTGTTGATAATTCTTGCTTTTCCACTATTTGTGAAAAACGCGTTCCCACAGTCGCCTGCAGACAGTATTAGATATTATTCGCCGCTTGAACATTTGGAAGACCTAAGACGCATACTTACCAACTATTTTTCCATTCTCGGGCCGGAGAATAAAGAACTAATTAAAAAGTATAGTGAACAAATTAAGGAATATCAAAAAAACGGCTCGGTTAAAGAGGAAATCGATGCACTCTTAAAATCAGGTGATATTTATTTTAGAGGGGGTTTATATAATGATGCTTTTAGGTATTATTTCAGCGCGTTAAGAAAATCCGACGGCGTTAGGGATTCGATGAAATCTGCTTTTATAAAAATCAAAATCGGCCGTGTTTATTATTTCTCCGATTTATGGTCCTCACTTGATTACATAGGAATCGGGGGAAAAGAGTTATTAAAATCAAAAGATCCTGCAATGGTTGCTTATGCGTACTACGCAGAAGGCACCGTTGAAAAAGATGGGAAAAAAGCAGCCCAGCTTTTTAAGAAAGCTCTTTCCATACAGAAGCAAATCATTAAGGAAAAACCAAATGATTATAAAACTAATGAAAGACTTTCTTATTATTTAAATGCAAGCGGTGATGTGAAAGCTGCATTAAAGATTGCAGAGAAAATAGGAAACGAATGGCTCGTCGTTCTATATTTGAATAATATTGGTTACGATATGGTTCTTAAGGGGAAAGTAAAAGCATCTCTCCCAATTTATTTCCGTTCGCTCAATATCTGCATTACCAAAAGATATAAAACTCTTCTCCGCAATACATACGAAAATATAGCGCGAGTTTACAGGTTTTTAGGCGAATATAAAAAGGCTGATTTATATGATCAATATATGCATTATGTTGAAGAGAGCCTTTATAAAGAACGGTTTGCAATTCAAGCTTCGGATTCAAAAATAAAATATGAAAGCAAAAAAAAGGAAATTGAGAATAAAAATCTGAAAGAAAAAGAAGGAATTCTTGCACAAAATATTAATAATGAAATAAAGCAAAAATACTTTTTGGTTATAGGTATAATGATAATTTCTATGTTTACTTTCTTCACGTTTTTCAGCAGAAGAAAAGTAAAAATTGCGAATTTACTTCTGGATAAACAAAACAATGAAATATCGAGACAGAGAGATAGTTTAGAAGTTTTAAATAAAGAATTGCAGACAAGTGAAGAAAATCTAAAAACAGCCCAAGAAACAGCACAAATAGCAAACTGGGAATGGGATTTTATAAATGATAAACTGACTTTTTCCGAGTTTCTTCCGCGCTTATTTGAAGTTGACCCGTCAAATTTAAAAGACAATTTTAGAGAAACAATTATAAAAAAAATTCATCCGGGAGATAGAAAGCAATTCGAAGATTTCTATTACAAAAATAATGAAGTTAAAAAAAGCGAAGAAATAGAATATAGGTTAATATTGAGTGAAGGAGAAAACTGGATCCGTTCAAAAAGAGTTGTTTTGAGAAATAATGATGGTAAAGTTGACAAGATATTTGGAACAGTTCAAAATATAACCAAAGAAAAAATTGAAGCCGAAATAAAAATTGAAATGGCTGCACAGCAGTCTTTTACTAAAAGATTAATCGAAGAACAGGAAAAAGAAAGAAAAAGAATTGCAGGCGAACTTCATGACAGCATAGGGCAGGATATTCTATTAATAAAAAACATGGCGCAGCTTGCGCTGCAGAAAAATAATATAGACAACTCTACTTATGAAAATCTTAATGAAATAAATAATTCCTCATCAGATTTGTTGGGATTAGTAAGAGAAATATCCTTCAACCTTAGGCCGGCTCACCTGGAAAGACTTGGATTAACCGAAACTATTTTATCAGCTGTTAATAAAATAAAAGAAGCTTACGGAATTAATATTACCTGCAGTGTAGACAATATTGATGATATTCTTAATGACGAGGATGAAATAAATTTCTTTAGAATAATACAGGAAGGTATGAATAATATTATTAAACATTCAAATGCCGGCTTAGCCTCGATTGAGATAATTAAAAATGCTCACAATATATATCTTAATATTTCTGATGACGGACAAGGATTTGATTTAGTGAACGGGATTGAACATTCCGGCGGATTTGGCTTAAGTAATATTTTAAATAGAGTGAAAATATTGAACGGAGTTTTAAATATTGAAACTGCAAAATCCGAAGGAACAAAACTGAAAATTAAAATACCAGTGAGGAAAAATGGAAAATAAAATCAAAATATTAATTGCGGATGATCATCCGCTTTTCTCGCAGGGCCTAGCCTATGTTCTTAACCGGGTAGAAAAGTATTATTTGATAGGACAAGCAAAAAACGGGGAAGAGGTATTAACGTTGATAGATGAACATCAACCAGACGTAGCGGTTTTGGATGTACAAATGCCTAAGAAAGATGGGTTTGAAGTAGCAAAATACATACTTAGAGAAAAATTACCTACGAAAATTGTTTTCCTTACAATGTTTAAGGAGAAAGAATTCGTAAAAAAAATTTTTGAAATGGGAATAAAAGGATACGTATTAAAAGAGAATGCCGTAACCGAAATTGTAAATTGTATTGAATCTGTTATGCAGGATGAAATTTATATAAGCCCGCAAGTATCGAAAGTTTTATTAAATAAAGAAAAACAAAAAACTTATAAACCGGATGAGAAATTAACACCCGCACAAAGTAAATTTTAAAGTTGATAGCACAGGAAAAAAGCAGCAAAGAAATTGCCGAAGAATTATTTATCAGCGTTAAAACCGTTGAAAATCATCGAAGCAATATTTGTAAAAAATTGGGGATAACGGGAAATTCCGCACTTTTAATATATGCACTTAAAAATATTTCCGACCTTTCATAGGTACCGGTACCTATAAGCTGGTAAAAATGAAGCCCCTCCCCTATTTAAAGAACCTACAGCTAATTATATCTTGCCAATAAAATAAACACACCATAAAGCGGATACAATCTTTGACGATTCTAATCGTGGACGATAATAAAAAAATAAGAAGTCTTATAAAGATAATACTGCAAAAGGACGGACATAATATCATAGAAGCCGGTAACGGTTTATCAGGTATTAAAGTGTTTCTGGAAAAACGCCCAGACGTAGTATTAATGGATATAAGAATGGAAGGTCTTGACGGAATTGATGCGACGCGCGTTATAAGGCAAGAATCCTCAGAGGTGAAAATTATTATAGTAACCGATTATAATGAAGAACAACTTCGTAGAAAAGCGAAAAAAGCCGGTGCGGACGGCTATCTGCTTAAAGAGAATTTACTCTCTCTGAAAGAAATGCTTAAAAACTGATTCACATAAATCAATAGTGACAGATTTTCAAAAATTACAGATAGTAGTTTTTCCCGAATTATAATAAAAATTAAAAGAAATTTTATTAATTAATATATAAAAGGTATAAACATGAAAACACTTTTTATTTTAATATTACTCTGTTCTGAAATGGTACTTGCACAAAGCTCTGTCCCACCGGCGAATGGTGACGGAAGCCAAGGCAATCCTTATCAAATTACCTCGATAAATAACTTATTATGGATATATACCCAGACTAATAATACAGGATGGGGTGGTGTTAATAATACATGGGGAAAGTACTATAAGCAAATGAATGATATAGATGCATCAGCCACAAGTGGATGGACTGGAGGTTTTCCGCCAATTGGAACATCAAGTCCTAATCACCAATTTGGAGGGCATTATGATGGGCAGGGTTATAAAATTACCGGATTATATATCAATCGAAGTTCTACTGATTATATTGGACTTTTCGGATATTTCTTGGGAAATGCAGAAATAAAAAATTTGATTATCGAATCTCCTTCTATTACCGGAAATAATTATGTCGGTGCGCTGGTAGGAAAAAATGATGGAGCTACTATTACTAATTGTTCAGTTAGCTGCGGCACTGACAGCATATCAGGTAGTTCTTATGTCGGCGGATTAATTGGAAACAATCAGCTAGGAACTATTACTAATTGTTTAGTTAGCGACAGCACCGGAAGCACTGCAGTATATGGTAGTTCCGATGTCGGTGGGTTAATTGGAGAAAATCAAGCAGGCACGATATCTAGTAGTTGTTTTATTGGTAAAATAAATGGCTCTAGCTCTACTGCCGTTGGAGGATTAATTGGTTATGAAACAAATCCTTCTCAAACATGGGGTAATCTTGTACTTCAGAATTCTTTTTTCCAGGGAAGTATTCCAAGAGGAATTGCTGCTTCCGCAGGTCTTATTGGCTACGCGGATGATACTTGTAGTATTTCTGATTGTTATGCTGCAGCAAGTATGACCGGATCCCCATTGATCAACACTAATAGCAATATAACAATTCAATCTACTTATTATGATGTTAGCCTTAATAATACTAATTCCCCTTATGGAACACCATTGAGTACAAGTCAAATGCAGCAGAAAAGCAGTTTTAGCGGTTGGGATTTTACAAATACGTGGAAGATACTATCTAACGAGTATCCAAAATTGAAAGCAATTTTCCCTCCGGAAATTATATCTGTTTCACCTTCCGATAACGGAACAATTACTTCAAACCCGTCTAATTTAGTAATTGCATTCGACGAAAATGTTACAGCCCAATCCGGTAAGTATATTACAATTTATGATAGTAACAATAACAGTGTTGAGCAAATTGATGCTTCAAGTTCAAATGTTTCTGTATCCGGAAGTGAAGTTACTGTTTCGCCTGCTTCAACACTTAGCAGTGGAAGTTATTATATTTTACTTGACGCAGGCAGTTTTATTAATGCCGCTAATAATGAGTTTGCGGGGATTTCAAGCAGCTCCGGCTGGAATTTTAATTTGGTAGAACCTGATAGTATTCCCGGAAATGCAGTTTCATTTCCAGGGACAGCTAGCCAAAATAATTTTATTGATGTCCCTTATAATGCTTCATTAAATCCATCGGATAATTTTACAATTGAATTTTGGGTAAATCCAAGCGGGAAAGGGTCAGGTGTATACAATCCTTGTCCTCTCTCATCTCAATCTAATGATGGAACAACTAAAGGCTTTTATTTTTTTTATAACACTGGTGGAAATTGGGCTGCCTTTCTGGGAGGAGGAGGCACAGTATGGTCTGTCATTTTGGGACCAACGGTAACAACTGGCAAATGGTACCACCTGGCACTTACATATTCCGGTGGTACAATGAAATTTTATGTGAACGGCATATTATCCAATACTGCAACAAACGTACCTTTCGTTCCAAATTCAAACGGCGATTTTTATATCGGAGATTTGGGACAACATCTAGGATCATCCCCATTTTATGGTAAAGTGGATCAAGTAAGGCTTTGGAAAACAGCAAGAACCCAACAGGAGATAAGAGCAAATATGTACCTAACATTGCCGGGCAATCCGGGAGACCTTATAGCATATTATCAATTTAATGAAGCAAGCGGAACAACAACGAACGACCTTATTAGCGGATTTACAGGAACCTTTGTTGGTAATGTTAGTCGAGAAACTTCTACTGTCCCGCTTGGTAGCGGTACAGACCAAGATACAACCGGTTTTACATCGGGAACTGCAAATCTTGCAAATGTCTCTTTAACAACATCTGATAATTTTGATAATCCTGTTGATTTGTACATAACTGAATTAGATGCTGCACCCAATACCTCTAACGGAATAAGCGGTACACAATTATCAAATAAATACTGGAAAATAAGTGCTTTTGGTACTCCCGGCACTTTTTCAGTAAAACTTACTTTTACCGTACCGTCATCATTTACAAATAACGGGGGCGCGAATCCTTCAAGTTATACACTATACCACAGAACCGGAAATGATGATGGTTCGTGGACTCCCGTTGTAAGCGGGGCCTCAATTTTATCTGCAAATTCCATTACTTTTGACGGGATAAGCAGCTTTAGCCAATTTACAATAGGTAGCACAAGCCCTCTTCCGGTTGAATTAAATTCCTTTACAGCAAAAGTAAATGAAAACAAAGTAGTGCTTAACTGGCAAACCGCCACAGAAATTAATAATTACGGATTTGAAATACAGCGGTCAGCAGGCAGCAGTCAGCCATCAGCTAATGCCACAGCTGAAAGCCGAACGCTGAATACTGATAGCTGGCAAAAAATTGGGATTGTAAAAGGACATGGAAACAGCAATTCACCAAAGGAATATTCTTTTACAGATGAATCGGTGAAAAATGGAAAATATTCATACAGATTAAAACAGATCGATTCGGATGGTCAATTTACATATTCAAAAACTATTGAGCTGGAAATAAATAAAATACCAAACGAATTTGCATTATATCAGAATTATCCTAATCCATTTAATCCAACTACAGAAATAAAATATAGTCTCGCAAAGGACGGTTTTATTCAGTTAGAAGTCTATAATATAATCGGGCAAAAAGTTTTAACCGCAGTTGATGAATTTCAATCGGCAGGAAACCATAGCGTTCAAATTAATGGAGCGGAGCTTTCAAGCGGAACTTATTTTTATAAATTAAAAAGGGGGGATTTTTATCAAGTAAAGAAGATGGTTTTGTTGAAATGATATTATTGCAAGATTTTTTATTCCCAAAATTACATTATTAAAGAATTGTTGGCGCAGACTGCACTCTGCGCTTTGTAAAAAATTTGAAAATATATTTCCGTTATGTAAACAGTTCTTCCTTTACTTTTCTTGGCGCAAGAAAAGTAAAACAAAAGAACATGCGCTGGAAAGTCTTTGCTAAAATTCCATTTCGCTTCACTAAGAGAAAATAACTCGCCCGGAGGAACCGTGCTCAAACAGATTTTCTCTTTTAACGTTCCGCTCCATTGAATTTTTTTACGCAAATTCTTTTAGGCGCGGGGTTGGCTTCGCTCTGCTTCGCAATGAACAATTAATAACTAACAATGAACAATTTCTGCAAAAGGCATTGTGAGCGTAGCGAGAAATCTTGCTTCGCAATTAGTAATTTCTAATGAATAATTACTATAAAAAATTCGTTGGCGCAGACTATTAGGAGTTGAATGTTTTAAAGGCGGTTGTTGATCAGAGAAAAGATTTATTCCGCCTATCTCTTTATAAATTTCAAAAAGAATTGACGAAAAGATTTTTATCTATAGGGTGAATTATAACTTGAAATTATTGAAAGATTGCAATATTCAAATCAATACATAATCCCGCCGGTGTTATTCTTTAATATATAAAGAGTTTAATTTCTTATATTAAGGCCGCTTTTATTTTTTGATTATACAGAAATGAAGTAAAAATAATTAGCATTAACATTAAGCTTTTTTATTTATATTTATTATTTTAGCCACCGTTAAAAATAATTATATAATTCTTTATTCGATTTAAGTATAATATGAGAGGTTTTGTTGGCTGATACGACAGTTGATAATAATGTGAAAGGATTTTCTTCTTTTAAAGAGATTATGCAGGCCATGGGCTTGGTTTTCGGCGATATCGGAACAAGTCCTATTTATACATTAACAGTTATTTTTACATTAACAGCTCCTACCGAACAAAATTTAATGGGAGTACTTTCGCTCCTTGTTTGGTCGTTAATCATTCTAGTTACAGTAGAGTACGCCTGGCTCGCGATGAGCTTAAGTATAAAGGGTGAAGGCGGAATTATTGTTTTAAAAGAAATTCTCGCGAGCAGTGTAAAAACCGGTAGAAGAGCGGCGTTTGCCACTTTTCTAGGATTCGTGGGTGTTTCTTTATTAATGGGTGACGGCGTAATTACTCCCGCAATTTCAATTCTTTCCGCTGTAGAAGGTTTGGAACTAATTCCCGGAATCGGGCATATTTCTACATTAACGGTAATATTAATTACATGCGGAATAACTATTCTGCTCTTCGCGTTTCAATATCACGGAACGGAAAAAGTTTCATCTTCCTTCGGACCTATAATGATATTATGGTTCAGCGCGCTTCTCCTATCAGGATTATTTTCGATCGCGCAAATGCCACAAGTGCTGCTTGCTTTAAGTCCGCACTACGCGATTAATTTTATGCTTCATAACGGTTTAACGGGCTTTTTCGTATTAAGCGAAGTAATATTATGCGCTACGGGTGGTGAAGCGCTTTATGCTGATATGGGACATTTAGGCAGCGAGCCGATTCGTCACGCGTGGTATTTTGTTTTTTTCGCCCTCGTAATAAACTACTTTGGGCAGGGAGCTTACGTTTTATCACACCATGATTCGGCTTCAATTTTATTTTCAATGGTTCATTCCATTTCAGAATATATTTATATCCCGTTTTTAATACTTACTCTATTCGCCACTATAATTGCCTCTCAAGCGATGATAAGCGCTGTAATGTCGTTGGTATACCAGGGGATTACAACTCGTATTTTTCCATTAATGAAAATAAAATATACATCGAGCCATTTAAAATCGCAGATATATATCGGAAGCGTGAATTGGGTTCTTTTAATAGCCGTTTTATTAATAATTTTTGTGTTTCAGCATTCAGAAAATTTAGCGGCGGCATACGGATTAGCCGTAACAGCAACTATGACGATAAGCGCTTCATTTATGATCTGGATTTTTAAGATCAGGAAAAGTTCACTTAAAATGGCTATTGCCGTTTTAGTCTTTATAGTTGATTTAATATTCTTAATAGCGGTATTTCATAAAATTCCTTACGGCGGTTATTGGTCTATTATAATAGCGGCGATACCGTTTTTTGTTATTCAGCTTTGGTCAAAAGGGGGACAGGCAATGCACAGATCATTCCGTTCTCTTCCTATTGAAACATATTTAGAAAGTTTTAACCAGATTTATTCTTTGAAAAATAATTTAAAAGGAACGGCATTATTTTTCGCTAAAAGTCTTCATGAAATTCCGCCGTATATGGTTCATTGTACAATTAGAAGCAATATTATTTATGAAAAGAATATATTAGTATCTATTATAACTACTGATAATCCCTACGGTCTTACTTTCAATCAAACAGAGGAATTAGCGGAAGGTTTATCGGGAATACAAATACACGCCGGATATTTGGAAATAATAAATATCCCTAAAATTCTAAAAGAAAATGGAATAACCGAAAAAGTTATTTTCTACGGCGTAGAAGATATTGTAACGAGTAAATTTTTACTAAAGATTTACGCGTTCATGAAAAAAATTACTCCCTCGTTTGTTCGTTTTTATGATCTGCCGTATAATAAATTACACGGCGTAGTAACAAGACTGGAATTATAACTTATTTTAATTTACCGGAAGTAGTTCAAATGAAAAACATATTATGCGCAATTATTATTATTATTATTTCAATTCTTACACCTTATAAATTGTTTTCGCAGGAAGTAAAGAATGATACAATTTATGTGGCGTTTTGGAATCAAGAAAATCTTTTTGACGCGGTGAATGATACCGAAAAAGATGACGAAGAATTTCTTCCTTCGGGAAGTAAAGAATGGACGCAAGAGAGGCTGGATAAAAAGCTTTATAATCACGCAAGAGTAATCCGGTATATGAATAATAATCAAGGCCCGGATCTTTTAGGCGTATGTGAAGTTGAACATCAATCATTACTAGATACTTTAGTTAATAATTATTTCCCAGATAAGGCGTATAAAGTCGCTTATAAAGAATCTCCCGACAATAGGGGAATAGACAACGGATTAATTTATAATTCAAAAAAATTCAGTTTATTAAATATACAAACGGATACTGTATCACTATCTGACGGCTGGCCTACCAGATTGATATTAAACGTTAATCTTTTAACTAATTTTCAAGATACCCTTCATGTTTTTGTAAACCATTGGCCTTCGAGATCCGGAGGAGAGGAAAAATCACAGCCAAATAGAATTGCCGCCGCTGAGGAACTTAAACAAGCTGTTAATACCGATTTTGAAGATAATCCTCACGCGAAAATTATAATAATCGGCGATTTTAATGATGAGCCGACCAACAACTCAATCCTAAAAACACTTGAAGCAAACCCGATTAAATGTGATAGCTCATCGGTTGGGGAAGAGGAAAATACCGGGAGTAAATTATATAATCTTTCATATTCTGCTTACGAAAGAGGAGAAGGATCATATAAATATCGTGATGATTGGAACCTTCTAGATCAAATAATTGTATCGGGAAATTTAATAGTTGATAAAAATTTCCATTATATTTGTGAGTCGTATAAAATTTTGAAGCCGGATTTTATAGTAACACATTCCGGCAAATACGAGGGGACACCATTTCCAACTTATGGGGGAAGAAGATATTTAGGCGGATACAGCGATCATTTTCCTGTATCGGCTAAATTTATAATAACAGGGAAATAAAAATGGAAAAAGAATTATTAATTTTCGGCGCAAACGGTGCTTTAGGAAGAGGCGTTACCGAAACATTAATAAAAAAAGATTACGATAAAGTATATTTATTCGATTTCCGGTTTGACGAGCAGTTTCAGAATAATCCTAAAGTTGAGAAAATTGTTATAGATGATCTCGCGGTTGAGAGTAATGTGGAGACCGCCTTTAAAAATATAACTCCCTCAAAAGGAAAATTATTCTTTCTATTAAGTACTGTCGGCGGATTTTTCGGGGGAAAATATTTATGGGAGACCGGGACGGATGAATTTGAAAAAATGTTAGGTATTAATTTAAGATCAAATTTTCTTATAGCGAAACAATTCGCGAAGCTGGTAAAAGATTCAAAAGGCGGCTCAATATTATTTACCGCCGCGTTAACGGGTATTAACGCTGAAACAAAAAAGGGATCTTATGGTATATCAAAAAGCGGATTAATTCATTTAGTTGAAAACTTGGCTTTGGAAGGAAAAGAAATAAAACTTACGGTTAACGCATTGGCTCCTTATATAATAGATACTCCTTCAAACAGGGAATGGATGAAAGAGGCAGATTATGATTCATGGCAGAAACCCCCTGAAGTAGGTGAATTGGCTCACAATTTGTTCTGTAATTTCTATTTTATTAACGGCAACATAATTAAATTAACCGAAAGAATTTCAATTTAAACTAAAAAATAAGTAAGACTGGAAAAGCACAAATAATTAGAATTTACGACATAATAATTAGTTGACTTTGTTTTTTGAAATGTTTATTGTAACAAGACATATTTTGAAATTTTATGGAGCTTTTTCTCTCCTTACGCATCAATTATATTTAATTATTTAGGAGGTTACTTTTTATGGAAGTTACAGGTGTTATCTCATCATTTATAAACTTAATAGCCCAGGCAGCGCAGTCAGCTAACGACTCTGGTGTATTAAACTACTTAACATCAAAGTTTGTGGCCGGCGGAGGTTTCATGTGGCCTATTTTGGGTTGTTTAGTAATTGGGTTAGCATTTTGTATTGAAAGATTATGGACATTATCACGTGCCCGCGTAAATACAAAAGACTTTATAATTAACGTTAAAAAAGCCCTGCAAGAAGGCGGTATAGAACAAGCTAAAGAACTTTGCGCAAATACAAGAGGACCTGTTGCTTCTGTTTTTCATGCCGGACTTTTAAGAGCTGACGAAGGATTAGACGCTGCCGAAAAAGCTATTATAGCATACGGCGGAATTGAGATGAGTTTTCTTGAAAGAGGTATGATTTGGATTTCTACCTTTATTACCATTGCTCCTATGCTCGGTTTTACCGGTACAGTACAAGGTATGATTCAAGCGTTCGACTCAATTAAAGAAGCCGCTCAAATTTCTCCCGCTATTGTAGCCGAAGGTATTTCAGTTGCGCTTTTAACAACTTTATTCGGATTAGTAGTAGCTATGCTTCTTCAAGTATTCTATAACTATTTCATCTCTCGAATTGACAGACTTGTGGGAGATATGGAAGAAAGCTCTATAGAATTAATTGATGCTTTATACGAAATCAAAACAAGTAAAAAAGTTGTTTAAGAGTAAAGATTTATTTATTAAAATTAAAATTATAATCACGCAATGAAAAAAAGAAAAATAGCGCAAGCCGAAATTCCTACTAGTTCGATGGCTGATATCGCATTCTTGCTTTTGCTGTTCTTTTTAGTGGCTACGGTTATTGATGTTGATACCGGTATTGGGTTAACTTTACCGGAATATATTGAAAATACTTCTACAGTTGAAGTTCCAAAAGATAGAATGGCCGCCATTCTTATTAACGAAAATGGCGATGTTCTGCTGGATGGCAAACCGATTTCTGTGCATCAAATAAAAAATAATCTAAAACCTAGAATTATTTCAAAAATTGAACTGCCGTCTACTAAAAAGTTAATTGTATCAGTTAAGACTGATAGGAAAACTGTTTATAATGTTTATATTCAAGCTCTTGATCAGATTAAGCAATCTTATTTTGAAGTAAGAGATGAATACGCGAATCAGCAATACGGTGTAAAATTCGACAAACTTCCACCAGATCAGCAGGAAATAGTAAAAGATAAAATTCCTATTATAATATCTCTTGCTGAACCGGAAAAAGTAAAACAATAAGATTGAGGTAAATGAATGGCGAAATTTGAAAAAAGAAGAGCATCTACCAAGCAGGAAATTCCGACTGCTTCAATGCCCGATATTGTTTTCATGCTTCTGCTTTTCTTTATGGTTACAACTACTTTAAGAGAAGTGGATGTTTTGGTTGATTTTAAGCTCCCGGAAGCTAAGGCAATCGAAAAAATAGAAAACAAAAGATTGATTTCTTACATTTGGGTAGGAAAAGATGATAGAATCCAGATTAATGATAGTATTGTTAAGTTAGATGAAGTTGAGCCGATTATGTACGCTAAAAGACAAGAATTACCCAATGTAATTGTTTCTTTAAGAATAGATAAAGGTACAGATATGGGCTTGGTTACGGATATTCAGCAGGAACTTAGAAAAGCTTCGGCTCTTCGAATAAATTATTCCGCGAATATCAAACAAATTTAGCTTATACTTTTGCTTTCGAAAATTTATAAGGCAGGTTAGTTTTTAAACAACCTGCCTTTTTCAATTTATAAGGGAATAAAATGAGTTTAAAAGAAAGAATTAATACGGATCTTAAAGCCGCTATGAAATCCGGCGATAAATTAAGACTTGCAACAATCCGTTCAATTCGAGCATTAATTTTGGAATTTGAAAAGAGCGGAGCTAATAAAGAGCTAACACCTGACGAAGAAATAAAAATGTTAAGCACCGCGGCAAAGAAAAGAAAAGACTCCATAGAACAATACCGGAACGCTAACCGCGAAGATTTAGCAAGTAAAGAAGAAGCCGAATTAAATATTTTACAAGAATATCTTCCTAAACAATTAAGTGAGGAAGAAGTTTATAATGAAGTAAAAATCACCGCTGAAGAAGTGGGGGCAAAATCAAAAGAAGATTTTCCCAAATTAATGCCTAAGGTAATGCAGAAATTAAAAGGTAAGGCAGACGGAAAACTAGTTAGAAGTGTTGTTGAAAAATATTTAGGGAATGTTTGAATATAATTGATATAGTTGTAGCGGCTGTTTTATTAATAGGATTCATTCTTGGTTACAAGGATGGACTGGTAAGGAAAATAATTGGATTAATAGGATTTATTCTTGCAATTGTTATTTCCTCACTTTACGCTTCCGCCGTCGGGAAATTCATTTATGAATCTCTGGGAATTGAATTATACCTTGCTGAAATTATCGGCGGCTTAATTATTTTTATCCTTATTATTTTAGTATTTTCAATATTGAAAAGAGTTATTCATCCTTTTGATAAAGTTAATAACTGGGTTAACCAAATTTTAGGCGGAGCTGTGGGAGTAATTCAAATACTTTTCTTTTTAAGCGCGGTATTCTTTTTATTAAATGTTTTTGATGTACCCTCAAAACAAAGCAGAAAAACATCATATTTATATACCCCGGTATATAATGTACTTCCGAAAACTATTGATTATATTGCCAGTTATACGCCAAGGACAAAACAAATACTTAAGGATTATATAAACGAAAAAGACTCGATATAAATGATTTCACCTTTTGTTATAGAAAAATTAGAATATCAAAAAGTCCTCACCTATATTTCTAAATATTCTAACACCGAAAAAGGGAGGAACAGAATATTAAAATTTTATCCCTCAACTAATAAAGAAGAAATTATTGTTGAGGGAAAATTAGTATCAGAAGCTAAAGAAATTTTAATTAAAAATGTTCCGCCGCCAATAGAATACCTTCCCGATCTAAATGAAACAATCGCAAAAAGCCATATTGAAGGATCAATGATAGACGGAAAGAAAGTATTCGAAATACTGCGCCTGGCAATTATTTCAAGAAATATTTTACAATTCCTAAAGAATAATCAAGAGGACGCGCCTAAGCTGAGGGAAGTTGGAAATGAACTTTTTGTTGATAAAATGTTTGAGCATCATATACAAAAAGTTATAAATGAAAACGGTGAAATAAAAGATAACGCGAGCCAAAAACTTTCTCAAATTAGAAGAGAAATAAGAGATCGTCAAGATGATTTAGTCCGTTCAATAAATAGAATAATAAAAAAATTAACCGAAAAAGATTTCGTACGAGAAGATTATCTTACTCTCCGAGACGGAAGAATGGTTATCCCGATAAAAGCGGAACATAAACGGCATCTTAGAGGATTTATACATTCCGAATCATCTTCAGGGCAAACAGTTTATATTGAACCGGAAGAAACCCTTGAGTTAAATAATGAAATTGTTTCACTCTATTTTGCCGAAAGAAGGGAAATAGAAAGACTTCTAAAAGAACTTACGAAACTTATAGGCAATTACAGCGGCAATTTAAATAAGACTTTGGAAATCATCGCCTATATTGATTCGATTTTTGCTCGGGCAAAATATTCTGTTGAAATAATTGGAAGTTTCCCTACATTTGATGATGAAAAACCTTATTTATTATTGGACGGAAGGCATCCTTTATTAATCAAAAAGTTTAACAGAAGTAATACGGTTCCGCTTAAAGCTGAAATAAAGGATAAAAATGTTGTTCTAATAACCGGACCCAACGCGGGGGGAAAAACTGTAGTTCTAAAAACCATAGGAATTCTTTCACTTTTAGTTCAATCCGGAATACATGTGCCTATAAGTCCCGATTCAAATTTTCATCTCTTCAACAATATTTTAGTAGATATCGGAGATGAACAATCAATCGAGGATGATCTTTCTACTTTCAGTTCACACCTATCAAATATTAAAAATATACTTGAAAATTCAGATGAAAATTCTTTAGTTTTATTAGATGAGATCGGCACCGGAACTGATCCGGCAGAAGGTTCCGCTTTAGCAGCGGCAATTCTAATTTCTCTTCAAAAGAAAAAGGCGATAGTTTTTGCGACCACACATCACGGCGGATTGAAATTAATCGCAAATGAACTTACCGGATTTGAAAACGCCGCGATGGAATTTGATAATCAAAATTTAAAGCCTACTTATTTATTTAAGCAGGGAATTCCCGGCTCAAGTTATGCTTTTGAGGTTGCCAAAAGAATAGGATTTAAAGATGATTTCCTCGGATTGGCAAAGGAATATTTAGATACCGATAAGCATAAAGTTGAAAATTTTCTTGTTGATATCGAAAAAAAATCAAAATTGGTTGAAGACAAACTGAAAAAGGCCGAGATAGAAAATGTTAGACTTTCGGGACTTTCAAATCTATATAAACAAAACATTGATAAGCTTGACAGAGAGAAGAAACAAATCTTAAAACAAGCTAAAACAGAGGCTGAAAGTTATCTTAAGGGAATTAATAAAAAAATTGAACAAGTAATTAAAGATTTAAAAGAGACAAAAGCAGACAGTAAAACAATAAAAGAAACCCGGGAAATAATAAAAGATATTAAAGAAGAAAATAAAAAACTTTTTGTTGAAGATGTTGACTCCGAGAAAGAAAAGTATCAATTTATGATTGGAGATTACGCTACTATTAAGAATACTCAAACTACCGGAGAAATAATGGAAATATCGGCATCAAAAGGGAAAGCAACACTTCGCGTTGGTACATTAAAATTATCCAGCAATATTAAAGATCTAATCCCGGCAAAAAAATCGAATCAAAAAGAAGTTTCCGAAAAATCTTTTTTTATAGATACAACAGGTAGTAAAATTCGTTTGGATATAAGGGGCGAAAAGCCGGATGAAGCTGAATATGAGGTGATTAGATTTATAGATAATTCGTATTCCGGTGGACTTGAACGAGTTGAAATTCTTCACGGGAAAGGTACCGGCGCGCTTAAAAAAATGGTTTCCGATATTCTTAAAAATCATAGCAGCGTTAAAAATTTCTACTTTGCCCCGATTGAATTAGGCGGTGAAGGAATTACAATCGCGGAATTAAAATAGGCAAGAAATTGTTCAAAAAAATACTCATTACAAATCGCGGGGAAATAGCACTACGAATAATAAGGGCTTGTAAAGAGCTAAATATAAAATCTGCCGCCGTATATTCTGAAGCTGATAAAATCTCGCTGCACATAAGAAATGCCGATGAAGCATATTATATAGGACCGGCCGCCGCCTCAGAGTCATATCTCAATCAAGAAAAAATAATTAATCTTGCGAAAAAAATAGGCGCCGACGCAATCCATCCCGGCTATGGTTTCTTTTCCGAAAACTCCAACTTCATTAAAGCGGTTGAAGACGCCGGAATAACTTTTATAGGCCCTTCATCATCCTCTGTAGAATTGATGGGAAGTAAGACAGCAGCGCGGCAGCTAATGGCCCAAAATGATGTTCCTATAGTTCCCGGGACCACCGAACCTATAAAAAATGCGGAGGAAGGTTTAGATTCCGCCAATAAAATAGGATATCCGGTACTTCTAAAAGCTTCCGCCGGCGGAGGAGGGAAGGGGATGAGAAAAATATCCTCTGAAACAGAATTTAAGGACGCTTTTGAAGCTACAAAAAGAGAAGCTCTAAAATCATTCGGCAGCGACGAGATTTATATTGAGAAGTACATTGAAAACCCCAAGCATATTGAAGTCCAAATAATCGCTGATAAACATGGAAATTATGTCCATCTTTTTGAAAGAGAATGTTCGGTTCAGCGAAGACATCAAAAGATAATTGAGGAAGCACCTTCATCGTTTGTTGATAATGAGACGAGGGATAAAATTACTACGGCCGCGATAAACGCCGCGAAAGCTTGCAATTATTATAACGCCGGAACAATTGAATTTCTAATGGATTTAAATAAAGATTTTTATTTTCTCGAAATGAATACCAGGCTTCAAGTAGAACATCCTGTAACAGAATTTATTACGGGAAAAGATTTAGTAAAAGAGCAGATTTCCGTTGCTTTAGGAAATAAATTATCTTTTAACCAGGATGATCTAAAAATAACGGGACATTCACTTGAATGCAGAATTTATGCCGAAGATTCCGAAAATAATTTTCTTCCCTCCACCGGAATAATAAAAGAATATAAAGCACCGTCCGGCCCCGGAGTTAGAGTTGATGCCGGTTTCGGTCGTGATTCAGAAATTTCAATTTATTACGATCCTCTTATCGCAAAACTAGTATGCTGGGCAGACGATAGAAATAATGTAATAAAAAGAATGCTTCGCGCTTTAGATGAATATGTAATTTTCGGCGTAACAAATAATATTTCGTTCTTGAAAAAGATTTTGAATCACCCGGATTTTATTAGCGGAAAGTTTGATATAAATTTTCTTGAATCTAAATTATTACCCGAAATGAAAAACGTTTTTAAAAATAATGATGAATTGGAAAACGCTGCCGCTATATTTTCAGCATTAATCAAACACAGCGCGTCTTTTAAAAGAACCATGAAAGCACTTCAGTTCAAACCAATAAATGGATAGATCAGGCTTATGAGTGATTTTGTTGTAACTCTTAATTCAAATAAAAAAGAGATTTCTATTTTAAACGGATCTAAGTTAAAAATGGACGGGAAAGAGTTTAAGTATGAAATATCACTATTAAGCGGCAATACATATCTATTAAAAATTGATAATACGATTTACGAATTAACCTATAATAAAATCGATTCTGAAAAACATTCTGTATTAATAAACGGGAATGAATTTGAAACTGTGGTAAGAACTTCCTTGCAGGAAAAAGCTTCAAAGCTGATTGAGAAAAGCTTAAGCGCGCACCATAAAATGGAAGTTAAAGCACCGATGCCAGGTATGATACTTAAAATAAGAAAAAAGGTTGGAGATGAAGTATCACAAGGTGAATCGGTAATAATTTTGGAAGCAATGAAAATGGAGAATGACCTTCACTCTCCGGTTTCGGGAAAAATAAAAGAAATTCTAGTAGCAGAGGGCACTGCGGTAGAAAAGGGAGCAAATCTTTTTTCAATAGAATAAAACTGTGTATTAAACTTAAAAAGAAGTAATCATTTGAGGAGGAAGTGTGAAAGCTAAACTATTTACTTTTATGTTCCTGGTAAGTTTCGGCCTAAGTAATATTTACGCGGGCGGATTTCAGATTAATGAGCATGGCGCCAGAGCCATGGGCTTAGGCGGTGCTTTTACAGCACTGGCTAATGACGCGTCCGCAGTATATTTTAATCCAGCCGGTATAATTCAACTATCCGGTACTCATTTCATGATCGGTACAACAATGATTTCACCGGACGCATCTTTCAGAGGTGTTTATCCTTCAGTGAAAGAATATAATTTAGAAAAGCAAACTTTTTTCCCAAGCCATTTTTTTGCGACGCACCAAATCGATAAAGATTGGAGTGTCGGTTTAGGTTTTACCACACCATTTGGATTAGGAACAAAATGGGATTCGGATTGGGTAGGAAGATATTTGGCTGTTCAAACAGATTTAATGACATTCCTTATAAGTCCCGTAGTTGCATATAAAATATTAGATAATCTTTCTGTAAGCGCGGGATTTGAATATAGTTTTGCTAATGTTACCATAAAGCAAAAACAGCCTCAAACTCCTTTTGCGGGAGATGCATTTATTACGTTAGACGGAAAAGATAATTCCGCTTTCGGTTATAATTTTGGTTTTCTATATAAACCATTTAAAACATTATCTATCGGAGCCTCATACCACAGCGATATAAAATATGATTTTAAAGGAACTGCTTCTACAGAAGGCGCTCAGCAATTGAAAGACGCGGGTAAACTTCCGGAAGGTAATGTTATCGCGAAACTAACTACTCCTGTAAATTTCACAGTCGGAATGGCATATAATATATATTCCCGATTAACAGTAAGCGCTGATTTCCAGTATATTGGATGGAGTAGTTATGATACATTAAAAGTCGATTTTGAAAATCCAAGCTACACGGATATTAATAGCCCCAGAGAATATGATAACTCATATATCGTCCGTTTAGGCGGTGAATATCAGTTTACAAATTCTTTAGCAATTCAAGGCGGAATTTATTTTGATAGCAACCCGGTTAAACCTAAATATTTAAATCCTTCGCTTCCGGATGCTGATCGTTTAGGATTTAGTTTAGGGATTGATTATAAACTTACAAAGAGTCTCGGTGTTAATTTGGCTTATCTTTTTATAAGAGGACAACAGTTAACTGTTGATAACTCAAATGAAAGTTATAGTTCAGGAAACGCTCCATTTAACGGGACATATAATACTTCGGCTAATTTATTGTCATTAAGTTTATCATATAGTTTATAATCTTAGAGGAAAAGAAAAAATGAAAAATAAAATTAAATTATCTTCATTATTATTTCTGCTTGGTATTTTTATTATCAGCGGATGTAAAGATAGAACAGAAGTTACAGCTCCCGAGCAAATACAGCAAAAAAGCGGGAAAGCTGATTTTACAAGATTTGTGACAATCGGAAACAGCCTTACCGCCGGCGTACAATCAAACTCATTATTTGAAACGGCGCAGAAATATTCTTACGGGAATCAAATAGCAAATCAAGTAAACGCCTCTTTTGAACAGCCTATTGTAGCGGAACCGGGTACTCCGGGAAGACTAGAAGTTGTTTCCCTAAACCCATTTCAAACATATATAACAAAAACCTCAGGAGCTCCGTTAAATCTTCAATATCAAGCACCTTATAATAATTTGGGTATCAGCGGCGCTTTTACTTATGATGTATTAAACGCGCAAGATTCTTCAAGCTGCTATACCGCGAAATACTTTAATAAGCCAAATCCAATGTTCAACTTAGTTTTAAGAGGAATCGGAACACAGTTTCAGCAGGCAAAAATGCTTCATCCAACATTTGTATCATTATGGATTGGTAATAATGATGTATTAGGTTACGCAACTTCCGGCGGTAAAATTCCTATAACACCTTCTCAACAATTTGCGGGTATGTATTCACAAATATTAGACAGTTTAGCTTCAATTTGTCCCGATGGTGTTGTCGCGAATATTCCCAATGTTTCGGTACTTCCATTTTTAACAACTGTCGGGCCTCAAATCGCGATTGGAACTCCATGGCCTACTGTAAAATTACTCGGAGTTCAAGGATTAGTTTATCAAAGTACCGGTTCCAGCCCAATTGGATTAGCTGATTCCGCGGCACTTTTAACCGGGAAGGTTTTATTAACTTTAGACGGTTCTGAATACGCGCAATTATTAGGAAAACCAACCGGCAAATATTACAGAGATAACGGTATGAACATTCCCGCAGGAGTTGATACTACAAAACCCTTCGGTTTTACACCGGAAAATCCTTGGCCGAATTATTTAATTTTAGATCAAACAGAAATATCAAATATACAAACTGCTGTATCAGAATATAATAACGCGATAAACGCGGCCGCTACCGCGCATTATTATGGTGTTGTAGATATTAATGCTGCTTTAAATCAAATAAGAGCCGCTGATTTTAACGGCGGAACGGTTGTAAACGGAGTTAAATTTACTACTCGTTATGTTGAAGGGGGATTATTTAGTTTAGACGGAGTTCATCCTACAAGTCAAGGTTACGGAATTATTACAAACGCATTTATAACTGTTATTAATCAAAAGTATGAAGCGAATATTCCCGCGATAAATATTTCCACAATACCCGGAAGTATTAAAATACATTCTTTGGGAAAAGCATTAAACGCTATAGTTCCCGCAAAAGCGTTTACAAATTCTTTTATGTTTTAGTTTGGAAGGATGGAAAACCATCCTTCTTTTTTCGAGCTGAAATTGAGCATCAATATTCTTTTATAAAAGGGATAAAACATGTATAGAAAAGGAATCGGTTTTTTCTTAATTCCATTAATAATGATAATAACAGGCTGCGGTTCCACCGAAACAAGTTTAGAAAAGCAAAAAGAAAATAATAATTATGTTTTTGATGAACTGACTCCGCAAAAAGAATCGACAATAGCCCAGAGTTCAATTGAACCGCCGCAGCTAAATGTAAAATATTTCATAGTACAAATTGGCGCTTTTACTACGAAAGAAAAAGCTGAAGCATTTTCTGAAAAGAGTAAAAAAGTGTTAAAAAAAGAACTTAATATTGTGCGGAGCGATGAGAACAATTTATTCGTAGTACAAATAACGCCTTTTTATTCAACAAAGGAAGAAGCTGAAGAGGAAAGGACAGCTCTTTGGCAGAAGAAGGATTATAAGGACGCATGGATTGTTACCGTAAATAAATAGAATAGGTTAACTTACATCATAAATAAAATTATATTTTATTTTTACTATAAGGCGGTTAAATAACCGCTTTTTATTTTTTTTGAAGAAAATTTTTTGTACCAAAAAAAATCAAGTTCTATAATTTTTTGTAGTTTTTTTTTATAGTATTAATTAAATTCAAACTTAATCTGATTTTATCACATTTTTAAGAGGGAGGCCTAATGGCGTTTTCATTAAATAAAATAATGCTAATCGGAAATCTCGGAAGAGACGCCGAAACAAGATTCACCACAAATAACGTTTCGGTTACCAGCTTTGCCATGGCAACCACACACAGCTATAAGGGCAAAGACGGAAATTGGCAGAACGAAACCACGTGGCATAATGTTGTAGCTTTTAACCTTTCGGATTATTATAAAGAAGTGCTGAAGAAGGGGAAAAAAGTATATGTGGAAGGCCGTTTAACAAAACGAGATTATACCGATAAAGACGGAATAAAAAGATATTCGACAGACGTTTATCTCGATAAGCTTATTCCGCTTGAATCAAATGATTCCGGCGGCGGACAATACAGCAAAAATGATAATGAAGAAGTTTCTTCGGCTCCCGACATGGAAGTTGAAGAAAATGATGACCTTCCTTTTTAATTATTTTGTATAACAACTAAGGATTATTTAAT
Source organism: uncultured Bacteroidota bacterium (assembly GCA_963798775.1). Lineage (GTDB taxonomy): Bacteria > Bacteroidota > Ignavibacteria > Ignavibacteriales > Ignavibacteriaceae > CAWCUK01. The sequence goes on from CAWCUK010000004.1 coordinate 733,111, forward strand.
TATTGGATATAGACTGGCAATATAAATTACTAATACTAATCGTTCTCTTTTCATTGTCGGCTTTTTTTTCCGGTTCGGAAGTTGCCTTATTTTCTATAGATAAAAAAAAGTTAAAAAACGGTGCTGGTGATTCATCGGTAATATTCCGGTATCTTTATAATTTATTGGAATATCCCAGAAGACTTTTAGTTACCATTTTAATCGGGAATACAATAGTTAATGTTGCCGCGTCTATTGTGGCTGTATCCTTAGCATTAGATTATGCCGCGGTATCTTCGATATCGCGGGATCTTATTTTATCCGTTCAAATAATAATACTTACCGTTTTAGTAGTAATATTCGGAGAACTGATACCTAAAGTTTGGGCGGCAAAGCATCCTTTTACATTCGCTAAAATTTGTTCTGTTCCGCTTTACTGGATAAATGTATTACTTTATCCGGTTGCGGAAACTTTAACTGAAACGATAAAAATACTTGTAGCCAATATTAAATTTGATAAAACAAAAATGGCTATTCTTCCGGAAGAATTAACCGAGCTTGCTAATTTGGGGCATGAAAGAGGAACTATAATTGAAGAAGAACACGGACTTATCCACAGTATAGTTAGTTTTAAATCAGTTGCCGTACATGAGGTAATGATGCCTCGTGTTGATATTATAGCCGTTTCTGTCGACGCCACTTTTAATGAGGTATTATCAATAATAACTTCATCCGGCCACAGCAGAATACCGTTATACAAAGATAATTTGGATGAAATTGTGGGCGTTCTATACGCGAAAGACATTCTTCCTTTTCTAAAGAATGAAGAAATACAAAATCATCTTTCTTTATCTAAAATAGCAAGGAAGGCTATGTTTGTTCCTAAATCCAAAATGATTAATGACCTGATGCATGAATTCCAGGAAAAGAAAATGCACATAGCAATTGTAGTAGATGAATACGGCGGCACTGCGGGTTTAGTTACTTTGGAAGATATTCTGGAAGAAATAATCGGGGAAATAAGGGACGAATATGATAAAGAAGAAAGTCCCGTTACAAAATTAAATGACGATAATTTTCTTGTACTCGGTAAAGTTTCTGTCGGTGAATTGAACGAACTTCTAAATTTAAATATAGAACCTGAAAATGAAGATTTTGAAACATTGGGCGGTTTGGTATTAAACTACGCGGGACAAGTACCAAAAGAAGGATATTCATTTCAATTTGAAAATCATAAATTTACCGTGAAGGAAGTTTTTAATAAAAGAATAAAAAAAGTTTTAATTGAAAAGCTTCCTACAGAATAAACGTTATGAAAAAAGGCTGTTTTATAAGATCAATAGTAATATTAACAATATTAATTGCAGCTATTCTATATATTGTGAAGAATAAATTTAATGATTTTGTACTTACTCCGGGAAAGAATTGGATTGCCGCTCAACTGGACGATGAATTTAACGCGATTAAACCTTCGCCGGAAAAAGACAGCCTTAAAGCGGCGGTTTCTAACTATTTTTCAGGAGTTAGAAATTTAGATGAGCTTAAAGGCAAACAGATAAAAAATATAATGGTATCAATTCAAGAAATTATCGGGGATAGTGTAATTAACCATATTGAACTTTCTAAAATTAAGGAAATGTTAAACCAGGTAAATGATGAAAGATCTAAGAAAGACTGAAATAAAAGTAGGATTGATGGTTATTCTCGGAATTTTAATTTTCATTTGGATTTTGGGATGGGCAAAAAACTTTAGTTTTACATCAACCGAAAAAGAAGTATACGCGAAATTTAATAATGTTTCCGGGTTGGAAGTAGGTGATTACGTTACCGTTAACGGTGTAAGAAAAGGACATGTTGAAGATTTTAATATTGAGAATGAAGACGTAATAGTTAAAATGAACATCGCCAAAGACACTGATTTAAGAGAGGACGCGGTTTTTGCGGTAACAATGCTTGATTTAATGGGGGGTAAAAAAATTAATATTGATCCCGGAACTTCATCAAAAAAACTTAATTATGATGAAATTCATAACGGAGTTTTTTATGCGGATATTCCGACAGTAATGACCATGGTAGGCTCTATGCAAGAGGATTTAGTAAACTCTCTTAAAGAAGTTAAAATCACCTTATCTTCGTTAAATAAATATTTAACCGATAAAAAACTTAATTCCGATATTAAAAGTTCTGTTTCAAATTTAAATGAAGTTACACAAAAGCTGAATATAGTTTTAGATGAGAATCAGGCCAATATTAAAAAATTAGCGGAAAACAGCGCGGATTTAGCGGAAAAAGCAAATCAATTTATATCCGAAAATAAAGATGATATTAAAGGCTCAATTCTTGAGATTAGAGATGTTTTGAAAAAAACGGACTCACTATTAACAAAGGCCAACGCTTTTTCGGATGAAATAAAAGCTCAGAATAATAATATCGGTAAAATATTATACGATAGAGAAAACTACGAAAATTTGACCCAAACTATAAAACAATTAAAAGAAGTATCTAAGCTCCTCTTAAATCAATTAAATAATGAAGGACTAAAAGTAGATGCTCACATTAAACTATTCTAAGAAATATTTTAGATTTCTTTTAGCATTTTTATTAGCCGCGAATTTAATTTACGCGGCTTCTCCCGATCCCGTAAGAAGCAGAAACGGAATGGTTGTATCCGCAGATGAATTGGCGTCTAAAGTAGGGTTAATGATTCTAAAAAAAGGAGGAAATGCTATAGATGCCGCTGTGGCCACGGGTTTTGCTTTAGCCGTAACTTATCCTTACGCGGGAAATATAGGCGGCGGCGGTTTTATGGTTATACATTTAAAAGACGGAAAAAACATTACCATAGATTACAGAGAAAAAGCACCCTTAAAAGCTTTTAAAGATATGTATTTAGATTCAAGCGGAAATTATCTCCCCGAATTAAGCAGTGAAGGAATTTCATCCGTCGGAGTTCCCGGAAGTGTTGCCGGATTGATCTATGCCCTTGAACATTACGGAACCATGAAACTTTCCGAAGTAATTCAGCCGGCAATAAATCTAGCGGAAGATGGTTTTGCCTTAAATTACCGTACAGCAGGCTCAATAAGAGGTTATTTAAGCGAGTTTGAAAAATATTCTTCCTCTATAAAAATATTTAGTAAAAACGGCGATGCATATACTGAAGGTGAAATATTTAAACAAAAAGATTTAGCCGGAACACTTAAAAGAATTAAAAAAGATGGGAGAGACGGATTCTATAAGGGTAAAACAGCGGAACTTTTACTAGAGGAAGAAAAAAAATTAGGCGGCTATATTACAATGGAAGATCTTGAAAAATATCAGCCGGTAGAACGAATTCCCGTAACAGGTAATTACAGAGGTTACAAAATTATTTCTATGCCTCCTCCTAGTTCGGGAGGAATAGCATTAGTAGAACTGCTGAACATTTTAGAAAATAATAAATACTCGGAAAGCGACTGGAACAGCAGCGCATACATTCATCAACTTTCAGAAGCGATGAAATATGTTTACGCGGATAGATCAGTTTATTTAGGCGATCCCGATTTTACCGAAATTCCTCAAGATAAATTAACTTCAAAAGAATACGCAAAACAAATATTTTCGGCAATAGCCGATACCGCTACACCTTCAAGCCAAATTACCGCCGGAAATTCTTTTTCCTTTAAAGAAAGCACAGAAACAACTCATTACTCTGTTTTAGATAAAGAAGGAAACGCGGTAAGCACTACTACTACTATAAATTCCGGGTACGGTTCAAAAATAGTTGTGGAAGGCGCCGGATTTTTATTAAATAATGAAATGGATGATTTCAGCTCAAAGCCCGGCGTGCCGAATCAATACGGATTAATCGGGAACGAAGCTAATTCTATACAGCCTGAAAAGAGAATGTTAAGTTCCATGACTCCGACTATAGTACTAAAAAATGACAAACCATTTTTAATTATAGGTTCTCCGGGAGGTTCAACAATTATTACAGTAGTTTTACAAGTTGTGATGAATTGTATAGACTTTGGAATGGATATTCAAGAGGCGATATCCGCCCCGAGAATTCATCATCAATGGCTGCCGGATAAAATAGATTATGAAAAATTCGGGCTGGCAAAAGATGTAATTCTAAATTTAGAAAAGCTTGGGTACACGATCGGGAATCGCAGAACTCTGGGAAGAGCGGAAGGAATAATGTATGATCAGAAAAAAGCAATCATGTACGGAGCCGCTGATCCAAGGGGATACGGAACAGCCGAAGGTTATTAATTTTACGGGAAAAGAAAATGGTTATCGGAATCGGTATTGATATAATTGAAATTGACAGAATAAAAGCCAGTATTGATAAATACGGCAATCATTTTCTTCAAAAGATTTACACTGAGACAGAAATAAAATACTGCCAGGATAAAAGTAATAAATATCAGCATTTCGCGGCAAGATTTGCAGCTAAAGAAGCTGTTTTTAAAGCCTTAAGCACCGGTTGGAATAAAGAGGTCGGCTGGCAGGATATTGAAATAAAAAATGAACCGAGCGGAATGCCGATAGTTAAATTAAAAGGAAAACTAAAATCATTTTTAAATGAAGAAAAAAGCTTAAAGATTTCGATGAGTCATTCCAGGGATTACGTTACCTGTGTAGCGATAATATATAAAGAATTTAATTCGGAATAATTTTTCCGAATGATATTATTGAGTTGATTATAATTATTGATAATAATAATTTTACTAAAATTTTTAGAGTGGTTATTACCAAAAATATTTTGAAAGCAAGGTGTTCTTTTGACACAAAAAAGTTTTACGGTTTTTAGTTATATCTCAATCGGTATAATTATAGTTTTTCTGGTTTTGATGTGGACAAGCACCGTCCCGTCAAATTATTTTGTATACATGCTGGGAGTAAGTATTATATTAGCTGTTATCTACACAGTTTTAAGAGTTAATTATATTATTAAAAGCAGAAAGAAAAACTAAGGAGGATGTCTTCGAAAGTTCCAAACATGTTAACGGTAAACTTAACGCTAAGGTTCTCATACTGAACCAGAGCTACGAACCATTAACAATCTGTAATATAAAAAAAGCGATCATACTCATTCTATTGGGAAAAGCGGAAATGGTAATAGATGATAAAAGAAAAATTCTTCATTCCGTAAACAAAAATTTCCCGTGGCCCAGCATTATTCGATTGAATTATTTTATCAGAGTTCCATATAAAAAAGTTGTTCTTACACGTAAAAATATTCTACGCAGAGATTCTTATAAATGCGGGTATTGCGGAAGAGGCGATTTACCTTTAACAATTGATCATATTATTCCCAGAGCACGCGGGGGCGTTGATACCTGGGAAAATTTAGTATGCGCGTGTACAGTATGCAACAATCGAAAAGGAGACAGAACACCGGAGGAAGCTGATATGAATCTTCAGACAAGGCCTTTTAAACCAAGCCATATAATGTTTATAAAAAATGTTGTCGGTAAACTCGATGAACAGTGGAAACCTTATCTTTATTTATCTTAAAAAACTAAAAATTTAATTATTTCCCTTCATAAAACATTTTCATACCTATTTTTAAGAAATGGAGATTATTTACCTCATTATTATTATCTTATTCATTTAAATTTTTATTAATAATTATTGCAATTATGCCAAAAAAAAGAATACTTAGCGGAATGCGTCCGACCGGAAAACTTCACATTGGTCATTATGTAGGCGCTTTAGAAAATTGGGTTAATCTTCAAAGTGAATATGAGAATTTTCATCTTATTGCTGATTACCATGTTTTAACAACAAGTTTAAATACAGAAAATATTTATCAAAATTCAATTGAAATGCTTATTGACTGGCTTGCTTCGGGGCTTGATCCGGAAAAAAGTCCTATTTTCAGACAATCCAAAATCAAACAGCATACCGAACTAAATCTCATTTTTGAAATGCTGATTACGGTTAATCGGTTAGAAAGAAATCCTACTTTAAAAGATCAGGTAAGAGATTTAAATATTGATAATATAATATTCGGCCATCTCGGCTACCCTGTTTTGCAAACAGCCGATATTCTATTATATAAAGGAGAAGTTGTTCCTGTAGGAGAAGATCAGGTTCCCCACGTAGAAATCTCCAGAGAAATTGCCAGACGATTTAACAATCAGTATGGGAAAATTTTTCCGGAACCGGAACCGATGCTAACAAAATTCGCACGACTACCCGGGCTTGACGGAAACGCAAAAATGAGCAAATCATTAAACAATACTATTTTACTTTCCGACGAACCGGAAACAGTAAAAGCAAAAATGAAAAAAGCGGTAACAGATCCTCAGAAGATAAGAAAAGGCGATCCGGGAAATCCTGATATATGTTTTGTATTCTCTTATCATAAAAAATTTAATCCGGAAGAAGTTCCGGAGATAGAAGCCGGCTGCAGATCCGGAGCATTAGGTTGTTTTGATTGTAAGATGAATTGCGCTTCAAAAATATCAGAATTTCTGGCTCCAATTATCGAAAAGAGAAAATATTATGAAGAAAGAATCGACGAAGTAAAAGAAATTTTAGCCGATGGTGAAGAAAGAGGAAGAGCCGTTGCAGAAAGTACAATGACAGAAGTTCGCGATAAAATGAATTTAGGATAAATGTATAAGATTAAACTAGATCAATTTGAAGGACCGTTAGACCTACTTCTTTTTTTTATTAAGAGAGATGAACTGAATATTTACGATATTCCGATTTCCAGAATAACAAAAGAATTTCTGGAATACGTAAATCTGATTAAAATGCTAGATCTTGAAACTGCCGGAGATTTTATATTAATGGCGTCTACTTTAATGCATATAAAAGTAAGAATGCTTTTTCCCCGAGAAGTTGATGAAAAAGGGGAAGAAATTGATCCTCGTTCTGAATTAATACAAGCTTTACTGGAATATAAAAGATACAAGGAAATGGCGGAAGAACTTTCCTTTTTTGAGACAGATCAGAGAAAATTAAGTTATAGAGGGAATTATTCGGCTGATGAAGCTGAATCTCCGCCGGAATTTGAAACTTTATTAAAAAATGTAACCATTTTCGATTTGGCGAAAGCTTTTAGAAAAGCAATAGAAAAAGTAAAGCCGGTAGTTGTTCACGAAATAAAAAAAATAAATATTACAATTGATGAACAAATTCAATTTATTATTGGTTCATTAGAAGAAAAAAAAGAGCTTCATTTTTTAAGTCTGGTAAATCCGATGAGAGAAAAAATACGAATTGTAATTACTTTTATTGCGTTACTGGAATTAGCAAAAATGGGAAGAATCGGTATTAAAGAATCCCCCAATTTTAATGATTTTGTATTATTTTTAGTGAACGATGGAACAAATATATAAGTCAGTAATTGAAGCATTAATTTTTGCTTCCGATGATTCAATTTCTTCATCGGATATAGTAAAAGCCATAAAAGGAATTGACGGCGAAGATGTGCAAATTACCTATGATGAAATTGATAAATGCGTTGACGAATTAAATTTACGTTACGATGAAAATAATATTCCATTCCAAATTGTGCGGTTTCTAACGGTTATTTATTCGCTACCCGGCCTGAGTATGCAAAATATCTCGGCTTTTTATCATCAGAAAAAAGTAAAAGAAGATTGAGCCAGGCGGCCGTTGAAACTCTTGCTATTATAGCGTATAAACAGCCTATAACCAAACCGGAAGTGGAATCGATAAGGGGCGTAAATTCAGATTACATTTTGAATACGCTTCTCGATAAGAATTTAATAACTATTACCGGCCGTGCCGAAACTATTGGCAGGCCGCTACTTTACGGTACGACTAATGAGTTTCTAAAATATTTCGGCTTAAATAAATTAAGTGATCTTCCGAAACCGCGTGAAGTAGATGAAATAATGAAAGATGAAGATTTCATTGAACAGAAACGTAAAATTATGATGAATTTAATAGAAGAAACGGCAGAGAATGAAACCTCAGAAGAACCAAACAGCACAGACGAGACTTAATAAATATATTTCCGAAAGCGGAATCGCTTCGCGCAGAAAAGCGGAGGAATTTATTACGCAGGGCCGGGTATCGGTAAATGAAAAGATAATTTCAGATCTTTCATATAAAGTTAATCCCGGCGACACAGTTAAAATTGACGGTGAAAAAATTACACCGAAAAAACATGTTTACTATCTGTTGAATAAGCCTAAAGGATGCGTTACAACAACTGATGATGAAAAAAACAGACGCACAGTTTTGGATTTTGTAAATACTAACGAAAAGATCTATCCCGTAGGCAGATTAGATTATAATACAACCGGAGTTTTGGTATTAACAAATGACGGCGAATTTTCCTATTTATTAACACATCCTAAAAATAAAGTACCCCGCCAATATGAGGTGAAACTCGATCGTCCGCTTTCGGATGAAGACCGGGAGAAATTACTGAAAGGAGTATTTCTGGAAGGTATAAGGGGGAGATTTCAAAAAGTTTATTTCCCGAATATAAAGAACAGAAAATCTGTTGAGGTTACCGGAATTGAAGGCCGAAACCATTATGTTAAAAAGATGTTCGGAGCTTTAGGTTATACTGTAACAAGTTTAAATAGAAACTTCTTTGCCGGATTAATACCGGATGTTCCCGTCGGAAAATATCGAAAACTAACCGAAACCGAAGTAAAGGAAATTATTGAAAAATATAATCGTTAAAATAAACCTGATAATATTATCCGGTTTACTTTTATCAGCTGCCGTTAATGCGCAGGAAGTAAAAAGAGATACCGTTCAGCGATATTCTTATTCCACCATACCGGAATTTTGGCAGCAAATGAATGATATATTTAATGATCCCAATTTTAATAACGCTGAATGGGGGGTTGTAATTCAATCATTAGAAACCGGCGAATATTTTTATAAGAGAAACGAAAATAAACTTTTAATTCCAGCCTCGGTTTCAAAACTTTTCACTACTTCATCAGGGCTTATGTTATTGGGAGGTGATTACAGATTCTCCACAAATGTTTTTATGCGGGGAGAAATGGACGGTTCAATACTTCACGGAGATCTTATAGTACAGGGAAGAGGAGATCCGACAATTTCCGGACGCTTTTACAACAATGATATTTATAAAGTCTATAAAGATTGGGCCGATTCCCTACTTAATTTAGGAATTGATGAAATAACAGGAAATTTAATAGGCGATGATAATCAATTTGATGATAAAGGATTGGGAGCAGGCTGGGCTTGGGATTATGAAAGTTATTGGTACGCGGCGCCTTCCAGCGCCATATCATTTAATGATAATACCGTCGATATTATAGTAAGCGTAAATAAAAAAACGCATCAGCCGCAAATTACCATTGAGCCTGATACAAAATATATTGTGATTCTAAATAATGTGGAAATAGTTGCTAAAGATTCAACCACCGCAATAGATGTTTATCGACAAAGAGGAACTAATGTTGTATCGGTATTCGGTACTATTAGCGATAATTCAGATTCAGTTAGAACATTTGTTACGGTTAATAACCCTACACAATACGCAATGGTTGTTTTGAAAAAAGTTTTAGAAGAAAACGGTATTAAAATAGACGGATACCCAATAGATATTGATGACATCCCAAAACCGATAGATTTTACAAAATTCAAAAGATTATTTACTTTTTACTCCCCTGAATTAAAAGAAATAATAAAAGTAATTAATAAAAACAGTTATAATTTTTTTGCCGAACAGCTGCTTAAAACAATCGGGCTAGAAAAAGAAGGATACGGCAGTGTAGAAAACGGATTAAGAGCGGTTGAAGAAGTATTAGGAGAAATGGGAATAAATCCAGACAATGTTTCATTAGTTGACGGAAGCGGACTTTCAAGATTAAATTTAGTAACGCCGCGTCAACTGGTTGCGCTTCTTAATTACATGTATAAATCCCCGTATTTTATTCCTTTCTATAATTCATTACCAATTGCCGGAGTTGACGGTACCTTAGGCACCCGAATGAAAAATACCAAAGCTCAGAATAATGTTAGAGCAAAAACCGGTTATTTAGGAGGAGTAAGAAGTATGGCAGGTTATGTTTATACTGGCGATAATGAACCGGTTGCTTTTTCAATAATTGTAAATAATTTTACGGTTCCATTTAAACTTGCAGACAATATTCAAGATTTAGTATGTTTGAGACTTGCAAACTTTAAAAGAAAGTAGAAAACGGAGGAGTAGTGGAAAATACCCAGCAAGAGCTTAATGTTTTAATTCAAAGACGATATGAAGAATTAGAAGAATTAAAAAATAAAGGTTTTGAACCTTTCGCGTATTCATTTGACGTTGATTCAAATTCGGCCGAGATAAAGAAAAATTTCAAAGAAGGCGAAGAGTATAATGTTAAAATTGCCGGACGAATAATGGCAATTAGAAGAATGGGAAAAGCTTCATTTACTCATATACAAGATAACGCCGGAAGAATTCAAATTTATCTGAGAAAAGATGAAATAGGGGAATCATATAATGCTTTTAAATTAATGGATATCGGTGATATAATCGGTGTAGAAGGTTATGTATTTAAAACCAAAACCGGTGAAATATCAGTTCATGTAAAATCCCTAACTATTCTAGCAAAGTCTTTAAGACCGCTTCCTATCGCCAAAGAAACAGTTGATGAACAAGGCAATAAAATTATTCACGATCAGTTCGCGGATAAAGAATTACGATATAGACAGCGCTATGTTGATTTAATTGTAAATCCTAATATTAAAAATACTTTTATAAAAAGAAGTAAAATTATTACTTCAATGAGAAAATTTTTAGACTCATTTGATATTCTAGAAGTGGAAACTCCCATACTGCAGCCTTTATACGGCGGTGCGGCGGCAAAACCTTTTACCACCTATCATAACACCCTGGATACAACTTTATTTTTAAGAATTGCGGATGAACTTTATTTAAAAAGATTAATAGTCGGCGGTTTTAACGGTGTTTATGAAATCTCAAAAGATTTTCGTAATGAAGGAATGGATAGGACACACAATCCTGAATTTACTATGATGGAAATGTATGTGCCTTACAAAGATTATGAATGGATGATGAACTTTGTAGAAAAAATGATTGAAAAAATTGCCAATGAGGTTTTTGATACAATTGAATTTTCATATGAAGGAAAACAAATTAATTTTACCGCTCCCTGGCAACGTGTTTCAATGATTGAGGCACTTAAAGAAGAAACCGGAGTTGATGTTTTATCGGCTACTGTTGATGAATTAAAGCAGACCGCGAAACAACATGGAATTGATCTTAAAAATATTGAAGGCAGGGCAAAATTAATTGATGAAATTTTTAGTGAAGTTGTTCAGCCTAAATTAATTCAGCCGACATTTGTGATTGATTATCCCATTGAACTTTCTCCGCTTGCAAAAAAACATCGTTCTAAAGAGGGAGTTGTTGAAAGATTTGAGGGATATGTTGCCGGTCGAGAAATTTGTAATGCTTTTTCTGAATTAAATGATCCGATAGATCAAAAAGAAAGATTTATCGGACAGGGAAAAATGCTTGAAGCGGGTGACGAAGAAGCTCATCAAATAGATGAAGATTTTATTAGAGCACTTGAATACGGAATGCCGCCTACCGCAGGACTCGGGATTGGCATCGATCGTTTAGTTATGCTTTTAACAAATCAATCTTCAATTAGAGATGTTATATTCTTCCCGCAAATGAAACCGGAAGTAAAGGCATAGTTAATTATTTTTCTTAACTGTTATGTTTAATTATTTTTTAAATTAGCTACTGGTATAAAAAAGTATCCTAGAATGAAAAAGATTTTTTTACTTTTTGCTGTATTCGCTGTATTTTCGCAGACATTCTCCCAAACAAAATCTTTGTCGTTAGATACCAAGGATCAAGTTTATCTTCCGCTTGATTCAGCAAACACCGCGATTAAATATCCTAAAAGCCTGCAGCTTTATAAATTAAATAATTACAAAGCTGATCCTTTTGAAACCAAATTAAATTACGGTATTCTAGGGGGAATAGGGACTGTATTTTTAGGGACCGGAATCGCAATCCATATTTATCAGAGAAACGCGTGGTGGAGCAGCGATAGAACCAGTTTCCATTTTCAAAATGATTGGAGTTACGCTCTTTCCATTGATAAAGTAGGGCATTTTTACGCGGGCACTTTACTAGCGCATGCTTTTTCTGCAGGATTAGAAGCCGGTAATTTTCAATCTGAACAAGCGGCTGTTTATGGTACCGCCGCAGCTTTAGCTTTTCAACTTTACGTTGAAATTGAAGATGGTTTCGGCAAAGACTGGGGATTTAGTCCCGGAGACGCTACTGCTGATTTTCTTGGCGCAAGTTACGGATTGGCGCAATATTATTACCCGTTCTTAAAGAATTTCCAATTCCGTTTTAGCTATTTTCCTTCTCAGAAAATGAGAGAAGGATTACATCCGGGAAATGGCATTGATGACTATGAAGGCCAAAAATATTGGATGAGTATGCGCTTGAAGAATTTATTACCTGAAAAAGCCGCAAAATATTGGCCTGCTTTTTTAATGCTTTCCGCGGGCGTAGGAGTAAAAAATTTAGACGGCAGCGGCGGCGGCGAGAGAGATATTTATATCGCATTGGATCTGGATGCCGAAGAAATTCCACTATACGGTAAAGGTTGGCAGTTTATTAAAAACACTTTAAATTATTTTCATTTTCCTTTGCCCGGGGTTCGAATCTCTCCCAAGGGCGCATTTTTCGTTTTCTGTTATTAGGTAGGAGCGAAATTGAACTTCAGTATAATTATTCCAACTTTGAATGAAGAAAAACTGCTGCCTAAACTGCTGCGGCAATTAACCGAATCTGCGTCAAACAAAAAATATTCCTATGAAATAATTGTGTCTGACGGCTGCAGTAAAGACGGTACAATTAAAATAGCATTACAATACGCTGATATAGTTAAAGTTCACGCCGGCGATGAAAAACAGAATATCGCGTTGGGAAGAAATGTGGGCGCGGAATTTGCATCCGGTGACATATTAATCTTTTTAAATGGTGATATACTTCTGCCTAATCCTACCGTTTTTTTTGATTATCTCAACAGAAATTTTGTAAAAAGTAAATATCTTGCGATGACCTGCAAAGTAAAAGTTTTTCCTGAAGAAGAAATTTTAGCCGATAAAATATTTCACGGCGCGTACAACAAGTATTTCAAATTATTAAATAAAATAGGAATCGGGATGGGGAGAGGGGAATGCATGATTATAAGAAATGAAATATTTCAAAATGTAAACGGATTTAACCCTTCATTAGCAGCCGGTGAAGATTTTGATCTTTTTAGGAGAATCAGAAAATTAGGACCTATTTTATTCGCTAGCGATATTTGCATTTATGAATCTCCTAGACGATTTAGAAAATTAGGTTATAAAGGTGTTACTTGGAGTTGGGTAAAAAACGGATTTTCCGTATTCTTAAAAAACAAATCAATTTCAAAAGAATGGGAACAGGTAAGATAAATTGAAGAAAATCTTTACTGTAATATTTTTATTCCCGGTTTTATTATTTGCCCAATCTGAATATGTGGACGCGAATAACTCAGTCTATAGCTTTTTAGAACGAATGGAAACACTTCATTTGATAAAGAACTATAATAGTTTTGAGATACCAAAAACTCGAAAAGAAGTTGTCGGATATATAAAGCAAGTTATTATAAATGAAGATGAACTTGATAAATCAGATTTTGAAACATTGCAGGATTTAAAAATTGAATTTGAGTATGAAATTTCAAAAAGTTTATCAATTCTCAATCATTACTGGGGAAAGGCAGTTTTAATTTATTTTCTCAGAGCCAGAAATATCTTTTTTATTTAGTTGATGATAAAGCAAATATTTTTGTAAATATTCTAGGTGAAGGCGAGATAATCGGGAAATATCAATCCGGCAAAAACTACAATTCAGCCTTAGGAATTATCGGCGGCGAAATAAGAGGAACATTTTTAAATAAATTCGGATTCTTTATAAAAGGGACAAACGGCAAAGCTTTCGGAGATAAAACCGCCGCTGTTTTAAGAAAAAGTTTAAGCAATAACTATAAATTTAATGAAAAACCGGATGAGACTTTTTTCGATGAAACTTAAGGATATTTTACCGCTGATTTTGATTTAGTAAAATTTAAAATCGGCAGTGACAGAATGTTAATCGGTTACGGTCCTGCTAAATTTATTCTGGGTGACAATTCTCCGCTTTTCAATTATATAAGTTTAAACCTTAATTATAAATTTTTTACTTTTTCCTATTTCCACGGAAAATTATTAGGTAACGCCGCTTATCACGATGATACTGTTACCGGAGGATCTGAGTTTGTAACCGAAAAATATATGGGCTATCATAGAATCGGTTTTAACATTTCCGATGATCTAAATTTTGGATTGGGAGAAGTTATAATATACGGCGACCGTCCGATTGATTTAAGTTATCTGAATCCTTTTAATTTTTATAAATCCACAGAACATGCAAACAGAGATCGTGATAATTCGATGCTGTTTATTGATTTAAATAATAAATCCCTAAAGGGCTTAAAAATTTATGCGTCTCTATTATTAGATGATATAACTTTTGAAAAATTGGGAAGCGGATGGTACGGCAATCAGACCATTTTAAATGCCGGAATTTATTCATCTAATTTATATAAAATTCTGCCTTTGGATTTAGAATTACAATATTTAAAAATTGATCCTTATGTATACACACATCGCTTAAGCAGAAATAATTATACAAACTTCGGCTATAATTTAGGCTCGAATCTTCAGCCGAACAGTGAATTGTTTTTTAGTAAAATTAATTTTAGGTTTAATAACAGGGTGAATGTATCGGCCGGATTTTCTTACGCTATACACGGCGCAAATCCTATTGACGCTAAAGGAAGTATTAAAAATGTAGGCGGAAATATTGCGTTGGGGCATCGTGTATTTGATTCCGAGACAGTACATTTTTTAGATGGTGATTTAGAATACTCAAGAAGATTATTTGCATCTTTAAATTATGAGCCATATAATCAAGTTATGATTCAAATATCATCCGCTTTTATTAATAACTCTTTACAGCAAAATTTAACGAATAAATATTCTGAATTGTTCCTCAATTTATCTATCAAATTATAACCTTTGCACGGAGTTTAAATGAACTTCAACAGAATTAAAATACCTTTTACTATAATAGTCCTTACTTTAGGAATTGTACTGGGAACACAGATAGAAAAGGTTTTTTCCGGAGACAATTTAAGAGACAGTATTGTAAAATTTAATGATGTTTTGACTTATACTGAAAAATATTATGTAGAAGATGTTGATACTCAAAAACTAGTTGAAGCGGCTATAAATGGCATGTTAAGTAAGCTCGATCCTCATTCTGTTTATATTCCGGCAAAGCAAATGGAATCAGTAGAAGAATCTTTTCGCGGCGATTTTGACGGAATAGGAATTGAATTTCAAATTGTTAATGATACATTAACGGTAGTTTCACCTATTAGCGGGGGACCAAGCGAAGAATTGGGAATTATGTCCGGCGATAGAATAATAAAAATTGACAGTGAAAGAAGCAATAGGAATTACTAACGATGAAGTTAGAGATAAACTAAGAGGAAAAGCCGGAACAAAAGTCAACGTTACAATTAGTCCGCCATGGTATTAAAGAACCAATAAAATATGAAATTACCCGGGCATAAAATTCCACTTTATTCAGTGGATACTCATTTTATGTTAGATCAAAAACCGGATATGTAAGTGTTTCCCGTTTTTCTGAAACAACATTATGATGAATTAACCAAAGCTTTAAATGATCTTAAAAAATAAAGGAATGAAACAGCTTATTTTAGATCTTAGAGGAAATCCGGGAGGATATTTAAATCAGGCGGTTAAAATTGCCGATCTTTTTATTAGCGGTGATAAAAAAATTGTTTATACAAAAGGAAGAAGATCAGAATTTGATGAAGAATATGATGCGTCGGAAACTTCAGCCTTATGAAAAAATTCCTTTAATAATTTTGGTAAATAAAGGAAGCGCTTCGGCAAGTGAAATTGTTTCCGGCGCTGTGCAGGATTGGGATAGAGGTTTAATTGTCGGTGAAACTACTTTCGGAAAAGGTTTAGTTCAGCGTCAATTTTCATTTCCGGATAATTCGGCTCTAAGACTTACGATTTCCCGATATTACACTCCTTCCGGAAGGTTAATTCAAAGAGATTATAAAGATGTGAAAAATAAAGAAGAATATTATTCCGAAGCCGGAGATGAAAATGAAAAAGAAGGCGATAATTTAACACACACAGTTGAGGAAGATTCACTCGTCCTGAATATAAAACCAAAGGCGGAAGAATAGTTTACGGCGGCGGAGGAATTACTCCCGATTATATTGTAAAAGCAAAAGATATTATCCGAATAAACAACTAGATTTGTTAAAAAATAATTTGTTTTATCAGTTTATACTCAGTTATCTTAGACACCATAAAGCAGGAATAATAAGACCAATACGGTAATGATTTAGATAAATTTATTAGTGATTTTAATTTTACTCAGCAGGATGTAAATAAATTTATTTCATTTAACTAAAATCTAAAGATAGTTGAATTTGATGAAGATGAATTTAATACTGATAAAGAATATATAACTGCTAGGTTAAAAGCACAAATGGCAAGAAATTTTTGGAAAAATAAAGGATGGTATTCGGTTTTATTGAAAGAAGATAATCAATTAGAAAAAGCTGAAACTCTTTTTGGCGAGGCGAAAGATTTGGCAAAATTGAAATGAAGAAAAAGATGAAATTACTGATCTTCATTCCTTTAATATTTTTATTTTCGGCACCGACTTTCGAACATAAGAACGAAACATTTTTCTATACTTTTTCATCCGATAAAAAATTAGAAGTAGGTGAAGAATTAACTTATGTAGTTAATTATTCTTTTTGGAAATTAGGAGAAGTAAAAACTAAAATTATAGAAAAAGAAGAAATAGACGGAAAAACTTTCTATAAAACTTTAGCTTATATAGATTCATATAATGGTATTCCGTTCGTAGACCTTCATCAAATTTACAAAAGTACATTAAACCAAAATTATTATTCTTCACATTTTAGAGGGCTTATAAAATATGAAGATTATACCTCTTACACCGATTATTTTTTTCATTATGACAGTTCTTATGTAAGAATACAAAAAGGAAAAATTAATCCGCCGCAGGTTTGGACCGATTCAACAGCCGAAATTCATAAACAATACAGGACGGGCTTTCTATACTTTTTTATGCAAGAATAAATTCCGGCCAAAAATATTCGGTGAATATACCCGGATTTGTTAATGAAAAAATTGTTTATACCGACATAAATTTTTATAATGAGATTTCCGGAGTAAATATTGATGCAGTTGATTATGATATAGCTTGTGTAAGATTAGACGGAGAAACTAATTTTATTAGTATTTTCGGGCTTACCGGATATTTTGAAGGCTGGTTTTCCGATGATGAGGCGGCAGTTCCAATATTAGCCAAAATGAAAGTTTTAATAGGAAATATAACTTTACAATTAACCGAATGGAAACGAACGGATGGACTCCACCAAAATATCAAGAATAAATCAAGAAGAAAAATTATTCCCTTATTTAGAATTTTATCCAAAAATTGACGAAACTGTATTTTTAGCTTCCGGAGTAAAAATCATCGGGGATGTTGAAATCGGCAAATTTTCCAGTGTTTGGTATAACACAGTTATACGAGGTGATGTTAATTATATTAAAATAGGAGAAAAAACAAATATTCAAGATTGTATCAATGCTTCACGTTACCAACGGAAAATTTCCTTTGAATATCGGAAGCTGTGTAACAATAGGGCATTCCGTAACTTTGCATGGATGCACAATTAAAAATTATTGTTTGATTGGAATGGGAGCCGTAATTTTAGACGGTGCTGTTGTTGAAGAGAATTCAATGGTTGCCGCCGGAGCTGTTGTGAAACCTAATTTTATTGTACCAAGTAAAAAATTAGTAGCCGGAGTGCCGGCAAAAGTTGTACGTAATCTTACTGATGAAGAAATAGCGGATTTTGAACAATCGGCTTTACGATATAAAAAATATTCTGAAATAACTCAACAATCTTTTAAATAAACCAATTTGGTAATATGTTTTTAAAAGTTTTGGGGAACAAGGGGTTCTATTCCTGTTCCCGGGAAAAATACTATTGAATATGGTGGAAATACTCCCTGTGTTGAAATTAGGAGTGATTCCGGTGAACTGTTGATTTTTGACGGCGGCAGCGGGTTACGAGAATTAGGAAAATATTTAGCTTCCGACGGTTTAAGCGGCAAGGAATACAAAATTTTTATTACTCACTATCATTGGGATCATATTCAAGGTATTCCTTTTTTTCAACCCTTATTTAATGAAAAGAATAAAATTATTTTTTACGGCCAAACTTCAAACGGTGTAAACATTCAAGATGTGCTAAGCCAGCAGATGACGCCGAGTTTTTTCCCGATAAAAATTGAAGAATTTATGGCCGAAGTGGATTTTGAAGAAGTTAACGCGAAAAAGAAATATAACGTGAACGGAATGAATATCGAAACTTTTCAAGTCAATCATCCTTCTCCCACATTAACTTATAAAATTTCTTCCGGCGGTAAAATAGTTATTTATATGACGGATAATGAGTTGCATTTGAATGATAAAAATAAAATTCCCGATGTTGAAGAAATAAAAAACTTAAATAACGATCTTATCAATTTTTGCAGTAATTGTGACTATTTAATCCATGATTCGATGTACGATGAACCGACTGTTCACTCAAAAAAAGGGTGGGGCCATTCCGGTAATATTTCGTTGGCTTTATTTTCAATTTTAGCTAAAGTAAAAAATTTAGTTCTCTTTCATTACAATCCGGATTATTCCGACGCAAAAATTGACGCTTTATTGGATGAAACAAAATCTATTTTAAAGAAAAATAATTCATCTATAAATTGCATCGCGGCTAAAGAAGGATTAGAAATTAATATTTAAGTTAGAATTATTTAATCAAACTAAATTTAAGAAACTTTTTCTGGTTCAAGTGGTAAAAAATTTACAAGTTTATAGTACGCAAAAAAAAGGAATTCCTAAAAATTTAATACATAAATTAGTGAATTCATTAAAATATGATCTTCAATTCAGTGTTTCTTCATTAATGATTAATTTTGTATCGGCCGATCAAATCACCTCTATTAATTCAACAATATTTAAATCATAATTATTCTACAGATATAATTACATTTAATTATTCCGGCAGTAAAACTGAGTTAGACGGCGAACTATTTATTTCTACAGAAGACGCTGAATATTATGCTGAAAAATATGGCGTAAGCTTTATGGAAGAAATTATTCGTTTGGTAATTCACGGAATTTTGCATATTGTTGGATATGATGATATGACGCCGAAAGACAAAACAGTAATGAAACAAATGGAAAATAAATTGCTTAATAAGTATAAATTTGCTTTATTAACAATAAAGAAACTTAAATGATAACAAAAATAGTTAATGTTCTTAAAGAAATAGCAAAAAATTTAGATGAAACAAATTCAGCGGAAAATTTTTCTCAGTTATTAGAGAAGAATCAGAAAATAGATAAGCAAATAGTTGCCGCCGCCTACAGCTGGATTCACGAAAAAAAGTTAAGAGATGAAATTGAAAGCAATGATGAATTAATTACATCTTCTACAAGTTTAAGAATTTTTTCTGAAGAAGAAAAAGATGCTATCGGTTACGAAAATTATAATTATCTTTACCATTTTTATAATATTGGATTGCTGACGGCAAATGATCTTGAAGAAATTGTAGCACAACTTGTTCTGCTGGACGATATAAATTAGATGAGGGAAATATAAATCTGTTAATTCTCGCGTTATATTTAGATACGGATAAATTTACGCTTCCCGGAAGCAGGCTGCTTTTATATTCTTCGGATACAATAAATTAAAATAGAAAAAAATGAGTAAAAATTTAGTTTTAGTTGAGTCTCCCGCAAAAGCAAAAACAATTAATAAATATTTAGGAAGAAATTATGTAGTTGAAGCAACTGTAGGACATATAAGAAATTTACCGAAGACAAAACTTGGTGTAGATGTAGATGAAGATTTTATACCGCAGTATGTAAACATTCGAGGAAAAGGCGATGTAATAAAAAAGATAAAATCGTTGGCTTCAAAAAGTAAAAATATATATATAGCGACTGACCCCGACCGTGAAGGTGAAGCTATAGCTCAGGATATTGCCGATATTTTAAATGGAACTAACGATGAAAATATTCATCGGGTTTTATTTAATGAAATTACAAAAACAGGTGTTAAAAAGGCAATGGAATAACCTCGCGGAATCGATAATCATCTTGTTAGCTCCCAAAGAGCAAGAAGAGTAATGGATAGAATTATTGGTTATAAAATAAGTCCTTTTTTATGGAAAGCGATTATTGAAATGTCCGGCAGCACTTCACTTTCCGCCGGAAGAGTGCAATCAGTTGCCTTAAAAATTATCTGCGATAGGGAAGAGGAAATTGATAAATTTATTGCCACTGAATATTGGTCAATATGGGCAATATTTAAAACAGATAAAAATGAAACATTTAAAGCA
This sequence comes from uncultured Bacteroidota bacterium, assembly GCA_963798775.1. GTDB lineage: Bacteria > Bacteroidota > Ignavibacteria > Ignavibacteriales > Ignavibacteriaceae > CAWCUK01. The sequence continues at coordinate 753,661 of CAWCUK010000004.1, forward strand.
AAACTTTTCAGTATAGATGGAAAAGATATAAAAATTCCTCCGAAACCTGTAATGACAGAAGATGATTGGAAGGAATTTTTAGAAAAAGAATATCGCGATTAAAAAATGAAGAAGACAGCGGTAAAATATTTAAATCTTCTTAACGCGAAAGAAAAATTTGATAATTTCAAATATAACTAAAAAATCAACAAAAAAGAAATCCTGCAGCGCCGTTTATAACAAGTACACTGCAAGCAGAAGCATCGCGCAGATTAAAAATGCGCCCGAAACAAACAATGATGCTTGCGCAAAAACTTTATGAAGGAATTGATCTGGGAAAAGAAGGAACGCAAGGTTTAATTACTTATATGAGAACTGATTCAACAAGAATAAGTGAAGAAATTGTTACCGAAATTAAGAGAACTTATAAAAGAAACCTATGGTGAAGAATATCTTCCGAAATCTCCGAATAATTATGAAAAGAAAAATAAGCAAATGTTCAGGACGCTCATGAAGCAATAAGACCAACATCATTTAAAATATACTCCGGAATTTGTTAAACAATTTCTGGATAATAAATCATATAAACTTATATGAAATAATTTGGAAAAGATTTATTGCGTCACAGATGAATCCGGCTCAGCTTGAAACAACGGTAATAGAAATAAGCGCCGATGAATTTTTTTTTAAAGCTTTCGGTACCGCGGTTAAATTTAATGGATTTATGCAGGTTTATGAAGAAATGCAGGATCAAAAAGACAATGCGGACGAAAAAGAAGAATACAGAAATGAAACCATTCCGCTTGGATTAGAAAAAAATCAAACTTGATCTCGGAAGAATTCAAAAAACACAGCATTTTACAAAACCTCCGGCAAGATTTACTGAAAGTTCGTTAATAAAAGAATTAGAAAGTAAAGGTATAGGAAGACCGAGTACATATTCACTAATTGTAAGTACAATTCAAGATAGAAAATATGTTGAAACTGTTGAGAGAAAACTTCAACCGACTAAATTAGGAAAAGAAGTAAATAAAATTCTTGTAAAAAATTTTCCAGATATAATAAATGAAGATTTTACCGCAAACATGGAAAATGAACTTGATCAGATTGCTCAGGGAGAAAATGAATATGTAAAAGTTTTAAATGATTTTTACCAGCCTTTTTCCAAAGCCTAAAAAATGTAGAGAATAATGTTGAAAAAATTATCTGCGATCAGTGCGGCGGTGAAATGGATAATAAAAATTGGCCGATTCGGTAAATTTCTTGCTTGCAGTAATTATCCCGATTGCAAAAACATAAAATCTTTTAAAGATATTGCCGCAGCAAAACCAGGAGCCGGAATATACCGGGGAAACTTGTGAAAAATGCGGCGCACGTACAGTTTTCAGAAATGGGAAATTCGGCAGATTTATAGGCTGCGAAAAATATCCCGAATGTGATTATGTTAGAAATATTACATTGGGAGTAAGCTGTCCCAAATGTAAAGAAGGGGATGTAGTTGAAAGAAAATCAAGAAGAAACAAATTATTTTATGGATGTTCCAGATATCCCGAATGTGATTTTATTAGTTGGTACAAACCCATCCGCAATCTTGTCCGAATAAAGATTCAGAATATATGGAACAAAGATATTCGGCAAAAAAAGGAAGCTATCTAAGATGCCCGGTTTGTGAAGAAGAAGTAATTCCGGAAGAAGTTTCCGAAGATTAAATTTTATGGAAATAAAAGCACTAATCATTAAATATCTCGATGATTTAAAAAATATCAAAAGATATTCGGCAAATACAATTAAATCGTACCAAATTGATTTAAGAGAATTTGCGGCTTATTGTGAAGAACATTCAAGGATTGATTTAGGCAAAATTTCTGATAAATTTATAAAAAGCTATTTAATGAATTTAAGCGAAAAAGGTTTAGACAAAAATAGTATTTCCAGAAAATTAGCTTCAATTAGGGGAGTATTTAAATATGCGTTTTATCATAATTTGATAAAGACAAACCCGGTTACGTTCATATCAAACCCTAAAACCAAACGAAAACTTCCGGAAGTTACATCAGAAAATTCCATTCTAAATATTTATGAATTAGCGGAAGAAAACGGTGAAAACCCAAAATTAATTAAAGCGGTTTTCGAACTGCTATACGGCTGTGCTTTACGAGTTTCGGAATTATGCGGTTTAAATTTTGCAGATATTGATTTGAAAAGTAAAACTATAAGAGTTTTGGGAAAAGGAAGTAAAACAAGAATAGTTCCCATTGGGGATAAATCAATTAAAATTGTAAAAGAATATTTAAACGAAAGAGGAGGAATAAACTCAAAAGAAGCATTATTAATTAACAAGAAGGGAAATAGAATCTATCCGAGAATGGTGCATCGGATAGTCTCAAAATATCTATCTAAAGTTACAGACATAAAGAAGAAAAGTCCGCATATACTCCGGCATAGCGCGGCTACACATATGCTGGATAATGGAGCGGATTTGCGTGCGGTAAAGGAAATTTTGGGACATGAAAATCTATCCACAACACAAATTTATACTCATGTTAGTGTGGAGAGATTGAAATCATCGTATAAAAAAGCTCACCCTAAATCATAATTTCGGAGGATAAAATGAAAGTTAGTATAACAGCAAGAAAATTTAAAGCTCATGAGACCTTAAAAGATTTCATAAAATCTGAAGTTACCTCCTTAGAAAAATTTAGCAACGATATTTTATATGCCGATGTAATATTGAGTTTTCAGAATCAGAAAGACAGCATAAAAACAGCCGAAATAATTCTGCAGGTTCCCGGCCAAACTTTAACCGCAATTGAACAAACAGATGATTTTCAAAAATCAGTAAATGCTTCCGTCGAAAAATTATCCAGACAGTTAAAAAAATTAAAAACCAAAAGAATTGTGCGGGTTAAATGATTTCCATAGATCAAAAATCAATTTCGCGAAAAGAACATATTACCGCTGAATTTTTATATAAACACTCTAAAGATTCTTTTAAATTGAAGCTATTCAGCGATAAATCTGGTTTTTTAAACAGAATTTACGATCAAAATTTACACAGGCCCGGCTTAGCTTTAGCCGGGTTTGTGGATTTATTCTCATACAACCGAGTTCAGGTTTTCGGCAATACAGAGATGCGCTATTTAGCAACTCTATCCGATGAACAAAAAGCAAAAACTTTAGGTAGAATTTTCCAGTTTGAAATTCCATGTATAATTCTTACCGATAATAATTCTCCTTTCCCAATTTTATTGAAATTAGCTAATGAAAATAAAATTCCAATTTTCGGCTCTCCTTTTTCAACAACAAAGTTAACTTATTTAATTAGTGACTTTTTGGACGATCAATTTGCGCCCAGAATATCAATACACGGATCATTTGTGGATGTTTATGGCGTTGGTATGTTATTTGTTGGTAAATCCGGGATAGGAAAAAGTGAAGTCGCGCTTGATCTTATAGAAAGGGGTCATCGGTTAGTGGCGGATGATATTATCATTCTGACCAAAAAAGGAGAAGGAATATTGATGGGCTCCGGAACTAATCTTGTGAAACACTTTATGGAGATTAGAGGTTTAGGCTTAATTGATGTTGAAAGAATGTTTGGAATTCGTGCAATTCGTTTTCAAAAAAGATTGGAGATTATAGTAGAATTGGAAGTCTGGGATGAAAAAGCAGCATATACAAGAACAGGGCTTGATGAAAGTTTCGTCACCATTTCTGATGTTGAAATACCTTATGTTAAACTTCCTATTCTTCCGGGCAAAAATATTACCGTTATTTCTGAAGTTATCAGTTTAAATTACTTGCTTAAACATTACGGATATGATGCGGCAAAGTCATTTCAAAAGAGATTAAATTCAAAATTAAGGGGAGATAATTCCGGCAATTCTAGGGGAGTAGATTATTTTGAACACGATTTTGAATAAATATCAATCCAAATAATTTTATAATTATAAGCTCTTGACAAAGTAAGCTTTATTTTTTAGATTCCGCTCGCGTTTATGAAAAAATTATATTATTTCTCAAAATCAAAACTTCAATTTGTAGAAATAAAAAACTACAAATCGAAATTATCAGTATTCATCTCCGGATCGGTGTTGGGACTGAGTGCTTTAATTTTAGGCGGGTATTTTTTAGTCGCTTCATTTACAAGCAGCAGTAAAAGTTTTAGCGCTTTAAAAACCGAGAATGAAATACTAAAATCTAAATTAGTTGAAATAGCTGATCTTTACGGTAACTTAAACAATCAGTTAGATAGTTTATCCGAAGTAAATAACAATCTTCGTGTAGCAGCCAATCTTCCGCCTATTTCAGATGAAGAAAGAAAAGTTGGTATAGGAGGCGGATCTTTTGATAATACTTTAGATTTTTTAACCGGCGATACTGAAAATAAATTAAAAGATGCATTATCTTTAATTGATGAGGTATCCAGAAAAGTAGATTTTGAAAAAAACGAATACACAAAAATTTCGAAAAAATTAAAAGAGAATAAAAAATTATTTGCTTCAATTCCGGCAATTAAACCATGTTCCGGTATAATAAATGATGAATTTGGAATGAGAATGCATCCGATTTTACATATTAGAAGAATGCATGATGGAATTGATATTGTAGCGGATATGGGCAGTGAAGTTCATGCAACAGGTAACGGGAAGGTTGATTTTGTCGGACGTCGCGGCGGTTACGGACTTTGTATTGAAGTTGATCATGGATTTGGATACAGAACAATATATGCTCATTTATCGGCCGCAGAAGTAAAAAAAGGACAAAAAGTCAACCGCGGTGACGATATAGCTAGAACAGGAACTTCCGGCTTGTCTACCGGACCTCACCTTCATTACGAAGTTGAACATGACGGAGTAAAATTAAATCCTGAAGATTTCTTTTTTGACGATTTAGCTTATTTCGATTTAACAAACAAAAATTAAAATTAGTGGGAGTGATCTTATATGATTTGGACGGTTGAGCTTGCTTCTTACTTAGATGACGCCCCTTGGCCAGCTACTAAAGAAGAACTCATTGATTATGCAGATAGAATTGGGGCACCATACGAAGTTATTGAAAATCTTCTTGAATTGGAGGATTCTGAAGAGCCATACGAATCTATTGAAGATATTTGGCCTGATTATCCTTCTGATGAAGATTTCTTTTATAATGAGGATGACTATTAATAAATAGGCGCTTTTACGGCGCCTTTTTTATTTATTATGAATGAAAATTGGAACGGAATATTAGGACAACAAGCTGTTAAAGATGTTTTAGATCGATTGATAAATTCTTCTAAAATTCCTCACGCATTGCTTTTTAACGGAATTGAGGGAATAGGCAAAGATTTTGTCGCTATTAAATTCGCGCAATTATTAAATCTTAAATTTGCGCCTCCGGAAAGCTCGCAAAATATAGTCTCTCAAATAGCAAATCTATCGGAACCATATATTAAATATATTTTTCCAATCCCCAGAGGAAAAAATGAAACCGATAATTCCGGCCCTACCGAAAAACTTTCCGGGGATGATATTCAGCTTTTAAGGGATGAAGTAAATAAGAAAATTGGCAATCCTTATTATAAAATTAAACTTCCAAAAGCTAATTATATTAAAATAAGCAGTATAAGAGACATTAAAAAATTTTTAGCCTTCAATTATAGCGACATTAAATATAGAATTATTCTCATTTCCGAAGCTCATTTAATGAACGAGGAAGCCCAAAACGCTTTGCTGAAAAATTTAGAAGAGCCGCCTGATGGAGTGATTTTTATTCTTACTACATCTTATCCCGGCCTATTGAGAGAGACAATTCGTTCGAGATGCTGGACATTAAATTTTCAGCCTTTATCTTTTGAAGATATTGAAACAATTTTAATTAATAATTATTCAATCGATAAACAGATAGCTTCAGATGTGGCTCCTTTCGCTTCCGGCTCCATCGAGACAGCATTAAAATTATTAGATTATGATTTTGAACTGCTTCGAGAAAAAACAATAATGATTTTGAGATATTCTTTCGGAAGGAAATATCATTCGGCTTTAAGTGAATTAACGCCACTTTTATCTGATAGCTCCGCTGAAACAATAAAATTATTAATCCAGATGATAATTATTTGGCTGAATGATATACAGAAATTTCGCTATAATTCCGGGGAATATTTTTTTAATAGCCATAATGATACTTTAGAAAAATTTAATAAAAAATTTCCGGATGTTCAGTTAAATGAAATAGTTTATAAACTTGATAAACTATCTTCATTAATAAAGAATAATCTTAATTTAAATCTAATAGGTTTAAATATTATTTTTGAACTTGCCGCTCTTACAAGTCCAACTATAGTTGCGAAAACTAAATAATTAGTAACAATTTACTTAATTATTACGCTGAATATTTAGTTAAAATTATTTAATTTAACACTTTAAATACTAAAAATATAATTGTGCGTTTAATATAAGAATGGAGAAAAAATAATGAAAAAAGTTGTAATTACAACAGCAAAAAGAACTCCAGTCGGATCATTTTCGGGCACCTTATCCTCATTAAGTGCGGCACAGTTAGGAAGTTATGCTATAAAAAGTGTTTTAGAAGAATCAAAGATTGATAAAAATCTTATAGACGAAGTAATTTTTGGAAATGTATTAACCGCGGGCCAAGGCCAAGCACCCGCAAGGCAAGCTGCTATTTTTGCCGGTTTACCTAATAAAACAGAATGCCTTACAATAAATAAAATGTGCGGCAGCGGATTAAAAGCTGTTATGCTTGCGCATCAAGCAATTGCTTTAGGTGATGCGGATATAATTATAGCCGGCGGACAGGAAAGCATGAGTAATGCTCCTTATTTACTGCCAAAGGCAAGAAACGGCTATAGGTTAGGCAACGGGGAAATAGTTGATTCAATGATTAAAGACGGTTTGTGGGATGTTTATAATGATATTCATATGGGAAGCTGCGCCGAATCTTGTGCAAAAGATTATTCTTTTTCCCGTGAAGAATTAGATGAATTTGCCGCAAATTCTTATAAAAAAGCTATTGACGCACAAAAGTCCGGTAAATTTGAAGATGAAATTGTTAAAATCCCCGTTAAATCTAAAAAAGGGGAGACGTGGGTGGAATTAGATGAAGAACCGGCAAAAGTTAATTTTGATAAAATTCCGACTCTAAGGCCTGTATTTGATAAAGAAGGAGTGGTAACCGCCGCAAACGCTTCAAGTTTAAATGATGGTGCCGCAGCTCTATTAGTTATGAGTGAAGATAAAGCAAATGAATTGGGGCTTACTCCGCTGGTAGAAATTGTAGCACAAAGTTCGGCCGCAAAAGCCCCAATTGAATTTACTACTGCTCCGGCTGACGCAATTACTAAAGTATTGAAAAAAGCTAATATGAATAAAGATGATATTGATCTTTTTGAAATTAATGAAGCTTTTGCAGTAGTTTCTCTTGCTGTAAATAAAATTCTCGATTTAGATTCATCCAAAATTAATGTTAATGGCGGCGCTATTGCGTTAGGACATCCAATCGGAGCAAGCGGAGCAAGAATATTAGTTACATTAATTCACGAAATGAAAAAACGAAATCTTAAAACAGGATTAGCGTCTTTATGTATAGGCGGCGGTGAAGCTTCGGCCTTAATAATTAAAAATTATCTAAAATAAAGGGGTAAAAATGGAAATTAAGAAAATAGCGGTAGTTGGCGGAGGTACAATGGGTAACGGAATAACTCATGTATTTGCTCAGAAAGGTTTTTCGGTTAGTATAGTCGAAATGACTGATGATTTGGCGGAAAAAGCTGTATCTACCATTTCAAAAAATCTTGACCGTCAGGTTAAGAAAGAAATAATTTCTTTAGATGATAAAAATAAGACTCTAGATAAAATTCAAAAAATTGTTGGTGTAGAAAATACACCTGACGATACCGATCTTATTATTGAAGCTATTTATGAGAACAAAGAAGCTAAATTGAATGTATTCAATACATTAAATGATTTAGTTAAAGAAGATGCTATATTTGCGTCTAACACATCTTCAATTTCTATAACTGAATTATCTGCAATCTGCAGATCTGACAGATTTATTGGAATGCATTTTATGAATCCGGTTCCGGTAATGAAATTAGTAGAAATAATTAGAGGATATTCTACAAGCGATTCTACTTTTAATACAATTAAAGAATTATCGGAAAAATTAGATAAAGTTCCTGTTGAAGTTTTTGATTATCCCGGTTTTGTAGCCAACAGGATCTTGATGCCCATGATAAATGAAGCTGTTTTTACTTTAATGGAAGGTGTGGCATCAGCAAAAGATATTGATACTGTAATGAAATTAGGTATGAATCATCCTATGGGACCATTAACTCTTGCCGATTTTATCGGTTTAGATGTTTGTTTGGCAATAATGGAAGTTTTATATAACGGTTTCAATGATCCCAAATACCGCCCTTGTCCTTTATTAAAAAAAATGGTGGCGGCAAAAAAATTAGGCAGAAAAACCGGGGAAGGCTTTTTTAAATATTAATGTAGGAATGATGTTGAATTGCAACTGTATAAAAAGTTAAAAAGAACTTCCAGGTTTTATAAGTATAAAATTAGCCATTTCTTTTCTTCACTTACTTTCACACAGGATACTTATCTCCTTATTTTAGGAGGTGTAATAGGAATCCTTTGCGGTTTTGGCGCCGTACTTTTCCATGAATCTATTAATCTAATCAAAGAATTTTTCTTCGATTATCCGGCAAAATTTTTCGGATTAGATACATTTCTTAACAACCATGAATGGTATTCCATAATTATCTTAATTTTTATTCCCGCCATCGGTGGATTATTAGTAGGTATTATGGCTCACTTTTTTAAGGGAGCAAAGAAAGGTGAAGGAATTCCCAATGTAATTGATGCTGTAGCATCCAGAGGCGGCGTAATAAAGGGGAGTGTTGGGTTTTTAAAAACTCTTGGTGCCGCACTTAGTATTGGAACAGGGGGAGCAGGCGGTAAAGAAGGGCCAATTGTACAAATGGGCTCGGCCATTGGTTCTAATATCGGACAATATCTTTCGGTTTCCCCGGATAGATTGAGAATTCTTGTCGGATGCGGCGCAGCCGCAGGATTATCGGCCGCTTATAATGCTCCTTTAGGCGGAGCTTTATTTGCAATGGAAATTATTTTACGAACTTTCAACGCGAAATCATTTAGTCCTATTATTATTGCCTCAGTTTTTGGAACAGTAATTTCTAGAAGTTTTCTTGGCAATGAACCGGCTTTTCAGAGACCGCAATACGAGCTTATAACTAATTACGAATTTATCTTTTATTTAATTTTAGGACTTCTAGCAGCTTTTACGGCTGTTTATTTTGTTAGAACTTTTCTTAAGATTGATGATATGAGTGATAATCTTAAAAAGATTCCGACATTTCTAAAACCGGCAGTAGGCGGTTTAATGGTTGGATTGATCGGAGTTTATTTACCCGGAGTTTACGGCTACAGTTCATCATCAATAGAAAGTTCTTTATATAATACCGCGCCTTTTACAATTTTACTTCTTTTAATGATATTTAAGCCAATTGCGACAGGCTTTACAATCGGTTCAGGCGGAAACGGCGGAACTTTTTCTCCGAGTATATTTACGGGAGCGATGCTCGGCGGATGTTTCGGTCAAATTGTTAATTATTTTTTCCCCGGAATTACCGCGCCTCCGGGAGCATACGCATTAGTCGGTATGGGCGCTGTTGTTGCCGGAACAACTAACGCTTCCTTAACTGCATTAATTATGGTTTTTGAGATGACGAATAATTATAAAATTATTCTGCCTTTGATGCTTACAATAATCATTTCCACAACAATTTCTAAAGCTATTCTAAAAGGATCTCTTTATACAATTAAATTTGACCGTGAAGGAAAAGGTATTGATATATACGGCAGAAAGATATCCGTCTTAAAAAAATTGCCTGTAAGACAGCTTATTGAGAAAAATGATGACGTTGTATCTGAAGATTATTCTTTTAAACAGTTATTAAATATAGTCAAACAGTCGAGATTTAATAACATTTTGGTTAAAAATTCGCATGAAAATTTAGTCGGCCAGATTTCATTTCAGGATATTCGTACAGCAATTTTAGATGATGAAACCCGTCACATTTTATATTTTCTTGTCGCCGGTGATTTGATGACGAAACAGTTAAACACAATTACTGACGATAAAAACAGCGAAGAAGCATTAAAGCTGATGGAAAAATCCGATCTTGATTATCTGCCGGTTGTTTCAAAAGAATCCGGAATTTATTTAGGAGTTATATCTAAAGAGAATGTGCTTAAAAAGTACCAGAATGAACTGTTTATACAGCAAAGTGAACATGATTTAGCATTAAGTTAATATTCTAATAAAGATATTCTATTTGTCCGATAATGTATATTATGTAAACTTAATTAATGGTAATAATATATATATATATTATATCTTACGCGTTACAAGTTTGAAAGATGTTATCCCCTGCTTTCGATGGTTTATAATATTTCATACAATTATGATGACTTTTTAAAAAGTTAAAGGAAGTTTAATTTTTATGAGGATATAATTCTAAAATCGATTTGTCTTTAAACTATTCCTTTTAATTTTAGAATTACATAGATAACAACAACAGCAAAGATCAGCCAGATAAAAGGGCTGCGTCTTTTCCTTGTATGTTTAATTTGCCTGCTGAAACCTAATTTCTTTTTACGTTTTTCGGTTTCATCGTTTTCGGGATGATAAAATCTGGTGGGATAATCAAATACACGATGGTTTGGTTTCTTCATGAACATATCTTACCTCTAATAAAATTAATCTTCAAAAATAGCGGATACAAACATTTCCGGGTCGAAAGTTTGTAAATCATCAATTCCTTCGCCGACGCCGATATATTTTACCGGGATTTGCTGACGCGAAACAATTTGAAAAACAACACCGCCTTTAGCTGTACCGTCTAATTTAGTGATCACTAAACCATTTATATCGGTAACTTTTGAAAATTCCTCAGCTTGAAATAAAGCATTCTGTCCAGTATTACCATCGAGGACTAATAAAGTTTCATTGGGAGCATAAGGTAAAATCTTGCCTAAAACTCTTTTTATTTTATTCAATTCTTCCATTAAATGAGATTTATTATGCAATCTTCCGGCAGTATCAATTAAAACAACATCATAATTATTTTTAACAGCCACATTTAATGTTTCAAACGCCACGGAAGAAGGATCCGCTCCTTGAGCTTTTTGTATAATTTCCACACCGGCTCTTTTCGCCCAAATTTCCAACTGTTCATTTGCGGCCGCTCTAAAAGTATCTGCTGCTCCCACAATTACCTTTAGTCCGGCTTTTTTAAAATTATGAGCTAACTTTCCTATTGTTGTGGTCTTCCCCGCTCCGTTAATACCTACTACAAGAATAACGTACGGTTTGAATTCATTTAAATCTGTACCGTTGCTTATTGAATTATCCAGGGAAAGGATCGATTTTAGTTCATCCTTAACTGTTTTAATTATACTTAATTTTTCTCTTCCTTTTTCTTCTCTTAAACGATATCGAGCGTTTTCAATAATATTTAACGCGGTATCATATCCAATATCCGAAGTGATAAGAATTTCTTCAATTTCATCAAGTGTTTTATCATCAACAACAGCTTTACCGCTAACTGTTTCAGTAATTGAATTAACTAATTTATTACGAGTTTTTGATAAGCCGCTTTTTAACTTATCAAAATTTATATTATCAAATAGCCCCATAATCCTTCTGTTTTAAAAATTCAAAAGCTCTTATTGTATATGCTATAAAGGAAGCAATAATTAAGAAAATACTTAATCCGTACAACGAAAGAAAAATAATACTTTCTTCATTAATGTTTAAAATTATCAGTAATATTACAATTCCAATATTAATAACCGTGGCTTTTCCTAAAATATTTGATGGCAGTACTTTGCCAATTTTATTTGTAACTATAACACCGCCTATGAATATTAATAAATCTCTTCCGATGATAAGTATAAAGTAATATTCCGGTATTTCTCCGATTAAAAATAATTTTACTATAATAATCCCGACCGCAATTTTATCCGCAAGCGGATCAATTACTTTACCCAATTCGGTTATTTCATTCCACTTCCTGGCTAAATATCCATCAAGTATATCTGTTATTGCCGCGAATATACAGACGGCAAAAGTAACTATTCTTACTTGCTGCGAGCTAAAATTGTTCATCAAAAACCAGAGTGGAATAGCCAGTAAAAGTCTTGAAAAGCTAAGCAAGTTCGATTTTGTATATATTTCTTTATAGTTGTATTTCATTTTAGAACCGCAAATTTACCTAATTTTTCTTCAACTTCATTATTTAAGTCATCCAATCTAACAACTCTATAAAAATAAATTCCGCTGCTTAAAGGCACACCGTTTTCATCCAAGAGATTATAATCTACTCCGCCGTTGCCGTCATTTTCTTCCAACTCAAAAATTCTTTTCCCGCTTATATTCCATATAGATATTTTCGCGTGTTTCGGAAGATTAGCGAAAGTCATTTTTGAATTTGAAGAAGAAATTTTTACGGGACTAGGGTAAACATAAACATCAGATAAATCTTTCGCAAAATCCGTAAGAACAATATAACTTCCCGCTCCTTCGCTTATCGGTACTTGGTATACTGATTTTACATTCTCAATATGTAAATTATATTCCAAACCGATTGAGCCGACAGGTTTATAGTTTTCAGTACTAATATAAATAATACTATGATTTAATGGATCGATTTTAACAGATGAAGCATGGTTTTCGGGTGTAAAGCTATAATTATCTAAATTCATTACTGATTGCGGATCAACATTAGAATTAAACATTACCTTAATATTATAAGGTGATAATATTTTAAAAGAAGAAATATAAAATTCCATTTGATGAACAGACAATTTAACCGTAAAAAAGATAGTATCTTCCGGAATCGGCGAGCCATAAAAATCTCGCATATCTTTAATAATTAATTTTCTTTCGCCTATCGGTAAATTTTTAAAAGTTAGCAAATAAGATTTTTGTGAAGCCGCTGAAACGGAATTAGGAATTCCTACATTTGCAATATCAAAGGATTTTAAGTTTTCAATAGTATTATTAATTTTGCCGGAAAATTCAATTAAAACAGTATTTGGTGAATTACAGATCGCGCCAATAGGCATTGCGGGCTGATGTGAAAAAATATTTAATGTTCTGCTAATATCGGAATAATTACTTTCTTTAGAAGCATCAAAAGATTTTATTTTGTAAAAATAACTTTTATTACTCTTTACTTGGGAATCTATATAAGTAAGCGCGGTTGTAGAATCATAAATGGTTACGGAATCGGCGGAATTACCTTTATAAATAAGATATCGCTGCGCACTTCCCTTCCAGCTAAGTTTTATTTTGGAAGAATCTATACTATAGCCTGAAAAATACTGCGGGACAACAGGTTTAATCGAATTAGAAAACTGATAAAATTTTGTGCCGGATGAAGTTTGAAGAGCGATTTCAGTAACACCATCGCTATTCAAATCGCCGCTGAAAATAGTTTCACTGTTAATGCCTTCATTATAATAAATTAATCTATCTCTATTGTTTTCGTTCTTAAAAATGTAAACATAAGGGAAAACATTTACCACCAATTCATCCTTCTTATCATTATCTAAATTAACAAGCTTAATGGTATTGTAAGTTTCATAAAATCCGAAACCGATAAACTCTGACGCTTGGTCAAGAAAAACTTTTTGAAAAATTAGATTAAACTTATTGTTCTTAAAATTGAAGATTAGCAGCAGATGATTAGGAGCTATGTTATTTGTCTCAAATAAAACCGCAAGATCTTCAATTCCATCACCGTCGTAATCCCCTTTTGCCATAATATTATCAGTAGTTGTTCTAAAACCGGTAATAACACTATCCCCTTTTACATATTTGCCGCCGGAAGGATAATAACTCAATAAATCTCCGTCCGCATCCGCGAACCAAACTTCATTCGTACTGTCGTTATTCAAATCCGCGACTACAGCGTTTCTATAAACAGCATTAGGAAAGATATTACCGCTGCCATATGTAGAATAATTTTCCAGAGTATCTTCCGGAGATACACTTAGATTATTATTTATTTTCCAAAGAAGCAGTCTCTCATCATTATCATTTGAAAGGATCTCTTTTTCCCCGTCTTTATTTATATCATTAACTAAAATGGGATAAAAATCTTTAGTTAGTTTATTTTCAAATTTAAATATTCCGGCTTCCGGCTGTTCATCAATAAATCCGGTTCTACCGATAGAACTTAAAAAATCATTTTTCCCGTTGTTGTTAAAATCTCCCACGGCAATCGGGAATCTATTTTTAATAGAATCTTTCTTAACTAAATTTCCGGAATCATATTGATAAAGAGAAAAATAGATACTATCGCTTCCGCCGTAAAATTCGTTAAATAAAACTTCATCAGAATTATTAGAAAGAAAATTAACCGGCCTATCAAAAATATTTCCTTCAGGCAGCTTATACGGCAATTCAACAGCTTGTACCGGTTCTGCTACAGGTTCGGTTTTAAAAACAAAATATTTTCCGTTGTCGTTCAAAGTATCTTTTAGGCCCACTAAATTTTCAGCTTCAAAATAAACTTCATATTCAGTATCCGGCTTTACAAGCTGCTTAGGAACAAAACCATAATGGAGCTGTTTGTAAAATTGATTATTTACAGCGAAACCGTCGAGAGTAATAAAATTAAAATTTAATTTTCCCTTTTCACGATAATATAATCTTGTAATAGCTCGAGAATAAGTGAATATTTCACCCTGGATTGTAGAAACATCACCATAATAAATTATACCAGCTCCGGCTAATTCCATTTTAGGCGCGGATCGCTCAATGAAAAAATTTATTCTTTCTTCAGTAGTTCTCCCATTATTTAAATTTACCGTTAAACGAAGTGTATAGATTGAATCTTTAAGTTTTGAAATATCCAGGTTAAAAATATTTTCATTTATTACTTGACGCTGATTATTTCTTAATAAAGGAATCCAATTTTCAGGATTTAACCCGGCACCATAAGATAGACTAAAACTAAGAAAATAAGGGCTTAAAACCGTAGCTCGAACTTTTATCGAATCTTCGTTTGTATAATAATCTTGTTTCGGAAAATCGAAATTTATTCGAGCGGGAGATAAAACACTTAAAGCTTTAAAAAGATTTAACCTTCCCGCACCGGAATTTAAATCCCATCCGGGCGAATTTATATCATCGGCTGTAGACTTTAAGATTTGTTTTACTTCTTCATTTGTAAAATTTTTTTCGGAAAGAATTAAAGCGGCAGCGGCCGAAACAAACGGAGCGGACGCAGAAGTTCCGCTGGCAACTACATAATCGTTTTTCAAAGAAGTTGATAAAATTAAAGTACCCGGCGCCACTAAATCTAATGTTGAGCCGTAATCCGAATTTCCGGCAACATAATCATCTTCAGTTGAATTACCGACCGAAATAACTTCAGAAAATCCCGATGGATAATGAAGCTGAGTTTTCCCTTCATTTCCGGAACTGGCGACAAGTACCACATTTCGGCTGTACGCGTATTTTAAAACATCTCTTAAAACATAAGAAAATTTTGTATCGCCGAAGCTCATATTTATAACTTTGGCTTTCATTTTTATGGCGTAAAGAATTGCGGCGGCTACATCATCATCTTCACCATTTCCGGTTGCATCAAAAGCTCGCATATTTAAAATTTTGGCTTTCGGTGCAGTGCCCGCAATTCCATATAGATTATTAGTTTCGGCACCAATAATTCCCGCAACAAAAGTACCGTGGAAAAATTCATCCATAGGATTATTATCCCAAGTTAAATAGTCACCGCCGGAGGAATCAAACGGAAAACCTACGCGATCGCAAAAATCCCATCCCATATAATCATCCACAAAACCATTATTATCATCATCAATTCCGTTGCTGCTTTTATCATTGCCGTTAGCATCTAATCCCATTTCACCGGGATTTTTATAGATCTTATTTTTTAAATCAGGATGCATATAATCAATACCGGTATCTATCACTCCGATAATAACGGAATCGGCCCCTTCGGTAATATTCCAAGCATCAAAAGCTTGAATTTTCTTCAAAGCCCACTGCTCGGCAACAAGCGAATCATTAGGGACTGAATCAATTTTATATGTAATTTGTGGCTGAACATATTCAATAGAAGGATCATTTTGAAGTTGTAAAATAGTTGTTTCGTTTACCGGAACCGGCAAAAGTTATTTTAATAATCCGGGAAATATTTTCAAGATCTTTTCCCAATCCTTTGGCGAAGTATGATATTTTATAATTTGAATTGCTTATCGAAAAGTTTTTTCTGTCCGGGAATAGTTTATTATCTCTTATCTTTTCTTCAACGGCTGGTTTGTCAATTGAATTTTTATATTTAATGAAGAAAGTATTTTGTGAGAATCCATTTACAGTAAATATAAAGATAAAAAATAATAATAAGCGGGACTTATACTTCATAAATTTCTTTCTTGAAATTTGAATCAACTAATGTAGGATAATTCCCGGAAAAACAAGCAGTGCAGAAATTATCGGAATTAGCTTCCGAAACTGCTTCCAGCATTTCATCAATCGTCAAATATTCAAGACTATCTACTCCTAAATTATTTTCCTATCTCACCTAATATCGCCATTCATTTGGTTCGCGATCAATTCTTCTCTGCTCGGAAAATCCATTCCGTAATAACACGGATGTTTAATAGGAGAAGATGAAATTCTTAAATGAATTTCTTTTGGATTAGCTTCTTTTATTAAATTAACAAGCTGTTTTGAAGTTGTTCCTCTAACAATTGAATCATCAACTATTACTACGGTCTTTCCTTCCAGAACACCTTTAACAATATTGAATTTTATTCGAACTCCGATTTCCCGTTTTTGCTGTCCCGGCTGAATAAAAGTTCTTCCGATATAATGGCTTCTAATTAATCCGATTTCAAGCTTGGAAGAAATTCCTTGTTTTTCCAATTCAGCTTGATAACCAAGAGCGGTAGTATTTGAACTATCAGGAACACTTATAACAATAACTTTATCACCGTCTTTATCCTTAACAGGATATTTTCTGGCTAAAATTTTCCCGAGACGTCTTCTCATTTTATCAACATTATGCCCGAAAATAAAACTATCGGGGCGAGAGAAATAAATATATTCAAAAATACAATGCTTTTTAGGCACGGTATCTTCTTTAATTTTAACTGAACTTATGTCATTGGCTGTTTTTATGTTTTTATCAATAATAATCATTTCGCCGGGTTCAACTTCACTTACAAACTTCGCGGAATTTATATCAAAAGCACAAGTTTCAGAAGCAGCAATAAAAGATCCATTTAAAGTTCCTAATGATAAAGGACGAAATCCGTAAGGATCTCTTGCTGCAATAAGTTTATCATCCGTTAAAATAGTTAAGCAGTAAGCTCCTTCTAATTTTGAAAGCGCCTCTTTAATTTGGTCTACTTGGTTGTTTAATTTACTCCGGGCAATTAAGTGAAGAATTACTTCAGTATCGCTTGTTGTTTGAAAAATTGCTCCTTCATTTACAAGTTCTTCTCTTAATTGTTTTGCATTAGTTAAATTTCCGTTATGAGAAACAGCCAAATTTCCCATTCTATAGTTTACAACAAACGGCTGAATATTTTTTCGCGATTCAGAAGAACCCGTTGTAGAATACCTGTTATGCCCTATTGCCGCGGTTCCGTTCAAAATTCGTTTAAATACTTTTGAATCGGAGAAAACTTCTGAGACTAAGCCTTCTCCCTTATGAATATTAAAAATAGGCTTTTCATTTTTAAAATCACGAGTTACAATTCCGCAAGCTTCCTGGCCGCGATGCTGAAGAGCGTGTAAACCGTAATAAGTTACTACAGAAGCATTTTCATCGCCAAAAATACCAAATACACCGCAAAAACATTTTGGTTTATCAGATTTTATATTCATCAATCGCAATATTTTATGATTTAAAAGTTATTCCCAAAATTAAGGAATTATAGTTATTTATAGAAATATTAATAGGGTAAAAATTAATTGATGAAAACCTTTATCAGTGTATCAAAATTTTTTAACTAAGGTGATCTGCCTAACATGCATAAATTTATTGTTGCGAGCTTTAAACTTAAGAATTAATTTCCTTTCCTATATTTTATATGGGGATATAAATGTCTTTAAAAGCATCATTTTTTTTAATAAATATGAAAAATCTTAAGGAAGTATATAATACAATTCCACAAGTACAAGGAACTTATAAAAAACCGGTTGAAATTTATTTTGAATTCCTTGAGCAAGAGAGTAAAAAAATCAATAATTATGATGTTCCTGCATATACATTTGCCCCTTTATTTTCCTATTTAAATGAAAAATACAACATAGATTTAACCAAATCCGAACTCGATTCTTTTATAAATTTATTAGTGGATAAAGTTGGTTTGCTAAATTTTATTTTCACTTATGAACATAAAATAAAATACGCGGAATTGCTCAGTGAACTACATTTTGATCCATTCGAATTAGAAGAATATTATTGCAATTTTAGCGGAATACCAGACAAATTGGCCCCCAAATATATGATTACCGCGATAAATGCGTTACGGGAAAATTTACTGAGACTTAACTGCGAAAATACTAGTTTATTACTCGTAATTAATTAATAGAGTTATACTGTAGTATTAGTTTAGCCTCCTACTCCCCTTCAATTTTATATTTTTCCTATTTAATACTTCGTGTTATTTAGATGACAATCTTTTTGCGCGGTATTATTTAATATTTAATTATAAAAAGATGAGGAATAAATATGAGTGAAAACCCGGAAGAAAAAATTAAATTACCCGAAGTTAAAATACCCAAATATTTAAAAGGACAAAAAGCGATAATAACCGGAGCAAATTCCGGAATCGGGAAAGGAATTTCTATCGCACTTGCGGATGCCGGTGCTGATGTTGCGGTAAATTTTATTGTTAATCCTGAAGCAGCGGATGAATTAGTTGAGAGAATAAAATCTAAAGGTGTTAATTCATTTAAAATTAAGGCGGATGTAAGCAATGAACAAGAAGTAATACAAATGTTTGAATCGGTTAAAAAGAATTTCGGTACTATTGATATTTTAGTAAATAACGCCGGTATACAGCGTGATTCCCCGTTTGATGAAATGCCGCTTGAAAAATGGAATAAAGTGATAAGTGTAAATTTAACCGGACAGTTTTTATGCGCGCGTGAAGCAGTAAAAGAATTCAAACGCAGAGGTGTAAATAAGGATATTTCATGTTCCGCCGGAAAAATAATTCACATAAGTTCTGTTCATGAAAAAATCCCTTGGGCAGGCCATGCTAATTATGCTTCATCAAAAGGCGGAGTAATGATGTTAATGAAAACTATTGCACAGGAAGTTGCTCCCTTTAGAATACGAGTGAACAGTATTTGTCCAGGTGCTATTAAAACTCCAATCAATACAAAAGCATGGAAAACTGACGAAGCTTATAAAAAATTGATGAACCTAGTGCCGTATAATAGAATAGGCGAAGTAGAAGATATTGGCAGAGTAGCCGCCTGGTTAGCTTCGGATCAGGCAGATTATATAACAGGTGCCAGCATTTTTGTGGATGGCGGAATGACTTTATATCCCGGATTTGCGACGGGAGGATAAATGGTGGCAAGTTTAAAATAAAAAAGCCTTCAAATTTCTTTGAAGGCTTAAGTGACCCCAAGGGGATTCGAACCCCTATTACCGCCGTGAAAGGGCGAGGTCCTAACCATTAGACGATGGGGCCAGTTTTAAAATTCTTTTAAAGGGTGAGCGATGGGACTTGAACCCACGACCCCCAGGGCCACAACCTGGTGCTCTAACCAACTGAGCTACGCTCACCATTGAAAATAATTAATAATAATTTTTTACTTTATCATTAATTATTCAGTGCGCCGAAGGCGCTTCGTACGCCCGAGTGGACTCGAACCACTAACCCTCAGCTTAGAAGGCTGATGCTCTATCCAATTGAGCTACGGGCGCAGGTTAGTGTTAGATTTTTCAAAATGTAAAGAACAATTTTTGTCGGGGCGGCAGGATTCGAACCTGCGACCTCCTGCTCCCAAAGCAGGCGCGATAAACCGGGCTACGCTACGCCCCGAAAAGCTTTATTTACAATAACTTATGAACTTCTAATTTTTGTTAATCTTAAGTAAGTGTTCCAAAAAATTAGGATACAAAATATATAGTTTTACTTTCTAAAAAACAATCTAAACAATAAGATATTTTGAAATATTTTTTACTTTTTGCAATATTTGTTATTTCAAATGGTTTTTATGTATTCTTTTTCTTAAGTAAATTACAATTCTATTTGATTATAACTTTTTGTATTAAATGTCTTTTCCGTTTTTTATCTCTAAAAAATATACACTGAGTAAAAGAGATTCTAAATTTGTCACTTTTATTTCTTCCATCTCGATTATTGGAATTGCGCTCGGGGTGGCGACTTTAATTATTGCTCTTAGTATATTAAACGGCTTTGAAAAGACAATTACTCAGAAGATAACCGATTTTGATTCGCAAATAAAAATAACTTCATTCAGAACTACCTTACCGAATTATCATAGAATATTTCCGCAGCTTAAGAAGGATTTAAATGGTTTGGCCAAAGAAATAAATCCTTTCGCTTCCGAGCTGGCAATAATAGGTAGTAAACATGTTAAAGAAGGCGTAAGCATAAAAGGAGTATTACCGAATAATCCTTTGCACGGAGTAGCGGAAAATATTATAGCGGGAAGTAAATTCTTATCCGATTCTTCCCTTTCCTCAATTATTCTCGGCAAAAAGTTGGCAAATAAATTAATGGTAGGTATCGGCGATAAAGTAACCGTTTTCGCGTTAAAAAAAGATCAAATTCCTTCTACCGAAAATTTACCGAGCATTAAGCAGTTTAAAATTACCGGCATTTTTGAGAGCGGAATGGCTGAATATGATGATTTATATGCTTATGTAAATTTAAACGCCGCGCAAGATTTATTCGATATAGGAGATAATATTACCGGTTATGATATTAGAGTAAATAATATTTCCAAAATAGATAGTCTTACAAAACATTTAGCCGAAGTGTTGAGATACCCTCATTCGGTTCGATCGATTTATCAAATTCATAGAAATATTTTTACTTGGGTTGAACTCCAAAAAAAACCAATTCCAATTATTTTGGGATTAATTATTATTGTAGCCGTTTTTAATATTATCGGAACTTTGCTTATGATTGTTCTTGAGAAAACCAGCGCGATAGGAATTTTAAAATCTTTAGGGGCAAGTAAAAAACAGATCGTTTCAATATTTTTGTATCAGGGAATATTTTTAGCAATTGTAGGAATTGTTTCGGGAAATATTTTAGCTTATCTGTTAATGTTTTTTCAGCAGCAGTATAATATTATTTCACTTCCCTCCTCAGTTTATTTTATGTCAACGGTACCAATTTATTTTTCTACAAGTATATTTTTAGGAGTTTCCGCGTTAACTTTATTTTTATGTATTATTGCTTCTGTAATACCCAGCTTTGTTGCTTCAAAAATAAAACCAGTATCAACATTAAGATTTAATTAATAAATGAAATTTGAATCCTTTATATCTAAACGTTATTTAGTTTCTAAACATAAAATAAATTTTATTACCATTATCTCATTTCTGTCTATCGCGGGAATAACAATTGGTGTAGCGGCGTTAATTGTAGTACTATCTGTTTTTAACGGATTCGGAAGTCTGGTAACTTCATTCCTTATAAATTTTGATCCTCATATTCGAATTGAATCAATTTCACCGGAATTTAAAAATCAGCAAACAAAGGAACTAGAAAATCTTTTAAAAAATTATTAATGAAGTAAAAAGTTACGCGCCTTTTGTAAGCGGTAAAGTTTTAGCTTTTAGCGGAGGTTTAAAGGAAGTTATAACACTAAAAGGAATAGATCCGCAAGCCGCTGAAAATATTTACGGAATTAGACACAGTATAAGATTAGGAAAATTCGATATCAGCAATAACAACGGGGCTCGCGGTATAGTTATGGGAATAAATTTGGCGGATAAACTTCAAACTTTAACAGGAGACAGTGTTACTTTAATTTCTCCTGTCGGTATCGAAAAAGCAATCACTCAATTTTCAATGCCGTTAACTGAAAAATTTATTGTTAAAGGAATTTATACCTCAAATAATAATGAATATGACGCTTCCTATATTTTTACTTCCTTAAAAAACGCGCAAAAAATACTGGGATATAAGAATAATATTCAAGGCTACGATGTTCGACTTCACAATATTGATGAATCAAATAATGTTAAAGCTTTTTTAGAGAAACACCTTGATCTTAAAAAATTCAGCGTTAATACTTGGTATGATTTTCATCGTGAACTTTATACTGTAATGCAGATTGAAAGATGGACTGCTTATATAATTCTTTCATTAATTATCGCGGTCGCAACTTTTAATATATTAGGTTCTCTTTCTATGTCGGTTATTGAAAAGAAAAGGGATATCGGAATTTTGCGGTCAATGGGTGTTCAGGAAAAATCTGTAATTAAAATCTTTATGTATGAAGGCTTATTAATAGGCACTATCGGTACAATCGCGGGTTTACTTTTAGGATATTTTGTCTGTTTTCTGCAAATACATTATAACATTTATCCTCTTGATCCGACCCAATATAAAATAGATTCTCTGCCGCTTCAGCTAAAATTATCCGATTTCTTTTTTGTAACCGGCGCTTCAATGCTTTTATCTTTTTTAGCTTCACTATTTCCGGCTAGGCGGGCGGCAAAAGTAAATCCATTAGACGCAATTAAATGGGAGTAGTTACTACGGAAAAATATTATGAATGAAATAATCTTAAGATCGAATAGCTTAATAAAGTCATATCAGAATAACAAAAAAGTAAAACTTCAAGTTCTTAAATCTATTTCAATTGAAATTGAGGCAAGAAAGATTTCGGTAATTATAGGAGCTTCCGGCGCAGGTAAAAGTACTTTACTGCATTTATTAAGCGGATTAGACCGCCCGGACAGCGGAGATGTTTTTTTTGAGCATCAAAATATATTTAAATTATCCGATGAGAAGCTTGCCAGATTTAGAAATAATAACATAGGATTTGTTTTTCAGTTTCATCATCTTCTGCCTGAATTTACAGCACTTGAAAATGTTTCTATTCCTCAAATGATAAAAGGTAAAAGTTTGAAAGAAGCTTCTGTACGAGCGGAAGAATTACTTATTTCCGTAGGACTTAAAGAAAGATTAAATCATAAACCGGCCGAACTTTCCGGCGGCGAACAGCAGCGTGTTGCTGTTGCCAGAGCTTTAGCTAACGATCCATCGGTGATTTTTGCTGATGAACCGACCGGCAACCTCGATTCAGAAAATAGTGATTCTATTCATAATATTTTAATTGAATTGCGGGATAAATATGATAAAACTTTTGTTATCGTTTCTCATAATTCCGGTTTGGTAAATTTAGCGGATAAAGTTTTTGAAATGAAAGATGGTTCACTTAAATAAGAGAACCATCTTTTGAATATTATTTTTTCGATAAGAATTCAAATAACAGCCGAACTCCATATCCCGTCATAAAAGTTTTAGTATAATTATTAAAACTATTTGCCATGGCGGGGCCTGCAATATCTAAATGAACCCAAGGTATTTTTGGATCGACAAAATTTTCTAAAAATTTAGCTGCCGTAATTGCACCGCCCCATCTGCCACCAACATTTTTAACATCCGCGACATCACTTTTAATTAAGAAATTGTAATCGTCCCACATCGGCAAGCGCCACACTCTGTCGTAAGTTTTTAGACCGGTTTTATAAAGATCATCCGCCAAATTATCATCTTTAGTAAACATTCCTGCAACAAATTCACCCAGCGCTACAACGCAGGCCCCGGTTAAAGTAGCAAGATCAATAATAATATCCGGCTTTTCTTTAGATGCATAATTTAATGCGTCTGCTAAAATCATTCTTCCTTCCGCATCTGTATTATCAACCTCTATACTTTTGCCTGAAGAGGTCGTTACTATATCTCCCGGTCTCATTGATTTTCCCGAAGGCATATTTTCGGCGGTTGGAATTATCCCTAGAATATCAACCGGTAAATTAGCTTTTGCTGCGGCAAGCAATGTACCCGCTACTACTGCGGCTCCCGACATATCAGCCTTCATTTCGCCCATATTCTGTGCCGGTTTTATTGATATACCGCCGGCATCAAATGTAACTCCTTTTCCGACAAGAGCGATTTTTACTCTTTTCCCTTTTTGTTTTGATTTTGTTTTTTGTGAATACTCGGCTACAATAAATCTAGGAGGATTATCACTTCCCATCCCTACAGCCAATAATCCCCCCATCTTCCTTTTTTTAATTTCTTTCTCGTCAAATACTTTTACCTTAACTCCGTTTTTCGATAATACCGAATTCACTCTTTTTGCAAGTTCTGACGGAGTTAATATTATACCCGGTTCGTTTTGTAATTCACGAGTAAAAAATACGCCTTCCATAATAATTTGCGCATTCGCTACAGCAGTTTTTAATTTCTTTTCGTCATCGGCGTAAAATAAAACATTTAAAACAGCTGGTTTTTTCTTATCTATTTTGTAGCGGTCAAAATTATAATTTCCGAAAATGATTCCTTCTATAAAACACTGATAATAATATTCTTCGCTGTCAAAGATATCTTTAAATACTTCATATTTAGGTATGAAAATATGAAGATGCTTAACTTCTTCATTTAGAAGCCGCGGTAAAAATCCGGCTAAATGATTTCGAAAATAATCCGGTGATAGATTAGAATCCGGTTTTACTTTAAATAAAAATATTTCATCCGGTTTACCTTCGCTTCTGGAAATTCTAATTTCATTTCCTTCTTTAGAGAGAAAAGTTTTTCTCTGAAGTTCAGATATTTTTACGTTTGATATTTTAATTAAATTATCAAGACTCTCATTCAGCTTCTTTTCATCAATTAAATATTTTATACTAATCGATAACGGTTTGTATGAGATCTTTTTATTCCCTGTTTTTATATTAAAGTTAAACATTCATCTCCTTTTTAATTTTCTAAATATGTTTCAGCTTCCGAAAGTATTTTAGGAAGATAATCATTTAGGTTTTTATCAAATACTCTTAAACCGGCCGCATTAATATGGCCGCCGCCCCCGAATTCTCCGGCAAGTTTATTTACCGGTATTATTCCTTTGGAACGAAGACTCACTTTAAATCCGTTGGCTAATTCTATAAAAAGTAATCCTATTTGAACACCCTCAACTGACAGTGAAAAATTTACAAGTCCGTCAGTATCTGATTCAAGTGCGTTTAATTCTTTAAACGTATCCCGAGATAAAATCATATAACTTATTTTATTGTTTTTACCGTAAAGGCGCATCGAACTTAATGCGTAGCCCATTAATTTTATTTTACTAAATTTACTTTGATCATATATCTGATCAAAAACTTCTCCGGGATTTACATTATGTTCAATAAGTTCGGCCGCTATTCTATGAATTTCCGGAGTAGTTCTTTCAAATCTGAATGAGCCCGTGTCGGTCATTATAGCGGCATAAATAGGATACGAAATATTATAATTTAATTGAACAATATTTGTCTTTTTTATCAAATGATAAATTATCTCGCCTGTTGCACTGTAAGAGGTATTTATATATTGATGATTTACAAAATTTTCCGGATCCTGATGATGATCTATACAAATTTTTAAGCTGTTCGACTCGTTAAACTTTTTCTGCATATTTACAATACGATCGGAACGGTTGAAATCTAGCGCGACAAGCACATCCACTTTATCAAAAATTTCATCATGTTTTTCAGGATTATATTTTTCAATCATCTTATCAGAATCAAGAAATAGCAGGTTGTAAGGAGTTCCGCTGTGGTTTACTATATAAACTTCTTTGCCCAATTCTTTTAAAATATTATATAACGCGATTTCTGAACCTATCGCGTCGGCATCGGGATTTACATGAGTAGTAAGTAAAAATGAATAATTATCCGTGAGAATATTTTTTAATTGAATGAAATCTAGCATAACAAATAATCTTGTTTATAAATAAAAAGGGCTCGATAAGTTCAAGCCCGTGAAAATTTAATTATTAAAATACTTAAAAATTAAAACAGTTAACAGAATTCTTTTTAGTTAACTTCCCATACATTGCCGCTGAAAAGCAATTTTTCTAAATCACCTTCGCCCTTAGATTTTTTTATATTTTCTAGTTGCTGATGAAAATCTTCATCATAACTATTTTTCTTTACTTGTCTGAAAACTCCTACGGGAGTAGGCATGTTTTCTATTTCGGTGAATTTAGAAAGGATTTGGGCTCTTATTCCTGTTTCATCAAATTCATTATGAACCCAAAGATCATCAGCAGAAAAACCATTTGTAAGATTTACAACTTCAGGAGTCAAACCATTCATTCGAATTCCTTTATCATTCTCTTTTCCAAAAATCATCGGTTGGTTATGTTCCAGGAATAATACAGAATCAGATTTTGTTTCTTTATCCGTTAATTCGGCAAAAGCTCCGTCATTAAAAATATTGCAATTTTGATATATTTCTAAAAATGAAGTTCCCTTATGTTCGCCGGTTCTTCTTATCATTTCTTTTAAATGTTTGGCGTCTCTATCTAATGAGCGTGCTATAAAACTAGCATCGGCACCCACAGCCAGCGCAGCGGGATTAAACGGGTAATCAATACTTCCGAAAGGAGTGCTTTTTGTTTTCTTTCCCTTTTCCGATGTCGGTGAATATTGTCCTTTAGTTAAGCCGTAAATTTTATTATTAAAAAGAACAATTTTTATATCAATATTTCTTCTGCAAGCATGTATAAAATGATTTCCTCCGATGCTTAGCAAATCACCGTCGCCGGTTGCAACCCAAACAGTAAGATCGGGACGATTAATTTTTACTCCTGTAGCAATTGCCGGAGCTCTTCCGTGAATACCATGAAATCCATAAGTATTCATATAATAGGGAAAGCGAGATGAACAGCCGATACCGGAAATCCAAACTACATTTTCTTTTTTATTATAAAGTTCTGGAAAAACTCTTTGCACTTGCGCTAAAATGGAATAATCACCGCAGCCAGGGCACCATCTTACATCTTGACCGGAAGAAAAATCTTTTGCTGTATATTGAATTTCATCTTCTTTATATTTTATCTCAGTCATTTCTTACTCTCCTAAAATTGATTCAATTTTTTGTGCTATTTCGGAAGTTTTAAAAGGTAAACCTTGAATTTTAGTTAAAGGAATAATTTCAACGGAATACTCACTTTTAAGTAGTTTGGTAAGCTGTCCCATATTTAATTCCGCACAAATTATTTTTTTATATTTTTTTAAAACTTTGCTGGTGTTTTTTGGAAAAGGATTTAAATATTTGAAATGAGCTTGCGCTACTTTTTTCCCTTTTCCTCTTGTTCGGTTTACGGCTTCTCTAATTGATCCGTAAGTTCCTCCCCATCCTATTACTAATATATCCGCGTCTTCATCTCCTTCAACTTTTAGCTCAGGAATATCATTCTCAATATTTTTAACTTTCTGTGCTCTTAGCCTTACCATATATTCATGGTTTTCCGGCTCGTAACTAACATTACCGGTTATATTAGATTTCTCTAAACCTCCTAATCTATGTTCTAACCCCGGAGTTCCTGGAATTGCCCATGGACGAACTAAATTTTCATTCCTCGAATAGGGCTGAAAACCTTCCGGCTCTGTTTGAAATTTAACATTTATATCTGGTATAGTATCCGGATGGGGAATTTTCCAGGGTTCAGAACCGTTAGCTAAATATCCATCGGAAAGATACATTACCGGAAGCATATATTTAGTAGCGATTCTGGATGCTTCAATTGCCATATAAAAACAATCTGAAGGTGTAGAAGGAGCAAGTACAACAACGGGAGCTTCGCCGTTTCTTCCATCCACTGCTTGCAGAAGATCTGATTGTTCAGTTTTTGTAGGTAAACCTGTACTAGGCCCTCCTCTTTGAACATCAATAATAACAAGCGGAAGTTCAGTCATTACAGCCAATCCGATTGATTCGCTTTTAAGAGCAACCCCCGGTCCGCTTGTAGTTGTAATTGCGAGAGCACCGGAAAATGAAGCCCCGATAGCCGAAGCAATTGCGGCAATCTCATCCTCTGCTTGAAAAGTTCTAACATTAAAATTTTTGTGTTTGCTTAATTCATGAAGAATATCGGAAGCAGGCGTAATTGGATATGAGCCTAAATAAAGAGGAATTCCGGCCTTTACTGAAGCTGTAATAAAGCCTATCGCCAGCGCTTCATTTCCGGATATATTTCTATATTTACCTTTTTCCAACTTTGCGGGTTCAACGCTATATCTCGTTGTAAATAATTCTGTTGTTTCACCGTAATAATATCCGGCTAATAAAACTTTTTCATTAGCTGCTGCAATTAAAGGATTATTTTTAAATTTTATTTTAATCCATTCAACTGTAGGTTCTATAGGACGACTGTACAGCCAGTACATCATTCCGAGAGCGAAAAAGTTTTTAGATCTAGAAATTTCTTTAATCGATAACCCGCTATCCTCCAGCGCGGTTGAGGTTAAATCTGTTAAAGGAACTTGTATAACATTATACCCTTCAAGAGTTCCGTCTTCAAGCGGATTTGAATCATAATTAGCTAATCTTAAATTTTTTTTATCAAATGAATTTATATTCACAATGATTGAAGCATCTCTTTTTAAAGCACTAAGATTTGTCTTTAGGGCCGCAGGATTCATAGCTACAAGTACATCGGGCGCGTCTCCCGGTGTATGAATATCATCGCTGCTGAAATGAAGCTGAAATCCGCTAACTCCGTATGTTGTACCGGCGGGCGCACGTATTTCCGCCGGAAAATCCGGCAAAGTACTTAAATCATTACCAACCAATGCCGTAGTATTTGTAAACTGAGAGCCGGTAAGTTGCATACCGTCCCCGGAATCGCCTGCAAATCGTACTGTTACATCAGTTAATTCTAATATATTTTTTTCCATAACTGTCACTATTTATTTAAATTTGTAAAAATTTACATATTCTTGTTTATACTAATAATAATATAATTTTGTTCGAATTTATATTTGTTAAAATATTCCGCTTCTAATAATTGAAATTAGTTAAGCTTTGATATATAATCAAATGACTTAAGTCT
Organism: uncultured Bacteroidota bacterium; assembly: GCA_963798775.1. Lineage (GTDB taxonomy): Bacteria > Bacteroidota > Ignavibacteria > Ignavibacteriales > Ignavibacteriaceae > CAWCUK01. The sequence continues at coordinate 782,821 of CAWCUK010000004.1, forward strand.
TTAAAGGTATAAAATGTTATATAGGAAATAAAAAAAGACTCCAAGTGGAGCCTTTTTATGTGAGTTTCGATAGGAATTATATTAACTAGTAATAATATGACATCTCCTCTAGTTAACCTGCCATGTATTACCGTTAAATAATGCTTTTTGAAGGTCCCCTTCCCCTTTTAATTCTTTTACTTTATCTACTTGAGCCTGAACATCGGCATCATAAGTAGATCTACTTATTTGTCTGAATATTCCGACCGGAGTAGGCATTTCGGGATTATCATCTAAATGAGCGAGCATGGTAGCGCGTAAAATACTTTCATCATGTTCATCATGAATTATTACGTCTTCTATTCTGTGCTTACCGTCGTTTAAATCGAGAATAACAGGGTTCATCCCAACTAAACCAATACCTTTATCTTTATTAATGCCGAATATCATTGGTTTACCATGTTCTAAAATAAGTACATGATCATCTTTAGTTTTTTTATCAGTTAATGCATCAAAAGCTTTATCATTAAAAATTACACAGTTCTGAAAAACTTCGATAAAAGAAGTCCCTTTATGAGCAGAAGCTCTTCGAAGCATTTCCTGCATATGTTTTGGGTCTCTATCGATTGTACGAGCGACAAATGTAGCTTCAGAACCTAACGCCAAAGCAACAGGATTGAAAGGGAAATCTATACTTCCGTATGGTGAAGTTTTAGTAATTTTTCCTCTTTCTGAGGTTGGAGAATACTGCCCTTTTGTTAATCCATAAATTCTATTGTTGAAAAGGACTATGTTAAGATCGATGTTTTTACGGCATGCATGAATAAAATGATTACCGCCGATACTTAAAAGATCTCCGTCTCCGGTTGCGACCCAAACCGATAAATCCGGCCGGCTTACTTTTATTCCGGTCGCAATTGCGGGTGCTCTGCCGTGAATGGTATGAAAACCATAAGTATTCATATAGTAAGGAAATCTTGAAGAGCATCCGATGCCGGAAATCCAAACAACTTTTTCTTTCTCTACACCGATTATTTCCGGAAAAGTTCTTTGAACCTGGGCAAGAATAGAATAATCGCCGCAACCGGGACACCATCTTACATCAATATCGTTAGCAAAATCTTTTGCCGTTAACTTTACTTCTTTTACAGCAACAGTATCAGCCATTATAACCTCCTAAAATTTCAATAATTCTTGCTTCAATGTCGGCAGTTCTAAACGGCAATCCTCTTACAATATTCAACTGCTTAACCGGAACAAGAAATTCACTTCTTACTATTTTTGCTAATTGTCCCAAGTTAATTTCCGGAATTAAAACATTTTTAAATTTGCTTAATATTTCACCGGTATTTTTCGGGAAAGGATTAATATATTTTAAGTGAGCTTGAGACACTTTGTAGCCTTTAGCTCTTACTTGTTTAACGGCTTCGGTAATGGCTCCATATGTTCCGCCCCAACCTAATACAAGGATATCGCCTTCTTCATCACCGTCCACTTTAAGATTAGGAATATCATTTTCTATATTTTTAACTTTTTGGTTACGCAGCACAATCATATTATGATGATTGTCTGGATCATAACTAACGGCGCCGGTTATATTAGCTTTTTCCAGTCCGCCTATCCTGTGTTCAAGTCCCGGAGTGCCTAAACGTACCCAAGGGCGAGCGAGATTTTCATCTCTTGAATAAGGCATAAATCCTTCTTTTTCCGTTCTGAATTTTACCTTCATATCCGGCAGTTCATCAACATTAGGAATTCTCCATGGTTCAGAACCGTTTGCCAAATATCCGTCAGTTAAAAAAAGCACAGGAGTCATATATTTTACCGCTAAACGGCATGCCTCAATTGCCATATAAAAACAATCTGAAGGTGTAGAAGCAGCAATTACCGCTAAAGGTGCCTCTCCGTTTCTGCCGTAAACAGCCTGCAGCAAATCCGCTTGCTCAGTTTTAGTAGGTAAACCTGTGCTGGGTCCGCCTCTTTGAACATCAACAATAACAAGTGGTAATTCTGTCATAATAGCTAAACCGAGTGCTTCAGTTTTAAGTGCTAATCCGGGACCGCTTGTTGTAGTTATAGCTAAATCTCCTGCAAACGCGGCGCCTATAGCCGATGTAATTCCTGCAATTTCATCTTCGGCCTGTAAAGTTTTTACACCGAAATTTTTATATGTACTTAAATACTGCAAAATTTCCGAAGCCGGAGTAATAGGATAAGAACCGAGGAACAACGGAAGTTCTGATTTTACTGAAGCGGCTAAAAATCCAAGCGCTGTAGCTTCATTTCCTGAAATGCTTCTATAGGTTCCTTTTGTAAGCTGCGCGGGTTTAATTGTATAGCGAGTTGTGAATAATTCAGTATTTTCACCAAAATTATATCCGGCTTTTAATGCTTTTTGATTTGCGTCAATAAATTCCGGTTTTTTCTGGAATTTTTTCTGTATCCAATTTTCAGTTTGAGAAAGAGGTCTGTCATAAAGCCAATACATCAATCCGAGCGCAAAAAAGTTTTTACAACGAGCTACATCTTTAGGAGAAAGTGTAGTTCCTTCTAACGCTTTTATTGTTAAAGAAGTAATAGGAACGGGGAAAACTTGAAATCCTTTAAACTTCCGTCTTCTAAAGGATTAGCATCATATTTTGCTAATTGTAAATTCTTTTTATCAAATGAATCTGTATTCGCGATTATCATTGCGCCATGTTTCAACTCATCAAGATTTTTTTTAATCGCCGCGGGATTCATCGCGACTAATATATCCGGTCTATCTCCGGGGGTATGAATATCGTTACTGCTGAAATGTAATTGAAAACCACTCACACCGTATACTGTTCCGGTGGGTGCTCTAATTTCTGCGGGATAATCTGGAAGTGTACTTAAATCATTACCTACTAATGCAGTCGTATCGCTGAACTGACTGCCAGTCAACTGCATGCCGTCACCGGAGTCGCCGGCAAATCTTACCGTTACTTCGGATAGAGTTTGAACTTCTTTTTCTAGAATCATTTTTTCTATCTCTCGAATTAAAGTTTATTAAAAATTCACTTTTATTATCCATAAACTGTGCCATATAATATTTGTTATTTAGCTATTGTTTTACTGAGTTCAATTTATTTTTTTACTTAAAACTTGGCCATTTATGCAAAAAAGCTATATTTATTATTCTCAACATTGGAAAGATCTATTTCTATTACTAAGAATGAGAATTGGTAGAAGTGATGAAGAAATGAACAAATACAGAAATCGTTTAAAAATGAAAAGTCTTGCTTAAATTATTAAACAAGACCTTTCAATTTTCATTAATCAAATTTGGAATTAGTATGAATGATGATTTATCTTAATGGAATCATAAGATTATTAATTGATATTTTTAATAATAGAATGAAACTCATCCGGACCAACAAAACCGGTTATTCGTTTCACTTCATTTCCTTTTGAATCAATAATTAATACTGTGGGAACGCCGAGAATATTAAACTTTTCTCTGAGATTTTCCACTTCCGGAGATAGAGATTTAGTCATATCGGCTTTATATGTATAGAAACTTTTAGATTCATTAATTACACGTTGATCTGAAAAAGTTGAGGCTTCTAACTCTTTACAGGGAATGCACCAATCGGCATAAAAATCTATTATTATTCCTTTCTTATCGGAAATAGTTGCCGGCAGGGCGTTTTCTGTATAATGTTTCCATGCAATCGATTTTTTTTCGGTAGGATAAAGCATATAAGCAGCAACCGCGATTAATACCACCGAAAATGATATTTTAAAAATTTTAAAAGCTTTTACGCTATTTGCAAGCTTATCAACAAACAATAAATATAAAGCTGTAATAATCATAAAAATGGGAAGAATATATCCGCTGATTTCGCCGGGTATAAGCGGAAGCAAAAAGTATAAAGCCATACCGATTAATACAAAACCGAAAACATGTTTTACCGCTTCCATCCATTCACCGGAACGAGGCAAACTTTTGATTTTACCGGAGAAAATGGCTAAGAATAAATACGGAACACCTAAACCTAAAGCTAAAACAAAAAACATCAGAAATCCGAAATAAGGATCAGCTTTAGCGGCTACATAAGTAACTAAACCAAGAACAAAAGGTCCTATGCAAGGTGCCGCGACAATTCCCATAGTTAAACCCATAAATAAAGCGCCGAACATTCCGGATTTAGCACCGCCGGCTTTGGCTACAAGTGAATCCGGAAGTTTAAATTCATAAACTCCGAACATACTGAGTGAAAGCACAACAAAAATTAATGCGATAAAAATAATTACAAAAGTATTTTGAAGAAGCGCACCGAAAACAGCACCGCTTAACGCGGTTATTACTCCGATTGCCGAATAAGTAATCGCCATTCCCAATACAAATAATAGCCCCATAAGAACAAGTCTGCTAGTTCTGCCTTCGCTTTGTCCCCCGAAAAAACCAATGGTAATTGGTATAAGCGGATAAACACAAGGAGTTAAATTTAAAGCCAAGCCGCCTAAAAAAACAAAAATTAGACCTAAAATAATTCCGTTGTTCTCGAAAATGTTTGACAAAGAATTAACTGAGTCTGATTGTTTAACGGCACCGGAAGCCGCTGAATAGCTCAAATCAATTTTTTTAAAAACATCCTGATTTATTTCATTCACAACAGATTGCTTATTTACAACTTCAACTTTCAAAGTATCTTTAACTGATGTTGGAGGAAGGCATGTATTATTATTACATGATTGATATTGCAGTTCAATAATTAGCGGATAAATTCCGGGTTCAATATTTTTATTAACTTTAACTAATCCGCCGATGTAAATTTCTCCCTGCCAAACCGAAAGCGGTTCGTCTGAAAATCCCAATTTAATATCTTCCGCTTTAGGATAAGTTGTTTTTTCTAACTTAAATGGTCCGGCTGAATCAATAACAAGTTTGCTTGGAATTAAAAATTCATCATACGGTCGATTTGAATTTATGTGCCATTCTTTCTCTATCTCTGCTTTTACAGCGAGTTTAAATTCTCCGTCTTTAAAAACTTTATCGAAGGACTTATAAGATTGAATTTTCACCAGCTCTTTTTGCTGCCCAAATTGGGCAAAATTATTCGCGGTAAAAACCAAAAATATTAATAACAATACTTTATTTAATAATTTCATTTTCATTTAATATTATTCCGTTTTATCCATTTTATTTTCGCCATCCTTGAACTATAGGATAACGGCGGCCGAAACCAAAAGCTTTTTTTGAAACTCTTAAAGCCGGCGCAGCTTGTTTTCTTTTAAATTCATTTAGATCTACCATTCGCAATATTTTCTTTACAAGTTGTTCATTTTTTATTTTTAAAGAAATTTCATGGTACTCTTTATTCTCTTCCAAATACATTTTTAATATTTCATCAAGAATCTCGTACGGTGGAAGAGAATCTTGATCTTTTTGACCGTGCCTTAATTCCGCCGAAGGAATTTTCTCTATAATTTCATTTGGTATAATCTCTTTTTCTTTATTTATAAAACGCGCAATTTTATAAACTTCTGTTTTATAAATATCGGCAATTACAGCCAATCCGCCATTCATATCACCGTATAAAGTTGCATACCCTACTGCCATTTCCGATTTATTACCTGTGGTTAAAAGCAGATTATTAAATTTATTTGAATAAGCCATCAAATAAACGCCTCTAATTCTTGCCTGAATATTTTCTTCCGTAACATTTTCCGGGAGATTACCGAAATATTGTTAGAAAATTGTTCCAGAATTTTCTTAAATACAGGCTGAATAGAAACATTGTTTTGTGAGATGCCTAAATTATCAATAAGTTTCTGAGAATGGCTGATACTTCCTTCAGTAGAAAATTCCGAAGGCATTAAAAGAACATGCACATTTTCTTTACCCAAAGCCTGAACAGCTATATATGTTACGAGTGCCGAATCAATTCCCCCGCTTAAACCTACCAAAAGTTTTTTGAATTTTAATTTTTCGCAGTATTCTTTTACTCCGTATATTAAGGCTTCTAACACTTCTTCCGGAAACTCCTTTTCTACTTTAGATACTTTTCCGTTTTTAACCTCGGTATCAAAAATGAAATAATCTTCTTCATAAGCTTTTCCTAATTTTATCAACTCACCTTTATTGTTGAAGCACATACTCGCGCCGTCAAAAATTAATTCTGTTTGTGCGCCTACACAGCAAACATAAGCTAAAGGGATTTTTTCGTTCTCTGTTAATAATGATAACATTTTTCTCCGGTCTTCCCTTTTACCGAAAGAATAGGGACTGGAGGAAATATTTAATAAAACTGTAGCGCCCATATTTATTTGTTCTTTAACAGGATCAAAATTATATCTTCGGCGATACCAGTAATCCTCATCGTTCCAAATATCTTCGCAGACAGAAATTCCTAATTTTTCTCCTTTAAATTCATGCAATTCTACAGATTTTGCGGGATCGAAATAACGCATTTCATCAAATACATCATAATTAGGAATTAAAGATTTGGCCTGAACAAATTGAATTTTTCCCCCGTAACATAGAATAGCTGAATTATGTACATCTGTACCAATTCTATCATTATCTTCAGTTATGCTTCCGAAAATCAATCCTGTTGAATTAGTTTGAGAGGCAATTTCATACGCGGCAGTATTGACGGCATTTCTAAATTCTTCTTTTTCTACTAAATCGAGCGGCGGATAACCGACCAGGGAAAGTTCGGGACAAACAACCAAATCGGCGCCGTCTTCAATTCCCCTTTTATATCCTTCTAAAATTTTATTCTTATTATATTCAAGATCGCCTATAATTGAATCTATTTGACATACAGCAATTTTCATATCAGCAGCATTTTATTAAAATACAAAAATAGAAAAGGTTATCAGCTTTTACAATAAATTTTTAAATTCATGATTCAAAAATATTTAATTATTTAAAATTATTTCATCTACTATTTTCGGAATTTTAATTAAGTAATGATTAAATTTATTGATATAAATTATCTTCAAACAAAGGTTTATATGAAAAAGTTATTCTTCTTATTTTTCGTTTTTATTCTTGTTTCAAAATCTTTTCCGCAAGATTCACTTTTTATTACAAAAGATTATATTCCTCATACTGATACTACTTTAATTTTTTCCCCTTCCGATTATGATTCTACAACTAAATATCCTTTAGTTGTTATGCTTCATGGTTGGGCGGGAAATTATAACCAATGGAATGAAGACGCCGATCTTCAAGGTTTTGCAGATAAATATAAATTTGTTATTGTTTGCCCGGACGGATTTTATGATTCGTGGTATATTGATAGCCCTGTAAAAAAGAATTCACAATATGAAAAATTTTTCTTCAACGATCTTATGCCGCATGTTTTTACAAATTATAAAATTGATAAATCGAACATTTTTATTACCGGTTTAAGTATGGGAGGACACGGAGCAATGTATTTAATGTTAACTCATCCGGATTTCTTTAAAAGTGCCGGCAGTACCAGCGGGATAATGGATCTAACTCCCTTCCCCGATAAATACGGTTTAGATAAAGTGCTCGGAAGTTTTAATACTTCCGCGGTAAACTGGTTAAAGCATTCTGATTTTTATCTGCTTAAAAATATTAAACACTCTCATAGAAAAATTATTGTGGATTGCGGTACAGAGGATTTTTCTTTTAGTATAAATAAAAAATTCGTCGACTTTTGTAAATATTATAATGTTGACGTTACTTTTATAAGCGGGCCCGGAAATCATTCCCACAAATATTGGAGAGCCGCGATTCCCAAACATTTTGAATTCTTTAATAATTTAGTAAAAGAGAAATAATTACCTGTACCACTAAAACAAAATTTTTTCCGTTATTCGATTATTATTTCCGGTAATAAAAATAAGGGTATAGTTTATGTTTGTTTTTAATACTTTTGTGCTAAGAATAATCCATATAATATTTAGAGGTATATAATGAACAAACGATTATACCGATCCAGAAGAGACAAGATGATCGGCGGAGTTGCTGCAGGTTTGGCAAATTATTTTGAAATTGATCCGACGCTTGTAAGAGTATTATTTATTGTAACTCTTTTTTTAGGCGGAAGCGGAATTATAGCGTATATAGTTTTATGGATTGTAGTTCCTGAAGAACCGTATGTTACTGCTCATAATTCTTCGGCTCCCCCACCTGAGGGAGAAACCACAACTAATTTTACAATTGAACAAGAGCATGAATCATTTGAAAAACATAAAAATAAAAGAACTAATATGGCGGGAATAATTTTGGTTGTAATAGGGTTCTTATTTTTAGCCGATAATTTTTTCCCTAGAATTCGTTTTGGTGATTTTTGGCCTCTCATTTTAATAGCTGTGGGAATCGGATTACTTTTAAATTCCAGGCAACATTCGGGTGAAGTAAAATGAAAACTAAACACGTCTTTTGGGGATTACTCTTTGTAACAATCGGAGTGCTTGTTTTACTGAATAATTTAAACTCGCTTCGGTTTGAATGGTACGACGCGACCAGATATTGGCCGCTTGTTTTAGTTTTACTGGGAATTTCAATTATGATTCCCAATAAAATAATTAAAGCCTTTGTCGCCGGTATTTCCGCAATTTTATTAGCTGTTGTAATTTTTGCCGCATTTAAAACTGGAATAAATACTATTACCGATAATATTATAATTGAAGGAGATAATGGATTAAATTTTTCGTTTGATGATAGCACTTCATTTAATACTTATGTATCAAATTATGATTCTTCCATAAAAACCGCTAATCTAAAAGTAGATGCCGGCGGAGGATATTTTAAACTTATAGATTCCACCGATGAATTAATTAAAGTTTTCAGTACATCAAATGTAAATTATAGTCTAACTTCCGAAACAGATAACAATGGAGCTGATCTAAATTTGAAGATGGAAGATCATCGTTTAAGATTCCATAAAGGAAAGTTGAATAATAAAACTGAAATAATGTTGAACACAAAACCAGCTTGGAATCTTGATTTGGATATTGGCGCTTCTTCGGTTGATATGAATTTAACAAAATATAATATTAATAATCTAAAATTAGATGTAGGAGCAGCTTCAATAAAAATTAAACTCGGTGAAATGAGTGATGAAACTAATCTAAAATTAAAAGCCGGAGTCTCTTCTATTGATATTGAAGTTCCGGAAAATGTAGGATGTGAAATAAGATCTGATGTTAATCTTTCATCTAAACATTATTCCGGTTTTAATGAAATATCATCTTCATTATACAGAACAGAAAATTTTAGTAAATCAGGCAAAAAAATTTTTCTTTCTCTCGATACCGGTGTTTCAAGCATAACAGTAAGCCGCTACGGTAAAACTTGGTAAAATTATTTTTTACTTTTCTTTTTTGATAACGGCTGTGGTTTCCAAATATATTTTTCAAGAATAACACAGCCGTTTTCATCAAATTCAACTCCTTCGGAACGAAGCAAATCTTCCATAATTTCCGGATCACCAAAATGCATTTTTCCTGTTAGAGCTCCGAATCGATTAACAACTCTATGGCATGGAAGTCCGCTTTCCTTTGAGCCGTTTAACGCCCATCCAACTGTTCTTGCTGATGATCGAATTCCGCATGCCTCAGCTATATCACCGTATGTGGCTACTTTACCGAAAGGAATTTTTGCTACAATTTCATATACTCTGTCGAAGAAATCATTAGTTTTTTTCATCTTGTGCTATATCTAATTAATATTTTTTTGTGATTTAAAAAGTAATGAAAATTCCTCATAATTAATATATTGAAGTCTATGAGATATATTATTCATACTAACGGATAAAAGATGTTTAGGAAATTATCGCTATTAAAAATATGGATATCAGAGTTTTTTTATTTATGCCCCTTAAAAAGAAAAAGAAATAACACCGGGAAATTTTTTATTGTTACCGGACACAGAGGTTCACCTACAAAAGAACCGGAAAATACATTAAGTTCATTTCAGACTGCGCTTAATGAAGGCGCAAATTCTTTAGAATTTGATTTGAGTATTACTAAAGATAAACATGCGGTAATTTGGCACGATTGGGATCCGAACAATACCAAGGCGCTTTTGCGTGAAGCCGGATTTGAACCTTTTGTAAAATATAAACCTCATCCTCCGGCTATTACCAGCCAGTTTAGAAAAAAAATAAGTGAACTTACTTTAGAAGATTTTCGCAATAATTTCGGATATAAACTAAGACATTCGGATAAACCCTCCGTGAAAAAAGAAATTCCGACCTTGCGTGAATTTTTTGAATGGAGCAAAGATAAAAAAAGACTTTCAATTGTATTTATCGATATAAAAACTCCTGAAGAAGACGCTCCTCTAGCTGTTGATATTCTTCAAATTCTCTCCGGATTAAAAGAAGAATATACTCCAAATTTTAAAATCGTAATTGAAACTAATCAGAAGAAAGTTCTGGATTTGATGAAACAAAATTATCCTAATTTTTCATACAGTTTAGACATTGAACCGGCACCGGGATTAGTTTTAGATCCGATAAATTACAGTTGTGTAAAAGCCGCGATAAAAAATAATAATGAATACGCACTAGCTTTAAGACCACGCAAAATAACTATTGCGAATTGGACAACTTACAGAAGGATTATCCGGTATGATATTAATTTATGCGCTGATTATAATAAAAAGAATCCGGATAATAAAATTAAGTGCGTTTTGGGCGGGGCAGTAAATAAAAGGAAAGAATTAAATTGCCTTATTAAACTTGGTTTAACCGGAATACAAACAGATTTTCCGTATCGACTTGCAAAATTGGCAAAAAGAAATGGCTATAAAATTGATCCGGAAATAGATGAAACAAATATGGGAAATACTTTTGAAGAAGTTATTTAATCATCTTTAAATTTCTGAAATATTTATAGGTGATTTCAATTTAATATTTCGCTATTCGTATTAAATGCAATTTATTTTTATTGAAGAACAATTCGTAAAAAGCGGAAGGAGAATTCATCCTTCCGCTAATAAAAGTTAATATTATCAAAAATTAATTATTTTATAAGAATCATTTTTTTCGTCTGCTCATACTTTCCGATTTTACTTTCGGCGGATAATTTATAAAAATAAACTCCGCTGGCCAGTGAACTCGCATCAAAATTAATAGAATGTCTGCCTGCTTCCATTGCGCCGTTTATTAATGTTTTTACTTCCTTACCTGTTAGATCATAAATTTTTAACGCAACATCAGAATGCTGCGGTAGCATAAAATTAATTTTTGTACTCGGATTAAAAGGATTAGGATAATTCTGAGAAAGCATATAATCAATTTTATTGATATTCTTTTCTTTCACTCCGGTAACAATATTAGTTGTAAAAACACCTTTCCCGTGTGTGGCGGCTGCTACAAAACCATCGGAATTACGAGACTTAATCATTGTAACAACAGAATTTCCGATTGTTTTATCTTCTTGAATCCATTTTGTGAAATGACCATTTAACGAATCTGTATAATAAAGTCCTGTGCTTGTACCAACCATAAAAACTTTTTCGCTGCCGTTATCTACAATACGAGCCCAGCGGCAGGAGGGGCCGTTTCCGGAGCCATCCGGGTTCTCTTCTAAATTTCCGCTAACATCCGTCCAGCTTATTCCGCCGTCGTTCGAATAATATAAACTTGGAATTTCATAATTTGAAAATACTGTCAGAACTTCATCCGCATTTACTTCATTAACGGCAACACAATTTATATAACCGTTCCAGTTAATGTCAGAAATTTGTGAGTAAGAAGTAAAACCATCTTCATATTCAACTTTATATAATCTTCCGTCGGCTAATCCGGTATAAATAATATCAGCGGGATTTTTTGATACTCCGATTGCCGAAATAACCTGATCAAAATCAGCAATTGATGACCAGTTTTGAAGGTTAAAGTTATCATTATTTTCAAACGGAATTTCTGAAAGATTACTATTTCTGTACAAAGAATCTCCCTTAGCTAAATACATTACATTATCATCATTAGGATCAAGTTCAAAAGGTGTAATAAATAATGGAGATTTACCGGGATCAATTTTGGTTATAACATGAGAATCATTTTTTGCTGCCACTCGTTCTATATCACCTTCTTGAATAGAAATATATAATATAGAATCATTAGAAGTAAAAGCACAATAACTTCCGTCTCCGGCATAAGGAATTTGAACCCAGTTATTTGCAGTGCTGCCAGAAAATAACCAGCTTCCTCTATCTTGTAAACCGCCCATCAAAGCATCATTACCTTCTTTGGGTGAAATTGCTAATGTATAAAATTGTGAAGTTACATATCCGGTTGGTTTATATTCCCAAACTACACTATCCGAACGGCAATCCCTTGTTATTGAAACTCCCGCGTCATTTCCAGAAATCATTGTGAATGGAGTTTTATTTAAAAATGTAATAATATGTTGATCAACCCAGTGTTCCGGATAAGTAAAATAAGGAGGAAAATTAGAAGTACCTCCAATATGAGTTATATTATCCAAAGAATTAAACCCATCATTATTTCTGAACAATGCAACTCCGCCAAAATAAACTATATTTTCATCCAGCGGATCAACTGCTAAAACCATACAATAAGAACCTTGTGTTGAAACATGATGTTCTATATCCTGACTTCGCCAAACTTTGGCCTCTGCATCATAAATCCACATCTGCGTAGTACTAGGTTCATCTTCGGAAGCGGCAGGAATATCAACAAAAAAATAAACTTTATTCGGATTACTTTTAGCCGCCGCCACTAAAACTCTTGAATATTCCGCAGGAAATCCTGAAGGTGAAATTTTTGTCCAGTTTATTCCATCTGTAGATGAATAAATTCCATCATCGTTAGAATTAATATTCGTGCTTAAAGTTGCATAAAAAGTTCCGTCTTCGGCTAATGTTAAATCAGTACATTTGGAAATTGATTCGTTATTTCCCCACGAACCTAAAACTCTTTCCCAATCGGTGCCGCCGTTTGTTGAACGGTAAATTCCGCCGACCATTGCGGCATAAACTTCATCATCATTTTCTGAAAAAGGATTTGTAACAATTCTATAGCAGTAATCAAAGCTGTCTGCTTTAACTGAGTTTGCAGAAAAAGTTGAAGGAAGTACTTTCCAGGAAAGCCCGTTATCGGTTGATTTATAAATTCCGTCACCGGAAAACTCAGCATTTTCACCTGAAGCAGAATTGCCAAATATTTCGCCGGTGCCATAATACCAAATATTTGTATGCCCCGGTTTTAAATTTTGCGCTATTGCGGTAACGTTTGGAAGTTCTTCATTTTTAGTAACATTTATCCAAGTTTCACCCTGGTCAGTCGATCTAAAAACTCCGCTTGAAACTCCGCCTGCTAATAAAATATTATCATTGTTTACATCTACCGCTAAAGCTAATGTTCGCCCTCCTACATTATTTGGGCCTTTGGACGTCCAATTATTCATTAATGTCTTTTGCATTATTGAAGATTTGAACATATTCCTCTTGGCAAACATTAATTCTTTATGCCTTATTCCTTGCGGTATTTTTCCGGTTACAGGATTCTTCAGCATATTGAATTCATATTCTAATCTTGCGGCAGGATTTTCTTCAGCACCTTCGGAATATTTACTTTCAACCGTTTCTTCTCTCTTTTCCTCGGATTGATGATTGTAAATAAATATTGAACAGATTATCAAAGTTCCTAAAATAACGCTGTATAGTTTTATTTTATTCATTGTTTTCTACTTTTTTATAATAATTAATTAAATATGATTTTTTTTCAATTCGCGTTACATCCCCGATAAAAGAATCTCCTTCATGAATTTTATCCTCAAAAGGATAAGAAAAGAAAATTTTTATTGTATCGTTATTCAGAATAACCGGTCCTCCTGCTCCGTTGCCGATAAATGAATTTACCTTGCTCAAAGCTGCTTTTTTCTCCGGAAATAATTCCAAAACGGTAAAATTAATTCTGCAGTAAGAAGGAGAAATCGGTTTTACAATTTCTGTCTTTTTATTTAATTCTTCTTTTGAACCGCATGAATAAAAACAAACAATAAATAAAAGGAGAACCATTAAGAATAAATTTTTCATAGTATTTTTATATGATGTGTAAAATTCCTCAATAAGAGAATAATTTTTACTTTAACAATATCATTTTATTAGTTTGTTGATATTTTCCGTCTTTACTGAAAGCGGTTAATTTGTAAAAATAAATTCCGCTGGCTAGAGAACTTCCGTTAAATAACACTTTATGCTCGCCTTTTTCCATTTCTCCGTCAACTAAATTTTTAACCTCGCTCCCGGTTATATCGTAAACTTTTAAAGTTACATTCGAGTTTCGTGGTAAAATAAAATCAATTTTTGTTGATGGATTGAACGGATTCGGATAATTCTGGGAAAGTGAAAAATTTATGCTTTCAGTAGTATTATTTTCTTTTATCCCGGTAGCCAGACTAGTTGTGAAAACACCTCTACCGTGTGTTGCGGCCGCGATAAAACCATCTGAGTTTCGTGATTTTATCATGGTAACAACAGAATTGCCGATAACTTTATCCTCATGAATCCATTTAGTAGAAATTCCATTTAATGAATCTGTATAATAAAGTCCGGTACTTGTTCCTATTAAATATAATTTATTTCCTTTTTGAGTTACTATATTTGCCCATCTGCAGGAAGGTCCGTTGCCTGAACCATCACGATTCTCTTCAAGATTTCCGCTAATATCTCGCCATGATTTTCCGCCGTTATCGGTATAGTATAAACTGGGAATGCCGTAATTTGAAAATACAACAATAACCTCATCCCCGTTTTCCGGGTTTACGCAAATATTACTTATATATCCGTTCCAGGTCGAATCTGAAATTGATGAAACTCTTGTCTCGTTTCCTTCATGTACAACTTTATAAACCTTCCCGTTGCTAAGCCCGCAATAAACAATATCCGCCGGATTTTTTGAAACACCGATCGCTGAAATTATTTGATCAAATATAGCAATATTAGACCAATTTTTTGATGTCGAATTTCCGTTATTCGGCATAATTCCCGAAAGATCGCTGTTGCGTTTTAAAATTTGCCCATTTGCTAAAAACATTACATTTTCATCATTTGGATCGAGTTGAAAAGGTGTGATAAATAAAGGAGATTTGCCGGGATCAATTCTTGTCCAAATTTCTTTTCCATTTTGTTTTTCAATTCTTATAATTTGACCTTGTTGAGCTGAAGTAAAAAATATTGAATCATTACTTGTAAACGCGCAATAACTTCCATCAGCTGCCAGCCCTTCAAATTTCCAACTTTTACTACTATTATTTAATAACTGACATCCTCTGTCTTGAAGTCCGCCGATTAAATTTTGATTTCCCGGATTTGGAGAAATATCAACGGAATAGAATTGCGAAGTAATAAGTCCTTTTGGTTTATAAGTCCATAAAACAGAATCTTCCAAACAGTTTTTTGTAAATGAAACACCGGCATCATTTCCGGATAATAATGAATTTGGGGAATTATTTAAAAAGGCTAAAACATGCTGATCCACCCAATGCCCGGGAAAAGTATTAGTCGGTGGATTAGTTGACGACCATCCGCCAATTTGCTTAATGCTGTTGTTTTCCAAATCTATTCTAAAAAGATTGACAGCGCCTAAAAATAAAATATTTTCATTTTCCGGGTGAACCGCCATCACCATACAATAACCGTTTTGAGTTGATATGTTAGAAAAATTTAGTTTATTCCATTTAGCTGAATCTTTATCTAAAATCCATACTTGATTTAATTCGTTGTCTTGATTTTCTTGTTGTGGTAAGTTAACTAAAAAATAAACTCTGCCGGGATTACTTTTTGACGCTGCAATTGTAACATTAATATACTGGGACGGGAAATCCACGGGAGTAATGTTCTTCCAATTTTTTCCGTCTTTTGAAGAATAAAGCCCTGCATAATCAGAATTAAATCTTGTTCCTATAGCCGCATAAAAAGTAGTGTCGGCGGCTAAGGTAATATCTGTATAGATTGGTACATTTGGCGGATCCCATTTACCGAGAACTCTTTCCCAATTTTTCCCGCCGTCTGTAGAACGGCAAATACCGCCAAGAAAAGCGGCGTAAACCTCATCATCATTAGCCGAATACGGATTAGTAATTATTTTGTTGCAATAGTCAAAGCTGTCAATTTTCGCTTCTGTTCCATAAGAAGTAGAGGGTAACAATTTCCAGGTAATGCCGTTATCAATCGATTTATAAATTCCGTTTCCGCCCAATAAAGCGGCGGCAAACTTTCCCGCGCTGTTCCCATATTCCCCTGTTCCATAATACCAAATATTGGAATGTCCCGGTTTCACATTTTGAGCAATGGAGGAAATACTTGGAAGATCTTCGTTGGAAGTAACCATATCCCATGAATAGCCTTGATTTGTGGTTCTATATAAGCCGCCGCTAACGCCGCCAACAAACCAAATACTATCATTAGTTATATCAACGGCTAAAGCTCTTGTCCTGCCCGCAACATTATCCGGTCCCGCTGATGTCCAGTCTCCCACATAAGTTTTTTTCAGAGCGGATGATTTATAAAAATTTTTTTTCGAAAATTCTATCTCTTTTGTTCTAATACTTTCCGGAATTTTTCCGGTTAATGGATTTCGCAGCATATTAAATTCATATTGTTCTCTTGCTGCCGGATCTTCTTCGGCTCCCTCGGAGTAGCTCAATTCATAATTTCCTATCTTTTCTTCATTCTCATTGGTTTGCTTTTCTTCTTGATTGACAAACAAAATAACACAAATAAAAAATAATAGACCTAAAAGAGGTAATAATATTTTTTTCATAATACCTAATAAATTTTTATGGAAATAGTGGTTTTCTTTTTGCTTTAGAAACAGTAAATCGGCGGGCCTAATGAATTATGAAATTCATTTACATAACGTAAAGAAAAATAGAAATAGAAGCTCATACAGTACTTCCTACTCTTAATATTAATAATTTTGGGGGTTCTTTTATAAATATAAATATTTAATCTATATGAAACAATTTTCTACAAATATTAAAGGAAATTAGTTACCGGGATGGCAAAAAAATAACCCGACCTAAATAAAGCCGGGCTAAAAAATGAATATAGTCTTTGCGGAATAATCTTTTAAAGCTTCGCAAATGGAAATAAAGTATAACTAATTCTGACTGGACATTAAAAGGAACGCTTTTATAAATTTATTCAAATCCCCGTCCATTACGGCTTGAACATCTGATGTTTCTACATCGGTACGATGATCTTTTACCATATTATAAGGATGAAAAACATAAGAACGAATTTGACTTCCCCATTCTATTTTCATTTTACTTTTTTCAACTTCGTCCAATTCCGCTTCTTGTTTTTCTAGTTCTAACTGGTATAACTTTGATTTTAGAAGTTTCATTGCGTTGGTTCTATTTTGAAGCTGAGAACGCTCGTTTTGGCAAGCTGCAACCACACCGGTTGGTATATGAGTAATTCTAACCGCTGTTTCAACTTTGTTCACATTCTGGCCGCCCTTTCCTCCGGAACGGTATGTATCAATTCTTAAATCCGCGGGATTTACTTCAATCTCTATTGTATCATCTATTTCCGGGATAACAAAAACAGAAGCAAATGAAGTATGCCTTCTTTTATTCGCATCGAAAGGAGATATTCTAACCAAACGATGTACGCCGTTTTCAGCTTTTAAATAACCGTAAGCAAAATCGCCGGCAACCTCTATGGTCGCGCTTTTAATTCCGGCTCCGTCACCTTCAAGTAAATCAATCATCGTCATCTTAAATCCATTTTGCTCTCCCCAGCGCAAATACATTCTCATAAGCATATCAGCCCAATCCTGCGCTTCCGTGCCGCCGGCGCCGGAATGTATAGTTAAAATGCAATTTCGCGCGTCATCTTTTCCGCTAAGCATATTTTTAAATTCCGCGTTCTCCAGCGCTTTTTCTAATGAACTTAATTCACCGCTGACCTCTTCGGTATAAGATTCATCATCTTCCATTTGAGCGAGCAGAATAAATTCTTCCGCGCCGGCTGATTTGCTTTCTACATTTTTATATAAATCAACCCAATCCTGCAGTGATTTTATTTCCTGCAGTGTTTTTTGGGCGGCTATTTGGTCATCCCAAAATGAAGGTTCTGTTGTTTGATGCTGAAGATCTTTTATTTTGTTTACTTTATTATCGACGTCAAAGATAACCTCGTAAATTAGCGATCCTGGCTTGATATTCCTTTAACTGTTTTAATTCTTCTTCGTACATATTCTCCTCAATTTGAAGTTTTATTTACTATGAATAATCTATTCTTCCTCTAATTCCAGTTCCATTCGAAGTAAGGCGGCCGCGAGTGTTTTCCCTTGTGCGTCATGTTTAAGTGAAACAGTTCCGCCTCCTCCTAATGTATTGTGGAGCAGAAAGTTTAGCGCTCGAATATTGGGTAATTCAAATCTTTCAACTTCTCCCAGGCAAATTCCCTCAAAATGTTTTTTAACCTTTTCTGTTGTTAAATGTTTCTGAATTATTTGAAATCCTTTATCATCGTATGCGATAATACCGACATTCGCGGCATCTCCTTTATCGCCGCTCCTTCCGTGTGCAATATCTAAAAGTTTAATTTTCATATAATTTCCTTTTAAACTTAATTTTTACCTAACAACTACTTCTTAGGCATTAAAAATCTCAACCTTTGGGTTAACTAAACTTTTCGGGATTAATGCCGGCCAGTATGCAACAACTTCACTAGGTTTCGGCCTTCCGCCCGCAAAACCTGTAACACTGGGAGGACCGGTTAGAATTAATGGCGCAATTTCTTTTCCGAATCTTTCCACCGATTTATATTCATCAGACCGAACAGCAACTTTAAGCATCACTTCATTTATTTTATCTTCATCAAGTTCAATTGACAAAGGGCCATGACACGCGTTATAACCAATAAATTCCGTTCTAATTTCATCAAATTTTAGATTTAAATTTTCAAGACGTTTTCTTAATATTTTGTCCGCCGCTTTAGCCTTTGTTAATGCCTGCGGCCAAGAATAAGTTAATGATGCAGACGCTGAATATCCGCTTGAGTAAGAACAAGATACTTTATAAAATTCTGTTTCCGGCCTACCTTTTATACTGTAAACTTTTACTCTATCCTTACCGTCTTCTTCTAATTTTATTGAAGTAAAATCGGCAACACAATCCGGAGTAATGTACTGAGTGGGATCACCTATCTCATAAACTAACTGCTCGGCAACCGTTTCGTAAGAAACTTTTCCCCCGGTTTTTTCATGTTTGGTTATAATAAAATTTCCATCGGGATAAGCTTCCGCAATAGGAAATCCAATTTCCGCCATATTTTCAACCGACTGCCAATCGCCTAAAAAGTTACCGCCGGATGACTGCGCGCCGCACTCAAGAATATGTCCGGCAACTGTGCCGGCAGAAAGTAAATCAAAATCTTTATTATTCCATCCGAATTCATAAATCATAGGAGCTAAAGTTAAACCTGTATCGGTGGTTCTTCCTGTAATAACTATATCCGCTCCCTTCTGCAGAGCTTCGACAATGGGGAAAGCCCCAAAATATACATTCGCGCTTAAAATTTTATCTTTAACAGATTTTATAGATTCACCGGTTTCCATATTATTTAATTCAGCGCCCTGTTCAATAATTTCATCAAGACGGTCCTTAATATTATCTCCTAAAACCACAGCAACTTTTAACTCTTTTATTTTTAACTCCTTTGCTATATCTATTATAGACTCAGCACAGGCTGCCGGATTTACTCCTCCACCGTTAGTGATTACTTTTATTCCTTTTTCTTTGCAAATTGGAAGAATACGCCGCATTAAATCGGGAATATCTCGGGCATAACCAAATTCCGGATTTTTATTTTTTTGTTTTTGAAGAATGGACATTGTAACTTCGGCGAGATAATCCATTACAAGATAATCAATATTACCTTTTGTAACTTGATGGTAAGGAGCATCAATTAGATCCCCCCAAAAACCCTGCCCGGAAGCAATTCTAATTTTCTCTTTCATCAAGTATTCCTTATTTATTTTGAAGATTTATTTAATACTTTAATTATTTTTTCAGCTTTTTCGGATAAATTAGTAGATGAATTCATTTTAAACCAATTTATTCTTTTATCGCCGTTAAACCACGTCATTTGACGTTTTGCAAATCTACGTGTATTTCTTTTCATTAATTCCACCGCTCTGTCTAAAGATATTTCCCCATCCAAATAAGAAATTATTTCTTTATATCCAACTGTGTTTAATGAATTTAATTCTTTGTTATAATTCATGCTTAGAATATTTTTCACTTCATCTATTAAACCGGATTCAATCATTTTATCAACACGGTGTTCAATATTTTTATAAAGAAATTCTCTTTCCCACAATAAACCAAATTGGAAAAAAGTAATTTGTGTTTTCCTTTTTTTCATTTTTTGTTCTCGATGATGTTCCCAGATTGGTTTCCCGGTAATTTTATAAACTTCTAATGCTCTAATCACTCTTTTCCAATTTTGAGGAAGCATTGCCGCCGCGCTTTTCGGATCAATCTTTTTTAATTCTTCGTAAATATATTCTTCACCTAATTGATTCTTCTTTTCCAAAAGCTCTTTTCGTATTTCTTCATTCGTATCGGCACTTTCGGCAATTCCGTCAATTATAGCTTTTATGTATAATCCCGAACCTCCGGCAACAATGGGAGTTTTATTTTTCTTATTAACTTTTTTAATTATTTCTAATGATTCATTTTCAAATTGGTTTACATTATAATTTTGATCCGGCTTAAGCAAATCTATAAAATGATGTTTTACGGTAAACAATTCCTCATCAGACGGTTTTGCCGTTCCGATATTTAAATATTTATAAATCTGCCTGCTGTCAGCCGAAATAATTTCCGAATCCAATTTTTTAGCTATTTCTAAACTTAGAGCGGTTTTACCGGAACATGTTGGGCCGACGATAACTATTACTTTTGGTTCCACCCTTCCCTTCCGATTAATGGAACAAATGAAAATTCCGGAACTTCAACTTCATCAAAATTATCTTCTTCTATTTTAGTAATAATTTTTAATGTTTGTGAATTTCTTGTACCTACGGGAATAACCAATCTTCCGCCTACCGCTAATTGTTTTTTCAACGAAATAGGAATTGTCGGCGATCCTGCGGTAACAATTATTCCTTCATACGGCGCATATTCTTCCCAACCGATTGTTCCGTCGCCGTATTTTGTATGAACTCTAATTCCTAATTTATCAAATAATTTTTGTGTTCTTAAATAAATATCAAATTGTCGTTCAATACTGTAAACTTTCATTCCCATTTTTTCCAGAATCGCGGCTTGATATCCCGATCCGGTACCAATCTCTAATATTTTTGAATCCTTTTTTTTAAGTTTCAAAGCTTCAGTCATATAAGCAACTGTATATGGTTGAGATATTGTTTGGCTGTAACCGATAGGCAGAGCAGCATCTTTATACGCGTGGTGTTTCATCGCTTCGGGAACAAATTTATGACGTTCGACATCTCCGATTGCTTTTAATACAAAAATATCATTAATACCACGCTCCGAGAGTTTGTCGACCAGGGCTTCACGTTCTGCTTCAAACATTTTTTTAACTGTATTTAGTAAAAATTTATTCCCAAAGATAAAATAAAATAATTAATTATTTAATTTTGTAGATCAATTGTTTTGGATTCAGGAGATAAAATGTTAGATATTTTGTTCAGCGCGTTCTTAATTATGTGTATGAGGGTATGCGATGTTACAATCGGAACTATAAGAACAATTTTGGTGGTTCAGGGAAGAAAATATTACGCGGGTTTGGCCGGATTTTTTGAAGTATTAATTTGGGTTTTTGCTATCAGATTTATTATGCAGCATCTCGATCAGATACCAAATTTTTTCGGATACGCAACCGGTTTTGCACTCGGGAATATTCTTGGTATTACGCTTGAACAAAAAATAGGCTTAGGATTTGTTCAATTAACGGTAATTTCTCGCCATTTAACCGATAAAATCGCAAATACTTTACGAAAATCAAGATTCGGAGTTACTATACTTCCTGCAGAAGGCGGCACGGGTGGTATTTCTATTTTAGTTGTGATTACAGCAAGAAAATCACAGAAAAAATTAATCAATTTAATCGAATCGATAGATCCCGATTGTTTTATTACAATTCAGCATTCACTCCCGTATCGAGGTTTTATTCATGGTTCAAGAAAATGATTATTACTTATTTAATATTGTGAACATTGCGTCACGTTTTTCCATCATTTGTTTGGCCGGACCTACGGCGGATTCGTAAATATCATTTTTTATTGATGCCATTGCTTCATCAATAAAATCTTCAACAGGCATTCCACCGTGAGTTTGAGATTTATCTTTTCGCCTGTCATGCCCTAATTCACTATCCACTGAAGGAGGCGCAATTTCAAAGACTTTAACAGATGTATTTTTTAGCTGATGACGTAAAGATAAAGTTATAGAATGAAGTGCAGCTTTAGTAGCGCAATAAATTGGCATAAACGCTATTGGTGTAAAAGCAAGTCCGGAAGAAATATTAATTATTGCGGATTCTTTTTTTGATTTTAAATGCTCTGCTAAAAGAGAACTTAAATGAATCGGGGCAATTAAATTTGTCCCTATTTCGTCATTAACTCTCCTCATATCAAGCTTTCCGGTTAAATCTGCTAAAAGTTGAATCCCGGCGTTATTTATCAGGATGTTAGTTTCGGGATAATTATTTATAATCCATTCCGCTAATCTGATTCTTTCGTTTTCGTTATTAATATCGCTTACTCTTGTAATTATATTTTTATTCGAATTTTTTATTTGTTCTAATCTTTCTTTTCTTCTGCCGCAAATAATAACTTTGTTATCGAGCGATAAAAATCTTTTAGCAAATCCAAAACCAATTCCGGAGGTTCCGCCGGTTATTAAAATTGTGTTTCTTGAATTATTCATTTATTTACTTTTTGCTCATTTTAAAATTGAAAAAATAATCTATTATTCATTTCCGATAACAACAGTCCACGGCCTGATATTCCAGTCTACTACCAGCTTATTTCTTACATAAGGATCATTTTTGGCGAAGTCTTCTACTATTTTAACATCATCGCATTTAAAAATTAAAATCGCGGCATCAGCGGGATGATCGAGCGCGCCGGCTAAAATAAGTTCTCCTCTTTCGTTTGCTTCTCTTGCGTATAATAAATGAGCGTCTCTAAACGGAATTCTTTTCTCAACGTAATCTTCAACCGTTTTATAAAATAAGATGTAATACATAATAATTCCTTTTGAATAAATTGCTTTTACAAAATACCAATATTTAATTAATAAGTTGTGAAATAATGCTACTTTATATTTAGATATAAAAAAAAGCGGAAGAAATTATTCTCTTCCGCTCTTATAAAAGATAAAAAAATCATTCTTATTTCATTAATAGCATTTTACCGAATTTAATAAAATTGCTTCCGGCAGCTCGGTATATATATTCGCCGCTGGTAAGATTTTTTGCGTCAAAAACAAAAGTATGATTTCCTTTTGTTAAAAATCCATTATAAATTTCCGCAACTTTTTCTCCCAGAATATTAAAGACTTCAATTTTTACCTGCTGGCCGTTTACCAGATTTAAATTGAATTGTGTTGTCGGGTTAAACGGATTAGGATATGGCGGCGAAAGTTTATATTCTGAAGGATATTTATTTTCCTCTTCTATTCCGGTTGAAACGGAAACTTCTTTACATTTGCTAAATTCGGATGTACCTGTAGTCTCTAAAGAATTTCCTGTTTGATTAAAATAAGTTGCTGTCGCGGTTATTACATCACCTTGATTTAATGCCATAGATTCAGGTAAATCCGCAATAAAAGAAGAATCGGTTCCCGCGGTAGAAACATAATCTACATGACCTAAATATTTCTCTCCCTCGCCTCTTCCGTTAGCTTCACAAGATGAATTCACAAAAAATTCAATTCTATAATTGCCATCAAATTCGGTAAATAATTTTCCTTTAATTTCAGTTTTTTTTACTGAAGTTAAAACAGGGAAATTTTGAAGACGGTTTGGCCCATTATCTACGTCACCGGAATCGTTCGGAGTTGGGCCGTCATAAAGTAAATCTATTCCCAAATCTTCACTTTCACTAATATAATTTCGAAGGAAAACTGCCCGTCCTCCTTTTCCGAACGTTATTCCGTTCTTTCCGTTTTTTCGAATATCATTTTCGGTAATATTATGGCCGTCCCCTTCTAAATAAATTCCGTGCCTCTTATTCCCTATAATTTTATTTCCTGTCTTCGGCCGCATAAATATCCCAACGTATGTCCCGGTGGAATCTCTAATATCTAAACCTGTTCTATTCGGTAAAATTATAGATTCATCCGCGCCGATTCCAATTTTATTTCCTATAATAATATTATTTCTAAAACCCTGCCTCTGTTTTGGTTTAACTCTGTTATCTATACCGATTCCCGCAAAAGAATTTCCGGAAATAATATTTCCTCCCGTAATATCTTCATCGGTACTGTCTTTATTATATGGGCCGCCTATAGTAACATTTGTTGCGGTGTAAAGATAAATTCCATAACTGATTCGGCAGAGAATCTGTTGCTGTGGCGTTTGTACCAATTTTATTACTATAAATTTCCGCGCTCGGAGGATCATCTAGAAAATTTAATCCAGCAATTTCAATTCCTATCGAATCTCCGGAAATCAAATTTCCTTCATTTGCATTAAAACCTCCTATCAATACATCGTGCGCTGCCGGGCCGTTAACAAGATGTATCCCTCTTTTATTGCCGATTGCTTTCAGGCCCGAAGTATCTGTACCAATATAATTTCCTTTGATAATATTTCTGCTGCCCGGAGCCATATAATTACCGGAGGCGCATTTAATTCCCGCGTTAGTATTACCGGAAATAATGTTTCGCTGCGATTTTTCAGTCCCGCCTATTTTAGCGTTATAAGCGTAAGCTCCAATACCTATAATATTTGGTTTTGCGTTGCTTCCCGATTGATCTACACCAATATAATTTCCTTCGATTACACAATTATCATAAGGCGCATTATCAATAATTCCGTATTCTCCGTTAGTTATATCCAAACCTTTAATTACGTCATCATTCATTAATGTTAAATTGGCACCGTCGCCTCCCGCCATTTTCATAATGGTTTCACCGGATAATTCAACTACAGGTGAACCTTTATAATCCGGTGCGGTCGTTCCGTCTATTACAATTCCTTCAGTTATATAATACCCTGTCGGCGAAGGATACGGCATATCACTGTTAATTAAAATTTTACCGCTAACACTAAAATTAATTGTTCCCGTAGATTGTTCAGCCAAAAGATGCATTAATGCCGCGTGAAGAGTTATTTTTCCTGTATAACCGGTTTGTGCGTTTCCAATGTCACAAACTCCGTCGTCGGGGTCGCCGTCCATTTGGTCGCCGATTAAGTTTACTGTTAAAACTTGTTCTGTTGCGGTAGGAATAAAATTCGGACCTTCCGAGTATTCTCCTAAAAGTATAATATCATCTAATGCATCAAGACTCGTCCTTTGGTAAACAACTTCATTAATCTTTTTTTTAGCTATAATTAAATCTGTTTTTTTACGTTTTGGTTTACTTGCCGCAAAAATAATTTTTTCTTTTTTAAAGAAGTTTTTGTCTATCAGATAAATAATTCCGTTTTCTTTATCTATTACAGTTAAATCAGAATTAATATATGGAGAAAGGTTAGCTTTTTTAAGTTCAAGATTTGCATAATTTTTTGCGGCACATTCTAACATTACACTATTCGAAAATTTCCATGAATTTATTTTTTTATCAGGATTTATATCAAATAAGCTTATTGCCGCATCATTAAATAGTACAGCTAATTGTTGATGTGTAATTTCAGAAAAACGCCCAATGCTGATTCCGTTTACACGTTTATTGAAAGTTCTTTTTTCAACTGAATATTTCCTTGAATAATCAGCAAGATTATTAACATGATCCGCTGAGAATATATATACTGTTTTTTCTGCAGAAACAAGTATATTTTGTGAATCATCATTTCGAAAATGAAATGCTTTTATATCCGTAATTTTTTTATCGAAAGGGATTCTTTGTTCAAAAAAATGATTGCCGGAATAATCCCGCCTGTGAATTACCAGCTCATCTCCGTCCTCATTTTGGTTTAAAGTAATAAGGTCAATTAAACCGTCTCCTCGAAAAACATCTTGAGAAAATATTTTTTTTATATAAGAATTCTTATCATACGTTCTTGAAATCTTAAATTTACCGGTTCCATCGCCGTAATAAATCGAAAAACCTTTTTTCCCCTTAGCAGTAACAACGGCATCCATTTTTCCATCGTTATTAAAATCTCCGCTGACTAAGTATTTTGGCTTAAATTTAAGTGCGGTTGTTTTTGACTTATTACTAAATAAGTTCTGAGAATTTGGATTGTAAATTTTTTCCGGAAAATTATCCAGCGAAACTGACGGATAAGTTTTTTTTGCTCTATTAAATGTTAAATAACCGCCTTTTTCAGCTGATGTAACAGTTAATAAATCTTTTTTGCCGTCATTATCATAATCACTTAGAACGAATGATTCGGTATTTCGTTCGTGTTTTTTATTTTGTTTAAATTCAAATCCATTTAACAGAAAAAAGCGGGAATCTTTAATCGATTTATGTTCCGTTAAGTTTTTCTTATTAAATGTTTTATTTTGAGCTGTTATGCATGGATGAGTTAGAAATATGGTTGAGAAAGTTATAAAAAGGGTTGTAAAAATTTTCATTAAAACTGCCTCCGGTTTTTAATGACGAAAAAGATAAATGAACCAATAAAAAATCGCAGAAGACAACTTTTTATATTCTTCATTTATTTTTTTTTGATTATTAAATTTTGAGGGGATTTAACCCGAAGGATTTTTGAATCCAGATCTTAGCAATAAGAATAATGAAAAAATTACTTTTTTTCAAAGTTATTTTTTGAAAAAGTATTCCGGAATACAAGCATACAAAAAGCTTTTAAAAATAAAAAAGCTTCTTAATTTCTTAAGAAGCAATTTTTGGAGGCGCCGGTCGGATTCGAACCGACGAATAAAGGTTTTGCAGACCTTCGCCTTAGACCACTTGGCTACAGCGCCGTTTTTAAGTCATTTCAACTTAAATATTTAAAAAATCAAAATCCACTTTAAGTGGATTTTTAGAGCGGGAAACGGGACTCGAACCCGCGACATCAACCTTGGCAAGGTTGCGCTCTACCAACTGAGCTATTCCCGCGTGTAACAAACTCGTGTCATCCAAAATTTGAGTACCAAATATAATGGGTTAAAATCTTTCTTGCAAGATTTTAATTAAAGAAATTTAATATTATTTATCGTTTTTTGTTAGAATATTCAGATTTTTATTTCTTCTAATTTTAAGCTTTTATTAAAAATGAACATCTGCTTTTTTTCTATTTTATTTCAACCCACTTTAGATTCTATTTTTTATTAAATTTGTATACTAATCTTCAACTAAAATAATAAGTTATATGCAATATTTAATAAGTGCGGTAGTTGGTTTTCTAATCGGTTCTTTCCCAACGGCATATCTTCTTTTAAAAAAATCTAAAGGTATTGATATTACAAATGAAGGAACCGGTAATGTTGGTGCTATGAATTCTTTTGAAGTTACAAACTCAAAAGCTATAGGTATTGCTGTTTTAATTATTGACGCGCTAAAAGGAATTTTAAGTTGTTTGCTCCCCGTCTTATTTTTCCAAAATAACTTTGCCTTAGCTTCAATTGGATTGTTATTCGCGGTTCTCGCCCATTGTTATAATCCTTGGATCGGATTTAAAGGCGGCCGCGGATTAGCGACTGCGGCAGGAGGAACTTTTATTATTTTCCCTTTTCTTCCCATAACTTGGGGAACCGTTTGGGTTATTATTTATCTTTTAAGAAAAGATATTGTTTACGCCAATATTTGGGCCAATTTTGCATCACTTTTTATTACATTTACTTCTGTTAATATTGCTGTTAAATATACTTCGTCACCGGCTGGCACAGATGAATTAATGCTCTTTACCGCTGCAATAATGATTTTGATTTTTATAAAACATATTGATCCTCTGAAGGAAGTAATAAAGAATAAATCATATTTATCCAAAGGTGAAAAACGATGAATAAACGTACAAAAATAAGCTTAATAGTACTAAGCGTTCTGGTTTTATCCGGCGCGTTTTTTTTCTTTTCAATTTCAAACCAGCATAAATTATTTTATGAGGCCGGACAAGAAAATCTGGCCTTAACTTCAATGCAGAATGCTCAAGCCAATCAAAATATTAATGATTCAAGAAGAACTATAATTACCGAAACCGTAAAAAAAGTTAGTCCTGCTGTTGTAGGAATAAATGTTACGGAAATACGACAGTATCAAAGTCCTTTAGGATCTTTTTTTGATGATCCTTTTTTCAGGCAGTTTTTTGGGAACCGCGGAAATTATAATCGTAAAATAAAAGAATTAGGTTCGGGATTTATAATCTCTCCCGATGGATATATAGTTACTAATGACCATGTTGCGGGTAATGCATCCGAAATAACAATTACTACAACCGACGGAAGAGAACTTCCCGCTAAACTTGTAGGAACGGATCAGGCTTCAGATATTTCGTTACTAAAAGTTGATGCGGATAATCTTTCTTATGAAGTTTTAGGAAATTCGGATGATTTAATGATCGGAGAATGGGTTGTTGCTCTCGGAAATCCTTTCGGCCTTTTCGAATTAAATGATAAACCGACTGTTACGGTAGGAGTAATTAGCGCAACCGGTATGAATCTTGAACCACTTGATAACCGCTATTATTTAAATATGATTCAAACTGATGCTTCAATTAATGGCGGAAACAGCGGCGGCCCTTTAGTAAATAGTATCGGAGAAGTTATCGGGATGAATACTTTAATTTATACGGCCGGCGGTGTGCAAGGAAGTATAGGACTTGGTTTCGCGATTCCTATTGATAAAGTAAAAAAAATAGTTAAAGAATTGAAGGAAAACGGTAAAGTAGATCGGGATTTTGACGTGGGTTTAAAAATTCAATCTATCGACGAAGGAATTGCTAGTTACTATCATCTAAAAAGTACAAAAGGCGTAATAATTACTTATGTTGTTCCTAACTCTCCTGCCGCAAAAGCGGGATTAAAAGTGGGAGATATTGTAGAAAGTGTGGAAGGTTATAGAATAAATAATGAACAAACTTTAATCGGTGTCTTTCAAGAGTTTAGAAGAGGACAAACTATCGATATGAAAATCTTGAGAGATAATGATGAAATTAATAAAAAAATGAAACTGGAGAAAACTAAATGATAGACAGATATACTCTCCCCGAAATGGGCGCGATTTGGGAGGATGAATTTAAATATAAAACTTGGCTCCAAATTGAAATTCTTGCCTGTGAAGCAAGAGCTGAAATGGGTGAAATTTCTAAAGAAGATGTTGATGTAATTAGGCAGAAAGCGGATTTTGATGTTAAAAGAATTTTGGAAATTGAAGAAACTACAAAACATGATGTAATAGCTTTTTTAACCAACGTAGCCGAATATGTCGGGCCGGAATCGCGTCATATTCATTATGGAATGACTTCTTCCGATATTCTCGACACAACTTTATCGTATCAAATGAAAACAGCCGGCGAACATTTATTAACAAGATTATATAGATTTAAAAGATGCTCTTAAAAAAAGAGCTCTGGAACATAAACATACTATTTGTGTAGGGCGTTCTCACGGTATTCATGCTGAACCGACAACAATGGGATTGAAATTTGCCCTCTGGTTTGAAGAAAATAAAAGAAATATTGAGCGTTTAAAAACGGCAATTAAAATAATCAGTGTGGGACAAATTTCCGGTGCCGTCGGTACTTTTGAACATCTTTCTCCAAAGGTTGAAGAATATGTTTGTGAAAAAATGGAACTCTCCCCTGCTCCGGTTTCTACTCAAGTAATTCAAAGAGACAGACATGCGGAGTTTATGTCCGTTCTTGCCGTAATAGGTGCTTCACTCGAAAAAATTGCTATAGAAATTAGGCATCTGCAAAGGACTGAAGTTTTAGAAGCGGAAGAATTTTTTTCAAAAGGACAAAAAGGTTCTTCGGCTATGCCGCACAAAAGAAATCCTATTGTAAGTGAAAGAATAACCGGTTTAGCACGCGTTTTAAGAAGTAACGCAATGGCTTCATTAGAAAATGTGGCGCTATGGCATGAAAGAGATATTTCGCATTCTTCCGTTGAAAGAATTGTGGTTCCGGATAGTTGCATAGTCCTGGATTATATGCTCGATTTAATGGTTAAATTGATGAACAATTTAATTATTTATCCGGAAAATATGATAAACAATTTAAACCTTACCCGCGGTTTAGTTTTTTCTCAAACTGTTTTATTAAAAATTGTTAGCAAAGGCGCCGCAAGAGAAGAAGCTTACAAAATAGTGCAATCTTCGGCAATGAATGTTTGGGCTGATAAATCTAAAAATCTTAAGGATGAATTATTAAGTTCCCAGGAAGCAAAAAAATATTTATCTGACGAAGAAATAAAAGATATTTTTGATACTGACAAAATGCTTAAAAATGTAGATTATATATTTTCAAGGACCGTTGAAAAAAATATTTAGGTTCGGATTGTTCCTTTAACCACTAAAGCAAGAAAAACCCTTATTTCTTATTCGAAGTAAGGGTTTTTTATTTAGTTATTTTTGTTCTATTTTTTCCAGCTGCTCAAAAGATAGATTCATTAATCCGAATTTATCCCAGCCGTTGTAATCATAGTGCCACCATTCGGCGGAATAATTTGTAAAATTATGTTTAGACATTACACCGATTAATAAATCTCTATTTTTAATTTGTTCTGGGGAAAGTTCTAAATAATCAGAATGAGCTTTTTCCGTAAAATCATCAAACGGTGTAGGCATATCTAATTCTTTGCCTGTTTCGGATGAAATTATTGTTAAATCAATTGCGCAGCCGCGATTGTGGCGGGAACCTTTCCAGGCTGAAGCAACATAAACTGTATCTTTTACTTTCTTATAAAATTTTACCGTTGCTTCATAAGGCCGGTAAGCGTCATATATTTTTAACTCATATCCAATTTTCTTCAATTCTTCCTGAACTTTTTTCAAATCCTCTGCCGCTGGTTTTCTAGCAAACGCATGCGCTGAATTATAAACCGGTTCACCCAAAAAGTTATTCTCTGTAGCATAACGAATATCAAGTTTTAATCCCGGAATTAATTTTTGAAGATCAACTAATTCTTTGCTGCTGTCCTTCGAAATAATTTTTTGATAAGTTGAAATATCATTTACAACTTTTAATCCATATTCATTTTTTTGAATATCTTGTGCGGTTGCTGATGAAACAAAACAGAACACAATTAGTATATACACCGGTAACTGAATAAATTTCATGTTTTTACCTCTAAAAATTTAAAAGTTTTATACCAGGAATTAATAAAATATAGTTATTTTAATGTTCCTCTTCCAATTAGCACAAGTATTTATACTAAATTATTTTATGTTTGTAGCTCATACAAATTTTATCATTTTTTAGTTACAATTGAATTCATAAATTTTAATTATTAAAAAATTAAACCAAATATAATAATGACAAAATCAGCGGGAAAATTAATGAAGAAAATTCTGATAATAGGAATAATTGTAGCAGCTGCAAATATTTTTCTGGCAAGAACATTCGATAACGCAAATACTATTGATATTAAAAACGATACTTTAAAAGTTGTTGAACCGGCAAAATATTATTCTACCGAAGAACAATTAATTACCACTTTGTTATCAAGGTATCATTATAAAAAATTCACTCTTAACGATAGTCTATCAGGAGTAATATTCGATAGATATATTAAAACCCTGGATTACGGCCACATGTATTTCTTAGCTTCTGATATTGAAGAATTTCAACAATACAGAGACGAGTTAGATAATGATTTAAAAGCTGGTGAAGTTCATCCGGCGTATAAAATATTTAATGTTTTTAGGGATAGAGTTGAACAGCGCGTGGAGTATATAAATAATTTATTAAACGCCGATAAGGAATTTGATTTCACAAAAGATGAAAAATACCTGGTGAAACGTGAAGACGCTCCATGGCCGGAAAACGAACAAGAACTTAATGAAGTTTGGCGTAAAAGAATTAAAAACGACGCACTAAATCTTAAGCTGCAGGACAAAGACTGGAAAGGAATTGTTGAAACTTTAAAAGAAAAGATACGAAAATTTTAACCGCGCTATTGTTCAATATAATAGTGAAGATGTATTTCAGCTTTTCATGAATTCTTATACTGAATCCATTGATCCGCATACAAATTATTTATCTCCTATTTCTTCCGAAAATTTTAAAATTGATATGGCGCGTTCCCTCGAAGGAATTGGCGCTCAGCTTCAGCAGGAAGATGAATATACAAAAGTATCCGATGTTATACCCGGAGGCCCGGCCTTTAAAAGTAATTTGATTCATAAGGACGATAAAATAGTAGGCGTTGCTCAAGGCGAAGACAGCGCTATGGTTGATGTTATAGGATGGCGATTAACGGATGTTGTACAATTAATAAGAGGCCCAAAAGGCAGTGTAGTTCGTTTACAGATTCTACCGGCTCATTCCGGTTTTAACGCGCCTACAAAAGTAATAAAACTTGTACGGGATAAAGTTACCTTAGAGGGACAATCAGCTAAACAAGATACTTTACAGATTTTTCATGATGGTAAAAAATATACAATGGGAGTAATTTCAATCCCAGCTTTTTATAGTGATTTTGAAGCCGAACAAAAAGGTGATAAAAATTATAAAAGTACTACCCGGGACGTTAGAAAATTATTAAAAGAATTAGATAACGAAAAAATAGACGGAATTGTTATTGATTTAAGAAATAACGGCGGAGGTTCATTACAGGAAGCAATTTCTTTAACCGGACTATTTATACCGCAAGGTCCGGTTGTTCAAGTTAGAAATTCCGACGGAAAAGTGGATGTGGGTAAAGATCCGGATTCTTCTTTGGTTTACGGCGGTCCACTTGTTGTTTTGGTTAATAGATTCAGCGCTTCGGCTTCCGAAATTTTTACCGGTGCGATTCAGGATTATGGTAGAGGAGTAATTGTAGGTGAACAAACTTACGGAAAAGGAACTGTTCAAAATTTAATTGATTTGAATAGAATAATGCATAGATCAAATGAAGAAATGGGACAGCTGAAGTTAACTATCGCAAAATATTATAGAGTAACCGGCGGCAGCACTCAAAATCTCGGAGTTATCCCGGATGTTGATTTCCCTACAGCTTTAGATCCGAAAGAGTTTGGCGAAAGTTCGGAACCCAGCGCTTTACCTTGGGATCAAATAAAAACTACGGATTTTCATAAATTTTCAAATCTTCATGATATTATAACACAGTTGAAATTAAAACATCAAGCTCGCGTTAAAGATGATCCTGAATTCCAATATATAAATGAAGATATTACGGAGTACAAAGAAAATCATGAAAAAAAATATGTATCTCTAAATTATGATGTTAGAAAAAAAGAATATGATGAATCAGAGCAGAAAAGATTTGAACGAGAGAATGAAAGAAGAAAAAGACAGGGATTAAAATTATTGAAAAAAGGAGAAACTCCGGAAGTTAATCCTAAAGAAAAGGATCCTTTACTGAATGAAACCGCGCATATTCTTGCCGATTTTATTCTGCTTTCCTAAAAATTTATCAAAAGTAAAACAGCCTCAAAAGAGGCTGTTTTTTTTACCACCCGCCTTACGCAATCTTTTGTTTAAGCCGAAGCGACCTTACTTATTAGTTTTCTTTTAGCGATAGGAAAAATAGTTTCATCGAAAGGGAAATCTATTGAAGAATCGCAAATATAAGTCGCGGGATTCGGGAGATCATGATATTTTTTAATCAAATTTAATTTTATTGATTCCGGGGCTTCTTTAATAATAATATTCTTAATCGATTCCAGATATTTTGTTTTTAATGCCCGGTACGGTTCATTCCCGGAAGTAAATAAGGAACATTCAAAACGATGTATTTCCAATTCCGATTTCTTATTATCTACTATCATAAAATAGCCTTCATTCTTATAAAGCGGCACAACTCCTACTTCTTCAATCTTAATATTTTCTTCAACAAATTCATGAACAATAATTCCCTCTTCAATTAAATTTTTAATAACCGGAAGTCCCCAATCGATCAATCTAAATATCATATCGGAATCAGTCTGTATTTTTTCGAGCTGTTCATAATTTACTTTTTGATTTTGAAGATCAAAATTTGATATTGTTCTGGGAAATGACATTTCCAAATCAATTTTATCATCTAATAAATCTTGTAGCTGGTTTGATAGTTTTATTAAATCCGTAATTTCCGGATACAATCTTTTATGATTAAATTCTGTTTGATATTTCTTTAACGCGTCCAAAATCAGATATTGGTTTACTTCAAAATCACTACTTTGCGGATATACAAAACAATCAATATTCAATTCTTTCATGGCTATACCTCAATTCAGTTTTATAGTAATTCATCAATATCCATACCAATAATAATTGTGTAAATTTTAATTGTTTTTATTGAGATTTTAGACAAAACGATGCGAAAAAAACAGCAAGGAAAGAAAATTATACCGGTTTTTGTACTATAAAATATTCAGTTTTTATTTAGAAAGAATGGCGAGTAATTTACTTTTCGCTATCGGAAAAATTGTTTCCGCGAAAGGAAATTCAAGATCGGTTTCACAAATATACGCAGCTTGATTGTTTAATTCCCTGTTAGTTCTCATAACATCAAATTTAATGGTTTCATATGATTGGGAAATTTTAGATTGTTCTATTGTTTTAACTATTCTTGTTTTCAAAGATCGCATAGGTTTTTTGCCAGATGAAAACAATGAACATTCATATTTATTGATTATTAGAATTTGTTTTAAATTATCAGGAATAAAGAAATATCCTTCTTCTTTAAATTCCGGTAAAT
Organism: uncultured Bacteroidota bacterium; assembly: GCA_963798775.1. Taxonomy (GTDB): domain Bacteria; phylum Bacteroidota; class Ignavibacteria; order Ignavibacteriales; family Ignavibacteriaceae; genus CAWCUK01. The sequence continues at coordinate 817,728 of CAWCUK010000004.1, forward strand.
GCCCTACCGGCGCAATTTCCATATTTTCTTCAACAAATTCATAAAGAATTAAACCTTCTTCAATTAATAAATTTATATGAGGAAGAGCCCAGTTTATTAGCTCATGAAGATATTCTTTTTCATTTACCAATTTATCGGCGGTTTCATAAATAATGTTTCTATTTCTTACTTCGCCGCTCTTAATTATTTTTGGAACCCAAAGTTTAATATCAGAATTATTATTAACTATAGTCTCTAATCTTGTTGATATATTAATAAGTTCAGCCAAAGCCGGATAAAGTTTATTCTTGTTAAATTGCGCGGAATATTCCTTTATTCCGCTTAGAATTTTATATTGGCTTATTTCCCAATCGGGATCAAAAGAAATGAAATTATCTATAGTTAAACGATTCATCTAGTTTCAATATTTTCGTTAAATGAAAAAAGGAATGCAATTATTATACCATAAGTAAATTAGTCAGAAGTAATATAAAAGGATCAAAATATGGACTTTTATCGTCCAGTTTTAATACGGTTAGTATATCAAAATGGTACTTGTTAAATTTTTTGAAGCACAATAAAGATTTATTCTAAATCCATTATGTAAGATATTATTTAAAAGCTTTTAAGTCCATTAAAATAAATAAGATAATAAGCTCCATGTAGAATAATTGAAATAGAGATAAAAAAAAGGCTGTAATTAATTAAAACTACAACCTTTTTTGCAAAAAGAACCGTTAAATTAAATAGTAAATTTAATTCCTTGAGCCAGCGGAAGTTCATTTCCGTAATTTATTGTATTGGTTTGTCTTCTCATATAAGCTTTCCAAGCATCAGAACCGGATTCGCGTCCGCCGCCGGTTTCTTTTTCACCGCCGAATGCTCCGCCGATTTCTGCGCCCGATGTACCAATATTTACATTCGCGATTCCGCAATCCGAACCTTCCGCCGAAAGGAATCGTTCTGCTTCTTTCATATTATCCGTAAATATTGCTGAAGATAATCCTTGAACAACATCATTATGAATTTCAACGGCATTTTCAACATCGCCGTTGTATTTAAGTAAATATAGAATAGGCGCAAAGGTTTCTTCCTGTACAATTTTATAGCTGTTTTCTGCTTCAACAACCGCCGGCCTTACATAAGTTCCGGATTCATATCCGTCACCGCTTAATACTTCTCCGCCGTAAACTACATTTCCGCCTTCTTCCTTAACTTGCTCTAATGCTTTGGTAAACATTTCTACCGCGTCTTTATCGATTAAGGGACCTACATGATTTTTTTCGTCAAGCGGATCCCCGATTTTTAATCCTTTATACGCATTCAAAACACTTTCTTTAACTTTATCATAAATAGATTCATGAATAATTAATCTTCTGGTTGAAGTACAACGTTGTCCCGCTGTTCCTACCGCGCCGAAAACTACGGCAGGAATTGCCATTCTTAAATCGGCGTTAGGAGTAATAATAATTCCGTTATTTCCGCCTAATTCCAAAATTGATCGCCCGAATCTTTTCGCGATTACTTCGCCTGCGTGTCTTCCTACTCTGGTAGAACCTGTTACAGATATTAATGGAATTCGTTTGTCGTTTAATAACTTTTCTCCTATTGTTGAGCCTTTTCCTATAATTAATGAAAAAACTCCTTCTGGAAGATTGTTTTCGCGTAAAACATCGGCTATAATATTTTGACAGGCAATAGCGGAAAGAGGAACTTTTGAAGATGGTTTCCAAAGATTTACATTTCCGCAAACAGCGGCAAGCATCGCGTTCCAAGACCAAACAGCGACCGGGAAATTAAAAGCGGAAATGGTTGCGACAATTCCTAATGGATGATATTGATCGTACATTCTATGATCTTTTCTTTCTGATGCCATTGTAAAACCGTAAAGCTGTCTCGATTGTCCAACCGCAAGATCACAAATATCAATCATCTCCTGAACTTCGCCTAAACCTTCTTGCAACGATTTTCCCATTTCGTACGAAACTAATTTTCCGAGCGCGGGTTTGTTTTCTCTTAATTTAAGTCCGATTTGTCTAACTATTTCTCCTCTTTTAGGAGCAGGCATTTTTCTCCATACTTTAAACGCTTCTTGAGCTTTCTTAACAATATTTTCATAATCACCTTCAGACGCTTGGTAAACGGAAGCGATTAATTTACCGTCAACAGGTGAACTAATCTTTAATTCACCCTGATCGGAAGTCTCATTCCATTCTAACCCGGTGGACGATCCGAAATTCTTTTCCTTTATTCCTAATTCTTTAAGAAAATCCATATATCTCTCCTTTATTTTTTATTATTCATTTGTTTTATCAATAATAGTTTTCAAACTAATTTTGCTCATCTTATTTTCAATATCTACTTGAATATCGGCAAAAAGATCTAGGAAAAAATTATTTATTTGAGTTGTGTTGCTCAATTCTTTCCCGTTGGTTTTTGTAACATCTAAATAAAATGCTTTTCTGTCTTCTATAGCGCAATAAACTTCCTGCAAATTTAAATTTGCAGATTCTTTTTTTATAACAAATCCTCCCGTATTGCCTTGTGTACTTTCTACTATATTATTTTTAACCAGAAGCGATAGAATTTTTCTTAGTTTAGAAGCGTTTACTCCAATTGAACCGGCAATTTCCGCGCTATTTTTCGGCTCCGGATAATTTTCGGCTAAAAATGTTAATGCTTTTACTGCTGTAGATAATTTTGTTGAAGCGGACATATTTTTTTTAATTGTTACGGTAAGTGTAACCAATAAGCATGAGAAAAACAAATTCTTATTATACTTTTTCCGCACAAATATTTATTAAATATCTACATTAAAATAGATTGAAAATTGGAAAGATAATTTATACTTTAGGATAGATTTTTTATTCTACTTTACAATTTTAAATGATGTATAACTTAATTAATTTTAAAAAAGAAACCGGCTTCACAAACTTGAGAAGCTATTTTATTTCTCGCTTTGAGAATGTTTTTTAAATTTTACCTCCCTTCTCCGCTTCACATTAATTAATCATTTTTACTTAAATCTTTTTTACTAAAAGAATTTTTTCTCATCCATATATTCTAAGGAGGTAATCTTATGGAATCTAATAACATAAAATCAAACGGAGTTGAGATGGACGCGTATTCCCATGTTTCACCGAATAAAGTGCATGAAGTTATTTCAAAAAATATGCTTGCGGATGGTTTTGATATTGTTCTTGATTTACAAAATAGTCGTAGAAATAAAATAGTTGACGCAAAAAACGGCGATGAATATTTAGATTTTTTCACATTTTTTGCTTCAAATCCTTTAGGATTAAACCATCCTAAACTTAATAATCCGGAATTTATTGAAAAATTAGGCAAAGCAGGCGTAAATAAACCTTCCAATTCTGATATTTATACTGTTGAAATGGCGGAATTTGTTGATACTTTCAGCAGAGTTGCTAAACCGGATTATATGAAATATTTATTCTTTGTTTCCGGCGGTGCGTTGGCCGTAGAAAATGGTTTAAAAGTTGCGTTCGATTGGAAAGTACAGAAGAATTTTGAAAAAGGTTATAAAGAAGAAAAAGGCCATCAAGTAATTCATTTTAGAGAAGCTTTTCATGGAAGAAGCGGCTACACTATGTCGCTTACAAATACCGATCCGAATAAAGTAAAATATTTTCCGAAATTTAATTGGCCTAGAATCTCAAATCCAAAAGTTACTTTTCCGCTTGAAAATCATCTATCTGAAATTGTTAAACAAGAAGAAATTGCTTTAGAAGAAATTAAAAACGCCATTAAAAATAATCCCGACGATATTGCGTTAATTATAATGGAACCGATTCAAGGAGAAGGCGGAGATAACTTCTTCAGAAAAGAGTTTTTCCAAAAGATTAGAGAAATTGCGGACGATAATGATATTTTATTAATGTTTGATGAAGTACAAACCGGATTTGGAATGACCGGAAAATTCTGGGCTTCCGATTATTATGTAAAACCGGATATTATTTCATTCGGTAAAAAGGCTCAAGTTTGCGGAATAATGGTAAGTGAACGTGTTGATGAAGTTAAAGAAAACTGCTTCCATAAATCAAGCAGAATTAATTCAACTTGGGGCGCGAATTTAGTTGATATGGTTCGCTCAAAGAAAATAATGGAAATTATTGAAGAAGATAATCTTGTAGAAAATGCCCGAACCGTCGGCGAATATTTAAAAGACAATCTTTATAAACTTCAAGCTGAATTTCCTAATCTTATCAGCAACGCAAGAGGATTAGGTTTAATGTGCGCGTTCGATTTTTCCGACGGTAATGTAAGAAATGAATTTGTAAAACAATGTTACTCAGAAAAATTGATTATGTTGGGATGCGGTCAAAAATCTGTCAGATTTAGACCTTCATTAACAGTCACAAATTCGGATATTGATGATGGCTTGAAAATTATTAAAAAAGTTTTATTTTTAATGTCGTCAAATAACTAATTATTATTTAACTACTTGCATGATGCGGCTCCACGGTGGAGCCGTTATCATTTTAAACTACTCCGGGAAAAACATTAATTGGGAAATTCACTTTTCATCGTCAGCACACCGATTGGGAATTTAAAAGATATTACTCTTAGAGCTCTCGATATATTAAGGGAAGTAAATTTTGTTGCCTGCGAAGATACGAGAGTTACCGCGTTTCTATTAAATAATTATGAGATAAAAACAGATTTCGTCTCGCTGAATGCTTCTAATGAAAATTCAAAGATAAATTATGTTTTAAATAGAATAGAAAACGGCGAATCATGCGCGTTAGTTTCCGATGCCGGAACTCCCGCAATTTCTGATCCCGGAATTAGATTAATTGCAGCCGCAATTAAAAGAGAAATTGAAGTAGTGCCTGTTCCGGGCGCAACTGCAATGATAACAGCTTTAACAGCCAGCGGCTTACCCAGTGATTCATTTGTATTCGAAGGTTTTCTTCCGCAAAAAAAAGGCAGACAAAAACTATTAAAAGAATTAAGTGAAGAAAAACGAACTGTAATTATTTATGAATCTACATACAGAATTGAAAAACTGATAAACGAGTTAAATGAATATATGCCGGAAAGATTTGTTGTTGTAGCACGGGAGTTAACTAAAAAGTTTGAGGAATTCTGGCGCGGTTTTCCGAAAGAAATATTAACTGAACTGCCCTTTAAAACTTTAAAAGGAGAATTTGTAGTAATAATTGCTCCTTTAAATTGGATAGTTAATAAAGAAGATTAACTTTTCTTATTTCTTTCTTAATCCTTTCCTTTTTCTTAAAACTATATTCATCGAGTCCGAATTTTGTGAATTATCAAGCGGGCCCGGCGGCACATCCATATTGCCGTAAAACCAAAAATCTTCAAATTCACCCGATAGCTGGATTAGAGCCTTTAATTCCTGCGCCAAATACCAGCGGTGTTTGCTTTTCGATTCCGATATTTCACTCTTACCGTTTTCTTTAATTTCTAAACGAGTTGTTACATTCCATTGCTGATTTACCGCGTCATATTCATCATCCGGTTTCCCGAAAAGAATGGTTACTTCTGTGTCTCCTTCTTTCATAGTCCAAATATTCGGTTCATTATCGGGGAAAAAATATAAAGGATGCCCGGTTTCGATAATATAAATTCCGCCCGGTTTTAAGCTTTTAGCAACATTTTTAAAATGACGAAGAAGATCTTCATTTGTTAAAATATGTGTTATGCTTTCTGTAAATAAACCTATAACATCAGCCTTAGCGTCGGTTTTATATTCAACCATATCAGAACATATAGTTTCTATTTTTACATTTTCTTTCTGAGCTTTTTCTTCGGCATAAAGAAGCATTTCAGGCGATAAATCCAAAGCAAAAGTTTTCCAATTTCTTTTCGCGAATTCTATTGCGTGTCCAGCGGGGCCGCATCCTAATTCAAGAAAGACCTTTTCATCATTATTTTTAATATTAATGGTTGAATGATTAGAAAAACACCATTCTATAAAATTGCATTCTTCATTATAATCTCTTCCGGCAAAAGCGATATCGTAAGCGCGGGCGTATTTATAAAATTCGTTATTGGCCATACTTTTTCTTCTCGGGATTCCGCGTTTTTTCTTTTAAATAAAAAATTCTCTTAACTAACTGTTGCCCCCAAAATGTAAAATATGGAAATAAAAATTATTCGCTATCGTAATTTATTAAAGAACGGACGTTATAATTTCCTAATTTTTCTCTTCCTTTCAAAAATGATAATTCGACAATAAACGACATTTGGACAACTTTACCGCCAAGTTTCTCAACCAAATTTGCGGCTGCCTTTGCCGTTCCGCCTGTAGCTAATAAATCATCATGAATTAAAACATTTTCTCCCGGTTTAATACTGTCTTTATGAATTTCAATTTTATCGGTTCCATATTCTAATTCATAAGTTTCAGCAACAACCTCTGACGGAAGTTTTCCGGGTTTTCTTATCGGAACAAATCCGGCGTTTAACCTTTCAGCAATCATCGCTCCGAACATAAATCCGCGAGATTCAATTCCCACAACTTTATTTATCTTCAATTCTTTGGTTAAATCCAGTAATTCTACTAATGTAGATTTCAATGCTTCTGGATCGATAAGCAAAGTTGTAATGTCCCGAAACATTATTCCTTCTTTGGGGAAATTTTTAACGCTTCGAATATATTTTTTAAGCTCTATTTTCATTTTACCCTCTAGTTTTTATTCAGGAAATTTTCTAAACCTTTCTTAAAATCGTCAGACGACCGGCTTATTGTATTTAATCTTATACAATAATTAACCGCTTCGTCAACTCTTAAATTTGAAACAGAATTTATCATTCTTTTACTAAAATCCATACTAAAAGATGAATTTTTACTGATTTTTTTGGCTAAATTATTCGCTTCAAGAAGCGGATCTTCGGCAAGATAATTTACAAATCCAATTTCGTAAGCTCTTCTGCCATTAATTATTTCTCCCGTTAAAAGAAGTTGTTTCGCCAATCCTTCCCCTACTTTTTTTATTAAGAAAATAGAGACGATTGCCGGAATGAAACCAATTTTAACTTCAGAATAGCCGAATTTAGAATTCTCCGGATCAGCGATAATCAAATCGCAAACGCTGGCAAGCCCACAGCCTCCGGCAATAGCGGCACCGTTAACAGCCGCGATTACGGGTTTGGGGAAATTATATATTTGTAAAAATAAATCGGCTAAATCTTGCGAATCTTTTTCATTTTCTACAGTGGAAAAATCTCTTAATTGATTTAAATAAGCTAAATCAGCGCCGGAACAAAAACTTTTACCTTCACCGCTTATTATAACTGAAGATAAATTTTTATCACTTTTTAACTTATTAAAATTATCTTTTAATTCTTTTACTAAATCGGGATGAAGAGCGTTTCTTTTTTCCGGACGATTTAATATTACGGTCGCAATATTTTCTTCAACTGAAATTTTTATCATTCCCATTTTGATCCTAAATATTTCTATTAACTTTTCTGGTTAAAAATTTCTTAAATTTATTTAACTCATAACAATTTATTACTTCTTCCGGCTGAAGGCCGCCTTTTCTTCCGCTTAAAATTCCGTACTTCAGATAATCAATTTCTTCAGTAGAATGAGCATCAGGATTTATTGAAAATAAACAACCTTTTTCACGGGCATAATAAATCCGGCGCCAATCTAAATCTAATCTTCTCGGACTCGCGTTAATTTCTATTGCAACATTATTTGCCGCACAGGCATCAATTATTTTTTTTACATCAAATTTATAGGGATCACGGCTTAGGAGCAGCCTTCCGGATGGATGAGCAAGTAAATCAGTATATGGATTTTCTACAGCTTTTAAAATTCTTTTTGTCATCTCCTCTTCATTCATACTAAATCTGGAATGAATTGAAGCTACGACAAAATCAAATTGTTTGAGTATATTTTCTTCATAATCTAAATCTCCGTTTTGAAGAATATCGGACTCAATTCCCTGAAATAGATGCAATCTAAATTGTGAACTAAGCTTGGATAATTCCTCCTTTTGTAATAATATTCCGGATTCATCTAAACCATTTGCATAAAATGCGGCTTTACTATGATCGCAGACTGCTGCATATTTAAATCCTCGTTCTTCGGCGGATTTAAGCATGTTTTTTAATTCATCTCTTCCATCTGAAAAGGTAGAATGAAAATGAAGTAATCCCTTAAAATCCTCCAATGTTAATCTGGAATTTTCGTTTAATTTGTCGCGTGCTCCGAAATATTCATTTTCCCGCATTTCCGGGATCACGTAAGGGAATTTTAAATGCTCAAATATTTTAGCTTCATTTTCCCCTATTATTTCTTTGAGAGCATCTATTTTTTCAAGAAATTTTTTCGAACCGGTTGTTAAAAATTGTTCTACTGTAAATTCTTTTTCATTTTCCGTAAGATGAAGATTTACCGGAATATTATAATATTCATCAAGTTCAATTACATTACTCTTCAATTTATAGTTTAGAGTATTTTTTATTTCATCTAAAAACTTTGTTTGGTTATCAACCAGAAGAATAACATCTATTGATGAAATTATTTCCATTCCTCTTCTAATTTCACCGGATATCTCAACTTTTTCAACACTTTGGAAATCAAGTAGTAAAGGTATTAATTCATCACAAAATCTGGTTGCTGCGCTTAATAAAACATATTTACTGAATATTTTTATTTTTTCTAATTCGGCTTCAATTTTTTGTTGAGTAGATATTCCGAATCCTTTTAATAAAGCCAGACGATTCTCCTTAATCGCGTATTCAAGTTCACCGATATTTTGTATTCCAAGTTCATTGTAGAGAATTTTTATCTTTTTAGGGCCGAGTCCTCTTATTTTCATTAAATCACCAATTCCCGGAGGAACGATTTTTACAAGTTCATTATAAAGAGATGATTCACCTTTTTCATAATATTCATAAATAACAGATTGTAGTCCCTTTCCGATGCCTTTGACAGAGTTTAATTTTTTTTCGGCGACAAGATTTTCAAAATCTCCGTCCATTCTTCTTATAGCGTTTGCGCCATTTTTATAAGCATTAATTTTAAAGGATTTTCTCCTTGAAATTCCATCATATCGGCAATTTCTTCAAGCAGAATTACAACATCTTTTTTAGAAGGCATTATTTAAACATCCCGGTTATTATATAAAGTTGAAGTATTGTTGAAATAAATCCCGTCAAAGCTCCCGCGGAAACTTGAGCAAGATTGTGACATTTTAATTTTATTCGAGACCAACCAATTACAAAAAGTAAAAGGAAAATAGGAGCGGCTGTATAGCCGTAAACATAAATTAGAAAGGCAGCCGGTCCCGCGGCACCCATTGCATGCGCGCTGATTTTCCAAAATCGATTGATTATTAAGATGAAAATTGTATTTGAAATATAACAAAACCAGAAAGCTATTAAAATTATGTTAACTTTATAATAATTTAAAATTAGTAACCCTCCGATATAAAATAAAGTAACAATAAAAAAAGGAAGATTCCTTTCTTCTTTTATTGTGGCGTCCATATTAACTAATTTTCCTTTTTTATAGAGAATCCAGAAAAGTATAACCGGCATGATAAAGCCTAAAATATAAGCCGAGAAAAGTGTGGCGAATATTTTTGTTGAATTAGTTTGAAGCGCGAACGCGAAGTATGTAAAAAGTAAAATAGTAAACGAAGGAGGAACAAATACCGTGGAAATGATTCTTGCGAAATTATATGAGAATGTTTTTTCCAAATTTTAATTTGCAATATTTTTGAAAAAAAAGCGGTTAATTATACCGCTAATTTATAAGTTAAAAGGTCTTCCAAATAATTAAGAAGAATATCTTCAACCGGTTTAAATTCTGTTACTAACATTAATGCTTTACGAGCTTGTGAAGCATTATGCAGCCCTTTTAAATATCCTGAATAAAATTTACGATGCTCAATTACCGCACGTCTTTCCCCTTTTACTTTTATGGCAAGTTCAAGATGCCGGAGACATGTTTTAATTCTTTTTTTCTCATCAACAATTGTAGAAATTTGACCTGTTTCCATCAATTCTTTAGCTTCTTTAAAAACCCAAGGATTTCCGATTGCACCTCGTGCGATCATAACGCCATCAGCCCCGGTTTCATCAAAAGCTCGTTTAACATCAAGAGCTGTTAAAATATTTCCATTTAAAACAACAGGAATATCAACAACTTCCTTTATTCTTGAAATCCAGCTCCAGTCGGCTTCGCCTTTATGTCCCATTGCCCTGGTTCTGCAGTGAACTGTTAAAGCCTGAACGCCTACATCCTCAAGACGTTTTGCAACTTCTAAAATTTTTATGCTGCTGTTGTCCCAACCTAAACGCGTTTTTACCGTTACAGGAAGCGAAACAGAATCAACTACTTCTTTAACAAGCTGCTGCATATATTCAGGATCTTTTAATAAACCGGCTCCGGCACCTAAACCAACTACATTTTTTACCCAGCACCCGGCATTTATATCTATCATATCGGGATTTTCGGCTTCGGCAATTTTTGCTCCGCCAACCATTGATTCAATTCCGCCGCCGTATATTTGAATTCCAACCGGTCGCTCATCTTCAATAATTTCTAATTTTTTATGCGTTCTTTCTGATGCACGGACTAATCCCTCAGAATTTACAAATTCTGTATAAACTACATCGGCTCCTAATTCTCTGCAAACCAAACGGAATGATATATCTGTTACATCTTCCATCGGAGCAAGAAGAATGGCTTTATCAATTTTTACTTTTCCTACTTTAAACATATTCCAATCAAATTTTCTTCTATTAAAAATAACAACTTAATAATTCTGTTTCTACTACGCGTTTTCCGGATTCGCGTTTAATTTCTTCGGAAGATAAAAAATTCCTACAACTACTATTATTAAAGTAAAAGCCGCGCCGGTTAAAAAAGGATACGCGAAACCTAAAAACTGAAACGCGAAACCGCCCCAAAGCGGGCCCAGAACTCTTGCAAACGCCGAAAAAGATTGATTTACTCCTAAAGTTATACCTTGGTTATTTTCTGTTGCAACTTTAGAAATAATACTTAATAACGTTGGTTGTAAAACTCCGGTTCCAAGAGCTAAAATAACGGCTATTAAAGAAATACCCAATAAATTACCGCCGAAGGGGAGCAAGCCTAATCCTAGTGCCATAAAAATGGAACCCAAAACAACAAGCTTTAAATCGGAAATGTGTTTGGATAATATTCTAATTAAACCGCCTTGTACAATTGCTCCAACCAATCCTACAATGCCCAGAACTAAACCATTTTGCATATCGGAAAAACCGTAAACTTTATAACCCAAAAGCGCGAAAGTCATATATGTAATTGCGATAGAAAATGTTTGTATAAAATTTATAATTACTAAAGTTCCTAAATCAGGACTGCTCAATATTTTTTTGAAAGCATCAGTATCAAAAAGTTTTTTACCAATTTTTATCTCTTTATTCCGTTTATGATGTGATTCCGGAAGAGCAAAAATTGTTAATAAAAACGCCGCGGTTGAAAAAGCGGCACTTGCAAAACCGGTAATTTCATAACCGTATTTGGAAAGTATTCCTCCCATTAAAGGCCCGAAAACAAACCCAAGTCCGAAAGCCGCACCTATAAGTCCCATTCCTTTCGCTCTATCTTCTTTAGTGGTAACATCGGCTATATAAGCTTGAGCAACTGAAACACTACTCCCTCCTATTCCGGCAATTATTCTTCCGACTAAAAGAATAAAGTAAGTATGCGTAAACGCAAATATTATATATCCAATAGCGTTAAGAAATAGGCAGAATGTTATTACAGGCTTTCTACCATGTTTATCGGAAAGTTTTCCGAAAATTGGGTTAAATAAAAATTGAACAAATGAATAAATAGCTATTGCTATTCCGATTGCCGTTTCATCAACATGAAGTACTTTTGTAGCAAAAGTCGGCAAAATGGGAATTAAAATACCGAATCCAAGTAAATCAATGAACACGGTAAGAAAAATCAGTAATAAGGGGGTTTTCTTGCTCACGTTTATTTCTCAATTTTTTTAATAACAGCGTCCGCAAATTCTGTTGTTCCTACAAAATTGCGTGAATTTATATCTCTGGTTACATCCTTACCTTCCGCTATAACATTGGCTACCGCTCGTTCAATTTTTTTGGCGGCGGTATCTTCCCCAATATATTCAAGCATCATTACAGCGGCTAAAATCTGCGCGGAAGGATTTGCAATATTTTGTCCGGCAATATCGGGAGCCGATCCGTGAACAGCTTCGAAAATGGCAACTCCATCTCCGATATTCGCTCCGGGAGCCATTCCTAATCCGCCGACCAAACCGGATGCAAGATCGGATAAAATATCTCCGAATAAATTAGTGGTTACAATACAATCGAATTGATAAGGATTCATAACCATCTGCATTGCCATATTATCTACAATTTTATTCTCAAATTCTATTTCGGGATATTCCGGCGCCATAGCTTCGGCAACATCTAAAAATAATCCCCCGGTAAATTTTAAAATATTTGCTTTATGAACAACAGTTAATTTTCTCCTTTTGTGTTTTTTAGCGTATTCAAAAGCAAAACGAATAATTCTTTCGGATCCTCTTTTGGTGATTATTCCAATTGTCTCGGCTGCTGATCTGCTGCTGTCTATATAATGTTCAATCCCCGAATAAAATTCCTCTAAATTTTCACGGAAAATTATTAAATCTATATGATCGAAATATAAAGTTTTAATTCCGTTAAATGTTTTTGCGGGACGTTGGTTTACGTAAAGTTCAAATTCTTTTCGCAGCGCCACGTTTACACTTCTAAAACCTTTACCAACAGGTGTAGTTAATGGTCCTTTTAATGCTATTTTATTTCTATCAATTGATTCAATTACGTTCAGCGGCAGCGGATCATGATATTTTTCTAAAGCGGTTACTCCGGCTTCAACAACTTCCCATTCAATTTGAACTCCGGCTGCGTCTATAATTTTTGTTGTAGCTTTGGTTATTTCAGGTCCAATTCCATCTCCGGGTATAAGCGTCAGTTTATGACTCACAGTGAATCTTCTCCTTTTTATTTGAGTTTAGTAATTGGATTTAAAAATCAAATATACAAATAAATTAGGAAATGAAATGTGTAAAAAGTTATTGAGAGTTTATGTTAATGAGGGATTTTTATAAGAATTTATATCAATATTAAAATAAAGTTTAAGCGCGGATTCAAATTCTCTTTCACTATTTAATAATGTTTCTGTTTTAAATCCGTCAATAGTTTCTATTAATTTTAAGTCACTTAATGTAATTCTGCCGTTTTGGGTAAATCGGGTGCAGATTCTTTTTTGTGTAAAAGATGATTCCGGTGAAGTTTGATTGTAAATGCACATTTTTTCAAAATCTTTGAGAGATCTTTTCTGCAAGCTGAATGTATAATGGTTTATTGATTTTGCGTCATTTAGTTTTTGAACTAGATTAAATTGTTTTTCGTTAATCTTATTAACCCGGAAATAATTTTGATAATGAATTGGTTCTGTTTCATTTTCTAATTTTAGGGGAAAAATAAATGAATTACCGAAACCGACATCGCATAAATAAAAATCATCCAGTTTAACAATTACGGCCATATGATCGAAATCTTTTCCCGGCTTTCCGTCTTTGTTAAAAACCCTTGCGGAAATCAGCCGCGCGTCAAAACCGATTTCTTTTAAAAGAAAGTAAAATAATCCGTTCAATTCATAACAAAAGCCGCCTCTTTTTTTATTTATAATTTTATCGAAGAAATACTTTTCATCAAGAAATATTTTTTGTCCGTAATAAATATTAAGATTTTCAAATGGAATATTATGAAGATGCGCTTTATGAATTTGCCTCAATGTTTGAAGATCAACTTTCGGTGATGAAAAATAATTTATTCTTGTAAAATATTTTTCTATGTCAAGACGATAATTCATAAAAATTTGGTATTAACTGTTGATGGTATCGCTGTCAATTTTTCCGTCGATAATGTGGATTTTCCTTCCTGTACGATCGGCAAAATGGTCATCATGCGTAACCACAATAATAGTTTGGCCGTTTTCTCTATTTAATTTATCAAATAAAGAGTAAATATTTTCGGAATTACGCGAATCTAAATTTCCGGTCGGTTCATCGGCTAATAAAACTTTCGGAGAATTAGCGAGAGATCTTGCCACGGCTACTCGCTGCTGTTGTCCGCCGGAAAGCTGATTCGGTTTATTATTTAATTTATCTTCTAATCCTACTTGTACTAATAATTCTTTTGCTCTTTTTCTTGCGATGTTTATTTTAGTTTTTCCCCTTGCAAGCATTGGCATCATTACATTTTCAATGGAAGAAAATTCCGGTAGAAGAAAATGAAATTGAAAAATAAATCCAAATTTGTTGTTCCTTAATTCGGCAAGTTTTTCTTCTTTCATTTTGGAAATTTCTTCATTTTCTAAAAATACTTTGCCTTTTGTGGGACGATCTAAACCTCCCATTAAATAAAGTAAAGTTGTTTTGCCTGAGCCGCTCGGACCGGTTATTGAAGTAAATTCCCCTTCTGATATTTCAAAGTTAATACCCGGAATTATTGTTGTCTTTACAACTTCTCCGTCACTTTTATTAACAAGAGTTTTATTAACATTTTCTAATTTTATTATTGTTTTCGACATTATTTTTCACCGCGTAATATTTCTACTGGATTTACCTTAGCCGCGTTTCTTGCGGGAATTATTGAAGCAATTAAACTAACTAATATTGAGAACCCTGACGCGAAGAAAAAATACCAAAAATCTTTTCCCATTAATAATCTATCCGATCTTACGGTTGTAGAAGAATTTGAAGAAGCTACTTTAATTGATGATAAAATTTCTATCATAAAATATCCCAGTAAACAGCCTATTGCAGCGCCGATAACCGATACAATAAATCCTTGGAAAATATAAATTGTAGTGATTTCACTTTTCTTAAAACCGAATGATTTTAAAATCGCGATATCACGAGTTTTTTCAAGAACATTTGTAATTAATACATTTGCTACTCCGAATCCCGCGACTAAAACCACGAAGAAAACGAGAAAATAAACTATCATCGAAATCATTCTAAATAACGCTAAAACACTTTTCGCTTTTTCTTCCCAAGTTATTGCTCTATAATTAGTGTTCTGTTTTATATTATTTGCTACAATGGAATCTTTTGAAAGATTATTTACCCGAAGATAAATATCGGTTACTTCATCGGTTGAGAAGCCGCCGATGTTTTGTGCCAATTTTAAATTCGCGTAAATATTTCCGTCAATATCGTTTATTCCGGTAGAAAAAATTCCGGTTACTATTAGGCTGAATATTTTACCATTATTAGAAATAATTTGAATTCTATCTCCTACTTCAGCGGAAAAATCATTCGCTGCTGAAATTCCCATTAATATTCCGTCCGGAGTTTTTTCTAATTCATTAAAATTTCCTTCCGTCATATTCTCTTTAAATTTTACAATTTTATCTTGTTTAGAAGGAATTATTCCAAATAATTGAACAGGTAAAGTTGTGGTGCCGAATTTTCCTAAAGTTGTTATTGAAACAAGCGGTGTCGCTACTTCTACTAATGAATCTTTTTGAATTTCATCAAGTATTTTTTTGTAGCTTTTTATTACCTCTTCATCATCACGACTTACATTTTTTATGAAGTTTATTTTTCTGGTGGAATCGGAACTAAGTAATTGTTCGGGATTTATGGGATGAATGGTTTCACCGCTAACAATTACATGCGGCGCGATATTTATAATTTTTTGCACAAAACTTTGAACCAGTCCATTCATTAGTGAAATTGCTGTTATAAGTACCATCACTCCAATCCCGATTCCGGAAAGAGATAAAATTGTCTGTCGTTTACGGTTTATCAACTGACGGTAAGCAATCATTAATAAGTGTTTTTTATTATCCACGCTACGCCCTCAATATATCAACAGGATTTAATTTAGCCGCTCTTCTTGCTGGACCAAATCCGGCGGCAGCGCTAACTATTATTGAAAACGCGGCTGTTATTATAAATGAAGATAAAGTTTGAAGTGTAACGAGATGATCGTTTTTAACCACCGCTGATTCACCAAAGCTTATCGGAATTGTGGAAATAAAATTAGCTAAAAAATGTCCGGCAATTTCACCGATTAATGTTCCTAAAATTCCTAAGACTAAACCTTCACAAACAAAAATAATTTCTATCGATCTTCTAGAAATTCCGACGGATTTCATAATTGCTATATCCTGCCTCTTTTGCAATACAATTGTGATAAGAACATTTGCTATTCCGAATCCGGCAACAATAAAAACAAACACAACCAGAAAAAGAGTAATATTGTTATTTCGTTCAAAAAGGTTTAGAAGATTGGCGTTTGCTTCTTCCCAAGTTTCTGTTTTATAGCCTGTTATTCTACTTATATCTTTTGAAATTTGATTAACAACATTGAGAGAAACTGTATGAATTCCAACTGCGGAAACTACATTATCGGGATAATCTTTTATATTTTGCGCGAACCTTAAATTTACATAAATATTTTTATCATCAACCGCGCTAAATCCCGTTTCAAATGTACCGACAATCTTCAGATTATAAATTTCTCCGTTTTCCCCGGTTAATTGAATAATATTATGATATTCGGTTTTCAGCCTTCGAGCTAATCCTACTCCCAATAATACGCCGTTAGATGTATAACTTAATTCTGATAAAGTTCCGGATTTTATTTTCTGTTCAAGGTTCGCAATTTTTTTTTCTCTTTCAGGAATTATACCTTTTATTACACATTGCTCGGTTAACGTTTTTGAGCGAAGTACTCCTCGCGAAAAAATGTATGGTGATACAGCATCAATTTCTTTGAAATCATCAAGAACCGAGACAATTTCTTTATAAGGTTTTACTTCATTTTTTTCATCCGGAACAATTCTGGAAACTATGGAATATTTTTTTGCGGCGGAAGAATCAAAAAGCATTCGTTCTTTACCGCGTACCTTTTCCCCCTTTAAAGTTCTTAGGGGAGAAACTTCAATTATTTTATTTTTAATATCGAAGATGATTCCGTTGGTAATTGAGAAAGTTAATACCATTACCATCGCGCCTACGGCAATTCCCGCAATTACCAGAATAGTTTGCTTCTTCTTAAATAAAAGATGTTTCCAAACAATAGATAGTATGAAATAAATCCGCTCTTTCATTCTTCAGAAATTTCCACTTTCATTCCGTCTTTATAGGAATCTTTCGGATTTACGACAACAAAATTCCCGGGCTCCACCTTCCCGTTTTCAATATTGGTATATTTTCCGTTGTTTCTTTTTCCCGCTTCTATTCTTACTTTTTGCAAAGTTCTGCTTTTTACTAGATAAACAAAATCATTATTTCCGTCATGCATTATTGCTGTCCGTGGCAAAGTTAAAACATTTTTCAACTCACCGGCTTGAATATTAATTGTGGCTGTCATTCCGATATTTAAATTTGGAGGTAGTTCTTGTAATTTAAAATATACTTTTGAAGTTTTGGTGGATTCGTTTGTTTTCGGAACAATTCTAAAAACATTACCGGTAAATTTCTGATCCGGATAAGCGTCAAAAGCTATTATACTTTTTTGATTAAGTTTAATTTTGGAAAGATCCTGTTCATCTACCTGGCCTAAAACTAAAATGGAGGATGGCGAAATTATCTCAAAACATTCGGCATTCGGAGCAAGATTATCACCGAGATCAACATTTACATCTATTATTATCCCCGAAAATGGAGCTAATATTTCAGTGGTTGATAATTTTTCTTTTGCCATATTTATCGCTATTTTTTGTTGCTCTGCTTTTAATTCAGCTAAATCAAGCTGATGTTTTGAATCATCCAGCTGTTTCTGAGGTATTGTATTCGATTTGCTTAAGTTTTTATATCTTTCATAATTTTTTCTCGCGTCTTCAAGATTTATTTGCGCGGCTTTCAAATCACTCCGCGCTTGTTCAAGCCGCAGTTTTTCATCTTCTTGATTTGTTTTAAGAAGCAGCTCCCCTTTTTTTACACGACTTCCCTCATGCGGCTTTAAATATTTTACTATTCCGCCTGATTCACTTCGTAATGTTGCTATTGAATCCGCGGTTACTGTTCCCGTCGCGTAAACTAAAGTAATCAGATCTCTTTTTTCTACTTGCGCCACTTCAACTTTTTCATGTACAAAAAACGCTCTGTATAAAAAATACAATACAATTATTAAGGCGATAACCGTTATGACAATATATTTTTTCTTCATTAAAGATTTTCCCGCAGATTTACAATTTTAATTTTTGATGTAACAATTTTTCTTACTGATGAGTTCAATTGACCGGGCTCCCTTTTTCATCAATCTCATTTCCTTTTTCCCGAATTTTTCTAAACGCGTAAATGAGTATTCTAAAATACAAAATATCTCTAAAAAATTTTAAGATAAATTTTAAAGTATTCTGCGTCCGTTTTTACAAATCTAAATTCTGATTTGTATAAAATACCTCTACATTTACGTATAATTATACAGTCATTTATATATTTTCTTTACATGATTGCCCTTTTATGTATTTTTATACCATTTGGCTCTTTACAATGTTATAATATTTTTATTCTTTTCTCTTATCATTTTTTATACTTTTATTGTCGGAGAACAAATGGCGAGAAATATGAAAGGCAAAAGTCTTATTTCAATAAACGATCTTTCACACGAAGAAGTTTGGCAAATTTTTGAATTAAGCGCGTCTTTAAAACTTAAGCAGCAATCGAACGAGCCTCATACTTTATTAAAAGGAAAAACTCTCGGAATGATTTTCGCTAAACCTTCCACCAGAACCAGAGTTTCATTTGAAGTTGGAACTTATCAATTAGGCGGAACAGCTTTATATCTGGGTCCTAATGATCTACAGCTTAAACGTGAGGAAACAATTGCGGATACTGCCAAAGTTTTATCAAGATATTTAGACGGAATTTTAATACGAACTTTTGGACATAAAGACGCGTTGGATTTTGCAAAGTATGGTTCTATTCCGGTAATTAACGGACTTACAGACCTGCTTCATCCTTGCCAGGTTTTAGCCGATCTTTTTACTATTTACGAAAAGAAAAGAAAATTAACCGGGTTAAAAATGGTTTATGTGGGTGACGGAAATAATGTTTGCCACAGTTTGCTTTACGGCTGTTCTAAAGTAGGAATGGATATTTATGTTGCCACTCCAAAAGGTTATGAACCTCATAAAGATATTGTTGAAAACGCGATTGATAATGCTAAATTTTTCACGAGTAAAGTTGCGGTAGGAAATGATTGCATGGAAGCGGTAAAAGACGCTGATATAATTTATACAGATACTTGGACAAGCATGGGATGGGAAGATGAAGCAAAAATAAGATCTGCAGCGATGAAAGAATATCAAGTTAACCCGGAGCTTGTAAAATTAGCAAAAGATGATTATTTCTTTATGCATTGTCTGCCGGCGCATCGCGGCGAAGAAGTGGTTAATGAAGTTGCCGATTCTCCTAATTCAATAATTTTTGATCAAGCGGAAAATAGATTGCACGTGCAAAAAGCTATAATGGCGCTTTTGATGTAGCGCATATATTTCTAAACTAATGTATATAAATACATAAATTTAATTGGTTTAGAATTTTTCTTGATATTTAAACGAATTATTATTCATAAATTTGTTGACTCTATAATTTTAGTTTTTTAATTTTGAAACAATGAACAAAAAAACATTACATATCGAACCAGTCAATTCAGAAGCTAGTTTTACTTTTTTCCCAATCCGGAAAAGCCGCCGTCCCCTTCTGGGGTAATACTATATCATCTTTAGATTTTTACTTTCATATTTTTTTATATCAATTAGTTTAGGGAATTATAAATGATTTCAGTTGGAATTATAGGCGGCAGCGGCTATACAGGCAAAAAGTTAGTTCAATATTGCAGTAACCATTCTTTTATTAATGATTTTAAGGTTTACGGTTTTTCTTCGACCGGGAAAAGTTTATTTGATCTTTTCCCCGATTTAAATGGCATAGTTAAAAATGATAAAGTTATCAGCGCGGAAAATTTATCATTGGATCACGATTTATATTTTATTGCCCTTCCGCATGGTGAGGCGCTTAAATTTGTGCCTTCACTTGCAGCCGAAGAAAAGCAAATAATTGATTTAGGCGGAGATTATAGATTAAACTCAGCCGAAGAATATGAGAAATGGTACGGAATTAAACATACTTCTGCAGAACTCTTAAATCAAAAAATATATGGTTTGGCGGATGTTCAATCTACGGATTATACCGAAGCTAATTTAATCGCGAATCCGGGCTGCTATCCTACAGCCACTCTGCTTTCACTTCTTCCTTTAGTAGAAGAATTTAGGGAAGAAATTCTTTCGGTAAGTGTATCGGCTTATTCCGGAACAAGCGGCGCGGGAAAATCGCCCAAGACCAATTTACTTATGTCTGAAATGGATGGAAATGTAGCGGCTTATAAATTAAATCAGCACAGGCATCAGCCGGAAATTTTACAGGCTTTACAAAAAAGCGGCTTCAATTCTTCTTTTTCATTTGCCACGCATTTACTTCCGGTAGCTGTAGGTATTTATGCAACCTCATTTATTCATTTAAATAAATCTGTGAATCAAAATGAAATTGATGAAATATATTCTTCTTTTTATGATGAATCAGCTTTTGTAAGATTGAGAAATATGCCGCCTCAGCTAAACTGGGTGATAAACACAAATTTCTGCGATATTCACGCTTCCGCTAAGGATAATAAAATTATTGTAACAACAGCGATTGATAATTTAGTTAAAGGCGCTTCCGGACAAGCTATACAAAATTTAAATAAAGTTTACGGACTCGATGAATATTCCGGAATATTAAGTAAAGGAGTTAAAGATGTTTCAATTTATTGAAAATGGCAGTGTAACATCAACAAAAGGTTTTAAAGCGGCAGGTATTTTTTGCGGAATAAAAAAGAAAAGAAAAGATCTTGCATTAATTTATTCCGAACAGCCATGCAGTGCCGCCGGAACTTTTACTTTAAATAAAGTTCAAGCCGCCCCTCTTCTGGTAACAAAAAAAACTATTTTGAATAATGGTGAAGTTAACGCGGTTCTCATAAATTCAGGCAACGCGAATGCTTGTACAGGAGAGCAGGGAGAAAAAGACGCTCTCAAGATGCAGAAAGTCTGCGCTGATAAATTAAATATTTCCCCCGCTCAAGTTTTAATTGGTTCAACGGGAGTTATTGGACAGACTCTTCCTATGAACACTTTAACAAACGGAATAAATGAAATAGTAAATCATCTTACTGAAAACGGCGGTTTAGAGGCTGCCGAAGCAATAATGACTACCGATAAAAAAGTAAAAGCTTTCGCGGTAAAAGTTAATTCTAAAGAAGGTGAATTCACCATCGGCGCTGTTTGTAAAGGAAGCGGAATGATTATGCCGAATATGGCTACTATGCTTGGCTTTATTACAACCGACGCAAAAATTGAGAAAGGAATTCTTCAAAAATTATTATCGGAAGCGGTTAAAAAATCTTTTAATAGAATTTCTGTTGACGGTGAAACGAGCACAAACGATATGGTTTTAATTCTTTCAAACGGTATTTCTAATATTGAAGTAAAAGAAGAATCCGATATTTACGCGGAATTTAAAGAAGCTCTGCAGGCAATTTGTACCGAAATGGCAAAATCTATTGTATCTGACGGCGAAGGCGCTACGAAACTTGTTACTATAAATGTAAAAAACGCGAAAAGTGAAAGAGACGCGGATCTTGTTGGTAACTCTATTGCTAATTCATCTTTGGTTAAAACAGCCGTATATGGTTCTGACGCAAATTGGGGTCGAATAATTTCGGCTGCGGGACAAAGTGGAGCTGATTTTGATCCTGCCCAAGTTTCAATTTCATTTAACGATCTGCCTGTACTTATGCCAAATTACAAGCTTGTTCTTGATGAAGATGAAGCCACTAAAATACTTTCTTCTTCTGAATTTGAAATTAACATTGATCTTTCTGCCGGTAATGGTAACGCGACTTGGTGGACGTGTGATTTAACTGAAGAATATATAAAAATTAACGCTGACTACAGAACATAAATTTGAGGTATTAAATGAAATCAGCAGTATTAAAACTTAGCGGAAAAACTTTAAACGAATTCTTGACAACCGATAAATGGATAAATACCGTTCAGCATTTATTAAATGAATATGACGGTTTGGTTATTGTACACGGCGCGGGCAAAACCATAACCGAATGGTCATCTGCTTTGGGTATTGAAACAGAATTTGTAAACGGACAAAGAGTAACAACTGAAAAAATGATGGATGTTGTGGCGGCTGTGCAGGCAGGAATGTTAAACATAAAATTAACCGCTAAACTTAATTCATCTTTTTTAACCGCTTCGGGTTTTTCCGGAGTTGACAAAAATACTTTTGTCGCAAAATATCTCGATAAGGAACTTGGTTTTGTGGGTATGCCTGAAGTAATTAATTCAGTGCGATGGATTCATGAATTAATGGAGCAAAATGTTATTCCGGTTTTTTCAAGTGTCTGCCGGGATGTAATCGGAAATTTAATGAATGTGAACGCGGATGTTTTTGCCGGTGTAATCGCTTCGGCAATAAAAGCCGATACTGTTTTTTATGTTTCTGACGTTGAAGGTGTTCTAATTAATGGTGAGAAAATAGATGCTTTGTGCGAAGAAGAAATTTTATGCGGAATCGCTTCTAACGATATTACCGGCGGAATGATTCCTAAATTGAAAAGTTGTGTAGAACTAGTAAAAGACGGAGTAAATAAAGTTTGGATCGGCTCCGAATTATCAAATTTTAAAAATAATACCGGGATTGAAAATGGAACATGGATTATCAAAGACAGTGAAAGAAAATACAAACTTCTCGGCACTGCTTAATACTTATAATCGTAATCCGGTTGAGTTTACTTATGGCAGCGGTGCGTCTTTATACGATACCGAAGGGAAAGAATATTTGGATTTTCTTTCCGGAATTGCTGTAACAAGTTTCGGGCATAATAATGAGGAAATAAAAGAAGCCGTCATTGATCAAGTTGAAAAACTTTGGCATGTTTCAAATTTATTTACTTCATCTCAACAAGAAAAATTAGCGCAAATATTAACGGAAAAATCGGGATTAAAATCAGTTTTCTTCTGCAATTCCGGAACCGAAGCTAATGAAGCGGCAATAAAATTCGCGCGTAAATGGGGAAACGGAAAAACTGAAATTATTACCGCGAAAAATGGTTTTCACGGTAGAACTTACGGTAGTTTATCTGCTACTGGACAAGAAAAACTTCATAATAATTTTCATCCAATGCTTCCCGGTTTTACTTATGCGGAATTCGGAAATATGGATTCAATAAAAAACGCCGTAAATGAAAATACCGCCGCTGTAATGCTGGAAATTATTCAAGGTGAAGGAGGAGTAAATACAGCTGATGAATTTTTTTGGAAGGAGTTGGATTCATTTTGTAAAGAGAAAAATATACTCTTAATTATTGATGAAATTCAAACGGGAATCGGCAGAACCGGAAAATTCTTCGCTTATCAAAATTATAACGTTCAGCCGGATATTGTTACTTCCGCTAAAGCTCTTGCTAACGGAATACCTTTAGGAGCCGCAATTTGCGGTTCAAAAATTTCCTCCGTAATCGAACCCGGCAGCCATGGTTCAACTTTCGGCGGGAATCTTATTGCGGTTGCTGCCGCAATTAAAGTTACGGAAATGTTAAATGATGAGCTTCTTGATTCTATCTCTGAATTAGGCCAAACATTGAGCAATGGTTTACACGGATTACATCTTCCGCAGATTGTTGATGTTAGAGGGAAAGGATTAATGATAGGAATAGAATTATCGGGCATTTCCGCGAAAGTATTAGCTTCAAAATTGTTTGATGAAGGATTTGTTGTCGGAACCGCCGGCGAAAAAGTAATCCGCCTGCTTCCTCCTTTTATAATTACAAAAATGGATATTATGAAATTTTTAGTCGCATTTAAAAAGGCTATTTCAGAATTATTAAACGAAAAACATTAAAAACAAAACAGCGGTGAATTTATGTCAGCCAAATTAAGAAGACTGAACCGTATTAAAGAACTTTTAAACAACCGTAATATTACTTCTCACGAAAACTTGGTAAAGCTATTAGGCGCGGAAGGAATTCAAGTAACACAAGCTACTTTAAGTCGTGATTTTGCGGAACTTGGTGTAATAAGAACTTTTACCGAAAGCGGTACGAGATATATTTTGGATTCACAAGAGTCCGGAAAACAAATTGCGAAATTAATCGGATTTGAAATTCTTAGCGTAGAACAAAATGAATCTCTTATTGTTATTCGTACTCTTGCCGGACGCGCGCAGGGAATTGCCCATTACATTGATAGATTAAATAATTCACAAATTCTGGGTACGGTAGGCGGTGATGATACTGTGCTGGTTATTCCAAGTTCACAAAAACATATACCGGATCTGGTAAATTTAATTAAACATATGATGACCGAACAAAACGGCTCTAAATAAGGAGAATATAAATTGTCAAAGAGAAAAATTGTTGTTGCTTATTCCGGAGGACTAGATACTTCCGTTATGGTTAAATGGCTTGCCGAAAAATATGATGCTGAAATTGTTACCGCTACCGGTTTTTTAGGACAAGTTAAGGAAATTGCCGGCGTTGAAGAAAAAGCTAAAAAAACCGGCGCTGTAAAATCTGTTATTCTGGATTTAAGAGAAGAATTTTTAACAAATTATGTTTGGACCGCATTAAAAGCCGGCGCTTTGTATGAAGGTTCATATCCGATGGCTACAGCAATCGGCCGCCCGTTATTAGCCAAAATGCTTGTTGATGTAGCAATTCAAGAAAATGCAGATGCCGTTTCTCACGGCTGTACCGGGAAAGGAAACGATCAAGTAAGATTTGAAGTCGGCGTTCAATCATTAGCTCCGCAATTAGATATTATCGCGCCTTTAAGAGAATGGGAATTTAAAAGTCGTGAAGAAGAAATGGAATATGCGCTTTCACATAATATTCCGGTAAATGCCACAAAAGAGTCTCCTTATTCAATTGATGAAAATCTATGGGGAATTTCGATAGAATGCGGAGTTCTTGAAGATCCTACTTGCGCTCCTCCGGAAGATGCTTATCAGATTACAACAAATCCTAAAAATGCGCCGGATGCGCCTTCCGAAGTTACTATCGGTTTTGAAAAAGGAATTCCGGTTTCTGTTGACGGTATTGAATTAGGCGCGGTTGAGTTGGTTACAAAATTAAAAGATATTGGCGCGGCAAACGGAATAGGCAGATTGGATTTAATCGAAAACAGAGTTGTCGGAATAAAATCAAGAGAGATTTACGAGGCTCCGGCCGCGCTTATTCTCCACGCGGCGCATACGGAATTAGAAAGATTAATTCTCGATAAAGAAACCTTTAGATATAAGCAAGGTGTAGCTATAAAAGTAGCAAATCTTATTTATGATGGATTATGGTATTCTCCTCTATTTAAAGCGCTTACAGCGTTTGTTGATTCAACACAAGAAAATATTACCGGCGAAGTTAAACTTGAACTTTATAAAGGAACAATTAAAACTTTGGCAAGATCTTCTTCATATAGTTTGTACAGCAAAGAACTAGCTACTTATACAATAGAAGATACTTTTGATCATAAAGCTTCCAACGGTTTTATTAAATTATACGGCCTTCCTTACAAAACACTTTCTCAAGTTCATAAAGCGGCTGAGGAAGGAGTTATAGTGTAATGTTGTGGGGCGGCAGATTTAAAAAAGATTTTGATTCCAAAGCGTTAGATTTTTCTTCATCTCTATCATTCGATATAAATTTAATTTTAGAGGATATTGAAGGAAGTAAAGCTCACGCGGAAATGTTATCGGAAATAGGAATTCTTAACAAAGATGAATCTGCCGCTTTAGTTAATGGTTTAGAAAAAATTAAATCTGAATGGAATGCGGGCGTTTGGATTCCTGAACAAAATAAATTTGAGGATATCCATTCCGCTGTTGAGGCCAGGCTTTATGAAATTTGCGGCGAAACGGCCGGGAAATTGCACACCGGCAGAAGTCGTAATGATCAAATTGCTACCGATTTAAAACTATGGATAAGAAAAGCCTGCGATAATATTCATGCTTCCCTATCCGCTTTTCAAAATATTTTATTAAAAATCGCCTCCGAAAATACCGATACTATTATTTCCGGCTACACACATTTACAGCGTGCTCAGCCTGTTTCTTTGGCGTTTCATTTGCTTGCCTATGTTGAAATGTTTGAACGAGATAAAAAAAGAATTTTATTTGTTAAAGAAAATGTCGGTCAATCTCCTCTAGGCGCGGGTGCTCTGGCCGGTTCAACTCTTCCGCTTGACAGATATTTTACTTCAGAAAAACTTGGTTTTTTTGAACCTACCGGGAATGCGCTGGATTCTGTTTCTGATAGAGATTTTATTTTAGATTTTCTAAATTCCGCCGTTATCGGCATGATGCACTTAAGCAGATTTTCGGAAGAAATAATTCTATGGAGTTCAGCTGAATGGAATTTTATAAAACTTGGAGATGAATTTACCACAGGATCATCTTTAATGCCGCAGAAAAGAAATCCCGATTTAGCCGAATTAACAAGAGGTAAAACAGGACGTGTTTACGGAAATTATCTCGGTTTGGCGTCAACTCTTAAATCGCTTCCTTTAAGTTATAACAGAGATCTTCAAGAGGATAAAGAACCTTTATTTGATTCTTATTTTACTTATTTAAATTCCCTTAATATTCTTAGCGCTTCGGTTGCTTCGGCGGAATTTAATAAAACAAGATTTTTAGCGGAATTAGAAGGTGATTTTTCACTTGCAACAGATTTGGCCGATTGGCTTGTTATGAAAGGAATTCCTTTTAGAGAAGCTCATCATATTGTAGGCAATGTTGTACAAAAGCTGGAAGAAAATAATACTAATTTTAAAGCAGCTAATCTTTCTTTTCTAAAAGAAATAAATCCCATTTTTGATGAAACCGCTTTGGAATGTTTTAATGTTGAAACTTCCTTACAACGAAAGAAAACTTTCGGTTCGCCAAATCCTTCAATTGTGAAAGAAAGAATTAAATTTTGGCTGGATTTACTGGAAAATGGTATTGCTAATTAATTTTTTCAATCCTTTCGATATTTTTATCTGTTATAGTTAAACGTTTTTTATCGCCGCAAACTACGGAAACTTTTTTATCGCTTATAAAATCCACTTCTCCTACTATAAAATTCTTACCTTCCGCTATTTGATTTGGGAAAGTATACTTAACTTTATCGCCTATTTTTAAATTCATATAAAACACCTTATTTGCTATTTTTCACTTTTTTTAAGTTTACAGATTTAATTGAGAGAGTTTTGTGATATCTTTGGCAGATTCATTTATTAGCCACGTAACGAATTATTTCCGCCTTTTCAATAGTTATTAAACCGCCGCAGTTTGCTTCATCAAAAATTGTATTTAAGTGCGGAATAAATTCTTCAATCCTTTTTACTTCATCAACAATTTCTATTATCAGCGGCAGATCTTCTGAGAGCCGTAATATTTTAGAAGTATGAATTCTGCTGCTTCCGCCGTATCCCATTATCCCTTTAAATACTGTTGCGCCGGCTAATCCGAATTTACGCGCTTCCAAAACTATTTTCTCATAAACAGGAATACTGCCGGCTTTATCGCTTTCACCAATAAAAATCCTTAATAATTTTGAATCTCCGGAAATATGCATAGTTACACCTTAAAATATTTTTGATATTATATAAGCGGCATAGACACCTATCAAGCATAAAATTAAATTTAAACCTATATATAATTAATCCTGAAGCTATTTGAGATTCTTTAAGCAGGTTCATAGTTTCAAAAGAAAAAGTAGAAAAGGTTGTAAATCCGCCGCAAAAACCGGTGGCTAAAAGAAGTTTTAAGTTTTGATTCAAAAGTTCCTTCTCATCAAAATGGAATATGAGAATCCCTAAAATAAAGCTTCCCAAAACATTAACTGCTAAAGTGCCGTAAGGAAAGGTTGATGGTAGAAATTTGTAGGTGAAATTCGAAAGCCAATAACGCATTCCGCCGCCTAATGCCGCACCCAGTGAAACTAATAAATAATTCATATTATCTAATTCTTTTTGATATCGGTTCCAAATTTATAAAGGTTATATTAAAAACAAAAAGAATTTTAAAAGAATTATGAATTCAGCCATTGGCAGATAATTTTTATTGCCTCCAATGTTTCGCCGCAGTAGGTTACTAAAAAATCACCATTGATATTATTTTCCGACTTTGATTGCTCCGCGGCTGTAATCGCTCTGGTGCCGTCAAAATTAACGTAAGAAATTCTGGCGGTTAATTCATCTTCCGGCCTGCCGAAAACTACACCTGGAAGAATAGCTACACCGGTTTCTTCTAAAAGAGTTTCACAAAATTGCATGCTTGTTCTTATATTTTTTCCCGCCAGTGAATCTTTATAAAAACCAAAATCCGGGAAAACATAAAAACCGCCTTCCGGTTTTGCTACTTTCACATTACAGCCGGTCAAAATATTATAAATTTCTTCACCTAGCTTTCTTAAAATCCAGCGGGAATTCCAAAGATAAGTTTCAATTTTCGGGCTCCCTTTAAAAGCGCGTATTGCCGCGTATTGAATAGGAGCGCTTGTGGCCGTAAATGTTTCACTGGCAACTGCTGCCATTGCGTCTAAAAGCCATCTTAAAGAAGTTGGAAAAGTAAAGGTTCCTAACCGCCAGCCTCCGGCACCGCACCATTTACTTAAACCTCCGCTTATTATTGTACCTTCGGGATAATATCGCGCGATAGAAACATGTTTTCCTTTATGATGCAGCTCTCCGTATATTTCATCCGAAAGCAGAATGATTTTGTATTTCCTGGCAACATCAGCAATTTTTTCTAATTCTTGTACGGAATAGGAAACACCGCTTGGATTTGAAGGATAGTTTAGAATTACTATTCTTGGTTTACTGGGGTCTTTTTTACAATGCGCCTCAAGTTCTTCGGAAGTTATTCTCCATTTGCTTTCGCCGCTGGTTGGAATCCATCTAACGTGCCGCCCGATAATATGAGCTTGAGGCGCGTACGAAACCCAGCTTGGAGTAGGAATTACTAAATCACCATAGTATACAAGCTGCAGTAAAAACATTAATTCTTTTGAACCGGGCCCGATTAAAACATCTTCTTCAGTATAACATATTCCCTGCACCCGGCAGTAATATTCTGATACGGCTTCTCGTAATTCAGATAAACCTTTTACCGGCAGATAATCTTTCTGATGAGCGTTTGCCTTTAAGGAATCTACTACTGATTGCGGAACGGGAAAAGGTGATTGGCCCAGCCCTAATTTATAAACTTTTTTCCCCTCTTTTCTTAGTTTATTGCAATGTTCGTTAATAACAAGTGTGGCGGATTGTGGAATTCCTCTTACATTTAGATTTAAATGTATTTCCGGTATAGTTGGATTATTATCTCTCAATTTCTTACTCATAGTTTAATAGCAAACTTAAAATAACAATATTATATTATAAAAATATTGAGGGATTTCAATTTATGGAACATAATCTTTCAATTAAAGAAATTATTTTAATAAGATCATTTTATTTATCCGCGTAAACGAATTGGTTTTTAGCCTGTAGAAATATATTCCGCTGCATAATTATTAGCGTAAAATTGAATTTCGTAACTTCCGGGAGATTTTACTTCATTTAATAAAGTTGTTATTTCGTTTCCTAAAATATTATAAACTTTTAATTCAACGTTTTGTTTAACTGGAATAGTAAATTTTACTCCAATGCAGGACAATTATTTATTTCAGTCCATTCTTCATCTGCATGTTGAAATAATTTATTTCCTTAAAATAAAATCCATAAAGAATCGCTGTACGTCCATAAATATTTAATTTGAATGTTTTTAAAATGAGATAAGAAAAATAAGATGCTGCCCCATCTTTTAGTGAAAGTAATAAAAGATAAGCTTGTTTATTAACAATAAAAAACCATTGCAAATAAATGAAACGGTTTTTAGATACAAGCCAAAATTATCATTTTATTAAAGTCATTTTACCTGAAATAATTTTACTTCCTGCCCTTAAGCTATATAGATAAATTCCGCTGGTAACAAATTTTCCGTTATCGTTTGTACCATTCCATTTTGTTACATAAGTGCCGGAAGGAAGCTCATCTTTCAATAATCTTTTTACAATTTCTCCCTGTATATTATAAATTATTATCTCAACCGCGGAATTTGTTAATGAAGGAGGAATTGTATATCTAATAAGAGTTGAAGGATTAAATGGATTTGGATAATTATTCACCGTCAGATATTCAACCGGTGCGGTAACTAATTCTTTCAGATCTGAAATATCTGTTAAAAGCATATCGCCTTCAGGACGTCTTTTACCAAGCGAGTCAGCCAAATATGCATTCACCCATGACGGCCTTGAAGATTGGAGATAATAAGTATTTAACCATTCTTCATCGGTTAAGCGTAAATAATTTGTAGTTGTAAATTCATGATAACTTAAGGCAGGCCCGGCAAAAGCAACTTTTTGATGATTCGGCAATTCGGAAATAAAAACTCCTAAATTAATATCTCCTGTTCCAACATGTTTAACGGCTCCTAGTGATCCTCCGCCGCAATCTGTAGGTGTAGTATGAATATCAGCGGTTATTAAATCAGGCTCCATAAAAGCTTCCATTTCATCAAATCCAAAAATTAAATTAATATACCAGCCGTCGTACCACCTACCATAGCTTTCTTTGCTTGCGTAAAGTATATTTTTTAAGAAATTTATTTCCTTCGATGAAAATTCCTCACCGTCCAGTTCTTTAATAGAAATATTATAAAGCGTATCGCATATTTCCGAAAAGTTACTAAAATAATTAGCATAATATTGGCATTCCGGTATCGTACTCAATTTTTCAGCGATCAATTTTGTTGACTTGTTGAGACTACCGTAAAATTCCGGCAACGCTTCAACATAGCCATAGGGATATGAGCAAGTTATACCGCCGGTATAAGATTGTTTTGCATATAGAATATTATCATGCCTCAATTCCGTCCATGCCGCAAGCTGCGTATTAAGTTTTTCCTGCCAGTAGGCTGCGGTCTGCATAAATTCCGGTAAAGCTGTTCTTTCTTTCGGAGGATTTAATTGGCGTATGGAATTCAACCACATATTATAAATTGATGTTTCCCAATATTCTTGCGGGTAAGAATCAATTAAATATTTAAGCGCTGCCATATTTGATGAATATTTATATGTACTTAATTCAGATTTTAAAAGCTGTCCGGCCGCGTTATTTCCGAGAGCAAACATAGGGTCTAAAGAGGAAGGAAAAAGCCTGCATATTTTCTGGTTATTGAATATAATTTTATCATAAACAACACTTCCCGTAACATAGGAATCGATTACAAACCGCTGCCCGAATAATAAAAACGCGGATGCGGGTTTTATTTTTTCCGGACTATTGATATCACCATATAAAATTTGAGATAATATTTTTTGTTCCGCATAAGGTTTTGTAAACAAAGTATCTTGAAACTCAATAATTTTAACTGAATCTAATAATTCATTCGCGGAATTTATACCGCATGCGTTATTTAAATAAACAAGGTCAGAATATGTTACATTGTCTTGGTCACCTACAAAAGTATTTAAAACTTTTTCAATTTCTTCATATTTAGATTTTACTCCGGCTTGTTCCATAAGTTCGGTAAACAAATACGCGTCAATTATTTGCCGCTGAATATTTTTAAATTCTACTTTGTCTATTGGAGTTGGAGTTGATAGATATATTTCAATTCGTCCGAACCAAATCATTGCTTTGAAATATTTTCCCAGAATAGGCAGAAATTGATCATCGTAATGGCCGCGAGGTTTGAATTGACTAAAATCTATAGTCCGTTTATCAGAAGAAAAAAGTTTATAATCTTTTGCTTCATATGAATTAATTAGCTGAATTAAATTGTTAAGAACACTATCTTGATCGGAATAATTAGATCTGGCGACCGCGGTACCAAGAAGTAGTTTTCTTGGTACATTTATGTACAAATCAACATCATGAAGCATTTGTGTTAGTTCCGGATTACTAGAATATTTTTCCGTTAGAAAACTGAATTTATCATTCATCGTATTCAAAATATCGATTAATTCATTAGCTAAAAAAGTTATTTCAATTTCTTTTAGAATTTTATCGTAAGACTTGTGAAGCGTGAATAATAGGGCGTCGGATGAGATGAATACAGGCAAATCTTTTGTATAAATATCAACAAAAGCACTTGTGGTTGAAATAAAATTTTTACGTTCGGTAACAACAAAACCATTTTTCGCTATTAAAGATTTTTCATCGTCTGTAAGATTATATTTCGCGGCTATGCTGTCAAAGTAAAGTGCTTCATTATAATTAACATTTATATTTCCTTTAAATGTTCCCGCGGAATGCATGTCAAGAAGCTGGTCTTCAGTCATATTTTGATGAGAAGATAAGAAAGTTTTATATTGATCAACGCTAAATTGGGATTGCGCGAAGCTTGAAGCGATTATTGAAAATGAAATTATTATTAAAGAAATCTTTTTCATCTTATCCCCTATTAAAATTTAATTAATATGTATATTCTTCAGATTCCAATTAGAGAACTGTTTTAAATCTATTTTACCGAAAAAATCAGTTATATCGAAAAACAGCTTTTCGCGCTTTCCGTCGAAAAGTTCTATCTCGAGGATATCGAAATGTTTATTGCCGAAGTTTATTAGATGCTGGTTAAATAATTCCCACTGATTATATTGGTCACCGAAGAGATAAGAAATTATTTGGAATTCGACGGCAAAACCATCGGTTTCGTCTTCAGCCCCTAAAATTTTGATAGCGGAATCAAAAGTTTTGCCGTTTCCGCCCAAAATATATATCATAAAAGCCCCCTAAATTTTTCCCCAAAATATATTTTTTATAACTTATATATTATAATAAAAGTTAAGAGAAATAGCTATAGTAAGAAGTTTTAGCTATAATTATTCCCTTGGTTGATTCTGATCATACATATTTCTTACTTTTTTAGTTAGATTCGCTTGAATTAAAATAACTATGGAATGAAAGAAATAAAAAAAATATTAATTGTTGAAGATGAGTTTGTTGTAGCTTTTGACCTTAAGAACTCCTTAAATAAATATGGTTATCATATTACATCCATTGTTAATTCCGGTGAAAAAGCGTTACTAAAAGCCGCCGCTGATAAACCGGATCTTATTTTAATGGATATTAATTTAAGAGGTAAACTAAATGGGTTAGATGCCGCTAAAGCAATTGATTTGGAATATAAAATTCCCATTATTTTTATGACCGCTTATGATTATAGCCATCTTTTGAAACAATTAAACAGCAAAAATTTCCACTTGATAAATAAACCTTATAAGCATATTGAATTAGTTGAAATGATCGAAAATTTACATCATAATTAATTCGCGTTCTCCTTTTTCTCTTCCTTTTTTCACTCAGTTTTTCTTGTACAATTTTAATTATTCTCTATAAAATTTAACTAATTATATAACGGAGGATTTATGTACCTAGTAAGAGATGTTTTTACAACAAAACCGGGAATGGCTAAAGAACTGGTAAAAATTTTCAAGCAGGTTCAGCCCCAAATGAAATCTACAGGTTTTTTAAATGTAAGAATTTTAACCGATGTGGTTTTTAATTATTGGACTGTTGTTCTGGAAATCGAAGTGGAAAAATTGAGTGATTTTGAAAATAACGCAGGTTTTACTTCCAAACCTGAAGTAAAAGAAATAATGAAAGGTTATATGGATCTTGTACAAGGCGGACACAGAGAAATTTTTAAGATAGAGCAGCAGTAAATTCTTATTGAACAATTTTTATAAGCGTTTCTGTTTTGAATGCTGTTTCAATAATTATTTAACTCAAACAGTTTAAATAATTTAATTTTTGTAATATTTATAAATATATTGAATTATACCGGCCTGTTTGCCGTCAGGATCATATTTATCTTCTTCAATTATATTTCCCGCGGAATCATAACGATAAACATATTTGTAAATTAAATCATCATTTTCATCGTAACTTGATGATTCTGTTTTTCGTCCTTCTTCATCAAATTCATTTTCAATTCTGTATTCCTCATCTCCGTTCGCGTCATACCATTTTTCTTCAACAAGATTTCCTTCATCGTCATATTCGTAAATGTAGTATTTCTCTAATTTTCCGTTTATGCTATATCGTGACGATTTTATTTTATTTCCGTATTCGTTGTATTCGTAAGTATATTTATTTTCAGCATTCATCTTAGCGTTATATTTTATTGTTTCGGTTCTTTGCCCATCCCTATTATATTTATATTTATAAATATCTTGAATATTCGATTTACGGTCGTAAATAATTGTCTCTGTTAAAAAACCATTTTTATCATATTTCAAAGTTGATAATTTTTCCTGGTGAGTTAATTTTTTATTTTCATCAAAATCAAACGCAACTTTATCAATTACATTTATGTTTGATGATTTTATAAGTTTTCGTTCTTCAAAATCTAATTTTTTAACTGAAGTGGTTTTAATTTCTTCTTTTTTTTCTTCCGTTTTATTTTTTTCTGCTTCTTTGCTTGATGAACAACCGGAATATAAAAATGTTGAGATAATTAAAATAACAGACAATAAAATAATATTTTTCACTCAAAGCTCTCCGCGTGATTATGAGAAACCTCAATAATATCAGCCTTAATAAACTAATAAAGTATAATAATTTGTTTTGTGATTTTTTTAGATTTTGAATTTATGGATTCAAAATTTCATGGTAAGCATTAATAAGTTTTTCTTTTGTATCCATAAGATCTTGTGAAATAACTTTTACTTCACCTAATACGGGCATAAAATTTGTATCTCCGTTCCATCTAGGAACAATATGAAAATGAATATGCTCATGAATTCCGGCGCCGCTTACTTTTCCTATATTAGCGCCTATGTTAAAACCTTCCGGATTATATACTATTTTTAATGCTTTACATGCATTTTGCAGTTTTAGCATTACTTCTTCATTTTCTTCTTTATTTAATGATAAAAAATCACTTGTATGTCTGTAAGGAACAATCATTAAATGCCCGTTATTATAGGGATAAAGATTTAAAACAGTAAAAGTTAAATCTCCTTTATCGATTAATAAATTTTTATTATCGTCAACTTCTTTATTTATCATTTCACAAAAAACACAACCATCTTGTTTATCGGTTTTCTTGAATGAATCTATATACTGCGAGCGCCAAGGCGACCAAAGTTTTTCCATATCTCCTCAATTATTAAAAAGGCGGAATTTTCATCCGCCCAAATATAAGTACTATTTTAGTTAGAATTAATGCCCTTCTTCCCTTGCCTTCTGGTATTCGGCTATTATTTTTTGTTCAACTTCTTTAGGAACCTCTTCATAAGTAGAAAATCTTCTTTTATGAGCTCCGCGCCCGGAAGTTAAACTTCTTAAGTGAGAAGAATATTTATATAATTCAGCTAAAGGAACCATGGCTTTAATTATCTGAAAATGTCCGTCGGAATCCATTCCGCTTATTCTGCCTCTGCGGCTTGAAATATCACCCATTACATCGCCCATATATTCTTCCGGTACTGTTACCTCTATTTCATATATCGGCTCTAATAAACATGGCTGAGCTGATGAAACTCCTTTTCTGAAACATTGAGAAGCAGCTATTTTAAAAGACATTTCATCCGAATCTACAGGATGAAAAGTACCGTCAAAAAGCGTTACTTTTACATCAACAACCTGATTGCCGGAAATAACACCTTTCTGCATTGTGTCTACAATTCCTTTTTCGATTGCCGGAACAAAACGTCCCGGAACAACACCACCTACAATCGCGTTAACAAATTCAAAACCTTGTCCTCGTTGCAGCGGCTCAATCTTGAAGTGCACATGTCCGTATTGTCCTCTTCCGCCGGATTGTTTCTTATGCTTGTATTCGGCGTCCTCTATTCTGCCCTTTATAGCTTCCCTATACGGAACTTTCGGTTCAACAAGATCAACTTCAACATTATATCTTTCTTTAAGTCTCTTTACGGCTAATGATAATTGAAGTTCTCCTTGACCGGAAATGATTGTTTGAGAAAGCTCAGGATCAAATTTTACATTAAAAGAAGGATCTTCTTCATGGAGAGTATGGAGCCCGGAAGCTATTTTATCTTCATCTCCTTTTGATTTAGGAATAATCGCGGACCGAATAACCGCTTCAGGAAATTCTATAGGTTTTAATGTTACGGCTAAATTTTTTGAGGCAAGAGTATTATTCGTGTGTGTATCTTTTAGTTTTACAACAGCGCCTAAATCGCCGGCAGATACTTTTGCGACTTCTTGCCTGTTATGGCCATTTAAAATAGAAAGCTGACTAAGCCGCTCGGTTTTGCTGTTATTCTCGTTTATTAAATCGAGCCCGGCCTGAACAGAACCGGAATAAACCTTAAAGAATGAAAGTTCACCCACGTGCTGTTCTGAAACAGTTTTAAAAATAAATATTACAGGTTCTCCGTCCGGATCGGGTTTTATTAAAACTTTATTATCCGAATCTTTCATTGTCGCTTCTTCACCGCCTCTATCAACAGGTGATGGAAAATAATTTGCTGAAAAATCTAAGAAATTATTTATGCCAACAGCTTTTGTGGAGGAAAAAGCAAAGACAGGTGTAATATTTTGTTTTAATAAGGCATTCTTTAAACCCTTTAATAAATCTTCTTCTGAAAGAGCGCCTTCATCAAAATATTTATTCATTAATTCTTCAGATGTTTCGGCTATTTTTTCTATTAACTCGGTACGGTAAGTTTCGGCCTGTTCCGCAGCCTCGGAAGGTATATCTATTTCTGTAACCGTTTTACTTCCCGGTTCACCGTATTGATATGCCTTCATTTTCAGTACGTCAACAACGGTATTAAAATTAATCCCTTCATTTAAAGGGAAAGTAACTATTGTAGCGCCTTTTGTTAATCTTTCTTTTGCAATTTCAACAGTTTTGCTGAATTTTGAATGTTCACTGTCTACTTTATTTATAATTATAGCTGAAGGTAAATTTAGCTCGTTTACAAATCTGTTTACATTTTCTGAACCTACTTCTACACCTTCAGCGGATTTTAAAACAAGAACCGCCGTATCGCTTACCCTTAACGCGGCTTTTATATCGCCGACAAAATCGGTGTAACCGGGTGTATCTAAAAAATTAAGTTTAACATTTTTCCATTCGAAGTGAAGCAGTGAAGTTGAGATTGAGATTTGTTTTTCTATTTCGTTCGGTGAGTAATCTGAGATTGTGTTTCCTTCGGCAATTGTGCCAATACGATTTGTTTCGCCGGCAGTGTACAGAAAAATTTCGGACAGTGAGGTTTTGCCGCTACCTCCGTGCCCGATTAACGCAATATTGCGTATCGATCCTGCGTCATATTCTTTCAAGGGATTTCCTCCTTAAGTTCAAGGTGAGACTTAGAATATTTTGATTATTTATGTTTTTTTGTAGGTCTTCCAAAAAGCATTAACTCCATGCGAAATAGCGGAGAGGTTTTTTATTAAGCCTAAAACCGGCTCTTCCAAACCTCTCCTTACTTTTTCTTCAAAGGCAAGTATAGTTTCTACTCTATCCTTTACTTCTGAAATTACAGTTTTTACTATATTAACCTGCCCCTTTGCTTCCTCTGAAAGGAAGTTAAGCTTTTCGCTTAAATTTGTGGTAGAGGTAATTAAAGGTTTTATTTGTGCGGTTAATTCATTAAGATCAGATTTGATCTCCTGAATAGATTTTGTTACATTTTTTAGATATACAATTAAATATATACATAACGCTGAAGCCGCTAAAAGAGCAATAATTATAAAAATATCAACTGTATTCATTTAACCACTTTATCTTTAATTTAATTTATCATCGCTGGTTAATTATTCGTTCTTAGTCTCTTTATAAGCATCTACACCGGCTTTAACAGCCGATTTTAATTTACTCGTTTCATTCTCAAATGAATCTTTACCCTTATCTACGGCAGAATTTGCCTTTGCTTTTGCTTCATTAAACATTTTTTCGGCGTCTTTTAATAACACGTCCGCCCTATTTTTTGCGTCGTTTATTAATTTTTCTGATCTTTTTTTGCCGTCATTAATTACTTCTTTCGCTTTATCTTTAGCGTCCGCTATATAACGATCCGCGTCATCTAAATAATCATCCGCTCTAGATCTTAGATCTTCTCTAAATTCTCTTCCGCTTTTAGGCGCGTATAATAAGGCAAATGCAGCTCCTATTGCACCGCCTGCTAAAAATCCTACTAATAAACCTTTACTTATATTATTTTCGCTAGCCATATTTAACTCCTTTTTCTAAATAATAAGACATTTAGAATATAACAAGCACCCCCTTGAAAATCAAGGAAAGTGTGGTTGATAGGGATCATGGAAAACATTTTTTTGTATGGATTTAGCATTAGTCCCCTGTTGTTTTGCTAATAATTGTTAGCTTATAAATGAAGCTGCTTTATCTTTAGAAATAAAAACATTCGGATATTTTTCTTTAGTTTCAAAAATAAAAAGAATTCTTTTTATAGTATACAAAATTTTTATAAATCACAATACTTAATTCGGAACAGTTTCCACCGAGATTTTTCCGAATCTATTTTGATAAAATGCGACGGCTATTATTCCTACAAGAACAGCAAACCATAATGTTACTATTCTAATTATAAATGTTGAAGCTACGGCTAGATCTTTGGAATAGCCGTTCTTTATAATCATAAAAGTTAAAGATCCTTCGGTTACACCCAAACCGCCTGGCAGCATTGATATAGCGCCTACAATAGTTGCGAACGCATAACTGAACGCGGCCCACAGATAGCTGACATCAATTCCAAAATTAACTAGAATTATATAATATCCCAAGCATTCAAGTCCCCAGGAAATTAAACTTAACAAAGTCATATAAAATAAAGGCACCGGCCGCAGCATAATATAGGAACTTTCATATGCCTGGTGAATTGTGGAAAGATGTTTTTTCAAAAAATTAACTTTTTCTAGTTTTGTAATTATTTTTAAGGCAAATTTTCTTTTGCTCATAATAATTATTAAAAGAAAAAAGAATATTGAAACACCTATTACTATTGTTCTTCCGTAGTTAAACAGATACGCGCCTATCAATGCAATAATCATTAGGGAAACGAAATCTGTTATTCTTTCCATTAAAATAATCGGCGCGGTTTTACTTACAGGAGTGTTATTTATTTCTTTTACAAGATACGCTTTTAATAATTCTCCTACTTTCCCGGGTGTTATGCTCATAATTAAACCAGTCATAAAGATTGAGAATGAATCAATCTTTTTTATTTTAGCGCCGATTAAATTTAGATAATAATCCCATTTTAAAAATCTTGAAAAGAAGTTGGAGAAAGAAAGAAAAAGTAGAAGCGGAAGCAGAAGCCAATTGAATTTCTCAAACGCTGATAGCACTTCCGTAAAATTACCGTAAAATGAAAAAGCTAAATATATTAATCCGGCTGACGCTAATGATAATAATATTTTTTTTTTAAGCTTTTTAAGCAATTTAGACTACCTTCAGAAGAGATTGATATACTTTTGTTAGCGGAAGTCCAACCACATTATAATAATCTCCTTTTATACCGCTCACAAATACGGCGCCAAAATCATCTTGTATTCCATAAGCGCCTGCTTTATCCATAGGACTGCCGGAATTAATATAATCTAATATTTCCCGTTTATCTAATTTCCTGAAAGTTACCGAAGTTTTTTCATAATCAGTAATAACTTGTTTAGTTTCAGAATTATATATTGTAAAACCTGTATATACTAAATGAGTTTTTCCGCTAAGTTTTTTTAATATTTTTTCCGCGTCTTTTTCATCTCTGGGTTTACCTACTACATGCCCGTCAATTACAACAATTGTATCAGCCGTTATAATTATTCCGTCTTTAACTTTTTGTTTGGCGCCTTCCAGTTTTTCTTTAGAAAGACGTTTTACTATTGATGCCGGTTTTTCATTATCTCTTACTTGTTCGTCAACATCTACATGTAAGGTTTTAAATTTTAAATTTATTTGCTCTAAAAGTTTTCTTCTTCTCGGTGATTTTGATGCTAGTATTATCGGCAGTTTAGTCTCTATCATTGTACCTCATAATTTTGGTTCCCGGGAAATAATGGGATAATATATATTTATAATCATATCCTTTTTGTGACATGCCTATTGATCCCCACTGACAAAGTCCTACTCCATGGCCGTTTCCTTTGCCTATTATATTAATTTCGGAATTATTAAAATAAATATTAAACAATGTACTTCTTAATATCGATCTGTTATCGGCGGTTCTTATTATGCTTCGTATTTTGTTGCCGTATAATTTTACTGTTTCTCCGCCGGATAAATCTATTTCCAATTCATCTACTCTGCCTGAAGGAAAACGGTTATTGATTTTTATTTGAATAATTCTTTCCGCGGAATTTATATCATATCCTGATGTCTTTAATCTTTCCAAAAAAGTTTTGTCGGAATAAGTTTCTTCCCATTCAAAATTAGGCGCGATTGAACAAAATGGATCATTACCGTCTTTAATGCTTCTCAAGTAAGGTTCATCGTTACTGCTAAAAACATTCAGAGCCTGCTTCTGTATAACCTCCGCAAGCCGCATGGTAAAAAGTTTTTGCGGGCATATTATTATATGAAAGTATTTTCCCTTCGGTTTCATCGACTGCTTGATTTGAAATAGTAGTCTCGGCTTCAACTCCTCCGTAAACCTGGTCTCTTACATCAGGATAAACATCAAATAAATTATTGCTTTCATTAATTTTCATAATAGCATAAGTACGCGCGCAAATTGCAAATGCTTTAAGAGCTTCGTAATTTTCTTCATCTTTACCAACGGGCATTTCTTTGGAAATTACTCCTTTTAGATATTCCTGTAAGTCTAATGTATTAATAATTAAGATTTTATTCCGGACAGAAGTTAAATTTAATTTTCCCCTATATCTTTTTTGATGATAAATAAATACGTGCCGGTTCTTTTCCGGGAATAATTCAATCTTCTTTAAAGAATAATTTTTCCCTTCGATCAAAGCGTCAATCTTATCACCATTTGGAATAAATTTCACTTTATTGCCGGCCATTAAATTTTTTGTTATTCTTTCGTCTAAAACAAGATTGACCGGTTCTTCCGCGGTATATTCTACTGAAAAGTCCGAATCGCCTAGAAATACATGTATTTTATTTAATGAATTTTGATTGTAAGAATTTTTGTGGATATTATCTACACGGCTGTCTTCACTTGTAAATTTTTTCGAACCGGAACATCCCGCGAAATAAATAAGTGCCAATAATAAAAAGATATATTTCAACGATTTCATGAATGATAATGTTAACTTTGCTGAGGAATAAAATTAGGAATGGATTCTGTAAACGCGGGAGTATAATTAGAAGGAATAAAAATTAGCATAAAAATTAACGGAACATTGCTTTTATACTTCCCCAAGTTTGTTTTACACCGGAAACACCGTTCAGTGTAACGGTAACTTCATTAGAGGTTGTTACCTGCTGATTGTTATCTACAATTTTTAATTGGTAATTAAAAATCATATCCGCGGTTTTATAAATATCTTCATCAACTATTTGATAAAAGGATCCGCTGCCTTTAGGAACAACGGTTTTTATTTCTATGTATGAGCTTTGAGGAGTTTTTCTCATTATAACAAACTTCTGTACATTTTCTTCTTTCCCGGTCTTCCACTCAAGAGTAACGCTGTCTCCCCTGCTGCTGGCCTGCAACGGCAAATCAAGATATGCCCCCGCAAATGCGGTTGTAAAGAATATGAACGCTAAAAATAATTTTGTATAAATTTTCATACTTAGAATATATTTCACAAGATTAGAATTGTCAAGTATTTATTTTCTTATCTCAGCATTAAAATAATAAATTTTTATAATAAAAACACCACCCTATGCTATACTTGAAGTCATATTAGTTTACAACAGATGAGTCTTTCCATTTTCCTTTTTTGAATTTAAAATAAATTACGGATGAATAAATAATTATGTAGCAAGGTAAAGCAACCCATGCCCACGTCAGGCCTAATGCCAGGTATACGCCTAAAAAATAAGCTAAAGGCACAAATATAACCAGAACAGAAATTACCTCGGCCGACATAACAAATAAAGTTTTACCCGCCGATTGTAGTCCGTTAGCAAGAACTACGCCTGTAGCATAAAATATTTGAGCAAATCCCGCTACTCGTAAAGCCGGAGTAGCGGTTGCTATTATTGATTGATCTGTAGTAATCATTAATAGAACAATCTGAGGGAAGGCTATAAAAATTACTCCCAATGTTAATGTATAATATGTGGCGATTTTCGCGGTTTCAAATCCATATATTTTTGCAAGATTAAATTTATGAGAACCTAAATTATTTCCGACTAAAGTTTGTACCGCGATTCCGAATCCGAAACATGGCAGTAATGAAATAAATAATGTACTGATTATTGCCTGCGTGGCTGCCTGTTGTTCTGTTCCGATTAAACCGGTGATCGCGACAAACATTAAAAAACCTACTAAAATAAAAATATTCTGGAAAGATACCGGGAGAGATATTTTGTATATGCTTTTTATAATGCTCCAATCAATTTTAAAGTTTTTGTGTAAGCGATATTTATTTCTGAAAGAAGGGAAAAAAGCAATACTAGTATAAAAAAATACATCAAAAGTTGTGGCTAAAGTAGAGGCTAATCCTGCTCCCGCTAATCCCATCCGAGGTGCCCCGAAATTTCCATAAATAAAAACAGTATTTAATGCGATATTAAGAAGATTAGTTATTACGCCCGAATACATAAAGATTTTTGTCTTACTTATACCGAAATAAAATCCTCTATAAGAAACAGAAATTAAAAAGAATGGAATTCCCAGGAACCGGTAAAAGATATATTCACCGGCGTATTTTCCCACAGTCGGATCTGCGGCAAAGAAAGAACCGATATGGTGAGCCGCGAGTAATGCAATTGAAGCCACTATACTTCCGATTACTATTCCTATTATTAAAGAATTGCTTAAAGTAACCGCGCACGCGTTATAATCTTTTTCTCCGTATTTTCTAGCCACTATTACATGAGTTCCGGTTGCCAGGCTGGAAAAAAAACTTATTAATGCCCAAGTAGCTAAAACACCCAAACCCATGGCGGCCAGTGCGTATTTAGCTTCTGCAAGTCTTCCTACCATCGCGGAATCTACCAATGAAACGATCATTTGTGTAGAAAGCCCGGCTATTGCTGGCAGCGCTAGATTTAGTATATTTTTATAGTAACTGTTTACCGGAAGAATTTTCATATTTATTGAAGTATAAGTTGATTTAAATAAATAGTTTTTCTGCGTTATAAAAAATAAGTCTAAAAAATTCAGCTTTAAATTAATGATCTTCATAATGATGATAATCACATAAATGAAGACTGGAAAGATAAAAATATTAGACATAAAAAAAATTAAATTGTATAAATATTCTACTTAAACAATTATTTATAAGTTTTTTTGTTTCAATAGATTATAATACCCAAAACCTTACTTGACATTTTAGCTAATTTTTTGGAATTTCAATATACTTTTCCAAACATGATTCAATCTTAACAGGAGGTCCTATGAAAATATCTCGTACTTTTTCTTTCTTTTTATTAGCACTTGTATTTTTTTTACCCAGCGTTCATTCACAAACAATGGACGGAAACTGGAGTGTTGATTATGTAACTGATGATAATAGCACAAACGGCACCGGCTACAATACCCCTTCCATCGGTGTAGTAAATGAAAATACTTTTGTCGCTTTAGTGCAGAGAGAAGCTAATTCCTCTTATGAACCCACTTCTTTTTTAGTTGGATATACTAATGCTGATTCAGCTGTCGGAAGACTAGGGACTTACGCATACGGGTCTTCAATTAGAGGTTATGAACAACAATGGACTAGTGGTTTTGATGCTGTAAACATGTATCAAGCTTTCGATATCGCGGTTACTCCTGATTCTTTAATCTATGTGGCGAATAATGATCCAAATAGAAATATTCTTGTATTCAAACTTTCTGCTGATTCTATTGTTTCCACAGATTATAGAATGTCTACCGGGACAGATTCTATTTGGGCGGTTGATGTTGATGCGCAAGGATATGTTTATGTTACAACTATCGCCGATTCCGGGACAGCCGGGAAGGTTTTAGTATTTAATGGTTTTGATCTTGATCCTAATTGGGCGTTACTTCATTCTTCAACTCCTGTAGCGTCCATCACCGTTCCGGATGCGGGACAATTAAGAGGCGTTGCCGTTAATTCCGCAGGAACTGCTTTATATGTTTCTAATTATGATGCTAAAAAGGTTTATTGCTACACAGGCGATCCTGTTTCAGGTTTCTCTTTAAATAATGGTTTTGATTTTACTTTTACGGATACAAAAATAGCCTCCGATTCTACCGAATTACTTCCCGGACCTTGGGGTTTAGGCTACATGAATGATAAAAATATTCTCTTTGTTGCTGCCGACGTAGATTTTCAGTTAACTGCAGGATATGAGTACGGTAAAATTTTCGCGTTAAATCCTAACAATGGTTCTATATTGGATACTATTGATGTAGCTGAATGGAACTATTCTGTGGATAGTACTTATTCTAATCACAGTACCGGCCATGCTTCCGGCTATACTTCTACTTACAATGTAGCTTTTGATAATAATTATAATTTATATTCACAA
This sequence comes from uncultured Bacteroidota bacterium, assembly GCA_963798775.1. Lineage (GTDB taxonomy): Bacteria > Bacteroidota > Ignavibacteria > Ignavibacteriales > Ignavibacteriaceae > CAWCUK01. The sequence goes on from CAWCUK010000004.1 coordinate 862,433, forward strand.
TCTTATTACGGTTGGACTGTGGAGAAATGGATGTACGATGGAACTTTACCGACAATCGAATTAACAATTACAGCCGTTGAAAAAGAAAATAATTTAGTTCCTTCTCAATTTTCTTTAGGCCAGAATTATCCGAATCCGTTTAACCCTGCTACGACTATTAATTTCTCGGTTGCTAAAAGTTCTAATATCAGCATGAAAATTTATTCTATTACAGGCCAATTAATCGGAACTTTAATTAATTCTAAAGATTATGCTCCGGGTAATTATAAACTTTCTTTCGACGCTTCAAAACTTGCTTCCGGAACTTATATATATGTTCTATCCGATGGAAGCAGGCAATTAACTAAAAAAATGATTCTGCTTAAATAATTAAATTTTATAGCGCCAGAATTAAGAACTCTGGCGTTTTTTTATTAATGCTTAAATATAAAAGGAGGTTAACAATTACAATAACTGCATTAATTTTATTTTTCTAAAAAACTAATCAAGGGAAATAGCTATGAAAAAAACATTAACAAAATTTTTCTTCGTTTTATTTGCTGTTTTTTTAGCAAATAATAGTTTTGCCCAAAGTTTTGTTCGAGTCGGTGAAGTTCATTTACCAAGTTTCGAAAACGGCGGTGTTGGTAATATGGTTGCCGGTGTTGACTTAGACGGCGACGGACAGCAGGAAATTTATGCCGTCAATAATGATGTATCTGATAATGGAAGTGAACTTATTCCTAAACTATATAAATATGAATTTAATTGGCATACAAATGTATGGGATTCGGTTTGGTCAGCGACTTTAAACATTCCTTTGCAAAACACATGGCCGGCGTTAACATACGGTGATTGGGATAAAGACGGAAAGATGGAAATAATTTGGGGCCCTGTAAATAATACTAGCGCCGCAAATCCTACACCGCCGCGTATTGTTGTTTTTGAAGCTAAAGGTGACGGCAGTGATGTAATGGGTGTCCCGGATCCTATTAATGCCGGAAATTACCTGCCAAACGCACAGTGGGATTTAGGTGTTGCTTCAATGGGTAATCTACGTCCAATTAAAATGGTTTTAACTGATATTGATAATGATAATCAAAATGAATTGGTTTTTGCTACCAGAGCGGGAGATTATTCTTTCGGAGTAGTTTCTGTTACAGATATTCCGGATAACGGTGACGGATCGGAAATTTGGAATTTAGAATTTTCCGGTGCTACAGGTACAATGTATGATATGGCTGTAGTTGATAGTACCGCTTATTTAATTCAATCTAACGGAGATGTAATACCTGTTACTTATGAGAACGGTTCATATACTGTTCAGCCTGCGGTACCGGGGGCTGCAGGTGGTGGTTCATGGTGGTCTGCTTGCGTTGTGGATTTAAACAAAGATAATTCTAAAGAAATTGTTGTTGCCAGCTGGGATGCAGCTGATCAGCATGTATATCTATTAAATGTAGACGGTGCTTCCGTTATTTCTACTCCTATTGCTGATTTATCGGGATTGCTTGGATCAGCAGGTAGAATTTATGGCGGTTCTGCCGGTGATTTAGATGATGACGGGAATTTAGATTTTGTTTTCGGAAGCCGTGACGCTTCTCCGAATGCCGCTATAGTTAGAGTTTCCTATAACGGCGGCCAAATTGATCAAGAAGCTAGTTATTCAAGTGCTATTATCGATCAAGGATTTGGTAACGGCGGACGCTGGATGCATATTGCTATAGCAAATGTAGATGCAGATCCGGCTAATGAAGTTGTTTATGGAGATGGTTTTCAAGATACAAAACAACCTTTGGTTATAATTGATCCTACCGGCAATCTTCCTGTTGAATTAGCTACATTCTCCGCAGCTTCAATCGGCGGAAAAGTTGTATTAAATTGGCAAACCGCTACCGAAAAAAATAACGGCAGTTTTGAAGTTGAAAGAAAAGCCAATGACGGAAAATGGAGTACTATAGGACGTGTTCAGGGAAACGGTACTACTACAGAATCACATAATTATTCTTATACAGATGAAAAACCTGTTGACGGAATAAATTATTATCGTTTGAAACAAGTAGATTTCGACGGTACTTTTGATTATTCTAATGAGGTAGAAGTAGACCTAACTTCTCCAAAAGAATACAGTCTAAAACAAAATTATCCTAATCCATTCAACCCATCTACTACAATTAATTTCTCTATCGCAAAAGAAACTAATGTTACTTTAAAGATATTTAATTTAGTAGGTGAAGAAGTTGCCACTTTGATTAATAACGAAGTTAGAAACGCCGGTTCTTATGATATTCGTTTTAACGCATCTAATCTTGCGAGCGGAACTTATATTTACAGATTGCAGGCAGGCAACTTTGTTATGTCTAAGAAGATGATTTTAATGAAGTAATTTTATTTAATTATTTTCTACATATTAAAGCCGGACTGAAAATACGTCCGGCTTTTTTAATTTAAATTATATGAAGTTAAAGTTTCTCTGAATATTATTTTATTATTCTTTTTTGTAATCCAGCCTGCGTAACCGATATTTACGGAATATAACAACTGAATCTCTTCCCCGTTTTTATTTTCGGTACTGAAAACGATACAATAAATTGTTCGACCGCTTTTCATTCTAATCGGCTTATATAATTCTGTACAAGTCCATTTCCATACATCATCTTCTGAATAAGAATGAGAAACACTGTCATATACATATCTTTTTTCATTAAACGTATCGCCGATATAAACAGGATATTTTCCCCACATTTTTGCGGCGTTTAATGTATCGGAGTTATTTACTTCTCCATAATGCCAAAGCCCGTCATCTTCCAACCGAACAAAATTTTCTCGTAGCAAAACAGAATCTCTGAAGACATCCCAGGAATATACTTCCTTCCCATCAGCAATTTTTTCCATAAATTGCTTTGCGGTAATTTTTATATTTATTGTAGTATCAACAATAGCTAAAGAATCTATAAAAGTTGAATCGACGTAATGCCATTCATTTCCTACTGTCAGAGGTTGGATATTTCCTTTTTCTTCTGGCGGATTAACCGCTTCATCCTTTTTACAACCGAAAAGAATAAAAAATATTATAATTGAAAAGAAGTAAAGAATATTTGTTCGCAATTGGCCCTCAAAATTTATTATAATGATTAATTATTTTTCGCGCCTTCTGCGATCCATGTTTTTATTCCATTTATCTGGTTTGTTGTAAGAGGCGGATAACCTGCGGGCGGCATTGGTGTTGTTGCCGACAAACCTTCAATTGACCATACTAGTTTACTATTTTGTGGTTCTCCCGGGAAAACAATCGAGGCATCCGCTGTTACGTTAGACCATGATGTTAAACTTAAGCCGCCGGCTCTATGACTATCATCATGACAAGCAGAGCTGGAACATTTAACATTAAATATTGGCTGGATATATTCCTGGTAGCTTACGTTTTTATCGGGAATAACTTTCTGATCTAGATCCTGCGCGGTAATTGTATCTTTACAACCGGAATAAAAAATTACTAACGCGAATATTATAAGGAATAAAATTGGGGCAATGTTCTTCATAATTACTCATTTGTTTAATACTCTCCTAAAATAAAGGCATAAATTATATTATGCAATGTAAATTAACTTTGAAAGGTTGACTAACATCCCAAACTTATATATTTTTGCTGGACAATTTTTTTGGGGCTATAGCTCAGCTGGGAGAGCGCTTGAATGGCATTCAAGAGGTCAGGAGTTCGATCCTCCTTAGCTCCACTACTTTTCTTTGGTTATTGATCACCTTCTAAGAAATAAGTCCTACCAATCATATTTCTTAATTTGAATGCGCTCTGAATAGGCTCTGAATGCGCTTTGAATGCGCACTAATTTCATATTAAAAGGCTTTTAAAATCGATATAAAACCACTCTCTAACTAATCTTTTTCCCTTTTAGCATCGTCGTTATGTATGTATATCTTTAAATTAAATTCCATCATCTGAAACAATAAATGTCAATAGAAAATTCAACAATTTAAGCATTTAAAGCCATTCACTTCCCATGGGATTGGTTGGATAAGGTTGTATAAATTTTTCGACAAAATATTTTATTTATATTTCGCTGCGAATTTTTAATCGCACGATACTCACTATTTAACAGCCGCTTTAATTTCTCCTTTCAAAATTATTTACTATTTTTATAGAAACTCATCTCATAAAAATTACGGTTGTTGAAATGCATCATAGAATTTATTCATTTATAAACAGTATACTTTTTATTTTATTTCTAACTGCAAATCTTTCTTATTCCCAAAGCATACCTCAAAATTCCTATTCCGGAATGAAGTGGCGTTTAATCGGGCCGTATAGAGGCGGTTGGGGAACCGTTGCGGAAGGAATCCCTAATCAGCCGAATACTTTTTATTTCGGCGGCGCGGGAGGCGGAGTATGGAAAACTACAGATGCCGGAAGAACATGGGAACCAAAGATGCAAAATGAATCAGCATCAGCGGTTGGAGCTCTGGCAATTTCTCCTTCCAATCCTAAAATAATTTATGTAGGTACAGGGCAGGTTGCTCCGCGATATGATATTTTAGACGGTGACGGAGTTTTTAAATCGACAGACGCTGGTGAGACCTGGGAAAATATCGGGCTGAAGGAAACAAAATATATTGGAGATATAATAGTTTCTCCCGATGATCCGAATAAAGTTATAGTCGCGGCACTCGGGCATGTTTTCGGAAGTAACAAAGAGCGCGGAATTTATGTTACAGAAGACGGAGGAAAAAATTGGAAGAATACTCTTTTTGTAAATGATACAACCGGCGGAGTCGATTTAGCTTTTGATATTTCAAAACCAAATATAATTTACGCCGCATTATGGCAAATAAGATATTATCCCTGGCTTGATTATTATCTACCCGGAACGGGAAACGGCTCGGGTATTTATAAAAGTGAGGACGGCGGTTTTAATTGGACCAAAATTACAGGCAATGGTTTACCGGAAGCTCCTCTTGGAAGAATCGGTTTAGCCGTGGGACAAAATTCCGGCGGCAATAAAGTTTACGCGGCAATCAGCGCCGATGGGAAAAAAAGCGGATTTTACGCTTCCTCGGACGGCGGCAAAAATTGGAAGCTCTTAAATAGCGATGATGAATTAACAAGTTCCTATTTCGACCGTGTTACAGTTGATCCGACAAATGATTCAACCGTTTTTGTTATGGGGCGATCTATCCATAAATCAACTGACGGCGGAAAAACTTTTACAATATTTAAAGGTTCGCCGGGCGGAGATGATTATCATTTCATGTGGATAAATCCTAAATATCCGGATCATATGATAACAGCTTCTGATCAAGGAACTGTTGTTTCGGTTAACGGCGGAGGAAGCTGGTCAAGCTGGTATAATCAGCCAACCGGTCAGTTTTATCATCTCGCGGCTGATGATAGATTTCCATACAGAATTTACAGCGGACAGCAGGATAATGGAACAGTAGAGATTATGAGTCAAGGCCCATACGGAGTTATAGAATTAAGAGACTGGCATCCTGTAGGAGCTGATGAAAGAGATTATGATATTCCAAGCCCGGTAAATCCGGATATTGTTTTCGGAAGCGGACTCGGCGGAAGCCTGCATCGTTTTGATGAAGTTACAAGGCAATCGATGGATGTTTCTCCATGGCCTCAATCCAGTTACGCGGCTAAACCGAATACAGTTAAATACCGTTATTCATGGATTACACCGATAGAATTTTCCCACATTGGAAATCATGCCTTATATATGGGTTCACAATTTTTATTTAGATCTACAGACAACGGAAATAATTGGGATGTTATTAGTCCCGATTTAAGTCGTAAAAAAGAAAATATGCAATAAAGATTTTAAAGGTTTAGATTTTGAAGGCGCGGCGGATGCCGGATACGGAGTAATCTGGAATATTGCTCCTTCACCTATTGATGAAAATGTAATTTGGGTAGGAACCGATGACGGATTGATTCAATTAACCACCGACAGCGGAAAGGATTGGAATAATGTTACACCGCCCGAAGTTCCTTTATGGTCACGAATAGATAAAATTTCCCCTTCCCCTTTTGATGTTCATTCCGCGTACGCCGCGGTTAATACCCGAAGAATAGATAAATTTTCACCATTAATTTTTAAAACAACGGATGACGGAAAAACATGGGAAAAAATTATAAAAGGACTTCCTGAAGATGAGTATATAAACGCGGTTGTAACAGACAGTGTAAAAAAAGGTTTACTTTTTGCCGGCACAAATAAAAGCATTTATGTTTCATTTAATGACGGAGAAAATTGGCAGCCGCTTAAACTAAATTTTCCTACTACTTCAGTACGTGATTTACTTGTGCATCATGGTGATTTAATAGCCGCGACACAAGGACGCGGTATCTGGATACTTGATGACCTTTCTCCCTTAAGGCAGATATCAAAAGAAAATTTAGAAAAGAATGTTTTTCTCTTTAAACCTTCAGATGTTTATAGATTACGTGGAAATGAAAATCATGATACACCGTGGCCACCGTCTACTCCGCTGGGCCAAAATCCTCCGAACGGCGCGATTATAGATTACTGGCTTAAAGACAGCGTAAATAATTTTACTTTATCCATTTATGATGATAATAATAACTTGATCAGAACTTTTTCCAGCAGCGATAAACCCGAAAACTTACCGGCAACACGGTATTTTGATAAAAAATGGCTCGGAAACAGCCAGATAATTTCGAACAAAAACGGAATGCACATGTTTGTGTGGGATTTAAGATATGAAAGGCCGAAAGCAATAAATTATAGTTATTCAATTGCGGCAGTATGGACTTTAGGTACGCCAGTAGTACCAATGGGGCCGCTCGTTCTTCCGGGAAAATATAAAGCAGTCCTTTCAGTTGACGGGAAAGAATACTCAAATAATTTTGAAGTAAAATTAGATCCGAGAATTAAAGTAAGCGAAGCGGCATTAAAGGAGCAGCTGGAATTCGCTAAAAAAGTTTCTTCCACTTTAAATAATTCTGTTTCTTTGTTTAATGAAATTGATAAAGAAATAAAAAACGGCCAAGGAAATATTTCAGAGGAAAAGAAAGATTCACTTTCACAACTAAAATCAAAAGCGGCGAATTTATGCGGTGCGCTTGCCGGATTTGCGGCTTCAGTGCAAACAGCCGACGCGGCTCCTACGCAAGGGCAAAAAGAGTTGTTTAAAGATTATCAAAAACAATTAGAAGCGTTAAAAACAAAATATAAACATTAAGAATTTACTTATTAAGCGGCGATTCTTTATTGAGTCGCCGTTATTCTTTATTCTCAAAAACATTTCTATTTTATTGTTTAACAAATTCAGAAAACTCTCCGTATTTTAAAACTACTTTTCCATCTTTGCGCAGAATGAAAAAATGCTCTTTTATTCCGGGAGTCCATTCGATTATCATTTCATTCTCTTTTTCTCCGCTATAGGCTATACTTTTTAATTTTCCCAATTGAAATGTATATCCTTCAGAATTTTTATCAACCAGAAGATGGCCGTATTCGGGACTATAATATTCTCCGGTTAATTCGTTTGGTTTATCATAAGAAAAAACTTCAAGTAAAGGTTTTTCCTTCTCATATAACGGATCAATATATTTTGTAAACATTTTTATCTTATCATCAGCTTTTTCATCACCGGAAAGATTTAAATAAAAATAAGCGCAAAACATTGCAGCGATTCTTTGTCCGCCGGTTTTTTCGTTAACAAATACAAAAATTCCGCTATTGGTTTCTGGCTGAAAAGACATTATTGATTCATAACCGTAAAAACTCCCGAAATGAAGATTTAATTTTTTCCCCATTAAAGATCCGAAAATCCAGCCGTTACCATATTCATCAAACGAGAAAGGCCCCATTCCTTTGTTAACTTTTGTTCTTTCTTTTTGATAAATTTTTAATAGTTCAGGGTTTAATGAATTTTGATTTTCATCAGAAAAAACATTAAGCCATTTAGCCATATCATCAAGAGTTGAAAATATTCCCCCCGCGGAATGTAAAGTGTTTTCAGTCTTTACAGAAGAAATCGGCCCGGATAAATCATGCTCATAAGGCAAAGCGGCTTCAAAGGAATCAAAATTTATATCTGTTGTAGAATTTACCATTCCAAGAGGCTTAAAAATATTTTCAGAAATATATTTTTTCCAGCTTTTCCCGGTAATTTGTTCAATAATAATTCCGCCGATTAAATATCCGAGATTACTGTATTTAAATTCATGAGAAAGTGAATCTTCGCGATAAACGGTATATTTTAAAAGTTCTTTTAAATCATCAGGATATTCACCAGAATAAGCGGTTCTAAAAACCATCGGGTCATTCGATAAACCATGCGTATGTTCCAATAAATTTTTTATAGTAATTTTATCAAACTCAATATTTTTCGGAAGATATTTTTCCGGTATATATTTATTAACATGGTCCGAGAAAGAAATTTTCTTTTCATAAACTAATTTACTTAAAGCTAAAGCCGTAAATGCTTTTGTATTTGAAGCAATATATATTTTAGTTGAATCGTTAAATAGCCTATGTTCATTAGCTTTTCCGAGTGTAAGTTTATAAACTATATTACCGTTTTGAACAGCAACGGCGGCCATTCCCGGCAACTTATATTTTGTAATTAAATGATTTGCTAAAGTGTCTAATTTTCGAAAATCTTGTCCTGCAATAGTTATTGAAATAGAAAAAATAAAAATGAAAATCCTAAATAAATTTGTCATATTTCCCTTTATTTTTTAATAGCGTAATCTTCCAAAGACACATTAGTAAATTGATCCTTATTAATATTCATCAGGCATTCCCGGTATTTGTGCGCGTTTTATTTATTTCAATATTTAGGACTAAAATTTATCGGCCACGGTTACATATTTATTTAAGCACAATCATTTTTTTTGTTGAAGAATAAGATCCCGCGTTTAACCGGTAAAAATAAATTCCGCTTGGTAAATTTTTTGCATTAAAAGCAGCAGAATAAATTCCCGCCGATTTTCTTTCATTTAATATTTCTGCAACTTCTTTTCCCAATGTATTGAATATTTTAATATTTACATTACTTTCTTTCGGCAAAGCAAAATTTATCCTCGTTTCAGGATTAAACGGATTCGGAAAATTCTGTTCCAGTTTATATTCTGTTGGAATAGCATTAGGAATTTGTTTTACTCCGGTAGCACTCGCAGTATCTTCTTTTATATACCAAGATCTTTCCCAGTAATTATAACCATTTGAAATTTCTAGTTTCAACGTATCAAATTTTGGTTCTGTTATAAAAAATAAAGTCGCGTAATGATATAGGCTATCTTCAGAAACAAGTTTTCTGTTTTTGTACCACGAATACTTAATATCATAACCGCTCGTATCATACGCGGCAGCGGAAAAGTTAATAGAGGAGCCACGGTAAATAACTGTGTCAGTAAATAAAGGATTTACAGAAGTAACAATCGGTACACCGGGAATTTTTGTAACTCTAATATATTTTTCTCTTGTAATTTTTTTTGATGTACTTCCGTTTCCGACAGTTAGGGCAACAGAAAAAATTCCATTTATGCTGTAAGTGTAAGTAGGATTTTCTTCAGTAGCGTCAATAATTCCATCATTATTAAAATCCCATTTCCATTCTGTAGCAGGCATATTTGGATCCGCAACAGTTAAATCTTTAAAATGAACTTGCACAGGAGTAATTCCTTTAATAGTATCGGCGGTAAAATTAGGATTGAAAAAACCGGATGGAATTTCTTCAGTTACTTCATAAAATTTATTTGGCTGAAGATTAGTTAAAACCGAAGTTCCTCCCTGCGGCCATATTACAACAGCGGAATCTACAGTAGCAGCGTTTCCAAGCCCAAAATGAACTCTCAAACTATTCATGGCGTTAAAGCTGTTCTGGGCGGATATTTCCCGCATTTGCCAAACAGTTTTTCCGTTTACATTTGCTTTAATTTTTACTTTGGTTCCGATGGCTGCCTTGTTTGAAACCGATCCCTTGCAAACAAAATTAATCCAGTTATTTCCGTTAGAATTATTATTCATAAACAATCCGGTTCCCTCACCTGAACCGGAAATAAAAACATCAAGGTCGCCGTCGTCATCATAATCACCTAATGAAACTCCTCTTCCTGCGGCTTCAATAGTAAAAGCAGTTGAATCAGAGGTTAAATTTCCGTTTCCGTCGTTTTTATAAAAATAATTTTGAGTTTCGCTTGTGATAATTAAATCAAGGTCGCCGTCATTATCGGTATCGCCCCAGTTATTGGCGAGATGCTGCCCGTCTATTGTTGTCGCGTCATTATCAACGCTTTTATAATTTCCGTTATCGTTAATGTAAAGGTGGTCTTTAACTCCGCCGTAATTAGTAACATAAGCGTCAAGATCGCCGTCATTATCAATATCAATCCAATTCCATACCTGTCCGTTTTGAATATCGGTAGCGATTGTTCCGGTTGTAATTCGTTCTAAAGAAACGGTGCCGGTTTCTTTCAGCATATTTTTGTATAAAAAATCGGGAGCGTTCGGCGCGGTTCCCACAGGCCCGGCTCCGAAAAATAAATCTAAATCGCCGTCAAGATCATAATCAGACCAGGTTGCGACTGTATAAGTTGTAAGGAGTTTAGTAAATTCATAATCAGTTACTTGTGTAAATCTTCCGTCCCCGTTATTTAAATATAAAATCGAAGGAATTGGAGAACCGCCGACAAAACCTTTAGGCGAAGCGATTACAAGATCAATAAATCCGTCGTTGTTATAATCTCCCCAGCTAGCCGCCCAGCCGCGATTATCTGTTTCACTGCTGCTGATTGCGCCGGAAATTAATTTCAGTGAATTTACCGTTTCCATCGTTCCGGTATAACTTGGAAGGCACACTCGCAATAAAATTATCAAGGTCTCCATCGTTATCATAATCTCCCCATGTTGTTCCGTTTGATTGGCCTCCCTGCCCTTCCCCGAAATTTGTTTCGACTTTAGTAAAATTTCCGTTCCCCTCATTTCTAAACAAGAAATTATTCGTAACAAATAGATCAATATCTCCGTCGTTGTCGTAATCAATCCATGCGGTGCCGGAATAGTTTAGATCATATTCTGCTGTAACAATCGGATTATTCGGATCGGTTACTTTTAAAAATTCCTGCGCAAAAATAGATATGCTGAAAATGATGAAACAAGCTGTTAATAGGCTTTTCATAACTTCTCCCGCTTATAGTTTTTCGATTTATTCCGATACTATAATAGGAATTGAATTCCAATAGCGGTATACTACAAAATGGGGGATTTTATATATAAAGTTAGATTAATTTATCGCGTGTGGCTTTTTCTATTGCGCCGGCTTTTGAGTTTACTTCAAGTTTGATGTAAATATTTTTGATGTGAGTGCGGACGGTTTCTTTATTTATAAATAATTCATCGGCAATCATTGTATAACTTTTCCCTTTTGATAAAAGCTGAAGTACTTTGGTTTCGCGCGGGCTTAAGAGGAGATTTTATATTTTTATGAAAAGAATTAACTACGAGGCGCGCAATATTTGTCGACATGGGCGCGCCGCCGCTTACCGCTTCTCTAATAGAATCAATTAATTTTTGAGTAGAAATGTTTTTAGTTAAATATCCTGATGCGCCAGCACATAAAGCGTCAAAAACTATTTCATCATTTTCGTGAACGGTAACAGCAATAATATTTGCGGAAGAAGAAATAGATTTTATTTTTTTTATTCCTTCAATTCCGGAAATACCGGGAAGTTCAATATCCATTAAAATTAAATCGGGCGAATCAATTTCGAAATTTTTTATAGCTTCTTCGCAGTTAGAGTAACCTTTGTCGCAGATAAGACCTTGTTCATCATTTATTAAATTCTGAAAAGCAAAACGGATTTCGTCATCATCTTCAACAATAACAATTTTAATTTTGTCTTCGTTATTCATAAAAGCAATATAATGAAAAGGAAGAAATATTACTTTTAATTTGCGAGCAAAGGAGTTTTTCCAATCTTCCCGCGGAATCTTATTTCTGTTCCTTTTCCGGGGTTTGAAATAATATTTAATTCGGCGTTTAATTTTTCGGCACGCTGCCGCATATTTTTTAAGCCGTTTCCATTTTGGTTTAAACTTTTAAATCCGCGATTCCTATTCCGTCATCAACAAGGGAAATTGTAATTTCATTATTATGGATAAAAGAATTTAAGAGAACTCTTTTTCCGCCGGCATACTTTAATGAATTATTCATTCCTTCTTTGAATATTAGTGCAATATGCCTGCGCCAATCCTGGGAAAGCGGAGTAGTTTTAAGTTCATCTGAAATTCCCGCGACTTCAAAATAAATATCGGTTTCACTAAACAAATCATCTCCAAAATCTTTTAATCTTACAAGCAGTTCGTACAGCGAATCTTTCTGCGGATCGATTGACCATATAAAATCTTTTGTTCCATTGTACAGAAGAAACGAGTTTTCATAAATTTTATCGAGTAGAGTTGTAATAGTCGGGGAAGTCGTATCTATTTTTCTTCTAATAATTTCTGTTAAAAGAGAAATTCTTGTAAGCCTGTGCCCGAGTTCATCATGAAAATCTAAAGCGGTTTTTCTTTTTATTTTTTCATGTTCTTCATTTCTAATTCTTTCTATAGTAAGCGCCGAATTTATTTTTTGTTTTACTCTTATTTTATGAAAGAGTAAGGCAAGAAAGAAAATAAAAACCGCGGCTCCGGAAATGAATGGAAATGTTTTCCAAAAAGGCGGGGCAACAGAAATAGCGAGTGTCGCAATATTTTTGCTCCAAATTCCGTCGTTGTTGCTTCCTTTTATTTTTAAAATATAATTTCCCGGAGGAAGGCTTGAATAGATTACAGAAGCCGGCTTGCCCGAGTAAGTCCAGTTCTTATCGAATCCTTCGAGTTTATATTTATATTTATTTTTATGCGGAGAGGCAAAATCGAGGGACGCGAAATTAATCTTCAAATAATTTTCATCGAATGAAAGATTAACTTTCTCATTTTCCGGATATATTTTTTTTTCAACTCCATTTTGATTTGCGCTTAAGCCGGTAATATAAACGGGAGGATTATAATTACTTAATTCCATTTCATCCGGACTAAAATAAGTTAATCCTTCATAACCGCCGAAATATATTTTCCTATTTGCCGCCATTAAAAATGCTTCACGGCTGAAAATATTTCCGCCCATTCCGTCAGAAACATCGTAATTTGTAAAACTCCCATCATTTATATCAAACTTGGAAATTCCTTTATTGGTGCTTATCCAAATGCTTCCGGAATTATCCTGAACCATTGAGTTTATTACTCCGTTCGGCAGCCCGTCTTTTTCAAAATAATGTTTGAAAGTATTATGAACTTTATTAAACTTATTTAAGCCGTTGCTTGTGCCGATCCATAATGTTCCTTTTTTATCTTCCAATATTGAAAAAACATAATTATTGCTGAGAGAAGATTTAATTTTTTCATTGTACCTGAAGAAATTTTTCCTTCCTTTGCTGTCAATTTTTAGCAGCCCCCCGAAGGTTCCAATCCATAAATTATTTTCGGAATCATTTAAAATTGTAAGAATATAATTAACGGTTTCAGGCGGCCCGAGATCAATTTTTTCCATTTGTTTATTTGTTCGATTAAAGACGAATAGTCCGTAACCGGCAGTGCCGAAATAAATTTTATTTTCATCTATAAAAATAGATTCGACAGAAAAATTAATAGGAACCAGTTTGCCGTTTAACTTTGCTTTTAATAAATCAGCTTTGCCGGAAGACGGATTAAAAATTATTACGCCGGAAAAAGTCCCGATCCATAAATTATTTTTACCGTCAAATGACAATGACTGCACAAAATTATTTCCCTTTGTTCCGTTAGTTAATTCGCGTAAATCAAAACGCCGGAAATTATTAGAATGCAGGTTTAGAAAATTCAACCCGCCGCCGCTCGTACCAATCCAAATGTTGCCTTCTTTATCTTCTGTAAGTGATTTAACAACGTTGCTGCTAAGCGAATTTCTATTTCCGTTTTCATTTCGATAAAAGGAAAAATTCTTTTCATCTTTCCCATATTTATTTATTCCGCCGTTATAGCAGTTAATCCAAACTATTCCTTGCCTGTCAGTAAAAATTGTTTGAACTGAATTGTTAAATAAACTTTCACGGTTTTCCTTATTTATAAAAGTAAAATTGTTTTTGTTCGGATCAAAAACTTGAATGCCGTTCATTGTTCCTATCCAAACTTTGCCTGATGAATCTCTGCAAATTGAACGAATCCGGTTGTCTTTAAAAGAATTGTAAAACTTTTCTGATTTAGCTTTTTTATTTAATAACCGCCAAGCCTTTCGGAGTCCCGATCCAAAAATAATTTTCATCTTCTAATATAGACGATATCGGAAGATTGAGAAATGATTTTCGATTAAGTGAATCAGAAAAAAACGGGGAAAAAGAATCGTCGGTTGGATTGTATTTTAAGAGTCCATTCATAGTTCCTATTAACAAACTTCCGTCATTTATAGTAAATATTTTGCCGAGGGAATTTGTTTTCAGTCCTTTCTTTGCGTAATTCTCCGCGTTATAGACTTTAAATGTTTTTGTGAGTGGATCATATTTATTCAGCCCGGAGTTTTCCGTAGAAATCCAAATACTTCCGCTTTTATCTTCCGCGATTGACCAAACAATATTTTCACTTATGCCTTTAGGTTTTGCGGGATCATAAACAAAACGTTCAAACTTTTCTGTAAATGGATTTAATTTATTCAGGCCGCCGCCCCAAGTTCCAATCCATATATTGCCGCGTCTGTCTTCAAGTAAAGCGGTAACATCATCAAAAGAAATAGAAGCGGGATTGTCGGGATCATGGCGGTAAACAGTAAATCTTTCACCGTCATATTTTACGAGTCCGTACATCGTCCCGAACCAAATAAATCCCCGGCTGTCTTCAATCATTGTATAAACAAGATTGAGGGAAATTCCTTCCTGCATTGATAAACGCTCAAAATTTCCACGCGGAAATAAAATACTGAAATTCAACAAAAATATTAAGATTAAAAATTTTTTCATTTTTAACAGATATAAATATTTTGAAAGATAAACAGTTTAAGGGGAAAAACAATCACACAAATTGCGGTATATTAAGAGGGAAAAAGATTATTCGATAATAATATCATATTTTGCTAGAAGTCCTATTATTCCGGCCATAGAAAATTTAGCCTTTTTAAGCCTATTGGTTTCAGGATCGATAGTAAAATTATAAGAGGAAGTTAAATCTGCTTTTTCTAGAATTGTAAAAGAAAAAACCGCGCCGCTGAAATCGCAGTTGTTGAAAATAACTCCGGTTAAATCGGATTGAGAAAAATCTACTTCATGTAAAATAGAATTATTAAAAACTGTATTTCTTAAATTCATCTTATAAAAAGAAGATAAATTCAGCCGGCAATCTATAAATTCAGCCGAAAACAGAGCCTTATTAGAAGTTTCAAACCTTACCCCGAGCAGTTTACAATAAATAAATTTAACATCTCTGAAAACTGATTTATTTACCTTTATCATGGTTAGATCACAATTTTTAAAAGTACAATCGATAAAGCTGTTTTCCGTTAAATCTATCTCTGAAAAGAAACAGTTATTGAAGATACAATTTTCGTAATCACCTCTGTTTAAGCCTTTTTCACAGAAATTTATACCTTCGTATTTTTCATTTTCTATATATGTTTTATTCATAATTATTCTAATTTATTAAACCGTTCTAACATAAAGCAAATCCTAAACTAATTCAAAAAGATAACTCTTAAATTTTTTAGAAGATAAAAACTTGTAAAAGATAATACAAATTATGTAACGGATAAAAAATCTTTTGGGTTATATTAAAATCGAAAGTGAAAGTTAAGAGATAAATATTAATTGAAAGGAGAATTAAAATGAAAAGGAAAATTTGGCTTCCGATGCTGGTAATTTTAATTACCGCGGTTTCATATCTATTCGCGCAGGGCAATTCCATAAAACAGATGCTTCAAAATCCACAAAATCAAAATGAAGCAATTGAAACCATAGTTAATAATCAAGAAATGATGCGGAATTTTATGAACCATCTAAATAATAACAGTGCCGCAATGAACAATATGATGAATTGGATGATGAATAAACAAAATTCACGCAACACAATGATGAACTATATGTTTTCCCATGCCAATAAGGATTCTTCGTTTGCAAATCATATGTACAATATGATGAATAATTACCCACAGATGTGGAGTTGGATGCAGAGTATGATGAATGGACGCGGAATGCACCGCGGTATGACGCACAACGGAATGATGAATAGAAATCAATAGTGGTCTTCTAAGAGGATCTTACCTGAAAGAAGATGAATGGAATTCTTTTCATTCATCTTCTTTTTATATTTCGGAATTTACTGTAGAATTATTGTTCTGAGCCAAATGTCGTTTTATTTTTTGTGTTGTAGTTTTTTCAAATTCTTTATCTCTTAAATAGAACTTCTTAATCCTTTTAAATGGCGCCAGTTCTTTATTTATCTTTTTGATTTCATCAGAAACAACTTCTTCAACAAATTCTGATGACAATTTATTATTTGTTTTTTCCGCGTGATCAATAAATACCTCGTTATCGGTTACAAGCTGTGCCACAATAATTTCATCGTGTTTCTCATCTTTTTCACCGTAAACTAAACTTTCTATAATAAAAGGACTTCTGTTCAGCAAATCTTCAATTTCTTCGGGATAAACATTCTCGCCGTTATTAGCTATAATTACATTTTTCTTTCTGCCGCTTAAGTGCAGAAAACCATCTTTATCTATAAATCCAAGATCGCCTGTTTTAAACCATTCTTTATCAAAGGATTCTTGTGTTAATTTTGTATTCTTATAATAACCGATTAAAATATTTTCCCCTTTAGCGTAAACTTCACCTATTCCATGTTTATCGGGGTTATTAATTTTAATTTCTAAATTAGGCAGAGGTAAGCCGGCCGCTTCATCTTTAAAATTATCAATTGTATTTAATGTTAAAATCGGCGAAGTTTCTGTTAAACCGTAACCCTGCACAAAATTAAATCCAAATTTTCTAAATCCTCTAGATACCGCGGGATCCGGAGCCGCGCCGCCGGCAATTAATAACCTTAATTCTCCCCCGAATTTTTGATGAAGTTCTTTGAATATTATCTTTTTTGAATTTTTCCATCCGGTTTTATTTAATAACCCGGACACAACACATAAAATAGGAACAGCTTTCGATTTAATTTTATTTTCCGAAATTCCTCTGATTATTTTTGCGTAAATTTTATTAAACAGTAAAGGCGCACCCAGCATAATAGTAGCTTTAGATCTTTGTACATCTTGTAAAATTGTTTTTAAAGATCTTGTAAAATGAACAGACGCTCCTGTATAAAGCGGACAAAGAAAACCGCAAGTGCATTGATATGTATGATGAATGGGAAGCACCGCAATAAAACGATCTTCCGGATAAACTTTTATCATTTTTGTCATTCCCATTAAATTTTCCGCAATTCCCTTTTGTGATAGCATTACTCCCTTAGCTCTTCCGAGAGAACCTGAAGTAAAAATAATTTCGGCCGCATCGGCAGGACTTATTTCCGGAAGTCTCTCGTTTTGATCATTTTGGTTTTCAATCATTTTTATCATTGCGAAAAATTCAACGGTATCTTCACTTAGATCCATAGATATAAAATGATTAACGTTAGTTAAGGATGATTTAATTTCACAAATGGTCTGCTGAAGCGATTCGGTAAAGATTAATGCTTTGGAATCTGACTCATAAATTATATTTATAATTTCATTTTCGCTTAAAGATTTATCAACAGGCACAATAACAAAATTAAAAACCATAGCAGTCAAATAAGAAATTCCCCATTGTACGCGGTTTTCACCGATAAGCGCAATATGGTCCCGCTCTTTTAATCCTAACGCGAACAATGCTTTTCCGAATTTTATTATATAACTATACAACTCTCCGTATGTAACTTTGGAAATAGGAGATTCAAGATAATCCTCCATGGCAGTTTTATATTTATATACTGAACCGGATCTAATTATCATCTCTTGAACGGAAGAAATAAAAGGGACTTCAAAAAGCTTAATTTCTTTTTTCATTTTTTACCTCCCCTGGTATTACCTATTTTTAACCGAGAGAATTATAATTTTATTTTCCGGTTTTCATAGGTAAATCTAATGAAGGGAAATTAAAAGTTGTCAAAAAAATGTAAAAAGATAATTGTATTTTCTATTGATGAGTTATTAATCGGGAAAGGAAGAAATTTTGTTGCGGATTATAAAATGAAAGGAATAATTCTCTTTGTCTTTTCAGAATATTCAGAATAATTTGGATACTTTTCCTTCAGCAGTTTTTCTTCTGAATAAATTCTTATACCGGCTCCTATTGAAGCCAAAATGCCAAACGCGAAAGTAAGTAAAGAAATATGAAAAATTACACCGGTCCAAGTAAAATAAAATACAGCCGCATAAATTGGATGCCGAAAATATTTATAAGGGCCGCTTGTAACCAGTTCCCCTTCGGTTGGGTTTGAGAATAAATGAAAACTTCGCCCTCCCAAAGTAAATCTTGCCCAAATCATCAAAGCAACACTTAAAATCTGTATCGTAATTCCAACAATATTTTCCGCAATTAAAAATTTATTAATAAGTAGATAAACAACGGCTATGAGTAGAAGAATATAACCGAATAAAGAAACTAATTTTTGATTCAACTGGTTAAGCCGATAATTTATAAAAAGAATTTTTTGAATATAGCAATAAAAATCCTATCATCCGAATCGGATAAAAACTTCAAAAAATGACTTAAGTCATTAATAAGATAAATAGCTCTTCTTATTTTTTATCT
Source organism: uncultured Bacteroidota bacterium (assembly GCA_963798775.1). Lineage (GTDB taxonomy): Bacteria > Bacteroidota > Ignavibacteria > Ignavibacteriales > Ignavibacteriaceae > CAWCUK01. Next base: position 881,244 of record CAWCUK010000004.1, read on the forward strand.
TTCATTAAAATACCATAACTAATTGTAAATTAAATAATTTTAGGTTTTATTCAGAAATATATTCATCAATCGGGAGCAAAACATGAGATATAAAAAACTTTGGCTCTGGCTTGCAATAGTAATAATATTTTCATTTGTAATATTGGGATATTACGGTACACAAATTTATAGAGACGCGCCGCCGGTCCCTAATAAAATTGTTACTGATGATGGCAATGTAGTTTTTACAAAAGATGATATACAAAACGGGCAGAATGTTTGGCAGTCGATGGGAGGACAAGAGCTTGGTTCAATTTGGGGACATGGAGCTTATATAGCCCCCGATTGGAGCGCCGATTGGCTGCACAGGGAAGCCGTTTATATTCTTAATATTTGGGGTAATGAGAAGTATGGAAAAGACTACGATAAATTAGAGAATACACGGCAAGCAGAAATTCGTCAGCAATTAATAAACGAAATAAGGCAAAACCGTTATAATTCGGCTTCCGGTATAATTACAATTTCTAAAGTAAGAGCCGAAGCTACAAAATATCTTACTTCATACTATAGTTCTTTATTTAGTGATGACCCGGATTTTAAAGATTTAAGGGAAGCATACGCGATACCGAAAAATATAATTACCGATCCGCAAAGATTAAAAGAATTAAATGCTTTCTTTTTTTGGACCGCTTGGGCTTGCGTAACTAATCGACCGGGGAAAGAAATTTCTTACACTAACAATTGGCCCTCTGAAGAGTTGGTTGGAAATAAACCATCCGGAGAAATTGTTGTTTGGTCGGTAATAAGTTTTGTTCTTTTATTGGGTGGAATTGGCGCTTTAGCATGGTATTACGCGGCTCAGCAGAAAAAAGAAGGTAATGAATATCATGAAAAACCGGAATGGGATCCCTTATTGGCATTAAACGCGACTCCTTCTATGAAGGCAACATTAAAATATTTTTGGGTTGTCGCCGCGTTAATTGTTGTTCAGGTTTTACTTGGGGCGATTACCGCGCATTACGGTGTTGAAGGCGCCGGATTTTACGGAATTCCGATAGCCGAATATATTCCATATTCGTTAACCAGAACTTGGCATCAGCAATTGGGTATTTTTTGGATTGCAACCGCCTGGCTTGCGACCGGAATTTTTATCGCACCCGCTGTTTCCGGTTATGAACCAAAAGGACAAAAACATCTTGTTAATTTTCTTTTTGTAGCTTTACTAATTATTGTAGTCGGCTCAATGGTCGGAGAATATTTAGGAATTCACCAAAAACTTAGTAATTCAACAAATTTCTGGTTCGGCCATCAGGGATATGAATATGTAGATTTAGGAAGATTCTGGCAGGCATTTTTATTAATTGGATTATTCTTATGGCTGTTTTTGATGGTAAGAGCGATGAAGCCAGCATTTAAGAAAGTCGATGAAAATAAACATTTACTCGGCTTATTTTTAATTTCCTGTGTTGCCATAGCTCTTTTTTACGGTGCGGGATTTATGTGGGGACAGCATACAAATTTAGCTATAGCCGAATATTGGAGATGGTGGGTTGTTCATCTTTGGGTAGAAGGATTTTTTGAAGTTTTCGCGACCGTAGCGATTGCATTTATCTTTACTCGTATGGGACTTCTGGAGACAAAATCCGCGACTCTTGCTGTAATGTTTTCAACAATTATATTTCTGTTCGGCGGAATTATTGGAACCTTCCATCATTTATATTTTACCGGTACTCCAACTGCGGTAATGGCTTTTGGAGCAACATTCAGCGCTTTGGAAGTTGTTCCTTTAATTTTAATAGGCTTTGAAGCTTATGAAAATATAACATTAAGTAGATCTAAAAAATGGGTTGCGGCTTATAAATGGCCGATTTATTTTTTCATAGCTGTCGCTTTCTGGAATTTGGTCGGCGCCGGTTTATTCGGTTTTCTAATAAATCCTCCAATCGCGCTTTACTATATGCAAGGATTAGAAACAACTCCGGTTCATGGGCACACAGCATTATTCGGAGTTTACGGAATGCTCGGAATTGGATTTATGCTTTTCAGTTTAAAAGGACTAACAAAAAGATATGTATGGAAAAACTCAATTTTATCCTTTGCCTTCTGGTCAATAAATATAGGCTTGGCGCTTATGGTGTTAATCAGCATCCTGCCTGTCGGTTTACTTCAAACTTGGGCAAGCGTTGAAAAAGGTTATTGGTTTGCCCGTTCGGCGGAATTTAATCAGACGGCATTAATTGATAATTTAAGATGGTTAAGAGTTATAGGCGATTCCATATTCGCCGTAGGGATTTTAGCATTGGGATATTTTGTAGTTGGCTTAAAAACAGGCTGGTCTATCACCGGAGAGCGTGATGACATTACAAAAGAATTTCCTGAAGCTGCGGAAACCGCGGAATAAATCTCAGTTATATTGCCGGAATATAATATATTCCGGCAATAATATTTTCCTCCCTTAACTATATTTTCAATTCTAATTTTTCATTCTTATTTTAGCATTTCCTGTTATTCCCCAAATTTAGTTTTTCATTTTAGAATGGAAGGAGATGTTTTATGTTTATCGGCCATTTTGGAGCAGGTTTTGGAGCAAAGAGAATAGACGCAAAACCTTCACTTGGAACACTATTTTTAGCGGCGCAGTTCATTGATTTACTTTGGCCTGTTTTTTTATTACTGGGAGTAGAAAATGTTACTGTTGTTCCCGGCAATACAGCTTTTAATCCGCTTGAATTTACTTATTATCCTTTCTCGCATAGTTTATTTTTTGTTTTAATTTGGGCTCTGGTTTTCGGCGGTGGATATTATCTATTTAAGAAAAGCTTAAAGACTTCACTAGTTTTGGGTGCTCTAGTATTAAGCCATTGGTTTTTAGATTTAATTGTACATGTGCCGGATCTGCCTTTATTTCCTTGGAATGATTTTAAGCTCGGTTTGGGATTATGGAATTCAGTCCCCTTTACAATTCTTTTGGAAGGCGGAATTTTTATTTTCGGATTTTATTTATACGCGGCTTCAACTAAAGCTAAAAATAAAAAAGGAATTATCGGGCTGTGGAGTTTAATTTTTTTTCTCGCGTTTATTTATGTGATGAATCTATTCAGTTCTCCCCCGCCTTCCGGCGATGCAATCGGAATTGTAGGACTATCGCAATGGCTTCTTATTATTTGGGGATATTGGGTAGGTAGGAACAGAGAAAATATAATTGTAGAAGATTTAGGAAAAGTGCCAAGCACTATTAAAACCTAATAAAAAAAGCGATACCATCTTTTAATATGATATCGCTTTTGAGAGAGGGAGGAGATGGAATTTCTATCTTCGTCTTCGGTCATCATTGTTTCTACTGGTATTACTTCTATTTTCTCGAGTTGGAGCGGAACGTTCAACTTTGGGCGTCGGTCTAGATTCTCTTTGAGGAGCTTTTCTCACCTCGGTTCTTGTAGAAGAAGGTGCCGGTCTTGTAGGAGCAACATTTCTATTGGGCGCGGAATATGTTTCTCTTTTTTTATCCGGAGCCGGCACACTTTTCATTTCCACTCTTTTTTGCTCATTGACGGTGTTTCTTTTAATTTCATTTCTTTTGGAAGCATTTACTTCCCTTCTGTTATCAGTAGGCTGTCTTACTTCATTTCCGCTGCTTGTACTTTTTTCTCTCATATTTTGTATAGATGATTTCCCGTTTCTGTTTTGTTCAATACGGTCTAATCCTCTGCCGTTATTATTCTGAATTTCGGTTCTGTTTTTTTGCAGCTGAAGTTCACGTTCAGACTTTCTATCCACTTTAATTTCCTTATTTGAATTAATCCTATCATCTCTAACTCTACCGATTTCTATCTTAGATACATCTAAAGTACTTTTTCTATCCGATCTTTTTATATTAAGTTCCCTAGTATTTTCATCAGCTTTTGCAAAATTTTCTCTCGAGGCCACATAAGTTCTAATTTTATCTCTATCATTTCTGTTTCCGCTGGAATTATTTCTTAAATCGCGAGGATTATTAACATATTGCAGTTGTCTTTCTTTAACTGCGCCGCCTCTTTTTCTAACCACATTAACATCCACACCGCGATTTACAACTCTGCCGTTACTGTAGCCGTAATTAGTTCTGTATTTCGTATGGTTATAAACTCTATATTTTACTTTTGAAGGAACATAATAATTATAAACGTAAGGATCACAAAAACGATTATAGTGAACAAAATGCCAATGACTGTACGGAGTGTAATAATTCCTAGTGAAATGAATACCGATATTTATTGAAAACACAGCGTACGGAGGAAGCGGTGCCCAGCCAACATAATCATCATCATAACGCCACTCAACCCAAGCCGGTGCCCATTGATCATCGGGAATCCAAATCCAGCCATAATAATTATCAAAATACCATCTTCCGTAATGATAAGTAACATAACCGAAAGCTTCATAAGAATCCCAATACCATCCGTCTGCTGTCCATAACCATCTACCTTCTCTGTAAGGCGCCCATCCTCGCTGCATTGCTGCGGGCTGCCAAACAACAATTCCGTCAACTTCAAGCCAGTTGCCGTAAGGACTTAAATCTGAATAAAACATGCCGACTCCATTCGGGTGAAAAACCGCCGGGCTTGGTTCTGCTTTAACAGTCGGGATGATAAATAAACTTAATACAACAAGTATTGCTGCGTATAGACTAATATTTTTCATTTGTGCACCTCATTAAGTTTACTTTTACTGGTACAATGTTTATGCCATATATTTTCTTTGAAAATAACAAGAATAAGGAAATATTTAAGATTGGCTGTACATAAATGTGAACAGAAGTGAATTTATTACTGCACAAATTAAGAAGGATTATCTTTTAATTTTTCTTTCTTTCCATGTAAAATTACCTAAAGCGCCGGAAATGCCCGCAATAATTATATAAGGAATTTGCAGAATTTCCGCCAATAAAAATGGCTTTAGCATTTTATATGAAAAAAGCATTTTTGCGCCGCGATTCATAACTAAATATTCAAATAAACATTTAAATGAGAAGGAAATAATAAAGGTAAAAAAATAAATAGACGAGAAAATGAATCCTGCCATAAACTGTACATGTAAGCTTAAATAAAATAGAAAGATTAGAATCAGCTTTAAGATTAGCATTTTATCGGCATAAAATAAGCCTTTGCTTGCCCAGCGTTTTCTCTGCTGATAAAATTGAGCGGCAGTTTTATTCGGTTCGGTTTTTACTAAAGCGTCTTTATTCAAACAGAACTTGATTTTATATTCCGTATCGGCAGCTATTTTCTGCATCAATAACTCATCATCGCCGGAAGAAAGATTCATTTGATCTCGGAAACCATTAACTTCACTGTAAATCTTTTTTCTATACGCGATATTTGCGGCATTACAGATTATAGGATTTCCGAATCCAATTAATCCGGCTCCGGTTAAAACTAAGCCGGCAAATTCTAACTTCTGAATTTTACTAAAAATGGTTTTCCCCTCAACAAATTCCACGGGACCGGAAACAAACGCGGTATTTTCATCAAATTCATTTAGAATATTTTTCAACCAATTTTCATTAAAAAAACAATCGGCATCGGTAGTTACAATTATATCGCCTTTGGCTTTTTCTATTCCATATCTAACGGCCCGTTTTTTATGCGCGTTCACCGAAAATTCAACCGGAACATTAAGCACAAATATATTTTCCGGTTTTTCAGCGCGGCATATTTTTTCATAGGAATCATCATCAGAATTATCATTCACATATATAACTTCATATTTATTTCCTGGATAATTCTGTTTTTCAATGCATTTTAAATTTTTCAAAATAGTATCAGATTCATTTCTAAACGGAATTATGACGGAGATGAATTCATCTAAACTATTTTTTATTTCATTTTTTTTTAATCTGCCTAAACCAATAAATATTGAGGTTATAAAAAAAAGATAATGAAGGAGTAAAACCAGGAGAATAGGAATAATTATTTCAGTCATTATTCCTCTTTGCTAACAAAAGCAAACCTACAAATGAAGGAAGCAGAATGTTTATAAGGAAAAGAAAAATTGAAGCGTTAAATCCGACAGCGCTTATTTCCCCCATCTGCATGATAAAAAATACCGAAGCGCCTTCCCTAATTCCGAGTTCACCCAGCGAAACAGGCGGAATAACAGTTTTAGCGAACATTATTAAATTGCCGGCCCAAATGTAATTTAAAAAACTGTAGTGATGTGAAAACGCTGAAACTAAAATGGCGTACTGCAAAATGTAGCAAAAGTAAAATAAGATTGAAATAAACCACATTTTTGAAGAAAAATTTTTATCAAGATTTTGAAGAATACTGAGCCGAGCCAAGAAGTAATTTAGCTTTTTTGATTTCTTTAATTTGTTGAATAACATATTATCCCAGAAATCGGGATTTAGAATAAGCATTACCAGGAAATAAAATAGAAGAAATAAAACAACAAAAAGAGAAATTGTTATATATAACGTAACATGATAGTAATAATAAATAAACAATAAACTTGAAACGGCGCCGAAAAAAGTTACAGCCATTAGCGGGAAGAATTTATCAATTATTGTAGCGACAGTTACTTTTATTAAAGATTTATCTTTAAATGCTATTCCTCTCCCAAAATATTCTCCGATTCTCACAGGAGTAAAAGCTCCGGCAGAAAATCCGTAAAATAGAGAGACTAAGATTTTCTTCTTATTCTTTTCGTCAAGTAATGTATTGCATGATAACTTCCATTTCCAGAATTGGAGGAAAATGTTTATAAATGTTAGAAAAAACGCGGCGCTTAATAAATAAATATTAGCAGTTTTTACAGCAAATAATACTTCATTAATATTTATTTTATTAATTATAAATATTAATAAACCGGCTGCTATTAAAAGTTTTACTGCATTTACAAAACCATTTTTATGTCTGGTAAAAGCTTCAATTTTTTCAAAGATTAATTTTTCTGTTTTAACCATTCAATCTACGTGTCTTTATTGGAAATCTTTAAATAAAATCAACTGTAAAACCAATACCGAGTCTCTTAGTTCTGATATTAAAAAACTCGCTGAAAATATCACCTCCGCTGTAATAGGAACCATAAATAATAATTCCTTTATTATTCCAATTGCCTAACTTCATTCCTAAAATATAACTTTGGTTTCCGATGTACGAGGGAATTCCTCTCAAATTTAGATGAACCGCAAAAAATAGATTACTTTCCTTTTCAAGAACCGAACCTAACAATTTTTTAGTAGATATTTCAAAACCGGTGTTGTACGACATTTTTTCTAAGGCACGGAATCTTGTGAATGTATGATAATCATACGAACCTCCCGCGTAATAGCGATAATTTCCCCAGCTTGTATTTTTATCAACCGCAAAATCAAGTTCTATATGATCTCTTCCGAAAGCGATGGGTGTTGCGTTATTTATCCAATGTTTTTCTATGTCATCCCATCTACCGTCAACCAGATGCGCGCTGTTATGAATTACTCTTAATCTTGCAAAACCTACCGCGTCATTAAGTTTGTGCGAAAAGGTTATATTTCCTCCGAAGAATCCGTCAATCGCGTCTATTTGTAGCTGATAATTTTTGTAGGATGAAACCAAACCGTAAGCCATAAATTCTATTCCTGCCGATATTCGGTTTTGTTGAAAACTTATTCCCAATAAATCAATGGAATTGCCGATATCAACTTTCAAATTGCTGTTATTCGGGAAAAATAAAATTCCCAGCCGTGCTTCTTCGGGGTTTGCTTTTAATGGTTTGAAATGAAGTCCGTCAGGTAAAAATTGAAATTTAGATTGAGGAACTAAAAGCTCTTGAGAAAATCCCGCACCGAAAAGAAAAATAATAAAGAAAAAAGTAAAAATTTTTTTCATCGCTAAATTTTTTTTATTAAAAGTAGTTTTAATTTAGTGTAAATTTTGTTATTAATCACATGAAATATTTCTCCATTAATTTTATTGTTGAATTTTATTTATAAGAATTCCAAAATAATTTATTAATAAAAGGAACGGCCATGAAAACAATGTCATGCAAACAATTAGGAGGTGCGTGCGATAAAGAGTTTCACGCAAATACTTTTGAAGAGATTGCCGATATGAGTATGAAACATGGAATGGAAATGCTTCAAAAACAAGATACAGCTCATCTTGAAGCAATGAATAAAATGCGAGAACTAATGAAAACTCCAAATACTATGCAGAAATGGATGGAAAATAAAAAAATAGAGTTTGAAGAAAAGCCGGAAGATTGAAAATTAGTGAGAGCTGATATTTTTAAGTAAAAGTTTCTATGTTACCTTCGCATCTAAAATGAAAAAAAGAACTTTTCCTCGATAATTAATTTTCCATTTCCAAAATATTTATTTTTAACCCTTCGGTACAATTTGTACACATATCAAGCCCGGCGCGGTTGGAAAGAACTCCGCTTCTAAACTTGTTATATTCATTCGAAGCCCAAATTTCTTTAAAGGATTTATTCCTTAAAGTTCCTAAAATGAAATTAGCGTCTTTGTCGAAACAGCAAGGGACAACTTTTCCGTCCCAAGTTATTACACTTGTTCTCCAAAGGGCAAAGCAGTGATTTTTTAATTTATTTTTTATTTTCACCAATCCGTCTTTCAAAATATATCTTCTGTATTTTTCATTTGAAGGAAGAAAATTAAGAGCATTTTCATATGATGAAACTTGCATAGTTTTAAATACTACTTTATCAATTCCCCGCTCTTTACTATACGAGATAACTTTTTCCAACTGGTGTTCATTCTGTTTCATTACTATGAACTGAAATTCAACAAAAGGAAGTTTTTTCTTAAGAACTTTTCTTCTTTCCAAAAGAAGTTTTAATCCGTCATCGGCTTGTTTAAAAGTATCCTCCCACTCTATAATTTTGATAAGTTTCTTCATCCAATCCGTCAATAGAAAAAATTAATTTATCGGGAGCGTTATCTAAAATAATATCAACATTTTTCTCTGTAATAAAATGGCCGTTTGTACTAATCGAGATATAAATGTTTTTACTCTGCGCGTATTTAATCATTTTCGGAATATTTTTATTTATATAAGGCTCCCCTTGAAAATAAAGCTGAACATAAAAGCCGGTGTCCTTAATTTGATCAATTAAGTTTTTAAAATCCTCGTATTTTAATAATCCTAAAGGACGAGTTAATTCTCCGAGGCCCGACGGGCATTCAGGGCATTTTAAATTGCAATGGTTTGTAGGTTCTATCGAATAAGAAATCGGCATTCCCCAAACAATCGGCTTTCTCATCAATTTAGACAAATTAAATGACGCAATAATTTTAAGCGCGTTTATAGTTCTTTTAAATGTAAAATATTTAAGAAGATTTATCTCCAAACCAACTCCTACTCCTTATGCCGATGTTCATAACAAAATTAAAACCTATAAGTCTTAGTTGTTAAGCTATATAGATTTTGTTACTTTTCAATTTAATTTCAAAAACAATTGGGCAAACGATGTTTATAAATTTTAGTGATATTCCAAACCATCAAAATTTATTTCTCGATTATTTACATGAATTCGATAATGTAAGCGGCTTTTATAAAAATAATTTTAGGGATAAAGAAAATTATTTAAAAAATTTAAAAATGTTCCGAATCTTCTAAAGAATTTAGAAATGATTTAAAACTCAATTTTAGTTGATCAATATAAAGACTTTCAGCCTTCTTCCAAAACAAAGAAAAACATTTCGCTGCTGAAAGAAGATAAAACTTTAGCCGTTGTTACGGGACAGCAATTAGGCATTTTAGGCGGACCACTTTATACTTTTTATAAAATAATTACGGCAATAAAATTAAGCAATTATTTGTCGGAGAGGTACGACGAATATAATTTTGTCCCTATCTTTTGGCTTGAAGCGGATGACCATGATTTTAATGAGGTACGAAGTATAAATGTAATAAATCAGAATAATGACGTTGTAAATGTTGCTTATGATGAAGAAGCCGAAGATGAAGAAAACCGCGGAAGCGTCGGTAAGTTAAAAATCCAGGAAAGCATAAATAATTTTTTTAGTGAACTGAAAGAAAATTTAAGAGAAACGGAGTTTACGGCTCCCCTTTTTGAAAAATTAAAAACATTCTATTCCGAAGGGAAAACTTTTAAAGAAGCATTTAAAGAACTAATGTTTTGGCTTTTTGATGAATACGGTTTAGTGATGTTTGATCCGCAGGATAAAAAAGTAAAGGAAATATTAAAACCCGTTTTTAAAAAAGAGATTACTAATTTTAGAGCCCATACAGAAAAACTGGTTCATACGAGTGCAACGCTGGAAGAATTTTACCATGCTCAGGTAAAGGTAAGGCCGGTAAATTTATTTTATTCCACAGATGAGGGAAGATTTTTAATAGAACCTGTTGATAATGATTTCCGATTAAAAAGAAAAAGAAAAAAATTCAGCTATCAGGAGCTAATCGAGTTAATAGATAAGGAACCTGAAAATTTTAGTCCCAATGTACTTCTCCGCCCTATCTGTCAGGATTATATTTTGCCGACCGCGTTTTATATCGGCGGTCCGAGCGAGATTTCCTATTTTGCGCAAGTAATGCCTTTATATGAATTTTTTAATGTGGCCGCACCGATTATTTATCCCCGTTCATCCGCAACAATTTTAGAAAAAAATATAAGCGCTGTCATAGATAAATATGATTTCAATGTGAATGAGATTTTTATTGATAAAGAAATGCTTAAATCAAAAATTGTAAATGAAATATCGGAAACAAAATTAAATGATGTTTTTGATAAAGTTGAAAATCAAATTGAAACGGCTTTCGATGGTTTAAAAGAGAAATTATTTGAACTTGATAAAACTATAAGTGACGGAAGTGTAAAATATAAGCAAAAGATTTTTCATTATTTAAATGAATTAAAAGATAAAGCCACTAACGCGCAGAATAAAAAGCATGAAACAATCCTAAGGCAGCTTGATAAAGTTTCACTCGCTTTATATCCGGAAGAAAGTTTGCAGGAAAGAGAACTAAATTATTTTTATTTTGCTAACAAATACGGGGTCGATTTTCTAAAGCAGATTTTTGAAGAAGTGGCAATAAATAAATTTGAACATCAAATTATAAATTTGTAAAACCAACGCGGCTGTTTTTATTTACAGCCGCCAAAGTAATAAATAATGCGGCATATTAAATCTTTAACAATTTCCGATTAAACAATCGCTTTTTCGGATTCGGCGTCAAAAAAATGAAGTTTGTCAGTATCGATAAATAAATCTCTGGCATGTCCGGCGGAAGGAATTTCACGCACAGGAATTCGAGCTACAAACTGTTCGCTTTCAACCGGGAAGTACAAGAATATTTCATTTCCCATCGGTTCAACAACATCTAATTTTGCATGAAGTTTTTCAAGATTCGGTTTTTCCGAATTATTTGAACTATCATATATATCTTCCGGACGCACACCGAGAAAAACTTTTTTATTATTAAATGATTTTAATTTATCCTGATATCCGTTACGCAGTTTTAACGAAAGCATTCCGGTTATACTTTTAAAATTAACCCCGTTATTTACGTCAATGTTTCCTTCTATAAAATTCATTGAAGGCGAACCGATAAATCCGGCGACAAATTTATTAGCCGGATAGTTATACAAATTTAAAGGCGAATCAATCTGATTAACTATACCGTCTTTCATTATTACAATTTTGTCCCCCATAGTCATAGCTTCAGTTTGATCATGCGTTACATAAATCATTGTAGCGCTTAAGCGCTGGTGCAGTTTTGATATCTCGGTCCTCATTTGAACGCGGAGTTTAGCGTCAAGATTACTAAGCGGCTCATCAAATAAAAAGACTTTAGGTTTTCTTACAATCGCACGTCCGACCGCAACTCTTTGCCGTTGTCCGCCCGAAAGAGCTTTAGGTCGTCTGTCCAAATAATCTTCAAGCCCTAATATTTTGGCAGCGTCCATAACTCTTTCTTTTATTTCGGCCTTATTAAATTTTCTCAGTTTCAAACCGAAAGCCATATTTTCATAAACTGTCATATGAGGATAAAGAGCATAATTCTGAAAAACCATTGCGATATCTCTATCTTTAGGCGAAATATCATTCACACTTTTTCCGTCAATAAAAAGATCGCCCGAAGATACTTCCTCAAGTCCGGCAATCATTCTTAAGGTAGTAGATTTTCCGCAGCCTGAAGGGCCTACAAGCACTACAAATTCTTTATCTTTCACCTCAATATTTACATCTTTTACAGCTAAATTACCGCCTTCATAAACTTTGGATACATCTTTAAGAACAACTTCTGCCATTTTTATTACCTAATAATTTGTTTTAATTGCAATAGAAAATTTGGATTTGAGATATTGACACAATGGAAATTATTAATTTTTCCGCCTTCTTTCAACAACAGAGAAAGCACACTAAAAGCCATCGCAATTCTGTGATCGTTAAAACTTTCAAAATTTAAATTCGTATTTTTAATCTTCCCGCTTATTGAAAATCCGTCATCAAATTCATCTACGGTTAAGCCGAGTAATTTCATATTGGAACAAACAGCCGAAATTCTGTCTGATTCTTTTCCTCTTAATTCGTAAGCGTTTTTTACTTTAAATTCACCTTCCGCAAAAACTCCCGCAACAGCTAGAATAGGAATTTCATCTATAATATTAGGAATTAATTCTTCATTAATTTCAATGTTATGCAGCCGTGAACTTTTAATAAAAATATCGCCGAAATTTTCGCCGGCCATTTCTTTTTCATTTTGAACTTGAATATCCGCGCCCATCTCTTTTAATACTGTAATTATTCCGGTGCGAGTATTATTAAGTGATACATTTTTAATTAAAAGAGATGAATTTTTGGTTAGCAAAGTAAAACAATAAAAAACGCCGCTGTAGAAATATCAGAAGGAACAAAATAAGTTTTGGGTTCAGGATAATCATCCTTTGAAACAAAAATTATTTTTGAATTATTTTTATGGATAGTTTTCAATCCGAGCATTCTTTCAGTATGATCGCGCGAAGGAATTTTTTCGGTTACAGAGGATATTTGTTCACAATGCATTCCGGCAAGAATAACAGCGCTTTTAACTTGCGCACTTGCTATCGGAAGTTCATAATTTATACCATGTAAATCTTCAGAAGGGAAAATCTTTAAAGGGAGGGTATAATTTTCTGCCGCGCTGAATATTTCCGCCCATTGCGGTTAAAGGAGTAATAATTCTTTTCATCGGACGTTTTGAAAGAGAATCATCGCCAATTACGATTGATTCAAAATTTTGCGCAGCGAGAATTCCGCTTATTAAACGAGTTGTAGTTCCGGAATTTCCTGCATCAAGTTCATATTTTGGTTTGGAAAAACCTTTAAATCCTTTGCCGTTATTTTTAAAAGATTCCGATTATCATCAACATGTAACTCCCAAACCGCGAAAACATTTTTGAGTAGAACTTACGTCCTCACCATTTGAAATATTAAATATTTTGGATGTTCCTTCGGCTAGAGCAGAAAACATAACAGCTCGATGAGAAATGGATTTATCTCCGGGAAATTCTAATTCACCTTCTACTTTTGTAATACTATTAAATTCTTGCTGCATAATTATCCGTCTAGAATCAAATTTATTTACCGCACCATTAATTCGATTAATTCTTCTAATTTTTTCATCCGGCAGCTCACTCTTCATCATACATTACCTTTAACCATACGCTGTCTCATAGCTTCATAAAGAATAACGGCTGCAGCCACGGAAACATTTAAACTTTGTACCATTCCATGCATCGGAATTGAAGAATTTTTCATCCGCTAAACCGGCCGCTTCGTCGGAAACACCGCGATGCTCATTTCCTAAAACAATGGCGACTTTCTCGGTAAAGTCGAGATCATAAAAATCTTTTGCATCGTCCGAAATTGACGAAGCATATATTTTATAACCTTCCTTTTTCAAAGAATTGTAACATTTCTTTACATTTTTAAATTTCTCTTTATCAACCCATTTAAAGGCCGAAGCGGATGATTTTTTGCCGATTTTCGGAAAAGTTTCAATCGTATAGACTAAAGAAATTTTTCCCACGCCAACAGCATCGCAAGTTCTAAAAATTGCACTTACATTATGCGGATCATGAACATTTTCAATTACTACATGAAGCGAATGCTGGCGGCTTTTACAACCGAAGTAATTTTACTTATTCTTTTTTCAGTTTTTATTAGATTTCACTAAATTTTATTGAAAACTAGTTTATAAACAGTGCTGTTTTTTATACGTCTGGCCTTATCTACCTTAAAAGCTTTTTGATCAGCTTTTAAATAATAAGAAGCAAGATCTATAATATTATTCATCACCGTATCTTCATCATGAGCCCAGCTTTCGCATCCATTTAAAGAAGGAATTTCAGCCGTAAAACCGTCATCTGTTTTATGAACAACAATATCTAAAACCATATTTGTTTCGCGCTTAACAATTGAAAAACATTAAATAAATTAATAATTGCTTTCGCTTTTTTCGCCCATTACAATTTTTACACGAGGCGCTAGCGCCAATTCTATCGGCCCCGCTGGCAATCATCGCGTTTGCATCTTCACGAGAACGTATTCCGCCCGAAGCTTTTACGCCAACCGAGATCCGACTACATATTTCATTAACGCTACATCGCCTACAGTTGCACCGCCTTTGCTGAAGCCGGTTGATGTTTTTACAAAATCGGCTCCCGCTTGTTTACAAATAATGCAGGCTTTAACTTTTTCTTCATCATTAAGCAGCGCGGTTTCTAAAATCACTTTACAAATTGCGTTTTTCTTTTTTGCCGCTTGAACTACTGCTTTTACATCATTAAAAACAAAATCATAATCGCCTTGTTTCAACTCGCCGACATTTATTACCATATCTATTTCTTCCGCACCGTTAGAAATAGCTTGTTCGGCTTCAAACTTTTTACTTCTGTTGTTGTCGCTCCTAAAGGAAAACCAATTACAGTACAAACTTTTACTTCTGTACCGGAAAGCAGTTTGCTGCAAAGTTTAACATGTACCGGATTTACGCAAACAGAAGCGAAAGTAAATTTTTTTGCTTCGGCACAAAGTTCCTTCACTTCATCCGAAGTGGCTTCAGGTTTTAGTATAGTATGATCAATTTTTCGCGCAAGATTTTTATCGGCTATAATTTGTCCCACACCGGGCCCTGCGGCAATTCTTTCGGCACCTACTTCAACAATATTATTAACAGTTTTCGGTTGAGTTATAACATTAGTTTCCCAGCCTTTGCACGATTCATCTTTGCAGTAAAATTCTCTAAGAGTTTTTTCTAAAAATTCCTGCGAAACAAATTTATCAGTTGCGGAATAATCCATTTCATTCACCATAATTTAAATATGCTTTATAAGTATTTTTTAATAACATTGCTATAGTCATTGGCCCCACTCCGCCCGGAACAGGTGTAATATAGGATGCTTTTTTTGAGACTCCCTCAAAATCAACATCTCCTACAACTCGATAACCTTTTGGCCTAGAGTTATCTTCAACTCTATTTATTCCGACATCAATTATTACAACTTCGTCTTTTACCATATCTGCTTTTACAAATTCGGCTACACCGATGGCGGCGATTAGAATATCGGCTTGGCGTGTATAATTTGCAATATCCTTTGCTGCCGAATGACAAACTGTAACAATTGAATTTGCTCCGTCTTTTTTCTGCAGCATTATATTAGCGATAGGTTTTCCTACAATATTACTTCTTCCTACTACAACTACATGTTTCCCTTTTGTTTCAATTCCGTACCGTATCAGCAATTCTTGAATTCCCGCCGGAGTGCATGAAATAAATGTTTCTTTTCCTATAACTAAATTTCCTATGCTAATGGGATGAAAACCATCAACATCTTTTTTAGGCGAAATTGCTTCTATTACTTTATCTTCATCAATTTGTTTCGGTAAAGGAAGCTGGACCAGAATTCCATGATAATCTTTATCGTTATTATATTTTTCAACCAAATCAAGAAGCTCTTTTTCGGATATTGTATCGGGAAGAACTTCAGTTTTTGAGCGCAAGCCAATTTCACCGCAAGCTTTTATTTTGCTTTTTACATAAATATGGGATGCGGGATTTTCTCCGACTAATATAGTTACTAAACCGGGAACATTTTTCCCTTCCTCAATTAATTTAGATACGGCTTCCTTTAATTCATTTCTAATTGATTTTGAAGTTGATTTTCCGTCTAATAAAATCATAATATTTTTTCTTTTAAACCGCGTTTGTTAATTTAATTATTTCTAATTGATCTTTAATTACTTCGGGATACTTTTCCTTAAAATAATTAAGCAGATTTTTGTTTGATAATATTTCATCCGCAAAAGGATTTGAATTCTGCCAGCCGGTTTTGCCCGACTTTCTAAAATTCTCAACTCTTCTAATCGAAATTTCACAAAATATAGGATCTGTATCTACAGTAATACACTTCCTATTCGTCATTTCCGCCGCTAATAAAGTTGTTCCGGAATGAGAGAAAAAATCGATAATAACTTCATTTTCTTTACTGCCGGAATTTATAATTCGCAAAATTGATTTAAGCGGCTTTTGAGCATAACAGCCGTTTATATTTTCTTCCATCCGGTAAAAAACTTGCTGAACATCTACCCAAACATTTCCGGCCCGAATAAACTTAGATTTACTTCTTTCAGAATTTTCAGTTTCTTTTCCGCTTATAATTTTATAGTAACCTTTAAGTATTTTGGGAATGTCGGTATACTCTGCTTCTACATTATAATATGGTTTTCCTTTTATGTAATAGAGAAATTCTTGCCGGATTGACATCCAATTTTTCTGTGTACCGTAGCCGCGTTGGTTTCGCATTGTTATAAAACTTCGCGATTTAAAACCGGATTCTCTCATCATAATCATAAATTCCGGTAAAGGCTGGAAATAATTGTTTTGATCAGCGCCCAGCCAAATGTACAACGAAGAATTTTCCGAAAGAAGTTTGCGGCTGTTTTCTATCCATTGCTTACTCCATTCAACAAAATTCTCAACATCTCTTTCTTCGAAAGCGACAAAATTATATGGAGGATCGTGAATAGCAAGAACGGCGGAATTATCATCTGAAAGTTTCGCGGGCATCTCAAGATCGGACGCATCCAAACATCCCACTTTATGTTTCTTTTCCGGATCAATCCAAATTTCACCAAGATTTAATCTACAGTATGGAAGGAGCAATTCCCTTAATTGTTCGTCATTATCTAAACGGGGTAACGGGAAATTCACCATAAAATTAATTTGTAGATTTAGTAAAATCGGGGAAAAGAATTCTTTCTAACTCAATTGTTTTTCGTGTTTCCGTATCTATCTTAAAAAACATTCCGCACAGATGAACATCATTTTCCGCGGTTTCATATTTTTGGGGAGTTTGATAAATAATTCGATTTAAAGCCGCTGCAGTTTTCATTCCAATTACGGAATCATAAGGACCGGTCATTCCGACATCAGTTATATATCCCGTTCCTTTGGGAAAAATCCTTTCATCACCGGTTTGAACATGAGTATGAGTTCCTACCAGCGCACTAACTCTGCCGTCTAAATAATGTGCCATTGCAATTTTTTCGGCTGTTGCTTCAGCATGAAAATCAACAAAAATCATTTTTGTTTCATTATTTATCCTTGAAATAACCCAATCCGCGCTTCTAAAAGGGCAGTCTATTGAAGCCATAAATGATCTGCCTTGAAGATTAACAACTCCTACTTTTCCTTTTCTTGTTTCGGCAATATAAAAACCATTGCCGTATGTTCCTTTAGGATAATTTAAAGGACGAAGAGCGCGAGGTTCTTTTTTTAAATAATCTTGAGATTGATGTTTATCCCAAGTATGATTTCCGCCGGTAATTACATGAACGCCTAAATTTAGTAAAATTTTTCCCTCTTTTTCAGTACAGCCTTTTCCGTCGGAAGAGTTCTCACCATTGGCAATTACCAGATCAGCTTTATATTTTTGAATTAAGCTCGGCAGCCAGGTTTCTACCAATGTCATACCCGGTTTACCGATAATATCACCAATAAAAAGTATGTTTAATGAAGCCATAGTTTTCCTTTTGTGAGTTTGAAATATATCTAAAAATGAAGTAAATAAAAAGAATGCCGGATATATCTATATAAACTTAAAATAAAAATTCCCTTTGTAAATCGCTTAGATTTCTCTGTTCCCCACTCATTTATACTTGATGAAAAAAGATCTTTTTTTAAAATAATTTCATCAGCATCAACAATTGTTTTGAATCTATTAAAAATTCATAATAGATTTACAGCATGATTGCAGATAACATTTCTTTAATAAAGCTGGATGAAGCGAATTTTTGCGTTATAGATTTTGAAACTACGGGACTTTCGCCACGATCTCACGGAGTAATTGAGATTGGAATGGTAAAAGTTTCGGGATTAAAAATCGTAGATACATATCATTCGCTTGTTAATCCATGTAAGGATATTCCATATTATATTACACAGTTAACGGGAATTACTAATGATGATATTTATGAAGCTCCTTTTTTTGAAGACATTGCCGATGAAATTTTAGAATTTATTTCGGACGATGTTTTAACCGCGCATAATTATAGTTTCGATAACAGCTTTTTGAGAAAAGAACTTGCGTACTGCGGAAAAGAACTTCTGCAGAATCCGGGACTTTGTACATTAAAACTTGCAAGGCGCCTTTACCCGATGCTTCGAAGTAAATCTCTAGGTTCTGTTTGTAATCATTTAAAAATAAAAAATCCCGCAGCCCACCGAGCTTTAGACGACGCGAAAGTAACCGCTCATGTTCTTGTAAAAATGATTTCTGAAGTTAAAAATTCGCACAAAATTATTTGTGTCGGTGATTTTATTAAATTTCAGTCTCTCCCAAAATCGGTGCAAAAAAAGACAAAAATAAAAAAGAAGCTAAGCGAAGATTTACTTACACTTCCGGATGCTCCCGGTATTTATTATTTCTTAAACGCTAAAAAAGAAATTATTTATATCGGGAAAGCAAAATCATTACGCAGCAGAGTTCATTCTTATTTTTCATCTACTCCGGCGAGAAAAGCCAGGAAAATAGTTAAGGGCGCTTCAAGGTTAAAAATTCAAATTACAAATTCGGAATTAACCGCGCTTCTAACAGAAGCGGAAATGATAAAAGTTATAAATCCCAAACATAACACGTTATTAAAACGCTACGGCAACAAATATTTTTTAAGAATAAATAAAACTCACACTTACCCTTCCATAGAAATTTGCAATCATTTTGATTTTGACGGAAACGATTATTTCGGACTTTTTATCTCGCGCAAAAAGGCTGTAGTTCTTTTTGAAATGATAAGCAAAGCTTTTGCTGTCCGCGAGTGTAATGAAAAAGAATTTTCTAAAGGGAAAGCTTGTTTTCTAGCTGAAATAGAACGCTGTACGGCACCTTGCGTAAACAAAAATATTGCCGCTTACAAAGACGAACTGGAAAAAATTTACGAATTTATTTACGGTAAAAATCAATTCGCCTTGAACCGCCTTTTGAATAAGATGAAAGAATATTCACAAAAACAGAAATATGAAAAAGCCGCGGAAGTAAAAGAATTAATCGATATGATTTTAACTCAGACGCATAAATCTTCTTTATTGGCGGAACCTGTTAATCTAGCGAATGTACTATTTGAAATAAATGAGGGATTCGGCTGCGATTATATTTTAATGCTTAGGCGGAAAAATATTCATAAAAAAATATGTTCTCGATGAAAAAGATTATTTTGAAGAATCGCTGGACGATTATTTTGACGGAACAATAAATTTAGATGTAATTCCGGATGAAGAAGATCTGGAAAAAATGAAAATTACCTTAAATTGGCTGATAAAAAACAGAAATAAAGTTAGAATATTTTATTTAAAAGAATTTAACAACAAGCATGATTTATACCGGCGCTTATCTCAAAATAATTATAAAAATGCTCCCCCTCCCAACGAGGAATTTGATATCCGGAATTTTATAAGAGAAGAAGAAACAACAGAACTTTTATAAGAAAGATTATGAAAACTTTTAATATGAAGGAAAATTTCGACAAGCTCAAATTCCTTGCAAACAATTAAGAAGTTGAGCTTGCCGAAGCCTTAGTAGAACTATTTTTTTTTATTCGCCGGCGAGTATTTTTCCAAAAACGTCATTACTTTTTTCGGATCGTGCCCTTTGCCGGACTCTAACTCCCCTGTATTTTTTGATTTTATCAATTTACCATTTTCATTTAAAATAAAAATATGCGGATATCCCGCCACTTTAGGATATTTTGATAAAACTTCTTCGTTTTTATTTTCCGGGCTGTAATTAACTTTTACAACTACATAATTTTCATGCAAATACTTATATAAATCTTTATGATCCATAAAAAGCTGATCAAGTCTGTGGCACCAGATGCACCATTCGCCTCCCACATCAAGGAAAATTCGTTTATCTGATTTTTGCGCTTCAGTAATCGCGTTTTGAATATCTTTTGCCGCGTCTCTTGAAGGATCAAATTTTTCACGTTTAATTTCT
The DNA here is from genome assembly GCA_963798775.1 of uncultured Bacteroidota bacterium. Classification (GTDB taxonomy): domain Bacteria; phylum Bacteroidota; class Ignavibacteria; order Ignavibacteriales; family Ignavibacteriaceae; genus CAWCUK01. Next base: position 901,704 of record CAWCUK010000004.1, read on the forward strand.
TCTTTCGATTCGCTCGATTTTTCCTGCGCAAAGGAAACAGAAATTGTTAAAAAGGCTATAAGCACAATTGCGAGAAAATGTAGTTTCATTGGTTCTCCGTATAAGTTAATTGTTTACAATAACAAAACTCAAAAATATAAATTACTTATCATTTCAACAATAACATTTTCTTTACTATCCTTTTATTTTCAAATTCAACTGTATATAAATAAACACCTGAAGCAAAGCTAGCCGCGTTAAGAGTAATTCTATATGTGCCGGCAGTTTTTTCTTCATCAAGCAAAGTTGAAATCCTTTCTCCAAGAACATTAAAAATTTTTATCACTGCCCTGCCGTTTCTAGGTATTGTATATTTTATCGTAGTCTCCGGATTAAAAGGATTCGGATAATTCTGATAAAGCATAAAGTCATTAGGATTTAAATTCCCATTAGCAATTGAAGTTACTAAATTAGCGGCATCGGTTGTAAAAGAATATTTATCCTCAGCCGAAATTGGGCGGGTGGTAAAAATATAATTAGTATCGCCCACAGAAGGCAAAGATATGTTGCTTCCCGCGAATGAACTGAATAATGAAGCGTGCGTGTTAAAATTATTTTGACGATAAGGAGGCGGAGTTAAGAATACAATATCTTCATTAACATCCCACTTTAGATTTTTAGTATTTGGTTTTTCCGCAACTAATGTTTGTAGTTTAATATTATCTGTTACATCCCAAGCTGTAAACGGCACAATAATATTTCTTTGTCCGTTTGAAGCTAACGCTGTATCGAGTGGCGCTGAATATTCGCCGTTTGCCAAAGTATCGGTACTTCCCCAAACTAAAGCAATATCAATCGGCGCTAGAAGTTTTTGTCCCGCGTTTGCCTCACTTATATTAAATATTACCCCGCTTCCGGAATGATTTGCAAAAAAAGAAGCGTCAGTATTTAACGCTAAATCAAAATCGGGAATAAACTCAAGCGCGACTCCATCAAAAACGGGAGTGAGGTGCTGAACATTTTTTACTTTAGTAATAGGGAAAGCATCAATTATAGTTTGGTTTGAAGTTTCATCTTTTATTTTAGCATAAACATTATTTGTATTAGAAATAGAATCAAATGAAACAGTATATGTATGCCCATTTAAAGCTGTTGAATCTATTACATGGACAAAAACTTTAGTCGTGGAATTTCCGGCAGTGTGTATATCAGCTGAAGTTTTAATCATTCCTTCAGGAAGAACGGGAGAAAATCTTTTTCCAATAATATCATAATCTTTTCCGAATTGATTCCAGCTAGCCCAAACGGCTAATATTTCATTTTCGGCTGTAACAACAAAATCAGGTTCCCATTGGAATGATTCGGTGTAATCATTCAGTTGAATTTCAAAAGTATATCTGTTTCCGTCTTCCCCAAAGAAAGCAGAATAAATTCCTTCCCGGCTACCGTCCTGTTTCCAGCTAGACCAGACAACCGCGAATTTATGTCCTGAAATAGTTTTTACTTTCGGCAGCCATTGATATTGAGCCGTGGAACGATTTACGAGCACATCACCTGTTAAAGGATTTCCATTTTTATCAAATTTTTTATAATAAATTCCTCCGTCTTCCCCATCCTGTTCCCAGCTGCACCAAACAACAACAAATGAATCATCATTAAAAACAGCCAAATCACCGAACCACTGATAATCATCTGTATAGCTGTTTATATGTAATTCTCCTGTTTTGGGTGTTCCGCCCGAATTAAAAATTCTTCCGTACATTCCGTATCCTGAAGATTTTTTATCGCCTGTTTCCTCTAAATAAGATTCCCAAATAACCGCGAAACTTCCGTCGCTAAAATATTGTACTTTTGGTTTTGCTTGGCTGAAATCGGTTGTAGTATTTACTTGAAATTCATTTCCCGCTTTTGTTCCGTCGGCATTAAAACGCTGCCCAAAAACTCCCCTATCTCCCCCGTCTTGATTCCACGAATCCCAAACAATTATAAAATCTCCGTTTCCCCTAATTGCGGCAGCGGGATTGCTTTGTGTATTCAGCAAAAAAGTATTAATTAAAAATTCATTTCCGGCCGGAGAATTTCCGTTATAAATTCTTCCTTTTATGTCGTAATAATTTTCTTCGTTTGTAAAGGATGACCAAACTACAATACTCTTTCCGGCTCCGTTCATGGCTATTGACGGCTTTTCTTGATTGCCCGCGATTATATTATTAACAACAGTTTCACTTAAATTATTATCACTTGAATTAAAAAAAGAGATATAAACATCTTCTTTCTGATCGAGGTTATCATTATTTATAGAAGAAAAAACAACGGCATAATTGCCGTTACTATCTTTTGCTATTACAGGATCTCTTTGTGTTGAATCTTGCTTTTGGTTTATTAGAAATTCAGTCTGCGCAAAAACAGCAAAATTTAAAATGATTATAAAGTAAAATATTTTTTTCATTCTTATCTCATTTCGTTTGAAAATCTAACAGTGGAAAGTTTGTAGCTTCGGGAAAATTATAATGCCACCATTCGGCGGTATACATAGCGAACCCGCCTACTTTTGTCATCATATCTAACAGCAGTTTTCTATTAGCTAATACATTAGCCGGAAGATTATTATAATCGTGGCTTGCTTCTATTCCGAAATAATCAAACTCCGTCGGCATCGGGATTTTTTTCCCGTTTGATAAGTTAATTATAGAAACATCAACAGCTCCGCCGCGATTATGAACAGAGCCGGTAGTCGGGTCGGCAACATAAACAGGGTTCGGCACAATTTCGTACATAAGATATTGAACCGCTCTCGGGCGGTAAGCATCAAAAATAAGCAGTCCTAATCCATCCGGATATTCAACACCATTATATGATTTTATTTTTTTCAAGCTATCCTGTACAAGTTTTAAAGCTTCTATAGCTCCCAAAGCTAAATATGGTTCATTTATTGTGTATAGTTTTTGATGAGTAAAATTATCGTTTGTGTTATAATGAATCTCCAGCGCGATTTCAGGAATAAGCTGTTTTACCGGGACTAATTCTCCGTTATTCGATTGAGGATAAATTAACGCAGAGGAAAATACCATAAATAATAGTAAAAACTTTTTCATCTTTTACCTTTTATTTTTATTGGTTTAAGATAGTAAATTTTTATATTTTTCTGATCTATAATTGTCATGCCGCAAGTATATAATTATCATACCTTCACCAATTTTCAGCAAACAAAGATTTAATTTGAATCAAAAAGAAGAAAAATCTCAATTCAATTTTGTATATTACTAAACGAATTATCATCAGTTTAAGTGATTGAATTAAAACCTATTGATGAAAAACAGCATCTCAAAAATCTTTAATGATAATAAATCCGGTTCATCTGAATTAGTTATAAAATTGAACCGCTATATAAAAAATCATCCCGATGAAAATCTCTCTGAAATTATTGCTAAAGCGGAAAAAGAACTTTCCTCATTTGCCACTGTAAGCAACTATCTAAAAAAACTGAAAAAAATTAAAAGCAAAAAAGAAAAAGTTTATTCTTTTGTTAATAATTTTGAAGAAGAGTTTACTCATCGATTTGACAGATTATATTCCAACGCAAAAAAAGAACTTAAGAAATATTCTGTAATTCTTACTCTTTCGAATAGCGGAACGGTAAAAGAAGTTTTAAATTTTTGGAAAGATGATGTTAAAAATCCGCTTGTAATAATTGCTGAGTCCCGCCCGATGAATGAAGGAAGAAATCTTGCCAAAGCTTTTCTTAAAGAAAAAATAAAAGTAAAATTAATAACTGATGCTGAAATTGCGTTATTCATAAAATATGCCGACTGTGTGGTTTCCGGCGCTGATATGATTTTAAATAATGGAAATACAGTAAATAAAACCGGAAGTATGGCCGCCGCTGTTTTATGCAACTATTATGAAAAACCGTTTTTTGTTTTAGCGACAAAAGATAAAATTACAAATAAAAATTCCTTTAAGTATAAGAATCATAATCCAAATGAAATTTGGAAGCACAAGCATCCAAAGTTAAAAATAGAGAATATTTATTTCGAAGAAATTGAAAAAAATTTAATTACAAAAATATTTACTGATTAAACAAATAATTCTATTAAGGAGAAATAATGAATCCAATAAAAAGTCTACTTTTTCTGCTGATTATATTTTCATTTACCGCGTTTCCGCAGAATAAAAAATTAACATTGGAACAAGTTACCGTAAAACCGATCGGACTTTATCCCCAAACATTAAGCCAGCTAAAATGGCGTCCGGGAAATAATGCTTATACTTATGTTGAGTCAAAAGATGACCGGCAAAATCTTGTGGAAAGAGAGATGAATTCGGATGAAACAAAAAATATTTTATCAGTCGATCAATTAAATACTGCCGCGGTAGAAGCCGGACTGGATTCAATAAAACGATTTCCAAGATATGAATGGATTGATAAAAATAATATTAGATTTTGGCAAAAAACAAAACTAGTAAAATATAATCTAGAAGATACTAAAGCAGAGATTTTAAATACCATTGATGAAAAAGGAGAAAATTTAGATTACACCGCTGAAAATTCAGCCGCTTATACAATAAAAAACAATCTTTATATTTCCGTAAATGGAGAACAAAAACAAGTTACTTCTGATGAAAATGAAGGAATTGTAAACGGCCAGGCAGTTCATAGAAATGAATTCGGAATTACAAAAGGAACCTTCTGGTCGCCTAAAAGCAACTATCTCGCCTTTTACAGAATGGATCAAACTATGGTTACCGATTATCCTTTGGTAGATATTTCCACAAGGCCGGCTTCCGTTGTAAACATTAAATATCCTATGGCGGGTATGACAAGCCATCAAGTTACTGTAGGAGTTTATAATATAAAAAACGGAAATACTGTTTGGCTTAAAACCGGCGAACCGAAAGATCAATATTTAACCTGTGTAACTTGGGGACCGGAAGAAAAATATATTTATATCGCGCATTTGAATAGAGATCAAAACCATATGAGGCTGATAAAGTATGACGCGTCAACCGGCGAGCCGGTAAAAACTTTATTTGAGGAAGAAGATGATAAATATGTTGAACCCGAACATGGACTTATTTTCGTGAAAGATAATCCCGATGAATTTATTTGGTTTTCCGAGAGAGATAAATGGACGCATCTTTATTTATACAATACCGAAGGTGAATTAATAAGAAAATTAACCGACGGCCCTTGGGAAGTGACTGAATTTGACGGATTCGATGAGGATGGAGAAAATATATTTATCACTTCAACAAAAGAAAGTCCTATTGAAAGGCACTTCTATAAAATTGAATTAGACAACGCGCAACTTACAAAACTTACAAAAGATGCCGGAACACATAATGTGCGGAAAGATGAAAACGGAGAATATTTTTTAGATGAATTTACCAGCCTCACTCTTCCCTATGAAGTAAGATTATTCAATGAAAAAGGGAAAGACTTACAGAAAGTTTATTCCGCTGAAGAACCATTAAAAGATTACGCGATCGGAAAGACAAGAATATTTACAATAAAAGACAGCGCTGGATATGACCTTTACTGCAGAATGATAACTCCTCCCGATTTTGATTCAACCAAAAAATATCCGGTAATGGTTTATGTATACGGAGGCCCTCATGTGCAGCTGGTTAACAACAGATGGTTAGGCGGAGGAAGTCTCTGGTTTAATTATATGGCGGAAAATGGATATATAGTTTTTACGCTTGATAACAGAGGTTCCGCTAACAGAGGTTTGAAATTTGAACAAGAAACTTTCCGGCATTTAGGAACAGCTGAAATTCAGGATCAAGCAACCGGAGTTAATTATTTAAAATCTCTTGCGTATGTTGATACCGCGAGATTAGGAGTTTTCGGATGGAGTTTCGGCGGATTTATGACGACTTCGCTAATGACTAGAACTCCCGATTTATTTAAAGTAGGAGTTGCCGGCGGAGCCGTTATCGACTGGAGTTATTATGAAGTTATGTACACTGAGCGTTATATGGATACGCCGCAGGCAAATCCCGAAGGTTATAAAGAATCTAATTTATTGAATTATGTGGGTAATTTAAAAGGTAAACTGCTTCAAGTACATGGTACAATGGATCCGACAGTAGTTTGGCAGCATGATTTGATGTTTGTTAAAAAAGCGGCCGATTTAGGAATTCCTCTAGATTACTTCCCTTATCCGGGACAAGAGCACGGTGTAAGAGGAATTGATGTTTTTCATCTGTACCAGAAAATCACCAATTATTTTAATACCAATCTGTAAAATTAAATTTCAATATTATGCTTACTCTTCTTATTAAAACGAAGAGTAAGCATAATTGCCGAAGCTGTAAGACCGACTAATAAGCCAATCCAAACTCCAAAAACCTGCATCTTTAAAATGAATCCGAAAAAGTATCCGATAGGAAGTCCCAAAATCCAATACGCAACAAAAGTTATGATGGTTGGCCCTTTAACATCAGTTAAACCTCTGCATATTCCTATTCCTACAGCTTGAACGCCATCAGAAATCTGAAATAAAGCCGCGATTAAAAGAATAGAAGACGCGAATGAAATTACGACCGGATCATGGATGTAAAGCTGGGGTAAGGAGTTTCTGAAAAAGATAAAAATTACCGCTGAAACAGACATCATAGAAGCGCCCAATAAAACAGCTGAAAATCCTGCTCGCCTAACTTCCTTTACATTTTTATGACCAACCGCGTTTCCTACCCTAATACTACCGGCAGCCGAAACCCCCAAAACTCCCATAAAAGAAATAGAAGCTAAATTAATAGCAATTTGATGAGCCGCTAATTGTTTAGTTCCCAGCCATCCGACCATAACAACAGCGAAAGAAAAAGCACCGACCTCAAATAAATACTGCACTCCGCTTGGAAGTCCTAGATTTAGAATTTTTTTAATTACAGGCCAATTGAATCCTTTAAAATTAAAACTAACATCATATTCCTTAAAAAACTTAGAATTCATCACATAAAACATAAGTACGAGCGCCATAAATATTCTGGAAAATAAAGTTGCGTAGCCTGCGCCATTTAAACCTAATCTAGGAAATCCCCAATTTCCATATATAAGCAGCCAATTAACCAGGGCGTTTATAATATTTGCCAGAAGGGTTATAATCATAGCCGGACGCATTATTGAAAGCCCTTCAATAAACTGTTTATAAGTTTGAAATAACATGGCCGGGAGAATGGAAAGACCCAATAATTTTGCGTAAGGCGCGGCAAGAACAGCAACTTCTTTCGGTTGATTCAACTTTCCGATAAAATCTGATGCTATTACAGTAACCGCAATTAAAAGGAAACTAAAAATAATATTAACAATAAAAGATTGGCGAAAAAAAATTCCGCATTCAGATTTTTTATCGGCACCGACAGAAATTGCCACTAAAGGAGTAACAGCAAATGAAATTCCTATACCCACTACTAAAATTAAAATAAAAAGGCTATTCGCTATTGAAGCTGCGGCTAAAGGTGCGGCGCCTATTCCGCCTACCATCATGCTATCCACAACTCCCATCATAATAAAACCTAATTGTCCAATAATTACCGGGTAAGATAAATCTAATGTTTTTTTTATATGGTCTTTAACTGAAAGCATAAAGGATAAATTTTACCGGATAATTTGGAAAATTTTGAACGTAAAGATAAAAAAAAATCCCGGAACCACCGGGACTTTGGGAGAGAAATATTTAACACGAAAACTAACGGCTAAGAAAGGCAATAGCATTTTCTGTCTTATTTTCATTACTTTGTTTTAGAATATGATCGTAATAAAATGATTGGCAAAGTTTTCTTACTCTCTCACTGCTGTCAAAACGGCCTGCTTGTTTTACAGCGAAAATTCCTGTGGCGTTCCCTATTTTATATAAAGATAAAGCGGCAACAATTCTTGCGTCTTCAGATTCTGCCGTACGAAGCATAGTCATTAAAGGAAATACTGCTTTTGAATTAGCAATATCACCAAGAATATACGCGGCGCTGGTTCTTAAACCATAATTATCTGATTTTAATCCTACAAGTAAATTTTGTATTGCTGCATCAGGAACTTCGTTTTTAATCTTCGAATTCGACTCTGCTAAAGCTGAACAGGAAAACAATATAATCAGTATCGGTAATACAACGATTGACGTTAACTTTTTCATGGCTTCCTCGCTTTTATTATTGTGGTTAATTATTACGATACTAAAGTAAGAATAATAAAAGGGGTGCAATAGTTAAATATGATGGAAGGATTAGTAAGATGATTGAAGATTATTTTTATAGATTTTTGGAAAACACAGAGATTTGATGTTTCGTTTAAAACAGAGAAAAAAAATGCTGAAGTAAATTCCAGCATCTAATTAATAATTTTTGTTAAAATATTTATTTTGCCGCCAACTGCATTGAACGTTTAATCGCGTTATCACTTGTAAAATTATAATTTCCGGCAGCAGTAAGGCTATCAATTTGTTTCATTGATTGTTTTTCAATTAATACAGCCTGGTTATGTTCATATTTTGTACTGTTTTTATTCTCGGATGAATAAATAAAAGTAATAAAAATCAATCCGAAAAATAAGAAAACCAAACTGAATATTATCCCAAAAGTTTTCATTTCATTCCCTCGATAAATGAAATTGTAAAAAAGCCGAATAAGAATCCGGAATTACCCCTAACAATAAACTATGATAATTGTTCTTTAAGTCTATAACTATAAAGAACATAGCCAAAATCAGAAAATTTTATACTAATTGCAAGAAAAAATATGATAATGATAAATAAATTGGGAGAATTGGGAAAAGTAAATTTGAAAAAGCGGAAAGAGAGGGATTCGAACCCTCGGTACCCGTGAAGGTACACACGCTTTCCAGGCGTGCCAGTTAAACCACTCCTGCATCTTTCCATAGCTAAAAAGCGATGCAAATATAATTAAATCATTATTTTATAACAAACTTACTAAAAGGTTTTTACGGGTAAAAGTAATGAAATGAACTCTAAATTATATCTTTATTATTATTATTTTCCTTCATCAATTTTCAAGTATTCATTTTATTTAATAGATTTCAGATTCTTTTTTTAGAAAATATACAAGATGATATACGACGCCATTATTAAATCCGCTTTTGCTGTAATTTCCGCGATAGCCGGAGCAGGCTTACTCTTTATAATTAAACTTGACCATAAAAAACTCTGCTCGTTAATTTCCTTTTCCGCCGGAGCTTTACTTGGAGCTGCCGCGTTTGCTTTACTACCGGAATCAGCCCAAAGCTTAAGTTTTGTTGAATTAGCCATAGGAGCAGTTTCAGGATATCTTCTATTTTATTTTATAAGCAAATATTATTCGCATATCTGTCCCGCATGCTCCGCCAGCCATTTTGATGAACAGACCACAAAAAGATTTTCTGAAATTGTGCTTACTCTTTTAACCGCGTTATCCATTCATTCGATATTAGACGGAATCGCGATTTCCACCGGAGATTTAGGAATGCAGGCACAGAATGAATCCATTTTTGCGGCGATAACCGCGCATAAATTTCCCGAAGGCTTAGCACTAGCCGCTTTAATGTTAAGTTCAAATTATTCGAGATCTAAAATTATGACTTATGTTGTTTTAGTAGAAATGACAACTATATTAGGCGCGGTAATTGGATATTACTTCTTTCAATCCGGAATCTCCCCTTTTATTCTGGGAGCCGTTATGGCTCATATTGCCGGTGGATTTATTTATCTCGCCATTCACGCGGTATTCGGGGAAATGTACAGAAACCACAAACAGCTTGTTATTTATTCATTCAGTGTTGGCGTGCTGCTTATTTTTTCGGTACATTTTTTCTTTAGTTAATTTATCATTTGATAAATTTTCATTAGTTTTGACAAATGAATTTTTAATATTATCGGGGAGAGATGCCGGAGTGGTTGAACGGGGCGGTCTCGAAAACCGTTGAACCGCATTGCGGTTCCGAGAGTTCGAATCTCTCTCTCTCCGCTAAAGTTAATTTATCTTACCTTTTATTTTACTTAGTTTTATTAGATTCTTTGAAAATAGCCCGAAATCGGGCAAGAACTGAAAACCGAAAAGATATCATAAATAGAGAGCAAGCAGAAAGTAATTTTAATTTACCGGGAATGAAGTTCAATTCACCTTGTGCTTCAATAGAAAGCCAAAGTGACGGTTAACTCTTCCCAATAATCTACAAATTTACCGTAGCCATAAAGGCTCAAATAGACGAGTAGATGGGATAAAAATCCATCTTAAAAAAAATCGAGTAAAGAAAAAATTACAAGAAAAGAAAAACACAAGATATAACAAGGTTTTAGTTTTATTCCGGAAGCGAGCCCAAAAGCAGAGAAGCAAAACGCAAAAAGTTTTGCTAAGGGGGAGGTGTTTTCTCTTGACTTTTTTCTTAATAGACAAGGTGAGGAGGTAACAAAGTAATAAGGTGACTAGGAATTAGAGAGCAGTATAAATTTATTTCTACAGTTTTATTTTTTTATGGGCGGGTGTGGACTTTTTCTACTTCGGTCTCAATCTTTTTGCTGATTTCGTATTTCACCATGTCGAGTTTTTCCAGCAGTATGCTTAAATCTACTTTGTGCTGCATTTCGGCTTCTATTACCGAAAGGCGTTTATCGAGTGAGTTGTAAGCAAATGTTACGGCTATAATAAGCGATACCAGATACAGTACAAATTTAGTCAGTTCGATTATGAGTTTTATTTTATTCTCGTTCATGATGAATTCATAGTTTAAGTTATTATTGAGATTAATAAAATCATCAAACCGGCTACAGCCGCGCCGAACCAGAAGGTATTGTAAAAAGGATTCTTTAGTTTCATTACCTTCAGCTTTTCTATTTTCAAAGTATCTATTCTGGTTATTTTCAATGTATCTATTCTAAGCGCTTCTTTGGCTTTGATTGAAAGGAAGTATTTAATATCGATGCTGTCGACTATTTTAAGGGCATCTTCATAATCGATATATTCATAGCCATTAAATGTTACAATCATATCAAAGAAAAGTCTTATTATTCTACCGTTAAGTTCATAAAAAGGATGGAGCGCAATTAACTCGCACATATAATAAGAAATCTTCTGTACAAAAATTTCTTTTGGTTTATCAGAATAATCTTTTAAATAATTATCATTTTCTAATTTTTGAAAAATTGATTTTGAAGTTTGTTCGAGAAATCTGACTTGGCAAAATGCAGAATAGCCCTTCGAAATATTTATATTTCTGTATTTGCCAGCAAAGTCATAAAATTGGCTAAATGTTCTTCGATGCAATTCCTTTAAATAATTCTCATCAAATATTGTATCTTCTGATAAATGAGTGTGAAAATATTTGTAACCTTCAATTAAAAGTTCTCGTTCCTTTTCTTCAATTGTTTCAAGGTCATGAATATCGAGTTTATTAATAGGAATATTTGAATTATCGTAATAAATATAGTTTTAATCTTGAGAATATTTCGACATTAATTTTTAATCTTATTTTTATTACGACTTCGGTTGGAAGATTTCTTTTTGGGAATTTTGTGTCCTTCAATTCGAGAAGAAATTTCGACTGCTTTAATTGCTTTATGTAAAGAAAATTTTGGCTTATTCATAGTAATTGTCAATCTTTTTTAACAATATAACAAATTAAACGATCACAATAAATTACAAAAACGTGTATAACCAGTTATTCCGAAAGACCATAATGGTGAAGTTGATTTTTTAGTTGCATAATGTTTCTTATCCCGATAGTAATCGGGACAAGTTGTAAATCTGGCTGATGATGATTCGTTGAGGTGATATCCTTTTTATGCTGAGTGGGTTGATTACTGCGGAGGTGAGTGTTTAGTGTTAAGGTTTCAAAAAAAATATTATCGGCCGCATTTTTTTGTTGACATTTATGTTTTGGAGTTTTAGTTTTACTGTTAACTCTTTCAAGAGGCGTTACCCCCCGCCCTTGATAAAAATAAGAGTTTAGCCGGAGTTACCCCCATCTCCGGCTTTTTTGTTTTTAAAGCTGAATGGTGGAATGAATGAATGAATGATTGATTGATTGAATGGCTGAATGATTGATTGATTGAATGGCTGAATGATTGAATGGCTGAATGGTTGAATGAATGAATGAATGAATGATTGAATGGCTGAATGGATGAATGAATGAATGGGTGAATGAATGAATGGATGAATGGAGAATCGCAAGATTAGCAAGAATATCAAAATTAGCAATTATAGCCGTATCAGTTTGCTCTTACTTTTCTTGATCTCGATCTTCATCGGGATAAACTCCGGAAAAGTAAATCCCGATTTTCATCGGGACAGGCGCCAGAACATGCGCTGCAAAAGTATTTGCTAAAACCACTTCCTTGTTCTTTTGTCTTGATACAAAAGAACCAGAAGATCAAGGCTGCAAATAAATTCCTAGAATTTTACTCCGTTCCGCTAAAATAAAAGAACTCGCACGGAGGAACCGTGCTCAAACAGCTTTTATTTTTTAACGCTGCACTGCGTAAAATTCCCGAGCGGAATTTATTTGAGGCCGGAGGAAAGGAAATCATAGACAAAATTTCTCCCTTCGGTCGAAATGACGGACCAATTAAAAAGGAAAGATTAATGCAAGAAAAAGCAAAACGCTAAGAGAAAATAACTCGCCCGGAGGAACCGTGCTCAAACAGATTTTCTTCTTTTTACGCTTCACTCCATGAAATTTTTTAACGCAAATTCTTTTGAGGCGCGGGGGGAGCTAATTTGTAATTACTAATTACTAATTACTATTATTTAAGAGGTGTGTGTGATCAATTAAAAATTAACAATGAACAATTTCCGCAACAAGACTAGCAAGATTTCCAATTAAAAAGGAATAATTAAATATAGTTGAATGGATGAATGGGAATTCAATAAATAAAGGCAAAATTAGAAATTGTTTGATTGTTGAAGTTTTGATTGCACGAGCACTCACATTGTTTAATTGCTGAATTATAGTTTAGGTGTTAGTCATTTATTCGAAGAAATTATTAATTAGATCATTAAGATTTGAACGATAATTCGTCATTAATTGTCATTGTATTCACTCCCCTACTCTCAATTTATTTAAACGTACAGCTTTGGCAATCGCCGGAATATCTTTTCAAGTTTAGCTTCATCGTTTTTAGTGATATTATTTTTTTAAGATTTTTGTAAAAATAATTTAGTGTATCACTATATGATATACTGCCCCGTTTATATTGATCTCCATAAAAATTGGGAGTAAGTATGAAGGGTTTTAACAGTATTTTAGAAGAAAATGGAATTTTCGGAATCAAACGATTTATAAGGGAATTTTAGCCGCGTTAGTCGCCAAAGAGCCTATTTTATTAATCGGTGAACATGGTACGGGGAAAACTATGTTGGCCGAAAAACTCGCCATTATGCTTGGGATAATGGAAGATGATTCAAAAGCATTTCACGCGTATGATGCCTCAAAATCTTTATTTGAGGATGTTGTTGGATTTCCTAATCCTGCCGCACTTCAAAAAGGAATGATGGAATATATAGAATCGGATATAACTATCTGGAACAAGAGATTCATACTGTTGATGAAATTTCGCGTGCAAATCCGGCTATGCAAAATAAATGGCTGGAGATAATTCGTTCAAAAAGATTAATGGGGAAATATATTTCAAACTTAGAATATATTTTTGCCGCTATCAATCCGCCAAGTTATTTGGGAGCGAATTATTTAGACAGCGCGTTAGCAGATAGATTTTTCCTTATCGTTAACGCGCCTTCAGGTTACCACAGAGAAGACTTGACTAAAATTATAAATACAGATGTCTTCTAAGATTGTACCGCTTCATCCGACCTTAAAGAATTACTTGATTCGGTTGATAGGATCAGTAAAAATTTAAAGCCCGAAATAAAAAATCTCATTGAAAATTATGTTTTGGATTTTTCATATAAAGTTGAGGAACTGGGGCTTTCTTTTCTCCTCGAAAAAGCGCAATGCTGAAGAAGAGCCTTTCAATTTTTATGGCAATTGATTTATATGAAGGGAAATTAAACGATAAAAAAATTACTGAAAATTTTTTCATTTGCTCTAATTACAGCTGGAATTTTCAAGTGACTGAAGAGGAACCCCATTTAGACATTTTACAAGAGGCTTTTAAATACGCTACGGTTAAAATTATCGATAAAGGTGAGAACACAGTAATTCAATTCCAGAAATTCAAGGAATCCAATAACTTATTCGGGAAAAATAATGATGATATACTTCAACCTCATCAAGATGATGATATATGTTTAGAGGAAGATGGAGATTTCTCAACATTCATGCAAATAATTGGTTCAGGAATTGAACTGTTTACCGTTGGTTTTTTATGAGTTGGTAATTAAGCAAAACAGCAATTGGAAAAGTAAAATGAAAATAAATAATTAACGCGCATCTTATGAATAAAAACGATAATTATATAATTAGATTTATTAATTTGATTATCAGAAACATCAGAGCCTGCTCCCTTTTCTGAATGTTTTTCGGAAGGATATTAGAACTATAAAATTTCTTGAGCTTGATGACGATGAAACGGCCACAATTAAATTGAATGATGGAAAGTTCGAGATATTATTTAATATATTATTTAATATATTATTTATACGAAATTATTTTTTAACCGATGAAGATATTCTTTGGATAATTTGCCACGAGATTAGTCATTTCATATTAAATCATTTTAATCCGGATTTAAATAAAAAATATTCAAAAGATTTTCGCAATCTTGCTTTCGACTGCCAAGTGAACAGCTTACTCTATAACATTAACGAGAGAAATGAGATTACTTTATTCAAAAAAATAAATGGTATTAATTACTATCAATATTTAAATGGTGAAGATTCAGACAGCTATGTTTTTTTAACTATCCCGCCCTTTAAGGATGTCCAAACAGTAAAAGATGATTTTGAAAGAATACAACTTGATAAAGAGAAAGCTGATTTAATAATCGAATTCTGGTTTAAAAACTATGATGAAAATGGTTTGGGTGTAAATAAAATATTTGAATATTTAGAAAGAATTATCTCTCCGGACGAATATAATAACGAAGAGGAAATGGGAGAATTTGATCCGGCAGAACTCCCTCAAAGTTTAATAGAACTTTCCGAAACTTTAACAACTATTAGAGAAGGTCAGGCGGCGGGAAAAGAATATTACGAAAATAAATTTGATTTAACAGAATGCCCCTTAAATAAGGACAAAAAACAAATACTAAAGACGGCAATAATTAGAGCTATGTTTGAGAGCCAAACTACTTCCAATAGCGGAATATCTCAGACCTGTTAAATTTTTTAAAATTTTCTAGGAACTGAGGAAATGTTTTAAATCTTTTTTTTATTATCAATTGAATATATTTCAAAATATGGAATCTGAATTTGTTCAATGTTCTACAAACGGAAATATTATTTATGCCGCAGAATTAATTCCAAATAATCGCGATATTATTCACTTAAAATTATTTCATCAAGATTCTCTTTAAAATATTTATTTTTCCAATCACCGTTCATTTTATCAAGCAGGTATGCTTTCCCCATGCCGGAATAGTAAAACATTGCTCTTCCACGGACTCCCTCGCCTATGAATCGAATCGGGTTCAACGCTTTTTTATAATTTTCTTCCCAAACTTTTTTGAAATCGATGCCGGGAAACAGATTTTGAAAATCATCGTTAAGATAGGATTCATTTAAATCTTTTACTATGGCGGCTATTTCTCTTTCCGTATATCGTGCGACTCCTTCATTCCATTCCATCCAAATTTTATATTTAAATTTATTTTCATTATCTATTACATTTTTTAAGACTAAATGCGCGTCTCTTATTAATTTTTTAGAATTAGAAATAATAATTTTATCGACAGTATCAGATTTTACAGCATTAAAAATAACTTCGGCTTCTAAATGCATCGCGGCTAGAAGAGTATCATTTTTATAGTCATACGGAAAATTCATCTCGTGATAATTTTTATATTCGCCGGTGAATGGATTTATAATTCTTTCTTTTCTCATTTCATTTTGAAAAAGATGAAAACATTCATGCGTAAATTTTAACAACCATAATCCTTTATCATAATCTTCACTCGGTTCAGAAATCACAACAGTCCAAAATCCATTTATCGGGTAAGCCGCTTGATATTCCAATGTATCTATATTTTTCCTGTAGTGAACTGTATCTCTCATATTTTTGTCATAATACTGTTTAAAATTCGAAGGTACATTAGGATGATTCAGCATAAAATCGTATTGGTAAGTTTTAAAATAGAATAGGATAATTTTCATTTTTCCATTCCGGCCAAATTTTTTCCCCGAAATTAAATTGAAAGTCAAACGCTTCTTTAATTAATATTGCTTGCGGCTTTGTTAGGAAAGTTTCATTGTTTTGAGAAACCGCTTTAGGGGCAATAATTAAGAAAATTAGAGGTAAAATAAAATTATAGTTCTTCATTTATAATTCTCATTTTATTCGATAAAATTAATGATTAGTTTAGGAATAATATTCCTGATATGCTATAATTATTTTTTACGACAAAATTTATTATTGCATTTTTTAAGCTGGCTTTTACAAGTTTTCTTTATTCATTTTTTTACATATTAAAAGAAGGAACTTATGAATATTAATGAAGCATATAGTTTTTTTAATAAATTATCACTTGAGTCGAATAATAAGGCAGAGGTAAAAATTTATAAAAGATATACTGAAATATTTAATAATCTAAATAATAGAGAATTCTCTAAAGAACAATTAAAATCAATTGAGGAAAAGATTATCGCCTTAAAATTTAATACTATTTCAAAGAATCGAATTAAACACTACAAATTCCAACTATCGGAATTAAATAAATATTTGAAGCAAGAATTTACTTTAATTCCAAAAGGATATTATACAGCTTTGGGGATTGAATTAGGAGCCGGTTTTGGCGCAACCTTTGGTTTATTACCAATTTTTTGGAAATTGATATTTGGTATAGAGACAGAATTTCAAAGATCCTTAGGCATTGCCTTTGGTGTTATAATTGGGACAATTATTGGGCTGTTTGTTGGAAAATTTATGGATTATGGAGCAGAGAAACGAAATAGAGTATTGAAATGAAAAGTGACAACTTTTTAAATGTTATATACCTACCAATAGAAATGAAAGGTACTACTACAGGAATAAATCCTGAAGCTGTGATAGATATTGTTCCAGCAAATCTAGCGTAATCAGTTCCACTTCCATTACTCCTTGCTAAAGTCATAGCGCCAGTGGCTAAACTCAATCCAGCCAAAGATTTACATACAACACCCGATATCTTTAAATAACTTTATTACTTAAATCCCCAGTGCTCTTTATTAATTCATTTACGATTTCTCTTTGACTTACAGCATCGGTGGAAATTAAATTGACATCGCCAATTTCAGCGGTTGAATAAGTACTATGCTAAATTGCTTTAATGATGCGTTTATCTGTCTCTGAAAAATAATCTCGGCAAATTGTAACTCCGATTTATAATTATTTAGAATATTATTTCAGTATTATTGAACCTATCTTTTAGTAATTTAATGATTTCTGAATCTTTCGAATATACAGTCCAATAACTTGAATCTATTACTTCAATTACAACATCAAAGTTCTGTTCTAGTTTTGTAGTATTGGGTTTATTTGGGGGGAGATTATTTTTTGAGGCAATAAATATCCCATCTATAGTTTGATTTATTTTTGTAGATAAAGCAAGTAACCCTTCGAAATCAAGAACAAATAAATTCTTTTTTGAATTTACTTGCTTTTCAAAATTGAGAATGTTGAAATTACTTTTGTTTTTTGAAGTGCAATAAATATCTAAGATGGCCCAATTGTAAATAATCACTCTACTTTTAATACATATTAGAATATCAACTAAATCAAAGGATAAGAATTCATCTCCGTCCGCTATTTTTATTTTATTCATTTATTTATACTTCATTTATTTAATTATTTGGCAATAGGTTCATGTTCCTTTCCACGAATAGGATTCTTAGGATCACTGTTATTATAACTGTGTTGGTATGGCCCCCGATTTTTATCACCAAAAGGCGAAACTTCTTTTTCAAGTTGACCTTTTTTATTAAAGGTATGTCCTTGTTTTTCTCCTTTTCTTGTACTTAAAGTAGAATGAGCCCCTTCTGCTTTGGAATCTGGTTGATGTCTTCCTTGTTCGTCTCTATTTGCCGGCTGATTATATCCACCCCCAGTTGAATTAGTACTCTCATTCAATAAATTATAAGCTGATTTTTGAGCTACAATCCCTCCATGTAATGTTATTGCAACTCCAACCGAGACTGCGGGGGCACTTACAAGAGTTGTTGTACCGCCACTTATAATTTCAGTGCCTCCACCAGTGAATGTAGTTATTGCTCCGACAATCTGCTCAGCCGCCCCCATCACTAATGAGAAACCATGGCCTATAGATCTGCCAGTACCATAATCGCCCGCATCTTCAATTCCTGTAGTTG
>CAWCUK010000005.1:0-309965 GCA_963798775.1 uncultured Bacteroidota bacterium
ATAAAAGAGGCTGTCTCAAAAGGACAGCCTTTATTTGTTTTAAAAGTAGGTAATTAATAAATTGCATAAAAAACAAAAAAATGATAGAACCAGTATTTAAACCCTACCACCAGAACCAATTATTTTTATTACCCCCCTCTATAGATGAAATGATAGATAAGAATCACCCGGTAAGAGTAGTAAATGAGGTAATAGAAAAGATAGATATTAAGCCATTGCTAAAACTATATTCGGGTGGAGGGACAAGCAGTTATAACCCTAAAATGCTGCTGAAGGTTATAGTATATGGATATTTAAAGAATACATATAGCAGTAGAAAAATAGAAGAGATGCTGAAAGAGAATATCCATATGATGTGGATAAGCGGAATGAATAGGCCGGATCATCACACAATAAATCGCTTTAGATCTGAGAGATTAAAAAAAGTATTAGAGGAAATATTCAGTCAAATAGTATTGCTGCTATTAGATGCTGGCCAGTTGGGCTTAAAAGAAGTATATATTGATGGAACAAAGATAGAGGCAAATGCAAACAAGTATACGTTTGTATGGGGCAAGGCAGTCAAAAAAAACCAAGAGAGAATAAAGCAGCAGTTAAAAGAGCTATGGGCATATAGTCAATCAGTAGCAGAAGCAGAGAATAAAGAGGATTCAGAAGAAGATTTTAACGAGATAGGGCCGGAAAAAGTAGAAGAGACAATAAAGAAAATAGATAAGGCACTTAAAGATAAACCGGTCAGTAAGAAGGTTAAGCAGAAGCTGAATTATGCTAAAAAGAATTGGCCGAAGAACTTAAAAAAATATGAAGAGCAAGAAGAAAAATTGGGAGATAGAAACAGCTATTCGAAGACAGATAAAGATGCTACCTTTATGCGAATGAAAGAAGATCATATGATGAATGGCCAGTTAAAAGCGGGTTATAATGTTCAGATATCGAGCAATAATCAATATATAGTAGATTACAGTATTCATCAAAAACCAACTGATACAACAACACTTCCTAAACATATAAACTCACACCAAGAAAAATATGGGGAAACACCAGCAGTAGTAATAGCTGATGCCGGCTATGGAAGTGAAGAAAATTACGAATACATGGAAAAAGAAAATATAGAAGCATTTGTTAAATACAACTACTTCGATAAAGATCGGAAAAAAACTAAAAAGGATAAGAAGCCATTTGCAGCTGAAAAATTATTTTACAACAAGAGGAATGATTGTTATTACTGCCCGATGGGACAAAAGATGAAAAAAATTGGGGAAAGAAAAAGAAGAAGTGAGAATAATTATTTAAGAACTATTTCTCTTTATCAAGCTGTAAACTGTAACGGATGTCCGGTTAGAGGAGTCTGTCATAATCAGAAAGATAATCGTATAATAAGTGTAAGTCATAGAGGCAATTTCCTAAAGAATAAAGCAGAAGAAATCTTAGAATCTGAAAGAGGGGTATTGTATCGTAAAAAACGTCCGGTTGAGGTAGAGCCGATATTTGGCAACATAAAACAGAACAAAAAATTTAAGAGGTTTTATTTAAGGGGGCTTCAAAAGGTAAAAACAGAGTTCGGATTATTAGCAATAGCTCATAATTTGGCTAAATGGGCACTAGTTGCAGATTGAAGGCACTATTTGTAGAATGAAACTTTAAGATATCCTCGCCTAATTAATAAATTATACTTTATATACTCAAAAAGTCAAAAAATTAAACTAAAAAATAAAAAAGGCTGCCTCTAATTTTTCTTTTGAGACAGCCTCTTTTAATATATAACTTACTTTAGTAGTTGCATTTTTCTAACCGCCGTATACTTTCCCGCCGTTATACGGTAAAAATATATTCCGCTTGCCAAATGGGAGGCGTTAAAATCCGCGTCATAATCTCCGGCTGCCTTATATTCATTAACAAGTGTTTTTACTTCCCGCCCGAGAACATCGTAAACTTTTAATGTTACTAAGGAGTTTTTCGGTATGCTGTATTTTATAGTTGTACTCGGGTTAAAAGGGTTGGGATAGTTTTGTGAAAGATTATACTTATAATCCTTTATTTCTTCTTTCGCGACTTCCGTGGCAATCGAGTCCGGGTTGCTTTTCCATACACTCTCATCCGTGGCAAGATAAAAATTTCTTCCTTATCGAAAGTGATTTTCCATGAATTTAATTAAATCGAGGTTACTCGTATACTCTTCCCACGTTTCTCCATTATCTTTTGAATAATATATCTTGGTTTTTGAGTGTGTACCGTAATTCTCTACCGCGTAAGATACATTTATTTCCTTTGGTTTACATTTAATTCCAATATATGATGCCAATCTATTCCATTGTTAGCCGTTGTCCATGTTCGTCCCTTGTCAGTTGATTTCAATATCCTTCTTCACTGGAGCAAGCAAACACATCTCCATTGGGAGCTATCCGGCAAATATTTCCTTTATGTATAATTGGTGCGGTCACTTACATTCCAGTTTCCCCCATCATCTGTTGATTTATAAATTGCCCCCTCTTGTACCGGCATAAATATTTCTGCTACTGTCTATCCAAATCCGAATACAAACGGCTTGCCGCAAAACGCTGTCTCAACCGTTTCCAATCTCTCCGTTATCTGAAGTTCTATATAAATCCCGTGCCTAAGTGAGGGCGTATATTCTATTCTTATTATCCTTATAAAGATAATAAGAAAAGTTATTTCCGAAACTCGTGTTCTCTCCCAATTATCTCCGTTATCATAAGAACGGTAAGTTCCTTCGTCCGTACCGCCGAAAAGAACTCCATCTTTATCGGCAATAATTGAATAACAGTAGGAGTTGCTTAAGCCCGTTATTTATTACTTTCCATGTTTCTCCCGTTATCTGTCGATTTTTGAAAGCCGTTACTCCAGTTGGCTGTGTATATATGTTCCTTTTTTATCAAAGCAGATATCAAGAGTGTTTGCGGCAGTGATACCATTGTTAACCGGAAACCAGCTATCCCCGAAATCGGTGCTCTTAAAAACTCCGGCGGCGTTTGTACCTAGATAAGTATTATTGCCGGATTTGGCTAGTTTATATGCCGCAGAAAATTTAGGCGGAAGGCCTTTATTCGACCATTTCCATGTTTTTCCTTCATCACCAGAAACTGCAATTCCCCAACCATTACCAAACCAGCCGGTTTCATCATTGCAGCTAATAATCACATTTTTATTATATATACAATCATAAACATAATTTCCCCACCAAAAATTTTTATTCGTATTATACGTCCAGTTTTTACCTTCATCAGTGCTCTTGAATAAACTTGGGAAAGAGAAAAAATAAATCGAGCTATCTCCATCACTAGATAAACCATTATAACCCCTTAAGCTGTCAATGCCGATACTTTCCCATGGTGTATTTAATTTTATATTTTTTATATAAATGTTATGGTTAACAGCTGCTAATAATTGATCATTTCTGAACTGAAGAATTTTATAAATTTCACCATCATGACTATAAAGAGATGATTTCCATGATAAACCATCATCTGTGGTATATAATATTTGGCCAGAACTTTTACCAACATACAAAGAATTATTAGAATCCACTTCTAGACAAGTAAAAAATCCTTTATTCAAGAAAGTAGTCCAGTATTCCAAATCATTTGATGCCGATATTCCTTGCTTACCTAATGATGCGAGAATTTTACTCTTTGTAAAAACAAAATCCGTAATTCTACTTTGAAGTTTTAAATTAGCTTGCTTCCAGGACATGCCCCTATTAGTTGAATAATATATCTCTCCATAATTTGCCCCAGCTCCAACCACAATAGTATCGCCTTTAGATTTTAACGCGGTTATAAACCCCCCAACTGGCCCATTTAACTTTTCCCATCTGTTTTGAGCATCAACTTTCATTAAGGTAAAAAACAGAATAAGTATAATCATTAAAATCTTCTTCATGTATAAACTCCTATATTTTCAGCTTTTCAATTATAAATGCGGCTTCCTTTTGGGAAGCAGCATGGTCATTTCGCCGTTCGATATTTTTTAATAAATAATTATAATCTTGGTAATAATTAATGAAATTTACTTCAGCAGCTGCATTTTTCTTACCGCCGTATACTTACCCGCTGTTATACGGTAAAGATATATTCCGCTTGCCAAATGGGAGGCGTTAAAATCCGCGTTATAATCTCCGGCTGTTTTATATTCATTTACAAGGGTTTTTACTTCTCTCCCAAGAACATCGTAAACTTTTAATGTTACTAACGAGTTTTTGGGTATGATGTATTTTATAGTTGTACTCGGGTTAAAAGGGTTAGGGTAATTTTGTGAAAGATTATACTTATAATCCTTTATTTCTTCTTCTACGACTTCCGTGGCTATTGAATCCGGATTGCTTTTCCATACGCTCTCATCCGTGGCAAGGTAAACGTTGTCTTGGTTATCGAAGATAATTTTTTGAAATTGTATTAAATTCATGTTTGATGTACAATCCTCCCATGTATTCCCGTTGTCTTTTGAGCAGTACAATTTTTCCGGCGAGCTTGTATAATAAGTTTCTCCGAATGAAACGTATATTTCTCCCGCTTTGCTTATACCGAGACTACGCCCATAAGTTGAATTATTTCCAACATTAATTCTATTCCATGTATTTCCTTTATCTGTCGATCTTAATAGCCCATCTCCACGGGTTGCCGCGTATATATCTCCATTGGGAGCTATATCAAGTTTCCTAAAATAGGTTGATGGTTCAGTTGTACCTTCTCTTACTAAAGCCCATGTTTCTCCGTCGTCTGTTGATTTATATATCCAGTTGCCGTTTGTTCCCGCATAAATATTTTCATCTTCATCAACTACCATACTTCTAATAGTAGTTCGTTCAAAGCTGCTGTCGTCAAGCCTTTCCCAGCTATTGCCGAGATCAGTTGTTCTATAAAATCCCCCGCTTACGTTTAGGCTGTATATTCTATTTCTTTTATCTTTATAAAGTTTATAAACATAATTATTACCTACATCCGCTGTCTGTATCCAGTTTTCTCCTTTATCCGTAGATAAGAAAGCTCCTTCCGCGGTTCCGGCTATTAGGTTATCATTATCATCCGCTATTACTGAGCAAAGATAGGAGTTAGTAAGGCCGTTATTTATTACTTCCCATGTTTCCCCCTTGTCTATAGATTTCTGTATCCCGTTACTCGAGTTGGCTGTATACATATTTCCTTCTTTATCGAAACAGATATCCATAGTATTAGCTGCTGTAATTCCATTGTTTATAGGAAACCAGCTATCCCCGAAATCCGTGCTCTTAAAAACACCGGCCGCGTTTGTGCCGAGGTAAGTATTATTTCCGGATTTAGCGAGTTTAGTTACGGTTAAAAATTTTGGCGGTAATCCCTTGTTATTTGACCACCGCCATGTGTAACCGCTATCATCTGATAATGCAATACCGTAACCATTGCTTGATCCAGTTTCGCCCATACCGCCTATTAACCTATGGTTATAAAGGCAGCTATACATTTCATTACCATATCTTAGTAATCCAGTCGTATCCAGATGTTCCCATGTATTTCCGCCATCACCGCTTTTAAAAAAATTGGTTCCCACTGTAAAGGCATAAAGATTATCAGAATCATCCTTAAATATTTGATAATCAGACCCCATACTATCATCCTTTACTGTCTGCCATTTTTGAGCATAGCCGTATTTCCTTAAAATTTTACTATGTGAGCCTGCAAAAGCTATCGTGTCTTTATAAAGTACAAAACTTCGTATATAAGGATCGTTAGGATTATTATAATCAGAAAACCATGACTTTCCAAAATCAGAGGTTCTTAAAACTCGTCCGTCAACACTACCCGCATAAATCAACGAATCATTCAAGTTCATTAAGCTAAATACGAAGGGATCATTTAAGGTTTTATCCCAATTCACATAATCATAAGATTTATATAATCCAGATGTGTACACTGAAGTTATTGCCCCATCATTTGAGGGCATAGTAAAATCAGTTATTCTATTATTAAATTTTATTTTTGACTCTTCCCAACTCCCACCATTATCAAAAGAATAATAAATTGATCCTTTAAATAAACCTGTTCCTGCTATTATTGTATCCCCTTGGGCAGTTAAAGCTGTTATCGCCCCACCTACAGGTCCGTTTAACTTAATCCATTTTTGCTGTGCATATACATTTATTATATTCACTACGAAAATAAATATAACTAAGAGTTCTCATATTTCATTTTCCCTTCTTCCTTCATGGTTATTTTAGTAACTGCATTTTATTTATTGCTGTATATTTACCGGATTTGCCGTTGGCAGTTATTTTATAAAAATATATACCACTTGATAATTCTGATGCGTTAAATTTAACATCATAACTGCCGCCTTGCTTATATTCATTTACAAGCGTGGTTATCTCTCTGCCGAGAATATCATATACCTTGAGTGTTACAAATCCATCTGAGGGTAATTGATATTTTATTGTTGTACTTGGATTAAATGGATTGGGATAGTTCTGATTTAAACTAAAAGATAGTGTAGTTATATTCTGTTTATTCTCCGCTTGCTCTTTATTTGGATAATAAATACCGAGAGAAGTCATTGTATTGGTTTCACCGGAATAGCTGCTTCCGTTATACGCTTTTATATAATATTGGGCTGCATCTGATTTACTCCCTGTAGTAAATTCCATATCAACAAATTGATAGGTAGATGAATTTGTCAACCCGGAATAATACCAACCCGCTGAATTTACATTTCTATAAACACGATAATTTTGGACACTGCCAAAAGATGGCTCAGTATAAGGGCCCCAAACCAACTTTGGATGATTGTTTTCATTAAACATCAGCAAACAATGGCTCCAATAACTTGCTAAGCCGCTTGTATTGGAACTCCCGCTGTTATTTATATCCCAAACACGCAAGATTGTACCGCTGGAAATTGTTATGAAAATTATTTCCATTAGAAATATTTAAAACCCGGTGTTTGGCTAGATAAATCATACTGTATATAAACATTCGGGCTGTAGCTTGTAACGGCGTCGCGGAGGTCAAGGTAGATATAATCGATCTGTTTAAATCATTAGTTAATTTATAAAATCCGGCAGCTATAATTTTCCGGTACTGTTTTGGCTTCTATCCATCCAGTTATATTCCATTCCGGGCAATTCATAAAGATTAGTTTCATCAAAATCACCAATTGCCGTCTTTTGATGCGGAAGCTAAACCACTGGGTACTGCTGATCGAAAAAGTTCCGTTGCTGTTTCTTTCCCAATAAGTTCCATAAGATGTTAAGGTAAAGGTTATATCTGCAGTTGCATTTGGATCCGGATCATATCCCCCAATTTTAAATTGCGTATCTTCAATCTCATAAGCGCCGATATCATAATCATTGCCCCAATATGGGCGGGGGTTGCCGGAATTATCTTCTGTTATTTCAGATAGATATATTCCCTTATTTTTAGCGGGGGATGTATAATCTAAACTAAAATCGCCATTACTGTAATCCGCAAAATTCGGATCCCCGGTTACCCCGTTATTTTCATACTTTGTGGAATTACTATTCCAATTGGCTGCCGTTCCTTGAAAATTTATTTCCGGAGTACCGGTACCTGTATAATGGAGGTTATAGTTAAGGATTAAATTGCTTAAGCTGTCTTCGGGAAGATTTTCAAATTTTACAGTCTGGTATTCTCCGGATACATTGGCTTTGTAGAAAATATTGTTCTTAATACTTAAGGCGGCAACCTCGCCTCCATCTCTATAAACACTTAAGAGGTGTGGATTATTGTTTTCCCCGATCAAAGTATTGTTGAGTATATTTGCCTTATGCGTGGAATCATTAAAATGAACATTTATTAAATTCCAGCCTTGTGCAGAGACTATTGTGTTATTTATAATTCTTAAAGTATCTTCCACATCATTAGCGTCAAGCCCTTGCCTATCGGCATAAATAGCAGTGTTATTATATGCGATTGTACTATTATTAGTTAATTTATTCCTTTCTATATTTATATTTTGGGAGTGGGCTCCATTGGAAAAGTAAGTAACCTGAATACAGTCTACATGCGGCTGGCTGCCTTCCGGAGCGCTATAATTATTTTGCAGAAAAACCTCGTTATCTAAAATATCTATATTATGCCCGGCTTGTATAAAAATGCCGTCTGTTTGCGCTGATGTATTTTTAACTACATTTATATCACAATTTTTAATTTCTGAATTTTCAACATATTGGAAAAATATGGCGGCACAGCTTATTCCTTGATTTGCGATACCGATTGTATTTTCAAATTGACAATTTTCAACGTTAACACCGGATATATAACTGCCACTTGAAGTTCCACGAAACATTTACTCCATTTTTGAAATAATTCTGGAATTTTATACCTTTTATAGTAATATTATAGGCATTATTATGCACCAAACGCCATAAGAAAAATTAGCATCGCGTCTAAAATTACTCCAGCTTCATCTGCCATAATAGTAATATCATGATTGTTATTAATATCAATAATTGCGTCATTATAAGCAGAATTTTTCGCCGAATATGTGCCCGCTTTAACGTGAATTGTAGAATTTGGGTTTAAATGGTTTATATCAAAATCATCAAAGTCTTTCCACGGAAAAGAACTGGTTCCTACACGAATACTGTTAGTCGTGGATTTGTCTACATAATAATCAGTGGCAAAACAGTATGATGAGAGTAATTAAGAAAAGGAAAACGAAAAAAGTAATGGTTTTACACATTAGTCCTCCATATTTAGAGTGTAAATAAAAATGTTTTGTTTGGTGTTGGGGATAAGAAAATGCACTTTAAATTTTAGAATGGAAAGAAGAAAAATATTTTATATTGAAATATGTGTCGGTGAGCAATAATTAGTGATGCTAATAAGTCACTATGCCATTTATAATGGTTTTCCGCTCCAATTGTTCATTTTTATTGCGAAGCAGCGCGAAGATCGCCGTCATCGTGGGAAGATATTCTTCAGAACAGTTCCGAAATCTTTTACGACAGCCTTATTTTCCTTTCAAACTTTAAGCTCTTCCCCTTCCGATTTTGCTACTATTGTAGCTCCGCATGAATCGCTCCAAACATTCACGGAAGTTCTGCACATATCTAAAATTCTATCGACTGCTAAAATCATTCCCACGCCTTCTAAAGGCAAACCAACGGCGGACAAAATAACGGAAATCATAACAAGTCCCGCCATCGGAATTCCGGCTGCCCCGATAGAAGCTAATAACGCGGTAAAAACGACAATGATTTGTTTTACGATTCCCATCTCAACACCATAAGCTTGGGCGATAAACATAGCGGCAACGCATTCATACAAAGCTGTTCCGTCCATATTTATTGTTGCACCGAGGGGCAAAACAAAACTCGTA
This sequence comes from uncultured Bacteroidota bacterium, assembly GCA_963798775.1. Taxonomy (GTDB): domain Bacteria; phylum Bacteroidota; class Ignavibacteria; order Ignavibacteriales; family Ignavibacteriaceae; genus CAWCUK01. The sequence goes on from CAWCUK010000005.1 coordinate 9,331, forward strand.
ATTTTATTTGAAACGCCCGAATTATGTTCTACCGCTTCTAAAGTTAACGGCAGTGTAGCTGATGAAGACGAGGTTGAAAAAGCTGTTAAAAGCGGAGTTGTCATTGCCTTAAAATGTTTATAAGGATTAACTTTTGCGAATAATTTAACCAACAAAGGGAGAGAAATAAACGCGTGAATTGCAAGTCCGGAAAGGACAGCAATCATATATAAGGCTAAACTATGCACCATGGCGAGCAAGGCTGCTTTATCATTTGCCAGTTCGGCAACAACTTTAGAAACAATTCCGAAGATACCGAAAGGAGTGAATAAAATAATTAAAGAAGTAATTCCCATCATTACTTCGAAACCACCGTTAAAAAGATTTATTAAAGGTTTACCGTATTCATCATTTACCTTTGTTATAAAATAGCCGACAAGAATAGCGAAGAAAATAATCGCGAGCATATCGGCGGAAACAAGCGCGTCAAAAATATTTGTTGGAATTAACCGTAATAAAATATTTCCAAAACCTTTAGAGGCAACATCCATTCCCTCAACCGTTTTAGAAAGATTAAGATCGGCGCCGATACCGGGTTGAATTAAATTAACCATTGTTAGTCCGGTAACAATGGCAAGTAAACTTGTAGTTATATAGTAAGTGAGAGTTTTAAGCCCAAGTTTCCCTAAATTCTGCGCGTTGCCTACATTAGCAACTCCCGAAACAATTGAAGTTAAAATGAGCGGGACGATAATCATTTTTAAAGCCCTAAGAAAAATATCTCCCATCCAGGAAACATATTCAATTTGAGCCGGGAAAAACAATCCGAAAAGAACCGCGAGAAGCAAGGCAATTAATATTTGCCAGTGAAGTTTAATTTTAGGCATAGCAAATGAATTTGAATGTTATTGAATAAGAAAAATTATTTATGCGAAAATTTATTATAAAATTTTACTCAATATTTCATCACAAACTGCGTAGCCTTTTTTAGTAAGTCTTATAAATTCATCATCAATTACTAATAAATTTTCATTCTCTAATCTTGCAAAATAATCATATTTTTCATTTATCCAATTAACACCGAATCTTTTTATAAAATCGTTTTTATTTATCCCGCTGCTTCTTAAAGCGAGCATAACATATTCATCAAATTTTTGTTCGGCGGTAATTATTTCGGAATTTGCAACAGCGGAATTATTTTTTTCGACTTCATTTATATAATGCTTTAAACTTGAAAAATTCCACCAGCGTTTTCCATCAACAAAAGAATGAGCCGAAGGGCCGAAACTTAAATAGTCGCGGTACCGCCAATACGCGTTATTATGGCGGCACTCACAGCCTTTCAAACAAAAGTTAGAGACTTCATACTGATGAAAGCCTTTCTTTTCCATTTCATCAATTGTTATTTCATAAAGTTCGGCGTCGTAATCATCATCCTGCAAAACGACTTTTTTATCGAGAACCATTTTGTTTAAAATTGTTCCCCGTTCTAAAATTAAGCTGTAAGCTGAAATGTGAGTAACAGGAAGTGAGAGAGCTGTCGCTAAATTGCTTTTCCATTTTTCTTTTGTCTGACCGGGAAGATTAAATATTAAATCAATACTGATGTTTTTAAATCCGACTTCATAAGCGTTTTTAACTGTATTTACTGCCGTTTTTTTATCATGAATTCTTGTTAGAAACTTTAATTCATCTTCATGAAAAGATTGAATTCCGATGCTGATTCTATTTATTCCTTCATCTAAAAAATGCTTTAACTTTTGTTCATCTACAGTCCCGGGATTAGTTTCCATAGTAATTTCAGCATCTTCACTTAATTTAAAATTATTTTTTAGATGAGAAATTATTCCGCCTAAATATTTCGGTTCCATTAAAGAAGGAGTTCCGCCGCCGAAAAAAATAGAAGTAAAGATTCTATCGCCGGAATAAATTTTAGAATAATAATCGATTTCCTTTTTAACCGCGTTAAGAAAAGGGTTTATGTTATCAGTAGTTATTATCGAATAAAAATCGCAATAAATACATTTATGATCGCAAAAAGGAATATGAATATATAACGCGGATTCTTTCAATTTTTTTTTCTAATTATTAAACAAGGAAATGAAAATAATAAAAAAAGGGGCCGCGTTCAGCCCCTTTATTAAGGTACAGGTTTTATGGAAAAGAAGAATTAGAACGCAAAAGATAAGCCCGCGGTAGCTGTTTTTGTGCTGGCTAATTTATAATCGAGGTTAAGATTAAGAACAGATAATTTAAAATTAGCTCCGATTGTAAGTCCGACACTGTTTTGTCCTTTTATCTCAAATTTAACATTTTTACTTGCCGGGTTTCCTGCAGGATCTGTATAACTAAAATCATAACCAACAGTTGTAGTTGAACCTTCTACACTTAAACCAAGATAAGGTGTAACAGAAGCCCAGCCGCCAAAAGTTTTACTTGCGTAAGCGGCAAACTGTGTAGCGGAGGTTTCAAAAACATTTCCAATTTTCATGTCCTGGTAGAAAAATCCGACCGCAACATCTAAAGGAAGAGGCTGATCTATCCACATAGCTGGGTTATGCATAACGCCGATTCCCCAAAAACTGAATTTGCCCATATCGCCAAGATCAAGGCTCGGCAAAAACCTGAATGTTAAATTAGTGCCGTAAACAGTACCAACACCAATTTGAAACGCTCCTGTAGGCAGGGCAGGAATATCGCCTAAAAATCCTTTAGCGCCGGTTAAAATACTATCGGAAGGAACGGTATAACTTTGTCCGTTATATGAAAAAGTTTCACCGGGAAATAGTACTTTTACTTCTGATTCCTTATTGCCGACTAAAGTAGGTCCCGCGATATTTACTGTAAATTCTCTTTGTGTAATTTGATCGGCGATAGCATTTCTTGCATTAGTATTTGATATACCGCTGGTTAATTGTAAAGCCTGATCTCTATTAAACTGGAAAATGCCTGTTGAAGAAAAAGTTTTAGATTCATCGGAGAAGAAAGAACCCATAGCAACTATTTTAAAATTTAGGTTAAACTCCATTTTAGCTGCGGCAGGAGTCCCGTTTATCCATCCGGCGTTTAAATTAGAGCCGAATGCAGAAATTACAGGTGCTACATAAGCATTAGCAGCATCTTGTGACAGATGAGAAAGTGTATTGTCGAGTGAATTTGTGTTATCGTCGGTTGATGTTTGTGCCTTCAAATTTACGCTGAAAGCAAAAACTACCGCAAGAATAATAGAAAAGGAAATAGTTAAATGTTTTTTCATTTTGGGCCCTTTTTATTAGTGATTAATCCGTTTGTTTGAATTTTTATATTATTCTATGCCAATAAAAATGCCAATTTTAATAAACAGCATAAATAAAGAATTTTTACATATTATTAGTTTAATTGAATTAAAATGTTGCTTTTTTGCGACGTCTAAAGTCGAATCTTGTGTTGCAGTAAAGAGACAGTAAGTTTTTTAATAACAAAGAACCTAATGTATTTATTTCTTTATTCAAAAATTGTTTATTGAATATTTATTAAAAAGATCAAGATTAATTTTAGAAATGATAGTTTTTAGGATTTTATTCGATTAAACCCATAAGTTCGCGGGCGCCTTTTAAACTGGCTTCTGTAATATTTTCACCGCTCATAAGTTTTGCAACTTCCTTAACTCGTTCTTCATCCGAAAGTTTTCTTATAGAACTTACCACGCGGTTTTCAACATTTTTCTTTTCTACAGCAAAATGATGCTCGGCTAAACCGGCAATTTGAGGTTGGTGTGTTATCGCTATTATTTGATGAAATTCCGCGAGGGATTTTAAAGCCTGCCCGACTTTCTGCGCGACTCTTCCGCTGACTCCGGTATCAATTTCGTCAAAAATTAAAAGAGGAAGTTTATCATTTTTGGCCAGAATGGTTTTTAGTGCAAGCATAATCCGGGAAACTTCCCCGCCGGAAGCAACTTTAGCAAGCGGTTTCGGATCTTCACCCAAATTTGTGGAGATAAAAAATTCAACTTCATCATAACCCGAAGAATTATATTTATATGGTTTACCGTTAACTAAAATATATTCTTCAGATTTTAATTCGGCAGGCTTATGTTTTATTTCAACTTTAAAAATAGAATCCGGAATTCCGAGATAACTTAATACTTCCTTTACTTCTTTATTAACTTTTTTGCTTAAGTCAATTCTCTTTTGGGAAATCTTTTCGGCAGCGGTTCCGCAATCTGCTCTTACCGCTTTTATTCTTTTTTTTAGTTCCTCAATTTTTACGGCAAAATTTTCGGCAATATCAAACTCTTCCCCAATTTTTTTTCGGTATTCAATAATCGCTTTAATCGAGCCGCCGTATTTTTTCTTAAGAAGATTAAATGCCCCCAGCCTTTCGCGAAGTTCATCTAAATGTTCGGGATCAATATCAATTTTTGAATTATAATTTCTTACAAATTCTGAAACATCATTTATTAAGGTAACAGCGGTAAGGCATTCATTTTCAATTTCTGAAAAAGATCGATCTATTCCGGTTAATTCTTCAAGCTGATTTTTTATTTGCCCGAGTTTATCATGCACAGAATCTTCCGAATCATATAATTTTTCATAAACTCCATTTGTTAATTCCAGCAGTCGTTCCGAATTTTCCAGGATATTCAGTTCATCAACTATTTTTTCTTCTTCACCCTCTTCGGGCGAAACCGCGTCAATTTCTTTTATTTGGAATGAATAAATTTCTTTTTTCTCTTTTAATGTTTCTTCTCTTTCAATCAGATAATTTAATTCGCCGGTTAATTTTGCCAGTTCTTTATAATAATGTTTATATTCTTCAAGCAATTCTTCGGTTCCGCCGAATTCATCAAGAAAATCTATGTGGGTTTCTGTCCTTAATAATGATTGATGTTCGTGCTGGCCGTGAAGATCAACCAGAAGATTTCCCGTGTCTTTTATTAAGGTAAGGGGGACAGGAGTATCATTTAAAAAACAGCGGTTAGCGCCCTTTAAGGAAATCTCACGACGCATAATTAATTCGGGAAGAAAATCTATTTCGTTTTCTTCAAGAATAGTTTTTATTTTTTTATTTGATTGAACATCAAAAATTCCTTCTACAATTGATTTTTGCGCCCCTTTTCGCACCACTTCCGTGGAAGCTCGTTCACCCAAAAGTAGGCTCATCGCGTCAATCAATATGGATTTTCCCGCGCCCGTTTCGCCGGTTATAATATTTAGCCCGGCTCCGAATTCTACATTAATTTGCTCTATTAAAGCATAATCTTTTATTTGAAGGGATTTTATCATAAAATCTTTAGTTGAAAGAAACTTTCTTTTTTTAATTCGAAAAGTTACATACTTTATTTTATTATACAATTATAATGGGAATTATTTTTTAGAATTTAAATATTGTTTGGCAAGATAAATTCCGCAGATTGATTTTGCGTCAATAATTTCACCGACAATAATTTTTTTATCTAGTTCATCAAAAGTGAACTCAAAAACTTCCATTCCATGTTCCCCCTCTTCCCTATTGTGGCTGCCTTCAGTAAGATTTTGAGCAATATAAATATGAAGAATTTCGGTACAGAAACCGGGAGTTGTACTTATTGCCGAAAGCTTTTCAATTTTTTCCGCCTTATAGCCTGTTTCTTCTTCCAGTTCACGAACCGCGCAACTATAAGGATCTTCGTCTTTATCTAGTTTTCCTGCCGGAAGTTCCATCATCACTTTTTGAAAAGGATAACGAAACTGGGTTACCATAATTATTTTCCCGTCGTCTTTTACCGGAACCACAACCGCACCGCCATTATGAACGGCTATTTCTCTAATTCCTTTATTTCCGCTGTCGTATTCTATTTCATCAACTTGCAGATCAAAAACTTTTCCTTTAAATAATACTTCACTTTTATTTACTTTGAAATTCATCCCGCTCCTTAATTCAAGAAGATATTTTTTTCTTAAAGATTTTAAATTTACGCCCCATTTCCAAAAGATTTTCGAAGGGAAAATCTTTTAAGGTTTAAGACTTCTCCCTTCAACAGAAATGTCAATTAAAAAAGATTATTATGCTAAGCTCTATATCCCGGTTCATAATAAGGGATTAATTCATGGCCGAGATATTTTAATAATGCCGTAATTACCCCCAAATCATCCAAATAACCAACGAGTGGAGCAATATCCGGAATAGCGTCAATCGGGGAAATAAAATAAACTAATGCCGCAACTACAATCGCTTTCCTATGCCAGGAAACAAACGGATCGCGCATGTAATTGAACAAAGCCATAATATCTTTCGCGAAAGATATTTTCTTTCCCACTTTTTCCAGCTTTGTCCAAAGGTTTTCTTCAACATATTTTACTTTTTCGGCTGCTTCCGATTCGCTTTCGCCGCCAAAATCAAGTTCGTCTAATTCATGCAGGTCTTCAAAATTAACTTCTTTTTCTTCCATAACATCTCCTATTTTTTATGTTGTTCGAACCAATCAAAAATTGTATTCCACCATAAACGGGCGTTTTGCGGTTTTGTAACAAAATGAAATTCATCCGGGAAATAAAGCAGTTTACTCTCAACTCCTAATCTTTGAAGCGAAGTGAATAACTGGAAAGCCTGCTCTTCCGGCACACGAAAATCATTAGCACCTTCTACAATAAGCATCGGAGTTTTAGCGTTTTGTATAAATCTTTGCGGCGACCATTTTTCGTATAATTTTCTATTTTGCCAAGGGGTGCCGCCGAATTCCCATTCAGGAAACCATAATTCTTCGGTTGTTCCCCACATGCTTTCGGTGTTAAAAACTCCGTCGTGAGAAACTAGTGCGTTAAATCTATCTGAATGACCTTCAATCCAATTTATCATATAACCGCCGTAAGAAGCTCCGGCCGCAAAAGTATTTTTTGGATCGATATATTTATAATTTTTAATCGCGTAATCGTAGGCATTCATTAAATCGGTGTAAACTTTTCCGCCCCAATCCTGAGAAATTTCATCCGTGAATTTTTGTCCGTAACCTGTGCTGCCTCTAGGATTTGTCGCAACTACAACATAACCTTTTGACGCGAACATTTCAGTATTCCAGCGATAATGAAAATCATCTTCCCAGTGTCCTTGAGGCCCGCCGTGAATTAAAAATATAAAAGGATAAGTTTTCGTCGAATCAAAGAAGGGCGGCTTAACTAAAATTGATTGTACTTTTGTTCCGCCGGCGCCTTCCGACCAAAAAGTTTCCACCGGATTCATTTCCAAATTTGCTAAAATATCTTTATTCATTGCGGTAAGCTGTTTTACATTTGAGCCGTCATTGTTCATTGAGAAAATTTCGTAAGGAAGTGTTGATCTTTGCTGTTTAAAATAAATAGTTTTTCCGTCGGGTGAAATAGCAAGGTTATCGTTAATATGTTCTTTTAAAATTTGCGACATTTTCCCGGTAGAAATATCAATTTTATAAACCGAATTATAAATTTCAAAAGAAGCGGTAAAATAAATTGTTTTAGAATCGGGAGACCAGATAAACTCACCAACTGAATAATCCCAATCAGCGGTAAGATTTTTTAAATTTCCGGTACTTCTATCATATAAAACCAAATCTTGTTTGTCTGCTTCAAATCCCGCCCGCTTCATTGAAGTGAAAGCAATATATTTTCCGTCGGGAGAATAAACCGGCTGATTATCATTCCCTTTGCTTTCGGAAATTTTCTTCACTTCGGCGGCTTTTCCTTTCTGCAGATTTTCAATATTGGCTACATAAATTTCATTGTTGGTACTGTTTGCAACCACTTCTTCGGAATTTACAGTATAAGCAACTTCTTTTCCGTCGGGAGAGAAATTATAATCATTCGCGCTTCCAAGCGCAATCGGCGGAACATCATGATTGCTTCCGCTGTTCAAATCGTAATACTCTTTTGAGTTAATATCAAATACAAATAAATGGCTCCGTTTATCGGAAAGCCATTCATTCCAATGGCGGAACATTAAATGAGTAATTATTTTAGCTTTAACTTTAGAGGAATCTTGCTTTTCATCTCTTTCTTTATTGCAGTCTTGGGTTTGGCAATCCGGATAAACAGAAGAAACAAAAAGAATTTTCTTCCCGTCATTCGACCATTCAAATCCCGAAGCGCCGGAATAAATATCGGTTAATTGTTCATCATTCGAGCCGTCCATGTCGCAAGTGTAAATTTGCCCATCTTTTGTGTAAGCTATCTTTTTTCCGTCGGGAGAAAATTTCGGTTCGTTCTCATTTTTATCGGAATTTTTTAAAACGCGAAGATTACTGCCGTCGGCATTTACCAGATAAATATCAGTGTTTCCTTTATTCTTTTCCATGCTATAAGTTGTAACAGAAAAAGCAATTGTCTTTGCGTCGGGTGAAAGATCAAAAGAACCGATTCTTTTCATATTCCAAAGATCTTGAACCGTTATAGCGTGTTTTGTTTGGGCTGTTAAAATTAACGGAAGGAGGGCGAAAATTAAGAAGAGTTTTTTCATTTATTCCTCAATGATTGCTAAAATTTTCCTTGTAGAAGACAAAGTTAAATTTAATATTTAACGTTACTTAATGGTTTTAAAAATAGCAGAAGTTATTTTGAAAGGCAACGAAGATAAAAAGAGATCACACAATACTTTATTAAAAATTGGAATTATAAGTATAATATAATAAAAAGCTGTTTTATGAATAAAATAATCATTGGTGTCCAATAATCATTTTTATTTTAAAATTTAGACTAGTTTCTGTACATTTGGCATGTAAAAAAAGAGAAACAAATCATCTAAAAAAACCACCGGTTTCGTTCAACAATAATTTCCCAATATCTATAAGGTTTTTGTGCAAAAAAATTATAAAATATTTTTACCCGGAAGTAATAAACAGCTTACAATTTTACTTGATGAGGTTGATGTAAAAGGAATGACGATTTTAGTTATGGGTTCCGGCTCAGAAGAAATTACGAAAAGATTTTTAGCCGAAGGAGCGGAATCGGTTTATTTAATTGTTGAAGATAATGATTCGCTGCTGCAGTCGCGTTTAATTTTAACAGAAGAAAAAAATGCCGCTGTTAGAATGATGGAATTCGACAACACCGATTTTCTTCAGCCGAAATTTGATTTAGTTTACGCGCAGGCTTCAGTTTCCGGCGCGCGGCGGAATAAAATATTAAAAGAAGTAAAACGTATTTTGAAACCGGGTGGATATTTTTGTGTCGGCGAAAATGTAAATTTGCAGGAAAACCCGCCGGCGTTCGTTCAGCATATTTGGGAAAATTCTGAAATTGTCCCATTAAAATCTGATGAACTTTCGGCTTATTATTCTTCAAGAAAATTTAAAATTTTGAAGGAAGAAGATCTTTCATCTACTTTAAAAGATTTTTACAAAATGAGCAGCGACATTCTAAAAGAAAAATCGGACGAACTCGACCAGCAAGAAAAATCATATTACAAAAAAATATTAAGAAAGATGAGCCACGAATCGAATGCTTATTTAAAGCTCGGCGGCGATAGTTTCATCGGATTCAAAATGCTGATTATGAAAAAGGAAGAGAATTGAAAAAAGGAGATACATTAGAACTTCAAATAGAAAAATACGCGTTTGAAGGAAAAGGAATTGCGAAGATTGATAAGAATATAATTCGTCCCGAACTGAAAAATGGAAATGATGAAAAGAAATATGTTGTGTTTGTTCACGGAGCTTATCCCGGCGATACTGTAGAAGCGCAGCTTAGAAAAATAAAGAATTCTTACGCGGAAGCTAAAACCGTTGAAGTAATTTCTCCTTCGGCGGATAGAGTTAAAGCACGCTGTAAATATTTTGGGACTTGCGGCGGCTGTAAGCAGCAAGATCTTGATTATGAAGTTCAATTAAAATATAAGCAAGCCCAGGTTGAGGAAATTTTTACCAGGCTCGGCGGATTTACAGATTTTGAAATGGAAGAAATTGTTCCTTCTGATAAAATTTTCTTCTACAGAAATAAAATGGAATTTTCTTTCGCCGATAAAAGATGGCTGACGCAGGAAGAAATAAGCAGCGACGAAAACATTGATAGAGATTTTGCGCTTGGACTTCATATCCCCCGAATATTTGATAAAGTTTTAGATATTGACGAATGTTTTCTTCAATCTGAAATAAGCAGCGGAATTCTAAATCTAACCAGAAAGTTTTTTAAAGAAAGAAATATTTCTATTTATTCCACAAAAACTCATGAAGGTTTTCTTCGTAATTTGGTTATTAAACAGTCGCACCACACAAACGATTTGATGGTAAATATTGTTACTTCTTCGGAAGATGATCTTTTAATGAAAGATTATACAAATGAACTGCTGAAGAATTTTCCGCAAATTACAACTGTAATAAATAATATAAATCTTCGCAAAGCCGCGGTAGCAAAGGGTGATTACGAAAAAGTTTATTTTGGAAGCGGCTTTATTTATGATTACATAGGTAATTATAAGTTTAGAATCAGCGCGAATTCTTTCTTCCAGACAAACTCATTACAAGCTGAAAAACTTTACCAAACAGCTTTGGATTTTGCAGAATTAAAGAACGATGAAATTGTTTACGACCTATACTCTGGCGCCGGAACTATTTCAATTTTTGTTTCCGGAAACGCAAAAGCAGTTTACGCTTTTGAAACTGTCGAATCATCGGTAAGCGACGCGGAAGAAAATAAAAATTCAAATGAAATAAAAAATGTTCATTTTGTTACTGCGGATTTATACAAAAGTTTTCTTCCCGAAGTTGAAGAGAAAAATATACCGAAACCGGATTTGGTTATTTTAGATCCGCCGAGAAGCGGAATGCATCAAAATACAGTTAACGATGTAATTTCGCTTTCGCCGGAAAGAATTGTTTATGTAAGCTGCAATCCGACAACGCAAGTGAGAGATATAAAAATATTTTCGGAAGCCGGTTATAAACTTGTGAAAGTCCGGCCGGTTGATATGTTTCCGCATACTTATCATATTGAAAATGTGGCTTTGCTTATAAAAGATAATACTTAATTAATTTACTAATTATAGTTTTTTTAATAATCAACAATTTACTGCTTCATTAAATGAGAAAACTTTTCATTTTGTTTTTGATTACTACTTTTCTATTCGGTGCGGCCGGGTATGAAATTCTATTTCTATATCAAGTTGAGAAATGTAAAGAAGCTGCGTTTGAAGCAAAATATGAAAATGAAGAAGAAGTTGTTTTTGTTATTACACAAGAAAATCAAAATTTATTTCACCGCCGCGATAAAAATGAGATTGAATACAACGGAATGATGTACGATATCCGCAGTGAAATAAAGACCGGAAATAAAATTTATATTCACGCTGTTCATGATTATAAAGAAGAAAACTTGGTAAAGAATTTTTCTACCAAGAATTCTAAAGAAGAAAAAAGCGGGCCGAAATTAAATACTAAAAACTTGTTGAGTTTTTTTATTCTCCCTTCTGCGGAAAAAGATTTTTCTAAATCATCATTAAAAAGATATTTTATCGGTACAACAGAAAATTATTCACAGCCTTTTCATGAACAATTCACGCCGCCGCCTCAATATTTAGCTTCTTAAAATTATACAAATAACTCAATTGCGAGCAATCAATTCGCATCATAATACGATGACGCGCGGGATTGTTGTGCGATATTAATTTTTCTAAATATTTTGAGGAATTCATGAAAAATAATTCTTTTTATGTAATATTAATTCTATTGACCTTTTCTTCTTTTAATATATTCGGTCAGGCTAGTCTTACCGGAACTGTAAGGGAAAAAGGGAATAATTCTAAACTCGAAGCGGTAAATGTTTACATTCCCGTTTTGCAGAGCGGCGCTGTTACAAATTCATCCGGCGAGTATAAAATTGAAAATCTTCCCTCCGGAATTTTTCAAGTTCAAATCAGTTACGTTGGTTATAAAAGTAAAGTTGTTCAAGTAAATTTGAAGCAAGGAAATAATAAACTTGATGTTCAGCTTGAACCTTCAAACATAGAAATAGGCGAAGTTGTTGTTCTCGGAAATTCGGTAAACGAAATTGAAAAAGCTCCGTATAAAGTTGAAAATATTAGTGTTGATAAAATTCGCAGAGACGGATTTGTTACACTTCAAAAATCTCTTTCCCTACTTCCCGGCGTATCGGAATTATCAAACGGATTTTCAATTTCTAAACCTGTAATCCGCGGACTACAAGGTTACAGAATAGCGGCTATAGTTAACGGCTTGCGCTTCGATAATCAAGAATGGCAGAATGAACACGGTTTTGGAGTCGGCGATCTTGGAATCGGAAGTATAAAAGTAATTGAAGGCCCGGCGGCGCTGCTTTACGGCGCAAACACAATAGGCGGGGCTGTTAATTTTGTTGATCCCGAATTTGCTCCTTTAGGAAAAACTCTAGGTTCGGCGGATTTGGAAATTTTCTCAAATACTCTCGGAGCGAACGGAAGATTCGGAGTAAAACATTCGGGCGAAAAAATAAGCTGGCAGCTTTATCTCGGCGGCGAAAGTCATGCTGATTATCTTGACGGAAATGAAAATAAAATTCCCAATACAAGGTTTGCCGGAATTTCCGCAAAAGGTATTATGAAGTATGATTATGATTTCGGCTTTTCAACTTTAGATTATTCTTTCGCAAATAATATTTACGGTGTAGTTGAAGAAGCTGATTTAAATAATCCGAAAGACCTTGCGGAAGATCATTTTGAAAGAGAATTTGAAGGCCCGCACCATACGATACAATATCATATTGCGGCTTTAAAAAATATGTTTTTCTCAGGCGATTCAAGATTTAAAGTAAATCTAGGTTTTCAAAATAACCATAGGATTGAAGAAGAAGGAAATGAAGTAAAAAATGCCGCGAATGATAACGGCGAGCTTGATCTTTTCTTAAATACTTTTTCTTATGATGCCGAATGGATTTATCCGGTTTTTGCCGGCGCAGAATTAACAATCGGAACGCAGGGACAAATTCAAAGCAACGAAAATGAAGGCGGAAGAATTCTTGTTCCGAATGCTGATATGAATGAGTTTTCCGGTTTTTCTTATCTGAAAAAATGTTTTGAAAAGCTGGTGCTTGAAGGCGGAGTACGTTATGATATTAATTCTATTAAAACAACGGAAATGGGAATTAAAGATTCGATGGGATTCATGCCGGCTTTAAATCTAAGCTACAATAATTTAAATGGAGCATTGGGCGGATCGTTCTCTCCGGATGATAATTGGATATTTAAATTAAATTTCGCAACAGGTTTCAGAGCGCCGAATTTAGCTGAGCTTTCTTCAAACGGTATACATGAAGGAACAACACGCTACGAAATAGGAAATTCCAAAATGGAAAGCGAGAAAAATTATCAAGTTGATTTGGGAGTAACTTTTGTAACCAAGAATATTAAAGTAAGCGCAAGCGCGTTTAATAACGTGGTTCAAAATTTTATTTATCTCTCCGCTGCAAATAATTTCTTCAAGGGGAACAGAATCTATCAGTTCATTCAGAACAATTCAACAATAAAAGGCGGCGAGTTAAGTTTAGATTTAAAACCTGCAAGTTGGTTCGATTTTAACGCGTCTTTTTCAACTGTAATTGGAAAACAAAACGACGGAAGTTATTTGCCTTTTATGCCGGCTGATAAAATTATTGCGGAAGTTGAATTCCCTCTGCCTCATAATTCATTATTTAGTGATAATGCGTTCAATGTAAGAGTAAGAAGTTATTTAGAACAAAATAAAGTCGCGTATAATGAAATAACAACACCGGCTTATTCATTGCTTGATGCGGGATTAAAGTCAACAGTTTACTTCGGAAAAACTCAAGTTAATTTCGCCTTAAACGCTACTAATATTTTAGATAAAGTTTATATAAATCATTTAAGTTTGCTTAAGCCGCTGGGTATTTACGATATGGGAAGAAATATAAGCTTAACAGTTAATGTTCCGTTAGAATTTAATTAATTGTTTAAAACCTTGAAGGCAGACTTTGTCTTCAAGGTTTTTATCCACAAGTTATTTTCGGCGCAATCCAATCCGCAATTTTCTCCACAGCTTCCGCGATATTATTATCAGAAACATCAAGTTCTAATTTAGGCAGAATAGACTCATCCACTAATTTTTTCATAAGTTTTTGTTCCTGTATAAAAATAGAAAGATCATCATACTGCGAAGGTTTGCCGGAAACTTTTAATCTTTCTTCCCGAGCTTTTAAAAATGATTCGGGTGTTCTCTTACAAAAAATCAGTTTAAATCCGAGATCATTCAGCCGTTCTTCAATCCAACGGAAATCATATTCTTTATTATAATTTTGAAGCTGATAAGCATTGGTTGAAATATGAAATCGATCAATAATCCATGAATAATATCTTTGCAGTTCAAATAATCTAAGCCATGTATGGTAAGTTTCCATTGCCTGCGCTTCTTCTTGCGGTTCAAAATTTATTAAACCTCTGCCCCATGGAAAGTTTGTAAAGGCGCACCATTCGGCCGAAATAATTGGAGAATGATATTTATATTTTCTCGGCCCAACAATTCTTGGATGTTCATTTAAGGCAAAAGCAATTTCTGTTTTGAAGGTTAATCTTGTTCCTTCAAGAATAATTTTGGGACAAAGTTTCTGCATTTTTCCCCTTCGTAAATAAGTAATATTTTATTCTTCTAAAATAATTTTAAGATTTATAATTAAAAAGCCGATTCCATTCTGCCGTTATAGTTTATGCCTGCATCATTTCATAAAAATTGAATTTGTTGTTTATAAACCTTATATCTAATTTTAAGATTAAGAATTAGCAGAATTACTACCAAATTTTTTTTAGGATTTTTCCATGAAAACAATGAAAGCGCTTGTAAAGAAATATGCTGAACCCGGCCTTTGGCTTGATGAAGTTCCGGTTCCCGAAGTCGGAATAAATGATGTATTAATTAAAATTAAAAAAACATCGATTTGCGGCACGGACATTCATATATACAATTGGGATGATTGGGCAAAGAAAACCATTCCAGTTCCAATGGTTGTCGGACATGAGTATGTGGGAACGGTTGAAGCGATAGGAAGCAATGTTCACGATGTAAAGATCGGAGAACTTGTAAGCGGCGAAGGACATATAGTTTGCGGCCATTGCCGTAACTGCCGCGCCGGAAGAAGGCATCTTTGCAGAAACACAAAAGGCGTTGGAGTAAATCGTCCGGGCTGTTTCGCGGAATATTTGTGCATCCCGGTTTCAAATGTTTGGCATTGCGATCCTTCAATACCTACGGATATTTTGTCGATCTTCGATCCATTCGGAAACGCTACTCATACCGCGCTTTCTTTTGATCTTTTAGGAGAAGATGTTTTAATAACCGGTGCCGGCCCAATCGGAATAATGGCCGCCGCTATCGCTAAGCACGCAGGAGCGCGTTTTGTCGTTATCACCGATTTAAATCCTTACCGGTTAGAACTCGCAAGAAAAATTGGAGTATCAAAAGCTGTTGATATCTCAAAAGAAAATATAAATGATGTAATAAATGAACTCGGAATGAAGGAAGGTTTTGATGTAGGATTGGAAATGTCCGGCAATCCTAAAGCACTGCAAAGTATGCTTTCATCCATGTGCCACGGCGGTAAAATTGCACTGCTCGGAATTCTACCGGAAAGCGCCGCGATAAATTGGGAAACTGTTGTTTTTAACGGCTTAACTTTAAAAGGAATTTACGGCCGTGAAATGTTTGAAACCTGGTACAAAATGACTTCTATGATTCAGACCGGTTTAGATATTTCCCCGATAATTACAAATAAATATTCCTACAAAGATTTTAAAGAAGGTTTTGAATTAATGAAATCCGGCAACTCCGGGAAAATAATTCTAAACTGGGAGGAAGATTAAATTTTACTTCAAAAATGCTGAACCGCAAAATGGATTCAGTGTAATAAACTTGTTTTACAAAAGCAGAAAAAGGATCCGTCATGAGAGAAGAAACAAAAAATTTTTATAGTGAAGAGCTCAATAAAATTGAAGAAGAAGGTTTATATAAAAAAGAAAGAATAATTACTGGTCCGCAAAAAGCTAAAATAGAAGTAAAAGGCGGACAGGAAGTTTTAAATATGTGCGCGAATAATTATTTGGGATTGGCCGATAACCCGGAAATTATAAAAGCGGCAAAAGAAAGTTATGATAAATGGGGATACGGCCTTTCTTCGGTAAGATTTATTTGCGGAACTCAAGAAATTCATAAAGAATTAGAAAAGAAAATTTCTGAATTTTTGGAAACCGAAGAAACAATTCTTTACACTTCTTGTTTCGATGCGAACGGAGGTTTGTTTGAAACTATACTTTCCGAAGAAGACGCAGTTATTAGTGATGAATTAAATCACGCAAGCATTATAGACGGAGTTAGATTATGCAAAGCTCAAAGATTCCGTTACAAAAATAATGATATGAATGATCTTGAAGAAAAACTAAAAGAAGCATCAGTCGGCAAAGAAAAAATTTAATTGCGACAGACGGAGTTTTCTCGATGGACGGAAGTATCGCGAATTTAAAAGGCATCTGCGATTTAGCCGATAAATATGGCGCAATGGTTATGGTTGATGATTCGCACGCGGTTGGATTTATGGGAAAACACGGCAAAGGAACTCATGAATATTGCGGTGTAATGGGTAGAGTAGATATTATTACCGGGACTTTGGGAAAAGCTTTAGGCGGCGCCAGCGGCGGTTATACAAGCGGAAGAAAAGAAATTATAGACATGCTCCGCCAGCGCTCGCGCCCTTATTTATTTTCTAACACTGTTGCGCCGAGTATAGTTTCCGCTTCGTTAAAAGTTTTGGATATGCTGAAAGGCTCAACTGATTTACGTGATAAATTAGAAGAGAATACAAAATATTTCAGAGAAGGAATTACTAAAGCCGGGCTTAAATATAAAACCCGGCGAACATCCGATTGTTCCTATTATGCTTGGCGATGCGGCGCTTTCACAAAAAATTGCCGCGCGTATGCTCGATAAAGGTGTTTATGTTATCGGATTCTTTTATCCCGTTGTTCCAAAAGGAACCGCGCGGATAAGAGTACAAATTTCCGCCGCGCATTCAAAAGAAGATCTCGATTTTGCTATTAACGCTTTTAAAGAAGTTAAAGAAGAATTGGGAATCTAATTATTATCAGAGGCTGAATCCTTTTCGGCCTCTTCATTTTTTATGTTTATAGTCTTCAATTTTAGCCGCGCAATTCTTACAAAATTTGTCCCCCTTAATATCAACTTCTTCAATTCCCATAGAAGAGTGCATTACACAATCCCAATAAACACAGTGCCTCAATCCATAATTATGTCCCAGTTCGTGCATCACTTCTTTAACTGTACGCTTAAGCAGGAGTTTATCATCAGTTATTCCTGTGTAAAATTCTTCATGAAGCCGGCAAACGGAAACAATGCTGTGCTTCCCGCTTAATTGAGCTTCACCGAAAACAAAAGTTAAAACAGGAACGTAAAGATCAAATTCCGTAAGCATAATAATTTTACCGGGAAACTTTTCAGTTAAAGGTATAGTATTCGCGATAATTTGAGTTGAATAATATTGGGATCTGGCTTTTGAAAATGCCGGCTCATAATCAATCGGCAGTTCCATTATCTCAATTTTGGAATGAAAATTTTTTCGCAGTTCATCAGTTAAATCGGAAAGAAGCGAAGTATTAGAAAATTTTATCGGAGCCAAAAATATATTCATTTATACTACAATATTTCGCAAACCGTACTTATTAATTTTATTGTAAAGCGTCACTCTGTCAATCTCAAGAATATGCGCGCTTCTGGAAATATTCCAATTATTTTCATTTAATACCTGCAGAATATATTTCCGTTCAATTGAGGAAAGACTTTTATCACCGTTATCTGATGTAATATTATTTGGTGTTATATGAAAAGGAAGATCTTTTACATTTATAGTATCTCCTTTACCTACTACAACCGCACGCTCAATGGCGTTTTCCAATTCCCGAACATTTCCCGGCCAATCATATCCGGTTATAAAATCCATAGCTTCCTGCGAGATATTTTTTATCGGTTTATTCATCGAGGTGCTGAATCGGTTCAAAAAGAAATACGCGAGCAAAGGAATATCGTTTCTTCTCTCCCTTAGCGGCGGAATAAAAATAGTGAATACATTTAATCTATAATATAAATCCTCTCTAAATCTGCCTTCCTTCACCATAAGTTCTAACGGTTCATTGGTTGCGACAATTGTTCTAAAATCACTTTTAATTAATTGATTTCCGCCTACACGATTAAACTGTTTAGTTTCAATTACACGAAGAAGTTCAATCTGCATTTTAGGAGAAATGGAACCAATTTCATCAAGAAAAATTGTGCCGCCGTCGGCCATTTCAAATTTACCTTTTCGCTTAAATTGAGCTCCGGTGAAAGCCCCTTTTTCATGTCCGAATAATTCACTCTCTAAAATTGATTCGGCCAGCGCGCCGCAATTAACCGGAATGATAGGGAAATATTTTCTTCTGCTATTAATATGAATTGCTTTTGCAACAAGTTCTTTCCCTGTTCCGCTTTCTCCTCTTATCATCACGGTAGTATCGGCAGGCGCAACTGTATGAACTAATTCATAAATCTTCTGCATTTGAAGGCTTTCACCGATTAAATTATCCGGTTTAATAATTTCATCTATACTTTTCTTAAGCGATTCATTTTCATTTTTTAATGCTTTTTGTTCAAGTGCTTTTTTTACAAGATGAGAAAGTTCATCCGGATCTACCGGTTTTGTAACATAATCATAAGCTCCGTCTTTAAGTGCCGTAATAGCGGTAGGAACGGACGCAAAAGCCGTTATAAGAATAACAATTATATCTTTGTCAATAGTTTTAACTTTTTTAAGAAGTTCAAGTCCGCTGATACCGGGCATTTTCATATCAACAAGAATCAAATCGTATTTAAGTTTATCAATTTTTCTTAAAGCTGTTTCCCCGTCCTCAGCGGTCTCAACCAAATAACCTTCTTCTTCAAACCAGTGAAATAATGATTCACGAACAATTCGTTCATCATCAACAATTAATATTTTCTCTTGTGCTTTCATTTTTATCTCTGTTTTCTTTTAAATCTAATGGAAGTATAATTTTAAAAGTTGTTCCGTATAGAGAAGTTTTTTCAACTTCAATATAACCATGATGATTAGTTACAATGCCGTAAACAACTGCTAATCCAAGTCCGGTACCGTTTGCGGCATCTTTAGTAGAATAAAACGGCTCAAAAATATGTCTGAGATCTTTTTCGGCAATTCCTGTACCTTCATCTTTTATCCTGACTACCGCGCTATTATGCTCACGCTCTACATATATTTCTACTTTACCCCCATTGGGCATTGCTTCAACAGAGTTATAAAATAACGACATTAATGCCTGTTGAATTTTCTGAGGGTTACAATTCAATACAATGTTATTTTCGGAATAATATTTTTCTACACAAACATTATTTATTTCAAAATGATGATTTATTATTTTCAAACTTTTATCTATTATATCGGTCAGCGACTCTTTGATAAACTCATTATCGCCGCGATGTGAAAACAAAAGTAAATCTTTTACAATTTTACCGCACCTTGATGATTCATCAGCAATAACTCTTAAATACTCAATTACTTGTTCGAATTCATTTTCTTTTTGAATATTCCGCAATTTTTTTTCAATAAGTCTACTAAAGGTCAAAATTCCTTCGAGAGGATTGTTTAACTCGTGCGCGACAGTAGCGGATAGTTTTCCTAATGAAGCAAGTTTTTCAATTTGATTAACCTGATTATAAATATTCTTCAGTTCTTCGGTTTTTTCATTTACTTTATCAGTTAAAGTTTCGCTCCAGTTTTTAATCGATTCATACGCTTCATTTAATTTGCCGGACATATCGTTAAACCGTCTCGCCATTTGGCCGAGCTCATTTTTTGAATTTATATTTATTTTATAATTTAAATTTCCGTTACCTACCTCTTCAATACCTTTAGAAAGCTTACGCATAGGAATATTAACCAGCACAATAATAAAAGCGCCGCATGCCAATGCGATTATAACAGTTATTAAACCGGAATTTAAAATTGTTGCCCGTGTATTAGCTGTTTTTATGGAATCAAGTTCAGCCAGTGAAACCATAACATCAAGGACACCCAAAATTTGAATTTGCGGTGAATGTGCGTGACAATCTTCCGAAGCACAATCCTTTTCATTTTGGATCGGGTTTATAAGTCCCAGTACACGCTTATTATTAGCTGATGTAAAGATGCGCATCTTACTTTGCTTGGTAATATTTTTATGAGGAATCGCGCTGTTATGGCAGACTATGCAGGCTTCGGCGGATAGATCAACCTTTTTCATTAGTTCGGTTGAGTCGGTCGAAAAAATTATTATACCTTGTTTATTATAAATTCTTATTCCCTTTACACCGGTCTCAGTTCCTATCGTTTTAATAATCTGATGAACATCTTCACGGCGATTTAACAGCATACTATAGCGTGTAGATTTTTTAATCACATCACTCATATTATACGCATTCTGAAAGCTGAATTTAGTTAAATTCTCCTCCAGATTAGTTACGGAGATATAAGTATAAAGAGCAAGTATAAAAATTAATATAACAGAAATGGAAACGATAAGTTTAATACTTAACCTGTTCCACAATTTAGTTTTCATTTTATTCCCCTGTCTCCCCAATACAAAATTACTCAACATCAAAATTAGTTACAACAGTTTCAGCCCCATTATTAGGTGCTATGAACCAACTATTGGCTATTACTGATAGTTTCAACTAATAGAATAAAAGGCCATTCTCAACGCATTTTTCTGCTTCAACAATGGCCGTTCTTAGGGGATGAAGATGATTTTACTGAAAGGTGTTAAGTAAATTTTTATAATTTTTTTCCCCGATAATCTGGTACAGATAATTTAACTCTCTACCGCCGTCCATCATTGTGTTACCTATTTTCGGCAGAGAATTTTTTAATGAATTTAAAGTTTTTATTGATTTATTTTTTCTTTCATTAAATTTTTGCTCATTTATTCTCGGCAGGTTTTCATCATCTTGCGAAACATTTATTACGGCAAACCACTTATTACATCTAAATTCGGCACTGTTTAAATCAAAATTTTCAAGCAGCATAAATGTAAACGGGGAGAAGAATTTTTTTTCTCCCCAGCCGCATTCGGCAGAAAATATTTCTTGCCCCGTAGTTATATATCCGCCGCAAGCCGCAGAATATTTTTTTACATCCTCAAGCAGATTAAACACAACAGGATTTACGCCTATATAATAGATATTTCCAAATATCTTCTTGATAATTAACTGATTCTTTAAATAGATAATCCTATCATCATAATTATCAGCTAATATCAGTTTAATTGCGTTTTGAATAACAAAATTGTAATTGTATTCTTTTATGGATTCCGAATTAACTATAGAAAGATTTCTCATCACTTTGTCGAACTTACAGTTGTCACAGTCAAAATCATATTCGCATAACTTATACGCGACCATCTCAGAACTCATCCAGATGCATTTTAAATCTTTATATGATTTTATAGTAGACATATTATTTATTAAAACTAAAATCTTTAACTTTTATTGGTTTTGCTGTTTCCATTATTTTAATATCAATAGGCTGCTTTTCAAAAACCGCAAAATGTTTTGTAATTAATTTAAAAGCGTACATGCCGAGTATAATTAACATTAAAGTTATACTTATTTCTTCAAATGAGGGAAGATATGCCTGACCCGAAGATCTAACTAACGATGTTATACTAACGTTTAATCGGTTCAGCATAAATCCGGAAAGAGTAATTATAGATACAAAGTAGAGAGCTGTTCGATTACGCTGAAGTTTTTTACTGCTTAATAAAATTACCGGAATTATTGTACCCAGAATAATTTCTAGCCAAAACATATAGGTTTCCGAAACCGGGACAAAAAGTAAATTTAATTTTCCTGCGATTAAAATATCGGCAAATTTTATAACACCGCTGATAATCAAAACCACAAAAATTCCTTTTCCTAGAGAGGTAATTACTCTCGTATTTAATGATTGATTTAACGCTCTCGCGGTTAAAAAAGATTCAAATATAATCATTGCCAAACCGGCCGCAATACATGAGATAAAGAAGTGCAGCGGCAGCAACGAAGAGTACCATAGTGGATAAACTTTTCCCGGCGCAATTAAATAGAGAGAACCGAAAGATGATTGATGAAGAGTAGAAAATAATACTCCCATAATAACAACCGGAATAGTAATTTTCTTAACCAATTTTAGGGGAAATTTTAGTTTAAATTTTTCTAAAATAACCGGCGCGAATTCCAGAGTTAAAACTGTTGAATAACAAATAACGCACCAAGTTATTTCAAACATAACTGAGTGAATATTCCACATTACAAGCGGATGCCAAAAATTTTCCGGCTTTCCTAAATCAATTACGAGTAAAAGAACAACAATTATATAACCGATATATGCCGTTAAAATTGCCGGACGGGCAATAGGCTCAAATTTATGATTATTAAAAATATGGGCCGTTGCGGCTATGGTAAATCCCGCGGCAGCTAAACCTACTCCGATAAAATCGAATCCAATCCATAATCCCCACGGAACACTATCACTTAAATGAGTCGAAGATCCTAATCCTTGTGAAAATCTAACAACAGCCGAGAATAAACCGACAATTACTATTAGAAATCCTATACTTTTCCAAAAGGTTAATTTAAATAATTTTGGAGTTTTCATTTTTTCTGCGTCTCCCTTTGTTCTTCTTTAGCAATTTGATTTTTTCTTTTTGTAAGCCAATACATACTTGTAAGAAACACACCTCCCACGGAAACTATTGAAGGAATTTTTTCCATGGCTTGTGTAGTAAAATCGGGCATAGCGCGTTTGGGAACATTAGTTTTATATCCTAGCTGGTCAAACGGTGTAGAAGCTAAAATTAAAACGTTGCCCCCTCCGGCTTCTTCAAGACCATAAATATGCGGATAATATACTTCCGGCCTTTCTTTTATTCTACGTTTCGCCTCCGCCTTTAATTCTTCCAACGGTCCGCTTATTGTAGCCTCTACCGGACAAGCTTCCGCACATGCGGTCATTTCACCTCGCATTAATTTTTCATGACACATAATACATTTTCTAACTCTCGGTGAGGTACTTTCCCATTCGTAACGAGGCACGCTGTAAGGGCACGCCTGCATACAATAACGGCAGCCGATACATTTATCCGCATTATACAATACAGGTCCGAGCTTTGTCTTTTCAAAAGCCCCAACGGGACATACTGAAACGCAGGTTGGTTCGCTGCAGTGCATACACATTTTCCTCGCGTATTTATCACTGTACTCTTCTACTACCGTAAAAGTATTACTGGAAAGATGATCTTTTAAAAAGTCATTATTTGTTTCCGGAAGTTTATTCTGTTCTTTACAGGCTTCATAACAACTTCCGCAGCCTATACAAAGGACAGAATCGAATAATATTCCTTGTTCTTTCATTTTCTGAATTTCCTATTGATTACATGGATAAAAATTCTTTTTCATATTTTACTACTACTGTGTCATCCATTTTTGATATAATGCCTTCCACAATTGTACCGCCGTCATACATCGTAACTCCTGCTAATTGAGGATGAGCAAAACTTATTGATAAGAATTCTTTCAACCTTATTAATTCCGATTTCATCCATTCAACTACTTCTTCATTAAATTTCATTTTAGAAATATTTTGATCAAAATTATAAGTCTTTATTATCATTCCCCAATCTTCCCCATAGGGATCTTCAATATTTCTATTAAAGACATCGTTATTTATAGTTTCAATAATACCGCTAACAGGAGATCTAAATTTTATTTTCTTACCGTCCGTAACTGCTTCAAAAATTACTTCTCCCTCTTTAACTATTGACCCGGTTATTGCGGTATTTAATATTTGAACTTGCCCGAGCGACTTTAGAATGAATTCATCAATACCGACTTTTACTTTTCCTTTAGAAATTTCTTTAGCCCAAGTATGAGCTTTAGAAATAAAAAGATCTACCGGTACCATTACATTTAATTTATTATAAACAACATGCTCTTCCACATCATAACCTCTTACAAAGGCCGGATGGAGTTTCTTCTCTGCTCTTAAAACTACAGCGTCAATAATGAGAAGAAGTATAAAACCTAAGAGTACATATAGCGCTACCATTTTATTTTTCCTTCATTTTATTTTTTAAGAAATACATGTTTTATTTTGCAAGCTCTATACCAATTAAAAATGTATATCCAATTTTAGCTGTATCTTTTTTTATTATATGAAGTTATGAACAGATAGGGTGGATTCGGCCGGAAAATTTAAAGTTTAATAATTCAACAGCTTTAAATTATAAATATCATGAATTGTTTATTTAATAATCATACGTACAGATTTTGACTGTTGAAAATATTTACTTTTCGATTGCTTAATATTTCAATACTTTTTCTTATCGATTACCATTCATCAGGAGTTAACATCAATTTATAATTTAACTTAATTTATAAAAGATATTTTTTCATATTCATCAACTCTTTCTATATATAATTTCTATTTAACCACTAATCATTTCAACTAGAATCATTAACAAATATGAAGTGTGATCATTATTTCAACACTTTCTCTTTTATTAGAAGAAAGAGTGTTTATATTTTCATTATGTACAATACAAATAACAATGCTGCATTGATTTCAGCCCCTATTTAAGGGGGTTTCCTGGCTTAGTATTTGATTAATCTATCATGTATTTATCATAAAATTTATTGATAATTATTAACTATTTAGAGTTCTTTATAATATACTTTTCACTAATCAAATAATTGAAATCTTTTCTCCAAGGATTTTAGTTACAGGGGATGAAATGGAAAAACAAAATCGCAGAAGCTTTTTTAAATCCGCTGCATTAATCGGTGCGGGCGCTGCCGGTCTTTCAACAACAGCAAAAGCTGCTCCTAAAATTATTCTTTCGGAAGATAGAAAAGGAGTTTTAGTTGATACTACCGCTTGCATCGGCTGCAGAAATTGTGAATGGGCATGTAAAAAAGCCCACGGCCTTCCCGCAGGTTCATTGGATTCATATTCAGATCGTTCCGTATTTAAGGAAATGAGAAGACCTGATGAATCAGCGTTAACAGTAGTTAATGAATATAAAAATGTAAAAAATGTATCCACACCGGTAAACGTAAAAGTGCAGTGTATGCATTGTGATGAACCGGCTTGTGTTTCCGCGTGCATTGTTGGCGCCTTCACAAAAAATGAGAACGGAGCAGTAACGTGGGATACGAATAAATGTATCGGCTGCCGTTATTGTATGGTCGCCTGTCCTTTCCAAGTACCTTCCTTTCAATATGATAAGGCAATAAATCCGGAAATAAGAAAATGCGACTTCTGTTATGAACGTACTTCAGTCGGTAAACTTCCTGCTTGTATTGAAAATTGTCCGGTTGAAGCAATTACTTACGGAACCAGAACCGAATTAATTAAAGTGGCAAGGGAAAGAATTAAAAAATATCCGGATAGATATATAAATCATATTTACGGCGAGAATGAAGTCGGCGGAACTTCCTATTTATATATTGCCGGCCAAGATTTCAAAAAATTAGCCTTTCCTACCTTAGGCATTAAACCCGCACCCGGTGTTTCAGAATCAATACAACATGGTATTTTCGCATATTTTGTTCCGCCTGTAAGTTTATATGCCCTACTCGGCGGTTTAATGTGGATTACTAAAAAACGCGATGAATCTGAGGGAGGTAAATAATGGAATCGATAATGAAACCTACACAGATAAAGAAAAAATTTTTTACGCCGGGTGTGATAGTATTAGCTCTTTTAGCTATAAACGGATTAGCATTTTTAGCCGGAAGATTTTTATTCGGCATAGGCGCTGTAACAAATTTAAATAACCAATATCCTTGGGGACTTTGGATTGGTGTGGACGTTGCAGCGGGTGTAGCTTTGGCTGCCGGCGGTTTTACCACTGCAGCATTGGGGCATGTTATGCATCGGGAGCATTATCATGATATAATTCGGCCTGCTCTTTTAACAGCTATGCTTGGATATACTTTTGTAGCCATTGGTGTTTCTGTTGATATTGGACGCTGGTACTATATTTGGCATCCGCTAATTATGTGGAACGGAAGTTCGGCTTTATTTGAAGTCGGCATCTGTGTAATGATATATTTAACCGTTTTGTATATAGAATTTCTTCCTGTGGTAACTGAAAGATTCATAGGTAAAATAAACTTCAAAGGTTTTCTTTCAAAATTAAATAAACCTATCGATAAACTTTTGAGAGCTCTAGACAGAGGCCTTTCTAAAACAATGTTTATTTTTATTATTGCCGGTGTTGTACTGTCAACACTTCATCAATCATCATTAGGAACATTGATGGTAATTGCCGGACCTAAAATGCATCCACTGTGGCAGACACCGGTGTTGCCGCTGCTGTTCTTGCTTTCCGCAATAGCTGTTGGATTTCCTATGGTAATCTTTGAATCGCTTCTCGCTTCCAGATCATTCGGGTATAAGCCGGAAATGGATGTTTTATCATCTTTAGGATATACAGTTGCCCCATTACTCGGAATTTATTTGGCTTTTAAAATCGGGGATATGTTTATAAGAGAGACTTTTGTTTATCTAACAGAATTTAATACCGCCAGTGTTATGTTTATGATTGAATTAGTTGTTGGGATAATAATTCCCTTGAGAATGTTTCTTTCTAAAAAGGTTTTACGTTCACCGGGATTATTATTTACCGCTGCTTCATTGGTTATTTTTGGCGTCCTTTTAAATCGTATAAATAATTTTGTTACTGCATATACACCTCCATATTCATTCGGCTCCTATTTTCCTTCAATAGGGGAGATATCTGTAACAGTGGGTTTTATTGCTATACTAGTTTTATTATACAGAATTATTGTATTTAATTTTCCGGTTATCAGTTTGCCTGATAAGCGATTTGCGCCTAAAACAAAATATACAATAAGGGGATAGTAAATTATGAAACAATTTTTATCTATAGTATTTTTTACAATAATCACTTTTACAGTTGGTGCGCAAAATAAAAATGTGAAGAATCATTCACTCCAGCAATTAAACTGTAAAACATGCCATGAGTGTGAGGTTCCTACAAAAAAAGATCCTTGTTTAGTTCCTTGCCCCAGAAGTGAAATGATTACAGTGCGTCAATCTCCCGAAGAAGGACCGGAAATAGTAATACTTAATGAATTATCAAAAAAATATTTGCCGGTAAATTTTTCGCATAAAGTTCATGCACAAATGTCAGATATGTCAGGCGGCTGCGCGGGCTGTCATCATTATAATACTTCGGGACCTATTTTAGCATGTGTTAATTGCCACGAAGAAAAAAGACAGCGTGAAGATATAAGTAAACCTGATCTTGAAGCCGCGTACCATAGGCAATGTATTACATGCCACAGAGAATGGAGCCATTCAACCGATTGTACTTCCTGCCATGAAATAATGAACGGGAAAACTGCTTCTACTGCCACTGTTTTAAGAGGGAAAGATCATCCTAAGGTTACCCAGCCGGAAAAAATAGTTTATGAAACAAATTATCAAAAAGGTAAATTGGTAACATTTTTCCATAGTGACCATACAAATATTTTTGGAGCCGAATGTATCAGTTGTCATCAAAAAGAAAGCTGTACAAGATGCCATGATGCCGGAAAAATTAAGAACGGAGATGTAAAACCTATAAACAATATTATAAAAGTTAGTAAGTCTAGTTCCGATCATCATCAGCCATGTTTTAAATGCCATGCAACTGATGACTGCGTTACGTGTCATAAAAGCGAACCGGCAGAAGGCTTTAATCATGCTTCAAGCACCGGTTGGGCATTAAATAAGTTTCATGAAAAATTATCTTGTCAAAAATGTCACGGCACTTCAGGCAAATTTGCAAGGTTAAATAGCAGCTGCATATCATGTCATAAGAATTTTAAAACAGGTTCATTTAATCACGCGATTACAGGATTGCAATTAGATGAAATTCATCTTTCGGCTGAATGTACCGATTGCCATGCGGAAGCAAATTTTTCTAAAACACCTATATGCCAAAATTGTCATGACGATAAATCTTACCCGAAAAATAAACCCGGGACACTAGTGAGAACAGTGAGAAAATGAGATAACTAAAATGTTTAAGAAAATTGGGATTAAGTTAATAATAGCAGTCGGTATAACGGCAATAATAATTATTGGAATATTCTCTTATTATAATATTCATTCCAATAGCGATGCTTTATTTGCCGAAGTAGAAAGACACGCTAACCAACTTAGCGAAACAGTAAAACATTCAACACGTTATGATATGTTATTAAACCAGCGCGATAGAATCCATCGGATAATTAATACAATCGGGCAGCAGCCGGGTATACACGATGTACGCGTATTAAATAAATTCGGGGCAATTATATATTCTTCACACGAAGAGGATATAGGGAAAATGGTTGATAAGCGCGCGGAAAGCTGCTATGCTTGCCATGCAGCAAATAAGCCTCTGGAAAGACTTCCGATTAAAGATAGGACAAGAATATATAAACCGGTTGATGATTCTTCAAGAGTCCTAGGAATTATCAGCCCAATATACAATTCACAATCATGCTGGTCAGCGGATTGTCACGCGCATTCAAAATCTCAAACTGTACTCGGCGTTTTAGATGTTACGCTTTCACTTGACGATGTAGATAAACAAATCGCAAAATCGGAATTAGGAATAGTAATTTTTGCGATAAGTGCCGTTATAGCTTTAAGCTTTATAATCGGATTTTTTGTTAAACGCTGGGTTGATAAGCCTGTAAAAGAATTATTATATGCAACCAATCAAGTTGGAACCGGCAATTTAAATTATACAATAAAAGATAAAAGAGATGATGAACTGGGTATGCTGGCAAAATCTTTTAATAATATGACGAAAAAACTTTCCGAAGCTAGGCTGCAGCTTTTTCAATCGGATAAAATGGCCTCATTGGGAAGACTTGCGGCCGGTGTTGCCCACGAGATAAATAATCCTTTAACCGGAGTTTTAACCTACAGCAGTTTTTTATTAAAAAGAACTCAAGATAATTCCGAACTTCAGAATGATTTAAAAGTTATAGTAAGAGAAACTAAAAGAAGCCGTGAAATAGTAAAAAGTCTTTTAGATTTTGCGCGACAATCTGTTCCTAAAAAAAGCGAAGCTGATATTAACGAAATAATAGAACACGCTATCAGTGTGGTTGATAACCAACTGACGATAAATCATATTATACTTAATAAATGTTTAGGTGAAAATCTTCCAAAAGCAACCATTGACGCTAACCAGATGCAGCAAGTATTTATTAATCTCATCGTTAATGCTTCTGACGCAATCGGCAATAAAGGAGGAACGATTACAATCTCTTCTTCAATTTTAGAACTTTCCCCTTACGGAATAACTCATATTAAAAAGGCTATTTGTCCCAAACGGCACGATTTAATGGATAATCAAATGAAGATAGACGGAATGGCTTCAATAAAAATTAAAGTTAAATCAAATGATGAAGAAGGTTTTGTTTTTCTGGATCCTCTATACGGAAAACATCGGAATCAATACAGTATTCAGCTAAACGGGAAAAAAGAGATTGGAATTATGTGTCCAGAATGCAGTACTTCATTGGTAGAAGAAGGAAAACTTTGCCCCCGCTGCGGCTCCTCTGTCTATATACTTGATATTCCTTCACAAGGAAAATTGGAAGGCTGTATTTCTAAACAATGCGGCTGGCAAAAGTGGGAAGTAATTGATGAAGGCGGACTGCAGGAATATATTGAAATAAAAATATCGGATACAGGCTGCGGAATTACAAAAGATGAAATAGCCAGAATTTTTGAACCGTTTTACAGCACAAAAGGACAAAAAGGGACAGGTCTTGGTTTAGCCGTTATTTGGGGAATAATAGATAACCATAACGGCATTATAAACGTGGAAAGCGAATTAAATAAGGGAACCACCTTTTCAATTCGGCTCCCGATAAAACAAGTAAGATAATGACAAAACAAGCTGATATATTAGTAATAGACGACGAGCAAGTTATAGTTGACGCAGTTGTAAAAATTTGTTCATCGGAAGGTTTTAGTGTAAATACTTCTTTAAACGCCTCCGATGCGCTGCACAAAGTTGAAAATCATAATTACCGATTAATTATATGCGATATAATGATGCAGGAGATTGACGGTTTTCAATTTCTGAATGAACTGCAAAAGAAAAAAATATCCACACCGGTAATAATGACAACAGGTTATTCAACAGTTGAGAACGCGGTAAAATCTTTATATAACGGAGCAATTGATTTTATTCCCAAACCTTTTACGGTTGATGAACTTTTAAGTTCAGTACAAAGAGGAATGAAGTATTTAGAAATTCAAAACCAATTAAAAACCACAAATAAAAATGATGATTCCTTTGTTTTATATGTTCCGTGTCCCGCTAAATATTACCGGCTCGGCTACGGAAGCTGGGCTTGTGTTGAGAATGCAGGCTCATTATTAATTGGAGTAACGGATTTATTTCTAAAAACCATAGATAATATTTCAGGTATAGAACTTTCAAAAATTGATGAGGAAATTATTCAGGGAAATGCCTGCGCGGAAATAAAAACAAAAGAAGATAAACAGCATTTAGCGCTGTCACCTGTATCGGGAAGAATTATAGAGAGAAATGAAGAATTAATTCATAATCATAATATTGTAGAAAAAGATCCTTATTTCAAAGGCTGGTTTTACAGAATTATTCCCTCGGACAGCGAATATGAACTTAAACATTTAATTCCTTGCAGTTCGGACAGAATGTAACGCAAGGCTAAAAGTACAGAAAGAAAAACAGCGTAAGCTGAATTTAAAATTATTCAGAGGAGAACAAAATATGCCACTTTTTATATTAGCCGTAATAGTTTTTATTGTTGCCGATATCATTATTAGAATGGTCGGTAAGAAAGTCCAGGAGAATAAAGCACGTAAGGAAAGAGAATCTGCCCTGGCAGAAAGTTTAAATTTAGATTTCAGTAAAGAAGCAAAAACATTAAAACGTGTTGAAGTGCAAAAGCCAAAAGCCAAAATTCTTTGCGTTGATGATGAAGAAGTAATTCTCGACAGCTTTAGGAAAATTCTGGTGCTTGACGGATATTCAATCGATACGGTTCAAACCGGGCAAGAAGCTTTAGGCTTAATTCAATCTCATCATTACGATTTTGTATTCACCGATCTTAAAATGCCGCAAATGAACGGTGTTGATGTTTGTAAGTCTGTTAAACATCTTCGACCCGATATTGATGTAATAATTATTACCGGTTACGCAACAGTTGAAACAGCGGTTGAATGTATGAAATATGGCGCTATGGATTATGTTCAGAAACCTTTTACCGAAGACGAACTGCTGGAGTTTGTGAAAAAATCGCTGCTTAAACGTCAGGACAAAGTTCAGAAACAATTAAAACCCAAGGTTCATATTACTCATCTTACAGAACCGAAAAAAATGTCTTGTGAATTTTCAATTCCGGGCGGTGTGTTTATTTCTCCGGGCCATTGCTGGCTTAGTATGGAACAAGACGGTACGGTAAAAGTAGGAGTTGATGATTTCGCGAAAAAATTAATCGGGAAAATAGATTCAATAGAATTTCCAAATCTAGGAATGGTTGTAAAATACGGCCAGCCGTTATTTACACTTAAACAAAAGCAAAGAACCGTAACTTTTAACTCACCGGTAAGCGGAAGGGTAACCAAAATTAATCTTCCTGTAAAAAATGATTTAGATGAATTAGAAATTACTCCGTATGAATCAAACTGGCTTTGTGTTATTGATGCGGAAAATATCGATTCTGAAATTCAAAATCTAAAAATTGGGAAAGCCGCGGTTTCTTTATACCAGGACGATATCGATCATTTTATGGAATTCAGGAAAAAAGCTAAACCGGCCGCAAAAGAAGAGTATCAAGATTCTGAAATTTATGTAGGTGAGTTTGAAACTTTAGATGATAATAATTGGGATAAGGTAAATTTAGAATTCTTTAAAAGATAACAACTGCTGCTTTTTTTATTTAGGCTGAGCATTTTTTGTTCAGCCTTTTTTTTTAACCTTTAGTGAGTTAAAGAACAATTTAAAGGCAAAATTTTTTTTTATATTCACTAAAAAGTAGGAATCACCTATGAAAGCAAAATTGGAAGCGATAAAAAAAGATATAACTTTAATGCCTGTAGACGCGATTGTGAACGCGGCGAATTCTTCTTTATTGGGAGGCGGCGGAGTAGACGGAGCAATTCACCGGGCAGCCGGACACGAACTTTATTTGGCTTGTGAAAAATTAAACGGCTGCCCTGCCGGACAAGCGAAAATAACTCCGGGCTTTAATCTTCCTGCGAAACATGTAATTCACACAGTGGGACCAATTTGGCGGGGAGGGAAAGAGAATGAAGATCAGATACTAAAAAGCTGTTATGAAAATTCATTAAAATTAGCTGTTGAAAATGGAATTAAAAGTGTGGCTTTCCCATCAATAAGCACCGGAGCGTATAGATTTCCATTGGAACGAGCCGCTAAAATTGCCGTCTTTACAACTAAAAAATTTCTAGAAAATGAAGATTTTATTGATGAAGTATATTTTGTCTGTTTTGATTATGACACGCTGGAAATTTATAAATCACTTTTAAATAGAAATGACTAAAAAAATATTATTATAAAAAAATCTCATCTTAAAAATATTACTGCTACGCCGGCTACCGCCAGTATTGCCCCTAATATGGCGCGTGGACTTAATGTTTCTTTATAATAAAATCGTACAATAGGAAGCATTATTATAGGCATTGTTGACATAAGAGTAGCGGCTATTCCTAACTTTGCGTACTCAATTGCTATTAAACTGCAGGTAATTCCTAAATAAGGGCCGAAAAATGTGCCGGTTATTGTTGAGGTAAATGCCTTCCTATCATTTTTATAGAGAGCGAAAGGGTTTTTATATTTTTTTGCTGCCATTGCCAAAGGAAGTAAAATTATAAGCGAAGAAAAAACTCTGACAAAAGTGGCAACAAATCCATTTAGATCCCCCTCTTGAAAAGCAAATTTAGCAAAAACTAAACCAATTGATTGCCCGACCGCTCCCATAAAACCATAGAATATTCCAATCTTGCTGATTTTATACTTGGAATTTGGAGTTTCATTTCTTTCTAGTATTACAAGAGCAATTCCTCCTATAGTAACCACCATTCCGATTATTCCCCATGCAGCAAGAGTTTCGTCTAAAAAATAAAAGGCCAAAACCGCGCTTACAACCGGAGACAAGGCCATTAAAAGCATTCCTAAACGTGCACCAATATGCTGGTAAGCTTTAAATAAAAAAGTATCTCCGATAATTAAACCGATAACTCCGCTGATAGTTAAATAAATAAATTGCCGCTGAGTCATTTCAAAATTAAAATTTAATACTAAAATTGTAATAAAAAGAAATACTGCCGCTAAAATCATTCGATTTATATTTAACTGAAGCGTACCAATTCTATGTGCGGCGGAAGTAAACGCAAAGGATGAAATAGACCACATAAAAGCAGTTAATAAAGCTATAAATTCGCCGAAATATTGCATATAATTATAATTTAATTAGTAGAGAAATTTTCAACGGCGGCGGCAACCGCAATTAATATGAATGATGAAAAGCGAAAGTATTTTTGGGGATTAATTCGCCTATCAAGTTTTATTAATAAAGAAATCTTTTTTAGATAAAAATAGTTTTTAAATCTCTCAATTTCGGCTGAAATGAAAAATCAAACAAAACTGATTCCCGGCCCTCTCTTTAGGGGAGGGCGGGAATAAAACTCAGTTGCAACAAATTATTATTTAGAACAGTTTATCGCATTTAATCCTAAGAATAAAGCAGAAGTATCAAGTTCCTCTTCAATTCTTAATAATTGATTATATTTTGCTATTCTGTCAGTACGGCTTAAGGAACCGGTTTTAATTTGTCCGGCGTTTGTAGCTACAGCTATATCGGCAATAGTTGTATCTTCTGTTTCACCGGAACGATGGCTGATTACATTTGTGTAACCGGCTTTTTTAGCCATTTCAATCGCTTCCAAAGTTTCGGTTAGAGTACCGATTTGATTTACTTTTATAAGAATGGAATTAGCGATATTTTCTTCAATTCCCCTTGCCAGCCTTTCGGTATTAGTTACAAAAAGATCATCGCCTACAAGCTGAATTTTCTTTCCTAATTTATCTGTTAATAATCTCCAGCCTTCCCAATCATTTTCGTCAAGCC
Source organism: uncultured Bacteroidota bacterium (assembly GCA_963798775.1). GTDB lineage: Bacteria > Bacteroidota > Ignavibacteria > Ignavibacteriales > Ignavibacteriaceae > CAWCUK01. Next base: position 43,523 of record CAWCUK010000005.1, read on the forward strand.
CGTCTTCAATTGAAATAATAGGATATTGATTTGCCCAATTCGCGTAAAAATCTACCATCTCCGCGGCGGATTTTTCCGCTTTATCGGATTTGAAGAATTGATACATTTTTTTGTCTTTTAAGTACATTTCACTCGATGCCACATCAAGCGCAAGAGCTATTTCAGAACCGGATTTATAACCGGCTTTTTCAATCGCTTCAAGAATTACTTCAATCGCTTCATCATTTGATTTTAAATTAGGGGCAAAACCGCCTTCATCTCCGACAGCAGTATTGTAACCTTTTTTGCTTAAAACAGACTTTAGTGCATGGAATGTTTCAGCGCCCATTCTTAATGCTTCGGCAAAATTTGGAGCGCCGACAGGCATAATCATAAATTCCTGGAAATCAACATTATTATCTGCGTGTTTCCCGCCGTTCAAAATATTCATCATCGGAACAGGAAGCGTACGAGCGTTTACTCCGCCGATATATCTATATAACGGGAGCTCTAAAGTTTCTGCGGCAGCCTTTGCAACAGCAAGAGAAACACCAAGAATAGCGTTTGCGCCTAATTCAGATTTATTTGGTGTTCCGTCAAGATTAATTAAAAACTGATCAATCTCTGCTTGGTCAACAGCATCAAAATCAATTAGTTCATCGGCTATTTTCTCATTAATATTTTCTACGGCTTTTAAAACACCTTTTCCGTTATAACGGGATTTATCACCGTCGCGCAATTCTACCGCTTCATGTTCTCCTGTTGACGCGCCGCTTGGTACCGCGGCTCTTCCGATTACTCCGCTCTCTAATAATACTTCAACTTCAACAGTAGGATTTCCCCTTGAGTCCAGAATTTCTCTGGCTTTCATATCTAAAATTGTAGTCATTTTCTCTCCTTTTTTTCAGGTTTATCTTTTTATTTTACTTACTTTTGATGATCAAATCAAAATTTTATTGAATACAAAGTTAACTAAAAATAGAATATTAATTATCAGAAAGTGGAGGTTATTTTATAAGAAGTGATGAATATTTATTTCAGCAGCCCGGCAAGAGATTTAAAATCTCCGCCGCTGGGATTTTGATAAATTCTCAATTCAAACTCCGGAACAACCGCAATAATATGATCGAATACATCCGATTGAATATCTTCATAAGGCCCCCATTGTGTGGTATTAGCGAAAACATATATTTCAATCGGCAAACCGTTCGGGCCGGGATCTAAATGGCGGACTAAGAAAGTTAGATTTGTGTTAATATCTTCTCTCTGTTTTAAATATTCTTTCAAATAAGCGCGAAACGTACCAAGATTAGTGAGTCTTCGGCCATTTACCGGGTATGAAAGATCGCAGTTTCCGGCTTCATTAAATTTGTTTATTTCTTCAATCTTATTGAAAATAAAATTTTTAAGTAAATCAAATCGTTTCAGTTTTTCAATTAAGTCTTCATTACAAAATTTTACACTCGAAAGATCTATATAGATTGAACGTTTTATTCTCCTTCCGCCCGTCAATTGCATGCCGCGCCAATTCTTAAATGATTCTTCAAGAATTTTGTAAGTAGGAATTACAGTTATAGTTTTATCCCAATTCTGCACTTTAATTGTATGCAGCGCGATATCAATAACATCTCCGTCGGCCCCGAATTTTGGAACTTCAATCCAATCTCCCTTTTTTATCAAATCATAAGATGAGATTTGGATGCTGGCGACGAAAGATAAAATCGTATCGCGGAAGATCAATAGAATGACTGCTGTTAAAGCACCGATTCCGGTCAAAAGTCCCCAAGGCTCTTGACCGGTAAAAACACTGATAATAATTATTGTTCCGAAAATGTAAACAATAATTTTAACTACTTGCAGATATCCTTTGATCGGCCGTTCTTTGTACAGATGAGAATTTTCATAAATCTCGTTCGTCAGCATAAGAAGGTCGCCGATAACTAAAATAATGATTAGAGTAATTAAGACATCCACAACACGGGTAATATAAACTTCAGCAGAAGGCAGTAAATATGTAAAAGCATTTATAACTAAAAGAGGAGCGATTAAAGAAACGCGGCGAAGCAGTTTTTCATTTAAAAGTATATCATCATAACCGGTTCTTGTTCTTTTAACAATTGTGGAAATGGTTTTAATTATGATTTTTTTGATAAGCAGATAAATCACCAGCGCGAGCAGAAGAATTCCTACAAATTTTATATTTTCTTCAACTAAAGGATATTGGTGAAGCCACTCTTTTATTGATTCTATCATTGAGCTTTATTTATTGATGAAAATTTTAATACCCCAATTTAGTAATTTTATTTGACGGGGGAAAAGAGATTTTAATTTAAGCGGTATTAAATTCTTTTTCTTAACGTGTTCATTTTTTTGGGCGCTGCCTTTATTTGTTTATTTTAGTCTTTCGTAAAATTAAATTCTTCCTTTTGGGATTGTAGAACTTAATGATTAAAGAAAATCTTAAAGCGTATTTAGCGTATATAAGTGTCTGTATTTTTTGGGGAACAACTTATCTCGCGATAAGAATAGGAGTTTCGCACCTTCCGCCTTTTCTGTTTGCCGGCTTGCGGTGGTTCGCGGCGGGAATTATATTTTTAGTTTTTCTTCTTCTTAAAGGGAAAAAACTTCCTTCTCTTAAAGATGTTTTTCATCTTGCGGTTGTTGCGCTTTGTCTTATCGGCATTGGAAACGGATTGCTTACTTTTGCCGAACAATGGGTTCCAAGCGGAGTTGCTTCTTTGTTTATTACTACAATTCCTTTCTGGATTGTAGGAATGGAAGCCTTACTTCCTACGGGGCCTAAATTAAATTTTAAAATAGTAGTCGGTTTAATTTTAGGTTTAATCGGAGTTGCTTTAATTCTCGGCCAAGATTGGCGGACGCTAATAGAAAATTCTTATTTAAAAGGGGTGATAGCGCTTTTATTTTTAGTTGTTGTTTGGGCTTTCGGTTCGGTTTATTCTAAATATAAAAAGGTAAGTGTTGATCCTTTGCTCGGCGCCGCAATTCAAATGGTTATCGCTGGTTTGGCGCAAGTAATTGTAGGTCTAATATTAGGAGAAGCTTCAAGATTTTATTTTGATGAGAAGAGTTTTTTAGCTTTTACTTATCTTTTATTTTTCGGCGCGATTGTCGGTTATACTTCATACATTTACGCGCTTACGCATCTTCCCTTATCATTCGTTTCAACTTATGCTTATGTTAATCCGGTTATTGCTTTGTTTCTCGGTTGGTTAATTCTTGATGAAAAAATTAGCTGGTTAATTATTCTTGCCGCGATTATAATTTTTAGCGGAGTTGCTATTGTTAAACGAGGCGCGTATCAGCAGCAGCAAGTACTTAAAAATAAAATTCCCCTTGAAGATAAACGGAAGTAGGATAAAACCAGTATTCGGTGAATTGTTTTCCGTATGTTAATTGCGCACCAAGATTAACATAAAAATTTCCGGTTAATGAATATGAGCCGCTGAAGCCCGTAAAACCGCTGCCGTCATTAAGATTTAAATTATTTGAAAGAGTAAATGTTAACAGCGGAGTTAAAAGATAATTTCCGCTAAGGAAAATATAATTCCTGCTGAGATTAAGAATTTTTCCTTTTAATAAATCGCCAAAGTTATACCTTAATTTATCTTCTTTTCCTTCGCCGTTAAATTGATATTCAATTAAGGCATAAAGTTTTGAAGTAAATTGATTATCCGCGCCGAGAATAAATTTTATATAATTTTCGTTAAGGTTATTTCTATCCATTGAAATTATTCCCTCGCCCCTTACTCCCGCATCAAAAAGATTACCGGCAAAATCTCCTCCGGCAACAATTCTTTTATCAAAATATCCTCCGATAACTGATATATCAAATTCATCATAATTTGTCCTGAATCGAAAACCGGCGTTGCTGTTTTCCGGTTTATCAAGCGGATTATAAACTAAATTTAAATCTGTAAAACTGCCGAAATTATAAGTTATAGAAACCACGTCCGCTCCGTCTTTTTCTAATTTAGAAAAATTCGCCGGATTTATTGGATTAAATAAATCAGTTGGATTCCAAATTCTTCCCGTTCCCCAGGAGATGCGCTGACGGCCGATTGTAAAATTTCCCCAGTCAAATCCCTGTCGGAAATAAAGGCGATCAACGTAATGAATTATTTTTGTTTCTTTACTATTCACCGGCTGCCATTTTAAATCAAAATACTGCCGCCGATTATTTGTGGAAGTTAAATCAAAAAGAGAAATTTCTTTTGAGTATAGCAGATCGATTTCATGTTCATAATTTATTCGCGCGCCGTTCCATAAAAAAATTTGTGGCCGAAGCCTTACTCTGGTTAAATTTAAAAATTGATTTTTATTTGTTTGTGTTATTTTAGAAAGGAAATCGTTGTTTGAGGAATAAACCGGAAGATCAACAGCGTAGCCCGAAAATTCAATTGAATACTGGGTAAATGTTGTTGAAGCGAATACTAATGTTAATATCAGTGGTTTAAGAATATTCATTTTTATGATTGCAGAGTTTTCTCTTCTATCATTCCATCTTTTAAAATTACTAATCTTTTGGCTCGGTTTATCACTTGCTGGTCGTGAGAGGAAAAAACAAAAGTAATATTTTTCTCGGCGTTCATTTTCTCCATTAAATCAATTAAATGTTCGGCAGTTTTGGAATCTAAATTCGCTGTCGGTTCATCGGCTAAAACAACGGAAGGATTATTTACAATTGCTCGCACAACCGCCACGCGCTGCTGCTGGCCGCCGCTCATTTCGTTAGGACGTTTATTTGCTAATTCTCTTATTCCTAATTCTTCCATTAATTTTAATGCTTTCTCTTCCCTTTCTTTTTCCGGAATTCCCAAAAGCATCATACTGAATTCAACGTTTTCTAAAGCGGTTAAAACGGGAATTAAATTATAAGCTTGAAATATAAATCCTAATTTATGAAGTCTAAAGTCTGAAAGTGCTTTTTTAGATTTTAGAGTAAGATCATCACCTTCAAAAAATATTTTCCCGTTTGTAGGTTTATCAAGCGCACCGATTAAATTTAGCAATGTTGTTTTCCCGGAACCCGAAGGCCCGGCAATAACAAGAAATTCACCTTTTTTAATAGTTAAATCAACTCCTTTAACAGCGTGTACGGGAATACCATTATCTTCATAAACTTTATCTAATTTTTCTGCTTTAATTATTTCCATAGTTGAAAACCTTTTCTAAACAAAATGAATTGCTTTTATTGGTTCTAATTTAATTGCTTTATAAGCGGGATAAAGAGAACCGATTACCGCAATGAAAGGAATCATGATTGTAATTACTGCCGTGTTTATTATTGATAAATAAGGAAAAATAACTGCGCCGACTCCGAAAGCTTCCAGCCCTTGAGAAAAAATACTTAAATTTATTCCGCTTACAGAAATCGGCCAATGAATTAATAAACCGACAGCTAATCCGATGAATGTTCCAAGTACGCCAAGTATAAATGCTTCGAATACAAACATTAAGAAAATTTTGCTGTTTTTCATTCCGATTGCCATCAGAACACCAATTTCATTAATTCTTTCGAATACCGACATAAGCATTGTATTTATAATACCGAAGATTAAAGCAAGCCCGATGATAAGATAGAAAATCCACATTGACTCATTATAAATTTCCATCTGGTAAATCAGCATCGGGAGAATATCTTTATAAGAAAGAACTTCGTAATCATCACTTAATTTTGATTGCAGTTCCGATTTAATTTTATCCACATTTTTATAATCATTAAGAACCATAGCGAATTCATAAATATGATTATTTACTCCAAGCATTTCCTGCGCGGTTTTTATCGGAATATAAATTGTTGTTTTGTCAAATTCGGAACTGAAAGTTTGAAAGATTCCGGCAACTCTAAATAACTCAGAACCGATTCCGCCGCCGGGAGTATTTGCCATCGCAACAACTTTATCGCCTAATCCAACTCCGAGTTTATCTGCTAATTGTTTTCCTATTACAATATTTCTTTTTCCGTCACCTAAAAATTCGCCTTCCGTAATTGAGCTTTTTATTTTAGAAACTTCTTTTTCCATCGAAGGATTGATTCCGTATAAATAAACCCCGGAAGAACCGTTCGCGCTGCTTAAAAGTCCAAATGTAATTACTCTTTCGCTGAATGCTTTTATTCCTTTCTGATTTTCTACAACATTTTCTACTTGTTCATAATCGGGAATAAAATTTTTAATTGCTTTATTATCATTAAATCCTTTTTTATGAATTTCAATATGAGCGACACTGGAACTAACTTGATTAAAAAGCATTTGGCGAAGCATTCCATTGGAAAGTCCGTCAAAAAATATAACCGCAACCATCCCAACAATTACTGAAGCTAAAACAATCATTGACTTCCGTTTATTCCGCCAAATATTTTTCCAAGCTAATTTAAAAAGCATTTTATCATTCAATTGTTCATTGTTAATTATTCATTGTTAATTGTTCAACGAAGTTGAACCTAAGTGTAGCGTATTCCTTTCAATGGTTCCAGTTTATAAACTTTGTATGCCGGGTAAAGGCTGGAGCAAAAGGAGATAATTAAAACCGACAAGGAAATATTAAAGAAAATTCCGGGCTGCAGAGAAGATTCCAGTCGCGGAAGGAAACCGTATTCTTCATAAATTCTGGTCAAATCGCCGCCTAAAATAATCGGATTGTGGACAATGTAAAGATTTATAAAATAACCGAAAATATTTCCGGCTATCAATCCTAAAATTGTAATGAATAAAGTTTCAACATAAACTAATTTTACAAGGCTTAGTTGCGGCATTCCTATAGCAAGCTCAACACCGAATTCCTTAAATCGTTCTGTAACCGACATAAGGATTGTGTTTAAAATTCCAAACGCTACAATAATTATTAATATTCCGAGAAAAAATATTCCTGAAACATTATCAAATTCTATTACTTGAGTCAGTTCGGGTACTACTTCATTCCAAAGTAAAACCGCAAGATTTGTATCATTAATTTTACTTTGAACCGCGGATTTAACTTCGGGAGCATCATTTAATCCTGCTGCATTTATTGCAATTACATTTATCCGATCGCGCATTCCAAGCATATATTGCGCTGTTTTCAATCCCATAAAAACAGCCATCGCGTCAAATTCTTTTGAGCCCATTTTTATTGTACCGGCAATTTTAAATTTCATATTTCCCAGGCTGCCGTCGTAACCTTGCGCCAAAATTACAACAGTATCGCCAATATTTGCTTTTATATTTTCCAGAAGAGAAGCGCCGATAACGATATTATAACTTGAATCGGACATGAGAAATTTTCCATCGCGAACTTTATCCGCAAGAGTAGTAACATTTTTTTCAGCTTCCGGCTCAATTCCGAAAATCGCTGAACCGAGCGAAGCGTCTTTGTAACTGATGAGTCCGTCAGCATAAATTCTTGGAGTAAAAGCGGGAACTTCATGAATGGAAGAAAGTTCATTCTGAAGTTGTTTTGTATATCTGAAACTTTTATTTAAAGAAGGATTTTCTTGAAAACCTTTAGGCTGAATTTGAACATATCCGGTAAACTGCTCGATTACAGTTCTGTAATTTAAGGCATAAGTTCCAATTTGAATTCCGCGCATAGCTATTGCCAGTAGAGTTGCAAAACAAACAGCGGCAAGAGTAATAATTGAGCGGCGTTTGTTTCGCCAAATATTTCGCCAGCCAAGTTTAAACAGAAGTTTCAAATTTAATTTCCTCTTTCAAGTTCCTGGAAAGAAAATTTTCGAGCGGGAATATTAACATCGAAACGCATGTCTTCAACTTTAATTGTTGTTGTATGCCCTTCCTTGGTTTCATTGTGCATAACCCATTTTGCGGGCATTTTTCTTCCGTGGAAATTTTGAATATCTGAATAAACTAAGTCTCTTATTAATTTTCCTTTTTCATCATAATACTGTATTAATGCCGGAAGATAATCTTCTTTACGAACCCAGTAATAAATTTTTCCCCAGACAACAGGCGCATCGGGTTTTGGAGTTAATTCTACTTTCCAGCAATCGGCGCCGTTTATTTTTTCTTCACCGATTTTTTTCTGATCGTAATCCCTGCTTAAATTAGATTCGCGAACAAGGTCATCATTCGTAAAATCAGAACCGTTCCACGACTGCAGCATCATAGAAGGAGGAATTTTTATCGTTGTTTCTGTGTTGCGCAAATAACTCCACATTTCGTTTCCGATTTTCAGAGTTTTATTTCCCTCTTCCCTTTTCGGTGCCTCGGTTACTATTAAAGCTTTTTCATTCCCTATCCACCAGCTTTTCATTTCCAAAGTCCTGGTATAATCGGGAGTTTCGATAACCATTTTTATTTCCGCTTGAGAACTTTTTCCTTTAACTGCGTCTTCGGCTTTTTTAATTATTTCATCGGCTGTTTGGGCATAACAGAAAAAGGCTCCGAATAAAATAAATAGACTTAAATAAATTTTTTTCATAATTTACAATTTGATTTTATATTGACTAAACGTTCATTCAAAAAATATTAGTTTTTATAGTTAGAATCAAATTAATTATTAAAATTTGAAATCAAAAAGAAAATTCAGATGCCGCGTACCGAAAAACAAAACAAAGAAATAAGAGAAAAAACTCGTGATAAAATTTTACAGAGCGCGTTAAAATTATTCGCCGATAAAGGTTACAATGGAACTTCGATAGAAAATATTTCCGCGAATGCAGGCATATCAAAAGGGTTAGCTTATAATTATTTTAAAAGTAAAGAAAAAATAGCCGAAGCCATTTTAAACAAAGCTAATGAGGAAAACGCTTATCTGGTTAATGAATTGAAAAAGGTTAACGAACCTAAAGAACAATTGAAATTATTAATTGAGATGATGTTTAATTATGTTAGGGAAAATGAACAATTCTGGAGATTATACCTTCATCTTTCGCTGCAACCTGAAGTTATTGAGGCGGCCAAAGAAATAAGCAAGCAATTTGCGGGAGATTTTATTATTGTTGTTAAAACTATCTTTAAGAAAATCGGTTATAAAAATCCCGAAGCTGAAGCTAGAACTTTAGCCGCGATTATTGATGGTTTAGGTTTACAATTATTTTTTGACAAAGAAAATTTTCCGTTCAATAAAATGAAAAAGCACGTTTTAAAAAAATATGATTTGCTTTAACCTGTATTAATGAACATTCAAAGTTTAGAATTTATTTTGTATTCTGTAAAAAATAAATAAAGCCGCTTATGAAAAAAATTATACTATTATTTATAATATTTCTTTCAGTCTCTGTTTCCGCACAAAATTCTCTTGAGAAAATTACACCTGCATTATATTCAAAAACCGCGGAAAGTAAACAAAGTGAGAAAATTTTAATCTGGGTTTTCTTTAAGGATAAAGGGAGAAATCTTTCCAAGTATTATAATAAACCCGCTCGTGTTGTTAGCGATGCGTCATTAACTCGAAGATTAAAAGTGCTTCCGAAAGATAAATTGATTAATGAAATTGATTTACCGGTCAATAAGGATTATATAATTGGAATAAAAAATTATGGTGCCGAGGTTAAACACGTTTCCAGGTGGTTTAACGGAATTACTATTTATATTAATAAAGAAATGATTCCGCTTTTAGCCGAGCTTCCCTTTGTTAAACAATTAGATATTGTCAATAAATTTCGTACTCCCCCCGAAATAAAAGACGAACATAAGGTTGTAAAATCTTTTTCCCAGCCATTGGGTGCTTACAAGTATGATTACGGCTCATCCTTTACTCAACTTCAACAGATAAATGTACCCGCTGTACATGAGATGGGAATTACAGGTAAAGGAGTTAATATTTGCTTAATGGATGCAGGAGTCAGTAATCTTTCTCATGAAGTTTTCTCATCGATGAAGATTATCGCTCAGCATGATTTTGTTAATAATGATAATGATGTTGAAAATGGGAATGATCAAGGAAGCGGTGAACACGGACTTGAAACACTTTCCGCAATTGGCGGATTTAAGGAAGGCACTTTAATCGGGCCCGCATTCGAAGCTAATTTTATTTTAGCGAAAACAGAAAACACTTTCAGTGAAACTCCTTTAGAAGAGGATAACTGGATTGCCGCAATGGAATGGGCCGACAGCATTGGTGTAGATGTAACTTCTACTTCATTGGTTTATTTAGATTTTGACGCGCCCTACCATGGTTATTCTTGGGAGGATATGAACGGAAATACCGCGAGGATAACAATCGCTTCAGATTTAGCGGTCAAAAGAGGAATTGTAGTGATAAACGCCGCCGGTAATGAAGGTTATAATAAAGATCATAATACTCTCGGCGCGCCGGCGGACGGCGACAGTGTTATAGCTGTCGGCGCTGTAACTTCTAATGATATAAGAGTATCTTTTAGCAGTGTAGGTAATACAATCGACGGAAGAATAAAACCGGATGTAATGGCAATGGGTTCAGGCGTTGTGCTGGCAAAGCCTTTTTCTGTTAATGAATATACTACTGGAAGCGGAACTTCCTTTGCTGCTCCTCTGGTTGCGGGCGTGGCCGGATTGATACTTTCAATTAATCCGAATTTAACTCCGATGCAAGTGAGAGACGCATTAAGAAATACAGCGAATAATCATCTTAACCCAAATAGGGAGTACGGCTGGGGAATTATTGATGCAGCCGCCGCTTTGAATTATTATACCTTACCGGTGGAGTTTGCCGTCTTTAATGCCGTTACAACCTCAACTGGGGTTTTGTTAAATTGGTCTACCGCAACGGAAAGCAATAATGCCGGGTTCAAAATTGAAAGATCGCCGGACGGTAAAGAATGGACTAGAATCGGTTTTGTAAAAGGGAACGGAACAACAACTGAATTGCATAGTTATTCATTTAAGGATAAAGATTTAATTTCCGGTAAATATTATTACCGGCTTGATCAAAAAGATTATGACGGGAAAAATAATTACAGCGAGATTATTTCAGTTGAAATAGTTTCGCCGGAAGAATATTCTCTTGAACAGAATTATCCGAATCCGTTTAATCCAACCACAACAATAAAATATTCCATTCCCAAAGACGAGTTTGTAACATTAACCGTTTATAATGTTTTAGGAAATATTATAGCTACTCTGGTTAATGATTGGAAAACCGCAGGATCTTACGAAGTAACATTTAACGCTGAGGCGGATGACGAAAAACTATCGAGCGGTATCTATTTCTATAAACTAAAAGCAGGAAATGATTTTATCAAGATAAATAAGATGACATTTTTGAAGTAATATTTTTGAGAGGGATAAAATAATCACGGCACTAATAATCATATTATTTTTAAAACCTTGTTCTGAGAAAAATTATTAACTAAAATTGTAATCGAAATAGAAGTTACCCTCAACCTTAGTTTTTAATGCTGCCTTTTGAGGTTGAGGGTTTTCTTTTATTATTATAATAGTAGTGCTTTATTAAAAATAATATAAATATTTAACCTTTATTACCGCTGCCCTGCCCATTAAATGGATTCTGTTCGGCATCAGCATTCCGGCGGAATTAAATTCATCACTTCTGTCATATCTATCGTTAAGAGCAAAATAAATCCAGCTTTTGGGTGAAAAGTTATAGGAAAATAATAATCCCAATATTACTCGTTCCAGCCTATCGCTCGATCTTTCAAAAACATTATCAACATATACTCTAAGATTTAAATTATTTATAGGAGTTATTGAAAAATAAGGACGCGCATTATACGTAATATCTTCAATATTTCCGGCGGGATTCCCTTCTATATACATATCATAAGAAGAACCCAGGTTTAGAATATCAAGAGCCTTCCAATCAATTTCTGCCCCCAGCCAAGTATAAAAGGCTAAATATTCACGTAAAAAATTATATGTTTTTTCATAACCGCCGTATAAGTTTCCGTTCCATTTTGGAGAAATGCTGTACCACGAATTAAGAGTTGCTTGGTAAGAAGTAAATATTTTTTTCTGATCTTTTGATTTTCCCAAAGTCATATTTATTTCATATCCCCAGTTGCTTCTAAACTGCATATTAAAACCAAAGAGCGCGGAATGATCAGTATATTGATCTACTTTTTCGTAATATAATGATCCGCCGCCGTAAAGAAGAATTTGACTGATTGCGCCGGTATTGGGAAGCCAAATGGGGCCTGCTATTGCGGTTAATTCACCGGTTCCCCGCCATGGTACGTAACCTACTTGATCAATATTAAATTTATCTCCCACATAGCGTGTTCGCGCAAAAGCAATATAATTTTTGGCGAATTTAGTATAACCGGCTGAAGCGGCAAAATCACCTTCATTATTTTTAATTGAACGCGCAAATTGATAAGCAAGCTGCCAGTCGGTTTCTCTAAAAGCTCCGTCAATATCAAGAACTCCGTAAGTATTATTTTTAGTCTGCTTACCGACAAACATCATTCCTATTTGCGAATTACCAAGAATAGTTTTCTTTAATCTAGCCGAACCGAAATAAGCTCGTTCTTCTGTTTTTAGTTCGCCGTCATCATCATAATTTGTTTCACCGGTTAAAGCAAGAAATCCTCCGTACTCATAACCGCCCAGCCTGCCGAATGCTTTTGTTCCTAAATAAAGAGGAACTTCTGAACCATCGGGAAGTTTTTTCCCTATTCGTCTTGAATAGAACAATTCCAGCGGGCTGTAAAATCCTGTGTTATTTTGTTTTCCCGAAGCCATAAAAACTTCATTTCCTTCAGTAAAGAATGGACGGCGTTCGCTGAAGTAGGATTCATACCGTGAAATATTAAAATCGTAAGGATCAGCTTCAATCTGCGCAAAATCGGGATTCGCGGTTAGTTGAAATTTCAACTGCGGAGAGGGATTATAAAAAATATCTAAACCGGCATCCGGATCAATTTTATATTTGCCGTCCTCTAAATATTTAGCTTTGGTTAATCCAACCGGGTAAACTTCTAAATTTAATCCTTCAACAGTAGGTTTAAAATCTTTAAAAATTAAAGAGCCGAATTTTGATATTCTTTGCCCTTCATTTCTTTCATAAGCATTCCAGTATAAATCTTCGTTGAACTCCGGAATCCAGCGGTCGAAATCAAGGCCCCATTCGTTTATCTCTTTATCATATTGAATAGACTTATAAGGAATTTTCATTTCAATTACATAACCCCAGTCATAAATTTTGGCGTCGCTGAACCAAATGCCGTCCCAGTTATAATCACGGTTTCTGGCGTCATCCAGAAGCCGACAGTCGTTTTTTACTCCCGATGCAGAAACACCGAATTTATAAGCGGTTTTTTTATCATTAAAAGTATCAATCATAAATGAAACAATATCACCACCGCGATCATCAAGAACACCGGTATTCTGCTGAATAATATTTTTATTTTCATAACATATCATTATACAATAAACCGCGTCGTCTGTAGTTAAAACTTTTGCGGTTGTTTTATTGGTAGGTTTTTGTGCAAAATATGGTTGAAGCTGAAAAAAACCTGTTGCCGAATCAGCTGTTGCCCAAACAGGATCTATAACTCCGTCTATTTTTATTTCAACGGTACTTTTATATAGTTTTAATTTTTTCCCGCTGTTTCCCGCAAATATATTTATGAATAAGAGAGATCCAAGTATTAGCGCAAAGTATAGTTTCATAAGATATTGTTGTTGTTTATAACTATTTGTAAAAATAAAATTTTAGTAGTTAAGACTAAATATTACAAAAATAAGTTACGGATAGAAGTTTTTTAGTACGGACGGCAAAGAATTAAAATGAATGGTTAGAGAAGATAAATATTTTTATTTATAAATTTATACGGTATTAAAATGAGTCATTTTCAAGGAATAGATTTTTTCCTATTATTAAAATAGAATAACATAATTGGGAAATCCATTTGTCTTATTGAAGAAGACAAAACTTTGCTGAAGAGGATCAGATCTTATCTATTTAGAACCCCGTAGATTTTCTTCTTTCGCATGGAATTTAGGGTTGGTCAAAAAGTTATTTTCTATCACCGGAAAAGTCCGGGATGAATTCGCAAAAGAAAGTCATCCCGAAATTTTCCACATTTTGCTTAAAAACAGTGTGTTTTTAAATTCTCAGTTAAAATAGATTTTTAAAGTAACTGTAGAATTTTTAGGAGTTTTAATTTTTATTTTATTTCCTTCCGGTTTTACTCCCTCAATTTCATCTTCCATAAAATTTGATTTAAATACTTTTACGGGTCTTTTGGTTAAAGTAATTTCCGCATCGGTATCTTTCCCATCGGCTTCATACCATTGAAAAATATACGCATCCGAATTTTCCGCTTTTTTAATAGTTGTAAGAATTAAATTTTTTGAATTCATCTTTACGAAAGAATATTCTTCTGGGAATTCCCCTTTATGCTTTTCTGCCGCGAATGTTAATAGAGGATAATTAAAATTATATCCTTGGTTTACTGTTTTTGCTTCTTTCCAGTTTCCTTTATGCGGGTATAGCGAATAATGAATTTGATGTTCCCCTTTGTCGGCAGTAGGATCAGGCCAATTCGGCGATCGGAGAAGGGATAATCTCATAACATTATCTTTAACATCATATCCATATTTTGTGTTGTTTATAAGGCTTACGCCGTAATTATTTTTAGAAATATCCGCCCAGCGTATCGCGGGAACTTCAAAACGAGCCTTCTGCCATTTAGTTTTTCGCTGAGTTGATCTTTGCACGGTTCCGTACGGAATTTCAAAAGTAGCGCTAGTATCTTTTAAAGTTAACGGAAAAGAAACTTTCAACATTGTTTTTTCTTCCCACCAATCCACATCCGTTTCGAAATCAATTCTTTCCAAACCTGAATAAAGAATTATATTTTGCTTAAAAAATGAAGAAGGAAAATTCGGCGTGGGAAAATCTTTTACAGTTCCGGGTTTTAGATAAGTATGATTAATTGTTATTACAGTACGTACGGGGCCGCTTTCGGTAATTTTTATATCTTTTAGCTTCAGCGGATATTGAGTCCCGGTCCATCCGATATTCCAAGCATCCCAAGCTGTCGGTTTGTCTTCCAATAACTGAAGTTCATTTCCGCTTCCGCTTAAAATTTCTTTGTTGTTTATTTTATCAAAAATACTATTAATCCAGCCGTTAGAAGTATCGATAGTAATTTTATAAAATTTATTTTCAATTATATTAGAAGCAAAATCTTTTGTCATCCGGGGCAAATTTGATTCTTGTTTTCTCAGTTCAAAAACTTTATAACCGAGAGAAGGAATATTCTCCGCGGAAAAAATTATTTTATTATTCAGTTGATCAACCGGAATTATTTGCGAAGGAACTTCTTTTCCGTTTGTATCAAAAATAGCGTAACCTTCTTTTTCACCTTCGGGAAGAGTGAAAGAAGCGATATCATTTCTTTCCCAAGCCATGGGATTAAAAACAACAAGCGGTTTTCCAACTTCTATTTTTGAAGTATTTATTTCTTTTGCCAATGCCGAATAACTTTGCCGATCAAGATAATTTCCTATTTCCTTTACTTCTTTATAATCCTCAGCGGCGTCAATATATATTTCTCTGATACCGGAGCCGGGAAGTAAATCGTGAAACTGGTTGAACATTACTTTTTCCCAAGCTGTTTTAAGATCATCGCGATTATATTTTCTGCCGCCGTAAATTTCCGCGAGTGAGGAAAGCTTTTCGGAATTTAACAACAGTACTTCAGATTCCCGATTATTTTTTTTCATCGCCGCTTGCGTTGTGTATGTGCCTCTATGATATTCAAGATAAAGTTCGTCATCCCAAGTAGGGATATCTTTTAAATCTTGCGACTGAAGCCAATTCAAATATTCTTCAGCCGTTCCATACTTTATGGTAGGATAAATATCCAATTTTTTAAGATGTTCAATCCTGTCAATCATATCTATAGATGGGCCTCCGCCGTGATCCCCGACTCCGAACAACACAAGCATATTTTTGAAGCCGGTGTTTGCCTCAAACTGGCGTAGCCAATCAACTAAACCATAAGCTTGGGTAATCGTATTTACATAATCGAACGGAAAATAAGAAAGTATTTTAGAACCGTCAGGGGATTCCCACCAGAAAACGCGGTAAGGAAATACATTCGTATCATTCCATCCGATTTTTTGAGTGATAAACGCGTCGATTCCGGCGTTCTTATAAAACATCGGCATATTCCAATTATAGCCAAAAGAATCAGGATTCCATCCGATTTTAACATCAACACCAAAATTCTTTTTGAAATAGTTTTTAGCGTAAAGCAGCTGGCGCATCCATGATTCGCCGTCTATTAAATTACAATCAGGCTCAATCCACATTCCGCCTGCAATTTCCCATCTTCCATTGTTCAGCTCTGTCTTTATTTCTTTAAAAACTTCGGGATAAAGATCTTCCATCCATTTATAATATTGAGCTGCGCTTTGCGTATAAGTAAAATCCGGGCGTGCCTGCATAATATTAAAAACAGAATTGAAAGTATTTTTGCAAACTTGAATTGTTTCTTTTCGGCGCCACAACCAGGCCGCGTCTATATGCGCGTTTGAATCGAAGAAAAGCGTAAAACGTTTCGCGAATTTTTTAAGCGGCTCTAATTTTGATTTTACATCTTTCAGCGAATTTTGAAATTTTTGAATATCATTATTCTTTAACGCGTCAACATCAACTTCGGCGGCTAATTTTTGAAGAAGGTCATTCAGTTTCTTTTTTTCATTTTTATCTATTGTTGATTTATCTGTTCCCGGATCTACTTTAACTCTAGAATTAGTTTGGTAAGTATCAAAACTCAATAACTTTTGCCCCACTTTTAAACTTAAAGCAAAATCTTTAATCGATTGACTTAGTTCTTTTATTCCATCCATTTCAATTGAAGCACGTATTAAACGAAGCGGCCCACCGGTATTAATGGCTTTTATCGCTATCTGAAATTTATCTCCCGGCTTAGCGTTTTCAGTTAACGTAAAATCGCCGTCCCACGGAAAATAACCTTTATTTACACCGTTAATATATATATAACCGTAATCATCAACTGAGACGGATAATAAGATTTTGCCGCTGACGGGCTTGCCGAGAATTTTTTCCGGAAGCACAATCGTTTTTCTAAGCCAGCATGAATCATTGTAATTTTTTTCATCAAGTTTTATAGTTCCCCAAGACGAATCATCGTAATCGCCGCCGGTTGGATCTCCCTTAACAGCATTTTCATTAGTTAAATTTGGACTAATTTTCCAGTTGTTAAATGAATAGCTGCTTAATGAATCGAGTTCATCCGCTACATTATCTATATTTGTTTGTGCCATAACCATTAAAGATAAGCAGAACAAACAGATAATTAAATTGATAAATTTCATAACATATGCCTTTATTTAAAGAATATTAAAAACTTATTTTTGCCTTAGTTGATCCATAAGAACGGCCGCAAGAATTACTACACCAACAATAACCTGCTGAACATAAGAGCCTACATTAAGTAAATTTAAACCATTTCGTAAAACCGCTATTAACATTGCGCCGATAAAGGTTCCTATAATCGTTCCTCTTCCGCCGAATAAACTAGTTCCGCCTACTACAACTGCGGCAATTACATCAAGTTCGTACATTAAACCGGCATTCGGCTGTCCGCTGTTCATCCGCGATGCCAACAGAATTCCGCTGATTGCCGAAAGAACTCCGCTTATAACATAAACTGATATGAGAATAAAATTTGTTTTTATTCCGGCAAGACGGGCAGCTTCAAAATTTCCACCGACAGCATATACGTATCTTCCAAAGCGAGTTTTAGTAAGGACTATATGAGCCCAAATAAAAATAATAATCATAATAATTGTAGGAGAAGGAACTCCCAAAATTCTACCGCCGCCCAGAAAACTGAATGATTCAGGTAATTCCCAAACCGGCCGCCCTTCGGTATATACAAAAGCTGCTCCGCGCCAGATCGTCATTAATGCAAGCGTTACAATAAATGGAGTTATTTTAAATTTAGTTACAAAAACGCCGGCAATTCCGCCTGATAAAGCCCCGAAAAGTATTCCCGCTAATATTGCCAGAGGGAAAATAAAATATATAGGAATATTAACTTTTAAAAAGCTGGTCGTAATAATTCCCGCGAACGCGACTAGTGATCCCACGGAAAGATCAATTCCCGCGGTGAGAATAACAAATGTCATTCCGGCCGCTATTATAGCGGTTATTGAAGCTTGTAGCGAAATATTAAGAACATTATCCGTAGTTAAAAAATATGGAGAAAGTTCGGCGAAAATTATTACTTCAATAATAAACGCCAGGGCTAAACTGAAATCGGTAATTACATTAAACAATTTTGTATCTCTATATTTAGCCGGCATTTTTTCCTATTTTTGTTTGTGTTGCCAATGTTAAAATTTTTTCTTGATTTGCTTCTTCACTTGATAAAATTCCGGTTATTCTTCCTTCGCACATAACAGCAATCCTATCAGAAATTCCTATCAGTTCAGGCAGTTCTGAAGAAATAACAATAACACCGATGCCCTCATCAACAAGTTGATTTATTAAATTATAAAATTCAAATTTTACACCAATATCAATTCCGATAGTAGGTTCATCAAAGATAATTACTTTTGATTTTGTGTGCAGCCAGCGGGCCAGAATAACTTTCTGCCGGTTTCCGCCGCTGAGATTTTCTACTTTAGTCTCTGTTGAAGGAGCTTTTATTTTTAGTTGATCAAAATATTTTATTATTTCTTTCTTTTCTTTATTCTTTTTGATAAAAGGCCCGGAGAGAAGATTATTAAAATTTGATATTGAAATATTTTCACGTACTGATAAATCCATAAAGAGTCCGAGAAGATTTCTATCTTCCGTCAAAAAGGCAATTCCAGCCTTTATAGCATCACTCGGAGATTTATATTTTTGTTTTTTCCCGTAAAGAAAAATTTCACCTTCATTATATTTATCCGCGCCGAAAATAATATTAGCAAGTTCACTTCTTCCTGCTCCTACAAGTCCGGCAAGTCCAAGTACTTCACCTTGGTGCAGAGTTAGATTTATATTTTGCAGTTTTTCGTTTGAAAGATTTTTTATGGTTAGAATTTCTTTACCGGCAGAAGATTTATGTTCCGGGAAAATTGATGAAATTTCCCGCCCCACCATTGCCTTAATAAGTTCATTTGTATTTATATTTTTTACTTCACTTGTCTTTATAACTTTACCGTCACGCATTATTGTAACCCAATCTCCGATTTCAAAGACTTCTTTAAGCCTATGCGAGATGTAAATTATTCCAACTCCTTTTGCCTGAAGCGCTGTTATTGCTTTAAAAAGATTTTTAATTTCGGAATCTGTAAGCGGTGCGGTCGGTTCATCCATTACAAGAATTTTTACATCTTTATTTATAGCTTTTGCTATCTCAATAATTTGCCTGTGGGCAACGCTTAATTTTGAGGTGGAAATAGTTACATCAAAACTTTCTCCTAAATTAGAAAGCGCTTCTTCAGCTAATTCGTTCATCATCTTTTTGTTAATAAAAGATGAACCTTTCTTTTTGATCTCGCTTCCTAAAAAAATATTATCAGTTACGGTAAGTTCGGGGACAAGTTTGAAATCTTGATAGACGATTCCAATGCCCAATTTAATAGCATCCGCGGGATTTTGTAAATCCGCCTTTTCTCCTTTTATAAGTATTTCACCATAATTTTTCTTTATTGAGCCGGAAAGTATTTTCATCAGAGTTGATTTACCGGCTCCGTTTTCTCCTACTAAACAGAGCACTTCACCGGCGTTTAGATCAATCGAAACATTATCAAGGGCGAGTACTCCTGGAAAATACTTCGTAATATTTTTCATCTGAAGAAGCGGCGGCATTTATTTAGATGCCGATTTTGTTAAAGATTCTTTACCTACAATTCCTACATCAACCGGAACTTTGGCAGGAACTTTTTCCCCGTTAAAATATTTGTTAATTTCTTTAATCGTTGTTTCGCCTATTTTTTTCGGATATTGAACAACATCGGCTTTTAAAGCTGTATTTTTTTTAATCGCGTCTACGGCGGGAGGAGTTGCATCATATCCCACAATAACAACTCCATTTTTCTTATACTGCTGAACCGCGTCTAAAGCTCCGAGCGCGGAATCATCGTTAATCCCGAATATTCCATTTAAATTAGGATGAGCCTGCAGCACGTCTGTAGCGGCTTGTAAAGAACGGTCTCTTACTCCCTGCCCGTTTACATCGGCAACAATTTTCATATCGGGATATTTTTTTAAAGCTTCTTGAAAACCTTTAACACGATCAAGAACCGATGTGATTGCCGGTTGGTTAATTATGGCAATATTACCTTTTCCGTTTAATATTTTCGCGATATATTCTCCGGCCATTTTTCCCCCTTGTACATTATCGGATGCGACATGAGAAACGATTTTTCCTTCTTCCGCCGCTATATCAGCAGTAAAAATCGGTATATCCGCGCTGTTCGCTTTTTTAATTCCCAACCCAACACCTTTAGAATCGACAGGGCAGACAATAATTGCGTCAACTTTTCGTGAAACAAAATCTTCTATTTGATTAATTTGTTTTCCTAAATCAAAATCGGCGGAAGTTATAATTAAATCAAAATTATTAGAATCAGCTTCGCTTCTTAATCCTTCTTCAAGATCCCGGTAAAAAATATGCGCCCTTGTTAATAATGTTACTCCTATTACTTTCTTTTCTTTTGTTCCGGTTTTATTATCATTCTTGCCGCAAGAAGAAAATAGCAGTAAGAATACTAGAACCGGCGTTATCAAATTTTTCATTGTACTCCTAAAAGAGATTGTAAATATTTAAGACCTGTATTAACCCTTCTATTTTGATGAATGTAAACTAGCCCAATTGTAGGCATTAATCCACCTATCGAATATTGGAATGAAATTCGGAAAGCACTTAAATTTTTTCTGTAGATTAAAAAGTTAGGAGAAAGAGATTCTTTATTAGTTAACTTCTTTGAATAAAATTCAACTCTCATAAGAAAAGCGAAATAAATCTCGATATAAAACAAATCTACAAAAAGAAGACCGGTTGCAGCCATTTTATACCCTTTGCATTTGAGGAGAGAATACGGTTTATACGTAAAAATTTAGAAAGTTACCTCATCACCGGGAACATCTTTATCTATGGTTTCATTAATATTAAAATTGAACAGGTTTTCCGGAGCAGTTAGTCTTACTACTTTTACAGATTTAACTTTTGTCAAACTTGACATTTGATCACCAAAACCGTTGGTACTTTTTTGGCTGGACCAATAAGCAATATACTTTTTGTTGTTCTCATCAATGTACCAGCCGAGGAATACTACTGAATGTCCAATGCCGCTTTTCCATGAAATATTTATAAAATCTCCTGGACGCGCTTCTTCGGGCTTGATAATTTTTCCCATCTTACTATACTGAACTAAAGCATATTCACTGCCGAAACCATCAGCATTCCAAATCCCCCAAAATTTCACCCAATCTTCTCTTCTTCCGCCGTCCGGCTCCTGCATGCGTAAGGCTTCAATTCTATCCTGGTCAAGTTTATCTTTTTTATCTTTTAATATTAAATTGAGAGCTTCAATAAAAACCGAATACGACGAACCGCTGCAATAGCTGGTTTTTCTGGGAGGATTTATCAAAGAATGATTAAATAATTTTAATTCATAACCTACGGGAGATTCAGTTGGAATAGAATCTATTCCTATAAAATAACCGCCTCCGTCCATTGCATGCTTCTGTACTAAATCAATTGCTTTTAAAACATCTAAATTATAGCCGGATGTATATTTTCCGAAAGTTTTAAAATGTTCGGTATTCTGTGTACTGTTCCCAATATCTGCTTTATCTAAAAAAAGCCACTTTCCTTTTTCTTGTTGGGAAAATGTAAAAGGAACAGCCAAAAGTATGCAAACAAAAACATATAATATCTTCTTTTTCATAACAATCCTGTAGAATATTTAATTATTATAAAATAAACAAAACAAAAAGGTTGTTCAATATTTTTATTTGAAAAATTAATAAGGGATAAGGGATTGATTTGACAACCGCATTTAACGCCAACTTAATTGTTGTATTAAAAGCAAGATAAATTTTAGAAATGGATAATAATTAATAATTGATGCAGCGGAAAGGTTTATTAAACTTGTCTTGTTGAAGACAATATATAGAACTTCTTATATCTTAAACTACTTAAATCACAACGCCTTATAGGTTGTTGATCCTATCACCATACTGCCGACGCCAAACTATTATCTTAGTTCTTGTCGATAGACAGCTGGGACAACATATTACAAATTTGCAGAAAAGATGAGATCTAAATTTAACTTAAACACAGCCTGCTAATAATCTAACGGGATCTCTAATAATTTTTTTTATAAAGTAGAATAAAAAACTTTAATAACTGAATATTGTTCTTTGAGTAAGTTTTATTGGTAACGGCATAATACAGAATGAATAGATAATTATGAAATAAAGAATAAAGTGAAAGGATAATCTATGGGAAAAAGAGTTTTGATTACCGGAGGTGCCGGTTTTATTGGTTCTCATCTAGCGGATGAACTGCTTAAAAATGATTATGAAGTCAGAATCCTTGACAATCTAACGGAACAAGTCCACGGGAAAGACTGCAGGCGTCCTGATTATTTAAATGATAATGTAGAATTTGTTATCGGAGATGTTAGGAATAAAGAAATTGTTACTAGAGCCTTAAAAGATATTGATGCAGTTTATCACTTTGCTGCTATGGTTGGAGTTGGCCAAAGTATGTACGAGATCCAAAAATATACCGATGTAAATAATAGAGGCACTTCCGTTCTGCTTGAATCATTAATTAAAAATCCCGTAGAAAAATTAATTGTCGCCTCAAGCATGAGTATTTATGGTGAAGGTTTATATAAAAATAGTAAAGATGAAGTAAGAAAAGGAGTTGAAAGAAAACGAACCCAATTTCTAAATAAAGAATGGGAAGTTTTTGATAATGAAGGCGAAAAATTATTTCCTCTTCCCACTCCGGAAACCAAATCCCCAACTCTCTCATCAGTTTACGCGCTTTCAAAATACGATCAGGAAAGAATGAGTATGATTATTGGGAATGCTTATAACATTCCCACTACTTCATTAAGATTTTTTAATGTTTACGGCACGCGGCAAGCCTTATCAAATCCTTATACCGGTGTTCTTGCCATTTTTGCCTCACGACTTTTAAATGATAATCCGCCTCTAATTTTTGAAGACGGAATGCAGCAACGTGATTTCGTAAGTGTGCATGATGTTGCTAATGCATGCAGACTTGCTCTTGAGAATACAGCTTCAGATGGAGAAGTATTTAATATAGGCAGCGGACATGCCTACACAATTTTAGAAATTGCAAAAAAAATGGCACAAGTTCTGGGAAAAGAATTTATTGAGCCTAAAGTTACCGGCAAATATAGAGTAGGAGATATTCGTCATTGTTTTGCCGATATAACGAAGGCTAAAAATATTTTAGGGTATGCACCTCAAATTTCATTTGAGAATGGTCTATTAGAACTTGCCGATTGGCTGGAAGGTAAAACCGCAGAAGATAAAGTGAATAAAGCTAGTAATGAATTAACAGAGAGAGGATTAACTGTTTAAAGGAGAGAATATGAAGAAAATTGCCGGAAATGAACCTGAAAGTAAATTATTAAATACACCTCAAATAGGAGTGATTCAGTGGTTTCATATTGGTGATTATAAACAAGTAGAAAAAGTTATTGAAGAATTAAAAAAAATAAATGTTAAACATTTAAGAACCGGAATATCTTGGGCCGATTGGCATACTAAAGAAGGAGCTAAATGGTACGAATGGTTAGTCCCTAAGATTGCGACGGAAATGGAGCTGCTGCCTTGTTTTACCTATACTCCTCCGTCATTGGGAATAGAACCAAAAACTTCTTCGCCGCCGAAGAACCCAAAAGATTACGCTGATTTTCTGGACGTATTTATTAATGAATACGGAAAATATTTTGAGTGGGTAGAACTTTGGAATGAACCAAATAATTTAAATGATTGGGATTGGCGAATTGATCCGAGCTGGCAAATTTATTCTGATATGGTTGTCGGCGCCGCTTACTGGGTAAAAAAGCTTGGTAAAAAAACTTTATTAGGCGGTATGGCGCCAGCTGATCCCAATTGGTTAGATTTAATGTGCCGGAGAAATGTGCTGGAAAATATTGACGCGATTGCTATTCATGGTTTTCCCGGTACCTGGGAATTTGACTGGAGCGATTGGAAGGTTCAGGTTAATAAAATTAAAAGTGTCCTAAAAAAATATGATCTATCTCCCGAACTTTGGATAACCGAAGCCGGATATTCTTCCTGGCGTTATGATGAATATAAACAGCTTTGTGAGTTTGTAAAATTAATAGATGCACCGGTTGATCGTGTTTATTGGTATACTGCTTTTGACCTTCATCCGGCTTTATCGCATCAAGATGGTTTTCATGAAGATGAGCGGCATTATCATTTTGGATTAAAAAAATACGATGGTTCAGATAAACTTATATATCGGATTTGGAAAAAAGAAGGCTTAAAAGGGGTAAGAGAATTAGCAAAACTTCAAACCCTTTCTAAAAGTGAAGATGCTATTTTTAATGAAGGTTCAACCGGTAATTCCTACTCACCTTTTCTTAAGAAAAAAATATATACAAACGGCCATCGTCCTACCCTAATTATCGGAGGTGCGGGTTTTATAGGGACAAATGTTGCCGATAAAATACTTTCCTCGGGCAAACGTGTAATAATTTTTGATAACCTTTCCCGGCCCGGTGTTGAAGAAAATCTTAAATGGTTAACAAAAACTCACGGAAATCTTATTGATGTGGAAATCGGAGATGTATGCGATCCTTATTTACTTAGAAATCTCGTTAAAAACGTAAACAGAGTATTTAATTTTGCGGCTCAGGTTGCTGTTACAACAAGCCTTGTTGATCCTATTCATGATTTTGAAGTAAATGTCAAAGGAGTTATAAACCTTTTAGAAGCATTGCGTGCGGTTCATGATCCGCCGCCACTTTTATTTACTTCAACAAATAAAGTATACGGCGGTTTAGAAGATGTTTTAATGCAGGACTGCGGAATGCGTTATTCTCCGGAAGATTCCCAAATTGCGCAAAATGGAATAAGCGAAAAACGTTCTCTTGATTTTCATTCTCCTTATGGCTGTTCCAAAGGTTCCGCTGATCAATATATAATTGATTACGCGCGTTCTTATAATCTTCCCACCGTAGTTTTTAGAATGAGCTGTATATACGGCCCGCATCAATTTGGAACCGAAGATCAAGGATGGGTTGCTCATTTTCTGATTCAATTTTTAAAAAATAAACCGTTAACAATTTTCGGAGATGGAAAACAGGTACGCGATATTTTGTTTGTCGAAGATTTAGTACGCGCAATGCTACTGGCGCAAGATAATATAGATAAGGTAAAAGGAAATGCGTTTAACATAGGCGGCGGTGTTAATAATACAATTAGTTTATTAGAGCTTCTTGAAATGATGAGTTCTTTGAGCGGTAAAGAACCCAAAATCACTTTCAGTAAATGGCGTACAGGAGATCAGAAATATTATGTTTCCGATATAAGTAAATATAAAGAGGCTGTTGGTTGGGAACCGAAAGTAGATGTTAAATCCGGAATTGAAAGATTGTTCAATTGGCTTTCCTCTTACTATGGCAGCGAAACCCAAATTAAAAGAAATCGCATAATTAAGAATAACAGGAAAAAAAAATTAGTTTCTTAAAGGAGATAAATGAAAGCCGCGATTTTTGTAGAGCCAAAGAGAATTGAAATTGATGACATAACAAAACCGGAACCGGCAGAAGATGAAGTTAGAATAAAACTTAACGGCTGCGGCCTCTGCGGTTCTAATCTTCCCGTTTGGGAAGGTCGGGAATGGTTTCAATATCCTTTTACTGCCGGAGCTCCCGGGCATGAAGGATGGGGGACCATTGACGCAGTAGGAAAAAATGTTTGCGATTTTAAAGAGGGGGATAGTGTAACAGCATTAACATATAATGCCTTTGCCGATTATGATATCGCTAAAGAAAATTTGATTGTTAAGCTTCCCTCTTCTTTTGATGATAAGCCTTTTCCTGGTGAACCGCTTGGATGCGCGATGAATGTTTTTAAAAGAGCTGATATCAAAGAAGGACAAACTGTCGCAATAATCGGAATTGGTTTCATCGGGGCTTTATTAACTGCGTTTGCTAAAAATTCGGGTGCGAAAGTTATTGCAATATCAAGGAGAGAAACTTCATTAGATACCGCTTCAAATTATAATGCGGATCATCTAATAAAAATGGATGACCATTGGAGAATTATTGATGAAGTGAAAAAAATAACTAACGATAATTTATGCGATAGAGTTATAGAAGCCGTTGGAATGCAGTGGCCTTTGGACCTTGCCGGCGAGTTAACAAAAGAAAGAGGCAAATTAATTGTTGCAGGTTATCATCAAGACGGTGTAAGGCAAGTAAATATGCAGCTCTGGAATTGGCGCGGTATTGATGTAATAAACGCGCATGAGCGTGATCCTAATATTTATATTCAGGGAATTAAAGATGCTGTACACGCTGTAGAAAAGAATATTTTTAATCCGCAGCAATTATTTACTCATGAATTTCCAGTTGAAAAAATTAATACGGCATTTCAAACAGCTGAACTGCGCCCAAGCGGGTTTATGAAGGCATTAATAAGGTTTAATTAGGAAGGAGATTTTATATGGCTGATGATGAAAAAAAAGGAATAAAGGGAAAAGATATTGAGAATATGGATGAAAAGAAGAAAAAGAAGGATAAAGAAAAAACAAAACAAGAGCCGACTAACTTTGAGGAAAATGTAAAAAAGAGAACTCAATTTAGGCCGGGTGATAGAGAAGATTAATATGTGGAGAAAAAATTAATTCATATCGGCACAAGCGGATGGATGTATAAACATTGGATTGACTTTTTCTATCCTTCTTCTTTATCGCGAAAAAAATGGTTTGATTTTTTTAGCAAGAGAATTAAAACAGTAGAAATAAATAATAGTTTCTATAGAATACCTGAAGAAAAAATTTTTATTAAATGGAAGAATGAATCTCCCTCTAATTTTATTTTTTCTGTTAAATTATTTCGAGAGATTACACACGAAAATAAATTATATAATTGCTCTATAATTCTAAATGAATTTCTAAAACGAGCTTCGCTGCTTGAACATAAATTAGGTTCCATTCTGATTCAACTGCCGCCTTTCCTTATGTATGATTATAATTTGCTTCTAAGTTTTCTTAAACTACTTCCGCCGGATTTTAAATTTACTTTTGAATTTAGAAACCATAGCTGGTGGAATCAAAAAACATATAATTTATTAAAGAAGTATAATTCAGCATTCTGTATGTTTCATATTTCTAATACTATAACACCACGCGTTGTAACCGCTGATCATGTTTATGTAAGGCTGCATGGACCTTCTATTCATCCTTACCAAGGAGAATATAAAAATCCGGTTCTAAAAAAGTGGTCAAAGTTTATTTGCGGCTGGAATAAATCCGGTAAGGAAGTATTTTTCTATTTTAATAATGATCAAAACGCTTACGCTGTACAAGATGTTTTAAAACTAAATAAATTTATATCGGAAGCAGAAAAAGAAAATCCGTTTGCTAATTAATACATAATTTTTTGTTTTACTTATTTACCTTTTTATTTAAATCTTTTTGCCAATTATGCCCTGTAGCGGATAAAAATTCGGACATGTTCCAATCGTCAATAACAGATTTTCTATCAGAAAAAGGTTCACAAATATAAATTTCATGTCCGGGACGCTTTATTACATTCATTCCGCATGATCGAAGCATTGCAATAATTGCGGCATTATTAGGTGCCCACCAATTAGTCGGATCTCCGGCGAGATATCCTTCAATGAATGCCATTTTCGGCCATCCTTCGTCCCGCATTAAGTCTCTTTCATTAATGCCCAAATCCTTGGTAATATCTAAAATTTTTTCACCCGGCATTGTTAAAGTCTGAAACACCATCATTTTTTTAACTTTTTGAGTTACAATATCAAGAGCTAATAAAGGATAACGCAGATGATATAAAACTCCCATAAAAATAATGATATCATATTTCGTTTCACTTTTTGCTAAATCATAAACTTGCATTTGTCTAAACTCAACCTTTTCTCGCAAGCCAAAAACCTCAGCGGCCCATTCTGCCTGTTCCAAATAATGAGGATCTAAATCAATCCCAAGTACATCCGCGCCTCTTTTAGCCAGCTCAAAGGTATAAAAGCCCGCGTTGCAGCCAATATCAAGCGCAGTTAATCCGGCTAAATTTTCGGGAATTGAATTCTTTATTTCATCCCATTTAAATTTCGGAAAATCGCCCAGGAAATGGTCAGGTGCCG
Organism: uncultured Bacteroidota bacterium; assembly: GCA_963798775.1. Classification (GTDB taxonomy): domain Bacteria; phylum Bacteroidota; class Ignavibacteria; order Ignavibacteriales; family Ignavibacteriaceae; genus CAWCUK01. The sequence goes on from CAWCUK010000005.1 coordinate 71,792, forward strand.
TCTGTGTACCATCGGGTAAATGCAGATTATGAAACCAAGGTTTTAATCGTTCAATTTTTTCTTTTGTTTCAGTCATACTTTCACTGTAATTGCTTCTTTATAATATTTTTCAATTTGTTTTGCCCTATGTTCGGCTGTATGATATTTCAATACTTTTTCCCGTGCATTTAAACCAATTATTATTCTTTCTTCGGCGGAAAGAGTTTTAAGATATTTCAGGTGTCTTATAATTTTTAGAAATTAATATTTCTTTTTCGGGAATAAAAAAAGATCTAAACCTTCCCAGTAATCGCTAATAATAGGAGTAGCACAGGCGGCTGCTTCAAACAATCTCACACTCGGGGAGTAACCTGCTTCGATCATATCTTTACGTGTTATATTCATGGTAAATCTTTGGCATTATAAAAAGTCCCTATGCTGCAGGCGGAAGATGATCAATTCTATTGACATTTTTCCCCCAATTTATTGAATCAGGGATATTGAGGTCCGGCAACAACAAACATTCCATCTTTATATTTTTCTGCGGCTTCAACATTAGATTTTCAAGTGGCGGCTGCCGGTCATCACTGTATGTTCCGAGATATCCTAGATCCCATTTTAAAATTTTTTCTTCAGGAAAATAATTTTCAGGATCAAAAGAACAATATAGCGGCTTTGCCATAGGTGAGCCCCGAAATCATTTTCTAATTTTTGAAGAACAGGTCCGCCGGTAAAAGATAAATAAATATCATATTTTGAAATTAATTCGGGAGTTAATATATTCATAATCTATTTTTACTAATTTTGCCAAAGTAACCGGAGTATCTATATCATAAAATGCAGTTACTCCGGTAGTAATATTTCTACGACCCAATTTCCTACTTCAATACCGTTGGGAACATAAGAGCCGACAATGACTAAATCCGCATTTTTAATCGCTGATATAATATTTCTCTTTTAACTCGTCCACACTTAAATAAAGTTGAGTTTTTCCGAACGGAGGATTCGGAAAATCTCTATTAGCGGCATACCACGGCATATCTCGTTCAAGAAAGAGAACATCATGTTGAAGTTTTGAAAGTTCCCTTACAAGCCCGCGAAAAGTAGTAGCGTGTCCATTTCCCCAAGAGCTAGTAATTGATAATCCAAGAATTACAATCTTCATATTCTTACCGTTAAACCTTGTTAAATTTCTCTATTTGTTTTTTCTTCAAGAATTGATTCCAGTAATTTTGCACGGTGTGCATATGTATGTTCTGCCAGCGCTCTTTTATATGCCGCATTCCCAATTTGTTTTGATTTATCTTCTGTTAAATTATTTAAATGCTCCGCAACCTCATCGCCATTTTTAGCAACTAATATTTCCTTACCCGGTTCAAAGAAAGTTTCAATTCCTTCCCAATAATCTGTTATGATACATGCACCTGCGCCTGCGGCTTCAAAAACTCTTGTTGCCGGTGAAAATCCGTAACGTGCCATACTTTCACGGCTGATGTTAAGAACAGCGCGCGGTGAACAATTAAACGCATTATGATCTTTAGTATAAACATGCCCTATATATTTTATATTCGGCGATATCTTTTTATCCTGCCAGCCGCTGCCGCCCAGCATAAATTTTTTATACGGAACTTTTGACGCGACATTTAAGAAAAAAGATTCGACCCTTAATTCTCTATCGGGAAGCCTGTTTCCGAGAAAGCCTAAATCGCATTCAAAATTAGAATCGGAATTAACCGGGAAATGCGTCGATGGATCAAGCGCGTTATAAATAGGATAACATTCTTTAGCGCCTAAATATTTATAAGCTTTGCGAACAGGTTCTCCACCGCCGTAAGTGCAGATAAAATCATATTTAGGAATCAGTTCATTAAACTGATCATCGGGATTAGATTGAACTCTATCCAAAGTTGCGGGCGCGTCAACATCCCAAAAAACCACAAGTTGATTTGGCTTTTTAATATTCACAACCGAAGCTTCCAGCAGTTCATCAAAAACGCCAACTCCGCTTGCTTTAATTATAACATCCGCCGAATCCGTATCGGCAAGCATTTTAAAAATGCTATTTTCATTTGCCTTATAAACTTTAACTGCAGCCCATTCCGGATCGGCAATATCTCTATTTTTTTGCCGGTCATAAGCATCCGGTTCATAAAAAGTTATTTGATGACCTCGATCATACATGGCTTTTATAATTCCGCGGTAATAAGTGGCGGCGCCGTTCCAATATGCCGAGACTAGACTTGAACCGAAAAATGCTATCTTTAATCCCATATTTATCCTACTATTATTGTTGATTTATTTTTAATTCCTAATTCTTCGCAAATATTATAAAGCTGATCAACACGTTGTTTACAAGTGTGTTTCGTCCGAATAGTATTTAAGCCGTGTTCAGCAATAATTTCTGCTTTTTCATAATCATTCAATAATTCTGATATTCTTCTTTTCATCTCCTCCCCGTTTTGAGCGAATAAAAAATCTTTCCCGGGTTCAAATAGATTTTCCGCATCATTCCATGGAGCAGAGAGCAAAGGAATACCGCAAGCCATTGCCTCAAAAGGTCGAATTGTCGGGATTCCCGGTAAAGCCTTCACATAAGGCCTTCGCGGCACATGCATTGTAAAGCGATACTTCGAAAATACTTCCGGAACTTTATAGTTAGGCAGCCAGCCACCATATTCTATCCCGGCATCGGCAAGTTCTTGCTTCGCGCATTCAGGGTAACGTACTCCAAATATTTTACACTTAAGTTTTAATTCTTTAACCGGCTCAATTAAAAATTCCCTCAGTTCATCGGAACGTTCTTCATCGCCCCAATTGCCTATCCAAACTAAATCACCTTCAAAATCGGTTCTTTCATGAGGAAAAAATATTTTTGTATCGGCGGCTTCATGCCAGGTGAAAGCTTTTGAAGTCCAGCCTTCTTGTAAATATATTTCTTTGATAATTTCACCGAAAGCGAGAACTCCTTCATAATTAGAAAGATCATATTTTTTTATTGCTTCTCGATTTGTAACCGCACGATGATGAGTATCGTGAAACAGAAGTTTAAAATCTCCTTTTTTCTTTTTCTCTCCAATTTGCTTTACTAATTTCGGTGAGTTCCATTCATGAACAATAACTAAATCGGCTCCGGAAAGTATTTCATCTAAATTTATATTTTCTTCTCTATATAAATTGCTTTCAAGCCAGGGATAATATTCATGAAATTCATTAATAATTTCTTCTCCATATTCATCTATAAGATTTTTTCTACTCCAGGAATCTTCCGGTTCATAAACTTTAACAGTATTTCCACGGTTTAGCAGCTCGGTTACAATTCCCCTTAAATAATGAGCGTTTCCATGATTCCAATCAGACAGCAATGAATGATAAAACATTATAATCTTCACAGAAAAACCTCAGTTTTACTTTCAGATTGTTTCTTCGGATAAATAACTTGCGAGTAAAGTTTTAGATAATTTTCAGCCATTTTTTCCGATGTAAAATTTTCAGCTTGTTTTGTAGCTTTCTCGGAATACTCTTCCCTTAAATCTTTATCATTAATAAGTTGATTTATTACTGAGGAAATTTCATCAGGTTTATTTGGATTAACAAATAAAGCAGAATCCTGCCATACTTCTCTTAATGATATAATATTGCTCAATACCAAAGCGCATCCCGAAAAAGCCGCTTCCAAAGCCGAAAGGCCAAAAGGTTCATATTTTGCGGGAAGGCAATATATTGAGGCTTCACCTAATTTATTTGTTACTTCTTGTGATGATAACTTTCCTAGAAAATTAATTCCGTTAAAATTTAATTTATTTCCGTTAGCCGGATGATAATCTTCCCCCGCGACATAAATAGGCCATTTAATTTCTTCGGATGCATCAATTAGTGAAGAGATATTCTTGGCTTCGTCCCAAGTTCTTCCTATTGAGATAACTTTTTCTTCTTTAAATAAATTCTTAAACCGTTCCGGATTTCTGCCGTTATAAATTATTCGCTTATTTAAAAAAGTTCCGTAAAACTTCTCCAGTTCATTCATCATCGCGTTAGTAGGAGCAACCACGGCATCGGCAGCGTGTAAACCTTCACTAACTCGAATACGATATTCGTTCCATTGAATCGGTGCGGATTCATTTTTAACAGCCTGCCACCATGATAGAACATCAGAATGTCCAACCATAATGACCGGTATATTCCAATCAAAAGCACCATGTGAAAAAGTATTTAGATGAATAAGATCAGGCTGAAATTCATTTTTTATTTGTCGCAGCCATTCGAAAGAAGCTTCTACTTCCACCCACGGGTTTTCCATCCATTCTAATTTAAATTTGCTTTCAAATAATTTTAAGCCGGAAATTTCATTCGCTTCTTTTCTTTGTACTTCAGAGGGATATTCACCCATTGAAGCTAAAGCAACTGAAATTCCGTAAGCAGATAATTCTCTGCAAAGGTCGAGTGAATACGTCCAGACTCCGCCTAAGGTATCGGTTGTCATTAATATTTTTTTTGGATAATCGGATTTCATTTTACTCAACTATATCTCCCATAAATTTCATCAATAATTTCGGCAACTTTAATATATTCTTCGGCGGCGGAATTGAAAGAAGGACTTTTCGATAAAGATTCAGCCCATTCCACCGCAGCTCTTCCCATCCAATCATCGGGAGGAGAAACTAAAATATTTTTTTCTGTTCTATGGTAAAGCTCAGTTTGAAAATCATAAAAAGAACCATTTATATTTTTAAATGATACGCCGCCCTTAGTTCCGCGAAAAGATGCTTCAATAATAGCATCACAGCCGGCGGATAGATTCCATGAACATTTTAGATTTATTGAAGTATTATTAGCAAGTAAAATATTCGCGTCACAATAATCCTCAACTTCATTAGAATTTTTTGTCAGAAGTTTTCCTCCGGAATAAATTTTACTATTCACTTTTTTTACTGCCGGAAAACCAAGAGTAAACAAAGCCAAATCAACAAGATGAATTCCTAAATCGATTACACATCCGCCGCCGGATAAATTAATATCGTAAAACCATGATTTATCGGGGCCGTAAGCGTTATGAAAAATTAAATCGACCGCGAATATTTCACCAATTTCTCCCGATTGAATTATTTCGTTTAATTTTCTAAAAGCTTTGGTAGCGCGGTAAGATAAATCAACTCCTAAAAGTAAATTTTTCTCTTCTGCTTTTTTTACTACTTCTTTTGTTTCTGAAAAATTTCTTCCCAAAGGTTTTTGGCAGAAAACGGGAATTCTTTTTTCAAGCGCTTTAATAGCTTGCTCCGCATGCATTGCGCTAGGTGTTGCTATAACAACACCGTCTATATTTTCTTCTTCTAAAGCTTCATCAATAGATGAAGCATATTTTGATTCGGGCAGCGTTTTTTTACTTTCTTCCAGAATTGAAGAAACCGAATCGGCAATAACCGCGGCATCCGCTAAATTACTTTTTAAAATCGCGTCCATTCTATTTCGGCCTATCCAGCCGACTCCAATGAATGCGAGTTTTAATTTTTTTGTTTTAACTTCATTTTTAGAAAGAGTAATCGGCATTAGCCATTTTTATATTTATTCATAATTGAGACTAAAGTTAATATTTTAGAAGAAGTTAATGCGTGTTAACATTAACAAAACAATCTATTTCAGAAATTTGCTGTGCAGAATGTGAGGAGGTTCGCGTGAGGTTTATTTATGGGATAAAGTTTTAAAATAACAAATGCAGACTCCTTTTTTTAAGAAGCCTGCATTGCTGTTAATTTTTATGGTTTTATTTAATCAGCATCATTTTTTTAGTGATGTTAATGCTACTACCTTTTAATTGATAGAGATAAATTCCGGAGTTTAATTTAGAAGCATCAAAGTTGAAGCTGTAATTTCCTGGAGAAAATTCTCTGTTTGCTAAAACCGCAATCTGTTCACCGAGTAAATTATAAACCGTTAGTGAATAATTTCCTTCCTTGGCGATTGCAAAATTTATTTTTGTAGAAGGATTAAATGGATTTGGGTAATTCTGCATCAGATCCATTTTTAAGGGCAAAGAGGAATTACTTTCTTTTGCCACATCAGTTAAACTAACTAAAGAGTTTACTTGAGCGAGACTTTTCCCAACTACCGCATCGGTAGTCGGCTGATCAACAGAAACTAGTTCAGCAAAATTACTAATAGTCATTTCAAGAGAAATCTTTCCGCAAAAGGGAACGTTATTAAACTGTCCCGAGCCTGTAACATTATATGCAATAACTTGACCGCTTATTAAGCCTGTGGCAAAATCAAGAGAAGCTTTAGGAGCAAGGATAGAGGCAGAAATTCCAATTTGAGAAATATTTAATTTTTTAGCTTCATAAAAATTTATTATTACATTTGAATTAGTTACGCCGTATAATTCAAATCCGCCTTTCCAAGTAATTTTCTTGCCGGAAACATTAACTATTACAACTGAATTTTCCGGAACATCGATAGAAAAATCGTTACACTGTGTAATTAAATTTCCGTCAACATTAAATCTATTTACATCCGGATTAGTTCCTGAAAGAGCTACATGTCCATATTCAAAAGTTACATTTCCATTCGGCTCAAGAGCTGATATTTGAGAGGACAAATTATTTAGATATAATGACGCGGTGGTAAAATCTATCGGAGAATCTTGTCTTATTGTACCGTCGGCTAAATTCCAATGAGTCGTATCAATAAAATTTCCGAACGCGACATCGCCATAAACTCTACCGCTTGTATAAGTTAATTTACGTCCTACAATTAATACATCACCTGAATTTGAAGCTAATTTATCACCTACGCTGTAATTTGAAAGTTCGGCGTTATTCGCAACCGCCATTTTTCCTTCAGTATCGGAAGAAGGCTGATTTATATTATGAAGAACAAATAAATTATAATCGGCCGCCAAACCTAAATCTAAAATCGCGGCTCCTTGAGCTGTGAAACTTGCTTTAACGGAAATATTTAAAGTTTTTGTTGTATTTACTTCAACAGTTCCAACATTCCAAATTCCGGTAGTCGGGTCATAATCGCCGTCGCCGTTTGAAGAAATAAATTGCAGAACCGCAGGAAGAACATCAGAAACCTTTACGCCTGTTGCGGTTACATCTCCGGTATTCTCAACTTTAAGTTCATAATTTACAACATCGCCGTCTTTAACTGTAACTGTTTCCGTACTTTTTGAAACTACTAAAGAAACCGGGTTAGACCAATTTACGCAGGCTGTAATTTCTTTATGATCAGTAAAGGGAGCGGCAATAATTAACTTTTGCTTCCCATCGGGATCTGATACGTGATAATATTCTGTTCCTCCCGGAATAACAACATCTGCGGACGCGGATATTGTTGCAAAATTATTTGATCCGGCCGTTAAAGTAATTGTCTCTGTAGAACCGTCTATTCCGGTTGTTGCCGTAATTTGAGATAATGTTCCATCATCTACCGAAATAGAAACTTGAGCACCGGGAATTGGAGCGCCGACTTCATTATATGCTTCTACTGTAAATTGAATCGGTTCGCCGATAGTAAATGATTGGTTTGGAATATTAATTACTAACGTTTTAAAAGGCTGAATAGTACCGGCATTTGCTTCCGCGTCGGCAATAATACTTTCTGCTCTGGCTTTAACATCAGCGGCATTTTGAGAGGGAGTACATTCTGAAATATCTAATCCATCCGAAATATGCCAGATAGCCATTTGAACAGCAGCGGCTTCATTAGTTTCAGAAAGTGATCCGGAATATGGTAATGATTGATATGGATAGTAATTATTTAAAATATACTGTTAAAAGTGGGTTTGTCGCTTCTACATCGTGATACGATGAATTCCAATTTAGTTCATGATGGAGGTCTATACAATAGAAATAGATATCGCCTTCCCCTTTAAGAGTGCCGGCAAAAACTGATTTATTTAGAGGATTTCCAATATTTACATTTATGCCTTTGCCGGTTGATTTTATTGTTACATTGCTCTGGATTTCAGCGTAATTAAACGCGGTAAATGTCAGTACCAAAAGTATTAAAACTAATTTTTTCATTTGTTAGATCATTCCTTAATTATTTTTAATTCGGTTTTTGGATACTTATCCAACAGGCGTGCCAATTACATTTTGGGAGATAAAGGCCTTTTTTTGTTTATTTTAGGCCTTTAGTATGAGATGTTTGCATCAGAATGAGACGGTAAAACGCGGAGTAATTTTTCGAATTAATTTTAATATTAAACCCGGATGGTAAAAACGGAAATTATTTTAGATAAAAAAGAATACCCGCGGCAACTGCTCCGAAAATGAAACTGGAAATGATCATCATTAAAGATTTTCTGATATCTTTTTTTCTAAATTCATTAGAATTTATTTTTTTCGTTTTACCGGTTTTACCAAAGTTATAAAAGCCGAGCAGACCATATTTAACGCAAAATTTATAATAGTACTGGGAAAAAGTTATTCCCAGAAAAAAAGCAGGAATGAAAAAAATTAAACTCCATGCTCTAGCTATATCCCAACCTACAAGTACAAACAAAACCACGATGTTAAATATAAGAGAGATATAAAAAGCATTTTTCCTTATTTTAATTTCTTCGGCACCTATGTTACATGAACCGGCTTTATAGGCATTATCAATTTCTTCCATTTTCATTTTTATTATTTTCCTTTTATAATTTTACTATAATTTATAGATAAACTTTAATTTTTACGTTTCCCTGTAACAAGTTTTTTCAAATATGTATTCTGCTTCAATAATTACAATATTATAATTTATGAAACCATTGATTATAGCTCATAGAGGCGAATCGGCCGAAGCTCCGGAAAACACTTTAGCCGCGATAAATCTTGCCTGGCAAAACGGCACCGATGGAATTGAGATTGATATTCAGCTTACAAAAGATAACAAGATTGTAGTTTTTCACGATAAAAACACAAGGCGCACTTGCGGTGTAAATGGCCCTGTTAGATTTTTAAAACTTGATGAGCTAAAAAATTTAAACGCGGGTTTTCATAAAGGTCTGCGGTGGCAAGAACAAATTCCTACTTTGCGGGAAGTTCTTCAAACAGTTCCTAAAAAGAAAAGTATTTTTATAGAATTAAAAAGCGGAAGGAAAATAATTCCGGCATTAAAAGAAATTCTTCAAAATACTTCTTTAGAATTTGAACAAATAAAAATCATCGGGTTCAATTTAAAGACGATGAGTGAAGCGAAAAAAGAGCTTCCGAAGTTTGAAGTATTTTGGACGCGCCGTATTGGGCAGGAAAAAATCTTTTTTAATAAAAAAGGCTGGAATAAAATAATCGAAAAAGCTAAACAAAATAATTTTGAGGGATTGACTTTTTCTTATTCGAAGAAATTAAGAGTAGAAATTGTAAAATCGATAAAAGCCGAAAATTTAAAAATCTTTGTTTGGACTGTAAATAACTTAAAGAAAGCGGTTCGTTTAGCCGATTTAAATATTGACGGAATTATGACCGATAAAGCCGGATGGCTTAAGGAAGAATTAAACGCGGCAGAAATTACAACGTAAATTCGAACTGATTCACGCCTGGCTTTAGAATAAATTTTCTTTGTTTCGATTTAACAAATTCCATGAGATGAAATTCAGCTTTTATGTTAAACGGAATTTCTATCTTTATAAATATTCTCCCGTTTTTCTTTTTCCAATTCACACAAATTTTTCCGTAGATTGAATTATAAGAAACATCGGCAAAATCTAATTGCTCAGCGAAAAATGGTTTAATTATTACTTCCTTTTGATCCAGATTTTCTAAATTTATTCCGCCCAAAACTGAATAGAAGCATTCTCCCACGGTGCCTAAAGAACAATGGTTAAAAGAATTCATGGTTGGATCAAAAAAACCTTTTTGCGGATCGAAGCTGTCCCATCTTTCCCACAAAGTTGTAGCGCCGTTATTAATCATATTTCCCCAAGAAGGATAAGAATCATTTAAAATTATTTTCATAATTAAATCATACTTCTCATATTTTTTTAGGATTTTAAATATAAATCCGAGTCCAATGAATCCAGTACTTAAATGATATTCTGATGATTCAATTTTTTCGACAAGCTTTTGCAAAATAAATTCTTGCTCTTTTTCATCTAAAAGATTAAAAGCAAGAACTAAAGTATAAGTTGTTTGTGAGCTTTCGGTTAATTCTTTTTCCTCGTCAAAAAAATTAGAAGAAAAAGCAGTTTTAATATTTTGCCATAAATTATTAAATAAAATTACATCATTTACTTTTTCCAGAATAGCGGAGACTTCAATCATCAAAGAAACAACATAAGCAAAGAAAGCAGTTCCTATAAAACTTTTTGAAGTCTCATCGTTCAAATTAAGCCAATCGCCGTAACCTTCTTCGGGACGAATAAAATTAACGCTGTTCTTAATTAAATAATCGATATAAGATTTCATGTTATTATAATATTTATTCAGAACATTTTTATCGCCATACGTTTTATACAAAAAATAAGGAACTACAATTCCGGCATCTGCCCAAGCGGCGGCGCCGAAAAACAAAGGGCCGGCGCCAAAATTTATAAAAGGCGCTATCGGCGGATAAGCTCCGTCTTCGCGCTGCGCGTCATTTAAATCAACCAGCCATTTTGTATAAAATGCGGCAACATCCATATTTAATGCGGCAGTGGAAATAAAAGTTACCGCGTCACCCGTCCAGCCTAATCTCTCGTCCCGCTGCGGACAGTCTGTCGGAATATCTATATAATTTGATTTCTGACTCCATAAAATATTTTTATAAATTTTATTAAGCATTTTGTTTGAAGAATTAAAACTGCCGGCGGGAGGCATAGCAGTACCAATCGCTAAACCGATAACGCAATCTAATGATGGAGTAGACAAACCTTTTACTTCAACATATCTGAAGCCGTGGTAAGTAAATTTAGGCTGCCATATTTCTTCTTCTTGTCCTTTGCAGACATAAACATCGGTCGAGCGCGACATTCTCAGATTTTCAATATAAATAGTTCCGTCTTCGTTAAGCATTTCCGCATAACGAATAGTAATTTTTCTGCCCCGATTTGCCCTCACTTTTAATTTTACAACTCCGGCTAAATTCTGACCGAGGTCAAAAACATAAATTCCCTTTTTCGGCTCGGTAATTTTTATGGCGGCAAGTTCTTCTTTTATTTTTATGGGTAATCCCGGGTGAACTTGAAGTTTGGATTTTATTTCTGAAAAAACATTTACCGGAAGCCATTTCTTTTCATCAAAATTTGCTTTATTCCAGCCTGTAATTTTAGATTCAACTCTCGCGTCATATTTTTCCCCTTTTAACAAATCCGCCTCTAAAATGGGCCCGTGGGAAGATTTCCATGAATTATCTGTTCTAATTATTTCCGCTGTACCATCTTCGTATTGAATGAATAATTGAGCAATAACTTTTGGTGAATCGCCGTAATATTCGCGGCCGTTTTCCCAGCCTAGATAGCCGGAATACCAGCCGTCAGCTATAATTATTCCTATAGAATTTTTATCTGAAGAAATTAAATTTTCTTTTACATCAAACAAATTATAGTAAACACGCGTATTATAGTCAGTCCAGCCCGGCGCAAGATAATCAGAGATTTTTTCTCCGTTAACATGAAGTTCATAAAGACCTAAAGCGGAAATACAAACAAACGCACTTTTAATATTTGGTTTAAGCAAAAATTCTTTTCGCAGATATAGAGCCGGCGGAAGTTTTAATTGAAGCGAAGGAATATTCCAAGGCTTATCTCCAATAACAGCAGTTACAACAGCTTCCTTCCAATTGGAATCATCGAAAGAATTTTTTTTCCAATTTTGAAATTTTTTATTTGTACATAAACAAGAAGAATCGCTTTTAATAAAGGTGCTTTCCCCGTTCTCAAACTCAAGATAAATTTTAAAAACAATTCCGGGTTTTTCTAAAGTAAGAATTAACAGCTTCAATCGCTAGACAATTTTTACCATCTTTACAAATATATTTTTAATATCTAGAAACTTGCGGTCGCGCCCAGGAAAAGATAAAAGGATCGCTTTCAGAAATCTTTTTATTATTTAGAATAAAGCTTAAACTTTTCATCTGCGGTAATCAGTATTTTAGCTGAATTTATATGATGGGTATTTGAGAGAGTGAATGTTTTTCTAAAATAAAAAGCACCTAATGAATTTTCTAAATCTAACTTTTTACAAGGAAACCAAATCCATTTATCCTTTTTAGATTCGAATTTGTATTTTCTGTTTTTCTCAAAGTTATTCTGCCAGGTTATCATTTCCAATCCATTCTGCTTCCACTCCGAATCATCAAGAATTCCGGTTACCCATTTTGCAGTGCTCGCTCCATTCGGATGATGAATTTCCGGCATCATCCCAGATTTTTACTTTCCAAAAATATTCGGTTAATGTTTTTAACTTTTCTCCGGAATATTCAATTTGCGAAGTTTCTTCTGAAAATATTTTTCCCGAATCCCAGCATTCCCCAATGTTCTGTTTAATGTTTTCAATTTCTTCGGAAACTAATATTTGATATGCAGATTGTCTTTTCCCTTTTAAGCCGGGAGGATAATCTATATTCCAGCTTAATCTCGGTTTTTCAGAATCCATTCCAAGGGGATCAATTTTATATTCGCACCGTAAATAGCGGGGGAAAAAATCTTTTTCACTTTCCATTAAAAATTATTAATTCGGATCATTTAAAAGGGAAACTTTTCCCCGCTCCGGGTTTTATATAAACCATTATTAATTTGCATGGACGATTTCCCTTATTTACTAACTTTATCTTTTTTGAAGCGGCCGGGATAACCATTGATTCCATGTAAGCCAAATCCGTGCTTCTATTATTGGCCGAAACTATGTTTATCTTTTCACCTTCGACTAAATTTATTGCAAATGCTTTGTCTCCAGTTTCAAATTCATATTCCGAGTCAAAATCAATTCGATGAATATTATAGAAAGTAAACGGGGCATCATAAAGAACAATTTCTTTCCAATCTTTTCCCTCATTTATGATTTTTGGTTTAGCAACCAAATTTTCTTTAACCCATTTTTCTCTTCTTTCCGTCCTTATGATTTTTAAAACCTCTTTCTAAATTTAAGGGACGATATTTACCTTCAAGATCTTTGCGCAGATAATCATAAATTTTAAAAGTAAATATATACGGTGTGGCGCTGATTTCTAAAACAAGATTTCCTCTTCCACTGCAGTGTACTGTTCCATTTGGAATCAAAAAAAGATCGTGAGGTTTACTCGGTTCACTGTATACATACTTTTCTATTTCAATTTCTTCCCCTTTTTCTATTGATTGTTCAAGTGCTTTTCTAAATTCTACCGGATCGCAAAAATCCGTTAAACCAATATAAACACGAGAATCCGGTTTGGACGCGACAATATAATAAGTTTCATCCTGTGTATAAGTTTCACCAAATTCTTTTCTTATATAATTGGGGCGCGGATGAACTTGCGTTGATAAATTTCCGCCGTCAATTGTATCTAAATAATCAAGCCGAATCGGCCATTCATATTTAAATTGATTTGCAGCTTCTTTTCCCAAGACTTTTTCATTCTGAAGATACATTAGACAATCGAATGAAAATTCTAACTTGTTTCCATTTTTCTCAATTAAAATTCCATTTTCGGGGACGATTAATTCAAAAGACCATGCAAAGTTCGGCTGTTCCGGATCGAGTCCCATATGGCCCTGCATAAATTTGCCGCCCCACGGGCCGGGATAAAACCAAGGACGAACGCGGAAAGGTGTTTCGGCAATTTCAAAAATTGTTTTTCTTAAATCATCGCCGCTAAGAAAAGTAGGTTCTTCAGAATTTGAAAAATCTATAAACAAATTTAGATGAGGCAAAAGCTGTTTCTTTAATCGGTTGAGAGCGGGCCAATCCACAAAATACGAGCGTTTATAAAATTCGCCGAACGGTAAATTTTCAGATGCGCCGATATTAGTAATTTCTTTTTCTCTCGCCCTGGATTGAATAAAATCTTTCGGTAAATCAGCGTACCAAAGTTCATCGTATAATTCCACTAAAGCAGAGCCTGTCCCGTAAACTATAGAAACAGAATCTTGCTTTGCTGAACGTATAATGGAAAGCTTTATTCTTAATTCAGCAAGTTTTACAGGATCAAAATATATTTCCGGTCCGAATGGGTAATGAGTTCCGAACAAAGGATCATCACCGCCGAGAAAAGGTTCGGCTCTTCTACTTATTTCCTCGGAATCAGCATAGCAATCGGCAATGTTAATCCATTCACTTTTAATTTTCTTCTCGGATAAATGCGTTTCAATTTCTTCTTTAAATTTTTTCCAGTCTATAGCTTGATAGCCATCTACAGCCAGAACTCTTAATCCGTCCGTATTATTATCGGCAATAAAATCGGCAAGTTTTTTATATCCTTTTTCTATACTACCGGTCGTTGGAATAAAAGTCGGGAATGTATCAAATAAACCCCGAGGAAATTTTGTCATCGACTCCGGCAGTAAAGATAAAAATTTATCATTCATTGTATCTGAAGAACTAGTCATCAAGGCTCCTGTTAATTTTATTTTCTATTTTATTAAAACTATTTTTACAACTCCAAAAAAGCAGCGCCAATAGCGGCGGCCTTATTTACTAAAAGAGAAGTATATATTTTCACTTTTTTTCTCGGGAAAGTCCATGCACGTTTATGCACCATTTCTATTAGTTCAGGAAGAATTATTTTCCCGCTGTTCATAACACCGCCGCCGAGCACAATAACATCAGGGCCGTAAGCGTGTATCGCGTTAACAATTCCAATGGAAAGATCTTCTTGAAAACCTCTTAAAGTAGTTTTATAACTTTCATTTCCATTTTTAATTTGTCTGAAAAATTCAGGCAAAACTTCCGCTGAATTATTCAATTCCGGATGAGAAGTTTGAACACGCAGACTAAAAGCAGTCGCAGAGCAGTAAAGTTCTAAACAGCCTTTATTTCCGCAAGGGCATTCCGCGCCATTTTTATCAATACTAATATGGCCGCCCAGTAATCCTCCCAAAGGATCGGAACCATGATAAGGTTTACCATCCGCTATTAATGCGCTTCCGAAACCTGTTCCCAAAGTCATGCATAATAATGCTTTGCTTCCTTTTCCGACGCCGAATTTATATTCACCCCATGCGTAAGCTCTTGCGTCATTTTCAACTATAAAGGGAATGTTTAAAGCTTCACCGAACGCTTTTTTTAAATTCTTTCCCGCTAATAATGCTCCTGCCCCGATATCATCTTCTAAAATTCCGGTAGCGGTATTTATTAAACCTTTAATCGCGAGTCCGCCTTTTTTTATTTGAAAACCTTCACAAAAATTTTTCGCATGGAGAATTAAGTTTTCTAATAGATCGCCGTGTGAAGTAAATTCATTTAATTTATTTTCGGAAAACTTAACTATTTTCCCATCCTCAGCGAAGATTCCGGTTTTTAAATTAGTTCCGCCAAAATCCATTCCGAACCGCATCAAACTTCTCCTGCCTTATTTCCGTAAAAGTGAATTAAAGCATCAATCAAATGCCGGCGCCAGTTTCCCCATGTATGGCCTTCGTGAAATTCCCGGTAAATATGTTTGTATTCTTTTTGTATCAAAACCTCATGAAGTTCCCTATTGGCGGTGATAAAGTCCCTTTCGCCTTCAGGAAGAATATCTTTACCCACAACTTTCTCGTAAGTGCCTGTATCAACAAATAAGAAAATGTTTTTACGGGGAGAAGCTTTTATTAATTCAATCATTTTATTTTTTTGAAAACAATGATAGCCGGATTGACTAATAGCGTTTCCAAAAACATCGGGACGCTGAAATGCAATATAAGTTGATATCAATCCGCCGTAAGAATCGCCCGCCACAATTCTTGCGGGAGCTTCTTTTTTTGTCCGATAATTTTCATCAATGAATGGAACAAGTTCATCAGAAAAGAAACTGACATAGTCATCATTTAAGCCATACTCCGTCATCCGGTTAGGAGTGTCCGGCTGATGCCGATTAGGCGGATTTACAAAAATAGCGATTACCGGTTTAATTTTATTTTGAGCAATCAGAGAATCAAGCACATGAGGAACTACCGCGTATTCTAAATAATCCCTTCCGTCCTGGAAATAAATAACCGGATAATTATTTTCAGCCTGATTATATTCTTCCGGCAGATAAACAAAAACTTCATGTTCATAAGGCAGAATTCCGGCGGGAAGATTAAGTTTTGTTACATTATTATAACTTCCTTTTTTTCCTAAAACATATTCAGCTAAAATCGGATGACGTTTATAATCCGGCATAGCAACTTCCGAAAGATCACCAATAGCGTTATAAAGTTTAAATGGATTTAACGGATCTACAAAAACTTTATCGTTATTTACAAACCAATATTCCAAGCAAGCGTCTGATTCTAAATGATACTTAATATAATGTAAGTTAGTTTTCGGTAGATGAATTAATTCATCATTACGATCCCAATCAGTCATATCGCCTAAAATTTCAATCTTCTCTTCGTTTCCTTGATAAAGTAAAACAACATCATTTTTTGTTTCGTATATCGGATAGCCGCTTTTTTTTACTTGAGAAATAAATTCATCAACTACATTTTGTTTTTCTGCATCTGCGGCTTTATCGATTTTCCGCAAAAAGTTTTGGAATATTTTGTTCATAAATTTTTTTTCTATTTAAGCTTTATCCTTATTGTAGATATTTCGTACGGAGATAACGAAACAAATATTTTATTATTTGTAATTTTTAATCTCTCCAGTTTTTCTTCAGTAATCATTGATGAAAAAGCGGAAAAAATTTTTCTGCCGGGAAGCTCTATTTCGGCTTTTTCACTTTTCCCTTCAATTTCTTTTAAACGAATAATTAGATCATCATTTTCTTCGGCTTTTTTAACAGTAATTAATTTAAGATTAGATGGTGAAATATTAATTAATTTTCCGGATTTATTTTCTATTCCATTTTTATTTTTTCTTAAAAAAATCCCCATCAATGGCTGCTGAATTTCATTTCCCCATTTTTCAATTTCGGTTATAGAAGAATTTTTACCGGATGTAAACACAACATTAAAATTAAAACTTTTACTGTTGAAATATGGAGATTTAAAAGTCATCTGATCGTCGTGAATTGAAAAAGCACGAACAAATATTGAAGAAGCATCTTCATCGTTTTCTTCTTTGTATTGCATTAGTCCCGGGGATCCGATATCAACAAGAGGAGCATTAATATTTGCGAAAGAAATCTGTGAAGTTTTATTTTGAAGGGCACACCAATTTTTAATAGAGTAGAAATCCTTACACGTGCCGTTTAACTGCATTTCTTCCGGATCAATAACAGCACAAGGAGCATCGTAAATAAATTTTGCGTTATTTATTTTGAAGGGGAAATTAAAATACAAAATACCGCTTTCGGTAAAAGCATGACCAAGTTTTTTACGAAGAGCAGCGTTGTATAGAACCTCCGCCGGAATTTCATTTTTGATTTCAATTTGTTTTGTAAATTTCGGCAGCTTAATTGTCTGTCTCAGCCAAATAAAATTATTGATTCTAAAGGAAATTTTTACTGCGGCCTCAATTTCATTTTCAAAACATTCATCAACATTTACAATTGATTGTTTATAAAGATCAATTTTTTGAAGCGGTACTTTTACACCGTTATAAACATCAGGAATAAATTTTCCCATCTCAATTGCATTTTTCTTCTTCGCACGGTACACGGCGGGTTGCGAAAAACTTTTATCTTTAATTATTTCCTTTCTTAAACTTTTATCAAAAACAGACGATATTATGCCGCTGCCGTTAATGCTTATTTTGTAAAAATTATTTTCGATAAAATAAATATTGTCGATTGGTTCAATTTTTTTAGGATAAACTTTTGCCGGTATTTTTAGGTCATCCGCAATTTTATATTTTTTAAATCCAATACCCGGGACGTCCTCAGCATAAAATTTAAGTTCATTGTTTTTATTTAAGATAAATTCTACTTCGGCATTTTTTGATAAATCAATTAAACGTAAATTCTTTTTGTTAGGATTAATTTTTATCGCGACAATCCCATTGCTATTCTGATTACTTGTATTTACAACCGCAATTGAAATATCATATTCATTTTGAAAACTAGCCGATAACTGATTTATCAAATCTTCTTCTATTTTTTTTGAATCATGAACCGCATTATGAATAAATCTATAACCTTCACATAACGCTTTATTTTGAATCTCTTCGCTCTTCGCTTCCCAAACCATTCCGTTTCCGCTGTGTTCATCGAACGCTAAATTATTTTCATAAATCTTTTGATAATTATCTGGATACGCATAAGAATTAGAAATTCCATCTAATACTGCAGTTAACGTTTCAAGCCGGGGAATTTTATTATGAAGAATTCTTGAATGTGAAGTTTCTTTAGGATAAGCTGTAACAATGTTTCCCCACCAATTGGTCCAATCCCCTTTAACTGTTGGAATTTGCGGATCATATTTATTTCTCATTCTATCAAAAAATTCTCTTATCGTAGAGAGCCGTATTTTAGGATAAGCCCACTTTTCATTCCACTCCCGTACAATAACGGCGGGACGAAATTCTATTCTGAAATTATCGAACGCGTATTGTAATTGAAGTTCATCATAAACATATCCGGAATATTCTAAATCAATTAATTTTGTTGGAAGCTTTTCCCTTACTTGTATATAACTTTCGGATAAGCCATAATTCTGTCCTTCTATATATGCATAAAAAGGATGGTCAGTATACCAGGAAAGAATTTTACTATTATCTTCTCCGGCCCAGTAGAAAGGGCGAGGAAGATCAGTCCGTTTAAGAAAAGGAGCAATAAAATTATTATCGGCTAAATTAAAATTTTTCATTCCGGCGCGAGCCATTATTTGTACGAAACCAATAGTACAGCCCGGCACATCTGAAAGCATTACCGAATCGATGTTAATTTTATATTTTCGTCTCAATTCAGCTGCTAAATAAAAAGAACGGATAGCTTCTTCATCACCTAATAAATCAGTATGTTCTCCTGCGTAAAGAGCGGCAATTTCTATTCGATTCTTTTTAACTTCCTGAATGAAATTTTTTATCTGAGTTTCATTTCTTTCTTTTAAATAATTTTGAATTTGCCAGCTGATTTCGCAAGTCCATTTAAATTTGCTTCCATCCGGCCAGCCGGAAGTTTCTTTAGCGTACATAACCGCAAGGTCTGTGTTATCATTATGGATCCGCGCAACATCGCTTATAGGAGCTGTAAAACCTAAATCGGTATGCGAATGAAGAACTAAATTAATATTCCATTTCCTCACCGGATTCCGGGAGGTTTTAAGAATAACTTTTTTATCTCCGTAGTTAAAAATCCATTCTGCCGAAGTAATAATATTTACTTCGGGCAAAAATATTTCTTTAATACTCTTACCTTCTCTTAATTCGCCTAAATTAAAATTCTTTTTTACGGCATCTTCTTTAACGATAAGAAATAAATTGTGTGAAGGAACTACACTCGCGGCATTAATAGTAAGTTCTACGCATTGTTCCAAAATTTTATTTTGTTCTCTCAATAATGGAAGAGGCGATATCTTTATTTCTAATTTCATCAATTATTCTTGCGGAGATATTCCATTTTTGGTTACAGTATAAAGTTTACCTTGATAGGAAAGGTTTTTTAATTCTGCGTTTGTATCAAAATCTCCAAATTGCGGTTCAGCCGAAATTCCATTGAAAAGAGAAGCTTTAACACCGAAGATTGATTCGATAATAATATTTGTCCAGCTTCCGTTTGAAGAAACTGTCCAATCATTAATATAAGGGCCTTCGGGAGAAGCTTTTCTTGAGCCGCCGGATTCAGGCTCGATTACATTTTCAATAAAATGCGCCTGCCCAAACGGGCCTTGATTAGCGCTTTTTGCTAATCCTTTCAGCCATTTAAAAGCTAAATCGCTTTTACCTATTTTATATAGTCCCGTTACCGCTTGCGCCGGCCACGCGGGATAAGCGCCGTTCCATTGATGGTCGGGGCGAACGCTAAACATAACATTGTTATCAGCGGGTGAAAGTGCGCTCATCCAGGTTGGAGTTTGAAGTTCATTCACGAAAAACTGTGTCATTTCATCTTTTTGTTTTTCGGAAAGATCATTCGGAATAGTATTCAGAATAGTTATAAAATCATAACAATGCCTGACTTCAACTAAATCTCCGTCGGGAAATCTCGCATTCCAAAAACCTTTCCCTTTTTCATAAAGTTTATTCAGTTCATTTAAAAGCTGTCCGGCCTCTTCCAATAATTTTTTTGATTTTTCTTTTTCCCCGAGTGAATCTAAAATTTCCGCGACTGTCCTTGCATTAAATATATTGCCGGCATTTAAACTGGCAACTTCATGAATATATGTACTCACGCATTCAAGGAGATTATTGATTCCGCCGTAATCCGCCAATCCGCTTTCAGTTTTAAATTGCTTCCAATTGTTCGCGTATTTGATAAGATAATCAACAACTTTAGATGAATCTTTTGCGGAATCTTTTATATCTTTGTTCAGCCAATTTAAATCTCCGCTCCATCTTAAATAATTATTTACCGTCCACGTTAACGCGAAATCATTCACCGAATACCACGGGCCAACCGGGCTTCCCGTTAGATATTCAATCCCAAAATGTTTATGAATATCCATGTGCATCCAAAGCTCAAGATATTTTTTCGTAACATCCGGATCCAGCAAAGCGTGAGCAAAAGAACTTAAAGCATAATCCCAGATAAACGTTACCGATTGCCAATAGCGGGGCATAAGCGTATCATAAGCTCTTCCGAAAACAGAATAGGGATTGTCCCTTTTGAAATAGATTATTCCCAGAATTCCCATGCAATAAATTTTCCAAATATCTTTATCGCTCGTTTCTAGCTCAGGCATAAACCCGGAGAAGCGGGAATTTCCCGGAGTAAAGGCCGCCTTTAATTCTTCATCCCACTCATGTTCGGTATCTTTTACAACAGAATCAGCATTCTTTATTAAATAGTCAAAATCATTTTGTATTTCTTTTAAATCTTCGCCAAGTACATTTACATAATTAATTACTTTTATCTCACCGGCATCCAAAGAAATTTTCGTTCTAATATTTTTTTTATCAACTTTACAATCGGCAGAAATTCCCTGTAGTGAAAAGGCTGTACTATTCTTAGCACTAAATAAAACCGCGTTTCTTCCTTCATCAATTTCCGCTTTATTATCGGCTTCAAAAGGAGGAAGCGGCTCATTCCACGGCTTTACAGCTTTAGTAATATTTCCTTGAATTCCCCATCGCAGTTCGACTTCATTTTTATTTCCGGAAATATTTTCGATTTTCAACTGAACAATCACCGCTTTTTTCTTCATCGGCAGCAGAGTATTTGAAGTAAATCTGAAACCAAGATATTCTGCTTTTCTTTCAATTCGATCGGGATACCAGGTTATTTCCACTGGAATTCCGGTTGCGGGAAAATATTTATTATTAACATATAAACCCGCGGTAATAGTATCGGAACAGCCGAACGGGGGAAAATTTAAACTTCTAATTCCGGTAAGGTCAATATCTATTTGTACGCTTCCCCAAAAATTTGTTAGTCCCGGGGGATTATATAAATCACCGAATTTATGAATCATTACATCGCTTTTTAGATCAGCAGATTTTGGAATCATTTACAAAAGCTCCTACATTAAAAATTTTTTCAAAAATAATTTTATAAGAAAATAGGCCGGCATTATTCAAATATAACTTTCATTAAGTGCGGATAATATTCCTCAAATTCTATATAAGTAACATAAATTATTTTGCCGTTTTCTTCGGCTAGTTCGGGATGTTCTTTTCCCGCATATATTAAAACCGGGTACGGTAAATTTATTTTTCTCTCGGATTTTATTTGGAATAATTCAAGCGGCTCGCTCCACTGTCCGTATGGTTGATCCGAAAATCTTGCTACAATTTTGCCGGTTAAATCAAGTGAATGAACAGCCATATATTTTTTTAGATAATGGTTATAAGAAACCGAAAGCTCATTGGGCATTCCGGTAAAGACAGGATTTGCGTCAATAATATTTTTTGACCATTCGGGAGATGATGTAACGAGATATTCGTAAGAATTAAAATTTTCGATCTCACCGGGTTTTACTCTTGCCATATAACATTGCTGAACGGAATGCGCATCCTGCACGACACCAAACAAATAAAGCCAATCATTTTCTTTATCAAATAAAACCGCCGAAGCAAACTTAGGATCATCTTTTTTCCAGAAAAGATGAAAACCATTATTTTCAACTCTTTTAAACTTCCAATCTTTTTCTGAACCAACAGCTAAACCGGAACCAAGAATTTCAAAATTAACAGGCATTATTCCTTCTTCTACTGTTCTTACTTTTATGAAAAAGAGATAAACCTTTTCTCTAACTTTTACACCATGTAAGCACCAGATTCTAATTTCATCAGGATCTTCATTTTCTAACAAAGGAATTAAAACCTTTATGTTTCCGGGAGAATCTAGTATATAAGAAAAATTTTCTACTACATTTTTAACAGAATTTCCTTTAATGATAAGTCCGGTATTGTTCAGCATTTTTTTTATTTTTGCCATACCGGACATATCTTTAGGGCCGACGGGATTTCCACCGGGATACCATAAGCTTTCTCCTTCGGTTCTTTCGCCGATTAATGTATCTCCGAAATACCAAAGAGTTCTACCATTTAATGGAATCGAATATGCGCCGTCTTGCCCAACCATTTCATGTATATTATTTTCAAACAGCGGGCCCAGGTCTTCAACTGAATTTACTTTTATCAATTTCTTTCCGGTTTTTATTTTAGAAGAATCATTTTCTTTACGGCAGAATAATTATTAGTTGTAAGTTTATATAAATAAACTCCGCTAGGTAAATTTAAAGCTGAGAAACTCGCCGAATAAAATCCCGCGTTCTTAACTTCATTAATTAAATTTTTAACTAACTGTCCGGAAAGATTATAAATACTTAAGCTGACAAATGATCTTTCCTTTAATGAATAATTAATTTCTGTTTCCGGATTAAATGGATTTGGATAATTCTGAGAAAGATTATAATTCTTCGGCAGATTAGAAACTTCCGAACCAGCCGCTGTGGCTGCAGAAATTGTAACCATATGATTCATTGAAGTATCTGTCCATGCTTGATCGTTATCAGTATCTTCCGGATTTATTGCGCCAAGCATATCAGCAGTGTTTTTAGTTGTTAAATAACCTATCGGGAAATCACCGGTTTTTGTTCCGACTTGCATATTTAAAGTTACTTCGTAAACAACGTTGGCCGGATTTGAATAAGCCGCATCAGAAACTAATCTTAACCATTTCATATTTGCCGGGGGAGGAATAACCGTATCAACATCACCGTAAACATATTCTGATGATGTATCGGTAAGCATATCTCCTGTGCCGCCGGAAAAATTGTAAGTTCCGGAAGTGTATGCCCAATCATCCGGGACAAGAACGCATATAACACCTTCATGCGGGTTTGAATCCGCGGTTTGATCACTTATAGTTAATGTGGCAGTAAAAGTATCCCCGGTTTTTACTTCCTTCTGCTGGTCAACTTCTTCTATTAGACATCCATTGATAATTAATGGCAAAATAAAAGTGCATAATAAAAAGAATGATGTTTTAATATTTCGACGCATAACGCTTCTCCTGGTTAATATTTTTAGGGCCATCCTTGGTAATTAGAAAAAGTGCCGCACCAATTAAATGCGGCACTTAAAAAACTATTTCAACAATACCATTTTTTTACTTTGAACAAAATTATTACCGTCTTTTCCGACAGCGTTTAATGTGTAGATATAAGTTCCCGATGCAAAATTAGCGGCATCAAAACTAACTATATGGCGGCCGGCAGAATAATTATTATTCGCAACTGTCGCCAGTTCTTTTCCTTGAATATTGAAAACTTTAATTACTACACGCGCTTCGGTTGGAATTCCGAAAGAAATACTTGTAGAAGGATTAAATGGATTCGGATAATTTTGAGCTAATTCAAAATCAGCCGGAACTGAAAACGCAACTTCAACAACTTTTGAATATTCAAACTGTCCGTTCAAATCAACTTGCTTTAATCTATAAGAATAATTTCCTTCACTAACCGATTTATCCATGTAAGAATAGTTATGAAATTGAGTTGAAGTGCCGGCGCCTTTTACAAACCCAATAGTTTTATAATTTCCTTTATCCGCGCTTCTTTGAATTTCAAAACCGCTGTTGTTTGTTTCAGTTGCAGTCTTCCAGTTCAACTGAACACCTTCTTTAGTTGTATTCACAGTAAACGAAGTTAACTCAACAGGAACAACTCCGGAAATTTGGATAGAATTATCTAAACTTACCGAATAATAACTCGGGTCAGTAAAATCAAGCGCTGCGTCTGAAACAAAATAACCGAGTTTATAATTACCATCGGTTTGTCCTACTGTCATTACAACTGAAATAGCTACATCTACTGTATCTGTAGAAACCGCGTGTGCTTGAGAAGATTGATAAACCATCCATTTCATACCGGCGCCGCTTGGATATCTTGCTTCGAGGGAATCGGCCCAATAATCAACTTGGCCTCCGGGTTCAGCGTCTGAACTATCGGGATCTAAAAATGTACAATAATCAGAATAGCCGCCGGTAAAATAAACTGAATCAATTGACCAGTCGTTAGGAACTAACACGCCTACTATTCCATGATGTGAAGCTGGATCGCTCGTACCTTCGACACTAACAGTAACAGTAGAAGTTATTTGTTCTCCCTTAGTAGCGGATGAGGCTTGAACAATATTTAATATTTTAAAACATCCCGCTATTGCAACAGCAACAAAGAGAGCCATAAAATATTTTGAAACATGGTGGAACTTGTTTTTCATAGGACACCTTCTTTTGTTATTAAAGAATTAGTTATTTAGTCGCCTTTTTTTGCTTCTTTATTTTGAAACTCAGCTTCTTTTTCTTCTTTATATTTCAGTTTTACTGTTATTACTTGATTTGGCTTCAATTTTATTTTAAATGAATTATTCACTAATGTTAAAGATGAATCATCTCCGCCGAAATAATTAGAAACAGCAGCCTTAGCCGCGGAAAATAGATCGGATGTAATTTCAGCGCTTTCAGATTTTGTATTATTTACATTCTGCAGCCGAAGCAGCATCGCATCTTCCTTAGATTGACTAACAATATTTAAAAGCAGAATGTTTTCATTGCTAATTTTCAAAAAACTTTTCTCGGCCGGTTTAGATTTGTACCAGCTTTTCCTTACTATAGGAATTGTATTTTCCTCCCAGCCGAAACGGGAAGTGAATGATGGATTAAATTTTCCTTTTTGATTAGTGAAACTGAAGCGCAAAGTTAATTCTTCATTATTTACCTCATTGCGGTTCCAATCTTTCGGGAAATTATTTACAATATTTGGAATGAGTACTCCACTTGAATCTCCTTTTATATTTCTGATTCTTATAACTCTATTATCAACCGCGCTCCAACTGATTGTTTGAGTATCATTAAATTGAGCAGCGCTTCTTCTAATAGAAAAAGCAGCTGTATCAACTCCGGGAAGAATATCTTTTGAAGGTTCAGCAAATCCACCCAATAATTCAACTATGTTTTTGTGAGCATTTAAATCAAACGGAAAAGCG
Organism: uncultured Bacteroidota bacterium; assembly: GCA_963798775.1. Taxonomy (GTDB): domain Bacteria; phylum Bacteroidota; class Ignavibacteria; order Ignavibacteriales; family Ignavibacteriaceae; genus CAWCUK01. The sequence continues at coordinate 97,357 of CAWCUK010000005.1, forward strand.
ATACCGTATTCTTCAAATTTTTCCGGAAATTTTAACGCGGTTAAATCAATTTTATAATTTACATCAACCTTGTCTAAGCCTCTCCAGAGTGTATAATCGGAAGATTTGAACAAACTATCATTCCAACTTATTCTTAAAATAATTCGTACCGGCGATTCATCAATTATTTTTATTTCTGTGTTATCAAAATTAACCGATTTATATTTCTGCTGATTTTGAAACCGTTCAACGATTGGAATACCGAATGGAAGTGCAGCGAATTTATTAATTAATTTTCTGTCCGATTTTTTATCAACTATAGAAGTTATATTTCCGCTCGCTTTATCAAATGTTATTTTATAAAAGTTATTCTCTATAGATGAATCCGATGATTTTTGAAGATAACCGGTTTCTATTTTAGTTTTATTTGTCGGCTGAAGTCTAAATTTCCTAAATCCAAAAGAAGGAAGGCTGTCGGCAACGAAGAATAATTTATATCCTTCCCGGAAACTTGGAATAACTTTATTTGTTGTTAAATCAATTACTTCATACTGCTGCGTTTGATTTTCGGGAAATTGAATTTCGACCGGTGTACTTCGTTTCCACGATAAAGTATTAAAAACATAAATGCCTTCCCCTTCAAAACTTTCTTCATTTTTAGTTAATTTATAAATAGATCGTTCAAGTAGGGCTTCGGTATTATAAAACGCGTCATCTACATCTTCGCCGCGGTAATCCATTGTAATTTTATTTTCTTCGGGATTCCCGTAACCATACTCAAGCCCGCTCCCATGGCCGTCGAAGTTTAGTAATGAATTATAAACTTTATCAATTTTTGGAGTTAGAGGAATTTGTTTTTTATCAAGAATCCAATTTAAAGCGGATAGTTTTTGCGCGGATAATATTTGGCTCTGAATCCATTTTGTTTTTTTATTTCGTACAGGTTCTCCTTGCGAAGTTATATCCCAGGGCGAAGTCATATCACCTTTTAAAACCTGGAGAGAATTTTCATATTTTGAATTAAATTTCTCGGCGAACTCGGAAATATTTCCTATTACAAATTTTGGATAAGCATATTCTTCATTCCATTTTTTTGCAGCTAAATATTGATCGGTTGCTACGCCTACATTATCCATATAAGCCGAGATAAGAAGAATCATATTATAAGGATAACCTTTCGCTTTTAGCTTATTAATTTTTGTCCATAATCTATTTTCAACCGCGGTATTACCTTTTTCCAAACCGTAGGATCTTCCCTCATTATAGGCTTCATTTATATATGAAGTTATTTTGCTTCCGTCAGGTGCTTCCCAATTAAAAGCCTTAGGCAAATTCCTCTGAAGATTATAATTATTATAAACTTCGTTTATTCCGTTTGCTAAAAATGTTACACCAATATTTTTTAATACTTCTGGGAGAAACCACGATTCGCCCGGAACATCATCAAAAACAGCGGCGTTAAATTTAATCCCGTATTCTCTTTTATATTTTTCCGCAAGTGCCACGGATTGAATCATTTCTTCTTCACTAATTCTTCCCGTAAACGGATTGGAATAAACTGGGGAAACCGCGATACGCCCTTCTTTTATATAGTTTATCAATTTCATAAACATTTTGTGGGGACGCGAATTTTCGTACTGTTCCATCTGCCAAACTGTTTCTATTGTCCAGCTAAAGTCAGGATATTTATCGCATAACGATAAAACACTATCGATATTATTTACATGAATCTCCTTAACAATCGGTTGCGGATTTGTATAGCCAATATCAGTATGAGCAAGTAAAGCAAGATGAAGTTCATAATGTTTTTGATGTTGAAGTTTAATACTGTTTTTTATTTTATTTCCATTTATTTGCAGTTCACATTCCGCTTCAACATCTTTTATAAGTTCCGGAAGATAAATACTGTGGCGGCTTTGGCCGAATTTAATATTTTTTAGATCGAAATTATATTCTTTATTTCCTGCGGCTATTTTTAATTTCCCGTCAGAATTTTTTGTCTCATGCGAAAGAATAACAACATCAAATCTTTGCTTTAAGATTCCATCTATTTTTTTGAAATAGAAGGTTGAAGTAATATTAATAGAAGGAGCCTTTTCACTAACCGGAATTTCTATCTGAACATCATCAAGCGGTTTATTATCCGCGGTCAATAAGCGAGCATAAAATCCCCACTGCCAGTATAGTTCGCCGAAAAAACCAAACGTTAAATTGCTGTAGGAATTTCCAACTTTAACGAGCAGAAGATTTTTCCCTTTTTTAAATTTATGTTAACAGTATCATTGTCTTTAACAGCATTTCTATTTTGATTTTTAGTGAAAATTTCTTCTCCATTTAAAATTATTTTCAATGAAGAATTACTTCCGGTTAATAATTTTACTTGCCTCTTATTCGGTGATTCTATATAAGCTGCGGCATAACCGGCTTTTGCTTCCCATATTTTCTCTACATTTTTTCCCGGCAAATTCCAGCCGATTGAATTATTAAAATCAACAAAATTATTTTTATCAGTATGAAGAGGAATCCAACTTACTTTTCCCCTTTCTACCATTGCTTCATCTTCAACTTTGCCTTCAAACGGCTGAACATTTTTCTCATCAATTTTATCGGCATCGGCGGGATTTCCGAAACCAAATGTCGGCTGTTCAAAAGGCCCCGCGACAAGCCAGACAGGAATAGAACCGTTTTCTTCCAATGGAATTTTTTGATTTACCTGCGAAAATATTTTTGATGAACTTATAGAAAAAATTAAAATCGTAAAACCCAGTTTTAAGATGAATAACCTTTTCGTCCTGTTTTTATTTTTCAATTTATTGCCGATTATTTAATATTATTTTAAAAAAATCATTTTTCTAATTTTGCTGAAACTATTCTTATCATTGGTGTATGTTAAACGGTAAAAGTAAATACCGCTCGCAATAGAGGACGCGTCAAAATGATAACTGAATTTCCCGGCTTGCTTTGTCCCGCTGAAAATTGTCGAAACTTCTTTTCCCAAAATATCATAAACTTTTAATGAAACTTTTCCTTCTTTCGGCAATGAAAAACCAATAGTTGTAACGGGATTAAACGGATTCGGATAATTCTGTTTTAGAGAAAATTCTGCCGGTACCGAAATATTTTCAACTCCGCTAAAACCGGAAGGAACAACTTTTAAAGTTTTAACTTCAAAAGGTTCAAAATTAAGAGGGACAGAATTTCCTATTACAGAAACCGAATTTACATTTTCTTCTACAGGTGTGGTTTCATAAGCCGTTGCAATATTTTCCGCGAAAGTAATAGTATCGCTTACCGGTTTATCAGCCGGATTAAAAAATCGTAAAATATAACCGCTGCCCTCTGCCGCCTTCTTCATGGTGCTGAAAATTATTTTTGTATTTCCAGTTTCCGCAAATGTGAATTTATCTTCCGGCAAAAATCCTTCCTGATTTGGCGGAAGAAGTTTTGTATATAAAGGATGATTGAAATTGTAAGAAAAAATTGATGAATTGTCACCGCTAAAATTTTCTCCGTTTGACGTAAGCGCGTAATTTATTTCCATCAAGCCTTCGCCCGCCCTGTATTGAGTATTTACATCGTTATATGTAATTAACATTCTCAAAGAACCGTCGAATACGCCCGAAGGATTTGCGATTATCGAAGCGTTTTCTGTAGCTAAATTTATATTTACATCAGAGGAAGAAATATTCATCCAACTTCTGCGCGGCATAATGATTTGTTTTAAATCCTCTCATTTCATCTTTGTAAATTTCCATTTGCCCGAAAGGAATTTCATAATGCAAAACCGGTGAAGCCAGATTAAAATTAAATTTATAATCAACAGATTGAAGCGATGTTACTTTAGGTTTATCAAAGCTGTTTTTGAATATTATTTCTTTATTATCTGCCGGTAAAATAATCTCCATTTTAATCCAATTAGTTCCCGGCGCGCTTCCTTTTAGCACAACCCTTTGCAATACGGCGCCGCTGTCGCTCGCAATAACCTGCAGGCTTTTTGATCCGTCGCCGTTTAAGGAATAGCGATTAAAAACTCCATCGGTTTTGGTTAGTTCTTTGTTTAATTCTTTATCATAAACGCTTGTTATATCACCGTTGTTTTCATCAAATGAAACTTTATAAAAATTATTTTCCAGTACATTGCTATTAATTTGATTTGATATTTGAAGCGGATCTGATGAAGGAATAATTTTAAATATCTTGTAACCAAATGAAGGAATATTATTAGCGTTAAAAACTATATTGGAATCACTTAAAATTTGATAATTAATATTTTGATTTGTATAGGGATCATAAATATTAAAACCTTTTATTCCATTTTGTATCAATTCGGAAAGTGGAAATTTTATATATTCATTTCTATCTTTTCCCGATGAATTAAAAACAGCAAGAGAAAAATTATTACCGGTTTTAACTTCTTTTGAAATTGATTCAATTGAATTATTAATTATTGCCTCTGCGGTATCTTTAGCTGAAGTAATCCAGCCGACTTTTTTACTCCAGAATTCTTCATCGCCCGTACCATCAGCCGAACCGAGATTATGATCTTCATAAAGAAGGCTGTGATAGTAAGCTTCATTAATTTCATCAGCAGGATATGAACCGGTGTTTAATATCTCAGATAAGGATGAAAATTTTTCCGCATCCGGAAGTTTATTATGAGCTTGCCTGGCCAATGAAAAAGCGGTTGATGAAGACGGAGCAAAAAACCATGTCCACCAATTAGCAGCATCGCCTTTATATGTGGGAATTTCAGCAGAATATTTTTGTGAAACGTAATCAAAAAATTCGGACGGGGTAGCTATTATAAGTTTTGAATTGCCGTGATTTTGATTCCATGTTTTTACATTATTTATAATTGCTGTATTCACATCACCGTTATCTCCGGTTGCGCAATTAATATAAACTGCATCATAAGGATAATTTTCCGATTGGAGTTTTTTAAGCAGCGCGTCAATTTTATTTTGCATTGAACTATAAGAAGCATAAACTTGATCGCTTATAGCACCTTCCAAATAAGCCCATTGTTTATCAATGCAGCGCCATACAAGAGTTTTTGTTCCGTCCTGTGCTTCCCAATTAAATAAATATGGAAGATTTGTAGTTTTAAAGAAATCACTAAAAGCCGAATTCATTGCAACCGAGAAATAAGGAATTTTACTCTTGCTTAACAACTGAGCAAATGCCCATGTAAATCCAGGAGTATCGTTTGTTAAAGCAGTTTTAAGAGGAATATTATATTTTCTTTTCAACTCTTGTGAAAAATAAAGAGCGCGGGTAAGTTCCTCGCTTCCGCAAAGGTCCGACTGCAGGCTAAACTGCAAAGCACCGATTTCAATATCTCCGTTTCTTACATAATTCATAAAAGAATCAACTACAGTTTGTGAACGGTCTTGTAAATAATATTTCAGCGCCCAGGAAATTTCTACAGTCCATTTAAACCTTTCTCCTTCATTTTCATTTTTAGTCGATTCGATTAATGACATTACTTTATCAAAGTTCTCTTCATGTTTTTGAATTGCTCCTTCAACAGTTGTTGTATAACCAACATCAGTATGCGAGAAAGGAATTAAATAAACCTTCCAATCACGGTCGTATTGAGCTTTAGCGGGAAGAAATATTCCGCTGCACAAAAAGAAAAACAGAAAGAGAATTTTTCTTATGTTAAAAAGACAATCCAACCGAGAACCTGTGAATATCTCCGAAAATTTTTCCGTAAGGAATAAACGCATAATCAACTTTCAAATTAAAATAACCGAATGAAGGAGGAATAATTCCGATACCGAAAGAAGCTTCTCCAATATCTCTGTTAAATCTGTAGCCGCCCCGCAGAGCTAAAACATTAAGCAACTTTGCTTCAATTCCGGTATTTACCCATTCATTATTATCAGTAGGGTGAACAAGATCAACCTCCGCTAATAAATTTATATTTTCTGTTTTTATAATTTCGTCACCTGCACTTAATCTAAACAAGAGCGGAGTTCTGTAAACTTGATTCACTAATTTCATATCAGGGCCAAAATGCTGAAGGGAAAATCCTAAATGAAGATCATGAAATCCGGTGTTATAAATTGTGCCAATATCAAATAAGACATTTCCGATTGAATAATTATCAAGTTTTTCATTTACGTATTTTATCTGCGCGCCGATTGAAAGTTTATCAGTAAATCTTCTAGCTACAGCCACGCCAAATAATAAATCGCCCGCACTCACCATTCGTCCTGTTCCGTCGGGCTGAAGTGCGGTTGTTTCTTCAAAATCTTTTATTGATAAAGAAACGGCGCTAACGCCTACAACAAAAGAACCGATAGGAAAGGCCGCTACTGCTGAATTATGAACGCTTTGAACAAGCCATTGGTCGTAAGAAATATTTATTTCCGGTTTGGTTACATAAGCTATACCGGCTGAATTGTAGAAAACCGCATTCGCGTCTTTTATCGTTCCTGAAACAGCTTCTCCCATTGCTGATTCGCGCGCGCCGTTTCCAATCTTTAAAAACTGCAGCCCAGCCGAACCGGCTTTGGAAAAAGTGAAACCATAATCAAGCTGAGCATAAATTTTATGCGGCAAAATTAATACGAGAAATAATATTATCGTCAGAAGAAAATTTTTCTTCATTTTCAAAATCCTTACTTAATAATTATTAAGGTACCTTTAGCAGAGCCTACATTTGACTCTACAGTCCAAAAATAAATTCCCGGCGCGGTTCTCTGCCTTGCGTCGGAAAGCTGCGTCCAAATTTCTTCACCGGAATTGGGATTATCGTGTTCTAAAGTTTTTACAATTTCCCCGGAACTTGTATAAATTCTTATTTTACATTGCGCGGGAAGATTCGTCCAAACAATATCATTCTCCGAGCCGCTTGTCGGGAAACCTGAAACTTCTTTAAATGGATTTGGAAATACTTTTACATTTAATGCGTTTTCGGCTGCCTGCCTTGATGCTTGTACAGCTTTTTCATTTCGATTTGTAAAACCGCTTTCGTTTCCCGCGGAATCAACCGAGGTAACCGCGTAAAAATATCCCGCGCCCAGGCTTATATCCTTATCCTCATAAACCCAAACATTATTTTTATCATCGTAGTAGGTATTTATATCGAAGGTTTTCTCCGGCCTAATCGCGCGCAGAAGCTTATATGGCCCGATAAAGGATTTTTCGCTTCTATAAACATTATAACTTTTAAAATTGTTTTTACCTGTTAATGGATTTGAATAATTTTTTTCCATCGGCTCCCATTTAATCGCAATCGATTTATTATTCGGAACCGGGATAATTGAAATATCGGGAGAAGGCGGAGGAACAGCATTCAGCTTAAAATTGTTATCGTAAACTTTTTGAGCTAAATCCATTGTACTTTTTAATGAATCCAATCCGGCGGTCAGTTTACTTTGAGCTGATAATCCTTCCAGTGCGGTTTCCAAAGGAATTCCGTTTACGCCTTCGGCAACAACTATATTTATAGTTCCGTCGGCAGGAATATTGTAAGGCCCGTCCGCCATAAGCATAAAAGGAGATAATTTTTCTCCCGGCGAGGCTTGAAGAGATTTATCTTTGCCTGATAAAATATCATACATTTTAGTGGGAGTTGAACTCGTAATGGATAAGAATCTTTCGTTATTTAATATTTGAGCCCATAAAACAGTGGAAAGTTGTTTCTTGCCATCAGCAGCAGCATCAGCATACAGTATTGAAAATCCGGCGTAACCGGGAGTTCTAAGTTCATCTTCGGATGCTAAATAATTTCCGATATCATTCGGTAGACTAAAATTTGGTGTGTTATCCCATGAAAAGAGCATTGCCCTGCTCGAATCATAATCTACAAGATCATCGGTTCTGTTAAAATCATCGCCCCAGCCGTTATGCACTACAAAATCTTGATAACTCGGCCGTATTAAATACGGAAAGCCGATATAAACATCTGAAACAGCGGCGGAATTATTATTAGTAATAGTATATGAAATGATTATAAAATTATTTAATCCCGGGAAACTCCATTGACGGCTTACTCTTTTCACGTTAATATTTTCGGTTGTGGTCCATTCTGCCGTAATTTTTTGTTCGGCTTCATCAGGATTATAATCTGCAGAGCCGATAAAATTATCTTCTTCATTTATCTTTTGAAAAGTTCCTTTATCAACGTAAGAAAAAGGGCCGTTTTCGGTAAAGAAAATCGAACCGTCATTCCTTTTTCCGCCGATCCACATTCCTTCGCCAAGCATGTATGAGCGTTGGTTGTCTTTATTTAAAACCGATGGGCCGCCGGGCCAATCCATACTCGGATAATATTGAAAACGGTTTGTAGGATCAGGCGCGCCGATTGTTCCGTCATCCTTCATTGTTTCCCACAGCTTTCCGCGGTTATGAATTAAAAATTCGGCATTTCTAACTTGCGCTTTTCCAATTGAATTTATTAAAAGGAAAAGCATGATTAATAAAATCGGCTTAAATGAAATTTTCATAATTTAAACTCATAATTTCTTTAAAAACTATATTTAACACCTATATAAAATCTTCGTTTTTCAAAGTAAGTCTGCGCGCTTATATCATAACCCGCGGCGTCCATCGTGGTAACTTGTCCCGTTTCAACAAACTTTTTTGTCGCGTTGGAATCAAATAAAACATCGCCGATTGACCTTACATTTTTAGTATTGAATAAATTTGTTACTCTCATAAAAATGTCAATCTGATGGCTGCTAACAATATCGAAAACTTTATCAAGACGTAAATCAACAGTATGATAAGCGGGATATCTTTGATTATTGTAAGTGTCCGGAGGATCAGTCGGGCTTAAATAAGTGAATGCTTGTCCGCTTACAAATCGAAACAAAAAGCTCACGCTTGTTCCTTTCAAGATCGAGTAAGGGAATGAATCTTTCCAATCATCGGGATAACGCAGATAAATATTTGCCCTTAAAATATGGGGACGGCTGTAACTTTTTTCAGTAGGAATTCGTTTATTTACTTCCGTGTCCCATTGGAAAGTCATATTTCCATTTTCATCAAAAGTAACAGTCCTGGGACTTGCGCGCCCTACTGTAGAACGCGAGAAGCTATAATTTAAATCAAATGTAATAACACGGCTAAATAAAGAACGAAGAGAAACTTCTACTCCGCGCGAATCGCCGTAATCACCCGGAAAAAAACTAGCGAAAGATTGATTTGCGGAAATTTGTTTTTTAAATGGATCATAACCATAAACAGATCGGTCGAACAGACCAACTCTTTCCAACGTTTGATCAAATACATCTTTATAATAAGCGGTTACATCTAATACGGCAAAATCATTAAAATTATGTTTTACCCCAACTTCAAACATGATTGTCTTCTGTGGTTTTAATGGTTCAACCGTATATGCAACTACTCTTTCCGGGTCTCCTTCATTCGAAGGAACATGATTTTGTGAACCTGTTTGATTCGCGTTTATAATATTTTTAACAAGATTAACGGGACGGAAATATAAAAACTCAAACATTTGATCAAGCGGAGGAAGCTGATAAAAATGTCCATAGTTAAAATGTAGTAAAGTATTTTCTGTTACCGGAAATGAAACTCCGAATCTTGGACTTATCATTGTATATGATTTTGCCGGAGCAGTAGGTTTATCAAGAACATTCTGGAAAGAATATTTTACGTGGCCTAATGAATCAACCTGGTCTTTATCAGGATCAAGCGCCGCATTATATAAGGGATCAATTGCAAGGTTGAATAAGTTTGTCGGAACAAACCAATTTCTATTCGGATTAAAATAATCAAACCGAACGCCGACATTTAATATCATACTTTCAAATTCCATTTTATCCTGAAGGTAAGCGGAAAGCTGTATCGGATGATAAGTTTGATTTAAACCTCTATTGATCCAATATCTTTTATCTGTTGTAAAAGAAGGGAATCGGTAATTTTCATATTCGGAATAAGTGTTGTATCTAAATTCAAAACCGCCTTTTGTAAAATTATTCTCATCAATCTGCCAGCTTAAATCTCCAACAAGAGAAATATCTCCTGTTCCAATATGATTTTTTAGTATCGGCGCGTATTTATCAAAAGGTTCTGTTTCATAACCATCATATCGTTCAAAACCCCAAATAGTGGGCTGGGCACTCTCTCCTAAGATTGTATAACTGCTGGGATTTTCATGAAAATCATTCCAGAAATAATTTAGTTTTAGCTCGTAAAATAATTTTTGGCTCGGAACTCTAGTCCACTGCAATCCTAATTCGTAAGTGTATAAATCAAGTAATGAACCCCAGCCTCTGTAGTATTTAGCTTGATTTGTAAAATCGCCGTTTTCCTGTAAAGTGCTGTAAGCATAATGATTATAAATTCCTTGCAGCCTAAAATCAGAACCGCTGGTTTTATATGAAGAATTAAAAAGTAAATTTTGGTTTAGCGTATTGTCCCTTGGATGAGGAAGTGTATATGCGAGGCTTTGCCATTGCCCCGATAAAAAGAATGTAATAGGTTCTTTATTTAATGAAAATAAAGGCCCGCTTAAACTTGCATTAACAGTATTATCGGGAATCTTTCTATAATCATAAATTTGATTTTGGCGGTAAGGAGTCCACCAATTTGGATCTAAAGTGCCGTCCGCAAGTGTATTATCTAAAAACTCTTTTTCAGTTTTGGGATTGTATAAATAATTTCCGAAATGATGTTGTCCCGGCACGCCATAAATATATTCCGCGGAACCGTGAAGTTTATTTCCGCCGGTTTTTGTAATTACATTTATAATACCGGATTCTGCTTCTCCGTATTCAGCGTTAAATCCTCCGGTCATTATTTGAATTTCCTGGATCGCGTTTAAATTGATATCATTAAATTTAATTCCCCAATCGGCTCTGCCCGCGACTAAAGTAGAAATTCTTACTCCGTCCACATACCATTTAACTTCACTTTGGCTTCCGCCGCGGATTGAAAAACGAGTTTCTCCACGTCCGGCAGAACCTAATCCTCCGACAACAGGAATAGGATCAAGAAAAACTCCCGGCTGAACCATTAAACCCTGCTTAGTATCCGTTACAGGCAATTCAGTTAATTGGCGCGCTTCCACAAACTGTGTACTTGATGTAACATCTTTTTGAATAACCGGCCGATGGGCAGTAACTACAACTTCATTATTTAATTCAACAGTTTTCTCAAAAAGTTTAATATCCAAATTAGTTGTGTGGTCAACCATTATATGAACATCTTGAATAACTTGAGTCTGATATCCAACCATAGAAACTTTTACAGTGTAAGTACCGGGAGGAATTTGCAGTATAATGAATTCACCGTTTATATCTGCTGCGGCGCCCATAGTAGTGCCCTCAATAATAACATTAACACCTGGCAAGGCCTCGCCCGTTTTTTCATCAACCACTTTTCCTTTTAACTTCCCGGTTGTGCCGGCATAAAGTGTGACTGTAAAAACCGATATAATTAAAAGTAATGAAACTGTAAATATTTTTTTCATTTTTCTCATTACAAACCTTTAAATGAGATTAAACTAATTTAATTTCCTGTCGATCATTTTATTCTTTTAAACCGCTCATCATAAATCCCTGGATAAAGTACTTTTGGAAGAAGAAGAAAATTAAAATCATGGGGAGCATCATTAATACTGAAGCGGCCATTAATAAAGCCCATTCTGTTAAATGCTGTCCGACAAACATTCCTAATCCCAAGGCTAAAGTACCTTTCATTTTATCGGACAAATAAATAAGTGGGCCGACAAAATCATTCCACGTAAACATAAAAGTTAAAATTGCAACGGTTGCCAAAGCAGGCTTTGCCAATGGCAAATACAATTTTCCAGTAAATTTTAAATTCAGAACAACCGTCCATTCTTGCGGAATCTAGAAGATCTTTTGGAATTGTTAAGAAAAACTGTCGAAGCAGGAAAATATTAAAAGCGCCGCCGCCGAAAAAAGCCGGAACTGTTAACGGTTTAAAAGTGTTCAGCCAATGTAAATTTTTGAATAAAACAAACAGCGGAATCATAGTTACCTGCATTGGAAGCATCATCGTCGCGAGAATAAAAATGAAAAGTTTATCTCTTCCCGGCCAATTTAAATTACTAAATGCGTATGCAACAATTGAACTTGAAAAAACTACTCCTATAATTGAAACAGCGGAGATAAAAACTGAATTTTTTAGATATGTAAGAAAAGGCATTCTATTAAATACTTTAGAATAATTTTCCCAATGTAAAGTATCGGGAATCCACTGCGGGGGAATCGTAAAGATTTGAGATTCTCCTTTAAGCGAAGTAGAAACAACCCATAAAAAAGGAATTATAAAAAAAGCCGCTACTACAACAAGTAAAGCATAGTAAACGCTTTTTCTTAAAACTCCTTCAGTGTTATTCATTCTGCTCAATTTACTCTGCCTCCTTCATAATAAACCCATCTTTTGCTCAACTTAAATTGAATAAGAGTTATTATTAAAGTTATTATCAAAAGAATCCAAGCCATCGCGGACGCATATCCCATTTCAAAATCATCAAAAGCTTTATTGTATAAATAAAGATTATAGAACAGCGTTGAATTTAGCGGGCCGCCTTGTGTCATTACATAAGCTTCAACAAAAACTTGAAGAGAAAAAATCACTTCTAAAACCGACCATAAAAAAAGCACGGGCGAAATTAATGGAATCGTTACATAGCGAAACTTGCTCCACCAGCCGCCGCCGTCAAGCTCCACAACTTCATAAAGATGATCCGGAATGCCTTGCAGCGCGGCTAAAAACACTAGCATTCTTCCGCCGCCGATTGACCATAAACTCATAAGTACTAAAGAAGGTTTTGACCAATCCGGGTCTAATAACCATAGCGGCCCTTTTATTCCTAAAAAGGTTAACGCAGAATTTATTAATCCGTATTGCGGATTTAATAACCACAGCCAAAGAATTGAAAGAACAACTCCGGTTACAATTGAAGGGACAAAATAAATCGTCCTAAAAAATTTAATTCCTTTAAGTGAATTATTTACAAGCACTGCTAAAAGTAATGAACCTAATATGCTGAAAGGTACTCTCAGCGCAGTATAAAAGAGAGTATTCCAGATTGATATCCAGAATTTATCATCACTAAAAAGTAAATCTGAATAATTACGCAAACCGATAAATTGAGGAATACGAAGAACATCATAATGACATAGGCTGTAATAAATGGACATCAATATGGGATATAAACCCAGAAGCAAAAAACCAATAACCCAAGGAGATACAAAAGTATAACCAAGTATCGCTTGTTTTCTAAGTATCGGATTCCACCATATTTGCCGCCAGTTATTTTTCACTACAAGGGAGCCTCTACTTTAATTTTACTTTGTACATAATTATCATATTCAATTGCTTCATTAAGCTGCTGCTGTACTATTTCATCAGCTTTACGAAGCGCATCAACAGGTTTTTGAATTTGATGAATAGCTCTATCGCGGGCACCGATAAATTCCCGCCAGAATACATCATGTACAAGGGGAACTATTGCGGGAGAATGCGCATAAGACATTTCATCTATAAATATTTTTTTTGATTTATCGCCGTTAATGAATTGTGAATCTTCGGCGGCCAATTTATTAGCCGGATAAAGAATTTCTTTCTGCGCCAAAGCTTCACCAAGTTGAATATTTTTACTAACGGCAAATTCTATAAACTTCCAGGCGGCTTTTGCGTGTTTCGCTCCTCTTGGAATTCCGAGCCACCAGCTTCCTGAAGAAGACGCGGTTTGAAATCCTTTGAATGAAGGAATTGTTGAAACACCATAATCGAGATTTGGATTATATAATTTTATTTGATCGGGGAAAGTATTATCCAAAACCATCATCGCAACTTTTTGAGAAATAAATCCGTGCTGTTCCGCGTATCCGAATCCGGCCATAAATGAAGAAACATTTTTAATAGGATATATTTTAAAATAATCTACAACCCATTTTAACGCTCGTATCATTGCGGCATCGGAAAGATTAACTTTTTTTCCATTATTAGTTAAAAGATTAGCGCCAAGTTCCCAGGCCATCAACATCGTAGTTGAAAGATTTCCGTAATTGGGAATAAATCCTATTTGAGTTATTCTTTTTCTTTCATCTCGCTTTGTTAAAAGTTTAGAGTATGCTTTAACTTCATCCCAATTTTTCGGCGGTTTGTTTGGGTCTAATCCGGCTTCTCTAAAAAGTTTTTTATTATAAAAGAACGCGTAAGAATTGGAATACAAAGGAACCGCGTATATACTTTTTCTATATTCCATTTCTTTCCAGAGCGAATTAAAGAATTTAGAAGAATCGAAATTATCTTCTTTTATAAAATTATCGAGCGGAACAAGAGCCAGCCGGGAAGCCCATTTAGCAACAGGCGAAACTAAGTTTACAACATCGGGAGGATCGCCGCTGAGAATTGAAGTTAAAACTTTTTTCTCATGCTCATTCCACGGAAGCGGAGTGCATTCTACAACAATGCTGTCTTGGCTCTCATTAAATTCTTTTACGTGAAAAGGAATTTGTTCAACTGTGCCGGTTACATACCAATACTGTAAGTGGATTTTACCATCAGCTTTTTTTTCTGAACCGGGAATAAAAAGGAATCCCAGTACGGCGATAATAATTATAACTCCCCCGATTTTTTTAATAGTATTGAGCATATAAAAATCTAATGGTAATAGTAAAAAATTGATTAGACAGCTTCTGCCGTTTTATGAACAAATTAAATATTCACTAATCTTTTTCGTCAAAAATAATTCACATTAAAAAGATGAATTAAACTTTGCCGCGTTTTATTTCAATACTGTAAGTAAAGCTGTCGGCTCTATAGTAACCGATATTATATTCCACAGGCCTTCCGCCCGGATCGAAAACAAATCTTTTTCTAACTAAAATAGGATCGCCGTTTTTAATTTTTAATTTTGATGCCATCCATTTATCGGCCGCGCGTGCTTTTATTTCTTCTTTTGAAACTGTTACAATTGTAGAAAATTCTTCCTGCAGCATTTTGTAAAGAGGTTTTGAAAAATCTTCTTTTCCTGTTAACCCTACTCTAGGATGAAAGTAAGAAGTAAAATAAACAACGGGTCCGTTATCAAGTCCTCTTAAACGATCCATTTTTAAAACTGTCTTTTTTTCCGGGATCGAAAAGAATTTAGCTACAAAAGGATCGGCGCTTACAAATTCAACTTTAATTTCATAATTTCTAAAGGGAATACCTTTTTCATTCATTTCCTGGGTAAAGCTGTGCCAATTATCTAATTTGGTAGTAACGGAATTGTTTGTAACTCTGGTTCCTATACCTTTTTTTCTGACTAACAAACCTTCATAAACAAGCCTGTTTATTGCGTGTCTTACTGTATTTCTTGAAATGCCTAATTGTTTTGCGAGTTCAACTTCGTTGGGGAATAACTTTCCGTCGTTATATTCCGGGAGAGACATTAATTCTCGTAATAATTCTTCTACCTGCACATGAAGCGGAATTACACTCTCGTGATTCACTTTCAGGACCATGAAAATTTCCTCTTGCTAATTTTAAAGAATTATTACTATATTATGCATGTCCATATGTCCATACATATCTACATAAGAACTTAAAAATCGAAATCAATATTGTCAAGAGAAATTTTTATAGATGTTTAATTATTTTTCTTAACCGAGAATTTTTGTTTGATTTCGAAATTTAGAATTTAGAGTTTTATTTTTATCTATAAAATTGAATTAGGAGGGACTTTAAATGCCGAATGAGCCTGAATTCAAAAACAAAACCGCTATAGTAACCGGCGGCGCTATGGGCATTGGAAAAGCCGTCGCTAAACTTCTTGCAAAACGAGGAGCTGAAATTGTTATTTTAGATCTCGCCGATGAACAAGCCGATGCTACGGTAAAAGAAATTGAACAAGCCGGCCGAAAAGCATTTTTTATTCATACCGACATTTCTAAATCCGCCGAAGTACAAAAAGCAATAAGTATAGTTGTTGAGAAATTTAAGAAAATCGATATCCTTTCTAATAATGCCGGCATTCAAAGATACGGCACCGCAGAAACTACTAAAGAAGATGAATGGGATGAAGTTCTTAATGTAAATTTAAAAAGTGTTTATCTCACTTCTCATTTTTCAATTCCATATTTAAAAGAAACACACGGAAAAATTATTAATATGACTTCCGTTCAGGCATTTGCTACACAAAAAAATGTAGCGGCATATACAACTTCAAAACACGCGCTAATTGGTTTAACAAAAAGTATGGCTTTGGACTTTGCTGAATTCGGAGTTCGCGTAAATTGTGTTGCGCCGGGAAGTGTAAATACTCCAATGCTACAATGGGCAGTCTCTTTAGATCCGAATCCGGAGGAAGTTATAAAATCCGTCAACGCAATGCATCCGCTCGGAAGAATGGCTTCTCCCGAAGAAGTCGCGGAAGTAGTCGCTTTTCTTGCTTCGGATAAATCATCCTTCGTTACAGGTTCTGTTTATAAAGTTGATGGCGGACTTCTTTTACCGATTGGCGGCGCGCCGAAAGCAGAAAAGGATTAACAAATGAAAATAGTCGATATTAAAGCAACCACTGTTACTGTTCCTTTAGAAGCTCCTCTACGACACGCAAACGGCGCGCATTGGGGAAGATTTGTTAGAACAATTGTTGAATTAATTGCTGATAACGGATTAGTTGGAGTGGGAGAAATGGGAGGAGGCGGAGCTTCTGCCGAAGAAGCTATAAAATCATTAAAGCCTTATTTATTAGGGCATGATCCGCTTCAGCTTGAACAACTCAGATGGAAGATTATGAATCCGGTTGCTTCTTTGTATAACAACCGCGCGCAAATTCACGCCGCAATTGAATTTGCTTGTATGGATTTGGCCGGAAAATTTTTAGGAATAAGAGCGTGCGATTTATTAGGCGGTGCTTTAAGAGAAGAAATCCCTTTTGCGAGTTATTTATTTTATAGATATCGCAATAAAGATAGTGGTTTAGGCGGAGAAATTTCCGTCGAAGAAATGGTAAATCACGCGAAGGATTTAACAGAAAAATATGGATTCAAAACTCATAAATTAAAAGGAGGGGTTTTTCCTCCCGATCATGATATTGAAGTATTTAAAGCACTTAGCTGATGCTTTCCCTGATTCAAAATTACGCCTCGATCCTAATAGCGCATGGAGTGTGGAAGAATCTATTAGAGTCGGCAAAGCAATCGAAAATTTAAACAATGATTATTTTGAAGATCCAACATTCGGTTTAGAAGGAATGAGGCGAGTAAGAAATTTTGTAAAAATTCCCACCGCGACAAATACCGTAGTTATTAATTTTGAACAATTAGCCGCTTGCATCCGCACAGAAGCAATTGATGTTATTTTGCTTGATACAACTTTCTGGGGCGGGTTAAGGCAAGCTTATAAAGCTGGACAAGTTTTGGAAACCTTTAATTGGGGCGCCAGTGTTCATTCTTCCGGAGAGCTTGGAATTCAGCTTGCAACAATGCTTCATCTCGGTGTGGCACTTCCTAATATAGCGTTTGCCGCTGATGCTCATTATCATCATTTAACAGATGATATAATTATGGGCGGAAAAATGAAATATGAAAACGGGAAAATTAAACTGCCCAAAGGCAGCGGCCTTGGGGTTGAACTGGACTATGATAAACTCAAAAAATATTCCGAACTGTATAAAGAAATTGGCGGCTATGCTTACGACCGCGATCCTAACCGTTCTAATTGGTATTCTATAATGCCGGAGAAAAATTTTGCCGATCCTAAAAAAGAAATGGAGGAAAGAAAATGAAATTGAACGACTTTATTCATTTCACAAAAGTTGATCTCATGCCCGGTGTTCCGCTTTATGTTTACGCCGTAAAAGGTGAAAGTTACAGTATTCTTATAGATACTGGAATAAAAGCAATGAAAGAACAAATAATAGATTTATGCAAAGAAACCGGTTCTATTAAAAATGTTCTTATTACACACGCTCATGCCGACCATATCGGCTGCAACAAAACTGTTAAAGATTTTACTAACGCTCAATTTTTTGCCGGCGGCGCTTTGCCTTGGATTGAAGACTTGGAAACTCATTACCAAGAATTTTGTATTCCGTCCGAGCATCTTCCGGACAGCAAAGAACAAAGAGAAGAAATTATGGGACTGATGGACGGTGCGGTTCACATAGATGCAGTTATTAAAGAAGGAGTAAAATTCCGACTTTCCGAAAATATTGAATTAACTACTTTAGAATTTCCCGGGCATAAATTAGAAGAGATCGGATTTTTAGAAAGTAATTCCGGTACCTTATTCACCGGTGATATTCTTCTTGCAATTGCGGCTCCGTTTTTCCACGGTTTCCAAACGGCAAAAGGTTTTAGAACTTCATTAAATAGAATTAAAGAGATGTTAAACAGTGGATCCGTCAAAAGAATTTTAGCAGCGCATCATCCTCCCTTAGAAAAAGAAGACGCGCTAAAAGCAATAAAAGAAACAGGTGATTTTTTAGATGAAGTAGAAAGCGCTGTTATCGAGGCGGCAAAAGGAGTTGAGTTTCATGAGTTGTGGAAATATGTTTGCAGTAAATTAAATAAACAGCTCGAGTTTAGAGGTTATGCGATGCTTGAAGTCCAGGTTAAAGAATTAATTGAGGATGAAAAATTATTTCAAGAAAATAGAAAAATCTATAAAGCATGAAAAATTGGCTGATTGAAAATGATCTAGTAAAAACCGGCGTTACAGAAATTGGAGGTTTTCTTGATCCGCTTGTTTTTAAAATTAACGGAAAAGAAATTTCACCGTTTAATAGAGCGCCGTGGATTTCGGAAAATACTTTGGATGAATCAATTCCGCCAATGCTTAGAATGTTACGAAATGATTTTTTCTGCGCGCCTTTCGGAGACAGTGATCTATTAGAAAATGAAAATCGAGCGCACGGCGTAACAGCAAATGATTGTTGGAAAGAAATAGAAATTAAGAAAAATAAAATTTCATTAGAATTAGAAAAAAATATTTTAAATGCTCGAATTAGAAAAAATATTTCTGTCGAAGAAAATCACCCCATTGTTTATGAAGAACATATTTTTGAAGGCGGCGAAGGCGAAATTCCGGTTGGGCATCATTTAATGTTAAAAGCGGAAAATGAAATTGAATTAAACTTTTCAAAATTTGTCTTCGGCGGAACTCCTCCCTCGCCTGTTGAAACTGATGATTCGAAAGGGCGATCACTTTTAAAATATCCGCAGGAATTTAATAGTTTACAAAATGTTGAATTATCAAACGGAGAAAAAGCAGATTTAACTATTTATCCGGCGCTACGGCAGCATGAAGATTTACTTATGTTAATTTCAGATGAATCACTTCCTTTTGCCTGGTCTACCGCGGTTTGCAAAAAAGAAGGATGGTTATTTTTCGCTCTAAAAAATCCGAAGATATTAAGAAATACTGTGTTGTGGTTCAGCAACGGGGGACGATACTTTCCGCCTTTTTCCGGGCGGCATAAAAATGTTATCGGAATAGAAGAAGTAACTTCTTTTTTTCATCTCGGGCATAAAGCTTCAACTGAAAATAATTTTTTGCGAGAGCGCGGATTTCCTACTTCCATAAAATTAAATAAGGATAAAAATGTTTCTTTAAGATATTTATTCGGAATAGTTCCTATCTCGAAAGAATTTGGAAGAGTTAAAAATATTGAAGCATTCGAAAACGGGATAAATATTATTGATGAATCTAACAATAAAATTTTCACAAAAGTTAATTTGAATTTTATAACTGAAGTTAAAGAAGGAGTATAATGAAATTAGCAACACTGAAAGACGGCAGATTAGGAACGATAACTGAAAAAGGATTTTTTCCTCTAACTGAAATCGGATTTTCCGGTTCTATGCTGGATTTAATTCAAGATGGAAAATCAAAATTAGACGCAATAAAATCGGCTTTAAAAAATATTAATAAATTTGAAATTATAGATGAAAAGGACTTCGCCGCTCCTTTAGATAATCCCCCTAAAATTGTTGCCATCGGTTTAAACTATGTTGATCACGCGAACGAATCGAAAATGGAACTGCCGAAAAGTCCGCTTGTTTTCACAAAATTTAGAAACTCAATTACGGGACCGACAGATAAAATCATCATACCTAAAGAATTAACCAAAGAAGTAGATTATGAAGTTGAGCTTGGAGTTATAATTGGAAAAACCGCGAAAAACATTTCTGAAGATGAAGCTTTAAATTATGTTTTCGGTTATACGGTTTTAAACGATGTTTCCGCGAGAGATTTGCAATTCGGCGACGGTCAATGGATAAGGGGAAAATCGCTCGATACTTTTTGTCCAATGGGCCCGGTAATTATATCCGCGGACGAAATTGAAGATCCGCAAAACCTTGAGCTTGGCTGTGACATAAACGGAAATTCTCTTCAAAATGATAATACAAAAAGCATGATTTTCGGAGTTGCGGAATTAATAGCCAGGCTTTCACATTCATTTACTTTTGAACCAGGTGATATAATAGCAACAGGAACTCCAAGCGGAGTCGGTTTCAGCAGAAAGCCGCCAATATATTTGAAGGACGGAGATTTAGTTTCAACTTGGATTAAAGGAATTGGTGAGCTTAAAAATCCGGTGGTTGAAGTATGAAAAGATTAGAAAATAAAGTCGCCATTGTAACAGGCGGCTCGGCAGGAATCGGTTTGGCGATTGTAAAAAGATTTTTATCAGAAGGAGCAAAAGTTGTAACCGCGGATATTAACGAACCGGAAGAAAAATCATTAGGAGAAAATGCCTCTTATTTTAAAGTGAATATGACTCAAGCGGAAGAAGTGAATTCTTTAATGGAATTTACCTTTAATAAATACGGCAAACTTGATATAATGGTAAATAACGCGGGAATTGGCGCCGCAGCAAACATTCAGAATACAACCGAAGAAGTCTGGCAGAAAGTTATAGATGTAAATTTAAAAGGAACTTTTCTCGGGATGAAATATTCTATCCCGCTTTTGCAGAAAAACGGCGGCGGAGCGATAGTTAATTTAACTTCAATAGCCGCTTTAGTAGGACTTCCGGAACGAGCGGTTTACAGTGCGGCAAAAGGAGGAATTTTATCTTTAACCCGCGCTGCCGCAATCGATCATGTTGCCGAAGGAATAAGAATAAATTGTATCGCGCCGGGAACTGTTGATACTCCCTGGGTTGACAGAATTATAAAAAGTTATGAAAATCCCGAAGAAGCTAAAAAAAATATGATAGCAAGGCAGCCGCACGGAAGATTAGTCTCGCCGGATGAAATTGCCGCAATGGCAGCTTATCTTGCTTCGGATGAATCAAAATCTACAATCGGTGCAGTTATGGTAGTTGACGGCGGAATGACCGCAAAATAATTATTTGCCCAATTCACAAGCACTTTTATAAATCAGCAAAGTTGCCTAAATTTGTCCTGTAAAATTTTCAATGCCCTCGTAGCTCAGTGGATAGAGCAGAAGTTTCCTAAACTTTTGGTCGGAGGTTCGATTCCTCTCGAGGGTACTTTTTTCTTCCTATTAATTTTTAACCTATGTTTGATGCCTGCTTTTACCTCCTTTTTCTGTTATAATAATTGTACCGTCATTTAGAATTACCGACTTTACTATTATTTTTTCTTTATCTCAATATTACCGACATTAGTTTCAACTTTAATAGTATTGCCGCCGCCGTTTACCGAGTAGACAGAAGAATTTTTATCTTTGCCGCCCTCGGATTTTGTAGGGAAATCGGAATATATTCTATCTTTTTTCGCACTTACATTCCATTCATAACTTTGTACTGAAGCATCTACAGTGGCCTTTGCGTTACTCGGGAAAGTTAAAAATATATTCCCTTGCGTTGTTCTAACGGAGCTGTTTTCTTTTGGGCTGCTGCTGAAAACTATATGAATATCACCGGCGCCGGTTTTAGATTCTATTTTTCCTTCAACATTTTTCAAATTTATGTTTCCGCTTCCGGTAACAACATCAACAGAATTACTTGCGCCGTCTAAACTTATATTTCCCCCGCCCGATTTTATCTTCGCGGTAGAGGTAACTTTTCCTATTTTAATATTTCCGCCGCCTGAAGTTACTGAAGCACTACCACCGCAATTTCCTATTTGAACATTTCCGCCGTAGGTAATCGCTTCAACATCTTTGGAAATATCATTTGTCTTAATATTACCGCCGGCGGTTTTAAGATCTAATATTCCTTTAATCTTACCTAATGATATACTGCCGCCCGCAGAGGTAATTTTAGCATTTCCGTTTATATTGCCGCACTTTATGTCACCTCCCGCCGTAGAAATATTCACTTCTCCATTTACTTCATCGGTTTTAATATCACCGGCCGCCGAAACAATTTTTATATCACCGGTTAATGTTCCGTTTAATTTTATATCTCCGCCTTGGTTCGAAATTTCAACGTCAAAATGGTTGGGAATATACGCTTTAAGATCTGATCCATAACTCTTAGAAATTATATTTATTCTGCCGCCGGATTGCTTTATTGTAAAAGCATCATCTTCGTCTTCTTCCAATCCGAAAATTTTTATTTCATCATTTTCTGAAGTTATTAAAGTTATATCCCCTACGGTAAACTGTATATTTAATTTACCGCCTTTTTCTGTTTTTATTATTTTTTCATTTTGCTGGGGAAATATTAGAGAAGCAAAGAGAAATAAATATATTATTATAAAATTCATTTTAGTGGTTTTCATACTATTTGAACTCCTTTAGAACAGTTTGTGCTCTATAACGTACATAGTTATTTTCGTCATCTTGAAATTTATCTTTAAACTGCATTAATTCACCCTGATCTAATGTATAGCCTTGTTTAAGCGCTCTTGACAGATTATTTATTGCTTCTATTCTCATCGCGGAATTGATATCATTACTTAAAACATAGAGGTATGCTCCTTTAACTTCATTATCAAAAGGAAGTTTATTAAGAAGTTCAAGAGCTTCTCTTCTTACGCCGGGATTCTCGTCATGTTTTACGACTGATATTACAGCATCTTTTATATCTACATCAAAATTTTTAGGCGCTTTTGAATTTATTATACTTAACGAATTTAAACGCGCTCCCGGATTTCTTTCATTAAGCATTGAATAAAGCAGCACTTTTTGAATTCTTTCGTCATCAATATTTCCCTTTATATGAACAGGCTTAACCGCGTCAAAAGTAAATTCAATTGTTCCGTTATCAGAACTTGGATTTACTCTAACATTACTAATTTGAGTTCCGCTTTCCAGAAAAACAGAATTTCCCGGATTCAGCTGAGTTGTTATAGGTTCTACTTCGGTACCGGGTTTAAATACCATATAACCAATAAATATTCCAATTACCAAGGTTGCCGCCGCTCCTAAAGCATAACGAAACGGCATTTCCATTGGACGAAATAATTTTTCGGAAACTCTTTTCCAGAATGGAATTCTGTTTCTTTCTATTCTTAACGCGGCACGTAATTCCTGCCGTGCTTCTATTAAGAGCTTCTCATCAGGTTCTTCCAATTTCTTTTCGGAAAGAATATTTTTTAATCTGGTTTTAGCATCAAAATCTTTCCGGCATTCTTCGCATTTTTCTATATGCTGTTTTAACTCAGCAAGTTCAGGATCCGTTAATTCTCCGTAGAGATAGACCTCGAGCCATTTTTTATATAGAGAATGATTCATTTTTATAACTCCTAAAATTCAATTTCATAAATCGCTGTATTCGGATAAACTTACACGCAGCCGCTGTATTCCGTCGAATAAATATTTTTTAATGGTGCCTTCTTTACAGTTCATCATTTCTGCAATTTCTCTAATTTTATAACCTTCATAATGTTTCAAAATAAAACTCATTTTCTGTTTGGGTGAAAGTTTTTCCAAAGCTAAATCAACTTGTCTCGCGATTTCGGTATCCGCTGAAAATTGAGCCGGCGATGTTTCATTTTCTTCCGCCGCAAGAATTTCCGCGTTTATATTTTCCTCATCATATTCTTCGGTAATCGGTACATAAGTATGTTTCTGTTGTTTTGTTCTAAAAGTGAAACAAACATTTGCCGTTATCCTGTAAAGCCAAGTAGAAAATTCACTTTTAAATTGAAATTTTTTAATACTTCTGTAAACACGGATAAAAACTTCCTGATAAATGTCTTTAGCGTCATCATTATTTTTTACGTACTTCAGCGCAACAGACAACACCCGCTTATCATATCTGTAAACTAACTCCTCAAAAGCGGAATTATCGCCTCGCTGAGCTTTTATTATTAAATCATTATCGCTTAGTACCATTCACTTTCCTTTGTTCTATTCTTTTAGACTAAACAACTAATAAAATGGTTGTGGGTATAAATTTGATATTTTTAGGAAGATAATTTTTAAAGAAAAACTAAAGTTTATCCTTTATCAGGTCGAAAATGGAATTGAGTATATATACAGGTTTTATATTTGAATTTCCATTGGGAAAATATTTTACGCCGCTCAGCACATGCGCGGTATCTATATTATATTGATTTCCCATAGCTATATCAGTTTCTAACCGGTCGCCTACTAACAATATTTTCGAAGAATCTACTTTTAATTTTTCTTTGACAACATTCATCATAAATAGCGAAGGTTTACCGAAATGATTTTCCAACTTTCTGTGAGTTCTTTTTTCCAATGCTGAAATTGTTGTTCCGGCATCCCAAACTTCTCCTTCTTCAACAGGACAAGTATCATCGATATTCGCCGCAAAAAATTTCGCGCCTTTTTCCAATACTTTTGCCGCAATTTCTAATTTGCTGTAGTTTAAAGTTCTATCTAAAGTTACAATTAAAATTTCTATTTCTTCGGGATTTTGAGAATAGTTTAGGCCGGCTTCGGTTAGCTCTTTAATAAAAATTTCTTCACCGATTGAGTAAAAAGTTGAGCCGGGAAAATTTTGTATAAGATATTTTTTGATGACAAACGTGGCGTTTATTATTTCATCTTCAGAAGTTTCGATGCCGAAAGAAGTTAGCAGTTGATAATAATTTTTAATACTGCCGGTTGTTTTATTTGAAATAAAAACAATTTTTTTACCGATTGATTTAAGATAATTTATTGTTTCAGCTGCACCGTTTATTGCTTTTTCCCCTCGGTAAACCGTTCCGTCCAAATCGAAGATAAAGGCATCATATTTTTGCGGTATATTATTTGGGAACATAAACTCTATAAACTTTTACCGAGCCCGAGGGAATATAAACACGCAATTTTGATGTTGTTTCTTCGGTTGATTTAATGCTTCCTTTTTCACCGGAGAATAATTCTTCGTAAAGAATATTATCTTCTTCAACCGGAATATCAAAAGAATCATAACCTTCGCCGGTATTAAAAACCGCAATTATTATATTATCATCTTTTGTTCTTGAAAATACAAAAGTGGATTTAGCATCGTTTGCGTATAAAAATTTAATGTCACCTTCTCTAATGGCTTTATTCTTATTACGGAATGAAATCATTTTTTTATAATAATGAAGAAGTTCTTTATCCTGCTTAACTTTATAAATACCTAAACCTTTAGAAAAACCGGAAGATTCTGTAATAATTTGATCATTATATTTTAAATTATCCCAAACCATCGGCTGCCGGTCGTGGGGATCGTCGGCGCCCCACATTCCGACTTCATCACCGTAATAAATCATCGGAGCGCCTTTATAAAGCATTTGGAATGCAACTATCAATTTTAATCTTTTGTAAGATTCCGCTGAAGGTTTTCCAGGATTATAATCAGAATTAGATGTGTTTGCTCCCCTGTCATAAACTCTGTCCGGATTTTCAATTAAAGATACTATTCGTTCGGTATCGTGACTGTCAAGAAGGTTCTGAAGCAAATCCAAATTCTTCTCGGGATAAGTTTCATTTATTTCTTTGAGTTTTTCAATAAAATCAGTCGCGGAAATTTTTTCCTTTTGGTTTACAAAAAATTTCTGTACAGCAAACGCAAAATTATAATTCATTAAAGCGTCAAAAGGTTTTCCTTCGGAAATAAAATCGGGAGAAAGCTCCCAAAGTTCGCCGATAACAATTGCTTCAGGGTTAATAGATTTAACAAGTTTACTCCAATCTTGCCAAAAACCTAAAGGAACTTCCCGCGCAACGTCTAAGCGCCATCCGTCAATTCCGTCATCATGTTCGCCGTTTCCATCGGGGTCCATCCATCTTTCGGTTGAATGCATAATATATTGTTTCGGTCCTGGATTTAAATCTTCATCAGTTCTATTAAACTCCGGCAATGATTTTACATTTGCCCAGCCTTTATATTCAAATTCATTTTCAGCCGTAGTCGTATCATCAAATTCTTCTATTTCATACCAATTTTTATATTTGGAATTTTCGCCGTTTTTTAAAATATCCTGGAAAGCCCAAAATTGAATTCCGGTATGATTAAAAACGCCGTCGATGATAATTTTCATTCCTCTTTTATGAACTTCATCAATTAACTTTAAAAATAATTTATCCGCTGAAGTCCATTTCCATGTTGAAGGTTTATCGGGAATTTCAGACGCGATTAATTTTCTATCGCCTTCCGGATCGGGCCCGAAATTAACATCAATATGATGATAAGTTGAACCGTCGTATTTATGAAGTGAAACAGCTTCAAATATTGGATTCAAATAAATTGCGCCGATACCTAAATTATTTAAATAATCGAGATGATCAATTATTCCTTGAATATCGCCGCCGTATCTTCTTTGATAAAGATGATTTTGAAAATCTCCGCGCGAGTTTTTTTTCCAATCTGTTTGTGCGTACCAATTGCTTGTCCATTTTGAGATGTGCCAGTCTTTAGGAATATAATTGCTGTTCGCAAAAACCTTATCCGCGGCCGGATCATTCGCTGTATCACTGTTTGCAAATCGTTCAGGGAAAATTTGATACCAAACAATTCCCTTTGCCCATTGCGGGAAATTTGATTGACCGTTAAGGGTAAAGATATAAGCAACAATTATAAAAAAGGAAAAATAAATTCTCCTCATCATAAGGAAAGTTCCTTTTTCATTATCTCTAGTGTTTCATCAATTGTATGGGGTTTATATCCGAATTCCGTTTCCGCTTTTAAAGTA
Organism: uncultured Bacteroidota bacterium; assembly: GCA_963798775.1. Classification (GTDB taxonomy): domain Bacteria; phylum Bacteroidota; class Ignavibacteria; order Ignavibacteriales; family Ignavibacteriaceae; genus CAWCUK01. Next base: position 124,329 of record CAWCUK010000005.1, read on the forward strand.
AGAAGCCCGGAATTCAATGGCCTTTTTGCGGGCTGGTTTAAATCTTCAGTTAGTATGGGCATTATTAAATTTGTATCGAGTTTAAAAAAATCCGCGATTTTTTCGGTGAATTCAAAACGCGACAGAAAATCTCTTCCGCCTATGTGATAAATTCCAGTCTTTTTAAATTCTACAACTTGATTTATTGCCTGCACCAAATCATCAATAAAGGTTGGATTATTTATCTGATCTGTTACAATTCTGATTTGTTTGCCGGAACGAACTGAATTTACAACCCATTTAACAAAATCGGGACGGCTGTTTTTAGCAATTCCGTAAAGAACATTTGTTCTTAAAATTGTGTAAAGCGTTCCGCTTATTTTTAACGCGTTTTCACTCGCTAATTTTGTTCTGCCGTAATAACCAAGGGGATTTGGAATATCATTCTCGGAATACGGGCCGTTTATGCCGTCAAAAATGTAATCGGAAGAAATATGAATTAACCTTGCGTCCAAAACTCTGCATGCTTCGGCTAAATATTCTACGCCTTTTACATTTACTTTCCAGGCGGTTTCTCTTTCAGTTTCACTTAAATCCACATTTGTAAAAGCGGCTGCATTTACAATAAAATCGGGATAAAAATCGAAGATTACGCCTTTAATATCATCTCGTTTTGTTAAATCGCAGCAGACATAATCACCATCATCGTAAACCGCTTTTTCTTCAACAGAACAGCCGAGAAGTTCAACATCCTCTTTTCTAGAATAAAATTCTACAATTCGCTGACCGAGCATTCCGTTTGCTCCGACTATTAAAATTCGTTTCTTAATTATGTCGTGAGAATATATCATTTTTCAATTCATTCATTTTAGTTAAATAATCATACGAAGCCGTAAAACCGGCGGCTAAATTTGCATTATATAAAGCATTAAAAATTTTAGATGTTTTAATATAAGTATAAAAAAATATCGCCCCAAAAACGTCGCCGCAGCCGACTTTATTTTTCGTTTTAATTTTTAAGGCGGAAGTATATTCGGAAACAATTTCATCATTAATTTTGTAATAAACTCTCGCCCCGCGTTCTCCTTTGGTAAGAATAAATATTTTAATATTGTTAGAAAAAACCTTTTTTATAATCTCATTCTTTTCGCTTGTTTTATATAAAGTTTTCAGCTCATTTTCGTTTACTTGAATTATATCAACTTGCGAAGCCCATTCATCAAATCCTGGAATAATTCTGAAATTCCGGTTCATTTCGTTGTCTAATCCTCGTGAAAGTGTATGAACATCTAAAAAAATCAATCCGTTAAAACTGTTACGAATATTTTTTAATGTTTCCAAAGAAATATCAAAACCGGTAATCATATTAATAAGAATTCCGTTGTAGAGGGAAAAATCATTTACACTTATTTTTAAACTATCCGTAATATTTTTATATCTTTCACTTCTTTCGGTTTTAGGATGAATAGTTAAATAAACAAGCGGGATAGAATCAACTTGTTCATAAAATGAATTGTTAAAATTTTCATAAACAGGCGCAAATAAATTATAATTATTAGCAGAAACTGAAGTTAATAAATTTATTTCATCATCATCTTCTTTGAATGAATTAAGTGAAGCAGCGGTATAATAAATTCCTCCCGGCTTTATAACTTCATTTGCCTCATTTTGAAAATGATCTTCAACAGATTGTCCGATAATTAAAATCTTCATGCTAATTTCTTTATTCCAAATTTATTTCGGTAATAATAAAAGCGGGAAAATTTTCCTTAAAAAAGAAAGATAGTTTTTTTGTTTTTTCTAATCTTCCGTAACTTTCTGAAAAAAAAGCTTCATCTATTTTGGCGGAAAAGAACTCTGACGAACAGAAAAAGCTGAATTTCAATTTTACTTCACCCGCGGCAGCCGCAAATTCATATTTTGAAATTTTAATTATTTCAACATCGGGATGAAAATGAATATTTGCTGAGGCCTTATGTTTAGTTCCTCCGAAAAACTCATCTTTTATTTTTATTTGTTTTCGTTCTTTAAAATAATGAAAAGTCCTTTTAATAATCACCGGGTCTACCAACCGAGTATAGGCATAATGTTGTGCGCTGAAAACAACTTCTTCATTATTATTCAGCCATTCCAGCACTTTAGGTTTGGTTAAATCTTCCTTAACATTAAATAAACCTTCAATTTCTGAAAGAGGTTCATCATCAATAAAAAAAGTATTGTGGCTTTTTACCGAACGGAGAAAATTCCTAAGATCTTTATCGGCAAAATAAGAATATGTTCCGGGATCAACAATTATTAATCTATTTTTATAAAAAAGTTCAAAACTAAAAGTATCATTATGTCCGGGTGCGCCGCCGCCGTGTTTTCCAATTTCTCCGGCTTCTATAAAGAGATGAATATCTTTATCACGAATAATAAAATGGCCGCCTTCTTTAAATGCCGAAGAAGAAATTTCCGGTTTTTCTGTTTTAATATTTTGATATTTATCTAAAGCATCGGCGCCGAACAATACCAAAAGTTCAAAAGTGCCTTTTATACACGAGTTTTAAAATTTCCATCGTCATAAATAAACGCACCAACAGCAAGTGTATCGGAGTAATTATTATTTTGATTAAACTTAACCGCAAATGATGAAGGAATATCACCAACAGCGGGAATGGAGTTATCCTCCCGCAAATACGCGGCTTGAACCTCAAACATTTTTTTTAGACGTTCTTCAAAACCCGCCGAAAATTTTTCTCCAATTTTATTCAATCCAATTTTCGCCAGATAAAATATCCGCAGAATAAAAGGATGAAATAAAACGGATTGTTCATAACTTATGCCGTCATTATTTATTTGATTTCTTATCTCTTGTTCAAAAGAAGATTTGGCGAATTTTATATTTTTCTTTCCGTATGAAGTCTCTTTTAAAGTAATTCCGGTTAATGCCAGCGCAAAAATACTGCATAAATAACCATAATCCCTTTCTTTTTTATAATCAAGATTATTCTCAATAAAAACCGAATGATATAAAACTGTTTCCAGGAAAAGGGCAATAATTTCACTCGTAATTAGCGGAGATTCAATAAGTATTGCGAACGTGTAGACAATATTAATTAATCGTATCGCTATTTCCGTGGTACAAACCCAATTTACACCTACACAGAATTTATTGTTTTTATTAAAATTTTTAAGAAGAAAAATAAAATGCTCAACAAATTTTTCATCACCGGAAAGAAGGTATGCTTTTGCGAGTGTAATTCCTTGATGAAACCTAGCAATCTCCCAAGGAACTTTAATATCAACTCCTTTTGGAAAATTAAAATAATCTTCTTTCCATACCAGTTTTTCCGGCCATTCAAAAAAGCCGATATAATCGTAGTTCCATTTCACCTCATCCCCCAAATTTATCTCGTTTCCAAAAACCACGTATTTATTTTCGATAATATTCTCAGCCGCGCAAATAATTTCTTCTTCTTTTTCGAGTGCAATAACAGCTTTTTTTATTTTCTCTTTTCCGGAATTGTCTGTAAAAATTTTTAGCGAGAAATGTTTCTTATAATTTCCGGTGTCTTTTAAAGTTTCAGGTATTTTTGGAAGGGTAAACTGTTTGTTCGAGTAAAAATATGCCTCGACTTCTCTTCGAAAGATCTTTTTTCTGAAAACAGTATAATTAAGTTTGATTAAAAAATCTAAAATAGACATTTCGAATAATGTTTAAGAACCGGAATTGCAGAATGAAAATAATTAGATAACATTAATTCCGGTTTGGGTGTTATATAACAAATAAAAGAAGTCCATTATTTTCCTGCTGACTGTAAAGTTCATAATTCGTTCTAAATAAGTTATATTTGTGATTGTTTAAAGAATAAATATTCAGCGAAAAAATTTACAGAAAAGAAATCATCTATGAAAATCGGAATAACTTGTTATCCAACATACGGCGGAAGCGGTGTTGTTGCAACAGAATTGGTAAAGCATTGGCATTACGCGGCCATGAAGTTCATTTTATCAGTTACGCTTTGCCTTTTAGGCTTCACAATTTTGTTGAGAATGTTGTTTTCCACGAAGTTGAAATGAGCAGTTATCCTTTGTTTGAATTTCCGCTATATAGTTTGGCTTTGGCAAGTAAAATGGTTGAGGTTGCCGAATATGAAAAATTGGATCTTCTTCACGTTCATTATGCTATTCCTCATGCCAGCAGCGCTTATCTTGCTAAACAAATGCTAAAAGGGAAAAGAGATTTAAAAGTTATAACAACACTTCACGGAACAGATATTACTCTTGTCGGATTAGAACCTTCATTTCTGCCTCTTGTAAAATTTAGTATAGAGGAAAGTGACGGGGTAACGGCTGTATCCGATTTTTAAAAGAAAAAACAATTACAAATTATAATATTGAAAAAGAGATTGAAGTAATTCCGAATTTTATTGATACAGAATTGTATAAACCTCAAAAAGATGGCGTTTTTCGAAAACATATTGCTCCGAACGGTGAAAAAGTATTTGTACATACTATCTAATTTCAGACAAGTTAAAAGGGTAACCGATACTATTAGAATTTTTGAACAAGTACAAAAGGAAATTCCGTCAAAATTAATTTTAGTCGGTGATGGGCCGGATAGATCAGAATGTGAAAGATTATGCAGGCAATTAAATCTTATGCGATCATGTTAAATTTTTAGGAAAACAAGACGGACTTGTTGAAATTTTAAATTCTTCCGATATTTTTCTGATTCCTTCTCAATCAGAAAGTTTCGGACTTTCGGCGCTGGAAGCAATGGCTTGCGGAATTCCCGTTGTTAGCTCCAGTGTAGGAGGTTTACCCGAATTAATCCGTCATAATGAATCCGGTTTTATTGCTGAGATTGGTGATATTGACAGAATGGCAAAATATGTGATTGATCTCCTTTCAAATGAAAGGAAGTATGAGCTATTTTCTAAAAACGCCAGGGAAAGAGCCGTAAGTGGTTTTGACAGAGAAAAAGTTATCCCGATGTATGAAGATTATTACGCAAAAATTTTAGCAAAGTAAAAATGATTATTTATTGTGCAGGCCCAATTAGAGGTGTAAAAAAATACCAAAAATATTATAAGAAAATAATAGAACATATATCTTCCTTAAATCATAGCGCGCTTTCTGAATTAAATTCCGAATTCAGCACTTCCATTCCGTTAACCGATAAACAAATTTTTGTGCGAGATACAAAATGGATCGACAGAAGCAATTTAATGGTTGCGGAAGTTTCGGGGCCCAGTTTAGGCGTAGGTTTTGAAATAGCTTATTGTTTGTATAAAAAGAAAATCCCGGTTTTGGCCCTCGCTTGTAAGGAAGTTGAAAAAGTTTCCGCTTTAATTAGGGGAAATATGTCACAGCTTTTCAATTTTGAAGTTTATAATTCTGAAGAAGATCTAAGAAAATATGTGGAAGAATTTATCAACAAATATCAAAAGGACTAATTGACGGAAAAAGATTTTATTATAAACCGTGTACAAAAACTTTTAACCGAAGGAATAAAAGATTTTCCCGGAGAATTTTTAACAACGGAAGAATTTAAAGAAATAATACTTCCTTCTAAACCGCTGGTAATAGGGGAAGAATTTTTCGGTGCTTTTGAAATTTTAACAATCGAGGGTTCCGCGGTATATCAAGCGGAAGATCATTTGGAAGCAAAGTATATAATTTATGCTAATAGGAACAAACCGGAGTTAATAAAAATTCCGGCGTTAAAAAGTGAACTAAAAACTACTATTGCGAAATATGAAAGTTATATAGATTCGATTATGAAAGAGATTGAGAAAGATTATAACAATTTATTTCCTAGCGGCAAAAATTCTCATTTTATAATTAAAGAAATTTTTAGAAAATCCAATATTTTAAGATACTGAGTAAGCATTGATAGAAATTAGCGAAAACATTCAAACCTACCTAAACTCTTTATACGGCGAAAGTTCAGCACAAAAATATATTGATTTTATAAGCCGCGATCCGGTGCAGTATATCCGTGTGAACAGACTTAAAACTACTAGAGCTGAATTAGCCGCAACATTAAAAAAAGAATATTCAATTGAAACAGAAGCTATTCCAAATATTTCCGACGGCTTAAAAGTAATTGAAGGAAATAACATACTCGGTAAAACTATAGAACATATTATCGGCGATTATTATATTCAAGGTTTATCTTCAATGATTCCGCCGCTAATTCTATCGCCAAAACCTGAAGATGTTGTGCTTGATCTTTGTTCTGCTCCCGGTTCTAAAACCACGGAACTTGGCGAATTAATGGACAATAAGGGAACTTTAATCGCTAATGAAATCGCGCTTGACAGAGTAAAAATGCTTGTCTTCAATATTGACAGAATGAATCTTGTTAATGCGGCCGTAACTCACACAAGAGGTGAATTGCTAAGTAAAATTTACAGCGAACATTTTGATAAAATTCTGGTAGACGCGCCTTGCAGCGGATTAGGCATAATTCAAAAGAAGGAAGAAGTAAGCAACTGGTGGTCTTTAGATCGCGCGGAAAGATTGGGTGATTTGCAGCTCCGACTTTTAATTGCAGCGGTAAAAATGGTAAAAACGGGAGGCGAGATTGTTTACAGCACTTGCACCCTTACTCCCGAAGAAAATGAATTTATAATTGATAAAGTTTTACAAAAATATCCTATTGAGCTTGTAGATATTGAACTTCCTGTTGCGTCACAAGAAGCGTTTACAAGTTACAACGGGAAAGAGCTAAATCCGCAGCTTTCTAAAGCAAGAAGAATTATTCCCTGGGAAGTTGATTCCGACGGATTTTTCATTTGTAAATTGCGTAAAACCGGAGAAACATTATCACCGGAAAAATCTCTTGTTAAACAGAGAGATTTGAAAATTCTTTCTTCAAAAAGTAAAGAGATTAAAAATTTATTAATCAATATTGAAAATGATTTTGGAGTTCCACCGGAAGTTTTAACTGAATATAATTATTTGATTAAGAAAAACGATATTTACTTCCTCAACAAAAATTGGGAAGATGATAACTTAGGATTATTCGAGCGAATTGGGACAAGATTCGGCGTTATAGATAAACGGGGAGAAATTACACTTCATACTCTTGCCGCACAGATTCTGCAAAAACACATTTCTAAAAATATTGTGGAATTTGATTCCCGGGAAGATCTTAAAAAATATCTGGAAGGCGGAATAGTAAAAAAAGAAACTTCGGTATCGGGACAATGTGTTATTAAATTTAGAAATTCAATATTGGGAACTGCCGTAACAACGGAAGGCGGAATCAAAAGTCGTTTTCCCCGCGCAAAGCGAACTCACGAAATTCATTTAGATTTTTAAGAAAAGAAATAAATCATTCCCGTAAATTTTAACGGGAATGATTTTTAGTAAAAATTTATTTACCATGCCGATTTTTCATAAATTCATAAACTCTCGCCGAAATAATTTTCATTTTCGGCCTAACGGCAGCTTCTTCAACGGGAGTAAATAAAGAAATAATATATTTTATATTTCCATCATCAACTATCCCCACATCATTTGTCCAATAGCTCCACCAACCGGTTTTGTGGTAAAACATAGCATTTCTTGGAAGTCCGGTGCCGAGCTTGGTTGTATCTAACTGGCGTCCGAGAAAAGTTTTCATCTGCATGCTTACCCAAGGATTAACCAGTTGATTAGAATAAACTTTATACATATAATCGGCTGCATGTAAAGCTGAAGTTTCGGTTCCTCTTATTTTTTCGTAGCCGGGATCTTCAAATTGTCTGCCTACAAATTTTCTTGTTACTTCGCTTCCGTACCAATTATAATTATGAATTATACTATTTATCGTATCTCTGGTTGCAACATCAATTAAACAATTGGCCGCGGAATTATCACTTCTTGTAATCATCAAATCTAAAAGATAATTTATGGTAACCGTATCCCCATCATGAATAAGCGGTCGCGGATCGTAGCTTATTTCCTTTACTTTATCTTTATCATTTGGCGATTTAACCACATAAGGAGTGTAAAGAGAATAATCGCCGTTACTTATTTCACTTAAAATTCCCATTGCCACATACATTTTATAAACACTGGCGGGATAAATAAAATTTGCGTAATTAACTCCTCCCAAAATTGGCTGAGTGCCGTTCAAATCAACAACGGCAAAAGAAATCTGTTCAATTCCGTCTTCGCCTACATTAAAGCTGCTGTCTAATCCCACCGATTTTACAATTGATAAAAGGGAATCGGAAAATTCTTTATCAACTTTAAAATATGAAGGAACATCGGTGCTTTGTTTATCAAATTTGGGAGTTTGCGCGTTAACGGTAAGAAAAAGAAGAACAGAAAATAATAATAGTTTTTTCACTTTTACCTTCTTTAATTGTTTATGAATAAATGTGAGTATTAAAGTTTATTTTTATTTAAGGATTCATTTAATTTGATAAAATAATATTTATAAAATTAAAATAAAATAAAGATGAGCATTCAAATATTCGGAACGAAAAAAAGTAATGATACTAAAAAAGCGGAAAGATATTTTAAGGAGCGAGGAATTAAAATCCATTTTAGAAATTTATCCGAAAAAGGTTTGGCAAAAGGAGAATTTGATAATATTTGCGCGGCTATTCCGCCGGAAGAATTATTAGATGAAGAAGGGAAACAATTCAAAAAACGAAATCTTCAATTTATGGTGTACAATTTAGAAACCGAACTTCTTGAAGATCCTTTATTATTAAAGATGCCAATTGTCAGAAACGGCAAAAAAGTTACAATTGGTTATCAGCCGGATGTTTGGAAAAAATGGATAGACGAAGAATAAAAAAACCTTCATTTTCCGTAATTATTATTCATCTAATTGAAACAATATCAACATTGCCTTAAATATTTACCTTTTTTAATAACTACGCCTAATTTTTTTAAGATTTTCTTCCTTTTTACAATAATTTTTATTGCATCCTAATTACTCATCTTTTATATTTGCCCTTAATTATAAAATTCACCTAAATTATTAAGGTTATTCATGGTAGATGACTTAGATATTAAGATTCTTAAAATTCTCCAGGAACGTGGAAGAACAAAAAGAAATGAAATTGCGGAAGCAGTTAAACTTTCAATTCCTTCTGTCAGTGAAAGATTACATAAATTAGAAGATAAAGGAATAATAGAAGGATATTTTGCAAAATTAAATCGTAAGGCTTTTGGATTTGATATAATGGCATACATTCTTGTTTTGATGGAATCATCAAAACATTATAAATCCTTTATTACAAAAGTTGAAAAAATGCCGGAGATAATTGAATGCCACAGCGTGTTGGGCGAAGGTTCTCACATGCTTAAAGCACTAGTAAAAAATACCGAATCGTTAGAAAAACTCTTAGGGGATATTCAGTCGTGGCCCGGTGTTATATCTACAAAAACTACTTTTGTATTATCAACCATAAAAGAAACAAGCGCATTAGATTTATAAATAATAAATAATGGAAGGAAAAAAATATGGCAAAAACAGAGGCGACTCCCGTAGATAAAGTCTTGAAATTTATGAAAGACAAAGGAATAAAATTCGTTGATATGAAATTTATGGATTTCCCGGGACAGTGGCAGCATTTTACAGTACCGTTTACACAATTTGACGCTTCATCGTTTGAAAACGGATTCGGATTCGACGGTTCATCTATTCGCGGCTGGAAGACTATTCATGAAAGTGATATGCTTATTATTCCGGATCCGAATACAATGTTTTTTGATCCTTTTGTACTGGAGCCGACTTTAAGCTTAATCTGCGATGTTTATGAGCCGGCGACAAAAGAAAAATATTCAAGATGCCCAAGAAATATAGCGCAGAAAGCAGTTGCTTATTTAAATTCAACCGGCATTGCCGATACTGTTTTTTTCGGCCCGGAAGCCGAATTTTTTGTATTTGACGATGTTCGTTTTGATTCAAAACCAAACGGCAGTTTTTATTCGGTAGATTCAATTGAAGGAAGATGGAACAGCGGAAAAGATGAAGGCCCTAATTTAGGGTACAAACCGAGATTTAAAGAAGGATATTTTCCGGTTGCCCCGACGGATGCTTTAGTTGATTTAAGAAATGAAATGGTAATGAATTTAATGAACTGCGGGATTGATGTTGAAGCTCAGCATCATGAAGTAGCCAGCGGCGGCCAATGCGAAATTGATCTTCGTTTTCAGCCTTTAGTTACCGCGGCCGACCAGCTTTTAATGTTTAAATATATTGTTAAAAATACAGCTAAAAAAAATAACAAAACCGTTACTTATATGCCGAAACCGATCTTCGGCGATAACGGAAGCGGAATGCATGTTCATACAAGTCTTTGGAAAAAAGGAAAACCTTTATTTGCCGGATCAGGTTATGCCGGTTTGAGTGAAATGGCTTTATATTATATCGGCGGAATTTTAAAGCACGCGCCTTCTCTTTTGGCATTTACAAATCCTACAACCAATTCATATAAAAGATTAGTGCCGGGTTTTGAAGCGCCGGTTAATTTAGCATATTCACAAAGAAACAGAAGTGCTTCAATCAGAATACCGATGTATTCGAATAGCCCTAAAGCAAAAAGAGTTGAATTCAGATGTCCGGATCCTTCCGCAAATCCTTATTTAGCTTTTTCCGCAATTGTAATGGCTGGTTTAGACGGAATAATAAATCGTATTGATCCTGGCGATCCGCTTGAAAAAGATATTTATGACATGAGCCCGGAAGAGCTGAAAGATGTTCCCTCAACTCCCGGAAGTTTAAATGACGCGTTAAAAGCATTAGCCGATGATCATGAATATTTATTAAAAGGCGATGTGTTTACATCGGATGTAATTGAAACCTGGATAAAATATAAAACGGATAAAGAAATAAAACCGATGGCTCTCCAGCCGCATCCTTATGAATATAATTTATATTATGATGTTTAAAAAATAATTTTGATCGGTGTTATGCATACTCTGCCCGGTTCTTTTGTGCCGGGCTTTTTTTATAATAACTTTAAAGTCTACTTTAAAAGCTTAACTAAACCTCCCCACCGGCTGTCGGTTTTAAAATTATGTTTTTCAAAAAACTTCTTCAGAATAAAATGAGTGGTTACGGTTTTTATTCCATCCATCGTTATTCTTTGAAAAAATTCCTCAATTAATTTTCCGCCGAGTCCGCGTCTTCTAAAAGATTTAGAAATTTCAATGCCTTCAATCTGTGCAATTTTAGGGAACATAATTTTAAAACGTATTCCGCCGATTAAATTTTCTTCAGCATCCACTAAAATTAAATAATGTAAATCGGGAGTAATCTTAAGGGGATAATTATCCACAATAAATAATTTCTGCAGGCTCCCGATTTCAAAAGGAGAAACAGGTTTCCTTACTTCGTAAACATTACCGAAAATATCATTTGCTTCGGTAACAATAATTAAATCAGATTTTTCTAAATCACCGCCATGTGCAAGTTCTAACGCGCCGGCATCTTTTAATTTGGGAAATACTGCTTTATTTAAAATATCCCTATCGTATTTATCTACCAGCAAATTTTGAAGCTCAACAAGTTCTATCCTTTTGGTAACTGGCTGATTAGGAAATTTATACAGCGAATCTATTATCTGCCGGAATAGATCTTTTACCGCATTTTCCGCTTGATAAAAATATGTTCTTTCTATAAAAATAAATCTTGATATTTCCGGGTATCGTTCAAGATGATAAAGAGAGAACAAATTTTTAATAAAATCGGCTTTTGCTTTTTTAGTTGAAGCCGGATTTTCTTCCTGCCAATCTTTATAATTTTTAAATGAACTTAGCAAAAAGGAATCGGTATTGGGAATAGTTTTTCTTCGCTCTAAATATTTATCCAGAGAAGTTTTAAGATCTACATGTACCGAATCAATTAATTTTTTATTAAAATGATTATTTAATTCAGTTAAAAATTTAATTCCTTGCTGCTGCCCCAGTCCTTCCAGGCATGCATCAAAAATCCATTTATACTTTAATATTTCTCTGCTCCACGGATACTGAGCAAACATCTGCAGATAAAAATTTTCATAAAGCGGGACAATTAATTGAGCATGCGATTTATAATTTTCCCAGCCTGTAATTGAAATAATTTTATTCCCGTGTTTAAAAAAAGGTTCCGGAACAACTACATTATTGGGGGAAATGTTTCCAGGAATAACTTTGAATTCGCTGTTCTTCAAGAACAAAAAAAATGTTGCCATTCCCCTTCTATATAATATTTCCCATTCAGTTTTATAATCTTCAATTTTATTTGATGAATAGGTTGAAGTAAGCTGGCGAATTTTTTCCCAAAGATTTAGATCGTTTATGTAAGCGAATGAAATTACACCAAGTTCGGAACGGAAGTTGCCCAAGCGCGGAATACTGGATAAACCGGATGAAGCATTCCCGATTTTTATCATTAAATAAATGGTATCCAGGACACGCTGTTTTTTAATATCCGGTTTTATAAAAATCATCAAATCATAATGTTTGCGGCTTATTGTGTTTATACTTATTCTGTACAAATATCTCTTGAAAGATGAACTTATTTTTGCGATAAAAATTCCATTTTGCCGAATATCTTTTAATTCAAATTTGGCGTCGAATATTAACTGAAAGGCCTCTTTTAGAAATGTAGTGCCGATTAATATTTTTTCTATTCTATATTGCTCATCAAAGCTAATAGTAGTTTGATAGAATATTTTGTCTTCCCAATTCTTTTTTGCTTTTTCATATGAACTTAATTTAAATCTTTCTTCAAACCAGCCGTACATTTGTTTAAAAGAACTTTAGCAAATTTAGAAAGCTGCGGATCTTTTGTATGTAGAATCCAATTTATAAGTTCCGCTCTAACAGCCGCGTACGAACCGGGATTATGATAAACAAAATTAACGAGTAATTCTAAAATGCGTTTAAATTGATGCCTGTAAATATCGTTAACAGGCCAATGAAGACCGCTTCTGTAAGCCTCCAAACGCTGCCGAAAACTGTTAAGATTTATTCCGTCAATGTTGTTATGGCCGATTTCTTCAATTACTTTTTTATTTAAAAAAGGAAGTCCCGCGTGAATAAATGTCGGTAAATATCTGTCATAATCAATCCTAGGCTGGTTAAATAAAAGAATTCTGTAAGCGGTACTTCTTACTTCAAATTTAGGATGATACGCTAAAGCTTCCAATCTTCGGCTTATTAAATTTTCAATGCGGTGTTCCGATGATATTAATAATTTTTCAAGAATAACTAAAGCCTCCGGAACCTCTTCTTCTTCACCAAAAAATGCTCTGGTTATTGTTTCATTTAATTCATTTAATTTCGGATTAAAATGCGCGTTTTTAACTAAAGTAATCTTCTCTTTCTTTTGGGGAATAATAAAAACTTGGGAAGAGATGCCTTGAAAATCCATATCCCAATCATCTTTACATACGGCAAATTTTATTAACTCCGGATTTCCTAACCATAGTATAGGCTGCCGGATAAATATACCTAAATCTATTGAACGATTATTTATTATATATTCTAAATTTCCTATTTGTACGCGTTGAGTTTCATCATCTTTTTTTATTTTTAAAGAAAATTTACTTTGGTTATTTACCAGTTCATCATTCTTACAAACTAAATCACTTTCGGTTATTCCTAAATCTTTTAAAACCCAAAGAGGAATAATTACTTTTACTCCGCCGCAGTTAAACTCTAAACTCGCTTTTGTATAAAGTTCATTTATCTCATGCTTAAAATGCTCCTCAATTACTTTACGTTTAAAAGTTCCTTTGGAAGTAAGTTCTCCTTTTTTTCATCAAAGTTTCTTTTTATAATTTTGAATCGGACAATTCTCTCGTAAGGATGAAGAGTTTTGTTAACAGAAGAAATAAGGGAATTAAAATATTCTTTAAGCTGGTTTTGTGAATCGGCCTTAGTGATGAATGAATCGGAAAAATCGGGATAGATTAAAAGAGTATTATATGGCCGCATATCTCCGACAAGGAAAGCCCTTTTTAAGCCGGGAATATCATCAAATTTTTTTTCTATAAACGCTGGAGCAATGGTTTGCCCTTTTATATTTTTATAAATGTCTTTTAGCCGATCGATAATATACAGAAATCCATTTTCATCTTCTTCAAATAAATCACCGGTTCTAAGCCAATAATCTCCTTCTGTATTATCATTTAAATACCGCGCTACATAAGGGCCTTTAATTTGCAGTTCTCCTAAATCGGAAAATCTAATTTCAATTCCCGGAAGAGGAATTCCGACCGAATCTTTAACATATTCGCCGGGAGGCGTCATACTTATTCCTCCGGTTCCCTCGGTCATCCCAAATCCGCTGCATAATTTCACATTCTCTTTATTAAAGAAATTAAAAACTTTTGGTTCTAAATAACCGGCTGCGGAAATTCCCCATCTTAAATTATTTCCGACTATACTTCTGAATAATTTTGATTTTGCCGCTTTATCTGCCGTCAACTTTTCATCAATCTTAAACTTTTCATAAATTTGTTTCCACCGAAGTGGAATGCTGACTAAGCCGGTCGGTTCATATTTGCGCATTAATTCTAACAGAGAATTTATATCTGTTTTCCCGGCAAAAATATAAGTTCCGCTCCAATAAATTGCGCCCAACATTTCAAAATATCTGCCAAAAGTATGAAATAAAGGAAGATAAGAAAGAAGAACTTCATCATCGCCTACGGCCGGAAGAGCTGCCCCGCGGGCAAATCGTTTGGTAACTAAATTATAATTTGAAAATACAACTCCCTTCGGCAAACCGGTGCTTCCGGAGGTGAACATAACGGTAGCGGCTTCATCAATAGGAAAATTATTTCTTTTCTCCAGTACTTCATCAATTTCATTTACCGAATTAATAAAAGTATCGTAGTTTAATACATCATCAAACTCCTGCCCTTTATTACCGGAATTAATAATTAAGAAATCTCCACCGATTTTATTTCTTAATTCCCTTACCGTTGTTAACCTTTCACTGTCGGTAAAAATTATATTTATTTGAAGTTCGGAGAAAATAAACTCCAGAGTTTCTATATTGAAATGAGTATTAAGCGGAGTAATAAAAATATCATGTGTTAGGCAAGCCAGATCAACGCAGGCGCTGTTTAAGGAATTTTCCATAAATACGGCTGCTTTAGGTTTAAAATTAGTGGCGTTTAAAATTGAAGCCGCAATTTTTTTTATTCTTTTGTTAATCCATTTATAGCTATAGTTATTTTCTATATCGTTGGCAAAATCTTTAAATAAAATCTTATCAGGATGTTTTTGTACTCTTTGATTAAAGAGTGAATTCAGATTAAAATTTATTCTTCTAATTACTTTAAATGTTGTTTCCGCCCATTTATACTGTTCATTTCTTCCCTTTAAGTTTTGCAGAAAAGATGGATGTCTTGTAGAATCTAGATATTTTCGCCAAATATCAGCCGGAATCTCATCATTTGTTTTCAATTTTTCTTCGGCTAACATAAGAATTTTTGACGGCAGTCCTTCTTCAATATTTTCGCCGGCAGAATCGATCTTTTTTAAAAGATCGATAAATTCTAAGGTTCCATTTTTATTCATTTTTAATCATACCTTATTTTACCAGAACCATTCCTTTTGTAACACTGTGGTTTCCGGTTGTAAGATTATAATAGTAAATACCGCTTGCCAAACCTTTATAATCGGCTGCATCGAAAATAACTTCATGCTGCCCGGTTCCTAAATCTTTATTTACTAGTACCGCCACCAGCTCGCCTAGGGCATTAAAAACACGCAGTTGTACATGACTTCTTTCAGCAAGTTCAAAACGAATTGTTGTAGCCGGATTAAAAGGATTGGGATAATTTTGATAAAGTGTAAAATTTGTAGGCCGAACAACCTTATCTTCAACCGAAGTTACGGGACCGCGATATATTATACGAAACGCGTCCGCGGCCACAGTACCAGACGCATTATTTGTTAAATTAATTAATATTGTACCGGAATTATTTAATGATACTTCCCGCATAAAATTCCATTGCCCGCCGTTTGTTTTCTGCGTCTTTTCAATCAGATTTTCATTCCCACCCGCGTTTATTGTGAATTGCGTATTATAAGCATAATTAGGATTCTCAGGCCACCAGCCGTATATATCGTACATGCCGGGTTCTAATTCTTCTGTTGAATAAGTTATACTGTTTTCACCGTTTCCGGCAGGGCTTGTGTAAAAATTATCACTGTAAAATTGTACTCCTGTTGTATCAGTATTCCACGTACCGGAAGCAATAGCGTTTTTATTATCAAGCAAAATATGTTTAGGATGCGAGAGCTCTAAATATTCGGCGACGGCATAAACAGTCCTAAATCCTATCTGATAAAGATTTTCATTCGTCACCCAAATATCAGTTGAATATTTATCATAAGGAGTTTCATAAGTAAGCGCCATAACATCACTGCCGTAATTGCTCCACAACCAGCCTTCGGGAAATACTGTTTTAAGTGATGAAAAACTATAATCATTAGGAGTAAAGTATGGGTTATCCGATGTATTTAAATTTGATATTTGAAATTCCTTCCTGTAAAAATTAGGTGTAGTAGATGCGGCAGTATGTATCCAAAATGTACAGAAGGAACTAACTTGCGAATGCAGATTGAAAAAAACAGAAAAATGTTTTTTATTATTTATTTCCGACATTCTTGCTTTCAAAATTTTCACTTCTTTTGTAGTCGCGTAATCAGGTTCATCCCAGTTAGACTCAACATCAACTCCATCATAATTTACACGCGATTTTCCGTAATAGACTCCGTCGGGATTAGTAAATGGGATTAAATGAAAAATTATTTTTTTACGGTAAAAAGAAATTACATCATCGTCTTCCAAAAGCTTTTGTACAATTCCATCGAAGTGAAAAGAACTTGGAGTTTCGCTTGGATGTGTTCTTGCGTGAATCCATATTTCATATTTACCGCTGTCTGCAACCGTTGTATCAGTAAGCGTTATTTCTTCAATCGGTAAATTATGATTTGTAAAACCTAAAGTATCAACTTTAACGAATTCGCTTTGCCGCCATTCATTTATTCTCTCCTGCAAATAACTTAGAGTGTAAGGCGTGTAATAAGCAATATAAACAGTATCTTCTGAAAAGGTTTTTTGAAAATAGTTTATGTAAGGACTTTCTCCTTGAGTGAATCTTGTAAATTCACGGTTATCATACGAGTACATCGGGCGGTCGGCATCGCTATTTGCGAAAGTTACTTTTACAAATTTATCCTTTACACCGCTCATTCTAAAATAAAACCAGCGGCCGACAATATCGGCATAAGTTGTAACTGTATAATTTAGCGAATCATTTGTAGTTACGGATTTAAGATTGCCGCTTTCAAAATCAGCGTCAAATTTAATCTGGCCGAATGTTAAGACAGGAATAAAAGTAAATAATAGTAAAAATTTTTTCATTAGAAATCCGGATTAATGTTGTTTATTAATTCCATAAGGAGTATAGGAAATATTTGATTTTTTAATTTCTTCGAAAAGCTCAATGTTTTTCTGAGGCCGCGGCTGAAGTTTATGGAAAAGATGATATTGAACGGCAATATTATTTAATGATTTTATTTGAACATTTATCGATTCAAGTCTATGCTGAATATCTGAATCTTCCCCGATTGAAGGCGCTTCGTAGCGCTCATCAAAACCATTTATTTTAAGAAAATCATTTTTATGAAGAGAGAAATTGCAGCCGAGAATTCCCCGTTTTTTCTTATTAAAATATTCCCGCAAAAATTTATTTTGAAAATAAAATCCTTTTTCCACATCATAAGATTTGCCGAATAAACCATCTTCAATAATCAGCAAATTGTCTTCAAGAATTCCCTCTTCAACTTGTGAAGGCGTTAATCGGCGCGTAACTTTTTCGGAAAGATTAACTCTTCTTCCTGTAAGGCATATATTTTTTTCACGGTTATAAAAATGTTCTTCAACAAATTTTGAATGAGGAATACAATCAGCGTCCACAAAGATTAAATAATCAGATTTAGTCGCGGAAATAGCGCGGTTTAAAATTTTATTTTTTCTGAATCCTTTATCTTCTTGCCAAAGGTGAGTTACCGGGAACGATAATTTTGACGCCATTATTTCAAGTTCGTCAACAACATTTTCCGCTGAACCGTCATCCGCAATTATAATTTCAAAACCGCGAAACGACTGCCGTTCCAGTCCCGCAAATACAAACTTTAAATATTCAATTTTATTATAGAAAGAAAGAATAACCGAAGCTTTAATCATTTATTTTATTTATTCCCGTTTTTATTCTTCCGTAATTTATCTTTCTCTTTTTTCCGGTTATAAGCGTTTTTTTTGTCTTCAACCTTCGGCGGTTTTTGGGGAACAGGAACTCTTTTCTTCTCTTTTTCTATTTCTATTTTAATTTTATCTTTTGCCATTACTCTAATTATATTTTCTTAAAAAATAGCGTAAATAAAAGGCGCCAAAGCGGAACCTTGAGTTAGAATTATAAGTCCGCCGAGCAATACTAAAAGAATTAAGATAGGCGCAAGCCACCATTTTTTTCTTACTTTTAGAAACTGCCATAATTCTGATATTATTGACAATTTGCTCATAAATTTATTCCCTTTTTAAAATTGTTTTTCGTAATCCAGCGGATCAAAATTTTTCTGCTGCCGCTTTTCCCAATATGTAAAAGCAGATTTATCTATCTTCAAATTTAAGAATTTCTTACCAAATAATTTTGCTAACAAACTAATAGGAGTAATGGTAATATAAAATAAAATTGAAAGAATCACGCGTGTCATAAACCAGCCTAGAACAACGGCAAGAGCCATCCAAGCTTTATTTATCGGTTTTAATAGTTTTGGAAAAATAATTCCCGAAATAATTAATAATGAAGCGGCAATAGAAAAATAAAGATAACTTGATTTTTCATTCCAATACATAACTCCGGCTATAATCGCTAAAACAATTCCGACTGTTAAACCGAATTTCCGCAGGTCTTCGGGAGATTCTTTAATCTGTTTTATTTCTTCAAAAATCATTTTTAATCCAGCTCAAATTCTTTCCGCCAATCGATTTTTTCTTCCATAGGTTTTTGGTCATGTTTTTTTAGAAGATAATTTCCTAGAACAAGATAATCCATATTTGTCCGCATAAAACATTTATAAGCATCTTCAGGAGAGCAGACAATCGGTTCTCCCCTTACATTAAATGAAGTATTTATTATTACCGCGCAATTATATTTTTTATCGAATTCAGAGATAAGATTGTAAAACTGAGAATTAGTTTCTTTGTGTACGGTTTGAATTCTCGCCGAATAATCAACGTGTGTAACCGCGGGTATATCGGAACGAAGCACATTTAGCTTTTGAATTCCGAACATTTTTTTTTCTGTCTCCGAAATTTGTTTCTGCTTTGACTTTTTTATCTCGGCGGTAATTAACATGTAAGGACTGTCGGAATTTAGTTCAAAATATTCGCCGGCTTTTTCTGCGAGAACAGAAGGGGCGAAAGGACGAAAACTTTCTCTGAATTTTATTTTAACATTCATCTGTTCCTGCATTTTAGAAGATCGCGCGTCACCGATAATCGATCTCGCTCCAAGCGCGCGCGGACCGAATTCCATTCGGCCGTTAAACCAGCCGACAACTTTTTCATCCGCTATAATTTCGGCAACTTTTTTAGAAAGTTCATCTTCAGAATATTTTACGTAAGCGACTTCATTCTTTTCAAGAAAAATTTTAATTTCTTCCGATGTAAATTCCGGGCCTAAATAGGAGCCTTTTTGAAGATCATTTTTTCCATCCACTTTTCTTTCATTTCCTAAATACTGAAACCAGCCGAGAAATGCCGCCCCAACCGCACCTCCGGCGTCACCGGCAGCCGGCTGAATCCAAATATTTTGGAACGGGCCTTCTCTCAACAGCTTTCCGTTGGCAACGCAATTTAACGCGACTCCGCCGGCAAGAGTTAAATTTTTCATCCCGGTTTCCTTAAAAACATGTTTTCCTAATTTAAGCACAATATCTTCCGTAACATCTTGAACAGAACGGGCAAGATCCATTTCTCTTTGCGTTAATTTTGATTCCGGTTTTCTCGGCTCGCCTCCGAACAATTTGTGGAATTTTTCATTCGTCATTGTAAGGCCGGCGCAGTAATTGAAAAACTCCATGTTCATCCGGAATGAACCGTCATCTTTTACATCAATTAATTCATTTAAAATTAAATCTTTATATTTTGGTTCACCGTAAGGAGCCAGGCCCATAACTTTATATTCTCCGGAATTAACTTTGAAACCGGTATAATAAGTGAAAGCGGAATAAAGGAGTCCCAGCGAATGCGGAAATTTTATATCGGCCAAAAGCTCAAAATGATTTCCGTAACCCGCTCCATAACTTGTCGTAGTCCACTCGCCTACTCCGTCCATTGTTAAAATAGCGGCTTCATTAAAAGGAGAAGGGAAAAACGCCGATGCCGCGTGCGATTCGTGATGTTCAGGAAAAATTATTTTTCCATCGTAGTTTAATTCCTTCTGCAGAATTTCCTTCATCCAAAGTTTTTCTTTTATCCATACCGGCATCGCTTTAATAAAAGATTTTATTCCCACGGGAGCAAACGATAAATAAGTTTCGAGAAGACGTTCAAATTTGATAAAAGGTTTATCGTAAAAAGCTACAAGATTTAAATCAGAAGAAATAATCCCGGCAAACTTTAAACAAAATTTTATTGCGTGAATAGGAAAATCTTGATCATGTTTTTTGCGTGTAAAACGTTCTTCCTGTGCGGCAGCAATAATTTCGCCGTCTTTCAAAAGACAAGCCGCGCTGTCATGATAAAACGCGGAAATTCCGAGAATATACATATTATAAAATATTTAATAATTTATTGAGCAAGTTTCGGCTGTTCCTTCCAGGCCTTGTACCAATTTATTGTTGGTAAAGATAAAGGCACAGCGGTAATCTTTCCTCCAAAACCAAGCATTTGGTAAGTCAAAATATTTACCGAAGTAACATTAGTCAAATTTAATGCTTCTTCATTTATATAAAAACCATATTGATCAGCGAGAGAAACTGTGTATTCAATAATTTTATCCTCATATTTCCGCTGCGAAATTTCTTTTTTTATTTCAGTTTTTTTACTTTCAAATGAAGATTGAGACTGAGGATTTACTTCTCTTTTATCAACAATTTTAAAAAGAATATATTTATCATTTTTCTTAACTGGCCCATAAACTTCTCCGGCTTTCATTCTCTCGGCTAATATTCCAATTTCTCCGTAAAAATTTTCCGGTTTGAATTCCGCCGCGGAAGTTGAATTATAATTTTTAGCGAGTTCTTCAAAACTTTTACCGGACTTTACCGCATCTAGTAATTGTTCTATTTCTTCCAAGTTATTAGTAGAGATATCAGAAATTTTATATTCATATTTGGAACCTTTATTTTTCTGATTCTCCGCATAATATTGGTAAGCTTCCGAATCCGATACTGCCGTTGAATCGTTAAATGAATTTTCCATCAGATAATACAGATAATTATCCCGCCACATTTCATAAGATTTTTTAACTTCGGGAAGTTTATCTAATCCTTCCTTAAAACCTTCTTCGGCTAATAATTCCTGTTCAATAAAATGTTTGGTTTTCGCGTTTAATAAATCCAAAACTGATTTAAAATCAGTTTTCTCGGCGGCCGCTTCATTAAAACGCAGATAAAGAAGAAAATCTTTTAACGCGAGTTGTTCCCCTTCGAGATTAATATAAATTTCATCTAAACTTTTTTGCGGAAGAAGAGCCTGTATTTTTAATAAATCCAAATTGGTTAAATATACTTTTCCGCCGGCAGGTTTACTCTTCTCTTTTTCACTCAATATTTTTGAAGCTTCCTCAGCAACTTGTTTCAGCAGATTTCCTCTTGCTTCTATTTTTTTACCGGAGAAAAATTGTTTCATAAATTTTTTGTAATATTCAGCTTCTGCTCTTTGCTTTGCAATTTTTTTCAATCTTTTATAATCTTCTTCCCATACTTGCATATGCGCCGCGACGGGATCAAATCGTTTAATGATTTTGCAGATATACCAGTTTTCCTTAAAGAATAGAGGCTTGGAAAAACTGTTCTCTTTCACATTGAATAATTCCGATTCCACATTTTCAGTTAAATCTCCTATTCGCACTTTCAAAGTATCGCTTCCGCGGGTATAAAGTGAATCAAATGGAAATCCCTTTTTTAAAAGCCCGTAAATTTTATTAATTTCATTTTCGTTTGAAGCAGAAATGTAGATAAACCATAATTGGCTCGCTTGATTTAAATATTTTTTCAAATAACTGTTCGCAGTGTACTCTGCTTTTTGTACGATTTCTTTTTTATATAAGGCATCCTTTACAAACATTTTTTTATAATCTTCCAGAGTTTTCTTTACTAATTTAATAGTATCTACCTGCCTCTGCAGTGCGTCCATTGCGAATAATTTTTCCGCTATTAAGGAATGAATAAGTTGAAGTTTTAAACCATCTTTGTTGCTAATAATTTCTTTCCCTAAAATCGGAGTTAATTCATACCGTTCAAGAAAATCCTGTTTTGAGATTGTAATATTTCCTATTTTTGCGATTATTTCTTGATTACTTTGAGCATAAATATTTATAGAAAATACTATTAGTATGAGGGTTGCAACTTTATTCATTTATAAAAAAATCTCTCCTTAAAATGGTGCTCCAAAATAATTTAATAGCAAAGAAAATACAAAGTAAAAAGTCCTACTCAAACGATTTTACATAATAAGAGGGCGAAAATTCCATGGTTAAAAAATCGGTAAAAAAGCGGCCGCAAAAAATGGAACATGATAATAAAATTCCGAAATGGTTTTACCTTGTACTTATTTTAATTCCTATAGTTTTCTTTATACTGCTTGAATTAGGCTTAAGGCTCTTTAATTATGGATATGATTATGCTTACTGGATAAAAGCTTCCGAAACTAAATATGTATTAAATCCTGATTTTACCAGAAGATATTTTTACACAACCAAAAATGTTCCCTATTCCAACGGAAATGTTTTTGATATTGAAAAGAAAGATAATGCTTTTCGTGTTTTTATATTAGGCGGAAGCAGCGCTGCCGGCTATCCTTTTACTCCAAACGGTGATTTCGGAAGATATTTAAAAAAATATTTGGAAGCGCTTTTCCCGGAAAATAAAGTTGAAGTTGTTAATCTTGCAATTACCGCGGTTAACAGTTATACAATTAGAGATTTAATTCCCGGAGTTTTAGAACAGAAGCCGGATTTAATTTTAATATACGCCGGCCATAACGAATATTACGGAGCTTTGGGCGTCGGTTCAATGGAATCTCTCGGTTCAAGTAGGTTGTTTGTAAATCTAATTTTAGATTTAAATAAATTCAGAACTACACAGCTACTCAGAAATACTATCGGCTGGATTGCGGGAATTTTTTCTTCCGAAAGAAGACAAAGCGGAACTTTAATGTCAAGAATGGCTAAAGATCAATTTATTAAATATGATTCCGATACTTTTAAAGCGGGGATAAAACAATTTGAAAACAATATGTACGATGTTTTGGACATGGCGAAAGAAGCAGAAGTACCTGTAATTTTGGGAACGCTTACTTGTAATTTAAAAGATTTGAAACCCTTCGTTTCCGTAAAAGACGGAAAATTTCCGCCGGCGGATAAAGTTTATAATTTAGCTCAAGAAGAACTGAAAAGAAAGGATATTAAAAAAGCAGATTCATTATTTAGATACGCAAAAGATCTTGATGCTTTACGCTTCCGTGCGCCGGGAAAAATGAACTGGATAATCAGAAATTTAGCAAAAGAATTTAATTATGCTGTAACAAATATTGATTCAGCCTTTGAAGCGGAAAGTCCTGAAAATATTACCGGCAATAATTTAATGACAGATCATCTGCATCCAACTTTGGAAGGTTATCAGATAATCGGAAAGTCATTTTATTCTACAATGGAGAAATCTCATCTTCTTCCTAATGGCAGAAAATTAAGTACAAAAAATATTGACAGTACAGCAAAGGCTAATTTTTATTTTACAGATTTAGATTCCGTTATTGGCTCGGATAGAATAAAAATTTTAAAAAACGATTGGCCTTTTAGTACTCCACATCCAGCCGGTTCTTCAAAAAGATTATTTTCTTTTAAAAATTTAGTTGATACTCTGGCTTTTGATGTAGTTGAAGGAAAAGTTTCATGGGAAGCCGCTCATAGAAGACTTGCCAATAATTATTTGGCGAAAAAACATTATGACAAGTTTACTCAAGAAATGCTTGTACTTATTGATCAATTTCCTGTTTTTGAAAATTATTACTCATTTTCAGGACAAGAATTACTTAAGGCTAAAAAATATGATGATGCTTATAAAATTTTTCAAAAAGCTTATAATTATAAACCAAATGCTTTATCAACAAAATGGCTGGGAATAATAAATCTATCCCGGAATAATGTAAAAAAGTCAATAAAATTTTTAAATGAAAGCTTAAATTATAATTACGAAGATGCGCAGGTTTTATTTAATTTAGCAGGAGCTTATTCAATTGAAAAGAATTTTAAAGAAGCATTTAATGTAATTAAAAAATGTTTGCAAGTAGATCCGGGATTTCCTGGAGCGAAAAATTTAAGAAATCAGCTAGAGGAAATTTTAAAGTAGAAAAAATCATCAAAATTTTTAAAAACAAAAAGCCGGATGTATTTCAATCCGGCTTTTTTTATAAGAAAAGAAAATTCTTATTTAATTAATATCATTTTCTTTGTAGCCGTAAAATTACCTGTGGTAATTGAATAGAAATAGATACCGCTTGATAATTTAGAAGCATCAAATGAAAAAGTATAAGTTCCGGCAGCTTTTTCTTCATTAAGAAGAGTTGCTACTTCTTGTCCTAAAGTATTATAAACCTTCAACGAAACCAAACCGGGATTTTTGATAGAGAAATTGATATTAGTGGAAGGGTTAAATGGATTAGGATAATTTTGGCCTAAGGCATATGCATCAGGAATATTAGAATTAACTTCTGTAATACCTGTAACAACATCAATTAATTCGTGGTCGCCCATTACACCAAATTTATTATCAACAGTAGCACTTAATAATTGTGTTGTCAGCATTATTTTATGATTAGATCCTATTGAATTTTCGTTATCATTACCGCCGGTATTAATTGAAGGTAAGCCCCAATTTGCACCATATTTATATTCAACAGAAAAAGGCGAGTATTGCGGGAATGTAAGTTCATAAGTATAAATCTTATCACCCGCGGTTGCATCACCATGAGTACCGTCATCAAACATAAATATTACAGCGTTGCTGTCAGTATCGGGCCAGCCTGCACCGGGCCATGCTAATGGAGCGTTTGCACCAGCAAGAACTACATTTTGAACATCTGTAAAAGGTTGTCCAGTAATTGAAGAAACTGCACCATTCACATCAACCACAAATTTAATTGTTACAGGATTGTTGGTAACACTATTTATGTCCAAATCGCCAAAAGTTCTTGAAGCTGTTGCTACACCTGCATCATAATCTTCTTGAGTAATAGTTAATATTCTGTTATCACCTGATTCCCATGAAGTAATGCCGTTGCCGGTATAGGCAAATTTATAATTAACATTAGCGGCAACGCCCAAAGTATCTTCAAAGGTTGTGGTATACATATTAGGATCAAGGTCGCTCGGTTCCATATATGTTTCACCTGACCAACCGTTGAAATCACCTCTAACAGTTAGAGTATCCGTTACCGGATTAAAACGACCTGAAACCTTTTCGAATTCCATATTACAAACAAAAGTTATCGTAATAGGTTTTGGAACGCTTGGCACATAAACAGTATCTCTATCAAAATACGCAGTGTAAACACTGGAACCTGTAGGAACTACATATTCTCTATTTGGATCTGCTTCCCAGCCATCAGCGCCTTTAATAAATTTAAAATATAAAGTATCGCCGACCGCGAAAGTATCGATAGTAACAGTATAAACAGAATCATTATTATCGTCTGTTAAATAAGTTGCAGTGGTATTCCAGCCGTTAAAATTTCCGGCTAATTTAACACTATCAGATGCGGGATTAAAATTCCCTTTCTTAGCTTGAATAGCCATATTTACTTGAAATTCCACGGTTTGTGCAAATGCCACATTAACCAGGAATAAAGCAAATATAAAGTATGCTATTTTTTTCATATATATCTCCTTTGTGGTTGATTGATTTATTTAGTCAGTAAAATTTAAGTAATAATTATTTATGATTTTAATTAATATTTATTACCTAAAATTTTACCCCGATTGAAAATTGTTGAGTATTTTTTAATTTACCAAAATCTTGATATGCATAATCTACAAATACACCCAAATTTGCGGCAAAAGAATAATTTACTCCGAAGCCTAAAGTTAAACCTTCTTCAGAATTTTTTAAGAAAAGATTTCTATAACCTCCTCTTAAAGATATAAGATTCATAAAATTATACTCACCCCCAATGCTAACCGACTCATCGTTATCACTAGGATGAGATGCATCAACTCCGATTGTAAATTTATGATTTTCTGTATTTATCGGATCAATTGCTACTCCCACTCTAAATGTTAACGGAAGCGGATAAGAACTTGTATTTAATTTAGCTAAAATTTGATCATTATTTCCGAAAATTTGATTATTTATATCGTACTGCACATAAAGGTCTTTTCCGTCAAGCGACATATCTGTACCAAAATTAGCGATTGTTGCTCCGACTCTTAAACCATAAATATCGGATAAAAATAAAACTCCCAGATCCATTGCTACCGCGCTTGCAGAACTATTCCAGATTTTCTGATTTATATATTTAACATTGCCGCCGATAGAGAATTTATCGGTTAAATTATAAGCATAAGTAATGGCCATGGAAAGATCTTTTGGTGTAAAATATTCCCCGGTTCCGTCCGGTTCTCTTAAAGTAGTTACTTCAAGTTCACCGTAATCTAAATAATCTACACTAAATCCTATAGTACCCATTCCGTCTAAAGCGAACATCGCGCCTGCCCAGTTATAAGTTATATCGGCAAACCATTTTGAATGAGAAAATAGAGCGCTGTTGCTGTTTGTTCTTGAAGCTCCGGCAGGATTCCAATATAGAGCGGTAACATCATTAGCAGTTGCAACAAAAGCTCCCCCCATAGATACTGCTCTAGGTCCGATCCCAATGTTTAAAAATGGAGCCGCGGTTGAACCGACTTTAGATTGTCCGAATAAAAATCCGGCAGCCGTTAAAAATACTATTATAAACTTATTCATTTTCTCTCCATTATTTTATAAGAGCGAACTTGCCAATTTTAGTACCAATAGACGGAGCTTCAACAACATAAACATAAACTCCGTATGCTACATCAAGATTTTCTTCGGTGCGCAAGTTCCAATAAACGTCACCAACATAGAGATCTTCATTATTTAAAGTTTTAATTTTTTCACCGCGAACAGTATATATAGATATATTAGCTCCCGGAGGAATATGTGTAAATCTAATTTCCCTTTCACCTCTTCCGCTTACTTGAGAGCTTAATAATCTGGATTCGGCTTCATGTGTTACAACATATGGATTTGGTACGACTTTAATCATATTCATATTTTCTTTAGCCGCCTTATTATCTATGTTAGGGCCTTTTATATTGAATGTGATTTCATCGGTGCCTGCAAAAGGTTTTGTAGTAACCATTGTATAGGTACCGGTGGTCTCTAAAGGAACATTAGAGCCTTTATAATCAATGTTAGCTCTCCAGGTTCTTTTTACAGTACCATCTACATTTTCTCTGAATATAATAGAGTATGTTGTTGAAATAGTACCGAATTTACCGTAAGAGAAATCTATATATTGGCCTCTGGTAATATTGTAAACCTTAAAATTAACCGGTTGTGCAGGCAGTAATGGTTCGGCTACCGATGTATCCACAATATTCGGATAAAATTCTATACGGTAATCATTGGGTAACCTGGTGTAAGCCTGGAAAGAGATACTAGTATAATCAGAGGTTCCGCCAACCATTTTGGATTGTGCGGTATCAAGTTTTACATTCGCGTCATTGTAAAGCTGAACTCTAAATCCTTCTTTAATCGGAGTATTTCCGTTAAATACCTGTGCTTGATTAATAATCGTATCATTTTTAGTTAAATTTATTAAAGACCAAGATTTTGTAACTAAATCAGCAGAATCTTGGAAAACTATTTTATAAGAGTTTTCGGCCTGAACAACTTTATCATCTACAATTTCTATATTTATTTTACCTGTTCCCTTAAATCCTTCTGATTTTTTAAAATCAAGTATTTGTGCCGCGTCATAACCGATCGGCCTTTTACCCGGAGTAATATAACCGGTATTATCATCAGTAATAATTTCGCCGGAAGAAGTTCTTCTAATAAATTTAGAATCTTCCGTAGGAAAAATATCTAAACTTGCGTCACCTTTATCATACGCGCAAACCGCGTAATAATAAGTTTGGCCGAGTACAACATTCGAATCTATAAATTTATTTATAACTCCGGTGTTATCGCCGAGATAATATGTTGTACCGCCGACCTGTTCCAATAATCTTCTTGAAGGATAGAAATAGCCGCTTAATGAATCCTTCAAATCATATTGCGCAATCGGTTTATCAAAGGTTAAAATGCCTTTACCGTTAGTAATTACTCTTGAATCGGTAAAATTAGCATCGGTTGATCTGTAAATTTTATAACCCTCAAAATCTTTTTTCTTCGTTATAAAATCTCTGTCATTTTCTGTTGGAGCACCGTCCCAATAAATAACTACTTTTCCGTCTTCCTGAGTTAATTTAATTTTCGGTTTCAAAGGAGGCTGAGGGAATTTATAACCTGCATTATAAATCTGTTGTACAATTTGCTTATTGCTAATAATATCTCCCAAGTCTTCGCCGAAAAGGAGTGAAACTGAAAATCTTTCCTTAACATTAGGATCGCCGTTACTCGGGACCATAGGAAAGTAACCGGAAGCATAAATAAAATCACCATCTTGAGGAGTCGGCGGAATTACATCAAACCTTCCGGGAGTCATTCTTGCCCATAATAAAGAATCATTTGTCATATCCGGAGAAGCACTATTATTAAAGAAGTTAAAACTGGTTAAACCGATTTGATCAGATTCATCAGGATCGGTTCTGCCGAAATTCGGTTCTCCTTGATCCGGGATTCCGTTTCCTTCTCCTTCATCAGGACCGGGATAACCATTATCGTTCGGACCTAAACCATCAATACCAACGTCATCAAATTCAGCCGTCCAATCACCGTCTTCATCTACAGCATCATCTCTTTTTTCATCTATTAAAAGATCATTAATTCCTTCACCTGTTCTATAATTGATATAACGAAGCCCGGAAAGTCCGCTGTTCTGACGCGTTAAGAAGTGGATTGCTTCGTTTTCATCAATTAATCCGTCAAGATCATTATCTATACCGTCATAAGCGGTAGGCGAAGGCTGAGAAACACCGTTTGTAACCGAAGCGATATACCCTTCTCTAAAATATTTATTTAATTCAATTACAAACTGCTGTCCCATCGAATAAACCGTATCCGGAAGTGTATTTATGGTATGGAGAGTTCTTTCATAAGTTACCGGATTTATTAGAACTACATTATCGCCGACTTTATATGTAACAGAATCAAAATCGGCTGCTACAAAATTTGGAGCGGAAGGAGTATATTTTAAAGTACTTGTTTCTGTTATATTATCATCATCATCGTTATCAATTCCGTCAAAGGGATTTCCCGGAGATTCCAAAAAAGCGTATCCAACGTAACCCACCTTTTGCCCTTTGTTTCCAATCCCGTCAGAATCCCAAGAATATGTAATCCAATTATTCACATCAAAATAGCCTAAATCATCCTGGCTATCGCCGTCTCCTCCGGCTAATGTACCAACCACAGTTCCAAAATCCGCTTTTCGATAAATTGTGGTACCTTCGTTGGTAATATCATAAAGCCAGAAAATTGCATCTTCAGCTAAGAAATTAGACCATTGAAACCCGCGGACACGCATTCTTAAGCCCATACCGTGTCTTGCAGAATTAGTACTATCCGGTAGAAAAATAGGATCATTTTGATCAAATTCTCTAAAATTAAATTCATCATCCCATTGATCATCCGCATCAAATAAAGATTCCTGATCAGCGTTTTTAATTCCGCGTCCGAAGTATCCGAACCATTGGGTATTTCCTAAAGAATCCTTCCAATTTTTGGCAACAGGATCATTCCAACCTTCAATAGGCCATGAGTCAGGCAAATGGCTCATCGCGACAGATTCGTAATTGGGATTTCTAAAACCCGGAACAGGATTCCACCCCCAGAAATAGCCGTATATAGGATTTTTTTCTTCTTGTTGCCTATTTCTTGGTCCTCTTGAAATAATAACAGAATGAAGCGTCTGTCCGAGAGTATTAGTAAATTCCACACCGATTAAAGGAATACAATCTCCGATATAATTTTCGCCGGAACCTAAAGGCCATTCACCGCGGATATCAACACCGGGAAGAATACCTGCAATTTGTCCGTCGTTATGGAATGAGATTCCGATTCTGTTTCCGGTATGAGTTCCTACCGTTAGCAAATTCGGATCACCGTATTGAGCAAAAAGATTTGAACTTAGCGCGAGAGTAAAAATAAACAGTAATAAATTTTTTCGCATTTGAATAACTTTCATAATTTTTTTAGAAGTTATATGTAATTCCTAATTCAACACGTCTTGGTTCCGAAAAGAAACCCGGGTTTGTATAAATTTCATCTAAAGTATTGTAGTACATTTTAGGATGTATTTTTTCGGCATCTAATTCATCAAAAGTGAATAATGGATCACCGGAATTATCATATACGGTACGAGGGTTATCCATATCCAAAAGATTAAATACTTTTGCGAATACAGATAAAGTTGTATTCCCGAAAACAATATCTTTATATAATCTTAAATCTAAATTAAAAATTGATGGTTTAATTTCGCTGTTTCTCGGGAAAGCATTCTGAGTAACAAGAGTATTTTTGTTTACTTGAGGTGTGTAAGGCTGACCAGTATAGAAATTTCCTATTAATGAAAATCCCCAATCTTTTGCTTTGCTGTATGCAACCGAAATATTCAAAGTATGCGTTTGATCCCAATTTAAAGGCGCGATAAATGTTTCAGGCAAAGCGCCGCCGGCTATTGCGTTTCTTGCGTCAGCCGGATTTGATGCATTACCTTTGGTAACAGAATATGTATAATCTAAACTTGTCGCTAATCCGCCGGAAAATCTCTTTTGAATTTTTACAATAAATCCTTTTGAGAAACCGAAATCTGAATTTGCGTATTTGCTGTAACTTGCGTTGTTGCCGAATACTAAAATTTCATCGGTTTGTGTTCCGGCCAGATCTCTAAAATCTTCAAAGAAAACAGTAAGATCCACGGCAATATCATCACCGATTTGCTGCTGCAATCCTATTTCCCCTTTTACCGTTTTTTGCGGCCTCAAATCCGCATTTCCTATTATTCCTTGATTTCCTGAGCCGACACCAATTTCAAATTCCGGGTTAGCGTATAGCAATTCATAACTAGGAAGCTGGAAAAAATGTCCGTAAGAAAAGTGAATTACCCCTTTATCTGTAATAGGGAAAGCTAAACCGATACGCGGACTGATTTGGGATTTTATTTTTGCGTCTTTATACCAATAGCTTTCTCTTTCCGAAATTGTTTTTACGGTTTCTCCCTGATCAGGATCAAAAACTCCATTCCCATTTAAATCATGAAAACGGTTTGAAGGTTTAAGGGGAGAGACAATATTAGGATCGGCCGGATCATTTAATACTACGCCGTCAGGATTAAATACATCTAATCGTACGCCAATATTAAAAATAATATTAAACGCTTCCACTTTAGATTGAACATAAGCAGAAGCTTCCTGTGGTTTATGCAGGTAATCATTATTCTGATCTGTTGTTACCGGAGGTATTCCTACTGTTTGAACACCATTTACAGTTAACGGGTAAAGTGTAATTTCGTGCATGTAAATTTGATGCTGCTTTACTTCTCCGCCGAACTGAAGATTTATTTCCTGATTTAACTGTGTTGTCCAATCAAGCTTTGCAGAGTATGTTCCCGTACTTCTGTAAAAACGGCTGTAATCTGTACCGCCTACATTAAAACTATACGGTGGAGTTTGGCGAATATAATTATCTACATAATTAGTCGGATGAAGTAAATCTCCGGTATAAATATCTTTAAATAAATAATGCTGATAATTTTTATAGAAGTAGGAAAGATTTAGGTTATAGAAACTTGAAGAAGAAATAGCGTGATTTATCGATAAAATATTTGTTAATCCGTTTCTGAACCGCTGAAGATTATTATCGGGAGTTAATCTGTTTCCGTGGTTATAATCTTGATATTTTTGTTTATCCAGTATATAATTATAATTTATTTTTAATCCGCTTATTAAACGATAAGTTAATTTTCCTTGTCCGTATATTCTTTCATCCGGATTCATTGAAACAAAAGAATCATCACCGTTTTTATCAATGAAAAAATTAGAACCGCCGGAACCCGGGATTTCATAAGCTCTATCGGTCATCAAAAAAGTTTTTTTTCCGTACAAATAGCCGCTATTGTAATAATATCGGCCATTTAAATAGAAGAATAATTTATCATTTAAAACCGGTCCGCTAAAACTTCCTTCAAAATTTCTTATCGCGGTAGGATTTATTGAATTTATATCCCAGAATTTATCAGTTTTATTTGAAACATAATCACCAACATAAGTAGTAAAATTACCGTTAAAATCATTATTTCCGTCTTTAGTAACAATATTAACAATACCTGACATCGCTTGCCCGTATTCCGCATTAAAAGCACCGCTGATTACTTGAAGTTCCTGAACGGCATCGGCATTAACTTCAACTATTTGGCTTCCGTCATAAGAATCTGTCATCGGAACGCCATCAACTTGATAAGCAATTTGTCCCGCTCTTCCCCCTCTTAAATGAAGATCTCCTCCGGAGGAAACAATTCCCGCCTGCAGCTGAAGTACATCCCTTACTTCGGTTACGGGGAGCTGAGAAATTACATCATTACCGACAACAGATGTTGAAGCAGTATTATCTTTTCTTATAAGAGGTTTTTCAGCAATAACAACAACATCTTGTCCTAGTTCCACAGAAGCCGATGATAACTTAAAATCGACTGTACTTGTAAATCCGGTAGAAACTTTAATGTCTTCCACAGTAACTGCATTATAACCGACAGCGGAGGCTTTAACTGAATAAGTTCCCGGCGGAATATTTAAGATATAATACTCGCCGTTTATATCCGCAGCCGCACCGGTAGATGTTCCTAAAACAATAACATTAACAAAAGGCAATGGTTCTCCGGTGGTTGCATCTGTTACTTTACCGGCTATTTTTCCGGATTGGGAATAACTTGTGGATGTGAATAATATGATTATAAGGGTGGTTGTAATAATCTGTAACCAAAATCTCATTTAACCCTCCGGGTTATATAAATAGATAATCATTTGAATATAAGTGTATTGTGCCCATAATATAGAAACAGTTTCCCATCCAAACTTTCCATATCATCTATTTTGGTAGATGCTAAAATATCTAAACTCTTTTTAAAATCAACATTCAGAGCTGATGATATTTTATACAAAAAATTTACCCCTTTTTCTTTTGTAAGAACCGCTAGTTCTCCGCCTGCCATGGCAATATTTTTTATATACGCATTGTCATCAAAATTAAAAGATTTTTCTATTGATAAATTTTTGTTCATCTTAAATAGTTTATTTCCATTCTTACAATAATAAAAATCAGATGTTCGCAGAATAGATTCTACCGCAACACCGGCACTTTGCAGGATGTTTAGTTTTGTATCCATTTTAGAAATATTTCCATTAGGAACTGAATTTTGAAACTTCACACCGGAAACAATAACATTGTTATCGGAAACATTTATTGCGGTCGGTATTGAATAATCAATATCTTTTTTATCAACTGAAAAATCAGAAGTATTAACCTTATACAATTTTACGTTTTGATCCTCTTCCTCAATACTTAATGCTTTTTCAGAAGTTAAAACAAAAGCGCTTTCATTATTCATTTCTAAAAATGAACTTTTTTCTGTCTGGTATTCCGGATTTTTTTCTAGAAGAATTTGCTTTTCAATTCCGTCTTTATATAAAGTTATATCCATTTTAATCGGATTAAAAGCAGCCGCGACTCCTTCATCATTTATGGCAAAAATAGGATTCGGCAAATCATATCCGGCTAAAACACTAAAAGAATCAATAAAATTCCCATTATTGTTAAAGACGAATAAATTTATTTCATAATCAGTTTTTTTGTCCGAGTAATTAAAAGCCGCTACCATGAAATATTTTTTATTAGGAGAAAAGAAATTTTTCTTAACACCGGAAACTTCCTTACTATAAACATTATTATTATCTATTGAAATTTGTATTGAATTATAGGTAAGGTTAATCTTATTACTTTTCAACGAAAAATAATAAGAGGAAAATTCCCCCTCTTTAGTAATCGTTTGAGAAAACATGTTCGTTACGATTACACATGTTAATATTAATATTCCTGTTGTTCTCATTTTTCTACATAAACATCATGCAACTAAACAAAAAAGTCAACTTTTGAAAATATAGGAGTAAAGTTACTAAAATTTTATGTGATTAAAATTACTTAAATAAAAAATTATTTAAAACTAAAAAGCTTTTAAATCTTATTATTTAAAACTGTGCTTTCAAATTGAATAACCTTAACTTTTGTTCGCAAATTCTATAACAATGAAAAAATTAGGATTAGTTAATGAAAAAAATCTTTACCTTTTTGTTTATAATTTTTATTACTCTTCAAATAATACCACAAACTAATAATAATGAGTTTAGGGCAACTTGGGTTGTTACTTGGGAGTATATAAATGGCTCAAGCACTGTTGAACAAAATAAAGCAAGAATAAGAAGAATTCTTGATGAGCATAAAGCAGCAAATATGACTTCGGTTATTTGGCAGGTAAGACAAGCAGGAACGGCTTATTATAATTCTTCATTTGAACCCTGGGGATCTTACGCCGGCAGTAAAAATCCCGGTTTCGATCCTTTGCAATATGCAATAGATGAAGCGCATAAAAGAGGACTTGAACTGCACGCTTGGTTTAATGTTTTTTCATGCACAAGCACAGTGCCCGGGGCTCCCGCAAATGAACATCCGGAATGGATTTGCCGCGATCAATCCGGAAATCCGATGAATAGTTCAATCGCGCTTTCTCCCGGTATGGCAGCCGCAAGAGCATATCTGGAAGATGTAGCAATGGAAATTGTAAATAATTATGATATTGACGGGCTTCATTTTGATTATGTTAGATGGAATGAGTATACAAGCAGTAAACAATCAAAAAGTTTTTCTAAGTTAGTAGAAACAGAAAAACTTCCCGACGGAGCTATAACTAATAATCAAGTTGAGGAATTGGCGGATAATCAATCGGGAAGATACTTATATGATGTTGAGCATCCATATTCGGCCGGAGTGCCGGAAGGTTTTTCATCATGGCAGGAATGGTGGAGATGGTCGGTTACTAAATTTGTTAAAGAAATGCATGATTCCGTACAGGCAGTAAAACCCTGGGTAAGAATTTCCGTTGCCGCAATCGGTAAATATAATTGGAGCAGTTGGCAAGGATATGGTTCGGTGTATCAGGATGCGGCTCTTTGGTTTAATAAAGGTTATATCGATCAGCTTACTCCGATGCATTACCATTGGCTTACCGGCAGCGAATTTTACGGAATGCTTGTCGGAGACGGTGCGCAAAGCTGGGGACCTTATATTCAAGAAGGTGTTGCGGCAGGCAGATTGTTCAGTGTTGGGCCTCCTTCTTATAGGTTGGAAGAAAATAATGTTTGGGATAATCACGAAGATATTGTTAACAGCTGCCGTATGGTAGATTGGGTTGACGGTTTTCAATTTTTCAGTTATGCTTCCTGGCACGATTATGAATATTGGAACGAAGCCGGCAGTACATTTTTCAAGAAAAAAACTAAAGTACGCTCAAATATTGCCGTTTCTGATTCTGTTCCGGAATCTCCGCAAATAAACATCACCAAAATTGATTCTCTTCATTATCAGCTTGATGTTGTTCCACCGGCAGGATTAAACCTAAATCAATGGTTTGCGGTTTATAAATCTACGGGAAATATAAATACTGATAATTCTGATCTGATTGCCGTTAATTTTGGAAACAGCTCATTTGTGCTGGATGAATTTTTCACCGGTAACGAAAATTTTGCGGGTAAATATAAATTTGCGGCAACAATGTTAAACAGATATTGGAATGAATCTCTTCCTTCTAACGTTGTTGAAACAGATTCTATACCGTCTTATCCTCCGGTTGTTTTATCATCTTTACCATCGGAAGGAGATACTTTGGAAGTTACTTCTGGAATCGAAATTAATTTTTCAAAACCGGTTGATTTAAAATTGGGAAGATCAATACATATTTCCCCGGAAATTCCATTGGGATTAGTTGACGGATCTAATGATAATACAAAATATTTAATAAAATTTGCTTACCCGTTTAATTATAATACAGAATATACTTTAACTATCGATACTTCGGCAACGGATTTAATAGGGCAAAAAATTGACGGCAACAAAGATGGAATTCCAGGCGATCCTTTTGTGCTTCATTTTAGAACTGAAGTACAGGATCTTAAAGGTCCTGTTGTAATTGCCGCAAATGTTGATTCATCTTCTGATCAAAATCTTTTTGATGTTGAAGACATAATTACTGTTTTATTTGATGAACAAGTCGATCCGCTTACAATAACTCATTCCACCGTTATTCTTTATGAAGGTGAAAACGCCAAGTTAAAAGATATGCAGCTTAAAACTGTAGGGAATAAATCAGTTTTAAGTTTTAAACTTCAAAAGCCTTTATTAAATAATTTTCCTTACCGGCTGGAATTAAAAAGCGGGATTAAAGATTTGAACGGCAACGGTATGAGTTCAGATACCGCTTTTAGCTTTTTTACTTCAAGCAATATATATTCCGAAAGAATAATGATAGATGATTTTTCCTCAGAAGGATCCTGGGAAGCTCCTCATTACAGCGGTTCCACCAACGGAATTGTGGATTCCGGAAGTTATTTCCAATATTCCACTGAATATTATAGGCCGGCCTCTTCTCCGACTAAATCCGTATTTTTGAATTATCAATGGGACAGTACATCTTCCCATTTAATAAGAGAATATTTATCAAGCGGTGCACCGAGAGATATTATTTTTGATACAACTTATACGCTTCAAGTATATATTTTCGGTGACGGCAGCGGCAATCTATTTCGTTTTGCCAT
The DNA here is from genome assembly GCA_963798775.1 of uncultured Bacteroidota bacterium. Lineage (GTDB taxonomy): Bacteria > Bacteroidota > Ignavibacteria > Ignavibacteriales > Ignavibacteriaceae > CAWCUK01. The sequence goes on from CAWCUK010000005.1 coordinate 161,585, forward strand.
TGATGAAGGAGACGGAACTGCCTGGCCGAATCATGAAGTTTCTAAATGGTACAAAATCGACTGGATTGGATGGAAATTAGTAGAATGGAAATTAAGTGATGTAAATAGTGTTGGCGAATGGATTGGCGACGGGCAGTTAGACTATTCATCCTATAGAATTGATAGTTTTCAAATGACGGCGGATGAAGGTTCCGCAAATTACGGAAGAATTTATTTTGATGACTTTAGGCTGGTAAAAAAATCTCATATTCCGGTTTATGCCGGGCAGCAAAAATCTCAAATACCTAAAGAATATTCATTATTTCAGAATTATCCGAACCCATTTAATCCTTCCACTGTGATTTCTTTCGATCTCACCAAAAAAGGACTTGTTTCATTGGAAATTTTTGATATTCTTGGAAATAGAATTAATACACTAATCCACAAAGAAATGAACGCCGGTCATTATGAATTTAATTTTAATGCGGCCGGTTTAGCTTCCGGTAATTATATTTATCGATTAACACAAAATGATAAAAGTTTGTCTAAAATTATGATTTTATTGAAATAATACTATCGTATTTAATAATATCTATAATATGAAAGGAGTAGAAAGGATGCACAAAGCAATCTGGAATGATGAAGTAATAGCAGCCAGCAATGAAATACTTGAAATAGACGGTAATAGATATTTTCCAATAAATTCCGTTAAAAAAGAATATTTGAAGAAAAGTCCTACTCATCATATTGATTCTTCAAAAGGGAAGGCTGATTTTTTTAACATTGATGTACACGGCAATGTTGTTTGGAATGGTGCTTGGCAATATGAGCAGCCAAACGAAAAGCTTTCTAAATTAAAAAATTATATCGCCTTTTCCAGCGGTATAGATTTAGAGGATGAATAATTTCTCTTCTTTTGAAAAATCCTCTGCATCAAAAGTGCAGGGGATTTTTTATTATATCTTACTCACACGCAATCAATAAAAATGCTTAAAATCACTTCACTTCCTTTTTGTTTATCTCATTAATTTTATTTTAGGGACAGCAATAAAACTTTTCATAAATACTTTTTCAATTAATTACTTTTCTTAAAAGAATATACTCAATGAAAATACTCGTCGGTTCTAAAAATCCAGTAAAAATTGATTCCGTAAAAAATGCTTTTTCTAAATATTTTAGTGATATACAAATAATAGGAATTCATGCTGAATCCGGTGTTTCTCCTCAGCCTATAAATGATGAAACTTTTGAAGGCGCGAAAAATAGAGCTGAAGAACTAAAAAATAAAAATATTACCGAAGGTTTAAATGCCGACTATTTCGTAGGAATTGAGGGTGGAATCGCAAAATTTTTCAATCAATGGTTTGCGCTGGGATTGATTTGTATAATAGACAAAGAAGGGAAAATCGGTTTCGGAAGTTCTCCTCTATTCGAACTGCCCAAATCAATTACTAAGGAATTATTAAAAGGAATTGAACTCGGTGATGTAATGGATAAAATAACCGGGAATCACAACACAAAACAAAAAGAAGGCGCAATAGGTTATTTTACAAAAGGCAGAATGGATAGAACAGAATTATATATGCACGGATTGATAACAGCTTTAATTCCCTTTTTACATAAAGATTTATTCTTTGAGGAAAAGAAATGACATTAGAAAATACTTCAACAAAAACGGCATTAATTGTGGGGGGAACAGGGCTGGTTGGCGGATTTTGTTTAAAGCATCTGCTTAATAATTATCATTATTCAAAAGTTATTGCACTTGTCCGTCATAAAATTAATGATGATAATCCAAAATTAGTACAGCAAAAAGTAGATTTTAATAATCTCCAAAACTACTCGGAAATAATTCAAGCAGATGATATATTCTGCTGCCTGGGGACAACTATAAAAAAAGCTGGTTCACAGGAGAATTTTAAAAAAGTTGATTACCGATATCCTCTGGAAATTGCGACTATCGCCTTACAAAACCGGGCTAAACAATTTTTTTTTGTAAGTGCTTTAGGGGCTAATCCCGATTCTAAAATCTTTTACAATCGTGTTAAAGGAGAAGTTGAAAGAGATATTTCCAAATTAGATTTTAATACCATAAATATTTTTCGCCCTTCTCTGCTTCTCGGTGAAAGACAAGAACACAGATTGGGAGAGAAAATAGGCGCAATTTTTATGCGAACCTTCTCTTTTGCTTTTTCCGGTAAACTGAAAAAATATGACGCGATTGACGCGGATACGGTAGCTGTGGCAATGGTGCAATCGGCAAACGCCGATATAACCGGTATTAATATTTATGAATCTCATAAAATAAAAGAAATGATAACTAAAACTCCTTTTCTTATGAAAGCTTAATAAAAATGTGCTTATTATTATTAGCCAAAAATTTCCATCCGGTTTATAAATTTATAATAGCCGCCAATAGAGATGAATTTTTAGAACGCCCCACAGAACCGGTAAAATTTTGGGAGAATTATAATTTAATTGCCGGCAAAGATATTAAAGCCGGCGGTACTTGGCTGGGAATGACTAGAGAAGGAAAATTTGCCGCCATTACAAACTATAGAAGTCCTTTAGAAATGAAAAATGATGCTCCTTCTCGCGGACATATTGTATCGGATTTTTTAATAAATAATTACGATACGGGAGATTATTCTAAAATATTATTAGAATCCGCGGAAAAGTATAACGGGTATAACTTAATTTTCGGCAATTTACAAGAACTTTACTACTTTTCAAATAAAACTAAAGAAATTATAAAACTTAATGAAGGAGTTTTTGGTTTAAGTAATCATCTTCTGGATACTCCATGGCCTAAAGTTGAAAAAAGTAAATCAGCTTTACAAATTTTACTTAAATCGCAAAATATTACCGCCGATGATCTGTTTAAAATTTTAATTGATGATGCGCAAGCCGAGGATGAAGATCTTCCCGATACAGGAGTAGGAATAGAAATTGAACGAGCTGTTTCACCAATTTTTATAAATACGCCGCAATATGGAACTCGCTCCCAGACAATAATTATGGTTGACCGGCAAAATAATGTTAAATTTATTGAAAGAGCTCTGGATGTTGAAAAAAGAGAATGGAAAGAAAGGCCCTTCCATTTTAGAATAAAAGAAAAATAACTAACAACGATGAATATTTTTAACCTTACCGAACGCCCGCAGAAACAATTATTTTACTCACGCAACGATCCAAAAGATTTAAAATTGGGAGATTTTGTAAAATCTTCGCCGGAAGAATTTGAAGATTCTCAAGTTATAATTTTAGGTTCACCGCAGGATGAAGGGGTAAAAAGAAATAGAGGAAGAGAAGGCGCTAAAGATGCCCCCGATGAAATACGAAAAGCGTTTTATAAGTTAAGCTTGAATGACAAAATATCATCAAAAAAAGTATTTGATTTAGGAAATTTAAAAGTTGATTCATCACTTGAGAATATTCATAAAAACCAAGAATTTGTCGTTTCCGAAATTTTAAAAACCGCGGATAAAATAATTATTCTCGGCGGCGGAAATGATATTTCTTATCCCGATTGTAAAGCGCTTTCACTTGCAAAAGAAAGTATTCTTGCAATAAATATTGACAGCCATTTTGATGTAAGAGATGATAAACCAAGAAATAGCGGAACTCCCTACAGAATGCTTCTTGATGAAAAATTAATTTTACCGAATAATTTTTTTGAAATTGGAATAAAACCTTTCGCGTCCTCCCCGGTTTATGAAAATTATTTGAAGGAAATTGGGGTTGAATTTTTTACAATAAATAAAGTTAAAGAATCCGGAATTAAAAAAATATTAGACAGTATTCTAATGAAAAATAAAAGTAAATTTATTTTTTGGGGATTCGATATGGATTCTGTTAGAGCATTTGCGGCTCCGGGAGTAAGCGCTCCGAATCCAAACGGACTTACTGCGGAAGAAGCAATAACAGCAGCGGAAACTGCAGGCATTGAAGACAGAACAAAAATATTTGAGATTAGTGAAGTAAATCCAAAATTTGATATTGACGGAAGAACCTGTAAACTTGCCGCTGTTATGATGTGGCATTTTATAAGCTGCCTTTAAAGCCAACCTTCTTTTTTGTAAAGAAACAGATACCTCTTAATTCTTTTAAAAACTTAAATAGAAATTGATTATTTTTTATTTACAATTAATATCTACCTGGCCAAAAACCAACGGAGAATAAATGAAAATAATTGAGTGTGTACCTAATTTCAGCGAAGGGAAAAACGAAGAAACATTCCAAAAGATGAAGGATTCCCTAAAACAAATTGATAACTGTAGTCTTTTAAGTCTTGAACCCGATGCCGATTATAATCGCGTTGTTGTTACTCTTGCCGGAGATAAATCAGGCATTTTAAATGGCGCTGCTGCTCTTAGTAAAACCGCCGCAGACTGTATTAACATGACTAATCAAAAAGGTGAGCATCCGCGATTAGGAGCTATTGATGTTGTCCCTTTCGTTCCTGTAAAAAATGTTACAATGGAAGAATGTATAGAAATCTCAAAAGAGTACGGAGAACAAATTTCTAAAGAACTGAATGTACCGGTTTATCTTTATGAAAATGCGGCTCAAAAACCGGGAAGAAAAAATTTATCCGATATTAGAAAAGGCGAATATGAAGGTCTAAAGGAAAAATTGCTGCGGGAGGAGTGGAAGCCTGATTTTGGAACTTCTGAATTTAACGAAAAACTAGGGGCTATTGTTACGGGCGCACGTTTTTTTTTAGTAGCTTATAATGTTAACATAAAGCATACTGATGTTAAATATGCGAAAGAAATTGGTGAAATACTTCGGGAATCCGGTAGAGCAAAACGCGACATAAACGGTAAAATTGTTAAACAAGAGGGGAAAACTGTGCGAGAACCGGGAAGATTAAATTCAGTTAAAGGGATGGGCGTCGCTTTGGAAAAATATGGAATAACACAAGTTTCTATGAACTTAACAAATTTTAATATTACACCGATTCACGTTGCTTTTGAAGAAGTAAAAAAAGAAGCTAAACGTTTAGGCGTTGAAGTTGACGGAAGTGAAATAGTGGGGCTTGTTCCTCTTGAAGCTTTACTTCAGGCAGGAAGATATTATTCTAAAAATAAATACACGGATGAAAAATCATTAGTTGATCTGGCAATTGAAGCACTGGGATTAAGTTCACTCAATCCTTTTTTTAGAGATCAAAAAATAATTGATTATATGATTTAATCTTTTAAAAATTTTACAAAGGATTTTATAATGAATTTAAAAGTAACTTTAGAAGAATATTTAGAAGATTTATCTTCGGCGGCGCCTACTCCCGGCGGTGGAAATGTTTCCGCGTTATGCGGAGTTCTTGCTTCGGGCTTAGGTACTATGGTTTGTAATCTTACTATCGGCAAAAAAAAATATTTAGATTTTGAAGTTGAAGCCGTTGAGATAAAGAAACGCCTGGAAGAAGCAAAAGCAAAATTTATTGAACTCGCGCAAAAGGATAATGAAGCGTTTAATAAAGTAATGGATGCTTTTAAACTTCCTAAAGATACCGAAGAACAAAAAGTTTTACGAAGAGAAGCCATTGATAATACAACATTTGAAGCTGCGGTTGTGCCTTCGGAAGTAATTAAAATTTGCAATGAAACTCTTCCGTTGATTAAAATAATAGCGGAACGCGGAAATCAAAATTCATTATCGGATGCCGGTGTTGCCGCTTCTTTATTAACTACGGCCGCTGAGGGAGCTTATATGAATGTGGCAATAAATTGTTCCGGTTTAATGAACCAAACTATCGCCAACGAATTTTTGAAAAAATCTGAAATTCTGTATAATGAAGTAAAAACCGGCGCGTCAGCATTAGTATCCGAAATATTAAAGGGATTAAGAACTATATGAAAAATTTTTTACTCCTCTTTTTATTATTTACAACAATATCCTATTTGTCAGTTAAAAAATCCATATCCGGCAACTCCCGCTGAAAAAAGAATAGACGCATTTCAGCAGCGGTTGGCACTTCAAAAAAAATCTCTCCTTAAAAATGTTGAATTTCGTTCAATCGGCCCCACAGTAATGAGCGGAAGAGTTGTAGATGTAGATGTTTCTCCCAATGATCCTACAATTTTTTATATAGCATATGCATCCGGCGGCTTATGGAAAACCAGCAATAACGGAATTTCATTTACTTCTCTTTTTGATGAACAAGCTTCTATGACGATTGGAGATATTGCAGTAGATTGGAATCATGGAGAAAAAATTTGGGTAGGAACGGGTGAAAATAATTCGAGCCGTTCATCGTATGCCGGCACAGGTATTTATGTAAGCGGTGATACCGGAAAAACATGGAGAAATGTAGGACTTGCGGAAACTCAGCATATTGGAAGAATAATTCTTAATCCTAACGATACAAATATAGTTTGGGTTGCTGCCTTGGGGCATTTGTATTCATCAAATCCGGAAAGAGGAATTTATAAAACAACCGACGCCGGCAAAACTTGGAATAATACTTTATATATTGATGACAACACCGGCGCAATCGATTTATCCATAGATCCTAAAAATTCAAATATATTATACGCGGCAATGTGGTATAAAACCCGTCGCGCATGGGATTTTGAAGAATCAGGTAAAACTTCCGGAATTTATAAAAGCGAAGACGGCGGTGATACATGGAATTTAATATCAGGTGAAAACAGCGGATTTCCCACCGGTGAAGGTGTAGGAAGAATTGGTTTAGCTGTCTATCCTCAAAATCCACAAATAGTTTATGCCGTTGTTGATAATCAATCTCACCGAAAAAAAGAAGAAAAAGAAAAACATGCTCTTACTAAAGAAATGTTAAAAAATATGACTAAGGAAGATTTTATAAAGTTAAAAGAATATGTAATTAATAAATATTTGGATGAAAATGATTTTCCCGAAAAATATACTGCCAAGAAAATAATTGAAATGGTAAAAGCGGATAAAATAAAACCTTCTGCTTTGGTGGATTATCTTGAAGATGCAAACCAGCAGTTGTTCGATACTCCCGTAAAAGGAGCCGAATTATATCGATCCGAAGACGGCGGAAAAACTTGGAAACGTACTCACGATGAATATATTGATGATATGTTTTACACGTACGGTTACTATTTTTCTGAAGTTAGAGTCGATCCGAATGACGATAAAAAAGTTTATCTCTTAGGACTTTTCATTATTAACTCGAATGACGGCGGGAAAAGTTTTTCTTCCATTTCTCAAGAAAATGTTCATGCCGATAACCACGCTCTTTGGCTCGATCCTAATAGAAACGGGCATTTAATTTTAGGAAATGACGGCGGCCTTAATATTTCTTATGACGACGGAAACACTTGGTTCAAAGCTAATACACCCGCTGTGGGGCAGTTTTACTCCGTTGCCGTTGATATGGAAATGCCTTACAATGTTTACGGCGGACTTCAGGATAACGGCGTTTGGTACGGCCCAAGCAATAACTCCCCAAGTTATAATTGGTACGACAGCGGACATAATCCTTTTAAATCGATTATGGGGGGTGACGGAATGCAAGTTGCTGTTGATACAATTTCAAATAACCTTGTTTATACCGGCTATCAATTTGGCTATTATTATCGAATAAATAAACAAGATAATAATACTACATTAATTAAACCGGTCCACGATTTAGGAGAAACTCCGTATCGTTTTAATTGGCAGGCACCGATTCATCTTTCTATTACATAATCCGGATATATTTTATATCGGCGCAAACAAATTATTTCGTTCTTTAGATAAGGGCAATACTTATGAGAAAATTTCCGGAGATTTAACTAAAGGCGGTAAAGTAGGAGATGTTCCTTACGGAACTTTAACTTCAATTGATGAATCACCGCTAAAATTCGGATTACTTTACACGGGAAGCGATGATGGTTTAGTATATGTTTCCAAAAATGGAGGCGGCAGCTGGAAAAATATTTCGGCCGGTTTACCGGATGACTTATATATAAGCCGCGTAATTGCTTCCAAATTTGATACTGCAATTGTTTATGCTTCTTTAAATGGCTACCGCTGGGATAATTTTAATTCATATTTATACCGCTCAACAAATTACGGAAATACCTGGGAAAAAATAGGAACAAATCTTCCCGCGGAACCAATAAATGTTGTAAAAGAAGACCCGTCTAATAAAAACATTTTATATGTAGGAACCGATCACGGAGTTTATACTTCTTTGGACGGAGGTAAATCTTTTATGTCTATGTTTAAAAGTTTACCGATGGTTCCTGTGCACGATTTGGTTGTTCATCCAAGAGACAAAGATCTTGTAGTTGCAACTCACGGCCGCTCAATCTATATAGCAGATGTTAGATATATTGAACAGCTTGATGATACTCTTCTTGCAAAAACTCTTTATGTATTTCCTGTAAACGGTGAGCGTTTTAAAAAATCGTGGGGTAATAAAAATTACGCATGGGGTGAAGTTAATTTTCCGAAAATACAAATTCCGTATTACACAAATAAAAATGGCATTGCCAAAATTACAATATTAACAAATGACGGAGAGGAATTAAACACTCTTTCGGATTCAACGGAACAAGGATTAAATTATTACAATTATGATTTATCCATTGACTCCAATAAAGTTGAGGATTATAAGGAAAAAATAAATGATAATTTAAATGAAGAAGATAAATATAATTTCAAAACCACAGACAGTAATAAAACTTTTCTTCATCCGGGAAAATATAAAATAAAGATTAGTTTTAACGGCAAAGAAAAAGAACAATCTTTTGAAATTAAAAAGCCCAAAAAAAGTGCTCGTCAAGAAGAAGAACGGGAATTAACTCCTTAATTATCTCATAAAATTTTTTATTGAAGAAGGGCTAAAACCCTTCTTTTTTTATGTCAAAAGAATCTTCAAGTTGAAATAATTTCTAACTAATAACTAAAACGGGAATTTTCACTTTATGACGAACTGTATTCACGGTTTCACCGAAAATAAAATCTTTAATTGCCTTATGTCCGTGTGCTCCCATAACAAGTAGATCTGCGTTAAACTCATCGCTTATAGGAGGAATTTCCGTTCCGGGATTTCCGAATCCTAATTTTATTTTAACTTGATATCCTTTTTCTTTTAAATTCTGCTGATAAGATTTTAAATATTCTGTGTCTTCCGAAGTTTCATAATCATAAATCGCATTGCCCAATATTTTTGCCCCCGCAGTTTCTACAATATGAATTAAAAGATATTCCGCGTTTTTTCCGCCTTGAGTAATAGAATGAGTTATAGTTCGTACATCTTTATCCGAAAAATCCACAGCTATTGCAATCTTCTTATATTCATGCGGGGTAAAATCAATAATTTGCTGTGCCGCGCCGTGAGGAAGCTGCGTGCCAGCTTTAATTCTTTTTCGTACAAAAGGAACAAATGTAATATACAGCAGCACTAAACCGAGCGCCATTGTAAAAGGAATTAAAGTAATTTGCAAAATAAATTTATTATCGGAACCGCCGATCCACCCGCTAATTTCATCAACTACAAGTTTTACATTAAGTACGATGATGACAATTGTAGTTATCCATGACGCGATTTTAACCCAATTTTTTATAGCGAATTCTCCCATACCTTTTTTATCACTTACAAAATGAATTAAGGGGATCATAGCAAAACCTAATTGAAGACTAAGAACTACTTGGCTTAAAATCAGCATTTCACCTACGGAGTTTTCACCAGCATAGATAATTGTAAGAACAGCAGGAATTACCGCAACTAAACGAGTTAGTAATCTTCTTAACCAAATTCTGATTCGAAGATTTAAATAACCTTCCATAACTATTTGTCCCGCCAAAGTTCCGGTTACCGTAGAACTTTGCCCCGAAGCAATTAAAGCGACAGCAAACAAAATTGGCGCTAAAACGCTTCCCAGCAACGGTTCTAAAAGTTTATGTGCATCCTGAATATCGACAATATTTAAAAGATCATTTTTAAAAAATACCGCTCCAGCCAATATTAAAATTGCGGCGTTAACAAAAAAAGCGAGATTAAGCGCGATGGCAGAATCAAAAAAATTATATTTTATTGCGTCCTTTATACTATTTCTATCTTTTTTATAATTTCTGGTTTGAACCAGCGCTGAGTGAAGGTATAAATTATGCGGCATTACGGTTGCGCCAATAATTCCTATTGTAATATAAAGTGCGGCGTTGTCGGGAATACTAGGAATAAACCCAAGCGCAATTTCTCCCACATTGGGGTGCGAAAGAAATATTTCAATTAAAAATGAAAACCCGATTATACCGATCATACTAACAATAAAGGCTTCCATTTTCCTTATTCCGTAATTTTGCAGAAGCAAGATCAAAAGAGTATCAAAAACGGAGATACCGACGCCAATAAGCATTGGCAAGCCGAACAGTAAATTTAAACCTATTGCCATTCCTAAAACTTCGGCTAAATCTGTTGCGGCAATAGCTATCTCAGCTAAAATATATAAGATATAATTTATATAAGAAGGATAAGTTTCCCTGGAAATTTGGGCCAGATCCTGACCGCGTACCAATCCTAATCGCGCGCTTAAACTTTGAAGAAGAAGCGCCATTAGGTTTGACATAAGCAGAACCCAAACTAAAGTATAGCCGTAACCGCTGCCGCCGGCTATATCGGTTGCCCAATTTCCCGGATCCATATAACCTACACTTACCAAAAATGCCGGACCCGTAAAAGCTAAAAATCTTCTAAAAGTAGAGGTATACTTTGATGTATCAATACTTCCGTGAACTTCTTCGAGTGATTTTTTTAACTCTGATGTATTTTGAAATACTTTCTTTTTAATAATACGCTCCGTAAAAATTTTTAGCTATAATTTTTAATAACTTCAACAAAAATATTAGCGGCCAGGGTAGCGCTTAAATTCATCTCTTTCTTATTTATCAAAACCAGCATTGAATGATCGAATTCAAGTATCTCCTTTATAAAAATTTCTTTCTCCAATTCAATTCCTATTTTAGAAATATAGCGTAAAAAGCTGTTGTCAAAATCATTTACTCTAGTCACCCTTCCTAATTGATTTTTCTTCAGCATTGTTAAGGGAATAGATTTTTTCTGTTTAGGAATACTTCCGTCTTTGGCGGGAATCGGATCTCCGTGCGGATCAAACTCCGGAAAATCCAGCATTTCTTCCAAACGATTTATAAGTTTATCTGATGCCGAATGTTCAAGTTTATGAGCTTCATCGTGAACTTCATCCCATTGCATTCCTACAATTTGATGAAGAAAAACTTCCCAAATTCTATGTCGGCGAACCATATTTTTTGCATAAGATTCTCCTTCTTTGGTCAGTTTTATTCCTTTATATCTTTCATAAATTATATATCCTTCCTTCGAAAGTTTTCTTAACATATCAGTAACCGCGGCATTTGAAATAGAAAGTTTTTCAGAAATAGCGGTAGCTTTTATTTCATCTTTTTCATCTCTGTGCTTATATATAACGCTAAGGTAATCTTCTGTGGAAATATTTTTCATCTGCTTAATAATTATTTTAAGTTTATTTTGATATTAAATTTAAGCTTACTTAAATTTATAATCAAGCAAAATTTTTATTTGTGATAGCGTTAAATTGGACGTTGGGGGATATATTAAATTGATTCTATTTTCTGCTTAAAAATTAATTTTCGCGCTGATTCTGAATTTCGAAAATTTAATGCGGCGGTTTAAGTTTTTTTTATCGGCAGAACTAATGGAATTATAATGGTTTTCAGAAATTTATAAATTACTTTTTAAACATCTTTTCATTGAACTCTTTACTTTTTCCTTTTGCAACGCTCAAAGTTTTCCATTCATCTTTTTTTATAATTTTGGCAAGTTGAATAATTTGTCCCGTATGGTAAGCATAATGTGTAACGGAACGATTTAAAGCTTTTATTACGGAATGCGGTTCGTTTCGTATATAAACTGTTTTAGTTAAATCTTCATCATTTAACTTTTTTAGAAGATTTTCTAAAATCCGCCACGATTCTTCCCATTGTTTCATCAGTTCATTAATGCTCAAATTCCGATCTTCAAATTCATCATCACGATTGCGAGTAGGCTTTTCACCGTCGGATGTGAAGAAATCAGTGAAGCGGGATTTTATATTTCCCGAAATATGCTGAATTATGATTGCTATAGAATTAGAACTTTCATCCGAAGTAAAATGAAAATCTTTTTCTTTAAGCTGCGCAAAAGCTTTTTCCGCCAATAGTTTATATTTAAAATAATCTTCTCTTATTATATGAATATATTCAGATTCACTGCTCATAATTTTTCCTTTGCCAATTCTTCTTCCAAAAATTCTTTTAACGCGGATGCGTTGTTATACTCTGTATTTTTTGCGCTGTACAAGAGAGTAATATTTTTGTCGGTTCCTTCCAGAATAATTTTAAACAAATCAAATTTATCTAAAATTTCATTTCGATATCTTTTCTTAAATTCTTTCCAGATATTTTCATCATGGTTATACCATTTCCGCAGCTCATTTGAGGGGGCAATTTCTTTAAGCCATAAATCGATTTTTGCTTTTTCTTTAGTCAATCCTCTTGGCCAAAGCCTATCCACCAGTACTCTTTTACCATCGTCCTTGCAAAACTCTTCATAAATTCGTTTTATTTTAATATTCTTTTTCACGTTGAATAAATTTTATAAATTATTCTTCAGATAATTATCTAACTGATATATATCTTCAAAAAAAATAATATCGGGATGATGAGAGAGAATTTCTTCCTTATTAGCCGCCACAGCTTGTCCGCCGATTATAATTCTTTTTTCAGGAAACTGCTTTTTAATGTTGGCAATGGTTTCAAGTAAACGTAAAAAATTTAAATAGAAGTTAAACGAAAGACCGATCAAGTGCGGATTTTTATCTCTTATAGCTTTAATAATTTCACGTGTCGGCGCGGAAGCTCCCAGAAAATCAGTTTTCCAGCCGTTTAATTCAAAAACATCCGCGACCATTTTTGCGCCTAATTTATGAAATTCTTTATCGATACAAGTAACTAAAACCCGTTTGCCGTTTTTGGGTATTGCGGAAGTATCGGGGCAAAATTTATATAAAAGTGATTCGGTAATCTGGGTTCCTAAATGTTCATCCGAAATGGAAACTTTATTCTGTTCCCACATTTTACCTATTCTATAAAGTGCCTTTTGAAAAAGCTCAACGTATATTTCTTTTATATCTGTTTTCTGAGCAATTAATTCTTCTACAATTCTAAGGCAATTTTCTTTATCGCCTTCAATTAGTCTATTAGTATAATCCAAAAAATGAGATTCGGTTATCATTTAAATTTTCTAAAGTTGTTTATAAAAATATATACTCTTTTACTAAAACAATTTTCATGATGAAAAAGTTCTTAATCTAAATAGATTATATACTAATTTAGTAAAAACAATTAAATAATTTTAAAGAAAGGATCACTCATTTTAAAAACGCGGCTGAATTTTTATTAAAAAAAAAGTGTAGTAGTGTAATCACAAAATTAAATTTTTATATTAGAGTTTTCTTTAATAATGAATTACAACAAAGTTTTTAAGCAAACGTAAGATTAACTTATATTTTCTCACAAATTGTAAGTAACTACTATGGAGCTCCGGTTGTGAAAAAATTTTCGTATAAAGATTTTTATTCTAGGATTTCCCTCCGAACTATTTCAATTATTGACCGCGCAAAAATGACCGAACATACTTTCATGATAATTATTGCTATTATCATCGGAATTTTGGCGGGTTTTGGCGCAATCGGAATTAGGGCATTAATAAAAGAAATTTCTTTCCTTTCATATCCCGGCAGCGATAGTATTTTAGATAATATAATGGCAACGCCTTGGTATTGGAAACTTATAATTCCTGTGCTGGGCGGCTTATTTGTGGGCCCGGTAATTTATTTCTTTGCTCCGGAAGCTAAAGGACACGGAGTTCCTGAAGTTATGCAGGCAATTTTACTTAAAGGCGGAATAATTAGAGCCCGGGTTGCAATTATTAAAGCAATCGCTTCAGCTGTTTCTATCGGAACCGGCGGTTCGGTTGGTAGAGAAGGCCCAATTGTACAAATCGGTTCCAGCCTTGGTTCTACTGTGGGCCAATTTTTTAGAATATCCAGTAAACGTCTCAAAACTTTAGTCGGTTGCGGTGCTGCGGCCGGTATAGCGGCAGCATTTAATGCGCCCGTTGCCGGAGCTCTTTTTGCGGTAGAAATTATTCTAATGGATTTTGCTGTGGCGCAGTTTTCACCAATTGTAATTTCTTCGGTAATGGCTACCGTAATATCGCATAGTTTTGAAGGAAATTTTGCCGCGTTCCAAGTTCCCATTTATCGTTTAACTTCTCCTTATGAAATAATTTTCTATTTTGTGCTTGGCGCTTTAAGCGGCTTGGTTTCTTTTCTTTTTATAAAACTCCTCTATTTTTCCGAAGATTTTTTTGATAACCAATTTAAATTTCCCGAATATTTGAAACCGGCAGTCGGCGGGCTTGGATTAGGAGTAATAGCAATTTTCTTCCCGCAGATTATGGGCGTTGGTTATGATTCAATTAACCACGCGCTTCACGGAAATATGATTTGGTACATCGCGTTTTTATTAATCTTCATGAAGATATTTGCTACTGCAATTACTTTAGGTTCCGGCGGCTCCGGAGGTATTTTTGCACCTTCTCTTTTTATGGGAGCTATGCTTGGATATTTTTTCGGCTGGATAGTGCACGCGCTTTTCCCAGCTATAACCGCCACCCCGGGAGCTTACGCTTTAGTCGCAATGGGCGGATTGGTAGCCGGTACTACTCGCGCGCCGATTACCGCTATTATTATTGTATTTGAGTTAACCAGCGACTACCGGATTATTCTCCCGGTAATGATAACTTGTATTATCAGCATGATTCTTTCTACTAAATTATCGCGTGAATCAATCTATACTTTAAAACTTCTGCTTCGCAACATAAGCATAAAAGAAGGAACAGAATTAAATGTTATGGAATCTATTTTTGTTAAAGATGTTTATACTAACAGCTATGATACCATAAACGCGATAGATAATTTCAGCCAAATTGTTAACAAAATTATTAGGGGTAAATCACCCGAATTTCCTGTTGTTACTTCAAACGGAAATTTACACGGCATAATTTCAATTTATGATATTAAAGATCATTTGTACGAAAGAGATTCACTGCAAAATCTTTTAATTGCCAGCGATATTTCAAGAAATAATTATGAAGTTGTTCTTCCGAATGATAACTGCCAAACTGCTTTGGAAAAAATGAGAAAATATGATATGGAAGGAATTCCTGTAGTTGATCAAAATGAAACTGAAAAAATTATAGGAATGATCTGGAGAAAAGATGTGCAATATGCTTATGATAAAGAAATTGAAGCAAGAGATATTACTTCAAATTTGGCAAGTAGCATTACTATGAAAGAAGATGTTCCGCAAATTCATTTCATGGAAGGTTATTCTATTTCAGAAATTTCTCCGCCTCCTTCTTTTATAGGAAAATCAATTAGATATCTGAATATACGTGCGAAATATGGAGTTGATGTCTTATCAGTTAAAACAAAACATAAAGGAAGCGAAAAAATAAAAGTTATTCCTAGTCCTAGTTATGTAATTGAAAAAGATGATACTTTAATTATTGCCGGAGAAATAAGAAATATAAATATTCTTAAAAATTTAGGATAGAATCTAAAAAAAAAGACTGAGGATAATTCCTCAGTCCCTTTTTAGATAGAATTAATATTTTAGCTTTACCCACTTTATAACCTCTGACCATTTCGGCTTTTTACCCGTAATTAAAATACCGACACGATAAATTTTTCCGGCAATTGTAAATATTATTGCTAACGTAGTTAAATTAACAACTATGGAAAGTGCAAATTGCCAAACCGGAACATCAACAAGAGCCATACGCGCAGGCATTACTATTATTGAGGCAAACGGAAGCATGGAAGCTATTCTTGCTATCGGGCTTGCGGGATTGTTGCCAAGACTTATGGCGATAAAAAACGGAATCATAATCAACATCATTATCGGCCACATTCCGGATTGCGCGTCTTGATCATTATTAAATATTGCGCCAACCGAGGCGAATAAACCAAGAAAAGTTACTACTCCTATTAAATAATTAAGAAGGAAATATAATAATTGGCCAATACTTAAATTAATAGTTAACTCTGCCGGCAATACAAATATTGAAGATGAAACAATTAGGAAAACAGGAAGCAGCCAAATTGCCATTTGCAAAAGCCCTGTAACAGCGTTGCCTAAAATTTTACCCGTCATAAGTTCCTTACTGCTTACGGATGATAGTAGAACTTCAACAATTCTATTATTTTTTTCTTCAACAACAGCACGCATCATCATTGTACCTAATACAAGTAAACTTAGGTACAGCAGGAACGTAAAGAGGAAAGAAATAATAGTTCCGCCTAAACCTGCCTCTTCAATTTTTTCATCTTTTGAAACTTTAAATCCACTGAAATCAACACTTTCACGAGCATAAGAAATATCTTTATCGGAAAATTGTTTACCGGTAAAATATTCATCTACCAAAACTTTATTAATTGTGGTTCTAAGTTTACTAAAAATGGAATGGTTTGTAGGATTCTTAGAATAATACTCAACTTTTTTATCGGTTAAAGCAGTCGATGGTATAAATACTATTCCGGTAAGTTTTTCATTAATTAATTTTGATTTATTTTCCTTCAGGTAATTTTTAAAATCATCTTTTCCCATTGTTTCATAAGTTAAAACATAATGGCCGCTTTTTACATAAGCAAGTTTTTCAAATTCATTCTGAAGTTCATTTTTTAACTGATTGGTTTCGGCTACAAATAAAAGATGCGATTTTTCATCTCCTTCATAGCTGAACAAAAAAGTTTGTACTGATATAATTCCGATCATAAAAAGCGGAAGAAGCACTGTCATTAAAACAAAACCTTTTGAAAAAAGTTTATCTCTTAACTCTCTCTTAATTACCGCAAGTACTCTGCTATTAAACATTTAACACCTCCTCAACCTTTTTCTGCTCAGCCACTTCTTGCCCTGCTTTCTCCACAAAAATTTCATGAAGCGAAATTTCATTGGCGTCAAATTTATTTACAGTAATTTTATTTTCAACAAGAATGCGCAGCAATTCTTGCGTTTGATTCGGCTCTTTTACCCTTATTCCGGTAGTGTTCCCGAAATCTTCAATTTTTTCTATTATAGGATGGCTTTTTAAGAATGAAATATCACCTTGGTAATTAAGACTTATATTCCGCTGCGAATATTTTGCTTTTATATCTTTAAGTGAACCGCTTAAAATAATTTCTCCTTTATCTATCATCGCAATGTGGTCGCACATTTTTTCGGCAAAGTCCATCATGTGTGTAGAAAATATTATAACTTTTCCTTCCTTTTTCATCTCCAAAATAATTTCTTTAAGAAGATTAGTATTTATCGGATCCAGGCCCGAAAAAGGTTCATCCAGTATAACAAATTCAGGATCGTGAAGAACGGTTGTAATAAATTGTACTTTCTGCTGGTTCCCTTTTGATAAATCTTCCAGCTTCGAATTTTTTCTATCCAGTAAATCAAACCGCTTTAAATAATGATGAGCTTTACTTTCAACATCTTTTGCGGATTTTCCCTTCAACTCGGCAAAAAATAAAAGAGTATCATAAACTTTCATTTTTTTATATAGACCTCTTTCTTCCGGAAGATAGCCGACTTTGTCTTTAAACTCCTGCCCAACTTTAACACCACGTAGCTCAACTTCGCCGCTGTCGGGAAGATAAATGTTCATCATCATTCTGATAGTAGTGGTTTTTCCGGCTCCGTTTCTTCCGATAAGGCCAAAAATTGAACCTTCCGGCACCGAAAAAGAAGCGTTTTTTACCGCATGCACTCCATCGAAAGATTTACTTAAATTGCGAACTTCTAACGCATACATAATAAATATCCTATAATTTTATTTTTATTTGCCACTTTAATGTGAAGGAAATACTAAAGATAAGATAATAAATCCTAAAAGAAACAGAAAATAATATTAAATATTAAGCAACCGAAAGAGCAATTAATGACAAAAGGCAACAATAGTAACGCTGCGGCCAAATAAAAAGATGAGTGGATTTTTTAAGAAATGAAAATCATTGCGGGGTTCGGCTTGCCTAACTCGTTAAACTTTATTATAAGCTTCGAATTATCTCCTCTGTTAGAACTCTTTTGTTATTGCGCTGCCCGACTAAAAAAACATTAAGAGAAGTTCTACCAAAACTCCCGCAATGATTAGGAGTGTTATGCATTATTTGTATGAATGAAGCACTTTCATATAATTTGCTCTTTCAAATTGAGAAGGATCTCCTACATTCATATAACTCATACTGCCTCTCATTTGATCAAGCGATTCATATTCATTTACTTCCATCCAATAAACCACTTGGTTAAGTACATCTGAAATATGGTTAATTCCGTATTTTAACAAACTAGAGAGCATTTGGGTAACCTTAGCGCCTGCTAAAATCATTTTGATTACATCATTAGCAGAATAAACACCGCTGGTTGCGGCAAGATCGCAGCCAAGTCTGCCGTACAAAATAGCAATCCATCTTAAAGGAAGCCGCATGGCCATTGGAGTACTTAAAAGAACATTCGGCACAACTTCTAAAGTATCTAAATCAATATCCGGCTGATAAAAACGATTGAACATAACTAAACCATCGGCACCGTTTTTATCCAATTGATCAGCCAAATTAGCTATAGAACTAAAGAAAGGATGAAGTTTAACCGCGACCGGGATACTCACATTCATTTTAACTTCTCTAACAACATCCAAATATACTTTTTCAATTTCCTGCCCCGATTTAGTTAAATCGGTGGCAAGAAGATAAATATTTAGTTCAAGAGCATCTGCGCCTGCTTGTTCAATTTTTTTAGAATAATCAATCCAGCCTCCGGTAGATTTGCCGTTTAAGCTTGCAATCACAGGCATATCTACAGCTTCTTTAGCTTTACGAAGATGGTTTAAATATTCTTCCGGTCCCATTTTGAAAGGGATATCGGCCGGGAAATAAGAAAGCGCTTCCGGGTGGCTGTCTTCATGCATAGCCGTCAGATGATTCATTTCAAGTGCTTCTTGTTCAATTTGTTCCTCAAAGAGTGAATAAAGAACCGCCGCGCCTGCACCCGCGTCTTCCATTGCTTTAATATTTCCTATATCTTGCGAAAGAGGACCGGCAGATGGAACTATAGGGCTTTTTAATTCAAGTCCAAGATAATTAGTTATTAAATTCATTTTATTCCTCTCACTCTTTTGTTTCGATTGCTTTATTATCAACTATTTTTGTGTCTTTACCGTTATTTTTTACTTCAGGTTTATAAGCAGCCATTCTTTCGTATGATTCATATTTTTCAACTACTTCTTTCTGGGCTTCTTCCATTAGCTTGGCTGCTTGATCCGGGTGAGATTTAACAAGCATTTTATATCTTGTTTCCATATAGGCATATTCTTTTAACGGTATTTTTATTCCTTTAGATTCTAATTTGAAAGGATTTTTTCCTTCTTTTTCTAGCAAAGGATTAAATCTGAATAAAGGCCAATGTCCTGATTCAACCGCGGCTTTCTGATTTTTCATTGCGGTTCCCATATTTATTCCATGAGCAATACAGTGGCTGTATGCGATTATTAAAGAAGGTCCGTCGTATGCTTCGGCTTCTAAAAAGGCTCTTAAGGTTTGAACATCGTTTGCTCCCATCGCGACTTTTGCGACATAAACATTACCGTAAGACATCGCGATTAATCCAAGGTCTTTTTTGCCCATTGTTTTACCCGCCGCGGCAAATTTGGCAACCGCGCCTCTGGGTGTAGATTTAGACATCTGTCCGCCGGTATTTGAATATACTTCCGTATCCAGGACAAGAATGTTTACATTTTTACCGGAAGCTAGAACGTGATCTAAACCGCCGTAACCTATATCGTAAGCCCAGCCGTCGCCGCCCATAATCCAAACAGATTTTTTAACAAGATAGTCGGCTAAGGTTAATAAATGTTTTGCTGAACTTGTATTCCCATTTAAAGAACCGGCCGCTAAAAGATCGTTAAGTTTGGACTTTAATACATCGACTCTTTGTCTTTGTTCATAAATTCCTGCTTCATCTTTTTGATCTGCGTTTAATAATCCGTTAACTAATTCATCGCCTAATTCGGATGATAAAACTTTAACCAGATTTTTTGCCTGGTCATTATGTTTATCAATTGCTAATCTAAATCCATAACCGAATTCAGCGTTATCCTCAAAAAGAGAATTAGACCATGCCGGGCCTCGTCCGTTTTTATTTACACTCCAGGGAGTTGTGGGTAAATTTCCGCCGTAAATTGAAGAACAGCCGGTAGCGTTTGCTACAACCGCTCTGTCTCCGAAAAGTTGGCTTACCAATTTTACATAAGGAGTTTCACCGCATCCTGAACAAGCACCGGAAAATTCAAATAACGGTTCTAAAAATTGTGAATCTTTTATCTGGCTTACATTTATTTTAGTTCTGTCGAATTCAGGAAGAGATAAGAAATAATCCCAATTTGCTCTTTCCGTTTCTCTTAAAGGTAATTGTTCCTTCATATTTATTGCTTTTATTCTGGTTTCTTGTTTGTTCTTAGCGGGACAAACATCAACGCAGAGCGCACAGCCTGTACAATCTTCAACTGCCACTTGAATTGTATAAGCTAAATTTTCTCCGTGTTCCTTGCTCTTAAATTTCATTGATTTAAAACTTTCCGGAGCGTTAGCTAATTCTTTTTCATCATAAATTTTTGCTCTTATTGAAGCGTGAGGACAAACGATAACACATTTATTACACTGAATACATGTTTCCGCTTCCCAAACAGGAACTTCCAAAGCGATATTTCTCTTTTCCCATTTAGCGGTAGCCGTCGGAAAAGTTCCGTCGATTGGCATTTTGCTTACAGGAAGCATGTCGCCTTCACCGGCAATTATTCTTGCGGTAATATCTTTAACAAAATCGGGTGCATCCGCGGATACAGCAGGAAGTAATTCTAAGGTAGAACTAACTTCAGAAGGTACTTCAACTTCAAAAAGATTTTCAATTGTTTTATCCACAGCGTTAAAGTTCATTTGAACAATTCTTTCGCCCTTTGCGCCGTATGTTTTTTTAATCGCGTTTTTAATCAATGAAATTGCTTCATCTTTAGGGAAAATTTTTGAAATAGCGAAGAAGCTTGTCTGCATTATAGTATTAATTCTTACGCCCATTCCGGTTTCTCCGGCAACTTTGTAAGCATCAATAATGTAGAATTTCATTTTTTTATTAATAAGATCCAACTGCACTTTTTTCGGTAAAGTATTCCAAACTTCATTTTGGGGAATTTTGGTATTTAATAAGAAAGTCGCTCCCTCAACAGCGTCTTTCAACATATCCATTTTTTCTAAGAATACTAATTGGTGGCAAGCGATAAAATTTGCTTTATCAATTAAATAAGTTGATTTAATTTCTTTAGGGCCGAATCTTAAATGAGAAGTTGTTGTGGAACCGGATTTTTTCGAGTCATAAACGAAATATCCTTGAGCGTTATAATCTGTTCCTTCACCTATAATTTTAATTGAGTTTTTATTAGCCCCAACTGTACCGTCAGAACCTAATCCGTAGAATTTGCCTCTGAAAGTTTCTTCGGCTTCAACAGAAAATGAAGGATCGAACTCGATGTGAGTATTTGTAACATCATCAATAATACCGATAGTAAAATGATTTTTGGGTTTTTCTTTTTTCATTTCATCAAATACAGCTTTAATCATCGCGGGAGTAAATTCTTTAGATGAAAGTCCGTAGCGTCCGCCGGTAATTTTTGGATAAGGAAATTGAAGTTCACCGTTATTGTATTTTTCGGAAATAGCGTTTACAACATCAAGATATAACGGCTCGCCTGAAGCGCCGGGTT
The DNA here is from genome assembly GCA_963798775.1 of uncultured Bacteroidota bacterium. Taxonomy (GTDB): domain Bacteria; phylum Bacteroidota; class Ignavibacteria; order Ignavibacteriales; family Ignavibacteriaceae; genus CAWCUK01. Next base: position 183,450 of record CAWCUK010000005.1, read on the forward strand.
CTTTTGTTCTGTCTAAAACCGTTATTGTTTTTGTGGTTTTCGGTAAGGCGTTAATAAAATGATCGATAGAGAAAGGCCTGTATAATCTTACTTTTAAAATACCGACTTTTTCTTCTTTATTTATAAGATAATTAACTGTTTCCTCAGCAGCTTCAGCGCCGGAACCCATTAAAATAATTATTCTTTCCGCATCCGGAGCTCCCACGTAATCAAATAAATTGTATTGCCTTCCGGTAATTTCCGCAAATTTATCCATTTGTTTTTGTACAATTTCAGGACAAGCATTGTAAAAAGAATTTACTGTTTCTCTGCCCTGAAAATAAACATCAGGATTCTGAGCAGTTCCGCGCAATACCGGATGATCGGGTGATAATCCTCTGTTTCTATGCGCAATAACCAGTTCATCATCAATCATCGCTCTCATATCTTCGGTAGAAAGCTGTTCAATTTTCATAACTTCATGAGAAGTTCTAAATCCGTCAAAAAAATGAAGAAATGGGATTCGTGATTCTAAGGTTGAAGCTTGCGCGATTAAAGCAAAATCCATTACTTCCTGAACAGAATTAGAGGCCAGCATAGCAAAACCGGTTTGGCGAGTTGCCATAACATCGCTATGGTCGCCGAAGATTGAAAGTGCTTGCGCGGCAATTGATCTGGCTGATACATGAAAAACCGTAGAAGTTAATTCTCCGGCAATTTTATACATATTCGGAATCATTAACAGCAGACCTTGAGAAGCAGTAAAAGTACTTGTTAACGCGCCGGCTTGAAGAGCACCATGCACACTACCTGAGGCTCCTCCTTCACTTTGTAATTCACTTACTGACGGTATATCATTCCAAATATTTTTCTTTCCGACCGCTGCCCAAGCGTCGCACCACTCGCCCATAGGTGACGAAGGAGTAATAGGATATATTGCAATCACTTCATTAGTATTATAAGCTACGTAACCTGCAGCCTCATTTCCATCTATTGTTACTTTTTTTCTTTCCATTTTCATTTCCAATTTTTTAAAATTATTAAAAGCCTTGGTAAAGTGTGTACTTATTTAGCCAAATATTATACCAATCTTTATTTCATAATTTATAGCTTAAATTCTCATTTTATTTTTTCATATCCTGGAATTGAATGAGGCGTAAAAAGCGACTTTTCTTGATTTAGAGAATTAACCGAAATGTGTTTTTTTGCAGGAAGTAGACTACATTTCTCATTATAACTGACATCCACAATAAATTATTACTTTTTTTTTGGTATTTTTCGAAATCATTCTTAAGATTTATTTTTTTTATGGAATTTGTATTAATTGCATTAGTGGGAATAATAGTTAGCGCTTTCGGAACTGTGGTCGGTTTCGGCGGCGGAGTTTTTATGGTGCCGTTATTAATTATTCTTTTTCATGTCCCCATAAATGTAGCTATTGGTTCAGTTATTCTCGCGTTGCTTCCCGGTTCACTAATTTCAACTTATTTTAATTACAAAGCAAAACAAATTGATTTTTTGGCGGGCATTATTTTAGAAGCTCCCACAATGGTTGGAACTGTTATCGGCGCTTATTTAACTTCTATTATTCCGGTTTTCTTAATTGAGATAATCTTTTCACTGTTTATAAGCTGGATCGGAATTTATATGTTTCGAAAAGCCAAACACGGTGATGCGGAAGTTGATAAAAGCAGTAAACTTTACAAGTTAAACAGGTTGGGCCCCGGTATTATCCGAAGATCAAAGAAGGGAGCATATAGAATTAGTTTTCTTCTTTGCGGAATTTTTGGAATTATGGCGGGAATTCTCGCGGGTTTTTTCGGAATCGGAGGCGGTTTTTTAAAAATTCCGATTATGGTTGGTGTTTTCAATATTCCCCCTTTAATTGCTTCTTCCACAGCTCTTTTTATGATTGTTTTTACAAGTTTTACCGGCTCGGCAAGCCATTATTTTCTCGGTCATATTTATTTTCAATCAAGTTTCCCGGTTGTAATAGGATTTATAATGGGAGCTTTTATAGGAAATAAATTAAATGTAAAAGTCTCTGATAAAACTCTTAGAAAATTAATCGGAATCGGTTTATTATTAGCCGGTTTTGCAGTTTTTATATATGCGGTTGTTCTTAGGTATATAATTAAATAATCCAAATAAATAATTGAAATTTGCAAAATGAATATTAACAGAATTCTTCTTATTGTATTAACAGTTTTTTTTATATCATCAACATTTGCTCAAAATTTTAAATTTGCGGGAATGTCTGACAGTCGTGGCAGATATACGGGAGTAAATGATTCTGTTTTTATTCCTTTAGTTAATCATTTAATGGAAAATAACGGAGACATTAAATTTTTAGTATTTCCCGGAGATTTAATAAGCGGGAATAAAAATTCATCTGAGGAAACCAGAAAACAGCTTGAACATTGGAAAGATATAATGCAGCCGGTTTACGACAATCCTAATTTGATCGGGCCGAAAATTTGGCTTTCCGTCGGGAATCACGAAATTCAAAAAACGGACGACGAAAATAATTTTAGGCAGGAATTTCCATACATGTACATGAACGGACCGGAAGATGAAAAAGGTTTAACTTATTCTTTTGATTATGATTCAGTACATTTTGTTTTTGTTACTACAGATAAATGGCATTACAGCGAAGCCGACGAAGGAGAAGGAAGCCGCGATTGGCATTATGTTAAGCATCTCGACTGGCTGGAAAATGATTTAAAAACGGCAAGAGAAAACGGCAGTAAATATATTTTTGTAATGGGACATGAAACCGCCTTCCCTATCGGCGGTCATTTAAGAGATGGACTTCCTAACCTTGGAATGAATTTTAAACTTCCTTTAGATTCAACAAGAAAATGGTATTTAAACCAGCGAGATATGTTTTGGAAAGTTTTAGAAAAGTATAATGTTAGTGCTTATTTATGCGGTCATGAACATTTATACGGAAGAGAATCTATTAACGGAATTTATCAAATTATTACCGGAAGCTGCGGAGCTCCGCTTTATCATTTCAATCCCGAATACGGAGATAATCCGGAGAAAAAACAAAACGGACAGGAATTAACTTATAATGAAGCACTTCCTTATTATAAGGTATTAGATTATAATTACGGTCCCGGAGGTAATGCACAAGCTTCAAAAGATTTTGTCGGCAAGCGTGCCTTTGTTTATGTAGTTGTTAATGTTACTCCGAAAAATGTTGAAGTAGAAACATACGGCGCTGAACCCAAAGAAGGGATAAATAATCTTCTCGGCACTCAAATTCATTTGCTTGATAAATTTATAATCAGCAAATAGTATAAAATTTAAAGGCTGCTAATAAATTTTTGCAGCCTTCACTTCTGCTTTTAATTTATTCTAAAATTTCATAAACAAAATCAGAAGGAATTAAGAATGGCTACTCAACCTAATGTAGTATTTAAATTAATCAGATAGCCTCATTGTTCAGTTAATTTTTATCCTTACGTCAACAATCGATAAATCATCATTTTCATCAATAATAAGAGGGTTAAAATCAAACTCAGTTATTTGTGAATTATCCAGCATCATTTGGGCCGCGGATTTTATAATTTGTTTTGACTTAGTCAAATTAACAGGTGTTGCTCCCCTGGCACCACCTAAAAGTTTATAAATTTTGGTTGATGATATCATATCGTCAATATCTTCATCGGAAAGATAAGCTGATTTAATTGCGGTATCTTTATAAACTTCAACATATTTACCGCCTGTTCCAAACATAATAATCGGGCCGAAAGACGGATCGCGAAAACCGCCGATTAATATTTCATATTTGGTTTTTATAAACGGCTGAATTAGAAATTCCTCGCAACCAATTTTATTTTTTTCAAAGTCTTGTTTCATCAAAACAATGGTGTTATGTAGTTCTTCCTTACTTTTAATATTTAATTTTACAGCGCCGGCATCTGATTTATGCACTAATTCCTTTGAAAATCCCTTAACAACAACCGGAAATATTATTCGACGGCTTAGTTCACTTTCGGACTTTATAATTTGTTCCGTTATAAACGGAAGCTTATAATTTTTCCCAATTAGCCGGATGCTTTCTTTATTTAAGAAACCATTTTCATCTTTTGTTAAATTTAGCTCCTCATTTTGTGAAGTTAAATATTTTTTAGCTCTATTAAACTTAGAATAAAATAAATATTTTGATAAAGCTTTGGCGGGATCTTCAGGATTTCTGAACAATGGCTTTTTATAATTTGAGTTTAACCTATAATTTTCCCAAAACTCCGGCAGAGGCATTACAACCTGCATAAGAGGTTTATTCGTTTCAATGGAATTTATTTTTTCAACTACTTCGAAAGCATCAACCATAACCGGCTCAACAAACACAGAAAAAACAGCATCAACATTTTCATCATCTAAAAGAATTTGGTTCACTTCTTTAAATTGCTCCGCTGTACCGCCCGGTAATAGATCAACCGGATTATTTATACTTCCTTCCGGATGAACAATTTCTTTTAATTTATTTTTAGTTTCATCGCAATATTTTGCTAATCTAAGATTTTCTTTATCTAACGAATCAACACACAGTATAGCGGGACCGCCGGCGTTTGTTACAACCGCGATTTTATTTCCTTTGGGAGAAGGAAAATTTTCAATTGTTTTAGAAGTATTAAATAAATCATTTAAATCGTCTGCTCTTATTATTCCAAATTGATTAAGGACGGCTTCAACTACTTCATCGCTATTTCCGAGCGCGCCCGTATGAGAAGACGCGGCAATCATTCCGCTTTTTGTTCTTCCGGCTTTTAAAACCACAACCGGTTTAGTTATTTCATTATTAATAAATTTTTCAATAAAAACTTTTCCGTCTGTAAAACTTTCTAAATATAGAGTTATTGTTTTTATTTTTTCTTCATTCTGCCAAAAATTAAGTAAATCATTTTCCGCGACATCCGCCTTATTTCCCACGCTTATAAAATGTCCGAATTTAATATCTGTTTCCCTCAAAGAATTTAAAACAGCCGCGCCTATCGCGCCGCTTTGAGATAAAAACGCAGTGCCGCCTATTTCCGGTTTTTCTGCCACAAAGGTGGCGTTTAATTTAATTTCATTAAACGAATTTATGACACCCATACAATTGGGCCCGACTATCCGAGCCGACGCGGCTTTTACTTTTTCTACAATTCTTTTTTCCGCAAACTCACCTTCCTTACCGATTTCTTTAAAACCAGCCGTAATTAATATTATTGATTTTACTTCCTTCCGTAGAAGCTTTTCAATAGTTTCTTCCACAAAAGTTTTAGGCACCGCAACAATGGCAAGATCAATTTTACTTTCTATTTCATTTAAATTTTAAAACATTTGTATCCTAAAATTTCAGCCGCTTTAGGGTTTACCGGAAAAATCGCGCCGGTGTATCCATACAACTTTATACTTTTTAATAGTTCATAACCTATGCTTTTTTCTTTAGAAGACGCACCGGCTATACAGATGGAAGATGGATAAAAAAAATTTTAAATTGGTCTGTCATTATTTTTCCCCTAAAAAGAATTAAAAAATATTCGACAAATTAATTAAGGAATAGCAATTATGCTATAAATCTAATTATTTTAGAACCTTATTAAAATTTTATTTGAACAGTTTTACAAAAATGGCCGTTCTGAAATATTTCCGAGTAATTGATGGACTATACAAAAAAAACTAAAGAAGAGCTTATTGAGGAAATTTTCCGCCTCAAGTCAAAAAATATTTCTATTCATTTTGATGACGAAGATGAGCAGAAAAATTTTCACAAAAGAATAATTGATTCTTCAGCCGATCCTATTTATGTGTTGAACGGCAAAAGATTATTATTGGTAAATCCGGCCTGGGAAAAATTATTCGGCTATTCCGCCGAAGAAGCTACATCCGAAACATTTGATATTTTTAATATTGTTGCGGAAGAAAGTAAAGAAAAAATTTCTGAAAAGTTTTGCATTAATATTAAAGAAGCTCCGGTACAGTCGCGTTATAAAATGAAAGGAAAAACAAAAAAAGGAAAAATTATAGATCTGGATGTAAATGTTAGTAAAATTTTCTGGAACGGCGATATAGTTTATCAAGGTATTTATCGGGACATCAGTGAAATAAAAAGGACTGAAGAAGCATTAAGACAAGAAGCTTTTATTTTTGAAAATCTGCAGGACGCATTAATTATAACTGATTTAGAAGGATATATTTTAAGCTGGAATAACGCGGCAACAAAGCTTTATGGCTACTCTCGTAACGAAGCCGTAACTAATTTTTTGTCTCTAATTATTGATGATTTATCGTTTGAAGAAATTACAAAAATTATATTTGAAAAAGGAAGATGGTCAGGTGAATTAAAATTTAAAAAGAAAGACGGCAGTACCGGAATTAGTGATACCGTTATTTCGCCTTTCTGCGATAGAGACGGAAAAATAATAGCGTTTGTGGGATTCTACAGAGATATAACCGAAAAGAAAAAAGTCGAAGAAGCTTTAAAATTATCAGATAGCATATTACAAAACATCAGAAATTTAGTACTTGTTGCAAATTCTGAAGGAAGTATAATTTATTCAAGTCCTTCGGTAAAAGAAATTTTAGGTTATAATCCGGAAGAAATTTTAGATGACGGCTGGTGGCGCTTGACCAGAGATGATTTGGCTGATATAGAACAACAGAAAGAATTAACCGCTAAAGCCGCTTCCGATAAAATATCTTTAAATGTTATTCCGCAAGAAATATGGTTAAGACATAAAAATGGATCTCTAAAATGTCTTTTATGGAAAACATCAAGAGGCCCTAAAGATACTATTTTAGGAGTAGGTTATGATATCACTGAAAGAATAAATGCCGAAAATGCTTTGCGGGAAAGCCAGGAACGCTATCAAAAACTTTTTGATGATTCGCCGATTTGCTTATGGGAAGAAGATTTTTCGGAATTTAAAAAATATATTGATGGATTAAAATTAAACGGAATTACGGACTTCAGAAAGTACTTTACTGAGAATCCTGATGAAATAAGAAAATGTGCATCCTTAATAAAAATTATTGATGTAAATAGATTAACACTTCAAGTATACGAAATAGAAAGTAAAGAACAGCTATTTGAAAATTTAGAACTGTTTTATATTGAAGATTCGGGGCAAACCTTCCGGGAAGAAATTATAGCTTTAGCCGAAGGTAAAACCTTTTTTGAAGGCGAAGGAATAAATAAATCTTTTACCGGCAAAAATATTTATATCTACTTAAGATGTTTTGTAGTTCCGCAGTATAAAGATACACTTTCGAAAGTATTAGTAGCAGTTGTTGATATAACGAAACGAAAACAGACAGAAAAAGCTCTTCTGGATTCGGAAAATAAGTTCAGGAAGATAGCCGAAAAATCTTTGGTAGGAGTTTATTTAATTCAGGACGAAGTATTCAAATATATAAACCCCAAATTTGCGGAAATTTTTGAATATGAAGTTGATGAAATGATTAATATAAAAGGCCCTAAAGAAATTTCGACTGAGGAAAGCTGGGGGCTTGTAAAAAATTACATCGGCAAAAGATTAGACGGCAGCCTAGATTCAATACATTATGAATTTGTCGCGTTAACAAAAAACAATAGAAAAATTGTAGTAGAAGTGTACGGCTCCAGAACTGAATATGAAGATAAACCGGCTGTTATAGGTACGCTTCTGGATATAACGGAGAGAAAAAATTCTGAAAATGCCTTAAAAGAATCGGAGCAAAAATACCGTAAGCTAATTAGCAGCGCAAATGATTCTATTCTGATTGCCGAGACCGAAACAGGAAAAATTATAGATGCAAACAAAAAAGCAGAAATTCTGCTAGACAGAAAACGTGACGAAATTATAGGACTGCATCAATCGGAAATACACCCGAAAGACAAAAAAAAGCAATACAATGGATTATTTAAAACCAGAGTTTCAATGTCGGAAGGATTTTCCGGTATGGAAATATATGTTGAACAAAAAAATGGGAAACAAATTCCTGTAGAAGTTAGCAGCAGCCTTCTTACACTTGGCGGTAAAAGTATTATGCTAGGTATTTTTAGAGATATTACAGACAGGAAACAAGCCGAGAATCAAATTAGAAAATTATCACAAGCAATTGAACAAAGCCCGAGTTCAATAGTAATTACAAATCTAGACGGAGCAATAGAATATGTAAATCCCCGCTTCACACAATTAACTGGTTATGAGCCGGAAGAAGCAATCGGAAGAAATTCTAAATTTCTTCAATCCGGCAAAACTCCCCGCGAAGTTTATACAGATTTATGGGCCCAATTAGAAAAAGGAAAAGACTGGCGCGGCGAATTTCATAATAAAAAAAAGAATGGTGAACTTTATTGGGAATCAGCTTCAATTTCACCAATAAAAAATGCCGACGGCAAAATTACTCATTATCTCGCGGTAAAAGAAAATATTACTGAGGCAAAAGCGTTAAATGAAGAATTAATAAGAGCCAAAGAAAAAGCGGAAGAATCAGACAGATTAAAATCAGAATTTCTTGCTCAAATGTCGCACGAAATAAGGACTCCTTTAAATGTAATGCTAAGTTATAATTCACTAATAAAAGACGAACTGAGTGAAACGCCTTCGGATGATTTGCAATCCGCTTTTAATTCTATTGATTCCGCCGGCAAGCGGCTTCTGCGAACAATTGATTTAATATTAAATATGGCGGCAATACAAACCGGCTATATTGATGTAAATAATACTAAAGTTGATGTAGCTAAAGTTATAGTTCAATTAATAAAAGAATTTAATTATACCATTACAAATCAAAACATTGAACTTTTCTACAAAATTGACGCTGATTATACTCAAATAAACGCCGATGATTATATAGTTTCCGAAATATTCCAGAACTTAATTAATAACGCGATAAAATATACCCCGGGCGGAAAAGTGGAAGTAATAGTTTATGAAAGAGATGATAATAAACTTTACGTTGATGTAATAGATACCGGCATCGGAATTTCCGAAGAATATTTACCGAAACTTTTCCTTCCTTTTACACAAGAAGAAACCGGTTATTCCAGAAAGTTTGAAGGGAATGGTTTAGGTTTAGCTTTAGTTAAAAATTATATTGATTTATTGGGCGCGACAATTTCTATAAAAAGTACTAAGGGAAAAGGATCAAAATTTACAGTATGCTTCCCTAGCTTAATAAAAGAAAGTTATTTAAAAGATAAATTGTAAAATTTTATTATGAATAATGAAGAGAAGAAAAATAATTATGGCGATATGCCGCCGGAAGAATTCCGAAAATTCGGGCATGAATTAATAGATTTTATAGCGGATTATTTTAATAATATAGAATCTTACCCGGTACTTTCGCAAGTAAAACCGGGTGAAGTAAAATCTAATATTCCTTCTGCCCCGCCGGTTAAGGGTGAAAACATGGATAGTATTTTTCCTGATATAGAAAAAATTATCATGCCGGGAATTACTCATTGGAACCATCCTAATTTTATGGCTTATTTCAGTTCTACTTCAAGCGGTCCGGGAATTTTGGCAGAGCTTCTTTCCGCTGCCTTAAATGTAAACGGTATGGTGTGGAAAACATCGCCCGCCGCAACCGAATTAGAACAGGTAACCATTAATTGGTTCAGGCAAATGCTCGGCCTTCCGGAAGAATTTTGGGGAATTATTTATGATACAGCTTCTGTTAGTTCAATGCACGCGATTGCAGCAGCAAGAGAACAACTAAAATTTAATTTTAAAGAAAAAGGAATGAGCGGAGGGAATGAAATTCCGAAACTGCGGTTATACTGCTCGGAACACGCACATTCATCAATTGAAAAAGACGCAATAGCTTTGGGTATCGGAATGGAAGGAGTAAGAAAAATTCCGGTAGATGCCGAATTTAAAATGATTCCTTCAAAACTGGCCGAAGCGATTGATGAAGATAAAAACAATGGTTTTAAACCTTTTTGCGCGGTTGCTACAGTAGGAACAACATCAACAACAAGTATAGATCCGGTTGATGAAATAGCCGATATCTGTCTTAAAGAAAATGTATGGCTTCATGTTGACGCCGCATACGGCGGTATTGCCGCGGTTGTACCGGAAATGCGTCATATTTTTAAGGGAATTGAAAAGGCTGATTCAATTGTAGTAAATCCGCATAAATGGATGTTTACTCCAATTGACTTAAGTGTTTTTTTTACTAAAAAATCCGAAATATTAAAAAATGCTTTTAGTCTTGTACCCGAATATTTAAAAACCGCGGAAGACAGCGTAGTAGAAAATAGAATGGATTACGGAATTCAATTAGGAAGAAGGTTCCGCTCTTTAAAATTATGGTTTATCATTCGTTATTTCGGAACAGACGGAATTTCGGCTAGAATAAAAGAGCATTTAAGATTAGGAAAAGAATTTGCGAATTGGATAGATTCCCATCCAAATTTTATACGAATGGCTCCGGCGCCTTTCAGTACAGTTTGCTTCAGATTTTTTGATCCTTATAATTCTCCCGATGAGCTTGAAAAATTAAATGAAGAATTGATGAATAATATAAATTCTACAGGCAAATTATTTTTAACTCATACAAAATTGAACGGTAAATTTATTATACGATTGGTTGTTGCCGGAATAAGAACAAATGAAAAACATCTTCATAATGCTGAAGATTTAATTAATACAGAGTTAAAAAAGTTACTCAGCAAAAACATGGGAAATTTGAATGAATAATTCTCTGCTCGAATTCGGGCTCCTTGCTTTCACCTCATTATTTACTATGATAAACCCGTTGAGTGTTTTACCGGTTTATACTTCTCTTACTTCTCATTTAGATTCGCATGATGCAAAAAGAGTAGCGATAAAAGGTGTTTTTATCGCACTTCTTACAATGGTACTATTTGCACTTTCCGGTAAATTTATTTTTGATTTTTTTCAAATTTCCGTTAACAGTTTAAAAGTTGTAGGCGGAATAATATTTTTTATGGTAGGTTTTGATATGCTGCAGGCAAGATTAACCCGAACAAAATCGGATGATGAAGAACCGAAAGAATATGCCAGCGATATTGCAATAACACCGATCGGAATTCCTTTATTATGCGGCCCCGGTACTATTACAACTTCAATAGTTCTAATGAATGAAGCACATGAAATCTCGCATAAAATAATTCTTCTTGCGGTAATGATTTTGATTTTAGGAATTACACTCTTCTTCCTTTTATTCGCGAGAAAAGTAATAAATTTTTTAGGCGAAAACGGAAATAAAGTATTAATGAGAATAATGGGATTAATCGTTATGGTTATAGCGGTTGAATTTTTATTCAGCGGTTTAAAACCGATAATAAGAGATATTCTTAAAATTCATTAATAAAGACACCTTGAAGATATATTTTATCTTCAAGGTTTAAGAAATTTTCAACTTTTTATTTTTCCAAAATCATCTTTTTCCTGATTGTAAAATTTTCTCCCTTCAGTTCATAAAAATAAATTCCGCTGGAAAAATTTTGCGCGTTAAAAACTGTTTGGTATGAACCTTCGCTAAATTCTCCTTCGGCTAATATTTTAACCAATTGTCCGAGCAAATTATAAACTGATATTCTTACTTTACTTGATATTGGAATATCAAATTGTATAACTGTTTCCGGGTTAAAAGGATTTGGAAAATTCTGACTCAATTTAAATTTTTCCGGCCTATTTTTATCAATCTTCTCAACAAGCGAAACCGGTGAAATTTTCTCTAAAGAAGCTGTTTTTAAAACTATATTATCATTAGGATCAAAACGAACAGAAGCAGGTTTATCAGTAAAATCAAAAGTAAAAATTTGATCATTCATATCATTCATCACTCTTACTACTGTATCGGCCCCGCTTTCAAAAGTTACTTTTATTTCTATAGGCATTTTAAAGAATGAAGGATTTTTCTGAACTTGCTTCGCCAGAAATCCTACTTGATATTTATCGGCCGAAGAAGAAATCCAATAACCGTTGGTGTAATCAGGATGATTCGGTTTAAAAATCCATTCATCAAAAAACCATGAAAGATCTTCTCCCGCGGTTGTATTAATCACTCGTATAAAATCTCTTATGGAAGCCGAATGAAATTTTAGTTTCGGATCATTAGCATAATTATGAAGTCCGGCAAAAAATAATGAATCGCCTAAAACATATCTTAACTGATGCAGAACGCAGGCACCTTTATCATAAGTCATAGCGGTATTAAACAGAACATTTAAGGAAGGTGTATTTACAGCCCAATCCGGATCGGAAATAGGACGATGAGGATTATATTGGAGATAATAGTCGGCATCATTTTTTATATCATTTTTATAACTGTTATAACCGCTTATATGCTCATACCAGAGCGCTTCGCAATAAGTTGCAAATCCTTCATTCAAGAAAATATCTGCCCAAGTAGCGCATGTAATCATATCTCCAAACCATTGGTGAGCGAATTCGTGTGAAATTAAATTTTCAAACCAGCAGTTTGGGCAAATGCTGGTAAGAGTTTGATTTTCCATTCCGCCCCAATAAAATTGATCATTTAAAGAAGCAAATCCATTTTTATCGAACGGATGCAAAGCAAATATACTCGAATAAAAATCCGTCATTTCCAAAACTTTTTCTTCAACCGAGTGAATAACAGAAATATCTTCATTCGGGTTAAAATAGAATCTGAAGGGAATACTATCTTTTTTATTTTTCTTCCAATAAACAATATCCAGATTATAATTTTCTCGCGCGGTAACAACCATTAAATATGTCGCGATGGGATTTCTGCTTATCCAATTATAATAAAGTGTATCATTGCTTAAAACAGAATCTGCCAGAAATCCATTGGAGCCGAGCTTAACATTTGAAGGAACCGCTGCCGTTAAATTTAAAGTAGCTTTATCCGAAGGTGTATCGTAACAAGGAAACCATTTTCTTGCACCTTCTGGTTCGCAATCTGTAAAAACAAATCCTCCGTCGGAGTAGAATGCATTATCTTCAATATCGTTATGATTATATGAAATGATAACTTTTACAGTATCGCCTGCTTCATAATTTTTATCAAGTTTTATGGTCAGAATATTATTTAAATGAGTAAAATTAATAGCGGGTTCGGAAATAGTATTTATTTTTAAAGACTTATTGTCGGCATTAAGATTAATTTGGTTTAGTGAAGAATCAACTAAAATAGTTAGTTCTTCCACAGCGGTAAAATCATGCGGATAAACGGCACCAAGCTGCGAATTTCCGTTAAAATTTTTATATAGGTCTATATTTAATTTATAATTTAGCACATCAAATCCATGCGGAATATCGGCTGCATTTATAGATGAATGTATAAAGTATTTTTCGGCTGAAATTTTTTGTTTGGAACAATATTCGGCACCGCTTATTTCTCCGTTTTGCGCAAAAAGGATTGATTGACAAAGTAAAGCTGCCGTCATAAGTAAAATTATTTTTTTCATTAAGAATCCGGTTTTACAAAAAATGATTATTTTTAATCGTTAATATAAAATGAAGATTGTAAAGGCACACCATATTTTTTTGGCTTCAATTGTTTTTTTACAAATCTTTAAGTACAGCACAATTTTTTAACCGGTGTTTTATAAAATTTAACAACACCATTTGAAACAAAAGGAGTATATTTGATGAGCGATCATGTATATAAAATTATTGAACTTACCGGTTCATCTCCGGACGGAATAGAAGCGGCAGTTAATAATGCTATAATAAAAGCATCTAAAACTGTTCACAACATGCGATGGTTTGAAGTTATTGAAACCAGAGGTCATATAGAAAATGAAAATATATCTCATTGGCAGGTAACAATTAAAGTCGGTTTTACTTTAGAAGGTTAAGATTCAATGCCTCTTCTTGAAAGAATTCCTTTTTGATAATAATGTTTTATTTCTTTCATTTCGGTAACTAAATCGGCTTTATCAATTAGTTCTTTTGGACAATATCTGCCGGTTAAAATTAACTCAACATCTTTAGGTTTCTCATCAAGAAGAGGCAAAATTTCATTTACATTTAAAAGTTTAAAATAAATAGCAACACAAACTTCATCCAGAATAATTAAACTGTAACAGCCGCTTAACATTTTATTTTTTGCGATATTTAACGCCGCTTTTGCTTTTTTAATTTCTTCTTCGGGAGGAAGTTCTTTTTTATAAACAAAATCATCTCCGCAAACTTGCAAAATATTAATCCATTTGTCTAAATTTTTTAAACTGGCTATTTCGTTATAAGGATATTCCTTCATAAACTGAATTATAAAAGTTCGTAATCCTGAACCCGCGGCTCTTACTGCCTGTCCAATTGCGGCTGTAGTTTTTCCCTTCCCGTTGCCTGTATAAATTTGAATAAAACCTTCTTTTAATTTTTCCATCTTTTTATCATTATACTTGTAAAGCTAATTTCTGCTGCATCGCCCGGTTTGCTTGCGCAATATGTCTTTTGTCGTGAGTTAGAATAATTTTATAACAGTCGCCTAAATTGTATTTAATGTATTTTAGAAAAGGGGAAATTAATCTTGTTTTTGAAATATCTATTCCCGCTGAATTTTCGATCATTCCGATAATTTCATTATGCTGCTCTAAAAATTTATTAATAATATCGGGTTCTATTTTAGTGGTATCGGGATAAAATTGTGAAGATGTTTTAGTTTTTAATTTTGATCCGGGACTTAAAGATTTAGTTAGTAAACGTCCGCTCATTGTGGGTTTAAATGGCATATTTTCATCTATAATTTTCCTTTCAGCTTTTAAATATTCATTGATTGCCGGAAAATAAGCTCCATTTGAAATGATAAGGTGCTTAAAGCATTCGGCGGCGCTCCAGTTTCTAGAGGAGGGCTTACGGTAAAGCAGATCAACGGGAACAGAAGAAAATTTTTGCTGAACTTCTTCGCTGATTATTAAGGCCTCTTTAAGTAGAGAGCTTAAATAATTTTTTATTGTCTGCATTTTATTCCCCTTCTATTATTATTATTTATTTACTAAAAATTCATAAATAACCGAGAAATCTTTTTCGCCTAAACCTTCACGTTTTGCCATTCCATATAATTCTTTTGCGGCATTTGCAACCGGCAAAGCAACATTATTTTCATAAGCGGTTTGTGAAGCTAACTGAAAATCTTTATGCATCCACTGCAAAGGAAATGAAGGATCATAGCTGCCGCTTTTTATATTTTCTTTTTTAGTCGCTAAAAACGGTGCTGCCAAAGGGCCGCCCAACACAGTGTTTAAAATTGTATCTTCGGAAATATCCAGACTTCTTCCTAAAGCCATTGCCTCAGAAAAACCAACCATCGCTTGTCCTAGAATAATATTTACAACCATTTTCATTCCTGCTCCTAACCCGCTTTTACCAACATGTACAGTTTTCTTACCCATAATTTCAAAAAAAGGATTCGCTTCTTCAACATCTTTATTTTCACCACCGACTAAAAAGATCAATTCACCTTTTTCGGCGGGAGCGGTTGTTCCGGAAACCGGTGCATCTATATGGCGAATATTTTCTTCATTTGCCCATTTTTTGCATTCTTTTGAAAACGACGGATTAACAGTGCTGCAATCAACCCAAAGATTATTATTTTTCATGGAAGCTAAAAAGCCTTCCTTTCCCAAGGCGGTGGCTTTTACCGCATCAGGTGTTGCAAGCATTGTAAACACTATATCTGTATTTTTTCCTACTTCTGCCGGAGTTTCGGCAAGTTTGGCTCCCTTATCAACTAATGGTTTTGCTTTTTCTTTTGTTCTGTTATAGACAATCATCTTATAGCCGTTACTAAGAATATTGGCGGCCATTCTGCTTCCCATTAATCCTAATCCTATAAATCCTACTTTCATTTTTCACTCCTTAACATCTTTAAATTCAAATTAATCATAAAGCTATTAAGATCATATAAATAATTTTGTGATGATTTTATTAGTAATAAAAATTAAAATATGGGAATAAAAATGGGATTTACTTCTGGCGGGGAAATGAAATGTCTACTTTTAATTAAGTAAAAGGGAAACCGGTTTAAGAAAAATTTTCATAGACCGGTTCTAATTGCTGTATTTAGCTTTTTAAAGTGAAGGTTTCACCTATATTTTTTAAGCCTATTTTAATATCATAATTTTTGCTGGATTTATTCAGCCATCTCAGCGGCTCATCTACCGGTTCTAAACCTTGTTTAAATGTTCCACAATGAATGGGAATAAAATATTCCGCGTTTAAATGATCGGAAGCCATAATTAAAGCTTCTTCAGGTGTACAATGATTTACTTTCCATGGATTATAAGCTCCGATGGGCATAATTGCGATATCTAAATCCAATTCATCACTTAGACAAAATTTATCCGAATAAGCCGTATCTCCGCCGAATAAAATTTTAGTTCCGTTTTTTTCTAAAATATACGAATTAAAACTTCGTCCGTTTTTCATAAAACCTTTAGAACGATCCCGCTCCCAAGGAAAGCGCCATCCAAAATGTTTAACTTCCAGCGCGGTAATATTCAGATCTAAAATATTTAAATTATTTCCCCAGTCCATTTCCTGCAAAGATTTCCACGGCAGATTATTAATAACATCCATGGTATTATAAGCTGTAACGCATTCAATTTTATTTGGGAATTTTTCAGCAAGAACAGATAATGTTTTATAATCCATATGGTCCATATGAGCATGAGAAAGTAGAACTAAATCCGGTTGGGGAATTTCATGCAGTTCCAAAGCGGGTGCGGAATAACGGCTAGGTCCGTATGTTAGTCCCAGAAAATAAAGACCAATTCTTTCATAAAGGATTGGATCAGTAAGAATAATTGTACCAAAAAAATTAATTAGCACGGTTGAATGCCCTATCCAGGCAATATTAATTTCGTTGTCTTTCCAATCTTCCGGCGAGGGTTTTATGGAAGGCGGGATTAAATTTACTTTACCGAATGTATTTAATTTTCTTATAAACACTGGCGGCATAAAAACTAAACCAGCGGCTAAACCTAAACTTCTTTTTATAAAGCTTCTTCTTTTTATCTTCATTGTATCCGAAACTGTTACTAAATATTTGTTTTAACTTTATCATCATCTATAAGAAAAATATGTCGGGCAAAAATATACAATCAAAAAGAAAATTTTGTAAGGTATGAATTTGTACATAATTATTTCGGGAACAAAAATGGGAATGGGATTTTGAGAGAATAAATTTACTGGAGGAAATTCTTAAATTAATAAAAATTTAGAGAGGAAATATATAATTGAAGTAAAAGATTTCAGAATCAATTACTTTTCTATATTTAACAGTTTTTCTAACCTGCGTTTAAATCTGCCGTTATTTATAAATTCGGCTCCGGCAAAATTTCTTATTAAATCTTTAGCAAGCTCAACACCAATAATCCTGGCTCCGAAGCATATTATATTCATATCATCATGTTCAACTCCTTGATGCGCCGAATATGCATCGTGACAGACACATGCTCTAATTCCTTTTATTTTATTAGCCGTAATACTAGCGCCCACACCGCTTCCGCAAATTAAAATACCCCGTTCAACTTTGCCGGAAGCAATTTCTTTCGCGAGAATAACCGCAAAATCGGGATAATCATCATCCATATCAAATTCATGATTTCCTAAATCTTTAATATCATATTTTTCAGATTTCATCCATTCTACTAAAATATTTTTTAATTCAAATCCCCCATGATCGGCGGCTATGGCAAATTTCAATTTCTTTTCCTTTTATTTTATATAATTTATTCAAAAAATAAGATTAACTAACTATTAAATGAAATAAACCAAATTATTGGGTGATGTTATTAACAGCTAAGGCTCTATAAGTATAGTAACTTTAGTAAGTTATAAAAATGAGGATAATATGACACTTCTGGAATTTATTATTTTATTAATAATCGCCGGTTTATGCGGTTCAATCGCACAAGCGTTGGTCGGATATTCAGGCGGGGGCTGTTTTTTATCAATAGTTGTCGGATTTATAGGCGCGTTATTGGGAACTTGGATTGCAAGAAAAATTGCGCTTCCGGATTTTTTTTCATTACAGGTTGGTGATACAACCTTTCCCGTTATTTGGTCTATAATAGGAGCGGTAGTTTTTGTAGGCATTCTCAGTTTACTTTCCCCGAGAAGAACTGATTAATTTTTAATTTAGCTTGATTCTTTTTTCTTCGTGAGCTAGTTTAACATTAAACATTGTTTAATGTGAGACGAAATGGGAACAAAATATTTTGGTACGGTAGATGAAATAAATGCTTTAAATTCTTATATCAAATTAATAAGAGCGGCGGAATCGTTAAACAGCAGAATAAATACGGAAATTAATAGAAACGGGTTAACCGAAAGCCAGTTTTCCATTTTAGAGGCGCTTTTTCATCTAGGCCCTCTTTGCCAGCGGCAGCTGGGAGATAAACTTTTGAAAAGCGGCGGAAATATAACTTTAGTTATTGATAATCTTGAAAAACAGAACCTAGTAAGGCGTGAAAGAGGGGAAAAAGACAGGAGATTTTTTACAATTCATCTTACCGAAAAAGGAATGGCACTAATAAAAAAGATTTTCCCCGCGCACGTAAATTTGATTGTACAAGAAATGAATGTATTAACCAACGAAGAACATATCACACTGCAGAAAATGCTGAAATTAATAGGCTTGCCTAAAGCAGAAGAGAAAGCCGAAATTATTTCCGAAGATGTGTTTTAATTTCCTTTTTGTAAAGATTTTAATCCATCTAAAATTTTGGGGAGAATTTCTCCAGCTTCACCCAAAAGTGAAACATCCGCGATTAAAGATACTTCGGTGGCTTCAATATTTATTTCAATAATATAGGCGCGGTTTTGTTTTGCTCCGTAAATAATAGAAGCCGCGGGGTATACAACAGCAGAAGTACCAACAACAAAAAACAAATCGCATTTATTCGCAGCCTTTTCCGCAGCGTTAAATTGATCTGCCGGAAGATATTCCCCGAACCAAACTACATCCGGACGAATTAAACCGCCGCACTCACATTTTGGCGCGCCATCTGTCAAATCAAACTCTTCATTATATGGTTTTTTGCAATCAATACAATAATTTCTTTCAATATTTCCGTGAAGTTCATAAATTATTTTACTTCCGGCTCTTTTGTGCAGATTATCTATATTTTGAGTAACCACAGTAACATTATCTATAAATTTTTCAAATTCCGCGATTGCTAAATGCCCCTTATTCGGTTTTGCTTCATGAATAATTTGCTGGCGGTGTTTATACCATTCCCAAACTAATTCCGGATTTTTGAGAAAGGCCTCAAAACTAGCCAATTCTTCCGGTTTTAATTTATTCCATATTCCGTCGGTTCCTCTAAAAGTTGGAATTCCGCTTTCAGCAGAAATTCCCGCCCCGGTAAAAAAAACAGCTGATTTGGCTTTGCTGATTTTTTCAATAAGTTCTTTAGTTATCTCTGCCATAAGTATTAATCAAATAATGTTTTTTTTACATCTTCCTCTGTTTCGGGTGTAATTCCATGGTCGTATAAATCCGTAGCCACCAGACTAATAAAACGCGTCCATTTTCCATTTTTATTCTGTTGGGAATTTAATACATTTTTGTAAGCGTTTACTTTAGCGCTTAATTCATCCGCTTGATAGAGAGTTATTGCCTCTAAAGTTTTGGGTACAACGGGGGACGCATATTCAAGTTTGCCTTGGTGGCTTAATACTAAATGCATCAAACAATTTTTTAGATCTTCCGGGAATGCGGGAATTTTTTTTGATTCTTCGTTAATAACCATAGCCGATATAACAATATGCCCAAGAAGTTTTCCTTTATCGGTGTAATCAAACGCGGATGAAAAACTTAATTCTTCCGTTTTTCCGAAATCGTGCATCATCGCGCCGCAAATTAAAAGATCACGATTTATTTCAGAATGAATATCACTCATCAAATCACATATTTTCATAATCTCAAGGGTATGTTCAATTAAGCCGTGGATGTATGAATGATGCCAGGATTTTCCTGCCGGAGCAGTGGAAAATTTTTCAAAATTCGTGTCATTGAAAATCAATTTCATTAAAGTCCGCAAATTAAGATCTGAAATTTGCTCAATTCGATTTAGAAATTCAGATTTCATCACCGAGAAATCGCGCTTTGAATGCGCTAAAAAATCAGTGGAAGATACTTTTTCATCATCTTTCAGCGGACGCAAGGCGGTAACTCTAATCTGCGGAGTTCCTTGATAATCATCCATTTTACCGCTTACTTTAATTACATCACCTGCCTTTATTACATTAAAAATTTTTTCGAAATTTTCCCAAATATTTGCGCTGACAGTAAGCGATTTATCTCCTAAATCAAGACAAAGATACTGTTTATTAGATTTGGTTAATCTTATTTCACATTTTTTAATAATTAAAAAATGATCCACTGAATCATTTTTCTTTAAAACGACAAGTTCTTTTTGATTAATCATTTTTTTTTCAGGTTATTATTTCTTAAATCAACTTAAGAAATTTTGAAAAAAGATGGAATGCATTGACCGGATCAGAATTTATTTTTTTCTTTTTCTTTCAGAACTTCAAAAATACTTTCTTTAGGAAGATACGCCATAACCGTTCGATTTAATAAATCGATGGAAACTGAAATTGTATTGCCGTTTGGCGTTTCTTGAATTCTTCCTATAACTCCTTCAAACGGACCCTCATTAATTTTTACCATAGTTCCGGGTAATAATCCCTCATGTATTGAAAACTCGCCTTTGCTATTAAGCATATTTTGCAAATTAATAATTTGCCATTCAGGTATTTTAGCAGGTTTCCCAACATCAAAAACACAACGGACAATAGAGTATTGTTCAATGGCGGCTAATCTTTCACGTTCATCGGCATGAATAAAAATATATCCGCGCATTATCGGCTCGGTAATTTTTTTCTTCCTATCACTCCACCTTTTCATTTTAGTAATAGTGGGAAGATAATATTCAATATTTAATGCTTGTATTTGCTCAGCTGCTTTAAATTCGCCACGAGATTTTGTATATAAAGCATACCAAAATTTTTCGTTCATTAAGGTTTCGTGATCCATTTTATTTATGGGACTCATAAAATTAACTTTCGTTAAACAATACTCTTCTTGTCTATTTTATTATTCTTCGTCCGATTGAATAGTAATTAAAATTTAACTTTTCCATTTTGTCCAAATCATATAGATTTCTACCGTCAAATATTAAAGGATTTTTAAGCGATTGATTTAATTTTTCTAAAATCGGGAGTTCGAAACTCATTCCATTCGGTAATAATAATCAGCGCTTCCGCATCTTCAAGCGCCGCGTATGAGTTTTCTGTATATTTTATTTTTTCGCCTAATATAACTTTTGTTGTTTCAACAGCTTCAGGATCATAAGCTGCTACAGTTGCTTTCGCTTCCAGTAATTTTTTTATAAGAGCAACAGCCGGAGCTTCTCTTACGTCATCGGTGTTGGGTTTAAACGCGAGCCCCCAAACAGCAAAATGTTTTCCGGAAATATCACCGTTAAAATGATCAACAATTTTTTCATAAAATCTTTCAATCTGATTTTTATTTACGGATCATAACAGATTTTAAAATTTGAAAATCATATTTATTTTCATTCGCGGTATTAACAAGCGCAACAACATCTTTTGGGAAACATGAACCGCCGTAACCGACACCTGGAAATAAAAATCTTTTCCCTATTCTTGAATCGGAACCCATGCCGATTCTTACTTTATCTACTTCGGCACCGGTTAATTCGCATAGATTCGCAATTTCATTCATAAAAGATATTTTTGCCGCAAGAAATGAATTTGCGGCGTATTTTGTCATTTCAGCGGATCGCTCATCCATAAAATAAATAGGATTTCCGGAACGAACGAAAGGTTCGTAAAGCTGATCTAAAATTTGTTTTGTTTTTTCATTTTGAGTGCCTATTATTACTCTTTCTGGTTTCATAAAATCTTCTACCGCCATTCCCTCGCGTAAAAATTCGGGGTTCGATGCGACATCAAAATCAAATCCGGGTGCTTCTGATTTTACTATTTCTCTCACTTTATCGCTGGTTCCAACCGGCACTGTACTTTTATCCACCAAAATTTTAAAACCGATATTAGGTTCTTGTTTAAAGAATTTGCCTAAATCTTCCGCAACTTTCATTACATATTGAAGATCAGCTTTACCGTCGCCTCCTTGCGGAGTAGGTAAACATAAAAATATAACTTCTGAATCTCTAACAGCGGCATGAAGATCGACTGTAAAAGTTAAACGGCCGTTTTTAATATTTCTATCGAAAAGTAATTCAAGTCCGGGTTCATAGATTGGAACTTTCCCGTCTTGCATCATTTTTACTTTATTTTCATTAATGTCTACGCAAACAACATTGTTGCCGGTTTCAGCAAAACAAGTCCCGGTTACTAAACCAACATAACCGGTCCCCACAACAGAAATATTCACAATTTTTTACTCCTAAATTTTTGGGTTAAAATATAATAATTAAGGTTTTAATATGGAATTGAAATACCCCCGCAAGTGCTTTAATCACAAAAAACGCTATTCTATTAAGGAATGCAGTTCTTTAGTAAATAGCTCTATATCCAGAGGTTTTTCAAGTATATTTTCTATTCCGAAACCGAAATATAAGTTTTTTAATTCTTCGGAAAGCTGTTGAACCAGAGCGATAACGGGAATTCTATAATTTTTTTCTTTTTTTCTAATTGATTCGATTAATTGTACACCGTTCATAAGAGGCATATCATGGTTTGTGATAACAAGTGAAGGTATTTTGTTCATTACAATACTGATTGCTTCATAACCATTTTCCGCGCACAAAATTTCAAAGGAAGGAAATTCTTGTTTAATTATGTCCTCGTACAGAATTCTTTCTTTGATATTATCTTCTACAAGAATAATTGTATTTGGTGAACTTGGAATAGTAAAATGAAATTCACTGCCTTTATCTAATTTCAGAGTAAAACCAAATATTTCCTCTATGTTTTTCAATTATTTCTTTTACAAGCGAAAGCCCTAATCCGGTTCCTTTTTCCCCTTTGGTTCCTTCGGTTGAGAACATTTTTTCAATTCTAAAAAGCTTAGTTTTATTGGCGTCGGAAATGCCGGTGCCTTCATCCTTCACAATAAATTCTATCATATCATTATTGAAATAAGCGGCGCTGATGATAATAGATTTGTTTTCCGGCGAAAATTTAATTGCGTTACTTAACAAATTTGTAACAACCTGTGTAAGTAGTTTTTCATCGGCTTCCACATTTATTGTATCTTTTATTTCAACTTTTATCTCAATATTTTTTCTTATCGCATTACCCGTTAATGAAGAGACACAGTTAAAAACCACGTCCTGAGCGTTCAACCGCTGAGGTTCAATTTTAATTCTGCCGGTTTGAAGCCTTGACCAATCAAGTAGATAACTAATTAATTGAAGCTGATTTTGGGAAGACTCGTGAATATAATTGAGATATTCCATCCTCTCTTGATTGGAAAGATTAGGTTCATTCATCAGAATTTCCGCGAAACCAAGAATACTTGTGAACGGCGCACGTAGATCGTGAGACAACATGGAAATGAATTTATCTTTTGAAATATTTAATTGCCGTAAAAGATTAAGATCCTCCCTCAGTTCCTCCTGCAGTAAAATAAAATTATTTATTTCAACAACCAGTCCGGACATTCTAATCACCCGGCCTTCATTATCTCTTTTTACTGTTATTTTATCTTTTATCCATTTAAAATGCTTTTCCTTGGTAACTATTCTATAAATCAATTTAAAATATTTTTGGGCGGGGTCAGCACTAAATTCTCCCAATTTCTTTTTTACTTCCGAAAGATCTTCTTCAAAAATAATTGACATTCGTCTTTCGGGCATCTGTTTAATTTCTTTTTCGGTGTATCCGGTAATGGCAAGTATATTTTCCGAATAAAAAACGTCCTCTTCGTCATCTCCGTTTTTTATTATTGACCAGAAGAAAATATCATCCGCGCCCTCTATAAGGTCATTGAAAATCAAATCATTATCGATATTAGAATTCATTCTTTGATTATCCGTATAATAACTTGTAAAAGTTACTTAATTTAAATCCGGAGAAAATTTCTTCTTCCCCTCATTAGTTCAAAATTCATTTGATCAGTGGCAAATATAACAAAATATTTTCAATTACAATATTTAAGTAAAATGAACTTTTTGATAGTGAAATTTTGTTTATACATTACAATAACTTTTTAGAGAAAATAATCGTAATGAAAAAATTAATTTTTGTCTTTTTGTGGTTTACATTTATTCTTGTAATTTTTGCGCAAAATAAAAATGTTTCTGTTAATGGTGTAATCATAGATGCTGTAACAAAACAGCCTATTATTGGCGCTAATATAACAATAGTTGGGACAGATAAAGGTACGGCGGCTGATATAAACGGGGAATATAAAATTTATAATCTTTCACCGGATTCATATATTTTAAAAGTTTCCGCTGTAGGATATGAATCAAAAATAAAAACTGATGTGGTTGTTAATCCGGCAAAACCAACACAATTAGATTTTGAATTAATTGAAAAAGCGGTGGAGCTGGAAAATATAACCGTAACAGCGGATTATTTTTCACGAAATCCGACCGAATTATTAAGTACAAGAAATTTTAGTTATGAAGAAATAAGAAGATCTCCGGGCGGCTTTGAAGATGTAATCCGTTCAATTTCAGGTTTACCGGGTGTTGCTCAAGCAGACGCAGGAAGAAATGATTTAATTGTAAGAGGAGGCGCTCCTAGTGAAAATTTATTTGTTGTGGATGGAATTCAAGTTCCAAACATAAATCATTTTGGAACTCAAGGAGCAACCGGCGGACCGTTAAGTTATATTAATTTAGATTTTGTTAAAAATGTTGATTTTTCCACAGGGGGTTTTCCTGTAATGTACGGTGATAGATTATCATCTGTATTAAACATTGATTTAAGAAAAGGACGAAGTGATAAAATTGGAGGAAAAGCTACTATTTCCGCTTCTCAATTTGGACTAAACCTGGAAGGGCCATTTAGTGAAGAAAATAGTTTTATTTTCTCTGCCAGAAGAAGTTATTTAGATTTTATTTTTAAAGCGGCAGGTTTCGGATTTGTACCGGAATACTATGATTTTTTATCCAAGGCGGATTTTAAATTGAGCGGCTCAAGTAGAATTTCATATTTATTAATCGGTGCTTTTGATAAGGTAAAATATTTTAATGAAACCGCGGATCAGAAATACGATAATTCAAGAATTCTCGGCAGCGATCAAACACAATATTTAACCGGGGTAACGTATGAAAAACTTTTTAAAAATGGTTTCTTCAAAATTATTTTGAGCAGAAATTATTCAAGTTTTAATACTTCCCAAAAAGATTCTTTATTAAACCCGATTTTTATAAATAATTCTACCGAAGCCGAAAATAGCTTAAAGGGAGATGTTATTTATAAATTTTCTTCTGCCAGCGAGATTAATATTGGTTTGGAAGGGAAATTTATAAAATTTAAATCTGAACTTTATCTTCCTCAGTTTATTACTTCTTTTGAAGATACTTTAGAAACAAATTTATTAAATAACGACAAAAACTATTATAAATCGGCCGCTTATTTAAATTTAACACATAACTTTAATCAAAGGATTATTACCAATTTAGGATTTAGAATAGATTATTTTAATCCTCTTAAAAACCAATTTTATTTTAGTCCACGTTTTTCAGCTTCATATAAATTGAACGATTTTAGCAATTTAAATTTTAGCGCGGGAATATACTATCAATCCCCTTCCTATATTTGGCTTTCAACCAATAATAATTTGAAAAACTTAAAAGATCTAAAAACCGATCAATTTATCTTGGGAATTGACAGAGATTTAAGAGAAGACCTGCAAATAAATTTGGAAGGTTTTGTAAAAGTATACAGCAACTATCCGGCTAGTATAAATAGACAATATCTTGTATTAGCTAATACCGGCGCCGGTTTTTCCGGTTCGGATGACGGATTTGCTAGTTTTGGTATTGAACCATTGGCCGGCGGCGGGAAAGGAATTTCAAAAGGTTTAGAAATGTCAATCCAGAAAAAACTTTCCGAAATTCCCTTTTACGGAATTGCGAGTTTAACTTTCAGTAAAACAGAATTTACGGCGTTGGACGGAATAAAAAGACCTGGCAGTTATGATCAGGAATGGATTATAAATTTTAGCGGCGGTTATAAATTTAATAAATATTGGGAAACTAGTTTTAAATTCAGCTATGCTTCGGGTAAACCTTATACTCCTTTTAATTCCGATGGAATTCGAAATAGCGACAAATATAATTCCCTCCGGCTTCCGGCAAACCACAGTTTAAATATGCGGGCCGATAAAAGATGGTTCTTCGACGATTGGGTTTTGATAACTTATATAGATATTCAAAATATTTACAATCATAAAAATATAAGCACTTTAAGATGGGATGAACGTACGCAATCTATTGATGAATCAACTTCCTTCGGAATTCTTCCTTCAATTGGTATAAGCGCGGAATTCTAAAATTATTAACATGATCTCGCGCATAAAGAGTATTGAATCCTCGCTTCTCTTCTTACATCATACGGAATAAAATTTTGAAAAATTATAAGTAAAAGAGGAATACTATGTTAATAACACAAATTCGTTCCAAAGATGAAACCGGTACTTTATCTTATTTATTGAGCGATGAAAATGAAAATGTTGCCGCGGTTATTGATCCGAATATGGAGGATATGGAAATGATTGAATATTTGACCCAAGAACAAGGAGTAAATATCACTCATATTATCGATACACATACGCACGCAGATCATAAAAGCGGAGCGGGAAAACTAAAGGAACTATTTAACGCTAAATATTTAATGCACGAGCTGACAAAAAATAAGTTAGATGTTTTAAAGGATGCGAAAAAGTTTGGAATAGAAGATATTCTTGAAGCTAATGCTAATATTAAAATTGATGAATATGTAAATGAGGGTGATGAAATAAAAGTCGGTTCATTAAAACTTAAAGTTTTACATACTCCCGGACATACCGATAATCATATGGCCTTACTTTGTAAAGACGCTGTTTTTACGGGTGATTTATTATTAATTGGACAAGCGGGCAGAAGTGATTTGCCCGGCGGAAATCCCGAAGATCAATATGAAAGTTTGTTTAATAAAATAATTCCTTTGCCCGAAAATACTAGAATTTATCCCGGACATGATTATGAAGATAATGAGTTTAGTTATCTAAAAGATGAACTTGTTTCAAATCCGTTTCTACAAGCCAGATCAAAAGAGGAATATGTGGAATTTGTAAAAGATTTCTTCCCGCCGCCTGCCGAAGTTACCTCATCCGGAGAAAAAGTTACGTTACAATGCGGAGCTAAACGAGTAATCAAATCGAATAGTGAATTTAAAAATATTACTTCTGAAGAACTTTTTGAAATGATGAACAAAAATGAAGATTTATATTTGCTTGATGTTAGAGAGCCGTACGAATTGATAATGATGGGCGCGGTAAGTAATGTAAATAATATTCCTATCGGGGAACTTGCGCAACGTGTTAATGAACTTCCCGAAGATAAAACAAAAAATATTGTTTGTATTTGTGCAAGCGGAAATCGTTCTTATGAAGCTTCCCATTTTCTTTCTAAAAAAGGATATGAAAATGTTATGAATTTGGAAGGCGGGACTTACGGCTGGTTAATGAATGGTTACGAGGTTGCAAAAGTCTAATGGTTGAATTAATTGTTATTAGTTTAATCGGGTTTGTCGTTTCGGTTGCTTCCGGAATTTTGGGTTTAGGCGGGGCAGTTATTTTAATTCCCGCCTACCTTTATCTTCCTCCGTTATTAGGGCTTCCTCCGATTGATATAAAAACTATTACCGGCTTAACAAGCTTGCAAGTTTTTGCTTCTTCATTATTAGGAGTAATAATTCATAAAAAACATGGTGGTGTTGCTCCGGCACTTCTTTATATTATTGGTATTCCAATGACAATTGCGGCTTTAGCAGGTGCGTTGCTATCTAGTTTTATCGACGGTAAAATTATATTAATAATTTTTGCTGCTATGGCTGTTTTCGGCGCTTTTTTAATGTTTACAAAATATGATAAGAAAAAGGATTCTATTGAAGCGAATGAAATTTCTTTCAATAAAATCTTAGCTTTTTTAATTGCTGTGTTTGTAGGATTATTCGGAGGCATGGTAGGGGCACCCGGAGCTTTTCTTCTGGCGCCATTAATGATTTCAGTGCTTAAAATTCCCACACGTATTACAATCGGTTCTACTTTGGGAATTGTTTTATTTACTTCGTTTTCAGCGAGCGTAGGAAAAATTATCGCGGGACAAGTAGATTTTTTAATTACCGCTTTTGCCGTGGTTGGTTCTTTGGCTGGAGTTACTATAGGAAGCAATTTAAGTTATAAATTTAATCCTAAATTTCTGCGGTTAAGCCTTGCGGTAATTATAATCGGAATTGCTATTCAAATGGTTTTAGCAATATTTCTTCCTTAAACAATAAACACTTTTGCAACATCCACCAGCAGAGAAGGCTGATTAATTAGTGCGGTAAGAAATATTTTACCGAGCGTTCTTTTTTCATACGGAACTTTATTAAAAGAATGTGCAATACTATTAAATTTCTCATCGCTGAAATTATAAATTCCTTCTTTAATTCTATTAAAAATAAGATGCCTTTTTCCCAGTCTATCGTTCCAAGCTTTATCATAAGTTAAAATATGATCAAGTTTATTTTTTAAAACCGCTTCGCCTGCAATTCGTCCGGCAATTTTACCGCCGATCATACCGCTTGCTATTCCGCCGCCGCTTAAAGGATTAACTTGTCGCGCCGCATCACCGGCAAGTAAAATACCGGGAGCAGAAATTTTTTCCAGAGTAACCGAACAAGGAACTCCGCCCGCGATAGAAGTTAATACGGGAGCTTCCGGATAATATTTTTCCATAAAATCATTTAAATAAGAAAGCGCCGATCTTTTTTTTCCTACCATTCCGCTTACACCAAGACCAATATTCGCGGTATTATCTCCTTTTGGAAAAACCCAAAAATAACCGCCGGGCGAAACATTTTTACCGAAATAAAAATATAAAGTATCAGGCTCTACATTTATATTTGAGGCTGTAATTTGCGAACAGCATTCCATATCTCTAAAATCGATATGAGTTTTAATTCCGGCCCATCTTCCTAAACGAGATTCAACTCCGTCGCAGGCAATAACAATTTTTGCTTTTACTTCTTTCTGCTCTCCTCTATATTCATATTTTACGCCGCTTACTTTTCCGTTATCAAAGATTAAATCATTTACATAAGCGCGGGTTAAAATTTCGAGCTCCGGCTTTAGCTGCTGTTTTTGCCAATTCATAATCAAAAATTCTTCTTTCTAAAACATAACCCGCGTCGCCAAAATCAATTATAACTTCTGTTTCATCGGGGGCCGTAAAAGAAAATTTTGTAATATGAGCTTTAATCCATTTTTCATCGGAAGGAATAAATTCTTCAACCCCGGCTTTACTTATCGCTTCGCCGCATCTAACCGGATAACCTACATCCCTATCTTTTTCAAGCATCAGTACAGAAACACCTTGTTCGGCAGCAAAACGTGCAGCCATTGAACCTGCAGGGCCGGCACCTACTACAACTATATCAAATTCATTTTTCATACAAAGTTTAGATTAAAAAACACATTAAGAATTTACTTGAACACCGGATTTATTAAATTTTATTACTTCAATAGGACAGCTCCAAACACACTTTGCACAATTTGTGCATCGCGGATCTATAATCTTTATTTCCGCTTCTTTTAACTCAATCGCATCTTCGGGACAAACGCCTACGCAGCATCCGCAGAAATCACATTTATCCGGAAGAATTTCAATCATTAATTTTCCGTTTTTTGCTTGTCTATACATAAAATATTTGTTTTTGGGAATCGAACGTCAAAGATAAATAAAGAGAGGTTTAATAAAAAGAAGTTTAGCCTGAAGTTCTGAATTAGTTTAAACTTATTTGAGATTCCTGTATTACTTTTTTCTCATACTTTAACTCACGGTCAATTTCCATAAGTTGAAGCAGTTCCGCGTCGTCTTTAATTCTGGTTATTTTTTTTGTGTTTTCTTCAATCTCTATATCAAGATATCTTTGTTTAAATATTTTTATTGCTTCCTCGGTTTGTTTTCGTAGGATTATTACTTTCGGTTCTCCGGGATGAAGTTTTTCCCATCTAGAACTAATTGAATATTTATCCGAAGATAGCTCAGATAAATAAAGCTGATGGGTATTTTCGGTAATTTTTTGGAACAGAGCAGAAGGCAAAATATCTTCTTCATTATCATATGCGTTATAAACTATTTCGGCCAATTCCCTATGAATATTTATTTGATATTCTTCCAACAAAATATAATGTCTTATTAAACCTATAACTTCTAATATTCCTTGAAACAGCAATGCGATTAATTCTTTTTCTACCGCCAATAATTCCGGGTGAATAATTTTCTTTTCTGAAATATCAAGAACTTCATTTTCATTATCTTTTGCTTCCATGATTCGCGATTGGGCAAAACTTTGCTTTTTCGTTTTACCGATTGCTTTTTCAAGTTCCGCCTCTAAAAGTTTCTCACGCAAATTAAACTGTTTAGCAATCGATTTTATAAGCAGCTGCCGTTTAAGTTCATCATCAATCAAAGCAATAGGTTTCACTAATTCCCTAATTGCATCGGCTGTTTTGGCGGGATCATCAAACATTCCCAAATTTTTAAAATATTCCGATTGATATTCAAGAAAATTTTTAGCGCGTTCAATTTCTTCTTCAAATCTTTCCTTGCCGAAATTATTTACGAAAGAATCGGGATCCTCTCCGGCCGGAAGTGAAGCAATTTTTATTTCAATATTTTTCTTCAGTAGAATTTCAATACTTCTCATCGAAGCTTTAATTCCCGCAGTATCAGCGTCGAATAACAATACTACATTTTTTGTATATCGGGAAAGGAGCTGAACTTGTTCATCCGTAAGAGCTGTTCCGGAAACAGCGACTACATTTTTAATTCCGCTTTGATGAAGTGAAATTAAATCCATATAACCCTCAACCAAAATTGCTTTATCGGCTCTTCGTATATCATCTTTTGCGTGCGAAAGTCCGTATAGTATTCTGCCTTTAGTATAAATTGATGATTCCGGTGAATTTAAATATTTCGCAACACCTTCACGATTTCCTAAAATTCTGCCGGCAAAAGCGACAACTCTTCCATTAGGGGAAAATATAGGGAAAATTATTCTTCCTGAAAATTTATTATAGAGTTTTCCGTCGCGAAATTTTCCTATCAGCCCTAAATCAATCGCTTTTTCCAAATCAATTTTTTTCTCTAACAGATAATCGATAAGAGAATTTTTATTATCAAAAGAATAACCGAGCCCGAAACTTCTTAAAATCTGCGGTTTTAATTTTCTGTTTTCAAAATAAACTCTTGCAATTTCACCTTCATCAGAATTAAGAAGGTTATTAGAAAAGTATCTTGCGGCGGCGGTATTTATATCGTAAAGAATTTCCTGTTCGCTTTGTCTGCCCTCATCGTGCTGCTCTTCATATTCAATAGATATACCAAATTGCTGCGCCAGTTCCTGTACAGATTCAACAAAGGAGATTTTTTCATATTCCATAATGAATTTGAAAACATTTCCGCCGGCGTGACACCCGAAACAATGATAAATTTGTTTTTCTTCACTTACTGTAAAAGAGGGAGTTTTTTCATTATGAAACGGACATAATCCCAAATAATTTTTGCCTCTTTTACGCAATTGAATTCTATCCGAAATTACATCAACAATATTTATGGCCGATCTAACTTCTTCTATTTTATTTTCGGGTATTCTCATTTAAAATAATTTATTTTTTATGCAAATATATATGATTGAAAATCTATTGCATAGATACATATAATTTCATTGTATTTTTTCATAAACGGTTTGGATAAATTTCTACTTTAATTATACCTTTTATTGATTTGTAACTATTTACTATATTTGTGATTCTATCAGAATTAATGATTTACAAAAAAATAATTTTTCTAAAGTTTTGATTTTAAAATTGCTGCAAGTGCAACAGGATTCCTAATGTTTGACACAATAACCAAAACAAAAAAATATTGCAATAGTTTAACTGAATATTCCCGTTATAAAACCAGAGAAGTTTATGTAGGCGATATTCCTCTCGGCGGAAACAACCCGATTCGAATTCAGTCGATGACAACAACAGACACAATGAATACTATTGCTACAGTTGAACAAACCATTAGAATGGTTGATTCCGGCTGTGATTATGTAAGAATTACCGCCCCCAGTAAGCTTGAAGCACAAAATTTAGCCCAAATTAAAAAAGAATTAAAAACACGCGGTTATAATGTTCCGCTTATTGCCGATATTCATTTTACACCAAATGCCGCGGAATTAGCCGCCCGAATTGTTGAGAAAGTTAGAGTAAATCCGGGAAATTACATAGACCGGAAAAAATTTCAAACTATAGAATACACAAATAATGAATATGAAGCGGAACTTGAGCGGATTAGAGCAAAATTTTCTCCGCTGGTAAAAATCTGTAAAGAATACGGAACGGCGATGAGAATAGGCACAAACCACGGCTCGCTTTCAGATAGAATAATGAGCAGATACGGTGATACTCCTTTAGGAATGGTAGAATCCGCATTGGAATTTTTAAGAATCTGTGAAGATTTAAATTATCAAAATATTATTCTATCCATGAAGGCAAGTAATCCGCAAGTTATGGTGCAGGCTTACCGGCTTCTAATTCAAAAAATGGAAGAGGAAGGGATGAATTATCCTCTGCATTTGGGAGTTACTGAAGCGGGAGGCGGTGAAGACGGACGAATAAAATCGGCTTTAGGAATCGGAGCTTTATTAGAAGACGGAATCGGTGATACTGTTCGTGTTTCTTTAACAGAAGATCCCGAATTTGAAGCGCCGGTCGCAATTTCTTTGGTTAATCGTTATTCCGATAGAATAGGGCATAAGCCGATAAAACCATTAGAAAAAATTCCTTACGATCCTTTTGTCTATTCTAAAAGAAATTCTTTTGAAATTATGGGAATAGGCGGCTCAAATGTTCCGCAGGTTATTGCGGATTATTCATTAAGAGAAATTATTGAACAAAAAGATTTATCAGATATAGGATATTTTTATAATGCCGAAACCGATAAATGGAATTTAAACGACAGCGCTCCCGATATTCTTTATGCGGGAGAAAATATAATTGATTTTGATCTACCAGGAAATATAAAATTACTTTATGATTATAAAATTTGGCGGAAGTTAAAAAATAAGCGAAATAGATTTCCTTATTTAACACAGGAAGAATATTTATCTGAAAGTGAAAAATCGAATACTCTTAAATTTCTAAAAATTTCTATAGATGATTTAACTGAAAATTTAATAAATCTAATTAAATCAGATAACAAAGTCGCTCTTGTTATTGCCTCTGATAACCGTCACGGAATGGCCGAACAAAGAAGGTTATTTTGCGAATTAGTAAACGAAGGAATTAAAAATCCGGTAATTATTAAAAGAGAATATAAAAATATTACTCTTGATGAATTACGGCTTTATTCCTCAACAGATTTTGGTTCTTTACTTATTGATGGATTTGGAGACGGAGTTTGGGTAAAATATTCCGGCAAAATTACTGAGGAAGAAAATCCGGCAGTTTATATTAAAAGTTTTTTAAAAGTTAAAGAATCTAACGAAAAAAAAATTAATCGGATTTTATTTGGAATTTTACAAGCTGCCCGAGCCAGAATATCTAAGACTGAATATATAGCTTGCCCTTCCTGCGGAAGAACTTTATTCGATCTTCAAGAAACAACAGATATGATCCGGAAAAAAACAGAGCACTTAAAAGGCGTAAAAATTGCCGTTATGGGTTGTATAGTTAACGGTCCCGGGGAAATGGCGGATGCGGATTATGGTTATGTTGGTTCCGGGGTAGGAAAAATTACCCTTTATAAAGGAAAAGAAATTGTAAGAAGAAATATTCCGGCCGCAAATGCGGTAAATTCTTTAATAGATATAATTAAAGAAGACGATAATTGGTTGGACCCGGATTAATTATAATTAAATTTTACGGTAAAATTATTTATTCATTGAAAATAATTGTTTTAATAAGTATATTTAAAAACTAAAATTTATGGTAAAAACGATTAAAAGATTAACATATATTCAGTTCATATATTATTATCCCTCTGCAAAGAACAACAAGGAAATTAAAGTTTGAAATGCACTTCAACTCAGAAGTGCATTTTTTTTTGATATGACATGTAATGAAATAATAAAATATATAGAGGATTGGGCGCCTAAAGAAATTGCCTGGCAAAGAGATAATGTAGGTTACAAGTAGGCTCAAAAAACAGGAAGCTTAAAAATATTCTCCTTTGCCTAGAAATTACAGATAAAGTTATTGATGACGCTCTTAAAAAGAATTGCAATTTTATAATAACTCATCATCCTCTTTTATTTTTCTCGCTGAAGAAAATTGACTTAGACAGTGACAAGAATTCAAAGCTGGTGGAAAAATTAATAAAAAACGATATTACCCTTTATTCCGCGCATACTAATTTAGATTTTACAAAGGACGGCGTGAGTTTTCAATTGGCAAAAAGTTTAAAACTTCAGAGCATCAATTTCCTAGAAAACCTTCAATCCAATCAAATTAAATTTTCCATTTTTGTACCTAAAAAATTTCTTAGAATTATTTCCGATACAATTTTTAATGCAGGCGGCGGAATAATAGGAGAATACTCTAATTGCAGTTTCAGAACAGAAGGAACCGGAACTTTTAAAGGAAGTAAAAAAACTAATCCTGCCCGTGGTGAAAAAGAAAAATTTGAAAAAACGGAGGAAATTAAACTAGAAGTTTTAATTGATTCTTGGAAAATGAATAAAATTATAGAAGCTGTACAAAAAGTTCATCCCTATGAAGAAGTTGCTTACGATGTTGTTCCCTTAAATAATGAGAATAAAAATTATGGAATAGGAGCGGTGGGATTTTTAGAAAAAGCTCTTCCGCAGAAACAATTTTTAGAGTACGCCGCCCAAAATATAAAAATAAAAAATTTCCGATATGTAAATGGCAAGAAAAGCAAAATTAAAAAAGTAGCGGTTTGCGGCGGTTCAGGGGCAGATTATATTGGAGCCGCATTAAAAAGTAAAGCCGATGCTTTTATAACCGCTGATTTAAAATATCATATTTTTAATGATGCAGCAGGAGAAATACTTCTTATAGATGCCGGGCATTATGAAACAGAAATTCATTCACTGAATGAAATAGAAAGAAGATTATCTTCTTTTATAGATAAAAAAGACGAGAAAATAAATGTCTATAAATTCCGGGGGAATACAAATTCTATATTATTTTATAACAAATAAGGAGCGCAAATAAATTGTTTGACAGGTTAAAAATACTATTCGAACTACAAAATATAGATGATCAGCTTGATGAGTTAGAAGAACTCCGAGGCGACCTTCCCCACGCCGTTAGAGAATTGGAAGACAAAATCTCCGCGATTCAAAACGATGTATCCGCAAAAGATGAAGAACGAGAACAGTCTTTAACAAAAAGGCAGGAAAACGAGGAAGAAATAGAGAAACTGAAAGAAGGCCAAAAGAAATTTAAAGCTCAGCTTTATCAGGTTAGAAACAATAAAGAATATGATGCTTTAACTAAAGAAATTGACCATTCCGAAGATTCAATAAGTAAACTTGAAGCTGAAAATGATGCTCTTGCGGACCGCAGCCAACAATTAGCTGATGAAACTGAAGAATTACAGCCAAAGCTTGAAGATTTAACTAAAGAATTGGATGTAAAAAAAGTGGATCTAAAAGAAATAGTTAAAGCTAATGAAGCTGAAGAAGCTAAATTAAGAACTGCCAGAAAAGAAATTGAAGCAAAAACCAAAAAAGCTGATTATTCTTATTATATGAGAATAAGAAAAGCTAAAAAAGGTAAAGCGGTTGTTACAATTAGACGTTCGGCATGTTCCGGTTGCCACAATATAGTTCCACCGCAGAGACAGCTTGAAATTAGACGAAATAATCGTCTTTTCTTCTGCGAATATTGCGGTAGAATTTTAGTTTCGCCTGAAGTAGCTGAATCAGTAGAAGACTAATACCAAAAAGAATTCCCTGCCCTACGGGCACTTGTACCGACCAAAAGTCGGTACGAGTATAAGAGGGAAAAAAATTATTTTGCGCTATCAAAATATCTCTTCCTATTTTGTATTTTTTTGCATATTGTTTAACAAAATAAATCCATGTCTTTAGTTGTCCAATTTACTTTTCTAAACAGATTTCCTCCACCACAATTATTCAAGTAGACTACTAAAATTTCCAATCTCATCTAATTAAATAAAATATTTTCTACTGTTTTAACAAAACTAATTTGTTATATTTGACACAATTAAAAAAATATCTAATAATTGATAAATTGTATGAAAAGTACAGTTTCTAAAATTGAGGGAAATTAAAATTAGTTCAATCCAGGCAATTGCTGTTCCCGGATAAGGGAACGGAGGAAAGTCCGAACTTCACAGAGCAGGGTGCCGGGTAACGCCCGGGAATTATTGGGGAAACCTAATAATTACGGAAAGTGCCACAGAAAATATACCGCTCGGTTTATGCCGGGTAAGGGTGAAATGGCAGGGTAAGAGCCTACCGCGGGGATGGTAACATTTCCGGTTCTTTTTAGAATCTCGTTCGCGAGACAAGGTAAACCCCACTCGAAGCAAGGTCAAATAGGGAAATCTACCGGCACTGCCGGATAAGGCTGCTCGCTTTAATGATTTCCGGGTAGACCGCTAGAATCCGGGAGTAATTCCGGATCAAGACAAATAATTGCCGTCCGGTTTTTATCGGATTACAAAATTCGGCTTATAGGGCTGAACTATATTTTATCCCTTCTGGAAAAATATATGTTGAAAAAGCGTTGGAAAATTAAAGAAGTTGAAGATCTTTATATTGAAAAATCTTTAGCTGATTCTCTCAATATTTCCGAGGTACTGGCAAAGCTGCTTGTGTTAAGAAAGATAACCAATTTTGCCGAAGCAAAATTCTTCTTCCGGCCGTCGCTTGAATCCTTGCATGATCCATTTCTAATGGATGGAATGGAAGCCGCAACTTATAGAGTTATTCAAGCTCTTACCGAAAATCAGCTGATTTGTATTTATGGGGATTATGATGTAGACGGTACATGTTCTACAGCTCTTCTTTATCTTTTCTTAAAAGAATTGGGTGCCAATGTTCAATATCATATTCCTAAAAGATTAACCGAAGGCTACGGGCTTTCGACAGTAGGAATTGATCTTGTAAAAAATAAAGGTACTTCACTTTTAATTTCTGTTGATTGCGGAATTACGGCAATTGAAGAAGCAGAATACGCGAAACAACTTGGTATGGATTTAATTATTTGCGATCATCATCAGCCTAAAGAAATTATTCCCGATGCTTATGCGGTTCTAGATCCTTTAAAACCCGGATGTGAATATCCTTTCGATTATTTATCAGGAGCCGGAGTTGCTTTTAAACTTGCGCAAGGCGTTTCGGAAAGAATAGGAAAAAGAGAATTGCCTTTGCAATTTTTAGATTTAGTGGCGCTTGCGGGAGCTGCGGATATTGTCCCCTTAATTGATGAAAATAGAATTCTTGTAAAAGAAGGCATAAAGCAAATAAATTCTAATCCGCGTCCCGGAATAAGAGCACTTATAAACAGCAGCAATATGTCACCGGGTAATTTAACTTCGGGACAAATAGTTTTTACCATTGCACCAAGAATAAATGCGGTTGGAAGATTAGGCGACGCCGAGAGGGCGGTTAAATTGATGGTAAGTAAAAATCAGCAGGAAGCTAATGAACTTGCCCAAGTTCTGGAAACCGAAAATTATCAAAGAAGAAAAATTGATGAGGATACTTTCGGAAGTGCTCTTGAATTACTGGAAAACTCATTGGATTTAACAACAGATACCGCTATTATTCTTCATCAAGAACAGTGGCATCCCGGTGTTATCGGAATTGTGGCTTCACGCCTGGTAGAAAAATATTATCGCCCAACAATTATGCTTACAACCGTTGACGGAGTTGCCAAAGGATCGGCAAGGAGTATTTCAAATTTTAATATTTACGATGCTCTTAAAAAATGCGAGGATCTTTTAATTCATTTCGGAGGACATAAAGCCGCCGCCGGTTTAGCCGTTGAAGTAGAAAAAATAGATGAATTTAAATTTCGATTTAATCAAATTGTAAAAGATACAATTACCGAAGAAGAATTATTACCTGAAATTCACATTGATTCTATCATAAAATTTTCTGAAATAACACCTAAGTTTTTAAGAATTATTGATCAATTATCCCCTTTCGGCCCCGGAAATATGCGGCCGGTATTTTTAGCCGAAAACGTTGAAGTCGCTTCCGCTCCGCGTATTGTAGGAACTAATCATTTGGTTGTATGTTTAAAACAAAATGGTTCGGAAAAAATATTTGACTGTATCGGATTTAATATGGGTAATTTTTGTGCCCCGATAAGCGAATTAAACGCTAAATTTGATATAGTATTTACTATTGATAAAACAACGCGGGACGGAAGAACTTTCCCTCAATTCAGATTTAAGGATATAAAAATAAAAGAAAAATAAACAGGAGACATCCCAATGTCAGGTCATTCAAAGTGGGCAACTACAAAAAGAAAAAAAGCTGCCATTGATGCCAAAAGAGGAAAACTCTTTACCAAATTAATTAAAGAGATAACAATTGCTGCGAGAGAAGGCGGCGGTGATATAGACGGAAATCCAAGACTCAGATTAGCCGTCGATAATGCTAAATCCGCTAATATGCCGCAGGATAATATTGAGCGCGCAATTAAAAAAGCAACCGGTGAACTTCAAGGAGTTATTTACCACGAACTAACTTATGAAGGTTACGGCCCGGCCGGAATTGCGGTTATGGTTGAAGTAGCCACAGATAATAAAAACAGAACTGTTGCCGAAGTTAGGCACTTGTTCAGCAAAAGCGGCGGAAGTATGGGTGAAAGCGGATCTGTAGCTTGGATGTTCGACCGGAAAGGTATTATTTCGTTGCCGGCACAAGGAAAGACTGAAGATGAAATTATGGAAATTGCTTTGGAAGCCGGCGCGGATGATCTTCAAACAGAAGAAGAATTCTTCGAGGTACAAACTTCTCTTGAAAATTTTGAACCGGTAAGAAAAGCTTTGGCCGGAAAAGAACTTCAAATAGAAAATGCTTCACTTCAGTGGATTGCTCAAAATAATATTACTGTAAAAGGTGAAGACGCGGAAAAAGTTATGAAATTAATTGATGGTTTAGAAGATATTGACGATGTTCAGAACGTTTATTCTAATGCCGATTTTGATGAAGATTCTTTAAGTTAATATTTAGGGGATTGGAATTTTCAATCCCCGCATTTTTTCATAAATAAAGATAGGTAATGATAATTCTAGGAGTTGATCCCGGAACAAATTTTACAGGATTTGGAATTATAAATCAGGAAAAAAATACATTTACTCACGTACAAAATGGAATTATAAAACTCCCGTCTTCCAAAACTCTTCCTTTTAAATTAGAAATAATTTATAACGAAATTGATAAAATAATAAAAACTTATAAACCAGATGAATTTGCAATTGAAACAGCATTCTACGGAAAGAATGTGCAATCGGCGATGAAAATTGGATATGCAAGAGGAGTTTCACTTTTGGCCGCGGTTCATAATCAAATTCCTACGAGTGAATATTCCCCGCGGGAAATAAAAAAATCGGTTGTAGGAACAGGAGCTGCGTCTAAAGAACAAGTAAGTTTTATGATTAAAACTTTACTGGAAATTAAAAACAGTATTATGCGTCATGATGAATCCGATG
Source organism: uncultured Bacteroidota bacterium (assembly GCA_963798775.1). GTDB lineage: Bacteria > Bacteroidota > Ignavibacteria > Ignavibacteriales > Ignavibacteriaceae > CAWCUK01. Next base: position 223,282 of record CAWCUK010000005.1, read on the forward strand.
CGTTGGCCGTGGCATTATGTCACGCTTTCCGAATGAAATCGCCGGTAAGTAAAAGTAAAAACTGGAAAGATTTTGTTGAAGCTTTTCCCGAAAGAATTATTAACAAGTAAAGTTTAAAATTATGATTGGTTATTTAAGCGGAAAAATTATATCGTCAAAACCGACAAAAATTTTAATTGATGTAAACGGAGTCGGTTATCAAGTAAATATATCTATAAATACTTTTGAAAAAATTTCAGAAAAAGAAACAGTTTCTCTTTTTATTTATACTAATGTAAAAGAAGATTCAATAACTTTGTTTGGATTTTTCGCGGAATCGGAAAAAGAAATGTTCGAATTGTTAATTTCTGTTAACGGAATAGGGCCTAAGCTGGCGCAAAGTATTTTATCGGGAATTCTTGTTGAAGATCTAAAATCAGCAATACTACTGGGTGATGTTTCCAGAATTGTTGCCGTTCCCGGAATAGGAAAAAAGACAGCTGAAAGATTGGTACTTGAATTAAAAACTAAAGTTGATAGTGTAAAATCCGGAGAGCCGGCAGATTTTAAATCTAATATAAAAAGTGAAGCTATCGCGGCATTAACTACTTTAGGATATAATGTTAAAACCGCTGAAAAAATCATTCATGATGTTGCTGCCGTTCAGCCAAATCTTTCTATTGAAGAATTAATAAAGAAAGCTCTAAACCAACTGAATAACTAATTTATAAATTCCTAAATAAGCTCTCCAATAATTTTTTTGGAAAGATAAACTGAATTAAGCGACTTCACAAGTTAATTCAGCGACATCCAAAATTTCCGCTGTCAGTTTATCACCCGATTCTACCTTACTAACTCCGGCCGGAGTTCCGGTAAAAACTAAATCACCTTCTTCTAAAGTCATAGTAGTGGAAATATATTGAAGAAGCTGCGTGGGATTAAAAATCATTTTATTTAATTTTTCCCGCTGCTTAATTTTACCGTTTACCGATAAAACTATTTCTTCATTTAATGTAAGACGATATTCATTTTTAGAAATAAATTCAGAAAGAACGGCGGAAGTATCAAAACATTTGGCAATCGTCCAAGGATGACCTTGTTTTTTTAACGCGCTTTGAATATCGCGTAAAGTCATATCAAGTCCAACTCCGTATCCCCCGATTGCTTCTTCGGCAGTTTTTTCATCTGCATTTTTTATTGTTTTGCCGATTAATAAAACAAGTTCAACTTCGTGATGCATTTCGGCTGAAAATTCAGGCTTTACAATTTTTTCACCCGAATTTATTATTGCCGATGATGGTTTTATAAAAAGTACAGGTTTTTGCGGTACTTCGTTTCCCAATTCTTTTGCGTGATCAACATAATTTCTGCCGACGCAAACAATTTTACCAACCGTAACTTCTTTTCCGCTTTTTAATTTTACTGATTTCATAATTATAACCGTTGATGAATAATTTCTGATTTAATAAATCAAAGATAATTATTTTTTGAATAATATTTTTTCATAAATTCTGCTAATTCCTTCTGAATGTTAGTCCCTTTTTCAAAAAAATTTATAATATTTTCCCTCTCTTTAACTGATTTATTTTGGCTCAGCTTAAACTGTCCTTCCAAACGCGTAACTTTTATTTCAAAAGCCGTAATTAGACTCATTAAATCATCTATATAATCTTTCGAAAGTTCATTCCATTTTTTCTTAAACTCCGGTTCAAAACAATTAAAAGATTTTTCCATTATTTCAAAATATTTTTCTTTATCAAAAAATACAATCGGAGTTCCGTAAGCGTGTACGGTAGTAAAATCCCATGTCGGCACATTTTCTTTTTCTTCATATAGAGTGGGAGAAACATAAGAATGCGCTCCCCGGAAAATAATTAATATTTCTTTTCCTGGTTCAAAATATTTCCATTGTTGGTTTTTCTTTGCCATATGTCCGCTAAGCGTAATTATTTGTTTATCGGATTTTTCAACAATTAAGGGAAGATGAGTAGCTGCCGGAACTTTATTTTGTACAGATACTAATGCTGCAAAATTATTTTTCTGCATAAACTCAAGAAGGACATCTTCATCAACTTCTTTAAAAGATTTTGGGATGTACATAAAAATTCCGTAAAATTTTTTAATAATTAAAAATTGATTAATAGCACGTGTCAATATATTTATCTTGAAGCTAAGCCTTTTAAAATATATTTATCTCCACAAGAAAATATTCTATCCATTCATCAAAAAAGAGAGCGACTTATGCTAGGGGGTTTAATTCCATTTGAAGGAAACAATATAGCTATAATTGAGGATAATTTTAATAAAATTTATTCTTACAAGGAATTATATAAAATTAGCAAGAGAATTGCTGACTCAATAAAAACACAAAATAAAAAACTAATTTTTTTATTTTGCGATAATTCAATAAAAACTCTTATTTCCTATTTAGTTGCTCTGCTTGCCGGAGATGCCGTAGCCTTAATTGATTCTAAAATGAATAGGATTTTTCGGGATAATCTAATTCAGTCATATAAGCCGGAAATTGTAATTGATAATCAATTCAGAGATTATCCGAACTATATTCTCACAACGTATGATGAAAATATCAATTTCTTCAATTTAAAAGTTATTAATGATCCAAAACCGATTCATGACGATTTAGCCGTTCTGCTTTCAACATCAGGCTCAACGGGTTCTCCAAAATTCGTCCGATTGTCTCACAAAAATTTAATTTCAAACGCAGCATCAATTTCAGAATATTTAAATATTAACGAAAATGAACGTCCTATTACTAGTTTATCTATGAGTTATTCATATGGATTATCTGTAATTAATAGTCATTTAATTAAAGGGGCATCGATAGTTTTAACTAATAAGTATTTTGTCTTTAATGATTTTTGGCAGGCTTTTAATAAATATCGATGTACATCTTTTGCCGGTGTTCCATACAGTTATCAACTTTTGAAAAAAAGAAATTTTCACAATTATAACCTTCCTTCTCTTAAAAAATTAACTCAAGCAGGCGGAAGACTAACAACTAATTTTCTTGATTATTTTCATGAACTTTCTAAACAGCGGAATTTTGAATTTATTGTTATGTACGGACAAACGGAAGCGACTGCCAGAATTTCATATTTACCATATAATAAATTATCAGAAAAAACTGGTTCGATAGGTAAACCTATACCTAACGGAGAATTAAAATTATTATGGCAAGATAAAGAAGTTACTGCCCCATATGAAGCCGGCGAATTAGTATATTACGGAGAAAATGTTATGATGGGATACGCGACTTCCAGAGAATGCTTAGCCAAAGACGATGAATTAGGCGGAATATTAAAAACAGGTGATCTGGCAATAAAAGATGAAGAAGGATATTTCTACTTAACCGGAAGATTGAAACGATTCGTAAAAATTCATGGATATAGATTTAACCTTGATCATCTCGAAAAAATTCTTGAAGAAGATTTTACCGTACCAATCGCGTGTTTAGGGGACGACAGCCAATTGAGAGTTTTTGCTCAAGGCAGAAGCGTAGAAGTTGATTTAATTAAAAGAAGAATTTTAGAAGAATTTAAACTTCATCCTTCTTCGGTAAAAGTTGAATGTATTGAAAGAATACCTTTAACTACTTCCGGGAAAAAAGATTATTTAAATATGTCTTAAAAACTGTTATTCGTTTTTTCGGATAGCCTTAACTAATTCTTTTTTAGACATTTTACTGCGCCCGTTGATATCAAGCTCTTTCGCACGATTATATAATTCATTCTTTGTTCTATCTTCTAAAGAATGAGTAGGATTTCCCGTTCCTTCGGTTGTTTTGTTAGGCGTTCTTCCTTCTTTTCTACGAGTTTTATTTACTGTGCGGGCTGCAATTTCTTTTGCTCTTTTTGTTGATTTTCCCCTTTTTTTAGAACTTTTTTTAATGTCTTCATATTGTCTCTCGTCTTTGTTACTCCAACCCTGTGGCATAATTACCTCCTTATTTTTTTCAAACATATCAAAGAAAAATAGAATGCGGCTTTTTAGGGCCGCACTCATGGGATCACGATTTAGTATGGAGACTTATTAAGGATAAAATCTTAAACCAAGTGCGGCATCAATTCCGGATCCAAAATCGGGCGCCAATCCAATTAATGCGCCAATTTCAAAAAAGAATTCTAAAGGTGTCTCGTCGGGAACTACATTTACACCAAAAACACCTCTAATTCCAAGTCCTACCCCGCTGTGATAATAAATTCCTTCTTTTTTCCCTTTATACCAAAAGCCGTTTCCTTCACCTATTCCCAGCGCTGCTCCGGGTCCGGCATAAAGTTTTGCGATATTTGAATGAAAAGCATCGAAATGCCATAAATAATCAACTCCTATTCTAGGGCTTCCGAAATATGAAGCGCCTAAATCAACAACAAACGCATTATTTGTTTGTGTCCAAAATTTTACTGTGCCGCCTGTAGGTTCACCTAATACTATTCCAAAACCAAATTTCTTTCCATGAACTTGAGAAAATGACTGACTAAATGAGCTAATAAATAAAAGTGCAAATAAAATTAGCAGTATCTTTTTCATTCTTATTTCCTATATATAGAAGAAGTTGATTGTAACATTCAAAAACAAATATGCGGATACCGTTAATGAGTTAAAATTATTTTCGTCACAACTTTATAGCGCCTAATAGTATATAATAAAATCGAAATTTTAGATGTTTACATCATCTTATTATTTTTTAGAAATTGAAAGTCGGGGAACTATACTTCCTTTATTAATTGTTTTATGTATAAAATCTAAAAAAGGTGTTAAAGACACCTTTAATTATATACAGGGTGATCAAAATGAAAGTACAAGAATATACTTTAAATTTACCTGTACAACCGGAGCTAAATAAAGAAATTTTAATTCAAAATTATAAGAAAATTAGAAGTTTTACTGAAAGTCTGTGCAAAACGTTAATTACGGAAGATTATGTAATTCAATCTATGCCGGATGTTAGTCCTACAAAATGGCATTTAGCCCATACAAGCTGGTTTTTTGAAACCTTTATTTTGAAAAAAAACAGCCCGGCTTATAAAAGTCCAAAGCCGATTTACGGTTATTTGTTTAATTCTTATTACGTACAGGTAGGAGAACGTTTTAATCGGCCTCAACGGGGACTTCTTTCTCGGCCTACCGTTAAAGAGATATACGAATACCGGAAACTTGTTGATGAACAGATGTTAAATTTTCTTGAAAAAGCGAATGAAAAAGAATTATCTGAATTGGGTTTTGTTATTGAAGTAGGACTTCACCATGAACAACAGCACCAGGAATTATTATTAACAGATATAAAACATGTCTTTTCCATTAATCCGATGCACCCTATTTTACGTGAAGAGAAAGAGACATCAGGTTCGGAACCGGAAAAAATTAAATGGATAGAATTTGAAGAGGGTATTTTTGAAATAGGTAATAATTCAGAAAAGTTTTGTTACGATAATGAAACTCCCGTACACAAAGAATATTTAAATTCCTTTAAACTTGCTTCCCGCTTAATTACAAATAAAGAATATATTGAATTTATTGAAGATGCTGGATACGAACGCCCGGAGCTTTGGCTTTCTGATGGAATTGCAGCTGTAGAAAGTGAAAAATGGCAAGCGCCGATGTATTGGGAAAATAATGACAATGAGTGGTACAATTTTAAATTAACAGGATACAAAAAAGTAAATCCGAATGAACCGGTTTGTCATATCAGTTATTATGAAGCCGACGCATTTGCCAGATGGGCGGGCTGTAGACTTGTAACCGAAGCAGAATGGGAAACAGCCGCGGGAGGTTTACAAGTTGAAGGAAATTTTGTTGAAGATGAAAATTTTCATCCAGTTCCTCTTAAAAATAACCGTCCGGGAAATTTGCATCAGATGTACGGAGATGTTTGGGAATGGACACGCAGCGCTTATTCTCCCTACCCGGGATATAAAACTCTTCCCGGTGCATTGGGTGAATATAACGGCAAGTTTATGTCCGGCCAAATGGTGTTGCGAGGAGGTTCTTGTGCAACTTCAAAATCTCATATTAGAAAAACATACAGAAATTTTTTCCCGCCGAATGCACGGTGGCAATTTTTGGGAATACGATTAGCAAAAGATGTATAATAATTTCGAAAGTAAAAAATGACCGTGAAAACAGAAGAAATAGTTCAAGAAGATATACTTAAAGAAGTAAAAGACGGCCTGTTAAAATCTAATAAACAGCTGCCGAGTAAGTTGTTTTATGATGAAATAGGGTCCAAACTATTTGATGAAATATGCAAACAAGAAGAATATTATCCCACGCGTACCGAAATGCAAATTCTGGAAGATAATATAGATGATATTGTTGATGTTATCGGCGAAGACGCGTTACTAGTTGAATTCGGAAGCGGAAGCAGTTTAAAAACTCGACTTATTTTGGAGAATCTAAATCAATTAGCAGGTTATATTCCGATTGATATTTCATCCGAACATTTGAAAAATTCTGTGGAGATTTTAAATAAAAAATTCCCAGGTTTAGATATTTATCCTTTAGCGGCTGATTATACAAAAGAATTTGAACTTCCTGAAATAAGAAAGCCATATAAAAAAATTGTGGCTTACTTCCCCGGTTCTACTATTGGAAATTTTACTCCGGAAGAGGCAAAATATTTTTTAAGAAAGATCTCAAAAATTTCCGGCGCCAACGGATCACTTTTAATAGGTGTTGATTTAGATAAAGATAAAACGATTTTAGAAAAAGCTTATAATGATTCCAACGGTATTACCGCGGCTTTTAATTTAAATATGCTTAATCATATCAACAATAAAATTGGCAGTAATTTTAATCCGAATAATTTTGATCATTATGCATTTTATAACAGAACCGCAGGAAGAATAGAAATGCATCTCTTAAGTAAAGAAGAACAATACATCAGAATTAATGGTTCAACAATTTTTATGAAAAAAGGGGAAGATATTTTAACCGAATACAGTTATAAATACAGCTTGATAAGTTTTGCAGGTTTAGTTGATGATATTTATGATGTTAAAAAAGTTTGGCTGGATGATAAGAAGTTATTCAGTATTCAATATTTAGAAGTGAAATAATTAGAAATAAAAAGTAAAATATTAGTTTGAGCAAAAAGGAAAGTCCGGCTATATAATTAACCGGACTTTTCCATTTTAGATTAGTTTTTGTTCGGAAGGAAAGAATAATTTTTCGCGTAATAGAGCATCTGTTTAGTAAAATCATCAGGATATTCAATTTGTACATCAATTATTTCGCCGTCTTTATAAACAGGTTTTAACACCGGATTTATAAATCCTTTATACGGAGCAATATTCAATTTAGAATATCTTTCCTTTACTTCTTTATGTAACTCCGGATCCACTTTTACACCATATTCTTCTACCAATTCTTTTGCCGCCGCAAAATTTCCGGTAGAAGTAATTGCTTGAATTTTATTAAGCAGCTGTCCGAATAATTCTCTTAATTTCTGATAATCATTAATAACAAAATAAGTTTTTCCGTCTCTCACCTTTTTCTCAATAACATTTTCAGGTTTACCTTTTTCATAAACCCATTCAGCAACCATTTGTCTGTTACGCATATGAGCTTCTTCAATATTATCACCAAGTTCAATTCTGTTTAGCTGCAGCATTAAACCATTGCGGATGTACTTGTTATACTCGGCTTTGTATACATCTTTATTCGGAATAACGCCTATATCAATTAATTTTTGATCCGGAAGAAAATAGAGCGCGACTAAATCAGCCCTGGCTTCTTCAATTGTTGAAGCATAATTTTTTAAAGTTTGTTTCGGTGTTCCTACACCGGCGTTTATTTGTCCCGAAGCGTGACCAATTACTTCATGCATATCTGTATGAAGATTATCTGCAAGCGCGCCATATTTTTTATCAAGGTCAATTTCTTCTTGAGACCATGCAAATTCTTTTAAAACATCTTCGGAAGATGCCATATCATAGGAATAAACTATATTTCCTAGATTTACTGATTTTGATCCGTATTCTTTTCTAATCCAAGTCGCGTTCGGTAAATTTATTCCGATAGGTGTTGAAGGAGAAGCGTCACCCGATTCAACAACAACAGTAATAACTTTTGCTGATATTCCGACTACATTTTTCTTCTTAAATTGATCATCAATAGTTGAATTATCTTCAAACCACTGCGCTTGATCGCTTATTGCTTTAATTCTTTTTGTGGCTTCCAAATCCTTTATGGAAACAACAGATTCATAAGCACCGCGATAGCCTAATGGATCTCCGTAAACTTCAATAAAACCATTAACAGCATCAGAAAGGGACGAAGTATCACTTACCCAATTAATATTGTATTCGTCCCATAGTTTTAAATCTCCGGTTTTATAAAAATTAACCAATAAATCTAAAGCTTTTTTCTGCTGCGGAGTTTCGGCAATAGAATCTGCTTTTTCTAACCAGTAAACAATTTTTTCGATAGCCGGAGAATACATTCCTCCGACCTTCCATTTTTTCTCTACAATTTTTCCATTTTCTTTTATCATTTTGGAATTTAATCCGTAAGAAACCGGCGTTTGATCATTTTTGTTAATTTCTTTATCATAATAGTTTTCAACTTCTTTTTCGGTTACGCCCTCGTAATAATTATTTGCTGAAGCTTTAATTATATCTTTAGAAGGATCCAGAACAACTCTTTGTGAATCGATTTCAGGATCGAAAATTATCGGTGTTAATTCCGCTATAAGCTGCTCTAAACTTTCACCGTCTGCTAAAGGAAAATTTTTACTATCAGAATTTTTTACCAGTTCGGTAAAATATTCTTTCGAAAAATCGGGCATTATTTTTTTTGTTGAATAGTGATGATGTATTCCGTTTGAGAACCAAACTCTTTTTGTATAAATCATAAATTTCTTAAAGTCATCGCTATTCTTATCGCCATTGTAGCTGTTTACAATAGCTTCAAGAGTTCTGCGGATTTTTAAATTATGCTTGTCATTCTGATCATAAATAATATCACGCCCCGATAAAGCAGCTTGATACAGATAGTAAACCAATTCTTTTTCTTTAGGCTCTAGTTCATCAAAGCCCGGAACTTTATATCTTAAAATAGCCAGATCGGCAAATTGTTCTGTTTGATATTTAAAATTATCTTTATCTCTATTCATATCTGAGTTCTCTTCATTTTTTGTGTTACAACCAACCGTTAAAAGTAAAATAAGAAATGGGAGGAAAAGCAGTTTAATTTTCATTTTGAACCTATTTTTTTTCTGTTATAATTTTTAAATATAAGTATATAATCATTAAAATTTTATTGCAAAAGAAATCTATTTAAAGGATTTTATTGAATCGGCGGCCAAAATATTTTTTGTTAGAATTGAATCTCTAACAACCTGGCGGCGCATTATACGCGGTTTATATTCATTTATTATTGAGTCAAGTTCTACCTCACTAATCTTTAAAATATCCGGATTTTCAACTAATTTTTTCCACGGCGGAATAGATTTGAAATCATACTTTCCGTAAATAATAACGGGAGTTCCGTAAGCTAAAATTCTACCGCCGTCTTTTGTTAAAAGCCATTGATCCGCCCAATAATAAATCCACTGAGCATCTTCCTTTAAAAGCCGCGCGCAAGCGTGACTGGCCGGATATCCGGGTAAATCGAATTGGTGAATTGATACTCCGTCATAATTAGCAATATTAAAAGCCCAGGGCAGAATCCATTCATTATTAACGGTACTCGTTGTTACTTTCGCTTTCCAATTTGTCGCGAATAAACCGGTTGGCGTAGGAGTACTTCTTTTACCCATACTGGTAGGGCCCCACAAAATTAATTTTCCATTTTCATACGCCGCAAAAGCCTGAATCGGATATGAGAAAATTAGAAGCTTATGGATTGATGCAGCCGAATTAAGAATATTGGGGAACGGAGAATACCGCATTATACTGCTGAAAATTGTATCGGGAATAACGATTGAATCTCTGGCTTTTATATTTCTAGAATCTAACCGGTTTAAAGCTAGAATTAAATATTTTCCATCCGAACCATATTTTTCCCTTAGATCTGTCAAAGATTTTAAGCCCGTAAAATGATAGTAATTATAATGAATAATAGTCGGAGGTATAGGTTTTACTATTTCTGTGGAATCAATCTGAGCAGCCGAAGTATCAATATTTTGTTCTTGCTGAAAGGTTGATAATTTTTGTTTTGCTTGTTCACCGCAGCCTGAGCAGAAAGTAAAAACCGCGAGTACGAATAATAAAAAATATTTCTTTAGATTAAATAGCGGGCCGGGAAAATTTTTATTCATCAATTATTATTTAAAATTATTTTAATATTTTTCGAGATTTTAGATCGTGAACCAGTTTTTCATAACTTACAAATTGCACCGAATCCCAGCCATTTTTTTTTGCTCCTTCAACATATTCAAAAACATCGTCTATAAAAATATGCTCACTTGAGGGTTTCCCGGTAAAAGATTCTACCGCTTTATATATTTTTTGCTCCGGTTTTACTGCGTTTACTTCATGTGAGAGAATAAGTTTATCAAAATATTTTAGAAATTCATATTTACCCCAACCATATTTTTGATGAATAGAATTAGTATTAGATAAAAGCACGAGAGAGTAATTTTTTTTTATTTCCGGAAGAAGTGAGCTAACATCTTTATTTTCTACAAAAATATGTGAATAATATTTGCAAAAGGCTTCCGCGTCAATCTTATGTTTTAAAACCTCCAACATTTTTTCTATAAATTTTTCTTCGGGCAAATCGCCTCTTTCAAAACTTCTATGAAGTTCATAATGCTGTCGGTAATATTCCATAAAATGATGTCCTAATCCTTTCTCGATAGATTCTAACTTTTGAATCGCTATACTATAATCAAAAGGAATTAGAACATTTCCTAAATCAAAAACGACGACAGATATTTTATTGTTTTCCATTTTATCTTCTGAGTTCAACAAGAGAATTAAATTTCCTTTCAATTATTAAAAATATCAGGGAAGAAATCTTTATCAATTAATAATACTTTGTCCCGCTAAAATAACGGGACAAAGATTAAGAAATATTATTCAGCCTCAAAAATATCGTCTTTAAGGCCGGTATTTACTTTTATTGTACTTACGTTAAAAGTAAAATGCTGCGGGCCAACCGATTGGCTGATTGTAAAGGGATATTTTACCCCTTCAACATCTTTATAATCGCTGTATAAAGTTTCTTGAGTAAAAGTACCTTGGGGAGAAGTAATTGTTTTTTCTTCTTTTACTTTAAGCCCAGTATCGGTGCTGTAATATTGAATCCATTTTGTTCCGGTAGGTAAAGTCATTTCTATTTTATACGTATCTTTTCCGTCAACTTTCTCGGTCCCGGCAAGTTTAGTTTTAATTTCCAGCGAATCTAAATGCAGAACTAAATCCATCATTGCTTCATACTTTTGTCTTTGCGCTTCATCGCCGGTAATTGGAATTTTATTATCTCCTACTTTCATTTGTCCTGTTTTCCCATTAAATACCACAACCTGCGACATTCCGCCAAAATTTATTTCCTGCTTAAATTTATCGGGCGTTTTTTGATTTATTATCATTGTTACTTTATTATTTTGAATAGTTGCCCGCATAATTGTGGTTCTATCTTTAACCGAGGCTAAATTTTCTCTTCCGCCTATTGCTTTTATATAATTATCAATCACTTCATCAGCTGACATTCCCTCCGGCACGCCGGCGGAAGATGTATCAATTTCATTTCCATCTTTATCATAATATTTTTCACCGCCGAATTTGCTTAATCCTTTTGCGATTGAATCGGCATTGCCGACTACAACTACATAGGCATTTTCCGGTGTTATATATTTATCGGCTTCTTTTTTAACATCCTCGGGTGTAACGGCTGCAACATTTTTCAGGTAATTTGCGTAATAATCTTGCGGTAGATTATAGCGTGCTGTATTTATAGCAAAATTCGCAATTGTTTGAGGATTTTCTAATCCGATAGCAAAATTTCCGGTTATATAATTCTTAACCTTCTGCAGCTCTTCATCCGGTACTTTTTCATCACGAATTCTTTTCATCTCATATAATATTTGTGTTACCGCACTATCTGTAACGGAATTCCGAACATTAGCATATGCCGCAAAACTTCCAATTAACTTATCACTGGATAAAGAAGAATAAGCTCCGTATGTGTAAGCATGTTTTTCTCTTAAATTATAAAAAAGACGAAAAACTCCTCCGCCCAGTAAAGTATTCATTACTCTCGCTTTAATCACGTCCTCGGAGCCGGGTTTTAATTGAATAGGATAAGTAACATTAACAACAGACTGTACAGAATTAGGCCGATCGACTATTGCTACTTGAGTGTTATTCGGCTGTTCAGGAGTTTTATAAGTATAATGAGGAATTTCTCCTTTTTTCCAGCTGCCGAAATATTTTTCAACTAAGTTTTTGGCTTCACTTTTTGTTATATCTCCTACTACGGCTAAATATGCTATATTTGGTTTGAAAAAAGTTTTATAATAATCTTCACATTCTTTTAAACTAATATTTTTTATAGTTTCTTCAGTCATATTTTCGCCGTAAGGATGATCTTTTCCATACAACAAAACACGTTTTACATTTGATGCGATAGCTTGTGGATCATCTTTCTCGCTCTCCAAATCAGATTTCATCCTTAATAAAATTTTATCTAATTCATCTTGCTTAAAGTTTGCATTTAAAACTATATCAGAAATTAGCTCCAGCAGTTTTTCGGAATGCTGTGTAAGCGCTAAACCAAAAACTCCGGTTGATGAAGTTGAAAGTTTGGCGCCGATAAAATCTATTTCTTTATCAAGTTCATCTTTAGTTCTTGTTTGGGTTCCTGTTCTTAAAAGTGAGCCTGCGGCAGAAACATATCCCGCGGAATTACCTTCCATAATAGGATCTCTATCTAAAACCAGAGAAAAAGCAATTCTCGGCAATTTATGATTTTCAACTACAAAAACTTTTAAACCATTCTCTAAAGTAAATGATTCATATTGTCCTATTTTTATTTCCGGAGCAGGTCCGGCTTCCGGCATTTTAGTTCTATCAACCTGCGCTTTTGAAGGAATGATAAACAAAATAGTAAATAAAAATAATAAGGTTAAATTTTTCATTTATTTACCCTCCTTCTTCTGTTGAGCTGATTTAGGCAAATAATAAAGAACAACTCTGTTTTCTTTTGTTAAATATTCATTTGCAACACGCTTTATATCTTCTTTGGTTACTTTCATATATCTGTCAATTTCGTTGTTAATTAAATCTGTGTTCCCGTAAAAAACATGGTATTGAGAAAGATTTTCCGCGACTCCCAAATCACTAGCATTTTGGCTAACGAATTGATTTTCAATTTGATTTTTTAATTTTTGAAATTCTTCGTCGGTTATTTCTTCATTTTTTACTTTTTCAATTTCATCATTTATACCTTTTTCAGTAGCGCTTGCGTCAATACCAACATTAGCTATTGCGTAAGTAATAAATAATCCCGGAGCTTCAAGAGCCATAGGAAATGCGCCCACATAAGCCGCTATTTGTTGTTGATCTACTAAAGATTTTTGAAGTCTGGAACTTTGCCCCGATGAAAGAAGTGTTGTCAGCATATCAATCGCGTAATAATCGGGAGTTCCCATTGCCGGAATATGATACGCTTCAATAGTCATCGGTAATTGAATATTATCAAAAACTGTATCTCTTACTTCTTCTGTTTGTTTTGGTTCTACCTCAGTGGGACGATATATTCCTTTACTTCCTTCCGGGATGGTTCCGAAATATTTTTCAACTTCATCTTTTGCCTGATCAATATCAATATCGCCGGCAATTGATAAAGTTGCATTTTGCGGAACGTAATAAGTTTTATAAAAATTCTTAAACTCACTTATAGAAGCTTGATCTATATATTGTGCAGAACCTATCGGCATCCATTTGTAAGGATAAACTTTGTAAGCATTTTTAAAAATATTCTCCAGAACGGTTCCGTATGGCTGGTTATCTAAATTTTGGCTTCTTTCTTCTTTAACTACTTTTCTTTGCGTCTCAACTCCAACGCTGTCTATTTTTAAATGAAGCATTCTTTCGCTCTCCAGCCATAATCCCAAATTTAATTGATTTGACGGAAGTACTTCATAATAAAAAGTTCTATCGAAACTTGTATTCGCGTTTAATTGTCCCCCCGCGTTTTGAACAATTTTAAAAAATTGACCTCTGGGAATATTCGGAGAACCTTCAAACATTAAATGTTCAAAAAAGTGAGCAAAACCGGTTCTATCCGGCTTTTCATTTTTTGATCCCACATGATACATAACTGTAACTGCAACAATCGGTGTTGAATTATCTTGATGAAGAATTACGTGCAATCCGTTATCAAGATCGTATTCAACAAAATCTAATTTCTTTTGAGCACTACTTATTGTAATGATCAGAAAAGAGAAAAAGATTGTGAATAAGAACCTGCGTTTCATCTTTATTCCTTTTTTAATGAATGGTTATTTTGAAAAAGTTAATAAAATTACGAAGAATATTAAATTAATTAAATGAAAAACTTCTTGAATATAAACAGATTGGATGAATGGTTTCTTTATATGATAAACGGTACAGCAAAAAATAATTTTTGTTTTATTTCGCGGATTATATTTTTAATTTTATTTAATCAGATTCAATTTTATAGTAGTTCATTCCGAAGAGTTCAAACTTTAGAAAGTATATTATTTTAGTAAAGATATGATCAAATCAATTTTACTCCTCATTTTTTGTAATATTTTAGTCTTTTCTCAGCAGTTCAGTATATCCGGGAAAGTAACAGACGGTAAAACGGGACAGCCGCTTAGTTTTGCTAATATTCGTGTTTTAAATTCCACTTACGGAACTTCGGCAAATAGAAACGGAAGATATGAACTGAAACTGCAAAATGGTAATTATAAATTAGTCGCTTCTTTTATTGGATATATTTCGGATACTGTAAAGGTAGATAATTTAAATGAAGATAAATCCGGATTAAATTTTTCCCTTGCCGAAACAGATATCAATCTGCCGGAAATAGTTGTACATCCGGGAGAAAATCCCGCAGATAGAATTATTAAACTTGCAATTATGAAAAAAAATGAACGGGAGAAAAAATTAAATAGTTATGAATTTGAAGCCTACACAAAAGGTATAATAAAAACTACGGATGAGATTGAAACAAAAAGCAGCAATGTAAATTTAGGGTTGGATAAAACAGACAGCACCGATTTGAAAATTACCGGCATTCTGGAAAACCGGAGTAAAGGCTATTTTAAAAAACCGGATTTATTTAAAGATGTAATCATAGCTAGAAAACAAAGCAGCAATTTTTCTTCTTCTATAAACACTATTACAGGCGGAAGACTACTTGAAAATTTTTATGAAAATAATTTAAATTTTTTCGGAAAGCCGCTTCCCGGGCCTTTAACTGATAACGCTCTTCAATATTACTATTTTTATATTCAGTCAACCGCCGCAATGGACAATCAAAAAGTTTATCAAATTCATATTGCGCCCGAGACTGAAAGCGATCCCGGTTTTACCGGCTCAATTTTTATAACCGATAGTACTTATAATTTAATTAAAGTTGATCTGCAGCTAAATCGTGCCGCAAATGTAGGCGGATTATTCGATACTATAAATATTTTTCAACAATTTTCACCTTTTTCAGATTCTATTTACATGCCGATTGATTACAGGTTATTTGTTAAAGCAAATATTTTAGGTCTTGCCAAAATAGGCTTTGAGCTGAATACCATTTTGTATAACTACTCAATCAATCCCGAAATTAGCGATGATTTTTTTGATAAGGCAATAATTACAGTTCTTCCGGAAGCGGATAAAAAAGATTCAACTTATTGGAAAAACACACAAACTATTCCCAATACTCCCGAAGAGCAAGCCGCTTACAGAAGAATAGACAGTATTAGCAGAGCTCCGAGAACATTTTGGGATGATTTTTCTTTTTTATCTACACGAATAAATTTATCAAGAAGTTTCTCGGTTTCGGCGCCTTTAACATTTTATCACTTTAACCGAATTGAAGGGAATGCTCTGGATTTTGGAATGTTTTTGGATGATGCCCTGAACAGTCGCTTAAACAGCAGCTTAAAACTAACTTACGGTTTTGCCGATAAAAAAGTAAAGGAAGATTTTTCTTTTAATTATCTTTTAGGTATATACAGAACTTTCGGAATTAAATTTAATGCGTTTAATAAATTAGTAATTCTATTCGGCCAATCGGAAGATTATAATGAATTGACTTCAACAATTCTCGCATTAATTTCTAAATATGATTTTAGAGACTATTACTACACAAAAGGTTTGAATTTTCTTTAAACGGGGAAGTTTTTCCGGTATTAAAATTACGTGCGGGGTTTAATAATCATACTGATAATAATGCCGTAAAAAATACTGATTTTTCTTTTTTTGCACGAAATAAAAAGTTTGATCCAAATCCGCCGATTTATGAAACGAAAATTAATGCTATTGATCTCGGTTTCACATTCGATTTCCGCAAATTATATTGAAGACGGCCTTTTCAGAAGAAGAACTTCGCTTGGGAAATCGTACATAATTTTTGACGGCGACATAAAATATTCGAATAAAGATATTCTAAAGAGCGATTTAAATTTTACAAGTTATGAACTTTTGGCAAGCGGAAGATTAAATACATTTAAATCCGCATCTTTAGGATATAGAATATTCGGAATGTATACTGAGGGAAAGCTCCCTTACCAGATGCTTTACGCACTTCCAGGAAATATTAATTTAACAGCGCAAAGCTATTACATTTAGAACATTAAATTTAAATGAAATTTTAGGGATCAGTTGGTAACGTTAAATCTTGAGCATAATTTCAGAGACGAAATATTCCGACTTTTAAATATACCGGGAATAAAAAATTGGGAACTGCAACTATCGGCTTTTATCAATGCGGCTTATTCATCTGTTAATACCGGCTCGCGAAAAATTTCCCCGTATCCTATAAAAACTTTTCCCCATCCTTTTTATGAAGTTGGATTTGGAATAGGGCATGTATTTATTTCCTTTAAGAATTGAATTTGCATGGAAATTAAATTATAGAGACGGGAATAATTTTAGAATTGGAATAAGTTCTTTTGCTATAAAAAATAAAAGCGCTCAAAAAAAGAGCGCTTCAAAGCTTGCAAGTTACCTAAAAAAAAATTTAATTTTTTGGTTTTGCTTCACTAACTATAATGTTACGGCCTTTTAATTCCGCGCCATTAAGAGCTTGAATTGCATTACTTGCTTCAGATTCGTTTTCCATTTCAACGAATCCAAATCCTCTTGATCTACCGGTCTGACGATCGGTAATAACTTTTGCAGAAACAACAGTACCATGTGGTTCAAAAGCTGCTTTAAAGCATCGTCATTAACTGCCCATGGGAGAGATCCCACAAAAAGTTTAGTACTCACTAACTTACCTCTAAAAAATAATTAAATAAAACACGCGGTTTTTTAAACCGGGATAAAATACAACTTTTTCTAAAAAAACAAAAATATTTTTATTGATTGATTTGAACCAACCGGCGGGGTAATTTTTTTAATTATATGTTGTGCTTAATGTCAACTTATAAATAAGATGGAATTTATTCTGTTATCGGGAGAACATTAGCAATTGCTTCTGATAAGATTTTCGACGGGAATAATTTTTATCGCGCTGTTTGATTTAATATTTTTACTATTATTTGAAGGAATAATTACTTGTTTAAAACCTAATTTTTCTGCTTCCTGTATTCTTTTTTCAATATGACCGACGCTTCTAACTTCTCCACCCAAACCGACTTCACCTATAAGAACTGTGTTATTATCAATTACTTTATCAAGAAGACTTGAAGCGATACTGCAGCAAACAGCAAAATCGACAGCGGGTTCATTTATTTTTACCCCGCCGGCCATATTTAAAAAAACATTATTTGCGGAGAGCCGGTAACCGCTCTTTTTTCTAAAACCGCCAGTAAAATAGAAAATCTTCTGTAATCAAATCCGGTTGCAACTCTCTGAGGATTTCCAAAATTGGAAGGTGTAACTAAAGCTTGCACTTCCAGCAAAATCGGTCGGTTCCTTCCATACTTGAAGTAACAACAGAACCGGAAGTATTGCTGGTCTCGTTCACTTAAAAATAAGTTCACTGGGATTTATTACTTCAGTTAATCCATCTTCGTGCATTTCAAAAATACCAATTTCATTTGTACTGCCGAACCGGTTTTTTTGTGCTCTTAAAATTCTAAATGAATGATGAGATTCACCTTCAAATTGAATTACTGTATCACAATGTGCTCCAGAATTTTCGGTCCGGCAATCATTCCTTCTTTTGTTACATGTCCGACTAATAATAACGCAAAAATGTTTTTTCTTTGCCTCGTCCATTAAAAGTGAAGTACATTCTCTAATTTGTGTAACGGTTCCGGGCGAATTATCCAGTTCTCCTCGATACATTGTTTGAATTGAATCTATTATTACTACGGAAGGCTGAAGTTCATTTATGGAAGCTATAATGGGACTTAAATCTGTTTCTGCAAGAATAAAAAAATTATCGGAATTAATTTTTAAACGATTTGCTCTAATTTTAATTTGTTTTGTAGATTCTTCGCCCGTAACATAAAGTACTTTTTCTTTTATATTAGAAGCAGACTGCATAGCCAAAGTTGATTTTCCGATTCCCGGATCACCACCCAAGAGAATAACGGAACCCGGCATAAGTCCGCCGCCTAAAACTCTGTCAAATTCGTTTATTTGAGTTTTAATTCTTTCTTCTTCGGTTGCGGATATATCTTTTATTTTTGTATAAGACAAAGCTCCTTTATAAACAGACGCTTTTTTCTTAGCGTTTGAAGTTTCAATTATTTCTTCTATAAATGTATTCCAATCTCGAGCATTCCGGGCATTTCCCAAGCCAGCGGAGTGATTCATAACCGCAGCCGGAACAAATGTATTTAATTTTTGTTTTACTCATTTTTTATTGGATACTATGGGAATTTTAAAATTACTAAAATTTCCGGTGATAGCCTGGACGGTAAAAGCTAAAAAAACAATTATAAATCGGAAATAATTTCTTCAACTTTATTTAAAGCTTCCGGAATTTTATCAATATCTCTTCCGCCGGCAGTTGCAAGATGAGGCCTTCCGCCGCCGCCGCCGCCCACAACTTTAGCCAATTCCCCAACAACTTTGCCCGCTTTAATTTTACCGGATTTAATTAAATCATCAGTTACTACACAAACAATACCTACTTTATCTTCTATTTCAGCAATTAATACTCCGACTCCGGATTTTAATTTATTTCTTAGTTCATCGCCGAATGATTTTAATTCATCCATATTTTCAGCATTAACTTTAGCTTTATGAATTTTTATTCCGTTTACCTCGGTGAATTTTTCAATAACAGAATCTAATTGCCCAAGCTTGCTATGCATTTTTAATTCTGCAATTTCTTTTTCTAACTTCTTCTTTTCGTCTGTTAATTCGGCAATTTTTTCATCAGATTTTTTAATCGAATTTAGCTGATGATCAATAAATCGTTCAACACCAAGACCGGTAACAGCTTCAATTCTCCTAACTCCGCTTGCAATAGAATTTTCACTTATTATTTTAAATAACCCTATTTGCGAAGAATTTTGAACATGAGTTCCGCCGCAGAATTCCATACTGAAATCTCCAAACTGAACCACATTTACAAAATCACCGTATTTATCTCCGAAGAACATAAGCGCACCCATTTTTTTAGCTTCATCAAAAGGAATATTTCTATGATGTTGAAGTTGGATATTCCTTCTTAATTGTTCGTTTACAATTGTTTCAATTTCTCTTATTTCTTCATTACTTAATTTTGTAAAATGCGTAAAGTCAAAACGAAGATGATCCGGGCCAACATAAGAACCGGCTTGGTGAACATGAGTTCCTAAAATTTTTCTTAACGCGGCATGCAGAAAATGAGTAGCGGAATGATTTCGCATAATATCCCATCTTCTGTTTTCATCAACTTTTGCTATTACTTCACTTCCTAAAATTAAAGGAATGTCATTTTCATTTTCTAAAACATGAATAGTTTTATTTTCAATTTTTGTAACATCCAGAACATTAAAAGGATTATTCGAAATAATTAAATTTCCGGCATCATCAATTTGTCCCCCGGCTTCAACATAAAACGGAGTTTTATCTAAAATAACTAAATCCGATCCATTTTCTTTTTTATGCCCGATTATTTTTGAATTAGATAATAATTCATCATAGCCAGTGAACCGCGGATTTTCGGTATCAAGTATTTCAAAATGTATTCAAATCATTTGTGGAAATATTAACCGAAGCAAATTTATCTTTAGAAGCGTCTCTGGCTCTCTGTTTTTGTTCTTCCATTAATAGATTAAAACCTTCTTCATCAATAGTAAAACCTTTTTCCTGAGCCATAACATTTGTTAAATCAACCGGAAAGCCATAGGTATCATATAATTTAAAAACTTCTTCACCGGGAATAATTTTTAACTCTTCTTCAGACAAACCGGCGATTAATGATTCAAATAAATCAATTCCTCTATCTAGAGTAGCGTTAAAACTTTCTTCTTCGGCTTTAATTACCTTTTTAACATAATCTTTCTTTTCAATAATTTCCGGGAAAACATCTCCCATAGTTTCGGTTAAAACATCAACAAGTTCATATAGAAAGGGTTTTTTAAGATTTAATTTTCTACCGTATCTGGCTGCTCTTCTTAAAATTCTTCTCAAAACATAACCTCGTCCGTCGTTACCCGGAACCGCGCCATCGGCAATCGCGAATGTTAAAGTTCTTATATGATCCGCGATTACGCGCATAGGAATTTTATTTTCTTCAGTACTATATTTTACGCCGGATATTTCAGAGATTTTATTTATTAAAGGAGTAAAAACATCAGTATCATAATTTGAACTTTTATTCTGCAGAACAGCGCATACACGTTCGAATCCCATTCCGGTATCCACATGTTTCGCGGGTAAATTCGTGAAGTTTTCCTTCAGCATCACGATTAAATTGTATGAATACAAGATTCCAAATTTCAATACATTCCGGAACACCGGCATTTACTAAATCGGGATTATCAAAATCATCACTTAAAGTTATATGGATTTCGGAACAAGGCCCGCACGGCCCGGTTTCACCCATCTCCCAAAAATTATCTTTTTCGTCAAACTTAAGAATATGTTCCGGTTTAATATCAGTTTTTGTTTTCCATATTTCCAAAGCTTCATCATCGGTTCTATACACAGTTGCCCAAAGCCGTTCTTTCGGTAATTTCCAAACTTCGGTCAATAATTCCCAAGCCCACTGTATCGCTTCGTTTTTATAGTAATCACCAAAGGACCAATTACCCAGCATTTCAAAAAAAGTATGATGATAAGTATCGTGTCCTACTTCTTCCAAATCATTATGTTTTCCACTAACTCGTATACATTTTTGTGTATCTGCGGCGCGGCTGTAATTTCGGCTGCCTGTCCCGAGAAAAACATCTTTAAATTGATTCATTCCCGCGTTTGCAAATAGTAAAGTAGGATCATCAAACGGCACAACAGGCGCGCTTGGTACAATGCGATGATTTTTATTTTTGAAGAATTCTAAAAACTGCTGTCTTATTTCTCTTGAAGTCATTTTTTTCCAAATATTTTTTTTCGAAATGTAAAGATAATAAAATAAGGTTAAAGCATAAATACGCAAATATAGTAGGATAATAAGAGCGTGAGTATAAAAATGTAGAACTGTTTTATTTAGTGTTTTATTTAGTGCTTTATTTATTGATTTTTAGAAACCTTAGTTTTACTTTTACTTCTATAATTATGAGTAACAAAACGGCGAGATACTTTGGCTGTAAATAAACCTTCATCTGATCTAGAACTTATACAGCGAGTTGCTTCTTACGATTCCAAAGCGCTTGAAGCATTGTATAATCGCTATTCTCCCCTGCTTTTTACAATTATTAAAAAAATTGTTGCCGATGCGGAACTTGCCGAAGATATACTATCCGATGTATTTGTAATTATTTGGAGAAAAATAAATCAATTCGATTTATCTGCGGGAAATGTTTACACTTGGTTTATAACTCTGGCTAGAAATAAAGCTATTGATGAAATTAGAAGACGAGAAAATCCGGGAAAAACCGAAGAGTATTCGGATGATTATGAAAATGAGTTTATAATTCCAAAATTATCAAAATCTATAGAACCTATCGATTTAAAAACAGCTTTAAATATAAAACACGGTGTAGAATCGGCATTAAATAAATTAACCGAAGCTCAGAAATACGTTATTTATCTTGCTTTTTATGAAGGACTCACACAGAATGAAATTGCGTCCAAATTGAATATTCCGCTTCCTACTGTAAAAGCTAAAATTCAGAATGCATTAATCAATTTAAAAGATAATTTGATTAAAGGGGAAGCATAAATGACGGAAATTAAAGATTTACTTTTTGCGTATACTTTGGGTTGTCTCGATAAAGAAGATTTATTGAAGTTTGAAGATTTTCTTAAAAATAGTGATGATGTTCCGGAACAACAACTGGGCGAATATCAAAATTTAACCGCGCTGCTCCCCACTATTTTAAATATTGAAACACCATCGGCAAAAGCAAAAGATAAAGTGGCCAGAAAACTTTACAGAATTAAAGATGAAAAGAGGGAGCAAAGTACTAAAACTGAATCTAATCCGGAAATTACAGAACCCGGTATTGCGGAGGAAAAACAAAAAACATCCAATCAGCCTTCTGATGATATAAATGAAGTACTACCGGAAGGGACAACGAGAGAACAAAATTTTTCCAGATTTGCACCCGAAACAGAAGAAATTTTTCCGGAAGAAAATATGGCCGAAGAAGATATTCCCGATACTTTGGAATCCGATTTTTATCGTCCTTCGCAGGAAACACAAATTAGAAATCGGGATTTTAACTCTCCCGCCGATGAGAATGAATTTGTAGTTGATTTGGGAGAAGAAAATTTTCATGAAGAAGACGCGACTTCCGATTCCGTGCATGAAACTGAAATGAATACTGGAAATAATTTTTCGGAAACGCCAAAACACGCGTATACTACTGCTAATGATGATGAAAAAGTTGAAGTTAAAAAGAAAAGTTATTTTGGTTTAATCGGAGCTTTCCTGTTATTCTTTCTAATAGTAATAGGGATAATATTTGCGTATTTAAAAATTTCTTCAGATGTAAAAGATTATAAAAACCAGGTAACCAAACTTAATGAAGAGATAAAAAATCTTTCAGCACAATATAGCGGAAATAAAGAGCTCCAAAATATTTTGCTTTCGCAGGATGTAAAAATAATTAATCTTGATGGAACATCGATAAATCCCAGCGGTTTTGGAAAAATAATTGTAAGCGCCGATAATGGCAGAGGATTTTTACAATTTTCCCAAATGCCTACTTTAGATGATAATAAAGTATATCAGTTATGGATGAATTTCGGAGGAAGCAATTATTCTTTGGGAGTTTATAATCCTGCAGGCAAATCTGAAAGCTATACTTTTAATTCACCGAAACTCTCAAAAGAATATGATACAACTTTTATAGTTACGGAAGAACCGGCAGGAGGTTCTAAAAATCCCGGGAGGAAAGTTTTTTTAACCGGTAAATTAAAATAACTATTTTTTTCGTTCCCACAGAAGAAACAACAATCCGACCAGAATTATTGCCACCGGCCAATATTTCATCAAAATTTTCACAAAAGAAGAAGTAAAAGAATTAAAGCTAAGCGAGCCAATTATAAAGGTGAAAATTAAGCCAAACAAAAGCAGAATTATTGAAATCGGGAGAAAAATATTATGAGTGGAATCATCGACAAAAACCATAAATGAACTGATGCCTACAATAAAAAAAGTAGAAGGAAAAATTAATTCAGAAGGATTGGGAAAATCAAAATTATTCAATAAGAAAAGAACTATTCCAACCAAAAAAACTGCGGTTCCGGTAAAAACAATCCCGCTTTTCCTTTTGCCCATGAAGAGATAAACTATACTGATGCCGAAAAAAATGAATAGATAACCTAAAATTTCACTCCCTTCCACATCAATAATCCCAAATAATTTTAGAAAAATTGAGAAAGCGAGAAATACTAAGAGATAAATGGTAATGGATTGGCTGCTTTTCACGGTATTCTTTTTTTTGTGTAAAGAAAAATATAGTTTATAATAGAACTTTAAGAAATGATAAGGCTCATTATTTATAGAACCCGGTTATTTTTCTGCCGCTTTTCTTGTACCAATCACCCTTCTTTCGGTAATTACTTTATCAATTCGAATATCATGATAATCAGTTTCAATTTTACCGAAAAGCTGAAATTCATAAGCCAGCGCGTATCTCGGCGCGAATGATTTTTTCAGCAGCCTGTCATAAAAACCGCCGCCGTACCCTACTCTTTGCCCCAACAATGAAATTGCCACACATGGTACAATAATTAAATCTATGTCGCTCATATCATCATCAAATCCTACCGACGGCTCATAGAAACCATGCCTATTCAATTTAAGATCTTTCCAGGAAGAAAAAGGATATCTTTTAAATTCTTTTCCTTTTGGATAAAGTTTAGGAATGAAGACGGCTTTACCTCTGCCGATTGCAAAATCTATTATTCTTTTTGTGTCTACTTCACCATGAACTTTTGAAGCATAAATAAAAATATTTTTTGCGTATACAAAATCATCCATTTGAAATATTCTCTGTGAAATTCGGCTGGACAATTGAGCCGCTTGAACGGGAGAAATTTCATTTCTTCTTTTAAAGCCGTTTTAAATGCTTCTGATTTTGGAGTGCTTTCTCTTTTTGTATGCAAATTATCCTGCTTTTTTTAAAAAGAAATAGAAAGAAATAAGATTTTTTAAACTATGGTTATAAAATTCTTTGGCCTAAACTGCTGGCAATAATTTCGGCCGCGAAAACAGCGCTTTTATTTTTATCATCTAAAATCGGGTTAACTTCGGTAACTTCAAGAGAAGACATTGCGCCGCTATCAGCAATAGCTTCCATAATTAGATGAGCTTCACGGTAACTTAAACCGCCGGGCACCGGAGTTCCGACCCCGGGCGCAACTGTGGGATCAACACTGTCCAAATCAAAACTTACGTGAATATGATCGACCTTTTCCTTTAGTTCTTTAATTACTTTAGTAATTATTTTATGAATTCCTTTTTTATCAACTTCCGTCATAGTATAAACAGGAAGTCCAACCTCTTTAATATTTAATCTTTCTTGAGGATCAATACTTCTGACTCCAATTAACGCGCAATTTTCGGCTTTAATTTTTGGAGAAAAACCAAAAAGATTAACAAGTTTTTCATGTCCCAATCCTAAAGAAGCCGCCATTGGCATTCCGTGAATATTTCCGGAAGGTGTTGTTGAATCTGTATTCATATCCGCGTGAGCGTCAATCCAAATTACACCGAGTTCAAGATTATTATTTTTGCAATAAGAGGAAATTCCCGCAATTGAGCCGAGAGCCATTGAATGATCACCCCCCAAACATAATGGGAATTGTCCTTTTTCTAAAACCTTTTCAACCTTTGAAGCCAATATTTTTGAAGGTTTTAAAATTTCTGTTAAATATTTAAGCTTACTGTCGGTAATTTTTTGTTTTTCCATTATTTGAATAAAAATATCACCGCTATCAATAACCTTATAACCTAACCGTTCTAATTTTTCTCTTAAAAAAGCAATTCGTAAAGCTGAAGGCCCCATATCCACGCCGCGTCTATCCGCCCCTAAATCCATTGGAAATCCAATTATATTTATAGTTTTGGTCTGTGGTTTTTTCATATAAATATTCTTCTTTTTGTTGAACAGTAAAGTTTAGTAGAACATTAACTTAAAAAGATTAGTTCAAATTTCCCAATAGAAACAACAGGTTTTAATCGATAAAAGTTAAGAAAAGGAAAAAGCATAAAATTAAATAAGGATAGTTTTAAATTGATAATGCTTATATTTTGGATTCAAAATTTTTCATTTTATATAAATTTCTATAAATACAAAAAAAATTGAAAGCTAATGATAACAATAACTGAAGAACCACAAATAAGCGTTGGTATTTTATCCGATAAACAAATTAATTTTGAACTTCACGGAGATTTTAAATCAGCGGGTTTTAAACATCATTTCAGCGGAAGATTTACCGCAGAAGTTGTGGAAAATAGAATTATCTGCAGCAAAGGAAATGAAAAACTTGAGATATCCGATGAAATAATATTTGAACCGCAAAATTCTGATCTTGAATCTTTTTTAATTAGAGATGTTACAATCGGTGTAAAATTTCACTGGGAAAGAAAAGAAAAGCAGCGTTTTACGGGTTCGTTAAAACTTATAAAAGAAAACGGAATGATAACCGTTATAAATATTCTTCCGATAGAAAAATATTTAATAAGCGTTATCTCTTCAGAAATGAGCGCTAAATGTTCTCTTCAATTGCTTAAAGCCCACGCTATTATTTCAAGAAGTTGGCTGCTTGCTCAAATTGAAAAATCAAATTCGCTTAAATCACAAAAGCTTGAATATCAGGCTGTTTTTGAAACCAATACTCAACTTGTGAAATGGTACGACAGAGAAGACCACACTTTGTACGACGTGTGCGCCGATGACCATTGCCAGCGTTATCAAGGTATAACTAAAGTTTTTACCGATGTTGCGAGACAGGCAGTTGCCCAAACCAATGGAATTGTGCTTTCTTCCGATGATACCATTTGCGACGCAAGATATTCAAAATCGTGCGGCGGAATTACCGAGGCTTTTGAAAATGTTTGGGAGCCGGTAAAATATAAATATCTCTCTTCTATTGTTGATTATAAATTCGAACCGGAAAATTATAATACTGATTTTTCAATAGAAGCAAACGCGAGAAAATGGATTTTAAATAATCCTCCCGCATATTGTAATACAAACGATAAAAAAATTCTCGCGCAAATTCTTTTAGATTACGATCAGGAAACAACAGATTTTTACCGATGGAAAATTGAACTGACTCAAAAAGAAATATCTGAATTAATCAGAACAAAAAGCGGAATTGATTTCGGTGAAATTATTGATTTAATTCCTGTTGAAAGAGGCGCTTCTTCAAGATTAATAAAACTTAAAATTGTAGGAACCAAGCAAACTTTAACTATAGGAAAAGAATTGGAAATCAGAAGAATTCTTTCTCCTTCCCATTTGTACAGTTCCGCTTTTGTTGTTGATAAAGCAAATATTGAAAATGATATTCCGCAAAAATTTATTTTACAAGGCGCCGGTTGGGGACACGGAGTAGGGTTATGCCAAATAGGCGCGGCAGTTATGGCGGCTAAAGGGCACGAGTTTGATGAGATTCTTCTTCATTATTTCAAAGATGCAAAATTAAAAAAGATATATTAACTAACTGCCTATATGAAAGTTTTATATTCATGTTTATCAAGAAGTTGGGGCGGTATGGAAATGTTTACACTTACCGCTGTTAAACAACTTCTTAAAAAAAATATTAAAGTCGAGCTGCTTTGTGCGGCTGAATCTAGAATTCATATTGAAGCAAATAATCTAGGACTAATGATTCATCCGGTTAATGCATCAGGTTATATTCATCCCTTTAGCACATTAAAAATAGCGGCTCTTATCAGAAAAGGGAAATATAATTTAATTCATACGCAGGCTTCTAAAGATTTATGGCAAATTGTTCCCGCGCTGCAATTGATACAAAAAAACATTCCTCTGATTCTTACAAAACAAGTAGGTTCTTTTATAGATAAAAAAGATCCGCTTCATAGAAAATTATATCAAAGAGTAACAAAAATTTTTGCCATTAGCAGAGTAATAAAGGATAATCTTCTCAAAACTGTCCCCGTTTCCGAAGATAAAATAATATTACTTCATAACGGTATTGATATACATAAATTTGATCCCGCTAAAGTTGATAATCAAAAGGTAAGAAAAGAATTTGAAGTTGCGGAAGATGAAATTTTAATTGGAATGCTTGCAAGATTTAGTCCGGGAAAAGGGCACGAAGAATTTCTTGAAGCCGCAGCCGAATTAAATAAGAAGTACAATAATTTAAAATTTCTAATTGTGGGCGAAGCAAGTCGCGGAGAAGATGAATACGCAATAAGCATAAAACAAAAGGCAGAAAATTTTAAATTAGATAATTTAATTTTTACAGGCTACAGAAGCGATACCCCAGAAGTACTTGCGGCTTTAGATATTTTCACTTTCCCTTCACATTCGGAAGCATTTGGAATTGCTTTGGCTGAAGCAATGGCAATGGGAAAACCCTCGGTTTGTTCAAATTCCGACGGAATTTTAGATTTAGCAATAGACGGAGAAACAGCGTTTCTTTTTGAGAAGAAAAGTTCACATGATTTATTTTTTAAACTTGAAGAATTAATAAATTCAAAAGATAAACGGCATAAATTCGGCACTGCGGCTAGAAAAAGGGCCATTGAAAATTTCGATTTGGAAATGTTAACCGAAAAAACAATTAATGTTTATCAGGAGCTATTAAAATAAAGTGCAGATGCCAATTTGACATCTGCATAATTCTATTTATGTAGTTCTTGTAGAATGCGTTACAGTAGAATGCGCGGATATATTCCAAATTGCCATAGCCGCGACAATAACACCTGAAATAAAGAAATTCCACGGAACGGCTAAATTAAACCAGACTGCGCTTACGAAGAGCCAAATTCCGATTATTCCATTAACTGCTCCTTGCCAGCTTCTGGTTGAAGCCCAGAAGCCAAATAAAATTGCAACACATCCTGCTATAAGCATACTTGCCGGAGTTCTAATAGAGAAAATAAATCCCGCAATAATTAACCATACTCCGTCTGCTAGATCTATCCATCCTTGCCACATAGTTTCTCTCCTTTCTGCATTTGTGTCTTACATAAATCATATTTTTCTTTGCTGAAAATACCAGCACCTGTCATAGTATATAACTTCCGGCTTTTGATTTCAAGGACTTCAAAAAGAACGTTGCTTTATATCAATTTTTTTGTGTGGATAGTAACAGTACATTCAGCCATAACTTCTTATATTGTAATAAAATATAATAACTTTATTATTATTTTTTATTATATTTTCGGTATCACATTTATATTTTTGAAGGAGCTTCTATGAAAAAATATCTTTTAGTTTTCGTTATCCCGTTCCTTATCTCGGCATGTTCATCTTCGAAGCAATTAGAATTTTCATCACTTAACCAGACACCGTGCCGGGATCAGATGGAAATAAAAACTCAAGGTGAATTTACCGGTGAAACAGCCGATAATTTTACTATTTATCAGCAGGGAGATTTAGTTTTTGCTTCCATGGATGTAAGAACAACCTGCAATTCCCGAATAGCGTTTGATGCGGAAAAAAAAGGGGAAGAGATTCATCTAAAATTAAGAAACGCCGGCGGATCGTCCTCCCAAAGCTGCGTTTGTACTACGTCTGTTACTACTTCTTTGAAAAATGTAGATTCAGGAACTTATAAAGTTTTAGTAACTAACGAAAGAGGAAATCAAATTCTTGCTCAAGGTTCTATTACCGTAAAATAATTTTGTGACTTTCTTTACCTTTTGTTTCTAAGTTAGTATTAAATTTAATGTTTAGAATTGATTGAAAAATAAGGAGATATAAATGAAATATTTTGTGATAGTATTATTTAGTGCTTTATTTTTTGCTGCATGTTCTTCGACTAAGCTTATGGAATTAAGCAACACTTCCCAAGAACCATGCAAGAGTCAAACTTCAATTGAAAACGCGTCTGATTTTGCAGATGAAACCGGAGGTAATTTAATTTTTGATCATCAAGGTGAAGCGGTTTTTGCCACAATGGATATAACCACTTATTGTAATGCCGCTCTCGATGTAAAATTGAAACAAGACGGCAACAATATAAATTTAATAGTTCAGAACACCAGTAATAATAAAGATACTTGTTCTTGTGTTAAGCGTTTAAGAACTAAACTTTATAATATTGCTCCCGGAACTTATGATGTAAAAGTTACAAATAGTAAAGGACAATTAATTACTACGGGAAATTTTACTTATAAACCGAATGAGTAATAAATAAAAATTTAGGGC
This sequence comes from uncultured Bacteroidota bacterium, assembly GCA_963798775.1. Taxonomy (GTDB): domain Bacteria; phylum Bacteroidota; class Ignavibacteria; order Ignavibacteriales; family Ignavibacteriaceae; genus CAWCUK01. The sequence continues at coordinate 253,319 of CAWCUK010000005.1, forward strand.
GTTTAAATTCTTTGCATTTTTTAAAAAGTTTGCCGCCGGGAGAAAGAATTTCCGCCCTAATTTTTTTAATTTCAGAAAATAAATTTTTCAGTCACAACCATTCCGCTCTTATTTTGTATCTTCCTGCCATAATTCTTAATTTTGAAATCTTAATTAAAAAAATAAGAGAGAAGAATGTTCAATAAGATAACCGCGTTTATTCCTTATAATGGAAATTCCTACATAAAGGAAACAGTAAAAGAATTAAAGGAAACCAAGCTAGTAAAAACTATTTTTTTATTAACTCAAGCTGATGATGTTGCACCGGTAGAAGGCTGTGAAATTATAAAAACAAAAACTTTACTCGGATCAGAAACCATTCAAAAATTAGCGGAAAAAACTGATACCGAATTTATTTTGTTTTTAACACAAGATACACTAATCAAGTTGGGTCAATTTGCGCTGGAAAGATTTACACATATCGCGTCAACAACTCCCGCAGGCTTAGTTTATTCCGATTATTATGAAATAAAAGATTCTGCCAGATCAAATCATCCTGTTATAGATTACCAAATAGGAAGTTTAAGAGATGATTTTAATTTCGGTCCTTTGATCTTCTTAAAAAAGAAAGCCGTAGAAGCAATATCTTAATGAAAAAACAGAAGAGTATAATTTCGCTGGTTTTTATTCTTTAAGATTAAGTATTTCAAAAAATTATTCCCTTTTAAGAATTCCGGAATATTTATATTCAACAGTTGAAGTTGATACAAGAAAATCGGGCGAAAAATTATTTGATTATGTAAATCCTAAAAACCGAGAAGTTCAAATAGAAATGGAAAAGGCCGCGACAGCTCATCTAAAAGAAATCGGCGCTTATCTTACAACCTAAGTTTGAAGAAATAAAAATTGCCGAAGAAAAATTTGAAATTGAAGCTTCCGTAATTATACCGGTTAAAAATAGAGTTAAAACTATCGGTGATGCGATTGAATCTGTATTGAAGCAAAAAACAGATTTCCCGTTTAATCTGATTATTGTTGATAATCATTCCGATGACGGAACAACCGAGGTTGTTCAAATGTACTGCCGAAAAAGATAATCATATAATTCATTTAATTCCCGAGAAAGAAAGATCTTGGCATAGGCGGATGCTGGAATGAAGCCGTACATGCATGCCAAATGCGGAAGATTTTCGGTTCAGCTGGATAGTGATGATATTTATTATGATGAAAATACTCTGCAGAAAATTGTTGATGTTTTTAGAGCTGAAAAATGCGCAATGGTTGTTGGTACTTATCAACTGACCGATTTTCAACTTAAACGAAATTCCTCCGGGAGTGATTGATCATAAAGAATGGACGCCGGAAAATGGAAGAAATAATGCGATAAGAATAAATGGTTTGGGCGCACCGAGAGCTTTTTATACTCCGGTTTTAAGACAAGTAAAAATTCCGAACGTAAGTTATGGTGAAGATTACGCATTAGGATTGGCAATTTCCCGCAATTATCAAATAGGAAGAATTTACGAATCCTATTTATGTCTGCAGAAGATGGGAAGGAAATTCAGACGCCGCTCTTTCAATTGAAAAGCAAAATATTCATAATGTTTATAAAGACAGAATCAGAACATTTGAAGTACTTGCCAGACAGCAGTTAAATTCTAAAAGCACAAATTAATTATTCTTAAACACTAAGCCATTTAATTAATCAATATATATTAGGAGCCGATGATTAAGGCTCCTATTTTTATAATAAATTTGATCGGGAAATAAAATTGTTAGAGAATCAACATATTGATGATGAAGAAATAAAAGAATGCGTTAAACAAAAGGATTATGGAACCGCGGCAAAATTGCTTCTTAAACAGCAGAAAGAAACATGGGCGCAAATAACCGAAGGGTATAGCTGGCTTGAAACTGTTGAAACAAAAATTTTCCGGTTTGAGGGATTTGAAATAAAAATACAGTTTAACCCGGGAAGATTAAAATCGAGTTCGGCAAAGGTTGACGCAAAATCGATAAAAGAAAGAAAATGTTTTTTATGTCCGGAAAATCTTCCTGAACTGCAGAAGGGTATAGAATATAAGGATGGTTATATAATTCTTGTAAATCCGTTCCCTATTTTCCCGGAACATTTTACTTTGCCTCATGTTGAGCATAAAGCGCAGAATATAAAAAATTCATTTTCAACTTTATTATCCTTAAGCAAAGATTTGTCTAAATATTATTCCGTTTTTTACAACGGCCCCTTCTGCGGCGCTTCGGCTCCCGATCATATGCATTTTCAAGCCGGCACAAAATTTTTTATGCCTATTGAAAATGATTTTCATCAATTAAAAAATGAGTACGGCGAAATTATTTATGATCAAAATGATTTAATAATTACCGGTATTGATGACGGCCTGAGAAAATTTATTTCATTCGAAGGAACAGACGATAAAATTTTAATAAATGTTTTTGAAGATTTTTATAAACATTATAACGCAATTTCTAAAGACGGCCGGGAACCGATGATGAATATTCTTTCTTTTTACGAAGAGGAATTCGGATGGCGGGTTTTAATTTTTGTAAGAGAAAAACATCGTTCGTCTCATTATTTTGCCGAAGGTGAAAATAACATTTTGCTCAGTCCCGCTTCTGTTGATTTAGGAGGAGTTTGTATAACTCCGCTTGAGAAAGATTTTAATAAAATAACCAAAGAAAACATTATAGAGATTTTTCAAGAAATCGGTATAGGGAAAGAACATTTTGATTATCTAAAAGAAAGTTTTAAAAAATAATTTGAAGTCTTCTGAGAAGCGTAGTGCCTTAATAAAAAATTCATTAAGGCACTTAAATATTATTTATTACTTTTTAAACCGGATGGTGTTTGCGGAGTTGATAAAATATATTTGAATAATTCCCATCTTTTAATCTGGTTTTCTGCTATACCGCCATTTGAGTTTATATAATCTTTCACAATATCCTGCCCCACATTATAATTGATTACATAACTTCTATACTTGTCGATAAACTTCAACCTTTGTTCGGCACGTTCATCATTCATTAAAGAATATTTTTTTAGATAATTTTTTGTTTCTTCTTTTGTCCATTTTCCGTTAAGATAATTTCTAGCCGCTTCGTTTCCGGCATAACTAAGTTTATCAACCAAATCCAGAACTTCATAATATTTATCAGCCTTTGATGAATCCAATCCGGCTATAGGAAACAGAACTTCTTTTTCAAACTTAATTCTTTCATACCCGGGAAAAGCTACTTTAATTCCATAATTAGCACTGCCTTCGGCAATTAAAGATTGCGGAGAATAAAGTGGATAAACTGAAAATTCTACAAAACCTTCTCTTTTTACCAAATGCTGTTCAAGAAGAGAATTATAAACATGATGCCCCGGGTAACCTTCGTGCGCCGCAAGATCAACAGCTCTTTCTATGTAAATCGGCAAATCAGTATTCACTTGAATTACACTATAATTGTTTCCCTTGTACCAATTGTAGCCGCTCCAGGGTTTATCGTTTACATATTCAACTTTAAAATTTTCATCGCGCGGAAGTTCAATATGCTGTAGAGTTCTTTTTCTGCATTCATCTATTGCGGCCTTAAATACATCATCAAGTTTATCTTTAGGAATTATAAACGCTTCTTTAAATAACCGCAGCCTTTGGCTAACATCGCCTTTTCCGGGTAAAACTTCACTAAGTTTATTTATCGTCTCTTTAAAAAATTCTTCATCATGAACAGGTGCTTCAGTATCATATAAGGCTTTTGTTTCTTCATCAAAAGTAAAAGTGCCTCCTGTCAGCATAAATATTCTGGCTTTTACGGCTAATAGCTGTTTATATAAAAATCTATAACGAAGCACTTCAAGTTTATTCGCCTTATAATTACTTAAATCTTCAAGTTGATTTAATAATTTATCTGCGTCGGCGGTTAATTGTGAAAACGCAGTTGAATTATTTTCGATTTTTTCAGTTGAATCAGGCTTTAAATTATCAGGTCCGTAATAGGCATCAACATAACCCGGATCATATTGTCCCACATTCAAAACAAGCTTTACATAATCTTCGGCAATTTTATTCATCTTAGTATCCAATTCATCATTTATTTGATTATTATTTTTATCTGTGCAAGAAGTAAAAGTAATTAGCAAAAATATAGCGGGCAATAAAATTAATTTCATAGCACCTTTCCGGATTGATTTAAAGAAGAATATAGATATGTAAATTATTATTTTATTTTTTGATTTGAAAATGCGGATGTGAATATAGATAAGAAAAAGGCTGTAAAATAACATTGAAGTTACAGCCTTTAAAATTTTTATTTAAGTTTTAGAATTCTGAATCCCAACGCTGGGATATCGAATGATATTTTACTTTGGCTAATATTAATTTTATCGCCGTTCATCAAATCTTCCGCTTCGGTAAGATTATAAATTTTTGGCAGATTTTCCGAAACGGAATGAGAAACTGAATCTTTATTTAAAGCGATTAAAACTCGTTCATTTAAATCATCGCGTAAATAAACATATAAATTAGAATCGGCATCTAAAGTTTGAAAATCTCCATATTTTAAAGCCGAATTATTTTTTCTTAGATGAATTATTTTTCTTACATCGTTAAGCGTCTCTTTTTCCCAACCGGAAAGCTGATTTCCGAATCTCATCATTCTTCTGTTATCAGGATCCGCGGCTCCTGTCATTCCTATTTCATCGCCGTAATAAACAACCGGCACCCCGGGAATAGTTACGTTAAAAGCCAGGAAAAGTTCAAGTTTTTTATAACTTGATTTATGATCAACTTCAGGAGGATTATTCCAGCCTATTTCACTTGCGTCTCCGCCGTTTAAGCTAACGTCTGAATCGGCGTATGCCATAAATCTAACTTTGTCGTGGCTGTCCATAACATTGCCCATCAAATTATTCACGCCATAAACATCAAAACTTTGCTTAAGCTGATTATCCAGTTGTTTAAAGGGCACATTTGTATCCACAAAAGTCGGAATCGCGGTGTCGTAAAGATTAAAATTAAACTGCGCGTCGAGCTGTCCGTTATCTACATATGAGCTTACCAGATGGTAGCTACCGAAGGTTTCACCGATTTGAAAAAGTGTTTTATTTTCGGGAACCTCAATATTTTGTTTTAATTTTTTAGTAAGCGTTCGCCAGAATTTATTCGGAACATGCTTAACCGCATCGTGACGAAAACCGTCGGCGCCGGTTTCTTTAAGCCACCAAACCGCGTTGTCGGTCATGGTATCAACCGCGGCTTGCGAGCCTTCATAATCGAAAGAAGGCATATAGGGTTCAAACCAAGTTGTTAAACGATGTTCATCCCAAAGACGAAGATTAAGTTTACCGTTCGGCAATTTAAGCTGCCCGAACCAATCGCGATGTTCTTTAAAATAAGGATGTTCTTCGTGAACATGGTTCGCGACGTAATCAAGCAGAACTTTAATATTATGCTGGTGAGCGATTGAAATCATTTTTTTTAGCAGATTCATATCGCCGAATCGTTCTTCAACTCTTGTTGGTGAAATAGGCCAATAACCGTGATAGCCCGTGTAATAGCGGTGAGGTTCCGGATATTCTTGAAAAGCGCTGTCTGTATTATCATTAACCGGGGAAATCCAAAGCGTATTTACACCTAACGAATCAAAATAACCGTCGTCCAGTTTATCAATAATACCTTGTAAATCACCACCGAAATAATTTGCTTTTTCTGTCAAATGAGGATCTTTAACGGGTTCACTGTTGCTTTTATCGCCGTCATCAAACCTGTCAATCATTATAGAATAAATTATGCTGTTTTCAGGAAAAATATCTTCTTCTTTTCCCGCGGGTTTTCCTTTAATTAAGCGAACTGTTTGAATATTGGTATTTTGCCCGTCCTGAGTTATTGCCGCTCTTATAACAGCGGTTTTACCCAGTATATCTCTTCGTAAAACATCTCCTTTAAATGAAATTGAAATTGTATCTCCTTTTATTGCAATATCATCTCTGATTATTTCATTATTATTTAATAAAGCTAAAACGTTTTTATGATCTATCGGGGAAGTTTGATTTTCTTTTTCATAATAAAACGAAATTGTAAAAACATCACCGGTTAATTTTTCATCTAAAATATGAAGATAAGCCTTACCGCTGTGGCGGTTTTCTACTTTTATAACTGAGTTGAAATCGCCGAAACCGTTTGGTGTTTTAGCGGGATTTACCGGATCAATTATTTCTTTTCCGTCAACATAAAACTTATACTCATATCTTCCCGGATCAAGCGGCACGTTAGTCTCATAGATGCCTTCCTTATTTTTGTGCATCGGTATGTTTTCTCTGTTCCAGCCGTTAAAGCTTCCAAAAAGGTTTACGTTTTTAGGATTTCCTTCCGGCTTATATTTGAAAGTATGTTTTTCCTTTAAGGTTGAAATAACGGGAATATGAAAATACCTGTTGCCTAGCTGAAAGCGCAGAAGATCCATTCCTTCAAAATTATTTAGCGGATGGAAGAATAACATATTATCAATAGGTCTGTATATTACATTAATTTTTTTATCAGAAGTAAATTTCACATTGTAATATTGGCGATAAAAAAGATCGCTTACCGGAATTGAATCAACTTTTCCGACTGTTAGGTGAATAGGCGGAATTAAATCATTTATCTGCTGGGCAAAACTTATACTTAAAGATGCAAATAATAATATTAAGAATGAACGCAACAGAACTCGGAATTTCATTATCTATGCCTTTATCAAAATTATTAATATTTTCTAAATTTGTTTGATGTTTGGTTTATTAAAAAGTTCCCTTTCACCTATCTGCTGCCGCCACATAGCAAAATATAATCCTTTAACTTTCAGAAGTTCTTCATGTGTACCGGATTCAATTATATGCCCGCGTTCTAAAACATAAATTCTATCAGAATGCAGAACAGTTGAAAGGCGATGGGCAATTAAAATAGTTATAAGATCTTTTCTTGCCGATATTTTTCGTATAGTTTCACTTATTTCTTCTTCGGTTAAAGAATCAAGAGCGGAAGTTGCTTCGTCAAAAACTAAAAGATGAGGTTTCCGTAATAACGCGCGTGCTATTGAAAGCCGCTGTTTTTCACCGCCGGAAACTTTTACCCCGCCCTCGCCTATCATTGTATTAAGTCCGTTATCCGCGCGAGCCAGTAAATTTTGGCAAGCTGCTTTTTCTAAAACTTCCAAGCATTCATTATCGCTTGCGTTGGGATTTACAAAAAGAAGATTTTCCTTTATTGTGCCGGAAAAAAGTTGTGTATCTTGTGTTACGAATCCTATTTTTTCTTTTAATTCATCGAAATCAATTTCGTCTCCGGCGTGTTCATTATAATAAATTTTTCCTTCTTGCGGAGTATATAATCCCACCAATAATTTAACCAAAGTTGTTTTCCCTGCTCCTGAAGGGCCAACAAACGCAATTGTTTCACCAACTCGCGCATCAAACGAAATATTATTTATTGCCTTTGCAGCTGCCGATTGATGTTTAAAACTTACATCTTTAAAACGCAGAGATTTTATTTCACCCAAAGTAACAGGATTTATTGGTTTTTTTTCTACAGGAAGTTTTAAAATATTTTCAAAATTAAATAATGAAACTTCTGCTTCTCGATAAATATTGATTATTTCGCCGAGACTTTGCAGCGGACCGAAAATAAAAAATGAATAAAGGAAAAGAGAAAAGAATTGCCCAACTGTAATTGCTTGTATAAATATTAAATAAAGCATTATAAAAATTATTGTGGTTCTAATAAAATTGACCGAAGTTCCTTGGATAAAACTAAGTCCTCTGATATATTTAACTTTTTTTAACTCAAGCTGAAGTATTTTATCCGTTGTTGAATTTAACCGGTTAATTTCCTGCTGACCTAACCCTAAGCTTTTTACAAGCTCGATATTTCTTAAAGATTCGGTTGTGGTTCCGGCAAGAGCCGTTGTTTCATCTACAATTACCTTTTGAATTTTTTTAATTTTCCGGCTAAGAATTGAGCTTATTATTCCTAATATTGGAACGGCCGAAAAGAATATAGGAGCAATTACCCAATAAACATTAATGGCGTAAACAGTAACAAAAATTACTCCGACCAAAGAAGTAAATAAAGTATTTACGGCAGCTGAAATTAATCGTTCAACATCTACCCTAACCTTTTGCAGAACGCCTAATGTTTGTCCGCTTCTCTGATCTTCAAATAAATTATAAGGAAGTTCTAAAGAATGCTTTATTCCGTCAGAATAAATTTGGGCTCCCAGACGATGTGTAATTACATTTACAAAATAATCTTGAAAATTTTTGGCAAGCCGCGAAATAAAAGCTACGCCCACTGCTGCGGCTAATAGCAGACTTACTCCTCTAAAAAATTCTCCGGTTGTATATTCCGAAAATTTTGTGGCGTATTTATCTATAACAATCCGGAAGATGTACGGATCTAATAAAGAAAAAACTTGATTTACGGCAGCCAGAAAAAGCGCAAGTAAAACAAGTTTCCAATATTGCTTTAGGTATGAATAAAGAATTTTCATTTATAGGATGAAAATAAAGATAACTATAATGAATTAAAACTATTAAAAGCACGCGGTTCTCACTGTTGAGAAGTTTATTTTAAATTTGCTCTTATAGTTAGGAATTATATACTTTATTCTAAGCGATTTTGAAATATTTAATCATTTTTAGATGGCATAGTTTGTGAATTTGGATAGCCGATTTTCCCAAAGTTTATGCTGTAAGCGGTTTAGCGTAAAACTTTATGACCTTTTTATAATAAGACAAAAACTTCCGATTTAAGCGGTTTATTATTAATTTTGTCCATTCACTATTTTAATTTTTAAAGAATTTGGCGATTCAATATTTAAATAACACGGATGCGTCTTTTAAATGTTACCATTGCGGCGATTTTTGTAAGGATGATTCCATAAAAATTGATGAAAAGGTTTTCTGCTGTAACGGCTGTAGAACTGTTTATCAAATTTTAAATGAAAATCAGCTTTGTAATTACTACGCAATTGGCGAAACGCCCGGCATTTCTTTAAAAAATCCAATCGTAACAAAATTTGATTATCTGGATGAAGAAAAAATTGTTGATCAAATAATTGATTTTAAAGATGAAAACACTACAGCTGTTTCTTTTTACATTCCCCAGATGCACTGCAGTTCGTGCATTTGGCTTTTGGAAAATTTATATAATCTGAATAACGCGGTTAGTTTTTCGCGAGTAAATTTCTTAAAAAAAATTCTTTCTGTTAGATTTAATAATAAACAATTAAGTTTAAAAGAATTAGTAAAACTTCTTTCCTCAATCGGATACGAACCGCAGATAAAATTAGATAGTGCAGAAAAAAAGCAAGATTCTTCGTCTGCAAAAAAACTTTATTATAAAATAGGAATCGCGGCATTCTGCTTCGGAAATATAATGTTGCTTAGCTTTCCGGAATATTTAAACATAAATGTATCCGAAGTTTTTTACCGCAAAGTTTTCGGCTATTTAAATTTATTGCTTTCACTGCCGGTTTTCTTTTATTCTGCTTCTGAATATTTTCTTTCCGCTTGGGGCGGATTAAAGAAAAAAATAATAAATATAGATTTTCCTATCTCACTCGGAATTCTCGTTCTATTTTCGCGCAGTGTTTATGAAATTTTTACATTTACCGGCAGCGGATATTTTGATTCACTAACAGGATTAATTTTCTTTCTTCTTATCGGAAAACTTTTTCAAGAAAAAACTTACGAGTCTCTAAACTTCGAACGTAATTATAAATCTTATTTCCCTTTAGCTGTTACCGTTAAAAAAGATAAGAAAGAAAAATCAATTCCTGTTGCCGATTTGAAAATCGGTGATAGAATTATTATACGAAAGCATGAAATTATTCCCGCTGATTCTATTTTATTTAACGGAAACGGTTTAATAGATTACAGTTTTGTTACCGGGGAATCTCACCCGGTTGAGAAGGTTTCCGGCGAAATGATTTTTGCCGGCGGAAGGCAAACAGGCGCCGCAATTGAAGTTGAAGTTGTAAAAGAAGTTTCACAAAGTTATTTAACTCGGCTTTGGAATAATGATTCTTTTCAAAAACGAAATCAAAGCAGTTTTACTTCATTCTCAAATTCCGTAAGTAAATATTTTACGATTGTTATTCTATTAATTGCTTCGGGTGCTGGTTTATATTGGTTTCCTGATACCGCAAAAGCGTTAAATGTTTTTACAGCAGTATTAATTGTGGCATGTCCTTGCGCTCTTGCGTTATCTATTCCTTTTACCCTCGGCAATAGTTTAAGAATTTTCGGCCGGAATAAATTTTATTTAAAAAATACAGGCGCAATTGAAGAGATGGCCAAAATCGATTCAATTGTGTTTGATAAAACCGGGACTATAACCGAATTAGATAATTCAAGAATTGAATTTATCGGAGCGGAATTAAATGATTTTCAGAAAGAGGTTATTAAATCTCTCGTTAAAAATTCAACTCACCCTTTAAGTAAAATAATTTACGATAATTTGAACGGTGAAAATAATTTTGATGTTGTTAATTTTGATGAAATAAACGGCGAAGGAATACAGGGAAGGATATTTGATAAAGAGATAAGACTTGGCTCCGTTAAATTTATTTCACAAAATGTTGATACTGACATTTTCAATAATTATTCTGAAGAAAGTTTCAGCAGTAAGTTTGATACAAAGGTTTATTTATCAATCAATAAGGAAGTGCTCGGATATTTTAAAATCTCTAATTCGTACCGGAAAGGCATAGAAAGTCTTATTCCTGAATTAAATTCTCAATACAATTTAATGCTGCTTTCAGGCGATAATGAAGGGGAAAAATCAAACTTACTAAAATTTTTTGATGATGAAAATCAGCTTCATTTTAAACAAACTCCGGACGATAAATTAAATTTTATTAAGAATCTGCAGGCATTAAATAAAAAAGTAATGATGATAGGCGACGGCTTAAATGATGCCGGCGCATTAAGCCAAAGTAATTTTGGAGTTTCTGTAACTGATAATATCAGCAATTTTTCCCCCGCATGCGATGCTATTTTAGAAGCATCAATGCTGAAGCGGATAAAAAAATTTTTACATTTTTCCCGCATAAGTATCAATATTATTTACGCCAGTTTTATAATTTCTTTTGTTTATAATCTGGTGGGATTAAGTTTTGCGGTTGAAGGCTTGCTTTCTCCTATTGTTGCGGCTATACTTATGCCTATCAGCTCAATTTCCGTTGTAGTTTTTGCAACGCTCGCTACAAATTTTGCGGCTAGAAGGAACGGATTATAATGTCTGTTATTGTTGTTTTAATATTAATAAGTCTTTTAGTTGCTTCGGGATTTCTAATCGCTTTTTTATGGGCAGTAAAAAGCGGCCAGTACCACGATACATATACTCCTTCGGTAAGAGTTTTATTCGATGAAGAAAAAAAAGAAGCTAAAACTAAACAAAGTGAAAATGAAAAAAATAATTTACAAAATGAAAAATAAATTCCAGTTCATCTTAAAGGAGCAGTCTTTATGGAGTTAGAAAATTTCAGTTACGATAATAAGATTGTAAAGGATTTCGCGCTTGCTACTGTGGTATGGGGCGTAATCGGAATGCTAGTTGGAGTCATTATCGCAACTCAACTCTTTTTCCCGGCGTTAAATTTTAATTTGCCGTTTACTACTTTCGGACGAATTCGTCCCTTGCACACCAACGCGGTTATTTTTGCGTTTGTCGGTAACGCTATTTTTATGGGCGTTTATTATTCTCTGCAGCGTTTGTGTAAAGCCAGAATGTACAGTGACTGGCTTAGTAAATTCCATTTTTGGGGATGGCAGCTTATTATTGTTGCCGCGGTTATTTCACTTCCTCTCGGATTAACTACAAGTAAAGAATATGCCGAACTTGAATGGCCGATTGATATCGGAATTACTCTTGTTTGGGTTGCGTTCGGTATCAATATGTTCGGTACAATAATTAAAAGAAGAGAAAGCCATTTATACGTAGCAATTTGGTTTTATATTGCAACCTGGGTTACTGTGGCCGTTCTTCATATTGTAAATTCAATTGAAGTTCCGGTTAGTTTTATGAAAAGTTATCCTGTTTATGCCGGCGTTCAGGATGCTTTGGTTCAATGGTGGTACGGGCATAATGCCGTGGCGTTCTTCTTAACAACTCCTTATCTGGGACTTATGTATTATTATCTGCCGAAAGCTGCTAACCGGCCGATTTATTCTTACAAGCTTTCAATTATCCATTTTTGGGCATTAATTTTTATTTATATCTGGGCAGGCCCTCATCATCTGCTTTATTCAGCTTTGCCGGATTGGGCTCAGTCTCTCGGAACTGTTTTTTCAATTATGCTTATTGCTCCTTCCTGGGGAGGTATGATTAATGGTCTCTTAACTCTACGCGGAGCTTGGGATAAAGTGCGCGAAGATCCCATTCTAAAATTTATGGTAGTTGCAATTACTGCGTATGGTATGGCAACTTTTGAAGGCCCTATGTTATCGCTTAAAAATGTAAACGCTATTGCGCATTTTACGGATTGGATAATTGCCCATGTTCATATAGGCGCTTTGGGCTGGAACGGTTTTTTAACTTTCGGAATTCTTTATTGGCTGATTCCTAAAATATATAAAACAGATTTATATTCTAAAAAATTAGCCAATCTTCATTTCTGGATCGGATCATTGGGAATAGTTTTTTATGCGTCGTCAATGTACTGGTCGGGTGTTACTCAATCTTTAATGTGGAAACAATTTACTCCGCTTGGTACACTTCAATATCCAAATTTTTTGGAGACCACATTGCAAATTATTCCAATGTATATGATTCGTGCCGCGGGCGGTTTCTTATATTTATCCGGCGTTATAATAATGGCTTATAATTTAGTTAAAACCGCTAAACAAGGATCATTTTTAGCCGAAGAAGCAGCTCAAGCACCGGCACTGTTAAAATATAAGGATCAGTTCAAGAAAGGTAACAGACATCGTTGGTTGGAAGGAAAGCCAATTTTGTTTTTAGTGGCTTCTACAATAGTAATTCTTATCGGAGGTTTAGTTGAATTTTTACCTACATTTTTAGTTAAATCTAATATTCCGACTATTTCCAGTGTAAAACCATATTCTCCTTTAGAGTTACAAGGACGAGATATATATATTCGTGAAGGCTGCGTAAGCTGTCACTCGCAATTAGTCCGCCCATTCAGATCAGAAACTGAAAGATACGGCGAATATTCAAAAGCAGGCGAATATGTTTATGATCATCCTTTCTTATGGGGTTCTAAACGTACAGGGCCTGATTTGCACCGCGTAGGCAATAAATATCCAAATTTGTGGCATTATCTCCATATGGAGAATCCATCCTCAATGTCACCGGGTTCAATTATGCCTAATTTCCCGTGGCTGCTTGTAAATAATTTAGATACATCCACAACAATAAGTAAAATTGCCGCTATGAGAAATATAGGTGTTCCTTATGCCGAAGGTTATGAATATAAGGCAAATGCAGATTTAGAAAAACAAGCCGAAGAAATAGCGTTGGATCTCCAGAAAAATGGTGTTGCGGCAGAACCGAATAAAGAGATTATCGCGCTGATTGCCTATTTACAAAGGCTTGGAACAGATATTAAAGTAAATACAACCGCAAACAAATAAGAGAGAAGAAAATGTTCAGCAATTATTTAAAAACAATTGAAGGCATTGCAAATTATCCGATGTTTTCTCTTTTAGTATTCTTCATCTTCTTTGTTGTGCTTCTTGTTTGGGTTTTAAAGATGGATAAAAAATATATAAAGAGAATGGAGCAATTGCCTCTAGAACTTCAAAATACTCCGGAAAATAATTTTACAGGTGATTATAATGATTAATAAATTGAAATTCGGCAGATTCAAATTATCGCTTCTGTTTCTGATAATTTTTTCTGTATTTAATAAAGTATACGCGCAGGCTAATGTTACGGAAGTTGGGGATTCATTTTATGATGTACTTGCTCTTTCTTTTGTAATTATGCTTCTGGTTATTCTTTTCGGATTTTTTATGTTTGGAACCGAGGAGAAATCTGAGGAAGTTGGCGCTTACGAAAAGAAAGAAAAGAAACCTTTATGGGCAAAAATTAAATATTATCTTAATCGTGCCGAACCTTTAGAAAAAGAAGATGAAATATTATTAGAGCACGATTACGACGGAATAAAGGAACTCGATAATAGAATCCCGCCATGGTTTCAGTACCTGTTCTACGGAACTATTATTTTCGCTATTTATTATATGTTTAATTACGAAATATTTAAAACCGGCGAAAGTCAGGCAGAAGAATATATGGCGGAAGTTCACGCCGCGGAAGTTCAGCAGGCGCAATTAGAGAAATCGGGCGCGTTAGTAAACGCAGAAACAGTTACAAGATTAACAGATCCGGCTGATTTAGCAGAAGGTAAAGATATTTTTAAATCGAATTGTGTAGCCTGCCACGGCCCTGAGGGAGGCGGAGTTGTAGGCCCTAATTTAACCGATGATTATTGGATTCACGGCGGTGGGATAAAAAATATTTATACTACAATATCAGAAGGCGTTCCATCAAAAGGTATGGTTAGCTGGAAAACTCAATTAAATCCGAAACAAATACAAAAAGTTGCAAGTTTTGTAATGAGCATACACGGAACAAATCCCGCGAATCCAAAGCCGCCGCAGGGAACTAAATATGAAGAACAAGGTGAAAAAGAGGATAATAAATAATCTTAAATTAAAATAGATAATTATGAATGATGTTTTAGAAGATAAAGAAACTTTTAGAGACCAACTTTCTACAGTAAGTAAAGAAGGAAAAAGAAATTGGGTTTATCCTAAAAAACCTTTCGGTAAATTTTATAACGCAAGAACAATTGTTAGCTTTATATTACTGGCTGTTTTATTTATAACTCCTTTTATAAAAGTTGAAGGTCATCCTTTCATGCTGTTTGATGTGCTGAATAGAAATTTCATTTTATTCGGCCTCGCTTTCGGCCCGCATGATTTCCATCTTTTTGTACTCGCGTTTATTGCCTTAATTGTTTTTGTAATACTTTTTACGGTTGTTTTTGGCAGAGTATTTTGCGGATGGGCCTGTCCTCAAACTATTTTTATGGAAATGGTTTTCCGTAAAATTGAATATTGGATTGAAGGAAACGCCAACGAGCAAAGAAAATTAACTAAGGCTCCTTGGACTTCTAAAAAAATTTTCAAAAAAGGATTAAAGCATATAATATTTTTTGCAATCGCTTTTATCATTTCAAATGTTTTTCTTTCTTACATAATAGGCATTGATCAGTTAAAAAAAATAATTACTGATCCGCCTTCACAGCATTTAGACGGACTATTTGCCATTTTAGCTTTTTCTGGAGTTTTTTATTGGGTATTCGCATATTTTCGTGAACAGGCGTGCACAATAGTTTGTCCCTACGGAAGACTTCAAGGTGTTCTGCTCGATCAAGATTCTATTGTTATCGCTTATGATCATAAAAGAGGCGAACCCAGAGGCAAAATTAAGAAGAATGAAATAAACGACAGTAACAAAGGTGATTGTATTGATTGTAAACTTTGCGTTGATGTATGTCCCACCGGAATTGATATAAGAAACGGTATCCAGCTTGAATGCGTAAACTGTACGGCTTGTATTGACGCATGTAATTATGTGATGGAAAAAGTTGATCGTCCCAAAAATTTAATAAAATATGCTTCGTTAAACGGCATAGAAAAGAAAACTAAATTTAAAATTACTACAAGAATGATAAGTTATTCTGTGGTTCTTCTGCTTTTAATTTCATTGCTAGGTTATCTTCTTTCGGTAAGAACAGATTTTAGTATAAATGTTTTAAGAACTCCCGGAATGCTTTTTCAGGAACAGCCGGGAAATATGGTAAGCAATCTTTATGATATAAATATGGTAAATAAAACTTTTCATGATGTTCCCATTAACTTAAAGTTGGAAAATAAAGAAGGCGAATTAAAGGTTATTGGGAAAGATCTTTTTCTTAAATCGCAAGGCAATGATGATGCTAAATTTATGATTCTGCTTCCAAAATCTGAACTTAAAAAAATGAATACTCCAATTACAATCGGAATTTATTCTAAAGATAAATTATTGAAGAAAATAAATTCATCTTTTCTTGGCCCGGTAAATAAAGATTAAGAAATATGTTTAAGAAAATTAAATTTAACTGGGGATTCGGTATTTTACTTATATGCCTTATTTTTATGGGCACTACTGTAGTTAGAGTAGTCAGCATGATGAATAAAGATGTTGATCTGGTGACCGATAATTATTATGAAAAAGAATTAGATTATCAGCAGCAAATCAATAAAGAATCCAGAACCGCATCGATGAAAAAGGAAGTTGAAATTAAATATTCCGACAAAATTATAATCCTTAATTTCAATAATCCTTCTACAAATATTGACGGACAAGTTTATTTTTATCGTCCTTCTAATTCTAAAATGGATTTTAAAATCCCTCTAAAAGTAGATGGAAACGGAAAACAGAGAATAGACGCATCTTCGATTATAAAAGGTATGTGGCATGTTCAGGTTTCCTGGAATGAAAAAGATAAAGATTTTTATTCTGAACAAACTATATTTGTAAATTAATTATGCAGACTGAAATTTGGGCCGCGTTTGTTTTGGGATTTCTCGGAAGTTTCCACTGTATAGGGATGTGCGGACCCATCGCGCTTGCTCTCCCGGTTCCTAAATCTACAAATACTTCTTTTATTTCGGGGAGAATTTTATATAATTTAGGTCGTGTTATTTCTTATTCAATTCTAGGAGCTGTTTTTGGTTTATTGGGTAAGGGAATTGCTCTTTCCGGCTTTCAGCAAATTTTATCTATTTCGCTTGGAATAATTATTATAGCAGTTATTATTCTTCCACAAAATTTGAAGAATCATTTTTATAAATTTATTCCGGTTCACAAAATTACTTCTCCTTTCCGTTCTTCAATCGGCAAATTATTTAAGGTGGGTACTTTAAATTCTCTCCTCGCTATAGGATTCCTAAACGGTTTTTTACCATGCGGTTTTGTTTATATGGGAGTTGCTGCCGCAATTGCAAGCGGTGGAATTTTATCCGGAGCTTTAGTGATGGCCGGTTTCGGTCTGGGCACTTTTCCCGCTATGTTTACAATCTCTGTTTTTGGTAAATATATAAATTTAAATGTTAGAAAATACTTACGAAAAGCCACTCCTGTTTTTGCGCTTATTCTTGGAATTATTTTTATTCTAAGAGGATTAAATTTGGGAATACCGTATGTCAGTCCTAAACTTTCATCACATTCGGTTAACCCCACAGAACAAATGCATAAACATTAATAATCTACATCCTATCTTTTTAATTTTCCGCAAAAAATTCAACAAAAAAAGCCCTGCAAAATTTCTTCCGCAGGGCTAATAAAAAGAGTAAATGTGTTAATTTATTTCATTAACATCATTTTTTTAGAAATAGAATTACCGTTAACATTAACTCGATAAATATAAGTACCGCTGGCTAAGTTTTTAGCATTAAAATTAACAGTATGAGCACCGGCTTCTTGTACACCGTTTACAAGATCAACAACTTTTTCACCTATTAGATTATAAACAGAAAGAGTTACATGTCCTGCTTCCGGCATATTATAGGTAATTTGAGTTGACGGGTTAAACGGATTCGGATAATTTTGAGCTAAGCTGAATTCACCCGGAATTGTAGCAACATTAACTTCTATAACATTTGAATATTCGAATGTTCCGTCAAAGTTAACTTGTTTTAATCTGTATTGATATTTTCCGGTTTTTTGAATTTTATCGTTGAATGTATAAATGTTAGCTTCGGTTGTGGTTCCCTTGCCGTTTATATATCCAACTTTAGCAAAAATACCTTCATCATTTCTTCTCTGAACTTCGAAACCGGCATTATTAATTTCACTTGCGGTAATCCAATGAAGTTCAACATTATTACCTGAAACTGCTGATTTAAAAGAAATTAATTCAACAGGAAGTACATTCTCAGTAGGATTCCATGCAACATAATCAAGATTAACGGTTACATCGGGAGTTCCGTTAGGAGCGTACATCCATATCGCGTCAATTGATACAGGATCTGCGATTGTGCCGTCGCTTAATACCCAAGCATGCCACTGTGTGGTATCCTCTAAATTCCATTCATAGAAATGCCATTCACCGTCTCTAATAACTTCTAAAGAATCACTAATTGAAGCGGTAGAAGGGGCATCTAAACCAATTCCGCAAGTTAAACCTTGGTCACCGCCGGTTACTTTAAGAGCATAACCAATATAACCTGTAGTCCCTAAAGTATCGTTCTGAGATAAAGCGGCGGATGTTCCGGATGCAAAACGCATAGACCAATCATCACTCTTTGAAGTATCATCATACAGCACAAAGTGCATTGAAGCCGCACCCATAAAAGCCGTTGATGAATCAAGCATATAATCTCTGTTCAGAAAACCTACAGAGGAACCGGAGAAGTTTGGATGAGTAGCGTTAAAATGGCCCAAATCTCCGTTTTCAAAATTATCAATTACATGAACTTGAGAAAAAGCAAAAGGCGCAGCAAAGAGAATGATTAAAAAGAATTGTATGATACGTTTCATATGGAATCCTCCTAGATATGTGAATGAAAATAATTAAAGATATTCATTTAACGGAGTAATGCGCTCAATATTGTAAATAAATATTTTATGTAATATATAAATATTTGGAGAAAAAAAAATACTTGAAAAATAAATCAGTACTATTTAAGTGACCTTAAGATATCGGAAAAGAAAGCCCGTAATTAACACGGGCCATAATAAACTATAGAATTTATTTTTTCTTTGTTTTTGTAGTTGAAGCAGACTTTGTTGTTTTAGCTGCTTTAGCGGTTTTAGCTTTTGGAGTTTTTGCTGCTTTTGGTGCTTTTGCGTCTTTAGGAGGAAATACAGCATCCTTAGCGGCTTTTGCTATTCTGAATTTTAGAGCTTTTTTAGCAGGTATAACCATTGTTTCGCCGGTGGCGGGGTTTCTGCCGGTTCTCTTTTTACGGTTAACTACCAATAACTTCCCTAAACCGGGAATTACAAAAGATTTTTTTGCTTCCTTATATGCTAAGGCGGCTAATTCATCTAAAAATTGACCAGTCAATTTTTTTGTTGACCCGGTTTTCGTTGCGAGATGATCGATGATTTGAGATTTGGTCATTGGTTTACCAGTTGCCATATATAAGCCTCTATATTTAATTGTGAATGTTTAGTTCGAATTGAAAATAAATATAATTTCTGTTAAATAAAATAATTATTTAAAATATTTTCAAAAAAGATAATTCATACGAAAGCCAATAATAGGCTATTTGTGCGCTAGCCGGTTGAACAACACTTCTATTAGAGGCTTTAGCGGTTTCATCTATTCTAATTTCCACAGATGGAATTACTTTGCAGCTTTCTTTTTTTTATTTATTTTGATGAAGATAATGTCATCTATTTGTTTACTATAATTTTTTTCAATGAATATAAAGTATCTGCCGCTCATAATTTTTTTAGTCGTCTTAAATTTATTTGCACAGAATAAAAATCCTATTTCGGCTGATTCTACCGTTATTCTAAGTGATTCGATAAATACAGCCATTAAGGATTCCGCTGCTTCAGCGGATACAAGCGCTCTTTTAAGCAAAGAAAAAAATATTGCTAAAGTTGATACACTTATTCCTATTTATCAAACTCCGCTCAGCATACAGAGTAGTTTCGTTAGTCATCATAATTTAGTTTTTCAAGATTATCGCTACACCGGAGATTTGTTCAAGCCCGTATTATTCAGCTTCCTTAGTGATTATGGTAATTTAGGCCATCCGGATCAGCTCTTCATATATGGAGCCGGAAAAGGAAGTATCGGTTTTTTTTCAGATGGTGTTTTATATAATAACAGAACCGTTAATTATCTAGATTTAAATAATATTCAATCTGAATCAATTGACAGTATTGAGATAATCCCCTCTCCCAGAGGCTTTCTTTATGGTCCATATCCAAATGAAGTGAGTGTAAATTTTATTACAAAAGATTATATCTCCGTCGTTCCGTATTCAAGAATTAAATACTACCAAGGACCTTTTGGCGAAGCTTTGGCCGATGTTAATTTTAATACTCTTGTAACCGACAGATTAAATTTTGCTTTTGATGTTACAAATAGAAAATTTGATCAAAGATATGTAAACAGCGGTTACGGATTATGGCAGTTTACCGGCAAATTAAAATATCTTCTTTATAGTAATGTTAACCTAGAAGGAAAATATTCGTATGATAAGTCCGAGGTCGGTTTGAACGGCGGAGTTTATGTTGATAGTATATCATCTGCTGCGAATTTCAATAGCCTTATTTACGATGAAAGATTAGCGCCCGTTTATTCACCTAATAGAACACAGGAGATAAAGCGCCATAAATTTAATTTACGAATGCTCGGAAAGTTTCATGAAAATTTAAGTACAGATTTAAATGTTTATTATCATTTTTATAACAATACTGTTAGAGATATTGTAGACACAACTACAACTAAAAATATTGATAAGGCTAAAGTTTTAGGCGCTTCTTTAAAACAAGATTACGCGGTAGATATTTTTAAAGTTCAAATTCTTGCAAATTATGAATTTGATGATTTAAGCTATTATTCTTTTTATAATCAATTTTCCCACCGGGATCTACAAAATATTACTTATTTAAGCGCCGCCGCAGTAGGCTCAGCTTTTTTATTCGACAGTACTTTAGTTCCTTCTTTTTTTTATAAATATTTTCATCATAATATTTCCGGTAATAATTTATCTTTTAACACATCCCAAAATGGATTTGGGTTTGATGTATCTTTTATACCGATTCAATTGCTGCGACTGTATTTAGGCTATTCAACATTAGGCAGCGGTAATAGTGCGGCTAAAACTCTTGAGGCAGGAATTAATTTCCATTTTGGAAACTTTGAATTTTTGGCTAAATATTTTAAAAGAGAAAATAGTTTTTTTCGTAATCCGAAACCAATGCTAGATTGGGGCGATGAATATGTTATTAAAAATATTTCGGGAATCGCGGCCGAATTAAATATTAATATTTGGAAATTAAATCTGTTAGGAAATGCTTCATACTATAAGAATAATAATTCTCCTTCATCTTATTTTTATGCTTTCCCGAAATATAGTTTAACAGGCGGCATTTATTATAAAGATGTTTTATTTAATACTAATCTAAATTTAAAAACCGGTTTTGCCGTTGATTATATTGGAAGAATGGAAGTTGCAGTAAATAGTCCATTTTTATATAATTCACCTTCTTTGCAAATTGATTTTACACTCGCCGGGGAAATACAAAAAGTCGCCATGGTTTATTTTGCTTGGGAAAATCTGCTTGATGAAAAATATTTTATCGTTCCGTATTATCCAATGCCCGGAAGAGGAATTCGTTTCGGAGTTGCTTGGGAATTATTTAATTAATATACGCTAAATTGAAAATCAATCATAAATTATTTTTCCGACTGTTAATTTCCTCAGCCGTTTTAATGGAATTTCTTTTTATCTTATTCATCTTCATTAACGGCAGCAATGGGAATATTCCCCTTTTTATGTTCATTTATTTCGAATCTTTTTTAATTTATTTTCTTGCTTTTTTTCTAATAAAAAAAGAAGAAAAATTTAGAATTACCAATGCTTTACCGCAAGAACATATTCGCAAAAAGTTTGCGGGAATAAAATATTCTTCCCGATATACGATTCCACTTTTTATTGTTACAGCCGGAGTACTTTTCAGAATAACTCTATTCCCTGCAGTTCCCACTACTTCACCGGATGTTTACCGTTATGTTTGGGAAGGGAAAGTTATTTACAACGGTTTTAATCCTTATCTGCACTCACCGGATTCTCCGGAACTTGCTTTCTTGCACGATTCGGAATTTCCCGAAAAAGTTACTTTCAAAAGGATGACCGCTATTTATCCGCCGCTTTCTCAATATTCATTTTTACTTGGGTATATAATTTCCGGGGAAAAGTTATGGGGATTAAAATTAATTTATCTTCTGTGCGAAATTTTGACAATGATGTTTATCATGAAATTACTGGAGCTAAAAAAGAAGAATCTTCATTACGTTATTCTTTATGCTTGGCTTCCGTTGCCTATAATGGAGTTTTTTATAAATGTTCATTTAGACCCGCTTGGAATTACTTTTTTTATATTATTTATTTATCTGCTGGAAAAAGGAGATTATCTTAAGTCTGCGGTTCCTTTTGCGTTATCATTTTTAGCAAAATTTCAGCCTATATTTTTATTTCCGCTGTTACTTAAAAAAATAGGTTTTAAAAAAACAATATATTTCGGGTTAATTTTTTTAGGAATTGTAATTTTATGCTATTCGCCGTTTGTATATAAAAATTTTTCTATTCAATCTGCTTTATTTACTTATTTGGCTAAGTGGGAATTTAACGGAAGCGTATATAAAATTTTAAAAGTTATGTTTGGAAATAACGCTCAAATAGCTCATCAAGCTGTAGGAATTCTGCTTCCCGTTTCCATTTTAATTATTTCTTTCAAATATAAAAATTTTATTAAAGCTGTTTATGGTGTTTTTATTTGTCTTATTATTTTTAATACCACTGTTTATCCTTGGTATTTAGGCTGGATTGCGGCTGTAAATCCTTTAGTACAATTTGCTTCTTTAATGAGTTTATTTTTTACGATTAATGCATCCAATTTTACACCGCTGGGGAGTGTTTGGCAGGAATATTACAGAGTAGCAGTTGTAGAATATGTTCCCTTTTTCATTTTGCTTGCATATGATTTATTAACTGAAAAATACGGCAAAGGTTGGATCAAGTTTGAAAAACCATACAAGTAAAACTTAATTTTGTTCTACAAGTCCGCCTAAGTGTTTTCCAAGAAATTTTTCCATCGCCTCATAAAATTCAAATTTATTTTCCTCATTATGAAAGCCATGCCCTTCATTATCTTTTACAATATAAGGGACTTCAATACCGCGAGCTTTAAGCGCCGCGACCATTTGATCCGATTCCGATTTATGTACTCTGGGATCATTTGCGCCCTGAGCGATTAATAACGGAGATTTTATTTTATCGGCATGAAAAACCGGCGAAACTGCGGTTATTAATTCTTTATCTTTTTCAGGATCACCTACCATTTCAAAAAACATTTTTAAATAAGGTTCCCAATACGGCGGAATAGATTTCATTAAAGTAAAAAGATTTGAAACTCCTACATAATCAACTCCGCATGCATAAAGATCCGGAGTAAAAGCGAGTCCGGCTAAAACAGCATAACCTCCGTACGATCCGCCGTAAATACCTACTCTTTTGGGATCGGCTATATTTTTTTGAATAAGCCAATTTACTCCGTCTGTAATATCCTGCTGCATTTTTCTTCCCCATTCTTTAAAGCCGGCTTCCCAAAATTTTCTTCCGTATCCGGTTGAAGCTCTAAAATTAATTTGAAGTACAGCATAACCCCGGTTTGCCAAAAATTGAGCCTCCGGATTAAATCCCCATGTATCGCGCGCCCAAGGTCCACCGTGCGGAACAACAACAACCGGAAGATTTTTTGTTTCGTCAACTAAAGGCAAAGTTAAATAACCGTGAATTGTAAGGCCATCCTCAGTTTCATATTGAATAGGTTTCATGGCGGCTAATTGTTCCTCCTTTAACCAGGGAGCAACATCCGCAAGTTTTATAAATTCTTTTGTCTTCAGATCATAAAAATAATACGCGCCGCGTGAACGGTCGCTGTAAGTTCTTGCCAATATTTTATCTTCATCTTTACTTTGATTTGTTACAACAACTTCATAGCCGGGTAATTTTTTTTCCAATTCTTGCTGAAGTTTTTCCCGTTCACCGTCATAAAATTTGTATTCACGTTTTTCGGTTATAAAAGTTACGCCTGTTATTTTTTCTCTTTTTTTGGAATATAAAATATCTGCCACGTCAACTTCGGGATGTTCATATATCAGCTCCAATTCTTTATTTGCTTCTAAATCATATTTTACAACTGCTGTCTTATCCCTATTTAAATTTGAAATCATGTATAAATATTTATTATCGTATGTAAACATTACTGGGAAAAGAGTTTCTTTAAAATTGGTAGTAATAATTAACTGAAATTCTTCATCTTCATTTTTCCTGTACAAAATTCCCGCGTTAACTCCGTCGGTTGTTGTAGCAGCTCTTAATTTGCCTTTGTGGTCTGTAAGCCAGCCGGTAATGTTGCCGGGATTTTCAGCAATCAAATTAAGTTCGCCGCTTTTAACATTTATTCTGAAAACATCAAAAATTCTCGCATCGCGTTTATTCATGGCGATGATCATTTCTTCTTCATTTTCTTCAAGGTCATCAATAACTTGGACTCTTACTTTATCAAAAGGCGTTAAATCTTTTTGATTAGTTCCATCAATATTTACAGCGTAAAGACGAAAATTCTCATCTCCGCCTTTATCTTGAATATAGACGATTCTTTCATTGTTTTTCCAGAAATATCCCGCAATATCTCTTTCAACCGCGGCTGTAATTCTATTAGATTTCTCTTCACCTATTTTTTGAACAAATACATTTAAACGGTTTTGCCAGGGCATCATAAATGCCAAATATTTGCCGTTAGGCGAAAGTGAATAACTTGTTTTTTCGGGATTCCTGAAAAAATTTTTCAAAGGGATTAGTTGTTTGTAGGCCAATGTTATTTCTTTTTTATTTTTAACAGAATCATTTATCTAATTTAATAAATTCTGCCGCTTAATTAAAAAAGAATATTCATATTTTTTAGAAAAAATAGTAAGGGATGAAATTAGATACATCCCTTTAAGTATTATAAGCTCAGCATATCTTTAAATTTTATTGCCTGTCTTCTGGAAACTTCTATTTTTATACCGCCTTTTAATTTAACAAGTAAGCCTCCGTTTAACCATGGTTCAATATTATCAATCCATTTCAGGTTTACAATATGTTTCCTGTTTGCCCTAAAGAAACTTTTATTATCCAGTCTTTCATCAAGATAATTCAGCGTTCTTAAAATTAATGGTTTATTGTCTTCAAAATAAATTCGTACGTAATTTCCTTCCGATTCAAATAAGCGCACTGTGGAAAGTTTAACAAACCAGCATTTTTCTCCGTCTTTAACAAAAACTTGATCTTCTTCGGTTAGTACCGGAGTTTCTGAATCATTGGCGATGGTTTTTCTGCCTTTTTCAATTATTTTTTTTACTGTTTCCTCTAAACGTTTCGGTTCAATTGGTTTTAGAAGATAATCCATCGCGTTATATTCAAACGCTTTTAAGGCGTATTCATCGTAGGCGGTTGTAAAAATAACAGCCGGAACGCTATCAAGTTCTTCAAGAAGTTCAAAGCCGTTTTTACCGGGCATTTGAATATCAAGGAAAATTAAATCGGGATTTAGTTCTGAAATTTTATTTTCCGCATCTTCCGCATTTACCGCTTCGCCCACTATCTCAATTTCTTTATACGGAGTTAAAAGTCGGCGAAGTTCTACTCGGGCTAATCTTTCATCATCAATAATTAAAGCTTTCATTTTTTATGCCTCCGGTTGGAATTACTACTTCTGTTATTACTTCATTTTCAGAAAAATTCTTAATTAAAAAGAATGCTTTTTCACCGTAAAGCAAACTTAATCTGTGTTTTGTATTGCTGATTCCGAAACCTTTTGAATTTTTCAAATCTTCGGGACTTACTTGTCCGCTGTTTTTAATTTCTATTTTTAATTTTGAATCTTCTATTCGCGAGGAAATATTTATAAAACCTCCTTCGGTTCTTTTTGAAATTCCGTGCTTTATTCCGTTTTCAACTAAAGTCTGAATCATCATGGGCGGAATTTCTATTCTTTCGGATTTCGGTTCAATTTCAAAATGATATTTTAATCTCTCTTCAAATCGAATAGATTCCAATGAAAGGTAATCGGCAACGGTGCGCATTTCATCTTCAAGTGAAACCATTTCGGTACGTTCAATTTTCAATGAATATCTTAAAAT
The DNA here is from genome assembly GCA_963798775.1 of uncultured Bacteroidota bacterium. Lineage (GTDB taxonomy): Bacteria > Bacteroidota > Ignavibacteria > Ignavibacteriales > Ignavibacteriaceae > CAWCUK01. The sequence continues at coordinate 279,281 of CAWCUK010000005.1, forward strand.
ATTTGATAGTCTTGTAACAGCTTCTTTTGCCTTTTCCGGATCTTCTTCAATTAAAGCTCTTATGCTGTTTAATGCGTTAAACATAAAATGAGGATTAAGCTGCGACTTTAATGTTTTTAGCTCAAAATCTTTTACCGCCGCTTCCCAAATGTATGATTCTATTTCTACTCTTTTGTAGTTTTCAAAATAATGCACCGAAAAATAAATTAATGACCAAAGCAGAATTACGCTGCTGATATTAAAAGAACCTAATAAAACATTTACAATTTTAAATTTTTCGGGCTGGAAAACACCGGTTAAAACGCCAGTTCCCCAAAAAAGGAAGAACATTGTTATTCCGATAATTACACTTGATAGAAGTACTCTGGGAGTAATTTTTTTTAAAGGAAGTATATCCCAATTCCATTTTTTTATAAGTTTTCTTAGAATATGTGTAAATAATATTCCGAGTAAGGAAAGATATCCTGAAAGTAGAATTCTTCCCCACGCGAATTTATCAAATGAAATTACGATAATTATATTTACCAGCGCGAATAACATCCAGCCGGAAAGCTGACTAATCCAATATATTTTATTTCTGGCCGTTTTAGTCATTAATTCATGCTTTTCGGTTTTACGTTTTTCGTTAACATGAAATTCTAAATTATTTTGCGGAATTTTATTAAATAACATTAAATATAATCGTCTATTAATTAAAAGGAAAATATATCATCGCCGGAAGTCTTAAAAACTTATAGTTTATAACAAAAATTAAGCGCAATATGGCTTACTCAATTAATATTTTTTATTAAAGGTTAAATAAAATGATAAGTGGAAAGAGATGTGATATTTTGGGAATAAAAAAAATTGGATGAACCCTTAATAAAAAAGAGTTCATCCTTAAAAAGGTTTTATAAATTCATGATATCATTATAAACAATAAACGCCATTAAAAGCAGCAGCATCACAAAGCCTACATTTTGAATAGCGATTTTAACTTTAACCGGAATTTCTTTTCTGGTAATTCCTTCAATTAAAATAATTACTAAATGGCCGCCGTCTAAAACCGGGAAAGGCAGAATATTTATAATTGCCAGGCTTATACTTAACAGCGCGAGAAAATATAAGAAACTTAAAATTCCGTTATCTGCCGATTTAGCGGCTATTTGAGCAATTTTTACAGGCCCGCCGAAAGCTTTACCGAAAGCAATATCTCCGGAGAAAACCTTGCCTACCATATTAAAAGTTAAATCTGTAATATTTACAATATCAATCCAGCCGTAATAAAATGATCCGAAGAAACTATAAGTTTTATATTCAATTTTACCTGTAAACGCGTCTCGTATTCCAACCCCTATTTTCCCGTCATCTCCCGGTGTAACCGCTAAATTAATAGTGTCTTTATCGCGCAAAACTTCTAAAGGAATGTATTTCCGGCATTGCTTTTTATAATATCAGTTGCCTGAGCAGCACTGGTCAATTCTTTATTATCCAATTTCAAAAAGAAATCACCGGTTTTTATTCCGGCTTTTTCGGCGGGAGAATTCGAAAGTACTTCCCCAATTAAAGGTTTTACACCTTTTGGAATTAAAAATAAACCTTTGCTTTCATCCTCCGGGATTTTAGTGCGGGGAATGTATAAACTTCTTTCAGAACCGTTCCTTAAAACATTTACTTTTAAATTTTCGCCGAGAGTATTTACAAAAATACTGGATTTTAATTCTTCCCAATTATCAATTTTATTATCATTTATTGCTAAAATTTTATCATGAGATTCAGATCCGGCGGAATCAGCGGCACTTTCCGGCTGAACATAACCGATAGTGGTTGTTTTATTAATTGGTTTTCCGCGGAAGAAATTTACTCCCCAGAAAATTAAAAGCGCGAGCAGCAAGATTCATTATAACGCCGGCGGTAATAACAAAAACTTTTTGATAAACGGGTCGAGCTCTGAATTCATAAGGTTGTCGGTTCTTCATCGGCAAATTCCGTATCCAAACTTTCATCTACCATTCCCGCAATTTTAACATATCCACCCAAAGGAAGCAGACAAAGGCGGTAATCTGTATTTCCTTGTCCGTCAAAATCTTCCGGTAAGATCTCCAAAAGTAAAGCCGGTTAATTTATTCCAGCCGAATAAGCCGTTTCCCAAACCCAATTGCAAAAACATCGGCGCTCATTCCGCTTAATTTTGCGGCGGCAAAATGTCCGAATTCATGAACAAATACCAGAATTCCGATAGTTATCGCAAAATAAATAATATATTCCATTAACCGGTTCTCTCCTAATTAAATTAATTGCATTGCAAATTCTCTTGTTGAACGATCGCATTCGATAATAGTTTCTAAATCCGGCGATTTATGATTTACCAATTTTATCTAATGATTTATTTATAATATCAGGAATTTGTGAGAATTTAATTTTCCCTTTTAAGAATTTATCAACGGCAATTTCATTTGCCGCGTTTAAAATACAGGGAGTTGTTCCGCCGGAATCTAATGCATTCATAGGCTAAGTTTTAAACATTCAAATCTTTCAAAATCTGGTTCAAAAAATGTTAAGGTATTTATTAAGGAAGATTTGTACGTTTAAAATTATTTTTTAATCTGTCAGGAAATGTAAGAGCATATTGAATCGGTAGTTTCATATCCGGCAAACCAAGTTGTGCTTTTATAGATCCGTCTACAAACTGCACCATTGAGTGAACAATTGATTGAGGATGAACTACAACATCAATTTTTTCCTTCGAAATTCCAAACAGCCATTGCGCTTCAATTACTTCCAATCCTTTATTCATCATAGAAGCAGAATCAATTGTAATTTTATTTCCCATTTTCCAATTCGGATGATTCAATGCTTCTTCAACCGTAACATTTGAAAGTGATTCTTTATCTCTATTTAAAAATGGACCGCCGGAAGCCGTTAAAATTATTTTTTCAACTTGCTCAATTTTTTCCCCGATTAAACATTGAAAAATCGCACTATGTTCAGAATCAATAGGAAGCAGTTCGGCATTATGTTTTTTACAAAGTGATGTAACCAGTTCGCCGGCAACAACTAATGTTTCTTTATTTGCCAGGGCAATTCGTTTGCCTCTTTTTATGGCTTCAAGTGTAGGCGCCAATCCTGAAAAACCAACCATCGCGCCGACAAAAATATCATAATCCATTTCCGCGGCAATTTTTATTAATCCTTCGTCACCGGATAAAACTTCACATTTTTTTCCTACCCTTCGCCTTAGTTCATCAGCAAGTTTTTTATCTTTTACAACAACAGTTTTCGGTTTAAATTCATCAATCTGAGGTTCGAGCAAATCGATTTTAGTATTTACGGTAAGCGCTGTAATTTCAAAATTATGCTGAAATTTACGGATAACATTAAGGGTATTTATCCCAATAGAACCTGTAGAACCTAAAATTAAAACTTTTTTCATAATTTAATTTAAATGTGACCCCAAAAGTAACCAAGAATGCTTTCTTAATCAATGGAAAATGGTTTTCCGTTAACCCATACTGTGTTTATAATTAAACAGAAGTTTTTTTTAGGAGAAATGGCTTTATGCATTTTTAGTTTTTGTATTGTTAAAACAAATTGATCAGAAAATTGTTTACCGAATAAATTTAAGATAATAAAAATATAAGGAAATTTTGGAAAATCTTTCATTAAAAATAATTTCGTCACCTAAAATTTAACTTTATTAAGAAATCTTCTTCCAAAGGAAACATTTCTTAATCTTGTGCATCTTTAAGAATACCTAAAAAAAGAAATACTGAATACGATGAAATATTTCTAAAATATAAAAAACTGAGAACAGGATAGAAGAATTAAAGAAAGAAATATATTTCCACAACAAATAACTTATTTAATTAATGAAAAACGAGAACAACACGATAATCGAGTTTACTTTAATCTTTAACCGATATAAGGAGAAGATTTATAACTATTCGATAAAAATGATCTCAAATAAAATGGCCGCCGAAGATGTTGTTCAAAATGTATTTTTAAAATTATTTGAAAATTTTGAAATAATAAGAAATAAAGAAGCGGTAAACTATTGGCTTTTCAAAACAGCGCGAAATGAGATTTATGCCTATTTCAGAAGAAAAAAATCTCATGTAGATCAATTTAATGTTGAAAATACGGATAAATTGACATTAGCATCAGATTATAATTTAAATGAAGTGCTCGAACTGAAGGAAACAAAAAAGCTGATTATGAAGGAACTGAACAGCATGGCGCCGGAACAAAGGGAAGTTTATCTGTTAAAGGAATACGGCCATTTAAGTTATCAAGAAATTTCTGAAGTGATGGAAATTGACGAAGATTTAGTAAAAAGCAGATTGTATAAAGCCAGGCAAAAATTAATTAAACGAATTGCAAAATTAATTATTTGAGGAAGTTAGATGAATACCGATGATTTAAAAAATATGATAGATCTTTATTTTGATTTTGAACTGGAAAAATCAAAAGAGAGTTTTCTCTTTTTAGCGTTAGCCGAAAATCCGGAAGCGAGAGAATATTTTAAACAGTTAAATACTCTTAATTCGGTAACTACCTCCGCTGTTGAAGATTTCCCGTATGAACTTGAAGAGAAAATTTTTAGTTCTATTAAAAATAAAAAATCTGCCGCTTCATTTTTATATGAAAAAGGAATTTCCGCGGCTTCATTAATTGCCGTGGTAATTTTGGTTGTTGCATTAAGTATAGTCCTATTTTTTGAAGTAAGAAATTATCATACGGAAATAAATACACTCTCCCGACAAATAAAAAATCAAAATGAAACTATAGAATTAATCTTAAACAATTCTATGCCTCCCGCCGAGGTAAAGGCGGAATATTCAAATCAAATTATAATTAAAGCAAAACTTTAGGAGGAAAAAATGAAATATTTAATAATTCTGTTTTTTAGCTTTGTAGTTATCTCCGGCTGTAAAGAAACAGTAGAAGTAATTCCTAATTATGATGAAATTTATCTTCCTTTAAATAAAGTTGATAAAACACCTCAATTGAAGGAAGGAGATGAAAAAATTCTTTCCCGGGAAATAAATAAAGAAATTAATAATTCAAAAGATAAAGAAAATGCGGAACTTGATTATAAACTTCTGATAGATGAAGAAGGAAATGTGGATAAAGTTGAAGTGGTTAAAAGTCCCGGGAAAAATTATACTTCTTTGGTTGTTAACCGAGTAAAGGATTGGAAATTTGTACCGGCTGAGAAAGAGGGGAAAAAAGTTAAATCTCAATACAGATGGTATTTCAATATTTCAGCCCAAAACGGAAGCTCCGCAAATATAAATAAAGAAAATTATTTAGTAACAGTTGAAGAAATGCCACAAATTATCGGCGGAATAAGCGCGATTCAAAAAAAGATTGTTTATCCGGAAATAGCTAAAAGAGCCGGAATAGAAGGGAAGGTTTATGTCCGCGCGTTTATTGATAAAGCAGGAAATGTTGTTGCTGCCGATATAATTAAAGGAGTCGGTTCAGGCTTAAATGAAGCGGCTGTCAGCGCCGTAAAACAGACAAAATTTACTCCGGGTAAACAAGCAGGAAAACCGGTGAATGTTCAGGTAGTTATTCCTATATCATTTAAATTAAACTAAAAAAACAGGGCATAAAGTTGATGTTTTACTCTTGCTGTTCTTGCTTTATGCCCTTGAAAGCCCGTTTTAATTTGCTATTTTTGTGGTATGTTAAAAACAATTATAGCAATAATTCTTCTTTTCACGTCTGTCTGTTTTTCCCAAAATGAAAATAATCAATACATGCTTGGGAAAAGTTATCAGCAGGCAGGCCGGTATGAAAAATCAAAATCTATTTTTGAACAATTATACCAGAATAATCCGCGGAATTATCAGTATTTCCAGTCTCTTAACGAGATTTATCTTCAGCTAAAAGATTATAATTCTTCGGTTTCTCTAATTGAAGCGAGAATAAAACAGAAACCGGATATTCAGCTTTACGGCTTGCTCGGTTCCACTTATTATTTAATGGGCGATGAACAAAAAGCTTTTGAAGTTTGGGGAAACGGACTAAAAAATCTTCCGCAAAGTGAAATAAATTATCGTGTTATAGCAAATTTCGCGATTGATAGGAGAGCGTTTGATAAAGCAATTGATTTTTTAAATGAAGGAAAATCGATCGCTAAAAATCCCGTTTATTTTTCACTCGATCTTGCCAACCTTTACTCACTTACAATGCAGTATAAAAACGCGGCCGAAGAATATGCTTCTATCTTAAAAAAAGAGCCGAAACAGCTGCAGCTGGTTATTTCCCGCATCTTTACATATATAAGTAAACCTGAAGCTTTGCCGCAAACTATTTCGATTTTTGAACATTACAAAGATGATGAAAATTTAAGCTTTGAGTATATTCTGGCAAAGTTGTACGTGGAAGGGAAAAATTATGATAAAGCTTTTGAACTTTACTCAGATATCGATAAAAAACAAAACAGCCGCGGTGCTGAACTTTTTAATTTCGCGCAGCTTCTTTATAGTGAGAACCAGTTTGATTTAGCCTCGAAAGTTTATAATGAAATTATCGAAAGATATCCGGAATCTTCTTTTGCTTCAACCGCTAAACTTGGTTACGCTAAAACTATGGAAGCCGTTGTTAATAATAATTTTCACCGGCCGGATTGGAAACCTTTCTACAAAGCAGAAAAATTTGAATCGGATAAAATTAATAAGGTTATCGCGGCTTATAAAGAGTTATCGGAATTATATCCTCAAACAGAAATTGCTTATGAATCATTATACAGAATTGGTAAAATTGAGTTAAATAAAAAAGATAACCCGGAAAAAGCGGAACAATATTTCAATCAAATTGTGGAAGAATCACCGCTCTCAAAATTTGCTCCCGATGCTTTGATTTCTTTGGGAGATATTTGGATATTGAAAGGAAATTTAGACAAGGCTGAAAATTTTTTTTTAAAAGTAATGCAGGGAAGAGCGACGAATGATAAGGTGAATTACGCAAAATATCAACTGGCGCGTCTAAATCTTTATAAAACAAATTTTGATGAAGCAAAGTCTAAGTTGAACGAAATATTAAAAAATTTAAAAGATAATTCGGCAAACGACGCAATTGAACTTTCGCTTTTACTTAATACAACAATGAATGATTCGGCCGATTTAGTGATTTTTTCCTCGGGCGAGTTTCTGGCGGCTCAGAAGAAGTTTAATGAAGCAGCCGGGAAATATAGAAGTGTATCGGAAAACCCGAACGCGTTTATGCTAAAAAGTCTGGCCGAATTAAGAGTTGCCGAAATGGAACTTGCTGTAAATAATATAGATACAACAGTTACACTTTTAAATAAAATTGCGGATGAGAACGAGAAAAACATTTATGCCGATAAAGCATTATATTTGTTGGCAAAAATTTATCAATTTGGAGTTAAAGATAAGGTAAAAGCGATTAAGGTATATCAAAAATTACTTGCGAAATTCCCTAACTCCTTATATCTTGACGAAGCGCGTGACGAGATAAAAAAATTAAGAAAAACAAGTTAGAGATAGGATAATGGCAAAGAAACAAAATCAAAAGATTGTAAAATGTTCATTTTGCGGTAGAGACGGCAGTGAAGTTGGAAGTATGATTGCTGGCCCGGATGTTTATATCTGCGATATATGTATCGGCAGCAGTGTAGATATTTTAAAAAATAATTTAGCCGCGTTTAATAATACTAAAACCAAAAGTCCGGTCGTCCATACACCGGAATCAATAAAAAAAACCTTAGATGAATATGTAATCGGACAGGAAAGAGCAAAAAAAGTTTTAGCCGTCGCGGTTTATAATCATTATAAACGAATAAATTCAAAAACATCTTTTTTTGAACTTGATGACGTAGAAATTGAAAAAAGTAATATACTCGTAATCGGCCCTACCGGAGTAGGCAAAACATTATTAGCTCAAACTTTGGCAAGAATTCTTGATGTTCCTTTCGCGATTGCTGACGCTACTACTTTAACCGAAGCCGGTTATGTCGGAGATGATGTAGAAACTGTTTTGGTTCATCTTTTGCAGGCCGCTGACTATAATTTAGAAAGAGCGCAAAAAGGAATCGTTTATATTGATGAAATAGATAAAATTGCCCGTAAAGGAGAAAGCACTTCAATTACAAGAGATGTTTCCGGTGAAGGCGTTCAGCAGGCTTTATTAAAAATATTAGAAGGTACCGTAGCCGGAGTTCCTCCGAAAGGCGGAAGAAAACATCCTGAGCAGAGTTTAATAAATATTAATACAAAAAATATTTTATTCATTGTCGGCGGTGCTTTTGACGGAATAGATAAACTTATTGCCGCGAGAATAAATAAAAATAAAATGGGATTCTCTTCCGATACATTAAATGCGGCCGCGAAAGAGGATGATTTAATTAAATTTATTCAGCCTGAAGATTTATTGCATTACGGACTTATTCCTGAATTAATTGGCAGAGTTCCTGTAACGGCGCCGCTCCAGCCTTTATCCAGGGAAGCATTTAAAAGTATACTTACCGAGCCTAAAAACGCTATCTTAAAACAATATAAAAAACTTTTTATGCTGGAAGGAATCGAATTAGAATTTGATCCTTTCTCAATTGAAGCGATTGTAGAAAAAGCGGTTGAAAGAAAAACCGGCGCTAGAGCCCTTCGTTCCATTGTTGAAGAATTTATGCTCGATATTATGTTTGAACTTCCGAATAAAGAAAATGTGGAAAAATGTATTATAACTAAAGACGTGGTTGATAACGGAGCTGAACCTATTTTTCTTGACGCGGATAGAAAATCAGCGTAAATAGTAAATTTGACCGATGTATAAAGGTTTAGCTGTTCCGGCTAAACCTTTCTTTTTTTTAATAATTATTTTGATCTTATGTTTAACCTTCCGGTTTTATTATGATAAAGAAAATTTTATTCTTTTTGTTTCTTATAATCGCCCCGCTTTTCCCCCAAGCCAAAATTTTAATTTATATGGATCTTAAGCAGACAGATCATCTTAAAGCTTACGGAATTACTTATAACGCGCTTACCAAAGGTGTGCGGGCAGACTGGCTTTTAAATTATCGCGGAGGATCGTTTTTGCTCGACTACAGCTCTAATGTAGCTGACGAATGCAGGCTGAACGGTGTGGCTTTCGACGCGATTTCTACTTCGCAGGCAAACCAAATTTATGCTGAAGTTCAAAGCGAAGACGAAAACATGGATGTTGTCCGTTTGGAAAAAGCGCCAAAAATAGCGGTTTATGTTCCGCCCGGATTTCAGCCTTGGGATGACGCTGTTACAATGGTTTTAGAATATGCCAATGTGCCGTATACCAGAATTTGGAATGATGAAATTCTCAAAGGTGATCTTTCTAAATATGATTGGCTTCATCTGCATCATGAAGATTTTACCGGGCAGTACGGAAAGTTTTACGCGAGTTTCGCGAACGCGCAGTGGTATATTGATACACAAATTCAATATGAAAATGACGCTAAGAAAAATGGTTTTAAAAAGGTTTCTGAAATGATGAAAGCCGTGGCGCTGGATATAAAAAATTATGTAGGAGAAGGCGGATTTCTTTTTGCAATGTGTTCGGCTACTGATTCTTACGATATAGCGCTTGCCGCGCAAAATACTGATATTTGCGCTCAAATGTTTGACGGAGACGCCGCCGATCCCGATGCTCAGCAAAAATTAGATTATTCTAATACTCTTGCTTTTACTGATTTCAAATTGGAAATGAATCCTTATGTTTACGAATACAGCAATATAGATATTCAGCCGGCGGAAGTCGGAAATCCCGATAATGATTATTTTACTCTTTTTCAATTTTCCGCTAAATACGATCCCGTTCCTACAATGCTTACACAAGATCACGCTAATGTAATTCATGGTTTTATGGGGCAAACAACAATGTTCCGTAAAGAATTAATAAAAAAATCGGTTATTATTTTAGGCGAGCGTGAAGGCACTGATCAAGTGAAATATATTCACGGAAATTTTGGGCGGGGATTTTTTACTTTTTACGGCGGCCATGATCCTGAGGATTATCAGCACGCGGTTGGCGATCCGCCGACTGACCTCGCGTTATACAAAAATTCTCCCGGTTATCGGTTGATATTAAATAATATTCTTTTCCCAGCCGCAAAAAAGAAAAAACAAAAAACTTAGTTTAATTTTTTTTATTAAATCAGCGGGCCCAATCAGTTTCTGATTTTAATGATTCTTTCCCGGATTTATCTACCGCTGATATTTTATAAGAATATTGATTGGTATTATTTTCTTTTATAATTAAGGATTTATCAATATAATTCTGTATTGAATCTTTTTGATGATTTACTTTTCCTATTTCCTCATAATTTAAATCATCCATTGAACGGAATATTTTATAACTTCCTCCTTCAAGCATATCAGGTTCTAAATTACTTAACCATAATAAATTTACATGCTTATTTTCATCAACTTTTACACTCAGTTTTTGCGGTTTGGAAGGCGGAAGCGATAATGCGGAATTATATGTTGAATATATTTTTACGGAAATTTCATCATCTCGTTCTCCGGTTATTACAATGGATATATTAGTGGGAATCTCCTGTTTCCCGTCAAATTTAGTTGTACTCGGATTGCTCCAAGGAGTAATTTGATTATTATAATCTAAAGTAAACGCGTCATTTTCATCTCCCATAACGCATCTGCTAAGCTCCCAGCTTTTTGTTTTCATGTTATAACTGTGCCATCTATCTAAAGTTTTTTTATTCTCTCTTACATCGGCATATAAACTTGGATTCCGATCTCCCTTTCCGGGTTCATTTGTAAATCTCGGAAGATAAATTAAAGGCTTTCCCCTTGCTAACAATTCCAACGTCGAAGGCCATCCGTGCGGCATTTTAATATCTCCGGCAAATTGCCAATCCCACGAACCATCAGCTGTTAAAGCGAAAATATCCGGTGGAATAATTCTTCCGTTTTTTACATACCATACATAAATTCCTTTTCCCAGTTTAGAATCCGGATCAACTTTGCCTCCTTGTTTTCCGCCTCTTATTATTTGATCATAAATAGTTTTTCGTTGATGATTTTCTAAAATGAAAAACTCCGAAGAACTTGTATCTCCAAAGGGAATATTAATTTTTAATGCTTCATTTGTGGTGACAAAATCTTTTAGATTAAAAGAGTCGCCGTCTTTAACCGCCGTTATAAAAGAAGAATAACCAAGCCGTTCTTTTTCCAAACTGCTCATCGCGAAAGTGTTGCTGTAATAACTAAAAGGAACCCCTACCATTATTCCGCTTGTGCGTGTATGCCCGCCGCCCAATAAATAATGCCCGTATTCGTGTGCTATGTGGGAAACCATTTCTAAATTATCGTGACCGTTTGCGTGCATGTTTGACGTTATTCCTGAACCTTTTACGTTTAAGACAGAACCATTTATTAAAATCCCGTCGTGTGTATAATATTCTTTTGTTAAACCTAACCCGGCAATTCCGCCGCCAAGCCCAAATTTTTTATAGTCCGCCGCGCGATAAATTATAATTAGCATATCCATAATTCCGTCGCCGTTTTTTTCCTTAAATTCGAATTTCTCCGAATCGAATTTCCAGTTATCATACTTATGAAAATCAACGCCCGCATCATCTAACTTTTTTATTACCGCTTCATTTATTTTGGAATAATAAAATATAGAATCCATTGTTATCAGCTTCGGATAAACATCTCCGATAAAATCAAATTTACCGTTAGACATTTGTTTGAAATAATCACTTACTGTAAAAGGTCTGTAAGATGATGAAATTTCGGCGTCAAATAGTTTGTCATTCCAATCGGGTAATTTATCTTTTTGCCAATTCCCAATTTCGGAAGAATCATTTTTAAACTGAACAAACACTACTAAGGCTCGCATAAACTCGCCGGGTTTGTTTTCACTCGGTTTGTACATGCCTCCGTTTTTAGCTCTTACCAAAATTTCTGTTTTATTTATATTTGAAGAAAAAGAAATTGTCGAGTCAGAAAAGGAAATTGCCAAAAACAGAAAGCAAATAATAATTGTTGGAATAACATTTTTCATTTTAAGATCCGCGGTAATTTTTTAAATAAGGTAGGAATAAAAACAACAAAAAATTATGTTTTTAATTCATCATTCGGTAAGTGGATAGATAAAAAAAGTCCGGCAAAACCGGACCTTTTAACAAATTTAAAAATTAATATTTGGGACTCACGCCAAAATTATAAAACATAAACGAATAAATATCCGCTTGTTCTTCAATAATTTTTGAAGTCGGTTTTCCCGCGCCGTGGCCGGCTCTTGTTTCTATTCTTATTAGAACCGGATTATCGCCTTTATATTTTTCTTGTAATGTTGAAATATATTTAAACGAATGCGCCGGTACAACGCGGTCATCATGGTCGGCGGTGGTTACTAAGGTTGCGGGATAAGGAAGGCCGCTTTTTATATTGTGCAATGGAGAATATGCGTACAAAGTTTTAAATTGTTGTTCATTTTCACTTGAACCGTATTCCGGAACCCAAGCCCACCCAATTGTAAATTTATGGAAACGCAGCATATCCATTACGCCCACCGCGGGAAACGCTGCTTTAAATAAATCGGGCCGCTGATTTATTACCGCTCCGATTAATAATCCGCCGTTAGAACCTCCGGCGCAGGCTAATTTTTCGGGTGACGTATATTTTTTATCAATTAAATATTGAGCCGCGGAAATAAAATCATCAAAAACATTTTGTTTATTTTCCAGCATTCCTGCTTTATGCCATTTTTCACCGTACTCTCCGCCGCCTCTTAAATTGGGCATAGCGTAAATACCGCCGTTTTCTAAAAGAATTAATCTCGAAATACTGAATGAAGGATTTAAGCTAATATTAAAACCGCCGTAAGCGTATAGCAAAGTGGGGTTTTGCCCGTTAAGTTCAATTCCTTTTTTATGTACAATAAACATCGGGACTTTAGTGCCGTCTTTACTATTGTAAAAAACCTGTTCGGTTTCATAATTATCAAAATCAAAATCTAATTCCGGCTGATGAAGAATCTCTGATTCTTTGGAATCAACATTATACTTAAAAATTGTGGTTGGATAAGTAAAAGAGGTAAACGCGTAAAACGCCTGCGCGTCGTCTTTCTTTCCCGAGAAACCGCCGACAGTCCCCAATGTAGGTAATTTTATTTCGGCTTCTGATTTGCCATTTAAATCATATTGATAAACATGACTGCTCGCGTCCTTCATATAAGTCGCAATTAAATTTCCTCCTATTATTGTCGCGGACTGCAGTACGTTTTCTTTTTCGGGGAGAATTTTCTGCCAATTATTTTCGGAGGGATTTTTAGGATCAATTAAAACCAATTGATAATTAGGCGCGCTTTTATCCGTTAAAACTAAAAGCTTATTTTCAAGATTATCTACCACACCATAATTATTATCAAAATTATCTACAACAGTTATAAATTTGGAATCCGGTTCATCTAAATCTTTAACAAAAAGTTCGTTATTGCTTGTTCCGGTGGAAGCATAAACAATAAGATATTTTTCATCCTCGGAAGTCTGCGCGTAAAAAGTCATTTTCGGTTCATCTTCATTGCCGTAAATACGCTTATCTTCTTTTTGATCGGTGCCGATTTTATGGTAATAAATTTGGTGATAATTATTTTGAGAAGTTAACTCTTCCCCTTCGGAAGGAGTTGGATAACGGCTGTAATAAAATCCTTCGTCCTTCCAGGAAATCCCGGAAAATTTTATCCATTCAAGATGATCATCTAATTTCTTTTTAGAAGCAACATCCATAACATAAAATTCATTCCAATCCGAACCGCCGGAAGCGGTGCCGTAAGCGAAATATTTTCCGTCCTTAGAAACCGAATAAGTTGTAAGCGCTATTGTGCCGTCTTTAGAAAGATTGTTCGGATCCAGAAAAACTTCAGGTTCACTATTTAAATCGTTTTGAATATAAATAACATCCTGGTTTTGAAGTCCGTTATTCTTTGAGAAAAAATAATTATCCCCCGCTTTAAACGGGACCGAATATTTTGGGTAATTCCAAAGTTGCTCTAAACGATTTTTAATTTTTTCCCGGTAAGGAATCTTTGATAAATAATCAAAAGTAACTTTATTTTCCTGCTTAACCCATTTCGCGACGGCTTCGGAAGTATCGTTTTCCAGCCAGCGGTAAGGATCGGCAACTTTAACTCCAAAATAATTATCCGTTTGATTCACTTTTTTTGTATCGGGATAATTAAATTCAGATTGGGCGAATATTAAAAAATTGAACGGTAAAAACATCAAAATAACCATTAGTTTAGTTTTCATTTTTCCCTCAATTAAGTAAAAATGATGAAAATAATATGGCGCTTAGCGCACGGCTAATTAAAAGATTAAGAGAAAATATACAAAATTTGTATTAGATAAATTCATCAAACTATTCCACGGTTTTTTAAAACCATAGGAGTGGGATGAATTTGCCTTAATAATTTTTTTAATCTTTATCCTCTAATAAATCCGCGGCATCCTCCGAACTAAGTGGGCAGACATTTTATTAATTAAAGTTTGAATGAATAACCACGACCCTTTAAATCGTGGGGTTATATGAAAAACAAAAATATTGTCGGCTTCAGTTCAAGAAGTTTACCGGAAGCCGTCGATCGTATATATTATTTTTATCCACAAGCTAAAGCTCGCGGCAATTCAAAAAGAATAAGATTTCGATATTTTTCCGAAGAACAATGGTACGGATTTTTAACTATCGGGTGGGGAATGCTTTTGAGCCTGAATTCAAAAAAGTGGGGAACACTTTTGACCCGACAACTGGGGAATACTTTTGACCCAATTTCCTATTTTATTGGGGAATACTTTTGGACTTTGACATTTTTAGCAAGTTCTTTTGCAGCGCGTTTTCTGGCGCCTATCTCGCCTCAACTTTCCCCAAACTCCCCTCACTCCCTCTCTCTCACTCCCTCTCTCACTCCCTCTCTCACTCCCTCTCTCACTCCCTCACCTCGTATAACACAAAAAAAAAGCGCACCTAAAAAGATGCGCCTTTTCTACTCTCTATTTTAACAGGTTACTGATTATCATTCTGATTATTATTTTCACCGCTTTCTACAAGTCTTATTTCTACTCTTCTGTTCATCGCTCTTCCTTCCGCGGTACTGTTTGTAGCTATAGGATTGCTTTCGCCTTTTCCTACAACCTGAAGTTTATCTCTGTCAACTCCTTTTGAGACAAGATAATCAACCACTGATTGAGCTCTTTCTCTGGAGAGTTTCATATTATATGATTCTGAACCGACCGCGTCAGTATAGCCTTCAACGGACCATTCTGTGTTGGGATTGCTTTTTATTGACTTAGCTATTTTATCCAAGGTAGAATAAGCATTCGGAAGCAAAGCGGATTTGTTGAATTCAAAATTAGTATCACCGCTTAATACCATTTTCTTCTGCACCTGAACTACCTCTTTGGCGCATCCGTTTTCATCTACTTGTTTTCCTGCTGGAGTATTCGGGCATTTGTCTTGGTAATCCGGTACACCGTCATTATCGGTATCTTTCGGACATCCGTTTGCGTCAACAGCGGCGCCTTTTGGTGTGTTCGGGCATTTGTCGTTATTATCAGCTACACCGTCATTATCTGTATCCGGGCAGCCGTCCTCATTTACCTGCATTCCGGCCGGCGTATTCGGGCATTTATCAACTTTATCAGGAACGCCGTCATTGTCAGAATCCGTCGCGCAGCCGTTTTCATCTACTTCCATTCCTCTTTTTGTATTCGGGCATTTATCTTTATAATCGGGAACGCCGTCACCGTCTGTATCAACAGCGCATCCGAAATCATCAACTCTTACTCCCGGCGGAGTATCAGGGCATTGGTCTTTAGAATCTAAAACTCCGTCGCCGTCGGTATCTTTATTTGTAAAGAAAGTATAAGAGAATCCGGCCATTGTTCTAATTAAAAAATCATTATCTCCCCCTTTGGCAACATCATCCCAATTATCGTTAGGACTAAAATCCGCTCCGATACTTAAATCTAATGCAAGTGCTTCGGCAACCATAAAATGAACACCTATTTCTCCTAAGAAAACTCCTTCATTTTTTTTATATGCCTGTGCGGCGTTCCGCGGTAAAACATTTCGATTTTCATCTTTCGGATTAAAATTTAGATATTCTGCGCCGGCAAAAGCATAAGGAAATACCGCGTCTTTTATAGATAATGTATAAGTAACCCCGCCGCCGACGGCAAAAATATTGGTTCTGAAAATGGTAGGAGTTTCGTTTACATCTTTTCCGCTTACATAACCCGCGTCAGTAAAAGCTCTTAAGCCGAAAATTCCGGAGGAGGTTGTCGGGAAATAATAATCTAAACGCGCTCTTCCTAAAATATCCGGCCTTATATCTGAATAATCTGTTTTACCAATAGTCATCCCGGCGTCAACACCAATCATTAAAGAACCGGAAAGCATATTTGTTTTCATATTCCGTTCTTGTGCAAGTGAAACCGAGGCGAAAGTAAACATCAGTAAAAGAATTAGTAATATAGATCTCTTCATCATCTGTCCTTTCAATATTTATTAAATCATTCTATTTCTTATAGTTAAAGTCAATATAATTGGGCTACTATAAACAATGATTGATTTATATCATTAAAAATGTATGATGAGAGATATAACAACTATTTATTTTATAATAAGTTAAGGAAGTGAAGTCAATAAATAAACACGAATTACATGGATTACACTGACATTCATTCACTCACTCATTCAGCCATTCACTCATTCACCCATTCACTCATTCATCCATTCAGTCATTCATCCATCCATTCAGTCATTCATCCATCCATTCAGCCATTCAGCCATCCATTCAGCCATTCACTCATTCAGTCATTCATCCATTCACTCATTCATCCATTCACTCATTCATCCATTCACTCATTCACCCATTCACTCATTCATCCATTCACTCATTCACTCATTCACTCATTCACTCATTCAGTCATTCATCCATTCACTCATTCACTCATTCAGCCATTCAGTCATTCACTCATTCAGTCATTCACTCATTCAGTCATTCAGCCATTCACTCATTCACTCATTCACTCATTCATCCATTCACTCATTCATCTCATTCAGTCATTCATCCATCCATTCAGTCATTCATCTCATTCAGTCATTCATCCATCCATTCACTCATTCACTCATTCACTCATTCACTCATTCACTCATTCACTCATTCACTCATTCACTCATTCAGCCATTCACTCATTCATTCATCTCATTCATCATCACTCATTCACTCATTCACTCATTCACTCATTCATCCTTCACTCATCTCATTCACTCATTCACTCATTCAGCCTCATTCACTCATTCAGTCATTCACTCATTCACTCATTCATCCATTCACTCATTCATCCATTCACTTTGTCACTCTTCCTCAATACCCTCTTCTCAAAACTTTATCCAGATCCGCTTGAATCATAATCTCAACCAGTTTTTCAAATTTAGTACTTGCTTTCCAGTCCAATATTTCTTCTGCCTTTGTGGGATCTCCGATTAATAAATCAACTTCGGTCGGACGGTAATAATTCGGATCAACCTCGACTACAGTGGTTCCCGGCTTTAAATCATTTGATAAACGGAATTTATAATCATTGTTATTTTTATCGAAATCTATAAGCTCTTTTGCTTTTTCCCAATTTATACTTTTAATAACTCCTTTTTCATCGGGACCTTCACCTTTCCATTCAAGTTCTATTCCCATTTCCCTAAAAGTTAAAGCGGCAAAATCTCGTACTGTATTAGTTTCGCCGGTAGCTAAAACAAAATCCTGCGCGGTATCACCCTGAAGTATTTTCCACATTCCTTCACAATATTCGGGCGCGAAACCCCAATCTCGTTTTGAACTTAAATTTCCGAGCAGCAGTTTATCTTGTATTCCCGCTGCTATTCTTGCCGCCGCCCTGGTTATTTTTCTTGTTACAAAAGTTTCCCCTCTTCTTGGGGATTCATGGTTGAATAAAATACCGTTACACGCGAATAAATTATATGCCTCACGGTAATTTACTATGATCCAATAACCGTAAAGTTTTGCTACACCGTATGGAGAGCGGGGATAAAAAGGAGTTTTTTCCGTCTGCGGAACTTCCTGTACTTTTCCGAATAATTCACTTGTTGAAGCTTGATAAAATTTAACTTGCCTTAAACCTACTTCCCTAATCGCGTCTAAAAATCGTAAAGTTCCTAACGCGTCTACCTGAGCGGTATAATCGGGAACTTCAAAAGAAACTTTTACATGACTCTGAGCCGCTAAATTATAAATTTCATCGGGCTCTATTTTTTCTAATAATCTATTTAAATTACTTGTGTCAACCACATCACCGTAATGAAGAAACATCTTTTTGTTTAGTATTTCTTTATTTCCGTAAAGATGGTCTATTCTGCCGGTATTAAAAGAACTGCTTCTTCTAATTATCCCGTGAACTTCATAACCTTTATCTAAAAGAATTTCAGTGAGATAACTTCCGTCCTGGCCGGTAATTCCGGTTATTAAAGCTTTTTTCATTTATTCTCCGAATAATAATTAAAAATTAAAAAGGCAAAATTAAAAAATGAATTTTTAATTTAATTTACTTGCGATTGCGCCTAAAATACTTTTTAGTTGTCTGGATTCTTCAATTAAAGGTTCAACATCTTCTAGCGAAATGTTTAATTCTTTAATGATTCTTAGCCAATAATTTGATTCTCTCATTTCTCTAAGTGAAATATTAATTTTGTATTTAAAATCAGCTCTACTTGAAGCGGCTTGGGCTTCTTCATAATTTGCTCCGCTTGAGGTTGAGCTTTTTGTTAATTGATATTTTATTACAGATGTTTCTGGGGAATTCTGAATTTTAATTAAAAATTTAATTGTGGAAATAACAAATCGGAAAAGTCTGCCGTTAAGATCTTTATCCATTTTTCTAATTTTTAATTTCTAATTTCTAATTTTTAATTTTTAATTTCTAATTTTTAATTTTTAATTTCTAATTTTTAATTTTTAATTTTTAATTGTTCCCCTGAACCACCCATAAGCTTTCTCTATCCCTTCTTTCAAAGAAGTTTTCGCTTTCCAGCCTAGTTCATTTATTCTGCTTACATCCATAAGCTTCCTCGGAGTGCCGTCCGGTTTGGCTGAATCATATTCAATTCTTCCTTCGAACCCCACAACTTCCGCAATAATATTCGCAAGCTCCGCGATTGATAAATCTTCCCCGGTGCCCACATTTATTTGTGAAATTCCTTTTTCATAGACATCTTTTGCGTTTATATTTTCAAGAAGAAAAGTTACCGCTTCGGCAAGATCCTCCACATAAAGAAATTCCCGCTTCGGCTTTCCGCTTCCCCATAACATAACCGTACTTTTTCCGGCTTCTTTTGCTTCATGAAATTTTCTAATTAAAGCGGGTAGGACGTGAGATGTTTCCAAATCAAAGTTATCATTTGGCCCGTATAAATTTGTCGGCATTGCGGAAAAATAATTGGCGCCGTATTGGCGGTAGTAATTCTCACATAATTTTATTCCGGCTATTTTGGCAATCGCGTATGGTTCGTTTGTATATTCAAGATAATCCGAAAGAAGATACTCCTCTTTTAAAGGCTGCGGTGCCAGTTTAGGATAGATACATGAACTGCCGAGAAAAATCATCTTCTCAACATTATTCTTAAAAGCCGCATTAATTATGTTAGCTTCAATCATCAAATTATCATAAATGAATTCAGCGCGGTACGTATTATTCGCTAAAATCCCCCCGACCTTAGCCGCCGCTACAATAACAACTTCCGGCTTTTCTTCCGCGAAAAATTTTTCCGTTTCTTCCTGCCGGATTAAATTTAGTTCTTTTGAAGTCCTGTAAACGAGATTAGAATACCCTTTATTTTCCAAATCCCGTTTTACCGCAGAACCAACCATCCCCCGGTGTCCCGCTATATATATTTTTTTCTTTTTTAATTCTGTCATTTAACTGCTTTTTTTATTTAATTATTCTAATATTTTAATCTATCCAATTTTTTCAGTCATTCATCCATTCAATCATTCATCCATTCACTCATTCACTCATTCACCCATTCAACCATTCAGTCATTCATACATTCATTCAATCATTCACCCATTCATTCATTCATCCATTCACCCATTCACCCATTCACCCATTCAATCATTCAATCATTCACCCATTCAATCATTCAATCATTCACCCATTCAATCATTCACCCATTCACCCATTCAATCTTTTCCTCTCCGATACTCCCGGACACCTACACAGACAAGATTGTCTGTGCTACGATAAACCTAATTACTTACTCATTTCCTTTGTCACCTTCTCACCTTGTTACTTTGTTACCTTTTCCCCAATCTTCTCAACAACATACTCAAGTTGTTCTTTACTTAATTCGGGATAAATCGGAAGCGCGAGAGAAGTATCCGCCGCGAATTCAGCGTTTGGAAAATCTCCTTTAGTATAACCTAAATCAGCAAAACATTCCTGCAGATGGAACGGCACCGGATAATAAATTTCTGTTGCCACTCCTTTATCAGCCAAAAACTGCCGCAGCTCATCTCTGTTTTCAACACGGATTATATATTGATTGTAGATATGATAATTCTTCAGATCATCCGATTTATAAACCGGCTTAGGTAAAAGGACTTTATTCTTTTCATCAAAATTAATTTTACCTTCTTCTTCCGCAAGTCCAGCATTTATAAAAGCTTCGGTATAAATTTTCGCGTTTTCCCTTCTCTGCCGCGACCATTCGCCCAGATGCGGTAGTTTTACGTTTATTACCGCCGCTTGTATCGCGTCTATTCTAAAATTTCCGCCGACAACTTTATGATAATATTTCGGCTGCCCTCCATGAACGCGCATAATTTTTAACATTTCAGCAAGGCCGTCATCGTTCGTTACTACAAGTCCGCCGTCTCCGAAACAGCCTAAATTTTTACTCGGGAAGAAAGAAAAGCATCCGATATCTCCAATAGTACCGACCTTTCTTCCATCTTTATATTCAACGCCGATGGCCTGAGCGCCGTCTTCAATTACTTTTATATTATGCTTCTTCGCGATCTCAATAATTTCACCCATCGCGGCGCTTTGTCCGTATAAATGGACAGGAATAATAGCTTTAGTTTTTTCAGTAATTCTTTTTTCAATTTCTTTGGGATCAATATTAAACGTAACGGGATCATTATCCGCCAGAACCGGAGTAGCGTTTAATCGTGAAACAACTCCCGCCGTAGCGAAAAATGAATATGTGGGAACTATAACTTCATCACCCGGTTTTATTCCGATAGCCATTAAAGCGACTAACAGAGCATCCGTTCCGGATGAAACACCGAACGCGTAATTAACATTTAGATATTCTCGGAATGATTTCTCCATTTGGTCAACTTCGGGGCCAAGAATAAAATGCTGCGACTCGGCAACTTTTAAAATCGCGTTATTTAATTCTTCTTTTAATGCCTGATACTGCGGCTTAAGGTCTAATAATGGTACTTTCAATTTATAATCTCCGTTTAAATTTCTGTTTTTGAAAAGCTTTCACATAATTTTTTTTTGAATATGAAATTTAACAATATTCGTATTTGCAGACTAATAATTTTATTTAATTAAGATTTTTCTTCCCGGAATAGTGATGAGCGACTAAAAACAAATTTTATAGACCACAAATTACTACGGATAGATCATTTAAATTATCAACCCTTCAACAACCATTCAGTCATTCATCCATTCAATCATATTCACTCATTCACCCATTCACCCATTCACCCATTCAATCATATTCACTCATTCATCCATTCAATCATTCATCCATTCAATCATTCATCCATTCACTCATTCACCCATTCACCCATTCACCCATTCACCCATTCATCCATTCACTCATTCATCCATTCAATCATTCATCCATTCACTCATTCACCCCGTCACCTTGCACTTCCAAACCCGCTCGCTTTCAAATCCTTCTCCGACACAACCGGACTCTCAACACGCCAATTTATTGAAAGTTCCGGATCGTTAAAAATGATCGCGCCTTCACTTTCTTTATTATAGAAGTTTGTACACTTATACATAAAAATAGCTTCTTCGGAAAGAACCGAAAACCCATGCGCGAATCCCGGAGGAATCCAAAACTGCAGATGATTTTCTTCCGATAATTCAACTTGATGATGTTTCCCGTAAGTTGGAGAATCTCTTCTTATATCTACCGCTACATCAAGAACTTTTCCTTTTAAAACCTGGCACAGCTTACCTTGAGCGTAAGGTTCTTTTTGAAAATGAAGTCCCCGTATGGTGCCGTACTTTGATTTGGAAATATTATCCTGCACAAATTTTAAATCTAACCCGGCGTCTTCATACTTCCTCTTATTAAACGATTCATAAAAATACCCTCTATCGTCGCCGAAGACAGAGGGTTCAATAATTAAAAGTCCAGAAATTTCAGTTTCTCTTATTTTCATTTTAACTCGATTTCTTTAATAAAAAAATTCCCTCATAAGAGGGATAATTTTAATGAATATTTTCATTCAAGTAAAGCAGCGGAAATTTCACCCGTCACCTTGTCACCTTGTTACCTTGTCACCTTGTTACCTTGTTACCTTGTTACCTTGTTACCTTATTACTCGTCACTAGTCCCTACTATTTCCTCACTCCTCAAGGCATCTTTCTAAATAATTCTTATACAGAGAGTTTGGAATTTTATTTATCAATTCAACAAATTTTTCTTTATTTATATATTTCATCTTATAAGCTATTTCTTCAATACAAGCGACTTTAAGACCCTGCCGCTCCTCTATCACACCGAAAAAATTTGAAGCCTGCAGAAGAGCTTCGGGCGTACCGGTATCAAGCCAGGCTATGCCCCGACCTATTTTTTCAACCTTCAATTCTCCCTTTTTCATATATTCAATGTTAACATCAGTTATCTCTAACTCTCCCCTTGCAGATGGTTTTAGATTTTTAGAAATGTCCACTACCTTATTATCATACACATATAGGCCCGGAACGGCGTAATGAGATTTCGGGATTTTAGGTTTTTCTTCAATCGATACGGCTTTACCATCTTTATCAAATTCAACAATACCATATCTCTGGGGATCCGTAACCTGATAACCGAAAATAGTGGCTCCGGCATTATTATTTATTATGGCGTTATACATAAAGTCCAGCTTACCGTAGAAAATATTATCCCCTAAAACTAAAGTAGCGCTGTCATCGCCGATGAATTCCTCACCGAGAATAAACGCTTCCGCTATTCCGTTAGGCGCGGCTTGAACTTTATATTCTATTTTTAATCCAATATCCGAACCATCCCCGAACAACTGTTTATAAAGAGGGATTGTTTCTTCATTTGATATGATTAAAATATCTTTAATTCCTCCAAGCATTAGCATTGAAAGAGGATAATAAATTAAAGGCTTATCATAAATAAGCGCTAATTGTTTACTGTAAACTTTTGTAATCGGATAAAGCCGGGAACCTGAACCTCCCGCTAATATTATTCCCTTCATTACGTCCCTTGTTTTTTATATAAAATTATAGATAAAGTTGTTTCTTAAAGAACACGAATTATACGGATTCCCACAGATCTTGAATTAATAAACCCCTCAACCATTCACCATTCACCATTCATCCATTCATTCATTCATCCATTCAATCATTCATCCATTCATCCATTCAATCATTCACCATCATTCATCCATTCAATCATTCACCATTCAATCATTCAACCATTCAATCATTCACCCATTCATCCATTCACCATTCATTCATTCACCCATTCATCCATTCATCATTCAATCATTCACCCATTCACTCATTCAATCACTCGTCACGTCTCACAACGCCTACCTCACAAACCTCTTCAAAATCTGGAAAACAACAAAACCCGCCGCCAGAGCCATAATAATATACAACGCCAGATTCTTCATTGACGCGGCTGTTAAGGATATTGTGGAACGATATCCGCGCCAGCCGCATTCTCGGCAGCGGTACATTTTATAAAATGTAAGATTTTTAATCATTCCCTCTTTTACGTTTCTTGCGCGGGAACGGTGCAGCGCGTTTTTTGAAGAGCAAGAAGGACATGGTTCAAAAAGGGGATTTTTACGGAAAATAATTTTTGGGGATTGCATATTATTTTAGTTTTATTTTAGGAAAATATATTTACTTAAGTAATGGGCGATAAATGTGTTAACAATCCCATCGGGATTGAATGTTAGTAGAAAAATGAAAAAAAGAACAACAACAACTCCAGTTTATGCTGAATTCTGATGAAAATACTTATTGATAAGTAGAAATGTTAATCTAAAAACTCATCCTAAATCCTTCTCTTGGGAAGAGAAGGACTTTTAAATCAAAGAAGAATTATTCATTCAACCATTCAATTCATTTTCCATTCAATCATTCATCTTCAATCATTCATCCATACGACTTCCACCCTCCGAACAGATCCCGAATCAAGTTCGGGATGACAAGACTCTTCAACTTTCCTCAAAACATACTCTCACAGACAAGATTGTCTGTGCTACGAAATAATCGAACCTCTACAAGGTTCATATTTCCCTTTATTTTATTCTTTTTCTACAATAATTATAACCCCTACGGGGTTGGCTGCGCAATTTAACAATTAGCAATAATTAGAAAACATATAAACATCCTAATTCATCCATTCAACCATTCAGATCAACAATTCAACCATTCAGTCATTCTTTCTCATATAGCATTCTGCTGGATGTTAAAGAGTATGTCATCCCGAATTGTCTGTGCTACAAAACTCTTACTTTCACTCGTTACTTTCTACTAATTTGATCGCGTAAATAAAATCACTTATATCATCTAGAAAATCTAAATATTCATATAGCTTTTTTACATCAACAATACCATACTCATGAATCAATAAATTCCTAAGCCCGATCATACTCAACAATTTCTTTCCTAATTCCTGCTTTAGATATTTATTTGCAATTAAGAAAGCAATACAATCAGAATAATTTTTTGGCGTTCCTAAATTCTTCTCGGCTACAATATGACACGCAATGTCAATTATAATTTGGATTGATTCGAATAGGCCATATCTTAGTCCCCACTCATCGACTTTATCCGCGATTATATCATCGATTGTATAATTTTTTCTTATTGTCTTTAATGTCTTTAAATTTTCTTCTAACCTAATGATTTTATCATTTTTCATTTTTGTACGACCGCAAATCCATTATTATTTATTCGTTCTTCCAATTTTTGATCAAATAAATCAATAATCCCTTTAAAATCCAGATAACTAAGGAAAGTTCTTTCTTTATATCTTACAAATAATTCATCATCTAAGCTGAATAACAATACTCCCTCTTCCAATACCGAATACGCCAACTTAGGATTGGTCTCAAATAAATCGTTTAATGAAATAAGATCAACATCACAACCGGCAGCTTCTTCTAATTCATTTACTAATTCTCCTATTGCTAGCAAATTGGGAGTCCGGTCAAAATAAACCGCAATATCAAGATCACTTCCGAACCGCGCTTCAGCTTTAACTCGTGAACCGAAGACAAAGGCAAACCTGATATTTTTATTCTTCCGCAAAACAGCGGATATTTTTTTTTGAATCATCATTTTCATAGCGTTCAAATTATTGTTTTATCCCGAAATACACCATCATACCTATCACTCGCTGAGCAAAGTCATCGGGAGTGCTTATCGTTGTAATGCTGATGCTATTTACTAATCATCCCTTCAAAATAGAACACGAATAACACAGATTATACTGATCACCACAGATCTTGAAGTAATAAACTCATCATCATTCATCCATCCGTTTCCACACCTTCCGAACAGATCCCGAAACAAGTTCGGGATGACAACGCGCTTCAACATCCAGCAGCGAAGCGATACTGATTTATTAAGCATAACCTAACCCACGGTTTTAACCGTGGGGATAACAATAACAAAAGAAACATATAACGGTTTTAACCGTTTACTCTGTCAATCCGGCCCCCGAGCCGGAATCCCGTACTCTTTCACAGACAAGATTGCCTGTGCTACGTTGGAATTGTTTTTTAGTTTTATTCCCGGCCTCAAATAAATTCCGCTCGGGAATTTTATGCAGTGAAGCGTATAAAAATAAAAGCTGTTTGAGGCCGGTTCATCCGGGCGAGTTCTTTTATTTTAGCGGAACGGAATAAAATTCTAGGAATTTATTTGCAGCCTTGATTTGGCGCCTGTCCCGATGAAAATCGGGAATGCTTTTGTATCAAGACAAAAGAATGAGGAAATGGTTCTGAGTTAAAACATCCTTTCGCGAAAAACGTTATGGAAATTTATTTCAGCATCCTCCGAAAATCCATCCATTCAATCATTCATCCATTCAATCATTCATCCATTCTCATATAGCATTTTCATTCTGAATCATGTGCCGATGTATATCAGTATTCTTTCAGCATCCTCCGAACGTTGTGCAAGAGCGTTGTCATGCTGAATTTATTTCAGCATCTCTCCTAGCATAGAACAATTAGTAATATCATTTCTAGTTTATGCTGAATTCTGATGAAAATACTTATTGATAAGTAGAATTGTTAATCTAAAAACTCATCCTAAATCCTTCTCTTGGGAAGAGAAGGACTTTTAAATCAAAGAAGAATTATTCATTCAACCATTCATCCATTCAATCATTCATCCATCCGTTTCCACACCCTCCGAACAGATCCCGAAACAAGTTCGGGATGACAACTCTCTTCAACATTCCGCAAAACGCTCTTTCACAGACAAGATTGTCTGTGCTACGAAATAATCGAACCTCTACAAGGTTCATTTTTTCTTTATTTCTTTCTTTTTCTACAATAATTAAACCCCTACGGGGTTGGCTGCGCAATTAACAATTAGAAAACATATAAACATCATTCATCTATTCAATCATTCAACCATTCAATCATTCAACCATTCACATCCATCCGTTTCCACACCCTCCGAATTGATCCCGAATCAAGTCCGGGATGACAAGACTCTTCAAAACATTCCTCAAAACACACTCTCACAGACAAGATTGTCTGTGCTACGAAATAATCGAACCTCTACAAGGTTCATTTTTCCCTAATTTCATTCTATTTCTACAATAATATAACCCCTACGGGGTTGGCTGCGCAATTAGCAATCAATTAGAAAACATATAAACATCATTCATCCATTCAATCATTCACCCATTCAATCATTCACCCATTCAATCATTCAATCCATTCAATCACTTCAATCATTCAATCCTTTCAACCATTCAACAACTCCTCACCTTGTCCTCATCCCCCCTTCTTCGCCTTCAAAACCATCTCAAGGA
This sequence comes from uncultured Bacteroidota bacterium, assembly GCA_963798775.1. GTDB lineage: Bacteria > Bacteroidota > Ignavibacteria > Ignavibacteriales > Ignavibacteriaceae > CAWCUK01. Next base: position 306,571 of record CAWCUK010000005.1, read on the forward strand.
ACTCCGCGGCTCCCTCCTCATCATTGCTCCGTTTCGCGACTATATCGGAAATCTTCTTCAGCTCCGGTACGGCATTTGCCAAAGTTATCTTCAGCGCGGGTGTCTGGAATAAGCTCAAATCATTGTACCAGTCTCCTATTATCGCCGATTCTTCCGGCTTTATCCGTAAATGCTTTAACAGTTTTAAGAGACTCTTCCCCTTGTTGCTCCCTTTTTTTCTTATCTCTAAATAATATATGCCTTTGTGGGACTGTGAACGGAAATAGGATACATTTAATCCGAATGAATAAGGAAAGCCTAAACGGTCCCGGACGTACTTAATATTGTCCTTGTAATCGCTCGCGAATACAACCTCCAGGGTTTGGGCTCGATAGTTATCGTAAGAGGGGACTTCCTCGTACCGCGCGCCGAATTTATCCATTATTTGCGGTATTACAGAGTTTATTTCGGTATAATAAATAGCGTCCGCGTGACACAGCGCTACATTCAGCAGGAATTTATCGGCGTACGCTAACGCCTTCTTAACATATTTTTCTTTTACAAACGACTCAAATAAAATCTTACCTTCGGGATAACTTTTAATTAAACATCCATCCAGTGAAATAATCGGCAGCCTAATATCCAGCTCCTCCGCAAACCCCGTTAAAGCCGAATGCAGCCTCCCCGTAGCGAATGAAAAATAAACCCCCAAATCCTTCAATTGCTTAATAATCTTTTTTGTCTCAGTCCCAATCAGCGCTTTATTATCTAATAAAGTCCCGTCCAAATCCGAAACAATAATCTTTAATTTCTTAAGTCTTTCTTTCTCAATCATTTAATAACTAAACCCGTAATAAGAATAAAATTTAGCTATCAATTTAATTAAAAAAAGCGCGGTGCGAAAGTGGTTGAGTGATAAGTGACGAGTAACTAGTGACGAGTAACGAAATAATAAACCAAAAGGTTCAGTGACAAAGTAATAAGGTAACAATGTTAATGTTTAATTATTATCCTCTTTTTTTAAAATTTTATTAAACCAAAAAGTTGAGAACGGATTTGATATATTTGATCTAAAGAATTTTGCTTTAATAATTCTGTAATAAACCCTCGTTCTTCTGCAATAATTAATTGAGTTTCAACCTCACTTAAAGAACCTGAAGCAATACCCTCACTCCCTTATTCTCTCACTCCCTTACTCTCTAACTCTCTTACTCCCTCACCACTTTTTGCTGTTTAATAAGCCGTATAGTAATTTATCACAGCTTATCATTATATCATCAACTGGCTTGAGACTATTCGCCTCGATTAAACCTAAGTTAATGCAAATTTCTAGTTGTGTATCTAATTCACTCAGCGATCCGCGAGATAAGATAAAAAAGTGAAGTTTATCTTTTATAGTTTTTCTAGCCGCACCCTCTGCAATATTTGATGGGATAGAAACAGCTGATCGGCGAATTTGGGATTTAAGGCCATATTCTTCTTGCTTTGGTAATAATTCGGTGACTTTATAAACTTCAGTAACTAATAACATAGCTTTTTGCCAAAGAATTAGTTTTTTATGCGGTTTATCCATCCTTACTCCCTTACTCTCTCACTCTCTCACTCCCTCACTTGTCACTCGTGACCCTTTCCTCGCCTTCCCGTTCGCCGGAGTAGAATAATAATAATAATACTTATAATAAGAACCGTACCCCGCTTTGTAAGTAAACTTATTCAATACCGCGCCAATGAACGAAGAACCGTCATGCTTAATCATTTCGGCGGCTTTTTCCATAAGCTCAAATTCCGTGGTTTCAGCGGAAACGACTAAAATTGTAGCGTCAACCATGGATGCTAATATTTCGGAATCTGTTACGGCTACAACTGGAGCTGAGTCTAAAAGAATAACATCATACCGCTTCTTCATATCCTCTAAAAATTCCCTCATCGGCTCAGATTCCAGCATCTCGGAAGGATTCGGGGGAATTGTTCCCGCCGTTACATAATCTAAATTCGGCAGCTCGCTGGGACGAATTATCTCCTCCAGTTTCGCCTGACCAAAGAAATAATCAACCATTCCGGGGAACCGGTTTGACTTAAATACTCCGTGCATCCTAGGCTTTCTTAAATCACAGTCGATAATCAATGTTTTTTTACTCGACTGCGCGAACGCGCCCGCCAAATTAACACATACTGTCGTCTTCCCTTCCTGCGGTGTGGAAGATGTAACTAGTATGGTTTTAAGTGAATCTTTCCCTATCTTAGAAAACTGCACTCTCGTACGCAGCGCCCTAAATGCCTCGCTCGGAATTGAATCCGGCTTCTTCGCTACTATAAATTCATATTCTTTGGAAGCGCCGTTTACCCCGATTCCCTCTATCTGCGGAATCCAAGCGAGCACGTTAATGTTCCTGTTCTGTATATCTTCGGGAGTCTTAACCGTATTATCAAAATAATTTCTTACAAATACATAACCGAACGCTAACCCGCCGCCTAATACCAATCCTATTAAAACTATCAGCATTCTATTCGGTTTCGCGGGTTTATCAGGACGTCTAGCGCTGTCAACTATAAGCACATTGCCCGGCTGCGACTGCTCATTAATCATCGCTTCCTGGTACTTCTCTTCTACAAGCAAGTACAGCTTCTCAAGCGCTTCACGGTTTCTTTCTAATCTCGCGTACTCAATCGTTGTTTTCGGCAGTTTATTAAATTGCGCGTCATATTTATCAACAATCTCTTTTAAATTTTTTACCTGTGTCTGAAGTGACTGGTTCTTTATCTCTTCCGCCACAGCCTGCTGCGCCAGATTTTTTACCTCTTCCGGCGAACTCGCGAATATTCCTTTTTTAATTACACCTATCTTATCATTTAATTTCGCTTTTAAATCGTTTATCTTTTTATCATATTCTTTTACAATCGAGGAATTATCGGCGTTCTTACCGCTGTTCGCTAACGCCAGGTCTCTGTTTACTTCCAGCTTAGCTAACTGGTCCTGCAGCGCCTGGAAGTATGACTGCCCCTTTAAGCTTTCTAAATAATCGGCTATTTCAGGATTCTGTTTCGCGAGCTGCGCTTTATATTCACTTAATATTTTATTTGACGCCGCCAATTCTATCTCAGCCGCGTTCTTCTGCGCTTCAAATTGTGAAAGCTGGTCGATTAACGATTTTGCCTGTTCGTCAAGCGCTATTATTCCCCCTTTTTCCTGGAATTTGCTTAATGTTTCTTCAGCTTTACTTAATTCTTCAGATTTTTCATTTCTCTGATTCTGTAAGAAGTTTTTTACCGATGTAAGCTGGTTCCGGTTAACTTCTAAATTATAAATTCTATATTGATTCGCGTAAGTATTAGCTATTAGTTTAGCTTCATAAGGGGAGTGGGATTCCACGGAAATATCAACTATATCCAGTCCTCTTTTCTGTTCAATATTTACA
>CAWCUK010000006.1:0-173217 GCA_963798775.1 uncultured Bacteroidota bacterium
TTTTTTCTGTCACGCGTTACGAGTACGTATTGCTGATTATTTACTTTATGATATTCATCTGAATAAAAATGTTCTTTCATCTCAAATAAATCACACAGCGCACAATAATATTTAATATTTGCTAATTCGTATAAATCACCGTGCAAATAATATCTTTTTGAAATCATTTTATTCCTATTATTGATAAAGCATAACGACGTTGCCGATAACCCGCCGCCCATAACAGCAATGCAGATTAAAACGACAAAGCCAAAGATTTAGCAAACTGCACTTATCTTTCTTTGCAAGTGCAGTTTGCAACAATGTTAATTAATAGAACTACTTTGAACAACAAACTTGAAACGGAACAACCAAGCCAAAAATTTAAAAACTGCCGAATGCGAAAAGGCGGTCGGGTTGATTGGCTTGTTAGTTGCGATTTTATAGATAGTCTAGAATATACCATAACAACTGGCCTACTAAGTTTAGGCTCTTTATTTCTTATTTTAATAATATCTTCTATTTTACTTTCATCTCAAGTGATAATCATTTTTTAATATCCTTTTAAGAGTATTTTTATTCAACACACATTCATCTCTGATGCTTCTCTATATCTTATATTGCCTCCATTGCATTTTATTATTCCATTTACTTCTCCCATTAACATCCACCGATAATCTTCAGCTTTCTCTTTCAAAGAATTTATTTGAATTGTTAAATCTACTAGTTGTTGAGCTATTTGTTCAACTTCAGCTTGTGTCATTTTCACTCCTTAATATCATTGTTTATTATTTTTGGATTAGGTAAAACCATTGGGACTCTAAATTTTACTCTGGAGACTGAACTATTTTCTTCTTGTGTTCTTCCTTGAACACCAAGGCCTATTGAGCCTACCATTACACCAATACCACCTTTTTTGTCTTCCCCTTGTGATGCTGTAAGCGCAACGTCAAATTCAATTTGTTCTACAACTCTCAAATATTTTGATTTTTCTTGACTTTCTAAATAACCATAAACCTTGAATTCGTTTTTGGGTACAGGTTGAATATTTCTTGGGCTTATTAAGGCTGATGAATCCTCTAAATTATTTGAAGCACTCTCTATGCCTTTTGCGATTTGTGTTAATGTTGCTGAAATAAAATCCTCTAAATTCATTTAAATACTCCCAAAATAATTATACACCTAACGGCGTTGCAACTAAGCCGCCGCCCAGTGTAGACGGCTAAGTTAGAATGACTAATTAAATAATTATAAAATATTTTTCATAGTAGTAGAAACTTGAACAAGAGACTAAACACGGAACGACTAACAAAAGAAACTTCAAATGCCGAATGCGAAAAAAGCGGTCGGCTTGAGTTGCGGGTTATATGCGTTTTTAAATAAATTGATACTTTTATTTTATTACAAACGAATTTGAATATTTAATTGCTTCTACATTTTCCATTGAATGATATCTAAGTACAAAACGATACGTTCCCGATGAATCTAGCATTTCTGATTTTATAAAAAAGTTAAATATGTTATTTGGTTCTACAGTATCTATTGCTGTTGGGCAACGAAAAGACATATACCATAACCATAGATCATCTGACCAAACATTATTTTCTTTTTTCTGATAAAACATTTCAAGATAAGTATTACATCGAAGACCTATTAAAAATTCAGAGTCAGATTTATTATCTAAAATTATATTGATACTATCTGATTTTGAATAATTTGTTCTATCAGTTGTAAAATTGATCTGATTTATTGGGGTTTCTGTATTAGTAGGATTTTGACAACCACTTAATACTAAAAATAATAAGATTGAAGAAACTGCTGTTTTCATTGCATTATCTCCTCTAATTAATATTAAGATAATTTGCTTTCACATATTTAAGACTATTTCATTTTCTAAGCATATAACGGCGTTGCGGCTAAGCCGCAGCCCAGAACAGCAATGCCGAATTTAATTAAATAAATTTTATAATTAAAAAATATTTTCATAGCAGAACTACGTTGAACAAGAAACTGCCGAACGAAGCCAACAAACTTGAAAATTGCAAATTAGCCGCGGATGTAAAGCTGTCGGCTTGAGTCCACAATGATGGCATTGCCATCAAGTTTTTAATTAATGAACTTACCAATAATCACTTAACAAGTAAATGTAGCAGACCAGCGGATTGGTGCTCTAAGTGCCCGTGCTTGAGTCTTGTTCCGAAGCTCGTGTAGTTTTTATTGGTGGTGGACCTTCTCTTTATCCTAAAATCCAACCCCGCTTAGCAGCTTACTTTTATTTACACCTTCGGACTTGTTAAGACTTTTATTTATATATTAAAAGGAGTTATATCAATGGCAAAGCCAAAGAACAAGCTCACCATTATTAACAACACCGCCGCCGGTATCGATATCGGTTCAAGAAAAATCTTTATCGGTATTGCCGGTAAACCCGTTGTTTCATTCGGTACTTTTACCGATGATTATCTTAACGCCGTAAAATATCTAAAAGAAAATCAAATTACATCAATAGCTATGGAGGCTACCGGAGTTTATTGGATTTCACTTTATGATATCCTTGACCAATCCGGATTTGATGTAATTCTTGTTAAACCCGATCAAGCTAAGAATATTCCCGGCAGAAAAACCGATGTAGCCGATTGTCAATGGATACAGCAGCTTCATAGTTACGGTCTGCTCCGTTCTTCTTTTATCCCTCCTAAGCATATAAGAATATTAAGAACATTTGTAAGACAAAGAAGGAACAACCTTTCAATCGCTAGTGACCATATCCGCCGCGCGCATAAAGCCCTCGAACTAATGAACATAAAACTTCAGAATGTTATTACACAAATAAACGGTAAAAGCGGACTTGCCGTTCTAAACGCTATTATCGGCGGCAATCATAATCCCGAAGAACTTGCATCTTCTCTGTGAAGATAGCATTCTCAAGAAAAAGAAAGAGGCTGTAATTAAATCTCTTAAAGGAAATTTCTCCGCGGAAAATATCTTCCTCCTTAAGCAAGCCGTTGACGCGTATAATTTTTATATGCGGCAAGTTGACGACTGCGATAAACAAATAGAACAGCACCTAAATTTATTAACCAAAGATTTGCCGACTCCGAAAGAAATTAGAAAACCAAAAGCAATTCGTCATCATAAACCAAACATCGATGAGCTTCATCTAATACTAATGAAAATAACCGGAGGAAAAGATCCCTCTCAAATTACCGGGCTTACCGATTCTACTTTACTTCAGATAATCTCAGAAGTTGGTACAGATCTTTCACGGTTCCCGACAGAAAAACATTTTACCAGTTGGCTTGGGCTGGCCCCAAACTCACATCAATCCGGACTAACTAACAAGAAGAAAAAATTTAAGCGCCATACTTCTGCCGGACAAATCTTCCGGCTTGCTGCACAGGCCATTGCACAAAGTAAACACTTAGCATTAACTTCCTTTTATCACAGAATAAAATCTCGTAAAGGTCCACTTACTGCTATAAAAGCAACAGCAAGAAAAATAGCGGTTATCTTCTATAATGTAATGACAAAGGGAATCGAGTTTGCTGAAGAAGGAATTAAACTATACGAACAAAAAATCAAAGAACGACAAATGAAATATTTACAAAAACAAGCTAAACGCTTTGGAATGCTTCTTACACCTCAACTTGAATGAGTTCATTAGCAGCAGCTTGTTATATGCAATATTTTCGTTTAGCTAAAGCGAAAATCCTAAACTTACTCCACCGAAAAGAGTAAATTTTTCTTTCTCAAAATTATAAAAAGGCGTAGCGCTAATCCTTATAATTAATCCACCAATACTTTTTTGATGTCTTAACCCAATTGTTGAAGTTAATAAAATTCCTTCTTCCCCAATAAACTTGCTATTCTCCCCTTTCATAAATTTTGTTAATCCCAGACCTAATTCTAATTTGTTATTTGTTGAACCATAATAATAATTTAGCACAATCGGAAAGCTTATTGTTGAAACAATGAGGGAACCCAAACCAATTCTTATTCCCATATTTTTACTAAATAACCTTTCATAGTTTATTGAGGCACCAATACCGTTCCCCAAAGCTTCAGCAAATAAAATGTTTTTTGAATATGGCTCATCTTCTAAAATATCCTTTTGAGCGAATAATAAAGGATTAAATAGCAGAAACATCATAATAATTTTAATGGCTTTTACAATCATAGATTCTTCAATACCTTAACTTTTTTTGCATATAACTATTAATTATAACGAAACTCTTATTTCATAATTTTCATGAAAACAAGAATTACTTTTCTCAATTTAATGAATTGCTTTATTTATAACAATTCTTATATTTAATTGTTAATAAACAATTTATAAGCATTGTACTCTTTTTCTAGAAGAATATTAGCATGAATTTATTTTCTTAATAATATTCGGGATGTTAAATTTAACCACTCGGGTGAAAATGACTAACCAACCAAAATTACTTGCGCAAATTAAAAATTACATGACTGTAAAAAGATATTCTTATAGAACAATAAATTCTTACTGTAGTTGGATTAAAAACTTTATCATATATAATAACAAAAAACATCCTACTGAAATGGGCGCTGCCGAGATAAGGAATTATATTAATTATTTAGTCATTAAAAAAAATGTTTCCGCTTCAACTCAAAATCTCGCTCTGCAGTCAATCCTTTTTCTTTATAAGGAAATCTTAAAAACTGATATAGGCTGGATTAAAGATATTAAAAAATCTTCCAAGCCAAAACATCTTCCGGTAGTTTATTCTCCTCCGGAAATTGAACAAATATTCTCCCATCTGGAAGGTGTTCATTCCCTTATTTGCCGTATGCTTTATGGTTCCGGCCTTAGACTTACCGAATGCCTTCGCTTACGTGTCAAGGATATTGATATTTATTATAGACAAATTACTGTAAGAGATGGTAAAGGTGGAAAAGATAGAAAAACTATTTTGCCGGATGCTTTAATACCAGACTTACAAAAGCAACTAAAAGAGATAAAAACTGCTCATTGCCAAGATCTAAAAAACGGGAATGGACATGTAATTTTACCTTATGCCCTTAAAGAAAAATATCCCAACGCTTCAACGGAGTTCGCTTGGCAGTATGTTTTTTATTCCAGCAAATTTATTTATGACAGTAAATCAAGAAATAATTATCGGCAGCATATACATGAATCTTCGGTGCAAAAAGTGTTACGAACAGCTGTTATAAAAACAAAAATTCCTAAACAAGGTTCTCCTCATTCACTGCGCCATAGTTTTGCCACACACTTATTAGAAAATGGTTATGACATTCGAACTGTTCAAGAATTGCTCGGCCATAAGGATGTAAGAACTACAATGATTTATACTCATGTTTTAAATAAAGGTGGTTTTGGTGTTAAAAGTCCATTGGATAATATCATGCAATCAAAAAACCTCGACCTTTAGTTCCTTATTTTAATTTCTAAAAAGGCGTGAACGGTAAATATTTAAACACAGCTTCGCCGCGTGAGTCACAAAAACTCATTTTCATATTCTTCTTTTGCTTACCTTAAAAATCTTGGGAAGGAATAATAGATTTGCTTCCCCCATTATTATATAATTCAAAAACTCACTTATAAAATCATTTTAACCTAACATTATTACTATAAAACATCAACAAATATTTTAATAAAAAGATAAAAAAATTACTAGTATAATATATCTGTTTTAGGTGCTATTTCAGAAGGGTAAACCACTTTTTCAATATCAACTTTTCTTTTTTCTAAACTAATTATTATATTTATCTCAGTTCATAAATGTAATATCCCTGCCCTGGGTAAAAAAATCCTAAAATATGTCTTCTTGAATGCGCTCTGAATACGCTCTGAATGCGCTCTGAATGCGCATTGCTTTCTTATTAAAGTCATATCAAACTCGTATTAAAGTCGTTTTAAATATACAAACCGGTCTTTTAATTATTTAATAACAAATTCTCTTTTTCCGGAAGTTAAATTTATTCCATTATTAGTGTGGTTGGTATTAAAACACATAAAGCTTTTTAATCCTTTTTATACCTCCCTTATAATTTATTATTTATTTACTGTTTCTTTATATTTACAACTCATCGTCCATAAAAATGTAAGTAAAATGTCATTTAAAAATTGTTTGAGCGAGACTATTGGTTTCTGTTCAATAAAAGAAAGTACTGTTGATGAATTTCTTCAAAAAGTCGCGGATTCTATTCATCAATCTTTTGATGAGGAAAATACTCCTTCAGTATTAATTGAATTCAAAAATAAAAAATATTATTCCGCTTATTTTAATCAATCTCAATTTTACACTTCTCAGCCAATCAAAAATGAAGAAAATATAATAGGGGAAATTTGTCTTTATTATAAGAAAAAGGTTGAATTAACACCTAACGATAAAACTGTTTTAGCAAATATCTCATCTCTGATAAATATTTTTACTTCACAAAAAGAGTACGAACAAAAGATTGCGGAAAATGAAAAGCACTCATTAACTTTATTGGAATTTCTTCCGCTTGCCGCTTGGATACGTGTTAATGAGAAAATAGTTTACATGAACCGAAAAGGAATTGAACTGCTTGGCTTAACAAATAAAGACGAAATAATTAATAGTTCAAATTTTGATTTTGTTCATCCCGATGATGCATGCGTGATTAAAGAGAGAATGGAAACATTATATAACGAAAAAACTGTTCCTTCATTATATGAACGATTTATTAAAAAAAACGGTGAATTAATTCACGCGGAAGTTTCCGCTTCGGCCTATAAATATTTAGGCCAAGACGCGTTCTTAGTTTTAGCCCGCGATATTACCGAAAAAAAAGAAATTGAAAAGGCGCTAAAAGTAAGTGAACATCGTTATAAGGATTTGGCCGATTCACTTCCGCAAAATATTTTTGAAACCGATGAAAAAGGAAATATTACTTTTGTCAATAAATCCGGTTTATCTGTTTTTGGTTATTCAGAAGAAGAATTAACTGAAGGACTTTTGGTTTTTAACATGATTGTGCCGGAGGACCGGGAAAGAGCTTTTTCACAGTTTAATAAAGTTATGAACGGTGAAGTAATTCATGGTTCTGAGTACAAAGCTTTGAAAAAGGACGGTACTACTTTCCCTTCGCTGGTTTATACTGTGCCGATAAATCCCAGTGAAAAAATAAAAGGTTTAAGAGGAATATTAATCGATATTTCCGATGAGAAAAAAGCGATTGAAGAGATTATTAAAGCCAAGGAAAAATCGGAAGAAGCTAACCGTTTAAGATCCGCTTTTTTATCTACTATGTCTCACGAAATCCGAACGCCGCTTCATTCAATATTGGGTTTATCCGAATTTATAAGAGACGCGTTTTATGAAAATGCCGATGAAGAAACAAAAGGCTTTTTTGATCTACTGATGGAGTCAAGTCAACGCTTATTACGCACAATTACTTCTATATTAGATTATTCAAGAATTATCTCAAACAGCTTTGATGTAACAATTTCAGCTTTTTCTTTAAATTTAATTCTGGAGAGTTTATATAATAAAATATATCCGCGGGCACAAAAAAAGGGTTTAGAGTTAAAAGTTATTATTCCGCCCAAAAATATTATGCTTCTCGCTGATGATTACTGCTGTAAACACGCTTTATTAAATGTTATTGATAATGCCATAAAGTACAGCAGTAAAGGTAAAATAGAAGTTTCGGTTTCGGAAGAGGAAGATATGATCCGAATAAAAATTAAGGATGAAGGAATTGGTATGACAGAGCAATACCAAGAATTTTTATTTGAAGCGTTTAGTCAAGAAGACGTACGCTTAAACCGTAAGTATGAAGGAACAGGCTTGGGACTGGCGTTAACTAAGAATTTTATTGAATTGGTAAACGGAAAAATAGAAATTGAAAGTGAGAAGAATATAGGAACAACTGTTCATCTTTATATACCTGCCGCAAAAGGTATGTCTGATTCAAAAAATTAATAAATAAATGCCCACGATTTTCATGGTAGAATTAAAATATATCGGTAAAAGTTCATATTATGACTCTTCGGTCATATTTTGTCTGTCGTATATCAACGATTATTTTCATTTTACTTATTGGTTAAGTATATTTGAAAATTCATTAACTAAAAAAATAGGATTCCAGTATAAATGGCTGAAAAATATGATATTGCCGTACTGGGCGGAGGTCCTGGCGGTTATGTAGCTGCTATTAGAGCCGCGCAGTTAGGGTTAAAAACAGTAGTAATTGATAAAGATAATTTAGGCGGAATTTGTCTGAATTGGGGTTGTATCCCTACAAAATCTCTCCTTCGTAATGCTGAAATTTTTGATAATGTTAAAAATCATGGAGATGATTTTGGAATAAAATATAAAGATTTGGAATTCGATTTTTCCCGCATCATCAAAAGAAGCAGAGATATTTCAGACCGCATTACTAAAAATGTAGAAATGCTTATTAAAAAGAATAAGATAGCCCGAATAAGAGGTTTCGGAAAATTTGTTTCAAAAAATCAGTTAGATATATACGATGACAACGGTAAGAAATTTGATTCAGTTAGTGCCGATAAAATAATTATTGCCACCGGAGCCCGCCCTAGAACCGTTCCTTCTATTCCTGTGGATAAAAAAAATATTATAACTAGTACCGAAGCAATGATTCTTGCTGAATTACCGAATGAATTAATTGTTATAGGCGCCGGCGCGATAGGAATTGAATTCGCTTATTTTTATTCGGTGTTGGGAACTAAAGTTACTATTGTGGAAATGCTGGATAATATTCTTCCTATTGAAGATAAAGAAGTCTCACAAACTCTTCAAAAAAGCTTCAAGAAACGGGGTATTCAGATTTTCACTAATGCAACTGTGGAAAAAGCCGAATCAAAAGGGAAGAAGGTTAAAGTAGCTATAAAAGTTAATGGTGAAACTAAAGAACTTTCCGCCGATAAGGTTTTAAACGCTATAGGTGTTACCGGTAATGTGGAAGGGTTCGGCTTGGAAGAATTAGGTGTAGAATTATTTAAGAATCATATAAAAGTAAATAAGTCTACTTATGAAACTAATGTAAAAGGAATTTACGCGATCGGCGATGTAATAGGGCCGCCTTGGTTAGCTCATGTTGCTTCCGCGGAAGGAATTCATTGTGTTGAAAAAATTAAAGATTTAACTCCTCCCGATATAATTTATGAAAATATTCCCGGGTGTACTTACTGCCAGCCGCAAGTGGCAAGTGTTGGCCTAACAGAAGCAAAAGCAAAAGAAGCCGGTTATGAAGTTAAAGTCGGTAAATTTCCTTTTATGGCAAGCGGTAAAGCTTTTGCAGTAGGGGAAAGAGAAGGTTTCGTTAAATTTATTTTCGACGCGAAGTACGGAGAAATTTTAGGCGCCCACATTATAGGAGCGGAAGCGACCGAACTTATTGCCGAAGTAGGTTTAGCCAAATCTTTGGAGGCTACCGGAGATTCCATAATAAAAACTGTTCACGCGCATCCTACTTTATCCGAATCAATAATGGAAGCTGCCGCTAACGCTTACGGTGAATCGATTCATATTTAATAGATTTGATGATTAAATTTAATGACAAAAGAATTTACATATTGCGATCTTAGTTTTATAGATTATAAAGAAGCATGGGATCTTCAAAGAGAAACTTTTGAACTGCGTTACCGGAATAAAATAAGCGATGTTTTTTATCTCCTGGAACATCCGCATACTTATACACTGGGCAAAACCGCTGAGCAAGAGCATTTAGTGAGCTCAAAAAAATATTTAGATGAAAATAAAATTTCCGTTTATAATATTGATAGAGGCGGCGATATTACTTACCACGGGCCGGGACAAATTGTCGGTTACCCTATAATAAATTTAACTGAATGGAAACAAGACACTCATAAATATCTTCGTGCTTTAGAAGAAGTTATTATTAGAGTCTGTGCTCATTACGGTTTGTCGGGTACGCGCGATCCTAAATATACCGGTGTTTGGATTGAAAATAGAAAAATAGCGGCAATAGGCATAAAAGTTAGCCGCTGGATTACGATGCACGGTTTCGCGTTTAATGTTAACACAAATCTTTCTTTGTTTAAAGGAATTATACCCTGCGGAATCTTTGATAAGGAAGTTACTTCTTTACAAAAAGAAGTAGGCAGACAAATAGATATTTCGGAAGTAAAAAATTTATTAGTTGAAAACTTTAAGGAAGTTTTCGAATACGGTGAGATATTAACTCTTACAAAAGAAGAAATTTTGTCTGCGTCAAATAACCAACAGTTAATATGAAAGGTTAAGAATGGCTAAAAGGAATTCATCAAAAAATGAAGTTACACAAAAAAACAGCAGAACTAATAAAGGGAAAACCGCTGCAAATAATGGAAAAAAATTAGCCTCGTCCAAAGGTGAATTATCCTCATTAAAATTAAAAAAAGAAGATGCGATAAATTTTTTAAGAACAATGTTACTGGCGAGAAATATTGATAATAAAGCAATGAATCTTCTTCGCCAGGGAAAAACTTTTTTTCATATAGCCGGCGCGGGACACGAAGCAATTCAAGTGGCGCTCGGTGCTTTACTCGACCCCAAAAAAGATTGGTTTTTTCCGTATTATAGAGATCTTGCTTTAGTGCTTTCAACAGGAGTTACGCCTAAAGAATTTTTTCTTCAGTGTTTTGCAAAATCGGATGATCCTTCAAGCGGCGGAAAACAACTTCCCTGCCATTGGGGAAATAAAGAAATTAAGCTCCCCTCACAATCAAGTCCCACAGGTACGCAATTTTTAAATGCGGTAGGTACAGCTCTGGCTTCAGTTAAAAAAGGGGAAAATAATGTAACTTATGTAAGCAGCGGTGAAGGAACTACAAGTCAAGGTGAGTTTCATGAAGCGGTAAACTGGGCTAGCCGCGAGAAAATTCCGGTTTTATTTGTTGTGCAAAATAATAAATACGCAATTTCTGTTCACGTAAAACAGCAGAGTGGCGGAAAAGAAAATTCAATTGCCGAAATGATGTCGGGTTTCGCGCATCTTCACCGTTCAAGAATAGACGGGACCGATTTTACCGAAGCTTTTAAGGCTGTGCGTGATGCGATTGAACATATAAAAAGCGGCAAAGGCCCTGCTTTAATTGAAGCTGAAGTGGTAAGGCTTCTTTCTCATTCATCCTCCGATGATCAAAAAAAATATAGAGATTCAAAAGAACTTGAAGAAGATTTAAAAAATTGTCCCATTGAAAAGTTTGCAAGACAATTAATAGCTGATAAAAAACTTACTAAAGATGAGTACGAAAAATTAAAAGCTGATACAAAAGAAGAAATAGATAAGGCGGCTGAAGAAGCCTCTAAAGCAGCGGATCCTAAAATTGAGGAAGCCGCAAATCATATTTTTGATGAAAGCGGACTAAAGGATAAACTTGAGTATGAACAAAATCCTCCTTCCGGAAAATCTATTGTTATGGTTGACGCCATAAATCATGCCCTGCGGGAAGAGATGGAAATAAATAAAGACATTTATCTTTTTGGTGAAGATATTGCCGATAAAAAAGGAGGCGTTTTTACGGCGACTAAAGGACTTTCCACTAAATTCGGAGATGAAAGAGTATTCAATTCTCCGTTGGCGGAAGCAAGTATTATGGGCGTAGCCGTTGGTATGGCATTGGCCGGATTAAAGCCTGTGGTTGAAATTCAATTCGGTGATTACATTTGGCCCGGCTTTATGCAGATGAAAAGCGAATTAGCTACAATGCGTTACCGTTCTAATAATACTTGGACTTCATCGGTGGTTACTCGTGTTGCCGTCGGCGGTTATATTCACGGCGGTTTATACCATAGTCAAAACATCGAATCATTTTTCGCGCATATTCCCGGTATTTATATCGCTTATCCTTCAAACGCCGCCGACGCAAAAGGATTATTAAAAACAGCTTGCAGAATAGATGATCCGGTTTTATTCTGCGAACATAAAGGATTATATCGACAAAGTTTTTCAACTTCTCCCGAACCGGATGAAAATTATTTAGTTCCGTTTGGTAAAGCTAAAATAGTTAGGGAAGGTGAGGATATAACTGTTATATCCTATGGCGCTTCTCTTTGGGATTCTGTTTTGGCCGCGAAAAAATTGGAAGATGAAGGTTATTCGGTTGAAGTAGTCGATCTTCGTACCATTATTCCTCTTGATGTTGAAACTATTTTTAATTCGGTTAAAAAAACGAATAAAGCGGTGGTTATTCATGAGGATACTTTAACCGGCGGTTTTGGAGCCGAAGTAGCTGCCCGTGTTTCTGATGAATGTTTTCAGTATCTAGATGGGCCCGTAAAAAGAATTGCCGCGAAAGATTCGCATATTCCTTATTCACCGATTCTGGAAAATGCGGTTCTTCCCAGCAGAGAACAAGTTTATAAAGGTATAAAAGAATTAATAGAATTTTAATTTCCACAGAAATTTAGGAGCTGCGAAAATGGATGTTGTAATGCCAAAAATGGGTGAAAGTGTTAGTGAAGGTACACTGATTAAGTGGCATAAAAAAGAAGGTGATCAGGTAAAAAGAGATGAAATAATTTTTGAGATAAGTACCGATAAAGTTGATACCGAAATTCCTTCGCCCGCGGATGGAGTGCTTACTAAAATTAATGTTCAGGAAGGAGATACTGTTGAAGTAGGAACAGTAGTAGCGCAAGTTAGTGAAGGGGGAGAAGCCCCTGCTGCGGAACCTGCCGCGCAAGCTGAAGACATCCAACAGGCTAAAGTTAAAGAGGAAAAACCTCATGAGGAAGAAGTTCCCGCTGAAGAAGGAAAAATAGAAGTTCCGGAACAAAAAGAAGCGGAAGTAAAACCGGTTTCAGGTGAAACAATTGATATTGCCATGCCGAAAATGGGTGAATCTGTAATGGAAGGAACAATTATAAAATGGCATAAAAAAGTTGGCGAAGCTGTTAAAAAAGATGAAACTATTTTTGAAATTAGTACCGATAAAGTTGATACGGAAGTCCCTTCACCAGCAAATGGATTTTTGGCTGAGGTTTTAGTAGCTGAACAGGAAACTGTTGAAGTGGGTACTGTTGTCGCGAGACTTTCAACAGAGGCGGCGGAAGCTAAAGAAGTTAAACAGGAAGTTGTACGTGAAAAAGCCGAACAGAAGCAGCCGGAATTAACTAAAGCTCCGCAGAGGAAAGAGGAGCCGGAATCAATGCACGATAATTTTTCTCAATCCGCGGTAGAGGAACAGCGGGAAAGAAAAGGAACCGGCGCGTTTTTATCTCCTTTAGTATTAAATATTGCCCGTAAAGAAAATGTTAGTTTTGATGAATTATATAAGATTAAAGGTACGGGCCTTGAGGGAAGAGTTACCAAAAAAGATATATTAAATTATATAGAAAATAGAGGAAGTCAAAAACCTGCAGAAGTAAAACCAGCGGTGCAGTCTTCGGCAATTAAACATGAAGCTCCTGCTCAAGAACCTTCTAAAATGCAGCCGGTTTATTCTTCGGATCAAGTTGAAAAAATTCCGATGGATAACATCAGGCAGAAAATTATGCAGGCTATGATAAACAGCCGGGATACTTCTGTTCACGTTTCCGCTATGCTTGAAGTTGATATGACAAAAATTCACAACTTCATTCAGAAGAATCGTGACGAATATTTGAAAAAAGAAGGAGTTAAACTTACTTATATGCCTTTTATAGCCAACGCGTGCGTAAAAGGATTAAAAGAATTCCCTCTGATAAATGCCGCTATTGAAGGTACCAATATATTAAAGAAAAAATATATTAACCTTGGAATTGCTGTAGCCATTGAACCGACCGGTTTAATCGTTCCTAATATTAAAGCTGCCGATGAAAGAAATATTATCGGCCTTGCGAAATCTATAAATGATTTGGCCGCGAGAGCAAGAACAAAAAAACTTACTCCCGATGATATTACAAACGGCACTTTTACAATAACTAATTACGGTGTCTTCGGAACGATCTTCGGTACGCCCATTATCAATCAGCCGGAAGTAGCGATTTTAGGAGTGGGTACCGTAGTTAAAAAACCGGTAGTTATTGAAGTCGATGGTATTGATACAATTGCCGTTAAACCTGTAATGGCACTTACTCTTTCGCACGATCATCGTTTGGTTGACGGTATGCTCGGCGGAAGATTCTTAAAGTTCATAAAAGATACGTTAGAAAATTTTGAAAGCGCTTCGGTTTAGTTAGAATTATTTTTCAAAAAAAAACCTTAAATTAAGGTTTCTGAAAATCGAAAATTAAGAGTAATAGAAATGATAATAAATCAGCATCAAAGAGAATTTAAAGATCAAATAGAAAAAGAAAAGAGTCCCTTTAGGAAAAAGACCGGATTGGCTGAAGGTAAAATTACCGACGGGTGATAATTATAATGACGTTCGAAATTTAATGCGCAAACAGAAACTTAATACTGTCTGTGAAGAGGCTAGATGCCCCAACATTAGTGAATGCTGGAATCATAGAACCGCGACTTTTATGATTTTAGGAGATACATGCACAAGAAGCTGCGGTTTTTGTAATATAAAAGTAGGCTTGCCTACCGAACTTGATTTGGACGAACCGAAACGTGTCGCTGAATCTGTAGTAGAATTAAATTTACGCCATGTTGTAATTACCTCGGTTAATAGGGATGAATTAAAGGACGGCGGTGCTTCAATATTTAAAGAATCGGTAAGATTAATAAATGAATCAATGCCGGATACTACTGTTGAAATTTTAATTCCGGATTTTAAAGGCTCCGAAGAAGCGTTTAATATTATTATGAAAAATCCTCCGGATATACTTAATCATAATCTTGAAACTGTTCCTAGATTGTATCACGCGGTTCGTCCCCAAGCTAAATATGAAAGAAGTTTAAGTGTTATCAGATGGTTTAAAGATAGATATCTTAAAACTAAAAGCGGAATTATGGTTGGTATTGGTGAGAAACCGGATGAAGTTTTGGAATTAATGCGCGATCTGGTAAACCACGGATGCGATATTTTAACTATTGGTCAATATCTTCAGCCGACAAAAATGCATCTGCCGGTTGATAGGTTTGTTACACCGGATGAATTTAAAATGTATAAAGAAGAGGGAATAAAAATGGGATTTAAGATTGTCGAATCTTCTCCGCTTGTTCGAAGTTCTTACCACGCCGATGAACACGCGAGGGCACTTTTCTAATATTTTAAATGAACATCCTAAGTTATTGAAATGAAACAGGATGTTCTGTTCCTACAAAAATTAATATTTAATTAACAATTTTTATGTTTTGTTCTAAATATTTTCTGCTTATTTTTGAAATCTAATTTGAGGGTCGTAAGACAATTTTTAATTAAAGAGATTTTTATAGAAAAAAATTACGTTTAATGAAATCAAAAGCACTTCTACTATTACTATTCATCCTTTCTACGGTTAGCTTTTCCCAGAACACCGAAAATGAAGGTAAATTAAATAAACAGTTAGAGGATGAAAATAACTACACCAATGTTGGCAATATTGGATTAACAGTAACAAATTTCGGAACATACGGCCATGGTTTTGCTCTTTGGCCGGAACAACCCAGTTGTGAATTTCCTCTGGGCAGCGGAATTGAACATATTTTTGACGGCGGATTATGGATCGGAGGTTTTATCAGTAATGATTCAACCGGCAGCGGAAGGGTTGGACCTTTTGTTACAACCGGCGTTGTGGATGCTTCCTCTGTTTCTTCAAGGGGCGGCGGATTTGAATATACAAACGCTCCGGAAAGCCATCTTGTTCAAAAATCCTCTTTGCTTGATTCACGCTTTTATGACCCCACAGCAGTTTCTCATCAAGATTTTGTAATGAATTATACGGATACAAATACTACTCTTTCCAACGGGGAAACAATTGAAGGTCATAATCCCTTGGGCATTACTGTTCATCAAGAAAGCTACGCGTGGAATTTTCCCTTCGCCGATTTTTTTGTGATAATGAATTACACTATTAAAAATGTAACTAATAAATATATCGACAGCGTTTATGTAGGTCTTTGGACAGACGCTGTTGTAAGAAATACAAAAATTACTCCTCCGCGAGGTGCTTCTTTTTTTAATAAAGGAGGCGATGGATACAGCGATTCTATGAATATTGCTTATGAATTTGACGCGACAGGCGATGTGGGTTTTACTGATAGTTATGTCGGAATTCAATTCTTAGGCGCTACACCCAAATTAGATAGTCTTCATATTTTAAATATGAATGATACAATTCCTTCGGTTAATTTTGTCAGTTGGCAGTTTAGAAATACTGATGATCCGAATTTCTTTGCTCCCCAAGTTGATATTGACAGATACAGAAAAATGTCAGGATATTTCGGCGGGAATAATCGTTACGGGAAGGGAGTAAATGCCGGTGATCTTAAAAGTCCTTCCAACAGATCGATTCTTATAACTTACGGTCCTTTTCATAATATTCCTCCGCACGATTCTGTAAATGTAGTTTACGCTATTGTCTGCGCTAAAAAATCCGGTAATGATCCGGCCGCTCTGGATACTAAAGAACAAAAGTTGAATTTATATTCAAACGCCGAATGGGCGTTAAGAGCTTATTTCGGTGAGGATAGAAACCGTAACGGTAAACTTGATCCTAATGAGGATTTGGATGGAAACGGAAAAATAACCAGATATATTTTACCTTCACCTCCCAGAACTCCGAATATAAAAGTAGTTCCGGAAAATCAAAAAGCGGTAATTTATTGGGATAAAAGAGCTGAGCAATCTGTAGATCCTATTTCCGGTAAAAAAGATTTTGAAGGTTATAGAGTATACAGAACACAAGCCGGTTTCGATTTAAATCAAAAAAGCACTCTTTCTTCTTTGGTAACAATGGCCGAATTTGACAGTACAGGCAATTCATTTGGATTTAATACTGGTTTTAACGCTGTTGAATTAAATGACCCTGTTACTTTCCCGAATGATACCGTAAAATATTATTATAAAATGGAAGTGAATAATCTGCTGAACGGATGGCAGTATTTATTCTCGGTTACTGCCTTTGATAAAGGAGATCCGGAAAATAATCTTGAAAGTTTAGAGTCGAGTAATCTAGCGAATCTGCAAAGAATTTTACCCGGCACACCGGCCAATGATGACGGTAAAGCTGAAGTAGGCGTTTATCCGAATCCATATTATTCAAACGCCTATTGGGATGGAACTTCGGAAAGATTAAGAAAAATTTACTTCTATAATCTTCCGGCGGAATGCGAAATTACAATTTATACTTTAGCCGGCGATGTTATAAAAAGAATTCAGCATGATCAGAACAGCAACGGTTCTGATTTACGATGGTTTGAACAGTTCGCGAGCGATGGTAAGCAAAAGATGGTAGGCGGTGAACAGGCGTGGGATTTAATTACGGATAATGATCAAGCGATAGCCACCGGTCTCTATTTATACACTGTAAAGAATAAAAAGAACGGTGATATTAAAACAGGCAAGTTTTTAATTGTTAAATAAAAATGGAGAGCGATAAATGAAACTAAAATATTTACTTACTCTAATGGTTCTGTTTTGCGGCATATCTCTGGCGCAGCAGTATCCTTTAGTAACAATACAAGATATCCAGCAAGTACCGGATTCATTAAAAGGTACTGACCCTGCTTCTCCTCTAAACGGTGATACCGTACGGGTACAAGGTATGGTTATGGTTCGTCCTGTAGTTGATCCTGTTACTGATAGGGGAGTTGTAATTTCCGCGGGCGCAAGATGGGTTACTTATGTTCAGGATCCCGAAGGTAAAGTTTGGGGCGGAATGAATATTCTTCAAGAAGATACTACAAAACAAGGCACTTTTTTTGATCTTATTGATACAGCCCAAGTTGTGGAATTTACCGGTGTTGTAACTGAGTATTACACTACAACCGAAATGATTTTAACAAGTGATCCTGTTCAAATTATCAGTTCAGAAGCTAAAAGACAAGACCCGATACAGATTCAATTATCCGACTTATTTACATCAGACGGAGGATATAATTTTGACGCTGAAAAATATGAAAATATGTATGTAAGTTTTGAAAATGTAATTTCTTCTGATAGAGCTCCGGGCGGTTCCTCAGTATTTAAAATAAATGACGGAAACGGTCATTCTGCTTTTATTTACAGCCAGTCAAGATATTTCAAATCCGGCAGCGCGGGTATAAATGATTATCAGCCTCCTCAGGATGGTTCATTCTTAAGTTATGTAAGAGGAATTTTAACAACCAGAACAGACGGCTATTATTTAGTTCCTCTTTACCCTGAAGATGTTGGACCTGCTGTTGCGTCTCCTCCTGTTATTTCTTCTATTAGAAGAGATATTACAGAGGTTACTCCAACTTCTCCTGTTACTATTTCCGCTAAAGTTAAAGATTTAGACGGATCTGTTAATGAAGTAAATCTAAATTATAGTGTTAACGGAGCGGCTTATCAAACATTGGCTATGACATCCGCGGATTCTATTTATTCTGCTACTGTTCCTGCCGCGAATCTAGATTCAGCAATCGTTGATTTTTATATTACAGCAAGTGATAATGATAATAATGTTTCCTCAAGCGATACTGCTAAAACAAGATATTTCTATATGGTATTAAATCGTCCTGTTACAATTCAGGATGTTCAATACAGTCCTTTCGGCGGCGGTTATAGTGCTTATAACGGATATTATGTAACTGTATCCGGAGTGATTACTTCCGACGCGGATACTACCGGAAATCCAAATTTAGGTCAGTCTCCGATCAGAATTAATATGCAGAACGGATCCGGTCCATGGAGCGGCATCTGGATAGGTACTTCCGGGTTTAACGGCACCGAGGTAATAAAACTTAAAAGAGGCCAGCAAGTTAACATTACCGGTTTAGTTCAAGAAAATTATAATGTTACTAGATTAGATAGTGTACAAACTATTGATGTAGTTTCTTCAGGAAATGCTTTACCCGAAGCCGAATTATTACAGACAGGCGATATCGATTATATTGGAACTGATGCGGTACCGGCTGAACAATGGGAAAGTGTTTTAATTAAATATCAAGATGTAACTGTTGTTGATGAAAATGCCGATGGCAGTCCCGGCCCTGATGTTGTTGGCGGAAGCAGAAACTTTGGTGAAATTGTTATTGATGATAATTCCGGCCCTACAAGAGTGGAATTACAGGAAGGTTATCATTTATATCATAATGATTGGGATAATAATTTATTTGATGCTGCTAATAATCATTATGTAAAAGATAGCAGTACTTTCAAAGAGTTGAAAGGTATTTTATATTATTCACATGGATATTATAAATTGGTGCCTAGAACTAATGATGATTTTGTCGGATTTTCGATTACGGATGTTCAAAAAGAAAATAACAGTCTGCCGACTGCGTTCGCTTTGAACCAGAATTATCCGAATCCTTTTAATCCTACAACAACAATTACTTATGCTATTCCTTCGGATGGTATTGTAACTCTTAAAATATTCAATATTCTTGGCCAAGCCGTAAAAACTTTGGTAAATCAATATCAAAGTACCGGTAATTATAAAGTATCATTTGATGCCGGTACATTGAATTCCGGTGTTTATTTGTACCAATTAAATGTAAACGGCCATTCTCAAGTTAAAAAAATGATGTTACTTAAATAATTTTAATTTTACTGAGGCTGTCGTTTTCGGCAGCCTCAAAATTTTATATAATAATATAGTTGATGACTAAAATTTTACGAATCTTATTGCTAGTTAGCTTACCGCTAATTTATTTTGCCTGCTACGATAATCCATCTGATGCGGTAGTCGGAAATCAAGCTCCGGAAACTCACATTTCTCTCTTGCCTGATAGTTCAATCAGCAGCCAGCCCAGTAAGTTAAAAGTTTCTTGGTGGGGAGATGATCCTGACGGGCTTATTGTCGGTTTCTATTATACTTGGAACGGCACCGACTGGAAATTTTCTCAATCGAATGATAGTTTGTTTACGTTAAAAATCGGAATATCCGACACAACATATCTATTCCAAGTTTCCGCGGTTGATGACGGAGGCAACGGAGTTTTCGATAATCAAGTTATACAAAATAATATAAACTACGGTCCCGAACCGTTTACGGATCAAAACGGAAACGGCGTTCATGATCCCAACGAACCTTTTATAGACATAGGTTTAATTGACCCAACACCCGCTTCTCTCGATTTTCCGATAAAAAATTCTGCGCCGGTTATAGCTTGGAATACTTTGTCGGTTATTCCGGATACTTCTTTTCCGGTTATGTCTTTCGGCTGGAACGCTTCCGATATTGACGGAGAATCTACAATAGAGAAAATTAATATCGCGTTAAATGATACTGCCGAATCTAATCGGGTTTCCTTATTAGGCGGTGTTAGAACTGTAACTTTAAGAACAAACGATTTTAATTCCGATTCTCCTCAAATGGATGTTTTAATAGACGGTTCTGAAAATAATAAGGCGGCTGAGAAACTTAATGGTTTAAAGCTTAATGACAACAATAAATTCTTCGTTCAGGCCGTTGATATTTCCGGAGCGAAATCAAATTGGATTGCTTTGCCGGATTCGGGAAATCATTGGTATGTTAAAAAGCCAAAAGGTAAAGTTTTAATTGTAGATGATTATACGGTCGGCGATAATTCAGCTCAATTTTATTCTGCTATGTTCGATAGTCTCGGCTTAAAAGGGAAGTATGATATTTACGATTTCCATACACAAAAACCGCCGTATTTAAATGTTACGTTCTATGAAACATTAAAGCTATATGAAGATGTATTTTGGTATTCGGATAATAATCCTTCACTTGATTTAGCCGCCGGAGTTGTCCAGAAGTATTTAGATAGAGGCGGTAAAATTGCTTTTTCGCTGCAATTTCCTCAAACTGTTGATTTATCCTTAGTTCAAAGTTTTCTCCCGATAAACGCTGACAGCAGCGATTTCAAAATTTCGCTAATCGGCGGAACAACCGTTACTTCCGATAATAATCAATATCCGGATTTAACATTAACTACCAGTATTTTTAGAGTCAGGTCGTTTTATCTAAATCCGTTCGGAAATATTCCGCTTTATTCTTTTTCTAAAAATGAATTAAAGGGTTATATAGGATTTACAAACAGCGATAAAAGTTTATTTTTTATAGGACTTCCTTTAAATAAAATGAACG
This sequence comes from uncultured Bacteroidota bacterium, assembly GCA_963798775.1. Lineage (GTDB taxonomy): Bacteria > Bacteroidota > Ignavibacteria > Ignavibacteriales > Ignavibacteriaceae > CAWCUK01. The sequence goes on from CAWCUK010000006.1 coordinate 21,051, forward strand.
GCGGCCCTGCTAACGTAAAAGCATTACTACACAAAGTATTTTTTGAAGATTTTGGTTTAACTCCATGATGAAAATAATTTTTACTAGCATATTTTTAATATTATCACTTTCGGTATTCGCGCAAGATAACGGCAATTTAGCCGGTACTGTTACCGACGCAAAAACGGGTGAGGATTTACCGGGTGTTAATATTATTGTTAAAGGTACATATTATGGTGCCGCAACAGATATTGACGGAAATTTCAGAATTAATAATATTGCCTCTGGCTCCTACACAATTGAGGTTTCTCTAATTGGTTATAAAACTGTTCAATATACCGGATTTAAAATTTTACCGAATAAAACGGTACATCTTGATGTTAAGCTGGAAGAGACTGTTTTAACTCTTGGCCAGGATGTAGTTGTTGTCGGTGATAAACCTCTTCTTGATGTTGAAGAAACACAATCAAAAAGAACTGTGTCTAAAGAAGAAATTGAAAACGCGATAGTTGAAAATATTAGCGACGTTGTAACTCAGCAGGCCGGTGTCGTGAAATCAGATAATTCTATTCATATCAGAGGCGGCCGAGCTTATGAAAACGCTTTCCTTTTAGACGGTGTTTCCGTGCAGGATCCATTAGCCGGAACAGGTTTTGGCCTGCAGCTTTCGGCAAACGCTATTGAAGAAGTTGAGGTTATTACCGGCGGTTATAACGCTGAATTCGGACAAGCTACTTCAGGCGTTGTTAATGTTAAAACAAGAGAAGGCGGCGAGAATTTTAAAGGTTATCTTTCATACAAAAGAGATAACTTCGGGAATAGAGATTCTTACCATGTTTTTAATATTGATATTTTAGAGGCAAATTTAAGCGGTCCGGAACCTATTACTCAAAAAATTCTTCCGGCTCTTGGGCTTAAACTTCCCGGAGAGATTTCTTTCTTCGGCAGTTTTTATATGGGATTAAGTGACGGCATAACCCAAGGTATGTATAAAGCAACCGCTAATCAGCTTTATTCTTCCACATTTTACGGAACTGCTTTTGCGCCCCGAAATGAAAACAGCTGGTTTTGGCTGGGCAAATTAAGTTATAAAATTTCTCCTACTATTAAATTAGTTTATTCTTTTAACCAGTCTGTTAACATAAATCAAAACTCTCAATCGCTTCAATCTAATTTGGAATATGTTGAACCGAGTCCCGGTTATCAATATGAATTTCAAAATATTTTAGATAACGCTAATACTTTTACTCATAATAATAAATATCATTCTATTTCGCTTACGCATACTTTAAATTCAAAAACATTTTATGAGCTTAAGTTAAACCACTTTTTTACCAATCTTCGCGCGGACGCGAACGGAAGAAATTGGAATCAATACTCGCAGCCTAAAGATATTACAAATTTCCCGATTGAATATTATAATCTTAATAGAGATACAATAGGCGTTATTCCCGGCGACGGGTTTTGGGATGTCGGAAATCCTTATACCTGGCGAGATCACTTTTTAAGTGAATATTCTATAAAAGGAGATATTACCAGTTTCTTTGACGAAAAGAATAAATTTAAAGCCGGTTTTGAAACTCAATTTCAAGAAATGCAAGTTATAGATATTTATAAACCTTGGGTTGGCGATTTAGGTTTAAATAATGATATCTATCAAGTTTATCCTGCACTCGGTGCATTTTACGCGCAAGATAATATTAACTTCAGCGGAATGATTTTGAACTTCGGTCTTCGTTTAGATTACTGGTTTCCCGGAAAATTTGTTGATGACGCCGTAGATAATCCTGATGTAGTTACAATACCTGATCAAACTAGAGAAAGTTATAAAAATGATACTTTCGGCTGGTTTGGGAATAGAAGGTGGAAGGCGAGATTGAGTCCCCGTTTGGGTATTTCTCATCCGGTTTCGGATAATCAAACTTTATTTTTCTCGTACGGACATTTTAGTAAATGGCCTAAACCTCAATTTGTTTATGCCAAATTAAGTCCATTAAACGCTAAATCTTCATTCCAGAAATTCGGTAATCCGAACCTTAATCCTGAAACTACCGTTGCCTATGAGTTAGGTTTAAAAACCCAATTTACAGAAAATGATGTTTTAACCGTTACTGCTTATTATAAAGATATTTTCGATTATGTGAGCACCAGAAACGCGAAAATAACCTCAGCCAGATACGCGACACAAAGTTTTATAACTTATGTTAATTCTGATTACGCGCGGTCTAGAGGGGTTGAAGTTGAATACAAAAAAAGATTAGGTAAATGGTTTACCGGATCGGCGGATTTTTCTTACGCGATTGTAACCGGTAAAAGTTCATCCGCTGATGAAGGTGTTTTAGTTGCGCGAGGTGATCTTACTGAATCAATTAAAGAGGAATATCTTGCGTGGGATAAACCTTTAACCGCCACTTTAACAACTAATTTCTATGTTGAAAAAGGAGAACCTTTATTTGGATTCGGTGAAGGAATTCTTGACGATTATAACATTTATCTTCGTTTCTTTTATCAGTCCGGGAAAAGATACACTCCGGCGATTTTTACCGGAAATTACGGCTCGGACGGACGTCCTGAGTATGAATTTCTTCGATCGGACAGGAACAGTAAAATCGGTGACAATTGGTTTTACATCAACTTAAACTTTGAGAAATATTTTGAACTTTCGGGTTTGAAATTCTCAGTATTCGCCGAAGTAAATAATTTACTGGATACTCAAAATTCGGCAATTATAAATCCCGTAACAGGAAGAGCTTATGAATATGGTGATCCTACACCGAATACCTGGAACGATCCGAAATATCCGGATCTTCAGGCGCCGCTTTCGCCATATCCTTATGATCCGGCTCGTTACTTAACAAGACGAAATGTTAAACTTGGAGTTAGCCTAAGATTTTAATTATGAAAAAAATAATTTTACTATTCTTCGTATTCGCAGCATTTTTTCAAACCAAGGCACAGCTTTTCCCTGTTCTGGGAGGGCAGAGGGCCGGAATTTCAACTGCGCAATTTTTAAAAATCGGTGTCGGTGGAAGAGCTTCCGCTCTAGGTGATGCCTTTGTTGCCGTAGCCAATGATGCTTCCGCTCTTTACTGGAACCCTGCTGGTTTGGTTCAATTTAGCGATGATCAGATTTTATTTTCGCATAATAAATGGGTTGTGGATATTAATCATGATTTTCTCGGAGCTGTTTATCATCTTGATCAAACAAATGCTTTCGGTGTGGCTTTAACTTCTCTTTCAATGAAAGATATGCCGGTTACAACCGAATTTGCTCCTTTCGGAACCGGAGAATATTTCGGTGTTTCCGATATTGCCATTGCGGTAACTTACTCGAGAAAAATGACGGATCAATTTAGTTTTGGCGGAACGGTAAGATATATTGAGGAAACTCTCGATAAATTAAAAATGCGCGGTGTAATGATTGATCTTGGTACTTATTACTGGACTGGTTTAGGATCTTCTCGTTTTGCTGTTTCCGTTTCTAATTTTGGAAACCAGCTTGCTCCTGACGGCGATGTTGTTCTAATCGGAAAACGAACCGTATCGGATTGGCAAGCATTTTCTCCACCGACTATTTTTAGAATCGGTTTTGCTTTTGAACCTTTCCAAACGGATAATCAAAAGTTAACCGCGTCCATTCAGCTTAATCATCCAAATGATAATAGTGAAAATGTTGTTACGGGTGCTGAATATAATTGGAGAGATATCATCTATTTAAGAGGCGGTTACAAGTTTAACGTTGATGAGCAGAATTATTCTTTCGGTGCCGGTGTAAATGTGCCAATTAGTTTTGCCGAATTTACTCTTGATTACGCGTATTCTAATTTTACCAGATTGGGCTCAGCTCATCGTTTTTCAATTATTCTAGGTTTTTAATAATGAAAATAAAGACAATTCGTAAAAATATTAATTTTTATCGCAATCCCGCTTCTTTCCAGCTGTGATAATAAATTTGATTTAAATCAGGTTGATAGTAATAATAGTTCTAAAGTAATGGGGAGCTAATGTTGGCGGAGATACTGTTTATATTCCGATTTCCCCGGCTTGGGAAGGTTTTAATCATCCGCAAGCGGTAATGGTTGGTAAAGAACCTTTTATTTACGTAGCGGATACGGATAATGATAGAATTGTAATGATGAATATTGACGGTGAAATTTTGGGAACAAGAAAAATTAAACATCCTATTGCTATTGCTCAGGATTTTAAGCTTAATTTAATAGTTGTTGCTGAATTTGATACTATCGGTGCTAAATCATCACAAACTTATAGTGCGGTTTATAAAATAGATATGGTTGCGGCTTCACATCAAATTGAGAATGCGCCTGTTCCAGCGTTTGCTTCCGAAAAGCGATAAAGATTTTAATAAACCGGAAAGACAGTATACCGCGGTTACAACTTTTTATGATAATTCATTCTATGTAGCCCGCACCGGACCTAATAATTCAAGTTTTATTGATCCGGATAATTCTATTTTGGTTTATAAACCTAAAAAACAATATCATGGCGGAGAAGGGGATACGTTAATCGGTAGACTTCCCAATATCGATCCTATTAGCAGTGGACTTATTTCGGCTAATAAAATTAGTTCCATGACTTCGCTGAACAAAAGAAATATAAATATGATTGTTACTATTACCGGTAATAATAGTTTTAAAGCTCAGTGGTGGGATTTTGTTGTTACAAGTTTGGATGAAAAATATCAAAGTAAATTTGATCCTAGTACCGGACTTTCTTTTGTAACACCGAATAAATTTGACGGTCCGCAAGGTTCTACTATAGATGACGCGGGAAATATATTTATTGCGGATGCGGCAAAAGACAGTATATTTAAATTTAATCCGTTCGGAGATGAGCTGCAGTCATTCGGCGGTTCAGATATTTTTTCTCAGCCTTATTCAGTGGCTTATTTCGATAGAACACTTTATGTAGCTGATACTGGGAATAATAGAATTCTCAGATTCGTCCTTTCTACCGATTTATAATAAAAATTTTAAATTTGAGAATCCCGGATTTATACCGGGATTTTTTATTTGTTTTATTCTCCGCCGAATTTAATTAAAAGATAAAATAATTTAATAATAAAAGGTTCTAATGTTTTTAAAGAAATATCTTTCCATCGCATTAATAATAATTCCTCAATTATTATTAGCTCAAGAAGTTACTCCAATTGCGACTATTAAAAATAATGACTCGAACGGGGTTCCAGTTAATCTTGGGAATGTTTATACTATTTCAGGTGTAGTTACAGTTTCAAATCAATTGGGCTCGAGCGGTCCGGGCGCTGTTCAAGACGAAAGCGGAGCGATTTCAATTTATGGAGGGAATTTCGCGAACAATGTTCAAATTGGAGATTCAGTTATTATTACGGCTCCATTAGATGAATATAAAGGTCTAACTCAGTTAAATGTTACGGGAAGCGGAGCTTCAGTCTCGGTTATTTCTTCTAATAATAATGTTGAACCTGAAGTAGTTACTATTAATCAAATTCTTAGTCAGGAATGGAATGGATTTGAAGAATTTGAAAGCAAACTTATTAGAATTAATAATGTAACAGTAACGGGTACCGGAAATTTTGACGGAGGAACTTCCGGCAAGAATTATACTATTACCGATACATCCGGTTCAATGGATTTACGTATTGATGAAAGTGTAAATATTGCGGGAACTCCAATTCCTTCCGGTAAAATAGATGTAATCGGAATTATCGGTCAATATAAATTTGCCTCTCCTTATAACTCAGGTTATGAACTTTTCCCTCGTTTTGTAAAAGATATTATCGATGACGGTTCTCCTGTTATTTTGAGTCCAATTATTGCCTCTAATATTGATACCACTTCGTTTACGGTTTTCTTTAATACAGCAAGAAACGGAAACAGCCAGGTTAAATACGGCTTAACGGAAAATCTTGAAATTGATTCTGTACTTGTTGATGAAGATACAACTTTTCACGCGGTTCAGATTTCCGGACTTAAACCCGGTTACGTTTATTACTATAAAGCTTTTTCATCCAATTCAAACGGAATGAGCGAAAGTGATCTTAAAACCGTAACCACTGCTTCGAATGATACTTCATTGGGACAAATAAATGTTTATTTTAATTTCTCGGTAGATACTTCAATTGCCTTAGCGGGAAATAAAGCTAACGGCAATACTGATTTTAAACAAAAACTTCTTTACCGAATTAATCATGCAAATTCTTCTATTGATATGGCGGTTTACAGTTTCTTCGGAATGCAGGATATTGCCGATGCATTAATATTCGCAAAGAATAGAGGTGTAAAAATTAGAGTGGTATATGATAATCGTACAATACAAAACAGCATGCAAAGCTTAATTAATGCCGGAATAAAAGTAAGTATGCGTCCCTCAAGTTTAAGCGGAATTATGCATAACAAATTTTTTGTGTTCGATGCCCGTGATTCTATTGCTTCAAATGATTGGTTGTGGACAGGCTCTTGGAATGTTACTTCAAGTGAATTAACATGGAAAAATAATGTAGTGGAAATTCATGATCCGACTATAACCAAAGCATATCAAACTGAATTTGAGGAAATGTGGGGCAGTAGTGATGAAACACCTAATTCATCGGAAGCTAAATTCGGAAATCAAAAATCGGATAATACACCTCATAATTTCAGTATTGGCGGAAGAGATGTTAGAATGTATTTCAGCCCGTCTGATGGTACAAACCAGCAGATAATTAATGAAATAGATTCTGCTGATTATAACATTTATCTTGCTCAATATGTTATTACCAGAAATGATATTGAAGCAGCTATTCATAATAGATATAATAATAATGTACAAGATATAAGAGCGGTTGTTGATCAAATAAATACCACAGGCAGCGAATTTACTTACATGAGCAGTTATGCGGAAATGCTCGAAAATACCGGGGCTACTTTACATCATAAATATGCTATTATTGACGCATTACATAAAGAAAGCAGACCAATGCTGATAACCGGTTCACATAACTGGTCCTCAGCGGCAGAAACTAGTAATGATGAAAATACTTTATTCATAAATGATTATAAAATTGTAAATCAGTATCTACAAGAATTTAAACAAAGATATAATGATATGGGGGGAACAGGTGTTTTTGTTTTCCCGTCTCCCGTTAATGATAAAAGCATAAAGGAATTTTCTTATCATTTATATCAAAATTATCCTAATCCTTTTAATCCTGTCACAACAATACGATTTGAGCTGCCGTATTCCCAAAGAGTTGAATTAGCTGTTTTTGATATGCTGGGCAGAAAAGTAAAAACATTATTTAATAATAATGCTCCGGCAGGAATTGTAACAGTGGATTTTAACGCGGAAAATCTAGCAAGTGGTGTTTATTTCTATCGATTAAAAACGGATAACGCCGTAATTACTAAAAAATTAATGTTAATGAAATAAATTCAAATTAATTATTCTTCTGTTAAGAGATAATTTAATTATACCTTAAAAGTTGTAAAATTTTTATCAAATCACTAAATTTGTGGACTAAAATCTAAAGTCATAAGGAATAAAAATGAGTGAAATGAAAGGACGAATAATTCAGGTCATTGGTCCCGTTATAGATGTAGAGTTTGATGGAGGCCATCTTCCAAAAATATATAACGCGGTTAAAGTTCCAAGAACCAATACTGAAGGTGTAAAAGGAAGAATTAATTGCTGAAGTTCAACAGCATTTAGGTGAAGACAGGGTTAGAACTGTTGCTATGGAATCAACTGATGGTTTAGTAAGAGGTATGGAAGCTTTTGATACAGGTAAACCCATTTCCGTTCCCGTTGGCCCTACAACTTTAGGTCGTTTAATAAATGTAACCGGTGAGGGAATTGATGGTTTAGGTGAAATTAAATCTGAAAAACAATATCCTATTCACAGGCCCGCTCCTTTATTTAAAAATCTCTCTACTGAAAAAGAAATATTTGAGACCGGTATTAAAGTTATCGATTTAATTGAACCATATTCTAAAGGCGGTAAAACGGGTTTATTTGGTGGCGCCGGCGTAGGTAAAACCGTTATTATTCAGGAATTAATTCATAATATTGCGCAGGAACATGGCGGTTATTCTGTATTTGCCGGAGTAGGCGAAAGAACCCGTGAAGGAAATGACTTATGGCTGGAAATGAAAGAATCCGGTGTACTTGAAAAAACCGCGCTGGTGTTCGGACAGATGAACGAACCGCCGGGAGCAAGACTTCGTGTTGCTTTAACCGGTTTAACTATCGCGGAATATTTTAGAGAAGAAGAGGGAAGAGATGTTCTTCTATTTATTGATAATATTTTCCGTTTTACTCAGGCCGGTTCCGAAGTTAGTGCGCTTTTTGGCCGTATGCCTTCTGCGGTTGGATATCAACCTAATCTTGCTTCGGAAATGGGTGCTTTGCAAGAAAGAATTACTTCTACTGATAAAGGTTCAATTACATCTGTACAAGCAATTTATGTTCCTGCAGATGATTTAACAGATCCGGCTCCTGCCGCGGCGTTTGCTCATCTTGATGCAACAACTGTTTTAAGCCGTCAAATTTCTGAACTTGGAATTTATCCCGCTGTTGATCCTTTGGATTCAACTTCAAGAATTTTGGAACCGGGAGTTGTCGGACAAGAACATTATGACGTTGCCAGAAGATGTAAAGAAATCCTTCAGCAGTATAAAGATCTTCAAGATATTATTAATATTCTTGGAATGGATGAACTTTCTGAAGAAGATAAAACAGTTGTAAGAAGAGCAAGAAGAATTCAAAGATTTTTCAGCCAGCCTTTCCACGTTGCTGAACAGTTTACCGGGTTCAAAGGTAAATATGTTAAACTGGAAGATACTATCAGAGGTTTTAAAGCCATTATTAATGGTGAGTATGATGATCTTCCGGAATCCGCGTTTATGTATGTAGGCACAATAGAAGAAGCTGTTGAAAAAGCAAAAGCGATGAAATAATTATGGCAGAATTAAAATTAGAAATAATCGCTCCGTCAAAAATAGTTTTTAATGATACTATTCAATCGGTAACAATTCCGGGTACTAAAGGACAGTTTCAAGTATTAATAAATCATGCGCCTTTAATTAGTACTTTTGAATTGGGATATATAAAAGTTGATAATGGCACTAAAAGTCCTTTATTTTTCGCTACAAGCGGAGGTACGGTTGAGGTACTTAATAATAATGTGAAAATTCTCGCCGATTCACTTGAAGCCTTAGCGGATATTGATGTTGAACGTGCTAAACGCGCGAAAACCAGAGCAGAGGAACGGCTGGCGAAGAAACATGAAGAACAAATAGATGTTGAAAGAGCCGAAGCGGCTTTGAAAAGAGCTGTAAATAGAATAGATCTGGTTGAAAAGTATCTAAGGGGCGATGTAGTTAAATAGTTCTTCTTTTATTGTAATTAAAAAGGGATGGGAAATTTTCTATCCCTTTTTTTAATTCATATAACCGTCACTTAAAATTAATGCTTTAACCGCAGCGCTTTCAGTAATTTCTTTTTCCAGCTTATTAAGATGTTCAATCAGAAAAATTATTCTTTTGTTTTCATCCTGTAAGACTAAAAGTTCCTGTTGTTGTTCTAATGTTAAGCCGCTTTTTTCCGCGAGTTTAAAAGATTTTCTTTCCGCGTTTCTATAAGTATTCCAAAAAGCGTCATCAAGTTTATAGTTAAATTTCTCAATTAAATCTTCAAATTTAGATTCTAAATTATCAAGCAGTATCGGGTCTATTGTCCAGGGAATGTCATGATAATCTTTTATTTCGGCTATATAATATCCATCATCGTGAAGCCGTAAATTTTCAAGAAAAAATCTTCCAATACCTTCAACTATAATATCCATTTCTCCGGTTGAATATTTCTTCAATACTTTTTTTATTATAACATAGCTGCCGATGGTTTCTAATTTATTTTCTATGTTTGCTACAATCCCGAAACCGTTTCCCTCCGTTAAACATTTATTAATCATTTTTTTATATCTGGATTCAAAAATGTGCAGCGGGTATTTTGAACGAGGGAAAACAACTAAATTTAAAGGAAATATAGGTACAGTTAAATTCATTTTCTTATTATTGAGCTTTTTTCTTTATATTAAAAAAAATAATAATATAATAGCAACCCTTTTCGGTATAGTATATTTAACATCACCATCAAAAAAAAACCCCGATAAAAATCGGGGCTGAAAAATAAAAAAGTTTACTTTTTAACCTTTTTCATATCTGGAGGCTACTTCTTCCCAATTAATAACATTCCACCAGTTTTCAATGTATTCAGGACGTTTATTTTGATATTTTAAATAATAAGCGTGTTCCCACACATCTAAGCCTAAAATTGGAGAACCTTTTTTGTCCGCAACATCCATTAATGGATTATCTTGATTCGGGGTTGAAGTAATTTCTAATTTGCCGTCAGCCGAAATCAACCAAGCCCATCCTGAACCGAAACGAGTAGCTGCCGCGTTACTAAATTGTTTTTTGAATTCTTCAAACGATCCAAAACTGGAATTTATATCATCGGCTAACTTCCCATTAGGAAATCCGCCGCCGTTATTTTTCATTATTGACCAGAATAGGGAATGGTTATAATGCCCGCCGCCGTTATTTCTTACAGCAACCGGAAGTTTAGAAACATTTTTTAATAAATCTTCTAAAGACTTATCTTCTAAATCAGTTCCAGCTACAGCATCATTCAATTTAGTTACATAACCATTGTGATGTTTTGTATAATGAATTTCCATTGTTCGTGCGTCAATATACGGTTCAAGCGCGTCATAGCTGTAAGGTAATTTTGGCAATTCAAATTTTCCCATCTTGCTTTCCTCCTGTCATTTTATTTTAGAATATATTTTGTGGAAAAGTAGAAAAAAGAAAAGGAAAGTAAATACTTTCCCTTTCAATCAATTTGATATATCGTTATACACCAAACGATTCACCGCATCCGCAAGTTTTTGTTGCGTTCGGGTTATTAAAAACAAACCCTTTTCCGTTTAGTCCGTCAGTAAAATCTAATTCGGTTCCGCTTAAATAAAAAAGACTTTTGCCGTCTATATATAATTTAACACCCGAATTTTCTATAATTGTATCGCCTTCTTTTGAATTTTCATCAAAACCTAAAGTATATGTTAATCCGGAGCATCCACCGCCTTTTACGCCGACTCTTAATCCGAAATTCTCCGGAACATTATTTTCTTCCATTATTTTCTTTACTTCATTAATTGCTTTTTCTGTAATACTTACTTCGGTATCTAATTGTGTATTGTTCATAGTCTCATCCTTTTATCATTTACAATTTTTAAAAATAAAACATTCTATTTAAACTTTGTAATAAACCGCTGTTAAAAATAAATTAGAACGGATCACCTGGGGCAGGTGTCACAAAATCACTATAATTAACTCGCCATCCTAGGCTATTAACTTTTGTAAATATTTCTTTACTTTCAAGGAAAAGGGCAAAATCTGAAGCTAATTTTTCAGAATCGGAATAACTTAAGAATATTCCCTTTTTCTCTAGAAATCTTTTTACTCCGTATTGAAAATCCCGAAAAAAGAAGTTCGAGTTATGAAAGACCGGAAATTTTGCTTTTAGATAATTAAGAAAAATAACGTATTCGTTTTCGAGAATTTCTTGACCTTTTAACATTTTATTATCCATTTTGTTTCTATAAATTTATTTAAAGTTGATAAGCAGGGTTTTCCTTCTTTAACTTTTTTACAGTTTTGATTAATTTATCAGCGGTATATTCTATTTGTTCTTCATTGTTAAATTTACCTATCCCAATTCTGATTGCTGACAAAGCCAATTCATCTGATAAACCAAGTGCCTTTAAAATTCTGCTTGGTTTTAATGATTCGGATGCGCATGCGGCTCCGGTTGAAATAGCGATTTCTCTCATATTCATAATTAGGTTTTCTGCGCGTATACCGGGAAAACAAATATTTAAATTCCCAGGGAGTCTGTGATTTGAGCTGCCGTTTAAGATAACTTCATTTAATTCGCTCTTAATAAGATAATACAATTTATCTCTTAAATTCCTAATTCTATTATTTTCTTCTTCAAAAGCAGATTTAAGAATTTCCACGGCTTTTCCTAAACCTACAATTCCGGTTACATTAAGAGTACCGGATCTTAGACCTTTTTCTTGTCCGCCTCCGAAAATTTGCGGTGTAACTTTAATTTTATCTTTAATAAATATAGCTCCGGCTCCTTTGGGACCATAAATTTTATGTGCGGAAAATGAAGCTAAATCTATATTATTTTTAAGAACATTAAATTCAACTTTCCCTATTGCCTGTGTCGCGTCGGTATGAAAAATTATATTTTTTTCTCTGCAAATTTCTCCGATAGCTGTAATATTATTTATTGTCCCAATCTCATTATTAGCCGTCATTATTGAAACAAATACAGTTTTTTCCGTAACGGCTTTTCTTACAGCATCGGGACTGATAATGCCTTCATTATTTACCGGAAGAAAAGTAACATCAAAACCTTTTTTTCGTAAAAGATTTAAAGAATCATAAGAAGCGCTATGTTCAGTTATTGAAGAAATTATATGATTTCCTTTTCGAAAATTGGCTTCCGCAAGTCCGAAATGCGCCAGATTTATAGATTCGGTAGCGCCGCTTGTAAAATAAATTTCTGACGGTTCCGCGTTTATAAAATCTGAAATTATTTCTCTTGATTTTTTTATTGCGCTATCGGCTTCCCAGCCGAAGGAATGATTTTTACTTGAGGCATTTCCGAATTTTTCTAAGAAATAAGGACGCATTGCTTCAAACACTTCGGTATCAAGCGGGGTAGAAGCATGATTATCTAAATATATAGGAAATTTCATTATAATAAATGTTTTATGGTCATCGCCCGGAAAACTTTATCTATTTCTATTTGTACTTTCATAAGTGGATCTTTTATCATACAGCAGTTTAAATGCATACATTCTTTTTGAGCTTTTTGTTCGTTCATACATTCTGTTATTTTATAATCGGGCTCAATAGCGTTTATTATATCAATTAAAGTAATTTCTTCGGGGATTTTTATTAAAGAATATCCGCCCTTTACACCTTGATATGAAGCGACAATTTCATTTTTGGATAATTTCTGCAGAATTTTTGCCAGTAATTCATAAGGAATTTTATAATTTTCCGAAATCTCTTTTGCCGTAATACAAGAGCAATCCGGCTTTAACGCAATATATTTTACTGCCATTAAAGCATATTCAGTTTTCTTTGAAAGTTTTAACATTAAATAAGACTAATTTTGTCGCATATAACCTAATGAATATTTTTATTATTTGCAAACAAGTTAAGCTACTGTAATTTAATTAAATATACTACTTTTGCTCAGCTTCGTTATATTCATCCGCGTGGGAAGGATTTATAATTTTTAGCTTTTCCCAAATTGAATTATCCGGATAATCGGCAAGTCTATCTGTAATTTCTCCTGATTTGGCATCATAAAATACTGTAATTATCGTACTTTCCGTGCTTGTTAAATCTTCTATATATTTAGTTGTATCTATCATTTGAATTATATATTTCCAAGCTTTTTCTTTATCAGTATTATAAATATCTATTCCGTAATGATAATTATAGAAAGCTTCGCGAAAAGGGCGGTATGTTTCATTTAAAATATCATCAATCAAATTTGAACGGCTGTAGGAATAGGAATTTGTATTTCTTTTCCATCCTTTTGTTCTTCTGCTTGTTGCACCCATATCAACAATATCCGCGGCTTTTTGAAAATAATCATCACCGCTTAATCTTTCCCAAGAATCTTCATTATAACCAATTATTAAATAAGCGTAATAATCTAAAAAGCTGGTTAAAGGATCAAAATCTAATTGTGAGCTTTCTAAATTCTGTCCGCTTGTAAAATGAAATGACCATTGATTATCTAAAAGGTTAAGTATCGGTGAAGTTAAATTTGATTTGTAAATTTTACGACTGCTAACAACATTAACTTGAGCATTAAAATCCCCTTGATCATTGGCATCAATAAGAAATATGTGGAAAGCACAATTTATTTTTCCCAAATCTTCCAGTTTTTCGGCAAAAGAATTTTTATTCATGTAATCATCTATTTTTTGCTGAAGTTCATCAACTACTTCCATATTAGAAACTTCTAAATTTTGATGTTCTATTGTAACTGTGCAATTTAACGTCTGTGCTTTTAATAAAAAGGGAATTAACAGAAGTGCGACAAATAAATATTTCATATTATTATCCGGATTCTTTTTTGATTTAAAAGAATTTAGAATTTTGCGCTGTAATAAAAAATGATGTGGAATAATTTAGAGAGGGAATTAATTAAAAAAGCCTCTTCTTAAAGATAAAGAGGCTTTATTAAAAGTTAAATCGGAAAATTAAAATCCCAGAAATGTAATTGAAATCTTTGCAAATTCAACTAAAGGAGTAAAATAAATTCCCAATATTATAATTGGAGCGGCAAGTAAAAATAATAAAGTAACATTTGCCGGCGATGCCTTAAAAGATGGTTTTAATTCTTCAGGCTTAACTAAAAACATATTCTTTAAAACTCTTATGTAGTAATAAAGTGAAACTACGGTATTCAGTAATGCTATTACGGCAACTGTTATCATTTTAGCGTCAACCAAGGCAATAAATAAATACAGCTTTGCGATAAATCCCGCTGTGGGTGGTAATCCGGTTAACGAAACTAAAAATATCGCGAGCATAATTCCGAGTAAAGGAGTAGAATATCCTAATCCTTTGTAATCATCAATTTCTTCGCTTCCGATTTTGTTGGCAATCAATAGTACAACATAAAAGGCGCCCAAATTCATAATTGCGTAGATGGCAAAATAAATAAGAATAGCAATCAAGCCTTCGTCAGAGAGAACCGCTAATCCCAGCAGTAAATAACCTGCGTGAGCAATGCTTGAGTAAGCGAGCAATCGTTTCATATTAGTTTGCCACAGCGCCGCGAAATTTCCAAGTGTCATGGATAAAATGGAGATAACAATTAAAATTGATTTCCAGTCAATCAATCCTATTAAATGCCAATAACCTTGAGGATCGACCGATTGGATGAATGTGATTTTTATAAATCTAATCAATAATGCGAATCCGGCAGCCTTACTTGCGATAGAAAGATATGCGGTAATAGTTATAGGCGCTCCTTCGTAAACATCCGGAGTCCAAAAATGAAACGGAGCCGCGGAAATTTTATACCCGATTCCTACGAAAATTAAAAGCCCGGAAAGAAGGAACATAAATGAAGGAACGCTGGATGCCTGGATTAAACTGTTGATTTCATAAAGATTAGTACTTCCGGTAATTCCGTAAATAATTGAAATTCCGAAAAGCATAATTCCCGATGAAACTCCACCGAAAATAATATATTTAAGAGAGGCTTCGCTGTTTCTTAATGATTGGCGTGTAAAACCGGCCAAAACATAAGATGAAAGTGAAACTAACTCTAAGGCTAAATAAATAAGAATGAGATCGGAAGAAGAAAACATAAAGAACATTCCGAGAATCATTCCGAATATCAGCGCATAATATTCGCCGTGCCTGTCGAAACTGCTTTTTATTTCAAAAGAAGATAAAGAAAAGAAAATAACGAGCAGGGAGGCGAGCAGTACAATTACTTTGAAAAATGCTCCAAAAGCATCAACAATAACCATTCCTTTAGTTCCGTTGCCGCCAAAGGCAAAAGAATTTAAACTGAATTGTTCTGCTACAAAATAGCCGGTAACAGCAATTGCGGCCAAAGCTATCCAGGGCAATAATTTTTTATTGTTTCCCATAATAAGATCTATGGTAACAAGAACTACTATTCCGATTGAGATAGCCAATTCCGGTTTTACCAAATGAAGGCTGTTTACGATATAATTCAAATTTTTCCACGATAGTAATACTTTTATATTAAAGTGATTCTTAATTAAAATCCTCCAAGTGAGCTGTATATATCCTTTGCATGAATCATAAATTTAACCATAGCGTTAACTGAAGTATTCATAATATTTAGCATGGCAGAAGGATAAACACCTAAGAAAATAACTATTATACTTAGCGGAACTAACATAGCGTATTCTCTGAAAGTAAGATCTTTAAGTTATGACCATTTTTCTTTCAAACCTCCTAAGAAAACTCTTTGGAATGCCCATAACATATAGCCGGCACCCAAAAGAATTCCAAGAGTAGAAATAATAGTCACTACTCGAATAGTTTCGACACCGAAGGCTCCCAGGAAAACAAATGCTTCCGAAACAAATCCGCTTAATCCGGGCAGCCCGATTGCGGCAAAGAAAGCAAGAGTTGTAAATCCTGTATAAACCGGCATCTGAGTGGCCAATCCGCCAAATCTTCTAATCCTCTCGTATGAGTTCTATCATAAACAACACCAACCAATAAGAAGAGCATTGCGGTAATTGTTCCGTGATTAAACATTTGAAGTACTGCGCCGGAAATTCCCATCGTATTTAGCGAAGCCATTCCGAGCAACACAAAACCCATATGTGAAACGGAAGAATATGCAATCATTTTCTTAAAATCTTTTTGGGCCAGTCGCATAAGGCTCCGTATATGATATTAATCATGCCGAACAGAGCAATATACCAGACCAGTTGCTGTGTAATTTCCGGGAAAACCGGAAAGCAAATTCTTAAAATTCCATAAGTTCCCATTTTTAACAGAACACCTGCAAGAATAACACTAATTGCTGTAGGTGCTTCAACGTGCGCATCCGGAAGCCAAGTATGGAAAGGGAACATTGGGATTTTAATTGCAAATCCAACAAACAATGCAATGTATGCTATTAACCTTAATTGTTAGGATTCAGTGGCGACAGTAATCCGGTTGCCGTAAAATTAGCCGGATTCATCATCGCAAGCATATTAAATGTAAATACTTTTGTCTCCGCTTGCCAATGTTTCCTTCGAACTGAAATATAATCCGATCATTACAAGTAGAATGAAATACCGAACCGAACAAAGTATAAAGGAAGAATTTGATTGCTGCATATTCTCTTCTTGGTCCGCCCCATACTCCTATTAGGAAATACATCGGGAGAAGCATCAATTCCCAGAAAATATAGAATAAGAAGAAATCCAGAGCGACGAAAACTCCCATCATTCCTGTATCGAAAAGAAGGAAAAGTGCAAAATATCCTTTAACTGATTTATCAATTTTCCAGGAAGATAGGGTTGCAATAAAAGTTATAAGAGCCGTTAATAGGACAAGCGGAATACTTAAACCGTCAAGCCCCATAAAATAATCGATTTTAATTTTTCCGATCCATGAAAATCCGGAGATTTCAATCCAACGGAATTTTTCTACAAACTGAAATGAATACGGATCATTTATTCCGCCGAGAGAATAATTATATGCTCCTAATAAAAATATTGCCGCAACAACCTGAATGCCGGTAATTAATAAAGTTATGCTCTTTACAATTTGTGACTGGCTTTTCGGCAAAAATAAAATAATTATCATTCCAACAATAGGTAGGAATGTTATAAATGATAAGATGGGAAAATTTTCCATTTTTGTTTACCTAAATATTACAAACTAAAATGACTTAAATAAGAATAATAGTATAACTAATGAGAATACAACTAAAACTAAATATGTTTGGATTTTTCCGGTTTGGAATCTTCTGAAGAACAAGCCGATAAATCCACTGATATATGCCATCAAATTAACTAGTCCGTCTACAACAATACTGTCAAAATTAGCGCTGAATCTGGAAACCGATTTTGTAACAGTAGCGGAGCCGTTAACTATTCCGTCAATAACATTTGCATCAAACCATGATAGAATTCTACTTAAAGCTAATGTTCCGGCAATAAATGTGGCATCATAAATTTCATCAAAATACCATTTATTGTATGATAGCTTGTATAGAGGATGAATTGAATTTGCAAATTTATCCGGATCAAGTTTCTTCCATTGATAAAAAAGAAAAGCTAACAAAATACCCAATGAAGCAAGAATTAATGAAAGCACCATAGAAGGATAATGCGCGTGATGCATAGCTTCGGTATAAAAATGCGAATAGACAATTTCCGGTTCAACCGCCTCTACTTCTTTCCCTATCTCAGCTGCCGCATCTTCCCTCATAAAAGGATATCGAGTATTTTCCGGAACTGAAATTTCCGGAATTTTAACCCATTGAGATAAGAACGCGCCCGCATCCGGATTTAATGGATTTGGAGTATACCATATAAATATTGAAAGGGCAGAAAGTACAACTAAAGGCATTGCCATAACAAAGGATGATTCATGCGCATGATCGTATTTTTCTTTATCTCTCGGTTTGCCGTGAAAAGTTAATATTACTAATCGGAACATATAAAAGGCGGTAAGTAGTGCAACGAAAAATCCGACAACAGCGAAAATCCAATTTCCTGTTAATGACGCGAAAGCATAGCTGCCGGCTAAAATTCCGTCCTTACTTAAAAAGCCGGATGTTAACGGAATACCCGAAATAGCTAGTGAAGAGATTAAAAAAGTAGCGTAAGTTATAGGCATTTTTTTTCTTAATCCGCCCATTTTTCTAATATCTTGTTCGTGGTGCATTGCGTGAATAACTGAACCGGAACCAAGAAATAAACAAGCTTTGAAGAAAGCATGGGTTATAAGATGAAAAAAAGCGAATTGATATGCTCCTATTCCGAGAGCCATTACCATATAACCAAGCTGACTTATAGTTGAATAAGCCAGAACTTTTTTAATATCATTTTGAGTTAAAGCTATTGTTGCGGGGATAAAAGCGGATAATGCCCCTATTATCGCGATAAAGAAAAGTGCATCGCCTGTTAAAATTGTAAAAATTCTTGTTATAAAAAATACGCCGGCTGCAACCATAGTTGCCGCATGAATTAAAGCGCTAACCGGAGTAGGGCCTTCCATCGCATCAGGTAACCAAATATGAAGAGGGAACTGAGCTGATTTACCTATTGCTCCGCAAAAAATTAAAATTCCTGTTACTGTTAACCATGTTTCGCTTCCGAAAGGAAGAACACCTTGAGAAATCAAATGAAATATTTTATCAAAGGAGAATGTGTGGTACGTAGTAAATAATAAAAGTATTCCGGCAAACATTCCGATATCGCCGACTCTGTTAACAAGAAATGCTTTCTTGGATGCGTCGGATGCGGATTTTTTTTCAAACCAGAAACCTATAAGCAGGTAAGATGATAAACCTACAAGTTCCCAAAATATATACATCATTAAAATGTTATGGGTAAATACAATACCGGACATTGAGAAGGTAAAAATACCGAGATAGGAATAGTACCTGTTAAACCTTTTATCTCCTTTCATGTAACCAATAGAGAATATATGAACAAGTACACTTATCAGTAGTACTACAAAAATCATTATAACAGATAAATTATCAAGTAAAATTCCAAGTTCTAATGTAAGATGGTTTAGAACCGGAATATTGCCGAAATTTATCCATTCGAACTCTGAGGTAATATCTGTGTTTACAAAATAAGAAAGCTTTGCAACTAAAAGAGTTACTGCAGAAATGAAAGCAGCGGATATCGCAATCATTTCAATATAATAAGCTTTCTTAAATTTTTTCCCTATAAAAATTGTAATTGCAAATCCTGCCAAAGGCAAAAAGATAATTGCAAGTGCCAGTTTGATTAATATAGCTTCAGTCATAACAACTTAATCTTTCAATGTATCAATCTCATCAACATTAACTGTTGAGAAAGTTTTGTAAATATTTAAAACTATTGCCAGTGCTATTGCGGCTTCAGCGGCTGCAAGAACTATAACAAAAAGAGCCATAAGCTGCCCTTGTAAGCCAAAGTTGCCGTATTTAGCAAACGCAATAAAATTGATGTTAGCTGAGTTAAGTATAAGTTCAATACCCATAAGAACCATTACGGCATTTTTACGTGTAACTATACCGTATATTCCCAACGAAAAAAGTATTGAGCTTACTACTAAAAAATGATTTAAACTAATGTGTGTCATATTTCTATTTATTGTTTACGCGCCATTGTGGCTGCACCAATCAGCGCAATTAAAAGTAATATTCCCAGCAATTCAAACACTACCGCGTATTGCGAAATAAGTAAATTGCCTAACGCATACGCTGTTGTTGTGGGGATTTGAGTATCATATGATTTCCAGTTTGTGCTAACTAAAGATGAGGTTAATATTCCGGCGAATAATCCGACTCCGACTGCGGCAGGAATAACTTGAATAGAACCACTTTTAATTTGTACACTTGTTATTTTGTTTGTTAGCATCACGCCGAAAAGAAGTAGAATTAATATACCGCCGACATAAACCAATAATTGAACTACCGCGACAAAATCGGCGCCGAGTAGTACATAAATGCCTGCAACTCCAAAAAAAGTAAATAGTAAATAAAAAGCCGAGTGGACTATATTTCTTACAGTTACTACCAGAAATGCAGAAACTAAAGTGATTGATGCAAAAAGATAAAATATTATATCGTATATATTCATGATTAACTCTTAATTTTCAGACGGTTTATTATTTTCCGGTTTTTGCGCTGCTTTTGCGGCTGCCGCTTCTGCTGCGGCTTGTGCTTTTTTAGCAGCTTTTTCAGCTTCAAACTCTGCAAAGTTATTTTTCTTTTCTTCCCTTTCTTGGGGAGTAAGGGTAACAAAATCATATTGCAAGTTTTGTCGCTCAAATTCAGAAAATTCATAAACGTCGGTCATGTAAATACATTCAGTAGGACAAGGGAAAACGCATAGTTGACAGTAGCAGCATTTTGCAAAGTCTATATCAAATTTAGTAACCCATAAAGCTTTACGTTTGCCGTTGGAAGTTTTACCCAAATCCTCTCCGGGAATTCCTTTAACAGTTTCTATTGAAATACAGCTGACAGGGCAGGCGCGGGCACATTGGTCGCAGCCTATACAGTCATCCATATTTACATATAATCTGTTTCTTTCTCTTTCGGGAAGTTCCAGTTTTACGTCAGGATATTGAATTGTAACAGAAGGAGTAAAAAGATGTTTGAAAGTAATTTTCATACCGATCAAAACAGTAAATAAACCTTCCCAGCCATTTTTAAAGTATTCTTTCATATTGCTATAAAACCGTTATTAGTCCGATTATGATTAGATTCACAAAAGCAAGAGGAATTAAGTATTTCCAGCACATAGCCATGAGTTGATCAACTCTTAAACGAGGAAGAGTCCATCTTAACCACATTTGTACAAAAACAAAGAATATTCCTTTTGCGGTGAACCAGAAAAATTGTTCAATTGGAATTAGCCAATGCGCGTTAAATAAATCTCCTAAATATCCGAAAGGAGATTGGTAGCCGCCGAAGAATAGTGACGTTACTATTGCTGAAACGGCAAACATATTGGCATATTCGGCTAAGAAAAACATAGCGAATTTCATTCCGCTGTATTCAGTATGGTAACCGGAAACTAATTCCGATTCAGCTTCGGGTATATCGAAAGGGGTACGATTAACTTCAGCTAGTGTACTTAAGTAAATTATAAGAAAACCAAGTATCATCAAAGGAATAAAAATGAATTTGGATAAACCGAATTCCGGCCCGCCGAAAATCATCCAATTCCAAAAGTAACCGGTTTGCATTTCACTTAATTTATAAAGATTAAGAGTACCGGTAATCATTACTATACTTATTATTACTAGTATGGTGGGAATTTCATAACTGATCATCTGGGCAGCCGATCTCATTGCGCCGAGTAGTGAATATTTATTATTTGATGCCCAGCCCGCCATTAAAATTCCGGCAACTACTAATCCTGAAATTGCTACAATAAAGAAAACTCCCAAATCCAAATTTGAACCGATATAACCGCTTGAAAAAGGAATCGCGGCAAATACGGCATAACTTCCGGCAAATACTAAAATAGGAGCTAAATTAAATAATGGTTTATCATTATCGGTAGCAACTATATCTTCTTTTTGAATAAGTTTTAAAATATCGGCAACAGTTTGAAGAATACCATGATAACCGACTCTCATAGGTCCAAGACGGTCCTGCATATGTGCCGAAACTTTTCTTTCCAGTAGCACTGCGAATAATGCGAAAGGAAGAATAAAAACGAATAAGGGAAGCAGACTTTGAATTACCGCGGCTGCTACTCCACTACCGGTTAAATTTGATAAGAAATCGTATATCATCTGTCCACCTCTCCGAGAACTATATCAATACTTCCTAAAATTGCAATAACATCAGCAACCATGTGACCTTTACATAATTCGTTAAGTACACCAAGATTGATGAATGAGGGAGCTCTAACTTTGACTCTTTGCGGACTCGTAGTTCCGTTACTTACTATAAAATAACCAAGTTCACCGCGTGGATTTTCTACACGGGTATAAACTTGACCGACCGGCGGCTTTATTCTTTTGGGAATCGCGGAAGAAACATCACCTTCTGGAATTTGATCTAATGCTTGTTCTAAAATTTTTATACTTTGTTCCATTTCCAGTATACGGAGGTAATATCTATCCCAACAATCTCCGACCGTGCCGACCCAGCCTTCACCCACAGGGATATCAAAATCAAATTTATTATATATTGAATAAGTATCGTCTTTTCTGAGATCCCATTTTATTCCGCTGGCTCTTAGATTGGGGCCTGTAATTCCATAATTTATTGCTGTATCAACGGGCAGAATTCCAACATTAGCAGTACGTTCAACAAAAATTTTGTTATACGTTAAAAGCTCATTTAATTCTTTAATATTTGGTTTGAAATATTGGAGGAATTCTTTAGCCATTCTTATGAAATCAGGATGAAGATCGTGCGAAACTCCGCCAATCCAAATATAATTGTATAATAATCTGGCTCCGGAAGTCATTTCAAAAAGACTTAAAATCTTTTCTCTATCTCTGAAGCAATAAAGGAAGGGAGTAAAAGCTCCTATATCCAAACCATAAGTTCCTATAGCAACAAGATGGGAAGCAATTCTCTGCAATTCGCCCATTATAACTCGGATATATTCTACACGTTCCGGAACTTCAATTCCAAGAAGTTTTTCAACGGCTAATGCATATCCGAATTCATTATACATTGAAGCAAGATAATCCATGCGGTCTGTGTAAGGAATTACTTGCGGATATGTCATTGCTTCAGTATGCTTTTCAAAGCATCTGTGAAGATATCCTAAATGAGGTATTACATTTGTTATTATTTCACCCTCAAGCTGAAGCTCTAATCTCAGCACACCGTGTGTAGAAGGGTGCTGAGGCCCCATGTTGAGTATCATTTCTTCTGTTTTAAGAGACATAGTATCAACGTAATTTTTGTTTCTCATTCCTTAGCAGGAATGTACTATTAATATTTAATAAGGTACTTTCATACCGTGATAAAATTCCGGATTTTTATAATCTTTTCTTAAAGGATATCCGGCTTCCCAATCGTATGGCATTAAAATTCTCATAAGATTAGGATGATTCAGGAAAATAATTCCGAGCATATCATAAGCTTCTCTTTCTTCCCAATCAGCATGACGCCAAACTTCGGCAACGGAAACAACTTCCGGTTTTTCTCTGGGGGTAAAAGCTTTTAGAACAAGTTTATGACGAAGAATAGTAGATTCCAGATGATATACTACACTTAATGTTCCGCCTACAATTCGTAAACTGCCGTCTTCTTCGGTAGAATTTTCTCCGTTTGCGTCATCAACACCGGAAAGGAGAATTAAATTGTCAAATAATAAATCCTCAGTATCTCTTAGGAAATAGCTGATTTTATCTATCTCAAACGGATTAACAATTATAAACTGTTCAACCGGTTGATCGGCAACAAACTCTATAACTGAATCATTAAATTTATTTTTTAATATGCTGAAAATTTCTTCTGCTGTTTTCATACGACTTTTTTTACCAAAGATTCATTTCTTATTTTTTCTTGTAATTTTAATAAGCCTTCCAGTAAAGCTTCGGGACGGGGAGGACAGCCGGGCACATAAACATCTACAGGAATAACTCTGTCTACTCCTTTTAAAACATGATAGCCGTGTTCCCAGTAAGGGCCGCCGCAGTTCGAACAGCTTCCCATTGAAATTACATATTTAGGATCGGGCATTTGTTCATATAATCTTTTAATTCTTAGAGCCATTTTTAAAGTAACAGTACCGGAAATTATAATTACATCCGATTGACGCGGAGAAGGCCGCGGTATAACTCCAAATCTATCAAAGTCGTAATGGGATGCTGATGTAGCCATCATTTCGATAGCACAGCACGCCAATCCGAAACCGACTTGCCAAAGCGAAGATAATCTTGCCCAATTCAAAAGATCATCAACTTTGGTTATAACTATATTATCGTCAGTAAATTGTTTGTCTAATAATCCCATTGTAAATTCATCTATATATATTATTAAAATGTAGAGCTTCTAACTTACTTCAACCTGTTCAGGAGCCGGTAGTGGCTGTTTTTTTATTATTGTAGGCGGAATAACTTTCGGTTTAGCCCATTCTAAATCACCTTTTCTCCATTCATACGCCATTCCCAAGCCTAAAAGAAATAAGAAAATTGCGCCAATTGCGTATCCGCCGAAACCAAAATTCTTATAAACTAAAGCCCATGGAATAAGCAGAACAACTTCAACATCAAATATTAAGAAGATTAAGGCAACAACATAAAACCGAATATTGAATTTAACCCAAGGAGAACCCTGAACATTCTCGCCGCATTCGTATGTTAAAAGTTTTTCTTTGGTTGGACGTGCGGGTCTGATGAGTTTGGCGGCAACCAATGCTATTAATACAAATATTACCGCTACCAAAATAAAAGCAAAAATTTTTCCGAATTCGGTTAACATATTTTATAGTTTTTTTTGTGAAAAATTAAATTAACGCCCTTGTAATATCAAGATTTAAAAGCTATCTCTTTAACTGTGATAACTCAAATTTTCAAAATCGTATTAACTATGACAAGATATATGCCAGAAGTAAATATTTAGTAAAATGTAATCACGGCTATTTTTTTTAACTTCTACAATTCGCTGATTTTCATTTGTAAGAATTTTCTTTCTGAGAGTTTTCTCATCAAAGAGAAATATGCGTTAATCAAGAAATGATAAGGATCAAATGTACAAAAAGTAAAAATTTGTCGGAAGGCAAAAAAAAATATTTTTAAAAAGAATAAATGTACATAAGCAGAGTTAAATTGATTATATATTCAATAAAAATTATATTTTGCAGACAATTAATACTGAATATACAAATGCGCCCTACTTATGCTGTTATAAATCTTTCTAATCTGAAAAAAAATTATCTTAATATTAGAAAGAAGGTAAATAAAAATAAACATGTTAATATTATGGCCGTAGTAAAAGCCGATGCATACGGACACGGAGTTAAGCAAATTGCCGATGCTCTTAATTCATTGGGGGATAATTCTCCTGAATATTTTGCTGTGGCTATTGCCGATGAAGCTGTTGAATTGAGAAAATTTGTAAATCAGCCGATTCTTGTATTTGAACCTTTTAATAAAGATGAAGTCCCTGTTGTTTTTAACCATAATATTTCGGCTACAGTTTTTACCGATGAACATTTAAAAATATTGTTAGATGAAAAGAAGAAAAACGGCGGCCAAAATGAGAATAAAATAAATGTGCATGTAAAAATTGATACCGGCATGAGACGCATCGGTGTTGATTTTTCCGAAGCGTTTAATTTCATAAAAAAATTAAGTTTAAATAGTTATTTTAATATTTCCGGTATTTATACTCATTTTGCTACTTCCGATGAAAAGAATAAAAAATATGCTAAGTTGCAGTTAAAAAGATTTGAAAACTTATTGATACAGCTAAAGAAGAATAACATAAATTACGGCCTTGCTCATGCAGCTAACAGCGGTGCAATTTTAGATATGCCCGAAGCATATTTTGATATGGTAAGACCGGGAATAAGTCTTTACGGTTACTATCCATCCTTAGAAACTTCTGAATCAATAATGCTAAAACCCGTGCTTTCGCTTTATTCTAAAATTTCGTCAATAAAGAAAATAAATGCCGGGGAAAGTGTAAGTTACGGAAGAAAATATATTTCGGAATCTGAAACAACTATTATTTCCGTACCTATTGGCTACGCGGATGGTTTTAACAGGGCAATGACTAATAAAGCAAAATCCATTATTAAAGGTAAAGTTTATGAACAAGTGGGGAGAGTAACTATGGATAGAATTATGTTCAATGTAAATTCTGATAAAGTAAAAATCGGAGAAAAAGTTATACTTTTAGGTGAAGGTAAAAATGAGAAAATTGACGCGTGGGATTGGGGAAAAGTTTTAAAGACAATTCCTTATGAAATTACCTGCGGAATAAGCCGAAGAGTACCTAGGGTGTACAAAAACTAAATGGATTTAATCAAACAGTATATCGTACAGAGCATTATTGCCGCTTCAAATAATCTACGTTTAAGTACGGAGAAAATTGAGGTAGTCGCGCTTTTAAGAGAAACAATTGCAAAATCAGATAATCTCGATGACGATATCAAAAAGATGAAAAAAATAACTGAGCTGTCAACCCTTGCTATTAGATTAAGTGAAATTTTCGCTTATCTGAATCAGCCTCAGGTTGACATGCTGAAGCTTACGGATAAATTTAAAGAACACGCGCAATATTTAATTAAGGACCTCAGCCATATGCTTGATATGGTTAGCCCGCTTACTTTTAAGAAAGCGTTAGATAAATTGAATCCGCCGCCACCGGAAATTGAAGAAGATTTTAACACTGAAATTCATGCTCCTTCTTCCGAAATAAGTAATGAAGTTAACAGCGAAACGGAAGAAACCGACGGAATTAATGATTCTATAAATGTAAATCTTTCTAAAAGAAAAATTGATGAAGATGTATTTGAAAAAAGTGAAAGTGATAAAATTAAAGAAAAGCTGATAATGGAAGAGGAAAAAGAAGATGACGATCTTTTTTTCCAAAATTATGAAAATGCGATTTTAAAGCCGATAAAGCCTTTGGATACCCTCTTAAAAGATCTTCAAAAAAATGAAATTGATAATGAGAAAATTATTAATTTTGCCAAAGTTATGAAAACAAACGGAGATATGTCGGCGAAAATAGGTTTTGATATAATAGCCAATATGCATAAAATAATTGCAAAAGCGTTAATATTAATAAATTCGCGGGAACTGATGCCGGGCAAAGAAATTATAGAATCTATGCGCTCTTGTCTCATTGTTATAGTAGCTGTTGTTAAAGGTAAAGAAGTAGATATAACTAATTATTTAAATCGTGCGGAAGAATTCGGAAGAAAATTAAAAAATATAAAATTGAGGAATATAAGTTAATGAAAATATACGCTGTAATAATGGCCGGAGGAGTAGGTTCTAGGTTTTGGCCAAGAAGTAAGGAGAAAACACCGAAACAATTGCTTAAAATTTTCGGTGAAAATACTATGATTCAGGATACTGTTGAACGACTTAATGGTGTGGTTGAAAATGAAAATATTTTTGTTATTACCAATAAAATTCAGCGCCCGGAAATCTTAAATCAGCTTCCGCAAATTCCGCAAGAAAATATTGTGGAAGAACCTTTCGGCAGAAATACAGCAGCTTGTATAGGGCTTGCTTCCGTAATTATAAGTAAAAAAACTAAAGACGGTGTTACTATTATTCTTCCTGCAGATCATATTATTAGAGATGTGAACGCTTTTCATAATACTTTAAAAACTGCCGCGGATTTTGCTTTTGATTCAAAAGGATTAGTTACTATCGGTATTGTGCCTACACGTCCCGAAACAGGTTATGGTTATATTCAAATTGATGAACAAGGCGTTGCTGATAATATTTTTAAGGTATATACTTTTGCCGAAAAACCGAATTATGCTACCGCGGTTAGATTTTTAGAAAGCGGTGATTTTTTCTGGAACAGCGGTATGTTTATTTGGCGGACTGATGTAATTTTAGATGAAATAAAACAGCACATGCCGGAATTATATGAAGGTTTGAAGGAGATTGAGAATGATTACGGTACCCCAAATTATGAAAGTACGCTGAATAATGTTTATGGTAAGCTTCGAAGTATTTCGATTGATTATGGAATAATGGAAAAATCACAGCGAGTATTTTTAACTAAAGGTGAGTTTGCATGGAGCGATGTTGGCAGTTGGGAAGAAGTTTATCAGTTGTCTAATAAAAATGATGACGGCAATGCATCGGTTGGAACTGTATATACAGAAATGACAGTTGATTCATATATCTATTCACCTGAAAAATTTGCTGCCGTAATTGGCGTTGATAATTTAATTGTTATAAATACAAAAGACGCTCTTTTAATCTGCAGAAGAGATCAATCGCAGGATGTAAAAAAAGTGGTTGATCATTTAAAGATAAATAAAATAACCGAGCATTTGTAAACTTCTCATTCATCAATTTTCTGAGAATAAATGAAAAAACTTATAACCGAACTTGATGTAGTAAAATTTCATAAAGCCGGGGGTACTATTTTTCCATTAGGAGGAAATGAAGTTGTTACTCCTTCGGCTTATGATAAAATTAAAACACTCGGCATTACAATTATCAGTAAAGAAGAAGCTGAGAAAATTGAAGATACCGCTAACGGAGTAATGCGTTCGATAAAGTTGAAAAAAGTGGCTATCGGTTCAGATCATACCGGTTTTAGAATGAAGAATACTTTATCTAAAATTTTAACGGATAATGGTTTTGAAGTTGTGGATGTAGGAACTTATGATGAGGAATCCTGCGATTATCCCGATTTTGCTTTCGCGGTTGCGAAAAAAATTAATGAAGGAAGTGTAGATTTTGGTGTTTTAATAGACGCAACCGGAATTCCTTCCGCGATTACCGCGAATAAAGTAAAAGGTGTAAGAGCCGCAACATGCTATAATGAATTTTCAGCCAGAAGCGCCAGAGAACATAATAATGCAAATGTTTTAGTGATGGGAGCAAAAACTTTGGGTGAGGAATCAATAAAAGCTATTCTTGATGTTTGGCTTAAAACTAAATTTGGCGGCGGCAGGCATCAGCGGAGATTAAATAAAATTGCTGCGATTGAACAGAAAGGAAAAATTTAATCTTTTTATATTCTGTTTCCTATATCAAAAATATTACTCGATTCTAATCGAAAGATTATATATTTTTGTGTTTCAAAATATTTCTCATAAACATACGCCTGCCGAAAATTATCATCAATAATCGGTACTTTTTTAGAACTTAAAGGATCTTATAATTTGATTATTGTAAACGCTCCGGTTGAAGCAGCAATCGAGTTAGAAAATAATATTTATCTGCTTAAAATTTATTCCCCGGAAATTGCCGGGAAAGTAATTCCCGGACAGTTTCTGAATATCCGTGTGTCTGAATCTTTATACCCGCTGCTGAGAAGGCCTTTCAGTGTTTGCGATGTGGAAGGTGATTTTATCTTTATTATGTTTAATATTTTTGGTGAGGGAACAAAAATTCTTGCTAATAAAAAGAAGGGTGAAACAGTTGATATTCTAGGCCCTTTAGGACATGGATTTAAATTAGAAGATGATTATGAAACTGCAATTATTGTTGCCGGAGGTTTGGGTGCTGCGCCTTTTCCTTTACTTACCAAATCATTAAGTAAAGAAAAAAAAGTTTTTACTTTTATCGGCGGAAGAACATATAAAGATGTTATTTCTTACGGAATGAATAATATTTCTATAGCGACTGATGATGGTTCTTTGGGGCATAAAGGAAATGTAGTTGATCTTTTAAATGAACATCTCGAATTTCTTAAAACACATAAAGCTAAATTTTTTGCTTGCGGCCCTAATGCCATGTTAAGAGCATTAAAAGGATTTTGCATAGAAAATAATTTTGAATGTGAAGCCTCTACGGAATGCGCGATGGCCTGCGGATTCGGAATTTGCCAAGGCTGTCCTATCGAATCTACAGTAAGTCCTGATAAATATTTACTTGTTTGTAAAGACGGACCGGTTTTTAATGTTAAGGATGTTGTAATATGAGTAATGTAGATTTATCAGTAAATATTGGCTCGCTGAAATTAAGAAATCCTATTTTGCTCGCTTCAGGTACTGTAGGATACGGAAATGAAATATCGGAATTTATAGATTTAAGTAAAATTGGCGGAATTGTTACAAAATCTTTAAGCTTAAATCCCAGAAAAGGAAATCCGCCGCAGCGAATTGTTGAAACCCCTGCCGGAATGTTAAACGCAATCGGTCTTGCCAATGTTGGTGTTGAAGAGTTTTTAAATGAAAAAATAATTTTCTTAAAAAAGTATGACGTTCCTTTAATATGTAATATTGCCGCAAGTTCTATTGATGAATATGTTGAATGTACAAAGATTCTTACTGAACAAGATGCTATAAGCGCGTTCGAAATAAATGTTTCATGTCCGAATGTAAAAGAGGGAGGACTGCAGTTTGGAAATGATGTTTCCGCGGTCGGTGAAATCACAGCTAAAGTAAAATCGGTTACTAAAAAGCCGGTCATCATTA
This sequence comes from uncultured Bacteroidota bacterium, assembly GCA_963798775.1. GTDB lineage: Bacteria > Bacteroidota > Ignavibacteria > Ignavibacteriales > Ignavibacteriaceae > CAWCUK01. The sequence continues at coordinate 51,424 of CAWCUK010000006.1, forward strand.
AATTATCCCCGAATGTTTCCTATATTTCAGAGTTCGCGAAAGTTGTAAAAGATAATGGCGGAGACGCGGTTTCAGCTATAAATACTTTGGTGGGTACTGCATTTAATGTGTTCACAAGAAAACCGAAAATTTATAATGTAAATGGAGGTCTTTCCGGCCCGGCAATAAAACCTGTAGCCTTAGCTAAAGTTTTGGAGATAAAACAGAAAGTTGATATTCCCATTATCGGAATCGGCGGAATTATGAATTGGAAAGATGTGTTGGAATTTATGATCGTTGGCGCGTCGGCAGTTGAATTGGGAACTCTTAATTTTATTGATCCTACTGCTTCAGTAAAAATAGTGGAAGAATTGAATGCAGCATTGCGAGAAAATGGGGATAGAGAAATTATCAGATCTTACAGGATCTTATATCATTTAAATTTATGGAATTAAAAGAAGCCCTTAATAATTTATTTTCACTTCATACGTTCGGTATAAAACTTGGTCTCGATAATATTTCTAAATTTTTGGAATATCTCGGGAATCCCCAGAAAAAATTAAAAGTATTTCATATTGCCGGCTCTAACGGCAAAGGAAGTACAGCTTCTTTTATTGCAAGTATTTTACAAGAGTTTGATTATAAAGTCGGACTTTATACTTCTCCGCATTTTATAAATTTTAATGAGCGAATAAAGATAAATAATTCTGAAATCCCCGACGATTTTGTTGCCGATTTTATATCTGAGCAGTGGGATTTTATTAAACTGAACGGACTTACTTTTTTTGAAGTAACAACTGCAATGGCTTTTGATTTCTTTTATCGGCAAAAGGTTAATTATGCGGTAATTGAAACCGGTTTAGGCGGAAGGCTGGATGCTACAAATGTTGTAAATGCCCTAGCGGTAGTTTTAACTTCTATCAGTCTTGAACATACTGCTATTTTAGGAGATTCTTTAGAAAAAATTACCGCGGAAAAGGCTGCGATTATAAAAAAACATAATAAGGTTTTTATAGGAAGACTTCCTGATGAAGCAGTTAAGGTTATTTCTGAGAAATGTAATGAGACGAATAGTGAATTATTTATGATTAAGGATTACTTAAATGAGCATAAAAGAATAATAGAATTATATACGGAAGAAATTGAACTTGATGATTTTACAATGCCGCTGAAGGGTGATTATCAAAAATATAATGCGGCGCTTGGCGCGCTGGCCGTAGTTAAAACGCTTGAGCTGGATGATTTTCGTAAAATTTCCGCCGGAATAAAAAATGTAATTAAAAATACCGGGTTAAAAGGCAGGTATGAGTTTTACAATTATAATCCGGATATAATTTTCGATTCGGCTCATAATCCCGAAAGCATAAAAAACTTTTTATCCGAATTTAGCATGAACTCCGGAAAGTATAAAAAAAAGATTTTACTTTTCGGTGCTATGAAAGATAAAGCGATTAAAGAGATAATGATTCTCTTAAAAAATCATTTTGATGAATTTCATGTTACAAAAGTGAATTATGAAAGAAGTGCTGCTGTTGAAGATCTTATTTTAATCGCGGATGAGATAAGCATAAAAGTTTTCCCGGAACTTTTTCCTTCTAATTTTGTTGAAGACTTTGCTTCACAACCTTCATCAAATTGTTTAGTTGTGTTAGGAAGCATGTATTTACTTGGGGAGATAAAAACCGAATTATTGAAAAATAAAATAGCTTGACATTTTTTTAAATAAGCATTATGTTTCGGTTAAACCTCTTGTTCCTTTCAACAACATTAAACAATAAGTTATTTTTTTAGATAGATAGTAGATTATAGTTAGCCTTCAACACGCATATCCGGGTAAAACCTTTTGACTAAGTATAAATCTTATTTTTATTAACCAATTTATATTTCCCAAAATTTTAGGATTCGTATCATGCCAATGGACATTTCTGAACTCAAATCAAAAAAAATTGTAGAATTAAATGAAATAGCCAAAAATTTAAATATCTCCGGTTATAGTGATTTGAGAAAACAAGAATTGATATTTAAAATATTAGAAGCTCAAACAGCCAAAGATGGATTAACATTTTCTAAAGGTGTGCTTGAAGTACTGCCTGATGGATATGGATTTCTTCGCTCATCAGATTATAATTATCTGCCTTCCCCTGATGATATTTATGTTTCTCCTTCTCAAATTAAAAAATTCAGTCTTAGAACCGGTGATTTTGTAAGCGGTCAAGTAAGGCCGCCGAAAGAAGGGGAAAGGTTTTTTGCTCTTCTACGTGTAGAAGCAGTTAACGGTTTGGATCCGGAAGGAATTAGAGAAAGAACATTATTTGATAATTTGACTCCGGTTTATCCGACAAAAAAATTATTTCTTGAATCGGCTCCCGGAGAGTATTCAGTTAGAATAATGGATCTTTTATCACCGATAGGTAAGGGACAAAGAGGTTTAATTGTTTCTCCTCCTAAAAGCGGTAAAACTATTCTCCTTCAAAAAATTGCTAACTCAATTACAAGAAATCATCCGGAAATAAAAATGATTATTCTCCTTATTGATGAACGTCCTGAAGAAGTAACTGATATGGAACGTTCTGTTAAGGGTGAAGTAATCAGTTCTACTTTTGATGAACCGGCCGAACGCCATGTACAAGTGGCGGATATGGTTATTGAAAAAGCAAAAAGGCTTGTTGAAGCTAAAGAAGATGTTGTAATTCTTCTTGATAGCATCACCAGATTAGCTAGAGCTCATAATATTGTTGTGCCTCATAGCGGTAGAATTTTATCCGGCGGTGTTGACGCAAATGCTCTTCATAAACCGAAAAGATTTTTCGGCGCAGCAAGAAATACTGAAGACGGCGGAAGTTTAACTATTATTGCGACTGCTTTAATTGATACCGGAAGCCGTATGGATGATGTAATCTTTGAAGAATTTAAAGGTACCGGTAATATGGAACTTGTTCTTAACAGAGATTTAAGTGACAGAAGAATATTCCCCGCTATTGATGTTAATCGTTCCGGAACCAGAAGAGAAGAATTCTTAATGAAAGAGGATGATTTAGCAAAAGTTTGGATTTTAAGAAAAATACTCAGCGATTTCTCACCAGTTGAAGCTATGGATTTCTTACTCGATAAAATTAGGGGAACAAAGAATAATAAAGAATTCCTCAATAACATGAACAGTTAAAATTATGGATGTTCGGAAGTTTTTTGTTTCCGTTTTATTGCTAATCATTTTTGTATTAACATTTCAAAAAATTTCATCTGCACAGCAAGATACCATAAAATATTTATGGCCTCTTGCTCCGATGAATATTCAAAAAAATATTAGCGGTACTTTTGGGGAATACAGAAGCACAACTGTTGACGGACATTACCATAACGGAACGGATGTACCGGCACCCGCGGGAACTCCCGTTTACGCAGTTTTACCCGGTGTTGTTGCCGCAGCTTATAATGACGGTTCCACCGGGTATGATTCTTATGTTCGTGTTACTTCTCAAATAAACGGCCAATCTAAAAATATAACTTACTATCATACTAATCCTTCGGTCTCTGTCGGACAATCGGTCGCGGTTGGCCAGCAAGTTTCTACTATTGCGATAGATCATGTTCATATAATTGATTATAGGCTCGGTAGCTCTTTAGTCGACGGTCATCTTAACGCAATACGTCCTAATGGAGGTTTAGCCAATTATATTGATACCTGGAAACCTCATATACGTTATGTAAAGTTTTTCCTAGATAATTCAACAACGCAACTTTCTACTTCATCTCTCGGAAGTAAAGTAGATATCATTGCTCATATTGAAGAGGTGAACGGAACTTCTTCATCAGCGCAAAATAATGGTACGTATAGGGTGGGATATAAAATTCTTTCGGCAGATAAAAAAACAGTGGTTTATAATCCTCCCGACGACGGGCTGCGATACGAATATTATAACCTGCCTTCCAATAGTTATGTAAATGTTAATTATTTTCAGCAGGAATCCAGTACAAGCAAACATGTATATATTGTTACAAACGGAACCGGCGCGTCCGATGTTGCAAATACGAGAATCGTTTCTAATAATTTTTGGAATGTTAATAGTTTTCCTTACGGAAATTATACTGTAATGGTTTATACACAGGATGTTCGCGGAAATGCCGATACAGTTTATATTCCCGTAACTACAACAGACATTGATTTAATTCCTCCCGCCCCGCCTGTGTTAAGTTCTCTCGTAAATGATTCCACTAGCCATTTTGATATTTCCTGGATTGCATCCCCGGATTCTGATTTAAAAGGTTATCGCTTATATTACAGCATTGACGGTGATTATTTTAACACTCGCGATAACGAAGATGTTTTAAATAATGCAGTTACAAATGCTGGTTATGCCTATAACCAAACAGCACCTTTGTACCTTAAATTAACCGCGGTTGATTCGGCTACTTTAACAAATGAGAGTGATCCGAGCGATACTTACGGAATTCGCATGATGAATGACGGTGTGAAAATATTAATTGTTGATGGATTCGACCGAATTGAATCAAGCGGAAGCTGGCATAAGCCTTACCACAATTTTATTGTAAAATACGCCGAAGCCTTTAATAAAAGTTTTGAGTCTTGTTCAAATGATGAAGTAATTAATGGAGATATTAATCTTAATGATTATCAGTTAGTATTTTGGTTGCTGGGTGATGAATCTACAAAAGATGAAACTTTTTCCGATTCCGAACAAAGCAAAGTTAAGAGCTATTTGGAAAACGGAGGTAAACTCTTTGTTTCCGGCTCTGAAATAGCCTGGGATTTAGAGGGTTCTGGTTCTGCCTCAAGTAACGATATTTCGTTTCTTCATAATTATTTGAAAGCGAAATTTGTTAAAGATAATTCTAATATTTACGGTGTTTACGGAGTAGAATCATCAGGCTTCGATAGCCTCGCGTTTTCTTATGGTATTACAAGTCAAGGTTCACCTTATATAGAGGATTTTCCGGATGAAATTGATACTTCCGGCGGAAGTTTTCCTATTTTAAGTTATAACAAAATAACCACCGCTGGAATAGCTTATAAAGGCAGCTTTAATAATTCTCAAAAAGAGGGAAGTGTAATTTATCTGGCTTTCCCTTTCGAAACTATTTCTTCATTGGATGCTAGAAGACTTTTGTTAGCTGATGCATTTAAATTTTTTAATTTATCCGGTGCTGTTAATGTTGCCAATCAAAATCTATCGCCGGCGGTATTTTATCTTAGCCAAAATTATCCTAATCCTTTTAATCCTTCCACAGTTATTGAATATTCTGTCCCTTCAGTAGATAAAAATAACGCTCTTGTAAAATTATCCGTTTTTGATATTTTAGGTAGAGAAGTGGCTGTCTTAGTAAATGAACAAAAATCCGCCGGAAATTATAAGGTGGTTTTTGACGCTTCAAAATTAGGCAGTGGAGTTTATTTTTATAAATTGGATATGGGCAGTAATTCTGTCGTGAAAAAAATGATTCTTTTAAAATAATTCTTTTTACTTATTAAAAAGAACCGGAATTTTTCATTGAACATGTTTAAAATACTTCTAAGTTTGAATCAAAAAAAATTATGCTAAAAATAATTGTATTTATGCTTTGTGTTCTTTCTTCCGCCGTTTTGGGACAAAAGTTTAACAGGGAAAATATTCCCTTAAATAAATTTCAGTATCTTTTTTCTGATGTGTATGAAGTCCCTTCCGATTCACTTACCCAAATTTATTATACATATAAAATTCCCAACAGCAGACTAGTATTTATTAAAGACGGACAGAATTATTCATCTGAGTTTACCCTGGCTGTTGAAGTGCAGGATTCCAATTCTAATTTTGTGGTAAGGCAATTCCAGCGGAAAATAATTCATGAAAATAATTTTGAAAATACTATAAGCAGAGATGTTTATTCCGAAGGTGTAATAAATATGAGCTTGCCGTTCGGCGGTTATAAACTTCTCCCGGTTTTAACCGACAAAAATTCAGACAGAGAAATTAAATTAAATCCTATTCCAATGGAAGTAAAAAATTTTAAAAAAAGCTTATTCTTAAAACCTATAATAGTTGAAGCGGCGGCAGGGAGTTGTGAAGGAAAAAATGTTCCGGTATTAACTAATTTTGAAAATAATATTCCTTTTAGTAATAATGTTTATGATCTGATTTTGCCTGTTGCCGATATTTCCATAAACTCCATATATATAAGTATTATTGATGATAAAGATACCGTTACCAGCCAAAAAGTCGGAGATTTTTTTGAGAGCAAATTATCATTAGAAGCATGCAATAATAAAGTTATTTTAAAATCGAATGAAACCGCTAAGCAATACAAACTTTTTATGGTAAAGAATTTCAGCAGAAAATTAGACGAAGGTCCTGCCAAAATAGTAGTTTCAACGGACAAGGATTTTAAAAATCCGCAAATATTTAAAATTGAAGTAAAGTGGTATAATAAACCTATTTCGCTTACCAGCCCGGAATTTGCGATTAAAGAATTAAAACATATTGAAGATGAAGACACGGTTGATGAACTTCTTCATGGCAGGGAAGAAGGCTATTCAAAAAGGTTATTTGAATTTTGGAAAAAATATGATCCTACGCCGTCAACTGAATTTAATGAACTGATGGATGAATATTATGCGCGAGTAGATTTCGCGCTTCAAAATTATGCGTCTTTAACAAAAAGAAATGGTGCTGATTCTGACAGAGGCAAAATTTTTATTCGATACGGAAAGCCGGATAAGGTTGAGCGGGCCACAAATAAAAACGGTAAAGTAGTTGAAACGTGGGTTTATAAAAAAAATGATATGAAATTTGTTTTTGTTGATAAACAAGGTACCGGTAATTTTTCTCTAGAAAATGGATGATGAATAAATTTGTTTTTACCAGCGGCGATACTAATGGTATCGGGCCGGAAATTGTAATAAAATCTCTTAATCAACTGACGCGGGAAAAACTAAATAAGTTTATCTTTATCTGTCCGCGAAATATTTTTGATCTCACAATTCAATCTGTAAAACCTTCCTTCAAATATAAATATGAAGAAATTGATGATGATCCTGAAACAGTAACAATTATTTCACTTGAAAACACCGAACAAAAAATCGGGTTTCCTACACCTGCTTCAGGTTCGGCGGCTTTTAAAGCTATTCAATATTCATTTAAACTTACATCTCAAAAGATTGCTGACGCGGTAATTACGGCGCCGATTTCTAAAACCGCGATAAATATGTCGGGAGTAAATTTTCCCGGCCACACAGAAATGTATGCAGAGTGGTGCGGTGTTAAAAATTTTGTTATGATGTTCTTAAGTGAAAAGATGTTCGCGGCCCTGGCTACAATTCATGAACCTATTTTAAAAGTTCCGGCACTCATAACTGAAAATCTTTTATCTGATAATATTGAAGTGGTTTTAAGAACATTAAAAAACGATTTATCAATCTCAATTCCCCAAATAGCTATATTAGGCCTTAATCCTCATGCAGGTGAAAACGGATTGATAGGTAAAGAAGAGGAAGAAATTATAAAACCGTTTTTATTAAAAAAAGAATTCTCAACTTTTCTTTCGGGACCTTTTTCTCCGGATGCATTTTTTGCGAATCATCTTTATAAAAATTATGATGCTGTAATCGGTATGTATCATGATCAGGTATTAATCCCTTTTAAGATGTTGAATTTCGGCGCCGGTGTAAATTATACCGCAGGATTACCAATTGTACGCACCTCTCCCGATCATGGTGTTGCCTATGATATTGCCGGAAAAAATCTTGCCGACTCTTCCAGCTTAATTGAAGCGTTTACTTATGCGGAATTTATTGTTAACAACAGAAAAAATAATGTTAAAAAGTAAATCACTTCCTTATGAAAAATTGGCGGTAATTTATAATCATATTATGCGTTCCGTGCATTACGATAAATGGGCGGAATATATTCATGAAGTTGTTGATGATTATGTGGAAAAAAAAATTGCTGTGCTGGAGTTAGGCGCCGGCAGCGGTAAGTTTGCGCATTATTTTCGAAAATTTTATCCGAATTTAATTTTGTCCGATCTATCTTTCTATATGTTAAATAATAGCTTGAAAATTCCTAAAGTGGTCTGTAATATGTCCTCTCTGCCGTTTAAAATTGAATTCGGATTAATTTATTCTACTTTTGACAGCGTAAATTATTTATTATCCAAAAAAGCATTGTTAAAATTGTTTAAGGAAGTTTCACTAGTCCTATCCTCAAAAGGTGTGTTTACATTTGATGCAAGTCTGGAAAAAAATAGTATTAAACATTCTAAAATTCCTTTAAGATCCGGTGAGTATAAAGGAGTTAATTTTACTCAAAAAAGTCATTATTTTAAGTCAGGCAGAATTCATAAAAATGTTTTTAAAATACACCTTCAAAACGGTGAACAGTTTACGGAAGTGCATAAGCAGAAAATTTATCCGTTTGAAATTTATTTTGAACTTTTAGATAAAGCCGGTTTATACGTAGTTGAATGTCTGGAAGCTTTTAGTTTTAATACCGGAAGCGCAAATTCTGAAAGAGTACAATTTGTTGTTAAAAAGGTGAATAAATAATGCTCTCATTTAATAATGTCGATTTTAGTTATCCTGATCAATCAGTTTTTTCGGATTTAAATTTTTCTCTGGAAATGGGAGAATTTTGTTTTTTAATAGGAAAAAGCGGAATAGGAAAAAGTACACTTTTACAAATGGTATATATGAATATAATTCCAGCAAACGGATATGTGCAGGTTGAGGAATTTGATTCTAGAACCATAAAACCCCGCGAGCTTCCTTTCTTAAGAAGAAAATTAGGTATAGTTTTTCAAGATTTTAAGCTGCTTTCTGATAGAAATATTTATGATAATTTGGCTTTTGTTTTAGATGCGACAAATACAAATAAAAGGGAAATAAAAAGAAAAGTGAATGATGCGTTAACGGATGTTGGACTTTTACACAGACGAAACAGTATGCCGGATCAGCTTTCCGGCGGTGAGAAGCAAAGGGTGGCTATAGCTCGCGCAGTTATAAATGAACCTGTAATAATTTTAGCCGATGAGCCAACCGGAAATTTAGATCCAGAAACTTCAGGTGAAATTTTAGAGATTCTTAAAAAGATTAATTCGAGAGGTACCGCTATATTATTCGCTACACATAATTATGAAATTGTTAAAAAAATAAATTCCAAAATAATAAAACTGGAAAACGGTAAAGCTTTTAAAGCTGTTGTTAAGTCGAAAGTGTAATCTTTTCCCTCGATTTTTCTTTTAATGATGAAAGAATGTCCTCTGTTACTTCATTAACCGGTGCTAATCCATTAATATAAATAACTTTATTCTGCTTCTCATAATAGGCTAAAACCGGTTCCGTTGAAGTTTTAAAGATGTCTAATCTATGTCTTATTACTCCTTCGGAATCATCATCTCTTTGGTAAAAACTTTTCTCGGCTCCGCAATTAGGACAAATGTCTTTCTCCTTAATATCATTATAATTAAAGATGTTATTGCACTTATTGCAAGCTCTTCTATTAGTTAATCTATTTACAATTTCATCAACATTTGCTGTTATAGCTACTAAATAAATGTCAGAAATTCCTAAATCGGAAAGTAATGTAGTAAACGATTGAGCTTGTGAAAGTGTTCGGGGAAATCCGTCTAAAATAAAACCGTCTTTGCATTTATCCTGGCTTAATGCATTCTTAATAATTCCAACCATTATTTCATCAGAAATAAGCTCTCCGGCATCCATTATTTCTTTCGCTTTTATGCCTAAAGGAGTTTGGTCTTGAACTGTCTGTCTCAAGATGTCTCCCGTTGAAATATGAGGAATATTTAATTTGTTTGATAATATTTTTGCTTGAGTTCCTTTTCCTACACCCGGGGAACCAAATAATATAATTCGCATTTAAATCTCGGAATTTTTTGTGCAAGTTATTATTTATAAAACTTTTAATCAAGATTATTATTTGTTTTCAATAAAGCAAGAAAAAAAGTTTAATTTTTTATCACATTTTTTCTCATTTTATCGAAAAAATCTTTTAGTAGCTGCTGACTTTCAGCATTATAAATTCCCCCGTATAATTTTATTTTATGATTAGTTTTTCCCTCTTCAGCCAAATTATATAAAGATCCGCAAGCCCCAAATTTCGGATCATAAGCTGAAAAGAAAATACGTTCTATTCTGGAAGCAAGTAATGCTCCCGTACACATTATGCAAGGCTCCAGCGTTACATAAAGATCGCATTCATTCAACCGCCAATTATTTAAATGATTAGCGGCGGCGGTTATAGCAATCATTTCAGCATGCGCGGTAGGATCTTTTAATTTTTCTATTTGATTATATCCGCGCCCGATAATTCTGCTGTTTTTATATACTACAACCGCGCCTACCGGCACTTCATTCTCTTCAAGCGCTTGCGCTGCTTCCTGAAGTGCTGCGTACATAAATCTGTAATTTTCTTCCGCGAATATCATTTCCTGTATCCGAATTCCTCCAAAATATCAGCAGAAACCCATTGAGGAACTCTGAGATAATTATCATCTATTTTATAAATTGCAATTCCTTTTAACAAAGGAACTTCTACAAATTGATTTTCCGTAAAGCTTAATGTATAATTATTAACATTAATTTGCTTTGGATTTTTAAGTTCGTAAGAACTAAGACCTTTCATCTGAGCTATTAAAGTAACTTTATCGCCCACCGCTAAATATTTTAAAGGCGTTCCGGGAGCAGATTGTTTTGGAAGCGGATTATCTATACTAATAATATAATAGCCGTAATTGTTATCAAAATACGGATCTGCATAAAAAAGAAATTCTATATTTTTTTCATCAATTATATAACCTTTTAATCTAAAGTATTTGTCGGTATAATTTTCAGGATGTTTTTTCATATCATCAAAATTTACTTCAGCAATAGAAGAATCTTTATATGCTGTCATCAATTTACTTAACTTATCTTGTTCCGTCTCCGGTTTTTCCTTAAAGAGATAATCCGTGGCCGAACAACCCGAAATTAAAAAGTAAACTAAGAATAGAAGTGAAAATATTCTTATTGAAGTTTTCATTTATATAACCCCTTTTTATTGAGGCTGCATATTTTGCGTAGAATCAATATTTAGTGTATCCGGAGTATTATTTAAAGAATCTGCTTGAATTTTTTGCTGATTAATTTCCGATGGTGCAGTATTTAATAAAAATAATGAAAGTACTATTAAAGGAATTACTATTATTAAAATTATTACAAATATCCAATTTACTCTCTTTCTTGGCTCATTTGTCTGCATTGCTGCCTCCGATTAAAACTAAAATTACCAAAAAATATAAGTATAATTAACTTCTCCTCAAGTGAAGCAATACACAATAAATTCTTGTAAACTATTGTTTTAACCGAAAGTATTCTTCTTCTTACCGCTTTTTTTTGTTACTGAAGATTATATAAATAAAAATACGCCCGGAAGGACTCGAACCCTCAACCCTCAGAGCCGAAATCTGATGCTCTATCCAATTGAGCTACGGGCGCATTAATTAAAAATTATAATTTAAAATTTATACATCATTTATCTGTATTCCAAATACTATAACTGTTGTTTTTTAGGTTTTATTCAAAAAATATTTAGTGTGGTAAATATAAATGATTAAGAAATAGCAAAATATTTATTTATATTTGTTACTTGATTGATGGAGTTATGATTTATTTCAATCGAATTAGAGTTCTGGCTAAGAACTATTACCAATAGGTAATCGGCAGTCGATCAATTTCTTTATATTTTATGGTCCTTTCTTTAATTACCGCCTTAAAATTATAAAACTCGCTTGCTAAATAGTTAACATCATATTGAATTAGAGTTAAAACTTCATAATCATAAAATATTTAAAAATTAATTAGGAAAATATTTAATGGCCACATTTTCGGAAATTGGGATAGAGGATAGAATAATTAAAGCTATTGAGGAATTAGGTTTTGAACAGCCTATGCCTGTTCAAGAAAAAGTAATAGCTCATTTAATGCGGAATGATTATGAAGACGTTATAGCACTTGCGCAAACCGGAACCGGTAAAACTGCCGCTTTCGGATTACCTTTAATTCAAAAAATTGATACTAATGCGAAATACCCGCAGTCTCTTGTTTTATGCCCCACACGCGAACTTTGTTTGCAAATTAAAGAGGATTTAACGAATTATTCAAAATATTTAGACAATGTTAATATTGCCGCTGTTTACGGCGGCGCAAGCATGGAACAGCAGATTAAATCGATTAAAAAAGGCGCGCAAATAATTTCGGCAACACCGGGACGTTTAGTCGATTTGATAAATAGAAAAGTTATAGACTTAAAAAAAATAAAAACAGTTGTTTTAGATGAAGCCGATGAAATGCTTTCGATGGGTTTTAGAGAAGAATTGGAAACAATTTTAAAAGAAACGGCGGCGGATAAAAATACGCTTTTATTTTCCGCGACTATGCCTGATGAAATTAGAACAATTACTAAACGATATATGAAAAATCCGGTTGAAATTAGTGTAGGTAAAAGAAATGCCGGTGCTGAAAACGTAAACCATGTTTGTTATATGGTTCATGCTAAAGATAGATATCTTGCTTTAAAAAGAATAGCGGATTATTTCCCCGATATTTATGGAATAATTTTCTGCCGCACCCGCAATGAAACTAAAGATGTGGCGGAAAAATTAATTAAAGACGGTTATAACGCGGAAGCTATTCACGGAGATCTCTCCCAGGCCCAAAGAGACGCGGTAATGAGTAAGTTTAGAATTAAACATCTAAAATTACTTGTCGCTACCGATGTTGCCGCCCGAGGAATTGATGTTGATAATCTTTCGCATATTATTAATTATAATCTCCCTGATGAACCTGAAATTTATACGCATAGAAGCGGTCGTACCGGAAGAGCCGGCAAAAACGGAACTTCAATTGTTATCGCTAATTTGAAAGAGAAAAATAAACTTAGACAAATTGAAAATAAAATAAATAAAAAATTTCAGTTTTCTGAAATTCCTGCCGGAAACGAGATCTGTGAAAGACAGCTTTTTCATCTAGTTGATAAAATGGAAAGCGCGGAGGTTGACCATAAGGAAATTGATCAGTTTTTACCGGCTATAAATGAAAAATTGGAGCATCTAAGTAAAGAAGAAATTATTAAAAAGTTTGTATCGCTAGAATTCAATCGGTTCTTGGAATATTATAAAAATAATGTTGATTTGAATCATCCCAATGAAGCTAAATCAAAAGGAAGAAGTAGTTCTACAAGCGATAATTATACAAGATTTTTTATTAATCTCGGCAAAACAGATGATTTGAAACCTGCCGTTTTAATAGGAATGATAAACGATTTTACCAATGTACGCAATATAGAAATAGGCGAGATTGAAATTTTAAGAAACTTCTCTTTCTTCGAAACTGACAGTGAATATACTGAAACTATTCTTTCGGCATTTCAAAATAAAAGCTTTAAGAAAAGAGAAATTGGTGTTGAGATTGCCGGTCCCAAAAAAGGCGGAAGTAGTAAGAAAAGAAATAAAGGAAGTAAAAATCTGGATTCCGGTTTTAATAAAAAGAGAAAATCAAAATCCGGAAGAAGATAATTTTTTAGAACTTTTTATTGTTTGCCCTCTATCAAAAAGTAGAGGGCAGTTTTATTTTAAACATGTCTTTAAATTTAACACTGAAATAATTTTGTTGTTAATCATAAACCATTCTTTTAATTCAGAAAATATTTTTCATAGTTAAGAATTAAAAAAATAATATTTTTGCTTCGTAATTATAAAAATAGTTTTACCGTAAGAAATTTAATACTGAAAAATGAATAATTATAATGGCATAGTTTATGGTAAATCAATAAGTTAGAGAAAGAAGGATGCAAATTTTTTGCATCGTTTATATAAAGGGGAATTACGGTAATGGAAAAGTAATGTATTTAAATAGAAAAAAATTTTCTCTTAAATTTCCATTCACTGTATAGAAACAGATTTAAATTAGGAGAAATAATGAAAAAAAATATTGAAGAAGCTCTTGAGTATCATAACAGGGAAAGGCGCGGGAAAATTGAAGTAGTTGCCACAAAGCCATGCTTAACTTCACGAGATCTTTCACTTGCCTATACTCCGGGAGTAGCGGAACCTTGCCGGGAAATCGCGAAAAATGAAGATGATGTTTATAAATATACAGCAAAAGGAAATTTGGTTGCTGTAGTTTCAAATGGAACCGCTGTTTTGGGTTTGGGAGATATTGGTCCGTCTGCAGGAAAACCTGTTATGGAAGGAAAAGGAGTTTTATTCAAAAGATTTGCCGATATCGATGTTTTTGATCTTGAATTGAAAAGTAAAGATCCTAAAGAAATTATTAGAGCTGTTCAAATTTTAGAACCCACTTTCGGCGGTATAAATTTAGAAGATATTAAAGCTCCGGAATGTTTTGAAATAGAAGAAACTCTAAAAGAAACTATGAACATTCCGGTGTTTCACGATGACCAGCACGGAACAGCTATTATTTCTTGCGCGGCTTTAATTAATGCTGCGGAAATTACCGGCAAAAGTTTAGCCGATCTTAAAATAGTTGTTAACGGTGCCGGCGCTGCTGCTATTTCTTGCTGTAAACTTTATATGAAAGCGGGAGCTAAAAGAGAAAATATTATAATGTATGATTCTAAAGGTTGCATACATAAAGGCAGAGGCGATCTTAATAAATATAAAATGGAATTTGCTTCCGAAAAAGATCATGGTAATCTTAGCGAAGGAATGAAAGATGCCGATGTATTTATCGGTCTCTCAATCGGCGGTGTTGTTTCTAAAGAAATGATAAAAGTAATGGCGCCGAATCCGATTGTATTCGCTATGGCTAATCCGGATCCCGAAATAACTTATGAAGACGCGATATCTGTTAGAACCGATCTTATTATGGCTACAGGCCGCAGCGATTATCCAAATCAAGTGAATAATGTTTTGGGATTTCCTTTTATATTCCGCGGTGCGTTGGATGTTAGAGCATCTGCTATAAACGAGGAAATGAAAATGGCCGCTGTCCTAGCCTTAGCCGAACTTGCTAAAAAGAAAGTTCCGGAAATGGTAATCAGCGCTTACGGCGGTGAAGATTTTTCATTCGGACGCGAGTATATAATACCGAAACCTTTTGATCCCCGCGTGCTGTGGCATGTTGCTCCTGCTGTTGCTAAAGCCGCTATTAATACCGGTGTTGCGAGACAGCCGATTGAAAATTGGCAAGAATACGAAGAAAAATTGAAGGAAAGATTAGGTCTTTCTAAAGAAGTTATTCGTACTATGATTCATAAAGCCAGAAAAAATCCTAAAAAAGTTGTATTCCCCGAAGGTGAAGAAGAAAAAATTATCCGAGCCGCGCACGTTGCTTTCGCTGAAAATATTGCTCAGCCTATTCTTCTGGGAAATGAGAAAATTATAATGGAAATGATTAGCGATCTTGGATATGATGAAAAAGAATTTACAATTATTGATCCGGAAGTAAGTGATAAGAAAAAAGAATATGCTAAAAACTTCTACTTAAAACGCCAAAGGAAAGGCGCCACTTTAAGAGAAGCTGATCAATTGATGACTAAAAATGTTTATTTCGGTTCTATGATGGTTGATTCCGGTGAAGCTGATGCTTTAATAAGCGGACTGACTACCCATTATCCCACAACAATAAAACCGGCGCTTCAGTGTGTTGGAGTGCGGGAAGGTTTTAAAGTTGTGTCAGGTTTATATATTGTTGTAGCTAAAAATGAAGTTTACTTTTTTGCCGACGCAACCGTAAATGTAAACCCTACAGCGGAAGAATTGGCCGAAATAGCAATATCAGCGGCTGATACAGTGAAAGAATTTGATATTGTACCGCGTGTAGGTATGCTGTCGTTCAGTAATTTCGGAAGTGCTAAATATCCCGAAACCGAAAAAGTAAAAAAGGCAGTAAGTATTGTTAAAGGTGTACGCCCCGATATTATTCTTGATGGGGAAATGCAAGCCGATACAGCTGTTGTGCATACTATCGTAGAAAAAGATTTTCCTTTCAGCTCGTTAAAAGGCGGAGCTAATGTTTTAATATTTCCGGATTTGAATTCAGGAAATATTGCCTATAAATTAATGGCAAGAATTGGTCAAGCAACTGTTATAGGGCCTATTTTAATGGGAATGAAAAAATCTATTCACGTTTTACAAAGAGACGCGACTGTTGATGATATTATTAATATGACGGCAATTGCAGTTGTAAATGCTGAGAAAAAGCAGAAATAATTTATTTTCTTAGTTGTTTAAAAGCTGAGTTTTTAACTCGGCTTTTTTTTTGATCATTTTAATTTTATGACTATTTTTAATAAAAAATTTAGTCCATATAAGCGGAGTCAATTTTGGCAATTGTTGCAGCAGATTTATTAAGTACTTCCTTAACAACAGCGGTTATCAGTATGTCGGGCAAAACAGTTGAACGTGAAACTGTTAGTTTGGAAAATTTAGAAGGGGAAACAGTAAGCCTTTTACTTCAAAATCAAATCAAAAAGTATATAAGCGCTTTTGAAAATAAACCGCAGCAAATAAAATCTGTGGGTATAGCTGTTCCGGGAATTTATTATTCTAAAACAGGCTGTGTCTGGGCACCTAATATACCGGGGTGGGAAAATTATCCGCTGCGGCAGGACATGAATAAATTATCAGAACAATATATTTAATATTAAAATTGCTAGTAAAAGAACTTGCGACATTTTAGGCGAAAAATGGCTTGGCGCCGCTAAAAAAACTAAAAACGCTATTTATCTTTCAATTGGCTCCGGAATTGGTGCGGGTGTTTTGATAGACGGCAAAATATTACATGGTTTTAACGATGGTGTCGGCGCTGTTGGTTGGCTGGCAATAGAAAAACCTTTTAATCCAACTTTCAAAAATAAAGGATGCTTTGAATATCTGGCTTCCAGTAAAGGAATTATAAATTCTGTAAAAAACAAACTGCTTCAAAATGAAAGGGCAACATTTTTAAAGAAAAAAGATTTTAATCAATTAAGTATAAAAGATATTTTTGATGCTCATTCAAAAAACGATCCCTTAGCTATAAATGTTCTCAATGAAACAATTGAGTATTGGGGAATAGCAGCGGCAAATATTATAAGTTTATTTAATCCCGAAATTATAATTTTTGGCGGAACATTATTCGGCCCTGCCTTAGCTTTTTTGGAAAATATTAAGAAAGAAGCCGAAAAATGGGCCCAGCCTATTTTTATTGAAAATGTAGAATTTGTTGGTTCAAAACTCGGTGCCAGCGCGGGGTTATTTGGTGCGGGACATTTAGCCATGAAAAAATTCTGAGACTTTCTCCTTTAAAGTCAATAATTATTTTTAATAAAATTTTTTGTTGAATTATCATCCCTTTTGCTTTTATTTTTATACGTGTTATTGATTTATTAATCTACAACAGGAAGTTGAATGGCAGTTATAGGATTGGACCTTGGCGGTACTAAATTATCTGGCGCAATATTTAATGAATCTGGGGAAATTTTAAAAAAAGAAATTTACTCTTTAGACAATAGAGCAGGTTCCGAAGTTGGTGCTTTAATTAACCGGCAAATTAAGCAGCTTTTCTTATTTGCTTCTTCCGCCGATTTAGAAATTCAGTCAATCGGTGTTTGTATTCCCGGTATTAGCTATTCAAAAACTGGTTGCGTATGGGCGCCGAATATTCCCGGATGGGATAATTATCCATTACTCCAAGAAATCACTTCAAATCTTCCCTCAAATGATGTTAAAGTAAAAATAGACAGTGACAGAGCTTGTTATATTCTAGGTGAAGTATGGCAGGGTGCTGCCCAAGGATGCAAAGACGCTGTTTTTTTGGCTGTCGGAACAGGAATTGGTGCCGGAATTTTTGTAAACGGAGAAGTGCTTCGAGGATCAAATGATATCGCCGGTGCGATTGGTTGGCTTGCGCTGGACCGGCCGTTTATGCGAAAATATATTCAATGCGGTTGTTTTGAGTATCATGCCTCCGGTGAGGGAATTTCTAAAGTTGCAAAGGAGTTATTAAACAGCAATCGAAATTATTCCGGTGAGCTGAGCAAGATAAATGAGAATGACCTAACAGCTAAACATATTTTCTCCGCTTATAAAAATGGCGATAAAATTGCGGAACAAACTCTACAAATTGCTGTTGAATTTTGGGGAATGGCTGCCGCTAATCTTGTTAGTCTGTTTAATCCTGAAAAAATAATTTTTGGCGGAGGTGTATTCGGGCCCGCGGAAAATTTTATAAACGAGATTATGATTGAAGCAAAAAAATGGGCGCAGCCGATAAGTATAAATCAAGTTAAACTGGAGGTTTCAACTCTTCATGGTGACGCGGGTTTAATCGGTGCAGGCTTTTTAGCGTTAAGAAATATTTGTTGAACCAAATAAAACTACAGAGGGCAAAAATGTATAATAGAGGTTTGGTTTTCTCGGCTGCCTGCATAGGTATGCTTCTTTTCGGAATTGTACTTATTTCTTTAGGTTCAATTCTCCCTTCGATTATTGTTAAATTTAATATGGATGAAATTTCTACCGGCTCTTTGGCTTCGCTTTTGCCTTTCGGTATTCTTGCGGGTTCGGTTATTTTTGGGCCTATAGTCGACAGATACGGTTACAAAAATTTGCTCATCATTTGTGCTTTGTTCGTCCTTTTAGGATTGGAGGGAATTGCTTTTGCCGGAAGCTTTCTTATTTTACAAATCTCGGTCTTTTTAATCGGTTTCGGCGGGGGAGTTATTAACGGCGGAACTAATGCTTTAGTCGCCGATATCAGTGCCGAAGGTAAAGGAGCTAGTTTAAGTCTGCTTGGAGTATTTTTCGGCATCGGCGCGCTGGGAATGCCCGCTATACTCGGTCTTTTATCCCAAAGTTTTAACCAGGAAAATATTATCGCGGGTGTTGGGCTATTTGTTTTATTGCCGATCTTTTTCTTTCTTTTCGTGAAATTTCCAGTTCCTAAACAACCACAAGGTTTTCCGATCAAAAAAAGTTTTAGCCTCTTTAAAGAATCTTCTTTAATTCTACTCGGTTTTGTACTTTTTTTTGAAAGCGGACTTGAAGGCGCGGTTAATAACTGGACTACTACTTATTTGCAAAAGGATATAAATGTTGAGCCGGAAAAAGCTCTTTACGCGTTGTCTTATTTTGTAATTGGTATGGCCGTTACAAGACTAATTCTAGGCGGACTGTTGAAGAAAATTTCTTCTTATGTTGTGCTTTTTATTTGTATTGCTTTTGCGCTGGCGGGACTTATAGTTATCAGCTTTTCTCAAACTTACGGATTAATTGTATTTGGCTTAGTTTTATTAGGCATCGGTTTTGCGGCGGGTTTCCCGGTTATTTTAGGATATGTGGGTGATATTTATTCTCAATTCTCCGGCACCGCATTTAGCATTGTGCTTGTAATAGCTTTAACCGGAAATATGTTTATAAATTACTTAATAGGAATTGTAGCTCATAATTATGGGATAAAAAATTTTACCACCGTTCTGATAGTCGCTTTATTGCTGATGGCGCTGCTGTTAACTTTTACACTCAAAAAAATTTCAACACAAACAAAAATATAAATTTACTTTTTCATCTAAACTTACTTTTATTTTTAAGGAGAAAAAATGCTTGCTCAACAATGGTTAAAAAATACTCGCGATGTAATGGATAAAATTGAAAATACACAAATGGAGAATATTAAAAAAGCAGCGGAAATAATGGCTGATACTATTGAAGCGGAACGCTGGGTTCATACTTTCGGATGCGGTCACGCTACTTTACCTATTGAAGAAATGTATCCTAGAATTGGCGGTTTTGTGGGTTTTCATCCTATGGTAGAATTACCTTTAACTTTTTTTACAAATATTACCGGTCAAATGGGTGTACACCAATTCGTTTTTTTAGAAAGAGTGGAAGGATACGGAGTTGAAATAATGAAAGGTTATAACTTCGATAAACGAGACTGCATGTGGATATTCTCTCATTCCGGAATTAATAATGTTAATATTGATATAGCTTTGGAATCAAAGAAAAAAGGAATGAAAGTTATTGTATTCGGATCTGCTGCCGAAGCAAAAGGTAAAAAGACCCGCCATTCTTCAGGTAAAACTATTTTTGATATCGCTGATATTGTTGTCGATACTTGCGCGCCTATAGGGGACGCGTCAGTAACTTTAAAAAATCATCAGGATAAAATTGCCCCTATTTCAACAATGGCTTTTGTAACAACTGTATGGATGACTATAACTACCGTTGCCGAAATATTAGCCGATAGAGGTGTGAAATTATTTATTCATCCTTCTCATAATGTTCCCGGTGATACAACCGCTAAAGAGAGATTAACAGAAGCGCTCGATGAATATAAACGTAGGGTAGCGGGGGTTTAATATTTAAGTTTTTGCTAAACTATGCTGCCAAATTAGCTGTTATTTCGATCCTGAAATAGTTTTTTAAGCGGCATAGTTTTATTTTGTCCCTTATAAATTAATTATTTTTTTACGTAAACCTGCCGTCCTTCAACAAAAGTTGTATAGACGGAATAATCTTCATCCAGCAACACTAAATCCGCGTCTTTGCCTGCAGCAAGCGAACCTTTTTTATCTTCAATACCTAACACTTTAGCCGGATTTATTGTAACGGAATTAATTGCTTCCGCAAAACCGCAGCCCGTAAATTCTTTAAATTTTAGCGCTATGTTTCCAAGACTCATAGTCGAGCCGATAAGCGTTCCGTCTAAATATCGTGCCGCGCCGGCTTTTGATTCGTATTCCCTGCCGTTATACATGTAAATGCCTTCCGGTAAACCAATACCATGCATTCCGTCGGTTATGCAAATACATCTTTCAGGCCCTAGAATATTATAAAGCATACTCACAATTCCGCTGTTAAGATGATGACCGTCGCTTATTATTTGTGCGGTAATGGTTTTATTTTCCAGGATGGCTGCCAGCGGTCCCGGAGAGCGATGGTGAAGCGGAGGCATTGCATTAAAAATATGTGTAATATGATTAATGCCAGCTTCAAATCCTTTCTGGGTTTCTTCATATGAAGCCGCGGAATGGGCAAAAGCGGGCACAACTTTATTCTTTATTAGCTCTTTAATTATTGCAAGGTTTCCCGGTAGTTCAGGAGCAATTGTCATCATCTTTAATGTACCGTTTGTAATTTCTAAAATTTCTATTAACGCTTCCGGTGAAGAAGAATAAATTCCTTTAGGGTTTAATCCTCCTTTTTTTTCCGGATTGATAAATGGCCCCTCAAGATGAAACCCTAATAGAGTTGCTCCTCCCAAGTCTTTATCAACATAATTTTGGGCTAATTTTAAATGAGCGTTATCTTCCGAAGGTTGAACTACAGTTGTTCCTAAATAACTTGTTGTTCCCGTTGCGGCCAAAGTTTTAGCTATTGTTTTTAGTGATTCTACATTATTATCTAGTATATCCGCTCCTCCGGCGCCTTGAATGTGAATATCTATAAATCCCGGAACAACAATTCTGCCTCCTGCGTCTATAACTTCAACATTATCCGCGGTATAATCATTTCCTGTATATTTTATCTTTGTGTTTTCAATTAATATACTTTAAAGGTTGATTGTCCTTATAAGATTTGCAGTTTTTTATCAGTATATTTTTGTTCATTATTTCTCCGGAATCTAAAATGAATGCTTTTTTGTTTAATCTTCAATATACGCAATAATGATTTTAGTAGTTAAAAAAAGTGGAAGTTGAATGAAAAAAAATGATGAAATGAAAAAAGACGCCGAAATCTTTTTTATAGAAGGAATAAAAGCAGCCGATTCTTTTACTATTGTGCGTGAAGCGGTAACTGTAAAAGAGAATTTTTTAATAATAAAAGATGTATATGGAAATGAAAAAAATATAGATCTAAAATCTATTAATAAAATATTTATTATCGGTGCGGGAAAAGCTTCCGCAAATATGGCTAAGGCAGCGGAAAAAATCTTAAATGAAAAAATTCATAAAGGAATTATTGTAACTAAATATGGTTTTGCAGAAGATCTAAATCTGTTAAAAGTTATTGAGGCCGGACATCCTTTGCCCGATGAAAACAGTATTAAAGCAGCGAAAGAAATTTATTCAATCTGTGAAAACGCCGGTGAAAATGATTTGATAATAAATCTTCTTTCCGGCGGCGCGTCGGCGTTATTATCATTGCCCATTGATGAATTAACTCTCAAGGATATTACCGGAGTTACAAAACTTCTTCTAAATTGCGGTGCTTCAATTGATGAATTAAATTGTATCAGAAAACATTTTTCTAAGGTTAAAGGAGGAAGATTAGCTAAAGCGGCGTCTCCTGCTAAAATTGTGTCATTAATTCTTTCCGATGTTATCGGAGATAGGCTGGATACGGTCGGTTCGGGGCCTACTGTACCTGATACTTCATCTCTTGAGGATGTAAATAAAATTTTTGAGAAATATAATCTGTATGAAAAACTGCCGGAAAACATAAAGACTCTCTTAAAAGAAAATAAGGTTGAGGAAACGCCAAAAAAAAATGAAGAATATTTTAATCATGTTTTTAACCTGTTAATTGGGAATAATAAAAAATCAATTGCCGCCGTTAAGAAAAATGCTGAGGGAAAAAATTATAATGTTAAAATATTATCATACGAAGTAGAAGGAGAGGCGAAGGAGGTTGGTAAAAATTTTGCCGAAAAAGCTAAAAAATATTCTAACGGAAAAGAAGGAAATTTTTGTTTAATTGCCGGAGGCGAAACAACTGTTAAAGTTACAGGAAGTGGAACAGGCGGACGTAATTTAGAACTTTGTTTGTCTGCCGCAAAAGAAATTAACGGTATTGACGGAATTATATTTTTAAGCGGAGGAACGGATGGAAATGATGGCCCAACCGATGCAGCGGGAGCAATAATAGACGGTAATACTATAATTAAAGGAAGGGAAAATAATTTAAATGCTGATGAGTATTTAAAGAATAATGATTCTTATAATTACTTTAAAAAATTAGATCAGCTGCTTATTACAGGCCCTACAAAAACTAATGTTATGGATCTACAAATAATTTTGATTTCCAAATAGAACTAAAAACTCCGCTTCTTGCATTTAAGAAGTACAAAAATAAGTATTCTCAATAATGCAAACGGCGATAATTCTTAATTGCTAAATCTTGCCGAAATAAAACTATTCTAAGTCCTGGTATACATATTGTTATTCTTATTTAAAAATTTGATGATTTTTAATTTTCTTTTTTTTAGATCAAAATAAGGAGAAAGCAATGACTTGGGCAAAAATAAAAGATTGGTTATGGGAATATGATACTGTAGTATTCCTTGGATTTGTTGCTTTCGGCTGGCTCTTCCTCTGGATTATTTATGTAATGTTTGCCGTAATTTTCTTTTAGTTATTTTCCGTTCGTTCATATAAAGCGCGGCGTATTATCACCGCGCTAATTTCTTTTTTATTACTGATCGGATAACAACGTTATTTTACTGCTCCTATTTGAATTTAATTTTTATCTTCTCTATGTTTCCACACGATTTTTGTACACTCTTTAGAAGTTAAAATTATTAACGAAATATATCCTTCTTTTTCTTCTTCTGGTATTTTCAGCCTTCACTTCAGTTAATGCGCAATCAGTTAAGGTTGGAGTGGGAATTCCTTTCGCTTTTGATAATGAATTCGTTAATGACGGCGACGGTTTTAATCTTTCTTTTGAATTTTTTCCCTTCGAACAAATCTCTTTAAGAAGTTTTGCCGGCGGATATGCCTCCACTACTAAAAATAATTACTTCCTTCATGAAAATTATTCACTGGTTTGGCTGGAGGAAGCTTTATTATTTCATCCGGTACGGATTTATTTTTTTGCTCCTTACGCTGGCGCGGGATTCGGTTTTTATAAGGTGAATACTATGCTTTCGCCTAAAAATATTAAACTGCAGGACGGAGATTTTGTTACTGTAAACGAGATTGTTAAAAATTCATTTTGCTTCAACATTGAAGGGGGAATAAATATACCGCTTTCTTCCGGAATTAATTTTAGTACTGACTTAAAATATTTCTTCCTAAAACCTGAATCAGAAATTATTTATACAAATTCTGCCGGAAATTTAGATCGGCAAAAAAATAATAAAATTGATCTTAGCACTTTAGTTTGTATGTTTTCTTTTCAAGTAATTTTCTGATTCCCTAAATCATATCCCGCTAAATTGATCAGGACTTAAATCTTTTTTATTCTTACTTTTGTTTAGTTAAAAAATTATACTAAAAGGTTTTTATGGTTGATAAAAAAACAGAAGCTTTGTGGAAGTATCATCTTCAGGATGAAGTAGATGCTTCATTTTTATACCGGGTTTTAGCCGGAATGATTGAAAACGAAAAGCAGAAGAAAATTTATCTTCAACTTTCTGAAGTAGAAAATAAACATATTGCGGTTTGGAAAGATTTGCTGATTAAAAATAATATTTCCGCTAAAGCAGATGAGCCTACATTTAAAGCCAAATCAATTGCCTGGATTTCAAAAAGATTTGGACCGGGATTATTAGCCAGAATGCTTTTACGCGAAGAAGCTTACGAAGTTAAATCGTATTTAGGATTATACAACAAAACTAATTCTACACAAACTAAAGATATTGCTCTTCAACTTGCGCGAGATTCCGCCGAACACGCCAATAAATTAATGGATAATAAAGGAGTTACCGAAGAACCCTGGCATAGTTTGGAATCGGGCGGAATGCTGCGAAATATTGTATATGGTTTTAATGACGGTTTAACAGCTAATTTTGGTCTGATTGCCGGAATAATTGGGGCTAGCGCCGCGCCGCATATTATTTTAATTTCCGGTATTGCCGGAATGATTGCCGATTCGCTTTCAATGGGCGCTTCCGGATATTTGGCCGCTGTAAGTGAAAAAGAGGTTTTTGAACATGAGAAAAAATTGGAAGCTGAAGAAATTCGTTTAATGCCCGATTTGGAAACTGAAGAACTGGCTCTAATTTATGAATCAAAAGGTATGAATCCCGAAGATGCAAAAGCTCTGGCTGTTCAGGCGATGAAAAATCCTGAACAAGCTTTGGAAGATAAAGTTAGGGAAGAATTGGGAATTGGGGAAAGAACTTCAAGTCCTTTAAAAGAAGGTTGGATTACCGGCGCGGCTACCGCGGTAGGTGCTATTATTCCTATAATTCCGTTTATCTTTTTCAGCGGCGCAATTGCTGTCTGGACATCTTTTATTGCTGCGATGTTAGCGCATTTCGGTGTGGGCGCCGCCAGAAGTTTCTTTACTGGACGCGGAATTTTTAGAAGCGGGCTCGATATGTTTGTTGTCGGTTTTGGCGTTGCGGCCGTTGGGTATTTAATCGGCGAACTTGTCTTAAAATTCTTAAGTTAATTTTATTTCTAAAACTTGACTCGTTGGTCATTTTTGTATAGTTTTGCAGCCATATCAGATAAAAAAATCTGATTATGAAAAGGTTAAACCTGTTAGGAAAATGTTATGAATACAAAAGAAAAAAATATTAGGGGAGAAAGAAAAAATGAAAAACCGTTAGTTTATTCTTGTTCTGGTTGTTCAAATTTAGCTCAATTAACAAATTATATTGCGCTGGATTTTAATAGGAAGGGAATAGCTGAAATGTCTTGTATTGTTGGAGTGGGCGGAGGTGTAAAACCTCTTGTAAAAAAAGCTAATTCGGGACGTGAAATAATTGTTCTGGACGGCTGCCCACTTCAATGCGCGAAGCATTGTTTAGAAAAAGAAAATATAGAACCTGCTTTACACTACACACTTACCGATTTCGGATTGAAGAAAAAGTTCAATATGGATTTTAATGCTGAAGATGCGGAACCGGTTGTCGAAAAAATCCTTTCAGATCTAAATAAAATAAATGAAGAGAAATTATTGACCGCTGAGGCAGTTTAAATTTCTTTAGTAAAGGCGCGGCGCCCGCTGCGTCTTTTTTTGATTAAAATTTTATTTATAGTTTGATTCATTAATTTCACTTTACTAATTTATAATCAGGCTTTGAATGCTAAAGTTTCTATTTTTAAGTTTGTTCAATTCATATCTATAAATTTTTTTTCTCCCCGAAAAATTTTATACTAAAGAAAGTATTTTAGTACCGGAGAGATTATTATCCAAATTATTGTTCCGGATGTAGCGAACGATGAAAAAAACAGCTATACTAAATTTTAAGGAAAGAGCGGTGTGGGATTTCGCGATTGTAAGAGTTGTTGTAGTTACTAAGAAATCGGGAAATAGAATAAGTGAGGCAAGTGTGAATTTTGGCGATCTGGTTCCCAAAAGCACGGAAGGAAGATAACCTAAACCGGGAGCTTTACAATCTTCGCTCAATGAAGATTCTATTTTTAATATCGTTAAAGTTGCTCTTGAAAGAGCAGAACCTTTGGAAATGAGTACGTAATTTCGGCAAGAAATTTTATGAAAAGAATTTTAATGGAATTAGTTTGATGAATATTTGCGGAGTTTTAGTTTGTGCAGGTTTTTCAAGCATAATGGGTAGGATAAAATCTCTGCTTCCTTATAAAGGATTACCTTTTGCAGTTCAGATAATAAGAAAAATGAGCCTCGTTTGTAATAAGATAATTGTTGTTACCGGTTTTGAATCTGATAAAATTAAAACCGAGATAATAAAAGAATTACAGATTTTAGATAAAAATACACAAAGCAATTTAATCGGCAAAACAGAATTCGTATTTAATCGGCATTTAGAAAGGGAAGTATTTTCTTCTCTGCGGTTTGGATTGAAAAGTGCCGATGATGCCGATTGGATTCTTTTTCATTTTATTGAGCAGCCTACTCTACCGGAAGAATTTTATTTGAGATTTATAGATCAGCTTGATGAAAATTTTAATTGGTTGCAGCCTTCTTATTTAGTGCGGATGCATGCGGAGCATATTTTAAAGGCCGGTCATCCGATTTTCTTAAAAAAAGATTTGTTCTCTCATATTATAAATGCCGGACAGGACGAAACTCTACAAGAATTTAAAGGAAGAGATATTGTTAAACTAAAAATATGGGAATGTAATTTCGCGGAAATTCTTCAATATATAGATAATCCGGAGGAGTATAAACAAATAAATGAAAAATAGCTTTATAAAGAAATTCTTAATCTTGAAGAACAAAAAATCTCTTTTGTAGCTGCTACAGGTATAAAAACATAAGGTTCCGTACCCGGAAAACCAGGTTTAAAAAGCGGCGGAAATATAAAAAAAAGTTACTTGTAATTTTCGTTACAGAGATTAATTTTGATACTATTATTCTCCCATTGGCTTGGATTTAGGCGAAAATTCACCTTATGAGATTGCTTAAGTATTGCTGCTTAAATTCAAAAAATAAAAAATTCCGTCCAGTAAGAAGCTGAAATTAAAATAAGTAAAACATAAACTATTTCATTAAAAATTTATGATCTCTTAATCTATAATTTGATTCAAATGAATTTATTAAATCTATATATTTTTCAGTATAGTTTGAGAGAAGATATCTGCATTTTACCGATTCCCTGGCGCGTTCACCTAATTTTACTCTTAATTTTTCATCCTTTAAAAGCTGGATAATTCTTTCGGCTGCTTCCTCATTTGAAGAAACTAAATATCCGTTTTCACCATCATTTATTTGATATCTAATTCCGCCGGCATTTCCGCCTATTACAGACTTTCCCTTCCACATTGCTTCTGTTACTGTTAATCCAAAACCTTCTCTAATTGATTTTTGAAGTATTACGGCAGCTTTTCTTTGTAATGCGTTTACCAAAGCGGAGTCTTGTTTACTTAATATTATTATTCTCTCTTCTCGTAAATCTAAAAGTGAATGATAAACTTTTTCCCCTTCCGGGTCATCTGTTGCAATATTTCCCAAAAGTACTAAAGTCGCTTTTATTTTTTTTCTTGCAATTTTAAATGCTTCTATTACGCCTTCAGGATCTTTCCAGCGATCGAATCTTGAGATTTGTGCGACTATGGGAAGGTCATACGGAATATTATAATGATTAAGCCGTTCGTTAATTTCATCTTCACCCATTTCTCTATTTGTTATTGAAAAAGGATTTATCGCGGGTTCAAAATATACTTGAGGAATTTTTAAATTTTGTTTATAATCTTTTAGGGTAAAAATAGCTGCATCGTAAAACTCGACGAATTTTTTTAGATAATTCCATAAAGGTTTATTGGGTGATGTTAAATCAATATGGCACCGCCAAACCCATGGGCCCCGTTTTCTATAGTATTGAATTATGGGGAGCGGCTGAGGATCGTGGACTACTACAAAATCATGATCCAAATGATTTCTGATAGCATTTTCGGCAATAACTTTTTCGTAAATATCTTTTTTCAGTTTAGTTAAATTTATATCGCTTCCTTGCAGAGCATTGTGCATTTTCTTTGTAATGCTGAAAAAATCCGGAGATCCTTGAATTATTCTCCAGCCGGTCGTAATTCCTATGCTGTTAAGAAGGAGAGTGAGTGATGAAAGAATTTCCGCTACACCGCCGCCGTAATATGTTGAATTAATAAAGACCATATTTAAATCTTGTAATGGACGTGATTTATTTAAAATACGTTCAACTGCCTCCGCGCCGATTAATTTTTCGTAATCTTCTATACTAATATTTTGTGGTAGCTGATTTTGCATTTTCTTTATTCTTTTTTCGGAATCCATTAATCAATCTAATAAAGCCGATGAAGAAAACTAGTGATTAAAATACTTGTATAAATCTTAACAAAATTTTAATTCTTCTTTAGCAGAAATTCCGCATTATTTTCCGGCAGCGTAGGATTTATACTTATTCCTGAACCGATTTCAAAACCGGCTCTGGTAACCAATCTGGGCCTTATCTGCAAGAACCAATGAAGATGAGGTTCATCGGCTTTATAACGCGGCGCGGTATTAATTATATAATTATAATCCGGATTATCTAATTTGGCATAAATGAGATGTAAAACGTCCTTCAGTATGCGTGCAAATTCACTTTTCTCTTTATCATTAATTTCCCCAAAGTCAGCTTTATGAACTTTGGGCACAATGTTAATTTCAAAAGGAACCTCTGCCGCAAAGGGCACATAAGCCGCGAAGTTTTCGGATTCTTGAATAATTCTTTTTCTTTCCTTCAGTTCGTATTGCAGCATTTCACAAACAACGCATTTTTTCCATTCGTCGTAATATTCCTGTGCTTCTTCTTCTTTTTGTCGTATATGTCTCGGTACAAAATTAGTAACAATAAATTGTGAATGCGGATGAACTAAAGATGTTCCGGCAGCCTGCCCGTGATTTCTGAATAAAATCGGCATCATGTAATGATGATCTTTCATTACATCAACATATCGTTTATGATATGTTTCTATAACAGCCGAAACTTCATCGTAATTCATTTTAGCTATTCCCCGGTTATGCAGTGGAGTTTCTATAATTACTTCATGAAGTCCATATCCATGCATGGTTACATAAATACCTTCTGTTTTACGTTCCATGTCAATGCCTTTTTTCAAAACAGGAAATTTATTGGGAATTACTCTTGTCTGCCATTTATTATTTCCTTTATTAGGAAGTTCCATAATTATTTGAGAAATTTCTTCCTCATTGCCGGGACAAAAAGGGCAGTTTTTATCATGAGGAGGAATATCATCTTTAGCTTTTTTTGTTGAATAATCATGCGGCCTATCACCTCGGCCGGGCGCGTAAATTACCCATTCCTTAGTCGCTTTATTTTGCCTTACTTCATTTCCCGTCATTCATTTTCCTCCTGATTATTATTAAATATAAAAAAAAAGAGGATCAATAATTTTGACCATGCTTAAATTTTATTTTTGCCGATTCAATAAAAGAAGATATCTTGATCAAAATTACCTATTTAATTCCGGGTAAAAAATTAAACGTAGTTAAAAGTTGGCTACAGCGGAGAAATTATTGTTACACTTCTTTCCCAAAGAAAATTTTAAGAAGGTTGGAATTCTATTATCGGTTCTTCTTTGAAAAATATTTGAGCAAGAATAAATATTATTTTTCATAAAGATTACTTAAATATCACTTATTAAAAATTTAACACATCTTAATTTTTAAGAATTATGGTACATATTGATTAATATCAGCCAATTCCATACCTTTATTTATCTAAATCAAATCTTAATAGTAATAATAAGAATATGATAGGCTTATGCGAACTTCTTTAATGTTTATATGGATTTTTCTTTCATTCTATTGTTTATCTATCGCTTCGGTTTCTAATGATGAACTGACAAAAAATATACGCACTTTTGTGAGTCTATTAGATTATATCGGGACCGATTATCATAATGCTGTTGAATCCGGTGTAGTTAAAGATAAAAATGAATTTGCCGAAATGAATGAGTTCGCCGGGAAAGCCGGTTTTCTTTTTAATAAATT
This sequence comes from uncultured Bacteroidota bacterium, assembly GCA_963798775.1. Lineage (GTDB taxonomy): Bacteria > Bacteroidota > Ignavibacteria > Ignavibacteriales > Ignavibacteriaceae > CAWCUK01. The sequence continues at coordinate 81,739 of CAWCUK010000006.1, forward strand.
TTCAATGCAGCTTAATATCCGTTATGAAATCCAAATTAAATCCGACTTAAATTCTTTAAGAAGTTTTATTTCTAAAAGGAAAAATAAAGTGGATGTACTTGCCTTAACAAATAAAATTAAGCAGGAAATATTAAAACTTAATCTCATTCAAATTGCGCCTTCGGAATGGGGAGATATTGCTGCCGGGAAAAAAGTTTATAAAAATAATTGCGTTTCATGCCATGGAATAAATGGAGACGGCAAAGGAGAACTGGCAGCGAATTTATCTCCAAAACCGGCTAATTTATTAGACGATAAATTGATGTCCTCTATTTCACCTTTTCAAATTTATAATACTGTTAGGCTCGGTATAAGCGGAACGAGTATGCCGCCTTTTTCCCGGCTTACAGATGAGCAAGTTTGGGATTTATCTTTTTATGTGAGCTCTTTGAGGTATCAAAATAACAACTTTAATGTAGATTCATTAAAAATATTTTATTCAAATATTAAATCTAAAATAAGTTTAGAAGATGCCGCCACTTTATCCGACAATGAGTTATTAAAGAAATTGGATAATGAAAAATTTGTCGCTGCAATTAGACTTCATAATGAAAATAAGATTTCTAATAAATCTATCAGAATCGCGTCAGTTTATCTTGATGATGTTCAGAGGTTTTACAAAAATAAAGATTATGATAAAGCCGCTGATAAAGCTCTGTTTGCTTATTTGGATGGAATTGAACCGTTTGAAGCACAGCTTGTTTCGATAAATTCAGAACTGAAGGGGAACATTGAATCGGTGCTCTATCAACTAAGGACGGATATAAAAAACCATGAACAATTTGAAAAAATAAAAAATGATATTTCAAACGCGAAAGTTTTAATAAATGAAGCGGCTTCGCAGCTTGAAAATAAGAGGTACTCCTTCTGGTTCGCTTTTCTATTTGCGGCGTCTATTATTCTTAGGGAAGGTATTGAAGCGTTTTTAATTATTATAACAATACTTGGAGTTTTAAAATCCGTAAACGCGATAAAAGCCGTAAACTGGGTGCACGGCGGATGGATTACCGCTTTAATAATCGGCATTGCGAGTATGTTTTTTGTAAATCTAATTGTTTCCTTCGGTTCGCAAAATAGAGAGTTGATGGAGGGAATAGGTTCTCTATTCGCGGTTGTTCTTCTTCTTTATATCGGTTTTTGGCTGCACAGTAAAACCGAAGCTAAAAAATGGAAAGAGTTTGTTGAACAAAAAATTTTGAAATTAGTTAACGGCAGAAATATGTTAGGTTTATTTTTCCTTTCTTTTATTGTCGTTTTTAGGGAAGCATTTGAATCGGCAATTTTTCTTTCGGCCGTTAATCTTGAAGTTGATCAAGCGAATAAGAGCGGAATTTATTTAGGCGCCGCTTCAGCCTTAATAGTGGTTTTAATTCTTTCCTGGATTGCGGTGAAATATACCGCGAAACTCCCTGTTAAAAAATTATTCAAATATTCCGCTCTGGTAATGACTATACTGGCTGTTGTTTTAGTCGGGAAAGGAATTCACGCACTGCAGGAAAGCGGGTATTCAAGTATAACTCAAATCCCGTTGCATTTAAATTTTTCATTATTTGGAATTTATCCTACAATTGAAACTATAGTTGCTCAATCTGTTATTCTAATTTTTTCAATAGTTCTTTGGGAAATGAATAAAAGAATTCCCAACAAAAGTTAAATGCAAAATTATTTTCCTCGGGATCATTCTTTCTACCGGGTTTTTACGCGGAAGCCCCTTTATATTGCCGTAATTATACTTTTAAATTTTAATTAGCAATTTTATATTTGTCGAATATTAATAATAAAAATCGTAAAGCATTTCTATAAGGAGAAAGATTCATGTTAAAGAACGCCAAATCTTTTAGCAGTTTTTCTGTTAATGACTTAAAAAAAACTCGAGAATTCTATTCGGAAGTACTTGAGTTGAATGTTTCTGCGGTTCCGGAAATGAATATGCTGCTTACTTTGAATTTAGCTGATGATCAAAATGTTATGATTTATGAAAAACCAAATCACATACCCGCAGAATTTACTGTGTTAAGTTTTATAGTTAAAAATATTGATGATACGGTTCAGAATCTAATTAGCCGCGGTGTTAATTTTGAAAAATATGAGGGTGATCTAAAAACAGATAACAAGGGAATAATGAGAGGTAAAGGCCCCGCCATAGCATGGTTTAAGGATCCGGCAGGAAATATTTTATCTGTCATTCAAGAAATATAGTATTTTTATTCAATAAAAAAATTATTACTGAAATTGTATGAAAACGAATTTAAGAGTTTTAGTAAGTTCAAATAATACATTAGTTGATATTTCTATTTTTATTCTTCGGTGCTCGTTGGGAATTATATTTTTCGGCGTCGGGGCAGGCAAAGCGTTTGGCTGGTTCGGCGGAATTGGAATGGAAACTACTTTGCATTATTTCACCGGAATGGAATTTTCGGTTTCACTTACTTATTTAAGCGTTTACGCCGAATTTATCGGCGGAATTTTGCTATTGGTAGGTTTATTTACGCGGCCGGCGGCATTTGCTTTAATAATTAATATGATTGTCGCGACTGTTATCACCTTACCAAAAGGATTCTTTTCCGGCGGCGCTTCTTATCCTTTTAGTTTGGTATTCACTTTAATTGTAATTTTATTAATTGGGCCGAGAAAATTTAGTTTAGATTTTTTATTATTCGGTAGAAAATTTTAAGAAGTTGATTTTACTGCTACTTTATCTTATTTCAAAAATCCGAATTCATACTTTTTCTTAATTCTGATCTTGTTTTGATCATCATACAAATTGTTCTAATACTTATTTATCTTATTAATAAAGGAAGTTGTAATAGAATATAAATAATAAATTGCTATATCTGAAGTTAAAAAATGAATTTATTATTGGGAATTATCGGAATAATTTTATTTGCGGTTGTAATTGTTGATGTTTTGCAAACTACATTTTTTCTTACGGGGACGGGACTTTTATCCGGACAGTTATCCTTAGGCATTTGGAAACTTCTATTAATAATTCAAAAAAAAAGTAAAAAAAGAATGCATAGGTTATTGGCTTATGCTGGAAGTTCAATTATTCTTGTTAATTTTTTTATTTGGGTAGTCGTTTTTTTCTTCGGCATAACTTTTATCTTTCATTTTAGTGAAAACTCAATTATAAACTCCCGAACCGGAATAGCTTCCGGTTTTTGGGAAAAATTATATTATGTGGGTTTTTCTGTAACTACTTTAGGCATCGGTGATTTTATTCCGGGTTCTAAATTTTGGGAATTGTTTACCATCTTTTCGTCTGTAACAGGATTCTTTTTGTTAACTATTATTATTACTTATCTTATTCCGTTAATTTCATCTGTGGAAGAAAAAAGAAAATTCGCCGCTATTGTTAATAATATTGGCGAAACTCCTCAAGAATTTTTAGAAAAGTTGAAAACAGAAAAAAGTTACAATAATCTTTCAAATCTTTTAATGCAGTTTCTCTTGCTTATAAACTCGATGACACAGAAACATTTCGCTTATCCCGCTCTTCATTATTTCCATTCAGTAAATTTAAAAAACGCTGCGGCACCCGCTGTGGCGGTATTAGATGAAGCTTTATCAATATTTATTATCGCGCATCCGGATAATTATAAAGAAACATCAAATATTATAATACCTCTAAGAAACGCTATTCTTAATTTTCTTGTAACTCTAGAAGATTCATTTATGAAAGTAGGAAATGAAGTGCCGGTTTTACCAGAAATTTTACTTTCGGAAAATCTAAATATTTCTACTGATAGTAAAAAAATAAAGCAATTTTATGCCGGTATTGAAAAGAGAAGAAAACTTCTGCTTTCTTATGTTAAAAACGACGGCTGGGATTGGGAGGATATTATTAACTAAAGGAAATATGAACTATTTACCTTTAAAATAAGAACTGCCGATTTGGTTTATCGGCAGTTTCTAATATAACCTTAAGTTTTTATTTAAAAATAAATTGCTAAAGTTATAAAACCTTGACTTGTTAAACCGATAGTGGTAAGGCTTCCGCCGGCTGTAGTTGTGGTTTGATTTCCTACAGTTACTTCCTCATCAGCTTGTGAAGTGCTGCTGAAACCAACTCTATATTCGGCACCCAGACTTAATTCATCGTATATAAAAAATTCCGCTCCGACCATTCCGAATACAGAAATTGTTGTGCCGGCATTAAACGCGTTGCCGCCAATATTAACTCCGTTGCGGTTATTGGATACTTTATTTTCGCCGCCTACTGTTTGCTGCGTTTCTTCTGTAGAAGTTGTTGAAAAAGCAATACCGCCGCCCAAATATGGACTAACTCTTTTTGTGCTTAAATGATATTCAACCGCACCGTTTATACCGAAAGTTGTAGCTGAATTTTTATTATCAGGTAAATTTGTATTTGGAGTTGAAACACTTGCGTTAGCAAATTGTAATCCGCCTCTAATTGCCAAATTAGAATTCAGAAAATATTTGCCTCCTACACCGCCTTCAAAATTTCCCGCGCCGATATTGGCTAAACCACTGAATTGAAATAGTAAAGCTTTTGAACCTGCGTACAAGGTAGGTTTAACTTCAGACTGCGCAAAGAGAAAGGAAGAAATGGTTAATACAGCAATTAGAACATTGTATAGTTTTTTCATAGAGCAAAATCCTTTATTGTTAGAAAAAAAATTATCAGAGAAAAATAATAATTAGCCGGAGATTTAACAAACAGAAATTTTCGTACAATTAACTGGATCAACTTATGAGAAAAAAGAAGGGCATTATGTTATAATTTAATAACAATTTTATCTGATTTTACTTTATGAGAACTATTCCGGTTTGGTAGTAAATGTAATCTCATATTTGGTGCCTGTGGAATTAGTGACTTCAACATTTCCGTTTATTTGTTCTACCATTATTGTTACAAGCTGTAATCCTAAAGTTTCGGATTTCCATAAATCAAAATCTTCGGGAATCCCGATACCGTTATCCTTTACCATCATACAGTATTTATTTTCTTCTAACTTGGTGACTGTAATATAAAGTAAATTTTCACTATTGCTGTTATTACTAAAGGCATATTTAAGTGAGTTTGAAACTAATTCCGTGATAATTAATCCTAATGATATTGCTAAATTTATATCGATATAAAAATCTTTTATATCCGTTATAGTTCTTATTTCATTATTTTGTTTATAAGATATCATCAAGTTATTTATAATATCGATTATATATTCTTTAAAATCGATCGTTGTATAATTCTTTGTTTGATAAAGCTTTTCATGAACAAGCGACATCGATCTTATTCTATTTTGGCTTTCCTTAAATGCTTCTTTCGGATCAGTAAAAGAATTTTCTTGTAAGTTTAACAAGCTGCTTATAATCTGCAAGTTATTTTTAACCCGGTGATGAACTTCTTTAAGTAATACTTCTTTTTCTTTTAGAGAGTTTTCTATAATATGTTTTCGCTCGGTTATTTCATGAACTAACGAAAATATGTCGTTATTTCTGGAATCCAATTCTTTTTGAAGTGAATCTCGTATAATTTTCAAATTAATTGAATTTTGTACACGTGCCAGTAATTCATCAATGGTAAAGGGTTTGTTTAAATAATCGTACGCGCCTATTTTAAGTAAACTTATTTTTAATTCTTCATCTGTTTTTGCCGTTAGTAATATTATAGGAACTGAATCAAGCGCGGGTACTTTTTTAACTTCCTCAACAAATTTATCTCCGGTCATTTCAGGCATCATAATATCTGTAATTATAAGATCCGGCTTTATGGATACCGCTTTCTGAAATCCTTCTTTACCGTTATACGCGGATGTTACATTGTAGTTTTTACCCAATATGTTCGCGATGAACCTGTTCATTTCAATATTATCTTCAACAACCAAAATAATGGGAGCGTTATTCAGCGATTCGGAAAAATTTTTCTCGCTTACTTCGATAAGATTTCGGGTTTCTTCTGCGGGGGGATCTATGCCCAAATCTTCTAAAAAATTTAATTCTTCATTTTGAGCAACGGCTGTTTGCTGTATTTCCACTTCTTTAGAAACTTTGGAAGGAATTGTAAATCTGAATATGGCGCCGCCGTTTTCATCGTTAAAAACATTTATTTCGCCTCCATGTATTTCTACAAATTCTTTCGCTATAGAAAGTCCCAAACCCGTACTTCCAAGATGTGTTGATAATCCATTATTTTTATTTTGAAATCTTTGAAATATACTTCCTATTAAAGCAGGGTCTACACCGGGTCCGCTGTCTTTTATTTCAAATAAAACTTCATCATTATTTTGATTTAAACTGCAAATAATTGTCCCGTTTTTGGGTGTGTATTTAAAAGCGTTGGAAAAAAGATTTAATAAAACTCTCTGAATTTTATTTCGATCGGCTTGAACTATAATATTTTTATTGTTTATCAACTGAAAACTTATTTCTTTTTCGGCAGCAAGAGAATCAAAATAAGATGCTGTTAATATTACATCTTTGCCAAGATCAAATTCAGAATATTCCAGTTCCATTTTACCGACTTCCAGCTTTGCCAAATCCAGCAAATTATTTACTTGTTTCAAAAGAATTTTCGCGTTTTGCCGAATAACCTTTACATCTCTTTGGAATTCGGGAAGTAAATCTGCTTCCATTATTAATTTTTCTGAAGGGCCCAAAATAAGTGCTAGGGGAGTTCTAAGTTCGTGGCTAACATTTGTGAAAAAATTTGTTTTCAATTCATCAAGTTCTTTTAATCTATTATTTAAGATTCTCAAATTATCATTCGCGCTTTTTAATTCGGTTGTTCTTTCCGATACCTTTTTTTCCAAATTAGTTTTTGATTCATTAACTTTTACCGCCATTAAATTAAACGCTTCGGCCAGTTTTCCTATTTCGTCTTTTTGATTTATCTTGACCAAGGAAGAATAATCACCGGCGGCTATTGAAGAAGACGCGACAGTTAAATTATTTAAAGGTGTTGTAATAGAACGGCTTAATATCCAGGCGATGAAAAGTCCTATAAGTAATACAAAAATTGAAATGATAATCAGGTAAATAAGAAAATCATAAACCGGCCTTAAAATAACATCTTTTGAGAGTTCAATTAATACCAGCCACGGTGTTCCCGGAATATTATGTTTAGCGGCAATTACTGAGTTGCCGTTTCTTGAATATTCTGTTACGTTATTCTCCGACTTAAAATTTATTGGGGGGGAAGAAACTTTATTAATTAAATTATTGAAAACTGTACCGTCAGAATTTGCTATATAAAAAGCCGCGTTACTTCCTATTAAATTATTTATTTGTTGAACCGCATTTTTAGTTGAGGTAAGTTCCCGCCAATTAACTGTGTATCCAATTATTTTACTATTGATGGAAATGGGAACAACAATGGCATAAAATATTGAATCATTAAATGTATGGAATTTTCCCACGGTTCCTTTGCCGTTATCAAATGAGGCTTCGAATAATAGCGAATCCAGATTTATAGGTATGCTTCTTCTATTATTTGTGGTTAGTACTTTATCAAAATTTTTATTCCAGATTTCAGTAACTAATGTTAATGTATCAGTAGGATCTTCTAAATTTTCAAGATCATTTAAGGCGTTATTATAAAACTTATCATCGCCTGTTATTAAAAATCTTCTCAGAGATTTACTTTTGGAGTATATATTCTGCTTTGAATAGAATTTTTGAATTGAGCTTCCCTAATAATTCACTTAATTGCTTGGAAAGATTTTGTGTTCTTTGATATCCTATATTTAAAGTTGCACTTCTCAGACTATAGTATGATGACCATGTAAAAATAAGAATAATTACAAGCAGTAATCCTCCTATTAAAAGAGGCAGTCTCTTTTTAATGGATAAATTGGGGAAAAATGAAATAGTCTTTTTTGCCATAAAATGTGAAAAATGAATTTTTATAAGTTAAAAAATATTAACTAAATTTAAAGCCGTAAATTTAGTGAAAGAATAAAATCCCTTGGTGTTTGGGGTGTTCCGATATAATCCCAATATTTTTCATTTGATAAATTATCTGCCGTAAGGGTTATTCTGAAAGCATTTACATTATAAAATAAACTTGCCTTAAAAAGAGTATAAGCCGGTATTGAAAGACTGTTAATATCATCATAAAAATAACTGTCGCTGTGCGTTATTCCGGCGCCTAAACCCAGACCGCGCAAAATATTACCGGAAATAGTGTAACTGGCCCAAAAATTAACGCTATTTTTCGGTGTTGCGGGAGGATGATTGCCTTCTATACTAGAATCCGCTTTTGTAAATTTACTTTTATTAAAACTGTATCCGGCAATAATACTAAATTCATCGGTAGGATGAAATCTAAGATCTACATCTATACCTTTGCTTTGCTGTGCCGCATCTTGTTTAGAAAGGGGCGCGTTTTCAGGATCAAACCGAACTTTATTTTTAACTAAAATATTATAATAACTTAGCGTGGAAGAAAGAGCGTTTTTAAATAAATTTAATTTTATGCCTCCTTCAAGTTGAACCGCGAATTCCGGCTTAAAACTTTGGCCGTAAATATTTGGCGGTACGTTATTATATCCCTGCATATAGTCTGCAAATAATGAGATTCTGTTTTTAATTATTTGATAAGTTAAACCCGCTTGTGGTGTTACAGCATTTTGTTCATAGGGAGTTGTTTTACTAATTCCGGTAATTTTGTCAATTTTGCCTTTATAATTGTAAGATTCGTAGCGAAGACTTAAAAACAAATTAAATCTCTCCGAAATATCAATTATATCGGAAAAAAAGGCGGCGTACACATAAACGCTTTCATTATCAAATAATTGTATATCATAACCGGATTTTACGGTTTCTTCATTAAGCAGAGGAATAATTTTATTAGTGTAATTTATAGTATCGGCGGAAAGATCTATTGATTCAACCGGCGTAGCCTCCGCCCATTTTAAATCTAATCCTCCAACAAATTTATTTTTTAATTTAAAAACTGAAAAAGTGCCTCTAAAAGTCGGCCTTAAACTAAGGGTGCTGTATTTTGCCGAGTATGTATAAACTCTTCTTACAAATAGAGAATCATTTAAAAATGAGGGGACAATATTTCCGCCGTTTAACTCATAGTTTGAAAGAGCTAAATCAGTGTTAAACTGCCAGTTATTAGACACTTCGTAATTAATTTTTCCAAAATAATTGAAGAGGAAACTTGGCGAAGTATTAAAATTATTAGCGCTGTAAGACTTATAGTAATCTAAATTAATTTGATCTATACTTTTCTTGTCTAATTTTCCCGCGCCTAAAAAATAAGTTTGAAATGATCTGTCGGTTATGTTTATCTCCGCTTCTAAGGAAAGCATCAATCTATCATTTAATTTATAAGAAAAGGAGGGGGCGAATAAATAATTTTTCCTAAAGCCAAAATCTTGAAAACTATCTTCAGAATGAAAAGCGGAATTAAATCTGAAATATAATTTCTTTTCACGGTCAATCGGCATATTAAGGTCAACCGTAAATCTCTGAAGATTATAACTGCCCAAAGTTAAGCTCGTAGAAAAAAGTTTTCCGTTAAAAGGTTTTTTAGTAATTTTATTAACTAAACCACCGTACGAAACACCTGCCGTTCCGAAAACACCGGCCGAGGGACCGCGTATTAATTCAATTCTTTCAACCACTTGAGGATCGCCGCCTGTAGGTGTTTGATTATAAATTCCGTTTCTAATGTTTGTTGTTGTAAGAAATCCGCGCAGAAAAACACCCGCCACTCCTACCGGATTAATTGATGATAGAACACCTCCGGGTATTGATTGAATGGCGGATGGATAATCTGTAATATTTTGTTCTGTTAATACTTCTTGATTAATATTGCTGAAAGATTGAGGTGTTTCCAAATTTTTCATCGGGAAGCCGAGAATATATTCGCTTTCAAGTTTAGGAAGATTTTTCCCTTCTTTTTTATCCTGTACAATAATTTCTTCCAGCTGATTTGGTTTTAGCTGCATTATAATTTGAGGAACAGTGGTAGTTTCGCCGGCTTTTACAATTATACTTAAATCTACAGTTTTATAGCCGATATACGATATCCGAAGAATGTATGAACCGGGATGTATTCTGAAAAGATTAAACTTACCTTCTGAGTTGGTTTCTGAACCTATTGTTGTTCCTTTAAAATAACATTCGCTAATACGGCCGGAGATCCGTCGCTTAAAATTACATTGCCGGATATACTTCCATCTTGCCCTTTAGTAAATATTATCATACCGGAAATTAGAATTAAGAATATAATTTTATACATAATTAGGGTTTTTCTGGAAATTCATAGAAGTAGCAAAAATAGGAATTTATATATGCGGAAATGTGAGTTGTAATACAGAATTTTTTTATACTCCCCAATTGTTAAAATTGAATTAATTATTTCATTCAAAATTATTTGGTAAAGAATGGGGGATGGATATTAGTTTTAACTCAGTCCCAAACATTGTAAATTAGCTGGACATCTGGTTTCATTTTGTAGTTTTTGTCTCTTTTCTTTCTTCATAAAAAATTATTGAACAAAGAATAATTTGGCAAAAATAATGAAATAGAATACTAAATAAATATTATTAGGAAACAATAAAAATGTTTGGGTATTAAAATTTATTGAGTTGCTTATGGTGAGCTGAACAAGTTAGTAGATCAAAATGAAAATAGTAAAAATTTTAATTAAAAATTTATAAATATACTTTTAGTTTTAAAAGAAAATAGCTACTTTTGTTGGATAAAATTTGAAAGTTCAGCTATAAACACGGAGAGGTGGGTGAGTGGCTGAAACCAACGGTTTGCTAAACCGTCGTACTGTGTTTAACGGTACCGAGGGTTCGAATCCCTCCCTCTCCGCCAAATCCTTATTTACCTTACTTCTAATTTCCTCAACTTTACTAAAAGTTTGCAAAATAGCCCGAAAAGGGCTTTTTTATTTTAAACCAATTAAACCAAATCAAGCTAAATAAGAAAAAAAATTGTTGCTGTTTTATAGTAATAGTGTTAGGTTAAAATGATTTTATAAGTGAGTTTTTGAATTATATAATAATGGGGGAAGCAAATCTGATTATTCCTTCCCAAGATTTTTTTAAGATAAGACTAAGAAGAATATGTGAAATGAGTTTTTTGTGACTCACGTGGCGAAGCTGTGTTTGATTAGTTTAATCATGGATGGCAAAAAAATTAGATGAAGAAGAAACTTTTAGATATTGTGACTGAAGAAATGAAAATTAAACATTACAGCCCAAGAACCATTCAAGCTTATACAAGTTGGATAAGAATACACGCATGTATTAAATTAAGGGGGATATGGAGTAAAGAGTCCTATTGACAGTATAAGTTAATATTTATAGAAAAAAGTATAAATAACATTCCGCTTTTATCAAAATAATAATTGAATAAGTAAAATAAATTTAAGAAGTTAGATAGAGTGAGAAAAATAAAAACAAGAATAATATTTACAGAAATTATAATAAATAACGCTCCGCAAGCAAATGCGGAGATTCAGTATAAGTAATAGTATAAAATGGAAATTGAAAAAAGAAATTCAAAAATACATTCAAAAGAAATATTTGAATCTTTGTATGAAAATGTTGAAACAAGAAATTATTGCCTCAATATTTTAGCAGAAAGTATAATAGACGCCAACGAAGTAAATCCATCAAGTTGGAGCATTTCCTTATTCGATAAAAAAATCAGATTAAATGTTGGGCCTGTAGAAGTCTTAGTATTCAGCCCACAAAAAATATTTATAATTACTTCAGACCTTAGTGAAGATATTAATATTGAGAATTATAAAGACGTAATAACACCTGCCGATATTTACTATCCTTCAGTACAAGTTTTGCAACACCAATGTAATTTAACACAAGAAAATATAATTGAGTTATATCCAATATTTGAAGATGCTCATAAATATTTCATTAGATTAGCTGCTACTAAAAGGAAAAGAACACCATGGTATAAAAGTTTTTCTTCCGGTGTTATAAACTATTTAAATGACGCTACTAAGAATAACGTTCCTTTTCCTGCTTATTATTCAAATGGAAACGATGAACATTTTCTCCAACCTGATGAGATACCTTTGCAAAGTGAATATTATGAAGGTGCATTAACGTCAGTTACAGTTAATTCATATGAAAGAAATAATCATGCAAGAGATGCTTGTATAAAAACTTGGGGCTATAATTGTCAATGTTGCGGAATAAATTTTGAAAATGATTACGGTGAAATTGGGAAAGATTTTATCCACATTCATCATAAAAAACCTTTATCAGAGATAAGCGAAAAATATCAAGTTCAACCTGAGTTAGATTTAATTCCAGTATGTCCTAATTGTCATGCAATGTTACACAAAAGGAATCCACCATTTACTATTGAAGAATTAATTCAAATAAGAAAGAGTAATAAAATATAAAACGTGCCTAACGTTATAAGGGATTAATGCCGAACGCAGCTGAGGTATAATCCATTGTTGGGCTAAGGCGCAAAGAGACTTAGCTCTGTTATTTGTAATTTCAATAGTTGTTTTAATAGAATTGTTTTTCTGTTTCGACTGCTGCCGGTGTTAATTTGCGGTATTTGTTTTTTGTTTTAGTAGTCATACGACAATAATTTGTTTTTGCTTTTACTTCCCTTTCTTTTTCCAAAGCTTGTGAACATAATAATGCTAAGTCTCTTTAAAATATTTTTCGGCTATGAATCTTTTGTTGCTTACTATCGTAAGAAAATTATTATTTGGAGGGGCTTTATTATAATAAGATCTTCGCTTTGTTGTTTTACCCGGTAAAGGTAAGTTTCTTGAGTGCGTTGAGAAAATCCGAAAAGTTGCATATTTTCAGTCATGCTCTTGAGCAGTTCGTACATAGTATACCTCTCTATTTGATTGGTTGAAAAATTATTTAGCGGGGGTATACTATTTTGTTTTTGTATTTATTGAAATGATAAGAAACAAAGAAACGCGGAATGAAGGTTGTGATGTTGAGATGACGTCCCCGCCGCTTTGCGGCAAAAGGTTCAATCTGACTGCTTCTTACGCATTCGGCAGCTTATAAATTTTATAGTTTAGTGCTACGCTTAAAGGTTCTTGTTAAAAGTAGTTTAAATAAAAAATATTTTTCAAATTATCGGCTCAAGTTTTTCAGTTCTGCATTTTTGTTATGGGCAGCAGCTTAACCTTGAGCCGTTAGCTACCTAATCAGTTTTACAAAAGTTGATTTTGCTATTCATTGGAAAATACATTTTTGATATGTATCTTTGTTGTAGAAACAATTATAAAAGGTTTAATTATGCGTATTAAAATTCAAAAGTGGGGCAACAGTTTGGCTTTACGAATTCCCAAAGCTTTTGCCATTCAATCTAAAATTCGTGAAAATGAATATGTCAATCTTACTTTAGAAGAAAATAAAATAGTTATTGAACCAGTTGAAGAAAAGCAATATTCATTGAAAGAATTAGTTTCCGGAATAAATAAATCAAACCTTCATCGTGAGATTGATTTTGGTAAACAACTTGGGAATGAACATTGGTAAAAATAAAAGTTCTAGATAAAGGAGATATAGTTTGGTTAAGTTTTAATCCTCAAGCTGGTCACGAACAATCGGGGAGAAGACCAGCTTTAGTTATCTCACCTCAAGAATATAATGGAAAAACTGACATGGCAATATTTTGTCCAATCACAAGTCAAGAAAAAGGTTATCCTTTTGAAGTAAAGATTCCTGATAATCTGGAAATCAGTGGAGTAATATTATCAGACCAAATTAAGAGCCTTGATTGGAAAACAAGAAAAGCTGAGTTCATTTGTAAGTTACCCAAGGATGCATTAACAGAAACTTTAAATAAAATAAATGTTTTACTAAATCCATAAGCGGTAGCTAACGTTATAAGGGAGTAATGCCGAACGAAGCTGAGGTATAATCCATTGAATGAAGAAAAGAACGATATACTTAAAACAGAAAGACATTTATCTTTTGAAATAATTGTTAGCCAAATAGAACTTGGATATCTACTTGATATAATTGAACATCCTAACAAAGAGAAATACGAAAATCAAAATATATTCTTAGTTGAATATGAAAATTATGTTTATTTGGTTCCAGTTGTAGAAAGCGAAGATAAAATATTCTTAAAGACCATACTTCCAAGCCGAAAAGCAACGAAACAATATTTGGAAGGAAAATAGTATGAAATTAAATAAAGAAGAAAAAGAATTACTTACATCATATGAAGATGGAGAATGGAAATCGGTAAAAGATTTTAATGACAAAAAATCAGAATATCAGAAAATTGCAAAAAATACATCACTCAAGAACAGAAGAATAAATATTCGACTTTCAGAAAAAGATTTGTCGAATCTTAAAGCAAAATCATTGGAAGAAGGAATACCATATCAAACATTGGTGGCAAGCATTATTCACAAATACATTTCCGGAAAGTTTAAGGAAATTTAATAATCAAAATATATCCACAATATTTTATATATCCTATTTTGAGGGGAACAGAATCTGACCCCGCAATTAAGTTGAATGCGTATATAATAATGTCAGGGTTTAATTTAATTAGTACTTCAAGCCGGTTCGCATTCGGTAAATTACCAGTTAAAGGTTTTGTCCTCCCGTTTCGGCTTAGCTGTTGGAAGTGAATTGTAAATGAATTTTTTCTAATTTAAAAATTATGTAAATAAATATGGCATTGTTGTGTTGGGTTTCGGCCTAAGCACAAGGATGTTATATGGTTTAATCAAAAGTAATCAGTTTAAAATATGTTAGATTATAATAACACACCCCTTTTAGATTGTGAAGGATTTACTCCTTTACAAATGCATAAGATAATTTATTATCCTTTTGATGATGATTGTCCAATTAGAATTAATAAGCTAAGTAAGGAAGTGCTGCTTAATGAAAGTCCAATTATGAAAATTATAGTTGAACTTCTATTGATATTAAAATCAAACAAAATTAAACTTACTCAGAAAGGAAATCTTCCTCCCAAAATTATTAAAGATATTTACGCAAAATATTATTTGCCAGATAAAGCGATTGAAAATGGAATTGTAAAAATAAGAACAGAAATAGATTGGATTGTTATTCATAATGCAAAGCTTGTATTGACAATGGCAGGACTTATTAGAAAAAAATATAATTATTTATACCTAACTAAAAAATGCGAGTCCTTATTAAAGGACGATAGTTTAAACAACATATTTTATGAATTCCTAAAAACATTTGCATTAGAATTTAATTGGGCATACAATGATAGACACGATGACGAAAAGCTTGGTCAAATAGGATTTTTATACAGCTTGTATCTTTTAAATAAATATGGAAAAGAGAAAAGAGATCTAAATTTTTATACCAATTTATACTTTTTAGCTTTCCCTTCTTTTGTCGAAAATGATGATGAAAATTATTCAATGAAAGAATTCGCATATCACACAAGGTTTATAGATAGATTTGCTCTATGGTTTGGATTTGCAGAAGAAGAAATTACTGTAGGTAAAAATTATTTAGAACGTGATATAAAATTAAAAAAAACAAAATTACTAGAGCAATTATTACAAGTATAGCAAAAACCACATAACGTTATAAGGGAGTAATGCCGAACGAAGCTGAAGTATAATCCAGTGTTGGGCTAAGCCGCAAAGGGATACTGATTCGATGATAACGACTTGCTGTTTTTTCTTAGGGGGTCAATGCCGACAATGGTTTTTTCGTTTATAAAATGGCTTTTTGCTTCGAGAAAATTAGAGTTCTTTTGGGGGCATTATTATATTAGTTGTCCTCGAAATTATATTTTAATATAAAAGTCTTTGTAAAAAAAATATCTACTATAAGTATCTATAAAGAAATGCATCCAAAATAATCCGCTCCATTCCCATTTTATTCGAAAGTCATCGAAATGAAGAATATTATTAATAAAGAATAGAATCAATTAAAAATATATTTTTATAGTGTTTACTTATTCATCTGACGGAAACAGATAATCACAACTTCTCTTCCTTTATAATCCAATCTTATTTTTTATGTTCTCTCTTTTTCCTATCTCACTTTCACCGGGAAAACTATATCAAACTCTGATGTACCTGAAGGACTTAAAGTTTTATCTCCTATATTGTAACGGCTAAGCACAATTTGCAATTTGCCCTCCGCTGCGCCAACAGCTTTAACCGCAAGTACAAATCGTGATCCAAATGAAATCGGCGGATTATTAGTATCAATATTTTGTTTTGTAATCGTAATATAATCAACTAAATTTCCTTGAGGATAATAAAAATATTGATATGTATTAGCCGCATTTTCTATTGTATCGGTTAATTCAACCGTCGGGGAATATCTCTCATCAAACAATTGAATATTACCTTCATAAGTTGCTCCTTGCCTAAGCATTAAAGTATCAATCTCAGGAGCGTTTCCTCCCGGCCCGTCAATATCCTTATAAACAGCGTTTACAACATCCGCGGGATCAATCTCATCCGTAAGCACAATTTTTATTGTAGTGATTGTTTTAGTTGTAGTATTATCCGGCGGGGCTGTTACATTTTTATCTTTACATCCGTTAATGTTTGCTAATGTCGTTAATCCTAATAATAGAATAAAAATATTAATTCTGTTTTTCATTTTTCACCTCATTTACTGTCCTTAAATACTTTATAAAAATGAGGGGAAGAAGTTATTATCAATAATCACATAAAAACCTAGATGAGGCAGGGGACAAAAATATATATGTCGTTATTAATCGTTTAAAGTTTTAGATTTTTAACATGAATATTTAAAATCGAAAGATTTTTCTTAAAACACGATAACTTTAATAGAAAATTATTTCTGATTAGTACCCAAATTTATTGCTTGTCAAACGTGTATCTTTTAAATTTGAAATTCTAATTACTCACAAAGAGGTACCAATGCAAAAATTCAATGGCGTAGATTATTATAATATTGAGTCTCTACTTTCAGAAGAAGAAATTATGGTTAGAGATTCCGTAAGAGAATTTGTATCAGATGAAATTATACCGGTAATAGAAAAATATAATAGAGAAGGAAAATTCCCGACGCAGTTAATTCCTAAAATGGCTGAACTGGGATTATTCGGAACTACTCTTCCGCAAAAATACGGTTGCGCAGAATTAAATAATGTTGCGTATGGTTTAGTAATGCAGGAATTAGAAAGGGGAGACAGCGGAATCAGAAGTTTTGTCTCGGTGCAAAGCGCGCTTGTAATGTATCCAATTTTTACTTTCGGAAGTGAAGAACAAAAAGATAAATGGCTTCCGGCTTTAGCCGCCGGTGAAAAAATAGGCTGTTTCGGTTTAACCGAGCCGGATTACGGTTCCAATCCCGGCGGAATGGTTACAAAGGCCGAAAAGGTTGACGGCGGTTATAGATTAAACGGCGCAAAGATGTGGATTACAAATGGAACTATTGCGGATGTTGCCGTTGTGTGGGCCAAACTTGACGGTGTTGTAAAAGGATTTTTAGTAGAAAAAGGAATGGAAGGATTTTCCGCTCCGGAAATGAAAGGGAAACATTCTTTAAGAGCTTCAGTTACTTCAGAATTAATTTTTGATAATGTTTTTATTCCTGATGAAAATTTACTGCCGAAAACCGAAGGCTTAAAGAACGCGTTAATGTGCTTAAATCAAGCTCGATACGGAATTGCCTGGGGTGTTGTCGGTTCTATGATGGCTTGTTACGATACCGCTTTAAATTACGCAAAGTCACGCGTACAATTCAGTAAACCAATTGCGGCTTATCAAATAACTCAAGAAAAGTTAGTTCATATACTTACCGAAATTACTAAAGCCCAATTACTTAATCTTCAATTAGGAAGAATGAAGGATAAAAAAACTCTCAAGCATACTCATGTCTCTTTAGCGAAAAGAAATAACTGTGAAAAAGCTTTGGAAAGTGCGAGAATTGCAAGAGAGATTTTAGGAGCGAACGGAATTCTGGATGAGTACCCGATAATGAGGCACGCGGCTAATTTAGAATCTGTTAAAACTTATGAAGGAACCCATGAAATGCATACTTTAATTTTGGGTGAAGATATTACAGGTTTTCCGGCATTTGATTAAATAAAATTATGAAAGTTATTTAACGGTAAAAATAATATATGAGGAAAGATTTTTATAAAAGTTATTATTTTTATGGAAATCTCTTTTAAAGATTAACAGGATTATTTATATGATAGCCAAAGTTATTCAAGAAGGTTTAACATTTGATGATGTTCTTTTAGTTCCGGGAAAATCATCTGTATTACCCAGAGAAGTGGATATTACCACTAATTTAACGAATGATATAAAACTGAATATTCCGATTTTATCCGCCGCTATGGATACGGTAACGGAATCAGCAATGGCTATTGCTATTGCGCGTGAGGGCGGAATAGGAATTCTTCATAAAAATATGTCAATTAAAGATCAAAGCGATGAAGTTGATAAAGTAAAAAGATCCGAAAGTGGTATGATAAGAAATCCTGTAACTCTAACCGCGGATAAAACTATAGGAATTGCTATAGATATGATGAAAAAGTACAGCATTTCCGGAATTCCGATTATTGATGAAGCAGGAAAACTTGTCGGTATTTTAACAAACCGAGATCTCCGATTCGAATTCAACAAAAATCAAAAAGTACGCGAGTTGATGACAAAGGAAAATTTAATAACCGCCCCTTTGGGTACAACACTAGAAAAAGCCGAAAAAATTCTTCAGAAATATAAAATTGAAAAACTGCCGGTTGTTGATAAAAATGGAATACTTCAAGGTTTAATTACTTTTAAGGATATACAGAAAAAGAAAAAGCATCCTTTTGCTTGTAAAGACGAACATGGCAGATTAAGAGTCGGAGCCGCGGTAGGTATTACTATTGATACCATGGATAGAATTGAAGCATTATCGAACGCGGGTGCTGATGTAATAGTTATAGATACAGCTCACGGACATTCCATGGGTGTAATAAAAACAATAAAAGAAGCTAGAAAGAAATTTAAAAACGAGCAACTAATAGCGGGAAATATCGGAACCTATGAAGCGGCGATTGATTTGATTGACTGCGGTGTTAACGCGATTAAAGTAGGAATCGGCCCCGGTTCGATTTGTACCACCAGAGTTGTGGCGGGCGTTGGAGTTCCGCAAATAACCGCAATTGCCGATGTGTACAGAGCCGCTAAAAGTAAAGGAGTTTCGATAATTGCTGACGGAGGTATAAAACAGACAGGCGATGTTCCGAAAGCTATTGCCGCAGGCGCCGATTGTGTTATGATCGGCGGTTTATTTGCCGGTGTTGAAGAAAGTCCCGGTGAAAAAATACTTTTTGAAGGAAGAAGCTTCAAAATGTACAGAGGCATGGGTTCGTTATCTGCAATGAAACGAGGAAGTAAAGACAGATATTTTCAGGATGCTGAAGATGATATTGCCAAACTAGTTCCAGAAGGAGTTGAAGGACGTGTTCCTTATAAAGGCCCTTTGTCAGATACTGTTTATCAATTAATTGGCGGTTTAAGAGCTGCTATGGGTTATTGCGGAGTTAAAAATATAAAAGAGCTGCAGACTAAAACAAAATTTGTTAAAATTACTTTAGCCGGCTTAAAAGAAAGTCATCCTCATGATGTGATTATAACTAAAGAATCTCCAAATTATCATTCCTAATTGATATCTTGTATGCTTCTTTTTTATATTTTAAACCTAAAGGATGAAGAGAAATTTAATGTCGATACTGATTAATATGAATAAAGGGGTAGATGTATAAAGTACTTGTAATTGCGTATTACTTCCCGCCTATGGGGTTAAGTGGAGTGCAGCGGACATTAAAGTTCGTAAAATATATGAAGAATTACAACTGGGAGCCTACTGTTATTACAACGGGTAATGTTGCTTATTTCGCGCATGATAATTCACTTCTTAAAGAAAGTGAAGAAGCCGGAATAAGAGTAATTAGAACAGAAGGTAAAGATCCTAATTCAGTACTGGCAAAATTCGGTACTGTAAAAATTCCTGGCGAATTTGTCCGAAAACTTTTTAATAGGATAAGCCAGACTTTTTTTATTCCCGATAATAAAAAATCATGGTCAAAAAAAGCGTATACGGCCGGCGAAAAATTATTAGTGGCGGAAAAATATGATCTCATCTTCGTTACCGGGCCTCCGTTTTCGGCGTTTATAACCGCTTCTAAATTGAAGAAAAAATTTAATCTTCCTTTGGTTGTTGATTACCGCGATATGTGGTACGACAGTTATCTAGCTTTTTACCCCACTCCGGTGCATAAATATTTAAATAAAAAATGGGAGTATAATTCTTTAAAAGCCGCTGATAAAATAATAGTTACAAATCGAAAGATTAAAGAACGAATAATAAATACTTTTCAGTTTCTTACGTTTGAAGATCTTACAATCATATCTCATGGTTATGATCCTGAAGATTTTGAGAATTCCGTCCCGATTCCTAAATCAACCAAAAAGATGATTTTAACTTATTCGGGTATTTTTTATGAACATAATACTCCGAAATATCTTTTTAAAGCGTTCAAAAAATTATCAATCGAAAGACCCGATATAACCTCTAATATCGAATTAAATTTTATCGGATTATTAGGTAAAGACAATAAAAAATTAATTAAAAAACTGAAGCTGGAAGAATACATTAAAGATTTTGGATATTTAAATCATTCCGACGCCGTTCAAAAAATTGTTTCAAGTGATGTATTGTGGATGATGCTCGGAAACTGGAAGTATAACGATTCAATTCTTCCGGGAAAGCTTTATGAATATTTTGGTTCACATAAAGCATTTATTGCCTGTCTTCCTGAAGGCGCGGCGAGGATGGCGGCAAAAGAATATGGCGCCGCGTTTATAACTGACCCCGATAATATCGATCAAATTAAAGATACTATTAAACAAGTTTATGAACTTTATACTAAAGATGAATTACCAAAAGCTAACGAAGAATTCGTTTCCAAACACAGAAGAGATTTTTTAACAGAACAATTAACCAAACAATTTCAATTTTTAATTAAGGAAGAAGTAGTATGAGGGTAGTTTTAATCGGTTCAGGCGGAAGAGAGCACGCCATTGCTTATAAAATAACCGAAAGTAAACTACTTGATGAGTTATTTATAATTCCCGGAAATCCCGGTACAAAATTACTCGGCGAAAATATAAATATAAATCCGGCTGATCATGAGAGTATACTGAAATTTTGTAAAGAAAATAAAATTGATCTGGCAGTAATCGGGCCTGAACAACCTTTAGTTGACGGTTTAGGCGATGTGTTAAGAAAAAATAATATTAAAGTATTCGGTCCGAATTCTAACGCTGCGGAAATAGAGGCTCACAAATCATTCTCAAAATTTTTGATGAAAAAATATTCTATTCCTACAGCGGAATATGAAGAATTTACTTCATCGCAAATTGAAGAAGCAAAAGAATATTTAAAAAAGAATTCATACCCGATTGTAATAAAAGCCGACGGACTTGCTGCGGGCAAAGGTGTTTTAATTTGTTCTAATCTAATCGAAGCTGAAAAAGCTATTGATAATTTGTTTATTGATAAAATATTTGGGAAAGCCGGAGAGAAAATAATTATTGAAGAATTTATGCGGGGAGAAGAAGCTTCAGTGTTTGCGATTACTGACGGGAATAATTTCATCTGTCTGCCGGCTGCTCAAGATCATAAAAGAGCGGGGGAGGGGGATACAGGAAAGAATACGGGGGGAATGGGAGCATACGCACCCGCACCGATAATTACTGAAAAATTGCGAAAAGAGGTTGAAGAAAAAATTATTCGTCCTACTCTGGAAGGAATGAAAAATGAAGGCCGCGAGTTTTCCGGCTGTTTATACTGCGGAATAATGCTTACTGAATATGGTCCAAAAGTAGTTGAATTTAATTGCCGCTTCGGAGACCCTGAAACCCAAGTAGTATTACCGATTTTAAAAGGAGATTTCCTGCAGTTATTATATTCTGCCTCTGCCGGCAAACTAGATGCTTCCGCTGTAGTTTACGACGGCAGCGCCGCCGTATGTGTAGTTGCCGCTTCCAAAGGTTACCCAGATTCTTATGAAAAAGGTTACGCGATAGAAGGCTTAGATAACGTTGATGAAGGAGTTATCGTTTTTCATGCGGGAACAAAAGTTAAAGATAAAACAATTATAACTAACGGCGGCAGAGTATTGAGTATAACCGCCGTTGTATCTGATAACAATCTTAAACTCGCTAAACAGAATGCCTACAACGGTCTTTCCAAAATAAATTTCGAAGGTATTTATTATCGCAAAGATATAAGCGATAAAGCTCAATAGTAAAAATTCCAGCCGTTCCGAAATAAACCGCTATTTATTTTAAACCATTTCTGTTTTTTTATTGCTTATAATAATATAATTTAATAAACTGCAAGGTACTTTTAAATACATACCTCATAAACTAAAACAAGGATCGAAATGAAAAAAATATTTCTACCCGCACTTTTCATTTTTCTAAGCATATTTGCCTCTAATAAAGCTTATGCTAATGTTTTCGCTTCCGGTGTTAAAATCTCGGATGTTTCGGTAACTGATTATAATTCTGCCGGAAACAGCTGGGATCAGAACTTTGCTGACGGAAGCGGCCTCAAAATATGGTTCGTAATAAATGAAGCCGGTGTAGGTAATCTTACTGCAACAGTTCTTATTAAAAATGGAGATACAGTAGTAAAAACTCTTGCTGTTAGTTCACCTGCCGCTGGTGTAAATTATGTAGAGTGGGATGGGCTTGATGATTCAAACAATCCTGCTGCGGTCGGTTCATATTCTTTTGAAGTAACTGTAAGTGATCCTGTCGGCCATACTAATACTGACGAGCTTTGGATGTCCGGCGCAAATACAGGCGGTGGATCTGATTTTGACGGCGGCGGAACATTTGGTTACAGAGGCGACGCGGCTATTACTGATCAAACTTCTTTTGGGTTCGGTAATATTTATATAGCAAGAGGTTCTTCGGCATCGTTAAATGGTTTGTATGAATTAAGAGCTGACGGAGAATATGTTAAAAGAATTGGTACAGAAGGAATTACTTGGCCCGCCAGTATACCTAATGAGGTTGCCGTAGTAGGAGGAAAGATTTTTGCGCTAGGTGCCTACGGATATACAGGAGCCGGATTTTTCCGTGCTTTTACTCCGAATGATGTTTATACAGACAGCGGTTCTTTTCAAGCTGCAAGTGTAAGAGGATTTGCTATTCAAATGAAAGGAAATGATACCATCTTCTATACCGGCAGAACTGAAGGTACTGTAGGAATTGTTATGAAGGTTGGTGTTAACGGGGATACTTCTACTTTTGCCAATATGACTAATTTAATTTCCGGTTCCGGTTATATTAAATCCTTAGCTGTTGGTAATGACGGCAGAGTATACGCCGCGTATGGCAACTCTTCAGGCACCAGAAAAAAATTAGCTGTTTTTGATGCTAACGGAACTTTAGTTATCAATGATTCTTTGGATGCGCACGGTCTTTCTTCAACTTCTACTTTTCATTCCTTAGCTTATTATAACGGTGGTAAAAACGGAACACCAAAGCTTTATGCTCTAGTAAACGGAGGAACTTCTGCTGAATGGGGATTTTATGAAGTTGATATTACTAATCCTTCAAGCTTAGATTTTACTCTATTATATTCACCTTCCGAAGGACAGGGAAGCGGTGCAACAAGTCAGCAAATAGCTACTGACGCCGCTGGTAATATTATTTGGTCTAACGGAAATACACAAGAACGGATTGTCGCGATTTCTCCTGCTGACGGTCCGAATACTTTCTCTACAGTTAATCCGACAGGTTATGACATTGAAATAACCACTATTTTGCCTGTTGAATTATCAAGCTTTACGTCTATTGTTTCCGGGAAAAATGTTGTGCTTCACTGGCAGACAGCTACCGAGACAAATAATAAAGGTTTCGAAGTTGAAAGAAAAATTAACAATGCATGGACTAAAATCGGCTTTGTAAACGGTGCAGGTACCACAACCGAAAAACAATCATATTCTTATACTGACGGAAATGTTGCCGAGTCAGGCAAAATTTCTTACAGATTAAAACAAATTGATTTAGACGGTACTTTTGAATACTCAAATGAAACTGAAGTTAATATTTTAACTCCGGATCAGTTTGAATTAAGCCAGAATTATCCGAATCCGTTTAATCCTACAACTAATATTAATTTTACTATTCCAACTGATTCAAGAGTAAGATTAGAAATCTTTTCACTAACCGGTGAACTAGTTTCTACCTTGGTTAATGAACAAAAATCAGCGGGAACATATGATGTGAATTTCAATGCTTCTTCTTTAGCAAGCGGAACTTATATCTATAGATTAATTGCCGGAAATATTGTTTTATCTAAAAAAATGATTTTAATGAAATAAATTATTTCATCTGTAAATAAAAATTTTTCCCTGCGGAAAATTATCTTCCGCGGGGTTATTTATCTAATAACAAAAGAGGAGAGAGGTCAAATTTAGTTAACTAACCATTCTACAACTAAACGAGAGAAAAAATGAAAAAAATTGTACTACCCGTCTTTATTCTTTTTATGTTTGCGTTTAATTCTAATATTTTTGCAAACGTTTACGCCTCAGAAATCTCCATAAATCGTACAACATTTGATGCCAGTATTGGAGAAACCGCCACAATATCTTTTATTCTAAATGAAAATGCGGATAATGGTGTTGGTGTTGAAATCTATAACAGCAGCAATGTTCTTGTAAGAACAATTACTATCACAACCGGCCTAAAAGGATTAAATTCTGTTGAATGGGACGGTAAAGATGAGAGCGGTACTCTGCTTCCAAATGATAGCTATTCAATTAAAGTAACAGCTTCTGATGATGGTTACACATCATGGACTAAAATTAGTACAGATACTATGACTGTTATTTATTCTCCTAAAGGAATTGCTATTAATCGCAACCCGAACAGTCCTTCTTTCGGCGTAGTTTATATTTCAAACGGAACTGCCGGAACAAGCGCTAATGCGGGTGCTTTTTATAATCAAGACGGTTTTTATAAATATCACGCTAGTCAAGATACAATAGGATTTTTTGACGGCGGTGAAGATTGGACAGGCAGCGCAAGCTCACCTTGGAAATTGACTATCGGCCCGGATGATAATCTTTATGTAGCTGATTTTGGAAGAGATCTTGCGTTTGAATTTGATCAGGATATTTCTCCAAATTCAAGAAAAATAGTAATTAATGATGATAATAAAGAAAGCGGACAATATGTTGCCGGAATAGCTGTTGCCGGTACAGGCGCGGACAGAGCCATATATACAGCCGACGGACACTACGGAAGCTTTACAGGAATAAAGAAATATGATATTGGAACTAATGATGTTATGCCTGCGGGCGATACAGGTTATGTTGTAATTGAAAGGCCGGATGGCGGTTTTTATCAATATGATGTTGAAATTGGTTCTGACGGATCAATTTATTTCGATCAATATAGAGCAAATGTCGGGGAGGCAAGACCGCTATTAAAATACCCTGCTTATACTTCAGGTCCCGCCTTTACTAATGCCGACGCTATTTGGGATGTTCCTAGTACCTACACCGGAGCGTATGGAATGGCGCTTGATGAAGCCAATAATAGAGTAGCATTCGGTGATTATTATAGCGGAAATGTATATGTTTTTAACGCGACTACAGGCGAAATTATGGATACTGTCGATACAGGTATTAAAAGTCGTGATATTGCCTTTGATGCTGTAGGTAATTTGTATAACATTAGCAGCGCTTCAGAGTATTGGTATGTAACATCTCCTCCTTCAGGCCCAAATAGTTATACAACGTCTGCGTTAACTCCTGTAGTTATTAATAATTCTCTTCCGGTTGAACTTACCTCATTTACGGCTTCTGCTTTCGAAAAGGGAGTACAGCTTAATTGGGCGACAGCAACGGAATTAAATAACAAAGGATTCGAGATCCAAAGAAGCGCTGACGGCGTTACTTTTTCTGTAATTGCTTATGTTAACGGTTACGGAACTTCTACAGAAAAACATGCTTATTCTTATGTAGATGAAACCGCGTTAAACGGTAGTTTCTATTACAGATTAAAACAAGTTGATCTTAACGGAACATCACAATATTCTTCAACCGTTGAGGTTAAAAATTCAAGGCCAGAAGATTTCACTCTTTCTCAGAATTATCCGAACCCATTTAATCCTACAACAACTATTGCGTATACAATTCCTCAAAGCGGAATGGTAAACTTATCGGTTTATAATCTATTGGGAGAAAAAGTTGTAGAATTAGTCAATGAATTCCAGGAAGTCGGTGCAAGAACAGTTTCATTTAACGCTAGTAATTTAGCAAGTGGAACATATATATACAGATTAACTTCAAGCAATATTGTTTTAACAAAGAAAATGATATTAATGAAGTAAGTTTTCCACAATTTGAATGTGAAAGCCGCCTGTTTTGATGGGCGGCTTTTTTTTATTAATAATTTGTTACGTATCTTTTCTAAACTCCCGTTTAAACTTTCCGAATAAAAAAAAATAAAAATTTTTATTGCTAATAAATTTTATTTTCTGCAATATTACGCGGCGATTTAAAATCGTGTAATAATTCAAATTCGTTCACTTCTGAAAGGGCATTTTGCCTATGAAAAATTTTATAGTTACTCTTATTTGCCTAATGATTGTCACAGTCAGTCAGGCTCAAAATCTTTCCGGAATATATTACATAGGGGCCTCCGGTACCGCTCCTGGAAATACTAATCCTGATTATTCAACACTAGGTGAAGCGGCAGCCGCAATTAATGCCGCTACAATCACCGGTAATTGTACTTTCTATTTTACAAGTAATACTACCGAAACTGCCAATGTTGGAATCGGTAAAGACGCTGCTCCTTATACAGTAACATTTAAACCTTATACCGGAACTACCGACACTGTAACTTTAGTTCAAACAGGCGATAATATAGGTGCTTCGGGCGGTTTAGTTTTTGGTTCTCCGGATCTTACAATTTCTTCCGCAAGTAATTATGGATTAGTTACTACAGCTAATTTTATTGTTGACGGATCAAATACAGACGGCGGGACAACCAGAGATTTAGTAATCACAACAAAATCAACTATTCACGGTAATACTTACCCTGTTAGGCTTTTAGGCGATGTTCATGATGTAACTATAAAAAATCTTGTTGTAACAGCGCAGCAATCTACTAGTTATGGTTTAACTATAACAAATAGAAATAGTGCGACACTCGGAAACTTTACACCTATGAATATAACAATTGATAATTGTGAGGTAACTAATAATGTAGGCGGAACAGCTCAGGGAATATCAATTTCAAACAGCGGAACGGCAACTACTTTTCCCGATGGAATTGTTTTTAAAAATAATATTATAAAAGCGAAAACCAGAGGAATATTTTTAAATTATGCCGGAAATACCGATGTATTTGGGAATGATATAACTGTACAACAAACTTTAAGCGGTTATATGAGTTACGGTATCTGGGGTTTCAGTATTGGGGATGTTTCAAATGTAACTAATATTGTTAATAATAAAATTACTATACTAGCCACGGCAAATACAGCCCCCGGTGATTATGGAATTACCGGAATTGAAGCCGGTTCTAAAGGAATATATAATATTAATAACAATATGATCTCCGGTTTCAATGCGACCGCTTCAGCCGCTAATCCTAGTACTAAACTTATCGGAATTCGTTGTGCGTCCGCCGCGGTTACCGCAAATATTTATTTTAATTCGATTTATATGCCTGATTTAGCTATTGATCCGGGAACGGGAAGTATCTTATATGCGGGTGCTTATATTTCAAACGGAACAGTTAATTTTAGAAATAATATTATAGTTTCTGATGAAAAAGATTTTGCTTCGTATAATATTTATCGTTCAGGCACAAACGGTACTTTAATATCTGATTATAATGATTTGTATGTTTCTAATGAAACAAACGGAGTAGTGGGATATTGGAATAATGCCGATACAAAAACTTTAGCTGATTGGATCGCGGCAGCTTCACTAGATTCAAACAGTCTAAACGCTGATCCCGGTTTTGTGTCTGTGGATGATTTACATCTTTCCGCGACTACTTCTCCTGTTGTAGGAAACGGAATAGAAATTCCCGGATATACATTAGATATAGACGGAGAAAATAGAGATGAAACTCCTGAAATGGGTGCCGATGAATTCGAAGGAATAATTCCTGTGGAGTTAGTTTCGTTCAATGCCGGTATTGTTGATAATTCCGTAATTTTAAACTGGTCAACAGCTACGGAAACAAATAATAAAGGCTTTGAAGTTGAAAGAAAATCAGAAAGTAAATGGTTGAAAATTGGTTTTGTTAGTGGTAATGGTACAACCACCGAAAAGCAATTCTATTCTTTTAAAGATGAAAATATTACTGCTAACGGAAATATTATTTACCGCTTAAAACAAATTGATTTGGACGGCACTTTTAAATATTCCAATGAAACAGAAGTTGAACTTCTTTCACCGGATAAATTTGAGTTGAGCCAGAATTATCCGAATCCGTTTAATCCGGCTACAACTATTAATTTTTCAGTACCAACTGAATCAAAGGTAAGACTGGATGTATTTTCAGTTACCGGCGAACTTGTTACTACATTAATGAATGAAGTAAAAGAAGCAGGCTCTTATAATATCCGGTTTAACGCTTCAACATTAGCAAGCGGAACTTATATTTATAGGTTAACGGCCGGAAGCTTTGTGGTTTCTAAAAAAATGTTATTAATGAAATAATATATTGCAATAATTGGTTTTGCCGCCTCTAGTTATGAGGCGGCTTTTTTTATAGTTTCCATTATTGCATTAATAATTTTATTATATTAGAGAGATTAAATTCTAACTGCCTTAGAGGATCTTCGGATGTTTTACAAATTTTTCCTTTTTATTTTGTTTAGTACAACTGTTTCTTTCTGCCAGACATACCCGGATCAATTTTATTCATATGAGAATGATAGTCTTATTGCCCGTATTGAAAGTATGGGCGGAACGGAAGTAAGTCCGGACGGAAAAAGTATTATTCTTTCGGAAGGATACACAAACGGAACTGTTATTTTTAAAATAGACTCTTCTGAATATCCTTTTAATCGTGGGCTGCCTTCGTGGAACGGACATATTCCTAACGATAACAGCAGTTTCAAAGTAGTAATGAGATATTACACAAATAGCTGGTCTCCCTGGCTTACCGTCGGTTTTTGGAAATCGAATCTTTGGTCTTCATACGGTACCACGAAATATACCGGAGGCAAAATAGACTATGATAACGCCGTACTGGATGTTTATTGCCGCAAATGGCAATATCAAGTTTTAATGAAAAGAACCAGTGCCGGCGAACCTTCACCTAGATTAAATAAATTAAGCTTTTTCGTAAGCGATCAAAGAACTACCGATAATACTGATATTTCTTCAATAGTAAACGATAAGCCGGAAGCTATTTTTGTTACTACACATCATTATTATCAATACGCTCTCGATCCTGGAATAGGCGGTAATATATGCTCTCCCACTTCTGTTTCCATGGTTTTGAAAAGCTATAATATTGATGTGGATCCGCTTCAATTCGCAAAAGATAATTATGATCCCTACTGGGGAATATTCGGCATTTGGCCGCGAGCTGTTCAGAATGCGGCAGAATATAATTTAAAAGGAGAAGTTAATCGTTACCGTACCTGGAGCAAAGCGCGCAAAGTTCTCGCGGACGGAGGTAGAATTGTTATGTCCGTTGGTCTTCCTTTGTATAGCGGCCATCTTATTATGCTTGCGGGGTTCGATTCGCACGGAAATCCTTTAGTACATGATCCGGCTAGATCAGATGGGTATGGATATAAGTTTAATAAAACTTCTCTTTCGCAATCTTGGTTTTTGAAAGGTGGGGTTGCCTATACTTTTTTTCCTGATGATACAACAAGTATAACCGGTGTTAATGAATATGTAAAAACACGAGCAGGAGATTATAATAAATTTTTAATTTATCCAAATCCGTTTAATCCACAAACAAATATTTCGTTTGAGACAGCTTCAAGAAATTATACCGAAATAAAAGTTTATGATATTTCCGGCAGGGAAGTGGAAACTATATTTAAAAATTATTTGGAACCCGGTTCTTATAAGTTTAATTGGGATGCGTCAAGTAAACCTTCCGGTATGTATTTTATTAGAGTAGCAAGCGGCAATTTTAATAAAATAATTAAGGCTGTGCTGCTTAAATAGATGGTTTGGTTTAATTTTTAGAACAAATTTGCGGCGACTCTTTTTTAATGAATTAGCAGAAAAGGATATTTCCCCAACCGATCTTTTGGGAAATTTAAATAGTTTTTCTTCTACAATTGGATATATATTTTTTATTTACTTCTTTTTTCGCTTAGACTTTTCTACTTTAACCAAATGTAACGGCCGATCAATTTAAAATTAAAAACCTTTGTTTTTTAATTTTTATTATTTAAATATGCGATTCAAAAAGTAGAAAATGAAAGATATGAAAGAAAATAAATTATTAAAAATTGCGTTTATTCTAAGCATAATAACAATTGTTTATAATCTTTTTGAAGGCGGTGTTTCAATATATTTCGGTTTTGGTGATGACGCGCTTTCCCTGCTTGGATTCGGAGTGGATAGTTTTGTAGAGGTTATTAGCGGTATCGGCATCGCTCATATGATTATTAGAATGAGAAAAAATTCTATAGAAAAAAGAGATGAATTTGAACGAACCGCGCTCAGAATTACCGGTTTTAGTTTTTATTTATTAACAGCGGGACTTACTGCCGGTGCGGTTTTAAATTTAATTGAGGGAACTAAACCCGAAACTACTCTTGCAGGAATTATTATTTCTTTAATTTCAATCGGCACAATGTATTTTTTAATGAACTACAAGTTAAAAATCGGCAGACAATTAAAATCCGACGCGATAATAGCAGACGCAAACTGCACTAAAACATGTTTTAATTTATCCATTATTCTTCTTGCGGCCAGCGGGCTTTATGAACTTTTCCATCTTGGTTTTTTTGATATTATCGGATCTCTCGGCATTGCGTATTATTCATTTAAGGAAGGTAAAGAATCTTTTGAAAAAGCGAAAAGTAATAATCTTTCATGCTGTTGTGATGATTCTTGCGCAAAGTAAAAAAAGATTAATAAATGTTGTATAGTAAATTTCTTTATACTGTATAAAATTAATACTCCTCATTCATTTTTAAAATTTTGGAAAAGGATAATTATGAAGAAATATTTTTCAATATTAGTTTTATTTTATTCCTCAATTTGTTTCCCACAGACCAAAATAGTTACTCCCATCCCGGAAAATAGTAAACAGATGATTTTAGTTGTCACCGATTCTGTTGAATCAACAAGCGGAAATTTAATTTATTTTGAACGACAAAATAGCGAGAGTTCTTGGGATAAAAAAAATGAATCTATCCCGGTAGTAATTGGTAGAAGCGGTCTTGGCTGGGGCAGAGGATTAAATCCTATTGATTCCTCCAAAATACCGTTAAAAAAAGAAGGTGATGGCAGAAGTCCGGCGGGAGTTTTTGCATTAGGCTCAGCTTTTGGTTATGCTGAATCAGAAGAAATGGCAGGCTTAAAAATACCTTATATTCATGTTACAAAACCATGTGAATGTGTAGATGATGTTCATTCAGCGCATTATAACCAAGTTGTATTTAAAGATGAAGTTAAAAATGTTGATTGGAATTCATCCGAGAAAATGTTTTTTGTAGGAGTCTGGTATGAGCAGGGAATTATAGTAAAACAAAATAATGATCCGGTTATAGATGGTGCGGGCTCTTGTATTTTTCTTCATAATTGGGCAGAGCCTAATGAAACCACTGCCGGCTGTACGGCAATGAAACCTTCAAATTTAAAAAAAATAATATGGTGGTTAGATTCCTCATCAAACCCGGTACTGGTTCAACTTACAAAAAAATTATATGATGATTATAAACAGCTCTGGCAACTGCCCAACTTGAACGAAAAAATTATTCAATAAAACGGAAGAAGTGAATAATCATTTATATAATGTAAGCCGAGGAAATTTTAAGAAAGAAAAGCTTTATATATTATGAGATTTTAGGAATGCAAGAGAAAAGTGTATTAATAAAATTTAAGTACCGAAGGCCGGACTCGAACCGGCACATGGTTTAAGCCATACTGGATTTTGAGTCCAGCGCGTCTACCAATTCCGCCACTTCGGCATCTCAAACAATAAAAATTTAAGCTTCAATATTATATTAAAAAGACATCAGTTTCAAGTTCTAAAAATAAAAAAGGTCGATAATTTTTAGCCTTTTTGAGTTTTTGCAATTTTAGCCCAAGAATCTCTCAATGGAACGGTTCTATTAAAAACTAAAGCCCCGTTTTTACTTTTCTCACAATCTACACAAAAATAACCTAAGCGTTCAAACTGAAACTTGTCCATTGGTTTAGCATCGGCTAAACCTGGTTCCAATTTACAATTTTCTAAAATTTCTAATGAACTGGGATTTAGGAAAGTTTTAAAATCAACACTTTTATCTCCTGTAGGATCTTCATCTGTAAATAATCTTTCGTACAGCCGAACCTCTGCACTAATAGCATGTTTAGCCGAGACCCAATGAATTGTTCCTTTTACTTTTTTCCCGCTGTTATCGGAACCGCTTTTTGTTTCAGGATAATAGATACAATGAATTTCTTTAATCTCACCGTTTTCCTCTTTTACAACATCTGTGCATTTTATTATATACGCGTAACGAAGACGAACTTCGCCGCCGGGAACTAATCTAAAGAATTTCTTCGGCGGATTTTCCATAAAATCATCTTGTTCAATAAAAATCTCGCGTCCGAAGGGTACTTTTCGGCTGCCCATAGTTGAATCTTCAGGATTATTTACGGCTTCCAGTTCTTCTATTTTACCTTCCGGATAATTATCTATTATCAGTTTTATTGGCCGGAGTACCGCCATTACTCTTTGTGCTTTTTTATTTAAATCTTCACGTATACTGTGCTCAAGTAACGCAACATCTATTACGCCGTCACGTTTTGCTACTCCTACTTTTTCAGAAAAATTTCTAATTGATTCAGGAGTATAACCGCGTCTTCTTAAACCCGAAATGGTCGGCATTCTAGGATCATTCCACCCTTTTACATACCCGCCTTCAACAAGTTCTAAAAGCTTTCGCTTACTCATAATTGTATAATTTAAATTTAAACGAGCAAATTCTATCTGCTGAGGGTGATGAATTTCTAGTTCGTTAACAAACCAATCGTATAAAGGGCGATGATTTTCAAATTCTAAAGTACAAATTGAGTGAGTGATTTTTTCTATGGAATCTGATTGGCCATGAGCCCAATCGTACATTGGATAAATACACCATTTATCGCCGGTTCGATGATGATTCGCGTGGCGAATTCTATACATAATAGGATCACGCATATTCATGTTTGGCGAATTCATATCTATTTTTGCTCTTAAAACATGTTCGCCGTCTTTGAATTCTCCGTTTTTCATTTTCTCAAAAAGATCGAGATTTTCTTCTATTGAGCGGTTTCTATATTTACTTTCTTTTCCGGGCTCTGTGGGTGTTCCTCTATATTCTTTAATTTCCTCCAGACTCATAGAATCGACATAAGCTTTACCTTTTTTTATAAGTTTAACCGCGTATTCATAAAGCTGATCAAAATAATCGGAAGCATAATATTCGCGGTTTCCCCAATTAAAACCAAGCCACTTAATATCTTCCTTTATAGAATCAACATATTCAACATCTTCTTTTGTAGGATTTGTATCATCAAAACGAAGATTGCATAAACCACCGAATTCTTCCGCGATTCCAAAATTAAGGCAGATCGATTTAGCATGTCCTATATGCAGATATCCATTCGGTTCCGGAGGAAAACGAGTATGGACATGCTTTTTATATTTATCCGTCCTTATATCTTCTACAACAATATCTTTAACAAAATTAGAATTTTTAGGTTCAGGTTTTGTTTCCAATTCTTCTTTACTTTTTTCGGTCATGTTTTCCATTTAATCTCTCTTTTTCAAAAATTCTATTTTGTAAATTAAAATAAAAATAATTTTTATGAAACCGGTTTTATTTTATCTAACGCAATATTTATTCTTTCTAATACTTCTTCTTTTCCTAAAATAAAAAGCAGATCATAAACACCGGGTCCGATGCCGGAACCGGAAACCGCCAGCCGAGCGGCGTGAATTAATTTTCCCGCGCCAATATTTAATTCTTCAGCCGTTTGTTTCAGCGCAGTTTCATAATCGTGCTTGCCAGGATTTTCCAGTTTAGAAAATTCTTCCGCTAACTTTTTTAGCTGAGCGGCAGTTTCTTCTTTCCATCTTTTCTTAATTACATTCTCTTCATACGTTTCCGGTTTTTGATAAAAGTAAGTACAATTGTATATAAATTCTCTTACGAATGAAACTCTTTCTTTCATAGCTTCAATAATATTAATCAGATACTGATCCGAAAAATTAGTGTTCTTAAATTCGGATTTTTGCAGTTCATCCCGGAATAAATTTAAAACTTCTAACGTGGGTTTACTTCTAAGATGTTCCGCGTTAAGCCAATTTAGTTTTTCGATATTAAAAATGGCTCCGGCTTTATTAACACGATCTAAAGTAAAACTATCAATCAACTCATTCATTTGATAAAATTCTTTATCGTCTCCGGCATTCCAGCCAAGCAAAGCCACAAAATTAATAAGGGCTTCTTTTAGAAAACCTTTTTCTTTATAATCCTCAACCGCAACATCTCCCTGCCTTTTACTAAGTTTTGACCTGTCGGCGTTAAGAAGAAGAGGGAGGTGAGCAAATTCCGGTTTTTCCCAACCGAAGAAATCATACAATAAAATATGTTTGGGAGTAGAAGGAAGCCATTCTTCACCCCGAATTACGTGTGTTATTTTCATGCAATGATCATCAACAACGTTAGCCAAATGGTAGGTGGGAAATCCGTCGCTTTTAATTAAAATTTGATCATCTAAAATATTACTGCTGAATTCCACATTGCCGCGTACAACATCATTAAATGAAATATTTTGATCCGGTTCAATGTTCATACGAATTACATAAGGCGAATCGTTTTTTAGTTTCTGCTGAATTTCGTTACCGGAGAGATTTAAACAATGTTTATCGTATCTTGGCTGCAGCCCTTCTTTCTGCTGTTTCTCACGTAAATCGGAAAGTCTTTCGGATGAACAAAAGCAGTAATACGCTTTTTTATCTTTAAGCAGCTTCTCAGTTTCACGCTTATAAATATCTAATCTTTCCGACTGCATGTACGGCCCAAATTCACCCTCTTTACCGGGACCTTCATCAAAATTTAAACCTACCCATTTTAGAGTGTTTATTAAATTTTCTACGGCGCCTTCAACAAATCTATTTCTGTCGGTATCTTCTACTCTTAAAACAAAAGTGCCGCTATTATGTTTTGCGAATAAATAATTATAAAGAGCTGTACGCAGACCGCCAACATGCAGATAGCCTGTCGGACTCGGTGCAAAACGTACTCTTGGTGTTTCATTTATCATAATTAAAAATCTCTCTTTTCATGAAAATAATTGAAAAAATAAAGAGAATTTAAGTTCGTCTTTATAAGATGGATAAAACTAAGGCGAGATTGAAAGATAAAAACACACTATTTCTAAGCTAAAATTAAGAATTAGCATCTACCTTAGAATCTGTATAGTATTTTACTTTTTCAATAAATTCCTGGCTGTCAATCGGCTTCGGAATATAATCTGTTGCGCCGGCTTCCAAACATTTTTCCCGGTCTCCTTTCATCGCGAACGCGGTTAAAGCTATTATCGGAATTTCTTTATATTCCGGCAAAAGTCTAATTTTTTCGGTTGCTTCAAAACCGTTCATTACAGGCATCTGCATATCCATAAGAATTAAGTCGAAGTGCTGCTTCTTAACTTGCTCCAATGCTTCGGCGCCGTTTTCTACAACTACAATAGATTCAAAATTATTTTTCTTAAGTAAACGGGTAACTATAATTTGTGAGTGTTTATAGTCTTCAACCAATAGAATTTTAATTGTATCTTTTTGTGTTTTTAATAATTCCGGCGGTGTTGGTTCATCGTATCGATTTATCATTTGATTTATCGTGTCGGATAATTCTTCAATATTAGTACTGTTTTTTTCAAGAAGTTCCTCAAACATTCCGTCTATTTTTTTCAGTTCATCCGCATAATTTTCTTTCCCGGTGTATATGATTACAGGAAGCTTTGCGAATTTCGGTTTGGTTTTAATTTGTTTAATTAATTCAAATCCGTTTACTTCGGGCATATCAAGATCAATAATGGCAAGGTCTAAACTCATATTATCAATCATATCACTGACTTTAGCGGAATGAGATTCGGCGACAGCATTATAACCGGCCTGTATTACTGCTTCTTTAATTAAATTTAAAGTGGGAACATCATCATCAACTACTAAAATATTCGAATCTTTTTTAAGACGATAGCTAGTTAAAACTTCAACAAGATATTTGTATTTAATGGGTTTTACAAAATATTCAACAGCGCCCATTAAAAATGCTTTTTGCTGTTCGGCTTCTACAGAACAGACAATAACCGGAGTATTTTTTGTGTTTTTATGTTCACGTATTTTCTTAAGAAGCTCAAACCCATTCGCGTCCGGCAAAACAATATCCATTAATACGGCAAGAAAAGTTTCTTTCTCAATGGTAGCTAACGCGTGTTCGGCGGAATTTACTATTGTAGGCTCATAACCCCACTTATTTAAATAATTACTTAAAAGTTTTGAAGTCGCGTAATCGTCTTCAACAACCAAAACTTTATTTTTCTTTCCCGGTTTAGGAAGCGCGCTTAATTGAGATTCTATAGAAGAAACCATTTCCGCTTCCACAGAAAAACTATATGATGTTCCTTTGCCTATGCTGCTTGATATATTTATATCGCCTTTTAATGTTTCAATATATTTTTTTGCAAGAGTTAAACCGAGTCCCGTTGTATTACCGAATTTAGAATTTCCTAATTCGGAAACGGCAAAAGGTTTAAATACTTCTTTTAATTTATTAGAAGGAATTCCGCCGCTTGAATCGATTATTTTAAAGGACAAACTTTTCTGTCCGGCAGCGGAAGCCGTAATAGAAATTTTTCCCCGTTCTGTCAGTCGAAGTGATGAAGTAATAATATTTACTAAAATATACCGTAGTTTTTGCGCGTCTACTTTAACTGAATCCGGCAAATTTTTATCAATGTTTATTAGAAACTCAATTTTACTTTTATCGATCTTTTCAGAAAATATTTTTACAACGTCTTCAATAAATTTTTTAATATTAATACTGCTCTGTGCCAATTTTGACTGTCCGATATCTAATTTTGCTAAATCAATTAAATCGTTAATTAAAGAGAGCAGACTAAAAGCGCTGTCTTTCAAAGTAGCCACATATTCGGCCTGTGAAGAAGTTAAATTATCTTCGTTGAGTAAAGAAGCAAACCCCATTATACTGTTGGTAGGAGTGCGAAGTTCATGCGCTATATCAGTAACAATTTCACTTAAAGAAGAGTTTACATCCCCATTATTCCCAATCCAGATTTTTATTAAATTATTTAAAGATTCTCCTATTAATTTTAAATTATCTCTATCTGTTTTAGAGAAAGGAGTTTTCTTCGCGATTTTAATTAATGTTCTTTCGTTATCGGAAATATTTAAAAATAAACATCCTTCATATATAACAAATTCCGTGGCCTGAAGATCACAATCGGCCATGCTGTTAAAGGCAACCGCGTCGGATTTATCCTTTAATGGATTGCAAACATTGCAAGAATATGTTGTGTTTTTTATAAATGATTTTTTAGCGTCCCCCGCTTTGCCAAGTACGGTAAGTGAATTATCTTCGGCAACTTTAAAAAATACTACCGCTTGAAGTTCATATTCGTTAACTAAAAACTCACATAAAACATCCGGAAAATCGGCTGCTCTATTTAATGCGGTTTTAAGTAAAAAATTGTACTTGGATAAAAAATCTATTTTGGAGCTTTGCATGTGGTTCCTAATATTGCGGATGATTATTAGAAATTACTTGAAAATTTAAATCAATTGCAAATATAACTTATAGTAGGGAAAAAGAAAACTTGTTTAAAGTTTTATGTTGAACAAAAAACTTTCTTTAAAAATATACTAATATTAAAAACCCATTTATTTGTCCTATGTTTGATTTAGGACAATTATTAAATTTTATTTATATTAATTACTTTGTAACCCAAAATTTTTATACGGAATGAATAAAAAAAATAAGATTTTCCACCTATTCGTATTGGGTAACCTCTGAAATTACTAATATAAATTATTTATTGGAAATTTTAATGGAATTATCTGTTAATAGCGTCGGCGAATTATTGAATAAAAAAGCTAATATACTTATTGCCGAAGATGAAAATATTATTGCTAAAGATATTTCTAAAACAGTTTCCCGCCTGGGTTATAATGTTTTAGATATTGTTAGAAACAGCGGCGATGTAATTAAGAAAGCAACGGATTTAAAGCCAGATCTTATTCTTATGGATATCATGCTGGATGATGATTCTTCCGGAATATCCGCTGCGGAAGAAATAGCGGAGCATTTCGATATTCCCATTGTATATTTAACAGCGCTTGCCGATGAGGAAACTTTGCAAAGAGCAAAAATAACTGAACCTTACGGCTATGTATTAAAACCTTTCGATGCCCCTACTCTTAATTCTTCTATTGAAATGGCTCTTTACAAACATGAAATTAATCAGAAGTTAAAACGGCGGACAAAACAGCTTGAAGAGGAAAAGATAAAATCCAATAAACTTCTTCATAATATTTTACCCGCCGAAATTGTAAAAGAATTAAGAGACAATGGTATTATTTCTCCCCGTTATTATAAATCGGTTACAATAATGATAACAGATTTTGAAGGTTTTACCTCAATTTCTTCAGGTATGCATCCAAGTACATTAGTAAAAGAATTAAACGAAATATTTAAGAATTTTGATTCAATTATTGACAAATATAATCTTGAAAAACTAAAAACAATGGGAGATTCTTATATGGTTGCCGGAGGTTTGCCTAAAGAAATTCCCGATCATGCAGAAAAAATAGTTTGCGCCGCACTTGATATGCAAAATTATTTGGAACAGAGAAATATAAATTCGCGATATAAATGGCGAATGAGAACCGGTATTCATACCGGGGACGTAGTTGCCGGCGTTGTAGGAAAAAATAAGTTTACATACGACATTTGGGGAAATACAGTTAATATTGCCAGCGTTATGGAGCGAAATAGTCAACCTGGCAAAGTTAATATTACTGAAGCAACCTACCTGTTAATATCTGATAATTTTGAATGCGAACTTCACAATAAAGTGGAAATTACCGGAAACGGAACACTTGATATGTATTTTATAAATCAGAAGAAAAATGAAACTTTAGAAATTCCACAAGAAAGAACTGATTAAATTTATCAAATAAAAACCTGCATATTTTTCGGGTAAGTACGAAAAATAATAACTAAATATTAGGAGGTTTTTTATTCCGGTATTGAAAAATCCCCTTTTTCCCACAAAAATTCCGTGAAAATAAATATGGCATATCAGTTGCAAAGTATTGAAGTGTTTGGTAATGGTTATGTCTAACAAAAACAGTTATTTATGATAAACGAAATAAAAAGAAAAATATTAATAGTAGAAGATGAAAGTATAATTGCGATAGATTTAAAAGATCTCTTAAAAGATTAGGTTATGAAATTATTGATATTGTTTCTACAGGTGAAGAAGCTTTGAAGCTTGTTGAATCTGAAAATCCTGATTTAATTCTGATGGATATTATGTTAGATGGTGAACTTTCCGGAATTGAAACTGCGAAAATAATTTCTGAGAATTATAATTTACCGGTAATATATCTTACCGCGTTAACCGATTCGGAAACATTAAATAAAGCAAAATTAACCGATCCCTTCGGATTTCTGTTAAAGCCTTTTGATGAGCGGAGTTTGCATTCTTCAATAGAAATGGGAATTTATAAACATAATATAGATACTCAGCTTAAAGAAAAAACTGTTGAGCTTGAAAGAGAAAAAATAAAAACTGACCAGCTTCTAAATAATATTCTACCCTTGGAGATTGTAAAAGAATTAAAAACTAACGGTATGGTTATGCCGAGACATTATAATATGACCACAATTCTTTTTACTAATTTTGAAGGGTTTACCGATTTATCGCTTAACCTTCCTCCCAATGTTCTAATAAGTGAATTGAATGAAATATTCCATAATTTCGATACGATTATTGATAAATATGGTTTAGAAAAATTAAAAACAATAGGCGATACTTATATGATTGCCGGTGGGCTTCCTAAAGAAATTCCTGACCATGCCGTACGAGTTGTTTCTGCCGCTCTGGATATGTTTAAGTTTCTTGAAGAAAGAAACCGCGAATCGAATGTTAAATGGCTGATGAAAGCCGGTGCTAATTCCGGACAAGTTGTAGCCGGTGTTGTGGGGATGAACAAATTTACATATGATATTTGGGGCGATTCGGTTAATATCGCAAGCCGAATGGAAAGCAGTTCCGAACCCGGAAAACTTAATATTTCCGGCCATACTTACAATTTGATTAAAAATGATTTTGACTGCCGTTATAGAGGTAAATTAAACGCTAAAGGAAAAGGGGAGATTGATATGTACTTTGTGAACGGGCCTAAAAATAAATTATAATAGATGATTTAAATAATTCATTATTTTTATTTTCCGGAATCTCCTAAGCCTGTTTATGGTTCTATTAAAAATTAAAATCAAGCTGAAAACTAAACCTATTATCTAATCCTCCTTCTATTTCTGAGTATCCTGAACCTATGCTTTTATCATATGGTTTAATCGTCTCCGAATATTTCCCGGTAATTGTAAAATATTTATAAGGCTTTATTTTAAATATAAAATACCATCGCGTTCCGTTATCATATAAAGCAGTATTCGATAATATTCCCGGCAGATCGTTTTCATATTCATAAATTGCCGTACTGAACGACGCGGTATTAAAGAAAATGATTCTGCCGTAAAAATTAAGCCAGTA
The DNA here is from genome assembly GCA_963798775.1 of uncultured Bacteroidota bacterium. Classification (GTDB taxonomy): domain Bacteria; phylum Bacteroidota; class Ignavibacteria; order Ignavibacteriales; family Ignavibacteriaceae; genus CAWCUK01. Next base: position 122,782 of record CAWCUK010000006.1, read on the forward strand.
AAAAGGACGAACTAAAATGTCCTGAAGAAATAGAAATCCGTCTTCTTTAGTTAAAGAATTTTTACTAAAAATATTTTTGTATTCAAATCTTCCTTTTAATCTTAATTCTTTTGATACTTCATAAATAAATTCGGCGCGAATTATTTGTGTTAAAGTTTTTACAACCTTATCCGAATTACCGGTTTTTATAACAGATTCTTTATTCTCATTTTTATATCTAATTCTTGTTTCCACTTTTTTAAAAGGCTTCGATGTAAGATTAAAAAGAAATTCATTACCCGAAGACGGAAGAGGAATTCTAAAAGTCGGAGCGGGAAACTTAAATTGATCGTAATAAAAATTTATTATTCCCAAAAAGGTTTTCCATTTAATACCGGTATATAATCCCAATTCATTTTTTGTAGCTCCGGAACGCTCGCCGAATCCGAAACCGTGCAGATTTTTGTACGATGTAGGGTAATATCGAAAGGAAGTTATGAAAGAAAAATTTCGGCTAATCACAATCTGCATGCCATTTAAGGAAGCGATAGAATTTCCGTCGAAAGCCGCTTCACCGAAAAAATTCAATTTTCTCCAAATTAAATCATAATTTAAAGAATAGAAATTAAAATTATTGCCTCTTAAATTGCCGCTTGAGGATGGGGAAAAAGGCTCATTAAACTTAGAATGATAATATAGAATTCCTATACTAAAAAAATCATTAGAATACCCGCCTTCAAACCCTAATAAATTTTCCTCACCTTTCTTCCGTTTATCTATTTCATTTACGGTCCTGTGCATTCCGTCTACCGGTGTTGAAGTAATTAAATAAGAAACTGAATCAAGATTAGCGTCAAATTTATTTTTAGAAATAAAAGCGGTTAGATTTATATTTTCTGTAAGTGATAAATTTACCGCCGCTCCTCGCAAAAATTTATTCTCATCTGCGCTGGTATAGCTTTTAATATTTGCGTGCTTTCGTTTAACAGGGTAAACCGCGTCGGCGCCTTTAGATATCGCGTACGGGCTCCATAACGCCAAACCTTGGCCGAATTGAACCAAATAATCACCGGCTACAAAATAATTTATAATTCCCCAATCTTTAACCGAGAAATGAAAAGATGAAAAATCATTTAAATTATTTTCACCCGGATCTTTTTCGGCAAGAAACCCCGCTTCAAAATTCTTATTATATTTTATTTTAATTCTGTTATAAAATTTAGCGGCTGAACCGGAAAATTTATTATCACGAAATCCTTTGCGCATTTGTAAATCATTTATTGATCTGCTCCTAAAATCAATGTTGTAATTATTAATAAAGCTTGATGAGTTATTCCCGCTATATTCTTTTACTTTTTCAACCGAAATAAAAGGAAGAATCTTTTTTACCAGGTTGTCCGGCAGATTTTTTACTGAATAAAGTTCTTCTTTAGAAAAATATTTGCCGTACTTTTTTCTATGGTTAAAAATTATTTCGGCGGATGAAAAATCAACAAAAGGAATGGTTTGAAGTGTTTGTATATCGGCTTTATTTATATTTACAGGATTATTAACAAGTTCTTCATATGTATTAAATAAAGCTTCATTATCGCTTTCTTCATTTGATTCTTGCAGAATATCTTCCAGAATTTGATTAGTTTCAATTCCTGTGGAATCCTGCTGCGCAAAGTTATATTGAGTAAAATACACAACTAGAGAAAGTATTATAAAATAAAAATTTTGCCGCCCCATTTTTTCCTAATCCTACCTTTTTAAATATTCTTTAATTTTTTCGTTTCTACTTTTTTCATCCCCAAAACTGATTATTAAACCAAACTGATGCGTAAGTCCAAGATCGGGATGTGTAAAAATCGCGTAATCTAAACTAAAAAAAGAATAATTTATTCCGATCCCGGCCGAATATTTTGACGGTTCATTCGCGAATCCCGCCCGTAAAGAAAGATATTTTATTATTAAATAATCAATCCCGAGCATAAATGAAGCATTATACTTAATATCTTTTTCAACCGCGAAATTTATGGAAAGGGAATTTTCTATATCATAACTAAAACCTGAGGACATAATAAAAGGAATTTGATCAGCTTCATTTTTTATGCTTGCCCTGTTTACATTCTGCACCGAAAAACCCCAACGAAAAGATTCGGTTAAATATGCCAGACCGCCTAAACTAAAGTAAAAAACAGAAGTATTTCCATAATTTTTTATAGAAATCATCTGAAGATTCGCCGAAGTTCCCGCGAAAAATTTATTTTCATAATTATAAGAAAAAGCAAAAGTAAACTTATTTTCACGGTAAAGATCAAATCCGTATGTCATAGCGCCTACAGCAGCGGAACCGAATGAAAACGGCTCGTTATAAGCTATATAGCCGTTTGCTAATTCTTCAAAACCAAACGGGGAAGGTGAATAATATAAGCCTATCTCACGCCAATTCATTTGTGCTAAACCGGCGGGATTATTAAAGATAGCAAAAACATCATTGCTTAAAGCTACTCCCGAATTTGAAATCGCTATTTGTTTTGCGCCTGGATTATATTGCGAGTAAACATCAAGAAACAGTGAAACAACCAAGGCAATGATTAGTATAAACCGCATTGAAATTACTATTTACTGATTGTTGTCTGATAATATCTAAATTCATATATTAAAATCAACAATTATTTTTGAAAAACGGGATAAATATGAAGTTATTCTTTGTTTTACTTTTTTCCTTTACAGCTATTATCTTGCCTCAAGAGCTTAATTGTACGGTTACTCTTAATACCGATAATATTCCAAATCAAAATCGTGAACTGCTTTCAACTTTTGGACAGGAAGTGGCCGATTATATGAATATGACTAAGTTTACGAATGAAGATTGGGGAGGCGATAAAATAAAATGTTCTTTAAATATTTTTATTCTCTCGGCTTCAAGCGATGTTAGTTATACTGCTCAGGTTGTGGTTTCAAGCCAGCGCCCGATTTATAAATCCGATAGAAATTCACTAATGCTTAGTATAAATGATAACAATTGGACTTTTACGTATCAGTCAGGCCAACCAATGTATGCAAATCAAAATACATACGACGCGGTTACAAGTTTTTTAGATTTTTACGCGTACTTAATTATTGGGTTTGATAAAGATTCATGGGACCAGCCCTTAGCCGGAACGCCTTATTTTGTTAAAGCGGCTGATATAGCTAATTTGGGAGCCTCAAGTAAATTTTCTAAGGGATGGGAAAGCAGCAGCAGTTCTTTCAGCAGAAGAGGTTTAGTTGAAGATTTACTTAATGAAAAATACAGGCCTTTTCGTGAAGCTTTGTATGATTATTATTACGGAATAGATTATTACTCTACTAATCCAAAAGAAGCCGTTAAGCATATTGTTAAACTTGTAAAAACATTAGAATCTTTAAAAGCTAAAATGGATTTGAACAGTGTATTAATCAAAACTTTTTTTGATGCGAAAAGCGGGGAGATAATTCAGTATCTTAAAAATTATCCTGATAAATCTATATTCGTTTCTTTAAAGAAAATTGATCCTTCACATATTTCTAAATATAATGAGGCAATGAGTGATGAATCATTGAAATAAATTTATTTTAATAATTTTATCATTCCTGTCAATGGAATTTACTACTTTCATTCCTTTTGTTACTTTTGCGAAAATAGAATATTTCCCATTTAGATGTGGGTAAAAACCGGTTGTAATAAACCATTGTGAACCTTCGGTATTTTTACCCGCGTTTGCCATACCAGCAGTTCCTATTTCATATTTCAGCGGTGAAAATTCTGAAATTATTTCATAACCGGGGCCTCCCCAGCCGTTTCCTAAAGGATCACCTCCTTGTATAACAAATCCCGGCAGAACTCTATGAAACGGCAAATTATTAAAAATTTTAAGCTGTGCCAAGTAAAGAAAACTACCTACAGTAATGGGCGCATAACCCGGTAAAAATTCAATTGTAAATTTACCTTTCTCCGTTTCTATTTCGGCCGAAGAATATTTAAAGGAATTATACCAAAAATTTAAGAAGTTATTTTCTTCTTTGTGAGGATTGTTCCATTGTTTGCCAAATTTTTCTATCGCCAATTTTTTAACGGAGTAAAGAGAGGAATTAGAAAAAATATTTAAAACTTCTTCACTAAATTCTTTTGAAATATTTTTACTTAAAAAGTAGAATGACTGAAGGCTCTCAAAATAATTAGGTTTGTATAAATATCTATTCACTTGCCGAAGTATAATTTGCTTTAATTTAGTTTTATTATTTTTGATAAAGATAGAATCAGCGCCTTCGGCCCCAATGGAAATATACGCGGGATCTGAAGAGGAAAGTGAAGTTAATAAAATTTTTCGTAAATGATTAGCGAAAAGTTGATTGTGTTGAAATTTGATTAAAGATTCTAATAATTTAATTTTATTATTATTTCCCGTTGAATTATATTCTTTCAACAAATAATTAAACGCCTTTTGATTATCCCGAAATTCCGCCGCGAATTCGTACAGAAAAATTTTGTTTATACTTCCGGAATATTCTTTTAGTCCTTCCTCAAAACTCAAATTAAATTTTTTTGCGTATGTTAAAAATAAGTTTCCTTTTGCGTTTTCAGGTAATTTCTCATCTTTAAGTTTTTCTTCAAAATAATTTTTAAGAAATCTTTTATAATTGCCTTTCAGAATAACTTCATTTAACGAAATAGCGGCTTGCGATTGAATATTCGGATTACTATCGTCAAGTGTTTTTAGATATTTTAACAGATCTTTTTTCCCCGAATAATTATAATAAACGGCGGCTTTAATGCCTTCAACTTTAATTATAAAATTTTTATCCGTCAAAACTTTTAATAAAAGATCCTCATCATCCGGAAAATATCTTATTGATCTGAGTGAAGCTAATAAATACTGCAATTCCGCGATTTTGTACTTATTCTTGGAGTTAAAAAGGGAATCGTTTTTTATCGAATTAAGAATAATATCTCTCAAATTATCCGCGTTACCGCTTCTGTAGATAGTAAACACGGCTTCAAATTTTCTTTTAGAATCTGATGAGTTTTTCAATTCATTTTTTAGGATGGGAAGTACTTCTTCTTTCCCCGCGATTTTTCTTAAATTAAAATTGTAGAGAGCTAAAGAAATTCCGTCTAATCTATTATACTTTTTTAGATATAAATTTGAAATTTCATTTAGTGTATTAATATTCCCGACTTTGCCGATTGCTTCCAAACAGTAATGCATATTCGATGAACCGTCAGTTATCTTTTTTAAAAGGTATTCGGAGGATTGGGCGGAAGGGCCAAGCTGCCCGAGAGCGAAACAAATAAATTTTCCAAATTTGTCAAAATTCAACTTTGTAATAATTTTAACAAAGGAAGTATCTTCGCTTTGGGCCGCACATAATAGCCCGGCATTAACTTTTTGAACATCACTTGATGTTAGATAAGCATCTATAACTCCTTTATTAAATTCTTTTGTAAAAGTAGTTTTTACAAGCGCCGAATCATTCGGAGTATATTGGGCGAAACAAAAAGTTCCGGTTAAAATTAAAAATATTAATATCTTCATAATCTAAATTTTAATATCATATATCCTGTAAGTTTTGTAGGCTTCACCTTTCATCACCTGCGCGCCTCTATTCATCATTTCATTATCTTCTAAAATCCAGCTTGCTTCTCCCAAATCAATTCCGAGATTATGCGCGCGGTTTACTATTTCCCAGTAAAATACTGCGTCTAATCCTTTCTTCTGATATTCAGGTATAATTCCGAGCGTTATAATTCTGCACCATGGAACTTTTTTCTTTTGGGTAAAAAGTTTTAAAAACCAAACGGAAATAATCTTCCGTTCATTTGTTTAAAGATGTAATTATAGTCGATCATTACTAAAGCAAAACCAATTAATTTCCCTTCTATTTCACCGAATAATACCAGTGACGGTTCAACTAAAGGTTTTAAATCTTTTGCCATAACTTCAAGTTCTTCATCCGTCATAGGTACAAAACCCCAATTGGGCGCCCATGCTTTATTATACACATATTTTACTTTTTCTAATTCCGCGTCAAATTCTTTTAAATTAAGCTGACTTATTTTAACGCCTGATCTTTTGCGGGCTATTTCAGCTACTCTTCTTAATTTTTCAGAACTTGTAACTTTTCTATTTTCTAATTTATAGGCGTAAAGATCTTTTACTTTTTTGAACCCGTAATTATCGCAGAGTGAAAGGTAATATTCCGGGTTGTATGTCATTAATAATCTCGGCTCATCGTCAAAACCATTCAGCAGCATTCCCCATTCATCATTACTTGAGGGATTTGCGGGTCCGCGCATCATCTCTAAACCTTTTTCCTGCAGCCATTTTTTTGCCGTATCAAATAACGCGTTAGCTATTTCCTGATCGTTTATACATTCGAAGAATCCAAAAAATCCTACATTTTCATTATGAGTTTCATTATGCAGATCGTTTTTTATTGCCGCTATTCTTCCTACTAACTCGCCGTTTCTTTCGGCTAAAAAATATTCTGCTTGGGCATGTTTAAAAAGGGATTCTTTTCTTTATTTAAAATCTTTTTTCTATCCATTATCAGTGGCGGTACCCAATAAGGATTATTTTTATAAATTTTCCACTGAAATTTTATGAACCGCATTAAGTCCTTCTGTGACTCTACGGTAGAAATTTTAATATTGCTCATTTTTCCACCTTTAAATAAAAAAAAGCATATCACTTTTTAGAGATATGCTTTTCCGGTTAAATTAAAATTAACAACTTATATTAAACCTAAATTTTTCCCCGTTTCTGTAAAAATATTTATGATGGCATCTAATTGTTCATCCTCATGAGTTGCCATATAACTTGTCCTCATCATTTGTCTTCCTTGAGGAACTCCGGGAGAAATAAAAACATTAACAAAAACTCCGGCGTCATAAAGCATGCGCCACATTTTAAAGGCAATTGCGTCATCACCTACAATTACCGGTACTATTCCGGTTCTGCCTTCTAAAACTGTAAAGCCGGCTTCTCTTAATCCTGTTCTAACTTTTTCGGCATTTCTTATAAGATTAGTAACTCTTTCCGGCTCGGCTTCCAGGATATCTAACGCGGCCAACGCTGAGGCTACTGAAGCCGGAGTAGGGGACGCGCTAAAGATTAATGCCGGTGAATGATGTTTTATATAATTTATAACTTTTGATTCGCCTGCCACAAACCCGCCTAATGAAGCGAAAGTTTTTGAAAATGTACCCATGGTTAAATCTATTTCATCTTCAAGATCAAATTCACTTGCTGTCCCTCTGCCGCCTTTGCCGATAACTCCTACAGAATGGGCATCATCAATTAATATACGCGCGCCGTTTTCTTTTGCGATTCTATTTAATTTGGGTAAATCAACAATTTCGCCGCCGGTACTGAATACACCGTCGCTTACTATTAATTTCCCGGCGTTTTCCGGTACTTTTTTAATAACTCTCTCTAAATCGTCCATATCATTGTGCTTATAGCGAAGAAATTCCGCCGTTGCTCCTTTTGCCATTAAATTACCGGCAACAATACAAGCGTGATTGTCTTTATCGGAAATTACATAATCGCCTCGCTGTACAATGGTAGGAATTATTCCCTGCGCGGTTTGGTACCCGGTGCTGAATAATAAAACAGCTTCTTTCTTAAAAAATTTTGCTAATCGTTCTTCAAGCTCAACGTGGATATCTAATGTTCCTGTTAAATATCGGGATCCGGAACAGCCTGTGCCATATTTCTCAATTGCTTTAATCGCGGCTTCTTTTACTTTTGGATGTGAAGTTAGGCCTAAGTAATTATTTGAACCCGCCATAATCACCTTTTTGCCTTCTATTTGAACAACCGGCCCTTCGTTTTCTTCAATAGGTCTAAAATATGGATATAACCCTAATGCCTTTATCTCATCTGCTCTCGTAAACTCATAGCATTTTGTGAATAAATCCAATCACTCCTCCTGGAATAATGAATGTAAATAAAATTTGAACTTTAATATAATAATATTAAAATAATTTTCTTAAATTTTGCGGTAAAATCTATAATTAAATAGTTTCAAAATCAAATAAATATATACTGCTACAACTTATGAACAAAAAACCTATAGCGGTTGTTACCGGAGCCAATGGCTTTGTAGGCAGCCATCTTGTTGATTTATTATTAGAAAAAAAATTTTCCGTCAGATGCGTTACCAGAAAGTCGAGTAATTTAAAATGGCTAAATGATAAAAATATAGAAAATTATAACTGCGGCTTATTCAATAAAGAAGGGCTTAGGGAAGTATTTAAAGACGCCGAATATATTTTCCACGTTGCCGGCGTTGTTAAATCTAAAAAACCGGAAGGATATTTTAGAGGTAATGTTGATACAACAAGAAATCTTTTGGAAATAGCGCTGGAATTTAAAAATAACATTAAAAAATTTGTTGTCGTCAGCAGTCAAACCGCGGCAGGGCCTTCGTTAGATGGGAAACCGGTAACGGAAGAAATGAAAGCAAATCCGATTACTACATACGGCAGAAGCAAAAGGGCAGAGGAAGAATTAGCTATAAGTTTTATGGATAGGCTTCCGATTACTATTTGCCGCGCCCCTGCTGTTTACGGTGAGCGTGATACCGAAATTCTTATTTTCTTTAAAACATTCCAAAGCGGGTTGATGACTACGATCGGTTTTAACAAAAAAGTTATCAGTTTAATTCATGTGAGAGATCTTGTTAATGGATTCTATCTCGCGGCGGTCAGTGATAAATCAAACGGACAAATCTACTTCATCAGCTCCGAAAAATATTATACATGGGAAGAAATAGGTGAAGTAACTTCAAAAATATTAAATAAGAAAGCTATTAAAGTTAAAGTTCCGCATCCGATTGTTTATTCAATCGCCGGTGTCGCGCAATTCTTTGCGCTGTTCAGCAGTAAACCGGCCACTCTAAATATTGAAAAAGCAAGAGATATAACTCAAGCCGCCTGGATTTGCGATACTTCTAAAGCTGTGCAAGAACTTGGTTATCATCAAGAAATAAGCATTGAAGAAGGAATAAAAAGGACGTGCGATTGGTATAAAGAAATGAAATGGATTTAAGATATTATAAGAATAATTAGATCAGTTTTTGTTTTTGTGGAGCTAGGCGGGATCGAACCGCCGGCCTTCTCGTTGCGAACGAGACGCTCTCCCATCTGAGCTATAGCCCCTTTTTTATAGTGCAAATATAATATATTTATTTTTAATATTTGCAAAATAATAGTAAGATATAAAATGATTTATGAACCGATAAACATAAATGAAAAACTGAATAAGTTTTCCGACACATGGGCGCCCAAAAATATTGCGAAATTAAATGATTATAATCTTAAGGCTGCTAAAGTAAAAGGCGAATTTGTTTGGCATAAACATATTGAAACCGATGAACTCTTTATTGTAATTGAGGGGGAACTTGAAATATATTTTAGAGACGGTAAGGTTTCACTAAAAGCGGGAGAACTTTTTGTAGTTCCGAAAGGTATAGAACATAAGCCTGTTGCGGAAACCGAATGTAAAATTTTGCTGCTGGAGCCGGCCGGAACCATAAATACGGGGGATGCCGGAGGTGATTTTACCGCGAAAAATGATGTATGGATTTAATTACACTTTGTTCGGTGCGCTGTAAAATAAAAATCCTTTATACTGTTTATTTTTATCTACATAGCGCTGAATTGAGGAAACCGGAATATTTAAATTCTTACTGCACTCGCTTATACTTTTAAATTCTTTTTCCATTTCAGGATTTTTAGCTACTATTTTTTTTGCCCTCTGATTTTTAGGAATAAATTTTTTAACAATCTGGTAGTCTTTCTCATTTTCGAAAGCTATTTCAAAACTTTTTATCTTTTTAACTTTCTTGTTTAGTTTTGCCCTTAAAGTAGTTTCCGGAATTTCTAACATACTAGCGGCTTCGGCAATCGAATCGCATCTGATAGGATATTTTGTTTTTGATGGAAAAAGCAGCACGGCTTTTTTATATTTATTAGGAATTTTATGTTCGGGAATAGTAATCGGATGTTTTTCTTTATCCGCGTATCTCCAGTAATAATTTTTCATTAAACGTTTGGATAAACAAGCTCTTCTTACCGATGAAGGAAAAGTACTAACAGATTTAGCGGCGGCGGTTAATGAGTGATAGGTTTGTACATATTTTCTGTCTTTATCGAATTTCCATATTTTCCTTGGTGTATTATCGATTACATTTTTTTTATCCATTATTGTAAAACCATTGTTTATTTAATTGAAGTAAAACGAAATAATTATAGCCTGCCCTGTATTAGCTGTTCAATAAGTTAAAACACTTCTCTTTTAATATATTCGGATGTATGGGTTTCAAAATAGTTAAACTTTTGGGAAAAGTAGCTGCGGCTTCTTTAAGTAATTCCGCGTTTCCGGCAATAAATAAAATTGGAATATTCTTTTCCTTCCTTATCTCTTTATTTGCTTCAATTCCGTTTATAGTATCTTTTAATAGTATATCTGAAATAATTAAATCAGGTGTTTCTTGAAAAGCTTCCTCAATTAAATCTTTACCTGCTTTAACATGTCTTATACTAAATAAACCGAAATTTTTTAACTGAAGTTTAAGGTCGAGAGCTATTATTGATTCGTCCTCGGCCAGCAAGATATTATATTTCTGATCCATGCGCCATCTTCTGAAAAAAGTGTTTTGTTGTATATTTAATTTATTTCAAGAATATTATGTCTGTAGTGTTCATTATCATAAAGGATGAATATATTATATTAACTATTTAAGATGTGCGAGGAAAATTTAAAATTAAAAATGCGAAAACGCCCCATTTTCGCATTCAACATTATTTGTGCACCCGTAGGGATTCGAACCCCAAACCTTCTGATCCGTAGTCAGATGCTCTATCCAGTTGAGCTACGGGTGCTTAAAATTTTTTAGAAAACAAATATAGTATTTCCTAAATTTATTTACAATTGAAATATATATTTTCGGCTAGTCAAAATTCGGATTATAAACATTGACGGTTCTTCTATTGCATCTGACTTTCTACAAAATTATATTTTATAATATATGATTCCCAGGTTTTAATTTTCCGCAAGCAAAAGCATATTTTATATTTAATTATTTTAAAAGATAATAACCGTTATGATTTTATCGCCTGTAGAGTTGAGGCATGTGCTTCATCAGAATCCTGAATTATCATTTAATGAATTTGAAACCACAAAATTATTAATGAATAATTTAATCCCGTTTGTTTCTGAAGGTATAATTAAAATTCATACACCTTTACCAACAGGGTTATTAGTAGAGTATAAACCCAATTCCGGTTCATTTCTGCTGTTTAGAGCCGATATAGACGCGCTTCCAATAAAAGAAGAAAATGATATTGCGTTTAAATCCAATAACAATTTTATGCATGCCTGCGGTCATGATGTACATACATCTATTCTTTACGGTTTTTTGCTTGAAGTGTTAAAGAAAAAAATAGATAAGAATATACTTTTCTTATTTCAGCCGGCAGAAGAAACCGGCGGCGGGGCGATAAAATTTTTTTCAACAGGAATTTTTGACGATTATAAAATTGAGAACGCGTTTGCTTTGCATGTAACCGATGAGTATGAAAAAGGTACTATCGCTAGTACAGCGGGAGTGTTATTCGCTTCATCTTTAGAAGTTGATGTTCAATTTATCGGTGAAAATTCTCACGTGGCTTTTCCTCAAAACGGGAAAAACGCTTTTAACGCGCTCCGGATGTTTTTGGATTCTGTTGATAAAATTCCTCGTAATTTAAATGAACCTTTCATTTTTGGGGCGGGAAAAGTTTCAGCCGGTGAAATTAGGAATATTTCGCCGGGTTTTGCTAAAATAGAATCTACTTTACGCTGCCTCAGCAATGAAATTGTTGAAAGATATTTTCTTCATTTAGAATTAATCTTAGAAGGTATAAAACTTATTACGGGCGTGGATTTTAAAATTACCAAAGGTACCCATTATCCTGAAGTTATAGTAAATCAGTATCTTTTTGAAACTGTTTTTTCTAATCTATCTAATAAATTTACATTCATCGATTGCGGTTATAAAATGACCGGCGAAGATTTTGGTTTTATTTCTAAAAAAATTCCTTCATTTATGTTTTGGCTCGGAGTTTCGGAAGGGGAAATGCACGGGCTTCATAATTCAAAATTTCTTCCCGCCGATGATGTAATAGAATTAGGAAAAGATGTGTTTAGTGAATTATTATCTGCTTTAAAATCTTAAAATTATAACTTGAGGAAGTATCTTTGGCTTTTTGAAAAATTGAACATTAAAAAATCCGGATATTCCAATTGTGCTAAATTTATAAGCGAAATCAAAATATCCGGAAGTAATTAAATATTATTTTAATAAAGTTTCCGGATTCAAATTTGGCGATTCAATATCTCTGAAATATTTTACCGTTCCTACCTTTAATTCATAAGTAGATTGATCATCGCAAACAATAATTCCTTTCGGGTGAAGTTGTAAAGCGCTCACAGTCCACATATGGTTAACACCTTCTTCAACTACTTTTGCCAAAGCTCTAGCCTTATTAAAACCGCTTATTATAATTAAAACTTCTTCCGCATCCAGAACAGTTTTTACTCCCACGGTTAAAGCGGTTTTAGGAACTTTATCTACGTCATTGTCAAAAAATCTTGAGTTGGCAATAACTGTATCCATAGTTAATGTTTTAACTCTTGTTAAAGAGCCAAGTGAAGAACCGGGTTCATTAAAAGCGATATGTCCGTCAGGCCCAATTCCGCCGACAAATAAATTTATTCCGCCGGCTTTTTTTATCCTTTCTTCATACTGCTCACATTCATTTTCAAGATCATCGGAATTTCCATTAAGTATATTTATATTTTCCCTTTCAATATCAATATTGTTAAAGAAATTGTTATTCATAAACGAATGATAGCTTTCCGGATGTTCTTCCGGCAGCCCTACATACTCATCCATATTAAAGGTTGTAACATATTTAAACGATACAATGCCTTTTTTATTTAGTTTAATTAATTCTTTATACATTCCGATAGGTGAAGAGCCGGTGGGAAGTCCGAGTACAAAATGATTAGACTCAGATGGATTAAAATCGTTAATTGTCCTGGCTACATAATGTGCCGCCCATTTAGATACCATCTCATAATTTGGCTGTATAATAAGTCGCATTCTGCCTCCTTAATTTTTTATTAAATATCCTTTTCAAATTTAACGAAAAGAATATTCATTTATGATAATTTTTATCGTTATTTTATTCCGAGAAAATATATTCACAATTATCCGGAACTTCCGGCTTTACAAGTAAAACATCTTCTTTAAGAAGAGCCACTTTCCCAGGTTCCATACCTTTTTTCTTTACTACGTATTTTTTAAAAGTGTAGCTGACCGGAACTACTCCCGCGGTTTTAGCTTTACTATGAAAAGCCGCCAGTGACGCGGCGGTTTTTAATATCGGTTTAGGAACCGATTCCTTACTGTTATCGATTCTTAAAACTACATGTGAACCCGGAACACTTCTGGCATGAAACCAATAATCATTTTGTTTCGCGAATTTCATGGTTAATAAATCGTTGTTTTTGCTGTCTTTCCCTACAAAAACATTATATTTCCCTTCTATAATATAATGTTTGAATTTATCTTTCATATCATCACTTTTATGAGTGGTTCCGGTAGTCGGCATTTTTAATTCTTTCATTAATTTTCTTAATTCTTCCGGCTCTTCGGTTTTTTCTACTCTTTTTTCAAACTCTTTTAATTGTGTAAATTCATTTTGCAGTTTTTCATAAAGTTCCCTGGATTTTACTAAGCCGATTCTTTCACTTTTAGCTTTATCAAAATAAGCATCAACATTTTTTTTAGGAGAAAGTTTTGGATTCAAATTTACTTTTACCGGTTTTCCCGGTTCGTAAAGATCTTCCAATTCAATTTTATTCATTCCTTTTTTAATTGAATGAATATTTATTAAAAGAAGATTCGCAATTTTGCCGTATTCTTCTTCTTTGCTTCCCCTATCAATTCTGCCTTTTAAATTATTTAATTTAGATGATAATTTCACAAGTTCTTTATGAATATGTTTATTTAACTTTGAGCGGAGGTCGTAATGTTTTTCGGTGCCGATTTTTTTAATTAAAAAATAATTCATTGCCTCAATTACTGTTTTAAATTCATGCTTTTCCGTTTGAGGGAATTTTTGAAAAGTATTGACGGCTAAATTTAATTCGTTTGTTTTATCATCATAAAATACTGCCGGGTTTTCAATTTTTATTTCGTTCAGTACATCAATTAGTTCTTTTACATTATTTAAAAAGAGATATTTAAAGTCCTAAACCGTACTTCCGCTAAAATTTCTTTTCCTACAAAAGGATAATTTACTTTCATATACGTGAAGAAATCTATATCCGGAGGAAGATGCATTTGGGGAAGATTAAAATGTTCGTAAAAGGTTAAGTGTTTAAATTCATATATAAAATCTTTTGCTTCCTTTTCATTAATTTTCTTAAAAGCGTCTAATTCATTTTCAGCGGATAATTGAAAAACATTTGTATGTTTTCCTCTGACTATAAAGAATAAAGGTGAATCCTCCAGCTCGATTTTTATTACACGATCAGTCGCGGCTATTGAGAATCCGGTAATTTTTGAGGGGAGTACGGTGCGGAAGAAATCAATGGTATTCTTTTTTGCCCGATGAAAATTATGCCGAATATTTATATATGGAAATCCCGGGTTTACTGAAATTTCTAAAAAATAATTTCTTTTAAAATCCGTAATCTCAAAAATAAGTGTGTCTTTTTCTTGAGAGAAAATGCTTCGAAGTGTAAAACCTTTAAACTGATCGTTTAATTCGGTAATAATTCTATTTAAGAAAAAATAGTTTTTAAACATATTGGTGTAATTTTTTTTCCTTTGAAAAAGATTGTCTTTAAAAGATGAATCCCCCGACTTAAATCAATAAGCGGGGGATAGAAATATTAAAGAAAAATATTAGTGAATACCATGCATCATCTTCATCAAATATTTATAAATAGCGAATAGAATGAGTGACGCCACAAAAGACATTATAACAAATATTAAAAAGAAATCTGATAGACTGGTAATAGCAAAACCTAACAAATGTGTTGTTGTTCCCGGTTCAGGGTAAAGGGTACTTAACATTCCGGCCAACCAATTTGCGGCGGCATTTGCCATAAACCAAACTCCCATCAATAGAGATGAAAACTTAACAGGAGATAATTTTGTTACCATAGATAAACCGATCGGAGATAAACTTAATTCCCCGAAAGTATGAAGCACATACGCTAAAATTAACCACATTGGACTAACTTTAACTCCCGCGTCTGCTTTTCCGGCGCCGATAACTAAAACTACAAATCCCATTGATAAAAGGAATAATCCAATTGCCATCTTTAATGGTGATGAGGGTTCTTTTCCTTTGTCACCTAATTTCGTCCATATTCCAGCGAAAATAGGCGCAAAAACAATAATAGCGACAGGATTAACTGATTGGAACCAGCTAGCGGGCATTTCCCATCCTCCTAACCATCCAATCACTCTGTTTGTTTGTTCTTCCGCAAAAAATGTAAGTGAAACACCTGCTTGTTCAAACGCTGCCCAGAAGAAGATAACAAAAAACGCTAGTATGAAAATAACCGCGATTCTTTGTTTTTCTATTTTTGTTAAAGGCTGATTGTTTTCGTTGTTTTTATCGTTTTTATCAATTTTCTTCGGAACTAAACCAACTTGTTCACCTTCGGGTGTAACAAGATATTTATTCTGTCCCCAATAGAAAACAACTAAACCTAAAAGCATTCCTACTGCGGCTGATAAAAAGCCGTATTTAAAATCAGCGGGATTACCTGTATCTCCGAGACCACCGGCAACTAAAGGTGACAATAACGCGCCGAGGTTAATTCCCATATAAAAAATTGTAAATGCGGAGTCTCTTTTATTTATAGCTTCTTTTGGATAAAGAGATCCTACCATTGTGGAAATATTCGGTTTGAAGAAGCCATTACCAATAATAAGTAAAGTTAAACCGCCTAAAAAAGCTAATTGTTGAGGATTGAAAATAAATGATGAATAAGTAGCGGTAGCGTCGGCGGCGGGTGAATACAAATAACCGCTTAAAGTTAGCGCTAACTGTCCCAAAGCCATTAAAACACCGCCGGTAATTATGGAGCGTCTGTTTCCCCAGTATCTGTCAGCTATATAACCGCCGGCAAGCGGAGTTAAGTATACAAGACCGGTGTAATATCCGTAAATAGAAGAAGTGAAAGCCTTATCAAAAAGCATCGCGTTTATCATGTAAAGCGCTAATATTGCTCTCATCCCGTAGTAGCTGAATCGTTCCCACATTTCTGCGAAGAACAACACGTACAATCCTTTGGGGTGCTGCTTAAACATTAAAGAACCTCATTAATTAGTTTTAATTGAAGAGAATTAGTTGTTTTTACGAAGAGATTTTTTATAAATTGATTGAACAAAAGAAGGTACCCTTTTTTTCTTAAATTCTCGCCAAATATATGTTATTTTTATTTTTTTTCATAATTAAATTCTATTTTTTAACGAAGAGTTTTATCATCGGAAGCACGTTTAGTTGTTTAAGAAATCCTCATTTGATATATTTGACCACATGAAAAATTACCTTCAAAATTCTGCGATAAGAAAAATTCTTTACGCGCTTGCGGGCTTTATAATATTAATTATTCTTTTAAATAATGTTATAATGCCGTGGTATGTAAGTTCTCCTGAAACACGAGTTCCTAAAGTAGTTGGTATGAACGAAAAGGATGCCGTAAATCTTCTTAAAGATAAAGACTTAGAGCCGATTGTAAGTGATACTACTTATGATGAGGAAGTTCCGAAAGGCGCTATTATTCTGCAGAAACCTGAAGCCGGCGAATCTGTTAAGGAAGGAAGAAGAGTTTATCTTTTTATCAGCGGCGGTGAGCCTACGGTTGTGGTTCCGGTTTTAAAAGGTAAATCTGTAAGAGACGCTAAATTTTCATTGGAAAGATTAGGATTAAAATTAGGCGATATTGATTCTGTCGCTTCCAATAATCCTAAAGATATGATTTTTGATCAGGAATATGCGCCGGGTACACCGCTTAAAAAAGGTGAAACTGTCGGAGTATCAATAAGTATGGGAATTGGCGGAGGCGAGATTATGGTTCCTGATCTAATCGGAAAATCTTTGGCCGATGCTGAAAAAGTCCTTGCGGATAGCTCGCTAAAAATAGGGAAAATAAATTATCAAAGATCATTCTCCTTATTGCCGAATACAATTCTTGATCAATATCCAAGCAAAGGAAATAAAGTTAATCCCGGCGATGCTATTGATCTTTTTGTTACAAAAGCAGCCGAACAAGATGAAAAAGAAAATATAGAGTAATTTATGGCATTTTTAGCTCCTTCAATTTTAGCCGCAGATTTAACAAATTTAGCACAGCAAATAAGACTTGTAGAAATGAGCGGCGCGGATTGGATTCATTGCGATATTATGGACGGACATTTTGTTCCGAACATAAGTTTTGGCCCAATAATGGTAAAAGCCGCAAAAAGATCGACTAATCTGCCGCTTGATGTTCATTTGATGATTGAAAATCCCGATAAATATTTAGAAGATTTTGTAAACGCGGGAGCAAATAGTATTACTGTTCATCAAGAGGGAATTATTCATCTAAACAGAACGATAAATAATATTAAAGAATTAGGGGCAAAAGCCGGAGTTGCTATAAATCCGGCAACGCCCGTACATACTTTAAGAGATATTGCTGAATTTATTGATCTTGTGCTTGTTATGTCGGTTAATCCCGGTTTTGGCGGACAAGAGTTTATACAGAGTTCTTTAAGAAAGGTTAAAGAAACTGTTGAGTTACGTAAAGAAATGAACGCTGATTTTCTAATTCAAATAGACGGCGGCATTGATAATAAAACAATTAAACCGGCTTTAAATGCCGGTTGCGATGTTTTTGTTGCCGGTTCTTCCATTTTCAAAGCGGATAATATTTCCGCTGCCGCGATGGAATTGAAAAACCTTATCAGATAAAATAAGTAAAGGAAAAAAATGATTGCATTAGTCGGAGGGAAAATTATAACTCCCTTTAGAGTAGTAAAAAATGGGACTATAGTACTGGATGACGGAAAAATTTATGAGTTAGGTAAAACCGGCGATGTAAATATACCCGATAATTGCCAAGTTATTGATGTAAGCGGAAAAATGATTACGCCGGGTTTTGTTGATCTGCTTGTTCACGGCGGACATGGTTACGGTTTCGCGGATGATCATCCTGATAGCGTTAAAGAAGTTAGTAAGTATTTTATGGAAAATGGTTCTACTACAGTTATGGCTTCTTTATTCGCTAAACCGAGAGATTTGTTGTTAAAAGATATCAGCAGATTAGCTGAATATATTCATGATAATCCGGATTCAAATATTCGCGGTATCCACATGGAAGGACCGTATTTAAATAAAGCGCTAAAAGGTGCGATGAATGAAGATTATTTATGGACGCCAACCGTTGAATCTTGGAATGAAATGTGGGAGGCTTCTAAAGGATTAATCAAATTAATGACAATCGCTCCCGAACTTCCCGGAGCCGTTGATGTAATGAGAGCGGCGGCAAAGGAAGGTGTTGTATTATCAATAGGCCACTCAATGGCAAGTTATGATGAACTTGAAATTGCAATTGATAACGGTGCCGCGCATGTTACGCATATTTTTAATGCTATGCGTCCTTTTCATCACCGCAATCCCGGAGTTATTTTAGGCGCGCTTTTAAGAAACGAATTAAAGATAGAATTAATTGCGGATACTCTTCATGTTCATCCCGCTGTAATGGAATTAATCTTAAAATTAAAAGGTTCCAGCGGTATTATTCTTGTCTCTGATTCTATAAGAGCAGGCGGTATGCATGAAGGTGAGTATGAATTTGCGGATCAAAAAGTAATTATGAAAAATAAAAGAGCCTTTTTAGAAGACGGGACTTTGGCGGGAAGTACTTTAACTTTGAATATGGCTATAAGAAATATGGTTGAAACAGCAAACGCGAAAATAACAGAGGCGATTAGAATGGCTTCTTTAAATGGCGCGAAAGTAATTAATCTGGATCACCGTAAAGGTATTTTGGCGGTAGGTAAGGATGCTGATATTGTTGTTATGGATGATGATTATTCTGTTGATATGACTATAATAAACGGTAAAATTACCTTTCAAAAAAACAAAGCCTAAAATTATTTTAATTTTAGAGGCTGTCGATTTAAAGGCAGCCTCTTTTCCGTTAGCCGCTTAATTATTCCGTCATAATCATTTCATTTAATAATTCCTTTTTTTTAATATAAAATAATTTTTAAATTGAAGACTAAATTAATCAGCTTATAAACTTCATTTCATTCATCGTTTTGTTAGGAATTTCTTTTTGATTACCCAAATAATAAATCTTTCTTTTACCGATGTATTTAAAATATTCAGCGAAAGATATAATATCTATCGGGATGTTTATCAGAAGGATTTATTGGCTTTAGAAATTAGAGGAATTCAAAATAAACTGGCTGAAATAATAAAAAAAGTAGTTCTTCACGAAAAGCAAATTTGTTATAGAGCTAATAAAGATGATGAATACTCCAATCTTTTAGTTCCCGGTTCACTTTCCAATTTAAAAGACATTTCGCATAAAATCCTTTCATTGGGAGATGAGGATCTCGGCTATAGAATTATTAAAGTAATTAAGAATTTTGAAGAATCGGATAATATTATTTACAAAATCGGAGAAAGAAAATTCGATTTTAAAAATTCATATGTAATGGGAATTTTAAATGTAACTCCGGATTCTTTCTCTGATGGCGGTTTGTATAACAATCTAAATGACGCTGTAACACACGGAATTGAAATGCTTAATTCCGGCGCTGATATTCTAGATATTGGAGGAGAGTCCAGTCGTCCCGGCGCGGATTCAGTTACCGCCGAAGAAGAAATTCAGCGGATTATTCCCGTTATCGATCAAATTTTAGCTGTCCACCCGGATGCTATAATTTCTGTTGATACAACTAAATTAAAAGTTGCAGAAACTTCTCTTGCTCACGGCGCCAAAATTATTAATGATATTAGCGGCGCTTCTTTTGAGCCGGAAATATTACAGGCCGTAAAAAAATATAATGCTGCTATTGTTCTAATGCATATTAAAGGAACTCCCAAAACCATGCAGAAAAATCCGGTTTATCATGATGTTACCGCGGAAGTATTTGATTCCCTTTACGAATCCGCGACCAAAGCAGTTAAAACAGGTATTAAAAAAATAATAATTGATCCGGGAATAGGATTTGGAAAAACAATACAACATAATTTTGAATTGTTAAGAAGACTGGAAGATTTTAAATCTCTCGGATATCCTATCCTCATTGGCGTTTCCAGAAAATCATTCATCGGTAAAACTTTAGAACTGACAACTGAGGATAGAGATTTTCCCACCGCGGTAGTAGAAACAGCGGCTATAAAAAACGGGGCAAAAATTATTAGAACACATAATGTTCCCAATGGAGTTAAAGTTTGTAAATTATTAAATCAACTTACTTAAGAGATGTAGATGTTTGATATTTTTAGAATTGGATTTTTAACCGTTACATTTACCGATTTAATAGATATTGCGATTGTAGCGTTTATTGTTTACCGTCTCTACACGCTCTTAAAAGGAACAATCGCCGCGCAGATATTTATGGGATTAATGATCATATTAGTTCTTTCCTTCGCGGCTCAAGCGGCTAATTTTAGGGCTTTAAGCTGGCTCTTAAAATTAGTAACGGATATTTGGGTTATCGCTTTCGTAATTTTATTTCAGCCGGAGATAAGAAGGCTTTTAGTTATTGTAGCCAGAAACCCTTTCTTTAGAATGTTTGTAAAATCAGAATCAAGTGAAGCCGCTTCTATTATAACAGACGCTGCGTTTGAGCTTTCTCAATACCAGCATGGTGCTTTAATGATTTTAATTAAATCAACAGGAATCCGCGGTTATTCCGAAACCGGAGAACTTCTGAACGCTAAACTCAGTGTGGCTATGTTAAGATCAATCTTTTTCCCCAGATCGCCGCTGCACGACGGAGCGGTTATTATTAAAAATAATATAATTGAAGCCGCTCGCTGCACACTTCCGCTATCTTCCACAACTTCCGTAAAAGGTGAATCGCTAGGAATGAGGCACCGTGCCGGGCTTGGTATCGCCGAACAAGCCGATGTAATAAGTGTTATTGTTTCTGAAGAAACCGGCGGCATTTCAGTTGCGGAAGACGGACAATTAGTAAAAGGTCTATCAAAAGAAGCTCTTAGAAAACGTTTAACAAAAGCCTTCAAAACTCCCACAGTTAAAGGATGGCGGGGTATTATTGAGCAGTATTTACAGGAAAAATAAAATTTGCGCGGTAATTCCTTTTTATAATGAAGAACGAATTACTGAAATTATTCCCCAAGTTTTAAATTATGTCGATACGGTAATTGCCGTTGATGACGGATCAACCTGTATTTATTTTCCGCGAAATTATTTCGATGATAGGGTAATTTTAATCGTCCACCCGAAAAATTTAGGCAAAGGCGCGGCAATTAAATCCGGCGCTTTGGAAAGCATAAAAAGAAATTTTGATGTAACTGTAACTTTAGATGCCGATTTTCAGCATCCTCCCGAATATATTCCGAATTTTGTTTCCGCCTTAAAGGATTTTGATATAGTTATTGGCAATAGATTAGAAGATGTTTCCGGTATGCCGTTGCATAGAATTCTAAGTAATAAAACCACTTCATTCTTTTTGAGTTTAAAAACCGGTGTAAAAATTAAAGACAGCCAGTGCGGATTCAGAGCTTTTAAAACAGCCTGCTTAAATAAAATCATGCCGGAATTTTATGGTTTTGAGTCGGAGAGTGAAATGATTGTGAACGCGGCAAAAAAAAATTTGAAAATAGGATTTGTAAAAATTCCCACAATATACGGTGATGAAAAGAGTAAAATGAAATCATTTAAAACTATCGGGGGATTTATTAAGGTTTTATTCAGGATATAATTTATTTGATTAAAAATAATCAATCACAATTAGCTAAGGTTCATTTTTATAATTTTGAATTAAACTGAAAATAAAAAAAGGAGGAACCGATGAAATTAAGATATTTTTCACATTCTGCTTTTCAAATTACTTGCAATAGCGGAAAGAAAATTTTAATTGATCCTTTCTTGGATGACAATCCTACTTCTCCGGTAAAATCTGATGAAGTTGATGCTGATTATATAATATTATCTCACGCTCACGGAGACCATATGGGAGACGCTTTGAAAATAGGGAAAAGATGTAACTCCCGGTTTATTTGTGTAAACGAACTTGCTAATTATATAAAATCGAAAGATTTGGACGCTCATAATATGCACATCGGCGGCGGTTATAATTTTGATTTCGGAAGAGTTAAATTTACAATAGCTCATCACGGTTCTCAAACACCCGACGGGAAATACGCGGGGGAGCCGGCCGGAATTATTCTAAATATTGATGATAAATGTATATATCATACCGGGGACACCGCACTTTTTTATGATATGAAATTAATCGGCGAAATGAATAATGTGAATTATATGCTTTTACCTATCGGCGATAATTTTACAATGGGAATTGCTGATGCCGTAAAAGCGGCGGAATTAGTAAATCCTCAGACTGTAATTCCGATGCATTATAATACTTTCCCGGTAATTAAAGCCGATCCCGATGAATTTAAACGGAAAGCCGAAGCTAAAGGATTAAAATGTAAAGTAATGGAATATGGCGAGGAGATTGAATTATAAAAAAAGCTGCCGCCGCTTATTTATGGTTTTTTAGTACAAAAATATTGATATTTCTTTTCTTTTCATGCTTTTTAAGTGTATTTGAAAATGACTATTTTTTGAAATAATTTCAGATAATCATTATGAATATTATATTAGAATAAGTATTTTAAGAAAATTAATAATAGCTTATCTTTCGATAATACAATATTCATTTTAATGATAATTAAACTAGGATTTAATGGCTGCAAAAGTTATTTCTATTGCTAATCAGAAGGGCGGTGTGGGAAAAACCACTACCTCCATAAATCTCTCTTCTTCTTTAGCTGCGGCGGAAAAAAAAACATTACTCATTGATATTGATCCGCAGGCCAATTCTTCTTCCGGATTAAGCATTACAAATCATTCACCTTCGGTTTATGAAACTTTAATAGGTGAGGTTTCAGTTTCGGAAGCTGTATTAAATAGTTATATGCCGTATTTAGATATATTGCCTTCAAATATCAATTTGGTAGGTGCTGAAATTGAAATGGTTGATATGGCAAACCGGGAAACTCTGCTTTTTAGAGCTTTGGAACCTATAAGGAATCAATACGAATATATTATAATTGATTGTCCGCCTTCACTAGGCCTTTTAACCTTAAATTCTCTTACTGCTTCTAATTCGGTACTTATTCCGGTTCAATGCGAATATTTTGCTTTGGAAGGTTTAGGACAATTATTAAATACTATCAATATTGTTAAGCAGCATTTTAATAAAAATTTGACAATTGAGGGTGTTCTGCTTACTATGTTTGATGTTAGGCTTAGGCTATCGCAGCAAGTTGCCGATGAAGTTAGAAGATATTTCGGCGATAAAGTTTATAATACAGTTATTCATAGAAATGTTAGAATATCGGAAGCCCCGAGTTTCGGAAAACCGGTTCTGTTATATGACGCGATTTCCACAGGTTCAAAAAATTATATTGCATTGGCTTCTGAATTATTAGAAAAGAATTCACCAGAAATTAAAGATAATAAAGAATGAGTAAGTTTAAAAACGGTTTGGGCAGAGGCCTGGATGCATTAATCAAGCCTCAAAATTTTCAAGAAGAAGAAAATTCAAATGTAGATTATTCGGAATTAAAGGCCGATGACGGAAAACAGGTTGATATTCTTGCGAAAATACCCGTTGGACTAATTTCCCCAAATCCTTTTCAGCCTCGTACCTATTTTGAGCCGGAAGCTTTAGAGGAATTAAAAAAATCAATTTTATCCAACGGACTTATCCAGCCGATTACTATAAGAAGAGCAGGGCAGGATAAATATGAGCTTATTTCCGGTGAACGAAGATTAAAAGCTTGTACGGAAATTGGTTATAAAGAAATTCCCGCCTACATTATTAGGGTTGATACCGAGGAAGCTATGCTTGCCATGGCTCTTATTGAAAATATTCAGCGGGAAAAACTTAATGCTATTGAAATAGGTTTAGCTTATAAGCGTTTAATGGATGAATGTAAACTTACCCAAGAGCAAATTGCTGAAAGAGTCGGTAAAGACAGATCAACAGTCGCGAATACTATGCGTCTTTTAAAGTTACCTCAGGAAATTCAAAACAGCCTTATAAAAGATGAAATTTCTATGGGGCACGCGCGCGCTTTAATAAATATTCCGGCCGAATCTTCTCAAATAGAAGTTCTTCATAAAATTAAAGATGGTAATCTTTCCGTACGTAAGGTTGAGCAGCTGGTAAAAAAATTTTTAACATCAGGCTCTGATGAAAAGAAAAAAAGTACGGTTTCTCATAAAGCAACTCTTTATTCTGCCAGCTTAAATGATATTGAAGATAAACTGAGAAAGGTTTTCGGAACTAAAGTTCTGTGTAAACAAAAACAAGATGGATCCGGCGAAATAACAATAGAATTTTATTCTAATGAAGAACTGGAACGCTTATTTGAATTATTTGAAATCATTGATAATACATATAACTAAAGCCGCGGTTATTTTTTTAATTTTGTGGCAGTCTAATTTTGCCCAACAAGATTCAACTAATAATAATACAGATGTTTTAGCGGATTCTGGTTTTGTTATGAGTAAATCTCCGTGGGGAGCTGTTATAAGAAGCGCCGTAATTCCGGGCTGGGGACAAATCTACAATGAATCTTATCTTAAAGCGCCAATAATTTGGGGAATTGGTGCCTGGCTTACTTTTAATTGGGTTCAGAATAATAATTCTTATCACCAATACCGCACTTTATTTGCCGAGAATATTAATAATACCAGTTATAAAACTATCCGGGATTTTTATAGAGATCAGAGGGATATGATGTCTATTTATTTGGGGTTAACTTATATTTTAAATTTAGTTGATGCTTATGTTGACGCGCAGCTATTCGATTTTACGGTTGAAGAAAACCGGGTTACTAAAATGCCTATGCTGAACATCAGAATTAATTTATTGAAATAAATTTATGAAAAATGAAATACTCTGCAAAAACTGCGGTTCCGAAAATCCTTTTTATGGATTTATTTGTAAAAGCTGCAAAGGTTATCTCCGGGAAAGAATTGTTAATGTAGATCTATGGCATGCCTTTAATCTTTTAATAGAAAGTCCAGTAAAGGCATTTTTACTTATCATAAAAGCCGAACATAAAAATTTTATCTTTTTCATTACTTTTTTTGCGGCGATTAAACTTTTAATTGATGCTGTTTTTATAACACAATTTCGTTTCGGTGAAACGGATTTTTTCGCTTCGCTTTTAATTAAATTTTTAATTGTTTTCGGTGGATTTTTAGCAATAATTTCAATTTTTTCACTTATTTATAAATATTTAAATATTTCGTTAGGATTATATACCAGATTTAAAGATAATTTTGCCATTCTTATTTATTCTTTTGTCCCTTTTGTTTTCGCCTTATTCATACTGTTTCTTATTGAAATTAGTTTGTTCGGCGGATATCTTTTTTCTGTAAATCCTTCACCTTTTGTTATTAAAGAAACTTTGGCTTATGTGCTTTTAGTTGTTGAGTTTTTAATTATTCTCTGGAGTATTTTTCTTTCGGTTACCGCGTTATATGCTCAAACCAAAAATATTCCTTATTCAATTACTCTGGCTGCCATTTTTAACGGAGCTTTTTACGCGGCTTTATATTTTGCGGCCGTTCCTATAATTAAAATTTAAAAAGTATATGCAAAACTTATTCGAAAATGAAAAACAATTTTTCCTTCCCGTTTATAACAGAATTCCCATCGATGTTGATTACGGGGATGGCGCGTATTTATTTGATAAAAACGGGAAAAAATATCTCGACTTTTTTTCCGGGCTTGCGGTTAATGCTTTAGGTTATGCTCACCCCAAAATAGTAGAAGCGGTAAGTAATCAAGTTTCTCGTTTTGCTCACCTTTCAAATAATTATATTACGGATGTTCAGGTTGAATTCGGAAGATTATTAATTAAATATTCCGGAATGTCTAAAGTATTTTTAACGAACAGCGGAACGGAATCTGTAGAAGGCGCTATTAAAATTATTAGAAAAAAGTTCGGGCCCGATAAAAAAATATTTTCTCTTACCAACTCATTTCACGGCAGAACATACGGCGCGATGACTTTAACGGCCAGAGAAAAATATCGTAAAGGTTTTGAGCCGCTTGTCCCGAATATTTCTTATATAGAATTTAATAGTGTGGATGACCTTCAAAATAAAGTTGATGAAAATACTGCCGCTGTATTTCTTGAGTTTATTCAGGGCGAAGGCGGAATAAATGTTGTATCGGAAGAGTTTATAAACGAACTGGAAAAATTACGAAATAAATATAATTTTGTTGTGGTTGCCGATGCGATTCAATGCGGTATAGGCAGAACGGGAAAACCGTTTTCTTTTAATCATCTAAATTTTAAACCTGATATAATAGTTACTGCAAAAGCTGTGGGGGGCGGTCTTCCTCTTGGGGCAATTTTAACTTCGGAACTATTTGATAATGTTTTAGAAGTCGGAAAACACGGTACTACTTTCGGCGGAAATCCTGTTTGCTGTGCCGCCGGAAAGGTTGTATTGGAAGAAGTTTTTGAAAAAGGTTTGATGGAACAGGTTGCCGAACTCGGGGAATATTTTTTCAAACTACTGCATGCGTTAAAAGAAAAATTTCCTTCGGATATAAAAGAAATTCGGGGTAAAGGATTTATGATAGGGATTGAATTATTTTATGAAGGAAATAAAATTGTTAAAGAAATGAGAGAAAACGGCATCTTAATCAATTGTACTAATCAAAATGTTTTAAGAATTTTACCGCCGTTAATTTCGGGAAGAACTGAAATAGACCTCTTTGTTTCTAATCTTGAAAATATCTTAAATAGTGAGAGTAAATAAATGGAACTAAAAACTGATGTGCTGATAATAGGAAGCGGTATTGCCGGTCTATTTTCGGCGCTAAAAATATCTGAAAACGCTAATGTTATTTTAGTAACCAAAAAAGATAAAACAGAATCTAATACAAATTATGCGCAAGGAGGAATTGCTTCTGTTATTGATCCCGAAGATACTTATGAAAAACATATAAAAGATACTTTAATAGCGGGCGCCGGTTTATGCGATCTTAAAGCGGTTGAAATATTGGTGAAAGAAGGCCCTGAAAGAATTAAAGATTTGATGGAAATAGGAACTAATTTTACAAGGAAAAACGGTAAGCTGGATTTGGTTAAAGAAGGCGGCCACTCAATGCCGAGAATACTTCATGCGGCTGATTTAACCGGTAAAGAAATTGAACGCGCTTTAGTTGAAACTGTGAACGAAAAATCAAATGTTCAGGTTATTGAAAACGCGATCGCTATTGATTTAATTACCGAACATAACGTACATAAATTAAAATCCGCGCCGTTAAATAACAGAAACTGCTGGGGAGCTTATGTACTCGATAATAATTCGAATGAAGTAATTAAAATATCATCCAAAGCTACTGTATTAGCTACCGGCGGTTCCGGACAAGTTTATTCACACACTACCAATCCTTCTATAGCTACCGGAGACGGATTCGCGATGGCTTATCGTGCGGGCGCACGAATTGGAAATATGGAATTTATTCAATTTCACCCCACATCTTTTTATAGTGAAACCTACGGTAACGGTTTTGATAAACCCGCTTTTTTAATTTCGGAAGCTGTAAGAGGTTTCGGTGGAATTTTAAAAACTAAAGCCGGAAATGAATTTATGGCGGATTATGATTCGCGAAAAGAATTAGCTCCGAGAGATATTGTTGCCCGAGCAATTGATAATGAATTGAAGAAAAGGGGAGAGGATTTTGTTTATTTAGATATCACTCATAAAAATAAAGAAGATATTTTAGAGCATTTCCCGAATATATATAACACATGTAAATCTCACGGTATAGATATTACAACCGATTATATTCCCGTAGTGCCCGCCGCTCATTACGCGTGCGGAGGAATTATTACGGATGAATTTGCGAGGACTTCGCTAAAAGGTTTATACGCATGCGGGGAAGTAACAATGACCGGCGTTCACGGCGCAAACCGTCTGGCAAGTAATTCTCTTTTGGAAGCGATTGTTTTTGCGTATAGAGGAGCGAATGATATAAAGGAATTTATTAAAAATTATAATACCGAAATACCCGAAATACCCGAATGGGACGATAGTGGAACTCTTTCAACGGATGAAAAAGTTTTAATTACTCACAGCACAAAAGAAGTGAAACAAACTATGTGGGATTATGTCGGAATAGTTCGTTCCGATTTAAGGCTGCAAAGAGCCGCAAATCGAATTCATAATATTTATGAGGAAACAGAGGCTTTATATAAGCGTACAAAAGTATTTGAGGATATCCTTGAGCTTAGAAATATTTCCGCGTGCGCTCATATGATAATTAAATCAGCGCAAATGCGGAAAGAGAGCAGAGGGCTTCATTATACTTTGGATTATCCCGGTAAGCATGATGAAGAACTTCATCCAACCGTACTTCAGAATACTAATCCTTAATTTTATTTAAATAATCCGCGATAGCACCAAAGCGTAAACCTTTGGTGCTGACTATAACTTCATTTAAATTATTCATCTCAAGCAAATCTGCTAAGATTAAAGTTCCCGCTAAAATTACATCTTCTCGCCCTTTAACAACATTTTTATATTTTTCTTTAATCTCATTTATCGTTAATTGTGAGAACTCTTCCGCGAATTTTATAATTTCTTCCTTTGTTAATATACTTCCTTCAATTTCTTCTTCATCAAATTCATCTAAATCATGTTTTAGGCATGCTAATGTTGTGGGTGTTCCGGCAACAGCTATTCCTTTTTTCGGAAGTAATTTATGAGATAACTCATTAAATACTTTACGCGTCCATTTCTTAAAGTCATCAATTTCACTTTTTAATGGTGGATCATTTTTGAAATATTTTTCTGTCCCCATAACCGCGCCGGCCGGAAAGCTTCTAACAAAATCTAAGGTTTTATTACGTCCGAAAATTATTTCTGTACTTCCTCCGCCTATATCTATTACCATTATTTTTTCATTGCCGGAATAATCATTCGCGATTCCTTCGAATGAAATTATCGCTTCCTCATCTCCTTTAATAACTTTTACTGCAATATTAAACTTATTTTTAATTTCTTTTATTATATCATTTGAATCGGACGCCATTCTAAACGCGTTAGTAGCGTTAGCAAGTACAATTTTACAATTATAATTATCAATCTCTTTTTTGTATTCTGTAAGTACGCTGAATAATCTTTCGATATTTTCCTCGGGAAATTTATCCCCGCTTTTTAACCCCTTGCCGATTCTTGGAATTCTATATTCATTTTTAATCGGATTTATAATATTATTATTCTCATTAACTTCCGCGATTAATAAAAGCACAGTATTTGTTCCGATATCTATTGAAGCAATAATCATTATTTTTTGTTATTTTTATTCTTTATTAATATTTAACTGTATGAAAAATATAAATTTATTTTCAAAAATATTTCTTTACCTGTCACTGCTTAGCGGCGGACTTTGGATGGGAAGCTATTTTACACGAATGATTACTTATTATCAGCTTTTCAGAGAAAATCAATTGGAATTAAAACCTCTATTTAATAATATAAATCTGCGTGAAATTTTAACAGTTATTAATGGAGCGGCTATATCAACAATAATTTTATATTCAGTTTTTATTATTTCCTTTTTAATATTTATAACTTCATCAAAAGTAAGTTTAAAACAAAACGGTTGGCTTTTTATTACAACCATATTAATTTTAGTTACTATGCCTTTCGAGCTTTATTTAATGAACTTTGACCTTAAAATTGTTAATACCGTAAATTCAGGAAATTTTGATCCGCTCGCGGTTATTAATTTAATTGTTGAGAGATTTAAAGTTCTCAGCAGTTTTCCGGTCATCGAACTTTTCTGCTATTTTGCGATAATTTATTTTATTTCTTTTAAACCCTTAAATTATAAACCACAAGTACGGCAATGAAAATTAAAGAAAAAGAATTTGAAGAAATTATTCAAGATTTAAAAGCTTTAGCCGCGCAGCTCGGAGCCGAAATTCGTTTTGAAAAAGGTGATTTTAAAGGCGGGTACTGTATTCTGAAAGAAAGTAAAGTTGTTGTTATAAATAAAATGGCCAATCTGCAGAGAAAAGTAATGATTCTTTCAATGGCGTTAAAAGAACTCGGAGTTGATCAGATTTATCTTACACCTCGTTTAAGAGAAATTATTGATGAAATGGCGACAGAGGCAAAATGAAAATTCTTGTGATCAATGGACCAAACCTAAATCTTTTAGGAGCACGCGATGCTTCTCATTACGGTAAACTTTCTATTCAGTCAATAGAAAAACTTCTTAAAAAAGAATTTCCCGGAATAATTTTTACCTTCTTCCAATCAAATATAGAAGGTGAAATAATAGACGAAATTCAAAAAGCCGGAGCAAGTTTTAACGGAGTTATCATAAATCCCGGAGGATATGCGCATACATCGGTGGCAATTCGGGACGCGCTGGATGAATGTAAATTGCCAAAAATTGAAGTTCATTTATCTCATTTAGTCAATAGAGAAAACTTTAGACAAACCTTGATAACTGCCGGTAGTTGCGATGGTTACATCTCCGGATTTAAAGAGGATAGCTATTGTGCTGCGGTTTATTTAATTCAGAAAAACAGAAAGGTGAATGATTGTGATTAAGGCAGTAGTATTTGATCTTGATAATACTTTAATGGATTTTATGAAAATGAAACGCCGGGCAATTGAGGAAGCGATTCCTGCAATGACTGATGCCGGATTGAAAATTACTCCGGAAGTGGCAAATAAAATAATTGATGAAATTTACCAGGAGCAGGGTATTGAATATCAGCAAGTTTTTGATGAATTTCTGAATAGAGTTTTAAATAAAATAGATTATAAAATTTTATCTGCAGGTATTGTAGCATATCGAAGAGCGAGGGAAGCGTCTTTAATTCCGTATCCGCATGTTTATTCAACTCTTTATAAATTGCTTAAAATGGGAATAAAAATGGGTATAGTTTCGGATGCTCCCGTTAAGGAAGCTTGGCTCCGATTAGCGTATTTAAATTTTCATCATATTGTAGACGCTGTTGTAACTTTTGATGATACAGGCGAAAGAAAACCTAATGCTGCTCCCTTTTTAAAAATTCTGGAAAAATTAAATGTTGAACCGAATGAAGCATTAATGGTCGGTGACTGGGCGGAGCGTGATATAGTGGGAGCAGCTCAAGTCGGCATGAAAACGGCTTTCGCTAAATACGGCGATACTTTTAATACTGAAATGCATAACGCTGATTTTGAATTGACTGATATTAGTGTTTTAATTGATATTATCAATAAAGAAAATAATTTATGATCTTTTAGTTAAAGCAAAGAGTGACTAAGTTGGCATAATATTGCTATTAAAAAATGATTTAGTTATTTTCACTAATGTATTTTTGAGGCAGTATGAAAGATCTTTCCATTAAAAAATTATATTATTCTATCAGTGAAGTTAGCAAAATGACTGATGTGGAACAATATGTTTTAAGATATTGGGAGACAGAGTTTGAGCAGTTAAAACCTCAAAAAAACAGAGCCGGAAACCGGATTTATACAAATAAAGATATCAAGTTAATCTTAAATATTAAAAATTTATTAAGAGATAAAAAATATACTATTGAGGGAGCAAAGAAGATTTTAGATAATTTTAACGGTGATTCCGCGGAGGTTCAATTAAAAACTGAAGCGGGTCAACCAGATACTTTTCAATCTGCTTCCGAAGTTAAAAAAGATAAAAATTCCCTTAAGAAAGACCTTGAAGAAATCAAAAGTTTTTTAGAACTTTTGGTATCAAAATTATAAAGTTTCGGAACGTGGCGCAGCCCGGTAGCGTACTTGAATGGGGTTCAAGGGGTCGCGGGTTCAAATCCCGCCGTTCCGACTAAGAGCCTTAAATTGTTTTAAGGCTCTTTTATTTTTATTATGGTAAGCATAAGCTTCGCCCAAATTTTATAAAAAATTTCTAGCGTTGTACCAAATCTAATTTTTCCTTCTTAGCCAACAATTCCTCTTTTGATTCAATATTCTCCGGATCAATAATAATACAATCAACAGGACAAACCGCCTGACATTGCGGTTCATCATGAAAACCTACACATTCGGTGCATTTATCGGGGACAATATAAAAGTAATCATTAGAAATAGGTGAGTATGTATTACCGTTTAACGTCCAATCGATGCCGCCTTCATAAATTGCCGTGTTAGGGCATTCAGGCTCGCACGCGCCGCAATTAATGCATTCGTCTGTTATTAATAATGCCATAATATTATTCCTAGTCCTTTAATTTTTATTTAAGTTGCAACCAAAAGTAAAAGCATGGTAGAAGGAAGTGAATGACTAAAGTCAGTAAGCTGTTGATTATTTAAAACAAAATGAATTTTATGTTGATGATCTAATTCAAAATTTCTTTTAATGAGATGATTACCCGATAAAATTGAAGTTCAAAAAACCAGATTGAAATGAAGTCACTTAATTTTCCTGCTTTTTATTTGAAACATACTTACCGACCGGCGACCGAAATGCTACCGCTATTCTGTTCCATCCATTAATTGCGACGATTGCTAAAGTTAACTCCACCAGCTCTTGGTGATTAAATTGAGAATTTACTTCTTCATAAACAACGTCGGAAGCTCCTGTTTGAGATATATTTGTTAATTCCTCACACCATGCGAGCGCGGCTCTTTCACGCGGTGAATAAAGAGAAGTTTCTCTCCATGCTGCAAGTAAATTAATTCTTAATTCGGTTTCTCCTAATGCCCTGGCATCCGCAGTATGCATTTCCAGGCAATGCGCGCATCCGTTTATTTGAGATGCTCTTATTTTTATTAATTCTAATAGTTTATGATCTATTTTGCTTTCATCAGCTACTTTTTGCACCTTCAACATAGCCTGATATGCTTTAGGTAAAATTTTATACCAATCCAATCGCATTCTAAAATCCTTTCCAATTTATTTTTTTAATATTTATTCTATTAAACGGCTTGAAATTTCTTAATAAATACATCCCATTCTTTTGAGCCGCATTTAAAATGCAATCAAACAAAAATTTGCGTGTTCTTTCAATATCTGATCCAGTTTCTACTTTCCTTCCTGAGCAAAAAAATATGCTTCTCTTTAATTGCGGTATTAAAAAGTTTGGCTAAAAAACCTATAAAGCTTATTTTTTTTGAGAAAGGGAGGGCAAACCAGCCGGCGGCTAAATGTTTGCCGAGACTAATAAATTCACCCATTACTTTCGGTTCATAAGTATTTTTTTTATAACCGTAAATTTCATTGAAAATATTTTGCGCCGCGAGCCTGCCCTGCTGTAAGGCAAATTGCGCGGCTGCGGGAACAGGTTTTCCGGTTAAAGGATTAACTGCAAGCGCGTTATCTCCTAATGCGTACGCAAATGGAAAATTTTTTGATTTAAGAAACTCATCGACTATAATTCTGCCGGATCCGCCGGTTTGAAAGCCGCTGTTTTTTATTAGGGCAGAAACTCTTATACCGCCTGTCCAAACTAAAGTTTGACTTCTAATCGAGTCTGAATCGGAAAAATATACCTCATTTTTTGAAACACGGGCAATGCTTTTGCCGATTAAATATTTTTACATCTTTTGAATCCATTTCCTTTTCTATTCGATCGCGAATATAATCAGAAACATTTGGAAGAATTTTATTTGCCGCCTCCACTAAAACAATATTTAATTCATTTTTATTCAACCCGAAATGAGCAACACATCCTTTAACATGCTCGGCAAGTTCCGTTACAAATTCTACGCCTGATAAACCGCCTCCGCCGATTATAAATGTTAACATTTCCTTTCTTAGACCTTCATCCAATTCTGAGGAAGCCTTAGCGCATAAGCGTGAAATATGTTTATATATTTGTTCAGCGTCTTCATAAGATTGCAATGTTAAAGAATTTTCCTTAAGTCCCTCAATGTTATAAAAATTACTCTTGCTGCCTAAGGCCATAATTATATATATAAAAGGTATGATCTTATCTTCTAATACTATTTCTTTTTTTTCGAGATCAATCTTATCGATGTTTCCGCAATGAAAAACTATGTTTTTATTTGATATTATTCTTTGAATAGGAATGGTAACGGAGTTTTTGCGAAAAGCCGCTTCATGTAACTGTGTTTTTAGTGTATGGTAAGGATTCTTATCAATAAGGTGAATTTTAATATTGTAATGATTCTTAAACAGTTTACTTAATCTAAGAACTGCGGTTATGCCGCCGTATCCTGCTCCCAGAACAATTATATTTTTGTAGGTCAAATTCATTTTATTACGCGCTATTTAGTTTTACAAATACAAAAATATTTAGGGATAAGTTTTTTAAATAATTCATAAAAATATTTTCTTGCAACAATATGGTCTTTTCCTTTATACATATCATCTATAAAATCATCTAAAAATTTTTTTATTTGGTCATCGAAATCTTTATATGAAATATCTTTTCCCATAATTTTATCCCATCAAATTTTTATAATCATTTGTGAAAAAATATCGCTTAACATGTCGTTTTCAAATGACTTAAGTCAGGCTAAAAGCTTTTGCTATTCTTGATAAATTTAACTGTTTTTATTTGAAACAAATTTATGATTCACAGCAGGATTAGCGAGAATATTATTATCATTATTGATTAAAGTCCTGGTAAAGTAGGAGTGAATTATTTTGGAAGTGCTTCAAATTGTAATAAATCTTTAACAAAATAGTACGTGCATGAATTTTTATAATGTTCTGATTTCGCGGTTTTTTATAGCGGTTCAACTTCGTTTAAAAAATAAACATGAGGGATATATTTAACTATTAAAAAATAGAAATTAATTACAATTATTTAGTAATAATTCATTTTAATAAATAGCAAGTTTTATTTTCTAAATAAAATGTGATGTTACAAGCGAAGAACGCGCGATTGAGACTCAATATATATTTAAAAATAGTTTTTTCTTATTTTATTAAAAAATATAAGATTCTTTTTTAACAATACTGTAGAAAAAATATGAATAAAAAGGAAACGGATTAGAATCCAAGATCAGATGAAGTTCAAAAAAATCAAATTTCAGCTTACGATAAAATGCGTAAAAGCTGCCCGGTTGCGTACAGCGAATTTTTACAATGGTCTGTTTTTAAACATGAAGATGTTATAAAAATAATTAATGATCCCGAGAAATTTAGTAACGCCGTATCTCAACATCTTTCCGTGCCAAACGGAATGGATCCGCCTGAACATACTGTTTACAGGCGAATAATCGATAAATATTTTACTCCCGAACGAATGACAGAATTTGAACCTAAATGCCGCGAAATAGTGAGTGAACTTGTTAATAAAGCGTTAGAATTAAAAGAACTCGATATAATGGCGGATTTTGCTCTTCCTTTTTCTGTACGAATACAGTGTGCGTTTCTTGGTTGGCCGCCGGAGTTTCAAAAACCATTAGCAGACTGGACGAATAGAAATTATCAGGCAACACTTGCTCTAGATAGAAAAGCTCTTTCCGAGATTGCACGTGAATTTGAAGCTATGGTTGACAGTATGCGCGATGCTAGGCTTGATGCTTATTCAAATCCGCAGCAGGATGTTACTTCATCTCTTATGTACGAAAAAGTTTGGGGACGAGAATTAAGTAACGAGGAATTATCAAGTATCTTAAGAAATTGGACTGTTGGTGAAATTGGTTCAATCGCTTCCTCTATAGGTATTTTAATTCATTTTCTTGCTGAACATGATGAAGCGCAGGCTAAATTACGGGCTGATTATTCTTTAATTACCGACGCCGCAGATGAAATTCTCAGAATTCACGGCCCGTTAGTAAACAGTAGAAGAATTGCTGTTTGTCCTGTAGAAGTAGGCGGTAAAAAAATAGAAGCCGGTGAACGAATCTCATTAAATTGGATCTCAGTTAATAGGGATGAAGAGGCTTTTGAAGCTCCGGAAGAATTCCGCTTAGGTCGGGACCAAGCAAAGAATCTATTGTACGGAACCGGAATTCATGTCTGTCCCGGCGCTCCTTTAGCTCGCATGGAAATGCGCGTTGTATTGGAGGAATTATTTAATAGCACTACTGTTATTAAACTAGCTGTTGATAGAAAGGCCGTAAAGGCAAGATATCCAGCGAGTGGTTATTCAAAATTACCTGTTATTTTAAAATAATAGCTTCAAAAGATTTGGTTTTAAATTAAATCATTTTTTAGGGAAAATGGGATAAGGTTTTTATTTAATTTTTCTTTTTGAGTCTTAACCGAAAAGGGGAGAGATAAATTCGGAAAATAAAAATTAATCCCTCTCTTCATCTTTTAAAATAGAGAGGGAAAATTTATTTATAAAAGTTTAACTTTTTCCTTTAAATGAAATGACTATTTTATGCACATTTTGTTCTCTTTTATCGAAGCGGTTATACATGTCAGGAGCTTCATCAATTGATATATGATCGGTAACTATTGTTCCGGGTTTAGCTTTTCCGGCAGTTATTAAATCACGAAGCATAACATTATATTTTTTTACGGGGCATTGTCCGGTCCCAACCTTCAAACCTTTATTCCAAAGTAATCCAAGGTAGATGTCAAATATTCCGTTTTTTAATTTTTCTGTAGGCGCTCCCGGATCTTTAGGCATATAAACTCCTATCAAGCCAATGTTGCCTCCCGGCCCTACTAAATTTATTAAATCGTTAAAAGATTCACCTGCTTGTTCTTTTTCAGGATCATTAAAATTCTGAGATTGATATCCTATAGCGTCTATCCCGCTTAATACTCCTTGGAAAAGTTTTTCTTCGCCCGGTCTCAATTGTTCCATTAAAGCGCCATTCTTCTTACGCATCTCCATAATTTGTTCGCTGGGTTTACCATCTGTAAAATTAATCGGAATAGCGCCTAAATCTTTTGCCTTATTAAGCCGGGATTCTATACAATCAATTGAGTATATTTCGCTTGCGCCTCTTAATTTAGCCGACATAATTGATAATAAACCAACCGGTCCGGCACCATATATTGCTACGCTATTTCCCATTTGAACATCGGCTAATTCATTTGCATGCCACGCGGTCGGGAATATATCCGCCAGCATTAAAAAATCATCCTCATGTTCATCGAACGGTTTACCCGGAAGTTTAAGAGCGTTAAAATCCGCGTACGGTACTAAAACTTTTTCCGCTTGACCCCCGCTGTAAGGACCCATTCCTGCATAACCATAAGCCGCGCTCGGCGCGTTAGGATTCATGGTTAAACACGCGCTTGTTAATCCTTTTACACAATTGTAACATTTCCCGCAGGCAATATTAAATGGAAGTACTACTCTATCCCCGACTTTTAACTGTTGAACCGCGTCACCGACTTCCTCAATAACACCCATAATCTCATGCCCTAATACTGTTCCCTTGTCTACAGTTGTCCTTCCGTCATACATATGCAGATCGCTTCCGCAAATTGCGCTTGATGTAATTCTTAAAACCGCGTCAGTCGGTTTGCTTAACTTTGGCTCATCAACCTCTTCAACAATTGTCTCCTCTTTTCCTTCATATACGATCGCTTTCATCTTTTCACCTTTTCTGTTTAAATAAAAAATAATATATAACTTAAGAATCTGAAAATTTGTACTCTGTATGTAAGTAAAAAAATTAGAGGTTTTAATCACACACTTTATGCCCCCGATTATTGGTTTCAACATAAGAGTGGAGAGGCAATTGATTATTAAAAAGGATTTATTAAAATAAATTTTAATTCGGTCCGGAGTGTATGAGCTTTCTTGAGGAGCCTTTCTGAAATAAGCGATATAAGCTGATTATCGGCTATTCTCATTTATTAGCCGTCCGATTAATGCGGGTTTATTCCCTGTAGCAGTATCCGACATACAACGAAGCTTTGCTTTATATATCCATATGCTTGTCGAGTTGATTATCCATTTCTTTGGACATTAAGCTTCATAAATTTTATAATTCATTCAGTTCTTTATGCCTTCTCTGAATACTCGGTTTATTACTTTCCGTTGTCCATTGACCTCTGGAATTTTTGTCTCACTAATATGGCAACAAGGGGATTATATCTAAATGCGCGTTCTGCTGATAAAATTATGACATTTTTATGACATTTATTTGACAATTCTTTCTCCTTAAAAAATAATTTAAATCCTTAGTTATAACAATATTTTGGAGAATCAAAAATGAAAAATTCATCTTTAATATTTGCGGTTTTTTTTACTTTACTTTTAAGTTTGATGGCAAATGACATGAGTCAATGTCAAGAACAGCCGAAAACGAATCCTCATAAAGTTCATTATCTCAAAAAAGATTCCGT
Source organism: uncultured Bacteroidota bacterium (assembly GCA_963798775.1). GTDB lineage: Bacteria > Bacteroidota > Ignavibacteria > Ignavibacteriales > Ignavibacteriaceae > CAWCUK01. The sequence continues at coordinate 161,344 of CAWCUK010000006.1, forward strand.
ATCCGGAAAAATAGAATTATTACAATCACCAACTCAAGAAGCAAAAAAAGGTGCTGGTTATAAAATAAATAAGCTTCAAATCAATAAAGAACTTCAGAAGCTTAAAAAAATATCGGAACAGCATAATATTTATGAAAGAATTTATAAAAAGCAAAGGCAGGCGGAAAAGGAGCCGTTTTTAAAAAAAGAAGCAAAAGCTTTTAAATTAGAACAGATAAAAATTTTTGGCAGAAATACCTCATTTTATAAAGCTCCATTTGTATCGGTACCTCCAAAATATTCTTCATTTAATAAACCTCAAATTTCAAATGTACTTATAAATGGAAAGCCTAATGATACAATTTTAATCCATGATTCTTATTCATTAACATTTTCTTTTGCGCCAAATTTTATTTCAGCGATTGTTAATATTTATCTGGATATAGATAAGAATGGAATAATTGATCCTGACGATATATTATTATCAAACGGATTAGTTCTGGATAATAGTGAATTTGATGAGGATCTTACGGACGGTTCTTATCGAGTTACTTTCACAGGAACTAGTATTTATTCCGTCATAAAATCATCTTTAATATTTGAGGTAAATGACTATCGTTCAATTTCTCAAGCAGAAGTAACAATAAATCAAAAACCATCTGACAGAGTGATTTTGGGAACTATTTCTCCTCCTTTGAAAAATATGTTTGTTTTTGCTGATGTTAGTTACGACGGCATTTTCGCTATTACTGATTCACTCGGAAAATTTATGTTAAATATTGAACCGGAACAAACCCAAGCGTCTTTTTATTTATTTGATGTGGCCGGTGTTTCAAATGGTTATCTTATCCCAGATACTAAAACCGTAGATATAACCGAAGATACTACTGAAGTAAGTATTAAATTATCTCCCGCCACTGCTTTTATTGAAGGATATGTGAAAGATCAGGATGGAAATCCTATAAATCAAGTAATTATTCAAGCGTCTTACAGAGATTCTAAAATCACAAAAACTGATTCAACAGGTTATTATAAATTAGGTGTAACCACAGGAGAATACTACCTTGATTTAAGTAATGTTTCTTCAGAGTATATGCAAAATAAAAATTCAAGAAGTGTAACAATCACCGGTAATAATTCTACTGTCCGGTGTAATATAACTCTGATAAAAACAAATACTTCAATTTCAGGCGAGGTTAAATATAACTCAAACGGGGTTGGAGGAATCCCAATTATAGTTTATGGAGACTCTCTAATAAATTTTATATTATCTTCTGCGGACGGCAGTTTTACCATGCCGGTTTATAAACCGAATTTTGATGCTACATTTTATAATGCGTTAATTTCGGTTCCTTATGGTTATTATGTTAGGGTTCCCTACATACCCGGAATTCAGCCCGGCGCGACAAATGTAAATTTTGAGATACAGAAAATAGCCGGCGGAATACAAGGCAGAATAACTGACAGCAGAACAAATAAACCTATAGCAAATGCATATATCTATACCTATGGTAATGATTATCGGAATACATATTCAAATGATTCCGGATATTATAGAATAACCTTGTTTCCCGGAGACTACTATTTAAATGTAACGGCAGATTATTATTATCAATTTAGCACTGACTTTTCTATATCAGCGAGTATGATTACTAAAAATGTATCTCTCAATAAATCCGGCAGTTTTTCCGGCAGTTTAAAAGATGAAGAAGGAAATCCGATTATTGATGCAAACATACTGGTAATAGATACCTCTGGCTACCCGGTAGCTTACGGCTATTCAGATGAAAATGCTGAATACCAGGTTAGCGGGTTAATTACTTCTAAATATGGTGCGTATGTTACAGCCAATGGTTATGTATCTCAATGGTATAATCAAGTTTATGATTTTGAAGATGCTACATTCTTTCAAGTAAATGAAGGTTACGATACGCCGAATATAAATTTTGTGCTCTCCAAGGGCGGCAGTATATCAGGTAAAGTAGTAGATAAGTTAGGTAATCCAATTTCGGAAGCTTGGGTTGATGTTTATGATACACTTTTTAATGAGAAATCATATACTTTAACGAATAATTCCGGGTATTACTCAGCAACCGGACTTGCCGCCGGCAGTTATTATGTTAGAGCGAGCGGCAGCGAATATTTAGAAGAATGGTATAAAAGTAGTACAAGTGTAAATGAAGCAAGTCTGATAAATGTAGCTTTTAATGAAAATATTACTGATATAAATTTTATCCTCACTCTGGGATCAACTATTTCGGGTACAGTTAAAAATAGAGCTAATGTTGGTCTAAAATATGTTAATATCTTAGTTTTTGATAGTACTTTTGCTTTAATAAATTATGCTTATACAAACGACAGCGGTTATTATTTTGTAAAACCTTTGCCGGCAAAAAATAAGTTATTTATACTTGCTCAAAACTATAATTATTCCAGTCAATGGTATGATAAAGCTTCAACAGCGGATTCGGCAACACCAATAATTTTAATGCAAGAAGAGAATAGAGAAAATGTTGACTTTGTTTTGAGTAATGCTGCTGTAATTATTGGAAGGGTACTTAATATATCAGGAAATCCGGTAAGGGATGCTTTAATAACTCTGGAAAAAGATGATGGAAGCTATATTTTTTATAGCTATTCCGATTATCAAGGAATTTATTTAATTCCTGGTGTTCCGAAGGGAGATTATTACGCAAGCGCGGAGGATTATTCATACGAAAAGCAATGGTATTACCATAAAACTTCTAAAAATGAAGCAGATCTTATAACTGTAACGCCCGATGATACTGCTAAAGAAATTAATTTTGATCTTGTAAAAATTAATCAAGGGGATAATGATAGTTTAATTATTACTTTAGAACTCGCAAATATACCTGACACCTTAAATTTTAGTCAATCTTTTGTTTCTGATTACTTTTGGGAATATATGTGGGGAGTAAGATTTAATGCCGATGGTATTAATTCTACCGGCGATAATGGCTGTGAACTTGAAATTTGTTTACTTCATTATAAGGAAGCCGGAGAACAGCCTTTTCTAGCCGGAATAATAGGTGGCACTATAACGCAAGTTATAAAGTGGGAAGATTATAGCGGCAATATAATTTATTCAGATTTTCCGGTACGGATAGATGAAACAAATAAAAATACACTCGTAATGTCGCTGCCTGCGAATTGGAATGAAATAAAAAATATAAATGAGAATACAAACTATATTGCTGAAACATATTATTATGCAAGCGACGGGATATTTTGGGATATAACTAATTCTAGCACCGGCGGCAATACGATAACTGATTCTAAAGGAGATGTTAAATATAATTTTATAGATATTGTATCAACTTCATGGCAAATTAAAAAACTTGTTGATGTTAAGGAGGATAACTTAATTCCAAAACACTTTTCACTTTTACAAAATTATCCAAATCCATTTAATCCTTCCACTACCATTAGTTTTGATCTTCCCGTAAGAAGTAAAGTTCAACTTAAAATCTTTAATATTTTAGGTGAGGAAGTCAAATCTTTAATTAATGAAGAAAAAGATATTGGGCATTATAGCTTTAAATGGGATGCAAGCGGACTCTCAAGCGGTATCTATATCTATCGCTTAGCAGCAGGAACTTTTGTTAGTTCAAAAAAATTAATCCTGTTGAAATAAATAAGGGTTATAAAGAGAATTCGAGATTGTATTTGCTTTTTTTATGAGATTTTTCTTGAAAATTCTGTTTCCTAAAAAAATATTTAAGTCGTAGTAATAATAATATTTAGGAGAAGCAATAATGAAAAATTCAGCTTTAATGTTATCCTTTATCTTAGTTTTATTCTTAAGCTTAATAGCTAATGCGCGGGATGCTCTTAAAATTCTTCATATCAATGATACTGATTCGTCTCTGAACGCGCTACGTCCGGCATCTGAAACGCTTGAAGACGGTAATAAATTTGATCTTCAGCCTTCTAACCTACAAATAAAGCTTAAAACAGCCTTCTCCGAAGGAGTAGGCGGTTTAAGTAATCTTTTATGGAAATCATGCGAATTAGATACGGTTTCAATTTTTGATATAGAAACTGATGTCTTAGGAAATATTTATGTCTGCGGTTATTTGGGACAGGGGATATTCAAATCTAACGATCAAGGGAAAACATGGAAGAATGTAAATGCTGGATTGAAAAGTTTACACGTGTTCTCATTGACCTTTATCGATACGCCTTCTCCGATAATATATGCCGGTACATCAGACAGCGGTCTATTTAAATCATCCAATATGGGGGAAACTTGGGTTAGTGATGATTTGTCCCAATGGGTGAGTTCGATATCTCAAAATAGCGCCGGAGATTTATTTGCCGCGACTATGACCGATGGTATTTATTGTAAATATAAAAATGGAAATTGGCAAAAGGTTAGTGATGAGTATGTGGGAATGGATGTATACAGTTTATTCATTAACGAATTGGATGATATTATTGTCGGAACCGATTGTCGTATTCTTAAATCGACAGATAATGGAAATAGCTGGATAGAAAAATTGAACGCGATAGGAGTTATTTGGGATATAACTTCAAGTTCTTACGGTGATATATATGCGTGTGATGGAGGCGGATTTTGGGCCGGAGAAGGGAGAGTTTGTTATTCTGCAGATTTTGGTGAAAATTGGTCTATTCTCTCTATGACTAATCGATCCGCGAATGCGATTATAATTGTTCCGCCACAAAATATATATGTTGCTACTGATAGCGGTGTTTTTATTTCGTATGATAATGGACTGACCGCGGAGAGAAATTATATAGGATCGGGTTCCTTAAATGTGTATAAAATTAAAATTGATAATTCCGGCTATATATATGCGGGAACATCTAAAGGAATATATCGAAGTTTATCTACTGTTTCCGCTATTAAACTAAATGAAACCGCGCCATTAAATTTTTATTTATCACAAAACTATCCCAACCCATTTAATCCTGAAACCAATTTCGAATTTACTATTCCTGAATCTGGATTGGTGACGCTGAAGATTTATGATGTGCTCGGTAAGGAAGCAGCGGTAGTTGTGAATGCTCAATTATCCGCGGGTACTTATAAATTTAATTGGACTGCCAATGGCGGAGCAAATAGGCTGGCAAGCGGTGTTTACCTTTATCAATTAAAAGTGGGAAACTTTCTTGAAACAAAGAAATTAATTTTGCTGCGTTAATACAATCTCAAAGGAGATCTTAAATGAAAAAGCAAAATATTTTTTCTCGTGACGGCTCCAATTATCAATTTCAAACGCGTTACGAAAGCGAGAGCTGGGTAGATGTCTTTTAAATACGAACTACAGAAAAGTCCGCAATTAAATTTATTCTATGTTGGATTTTTTTGTAGGGAATAAGATTTGAAATGTTATAGGAGATAAACAATATGAATTCAATAATATATCTATCAAAGGTTTCTATAATTGTTTTATTTTTTCTTTGTGAATCATGCGATCTTGAAAATTTAACATTTGATACCGTTGTTTCCGGGAAAGGAACAATTGTAAAAAGTGAACCTTACTTTTTATTAAATGCCGATAACGGCATTCAATATTTTCCAACTAATTTATCCGATGAATTTAAAATTAATAATCTTAAAGTTGAATTTAGTGGATATACCCAGAATTCAAAATGGAGTCTTATTAATGAAATCGACTTAACCTTCATAAAAAAATTAAATGAAAATGAATTTTCTTCTTTTGACAATATCCTCACATTTTCTTTACTACTTTATGACAAAGGAAGTAGAAAAAAAGATTATTTATTCAGTGTACTTTAATTGGAAACAAATTAAAAATGGAAACTGAAAGTAAAATTATAAACAGCATTCTTAAAAAATTGACTTTTCATAAAAATGAATTTTTTTAATCTGATGCTGAAATAATAATTGATGACCTTTTTATACATACCTATTACATACTATTTCTCTTGTTGTTTTAAGTTAATATCAGAATTCAAATCGGAGTTTTTATGAAACCCTCAAGGATAATTTTCTACATCACTTTTTTATTCTTGCCTTTATTATTTATTGGATGTTTTCCTACCTATCAGGCAAAGATGGCTGATCCGGGTTCTTTAGAAAAAGGGACCTATTCGGATATTCAAAGCCCCTTAGCCGAACGGCACTGGATAGGCTCCTTAAAAGATATAATCAAAAGACAATTAAAAAATATTTATAAACTCTATGATGCTGAAAATAAAATAGATATTGATTGTATTAAATTATGATAATCTATCTGATTACAACGTTTTACCTACTTCTAAAAGATAAGACTGTCAAGTAATTATTTTTTGCTGAACATTTACATTTCTTTGATAATCTTCTGCCTGCATTTCCTTAAAATTAATAGTTTGAGTGAATATTTATTATCGAAGAGGCAAGTATATATTGTTCCTATCTTATTTCTCCAATTCAAAAATCCGAAATAATATTGGCGGTATAAGGATATTGAATTTATGATCCAAAGAAAACGTTTAATAAGCGCCAATCATAGAAAGAAAACCAGCTCACCCCGGTGAGATACTGAAAACGTAAAGGTATTGGTTATATAAGAGGCAAGCGACAAACGCGCGAGACTATAGTGACTTTGTAAGCCGAGAGAAGCGAAAGAGGTGCGCATACAGAACGTATTCAAAGCGCATTCAGAGCGCATTCAGATGATGTGAATTAAGATAGAAAGAATTGTATATTTAGGAACATCAACCGATTATCTGAGGCTGATTTTGGTTATCAAATATAGTAGAAATATGGAAATATTCAATAATAATTTAAACTCCGTTGTAATTTTAACGGCGGTCGTAGTATTTACACTCCCGTAGGATTAGCAAACCGTGCTTACCTTTCTTCGCAAGCACAGTTTGCCACAATGTTTATTAATAGAACTATTTTGAACATCCCATATTTGATTTATCTAGTTCATAACGGGAAATTGCTTAAGTAGAGGCAGATTGCGTACTAGTTTCCTACCATTACTTTACAAAATGTTAGCTTTTCGTAGTTCTTGTTTACATTATCTAAATATTTTAACTTATTATATTTTATCATCAATTACCCATTGAGCACTTGCCCAACCGGGTTCAATGTCTGTGCACTGTAAATGCCCTGATTCAATGTTTAGGTAAGTACCTTTCCACTGATTTTTAATGCGTATCTGATCTGTACCCTCAATTTGTTCCATTTCCCACTTGGCACTTGCCCAACCGGGCTCTATTTCGGAACACTGAACAGCCAAACCGCCTTCTATATGAAGGTATGTGCCTTTCCAACGGTTTTTGATTCTTACATATGAAGTCCCTACTATTGGTTCTAAAACCCAATGACTACTCCACGAACCGCCGCCTATTTCGTTTACTGCCAAACCGTTCTCAATGTTTATAAAAGTACCTTTCCATGCGCTTTTAATATGCAATGGTTTGTTGTATGAAATACTCATCTTTTCCGCGGTATTACTGCCCCATTCTACTTTGTTGCCGGCTGAATAAATTACAAGGTTGCCATCGTTTAGCAATACCAATCGGTTAACGCCTTTTCCGTATGTGCCGCTAGACCATAGCGATTGTTCACTTGGGTTGTAAACAACCAAATTACCATCTGCTTGGAACTTAACTCTAGTGGCATTTTTGTTATAGGTGTTCGACCACCAATATTGAACCGTATTGTATTTACTCAATACCAAATTACCGTCCGACTGAAAGTGCAGCTTGTACTTTTTATTAGGCGATACCAAAACAGTTGTATTAGGTATCCACTCTGTAACGGGAGATACTTCTGAAGGGTACTTTGCTTCATTCAGTTTCCAATGTGCACTGAGCCAGCCTTTTTCTGCGTACGAGCATTCAATTCCTCCATGTTCTATGTTCAAATAGGTTTCTTTCCAACGATTTCTAATTAAGTAGTAATCGGGAGCTTCGTTTACAGGAATTAATTCCCACATAGCACTCTGCCAATCGGGATCTATTTTGCTGCTTTCAAGCTTTCCACTTTCTATATTAAGGTAACTACCTTTCCAGTAGCTTTTTATCCGAACAAAACGAGTGCCTTTAATAGGCTCAAACACCCAGCGTGTACTATGTGCTCCGGCAGGATAGTCGTCGTGTTCTACTGTGCCTCTCTCAATGTGTATATTAGTCGATTTCATACGGTTCTGTATAGTTGAGAACTGGTACGGATCAGTTAACTGTGCGGTTAACAAGGTGGTGAATAAGTAATTTCGTTCGTCATCAAACTGTTTTTTGCGTTGATCTATCAACTCACGGAATTGGTTGCCTCCGTTTTCTGCCCACTTTTGCTGAACAAAATAACCAACATACTCTTTATCTTCGCGAATATTATTCCAGTCGGCATCTATCTTCTTGCCGAGTTCGTCCCATTGTGCCTGTACTATTTCGCGGCGTAACTGCATAGTTATTTCAGTGGTTTCGCCTTCAATGGCAACCAAATCATCGAGCACCTGATCAAAAAATGTTTGAATTGCGTTTCGCGATGAGGTTTGGACCTGGTTTGCCAAATCATTTGCACGGTTAGGAATGCAATTACCACGGCAGTATTTTTCGCCACCGTTCAACAAGTGAGTGTGCTGAGCCTTGGTAGCGCCCAATTTGGCATACTTATTTGCTAAACTGGCACCCTCACCAACTGCAGCCCCTGCAATTTTACCGGCCTTTTTAACACCTTTACCCACAGTGCCTACTACAGCCGCCACCTTGGGACCTGCAATATTAATTATCTCCTTCTCAATCCTATCCAATAGGGCTTGAGCCGAAAACTGTCCTTCGATATTAAACGAAACATTCTGCCCTAGTACAGTAAAGTCACAATAGGTTTTCCCACTCATATTCATGCTCATATCTGCACTGGCTTCAAGCATAACCCTCCGAACTTCGAATGTGTGGAGGAGCTGACCGGAAATAAATTTCAATTTTGGGTCGTTACGGAAACGATTGTCAAAGTAGTCCTTAAAAGCAGCGTTCATGTCGTAGTAGAGGTAAAAACCGTTTTCCCAGTTGGCGCTAAAGTTTACTTCGGCTTCAATGGCGTCCATAAACTTTGCTTTTCCGGATAAAGCGAATCCTTTTTCAATATTAAATTCGCCTACTTGACCGCCGTTGGGAGAAAAGCGTATTGCTGCATCGTGTATATAAATATCTTTAGGAAAAAAATCGGGTACTTTCAGCCCAAAGCCATCCCTTAAAATCCGCGACATATCGTTCATGGTAATTTCATTGCGGTATGCGTATAAAGCAATTTGTTTGTCGGAAGGAGTCATGGCGAGCTGTACGGTAAAATCGAGCTGGAAAAACTTAGCATGCCCCACATTAAAGCCAAATGCCGAAGGGGCCGGAGCACCTAAAGGCCAATCGAGTGCGGCAGCCACGTCGGTAAATTCCACCGAGTTGGGTTTGAGTAATTTGTTCAGTAAAATTGGGTTACTCCAGGTATCGGTCATTGAAATGGCTGACGATATTTCGTTGGACATGAGGTTATACGAAAACTCGGTAACCGATTGCACATCGGGATCCCATTCGGTAGGTTTCCAGCGGGTTTGCAACGAAACCCCAAAACTTAGTTCAAGCTCACCATCGCCGGCTGCCCATTCAGCGCCAATGCCAAAGTTTTCAATGGTAAAACGGGTAAAATCGGGTACTATGTTTAACACTATGGGGTTCTCCTCAAAGTCGAGTTCGCCTCCTAGCGCAAAACTGGTTTTGCTTACTTCTATGCTTATCCCCATGGTGGGGTTTGGAATTTTAAACATCTCAAGCACTGGGCCAAAATTCTTTTTGGTATCAATAGTGGCTTCAATAGCAACTCCTTCCTCACTAATTTCAATCTTAACCTCTTGCAAATCCATTTTATCGTAAAGCGCATAACCGGGGAATTCCCTAAGATCTTCTTTAGTGGTTTGGATGACTAATTTGAGCGGATTTAAAAAGCCTGCAGCCCTAAATTTTCCGTATTTCCCAAAATCGACGTCGTAATTGTTGTCATTAACCTTGGTTACAGATATTTCACCAAAACCTTTAATGCTAATGTTTTTTGTTTCTGAAAATACGGTTACGGATATGAACAATAACAATATTAGAACTTTTTTCCCCATGTTGATTCTCCCTTAATTCATTATGATTCTGACTATTTAATTATAGTACAACAATAAATATAACTATTCTTTATTTCCTGTGAAATTCTAATGAAAATTAACGGTAAATTTCATGAGGAGTGGCGGATTGCTGAAGGGCTTTAAAAAAATAACCGTACTCTATTTCATTTTTTTGAACAGCTTCCAAAGCTTGATAAATATACGGTAGGTGTTATATTGTTCTATGATTAAATCTTTTGGCGACAAATATACGGAAGAGTTATACGTTACGGGTAAAAGCGGTAAAATAAATCCGGCAAATGCAGTATAAGAATAAATGATCAGTATAGAATTGGATTTAATTTTGATTTAGGGAATTTATATAATTTTGAAATTATAGATTATCATTAGGAGATGAAAAAATGATTAATATAAAAAGAAAACAGGCTCATCCCGGTGAGATACTGAAAGCGGAATTTCTTGATGAGTTCGGACTTACACAGGTTGCACTTGCCGAAGCGCTAAAATACTACTTTTAGAACAATCAATGAAATTGTAAATAAAAAGAGAAGCCTGAGTCCCGAGATGGTGATTAAATTATCAAAATATTTTGGAACCATATTTTTTGTATCTATAGCGGCACAAGGAAGTTATATTGTAAAAATCATTCCTAAGAAGTTCCTTGATTATCAGACATTAAAAACATATATTGTTGTACAATTGTACGTAATTATTAAGGGGTTCCTTATGAGCTTTGTAGTCGATACCTCGGTTATTATTTCGGTCATCACAAATGAAAAGACAAAACCAAAACTTGTAAAAATGACTGAAGGAGAAGATCTAATTGCCCCTTCATCATTGAATTGGGAAATTGGAAATGCTATTTCAGCGATGATTAAAAGAAAAAGGATTACTTTAAAAACTGCGAGAAATGCAATCGATTATTACCAAATGATTCCAATCAGAGCAATTGATGTAGACTTAAAGAAATGCGCTGAGATTTCTCATGATTATGACATTTATGCGTATGATGCATATTTTTTGGAATGTGCAAGAAATTGTAATTCTGATTTAATTTCTTTGGACAATAGGCTTATTACGGTAGCTGAAAAAATGAATATAAATGTGAGAAAGGTTTAAGTAATGAATACATACACATATAGTGAAGCAAGACAACAATTAGCATCTCTTTTGGATAAAGCTAAAAGAGAAGGTAAAGTTTTAATAAAAAGAAGAGATGGAACTATATTTGAGTTAAAAGCATTGTCGGAGAAAAAATCTTCACTCGATGTAAAAGGCGTAAATTTAAAAATAAATAGAGAAGAAATAATAGATATTCTGCGAGAAGTTCGAGAAAGATAAACTTATTCGAAAAACAACCTATCAAGTTATTCCGATTAAAGTCAATAAATAAATTAGAAATTAGCTAATATATTATAATTGGTTGGCACAGCTATTCCGAAAAGACAAGTTGGTCTTTCAAATATTGATGACATAACAACACCCATTGCGGAACCAAGCGGATTTGGTATAGGGCAATATAGTAAGCGCTCAAGATTATTATCCGTATGGAGGAATATACCGGGCAGTAAACACAGCGGACGCGAATGAAAAGTATAAGTTTACAGAAAAAGAACGTGATAAAGAGACGGATTATGATTATTTTGGCGCAAGGTATTATGACAGTGATATTGGACATTGGCTGAGTGTTGATCCTTTTAAGATTAGTTGATACGGATGGAAGAGGTGGACTAGATATTTTATGGGGATTTGCGGATGCGGTTGCGAAAGATTTTCCAGGAGGTGAATGGAC
>CAWCUK010000007.1:0-9550 GCA_963798775.1 uncultured Bacteroidota bacterium
CGTTTGACTGAAAGTAAAAAATAAAACGGCGCTGTTAAGGATTTTTATCATCTACTTTAACAGAATAATTTTCTTCGTTGAAATAAATGTTCCTGCCGTCAAACGATAGAAATACACACCGTTTGATAACTTATTAGTTAAATGGCCGGAATCGAAAATTACATTATAACTGCCCGCCTCCTGATAAGTATTTACTAAAGTCGCAACTTTGCTTCCTAAAAGATTATAAACATCTAATGAAACATTAGAGGCTTTCTCGATTGTATATTGAATAGTTGTAGTTGGGTTAAATGGATTAGGATAATTTTGCATAAGCGCAAATTTATTTAGTTGATTCTTATCTTCTACAGAGGTAATGATAGGACTGATTATTTTACTAGCATCTATAGTAATTGCTGTTTGTGCCAGGGCTTTTCCCTCAAGAGATGCCCCTGTGCTTATTACAATTTGTGTTTGACATAAAATTATTCCTTTCATGGAAGCTGTAGTACCTAAAGTTGTCTGTCCGGCAACCTGCCAAAATATATGAGAGCTCTTTGCTCCGCCAGCTAATGTAACAATTGCGCCGTTCGATAAAGTAAGGTCCTGCGCTACCTGAAATATCCAGATATCGTTTGCGTTGCCTGAGATGGTAACACCGCCTTCGGAAACCATAACACCGGTTCCCCACTTGTATAGCCCTGGGCTAAGAGTTTTTCCGGTAAGATCTCCTGAATATAATTCTGTATAATCGGGTGTAGTTCTGCCGGCCGCATCGGTGTATGCAATTTCCATATCGCCGATAGCAGTTGTAAGTTCTGAAGGAGTAGGGTCGGTATAATCCGCGGCAAATATTTTTCCGGTAACTAATGATGATGTTGAAAATGTGCCGGAAGCATCAAGTATTAATCCAAATCCGGTTATCGCAGTTTGGTCAATCGGGCTAACTCCGATATTCCCGGTAATGTGAGTTGCCCCGGTGTTTGATATTCCTGTTTTTCCGAGAATTACAAAATCACCGGAAGTTCCAAGATTGATTGTTGTAGATTGAGAAAAGACAAGTGCAAAAGGCGAAAAAACGATCATCATTGTAATGAGAAATTTACATTTACTCAAAAATGATTTTTTAGATTGTATTATATTTTTCATAAAATTCCTAAAAATTAATTCGTGCGAGGGAAGTGTTGAACCAATTCTAATTATTTTAAAATTCATAGTTCACTAGATCATCCCGGTTTATTACCATTTATTAGAAAGTAAATTATGCTAAAGTTTTGTAATAATATATAGGGCGAAGGGATGAAAAGGGACTACACAATTCGAAAATAATATCTTACGCAAAGCACGGAGTTGATACTTAATTAACAATTAAAATTTGGTGTATTCGAATCTGTTAAAGGGATGCAAGAAGGACTAAGTTTTTTAACACTTGAGGATTTCAAGAAGTATTTAAAGCTTTTACGGCTGAGAAAATTATTCCAACCCTGGATGTACGTGCGTAGTTTGCTATTTGAACCCTGGTATGGAGTGTAAGCTTTTCCAGGATATTGTGTACATGACTCTTAATGGTAAAAGGGAAAGATGAAGTTTAAAGGCGATCTCCCTATTGCTTAAGCCGTCGGCGACAAGTTCAATTACCTGTTTTTCTCTGCCGGTCATTCTAACCGCCTCGGTAATTTTTTCAGGATGTATTTCATTAATCGCCTTATTTACAATCTGTGAAAAGAGGGTTTCTGTTAAATTAGTAGGGAGAATATTATCGCCGCCTACAACCATACGAATGGTATTAAGAAACTCGTCAATATTCGCATCTTTAAGGATGAATCCGGAAACTCCTTCCTTAACAAACTCCAAAACATCTTCTTCAGTGGGCAAAAGATCCATAACAATAATTTTTATTGATTCATTATTTTTTTTTTAGTGTTCTAAAGAAAATTAAGGCTTGTCTGATTACGGAGTCCAAGATCAAGAAGCACTATATCGGGAGGATTCATAATAATAGTTTGTAAAGCTTTAGCTGAATCGCCAAAAGAACCGACAACTTTAATATCATTTTGTTTTTCAATTAAGGCGGTAATTCCATCCCGCAAAAAACGATTATCCTCAACAACATTACTGAAATTTTCTTCATACTAGAACTTATACCCATTGAAGTCTATTTTTTTTAATACGATTGTTTTTAATGATACCGGATAAGTTACCCAAAATGCCTCTAAAAACAAAAAGTTAATAATCATAATTGATTTATATTAAGAATTAAAAATGCTAAACGGGCTGTCACTTTCCTCATAAAGTAACTTTCAATATTTTTGGTTAATTGAAATCGTTTTAGATAATTTAGGATAATTTATAAAATGAGAAGATAACGCAGAGTGATTTTTATACGATAACTTTACGAGCAAATACTTAATTGATAAAAGATACTTTAAACACTTGCATTAACTGGTGATTCAGGAGTTTTAGATTCAAAAGGAAATATATTTCAAAAATCAAAAATAAGATATTTAATTCTTTGATTTTACAATTCAACTTCAAAAGCTAATCGTCCGAAATTTATCGGATTATTTTTTGAAAACTTACAGAATAACCAAGCTTTACCGTAATATCCTCTCCAAAGGTAAACCATACCTGAGGAACGGCGCTGTTAGATATTTAAATTCGGATCCGAAACGGAACAAGCCATTCAAATCATATCTAAAACCAAAAGAAGGATTGAACGAGCCGTTACGGGAATCGAATGATTTTTCTTCTGCTAAGTTAAGAGTAAGATTTAATTTTTCCGCAAAATCTTTTGATAAAATCATCCGGCCTTCTACCCCTAATTCACTTTCGCCAGCTAAAGTCTTTTCGGGAATTTACTTCGGCGGATACCGCAATATCAAAGGTTTTACCCCTTCGTCATAAAATCTATATCTTGTTTCAAATCTGCCGGACCGGAAGTTGAAGTTTTTCAACTTCCGGACTATTATAAGTTATTCTGCCGTCAATCATCCAATGATTTGTAATTCCATATTCTGAAGCAAAGTTATTGTTTATAAAATTTATATTTGATTCACTGCCGTAATCGAACCGATATTCTAATTCCAGTTCTTGCTGTTTCAGCGTAAGATACACCATTGTTTCATCAAGAAAATCGTCCCGATGAGCGTATATTTTAAATGGAAGAAGAATAAAGACACAAATAACGCATCTACACCAAAAATATTTATACAACAAATTAAACCTCATTTTAATTTTCTAGATTAATGAATATCCTAAAGTATTTTTGTGATTAAAGAGAATAATTTTCCAACAGGACATACACCTTTTTAAAATTTAGAATTGAACCAACTACTTCTCAATTATTTTAAAAGTGCTTGAAGCACGATTGATAAGTGCGAAGGCGCCCAACAATCAACCCGCCTATAATTGCAATTGCAAGAGGTTGGTGCATCTCTGCGCCGGTTCCGATTCCGAGAGCTAACGGCATTAGTGCTGTAATAGCGCCAAGCGCTGTCATCAGTTTGGGGCGAAGACGCGTTGAAATCGAAAACACTATCGAGTCTTCAAATTTTCCGCTCGTTCTGAAAAACTCCTTGAACTGTAGATATGTGAAGATGGAATTCTCGCCGATGATTCCGACTACCATAATAATCCCCGTATAACTTCCCACATTGAGCGGAGTGTTCGTAATAAAAAGTGCAAAAACGCTTCCGGCAATACCAAGTACCGAAATGAATATTATAGCCAGAGAGATTCTAATGCTTCTAAACAAAAATAAAATTACAGTAAAGACTAATAAAACAGCGAGAATTAAAATTGTTAACAAATCGCTAAATGCTTTCTGCTGTTCAGCGTATGAACCTCCGTAAACAATTTCATAGCCCTTGGGAGTTTTTACATTTTGTTTTATATTTTTTTGAATATCACTTAAAGTACTTCCCAAATCGCGGTTATTTAAACGAGCCGTAACCGCAATCATTTGTTTTAAATTTTCCCGTGTTATTTCCGCTACCCCTTTTTCAATTTTAACATTTTCAAATTCGCTAACAGGTTTTACTGTTCCGTTGTTCAAGTAAATAAAACTATGTTTCAAGTCGTTCAGAGTATTATTAATGCTTCCCTCAAACATGCGGATATTTATCAATCTTTTTTTGCTTAGAATATCGCCGACTTTTTCTCCTTTAATCTTCGCGTTCATCTGAAACTGAAGTTCCTCCGGAGTAAGGCCGTATTGGGCAAGTTCGGCGTATTTAGGTTTAAAAATTATGCTGGGCCCTGCAACGGTAATTCCATTAAAAACATCTGCTGTTCCTTTTGTATTATCAACTTCATCGGCAACTTGTTTAGCTAATTTTTCCAAAACATTTTGGTCATCTCCAAAAATCTTTACTTCAATCGGTTGTTTTGTACTAATTAAATCGCCTATCATATCCTCAATTATCTGTCCGAAATCAACTTGAAGAGAAGGAAGTCTCTTCTCAATTTTCCCGCGAATTTCATCGGCAACTTGTTCGGTTGTTAAATCTCGATTCTTCTTTAATTGAATAGTATAATCGCCTGTATTCGGTTCGGTAATAAAAAATCCGTTTTGTGTTCCGATTTGTCTCGAGAAACTTTCAACGGCCGGTGTATTTTGAAGAATACCGTCAACAATATTCAGCATTTTATTTGTCGCTTCCAATGAAGTTCCGGGCGGGCTGACGAAATCTAAAATTAAAGAACCTTCATCCATATTTGGCAAAAATCCCGAAGGCAGTGAAGGAATTATAAACCATGATGAAACAATTAAGATTAAAACAAAAATTAGAGAAATGGCCGGCCGGCAAATAAAAAAATAAACCCAGTTTCTTTTCTTTACTTCTTTATGTTCCTGCAGCGCGGATTCTTTTTTAGAAAAGAGAAGGTAAATTACAGGCAGACCAATCCAGGTTACAAAAAATGAACAGACTAAAGTAATTATCATCGTATCGGTTAAAACTTTAAAATAAGCGCCCGCGACTCCGCTCATTAGAAAGAAAGGAAGAAAAATAACAATTGTACTGAGTGAAGAACCGATCATTGCGGGAAGTAAATATTTTATCGCTTTTATTACTAATGTACGGCTTGTTTCTTCCGGATTTTCCTCATGCGTTCGATGAATTTGCTCAACCACAACAATAGCGTCATCAATTATAAGCCCTATTGAAGCCGCTATCGCTCCGATAGTCATAATATTAATCGTGTAGCCGATAATATATAAGACTAAGAATGTTAAACCGAGAGTAATTGGAATTGTAACAAGAATAACCGAACTGGCTTTTATTGAACGTAAAAAAACTACAGTAACAAGAATAGCGAGTAATAATCCGATCCAGACAACATCAACAATACTTCCAATAGCGTCGGAAACAAAAATTGCCTGGTTGTAAAAAGGATGAAGAGTTATTCCTTTCGGCAATATTTTTTTTAAGTCCGGCAGATTTTTGTTAACCGCGTTTTCAACATCAATAAGATTGGCGTTCGGCTGTTTGAGGATATTAATTAAAGGGACTACTTTTCCGTTAGCTTTTATCTTTGTATAATTTTTTTCAGCGCCTAATTTTATATCCGCAATATCTTTTAAATGAATTATCCTATTGTTATTGTTTGCGATAACTAAATTTTTTAAATCTTTTATATCCTGCTGCGAGGCTTCTGTTAAAGTTAGATAAAGCCTGTTATAACTATTTAAATAGCCGGTTGATGTTATAAAATTTGATTGCTTTATTTTATCCGCTACATTTTTAGGCGGAATTTTTAAGTTACTTAATTTCTGAGAATTTAAAATTATATGATATTCTTCAACTTTTCCTCCGGCTACACCAACTTCAGAAATTCCTTCAATTCTGGAAAGAAAAGGTTTGATTGTATATTCGGCAATATTCCGTAACTCAATTTCGCTGTATCCTTTTCCTTCCAATGAAAAACCCATAACCGGGAAAATTGACGGATTCATTTTTTCCACCGAAATATTTATACCCTGCGGAAGGTTTTGTTTTATTTCATTTATCCTCGCTTCAATTCTTTGTTTGCCGAGATCGATGTTGCTGTTCCAATTAAAAAAAGCTGAAATTTCACAGCTTCCCCTGCTGGTAATGCTTCTAATTAAATTTAAATCTTGAACACGTTTGATGGAATTTTCCAGCGGCACTGTTACAGTCACCATCATTTTATCAACAGGCTGTTCACCGTTATCGGCAATAATTTTTATTTTGGGAAAAGTTATATCCGGGAATAAGCCTGATTGGATATTCAACAGCGAGTAAATTCCTCCGGCAAGTATTATAAACAAAATTACCGCAATCGGACTTTTATACTTCAGATAAAAATTTTTCATTTTTTAATCTCTACTTTTGCGGTGTCCGGCAGTCCATAAGAACCTTCTGAAATAACTCTATCATTTGGTGTTAAATTTGAGTTTATCACTTGAACCAAACTATCTTTTTCAATTCCTTTTAAGAAATTACTTCTTACCGCCGTCGAATCATTTATAAGTTTCATTGTCCAGAAAGAATCTTGCGTTACATTTGTTATTACAGCGCTTTTAGGAAGCACCAAAGCGTTCTTGGTTTTATTGAAAGGAATATTTACGATAACATTTAAATTTTCCGGAAGAGTTTTATTTCCAATTAATTTTATGTAATAAGTTTGAGTTTGCGCAATCGAATCAACTAAGGGAATATTTTTTGAAACTGTACCGGGAATAGTTTCTCCGCCGGGAATAATAACTTTACATTTTGCTCCGATATTTATTTTCGAAGAATTTTCATACGGAACATTCAGTTTTATTCTTATTGAAGAAGGGTTAGAAACAACGGCAAGTTTTTCTCCGCTCGAAATATAATCGCCTGAATGATAATCAATAGAAGTTAAAAATCCGCGCGATTTTGCTTTAACATCTACAACGCCTTTAAATCTTTTTCCCGCCGAAAGAAATATCTAAACTATCAGCCGCCGCTGATTCCATTGTTTTCACTTTAAAAATAACTTCACCGACGGAAATTTTATCACCTACATTTTTCTCAACATTTTCTATATAACCTTGAAACGTAGCGCGCACAATTTCTTTATTTAGAAAAATTACAGTTCCGTTCATCTCAAGCGAATCGCTTATTTCCGTAATAAAAGGATGAGTAACTTGTACGGGGGTTCCGCCAGCTGTTTCACTATTTGATTTGCTTTCATTACCGCCGCAGGAAAAGATTACAAACGCTAAAAAAAACGCGGATAAAATTTTTATAGTTTTCATTTACCAGTTCCAGTAATTGTAGTTCGCTTTTTCAAGCTGATGATTAATTTCGGTTGATATTTTATTTTTTTGAAGTTCAATATAATTTTTCACTTCGGTTAAATAATTTATCATTGATAAATTTCCCCTTTTGCAATTCTTTTAAAGAAAGGTTAAGAACTTTTTGATAATCATTTATCTGCTCTTCAAAATCTTGTATGCTTTTTTTCAGGATGATATTTTTAGCAGCGCGGCCTCGCCTTTGCAATATAGATATTGCTTTTCGCGGAATCTTTATAAGCCTCCATAATTTTTTGGGAAATCATATTCTGCTGCCGTTTTATGTCGTTTTGACCGCCGTCCAATATAGGGAGGGAGAAATTAATTTCCTGCACTCATGCCGAATTTTCGTTGAAAGCCTTCAAGTTCAACCGCGTTTAAACCGGCATTAAAAAATACATTAATTGCGGAAGATATTGAGTTTCGAAAACTTCTTGTTGGGAGGCAATTTTCAAACTGTCAATTTAATACTGATGCATGAAATTGAGAAATAGTAGGCGCATTTGATAAAGTTTATATCAACCGAATCGATATTTACAACTTCAGTATCCTTAATTCCGCAAAGCGAATAAAGCCGGAGTAGTCCGTTTTTATAGTTGCCGCCAGTTTTCATCAAGGTTAATTTGTTGAGTTTTAAATTCTACTTTCAGAAACAGATAGTCCTGTACTTTCGCAAGTCCTTTAGCTACAAGTTCTCGGTAATCTTTAACTGATCCGTAAGATTGTTCTTTATTTCTTTTGAAAGATTATATAGATTAAATATTGGAGAGTACTTATATATTGGTCGGTAACTTCTTCTTTAAGATATGTTTTTCGTCGGATAATTTCGTTTCATAATCTTTTTCCAATGTAAGGTTGTTGTTTTAACGCATCAGCAAAGCGCCGTTAAAAATATTTTTTTTCCACATTAATCTGCGCGGAATACTCTCCGCCGTTTGTAATTCCAACATCGTACCCGATTGCTTAGGGGAAGGGTTGGTAGTAATAAAGTGTCCGTTGTTATTAAAAAAGGTGCGAACAGAACATCGCCGCTTAAGTAAACGCGAAAAGCATTGTTCTGGGCTTCGTCTAATTTTATTTGCAAAGCGGCAATTTGGGTTTGATAATTATAATTTTGCAGAGCCGGAGAATTTTCAAAAGCTTTGTTTATATAATAATCAAGATTATACTGTGCCGAATAAAGAGGTGCCGGAAATAAAAAATATTATTAGAATTTTTTTAAAACATTCTTAGTCATAAACATTAAAGAAATAGGCTGCCTCAAATTAAAATTAAGGCAGCCTTGACTTACTGTAATTATTTTCATAAAATAATATTAAAATTAGATTTTAATATTAATATTCATCATCTTCGTTTTCTTCTTTGCTTTCTTTTTCATCATTTTCTTTTAAAGATTTTTTCCATCTTCTGAATATTGCCTTTTTCATCCAAAACTACTTCAGATTTTTTGCCGTTATTTTCAACAACTAACTCAAAAGTAGTTTTTGAATTTCTCGTTACTTTCTCAGCGTTTTTGATTTTTCCATCAGGATATTTTTTCATTATGGAACTTTTAATGTTTGAAGGAATATTATCTAAAGAAATTCCTTCCTCAATCTCTGCTACTTTACCGTCTTTTGTGTAAAGAAGATCTCGTTTCTGAGTTCCGTCCATGCTTTCTATTTCATAATAAGTATGGCCGTTTTCTTTTTCTACCGAAGTTCCTTTGATTTCAGCCTTTGGATATTTTGCCTGAAAAGATTTTACAACCGCATCCGGAAGGTCGTTTTTGCTTATCTTCTTTTCCTGCGCAAATAAATTATTTACCGCCGCAAAAGAAAAAAGTAAGGAGAAAATTATAATTAAAAAATTTCTTGTTTTCATTTTGTTTCCTTTATTTATGTTTTTCATTTGATTACGGTAAACAAAAAAAAAAGTAATTATGAAATGAAGATGAAAATTAAAAGAAGTGTGATGTTGAAGATATTTTTTGAGATTTCTTATAATTATTAAATGAAGAAATTTTCCAGTTATGCAGCGGTGTTATTAATCGGAATTATTACAATAAATTCACTTCCTTTTCCTGCTTTGCTTTTAGATAATATTTTCCCGTTGTGCAGTTCAACAATTCTTTTCACTATTGATAATCCAAGCCCATTCCCTTCCGATTCGGAACGTATTTCGTTTGAACGGTAAAACCGCTTGAAAATATTCGCGAGTTCTTCTTCGTTCAATCCTTTCCCCGTTATCAGCAATTGAAACAGACGCGTTTTTCTCATCATAATTTTTAACTGAAATAATAAC
>CAWCUK010000008.1:0-149651 GCA_963798775.1 uncultured Bacteroidota bacterium
GTTAAACTTTAATGGAATTAATTTTGAAAAATATGATACTGCCAATTCCAACATACCTTCTAATAATATTTACATCTCTAACATAGATGAAAGTAATAATCTATGGTGCAGCACAACAGATACCGTGATATGGAGATATGATAAAGTAAATTGGTTAAGATTTAAACCGGATATTCCCATACCAAATTATATCTTTGGTCCTGCACCACGTACTATAATTATGGATTCTTCGGGGATATTATGGATAGCAACATGGGGAGCAGGTTTATTAAAGTATAATGAAAATGCTTGGGAAAGATTTAAAACCAGCAACTCAGGACTAATGAATAATTTTATAAATTTAGTAGCAACAGATGAAGAAGGTAAAGTTTGGGTTACTTTCTCTCAGCCTTGCGATTCCGTTTTATTTTTTGACGGAACAAATTGGTCATTCCATAAAAAGGAAGATTATAATTTCTGGAATAGTAACTTTCAAATAGTTTGTAATGACGATACAGTTCAGATTTGGCAAGGTAAGGGAATTCTTATAGAGTTTGTTCAAACTGATTATAATTGGGCTGGCGTTTATAATGTTAAAAACTACCGTCATGGAAATGATATTAAAAAAGATAAAGATGATAATATTTGGCAAGTTAGTTTTAAAAAAGGATTGTGGAAATATGATCATCATAGTTGGATTTTTTATAATTATGAGAATACTTTAATTGATTTTCAAACAACTAGCAGGATAGCTTTTGATGAAGCAGGGAATTTGTGGGCTATGTCTAACAGAGGCATTCTTAAATATGATGGAATAAACTGGATTATTTATCCCCCAAGTTTTTTTCTATTGGATACTGTTAAGCATGGATTATCAGGATTGGAAATAGATAAAGAAGGAGATATTTGGTTAGGAACTGGAAATAAAGAAGTATCTGATACTGATTTCGGTGAAGGTATTATTAAATTTGATGGAAGTAATATAACTCGGTATAATTATACTAATTCGTCTATACCAAATGCAAGGATTTTAGATTTACATTTTGATAGCCAAGATAATTTATGGATTGGGACAGAATCAGCAGGTTTAATAAAATTTGACTGCAAGGATACGTGGAAAATTTATAATTCAGAAAACTCTGGCATATTTTCAAGATTTGATATTGCTTCTTTAGAAGTTGATATTCATGATATAACATTTTGTTTGGTGCATGGTGGGGTGGTTTGGGGGTTTTTCATGAAGGTGGTGTAATTTCAGATATAAAACCAGACAACAAGAAGCAAAATAATATAGTCAAAAAATTTGCTCTTCTACAGAATTACCCTAACCCATTTAATCCCACGACTTCAATACAATATCAAATACCAGCAAACATTTTTGTTACTTTGAAGGTATTTGATATTCTTGGAAAAGAAGTTGCATCGCTTATCAATGAGGAAAAAACTTCTGGAGTATATACAATTTCTTTCGATGGAAGTTCATTATCAAGTGGAGTATATTTCTATCAAATTAATGCTGGCAATTTTCATCAAACAAAAAAATTTATTTTATTACGATAAGAAAATCCCACCCCTCATTTGCTAAGTTATTAAAGCGGTATAACGTTATAAGGGATTAATGCCGAACGCAGCTGAGGTATAATCCATTGTTGGGCTAAACCGCAAAGGGATTTAGCTCTGTTATTTGTAGTTTCAATAGTTGTTTTAATAGAATTGTTTTTCTGTTTCGACGGCTGCCGGTGTTAATTTGCGGTATTTGTTTTTGCTTTTACTTCCCTTTCTTTTTCCAAAGTTTGTGAACATAATAATAAGGGAACTAAAATTAATTTGAAAATGTTAACAATAATGTTAACTTTGCGGAATGAAAGAAATCATATTTTATAAAACTGAAAAAGGTAGTTCACCAGTTGAAGAATTTTTAGAAACGCTTTCAGATAAACAAACTAAAAAATTAGCATGGGTTTTAAGAGTAATCAGAGATTTAGATTTTACACCAAAAGAATATTTTAAAAAACTAAAGAATACAAATATTTGGGAAGTTAGAATTCAATTAGGAAGCAATATATTTCGGATACTAGGATTCATTGAAGGCAACAATATTATTGTATTGACTAATGGTTTTCAAAAAAAATCTCAAAAAACTCCAAAGCAAGAAATAGAGCTTGCAGAAAAAAGAATGAGAGAATATTTAGATAGGAGAAAAAGCAATGGATGATTTAGAAAAATATATCGAAAAACGAAAATCAAAGAGTAAAAAATTTGCGAAAGATTTTGAAGTAGGATATGAGAATTTCAAAATAGGAATATTATTACGTAAAGCAAGAGAAGAAGCTGGAATAACTCAAGAAGAACTTGCAAATAAGATGAATACTAAAAAATCAGCTATATCAAGAATTGAAAATCATTCTGATGATATAAGAATATCAACTTTAAAGAATTACTTAGAAGCAATTGGGAAAAAGCTGCAGTTAAATATAAGATAGAATTTATTCTAAGTAATGTGCCCTAACGTTATAAGGGATTAATGCCGAACGAAGCTGAGGTATAATCCATTGTTGGGCTAAGCCGCAAAGGGATTTAGCTCTGTTATTTGTAGTTTCAATAGTTGTTTTAATAGAATTGTTTTTCTGTTTCGACGGCTGCCGGTTTTAATTTGCGGTATTTGTTTTTTGTTTTAGTAATCATACTGTTAATAATTTGTTTTTGCTTTTACTTCCGTTTCTTTTTCCAAAGTTTGTGAACATAATAATGCTAAGTCCGTTAAAATTTTTTTTCGGCTATGAGTTTTTTATTGTTTTTTATCGAAAGAAAATTATTATTTGGAGGGGCTTTATTATAATAAGAGCTTCGCTTTGTTGTTAGTATAAGTTTCATTTCTTCTCCGCATTTTTTGCAAAGGATTGAATTGGGTTTAGTCTTTTGGGGTTTCTGTTTCGGTTTCTTTTCAACCGCTTGACGCAGTATTTGTTTTACTTTTTTAAGAAGTGAATGATTTCTTGAGGCAAACACTCCTAAGTATCTGACTTTAACAAAACCTTTCGGCAGTACGTGTTGAAGGAATCGCCTAATAAATTCTTCATTATTTAGTTTCATGTTTTTCCACAGTTTTGTTTTTGAGTCCTTATATTTAAAAGTAACGAAGCCGCCTTCCCATTTAATTATTCGGTTGTTGCTGATAGCGGTGCGGAAGATATATTGGGCTAGATATTTCATAGCGTGAGAACCGCTGCCTACCGGGATGGAGTTTACAATCCACTCTCTGTTCCATCTTCCGGAGGTAGCGGATTTTTCTTTTTCAGTCCATCGCGGAATTTAGCTTTGAAAATAACTGAGAGAGCTTTTACCGGTTGCTGTGTATTTAATCCGCCGCCGGTAATTATGTAGTGGATATGCGGATGATAATCAAGTTTTCTTGACCATGTGTGGAGAACGCCGATTTTAAGAAGAAATTTTTTATATTAAATAGTAAAATTTATAAAGGTTAAAAATGACAACGAAAGAAAAAATAAAAAAGGAAATAGATAAGTTGCCTGATGATATCATTGAAAAACTATATAAATACATAAATTCTCTAAGTACCCCAAAGAAAAGCAAAAAGAAAATTCATACATTTAATTTAAGGGGGCAACTTGATAATGTAAACCTTAGAGAACGGGCTTATGAATAAATTATTGGTTGATACAAATATTCTAATTTATTCTATTGATGAAGGCTCTAAGTATTTCCAAAGATCACAAAATATATTTTCAGATCAAGTAGAATTATATACAACTTCTAAAAATTTATAAGAATTTCTTTCCGTCTTAACAAGACTCCCAAAAAATTCGTTATCACTGGATGATGCTTTACTCGTAATTGAAGATTTTACAAATGAAATGACAATCTAATTTAAAATTTATGTAAATAAATGCGGCATTGTTGTGTTGGGGGCTTAAGCACAAGGATGTTATATTGATAAGGATAAACTATTAGTAGTAGTTTCTAAGGGAGAAAAAATGAAAAGTTATATCTTTTTGTTAGTTCTATTTATTTTTAACACAGTACTTAACGCGCAATGGTTTTCGCAAAGCATGAATGCAACAGGTTACTTTGCAGTTGTACAGTTCTCAAATGACAGTGTGGGTTGGATGAGTAGTAATAATCCATCAAAAATATATAAGACAACTAATGGTGGCGAGCTGTGGTTTATACAACACGAAACAGATGGTCCTATTAGTTCTACATTTTTTCTTAATGAAAATATTGGCTGGTTTACAGATTTGGATTCTTATGGGAATAGATTAATATTCACCTCAGATGGTGGAGCTAATTGGGTACAACGTTATTCGGGTAATGATATAATTTTTAATTCGTTACATTTCTTTGATGCTAATAATGGTATAGCTGGAGTATATGCTGGCTTATATGAAGGTCAAATATTAAAAACAACTGATGGAGGCAATGTCTGGACAGTGCTATATCACGGTTTTAATGCAAATACTTTTTATTTCTTAAATAATCTAATCGGTTGGTGCGGTGGTTTGGGAGATTCAACTAATATATTAAAGACAACTGATGGAGGTGATAACTGGGCACCCTTACCTACAAATCTTGAAGGTGAAGTTTCAAAGATTCAGTTCTTTAGCGACGCGATGGGTTGGGCAAGTGTTTCTATCTCAGGTGTACTCAATAGGCTTTATTTTACTAATGATGGAGGAATTTCCTGGAAGTTAAAGATAGATTCTGTAAATGATTTTTGGTTTACTGATGTAAATACAGGTTGGTATATAGTTGATGATAAAATATTTCAAACTACAAATGGAGGCACGGATTGGTACATTCAACATTCGGATTCCGGGCATAATCTTCTTCGTTTGTATTTTTTAAATTCTGATTTGGGTTGGGCTGCTGGATATGATGGTTATATTCTTCATCTTCATACAAATAACAGCGGGACCCCAGTTGAATTGGTTAGCTTTAATGCAAATGTTTCAGGAAATGATGTCTATCTAAACTGGATGACAGCAAGTGAGATAAATAATTATGGGTTTGAGATTGAAAGAAGTAACAAGCTTCTTAATCCTAACGAGATAAGCTCTGGACAAGCTCTCACGGGAGGAGAAATTGATGATTGGGAGAAGATTGGATTTTTGAAAGGCAAGGGAACTATAACTGAAATTCAGAATTACCATTTTACAGATATTGGTTTACTATCAGGAAAATATTCATATAGATTAAAGCAGATTGATTTTAATGGAACATTTAAATACTCAAATGTAATTGGAATAAATGTTGGAATGCCATCTAAATTTTCCCTGGAGCAAAACTATCCTAATCCATTTAATCCGGTAACAAAAATAAAATTCTCTGTCCCACAGATAGCCTCTGGTTTTAGTGCGAACAAGGTAATATTAAAAGTTTATGATTTACTTGGAAGAGAAATAGCCATACTTGTGAACGAAGAAAAACAAGCAGGCACTTACGAAGTTAAATTTAACGCAAGCAACCTTTCAGGTGGAACTTATTTCTATAGGTTGCAGGCAGGTGATTTTGTTGAAACGAGAAAACTTTCTCTTCTAAAATAAAATTATTCAAAAAGGATTATTATCAAAATATCAATATAACCCGCGGGTGCTAATGAACTCATTCAAGTTGAGGTGTAAGAAGCATTCCAAAGCATTTAGCTTGTTTTTGTAAATATTTCATTTGACGTTCTTTGATTTTTTGTTCGTATTGTTTAATTCCCTCTTCGGCAAACTCAATGCCTTTTATCTAAAGATTTTTCTTGAATCGATATCGATACCGGCGGCGGTGTTGTTAATAATGGTGAGCTTGTTCTTTGGCTTTGCCATTGATATAACTCCTTTTAATATATAAATAAAAGTCTTAACAAGTCCGAAGGTGTAAATAAAAGTAAGCTGCTAAGCGAGGTTGGATTTTAGAATAAAGTGAAGGTCCACCACCAATAAAAACTACACGAGCTTCGGAACAAGACTCATGCACGGGCACTTAGAGCACCAATCCGCTGGTCTGCTACATTTACTTGTTAAGTGATTATTGGTAAGTTCATTAATTAAAAACTTGATGGCAATGCCATCATTGTGGACTCAAGGCGACAGCTTTTTCGCATTCGGTATTTTTATAATTTTAATGTTAGTAGCTCCGTTTCGGCTAACTTGTTCGGCTTTGTTCTGCTAAATAAAATTTTTTAATTATTAATGTTTGTGCTTCTGTTCGGCATTCCTGTTATGGGCTGCCGGTTAGCGGCAACTTCGTTATACCACAAAATTGAAACATTTTTCTATTTACATATTGTGCGTAATATTGTACGTTTAATTGCACAATATAATAATGGAGTTTATATGCATAGAATACAGTTAGATAAAGACATTCAACCTCTTTCAGAATTTCGATCAAAAGTTGCTTTTTATTTTGACAAAGTCAAAAAAACAAAAAGATCCGCTTCTCATCACCCAAAACGGTAAAAGTGCTGCAATCATAATAGATGTTTCCGAATATGAAGCAATGATAGATAAAATTGAAGTGCTTGAAGATATAAAACTTGCGGAGGTTCAAATTGATGGTGGCTTGGGGATTTCTCATAAAGATGTAAAGAATCGATTAAGCAAAAGGTTCTAAAGTGAAAATATTTTAGTCGCCGTTATCAGTAGAAAGGCTGGAGGATATCTCTGAGTATATATCTAAAGAAAACATTTCCGCTGCACAAAAAATTGTGGGCAAAATATTTAAGAGAGTTGAATCATTATCTAGATATCATGAAAGAGGAAGAATAGTTCCAGAGACAAACAGAGATAATATTCGTGAGATTTTTGAAAATGAATATAGAATAATATACCGTGTAGAATCTAAAAAGATATTTATTCTTACTATTAGAAATTTTAAACAATTATTGCCAGAAAAAGATATTGAGTAATTGTGGTATACCCCACAAATCAACCGGACGCCATTTTCAATGCGGCGTTTGTGTCATTCTTAAGTTTAGTGATAAATTTAAAATTGCTGTTCGGCAGTAAAGTACTAAACTAAATTGTTGCAGCCGGTGTGTACGATGAAAATTACACACCGTCTGCTAAATTATTGGCGTTGTTTTTCTAATCGGCATTTTTGTTATGGGGGCCGGTTATTTGCAACTTCGTTATACAAACAACAAGAAAATGGATGTCTATGAAAAAATTATTAATCTTAGTTTTATTTTCAGTCGTATTTTTTAGTTGTGATTCGACTGAGCCTAGTAAGACCAATATCGAACCAGTCGAAAATTATTATCCACTAAAAATTGGAAATAAATGGGAGTATTCTTATAAAACTGATGCTGAAAATGCTATAATAGAAAGGATATTAAAGAACAATATCAATCACGAGGATGGTTCAAATATTTGGGGATATACGGAAGCAATCAAAGTAAATAATCTAAATACCAACGAACCAATCGCCGGATATAATACATTTAAAACAGACGGATTTTATTTCTATTCATCAGATAAGGATACTATGTTTCCCGGGACAAATATTTTATGTAGAAAACAGCTACTTCTTAAATCTCCAGTTACGGTTGGGACAAAATGGGAAACAAGCGAAGGAGCCTCGTGTCGAGTTGTGAAAATCAGTGATTATAAAGTTCTTGATACAACATTTCCCAATACTGTTTTGGTTATTTCCGAACAAAATCAAAGTGTTGATAGCTCCTGGTTTTCATTAAATGTTGGACTTGTAAAACGTGTTTTGTCTAATGGAATTGGTTCACAGTATCCATCAACTACAAAATGGGAGCTGCGAAATTATTCATTATTATAAAATGTAAAAGGTAGTTGTGCTATGAAAGTTTTTTGTAATAAAATCTATTAACAAGTTCGGCATTGTAGTTCTGGGCTGTGCCTTAGCCACAACCTTAGCTTGCATGATAAAAGTACTTGACAAAGCGTACATAAATACGTACGTTTGGTTTAAGAAAGGAATGATAAAATGAGAACGATTACAGCTACAAAAGCAAGAAGCAATTTATATAAACTGATAGATGAAACTGCAAAAGATAGCGAACCCATTTATATTTCGGGAAAACGAAATAACGCCGTATTATTATCAGAAGATGATTGGAGAGCAATAGAAGAAACACTTTATTTATTGTCAATTCCAAAAATGAGAGAATCAATAATAAAGGGTATGAAAACACCAGTGGACAAATGCTCTGATAAATTAACATGGTAAAATGGAAATTGGTATATACTAAGCAAGCACAGAGAGATGCTAAGAAAATAAAATCTTCTGGCCTAAAGGAGAAAACAGAAGAAATATTGAGAATAATAGAAAAGAATCCATACCAAAATCCACCTGCATTTGAAAAATTATTAGGGGACTTATCTGGGGCAATATCTCGACGAATAAATATCCAACATAGATTAGTTTATCAAGTATTGGATGACATAAAAGTTGTAAAAGTAATAAGGATGTGGACCCATTACGAATAATTAAATCATCCCTAAAAATAAATCAAGCTAACGTTATAAGGGATTAATGCCGAACGAAACTGAAGTATAATCCAGTGTTGGGCTAAGCCGCAAAGGGACTTAACTCGTCATCTGTAATTTTAATGGGAGTTTTATAGAATTGTTTATTTAATGAGACGGCTGCCTGGAGTTAATTTGCCTTTTTGCTTCGAGAGATTTAGAGTGAGGATAATATTTCGGAATATATATTGTTGGTAAAGATAAAAATTTACTCTTGTAAGTGGAGATGCACAATTGATTTTTTTAATTTTTACTAAGATAGAAATCGTTATACCATAAAAACATTGGGAATAATTTAATGAGATACAAAATCGAACATCACTTATCAATTCTTAACATTTTATTTCTATTACAATCTTGGAACTTATCGTTCTTAACACTTTCAAAATTATGAAGTCAGACAGAATATTTATAAAATCTATGACAAATACATAAATTCAATATGGAGCTTGGTGTTGGTTTGCTGATCCACGTGCGGTTCATATAAAGAATAAATATGATAAAATTTATTTTGGCTGGATAACAAAACTTGGAGGAGTTAGAGTTGGTTCTTATAATTTATCATCGAAGGAAACAGAGATCAGAATATTACTAAGGTGAATTAATACGAGTGAAAACCCGTCATTTTTACATTCTCTCCGATAGGCTCTTACTTCTTCATTAATAGTTTTTCAACAGGCATAGAATTCAGTTACGAATATTATAATAAATCAATCGAAGATATCCTTAATAATCATTTTTATAAATACACATTATTATTCGGACCAATAATAAGGTATTATTTTAAGAACAAAGAATTGTTACCATTCATAGAAATTAGTTATGGATTTGGGATATTGCCTTAGAAAATGATTCAACACCAGTTTTAGTTTACTCAGTATTTAAATATTCTTAGACCATAGATATATTATTCAAAATATTTGATAAATCTGGATTACCACAGAAATAGATTATAACTGGCAAAGGTTTCAAGAGGATTAGCGAGAGAATATTTCTATTCTGGTGGAATTATTCTAAACAGAATGATGCTTCCGAAGTACTTTTATCAGAACCAAGTATAATGGGTTTTTTGAATATCAGAAAGTATGCAACAAATGATATATCGGGCAAAACATGGACGAAACAAAATATAACAAACAAGTCAAAAGTAAATAATGTAAGACCGTATTTGATAGAGTTCGAAGGATAATAAAACTGAATTACTTAAATGATTACAAGGAGACTATATGCATTACATAGATATTAATACTAATATAAAATTTCTTATCTTACAATAAAAATAATGGAAAAGAAATGTGTATAATGTTATAAGGGATTAATGCCGAACGAAGCTGAGGCATAATCCAGTGTTGGGCTAAGGCGCAAAGGGATTTTAGCTCGGTTATTTGTAATTTCAATAGTTGTTTTAATAGAATGGTTTTTATGTTTCGACGGCTGCCGGTGTTAATTTGCGGTATTTATAGAATTGATGAGCAGCGAAGAAAAGCCGGGATAAAGGCTGCTGTATTAAATTACATCCGCGCCGCTTTGCGGTTTAGTTCAACCAGCCAATCAAGCGAAAGCCGGCCGTAAACCAACGAATCGCATTTGGCATTTTATAACTTTTAAGGTTAGCCATTCCATTTTGGCGGATTTTTTCAAAGTAGTCGTTTTAATTTAATTAACTTGCAAACTGTACTTACGAAGAATCCGTTAGCTGACGGATAAGCACAGTTTGCTAAATCATCGGCAATTTTTTTAAATTGGCGTTTCTGTTTTGTGGCGCCGCTTATCGGCGATTCTGTTATAAGCTCAATAAAAATTGATTTAGTTGTATATTCATTTTTGTGTTAATGCTTAAAAAATAATAAATATTTCTTGTCATATTTCAGAATTTCTTGTTACTAATATATTAGTAATAGGAGATAATAAATTATCATAATGCAAAATCAACTAGAGCAAAGTTTTATACAGATAATTGAAGACAATAAAGATAAAATTTACAGAATATGTAAGATCTATGCAGTTACTCCGATAGAGCCTCAAGACCTTTTCCAAGAAGTGGTAATTCAAGTTTGGAAATCATTATCTACTTTCAAGGGTAAATCTAGCATAAACACGTGGATATATAAAGTTGCTCTAAACGTTTGTTATAGTTCAAAAATGAAGCTTGAAAAGAATAACAACAATACAGTTAGATTAGAATCGATACATTTTGCTCTATCAGAACACACACCGGATAAAACTCAGAAAGAAAAATATCAAAACCTTCAAGCTTGTATTTCTACTCTGAATGTAATAGATAAATCTATTGTTGTCCTTTATTTAGATGAATTGCCTTATAGAGAAATTGCTGCAATTACGGGTTTGACAGAGAATCATATTGCTGTTAAAATGAAACGGATAAGAAAGACGTTATTAAAGTGTATAACCCATAAATTAAAATAGATTATTGAGGATAATAAAATGTTAGAACAAGAATTAAAAGATATATGGGAAGAGCTAAAGGATGTATGGAGAAATTCTTCACAGACAGAGAAGATTAATATTCAAATGTCAAGTCTAATTGTTGAATTAAAAAGTAAGGTAAGCCAACTTGAAAAAGACGCCATAAAAAGAGACATAAAAACCATTAAAACTTTCACAAGTCAATTTGAAATAGATTCCATCTCTAGGGATATAAGAAAAATTAGCTCAGCTATAAGAAAAATTATTCAATATTTTAATTTGAAAAAATGAAACCAAACTTCTAAAACGCTTATAACGTTATAAGGGATTACTGCCGAACGAAGCTGAGGCATAATCCAGTGTTGGGCTAAGCCGCAAAGGGACTTAACTCGTCATCTGTAATTTTAATGGGAGTTTTATAGAATTGTTTATTTAATGAGACGGCTGCCTGGAGTTAATTTGCCTTTTTGCTTCGAGAGGTTTAGAGTTCATAATAATACTCCTAAATTTTTTTGGTTGGTAAAACAAAAATTTACTCTAGTAAGTGGAAAGGCACAATTGTTTTTTTTAATTCTTTGCGTAAGATAGAAATCGTTATAAGGCTAAATATTATATCAATGTTTCAGAAAATAAATTATTGAAATAGACTAATTAAAAGACTATATTGCAGTCGCATAAAAACTAGGAAGAAAAATGAAATTCAGTGAAGCAATAAAACCAATAAGTTATTTAAAAACTCATGCATCTGAAGTTGTCAGAGATGTTTCAGACAATCGAAAAACAATGATAATAACTCACAACGGAGAAGCAAAAGTTGTACTTCAAGATGTAAAGGTTTACGAACAAACTCAAGAAGCAATCGCATTATTAAAACTACTTGCATTAAGCGGGAAGAATTTTCAAAAAGGAAATTTTAAAACTTTAGATAAAACATTTAAAGATGTAAGAAAACAGATAGATGAATTCAAACGGGGACAAAGTGAAATACAAAGTTAATTTTGTCTCAGATGCTGAAAAAGATTTATTCGAGATATACAAATATGTTTATTCAAATGAGTCAGAAGACAATGCGGAAAAATTATATTCGAAGCTAAGAGAAAAATGTCTTTTGCTTCAAGAATTCCCGGAAAGGGGACACATCCCACCAGAATTTAATTTATTAGAAATTAGTGATTTCTTAGAAATTCATTATAAACCTTATAGAATAATTTACAGAATCATAAAAAGAGAAATCTTCATTCATTGTATAATTGATGGAAGAAGAGATATTCAAAAACTGCTACAAGAAAGATTACTAAGATAAAAGGCAGCCTTATTACGTTATAAGGGATTAATGCCGTACGCAGCTGAGGTATAATCCACCTATTAAGCAGATATAATCTAAAACCGCATCAATGTCTGTTTTGTTTAATTTAATTTTAGTTTTATTCCTTTTTACAGCATCTTCATATTCCAGAATAACCGGCTTTCACCAATTGCGTAACGTAAATAAGCCATTACCTTATTTTCTGCGGCAAGTTTTTGTCGGGTTTTTCTAAAGATTTTCATTAGCGGTTTAATTCTGTTTCAATATGTTTTAGCAATTGTTTTGCTTTTGCCTTTAAATTTTCATCGCCTGTTTTTTGCAATTCGGCTAAACCATTTCTAAAAACAACATTATTAATTAACTCCAACCTCAATTTTGGTTCATTGAGATTTTGAATTGCAATCGCTTTCAGCGTATCGTCTTTAACATTAATAAAATCCATTGGGTAACTATTCAAAAACATTTTTCTCATCCTTTCGGAATAAGTAGAAGTTGCAAAGCTGCTGTTCTTTATTACGTTTCGCGCAATAATCTGATCCACCAGGTTGGTGTTGTTATTAACTGTATTCGCGGCGAAACCTTCGATAAGCTGGTTAAATTCCATAAGTTCTTTTTTAAGTGATTCATTATCTATATTATTGATTTCCCCGGCGTTTATCATTTCTAAAAGAGTTGTATTGGCATTGGTAAATGTCACTCTTACGCTCAGGTCGTTTATTTTTGGAAATATGGAATCCATTTTTTTGAATCCATTATTTTGCTCATAATGTGATATTATATCCTTACAATCCTGAATGAAGATATTTTCAAAATCTATTGAACGTTCCAGTAGTTGTATTTGTTTTTCTAAATCAATTCTTAAATTCTGCAGATCGATCGTTTCCTGTTTTTTTTGTTTCTGGTGTTCATTCCAGTTGTTAACTTGAAGCGCGATTAAAATTCCAATTACAACAAGAACAATTTCTCCAATCGCATAACGCATGTAGGCGATTCCCTTATTTTCGGCGGCAAGTTTTTGGCGAATATTTCTGAAAATTCTTATCATTTGGTTTCAATGGATTTTATTTATTTATTTCTTTTTTAATTAAACCGATGATAACATTTATATCGTTTATCATTTTTGTTAAATCCTTAATTGAAGCTGTTTCCGAAAAATTTTTCCATTTATGTGTTGCGTCCAAACCTAGAATTATAAGAGGAATATTATCATTAAATTTTAAGTACGCTTTTAATTGAGGCTGGTTTTTTAGCCTGGAATAAAGTGTTGAGCCTCCTCTAATCATCGACATACTTCTGATAACATCAGCTTTATGATTGTCATTATGTTTTGCCCTCTCCAGAAAATTATCCTGGTATACTTTTAGGTCGAGCAGCTTATTTCTTATTTCGAGGGGAAACAAAATCAGCTCACCGCTGCTGCGAATTGACTCAATAGTGTTTGAATTAAATTCTATAAAACCCGAAGCCAGGTTTAATTTCATTAGCGCGTTATAAACTTCGGACGGAGTTAAATTCTTTTTCTCATAAAGTTTAAGGTAATTATTGTATTCACCGCGCTCTTTTTAAAATTCGCAATAAACTTTTTAGCTGATTCTATATCCTTGTTCAAATCAATTAAAAGCTGCTGATAATAAACTTGTCTGGACTTGTTAAGCTTCTGATTTTCATTCCAGTTATTTATCTGCAAAGCAATTAAAATTCCAATAACAACCAGTATAATTTCGCCAACGGCATAACGTAAATACGCCATCACTTTGCCTGATTGGCCGAATGGCAGGTTATCGGCCACAACTTTTCTATGGATATGATTAAAGAATTTCATCATCAGATTTTTTTAAAAATTCATCAATTTCATTAAGAGTATCTTTCAACACTCCCCTATACCATTGCAACATTAAATAGTGGTAGTACATATCATCCATAATTTCAGAATATTTAGCGCTGTCATTTACATGAAAATTTCCTATCCTACATTGGTGACTATATTTTCTCCGCAAATAATCCCATCTGTCATCCAGAATTTTTCCATTATCAATTAATCTTGAGTAAGTTGAATTATACAGTTTTATAATTGAACCTGTGATCTCTTTATTTTTATAATTATTGATTAGGTTGCCCGAAACAGCCGCCTGAAAAGATCCTGAAACCGGATAAAAAGTACGATTTCCCGGCTCGAAATAAATTTGCAGCAGTGAATCAACGGAATTAATATTTTTAGAATTAGTTTTTAAAAATCCTTTATTATTTAAAAAATCATACGCTTCTATTTTGGGTTCCATTCCTTTTAATACTAATAATATGTATTGTTTGTCTTGCGTAAGATCTTTTTTCACACCTTCAATAAATTCAGTTTCGGCAATACTTTGTTTTCTCGATTCATTCCAGTTGTTTATCTGAAGCGCGATTAAAATTCCAATAACAACAAGTATAATTTCACCTATCGCATACCGTAAATATGCCATAAATTTATTTTCGGCTGCAAGTTTTCGTCTGATATTTCTAAAAATTTTCATAAGTTGAATTTAATTCATCAATTAGTATTTGAGTTTTTTCTTTTTGAGCTATTAGCAAATAGTAATGAAGATTTGCGAGAAGGTATCTGTAATTTATTAAGTTTATCATGGTTAGTTGATTTTCCGGGTTTTCGAGTTGGGAAGAGCTGATAGCTTTTAAATTATTTTCATTCAAACATATATAATTAACTAAAGTGTCTTGTTCATTATGAGTTAGTATTTTCGAAGTTAATAATTCATCATATACAGAAGACGTTTGAAGTTCACTCAACCTGATTACACCGGGCACGAAAACCGCGTCAGTAAATAAATTATTATTTTTATTAATGATTAGCTCTAAACGTCCTAATTCCTGGTAGTAGTTTATAAGTTTACCTTTAAATTTATTATCGCTAATAATATCAACATTTCCTGATGAGAGCAGTTCTGTATATGTAGGATTTATTTTCACAAAAGTTTTTCGGTTGGTAAGACTGCTAATAGCTGAAGTAAAAGCACTATCAACATGAAATTTATGATTTTTTTTGTAATACGATAAAATTGGTTTTGCCGTTTTGGAAATATCCAATTCAAAATTCATTTGAGCATCAATTGATTTGTTCTGTTCTATTAAGTCACGTTTAATATTATTGAAATAAACAGATTCTTTATTTTTTTCAATTCTGCTAGAATTCCAATTATTAACTTGCAAAGCAATCAAAATACCTATAACCACAAGAACAATTTCTCCCACAGCATAGCGCAGATATGCCATCGCTTTGTTTTCAGAAGCAAGTTGTTGACGAATATTTCTGAAAAATCTTATCATAGTTGAACTTTTATTTTTATTTGAAGAAATCCTCCGACCTAAAGGTTTATATTTGAAATGTTTTTACTTTTCTGTTTAATGAATTTACTAACTGCATAAAAGATGTCATCTTCAAAAGAGATGACATCTTTAAATTTTTAAGAATATGTTATTTAAAGTGAAAGATTATGAGCGATTCACTTGTTCAATCAAATTGTTTTTTTTCGTTAGATGTTCTTCGCCGAGACCGCCAATTAATACCTTTGCTTTCATCCCGCTATTGTAATATTGTAATAAAGAACAGAAGAATTCTTCTTCGTAAAAATAGAACCGCTCCTAAAATTTTTCTATTAATTATTTCCCGTAAACTACTTCCCTATAAATTTCATCGGAATGTTTACCGGTGAAATATTTATTAAGGGCTTTATTAAATTTATCCCTGTCAGCCTTATTCGGCATTGCTTTCATAAAAAGCTCATCCGCTTTTTCATTTGCCTTTTCTACATCCTCGAAACTTTTAACTTCGATCATTTGAAGGAAGTCACGGTTATCATGCCCCCACCAGTGACGAATTGTTTTGTAACTAACCACATAGGGATTATCCTTGTACAAAATATCCGAATAAACCTGGCTCAAAGAATCAAGTTCATTTGCAGAACCGTCCACAGGAAACGCTCTTTCGAAATTTGTCATTACAACCACATTACCCTGTGCAGGCTGCGCAGATACTGAACTGTTTAAAGAAATGATAATGAACAGAAAAAGAATTGATAATACGACTTTCATAGTATTTCCTTTCAGATTTGTTATTAATATTGTTTATTAGTCACTGACACTTAATAGTAACAGAATATATTACTTCAACAGAATCATCTTATTTATTTTTGTGAATTTATCTGTTGTTAACCTGTAGAAGTAAATGCCGCTTGCAAGACTGCTTCCATCGAATTTTACTTCGTAAATGCCTGCCGCTTCTTCCCGGTTTACAAGTTCAGCTACCTGCTTTCCCAGAACATCATATATTATAAGCCTAACCTTTACATTCTCAGACAGCGCATATTTAATAACGGTCGTCGGGTTAAACGGATTGGGGAAGTTCTGCGATAGAGAATAATTTTTGGGGATTGTCGTGTTTATTTTTGTCTTGTTACCGGAGTTTGAATGCTTGTGCAGGCTGTTTAACTGGGCAAGAATGATATTAGCCGCGTTTATTAAAGATTGAGCTTCAGCGGAAGTTAACACAGATGCGTTAATAAATGCTTCAACGTGATTGATGAAGGCATTAACTTTATTGACAGCAGCATTCTTGTTTCCATTATCAATTAAGGATTGTAATCCAATCAATTTAGATTTTAATGAGTTTGCCTGACCATTATTCAGAGTACCAATTGTATTTAGATCTTCTACAGCGGTCACAAGATCCTGGATATTCTGTACGTAGCAAAATCCTCCATTTATTATATCCTGTTCCGTAGGGTTGCTTGCATTACCTGAAATATATAAAGTGATACCATTGGCTGGGGGAATAATTGTCCCACCAGAGACCAACGGGTATAGCCCGCAAAACTTATTCAATGAAGAATTACCGTTAATCGCTACAGCTCCGTAAAAGCTGCGGGGCTGCGTAGTCTCTCCAACAGAAATCAGGCTGCTTAATCCATCAAGATTAGTAAGAGCGGAATTGTTAGAAATTTCTAAACTTCTACCAACAGATGTCAGGTTGGATAAACCATCAACGTTGGTTAGTGCGGCATTATTATCAATAATCAAATCCAATCCTACTACAGAGGTAAGGCCGGATAAACCATCAATGTTGGTTAGTGAGCTATTACCAAGTATCGACAAATATTCCACAGAAGTAAGACCGAATAAACCATCAATATTTGTCAGTACAAAATTGGACCAAATCCGTATTGGTCCACTCACAGAGGTCAGGTTGGATAAACCATCGATATTAGTTAATGCATAATTACTTTGAATGGATAAGAAACCCACCGAAGTAAGGTTAGATAAACCGTCAAGATTGGTAATAGCAGAATTTTGTTGAATATTCAAATAACCACCCACAGAGGTTAAACTTGATAAATGATCCAGGTTAGTGACAGCACTACCGGAAAAAATACCCAGATCACCGGTTACCTCAGTATAGTTAAAAGCATCAACATCTGCCTGCGAACCAATATAGGTATTTCCGTAAAATGGTACTGAGGAGGACCCTCCATCAACTATTTGTTGTTGTGAAGGATTTGAAGCATTTTGTGTAACAGAGTAACTTCCGGCCAACCTATAGTTTACTCTGAGTAAAGCATAAAGCCCACTAAAATCTGAAAGAGCTGTATTGTGTGAGACTTCAAGATCGCCACCTACAGATATCAGGCTTGATAATCCATCCAGATTGGTTAGCGAAAAATTATCATCAATAAACAAATTTCCACCCACAGACTTTAAGTGGGATAATCCATCCAGATTGGTAATAGCGGCATTACTAATGATATCCAAAGCTCCACCCACAGTGGTCAAGTCGGATAATCCATTAAGATTAACAATAGAATTGGGTGAGGCTTCAGTAATTATTAAATTACCGGTTACCTCCGAATAGCTGAAGTTATCTATATCTGTTTGGGTGTGAAGGGAGAGATTACCTGTATAGGTCTGCGCAATACTTTCCGCAAACATACCAATGCTTAAAAGGCAGCCTAACAAAACTGTTAAAAAAATTTGTTTCATTACATTACCAAATAATATTTATAAATGAGTTAATTATCTTATTTAATGTCCGCTCAGCCATTGTTCAAAACTTTTATTTGTTTCGTTTTCAGGGTAAGTCCAGTCCGCTTTAAGATTAAGCCCGCTTTCACTTTTCCAGATAAAATCGATCGCATCGTTTAGATCCGACTGAGTTGTTATTTTTATAAGGAACAATTCTTTTTTTTCAAGATCGGTTTTTTTTATTTCGGTATGAATATCCTGCGCAAACAAAGCACTATGCAAAACCTCAGCCTGCCTAATAGAGTATGTTGCCCAAACAATTCCGTTTTTACCGGAGAGGAAATCCTCTTCATTGTAAGAGACTAAAACCTCAACCCGGCAGTCTTCCGGCAGTTCAGCCGGCTGAGTAAGGATAAGACCGCTGCATTCAATAAACTCATTAGTTTCGAATATAACTTTGCCGTCATTCCTGCAGGTTCCGTTTACTTTTATACATACCATATTTTTTTAATTTAAATTCTAGTATAGATGTTTAATTATGATGGGTTTAATGTAGAAGTATAGATTGGTAATTTCTTGTACAATATGCGCAAGAATTCGGATTATTCGCTCAGATTGTAATTAAGCTGCGGTAATTTTCTTAAATCAGGCTGGCAGACATAAAAGTGAAGTGGTAAACATTAATCCCGCATTTTCTTCTTATAAAAATTCGGCGAAACCCCAAACTGCTTTTTAAAAGCTCTCCCAAAATAGCCTTGGTCGTTAAAACCAACTTTATAACAAATCCCGGCAACAGTGTCCGTATTCTGCTTTAAAAGATCGGCGGCACGCTGAAGGCGAAGAGAACGGATTAAATGTCCTGCCGGCTGTGCCACAAGCGCGTTTAGTTTTCTGTTTAGCTGAGAAACACTCATATTAACTTCCGCTGCCAGATATTCAATATTAAAACTTTCATCCTCAAAATGATTTTCGATAGTTTTAATAGCTTTTTCTAAAAACTTCCGGTCAGCTGAAACCGCGGAAACTTCGGAAGGCTTAATAAAAGTTGATTTTGCGAAACGCTTTCTTAACTGTTCTCTCTGGTAAATTAAATTTTTTACACGAACCTTTAATTCCTTAGCGCTGAAAGGTTTTGTAATGTAAGCATCAACGCCTGTTTTGAGTCCTGTTATTTTATCATCAAGGCCGGCTTTTGCGGTCAGCATTACTATAGGAATATGGCTTGTTTTTTCATCAGCTCTTATTTTTTTACTAAAATTATAACCATCCATTCCTGGCATCATCACATCGGTAATTATCAGATCGGGAATTTTATTTCTTGCGTTAAATATTCCCTCTTCACCGTCCGAAGCCACTATGACTTTATATTCAGTTTTCAACAGCTCACGGATGTAACTCCTTACGTCAAAATTATCTTCCACTACTAATATTATTTTATGATTTTCGGATAAGGAAGAATGCGGCACAGAAATTTTTTCTTCATTTTCTTGAGTATTAAAATTATTCACACTTAAAGATTCCGCATGCATGAATTTTACAGAATCTTCCATTTCAGTTTTAAGATTACCTAAGGGAATCTGAATAATAAATTCACTTCCCTCATCTTCTTTGCTATTAACAGAAATAGTCCCTTTATGAAGTTCAATCAATTCCTTGGTTAACGCCAGGCCAATTCCCGTACCTTCACGCCTTCTTGTTGCCGAGCCATCAACCTGGTAAAAGCGGTCAAAAATATGCGGCAGACGGTCGGCAGGTATTCCAATTCCGGTATCTTTAATCCTTATTTGAGCGGTAGAATTAATTATTTTTAAACTCACTCTAATTTCACCGTTTGAAGGAACAAATTTAAACGCATTCGAAATAAGATTATAAAAAATCTTTTCCATTTTATCCGGATCGAAGACCACGGGGATATTTTCATATTCTGAAGAGAATTTCAATGTTATTTTTCGCGATTCCGCCAGTGATTCAAATGAATAAAACAGACTTTTTAAAAAAGAGACTATATTATGCTGTTCAGCATTCAAATCCATACCTCCGGATTCGAGCTTGGAGAGATCCAGCAACTGGTTTATTAAAACAAGCAGCCTTTTAGCATTCCGGTTTGCAACCTGCAGTTTCTCTTTTTCCTTAACATCAATATTTTCAGACATAACACTATCAATCTGGCCGAGTATCAAAGTAAGGGGTGTCCGGAACTCATGAGAGATATTCGCAAAGAATCTTGATTTCAATTTGTCAAGCTCTTGAAGCTTTGTTTGAGCTGTTTTTAAACCTTTTAAAGTTTTTTCGGTACTGCTTTTTGCTTCCTCAATATTTTTAAAATCTTCATAACGGGCATAAGCTATAGAGAATGCTTCGGCTATTGATCTAACCAATTCAAGCTTTTCATCGGTGAGTGGAGAAATATTCCCAACATATAACATACCTTGCGCGAAAGGTACAAAGTGCAGATGAAGAGATTCGGGAGGTATAGAAGAACCTTGATAGGTTTCCGCATTTTGAACTTGACCTATCTCAATCATTGATTTTGTCCAGGTTAAAAAATCTTGTTTATTCCAGTGTTCCTTATAAATTTGTTTTTCCCGCCAGTGATAAACTATATTTTTTATAAGCTCGTTTACATCGAAAGATAAATTCAAAACTCCCAACGCCTTACCGTTAGGTGTGGTTAAATAAACTCGAATTTTTTCTTTATCTTCATCAACAATAAAAACGCCGCAACGTATAAAAGGAACCTCTAGTGTTTCAAGTTCATGCCAGATAATAGGAGTGACGCGATTAAGATCCTCAGAGTTTCGCATACTAGCTATTTCTCCGCGAACTCTATCAACTGAAGCTTGTTTAATTGCCTCAAATGCTCGGAGTTCTGCTTTTTGCAGGTCGAGAAACCGAGTATAACTCTGTTCAAAAACTTTCCCAAAGCGTTTCAGGATCTCATTATCTTTCTCGGATAATTTTCTGCCGAAATGATTAACCACGAATAAAGAAGTGTACCGGGAAACAGAAACTGACCTAGTATAACCGCCTTCGCGGGATAGAACCTTTTCCTTCCATTCCGAGGTTGATGAATTATAAGGAGGATATTTAAATAAATGCTCAAAAAATTCAATTTTTTCCTCTCTCGAATATTCCTCCGTGAAAAATCGATCTCCTCTTGTTGTACCCTCAGCCAATACTCTATAAATTGGGCGGTCTAGAAAAGGAATGGCCGCTTTTTTCATATAAGTTTCAGCTACACCTGTTGATCCCCAAAATGTAAATTGTTTATCAATTTCGTCATTATTTATAACCATGAATACACCGGTTATATCCAAATTCATATTATTTAATTCATGAGCAACCAAATTAACAACCTCTTGTAAATCGGATGAATGGCGCATTGTCATAGCACATTCTCTAACTTTTTCAAAGGCTTTCTCAATTTCCAGTTCCCGATTTTTTGCCGCTATTTTTTTCTCAAGGGAGGAAATTTTTATATTTGATTGTAACATTGTAGGTTTCCGCATTTATTAAAAGCATACAATAATAGTCGGAAATTATTACTAGATCAGGTTTATTTGAAAATACTTAATTATTAGATTAAATTCATTTACTAAGAAATAACAATTTATTGATTAAAATAACTGCTAAAAAATTAATGTTCTTGTTTGGTCATTTCAAAATTTTCCGGATTATATCCCGCTTCTTTTAATTTATTAAATATATTATCAAGAGTAGAATCAGGTAAGGTTGGCGAGCGGCTTAAAATCCAGCCGTATTTTCTTTCCGGGTGTCCGATAATTGCGTATTCATAATTATCTCCAAGCCCAATAATCCAGTAATCTCCCCAGAAAAGATTTATGCCGAAAATGCTGACGAAGCTTACTTCAAGTTTCGCGTTTGAATTTTTGTCAACGATTCTTGCGGTTCCTTCGGCAACATTTTTTTCACCGTCTTCTTCGACGCAGGTATTTATTACTTTTATTTCCCCATCATCCTTTAGTTGATATTCAGCGGTAGTATTTTTAAAACAGCTTTTTTGGAAGCTGTTTGGAATTTTAGCTATTTCATACCAAAGCCCGGTGTATTTTTTCAAATCGACATGGGCAACGGTTTCGGGTTCTTTTTTATTCTGGGCAGACAAATTAAATGCAATTCCTATAATACTTAGAAAGAGAAATATTTTTATCATATAAAATTATTCTTTAATGAATTGAAAAATAATTTAAAGATTATTTCTTGAAATAAATGTGTTTAATCTAAAAACGGGAAAAGAAAGGCGCCGGTTAGAGCGCCCTATAATACTATTTGATAATTGTAATCTTTAAAGTGTTATATATTTTTTGTCCGACTTGAAGCTGCACCAAATAAATTCCGCTTGCTAAAGTTTGGTCGTACATATCTTTCGCGTTAAAGATAACTTCATTCCAGCCGGGATTCATATTAGAAATATCAACTACAGCAATAAGCTGTCCCATAATATTATATATTTTTATAAGTTTAGTTTTTCCGGCAGAAAAATCATCTAAATAGAAACGGATTTTTGTGGATGGATTAAAGGGATTCGGATAATTTCCCGCGATATAAGATCGAGGAACAAGAAGATTATCTTTTCGAACTTCAGCATTTGAAACAACATCACTATAATCGGCTATATACGCTGTATAACGGCAGCGAATTTGATATTTTAAACTCAGCTCAATATCTCTCGCCTTAAGTTCTGGTGTTTCACCGTAAACATCAATTTGCCTTTCAATATCATCAATTGTTTCTTTTGCCCAAATAGTTTCTGTAAATTTATCAATCTCGGTTGAATCATTAAAATCCAGTACAAAATTAAAAGCCGCTATTCCCGCAG
Organism: uncultured Bacteroidota bacterium; assembly: GCA_963798775.1. GTDB lineage: Bacteria > Bacteroidota > Ignavibacteria > Ignavibacteriales > Ignavibacteriaceae > CAWCUK01. The sequence goes on from CAWCUK010000008.1 coordinate 23,066, forward strand.
AAGTTCTTCCGGCTAAACTTAAAGTTGATGTACCGGGATTTTTATATCTGCCGGTTAAATAAAATTGAGAGCCTCCAAATACCGCGGGAAAAGTTTTCGGGAATTATTTGCGAAACTCCCGCTCTGCCGAACTCGAACGAGGTATTTTTTAAAATAGGATGATTTATTTTATCAAATACTTCAATCATTTTTGAAGATAAATTTTCATCAGGTTTAAGATAAGTTACAAAACCGTAATTCCGCGCCGCGAGCATTTCTAATTTTGAGCGGTCCAAATCTTCCCCGATTCCGATTGTAAAAATTCCTGCTTTATGAATATTTAAGTCAGATATATTTTGAGGATCAAAGTAACTTCTGCCGTTGGTAAAAATCAAAATTGAATTATCCAATGAGTCATCGGATGTAATTTGGTTAAGACATTCCTTTATACCGTCAAGCAGGTTGCTGCCGTAGTTAGAATTAAGCGCAGCTAAATAATCTTTCGCGTCTTGTATATTTTGCGGATTTACCTCAACAGGCTGAGTTTTCCAACTATTAAACGAGTAATCATAAACAACAATATTGAATAAATCTTTAGGAGATAATTTATCCAATGAACTTGAAATGGCGGAAATAGACTGTGTGAATTCGTTGCCGAATATTGATTTAGAAAGCAAAAAGAAAATTCTTTTAGGAAGAATATTTTCACTCTGAGGATTATTTTCCGGGCGTACGAAAAGAACAAAATGTCCGTCTTCAGAATCGCTGGCAGTTGAATAAAAATCAACACCGAGATTAGAATGTTCAACTCCGTATGTTAAAGTAAAATCCTTATTCACATACGCTTTAGATTCTTGCACAGATAGACTTACTTCATTGGAATCTTTTTTAACTAAAGTAAAACCCGGATGTGAAGGGATATCATAATTAACAATTTTAGAATTTGATTTTATATTTATATCAAATTGTAAAAGCTCTAAAGGATATTTTACAAAATCTTTTGTATCAAGCGGAAATTGGTAAGAATAATTTCCACCGTAATAGCCGCACATATTAACATAATGAAGTTCAACTTTCTGAATGTCACCCGGCTGAATTCCTTTTAAGAAAATTTGTATACCATTTTTCCCGATATATTTATTTACTAAAGCGGCCACTCCTCCCTCACCAGTTCCAGGATTAACTGCTTGTTCCGAGACTTTAAGAACCGCTTGATAAATATTATTCTTGTACCAGTATAAAAATTTTGTCGCTCTCGCGTTTTCCGGAAGCGGAAAAGAATAAACAGCGTCTGTGGAATCGTACCATTCATTCACAAATTCCTGGTAAACTACGGTTTCGGCAACTGAGCCTTTAATATTTACGGTAACTTTTGAAGCTCTAAGTTTCAAAAAATCTTTAGGATAATTATCGGCGGTCGGCATTAATAAACCCGTAGCAAAAGTTGAAGCCGTTCCCAAAAATAAGATGAATACAATTATTAATTTCAATTTTTTCATTTTCAATCCCCTACTTTAGGTATAGAATTTTAGCTGTTTCGGAATAGGTTTTGTTCGTTTTATCCTTTAAGACAAGCTGTACAATATAAAACCCGGAGCTAAGCAAAAGACCTTTTTCGTTGGTGGCATTCCATTTAAGTTTTTGTATACCTTGTCCGGTTAAGTCAAACTGACGCACACGCTGGCCGAGAATGTTGTAAATCTGAAGAGTTCCCGAAGCATAGTTTGATTTATTTACCTGAAAAGTAATTTCCGGATTAAACGGATTGGGATAAAATCCCAGATGATTAACAGCCGCAGCAGTTAAAGCAGAGTGATTGAAACTATATTCGGCACTGCCGCCTAAACCGGCAAAACTAACTTCAATTTTGAGCAAAGTTCCCTGCTGAACATTATCACCTTGATAAGAAAGTAAATATTTGTAAGAGCCTTTTAACCGAGAAATTTCAAGAAGTATATCCCTAAAGTTTCCGTTTATGTTATAATAATTTCCTCCGGTAGGATTTATAATCGGGTCGTAATATTCTGATTTATAATTTTCGGTGCCGATACAATAAACCACCAAATTATTTAGTAAAAGAGGCTGGATTACATCATCTTTAAAAAGCTGGGTGTAAGAATCCTGCTGATGATAACTTGCATCGGTAATCCAAACAACTATTCGTTTAGAATCATTTCTGAAACTAAATTTTGTGGCGTCAAGAAGAGCCTGTAAAGAATTTTCTGGTTCATCAGCTCCGCCGTGCGCGTATTGGGCGGCAACTTGATCTCTAAATTTTTGAACATCATCTGTAAAAGGATAAATATTTTCAACTTCATCTAAAAATGTTACCATTCCCAGACGGAAATCAATTCCCCTGTAACTCAGGCTATCGGCAAATTCTATAATATTATTTTTTACCGCGTTAATTTCATTACCCATACTTCCGGTTACATCTAAAACAAAAATTATATCGGCCGCGTTTACACCACCGGAAGTGTCTTTCATAAGGTCATAATCTTTTCTAATTCCGTTTTCATAAAAGAATATATTTTCAGTCGAAAGATTTCCTAAAAAGTAATTATTGGAGTCTTGTTTTACCTTGAAGAGAACATTAGTCTTAGAGTATTGGTTAACGAAAGCCGTATCGATTATAACAGTTAATCCGGTATCCGAAACGGGGGTAGCAGGAATAAAAATATTCCGCTCTATTTCATCAACAACTTGATTATTATTTAGATACTGCGCGCTTACATGCGCAATTTTATTTGCGTAGACAATTTTGGAATTTAAAATTACTTTTTTATAAATTGTATTAGAACTTCCTGATAATTCAACTTCGGGAGAAGTAATGTATATTTCAGAAGTAGAAGTAAGTTTCAAAGTTGAAGAAGCCGGGAGTGAAGCAACAGGATCAATCTCCACATAAGAAGTTAAATCTTTGGGGAAGATAAGATTATTATCAATATTTAAATGTCGGGGCAAATCCCAGCGCAGAATAGCGGCTTTTGAAAAATCCGGTTCGCCTAGATAAAGAGTTACCTTCCATTCCTTTTCCGCTCCCGGCTGAAGCACTTTTTCTTTCCAATAAAATTTTAAATACAAGTCGTACAAATCTGTTTTAAGTGAATCATTTAATCCCGGCTCAAGATTTTTATAAACATCATTCCAGTTAGCGGCAATCATATCAGCCGGATTTTCAGAAAAGGAAAAATCTAAACTTATTCCTTTCGCTCCGGTAGACTTTTCCCAGATTGAAAATTGAGAAGGGACTTCAGTATCTTTAAATTCGGTTGCTTTATCTAAAAAATTATTCTGATATTCAAGAGCGCCGTCTCCCCATTTGCCAAGAGCGGGATCAAGAAATAAACCGGGAGCAAAACTGTGGCTTACACTATCTAAATTTTTAAACTTTTGAATTAACTGAACACTATCTCCCATACCGTAACTAATAATTGAAAAAGAATAAGAAACATTTCCTTCTTTTAAATAGCTGATGGATAAAGTATCATCAGCATGTTTAACATTTTCGGAGGAAGCATAATAATCATCCGCTTTACTCCAATTTCCATCTATTGCGAAAACCGGGAAAGAAGTTAACGCGAAAGGATGTCCGAAAGTAAGAGAACAATTATCATCTAATGAAGTGAAAGACTTTCCCTTATTAGTTCCCAGAGTAAAGTAGCCTCCGGAAATTAATGAGGCGGAAACAAATTCTTTTACTAATTGTTTGGAAGAAAAATCTTGTACTGAACTTACACTTTTTGATTTCTTCAAATTATTATTTAAATCGAATAAAGATTTATCCTGAGCCTTTGCCCCCGCAGCAAGGAAAAAGGAAAGAATAAGAACAGAAAATATTTTTTTCATATTTTTTTCCAACTAATTTTTTAAGGATTCCCCGAAAAATATTTATCTCATTAAAACCATTTTTTTAAGTTGAATAAAATTCCCGACTTTTAACGAATAAAAATAAACACCGCTGGAAACCAAATCGCCTTTGGAATCAGTACCGTTCCAAATAATCCGGTAGTTTCCGGGAGCCTGATCTTTATCCACTAAAACCGCGATTAATTGTCCTAACGCGTTATAGATTCGAATCATCACATGGTGAGATGCAGAATTTGATGGAAGACTATAATTAATAACAGTAGAAGGATTAAAAGGATTAGGATAATTTTGTTCAAGTACAAAATCGGCCGGTATATTTTTATTTGTTTCATCCTTAACCGCAGTCGGATCCGGATCTACATAAAAAGCAGTGTAAGGCGTTAAAATTTGGAAACGGTAACTCAATTCAATTACTTGATTAACCAGTTCGGGAGTTTCACCATACATTTCAATTAGATTTAAAATATTGTTTATTTTTTCTTTAGCCCATAAACGGGGGACGAAACGATGGCCGCCTACGCTATCCGGGAAATTTATTATCTTTTTATATTCAACATCCTTAGAACGTAATTTCCCTCTTAAAGTAATTTCATAAGTTCCGCTGTTTTTAAATAAACCTAACTGAGTAACCTGGCTGCCCCAAAATAAATCACTCACGGTTTTAGGATACTGGTCCCAAGGCTGAAGTCCGCCGAAATAAATTTGAATATCAGTCATTACCGGCTTAGAAATTTTTTCATAAAGATAATTCACAACCAGCGCAATACTATCGTCATCGGTTACAAAATGAGATAGGCCGTGGTTTTCTACAGAAAGAGTTGTAAGAAATGATCGGCTTACATTTTCACCGACACCGAAAGAAAATATCTGCACGTTTTTTGAATTATTCGCTTTAACGCCGGATAAAATGGAAACTGTGCTGGTATCTCCCCAGGTAGGATTACCGTCCGTTAAAAATATTAAATCGTTCGCTGTTGAATCCTCAAAACTTTGATTTAAAGATTCATTAAGCGCGTCGCTTATATTTGTAAGTCCAAGCGCGAACATATTATTAACAAACGAATTTGCTTCTTCAATATTATTCTGATTAGCCTCAACAAGGTTATCTTTAAATTTCGTTACGAACGTTCCGAAAGTTATTATATTAAACTTATCATTTGAATTTAATTTAGAGAGGAAATTTTTGAGCGCGTCTTTAACTTGTGTAATTCGTTCCCCTTCCATACTTGATGAAACATCGGCGGTAAAAATTATATCTTTCGGAATTATTTCATCACTGTCTAATTGATCCGGCGGTGAAATCCAGATAGAATAAAATTTATCATTTCCAATTGAATCTTCATCAGAAGGGATATAAGTTAACACATTAAAATGAACGCTGTCCCTTTTAGTTTCAAATTCAACTTTTAAATCTTTATCGGGATAAAAATTTTCATCGCCAAAAAACATTTTATAATGATTATCAGAAATTTTGGTGATTTGAGCCGCCGAAGAATTATAATGAGAAGGAGAAGAAAATTTCAGATAAGGATATTGTGATGAAGCGTCAAGATTTACCGTTACTGTCTGCAAAGGTTTGCTCGACAATTGCAAAGTGTTCAACTGAAAAAGATAATTTACCTTTCCCAGGTCGTATATTAAAGGCTCTACATAAGTAATTTCCGTTTTTACTTCACTCTGCGCGTTTATGGGAACAATGCTAAGCCGGAAAAGATTATCTCCGAGATATTCAAGAAGAGCGGGATCGAGCCAATGGCGAAGTTTTTCATTATAATCGTTAATCGCCTGCTGCCTTTCCCGGATTGAAGCTTCAAAACGCTCTCCGTTTACCCAATAAACCAATTTTGTAATTGTAGCATTTTCGGGCAAAGGGAAAATAAAAATAGACTCAACGGAAGTATTAAGTTCATTATAAAAAGATTGCTTTACGGTTGTAACCGCAATTTGTTCTTGAATATCAACATTAGCTGTTATGGATTTTATCCACATTTTTTGATATTCTTGAGAGCTCCAGCGGGGCCTGCAGAAAAGAGCGCCTACAGCAAAAGTCTCACCGCAGGAAATTAAAAATAAGATTATAAATGAATAAAAAAGGAAAGATTTTTTAACCATTGTTCCCCCTCCTTAAGTTGAAGGTAGTTTAAAAATTCAGTTATAAGCAATTCAATATAATTATATTTTTAAAAAAAACATAAGTTTAAAATAAATCCGGCTTTAATAATAAAACCAGATAGTTCTGTAATCTCTTATATTTTCACCCCGCGCTGCCAGCTCTTCCAGGTAATCATAAATAGGAACATCAACATAATTATAAGGCGGAATGGCGGTAATATTTTTCTCCCAAGGATGAAATTCATAAACACGGGAACCATCGGGAAGAACCATAATAAACCGGTGATCCTGGCCGGCTCTAAGATGATTCTTTCCTAATTTAGGGACATTAAAAACAGGTTCATCAGTTCTATCTAATCCGGGCAGCAGTCTTGCTTCTTCTTTTCTTTCCTGCAGTATTCTAGCGATGGGCACCATATATTTTTTAGTTTCTTCTTTTCCCTTCATATTAAAAGTATAATAAGGATCGATTCCGATAGATTTTAAATCCCTTCTCAATTTAGCCGATTCAAACCGTCTAGAATTTTCAATTGTAAACACCTCCTGGTTATAAACACTAATTCCTATTCGTTTCAGTTTTTGCACACATTTCATTGCTTCGGGAGTAATTTCATAAGGATGTTCAAAATGAGTAACAAAAGCTATTTCCAGTTTGGGAGGCTGATGAAAAACTGAGAGTATTTTTATAAAATCATCAGTAAACCGCATTGGTAAAACTACAGGAGTTCTTGTTCCGATTCTTATTCTGTAAATCTGTTTTTTGGTCGATAAATTTTCCAGAATTCTTAACAATTGCGAATCTTTCATTATCATTGGATCACCGCCGGTAATTAGAACATCGCCTATGCTTTTATGTTCATCGAACCACTCTAAGGCTTCATCAATTTTTTCTTTTGAAGCTAATGCTTTCGGTTCAAGGACGCCTTCAATCTCCCAATTGCGCTGACAATAAACGCAAATTTGCGCGCAGGTGTTAAAAGGCTTTATTATGGAAATCATCGGATAGCGGCGGGTAATAAGATCGATAGGCGATGTATCATGCTCTCCCATAAAATCAAACATAGTTACTTTATCAACTTTATGCTCAACCATTTTATCAACATATTCTTTCGGGGGAATTACCTGGGAGCGAATAGCATGATCGTAGCCGATAGACAGTTTAGAATCCATCAAACTTAAATAATAGGGCGTTATTCCGAAAGCAATTTTATGCGCTACAGCTTTTTCTACAGTTTCTTTTTGCTCATCGGTTAGCTCAATTAAATCCAACAAAGGTTTCGCGTCGCAAATAACATTTTTTAAGTGCCATTTAAAATCCTTCCAATCGGTTTCTGCGGCCTTGAAATAATGTAATATTTTTGCTTTGTTTTCAGAACGCCAGCTAATTACTTCTTCTTCTAAACCTGAAGGATATTTCTTAAAATATTTTTTAACGTTTGAACCAAGTTCATCCAGAATTGTTGTTCGGGAAATTGCCGCTTCCCTTCCTTCCTTTCTTAAAAATTCCGGAACGCCTTTTTTAACCTCAGTATTTTCGATATATACATTGGATTTACCGACTACACCTCTGAACAAATTTATAAATTCCAAAATAAACCCGACGGAAATTTTATATTGAAGTTCTTCTTTTTTATTAATCGCCAATTTCCACAAACAGTTAAGAGCGGAAAACTCTGTCCGGAATTCATTTATCGGGCCGATAATACTTCTGAAAACTCTGACACATTCACGCACAGTAGATTTTTCCAAAATATGCAGATCATTATCGAGAGCGAAAATTTTTCTTTCTAATTTTTCTAAATAATTGTATAAAGAATCTCGAGCGGCCTCCAAACCAGAGGAGTTTTTTAAAATTTCATATATCTCAGGATTTGCTTCCCACAACGGTTTTAAATAGGCTTGATAATTAATGTCAAAATGAGGTTTAAATAGACTTACATCATCGGTAAAAACATCATCAAGTAATTTTGCACCAATCCATTTTAATTTTGGAGTTGTTGTTTCAGATTTTTTAGCGGAAGGTTTAGGGATTTTATTATCTATAGCAGGAGTCATACCGTCCTCCTATTATTGCTTTATTCTTAATTCATTATATCATTTAATCCCTTTAATTGCAATACTTTTCCTAAGAAAGGAAATATAGGTAAAAAATCTGAGTGACGGGAAGTATGATCATTAAATTTGTTAAACTATTCTTTCCAGCGGAAGAAGATAAAGCCTTATTTCATCATTTTTTATGTTAACATTTTCGTTATAATTTTTAATTTTTTCGATTAAACCTTCAAGTTTTTCCTCATCTTGAAAAGGAATTAATCTAACCGAATCATGCCCGGGAAAAGTACGGGTTCCCAAATGACCGGGAGCGTTATGGCTTTTACCTAAAACTTCATCCCACTTTACATAAGAATCAATTTCAAGTTCTTCAAGAATTTTAATAATTCTATCATCAAGCACATCGTGGTAAACAAGAAAAGCTAATTTCATTTTGTTCCCTCCGGCAAAGAATTTTCGGAAGATTCAGATTTCTTTTTTCTAGAAAATTTGGCTTTAATTTTCGCGAAAGAAAAATCATCAAAAATAGTATAAACAACAGGCACAATAAATAAAGTTAACAAAGTAGAAGTAAATAAGCCGCCGATTACAGCTTGTCCCATTGGCGATCTAAATTCGGAACCCTCGCCGAAAGAAAAAGCAACCGGGAGCATTCCGAAAATCATCGCGAAAGTTGTCATTAAAATAGGTCTTAGCCTAGTTTGCCCCGCTTGCAAAGTAGCATCGGAACGCTTTAAACCTCTTCCTCTTAAAACATTTATATAGTCGACAAGCAGAATACCGTTTTTTGTAACCAATCCCATCAGCATAATAATTCCAATTAAAGACATAACAGACATTGAACTTCCGAAAATAAGCAGAGCAATTACAGCACCGATAATAGCCATAGGAAGAGAAAGCATAATTGAGAACGGATAAATAATGCTTTCAAACTGAGAGGCTAAAACAAGGTAAACAAAAATAACGGCCAGTGCTAAAGAGATTAAAATATTACCGAATGATTCAGACTGCTGTTCTCCGGAACCCGCAATTTTCACAGAATAACCAGGCTGAAGATTCAATCGGCTTATCTCTTTCTGCGCGTCGGAAAGAACAGGCCCTAATAATCTTTTAGATAAATTCGCGTCAATTCTAATTTCGCGCTGCCTGTCATACCTATTTATTTTTGAAGGCCCGGTACCTTTATTTATGAAAGCAACCGCGTCCAGAGGAATTAAAATGGGTTTACCGTTGCCGGAAATGTTTTTGCTTTTAACAGGAAGATTTGATATTTCACCGATAGAATTTCGATCCGACTCTTTAACTTTAACACGAACATTATACTGTTCGCCGCCTTCATCAAATTTAGTTGCGTCAACCCCGTCAACCATAGCTCGTAAAGCTGTGGCTATAGAAGCAGGATTTACACCAAGCGCCGACGCTTTTTGTCTTTCTATTGTTACTCTAACTTCAGGTTTTGAAGTTTCCAATGAGCTTTCCACATCCACAGCGCCGGGCGTACTTTTTACAATTGATTCAACTTGATCAGCGTAATTTTTTAATTGGTCAAGTTCTTCGCCGCGAATACTAAAGATAATTGGTTTTTGTCCGCCGCCGGGCCCTGTTTGCGTTCCGTAGCTTATATTTGCACCGGGTATATTTGTATTGTCTCTTAATTTATTTATGAAATCGAAAACAGAAAAATCCCTATCCTTTTTACTTACAAGTTTTACCAGAATACTACCATTATTCACGGGATTATTTCCGGCGCCGATTGTAGTTAAAACATTTTCCACTCCCTTTTGCTTTTCAACTTTTGCTTCAAGCTGTTTGGCGATTTTATCCGTCTGTTCAAGAGAGCTACCCGGCGCCGCATCGATTGTAATAGTAAACTCTCCTTGATCCTGACGCGGGAAAAATTCCGAACCGAGCATTCCCATTAAAAAGAAACTGAGAATAAAAATAATTATTGATCCGAAAACGACTGTCTTACGATGGAATAGCGACCAGTTTAGGGCGGTTCTGTATTTATCGCTTAAATATTCAAAAAAATGATTGAAGTAATAAAGAGTTTTCTCAATTATATTGCCTTTAGGAGAGAGTTCTTCATCTTCTCTTTTTAACCATCTTGAAGAAAGCATAGGAGTTAAACTAAACGCGATAAACAAGGAAACCATAACAGCAACAGAAACAGTGATACCGAATTCATAAAAGAAGCGCCCTACTATACCGGGCATAAAAGCAACCGGAATAAATACGGCAACCAGCGTTAAAGTAACAGCCATTACCGCAAGCCCTATTTCCTCCGTGGCGGCTTTAGCGGCCTCAAAAGGAGATTCCCCTTCCGACATATGCCTGTAGATATTTTCAATTACAACAATCGCGTCATCAATTAATAATCCCACCGCAAGAGAAAGAGCCAGAAGCGACATAACATTAAGCGTAAAGCCTAACGCGTACATCAGAATAAAACTACCGATAATTGACGTAGGCAAAGCAAACGCGCTAATAACTGTAGCACGAAGATTAGCCAGAAAGAAATAAATTACAATTACAGCAAGAAGCGCTCCGTATATTAAATCGAACAGCACATCATTTATTGAATGTTTAATAAATTCACTGTTATCACGAGCTATAGTAATATTTATATCGGCGGGAATTTCGCTGCTGAGTTTAGATATTTCTTTTTTAAGATTTTCAGCTACTTGCACGGTATTACTTCCGGACTGCTTTCTAATATCCAGACCGACAGCCAGTTTACCGTTCAACCTTGTAATACTTGTTTTCTCTTCGGTTGTATCGGTTACAGTCGCCACATTAGATAAATAAATACTTTCACCACCGGGAGATGAAACAATAATATTCTGAAATTCAGGTACCTTATCCAGTTTCCCCATTGTTCTTAAAATATACTGCCTATCCCCTTGTTTAATAGTTCCGCCGGGAACCTCAACATTAGCGCTCGCAAGACTTTGTACAATATCCTGAATAGATAAATTATAAGCCTTAAGCCTATCGGCATCAACGGCAACAAGAATTTCTCTTTCGGCTCCGCCGACTAAAGTAACAGAACCGACGCCTTGAATATTTTCCAACCGTTTTTGAATGACATCTTTTGTATAAGTAGTAAGTTCCTTTTCGGTCCGCTGACCCGCGACAGTTAAAGTAAGAATAGGCTGACTTGAGGGATCGTATCTTTGAATAATAGGATCTTCCACATCATCGGGTAATTCAGACCTTACGGCGGCAACTTTTTCTCTAACCTCTTGGGAAGCAACTTGCCCGTTAACTTCCAATTTAAATTGAATTGTTACAATGGAGACGCCTTCTTGAGAGATAGATGAAATATGATCAACACCGGCAATAGGATTTACAGCATCTTCAACATGTTTGGTAACATCACTTTCAATTTGTTCAGGCCCGGCGCCCGGTAATACCGTTGTAATGGTAACAACCGGAATATCTACATCAGGATATTGATCAACATTTAGTTTAATAAACGAGAAAATACCCAGTACAAGAATCGCGAGTACAATCATTGTCGTAAATACGGGTCGCTTTATAGAAACATCTGCTAATTTCATTTAAAATCTTCCTAGTTCAGATTTTTTTCATCTTATTTAACAATTGATACTTTACTACTGTCTCTTAAATTATTCATACCTTCGGTTACAATTTTCTGACCTTCATGCAAACCATTTACTACTTCCGTAATATTCTCAGTGCTTAAACCTACCTTTACATCAACCGGAACCGCGATATTATTATTGTTTACCGTATAAACAATATTCTGATTATTAGTAAAAACAATGGCTTTTGTAGGAACGACTAAAACTCCTTTTTGAGAATCCAGAGTCACATCAACTCGCACAAACATACCGGGTTTATAGTAAGAGTTTTTAGTGTTGTTAAATTTGGCCTTAATTTGGAAAGACCTGGCTTCGGAAGATGCCGATCTTGATATTTCCGTAACTCTTCCTTTTACAGCCGATTCTTTATCAAACTCAGAATATACATTTACCGTATCTCCGATATTTATTTTCCGCACTTCATTTTCGCTTACAAAGAATTTTATTATAAGCTGGTTTACATTCGCTATTGTCGCAAGCTGTTTTCCGGGAGTTACCCAATCACCCACATTAACATTAAGATCAGTTAAAGTGCCGCTAATCGGCGATTCTAAATCAATATTACTTGTGGCCGCGTCATAATTTGCTTTCGCGACTTCATAAGCAGTTTCAACTTGATCAAGTTTCTGCTGAGCGATAGCGCCTTCGCTATAAAGAGCTTTCATTCGTTCATAATCTTTTTTGGCGTTTTCAAAACTTGCCTTTGCCTGCAAATAATTTGAGGTAGCGCCGGATCGATCAAGTTTAACTATTACTTCACCCTTTCTTACATGATCATTTACTTCAGCGTTAACAGATATTACCCGTTCGGCAATTTTAGATACAATGACAGCCTGGTCAATACCTTCTAATGTGCCCGAATAAGTTTTTTTCTGCGAAATATTTTCTCTTTCAACTTGAGTAACGCTAACCGGTTCGGCTTGAACGATTTTATTTTGTTGGGGCTCTTCTTTTTGGCCGCAGCCGGAAACAATAATAAACAGAGTCAACAGAAAGACAGATGTTATTAGTTTTTTAAAGGATTTATTTTTCATTCAAAAATTTTCTCCTGTTATTAAATTTTCTAAGGTTTTATAATTCCCAAAGTCTGTTCCCAGTCCGTTTTGGCGATTAAAAAATCATAAATTGCCTTTTCATAATTTATTCTTGTTTGTGTAAGGGAATTTTGAGTATCTAAAATTTCTAATTGAGTTCCGACCCCTTCTTTATAACGAGTTTGCGCTATGTGAAGGGCACGTTCTGCTTGATTAACACTTTTTTCCTGGGCATGAATTCTATCTAAAGCTTCTTCCATATTAAGCTGTGATTGGAGCAGTTTTATTTTAAGGCCTTCTTCAGTTTTTGTTTTTGTAACCTGTATTGATTTTACTTCTAACTCGGCCTGCTGAACCTTTGCCTGCCGTTTAAATCCATCGAAAATAGCATAGGAAAGCTGCAATCCCACTGTAATAGTATTTGCCCAATTGTAATTGCTAAAATTAAAAGTATTATCTTGTGTCTGCCAATTATAATTTCCAAAAGCTGATAAGGAAGGCCAATACGCGGCTTTTTCAATATCTACATTTTCTTCTAAAATTGACTTTTGAATATTAAGCTTTTTAAGGAGCGGATTTTTTTCTTTTAGAATTTCATTTGATTTAGCCAAAAGTTCATTCGAAACACTGTCAACTTTAAATTCTCCAACAACTTTAATATCGGTATTAAGGTCGAGGGCCAGTAAATTTTTAAGAGAATTCTTAGCCAACTTCAAATTATTTTTAGCCGCTATTAAAGCAGGTTTAATGTTTGCCAGTTGAACTTCTGTACGAAGATAATCATATTCGGAAGCAACTCCTTGTTTATATAATAGTCCTGTATTTTCATAATTAGCTTTTGCCACTTCATAATTTTTTTGATTCACATCTATTAATTTCTGTGAAAGCAAAACATTGTAGAAACTTTTTTTAACTTGGGCAATAACATCATCTTTAGAAGTTTGATTATTCAATTTTGAAAAAGAAGAATATTTTTTAGCTATACTAATCGCTGTGCCAAGTCGTGGATCGTAGATAGTTTGCGATAAAGTAACACCAAGATTATAACTATTTTCCGCGCCTATAGAGAAAGTTAGAGTCTGCGAGCTAGGATTAAACGGTGTATTCGGAGGAATAAACAGCACAGGCGATTTTAAATTTCTAGTATATTGACCGCTGAAATTCAGCTTCGGCCAGGCTCCCGCGTATGCTTCAGTAATTTGAGATTCCGCCTTAAGCAAATCAAAATCAGCCAGCCGCAGATCATAATTACCACGCAGCGCTATAGAAACCGCTTTATCCATTGTTAATAATAATGTGTCATTCTGCGCATAAACATTTTTTATCCGCAGCAAAAGAGAAAAACAAATAACAAGCGAAATTTTAAAAACTAAAGTATGTCTGCCGTACAATTTATTTTCCATATTAATTCTTTATATTTTATTTCATTTGGATGCCGGAAATAATGTAGTTCAAAAGGTTCATTACTTTTTCATCATGCTCTTCAAAATTAATTTGATTCAGAAACTCCACGTGGCAAGTTTGATATTTTCTAGCTTCCAAAGCATTTACCATATCAACAATATCAACAGAAAGCCGCTCATAATTATGATCTTCAAATTCTTTATTTTGAATTCCATTTAATAAAACGCGCTTGATGATTTCTGTCTGTTTCTGAATAAATATATGGTAAAAATTGAAAATAACATTTTCGATATCCAGTTTAGCGGAGACGGTTGCTTTATATAAATTAGCTTTCTCCCGGCTGTACTTCATTCCTAATAAAACCGTCGTTTTTAATTTTTCGACCGATTTTTCCTTTTCACTTACAGTACGTTCCAATTTCTCGAAATAATTTACCGCTTCATCGTTTATAATCGTATTAAATAATTCTTCTTTATTCGCGAAGTAATGATAAAGCGAATTTTTTTTCATGCCGACAGCTTCGCCAATATCTTCTAAAGTAGTCTTGGAAAATCCGTACCGAGCAAATATTTTTTTAGCCGCCTCTATTATTTGTGTTTTTCTGTTTTCTTTCGAGTCATCCATTAATAGAACATTCGAACTTTTGTTAAAATTGTTCTAAAACTATAATTTTTACTTTTTTATTGCAAATCTCACGTATCATACTTCACACAGAAATACCTTGTTGTTGCAAAAAAAAAGCCTCATTCGCAGAGGCTTTTATAAAAAATATTCTGAATCAAATTAATTTGCCAGCGCAAGCCTGCCCTGCCTCATAGCGACTTGCCAAATATTAATAAAACCAAGCTTAATAATTTTAGTCATTTTATTTATATTGGCTTTATCAGGATGATCAGTAGGCTGATGATAATCAGGATGGAAACCTGCCATAAAATAAAATACCGGGATATCTTTTTCGGCAAACGGCGCATGATCGCTTCCGCCGCCGGGCCGAGCGGATCCATGGAAATTAATTTTTAGTCCTAGGTTCAATTCATCATTATACTTTTCGGCCATATTTTTCAGTTCGGAATATTTGTCCGTGTAAGTCATGCTGCATTCAATTCCCAATGAATCGTTTTCAGAATTCCTGGAAATCATATCATAATTTAAATTGACGATTATATTTTCGAGAGATTCATAATTTTCCACAAAATATTTAGAACCGAGTAAACCCTCCTCTTCTCCGGTCCAAGCCGCGAAAATAATAGTCTTTTTCGGTTTAACGCCGGCATCAGCAAAAGCTTTTGCCAAAGTAAGCATTCCCACTGTTCCGGAAGCATTATCATCGGAACCATTCCAGATGTAGCCGTTCGCTTTCCCTTGATGATCATAATGCGCTCCAACTACAATTACTTCTTCTGGATTTTCTCCTTCAATTTTTCCAAGTACATTTCTAACTTTTATCATATGACTGTTAACCGTGGTTTTAAAATGAATTTCTTTTCCCTTCAAAGTTTTTGAATCAGGCTCCATTTTTTCTTGGGCAAACTTTTCAAAAGTTAAAAAACTTATACCGGTTCCTTTAACAATTTCATTTGCCGCTCTTCTAGTAATTCTAATTGAGCTAATGTTATTTTCCAAAGTATCGCCCGGAATCATCATTCGTTTTCTAGGTCCTACTAATTCTTTATCTCCTTCATAAAAATCATCATTAAACCGGAAAGGAAAATTTGACTCCCAACCATTAGAAACTTCACCTTTAGGATCAACTTCAATTATTCCGACCGCTCCTAAATCAGAGGCTAACTTATCTTTTTCTCTCATAATTCTGTAATACCCATATCTTCCTTCCGGGTGAAATTTTTTATACGCTTCGGAAAGAGTATCATTTTGTCCTGGAAAACCGTAAAGGCGAAGAATAAATTTTCCTTTTACATTAACGTCTTCAAAATCATTATAATTGTGTTCATCATTTTTATAACCATAACCAACAAACACAACCGGAGCGGTTATTTCTTCACCGAGGCTTTTAACAGAAACCGTAAAATCAGTTTTATAATTAAAATCTAAAGATCTTTTTGAATTATCATCATATGAAAATAGACTTAACCGCTGGAGTTCGCCGGGTTCATATTCCAAGAGATTAAAATTCTGGAAATAACTTTCAAAATTTTTCGGTTCAATACCTTTCAATCTTTGCGCGAAAGTCGGAGTTTTCCACTCAACATCTCCCGCGGGTTTAATTCCATAAATTTTAAATAAGCTGGCAATATAATCGGCGGCCATATAAGCGCCGGCGGTGCCGGATTTGCGTCCTTCGGTCCAATCTGAGGCTAAAAACTCTAACTGAGCCTTAACCAAATTTTCATTTATTGCTTCCAAACCTTTATCATAGAGATTTTGCTGGGCATTTAAGTAAGGCTGAAGAAAAAAAGAAAAGCAAGACATCAACAAAAAGTATTTAATGTTACTCATTCCGGAATCCCCTTATTTTTGATTGAAATTATTAATTAGATTAACTGTTTATTTAAATGCCGAAATATATATATAGATGAAAACTAAAAAGGAAAATCTTCTTTCAAATCTATTTCTTGATCAAGTTTTTCTTCCTTCTTTTTTTCAGCTAAAAGATGAACGGGATTGCCTTCAACATAAATTGCTTTATATGGTTTTACGGGACAGGCAAATTCACAAGCGCCGCAGCCAATGCAATATTTATCATCGACTTTAGGAATTTTAAGATTGCCTTTATAATCAACCATCATTACGGCTTTTGTGGGACAATGTTCAGAGCAGGCGCCGCAAGCGGTTTTTTCAGTTTCAACTACGCAGTTTCTTTTTTCAAAAACAGCTTTACCTAATTGGGTAACTTTTTTATTATTTATTTTAATCGGCTGTATCGCTCCCGAAGGGCAAATATCGCCGCAAATTGTACATTCAAAATTGCAGAAACTTGCTTTAAAATCCATAAACGGCTGAAGCATTCCTGTGAACCCAAACTCTAAATAAGAAGGCTGAAGAACTTTTGAAGGGCAGGCGCTTACACACAGATGACACGCGGTACAGCGGTTATTATAATGTTTAAGTTTTTTGGCTCCCGGAGGAATTACCGGAAATTTTTTATAAACGGGAATCTTACTTTCTTTTTTCGGAAGAATTTTAACCTGCGCAAAATTTATTCCCGTAAATGTAAAAAAGTATATCCCCGTTTTAACTAAAAATTCTCTTTTTGAAAAATCTTCGGAAACTTCAACTTTTTTTTCTTTTTTATAACTGTTTTTTCTTTTATAAGAAATTGAATTACTTCTGCAGACAGTTACACAATTAAAACAGGCAACGCATCTGTCGAAATCAATTTTTTTATTTTTATTATCTATACATTCTGATTTACAAACCTTTTCGCAAAGTCCGCATTCGGTGCAGCTTTCTTCATTAATAATTAGTTTAAAAAAAGAAAACTTTGAAAAAACACCCAATAAAGTTCCTACGGGGCAAATTGTATTACAATATAACCTCCCCCGTTTTAACGCAAGGATGAATAAAATTCCAAGAAAAAATAACGGAAACAGAAGCAGAAAATTTATCCCTTGTTTTATTTCAATAGGATATAACAAATAGATCCCAATTTTTTCTAAAGCGAAGGCAGCCGAATTATTTCCAGCAATTAAAATCGGGCGAAACAGTTGAGAAAATATTCTGCCGAAATTGCTGTAAGGATCGAGAAGAATCAGAGGGAAAAAAATTCCGACCAATACGGATACAACAACTAAAAAAAGAATAGAATACCGAGTTATTTTTAGTTCTTTTTTATAAGAATACTTTTTTCTCTTCCTCTTTTTTTTGTTTTTGTATCTATGAGAAATAAAATCATGCAAAGTGCCCAGCGGGCAAATTGAACCGCAATAAACTCTGCCGAATAAAAGAGTAATTACAATTATAAGAATAAATCCGGCGGAAGCGATTGAAAAAACGGAAATAAATTGAAGCAGCGAAGGCACAAACTGAGGGAACAGAATAATTTTGTGTATTCCGGCGGGAAGAAAGCCCGTTATATCAAGGAATAAAAATCCGGTTAAAACAAAAAATAAAACCGAGATAAAGACTCTTATTTTTTTAAGACGGCGCACTACTAAAAAATCTTCCTAAAAATATTTAGTTTAGAAAGATCCATTGTACCGGCCTTCATTGAATCGGCGTATTTTATATAATTTATTTTTTCAGGATCGGCACCGAATAATTTAGCCGCCGCCGCGTCACCGGCAACAATATCAGTGGAAATAATTTGAGATTTTAAAGTAACAACATCGGCTTTAGAAGTTCCTCGCGGGCCGTTTCTTTTCATTACATAATAAGCGTCAATAACATTCAGATCCGGTTTTCTGAAAGAAGCAAAATCAGCAATACATTGATGAAGATTATTACGATGCCAAAAACCGCGATCCCAAACAACGCCCATTAAATTTTTCATGCTTATAGTTACTTCGGTAGAGCCATGATTTTTTAAAACCGGCACATTTATAAAAACATCACTATTTAGAAGAAGTTCATGCACCTTCGCGTTTTTTAAAATCTTACCATTTTTAACATCAACTGAATGATAATAACCCTCACTCTCACCGGAAACAATTTTACCGCCCGCATCATTAACCGCGCGTTCAATACCACTGTTTGAATAGCATCTTTTCCAGTTGTCGCAGGTATGATCAAAAACAAAAACTTCTTTAGCTCCGGCTTCATAACAGCTTTTAATAATTCGCTTAATTAATAAAGGATTAGTATTGGCCGCGCCTTCAGGAGAAACATCCCAGCCGATATTAGGCTTAACTACAACGGTCTGGCCTTTTTTAACAAATCGATTTATTCCGCCTAAAGCTTTAATACCTTCATCGAACATTACATCGGGCTCGGCGCCTTTAATAGCGGCAAGCTGATATTGCTCTGAGGAAATAGAAGCGAATAATTCGGCCGGATTAAAAGTTGAAAAAGCTGCGCCGGCTAACAACCCGGCTTTTACTGATTTTTCTATGAAATCTCTTCTTTTCATAACTCCCCTGTTAATTTTTCTTAAAGAAGAATTTTTATTCAGTTAAAATATAAATTTTATTTAGAATTGATACACCAAATGAGAAAATATTTATTTTGAAACTTGAATAATTTTGTGCTAATTTAATATCGAATTTTTTAATTTAGGAGAAAATATGGCCGGCATTCTTACTTTAGGGGAATCAAGAATTAAATTCCATATTTTACTTCTTGATATATTTGCTTTATCATTTCTTTATTTTATTCCCGCGCTTTCCCATTTATTCGCTTTTCCCGTTTATTATTTAGAGCCGATGAGAATCGCTTTAATTGCTTCAATTATTTTTACGGGTAAGAAAAATACATTTTTAATAGCTTTAACAATTCCGGCATTCTCTTTTTTGGTTGCGTCTCATCCTTCAGCGGCCAAAGCTATTTTACTTTCTATCGAACTTATTTGGAATGTTTATCTTTTCTACTTTTTAAATTCAAAGATGAAGAACATTTTCTGGTCGGCTTTTTTAAGC
This sequence comes from uncultured Bacteroidota bacterium, assembly GCA_963798775.1. Taxonomy (GTDB): domain Bacteria; phylum Bacteroidota; class Ignavibacteria; order Ignavibacteriales; family Ignavibacteriaceae; genus CAWCUK01. Next base: position 42,656 of record CAWCUK010000008.1, read on the forward strand.
ATAATTCTAAGTAAAGCTACTTATTACTTATTGAAGTTCTTTTTTATTACCGGCGGGCTTCTTACAATAAATTTTATTTCTACGCCTATATATTACCAAATCGGGACTACAATTGTCCTCAGTTTTTTGGTTTATTTTATTTTGAATAAAAAATCAGACGTTACAGAAAAAAGCGAAGTAGAAAATTAAAAAATGAGATAAAAATTCAACCTAACATTTTTTCATGTCGGTAAAGTAACTTCTTTTAAATTAATTGAAAAAAGAGATTGAAAACTTTAAATTCTGTGTGTACGGGGAATTTCATCGGGATTAGAAAAACATACATTTAAATCTTTCAGAATTCCGTTTTCAATACTGTAAATCCAGCCGTGGATTGTAAGGTTTTGCCCCGCTCTCCAAGCGCCTTGCACAATTGTTGTGTTGCAGACGTTGGCAACTTGTTCAATAACGTTAAGCTCGCAGAGCAAATCTATTTTCTCTTTTTCCGTGGTAAGATTATCAAATTTTTGCTGATGATAGCGATAAACATCTTTTATATGGCGCAGCCAATTATCTATTAAGCCGAACTCAACATTTCCCATTGCCGCCTGTACGCCTCCGCAGCCGTAGTGGCCGCAGACAATAATATGTTTTACCTTTAAAACTTCAACCGCGTATTGAATTACGGAAAGACAATTTAAATCAGTATGAACAACAACGTTGGCAATATTTCGGTGGACAAAAATTTCTCCGGGAAGTAAATCAACAATTTGATTAGCGGGAACCCTGCTGTCGGCGCACCCTATCCATAAATATTCCGGTTTCTGCTGTTTAGAAAGATTGTGAAAAAATTCGGGATCGGATTCTTTTACTTTTTCCGCCCATTTTTTATTGTTATCAAAAAGACTTTTCAATACGCGCATAATCGGCTTTTAAATGTTTGTTTTTGGAAAGCCAAAACATCATTATTTTTTTGCAATTTCGCAAACTGCTGTATCATATTCAGATATAAAAAAAGCCGGCTTAAGTTAATGCCGGCAAAAATATAATTGTGTTTTTTAATCTCTAAAATTCTATATTTTTAATTCTAACCGAAAAGCCGGTGAAGTTTATTTCTGAATAGGAATCCGCGTTCGCGTATGTACTATAATATTCAACTAAAAGATGATCGGTTATATAATGCAAAAATGTATTTTCTGTCGGTGAACTTAACAACCTAAATAATCCTTCCGAAGAAATTCCAAAACCGTTTGATTTATTATTTTGAAAATTTTTCCCGGTTGTTCTTCCGGTGGTGATTATTAGTGTTTCGAAGAATCTAAAAATATGCCCGCGATGAACCGCGACAAAATTACTTCCTTTCAAGCCGATAAGTTGATTGACGGGCTGAATTTTTCCGAAAGCGTTTTCGTAGGAATAACCATTTATATCAGAGTTAACTAACATATCTTCCGCTTCGGCGGTGAAAGAATAATCAACTACTTTCATTTTTAAATTTGAATTAATAAAATCAATACCAAAATTTAAAGAATAACCTAATCTTGCTGTTCTCGGAAACGGATCCTTCTGAGAAGGGTCTATATAATAAATATTATCACCTATGTTAGTAAGAGAATAACCAGCAGCGAAATTAACATCGGGTTTGAGATATGTTGAAGGTTTTAAATTTTCATTGAAAAACAATTTAGAAATTGGCGCAGAAATTAAAGCGCCAAAGTCAGTTAGAGTTCCGGTTGCCGTACCTTTAGGTTGGCCGGTAAGAACTGATTTAAATGATTTTACCGAAAGTCCCAAATTGAATTGTAAATAATAATCATAACCGGCGCCGAGACTGAAGCAGTCAAATTCATCATAACTTTCAAAACTTCCATTTGATGAAGTAAAAGTGCCGAAACTAAATTTGTTATGGAGATAACCCGCGCCAACCGATAAAGGTATATTATATTTTTCTTTAAAATTATAACCGGCCGCGACACCGGATGTTTTAAAAGTAACAGGAGTATTTTTCCATTTTGTTTCCGAAGGCATTAACAGAAATGAAAGATTATTTTCTCGCGAAGAAAAACCAAGCTGAGCGGGATTAAAATAAAAACTGGTCGCTTCATTAAGCGGGACTGCCGTTCCGATTTGTCCCGCGCCTTGCAGCAGCGGCGACTGCTGAAAAAGCAATGAAGGGAGCGCTGTTTCAGATTGCGCGAAAGTATAACCGCTTAATATTAAAACCATTAGAATAAAAAAATTCTTCTTCATTTAAATTTCTCCTTTTGTATTTAAATCGTGGGAATTCGAAATTCCACTGAATTTATAAATTAAATTACTTATCTATTTTATAATTTGCTACCAAAAAACTTTTTCCAAAATATTGGAATTATATTAGAAAAATTAAATTTTGTATTGTATAAGTATATATATATATATATATTTATGCTGCTTTTTATAAAAAAATGGGGAGACCTAAACAGAGGAGCAATTCTAAGTAATCATTATATGTAGAGTAATTTTTTTAACAAATAAATTTTTAGGCGGATTTATTCCGACTTAACTTTTAAAGTAAAGGTTTAAAAGATGAAAAAAATAATTGCGCTGTGCTTTTTATTAACATTTACAATCTTAGCACAAAATGATAATTCAAAGCCATTTAGTAAATTGGATTTCGGGATTCTGGGAGGATTCAATTTACAACAAACTTCAAAGCTCGGAGGTGATTTTCACCTTGAGTTAAAGGCCAATTTAACTTCCAACTTTATACTTTTTTCCGCCGGGTATTTTAAAACTTACAAACCGGTAATTCAAGATGTAAAAACTTATGGTAAAGCTTTTATAGACAATGACACTATATACCAGGTCTTTAGTATTTACTGTTTTAGATGAAAATTATGATGTTTTTCCTGTTTCAGTCGGTGTTCAGTATTTGTTTAGGGGAGGTGAAACGATAAGACCTTATTTAATTTCCAACATAGCTTATAATTTTATTAACGCTAAATCGGAAAGAACTCCGGGAGTTAGTTGGTCGTACAATTCTTATCAAGATGTCCCGGAAGATACAGAACAAAGTACTCTGCTTCTTACCCGGAAAATTCGGTTAGCGTAAGTTTGGGAATCGGTTCAAATTTTAATATAAATAATAACTTCTTTTTTGATGTAAGATATCTATTTAATAATAATGAAAAAACAACGAACTCACACCACATATTATTTGGAATCTTTCTCTAATTTTTAAAAGCTATAGGAAGAAATTATGTTTAAGACTTTAATTATTGCGTTAGCGTTAATCTTTGCTTCTCTGAATTTATATTCTCAATCCCAAAAGGATTTATTTTTATTGAAGGATAATTCCGCTGTAAATATAGGGAAATACGCTCAACAAGTTTCAAAAAACAATAACGCGATAATTGACAGCATGATCATCATTCCCAAAAGAGGCCCCAAAACTAAAATATTAGTTGATTACCTAAAGCCAAATCAAATTAATTCATTAGTATTTTCTTTTTTAGATAATGATTCAACATGGCAAAAATACCTTAAGGTAATTTATACTTATGACTCATTTGGAAGAACATCTAATATTTTAGAGCAATGGTTGCCTGACAGTATATGGACAAACAGTTTTACTGATATCTTTACATATGATTCCTTAGGCAACAAAATAATGGATGTATCAAAAATATGGAATGGGCAAGACTGGGAAAACCTTTTTAGGACATCAAATAAATTTTATAAAAACGGCGATAAGGTTTCTATGACAGAAAGGTATTTAAATGGTAGTTGGATAAACTTCAATAAAATAACAGCATATTTTTCGAAAGGATTAAAGTCTTCTGAGTTGATTGAAGAATTTGAAAATAATTATTGGGTTATTAAAAGATTAAATGAATTTAGTTATGATGAATCCAATAATCTAATTTCAGTTGTGGATGAACAATGGGACGGCACTGATTGGAATAACTATATGCGGATAAATATTAAACATGATACATTGTCTAATCAAACATCTCAGCTTATCGATATATGGGATAATAATAATTGGATAAAATACGGGCGTTTTTTATATAAATATAATTTAGAAAATAATTTAGAACATGCCTCTTTTGACGCATGGGAAAATGGCGGATGGGTTGGAGAAGATAACAGCATTTATATTAACAGCCCGGAATATTTGGATTTACATTTTTTAACTCACCGGGTGGATATTTATTATCATAATTCTTTAACTGATATATCTTCAAATAAAAAAAATGAACCGGAAACATTTCAACTATTTCAAAACTATCCAAACCCGTTTAATCCCGCTACAAAAATAAGTTATCAACTTAAGGAAGACGGATATGTAAGTTTGAATGTTTATAATTTAATTGGAGAAGAGGTTGCTAAACTTGTAAATGAAGTGCAGTCGCAAGGCTTATACTCAATAAACTTTAACGCAGGTTCTTTGCCAAGCGGAATATATTTTTATAAAATTCACTCCAACAGTTCAACAGCCGTAAAGAAAATGATATTATTAAAGTAACAGCTTTCTACATTTGAAAAAGCCGCTTCAAAAAATTGGGCGGCTTTTTTTCTACCTTTCCAATCCCTATTTCAACAAAATCATCTTTTTAATATTCCTATAAACACCGTTTCCGTAATCCGCTTCAATTGAGTATAAATAAATACCGCTGCTTAATCCTTCCGCGTGAAAGTTTACTTCATGAAGTCCGGCATTTATTGTACCGGAAAAGAGAGTTTTCATTCTTCGTCCGAGAACATCGTATAAACAAATTTTTACGTAACTTTGTTGAGGCAGTGAGTATTTAATAATGGTTTCGGGATTAAACGGATTGGGATAATTTTGAAATAAAGCAAAATCAGTAGGAATTTGCTCAGCTGATGCTGCCGCGTCAGTCAACCCGGATAACTCAAAAATATTTCCGTAAACATCATAACCTTTTCCTTCGTTTCTTGTATCCGACCAGGTAAAATAAATTTTATTTTTGTTAACAATGCTACGAAGATAATTTAGCTCTTTTTTTGAACTGCTGTTAGTTAAAATTGTGTCTTTTAATAAAGTGCCGTTCATAGCAAAAAATTTAGAAACAAATGTATTATTTATTTGATTAGTGTAGATAAATCCGCGATTACCTAAGCTCAAAATATTCTGCACTAAAACTATCCGAGCGAATTCTTCAAAATATCTTTCGAACACCATTTTATCTGTCAACTCCTCAAAATCGGGATTTACAATTTTTCCTGAAATAGTTATAACCGTATTATCTTTCTCTTCACTTATAGTTAAGAATTTATCCTCTCCAAGATAATAGTGGAGATAATATTTATTTTCTTTAACCTGCAGCGGTTCAAGATCGAATGAATATTTTTCCAGATGATTTCCCCAGATAAGCCAGATTCCGGCGAAATTTACAGAAGTATCGAAGAAAGCTCTTAAGTGGTTGAAGTTTTGATCGCGTGAAATAAATTTTTCTTTTATAATATTCCCGTCGCTTCCGGCCTTAATTAGTTTTAAGCCGGAACTATCGCGAAAAACTATTATAAAAACTGAATCAGAGATTACTTTCGTTTCTATAAAATATTCATTATTTACAGATGATAATTCCTTAGAAAATATTTTATTTAAATCTTTATCATAAACGGCGAAACCGGCGGCTGTTTTATTTTTATCATTTTTTTTTACCCAGGGAGCGACCGCTTCCCCATTCTTAAAAAATGAAACTTTTATAAAATCTATTTCTTTCGGCTGACCGGTTTCCCCGTTTTCGCTAATTTTTACTCCATAAGTTTTTTCCTCGTTTTTATAAATTGAAAAAACATTATCATCATCATATTTAACAAGAGAAATATTTTCTTCATTACTGCCGGATTCATCATCATTTATCGCGGAAGAACTTATTTTATTCAGATGATCATATTTATTTATATAGACATTTCTGTTATCTGTTGAAACCGCGTAAAAAATATCCGATCCCGCGTAAAATAAAGTTTTGCCTAAACGTTCTTCTGTTTCGCCGGAAATAATCTCGCCGGATTGTTTTCCCTCAGAATCGAATTTTATAAGATAATTTTTATACTTCATTTGAGAGTCAAACTTTTCTGAATTAAAGATTAAATAAAAACCGTCATCGCTTTTATTCGTAATAGACATCTGCAATTTTTGTTCTTCATATAATCCCGGCAATTGAATAGAATCGATAGCCGTTAAAACTTCCCCATTAGTATTTAATTCAACAGAATAAAGTTTATAAGTAGAGTCGTTTCTCCAAAATAGTTTATAAGTAGAATCATTTAAAGAAACAGATTTGAGATTATAAGCGGAAATATAGCCCCAATTATCAAAAACATTTTCTAAAGATTTAATAAATATAGTTTTTGTTGAAATAGAATCTTTGTGATTTATAAAAGTAGCGTACAAGCCTGTTTCCATTGTATCGGAACTGAATCCATTTATCCAAGCAAAAAAATAATTATTCTTAGGATTAGCAGAGGCGGTAATTTGAGTTACATAATTTGAACCAAGATCAATAGAAGGAATTATAACATCACCATTAGTTTTTACAGCCGCAAAATTTATATCTCCGCCTTCATTTGATAAAAAATAAAAATTGCTGTCTTGGGAAGTAATAACTTGTCCGCCGTAAATATAGCCGGTGCCGCACCAGTCAGTTTGGCCGCCACCTATTTGCTGTTCGGAAATTCTTGTATTAGATTGGTTATAAATACCGGAGAAAAAAGTAAAATAAGGCAGTACATCTATTCCACCGCCGCCGCTAGATTTTCTTAAAGAAAGCAAAAAACCATCTTTATTCAGATAAAAAGATGTATATAACGGAATGGTGAAATTATCACCGATTTTATTTCCGTTTCGGTCAAATTTTTGAGAAAAAGTTTGAGGAATTCCTTCCCTGTAATCAATCCACGAAATAATAAAATTATTACTGTTGGTTGTTGTAATAGCGGGATGTTCTTTTAGAAAAGTAGAAGGTGAATTTTCGGCGCCGTTAACTTTAAAATCAGAATTTTGCGGATAGGAAACTGATAATAAAAAAGAAACAAGAATCGCTAGCTTTTTCATAAAAACCCCCGAAATTTGGTGTTAATAAATAACAGACTGAAAAAGTTTAATACAAGTTACAAAAATAATTCTAACTAAAAAATATTAAAGTATTTACGGAATTTTATTCAACCCGGCTGCCGCTCAAAAATTTCTTGAGTAAGAATTCGTTTTTCTAAATCCATTTCTTTTCCGCAATTCGTACAAATAATTATTTCTTTATCTGTCTCATCTTCTATTATCAATTCCTCATCGCAGTCAAGGCAAGTTAATTTTTGGGGAATAGAAATTTCCTCCACTTTTGGTTGATTAGGAAATATACTTTTTAGTATTATTCCCGCGGCAAAAAATTAGCCAGCCGAGTATAGGGCCTAAAAAAAACAGCTTAAACAAACGAGATGAAACTATTACTTGTTTATCCGAATTATTTATAGTTTTTATAATTTCATCAGAAATAAAATTTCGTTGTAATGAATAATAATTAGGAACGGCATTAACCGCTGGAGAAGAATTTGTATAATTTTTAAGGCTGATTAAACCAGCATTAGAGTTAAAAGTATAAGCTAAGTTTGTATTCTGAGCGAAGACTTTAAAATGATTTTCCCCGTCTTTAACAATTTTAAAAACACCGCCCCCGGTTTTAATATGCTTTCCTATAATAAAGTTTCCATCTAAATCATAAATTTGAATTCTGCCGTAATATTCATTTCCAACCACGAGGCGATTTTGTAAGACCAAAAATGAGTTAATTTTGAAAAGAGGTAAATCCGCTGAGGAAAAATCGAAAGGAATAAAATTACAAGTTACTGTAAATAGAAATCCGGATATGCCGTAAAAAATTAAAAAGTTAAAAAATTTTCTACAAACAGATAAAAGAAAGTTCATACATCCCCATTTTAATTATCATCCATTTTAATAAAAGGTGAACTTAATATTTTTTCTAAAATTTTTCAAAAGAAAAGTTTAAGATTTAAAAAATTGTACATTGCGCGTTTTTAGGAATTTACCCGTACCAAATTTTTCCGGCAAAAAGAATAATATTGTTATTTACTTATTTCATTTATAACGATTTTTGCCTAAGTTATTTTAAATTTTTCATTAAACGAAAAAAACGATCGAAATATTGTCCTTTATATTGCCGTAAAATTTCCTCTCGATCTTGAGAAAAAAATCTGCATAAAAAGTAAGTTAATGGATAAAGATTATTCTTCAAAAAAAGAAACATTTCAAAAAAATTTTTGGAGCTATCTAAATACTTCCAACTTCGGAATTTTTAAGAAGTTTATATTTTCATTTTTAATAATCTCTTTAGTTCCGCTGCTCGTCTTTAGCGTTTTTACTTTAATTAATATTAGCTCAGTAAAAGAAGAAATAGTCAATCAAGTAACAGCAAGTTCAGACCAGAAGACAAAAGAAAGCATGGAACTGCAGGCGGTTTTAACAGCGGAATCTGTGCGGAAATTTTTGCGGAAACGCGAAAATGATCTTTTTATATTGAAGCAAATTGAATTCAATCCTCAAAACTTTCGTTTGTTTTCACTTCAGCATAAGTCAGAAATTTGGCAAAGAACAGGCACAAATAAAAATCCCTCCGAAGCAAAATATTTTATTCCGCTTTACAAAGAAATTTCATTAACCGATGCCGCATGGAAATGAATTAATTAAAATTCAAAATGATAAGATTCAGAATGAAGCTAAACTAAAGAACGTAAGAGAGCCGAGTAATACAACGTTTTTAGATGAAGATTATTTTCTGCAGACGAAAAAACTAAAAGAAGGAGAAATTTATGTTTCTCACCTATCGGGATTTTTTGTTTCTAAAAAAGAGCAGTTAGGGCCGGCCGATAAAATTGAGGAAGCTGTTGAAGGAAAAATTTATGACGGTGTAATAAGATTCGCGACACCGATTTATAAAAATAATAAGTTCAGCGGAATTTTAGTTCTGGCTTTAGATCATCGGCATTTAATGGAATTCACCCAGCATATTCTTCCGAACCAAAATCAGTTTACGGTTTTTCCCGTTTATAGTTCGGGAGATTACGCGTTTATGTTCGACGATAGAGGCTGGATAATTACTCATCCCAAACTATGGGATATTCCGGGAGTTGATAAAAACGGAAAACAGATACCCGCGTATACTGAAAATTCCTCTAAAGAAAATATTGAAGAAGGTAAAATTCCTTTTAATCTTGATTCCGTGGGATTTATAGATTCAAATTATCCTTTTGTAGCAAAGCAGGTTAGAATGCGGAGATACGGCTCAGTAACGACCACTAATGTAGGCGGCGTTAAAAAAGTTATGTCGTACGCGCCGATTTTGTATGATAAAGGAGTATACAAAAATTCAGGAATTTTCGGCGGAATAACTATCGGCGCAAATTTAAAATTTTTTCATTCGGCCGCAAATAATATTGCACTGGATTTGAACCGGATTGTACTTTTTTTCAGGAATAACATTTTATTTATAATAATTATTACTTTATTATTCGCGGTTACCGCCTCATGGTTTATTTCCCGCAGTTTTACAAAGCCGCTGCTTTCAATAACTGACGGCGCGAAAAAATTGGCCGAAGGTAATTTTGATAATCCTATAGAAATTGATAGAGACGATGAGATAGGATTTCTTTCCAATTCATTTAATTACATGGCGGAAGAATTAAAAAGGAAAAATAAAGAGCTGATAAATTCATTTGATGAATTAAAAAAATCGAATGAAGAAGTAAAAACTTACGCCGAAGATTTGGAATATCAATTAAATATTTTTAAAAGCATATTAAAAATCAGCAATATTCTTGGTTCTACGTTTAACATGAACCGGGTTTTGAAGCTAATACTGCAGTATTGCGTAAACACAATAGGTTTCGACCGCGCCATTCTTTATTTAATTGATGAAAACGAAAAGCATCTTGTCTGCCGGGAAATTTACGGATTTTCAGAAAGCGAAGAAAAGTTAGCGAGAAAATCGAAATACAACATAAATCATTTCAACTGCATTGAAACCAGAGTTGTTAAAGAGGGAAAATTAATCTTCGTTGAAAATTTTTATAAATATAGTGACGCTACCGAACTTGATAAAAAAATAAGAAAAATATCCGGCAGTAAATCATTTGTATTTGTTCCGCTCCGGGTAAAAGAAAAAATAATCGGAATTTTGGGCGCCGATAAAATAAAATCAAAAACCGAAATATCGCAGATCGATGTGAATTCACTTCAAATTTTAACTAACCAGGCATCGCGGGTAATTGAGAATACAAGGCTGGTCCAGGAAATAATTCATCAAAAGAATTTTAATGATGACATTTTAAAATTTATGCCGGACGGAGTAATTACGATAAATCAAAACGCAGAAATTACCAGCATAAACAGAGCCGCAAAAGATATACTGGAAATTCCGGACAATAACATTACACGAAAAAGCATTTGGGATATTTTCGAAAAGAATAAAAAAATTGTAGAAGAAATTTATAAAGCTGTTAAAGAAAAAGGTTTCTATAGAGAATTTAATCAGCCGATAAAATTAAACGGAATTGAGAAATTTTTAACAATAACAGTTTCCTTAATGAATGAAAAGCAGGGTGATAATTACGGAGCCGTGGTTATAATTCAAGATACCACCGAAAAGAAACTGCTTGATGATCAAATACAAAGAATGGATAGACTTGCTTCCCTCGGTAAATTCGCGGCGGGAATTGCGCATGAAATTAGAAATCCATTAACAGGGATTAGTCTTTTTCTTGATGACCTTCATGATAAATTATACAAACAGCCGAATATTGTTAAGTTTATTGAACCTTGTTTGGAAGAAGTAGAAAGACTTGAAAATTTTATAAGTGAACTTCTGGAATATTCTTCGACTTCAAAGAATAATTTCTCTCAAAAAAACATCAATAAATTACTTGAAACAACAGTCCATTTTATTGAGCAGCAATATAAAAGCAGCGGAATTAAAATAATAAAAAACTTAAATTCTAATCTGCCCGACGTTTTAATAGACTCGGAAAAAATAAGACAATCGCTTCTGAATATATTGATAAACGCGGCTCAAGTAATGCCGGAAGGAGGAGTTTTAACTATCGCTACAAAATTAATAATAAATAATAATGAACGAGCAATGCTTGTAAACGATGAAAATTCTTTAACAAATGATTGGATTAATATTTCCATTTCGGATACCGGGCCGGGAATTAAACAAGAGATGAAAGATAAAATTTTCGAGCCGTTCTATACTAATAAAAAAGGCGGAACCGGTTTAGGGCTATCTATTACACACAGCATTATAGAAGAGCATAACGGTAAAATTGAAGTATTTAATTCCGAATCCGGCGGCGCTGTTTTTTCTATTAAAATTCCTGTTGTTTATAATAATCAAAAAGAGTCTGTAGAATATTAAGGAGATTTCTTTATGTCAAAATCAAAAACAATTTTAATTGTTGATGATGAAGAATTTATTCGCGCTAATTTAAACCAAATTTTTTTAGCGGAAAACTATAATACAATATTAAACAGCAGCGGAGAATCGGCTCTGAAGACAGTATCGGAACAAGAAATTGATCTTGTACTGCTTGATGTTAATCTGCCGGATATGAGCGGAATTGGAGTTTTAAAACAGATAAAAATTCAGCAGCCGGAAATTTTAGTAATAATAATGACGGGATTCTCTTCGATTGAATCGGCGGTTAAAGCGATAAAACTTGGGGCTTATGACTATATAAAAAAACCGTTCAAATCTGACGCGATAAAATTAATAACCCGTTTGGCCTTTGAAACTTTAAGTTTAAAGAAAACAGTATTAAAACTTAAAGAACAACAGCCGACCCGAAAAAGTATAGAAAATATTATAGGAACAAGTCCGCAAATAGAGCATGTAAAAAATCAAATAATTGAATTCGCAAAATATGATTCGGAAACTGTACTAATTACAGGAGAAAGCGGAACCGGGAAAGAACTTGTTGCTGCGGCACTTCATAATTTAAGTAAAAGAGCCGAAAAGGATTTTGTAGAAATTAATTGCGCTTCAATACCGGAATCACTATTAGAAAGTGAACTTTTCGGATATGAAAAAGGGGCTTTTACCGACGCGAAAAACAGTAAAGCCGGATTACTGGAAAAAGCAGACAGCGGCACATTATTTTTGGATGAAATCGGTGAGATGAGTCTTCTTCTGCAGGCAAAAATATTACGGGTTATTGAGAATAAAAAATTTATGCGGTTAGGTTCTACCAAAGAAACAGAATCTAATTTAAGAGTTATCGCGGCAACAAATAAAAATTTAAAAGAAGCGATTTCACAGAAACATTTTAGGGAAGATCTTTATTATAGGCTTAATGTTTTGCGGATAGAAATTCCGGAACTAAAGAAACGCGGTGACGATGTTTTACTCTTGGCGGAATATTTTCTTAATGTTTTTAATAAAAAATTTAATAAAAAAATCTCAGGCTTTTCAGAAGAAGCAAAAAAATTAATAAAAAATTATAATTGGCCGGGAAATGTACGTGAATTAAAAAATATTGTAGAAAGAGTCTGTATTCTTCAAAAACAGCCGATAGTAGAAGTGTTTCATCTTCCGGGCGAATTAACAGCAAATTCACTTAATAAAGAAGAATATTTTAATATAGATAACATCGATTTTTCAAATTCATCTTTTGAAAATATTTTAAGAGAAGCGGAAATTAATCTTTTAATAAAAGCTTACAAACTAAGCGGAAATAATACTTCGCAAACAGCACGCCTTCTAAAAATACCCAGAGAAACCCTTCGTTATAAATTAGAGAAATATAAAATAGGAGATGGTGAATTTTAGCCGGACTTGGCGAAAATTAGCCGGCTAAATAATATTCAAACTAGAAGTATTAAAAATATTCCCCCTTTTTTTCTTAAAAAAATAACACCTTTTAAAATCAGCTTTCTGGCACAACAGTTGTCATCTCTTAAATATTCGGATAAATAAATTCGATATATTTTAATCATATAAGAGGGAGAAGAAATATGAAAATATTTCTAGTAATAACAACCGTCCTACTATTTTCGCTTACAGTTTTTGCACAGGATGTTCCTGAGTTAAAGGTTAAATTAGGCGGCACTGTGCAAGGCATGGCCAGCTATGCTCAAACCAATACTGATACAAATCAAATCGGTATAGGATTGCGCCGTGTTCGCGTTAAAGTTTTCGGAAACTACGGCGAACATATAAAAAGCTTTGTTCAATTCGAACTTACATCTCCAAAACTCTTAGATGCTCGAATTGAATATATAGTATCGAAAGCTTTTCAAATTAGAGTAGGCCGATTTATCGGAGCGGGTGTTAGAGCCGGCGGCTTAACCGCCCATACGGATATAGATATAGTTGAACGCGCGGCATCGGCAATTTACTGGGGACAAAGAACGATCGGCGCTGACTATAGAGATTTCGGAATTGCTGCATTAGGCGATATAAACGGATTCGGCTACAACCTAACAATTCATAACGGAGACGGTTCTCAAAATATTAAAGCCTCTCAACTAAGTCTAGCAAAAAATTTAAATAACGGAATGGCCGTCAGCGGAATGGTTTATTATAAACCGCCTCAATTAAAAGGTTTTGAAACAGGCGGATATTACGGAATAGGAAATAAAACTTTTAACGAATACAGCAGCTATAACTTCTATATTTATTATGAGCCTCTTCCCTTCCGCGCAAAAGCTGAAATAATTTCAGCGACAAATAAAGGGGGCGCTAAAGATGTTACATTTTTAGGATATTACATTTTTGGAGCGTATAGAGTTACACAAGATATAGAAGTCCTTGCCCGTTTTGAAAACTTAGATCCCAATACAGACATAGAAAAAGACAAAGGAACATTTGTAACCATCGGTGCCTCCTATGCCTTTTTCCCGGCAAGCTGGAAAACAGCAAAAATTACCGCAGCTTATGTAATTCGTAATGAAGAAGCTGATCCTCAAATAGACAATAATGTTTTTTATATAATGTTTCAAACCGCGTTATAAAAGAATAAAAAGAGAGGAATAAATGAAATTACTAAGAATTTTTATATCAATTTCTTTGGCAGTATTTGCCCTCAGTATAGGCGGCTGCGGCAGTAATGATAACGGGCCCATAAAAATCGGAGTACTACTTCCATTAACGGGCGCACAAGCTAATTTCGGTGAAATGGAAAAAAATTCATTTGAAATGGTTAAGGAAAAAGTTAATAATAACGGCGGAATAAAAGGACGCAACCTGGAATTTGTTTATGAAGATGATACAGGGAAACCGGATGTAGGAAGATCGGGCGCCGAGAAGTTAATTAATGTAGATAAAGTTCCCATAATTGCCGGAGGATACAGCTCTTCTGTTACTTTTGCGGCGTGCGCGGTTGCCCAGCAGAATAGAGTTCCTTTTCTGGTTTGCACAGGATCGGTAGATAAAATTACAGAACCTTCATCTTTTAATTTAACCAAAAACGACGGTGATAAATTTTATATTTACCGATTAAATCCTCCTGTTTCAGAATATGCTTCCGGATTAGAAAGTATGCTGACTCAAGTAATAAAACCCAAATCAGTAGTAATTATCCATGAGAACACCGCTTTCGGAACCGGCGGCGCTGAATCATTTGAAAAAACCGCGAAACAACTGGGCATTAAAGTCCTAGATGTAAAATCCTATTCAAGCGGTGCCGTTGATTTTAAGCCCTTGCTTGAAAACGCCAGAAAATTAAATCCCGATTTAGTTTATATGATTTCCTATGTAATGGACGCCGCACTATTGATGAAACAAGCCCGCGAGATAGATTTCAAACCGGCTTTATTTGTAGGCGCCGGAGCCGGTTATACCATGCCCGCTTTTAAGGATAACGCCGGGAACGCTGCAAACAGAGTTGTTTCAACTACTTTATGGCATCAGTCATTACCAATAGAAGGAGCACATGAATATTTTGATAATTACGTAAAAAAATATGGCGGAGACGGGCCGGATTATCATGGAGCAGAAGCATACGCGGCCGCTCAAGTAATTGCTGATTTGCTGAAAAGAACAGATGATTACACACCCAAAAATTTAAAAAACAGTTTAGACAAAACGGATTTAGAAACTATTTTCGGCCAGGTAAAATTCACTTCATACGATGAAAAAATTCATCAAAATAAAATGAATACATATGTGGTACAATGGATTGACGGAAATTTGAAATTAGTTTGGCCAAAAGATTTGGCAAACGCTCAATTTGAATATCCTATTCCATGGCAAACTGTTTGGAATCAATAAAGAAAAAATACAACAAATTGTACAATAATTTTATTTGAGGTTTAGGATGGAGCTAATTCTGCAGACACTAATTTATGGTTTATTAATTGGTGGTTTATACGCGATAATAGGCATCGGGATGACGCTTATTATGGGCGTACTTGGAATAATTAATTTAGCTCACGGCCAAATTATGATGGTAGCCATGTATCTTACTTGGGTTATCTGGCGTTATGCAGGATTAGATCCATACCTTTCCATTTTTTTAGTTATTCCTATTGTTTTCTTTTTAGGACAGGCATTAAGTAAATTTCTTTTGTACCCGCTGATTAAAAAAGAATCGATTTTGCCGGAAAATCAAGTACTGATGACTGTAGGGATCGGGATGGTTCTGGTTGAACTTACCCGATCCATTTTTTCCAGTGATTACCGCTCACTCCAAACAAGTTATACAGATAAATCATGGCACATCGGCAGCATATCTTTAAACACACCATTAGTGATAGCATTCGGAATAGCAATTATTTTAACAATCGGCCTCTTTTTACTGTTGATGAAAACAGATTTAGGAAGAGCAATAAGAGCTACATCGCAGGATCGTGAAGCGGCTACTCTTATGGGAATCAGCGCTAAAAAAATCACAATATTAACATACGGAATCGGGAGCGGGCTTGTGGCCGCAGCCGGAACTCTGCTATTACCAATATATTATCTCTTCCCCGATGTGGGCCCAATTTTTACTGTTAAGGCATTTGTGATAACAATACTAGGGGGATTAGGCTCCCCGATAGGCGCAATTGCCGGCGGCCTTGTTTTAGGAATTGCCGAGACTTTCGGAGCTACTTATATCAGTATGGGATATAGGGACGCAGTGGGATTAATTATTTTCTTACTCGTATTAGTTTTTCTTCCCGGCGGTATAAAACAATTAACTAAAATTTAAGGTATCCAATGAACAGAGCTGACAACCGAAAAAAATTAATACTCACTAAATGGGAATGGATAATAGTCGGCGCCGCATTAATTCTGCCGTTAATTTTTAGTTTCTCCCCTTACTTCCAAGGTTTACTCATTTTTGTGATGATATGGGTAATTCTCGGTAGTTCCTGGAACCTTCTTGCGGGATATACAGGATTAGTCTCCTTCGGACACGCTGCATACTTTGGAATAGGAGCTTACGCGGCCGCTATTCCATTTTTACATTTCGGTATTTCACCCTGGTGGGGATTATTAACCGGCGGAATTGCTGCGGTAATTCTCGGTTATTTATTAGGAATTGTTGTCTTTAGATTACGCGGCCCATACTTTGCGCTGGGTACTCTCGCCACAGCCGAAATTCTCCGCCTTGTGTTTGGAGAGGAAGAGTGGCTTTCCAACGGGCATAACGGCATTTTGTATATGACAACTTGGATAAGTAAATACCCATACTATTTCATCGCTCTCGCGTTAGCTTTAGGCGCGGTTTTTTCCGTTAAATTTGTGATGAGAACAAAAGCCGGATTTTATTTCCTGTCTATTCGTGAAGATCAGGATGCGGCTGAGGCTTTGGGGATTAACGCTAAAAAATATAAAAATATAGCTACAGCTATTTCTACTTTTTGGGCCGGAATGGCAGGCGCTTTTTATATGATTTATATGGGTTTTATAGATCCCGAAGTTGTTTTCGCGCTTCATAACATTTCAATTATTACAATTCTTGTGGGAATTATCGGTGGAGTAGGAACTGTTTGGGGCCCCGCCGTAGGCGCAATTGTAATGGTTTTTATTCAAGAGCTTTTTCGTTCGTCCATTTTTGGGTTAGCTCCAGAATGGCTTTCCCGTTTTCATTCCTTAATATTTGGTTTACTTGTAATATTCGTAATTCTCTATATGGCCGGCGGGATTGTTGGAGATTGGAACATTCTGGCTAAAAGATTCAAATTAAAGCATCTCCCGGAGGAAAAATAAATGAGCGCATTAACAATAAAAAATCTCACTAAAATTTTTGGCGGCCTAACCGCTGTTAATGATGTTTCACTTGAAGTTAATGAAGGAGAAATATTCGGTTTAATCGGCCCTAACGGCAGCGGCAAAACAACTATATTTAATTTAATAAGTCAGTTTTACACAGTTACTTCCGGAAAAATTTATTTTAAAGGACAAGATATAACACACAAAAAAACATATGAAATTTCCCGGCTAGGTGTTGGAAGAACATTCCAGGTGGTAAAACCTTTAAAAAGATTAACTGTAGAAGAAAATGTAATGGCGGCAGCTTTTGCGAGAGAATCCTCTTTTGCGGGCGCGAGAAAAGCAGCGAACGAAGTATTAGAATTTTGCAAACTTTCCGATCAAAAAAATATAAAAGCCGGAGGGCTGCCTATCGCAGGCAGAAAAAGATTAGAAATAGCAAAAGCGCTAGCGACTCGTCCTTATTTATTATTATTAGATGAAACCGCAGCGGGATTAAATCCTTCCGAATTAGACGAAGCCATAGATATAATAAAGAAAATAAGAAGCGAACTTGGAGTTACAATTGTTATTGTTGAACATATTATGAAAGTAATAATGAGTATCAGCGACAGAATTCATGCAATTGCTTACGGCGCCACTATTACAGAAGGTTCTCCCGCGGAGGTCGCTCAAAATCCAACAGTTATAGAAGCGTATCTTGGTTCCGATTATAATATGGGAGAAAACAATAATGCTTAATGTTAAAAATATTGATATGAGTTACGGAGATCTTCAAGTTTTATGGGATGTTACATTTAAAGTTGATGAAGGTGAAATTGTAGTGCTGGTAGGCGCTAACGGAGCGGGAAAATCCTCGATTATAAAAACAATTTCGGGACTTCAAAAACCCTCCGGCGGAACAATTGATTTTGAGAATAAAAAACTTTCCGCAATTTCACCTGAAGAAATTATTAAGGAAGGAGTAGTACATGTACCGGAAGGAAGAAGGCTTTTTAACGAAATGTCCGTAGAAGAAAACCTATTTATGGGTTCGCTTCACGGCAAAGCCAAGCAAAAAAGGATGGAAACCCTTGAAGAATGTTATACTCTCTTCCCAAGGTTAAAAGAAAGACGCAAACAATTAACCGGCACATTAAGCGGAGGGGAACAGCAAATGGCGGCGGTGGCAAGAGGTTTAATGTCATTACCTAAACTTCTTATGCTCGATGAACCGAGCCTTGGACTCGCCCCCGTTTTAGTTCAAAATATTTTTGAAATTATTAAAGATATTAATAAAAAAGGGATTACTGTATTGTTAGTTGAACAAAATGTTCAGCTTACTTTAAAATTTTGTAACCGCGCCTATGTACTTGAAAACGGTAGAATTACTTTAACAGGAACCGGTAAAGAGTTATTAAACAACGAGCATGTAAAAGCAGCTTATTTAGGCATTTAAAATTATTCACTTGAGGAGAATAATATGATAGTCCGCAAATGGATGACTGAAAATCCGATAACCATTGATTTTAGCGCATCATTATCAGAAGCGATAAACAAACTAAAACATAATAAAATAAGAAGGCTTCCGGTCTTAAAGAAAGGAAAGCTGGTAGGAATTGTTTCGGACAGGGATTTAAAAGAAGCCTCTCCTTCCAAAGCTACTTCTTTAGATATTTGGGAGCTGCATTACTTAATGTCTAAAATAAAAGTAAATGATATTATGACGAAGAAGCCCAAAACTGTAACACCGGAAACTTCTTTAGAACGAGCCGCAATAATAATGTTCGATAATAAAATAGGCGGATTGCCGGTTGTTGATAAGGAAGAAAACTTAATCGGCATTTTAACAGAACAAGATGTCTTTAAAGCGTTAATAAACATTACCGGAGCACGAATAGCGGCAAACAGAATTTCTATAATTATTCCGGATAAACCGGGTTCCATAAAAGATGTAATGGATATTATGCGTAAACACGCGTTCAAATATAACAGTATATTAACAACGCATGAAAGCGTAAAAGACGGATTTAGAGAAGTATTAATAAGATTTCAAGCGGAGGAAGAGGAACTTGAAAAAATCATGGAAGATTTGAAAAAGAATTTCAAGGAGGTTGAATTAACAATCGATTAGAAAAAAAATAACGAGACTGTCTCAAATAAAAATGAAACAGTCTTTGTTTAAATTAATCTTTGGGTTCAATAATACTAAACCAGTTTCCGGAATCATCTGTCATGACAGCCTCAATTCCATAAAATTTTTCCTCCGGCGGAATTTTAAAATTAACTCCTTTTTCTAATAATTCCTCATAAGTTTTTCTACAATCATCAACTTCAAAAAGAAATCCTCCCAAATTTCCGTTTTTTATAACATCCCGAGTTTTTTCTGCTGCTTCCTGGTTAAACATAAATCCGGCGGTTACGGGCATTAAAATAATTTCCAAATCATTCTGATTAGGAGGTGAAACAGTTAACCATCTAAAACCTTCACTTTTATCATCCGTAACAACCTTAAAACCGAGTTTATTAACAAAAAACTCGTATGCGTTATCCTGATCTAAAACAAACAGAGATGTGTGGGTCATTCTTTTAATCATTTAAAGTCTCCTATTTTCCCGAAAGATAATAAAGGATTTTACCATTTACTTAAAAATTTATTAGATGATTTTTTATTTGTGATGTATTTAGGACAGAATGAATAATTAATTATATAAGTTGAATTTATAATCATTAACAAAAAAGAAAGGGAAATTAATGGCAGCCGACAGCGCTAATTATCATGAACCTATTAATGAACTTTCCGATGAAACCAGAGACAGGCATAGGGCATTAACATCTTTAATTGAAGAGTTTGAGGCTATTGACTGGTATCAGCAGAGAATTGACGCTTGTAAAGATGAAGAATTAAAAAATATTTTACGCCATAATATGAATGAAGAAAGAGAACACGCTTCGATGATGCTGGAATGGCTAAGAAGGAAAGATTCCACTCTGTCGGATAAACTGAAACAGTATTTGTTTACGGAAAAATCTATTGTAGAAATTGAAGAAGATTAAAAATTTTTCACCGAATGTTACCAGAATTTAAAATAAAAAAAGCTGCCTTTTTTCGGCAGCTTTTTCTAATATAAGAACATGTTATTTTATTTAGAAAAATAAAATTCAATTAATTCACCATCTTCAATATAAGTCAATTTTAAGTTTGTGCCGTCAAAAGTATATCCGAATTTTGCTTTTACAATATTGCCGCTATCCTTGTACTCTATTTGTAACTGTTCGGCGGATAAAATTGATAATGTTCCACTTTCATCAAAAGAATAAGATTGTTTTAAGCATGGATAAGCGGTCGTATCAACATTAGTTTTAATATCGGCGTTAAACTCAGCTTTGCCGTCGGCGGAAATGCTAAAAAAGCTATTTCCGAATTGAGATGCGTCTGTTACAACAAAAGGATTATCCGTGCTGCTGCATTTAGCCGTAAATTTATTAAGAAAGTATTTTCCCGAGAGAGTATTGTTCACTTCAAATGTCTTAATTTCACCGGTGGATGTAATACTGTCATCAGTAGCTATTACTCTTGCCGAATAATTTCCTTGTGAACCAATTACCATTTTTGTTTCATAATATCTAAGAGAAGTTTGATAACTTTTATTTTTATCATACTCTAAAACTTGTTTTTCCCCGGTATATTTTAGATATACAGTTTTAAACAAATTCCCGTCCTTACTTATTTCAACTTTAACTGTATCAATAGTGTAATCATTTGTTACTTTAAAATCATCATCTTCACATTCGGGACGGTCAGTATAATAAACTAACCCTTCAGAGCCAGTGGCAACAACTCCGGTACGAAAAGTGAATTGTGAATTAGCCTCATTAATTGCAAATGAGCGTATATCCGGTTCTGAACCTTTAGTTCCCGTTTGAGAAAACTCATAGCCTGCCGAAGTATACCCTTCAAAAGAAAAATCATTTTGTTCAGGGGAGGGGTCTGTTACTCCCATATATAAAAAGAAGGAAGCAAAAACTACTATTGATAAGAAAATATATTTAATTGATTTTGATTTCATCATTAAAGATCCTTTAATAAATAAATGCTTCATTAAGTAAGTAAAAGTTGTTATTTTGAAAAGTAGAATTCTAAAAGTTCTCCGTCTTCAACGTAAGTAAGCTTTAAATTCAGCCCATCAAAAGCATAACCGAATTTAGCTTTTACAATATTGCCGCTGTCCTTATACTCTATTTGCAATTCATCTGATGATAAAATTGATAAGGTTCCGTTTTCATCAAAAGAATAAGATTGTTTTAAGCAGGGATAAGCGGTTGTATCAACATTAGTTTTAATATCGGCGTTAAACTCAGCTTTGCCGTCGGCGGAAATGCTGAAAAAACTGTTTCCGAATTGAGATGCGTCTGTTACAACAAAAGGATTATCCGTGCTGCTGCATTTAGCGGTAAATTTTTTAAGAAAATATTTTCCGGCAATTGTATTATTAATAACAAATGATTTTGTCTCACCAACAGTTATTGAATCTTTATCCGTAGCAATAATTTTAGCGGTATAATTTCCCTCGCTGCCAAGTACAATTCCGGCTTCATAATTTCTATTAGAAATTTGATAGGCTCTATTTTTATCATACTCCAATATATTTTTTTCACCGGTATATTCTAATGTTAAAGTCTTAAATTTGCTGCCGTCCTTAGATATTTCAACTTCAACTTTACTTAAAGAATAATCATTTGAGGTTGCAAAATCTTCATTGCAGCCATCATCAGTATCTTTTGAAAATCCACGAGCTCCGGTTGCCTGAACTACTGCTTTAAATTTAATTTCAGAATTAGACTCATCAACATCGAATGATTTTATGAATGGAGATTTACCTTCATCATTCGCGTCATCACGACTCCATCCGGCAGCATTAAAACCCTCATAAGAAAAATCATCTTGTTGAGGCGCGGGTTCGGTTTGCCCCATGTATAAAAAGAATGCGGAAAATACTATTATTGATAAGAAAACATATTTAATCGCGCGTTTGTTCATTATTTCTCCAAAATTTCTTTTTTTTGTTTAATTAAAAACTAAATATTAATCCGCCGGTTATAGAATTATTTTTGGCCATGTTGTAATCGAACTGGAGATTAACAACTGAAAGATGGGCTACAAATCCTATATAATAACGTGCTTTATTCGAGCCTTTCATATTCAAATGAAGCGCAACATTTTCTTCGCCGTGATCAGTATTGAATGATTGATTATAAGTAAAATCAAAGGAAGAACTTTCCAGCATAAATCCGGTATAAGGAGTAATTCCTAAAAAGTCGGAACCGAAATTACGACTTACTGTTAAACCATAAGAAGAAGTGTTAATTGCGCCTAATTTGCTTAAGCTAATTTTCTGAACCATAAAGCCAACCGAAAAATCAACCGGAAGTTTTTCATCGAACCAAACAGCGGGATTATGAGTTAATCCGAAAGCGAACATACTGAATTTTCCGGCATCTTTACCGGCATCTATTGAAGGGAAAAATCTTAAAGTAGTTTGTGTTCCGTAAAGAGTTCCAACTTGTAATTGAGGAACCGCTGTAGGAAGCATCGGGAATTTTCTTAAAAATCCCCCCATATCAAGTCTAACTGTATCGCCTGCGTTCACCTCAACATCTACCGAAAATGGGTAATCCGGATGATGCACTTTATAAGTAGTTTTACCGTTAGTTGAAATTATTACTCTTACATCTTTAAATTTATCGCCGACTAAAGTAGTACCGTCAACATAAAGCTTCATCGGATCTTTTACTAACTGATCAATAACCTGATTTCTTACATCTGGGTTATCGATATTTGTAGTCAATTCGGCGGCCTGTTCTTTAGTAAGAAAAAAAGTTCCGGAGCGGCGGAAAGTTTGTACATCTTTATTTAAAAAACCGCCCATTCCGATAAATCCAAAATTAATATCGAGGCTCATTTTATTAGGCTTTACAGCCTTATTGAGCCAGCCGCCGTTCAAATTTGCACCTAAAGCATTTAACGCTGAGGACGCGTAATCAGTAGCGATATCATTAGACATTTGTTCCATTGTTTGCTGAAGTGTTTGCGCTTTTATTTGAAAAGTAAAAGCTGAAAAAATAATAATAAGCGAGCATAGAACGGAACGAGACGTAAATAATTTCGTTCTTTTATGCGAAAGATCGTAAAAAGCCCTCATAAAGTGATCCTTTATAATTGTTAAAAGAAAATGCTTCCTATTTGTTATTTTTAAATTCAAAATATTGTAGGTAATAGCCCTCAGACAACATGCAATATATCATAAACATTTTTTTTAATCAACAAAACTTTATGGAAATATATTTCACCTTGTATAAAAAAAATATTTCATTTATGTTTTGCGCTATTATTTAAACTAATCCCCAAAGAATATGTATCCGTATATTAATGTCGGAGATACCGCAATCTCCGTGTATTACTTTATTGTTTTAATAGCTGTACTAACAGGACTTTTTATAGCTATAAAAGAAGTTAAGCGAAAGAAACTAGATATTTCATATTTACCCGGCGGATTTTTCTGGGCGGTTTTATTCGGCATTCTCGGCAACAGAGTTTTGAATATTATTTTTTATTCTTGGGGACATTTTCTAAAAGATCCTGTTGGAGTTTTTATCAGCCAAGGCGGCTGGATGTATTATGGAATTGAAATTTTCGGAATGACGGCTGTTGCAGTTTATGTTTATAAAAATAAACTTCCGCTTTTAAGCATAATGGATATGCTGGCATTAATTTTTATGATGTCTCACGCGATAGGCAGAGTCGCTTGTTTTATGGGCGGCTGCTGTTACGGCATTCCAACCGATTCTTTTTTAGGAGTTCATTTTCCGGGGCACGCTTCTTATGTGTATCCCACTGAATTATTTGAAACAACAGGATTATTTTTGCTGTTCGCCTACTTTTGGCCGAAAAGAAAAACGATTAAGCAGGACGGAATAATTTTTTGCGCTTATGTTATTTCATACGGAATATTAAGATTTTCTTTAGAGTTTATTCGAGCTGACGCTTATCCGCTCGGGCCCCTTCATATCAGCCCGTCTCAGCATATAGCACTAGCTTTTATAACTTTGGGATCAGTTATTTTATTCTACATTTATAGAAAAAGGAAATTATTCCCCGCACAAAATTAATTAACTATGATTTAGAAATTTAGTTTAATAACAAAATTAAATTTCTAAATCATAAATTCTATATTTCTTATACACTACCCCGCCCATCATTCTAATGCCGCTGTTCATCATTTCATTATCTTCTAAAATCCAACTTGCCTCACCGGTTGAAATTCCGTGATTGTAACTGCGAGACAAAATTTCCCAGTAAAAAGCAGCGTCTAAACCCTTCCGCTGGTATTCGGGAATAATTCCCAAAGTAATAATTCTTCCCGAGGTAATTTTTTTTCGCTGAGTAAGAATCTTGAGAAAATTTAAAGGAAAAAGTCTACCGTTAAAATTTTTGAATAATTGGTTATAATCTAAAACCGCCATTACAAAACCAATTGGCTCTCCGTTTACTTCGCCGAATAAAACTCCTTCCGGAACAATAAGCGGTTTTATATCTTTTGCCATTAAATCAATTTCTTCATCGGTCATAGGCACATAACCCCAATTAAGCTGCCACGCCTTATTATAGATATATTTTATTTTATCAATATCTCTGTAATAATTTTTCATATCAATTTCAGAAATTTTCACATTCCATCGTTCTTTAGCAAAATCGGCAATTCTCTTCAATTTCTCCGATGAAGCTATTTTTCGGTTATCAACTTGATAGGCGAGCAAATCTTTCGCTTTTTCAAATCCATAATTCTTAAGCAGTTCTAAATAATACTTTGGATTATAAGTCATCAGCATAGTCGGAGAAGAATCAAAGCCTTCAATCAGCAAACCGAATTCTTCATTGCTTGAAGGATTAGCCGGGCCCCGCATAACATATAAATTTTTCGCGCGGAGCCAATTTTTTACAGCATCAAAAAGCGCAGCCGCAACATCTTGATTATTTATAGATTCAAAAAAGCCGAAGAAGCCTACTATATCTTTATGAAATTTATTATGAAGATCATTTTTAATGGCGGCGATTCTTCCGACCAACTCCCCGTTTTTCTCGGCTAAAAATAACTCAACTTCCGCGTGTTTATAAAAAGGATGTTTCTTATCTAAAATTTTCTTTCTCTCAGATAACAAAGGAGGTACCCAGTTGGGATCATCTTTATAAATTTTCCACTCGAGTTTTATAAATCGATTTAAATCTTTATTTGAACGTACGGGAAAAACAGCAACCATTTTTATTAATTCTCATAAATTCTAGTTGGGGAAAAAAGTATTGCCAAACTTATTTAATTAAATTAACAAAATCATTGTGAAATATTATTTATGTAAAGTATATATTATTTTATTTCTGTCAGCACTTTTTGCTGAAGTCACAAACAAAATTATCAGAATTCCCAAAAGAACCGAATAGACAAAAATAGTTTCTTGAGTATCAATTTTTTCTATAGTTGCGTATGCAGCCTCCGAAATTTTTATTTTAACAGGTTCGCCTTCCCGGGATATTCCGACTATAGCGCTATAACTTTCTTTAAAGTATCCACCCGAATCGTTAAATGTTTCTGTGCTATTATCGTAATAGATTACTTGTTCAATTTTTATATCATTCTTTAAATTTTCTTTGTTGATTATTTCCGGAGTCTTTTCATAAATATATTTGAAATTATCATAAGGAAGTTCAATAAATTTATTATCTATCAAAACGCCGCTGATCATATTACTATTCTTATCAAGAATTCCATTATCCTTAAAAGTAAAAAGGATATCATGAATATCTACCGCCTCTTTTATATTTGTAATTTTATCAAAATTTTGATTATCGTAATTAAGACAGCCGAAGGTTTTAATCCTTACTTCTTTAACTAATTCTAAGGGAATAATCTTATATTCGCCGCTGACTATTTTTCCTTGTATTGTTGACGTACTTAAAATAACCTTTCCACCCATGTCATTAAAAATAATTTTTTCGGATGGTGACAGAGAAACACCAGTTACAAAATCTCCATTTTTTAAATTCGTAGCAGGAAGCTGTACATTTTTTCTTATCGCGCAGCCGAATATAAAATTTAAGAATAAACAAATTATTATTGAGATAAATATTTGATTTCTCATTTTCATCCCCTCTTTATAAAATTATCCTAAAATCGGTTCATGAGAAAAATAAATTTTCAAAGAAAAAAAGCCGTTATTTTATTAGAGAAATAAATTTCCTTAAAAAATAAAACCCAAAGATAAACCAACACTAAAATTACCCATTCGTTGTGCATTCAATCCTAAATATGGAATGGAAGCTGTTTTTTCCGGGATATAAACATAATCGGCAATTAAGGAAAACGAGACTTTTGATAAAATAAGACCCAAGCTAACAAAAACATCTGAACTAAATGTAGAGTATCGTTTGGTTATTTCTTCTTCGTTCAAATTCTCACTGGGATTATAATTAGTCAACTTTGAAGAATAATTAATAGCGGCAATTCCCACGCCTGTGCCTAGAGAGAGTTTTACATTATCGGGTAAATATTGTTGAAAAGGATCCCATTGCATTACCAAATAATAGCCCATACTCTTATTTAATTCCTCAAGAAAATAGCCGTTATAATGATAAGGAAAATCATAGATTCTCGGCTCTCCTATCCACATAATCGCGGCGCCTGCTTCAATATCGTGAGATAAAGAATAGGTTAACTGAATTTTACGCAAAAGATTAAAACTTGAAATATTATCATAACTATATAAATTTTGTTCCTTCTCCTGCCAGCGGGAAAAACGGGAGAAAACTTGCGCCATCTGAAAATATAAATTGATACGGTTTAAATCAGACTTTCCAATTATTAAATGTTTAAATCGTTTTACTTCATTTTCATAATCAGAAATACTTTTATCCGAAAACCGGAACGCTTCAGTGAAAGTAGTTCCAGTACTTGAAAAATAATATCCTAATCCTCCGAGCGCGGCAGTGGGAAAAAGATTTAATAAATACCAAAGCAAACCTTCTTTTTCATTGGATCTAAAAAACTGATTTTCACTCCCGGTAAAAAGAAGCAGTTGGCCTACATAAGTACCTAATAACATTCCTTGTATAGCTAAAGTATTATCGAATGATGCGTATTCTAATTTCAAGCTGTATATATCTTTGAAATCAAAACTGATTCGGCTCTTATTATTGAAAATAATGATTACACTATCTTCATTTACACCGAATAATGAGCCGCTAAAATAACTTCCGTCATTTTTTAATATTTTGATATCACAAAAAAGAAAATTTTTTCCTAAAAATTCTCCGGGTTCAGAACCATTTTGTTTTTCTAAAGTTTGAGCTCCGGCGGAACAAAACAGGATTAAAACGATGATTATTATATTCTTCATTTTAAAACCTCTTCATATTTAACCGGTAAAACAGTTCTCCATTCTATGTACTTCTTTTTAGAATATTCTATTATTAAGCCGGGAGCAGCTGAAAAAGAATAAAGAAGAGGTAAATTTGATTTTAAATTGTTTGACAAGTGGAGTTTATAATAACCGGATGTGTTTACAAAAATAGTTCTTTCCAAACCCGGTATTTTTTCCGGAACATTAAATTCAATGAAACAGCCAGTTTTTTTATCAGGTATTTCAAAATAAACTTCATCTTTTTTTTCAATAATTTGATCAATAGAGTTTCCGGAGAAATCAGTAACACTAATAATTTTAGATTTTTTCGGAATAATTGGAAAAACATCATCATAATTAACCGCGATATAGTTTAAAGTCCAAAATCCTACCGGCGGATTAATTCTAAGAACAAGAGAATCTCCTTTTATATCCGGAATATCGAATGAGTAAATTCTGGGTTCGGAAATAAAAGGACCGCCGCCGTTTATTACTTCTTTCTCCAGCCATTTCCCTTCAGATTCAGCATATAATTTCAGTTGGTATAATTCTTCGTTTTGTAAAAAAGACATCATACTTTTATAAGTCAAACCGCCTTCATTTATGCTATTGTACCATTCTTCAACATTTTCGCCGTATAATGAGATCATTTCTCTAATCATATTTGAACCCCAAAGAGAAGTACCGGCATTGATAATTAAATTAACTTTTTTCGCATTAGCCGGTTTGGGAAAAGTAAATTTCAGCAGATGCCTTTTTTTATCAGTAAGGTTTGAACTATCCTCCGCCATTAAAGTCTGCCATTGAATTTCATCATCGTTTTTAACAAAATTCAGTAGACTATTATTTTCTTCGTCTACAACCGAAACCGGAGAATAAATTTTATTTACGGCAAATAAATTTCCATTTAAATCAGGATAAATTTCATCTCCTTTTTTATGATCAACAATGAATAATTCCATCGCGTCAACATATTGTGTTTCCTCAACTTCATTTCTTACTAAAAGTTTATATTTTCCTTCAGATTCCTTTAGATAATTTAGTTTAGATAATTCCGACCGCTGCAGAATTTTTGAAGTCGCGCCGCCCAAAGGCTCCGCATCAAAAACATATTTTTCCCCATTGTAAGAGTATATAAAAGGGCATGATTGTTTTGCGGCGGCAGCAATTATAAAGAGGCCGGCAACAGCCGCGACAATAATTCCCATTGTAGCAATTGTTGAAGTCGCATAATCTATTTTTTCAATATTTACATAAAGAATCTGATTCGGATTTAATTTAATTATATCACCCTGCTCAGAGATTCCGATAAGCTCAAAGGAGGAATTTTCAAAATGTCCGCCGTTCTCATCAAAGTTAAAAGCTAAATGTTTATTATAATGGATTTGCTGAATTCGGAGGGAAGTATCATTTATTACTTCTTCTTTAGATATTAACTCCGGAGATTTGCCATATAATTCAACTACATTATCCAAAGGAAGAGAAAATTTTTTCGTTTTAATACTTCCTATAATTTCTTTAGTACCTGTATTAAAAACCGCACCGCCATTTTCAAATTTGTACAAAATATTTTTTTTATCCACGGCTTCAATAACTTTAACATCTTTAAGAAGGATTAAATTAAACGGCTTTTCCAGAGGAAAAGTTTTTGTTCTGAATTCTTCTATATAATTAATTGGTAATTTTAACTCCTTCCCATTTTCGCCTCTTCCAATAATCCTTTCCGGGAATGTTCTAAAATGGCCACCTTGCTCGTCAAATTTTATTATTTCACCGTTGGTTAAAACAACGGATTTTACTAACTCAACTTCCTCAAGATTTATATTACTTATTGATTCTGTTTCCGGCCGGGTAATTGTACAACCGCAGATATAGTTTAAAAACACAATAAGTAAAAACGGTATAAAAACTTTCCTTAACATATTTCCTCCCCTTATATTTTTAATTCAAATACTTTTTCCATTCGGCTTCTATTTTGCAGAATTCAATAGGAATTTTGTTTCCCTGAGATTTTTTAATTTTTATAATTTCAGAAAAAGTAACGGACGGGCATTCTTTATGAATCGGTACCGGTACAGCATTACGCATTCTTTTATAAATTGATAAGAAATCTTCGCTGTTAATATTTCCGAAACTAATAGGCATGAAAACACAAGGATTTACATTTCCGGCACTGTCAATGTAAAAGTGGGATAATCCTCCCATGTTGCATCCCATTTGAGTTGCGCCTTCAATATGAGCAACGTAATAAATTAAGGGATGATTTTTATATTTTTTGCTAAAGTTTCCCTTTTGGGTAAAATCAAATAGCACAGCTTTATCTTCTTCAGATAGAAGCTTCTCTTTGCTCAAATCGCCGAAACCGCCGCAAGGCCTTGGTTCAAGCAGTTGAATTAATCCTACATTTAAATTTTTCACAAAATCGTAATATTCAAATAAACCGCCCGAACGAATTAATTCTTTCGAAGGGCAAAGATTAACATAAGTTAAAATTCCTTCTTCATTAAAAAGTTGAAGAGCTTCTACCGCTGTTTGAAAAGTATTTTTACCGCGAATAGTTTCATGTCTTACTTGTACGAAATCATCTAAACCCACGGCAGCGGCAGTAAGTCCGGCATTCTTTAACGCTTTTACTTTTTCTTTAGTAATTGAAAATCCGGAAGTATGGAGGTGAAAATCAGATAAATTTTTATCGCCAAATGAAAGAATTTTTATTAAATCATTAAATCTTAATAAAGGTTCGCCGCCGGTAAGAATTATAATATTAACTCCTAATTTTTGAAGCTGTTTAACTATTATTAGCCAATTTTCAACAGGAATAAATCCATTCTTATTTATATTATGTTTTTCATAGCAATGAATGCAATTTAAAGTGCAACTATTAGTAATTGCCAGGAAAGCGGAATCAATTTGTCTCTTTAAATCGGTTCCCGCTGCCGAATAATTTAATCCACCGTTAGAAACCATATATTCAAATGCGGGTGAAGGAAATCCGGGAATAGTAGGTGTTGAATAATATTTATTTTCATATTTTAATGATTTATTAAGAAGAAGTTTTTTTCGCAGTTGCAAAGTTTTTCTTATATCTTTTAATAAATACAAAACAGATAATTTATGGTCGGAATCTAAACGAAGAAAAGTTTTATGAACTTGATAGGCGAATTTTATAAGGCCGAAATTTGAAAGAAATTCCGGTTGTTTTTTATATGAATTATTTTTGCTCATCTTAAACCTCAAGATTATGTTTACCATTTTTCTATAATGATTTTAAATAATCCAAAGAGTTAAGTTGTCAAAGAAATGTAAAAAGTTTGTAAGAATTAAAGCAGTTATTAAAGAAAATCTTCTCGAAGGGGATTAAAAATATCTACTAAGATTCCCTCTTCAATATTTACCACATCATGCTCCAGGGAACGAAATAACTATCACACTTTTTAATATTTTGTCTTTATTCCCGATCCGAATATACCGCATTCTAAAAAAGTCATTTGTGTGTGAAAATGTTGATATAATGCTCCGGTGCCCCCGGTTTTAAATTCCACTTTTACCATCATTAAGAATTTGTTAAACCTAAAATTTTTCTTCTAATTTTTTCATCAACTTGCTCCCATTCCACCTCTTCATCTTCATGAAAAATTTAGCCGCACTCTTATTTACTCCTAATTTTAAACTAAAAGATATAGACATTTGTATTGTTAAGATTTCTAAAATACTATTTTTTACTTTAATGGATCCGTATAACAATTTATTAAGAAATTAGTTTAGCTCGTCTTAATTGATAAAAAGGGTTGCTGAAAAATAATTAAATAAGAATGTGGATAACTTGCGTATTTCACAAAAAAAAAATCTTGCTCCATTGTTTCTATCATTTTTCTATACGGGAAAATAAAATCTGCTCCCATAGAAAATAATTTCGGGAGCAAACCCAAAATTATCTTCCCATCCAGCCGCCGTCAACAGTAATAATGCTCCCGTTTACATATTTGGAAGCATCGGAGCATAAAAATAAGGCTGCTCCCATTAAATCTTCAGGATTTCCCCATCTTCCCGCGGGAATTCTTTCTTCAATTGCTTTATTTCTAATTGCATCTTCACGTAAAGCTTTAGTATTATCGGTCGCAATATAACCGGGAGCAATAGCATTTATTGTAACCCCTTTAGAAGCCCATTCATTCGCGAATGACATAGTAAGTTGTTTAATTCCCCCTTTTGAAGCAGCGTAGCCGGGGACTAAAATTCCTCCTTGAAAAGAAAGTAATGAAGCAGTAAAAACAATTTTGCCGTATCCGCGATCGGCCATCTCTTTGCCAATTTCTCTAGTTAGAATAAATTGAGAATTAAGATTAACCTCTATTACTTTGTCCCAATACTCATCAGGATGTTCGGAGATAGGTTTTCTAAGAATTGTACCCGCGTTATTTATTAAAATATCTATCCTAGGAAAATCAGCTTTTACATTTTTAATAAACTTGTACAGCGACTTCCTATCTGAAAAATCACTTTTATATGAACTAAAATTTCTGCCGGTTTCATTTATGGATTTCTCCGTCGCCGAAAAGTTTCCCGATGTGGAAACGCCTATAATATCCGCGCCCGCTTGCGCAAGCGCTAATGCCATTGCTTGTCCTATTCCCCTGCTTGATCCTGTTACAAGAGCAGTTTTTCCTTCGAGATTAAATTTATCTAATATCAATTTGGCTTCTCCCGTTTATTTTAAAGTATTCATTGGTACATGGTCCATATCATCAAACGCTTGATTTTCACCTCCCATTGCCCAAATAAAAGAGTAGTTTTGAGTTCCCGCCGCCGTATGGATTGACCAGCTCGGAGAGATTACTACATTTTCATTACGCAAAATTAAATGTCGTGTATGCTCAGGCTCGCCCATTAGGTGAACAAGCAAAGAATCCGGCGGAAGATTGAAGTACATATAAATTTCTGATCTACGCTGGTGAGTGTGAGCCGGCATTGTATTCCAGACGCTACCCTCTTCAAGCTCAGTAAGTCCCATTACTAATTGACTGCTTTTAATTCCGTCGCCGTGAATATATTTGTAAATAGTTCTATGGTTAGAATCTTTCAAACTGCCTAAATTTGTAGGAGCCGCTTCTGAGGCTTTTGCTAATTTTGTAGGGAATTCCGCGTGTGAGGGATAACTAACCAAATAAAATTTTGCTGGCTTTGCGGGATTATTGCTGGCGAAATGAATATCTTTACTCCCGCGACCGATATATAACGCATCTTTATATTCCATTTCATAATCTTTACCATCTACAGATACTTTTCCTTCACCGCCTATGTTTATAATTCCGAGCTCTCTTCTTTCGGCAAAATAATCCGCGGCCATTTCTTTTTTACTGCTTTCTAATTTTAGAGATTTATCTACAGGAACCGCGGAACCGACAATCGCTCTGTCAACATCGGAATAAACAAGTTCTATTTTTCCTACGGCAAATAAATTATTAAGGACAAAATTTTCTGTTAATTCGTTAGAATTCATTTTTTTGTATTCTCTATTACTAGGCGCGTATTTTACTTCCATTTTTTAGCTCCTTTATTTTGAATAAATTTATTCCAAATAATTTTATCATACTTAAAATTTTTAATAACTTTTCCAATAAGTTTAAGCTATAACGATAAAGTTACCGATAACTTTTTTTAAAAGATATTAAAAAGCCCGCTCTATTTCAAAGTAATTAATGGCATTTGAGTTAACATTAATTTTACTGTTTTCCTTTAAACCTTTGTGTGATAAATAGTGACTAATTATTGTTTAAATAGGATTTACAGAAATGAAATTTTTACACTATTTTCTTCTTTTGAGCATTTTCTCAGCCAACTTGTTTGCTCAAAATTTATTTATAAAAGGAACTCTTGTTGATTCATTAAATAAACAGCCAATGACGGGCGCGAATGTACTTTTATACCACTTGCCTGATTCAACTTTGAAAGGCCGGACAACGAATATAAACGGACAATTTACTTTTAACAATCTAAATCCGGCAAAATATCTTTTAAAAATAAGTTACGTTGGATACAAAACATTTAAACAAAACTTAGTTTTAGGAAATCACTCAATAGATTTTACAACCATTTATCTTTCACCCGGAGAAGTGGAAACCAAAGAAGTTGAAGTGATAGGGAAAATTCCTCCCGTCATTCAAAATGAAGACACAACCGAAATAAACGCGAACGCATTTAAAACAAATTCAAACGCGAATGCGGAAGATCTGCTAACCAAAATGCCGGGTATTATGGTTCAGGACGGAAAAGTACAGGCACAAGGTGAAGATGTTAAAAAAGTTCTGGTTGACGGAAAGCCGTTCTTCGGCGATGATCCGAACGCGGTAATAAAAAATATTCCGGCAGAAATAATTGAAAAAATACAGGTTTTTGATCAGCAGAGCGAACAGTCGCAGTTTACAGGTTTTGATGACGGAAATACCAGCAAGACGATAAACATAGTAACACGTTTAAAAGTTAGAGAAGGAACATTCGGCA
The DNA here is from genome assembly GCA_963798775.1 of uncultured Bacteroidota bacterium. Taxonomy (GTDB): domain Bacteria; phylum Bacteroidota; class Ignavibacteria; order Ignavibacteriales; family Ignavibacteriaceae; genus CAWCUK01. The sequence continues at coordinate 76,780 of CAWCUK010000008.1, forward strand.
AACTAGGCGGCGGATACGGAAATGAAAGTAAGTACCAAGCCGGCGGAAACATAAACTTTTTTAACGATGACCGGAGAATTTCCGTACTCTCACAATTTAATAATATTAACGAACAGAATTTTTCAAGCGAAGATTTATTAGGAGTTATGGCAAGTACTTCTTTCGGCGGCGGACGGCGAGGGAGAAATTTTTCTCGCGCCGGAAGAGGCGGCGGCGGTAATTCCAGAGGCGGAGGAAGTTTTGGCGGCGGCGATGCCTCAAATTTCCTGGTTAATTCTAAAAACGGTTTAACTAATACACAATCATTCGGATTAAACTTTTCCGATAAGTTAGGAGAAAAATTAGATTTGACCGGGAGTTACTTTTTTAATCAAACAAAGAATAATGCCGAGTCTAAAACATTTAGGGACTATTTTCTTCAGTCAAATTCTTCCGATACTTATAATGAAATAAATTCAACAACATCTAAAAATATAAATCATAGATTAAATTTTAGAATAAACTATCAAATAGATTCAGCAAATTCTTTGCTTTTCCGACCAAAGATAACCGTACAGCAAAATGACGGAAACAGTTCTATTCTGGGAAATACAAATTCTTCAGAACAGATTTTAAATTCCATCACCAATTCGTTTAATTCAAATCTTTCCGCTTTAAATGCGGCAAATGATTTGTTATTCCGCCATCGATTCGAAACCAGAGGAAGAACTTTTTCATTAAATATTAACACATCTTACGCGAGAAATAGAGGCGAAAATAAACTTCTTTCCGAAAATCTTTATTATGATAATACTACGCTATCGGATACTTTAGACCAAAACGCCGATTTGTTAAGTAACGGATTTAATACATCTTCAAATATTGTTTTTACGGAACCGATTGATGAAAATAGTTTCTTACAATTCAATACAAGATTTTTATATTCGGAAGATAAAAGTGATCAAAATACTTTTGATAACACCATAAATAATTCTGGAATTTATTCAGTTCAGGATACTTCATTAAGCAATGTTTACCAAAAAATTTACAAGACAGAAAGTTTCGGCGCGGGATATCGTTATCAAAAAAATCAAATGTTTTTAATGGCTAATATAAGTTATAGTATTTCTCAACTCCTGAATAATCAAACTTTTCCGCATTCAACTACTGTCGAAAAAAATTTCTCTTCTATTCTCCCCTCTTTTATGCTTCGCATGAATTTTTCAAGGGACGAGAATTTAAGATTTTTCTACAGAACAAATAATAATGAACCGAGTGTTACACAATTGCAAAATGTGCCGGATAATTCTAACCCTGTGCAGTTATCAATAGGTAACCCCGAGTTAAAACAAGATTACCGGCATTCCTTAACTCTGCGTTATTCAAGTATGAGCAGTCAAACACTAAATTCATTTTTTGTTCTTTTAGGCGGAACTTTTACAAATAATTATATCGGGAATGAGACTATTATCGCCAAAAAAGATACACTTCTATCCAATGGAATTGAACTGAAACGAGGATCGCAATTAAAAACTCCGGTTAATTTGGACGGCTATATGAATTTCCGATCTTTCTTAGCCTATAGCATTCCGGTTTACCTGTTAAAATCAAATTTAAGCTTAAACGCTAACGCAACATACGCTAGAACTCCAGCAATAGTTAATAATTTAAAGAGTTTTTCTAATTCAACAAGATTAGGATTGGGATTTGTTTTAAGCAGCAACATCAGCGAAAAGCTTGATATTACGCTCTCCAGCAACAGTAGTTACAATATTGTGAAAAGTAATTTATCAAACGGAGATAATAACTATTTTAACCAAAGCTCTCGTTTTAAGTTTTTCTGGGAGTTTTGGAATGGCTTTATTATTCAATCAGATTTGAACCAGCAGTACAACGGCGGATTAGCTTCCGATTATAATAAAAATTATTATTTATGGAATTTAGGTCTCGGTAAAAAATTATTTAGTAAAGACCAAGGCGAAATTAGATTTACAGTTAACGATGTACTGAATCAAAATACAAACATACAAAGAACTGTAACCGACGCGTATTATGAAGACGTGCAGTCCAACGTTTTGGGAAGATATTTTTTAATTTCATTTATCTATAACATAAAAGCGTTTTAGTTTGGAAGATTTTTTTGGATAAAAATTTACGGTAATAACATCAATTAATTATAATTTTATCTCCTCTTACTCTATATTAGCGGGCGAATATATTTTTATTTTATTGTTCAAGGGGCAAGTAATTATGAAATTTTTTCTTCCTATACTTATTTTAACTTTTTCAATTTTATTCACTTCATGTAAAAAAGATTCACCTACAGCACCGGCACCTGTAGAGGGCACTGCTGTAATAAAAGGGAAAGTAAAACTTTTAAATGAATCACCGGCTTACGGCGCGAAAATAGAACTGCGAAATTTATCAACAAATTCAGTCGGATATGATACGTGCGGGTACGACGGAACATTTGAGTTTGATAAACAACTCAGCGGCAGTTATTCAATATATTTTAAAGGCACAAGTGATTTAAATTCGGCACAATCTACAATAACGGTAAAAGATGACGAAGAGAAATCTCAAGATCTTTATTTGAAATATAAAAAGCTTGATGATTTTGCCGCGATAATCATAAATACGGATGTTATTTTTATGAAATTTCAGCCGGAAGGAGCGATGATCGGGAATAATTATGAATCGGTTGATCATTTTTCCGGATTTTATAGCAGAGATATTAATAATGAATCAACTTTAAGCTGTATGATTTATAAAATTCCGGACACTCTAAATTGGCAGAATCCGGGAGTTGAATTAACGGCCGATTATATTCGCGCCAATTTTGAATATTTAACAGAAGTAGATGAAAAGCCATCTCAATTCAGCGGGCATGAAATAGATTTTAACGGTGACGCGGTACCGGTTATACTTTCTAATCCTAAAAATGGTTTTGCGTTTGTAAAAAAGGATAATGAGGGGAAAACATTGAAAATTCCTTGTACCGATTTTATGAATAATGATTTCGGCTTAATGATTTTTTATAAATAATTTTTCAGATACAGAAAATTTTATGTTGCAGCATATTTAGCGGATTAAAATTTAAATATTATGTCCGGCGGTATTTCTAACAACCGGACATTTACAAAAATTCAGAAACTTCCTCAACATAGCGTTTGATATATCTAAATATTAGCTTCACCGGTTTTTCCGTATCCCATATTCTCAAGAATTTTACAAAGCGCAAAACAAATAAGAAGAACCATCAAACTTTGAAATACTATAATGATTGGGATTGTTAAGAGTAAAAGGAAATTAACCTCAGCTTTTGAGAAAAATATTATTGAAACAAAAGCGGAGAAAATAACATAAATAAAACTTGCTGTTTTAATAAGATCTAACATAATTCACCTCTTAAATTTAATCATTACACAATTATTTTTTTATTATTTAAAATTTGTCGTCTTTTCATTCTTCCGTAAATAAACGAAATAGAAATTAGGACACTGCCCAGAATTAAGAATGACATAATTTTATATATTAATTCTGAAGAAGTAAGCCCTAATACTGATACATAAATAATCGTCATTAACAAAGTTAATACAGCCATCCATCTATACTTTCTATTTTTTAACAATAAACTAAACAGATAATAAAATACCGCTACAGTAACCCATGATACAGCGATATATCCGGAAGGAATAATTTCAAATAACGCGAACGGAATAAACAATAAAGAGAGCAATAGATAGGAATTTCTCATACGCTCGGTTTTAAGATCTAATGATTTTTTTTTCCAATTAAGAATTCTTGCGCTTACTAATGCGGCAATCCCGAAACTTAAACTAACTACGGTCATATTTTTTACCGCGGTTAAATAAACTATAAATATTAAAAGGTAGATGAAAAAATTCGCGACAATAATAATTCTTGATTTATACCAAACCGCGGTTGAAATAACAATAAGGCTTTGCCAGCAAAGAAGGATAAGTGAATTTGCAAAATTAAACTGATATAAAATTGACGTACTTAAGGCTAAATAACCCGACATAGCAAACAAGAACGTTAAATATTTACTTTTCTCTCGTTTCCAATAATACGCCGACTGCAAGAGAAAAATAATTGAGGCGGCTCCGAATATGATACTGAATGAAGAATAACTTCCGTTAAGCGTAATTGCTAACAAAAGCAGATAAAACATTATTACATTCAAAACATTATTAATTACTTTACTGGTTTCGTCACTCTTTTCTCCTCTTTCAATGAAGTACGCTGAACTAAAAATTAAAAAGTATAAAAACAAGAAAATAAAGTTGCTCTTCGGAACAATTATTTCTACAGTGTTTGAAATTGCCGGAAAATTAATAAACCAAAAAGCATGAGCGCAATAAGCAAGCAGAATGGCAAATCCTAATAATGACCGCCAGTTATATTTTAGATTTATATAAACACTAACAGACGCGACTAAACATATCCATAAAAAAGTATAGTAAGCAGAATTACTCAGTATAGCGGAAGCAAATCCTATTACAACTGAAATAAAAGATAGAGATTGGGATTTAGAACGCAGGGCTAAAATTATGCTAAAAAGAAAGACAGCGTTTAATAAAACAAGTTCTAAAACAATGCTATGAATAATAGGAAAAGCGCCGGTAAAATGAAGTCTTACAATAGAAAAATAAAGAAGAATTACTGAACCGCCGGTTAAATAATTTACTAAATGCGGAACATTTTTCCCGATTAACTTCGGCAGTAATAAAAAAACGCCCGCGCAAATAAAACCGCTAAATACCGGAATTGTTTTCGGTATATCTTCTAGAGGCAAAAGTAAAAAGAAGATTATTCCGATTATAAAAGCTATAATGCCAATTTTTGCGAACCAATATTGGCCAATTTTATATTCCAAATTTTCATCTTGTTCAATTTCCTCAATACTTCTGAAATGAACATCTGTCTTCTCTTCTATCTGTTCATCTAAGTTTAGATATTTTTCAACACGGGCAATTTTCTCTTCATGCCGTTTTAACCGATTCCATATTTCCTGCATTTCTAGTTCACTTATTTCACGCGTAACAGATGCCATTCCAAACTCCTTTTAAATTTCACATAAGCAACACCTCAGAAATCGAAATTTTTGGAAATTATTTTTCTATTTTTCTGATATAGAGGAATAAACCGAAAGCCAGAAAACTTATTGCGGCAACGGAAACACCAAGTCCTATTCTTCTAAAGTAATATTCATGAATAGCGGCATCAGCTTCATTTTTAATACTTGCCGTAACTGCCAATCCTTTATCTACAACCGGTTTAAATTTTTTCATATCAAAAGAATGAATGATTGTTCTGGCTTCTTGTTTAGCCTGGTTTACATCCCGAAGTTGAAATTTTTCCTCTGTAACTTCCATCCCTTTTTGTTCGGCTTCATCTAACAGACTTATCGCTGATTCTTTCGTTCTATCAAGACTATCGATTAATTTTTTCATTAAAAAAGCCGATTGATATCCCTTACTTTTTTTATCATTGTGGCAACTACTGCAGACAGCATTCTCATCGACACCAAGAAGTTTTTTTGTTGCTGTACTTATTTCATGATTACCGTGGCAAGTTTCGCATTCGGGTAAATCTAATTCATCAAATGCTTTCTTGTGAGGACTGTTAGAAAACAATTGAGAATTAAGCACATGGCAAGTCCCGCAAACTTGAGAAATGGAAGACACACCGGGAGGAGCTGCCGCATGATTTCCATGGCAATCATTGCATGCCGGCGCGCTCGGATCATTTTTTTCCAGCAGCGCAACTCCATGAACACTCTTCGAGTATTTTAAATACTGATCAGTCGGTATTTTATATCCCTTCATATATTCCGCATCAGCATGACATTTTGCGCAAGTACCGGGTAAATTAACAGCATAAACATTGCTTTTAATATCAGTCGCAGCTCTAATATTATGGCTTCCGTGGCAATCCGCGCATTCCGCCGGCTTAGGATCTCCTTTTGCGTTAAGAATTCCATGTACGCTCGTTTTGTATTTTGTATATTGATCAACCGGCAACGATGGATTATACGATCTTATATAAACCGCGTTACTATGACATTTTGAACAAGTTTTAGTAATATTCAACGAATATACCGGTGACGCCGGATCATTTACATGTTTAATTCCGTGGGTATTATGGCAGGTAGTACACTGTACAATTCTGGAGTTACCAGCTGTAGAAACCTTTCCGTGAACACTTTCTTTTAATAAATCGAATTGATTTGTAGGAAGAGTTGACTTAAAACTTTTCATTTTTTTCACATCCGAATGGCAATTTACGCATGCATTAGTAATTTTATCACCATTTGGAATTCCTATAAAACCTTTCGCGGGATTCATAGCGGCATCCATATCATCAGCTAAATAATCCCCTCCATGACAGCCGGCGCAGCTAATTCCTTTTAAATAATGTACATCATTCGAAAAAAGTTTTGAAACTTGATCTTCCAGCATACTATGGCATGTATAACATTGATCTTCGCCGCTTATATTTCCAAAAGAATTTCCGGAGAGAATAAAAACCGCAGCAATTATTATGATAATAAAATTTTTCATGAGGACCAGCCGATTATTGTTAAAATTATAATAAACATTACAGCGAATAATCCGAGATAATTAATTTTTCTATTAACTATACCTTTTAAACTTTTACGATCCCAGAAAGGAACAAGCAGCCATAATAGGCCTGCTATACCAAATAAAAGAATACCAAATTGTTCTCCTTCAATAAATAGCATTTGGCCCGGTAAATATTTTAGAAATTGAAACATGAAAAGAAAATACCATTCAGGCCTAATACCAACGGGCGCGGAAGCAAATGGATCAGCTCTTAAACCTAATTCAGCGGGGAAAAATACAGCTAGAACAGCAATTATATTCAATACGATTAACCACAACAGCAAATCGCGGAGCATAAAATTGGGGAAGAACTTCATTGTTCTATGGTTATTATTTAATTTTTCAATTTCCAGAGGTTCACTCATTCCCTGCCGCTGCACCAGAATTAGATGAAGAGCAAGCAGAAGTGTAAAAATTCCGGGAAAAAGCGCTACATGAAAACCAAAAAATCTTGATAAAGTAGCGCCTGTAACATCATCACCGCCTCTTAAAAAAGTTTTTAACGGTTCGCCGATAACAGGAACCGCGGCTACAATATCCGTCCCCACTTTAGTAGCAAAAAAGGCTAGTTTATTCCAAGGGAGCAGATAACCGCTGAAACCAAAAGCTAAAGTCATAAAGAATAAAAAGACCCCGGTAATCCAGGTAATTTCTCGAGGCTTTCTGTATGCCTTTTCAAAAAAGACGGAAAACATGTGAATAAAAACAGAAAGCACAAAAAGATTAGCAGCCCAAGAATGCATTGAACGAATTAACCAGCCGAATTGAACTTTCGACATAATAAACTGTACACTTTCAAAAGCAAGATCCGCGCTGCCTTTATAATAAAATAAAAGTAAAATTCCCGTTACAACCTGCAGTACAAAAAGGAACAGCGAAACTCCGCCGAAGTAGTACCAAACAGAATGACGATGTACGGGAACATATTTTTTTTGGATAAATTTCAATATATCATTTAAATCCAATCTATCGTCAACCCAGCTATAAATTTTTGTAAATTGCCTATTCATATTTTTCCGGTTAAATATTTTTTGAAATAAATAAATCTTCACCTTTAATATTAATTTTATAAGCCTCTAACGGGCGGGGCGGCGGCCCGGAAATATTTCTTCCCGTTAAATCATATTTCCCGTTATGGCAAGCGCACCAAATAACACCCATATCATTTCTATATTGCACCGTACAATCAAGATGAGTACATACCGCTGAGAACGCTTTAAAATCGCCTTCTTTCGTTTTAATAAGAATTACCGGTTTATTCCCGAATCGAATAATTTTACCTTCATCATTTTGAAATTCGCTTATTTTGCCTGCTTTAACACTTGTCACTTCTACTTCAGTCTGTTTAGGCGGATTCAAATATTTTAGAATCGGGTATAAAATTGAACCGGTAAATCCTGTAAAACCTATAGTAAGTATTGTTCTTAAAAATCCACGGCGGGAGGCTTTTTCGGGGATAAGCTGATGATGAGTTTGAGATACTTGAATTTTCTTTTCAGTTGAAATTTCCATTCTTTCCCTATTCTCTTTTTAATTGAATAAGGCGAATATCATACCAACTATTTATAAATTTTAAATATTAGGATTTTTATTGATTTCGAAGGATTTTATAGAGGAATATTTTATAATTCCATTCTTTAAGTGGGACAGTTATTTCACATATTTTTCAGATAAACATTATAACTACTTTAATAACATTGGCTTATAAAACAATTACGAAACTGTGAATTTTGAATTCTCACACACAGCTAAAAATTTATTTCCTAAAATTATTTGTATTTATGTTATACGATTTAAGAAGCCGGTGAATATTTCTTCTCGTCATTCCGGCTTCTAACGCAGCTTTAGTCACATTCCCTTTATATTTTTTCAATAGAAAAAGAAGATATTTTTTTTCTATGTCTTCAACAACTTTCTGTTTTACATCAGATAAATTTAAACCATTAAATAAAAAAGAATTTTCTTGCGCATCATGCAGATGAGGAGGCAGCTCATGTTTTGATATTTTTTCTTCTTTCGCCAGAGCAACCGCTCGTTCAATTACATTTTGAAGTTCTCTCACATTTCCGGGCCAGCTGTACAACTCAAATAAATCAAGCACTTCTTCATTAAATCCGGTTATGGTTTTTTGATAAGAAGTAGTATAAGATTTCAAAAAATGTTCAGCAATCAGTCTTATATCGCCTTTACGTTCCCTTAAAGGAGGCAGATGGATATTAACAACATTTAAACGATAATATAGATCTTCTCTCAACTTCTGAGAAGCTAAAGCAGTTTGTATATTTTCGTTTGTAGCTGAAATTAATCTAATATCAACTTGAATTAATTCATTGCCTCCGACATGCCTCAGCTGCTTATCTTGAATAGTTCGAAGTAACTTTGACTGAAGCTGAAGCGGAAGCTCACATACTTCATCCATAAAAAAGGTCCCGCCGTTCGCGAATTCCAGGAGTCCGATTTTCTTTTTATTTGCTCCCGTAAACGCGCCTTTTTCATAACCAAATATTTCAGCTTCAAAAAGATTTTCTGGAAAAGCTCCGCAATTTACGGGCACAAACGGTTTTAATTTTCGTTTGCTATGAGCATGGATACTTCTGGCAATAAGTTCTTTCCCCGTACCGCTCTCGCCTGTTATTAAAATATTCGCCTCGCTATCAGCAACAGATTCTACCATTTCAAAAACTTTTCTCATTTGGGAACTGCAGCCTATGAGATTATCAAATTTAAATTTCTCCTCTAACTGCATAAGTAAATTGTTTCGCTCCAAAAATAAATTTCTGTGTCTGAGTGCTTTTTCTGTTACCATATTTATTTGTTCAGCGTCAAAAGGTTTTTCAATAAAATCAAAAGCGCCTAATTTCATTGCCGAAACCGCTCTATCAATTGTTCCATACGCGGAAAAAATTACCACCGGAATAAAGGCATCATATTTTTGAACCATTTCTAAAATCTGTAGCCCATCAATTTCCGGCATTAATAAATCGGTAAAAACGATATCGATATTTTCTTCTTCCAAGATATTTTTTGCTTTTTGAGGATTTGATAAAAGGACGGCTTTACCGCCTTGCGCTTCAATTATTTTACCGCAGCCGCGCAGCATATCTTCTTCATCATCAATAACTAAAATTCTTGCTTTAGTTTTCAAAATAATTCCCCAATTAATTTAGAGGTAATAAAATTTTAAAGGACGTATATTTTCCGACTTCACTCGCGGCTTCTATTTTTCCTTTATGGCGTAATATAATTGCTTTAGAAATTGCCAGGCCCAAGCCCGTTCCATTATCGTGTGTTTTAGTTGTATAAAAAGGGTCATAAATTTTTTCTAAAACTTCATTCGGAATTCCCATTCCGTTATCAGTAATTTTTAACGAAATATAATTTATCTCCGTTTTGTTTATAGCACTAACACTTCTTTTTTCAATTTCCGCTTCAATTTTTATTTCCCCTTTCTGATCAACTGCATCAAAAGCATTATTTAGTATGTTTATTAATACTTGCTCAATCTGATCTTTATCAATAAAAACCGGAGGTAATTCAGGATTAATTCTATTTACCATATTTATTTGTTTCGAATGAAATCTTGGTTTAAGAAGATAAAGACAATCATCAAGCGATTTAGTAATTGACTGCGGTTTAGGATTAAAAGGCATACGCTGAGAATAATTCAGCAGACTTTTGGTGTACTTATTTATTCTTTTAGTTTGATTTTTTATAATCATTAAATCTTCAATATATTTTGGAGGATAATCTTTTTGAAGATTTAGCGCATCAACATGAGAGGCGATAATTCCGAGCGGAGTATTTATTTCGTGAGCAACGCTGTCAACAAGTTCACCAATTGACGCTAGTTTTGCCGCTTGGTTTAATTGATCTTGAAAATTTTGCCGCTGCTTAAGAAGGCGATTTGTTTCTTCCGCACGGATTTTTTTTGCGTTAGTAAAATAAAGCAGTGAACCAAGCGATAAAATAACAATTAGAATAATTACGCCTAATCCGAAAAAAAGAGTAAATTTTCCTCTTAAACTCGCCGTAACTTCAGGAAGAAAAGTTGAAACGGCTAAAATCCATTTTTCATCATTTAACTCAATAGGCATATACGCCATTATTTTTGGCGGCTCATCACCTATAGTATATTCTCCGATAGACGCGCCTCCTTCAATCATTTTCTTTTGAATTGTAAAAGAAGAGTGGCAGGAAACGCAGTCATCCGATTTTTGAGTTATGCTTCTCAACAGCATTTCACTGTGGGTTGGATGATAAATTAATCTTCCGCTGCCTTCAAGAACCCAAGCAAAATCTCCCTCACCAAGTTTTAACGGGGCAACATATTTTTTAACAAGTATATCAAAATTGATAAGAAATCCTACATACTCTATTTTATTAATTGGTTTAAGCATAACAAAATAGAGTCCGCTTTCAGGACGATCTTTTTGGAGGGAATTAATCCTAGAAAACCAAATATCATTATTTGTAAAATGAAAATTATGATACGTAGATTTACTCGTAATCCAAGAAGGAAGTGTCCGGCCGACCGAGTAAATAATCTCACTATTCTTGTTGAAAAAGAAAATTGCTGTAACAATTTTTTCGCTGTAGTGGTTGTATATCAAATTGGAGCTTACTTTAACAGCCTCCAGATTAGATTTTTCTACATTGGGAAAATCCGCTAAAAATTGCAAATCCTGGTTCAACTGGTTCAAGTAAATTTCTATACCGGAAGCCGCAGCTCTTACCATCTCCATTTGCTGCCGCTGATGACTTTCCTTCGCGTCATTTAAAGTATATTCATAAATTTTGATAACGCTGAGAACGAAGATTATGGTGATAAGAACTGTACCCGTGATGAATAAAATCTTTATGATTTTATCTTTTTTCAAAACATAAATTCTCTTTGTTAATTTTTATTTTAATTCTTTTTACGGAATAAAACAACAAAAAGATTTTAACTAAAAATATTTTTGCCCGATACGCAAAAAAAAAGCCTCTCAAAAAAGAAAGGCTTTTTAGTACAAATTATATTCAAGTTATTAAAATCGTTCTTTAAATGCCCACAAACCAAGCGCCGGATTCGAAATATAAAATATCTCTTCCCCGTTTACATTATTTATTCCGTCCTTTAATTTAGCGGGATCATATTTTTTAATAGTTTCCTCAATATCAGCAAAATTATAATTAACGTTTATTACTTCCTCCTTAGTTAAAAAGCCCGGCGCGTAAGTTATTTTAAATCTTCCCTCCGAAGATCCGTGTATAAGATGAGCAGCCGCTCCAAGACTATTTTGCAAGTCCTCGTTTTCTTCAATTAATTTTAGAACCTTCTCTGTTCCGAAATATCCGTACTTACGAATCATTTTATCATTCCCGGGATCTTCACCAAATTTAGCCACTCCGGGCGCTATTATAATTAATTCTCCGTCATCATCAATTGCCATTCTTGTTCTATAAATACTTTTATTTCCTAACCAAGTAGTTCTAAATTCAGACGGATCTAAATATACAACAACCTTTTTTAGAGGTTTATCAAGCAGAATAAAATTTTCTTTTAAAGATAAATCCGCCGCTAAATTAAAAGTTTCATAATCATCACCGATAAATAGACCTTTAACACCAAGCTTACCTTCTTCATCTTTACCGACAACAGTTAATACATAAACAATAGGAAGATCATCGGCAAAATTTTCAGAACCGTAATTCAGTACTCTCCTCACGGGAGAATCGGCCCGGCCCATGATTTTCTCCATTCCGTAAGCGGCGCCTAAAAAATGAGATTTATTTATTCCTTCCTTACCGCCGGTTCCTATAAAAATATTCTTATTAAAATTTGCCATTCCAATAACTTCATGCGGGACAACTTGTCCTATTGAAAGAATTAAATCATATTTTCCTTCAACCATCATTTTATTTACTTGAATAGGAATCGAATAATTTACTTTTCCATCGGAGACAGTTTTCACAAAGTCAGACGGAACAATTCCTAATGTATTTAAATCGGTTCTCCAGTTATGAATACGAAAAAGGGATTGAGGAATTGTAGGATACATTAGAGCGATTTCATCTTTTGTCATAGGATAATGTGTACCAATAGCCGGTAAAATATCAGTTAAAGCTTTTCCGTAAAACTCATAAACAAATTCGGTAATAGGGCCGGCAAAAGAATGAAAGCGTGTGATATCGGGCGGTACGGCTATAACTTTCTTCTTTATGCCTAATTTTTTACATGTACCGAAAACAGCTTCTTTTATTTCGGCATTAGATAAAATTCCATGATCCGCTATTTTTTGTAAATATAACATAACTTTTTGCCTTAAATTAAACTCCGGAATAGGCTGTAAATCCGCCGTCAACGGGAAGAATTATTCCGGTAATAAATTTTGATAAATCGGATAATAAAAATAAAGCGGCTCCTCTCAAATCATTAGGATCACCGAATCTTCCCATCGGCGTGGAATTTATAATTTTTTTACCTCTAGCCGTTAGTTCGCCGGTTTCTTCATCTGTTAATAAAAATTTATTTTGTTCAGAAAGGAAAAATCCGGGAACGATAGCGTTAGCACGAACATTTGTTTTGGCAAAGTGCACAGCAAGCCATTTTGTAAAATTATTTATTGCTGCCTTTGCGCCGGAATACCCAATAACGCGTGTTAGCGGCAGAATTGAAGCGACGGATGAAATATTAATTATAGAACCTTCTTTTTTATTAATCATATCTTTGGAAAACACTAAAGTTGGAAGAAGAGTGCCGGTATAATTTAAATCAGTTACTTTTCTTATTTCTTCTATGTCCAATCCAAAAAAAGAATCAGAAAGATTATTTTCTCCCGCGGAAATTTCTTCAAGTTTAGCAGTCGCTCCAGGAAAATTTCCGCCGGCGCAATTGATCAAAAAATCTATTTTACCTAACTCATCATTTATCTTTGCTTTTGCTTCGATAAGAGAATTCTTATCAATAACATTTCCTTTAACACTTATAAGTTTGATATTTTTTTCCGCTGCTTTTGAAAGAAGCAGATCAGTCGGTTCTTTGCCGCTTCTGCTGAGGGAAGCAACATTTAGATTCGCGGAAAGTAGAGCGTCAACAATTGCAGAACCGAGAACACCGCTTCCGCCGGTTATAACACAATTTTTATTGCTTAAATCTTGAAAGGATAAATTATTCATTATTACGCTCTCTTTTTAAAAAATTTTATTTGAATAAATTCTTAATATTAATTCAGTTGAGATCTTTGCGGATTCGCCTGTTATAAAGGGATCAACATTATAATTAATTGAATTTATAAAATCAGCAACAACAGCTTTATGGCCGGAAATATCTGTTACAAAAGCTGAAGCAGCGCCGCTATTTATATTCATTTCAACTGATTTACTAGGATTTTCGATTCCATCAATTAACCATTTTAATATAGCATCATTTTCCAAAAAAACAGTTCCTTTTTCGGAATGAATTTCAAATCTTGCGTCAAACCCCGGCTTAGCGGCTGTAGATACTACAATTGTCCCTATCATCCCGTTTGAATGGCGTAGTAAAGCGACTCCATGATCTTCGGTTTCTATTTTATGTACAAAAGTATCATAAGAACTTACAACTTTATCAGGTGCTCCAAAGAACCAGGAATAAAGGTCGATGTAATGCGAAGCTTGCTGAATAAACGGACCTCCGCCGTCAATTTCCCAAGTTCCTCTATACTCCGAAGAATCATAATAATTTTGATCTCTATAATTTTTCACTCTTAAATCGACAGAAAAAATTTTCCCCAATTTTCCTTCAGTAATAATTTTTTTAATTATTTTATTATCGGGACTGAATCTTCTTTGATACGCCACTCCTAATTTTACCCCAGCATTTTTGCAATAATTTATCATCAGATTAATTGCATTCAAAGAAATGTCCAAAGGTTTTTCCGTAAGTACATGCTTTCCCATTTTCGCGGCTTCAATAGCAGTTTTATGATGGAGCCCGTTAGGAGTGCAAATAATTACGGCATCAAAATCTTCTTTAAATTCATGAAGTTTTTCCGCAACGGCAATGTTATAATTTTCTTCTAATTTTTCTTTGCTGCTCCGGGAAATAAATCCCGCAAGCTGAGCGTTTTCAATTTCATTTATTACTCTAACATAAGTAGAGCTAATATTTCCGCTGCCTATTATTACGAATCTTATTAAAGGATTATTCATTTTTGAATATTGTTTATTATACTTTACAATGAATTTTTGTTAATAAAAAAGGGACTTAGATAAATCTAAATCCCTCATGTAAAACAAATATATAAATTTTCTTATAAACTAATTTTAATACCCAAAAAATTTAGGTACGAATAAACTTATTTCCGGAAGATATGTGATTAAAAGAAGCGCGCCTATCATTGCCAAAAACATCGGCATTAATGGCTTTAACACTTTTGAAATTGAAATATCCGCTACAGAACAACCGACAAATAATACACTACCCACCGGAGGCGTACATAAGCCAATGCATAAATTTACAATCATTATTATTCCGAAATGAATCGGATCAATTCCCAACGAATTAGCTACGGGCAAGAAAATAGGAGTAAAAATTAAAACGGCGGGGGTCATGTCCATAAATGTACCGATAAAAAGCAAGATAAAATTGATAATCAATAAGATTACAACTTTATTACTTGATAAAGATAATAGAGCCGCTGAAACATTTTGCGGAATATTTTCATACGCCATTATCCAAGACATGGCCATTGATGTTCCGATTAGCAGCATTACAATTGCTGTCGTGGAAGCGCTATCCAGAAGAATACTCGGAATATCTTTCCATTTAGTTTCCTTATAAACAAAAACAGAAAGAATAAAAGCGTAAAGTACCGCGATAGCGGAAGCTTCCGTAGCCGTAAAATATCCGGCAACAATTCCACCGATAACAATAATAATTAAAAGTAGACTCGGAATCGCATTAAGAAAAATTTTAAAACCTTCACCGAAAGTAATATCGAAATTAACTTTATAATTATGTTTTTTAGCGTAAACAAACGCAACGCTCATTAATGAAAGCCCCATTAATATTCCCGGCAAATAACCCGCGAGAAATAACGCCGCAATAGAAACTCCGCCGCTGGCCAAAGAATAAACAATAAGAATATTACTGGGAGGAATCACCAATCCTGTAGTCGCAGAAGTAATATTAACAGCGGCAGAAAATGAAGGATCGTACCCTTCTTTTTTCATAACCGGAGTCATAAAACCTCCGATTGCAGATGCGGCGGCAACAGCCGAACCGGAAATTGCACCGAAAAGCATACTAGCAATAATATTTACAAAAGCTAAACCTCCGGGAAGTTTACCGACTAAAACTTTTGCCAAATCTATTAGACGTCGTGCTATTCCGCCCCTGTTCATTAGCTGACCAGCGAGAATAAAAAACGGAATTGCCAGAAGTGTAAAACTATCTATACCAACAGCCATTCTTTCCGCGACAGTAGTTAACGCTGGAAACGGTTTAACACTTAAAAGCATAGTAGCCAGAGTTGCTATACCAATACTAAATGAAATGGGAACACCTAATGAAAGCAGTATAATAAAAGTTAAAACTAGGACTAAAATTTGTGTAATTTCCATAAAACTTTTTCTTAATTAAGAGATGTTTTTTTATTTGAATTTTTATTTTCTTCGGATAAAGAACCCGAATGATTTACAATAATTAAAACCGTATAAACAATAATTATTATACCGGAAATGGGAATTGACAAATAAACATAACCTAAAGGAATACCCAGAGCGGCTGAAGTCTGATGTAATCGTAAAGTAATTGCTACTAAATTTACACCTCCAATAATCATAACAAGAAGACTAAAAAGTGCAATACATATTTCAATAAAAATATCCAGATATATTTTAGATTTTCCCGTTAGTTTTGTAGGAAGTAAATCAATCGCAAGATGCATTTTTTGTCCCGCTACAAAAGCAGCGCCTATTAAACCGACCCAAATTAATAAATATCTGGCAAGTTCATCTGTAAATGAACTTGGATTATCTAAAACAAATCTAGTAAATACTTGCCAAAGAACATTTATAACAAGTACTGCCATAAGCACAATTAGGAACCATCCCAAAGCTTTATCTAAAGTTTTTTTAAATTTATTCATACTATTTTATCTTATTAATTTCTGTTAAAATATTATTCACTTCAGGATCTTTCCCATACTCCTTCAACATCGGCTGAACTTGTTCAATAAATTTTGATTTATCGGGATGAATAATTTTTACTCCGGCTTCTTCAACTTTTTTTAAAGCGTCTTCCGTAGCTTCCTTCCAAAGTTTTTTTTCGTACTGAGCAGACTCATCAGCCGCCTGCTGTACCCACTTCTGCTCCTGCGGTGTTAAATCATTCCAAATAATTGTGCTAATTACAAGGACATCCGGAACCGCGGTATGTTCGTCTAAAGAATAATATTTACAAACTTCATAATGTCTTGATAAATAAAAACTGGGCGGATTATTTTCAGCGCCGTCAACTACGCCTTGCTGCAATGCTGTATAAAGCTCACCCCAAGCAATCGGAGTAGGAGAACCGCCTAATGCCTTTACCATCTGTAACGAAGTAGCGCTTTCTTGCACTCTTATTTTCAATCCATTTAAATCAGCCGGTGTATTTATGGGTTTGTTAATAGTATAAAAACTTCTTGTTCCCGCATCATAGTAGCATAAACCTCTGAATAAATATTCTTCTGTATTCGTTAATATTTTTCTGCCTTCGGGACCTTCTAAAAATTTAAATCTCTGCTCATCATTTTTAAATATATAAGGAAGGCTAAAAACTTTAAAAGAAGGGACAAATACTTCTAAAACACTTGCCGAAACCTTCGTCATACCTAAACTCCCTATTTGGAGCAGTTCAAGAGTTTCTCGTTCCGTACCTAATTCCTGGCTTGGATAAATTTGAATTTTAACTTTTCCGTTTGATATTTTCTCCAAACGCTCGGCCATAAATTGCATCGATTTATGAACGGGTGTAGAAGGAGAAAGCGCGTGCCCCAAACGTATTATTTTAACTTTACTTTGACTGCCGCATCCGATAAATCCCAAAATTAAAAATAAAATTAGAAATTTAGGCAGGAGAATTTTTTTAAAGTATGTCATGAATAAAATCTGTTAGGTTGAACAATAAGTATGTTTATTTCCAAATAGTAAACGGACGAAAATGTTTGTTAAAATGATCAATAAGCAGTTTATAATGTAAATCTTCATTTTTATTTAGGCAAGAATAAATTCTATTTCTGAACAAATAATTATTATTTTCTTTTTCTGTTAATACTCTGCCGTAACCAACGTGCAGAATTTGACGAACATTATTATCATCCAATAATTTCGGGTATTCAGATTCCGCGACTTTAGGTATTTTATTTTCATCCGCCGAAACATGATATGTTTGCTTTTCTTCTATATAAATACCTGTAGAAAACTTAAGAATTTCCTCGAACAATTCGGGATCCACAATTGCTACTACATTTAACGCCACTAGATAACTTGTACCGGCGGTTTTTACATGAATCCTTTTAAAATCATATTTAGCAACTTCTTCATAAACCGAAAATTTATCACTTCCGGAATGGAAACTAATTTTATAAGTTCCCCAATACTCAGCTATTTTTATATGTTTAGAATAAGCTTCTTTAAAAACATTCATATCACCCAAATAATCAATTCCTTTTTCAAAATCGCCGACAAATCTTGGGGCGAGGCTCATAAAATTTACTTTAAGCCGGTTTAATTCGTTTGTTAAAAAGAAATGTTCAAAAGGCGTGGTAACCGATTCTGTTTCATCTATTGATATTTCAATTTCATGAGGATGACCGGTAAAATTTTGTTCAAGAAAGCCCGCCATTTTTGTCATATGAATTAAGGCTCCGCAGTATTTTACCATCGCATGTAAAACTTCATCTTCGGCGGGGGAAATTTCAAAATCATGAGAAATTAAAAAACATTTACCAAGATATCTTTCTATAGTTTCCTCTTCCGTTGAAACGAAAGAAACCCAATCCACATTTTTCAAATTAGATTTGCATTCTACATTCGAAAACTCATCCGCTTCATTCACCACATGATCACCGGAATCAATTGTAAAAAAAGTATAACCCGCATTTACCATTCTTTTTATATCCTCGGAAGTTTTAAGATGATCGGCATCCGCGCCGAACCCCTTCTTATAACCTTCTTGAACAATTGCCCAAACTGCCGCCGCCATAACTTCTTCAGGAGTTCTGTGTGTACGGCTTAATTCCCTTATCGACTGCTGCGCAACAACCGGGAAAAATAGAGTGTCTTTAACAGCCCTTACATGGGCGGGATTAGCAAGACTTATTCTATCACCAAAACCGAATGAAGTTTTTAACCCGCTTAAAACAGGTTTCGTAAAATCAAAATATTTTTGAAATGACTTCGCGTTTTGATAACTAAGCGGACATTTTTTTAGAACCGAACCGCCAGAATTCTGAACACTTTGAAGTTCGCCTTCGAAAGTTTGCATAACTTTATTTTCTGACGAAGATAAAATATATAAATTTTTTCGACTGCCGCTTCTCCCTATAAAGAAAGTTATATCTTCATATTTATTTATTGAAGAGGGATAGATTTCAATACTTAAGCTATCAGATATTTTAAAATTAACTTTATTGCCGCTTTCGGATAGTTGCTTAACTAATTCTTCTTTTAAATCCATCTTTTTACTTTTATTGTTTTAAATAATTTTAAAGGCAATTTATTTTAAGAGAATCATTTTTTTTATCATCGTAAAAGAACCGGCGGATAATTTATAAAAATAAATACCGCTTGAAAAATTACCCGCGTTAAAATTAATGTGATATTCTCCTGCCGGCTTATTTCCTTTTATTAAAGCCGCAACCTCCTTACCGATCGCATTATATACTTTTAAACTTATATATGATTCTTTTTGTACTGAAAAAGAAATTGTTGTTGAAGGATTAAATGGATTAGGATAATTTTGGTAAAGCTCAAAAGCTAATGCTTTCGAAAAAGTATAATTTTTTACCGCGGTTGCCGTACCGTACTCGAACGCGCCTAAATCCGGTGCTGTGCCTTCATAGGCTAAACCAACATCAATTCCCGCATCAATTAAAGAGCTTCCTTGCGATAATCTTAAAAACGAAATCTCCGGGAGTTTCCAATCCGGCGTTCTTGGATTAGTTGCAGCAGAAGTATCGAGGCTTGTAAAATCATCTGAAGTTACTGAAAATCCTTGCCATGAATTATTGATTTGAAGCGCAGTATCATCAATTCTTACTGAACCGTCATACGAAATATTGTTTCTTAAATCATTAGTTAAAGTATCGGGAGTTTCATAAAAAGAAAAATTATAGCCTTTGTTCCTGTACGCAGTGCAGTTGTATAATGTAACTCCGGCAGTATTATGGTTTTGATCGAATCCTTTTCCCCTATTATCAAAAGCGATACATCTTGTTAAAACATGCGGGCCGGGAATATAATTTCCGCCTACTTTGAATCCGTTTCCGTCACCTTGAAAATTTGAATCGCCCCAGATATTATAACCGTTTCTAAAAGACCAGCAGCTGTCGAAAATAATTTTTTCGGAAGACTCATAACAATCCCAGCCGTCATCAGAATTATCATACGCCCGGCATCCTCTAAATTCATTGCCGGGACCAATTTCTAATTTCGCCGCAAATCCATCGGCATTTTCACCGTGACTTCCGGAATCATAATTCCCATAAGAATCGCAATTAATTATTAAGTTATAACTTCCACCGTTACTGATCTGCAGCCCGGTGTCTTTATTATCATATAATATACAATCTTCAACAATATTATGAGATCCGGAAATATGGATTCCGTTATCGCCGGCATTATGAATTTTTAATCCTTTTAAATACCAGTACTTTTTAGAAAGCTGAATTCCTCTGGATGAAGAAGAGTAAGATTGGGATGAAAAATCCAATTCAGGCGTTTCGCCGGGATAAGCCCAAATTTTAATATAATTGCTGTCGCTTCCATTGGTATTTGTTTTAATTGTGCTCGATAATTCATAAACACCTTCTCTCAGATAAACTGTATCACCCGCGCTTACAGAGGCTAGAGCTCTTGAAATTGTTTTAAATGGTTTATCAATTGATCCGTCATTCGCATCATTTCCGTTTGGTGAAACATAAACCTGTGCTCTCACGCTTATTGTGAAGAGCACAAATATAGCACATAAGGTAAATGCTAATATCTTTCTCAACTTAAACTCCGATTTTTCAGATTATTTAATATTTTCAATTTTACTGCCGTTAATAAATACATCTTCAAGTTTTATATCTTTGGCGTTATTTACAAAATTTCCTTTTTCTACACCATTAATTTTACAATTCTTTATCACAATATTTTCAACAGGAGAATTTTCTAAACCGTCAAAATAAAAAGCAAATTCACTTTTTTTACTTGTAATATTTTCCACATAAACATTTTTCATAACGGGATAAAACTTTTCTCCCTTAACTTCCGGCGGATCGTAATTCATATTTAATTTTACAATCGCTTCTTTTACTTGACCGACCTTTATATTCCGTACAAAAATATTTTTTACTACACCGCCGCGCTTCGCGTTAGATTTTATTCTCAACATTCTTTCAAGATTCGGACTATCCATCTCGCAATCCTCCGCATAAACATTCCAGCAGCCGCCGGTTATTTCACTTCCTATTACTACGCCGCCGTGCCCGTCTTTCATTTTACAATTTTGAATTACAATATTTTTACTCGGCGTATTTAATCGTCTACCGTCATTATTTCTTCCCGATTTTATCGCAATGCAATCATCGCCGTTATTGAAAGTACATCCTTTAATTAAAACATTTGAACATGATTCCGGATCGCAGCCGTCGTTATTCGGGCCCAAACCATTTGTAGTTATATTTTTTACTGTAATATTATTACTTAAAACCGGATGAAGGAACCAGAAAGGAGAATTTTTTAAAGTTACTCCTTCAATCAGAATATTTTCACACTCATAAAATTCAACGAATGTCGGACGGAGATAATAACCTTCCCCGAAAATTCTTTGTTCAACCGGAACTTGATTATCATTCATTATCATCAATCTGGGCCGACTCGCGCTATCGCTTTGGCTGTGTGTATTTTTACCGGCACCGAATTTTTTATTACCTTTCCATGGCCACCAATGTTCATTATCCGCCCGGCCATTTAAAATTCCTTTTCCCGTTACAGCAATATTTTTTTGCTGATAGGCGTAAATAAGAGGAGAGTAATTCATTAAGTCCATTCCTTCCCAGCGCGCTCTCACAACGGGAAGATAATCTTTCGGATTCGTAGAAAAATTAACAACGGCCCCCTCAGAAATGAATAAATTAACATTACTTTTTAAATGAATTGCTCCGGTCAAGAAAGTGCCTTTCGGAACAATTACTCTGCCGCCTCCGGCTTTACTGCATGCATCAATTGCTTTCTTAAATGCTTCGGTTGATAAAGATTTACCGTCATTAAAAGCACCATAGTCATTAATATTAAAATCATTTTCGGGAAAAGTCGGAGGGACAATATTTTTTAATATGTTATCTAAATTCTGCCAACCTTGATTATTATGAGTGGTTTGAGCGTAGAGGCTAGATATGAAAACTGCCGCAATAATAAAATGAATAATTATTAATTTATTTTTCATGAAAACTCTCCGGACTTATTATTTGTGGTTTTATAATTTCTTTAATAAATGTTTACCGCGTCTTTTTTAATTTCTTCCGAAAATATCAGCGGATTAGCCAACCCGGTTAAATCAGTATTTCTAATTTTAATTGAACCGGTTTTCTCGCCGCTTAATTTCATAAAGATTTTTGTTTCATTTAAAAATGAAATCTTGTTTAATTCAAAATTACTACTTTGATTTACATTAAAAACCGGATCTTTTTCTGAATTTATTTTTACATTATCTACTACAAAATCATCAGCATATTTAGAATAAAATCCTTTTTTGGCAGAGATAAAGGAATTTTTAATCGTAATATGATTTATGGGCATTTCCGGTAAACCGGCTACCGCTACAGCTTGCGCGGCGTTAAGACAAAATACACTATCAATATAAAATCTTTCAAAGTGAGGAGTGGTTGCGGTTACTTCATGTTCCATTTTTTCACCGCTTTCATTTTCATAATAGGTATTAAATAAAATCGCCTCGTCCTTAATATCTTTCATGCGAATATTATTTATATAGACATCTTCCACTAATGCGCCTCTATCGCGCGCGCTCTTAAATCGCAGCCCGATATCCGTCCCGATAAAGCTACAGTTATTAACATAAATATTTTTCATCCCGCCGTCTACATTACTTCCTATTACGAAACCTCCATGCCCGTGGTACACTATACAATCCTGTATAACAACATTTTCGAGAGTAGGGTTTTTTATTTCTTTATCATCGCTTGATTTCATGCATATTCCGTCATCTCCGGCTGTAACAGTGCAATTTGATACTAATACATTTTTGCATGAACTTATATCAATACCATCCCCGTTTTGCGCCCACCATTCGTTGTTTACTTTTACATTATTTACCACAACATTATTACACCAATTGGGATACAGCGCAAACTTAGGCGAATTTTTTATTGTTACTCCGTCTATTAAAACATTTTCGCATTCAATTAATAAAACCATATAAGGACGTAAATAATCAACCGCCGGCTCCAAATCTTCAGCAGTAATTTCTTTCTTACTCTTCTTCAATTTTTTTATGAATGCCTCTCCGTTCATCGCTTCTTCTGAAGGCCACCAAACTGTACCTTCGCTGTTAACAACTCCGCCGGATTTAATTAATTCATTCCATTGTTTCTCCGTCATCTTTTCTTTTTTTACAGGACGCCAGCTATTACCGGAACCGTCAAAAATTCCCTCTCCTGTTATTGCTATATTTTTTAGATTATATCCATTTATCGGAGATTCCGGATTCATTCCTCTTTTTGGCGGATCAACAATAGGATATAAATTATGATTAGGAGAAAAAACAACTAACGCACCCTTATTTAAATGAAGATTTACATTATTATGCATTTCAATAGGTCCGGTTAACCATAAACCTGAAGGTATCAAAACAGTTCCGCCTCCTGCTTCCGAACAAGTTTTAATCGTTTTATTTATTGCTTCTGTATTTAAAGTCTGACCGTCCGGAACAGCTCCATTATCAAGAACATTGAAAATTTTGTTAGAAAAAGACGGGAGTTTTATTTCTTCCATTTTAAAAGGAAGATTTTTTAGATAAGCGTTAACTTCATCTTGAGTTATTTTTTGCGCGGACGTTAAACCAGCTGCACTCATAAATATTGTTAAACAAAAACCTATTTTTATATTAAAGAGTGTTACAATTTTTTTCTTCATATTCTTTATTTTAATTTTTAAATATCTTGTTAAGAAAATTCAAAGTGTAGTTAAAAGTTATGTTAAACCAGGGTTCAAATAACCAAAAAGTATGGGCTGTATTTTCAATGGTATGAACTTCATAAATAATATTAAAATGATTTAATTTTTTAATCATTTCCTCCTGCCCGGCATGAAAACGAGGCACCGCACTATTTATAAAAAGAAACGGCGGCGTATTTTCATCAACATGATTTACCGCTCCTGCTTCTTCCCAAAGGTTTTTGTTTTCCTTTGCGGAAAGTCCAAACCAAAGATGAGCAGCACTTAGTTTCCCCGATTTCTTCACAACTTCTTCGGAACCTTTACCGAAAAAATCAACCACACCGTCAATATTAATTACTGCTTGAACAACAGCGGAAACCGCAGAAGTATCATTTTCAAAAGCCGGATTATGATTTGTGGTTCCTACCAATGCTGCTAATTGCCCGCCCGCAGAAGCACCGTAAACAGCGATTTTATTAGTATCAATATTATAACTATCCGCATTAATCTTAATCCATTTTATCGCAGACTTAATATCATAAACCGCCGCCGGATAAAAAGCTTCCGTTGATAATCTATATTGAATTGCGGCTGTAACAAAGCCTTGCGCGGCCAATTTTTGAGCCATTGGAACCACTAATTCACGATTTCCAGTTCTCCATCCCCCGCCATGAATTAAAACGACGGCAGGACATTTTTGCTCATCCGATAATTTAGGATAGAATAAATCGAGATGAAGATCTATGGTACCGGTATTTTTATAAACAATATTTTTTTCTTCACTCACATTTTTCGATAAATAAGCAATAACCGGTTTCGCGTTAGGAAATTTTTTCCGGATTTTCTTAGTCGCACTATATATTGTGTAGGAGGTATCCTGTTTTGCTTGTAAGAAATTTTTATTTTGCGCAAAGGCCGTAATAAAAAAAGTAATAAATATTAAGACAGCTTTTTTATAAATCGCAAAAGGCATAAAGTTATAAACATTTACCGAAATGAAATTTTTTTAGGCGGGGAAGAAAAATCAACATCTCTTTCATTAATAGAAGCAGTATTTCCGAATACTTTTGCTTTATTTATCATTTCTAGATTTCTTAAATCTTCACTGGAAATTTTGGAATTGAAAGAAAAACTTAAAGTATTTGAACCACCGCCGTTTTTATATTTAAATATAATTCCATTGCCTGATTTGAGTACCGGTTTTCCGATAACAGTAATGGATTCCGGGAAGAAAAGAAGCAGCACATTTTTATTTACTTCTGCTTTTTCTACTTTAACCGGATCGTTGGATTCAGGATTCCATAAACTATCGAATGTCCAAACAGCGGTAATATCAGAAGGTTTTGGCGATCCTTCGGCCTCATTTAAATTATTTTTAATCCACTTAAAAGTTTTGCCTTCCTTTAAGCAATTGTAAAAATAATTGCGTTCGCCCCAATTATCAGGACGATTTTTATCAGGCTGATCGGGATAAATAACTCTATAAACAGGTTTATCCGCCAGATTAGAAGAGAATTTACAATTCAAAAAATAAAACTGCGCGTCGTAATGATGGCGGGCTAATTGGAATCCGGGAACACCGTCGAAATATGAATTATCTATAACAAACTTTTGATCTTTACTAAAGCCGCCGGCATGCCAAACAGAGGCCGTTGCTTTCTCTTCATAAAATTTAGAATTACTAATGTAACACCACCCGCGCGGGCAAACATAATCAACCGCACCTTTGAAAAAGCAATTTGAATGATAGTACATTCCATTTTTATAATTCCACAAAGAAACCGTATCTCCGCCTTTACTGAAAATATTGCAGTTCGTAATAATGGTTCTTGTTCCGGTTCCATAAATTGTAAAAGCATGGGGGCCAATTTCGGGCTGGCTGTTTTCTACTGTTAGATTTTCTAAAATAATATCGTCGGCATGAATATTTATTACCGCCGGCCCAATTTCATCTTTTTCTTTTATCCAATCTGTTCTTAGCTGGCTGTATTTAATAATAGTACTATCTTTATTTTCTCCACGCAAAGTTACATTGTCTTGCTCAATTCTTATTTTCTCATTATAGGTTCCGTTCTTCAAAAAGATAACCACACGTTCGTAATTAAACATTGGAAGTGATTCAACGGCTTCTGTTAAAGTTTTAAAATCACCGTTTCCGTCTTTCGAAACAGTTATTAAATGTTTGTTCTGCGAAAAAACATTCGCGGTTAAAAAGAAAATAAGAGCTAACAGTATTGGAAATTTCTTCATCTTAATTTTTATTTTCTTTTAGAAGAGAATTTAATTTTGCCCAAACCGCGCGTGCAATCTGTTTTTGTCCCTCTATATTAGGATGAAGTCCATCAACATAATTATAAGGGGAAACAATATTCAAAAGGGATAAAAAAGCGGTTGAATCTTTATCGGCAAGTTCTTTATATTTTTTTTCAAGCTTATGAAGTGATTCTTTTGTGTTGGAATTATATTTTTTATTTACATTTATTTTTGACATAGTTTTTACATTTATATCTGTCGGCGCAAGAATAAGAATCTTAGTTTTGCTATTACTTTCATAAATCTTATTTATCATCCAACTTATATTTACCATGCTTTGATTTACAAGACTGTCATTTCCATTCTTTAAATCATTTACACCAAGAAAAATCAGAAAATAATCGGCATCGGGATTTTTTTTAAGCACCGGAAACAGTTCCTCCTTATCAGAAGTTTTTCTTCCTTTTCTGCCGGCATTAACAAAATTTATTTCGTGATGGTTTTTAGAAAGATAATATACCCAACTATGTTTATTAACTTTAGCGCCGTATGTAATAGAATCGCCGAAACAAACTACTTTAGGCTTTGAAGAATTAATAAACGCTGTAAAAAGAAAAGTTATTCCGATCATTAAAACAAAAATAAAAGTGGATTTATTCATTTAGTTAAACTTATTTAATTATACCTTCGGAAAACATCCATCGCTTACAAAGAGAAGGCCAGGCTGAAAGTTCACTATTATTTTTCCCTAATCCAAAACCATGTCCGCCGGATTTAAAAATATGCATCTCAACTGGAATATTTAATGAGTGAAGCGAATTGAATAAAGTTAAACTTATTTCAACCGGAACTCTTTTATCATCATCGGCGTGAATTAAAAAAGCGTGAGGAAGTTCTTTATTCATATATTTTTTAGAGGCTAAACTATCGGCATCGGGATAAGCTAAAATCATAAAATTGGCTCTGCTGCCGGTAGAATCAATTTTATCATTTATAAATTTTTTCTTTTTATTAAAATGCTCGGCTAAATTTAACGCAAGATGTCCGCCGGCTGAAAATCCGATAACACCAATATTATCGGGATCAAGATTAAAATCCTTAACTTTACTTCTAATAAAACTCATTGCTCTCAGCGCGTCTTCCAGCGCTTCTTTTTGGTTTAACCTGTATTTAAGAACAAAAGCATTTATTCCGAGAGAATTAAGCCATTTCGCAATTATCTCTCCCTCACTTATTATAGCTAAATGAGAATAACCGCCGCCCGGGAAAATTAATACTCCCGCCTTTGCAATATTCTGTTTCTCAGCCAAAAATATTTTTATAGAAGGCTGATATACATTATAAACTCTCTCATTCACAATTTTCTCTTTATCAGATTGATCTTCAGTACCAGGCGCATTAGAGGGCCATATATTTATGACCCTCTCCTGCGCGAATGATCCGTTTACGGATGAAAAAATTAATAAAATTGAAAGAAACAGTATTCTCTTAATAATATTCTTTTGTTTAATTAATTTCATTAACCCGTTTCTGAATTATTTAAGAAGCATCATTTTTTTAGTAATTACATTATTGTTAGCCGATAAACGATAAATATAAATTCCGCTTGTTAAATTCGCTGCTTTAAAGCTTCTGGTATAAATGCCTCTTTCCATTTTTTCATTTACAAGGGTCGCAACTTTTTGTCCGATTGAATTATAAACAGAGATATTCACAAAAGAAGCTTCCGGGATTTCAAATTTAATTGAAGTTGACGGATTAAAAGGATTAGGATAGTTTTGATGTAAATTAAAGCTTACCGGGCCGAGATCAATATTTACTTCAACTATTTTTGAATAAGTAAAAGATCCATCCAGATCAACTTGTTTCAATCGATACTGATATTTTCCTTCTTCAGAAACTTTATCTACATAACTATAATTTGATTTTTCAGTTTTGCTTCCGGCGCCTGCAACAAAAGCTATTTTTTGCCAATCTTCGCCTTCTTTTTTGCGTTCAATATTCCAGCCGGAATTATTTAATTCAGAAGCTGTTGACCAATTTATATGTACAGAATTATTTATACCGGCTGCATTAAACGCGGTTAACTCAACAGGAACAACAATCGCCTTTGTGGTCCCATAAATTCCTACATTGTAAAAGTAAATATATTTAGAAGTTGAAGGACTGCCGGCATAAAAGGGATAAACACGGACTATTAAAGACTGGCCCGCATCAACCGCAGCAGTTGGTGTATATGTATATAACATTACATCTGAAGCACTATTCTGCAACAATTCAATTCCCGCGGTATCAGCATTTAATTTAGTTCTTGTAGCAAAACCATCAGTAGAATAATAAACATTTGCTCTCATATTGCTTGTACCGCCGCCGAGCAAATACATACTAATACTATCTAAAGTAAAAGTATTCCCGTCGGTCGGGGTAAGCGCGAACTCAACGTAACGTCCGGCAACTTCATCAGTTTCATCGCCCCAAGAAATTGCGGCATTTCCGTCATTCGGCCACCATCTCTGATAAGTTGTTGAAGTACCGCTTGCAGATCCGGAATATGATCTGATTCTAAAATCTACACTGCCAGAAGCCTGATTAAGACCCGTAACATCTCCGGTTGCCTCAGCAAGACTCGGTGATGTATCGTCATTTACATCAATTCTTGATTCCGGGGTACAGGGCCAAATTACTGAAGCTGGTGTTTGAGCAAAAATATTTCCGCTTATTAACACCGAAAGGAAAAAGCCTACCATGAAAAGTGTAATTTTTTTCATTGGTGCTCCTTTTTTGTTGTTATTAGATTTGTTAATTAATTGAACTGAGTATTAGTTGTATTTAGAACTAATTCCGAAAAATCATTCCGGAAAGATTCCTTTAAATAAACTACTTTTATTAGATATTTTTTTTACTTAGAAACATTTTACGGATAGAGAAATATGAGAATGAGAAAAATATAAAGAGAAACGGAATTTAATTCTGAAACTTTTATTGTTATTTCAAAAGCATCATTTTTTTAACCGCGGTAAAATTAGTTGCCTTAATAGAATAGAAATAAATACCGCTGCTTAAATTTGAAGCGTTAAAATTTATTTGATAATTGCCCGCATTCATTTCCTTATTAATTAATGTTCCCACTCTTTGGCCTAGAACATTAAAAACAGTTAATACAACATAACTCCGGTTTGGGATAGCGAATTTAATTTGAGTTGAAGGATTAAATGGATTTGGGTAATTCTGAAACAGCTGATAGGAATCGGGGTTTTGATAATTCATTGTTTTGGATTCAACCGCGGTAATAGGAGTTTGAGGAACCCAATCATAACCGTAATCAGGATTAGTACTTTTCGAGAAGATATTCTCAATTGTGTAATCCGAGGCCTGTGAAGTTGATAATTGAGACGAAAATGAAGCGCGGTAAGATGTATCGGCTCCCGGCCCGAAACAATTAAATTCAGCATAACGGGCAGGCGGAACATTCCAGGAAAGCCATCCAGTTGAATCTAACGAAGCAGGTTCATAACAATTTAAGAAAACAGTTCTAGGAGCTGCCTGCCACGGCCTTCCGAGGTAAAATTGTGTTATTGGATCACCGTCAAAACCTATAGAATCCGCGCTTAATTTACAGTCCTTAAATACATAACCGAATTTAGTATCTGCTTCTGTGCTTGCGGCGGTTAAAGTTCCGCCATCCCTATTAATATGAATTTCGCAACTATCGAATAAAACAACATCACGGCCGAATATAAAATCCACCGAACCTTCTATATAACAATTTTTCATGTATATTCTGCCGATCACTCTTCCGCCCCACGTATAATAGGTATCCTGATAACCGAGTAATTTGCAATTGTAGTAACTTTGCCTGTCCCCGTTTACTCTTAAGGCAACAGCTTGCTGATCATTAAAAGTTTTATCATTCTTAATAGTATTTTGAAAAGTAATATTTACAGCGGTAAAATCATCCGCGTCAATCGCGACACTTTGTGAACTTGAAGTTCCGCCTGATTTACCGGCGTAATCATCATAAGTCAATATTGTACTGTCCTCATCTTCACCTCTTAAAATAACATTAACCTTATTTCTGTCGAGATGAAGCTTTTCATAATAAATACCTTTCTTAACCAGAATAGTATAAGCACCGGTATAAAAATCCGGTACAGCATCAAATGCAGCTTGAACTGTAGTATAATCACCGCTTCCATCTTGCGCGACTACTTTAGTTACAGCCGGTGCAGGACTCCGGGTAGTAAAAGTATCGATTTTACCGTAGCCTACGCCTTTGCTGTTTACAGCGTATGCTCTATAATAATAAGTTGTTGAAGGATTTAATGGATATAAAATAGAGGTAAATGTTCCGAGTCCGCTTCCATTTTCTGTTTTATCATCATCAATGGTTGGATTTCCTATAGTATTCCAGCAAACGCCTCTTACAGTTATAGTATCACCGCCCCAAGCCGCTACTGTACCGCCGGCTTCAGCGGATTTAACTAAAATCTTATTGATTGTTCCGGTAACAACTGTAGGAACTAATGTGGAATCTAATGTAGTAAAATGAACTTCTTCACCATAAGATGTTCCGGCGTCATTAATAGCATAAGCTCGAATATAATAAGTTGTGCCGGCAGTAAGTCCTGAAACATTGCTTATAAAGGCTCCCGAACCTGTTCCGTCTTCCGTTTTAGAATCGGAAATTGTGGGAGTTCCGGTTTTATTCCAGACTACACCTCTTACAGTGACAGCAGAACCGCCGTCAGAAGGAATGTTTCCGCCGCTTGTTGCAAAAGATGTAGAGATATCTGATACTCCGGCAGTTGTAATTTGCGGCGGATCGGCAGTAACGCCTATAGTTGAACCGTTTATTATTACACTGTCAACAGCAACCAATTTTGCCCAGCCTTCAGCTTGAGTATTATGAGGATAAACTCTTATATAAAGTGTTTCCCCTGAATAAATTGTTTCGGCAAAAGCTGTTTCCATTTTTTGAACCGCGTTTCCTACCAAAACCGTATCGGGAATTAAAACATTTTTAGTAGTAAACGTTGAATCTTTAGAATAATAAATTGCAGCCTTTAGATTTTTTGTATACCATCCGCCGATGAACAAGGAAAAGCTTTCTGTATAGAAAGTTCCGCCAAATTTTGGTGAAACAGAATATTGAAAATATAAACTATCCACCGGATCAGGTTCCGCGTTCCAATCTTTGGAAACAGTTTGAATAGCCGCGCAATCAACATTATAGCCTTCTGTGGTAGAAAGATTTGTATAACCATAAAGCTTCATCGCTTCACTGTAAGATTGAGGAAGCGCAGTAACAGAACCAACGGTTACAGGAGATTCAGTTGATTGTAAAGGCCAAATAACTGAAGCGGCAATAGGTAAACTTTCTGTTTCTCCGCTGATAATAACATCTTGAATTCCGATATATTTACCGGTTCTTACCGATGGATCATTATCAACCCAAGGATAAACTCTTAAATAAAATGTTTCTCCCGGATTTAATTTTAAATTCGGTACCGCGGAAACAGCATCAAATTGATCACGATCCAGATAGTTATTACCGCTTGTATCTGTAGTTGAATATTTAATTTGAGTCGCGTAATCAAACGTAGAATCGGAAGAATAATAAACATTAGCTTTTAAAGTATTTAAACTTATACCTACCAAATTTAACGAAACTGAGTTTATATTAAATGCAAAACCGGTTTTCGCCGTTACCGAAAATTGAATATAAACAGAATCTAATTGCGAAGTTTGATTTGCGGGCCATTCATTTCCGGCAATTCTTACACGCTGGCTGTTATTCAACCCGCTGTAATGATTTATTTCGGTGTTTACAAATATTTCATCGCCGGCTTTAATTTGTCCTGCCAATACCGGCGTAATTCCGGTTCCTCCGGTATCAGGATCAGTTAAAGGCCAAGCTGCGGAGGCCGGACTTTGAGCAAAAACATTTGCCGTAAAAAATAAACCGAGCATCATCACGAATAAAAGGTTAAAAAATCTTTTCATTGAACTCCTATCATTGCTTTTAGTTTGACATAGATTACTATTCAACATAACTGTCAGTCTATTCGTTTAGATTTATTTATCGGAGTGGGATATTATTTAATAAGAAAATAATTAAAATCAGTATAACCACCGGAATGAGATTCGGTTGTTGAAAAAATACCGAGGTTTGGATATTAAGACGAAAAGGAATTCGAAAAGAATGGATTCCGAAATTCCGGTATCCTAAAGATCATCTTTCTACTCTGCCTGAGCCGCCGCTTTTAATTAGTTTTTCAACTTCATCAACGGAAACTAAATTAAAATCGCCGGGAATAGTTTGTTTTAAACATGAAGCGGCTGCCGCAAACTCTAACGCATCTTTGGAATCATCTTTTCTCAATAAACCATAAATCAATCCGCTCGCGAAAGAATCTCCTCCTCCTACTCTATCAACAATTTGAATATCATATCTATTTGAGCGGTAGGGTTCTTTACAATCTTTATCATCGTGCAAAATTGCACTCCAGCCGTTTCTTGAAGCGGAATAACTTTCTCGAAGAGTAATTGCAACAGCTTTAAAATTAAACTTTTCTTTTAATTTTTTAGCTAATTCAAAATAACTATTTTCGTCCAATTCAGCGCTTTCAACATTTGATTCACCGGCTTTAAAACCTAAACTTTTTTCCGCGTCTTCTTCGTTAGCAATGCATACATCAACATATTCCATCAAAGGAATCATAACTGACTGCGCTTCATCAGTAGACCATAACTTAGCCCGATAATTTAAATCGGCACTGATAGTCGCACCATTTTTTCTAGCGGCTGCACAGGCAGCTTTTAAACTTTCTTGAACATTAGTTCCTAAAGCAGGAGTTATGCCTGTCCAATGAAACCATTTTACATCTTTAAAAACCTCATTCCAGTCCAATTCCTCTTTCGAAAGATTAGTAACGGCGGCATTCGCACGATCATAAATAACTTTAGAAGCTCTTTGGCTGGCTCCGGTTTCAAGGAAATAAATTCCCACACGATTCCCGCCTCGTACAATATAATTTTCTTTAACACCAAACTTTCTCAAGCTATTTACAGCCGCCTGCCCTATTTCGTGTTTAGGAAGTTTAGAAATAAAAAAACTTTCAAAACCATAATTAGATAAAGCGACAGCCACATTAGCTTCACCGCCGCCATAATTAACATCAAAATTTTGCGTCTGTACAAAGCGATTAAATCCCGGAGTAGATAACCGCAGCATTATTTCACCCATTGTTACAACTTTAGTCGACATTCAAATTCCTCCGAATTAGATTAAACTCTTATAGTTTCTAATGATTGTTTAATACTAGCCATTAAAGTTTTGGCATTTTCAGTAAGTAGGGAATAATTTTCAGAATCAATAGCTTTTTTATCAAGAAGAGCAGAGCCAACACCTACCGCAACAGCGCCGGCCTTTATCCAGTCTCCGGCGTTTGTTAATGAAACGCCTCCTGTAGGCATTAATTTTAAATGCGGCATTGGGGCAAGAATTCCTTTAAAAAAGGCCATTCCAACAACATCGGCCGGAAATACCTTAACAATATCGGCACCCGCTTCGTACGCAGTTTGTATCTCTGTTGGAGTAAAAGCGCCGGGCATCGCGGGTATATTATTTTTATGAGCTGTTTCAACGACTTCTTTTTTAAAAATAGGACTGACTACATATTTAGCTCCCGCGTCTATAGCTTTTTGTGCCGTTTCAGCATCAAGTACAGAACCGACACCGATAAATATTCTATCGCCAACAGCTTTGGCTGTTTCCTTAATTACTTTTAGAGCGTTCGGCACCGTCATAGTAATTTCGATAGAAGATACTCCTCCTTCATAAATAGCTTCCGCTACTTTAATTAATTTTGAAGCATCAGCTAATCTTATTACCGCAACTGCTTTTGAATCAATTATTTTTTTTACTGTTTCTTCTTTGGTCATTTTATTCTCTGTTTTTACGTTTACGCGGCGTTTTTATTTTTTAATATATTTTCAATAGTAGTTTTTATTCCGCCGGTTAAAATTTGGTTATAATATTCTGTTACCTTTTGAGTTAAACCGTCAACTTCATTTAAATTTTTATCCCAAAATTTTTCATTGGCTAAAACTTTATTAACTATTTTTTTAGCATCTTCCTCATCATTCAGATTATCAAAATAATTTATTACTTCCTCATCATCATTAACGGAGTATTTTCTCCCGTTCATCGGAATATTTTTTAGATAAAAAACTATTAAAGCCGCAAGAGAAAACGAAAGTACTTCCGGGACAGAATTATTTTGTTCATGATATTTTAAAAGCGAAGGTAAAACCCGCACTTTAAATTTTGAAATTGAATTTAAAGTTATACTTAATAAATAATGTTTAATAAAGGGATTTTGAAATCTTTCAATAATCGCGTCGGCGAATTTATTTTTCTTATCCTCATCAATTTTTAAAGTAGGAAGTATTTC
Organism: uncultured Bacteroidota bacterium; assembly: GCA_963798775.1. GTDB lineage: Bacteria > Bacteroidota > Ignavibacteria > Ignavibacteriales > Ignavibacteriaceae > CAWCUK01. Next base: position 111,506 of record CAWCUK010000008.1, read on the forward strand.
ATTGAATAACCCTTCTTTTATAAGTTCACCGGTTAAATTTCCTTCTACACTTTCTTTAACCGTATCGTTACCGGCTAGATAAGAAGGAATTGTAAACATAGTATGAGAGCCGTTTAATATTCTAACTTTTAATGTTCTGTAAGGAGTAATATCATCCGTCCATATTACATTTAACCCCGCTTTGGTAAACGGAAGTTCATCATTTACTTTTTCATCTCCTTTAATTACCCATTGATGAAAAATTTCCGCCGATACAACAAGCTTATCTTCATATTTAAGTTTTTCAGTAACTGCTTCAATTTCATCTTTGGGATAACCGGGAACAATTCTATCTACGAGAGTATTAAAAAAATAATTACTCTTTTCCACCCAATCAATAAATTCTTTTTCCAAATTCCAATCTTCCGCATGGCGAAGCACATACTTTTTTAAAGTAGTTCCGTTATCTTCAATTAATTCACAGGGAATGATAATCATTCCTTTATCAGCGGCGCCTATAAAATATTTAAACCTTTCATAAAGAAAAATCGCGACTTTCGCCGGGAAAGAATCAGGACATTCATCCGCAGGATATTCGGTTTGAAGATAAGCTATCCCGGCCTCAGTAGTATTAGAAACCATGAAGCGAAGATCCGGGTTAGCCGCGCATCTAAGAAAATCAGCATAATCAGAATAAGGATTTATTCCTCTGCTTACAGATGAAATTATTTCCGCTTTTTCAACTTGCCTTCCATTTTGAATTCCTCTTAAAAGCAATGTGTATAAACCATCTTGTTGATTTAGCAAATCAACCAATCCGGATTTAAGCGGTTGAACAATAACGATTTTACCATTGAATAAATTACGTTTATTTAACTCGTTAAAATGCCAGTCGACAAATGCCCTTAAAAAATTACCTTCGCCAAATTGGATAACCTTTTCGGGATAATTATTAAGTTCGGCAGCTTCCGCGTATCTATTTTGATTTTTATGATTAATAATAAATTCTTTGTTTAACTGCATATTATTCTCAAGTGTTAATATTAAATGATTTAATAAAAGGCGGAGGACGGAGAGAAATTATAGGGTTACGCCCTCTTTCCAGATAGCGATTTCTTTATAACCATTAATTTCATTTTTAGTTTTTTCTTTACCGGAAGCAATATTAATAATATGACGAAGCAAATCCCCTGCAACATCATCCATACTTTTTTCACCTTCTAAAACTTGTCCGGCATTAAAATCTATCCAATTGGGTTTCTTATTAAACAGTGCGGAATTTGAGGAAATTTTTACAGTAGGAACAGGAAAACCTAAAGGAGTTCCGCGGCCGGTAGTAAATAATATTATGGTTGCCCCGCTTGCAGTCATTGCCGTAGAAGAAACACCGTCATTTCCGGGAGCGTAAAGTAATGAAAGCCCTCTTTCGGAAACCTGCTGGCCGTAATTTAGAACTTGGTTAATACTAGTTGTACCTCCCTTTTGAATGGCGCCTAACGATTTTTCTTCAAGAGTAGTTAAACCGCCTTCTTTATTTCCGGGAGAAGGATTCTCATATATCGGCTGATTATGACTTAAAAAATATTCTTTAAAATTATTAATCAAGCTTATAATTTTTTGATATACTTCTTCAGATTTAGCCCGGTTCATTAATTGCTGTTCCGCGCCGAACATTTCCGGTACTTCGGTTAATAAAACTCTGCCGTCATAAGATGAAATTAAATCAGTCATTCTTCCGACTAAAGGATTCGCGGAAATACCGGAAAATCCGTCGGAGCCGCCGCATTTCATTCCGATTGTTAATTCTGAGATAGGAACTTCTTCTCTTTTATCGTTTTTTAATAATTCAAATAATTCGCCTACCTTATCAACGCCAACTTCTACTTCATCCAAAACATCCTGCGAATTAAAGAACTTAATTCTTTCTTCATCAACGCCTTCAGCTTGTTTTAATAATTCATTCATCTGATTATTTTCGCAGCCGAGTCCTAAAACTAATACTCCGCCGGCATTGGGATTCATCATTAAACCGGCTAAAACTTTTTGTGTATTCACTAAATCATCGCCAAGCTGGCTGCATCCGTAGGGATGAGAAAACGAAAATACTCCATCAAAATTATCTGAGTTAAATTTTTCATTACTAATTTTTGCTATTCGTTCGGCTGAAGTATTTACGCAGCCGACGGTATTTATAATCCAGATTTCATTTCGTGTCGCCGTTTTTCCGTTCTTCCTTTTGTAACCGAAAAAAGTAGGGATTGAGACATTCTCTTTTTTTTCGTTAGAACTTACATGATTATAAGAGTACTGAATTTTATCGTTTAAATTGGTTTTCATATTATGAGAATGAATCCATTCGCCTGCTTTTATTTTTTGAGTAGCGCGGCCTATAACATGTCCGTACTTAATTATATTTTCGTTTTCATTTAAATCGGCAAGCGCAACCTTATGACCTTTTTTTATACTGTTAAGAACATTTACGGAGATGCCCTTAAGTTCTATTAGTGAGCCTTGGCTCAAATCCTCAACAGCTACCGCTACATTATCGGATCCATGAATTTTTAAATATTTCTTAGACATATACAGATTTCCGTTTAAATAACACAATGGCTTAAGCGTTCACTTTACCGAAACTTAAGCAAGTAATTTTTTTTGATGTTTTAAATTTTAATGAAGAATAACTTTTTTAGAATCTAATTTTTTTACAGCGGTACCTCGCAGAATTAGATCTGTATTTACTTGAACGTGATGGGGTTGAAATGATTCAGGGTTATTGATTTGTTCTAAAATTAATTCGACCGCTGCTTTACCAATTTCGGCTGTAGGCTGATCAATACAGCTTAAAGGAGGTTTTATGAAGCGGTTAACATCGCTGTTACCGAAGGATAATAAATCAATATCCTCACCGATTTTTAATCCCAATTCCTCAGCCGCCGCGTAAGCGCCCAAAGCAACAGGATAAGTAACCGCAAAAATAAATTCGGGTAAATTCCCGCTTTCACAAATTTTCTTAAAACCTTTATATCCGTCCTCTTCACCGAATCCGCCGTAAATTATCCATTCAGGATTAATTTTAAGATTATGATTATTCATCGCGTCTTCAAAGCCTTGATATCTTCTTTTACCGATATTTATTTCAGGATATCCTGCCAAATGCGCAAGTTTTGTATAACCCAGATTAATTACATGTTCAATTGCTTCTCTTGTTCCGCCTCTGTCATCAACTGTAACAGAACTTGTTCCGGGAATCTCCAAAACTCTATCCATAAAAGTTAACGGTACTTCCAGTTTAGTAAGTTTTTCAAAAATCGCACGCTCTTTAGTTTCTTGAGTAATAGAAACAATAACTCCGTCAACTCGCATTGCTAATAATGATTCGATATGCTTTTTTTCTCTTTCGGCATTTTCTTGAGAAACCGTTAAAATAATTTCATAATTATTATGAAAAGCCGTATCATAAATAGCTTCAATAACAGCACTAAAAAAGAAATGAGCAATTTTAGGAACGACTACTCCAATTGTGTGGGATTTTTTTGAAGATAAATTTCTTGCCATATAATTAGGCGTATAACCTAATTCTTCCGCGGTGGTTTTAACAAGGGCGGTTGTTTCCCTGGAAATATCCGGGTGCCCGCGCAGAGCTTTGGATACTGTAACTTTGGAAACATTAAGTTTCTTTGCAATATCATCAAGGGTTATTTGAAGTTTTCTATTCACCGAAGCCGCCTCTGACTAAGTAAAAAAATCATTCGTAGTAATTTGTAATAATTGTAAAACAGCAAAATTTTAATATAATAATACCTTAATTGAATTTACAGTTTGTATGAATTTTTCACCAAATCATAAGCTAAAGCCCGGCTCATCCTTTCAGCATCTTCCTTATCAATTATATGCCTCGCAACCAGGCCGGCCAAAAAATTGGAATCCACTCTTCTGGATAAATCATGACGAGCGGGAATAGAAAGAAAAGCGCGTGTGTCATCATTAAAACCTACGGTATTATAAATTCCGGCCGTCTCTGTAACATTTTGTCTGAATCTTGTCATTCCCTCAATACTGTCATGAAACCACCAAGCAGGACCTAATTTCATCGCGGGATAATGCCCCGCAAGAGGAGCTAGTTCCCTGGAATATGTAGATTCATCAAGAGTAAAAACTATTAAAGTATAATTTTGATAGTTACCGTATTTATTTAAAAGTTCATATAGATTATTAGTGAATTCAGTTTGTAAAGGAATATCCGCGCCTTTGTCCAATCCAAATCTATCATAAATAATTTTGTTATGATTTCGCATTGAGCCGGGATGAATTTGCATAACCAAACCGTCCTCAACACTCATTCTTGCCATCTCCATCAACATATGAGCTGTAAAAAGATAAAGATCATTATCATTCGCTTTTCCGTTTAACGCTTTCTGAAAAATTGATTCTACTTCACCCGAAGAAAGTTCATGAGTATAAGGACTAATAATTCCCTGATCGGTAGAGACAGCTCCTATTTCTTTAAAAAATTGTCTTCTGTTTTCCAGCGCCGAAATAAAGTCTTTAAATGAATTTATATCTATTCCGCTCGCTTCGCTTAATTTATTTACTTCATTTGTCCAGCCTTTATGGGTAATATTAATAACAGCATCGGGGCGGAAGCAAGGAATCACTTTTCCATTCCAACCTGAATTTTTAATTTGTTTATGATGTTCAAGAGTATCAGAAGCCGCATCTGTTGTACTTAAAACTTCAATATTAAATTTTTCAAACAAAGTTCTAGGCAGAAAATCATCTGAATTTAATTTTTCCTGCATTTTATCATAAAAATACATCGCGTTTTCAGAATTAAGTTTTTCATCAATTCCAAAAACTTCAGAGAACTCCTGCGATAACCATGCACCTGTCGGTGTGCCGGAAAAGAGATAAAAATTCTCCCCGAATATTTGCCAGATTTTCCGATGATCCTGTTCTACTTGTGTGCCGTCTTTAGCTGGAACGCCCAAAGACTCAAGTGAAATACCTTGTGAATAGAGCATTCTGTAAATATAATGATCAGGAATAATTATTAATTCTGTAGGATCGGGGAAATGCTTATTTTCCGCCAACAGTTTCGGATCAACATGACCGTGCGGACTAACGATCGGTAAGTTTCTTATTCCCGAATAAAGTTCAAACGCGATTGATCTTACTTTTTCATCCGAATCAAAATATCTATAATCATTTAATTTATTTCCCATAATTGTAGTATGAATCCTTAAATTTTATTTTTTACTTTCTTTAGTTTTGTTTGCTTTTGCTAAAAGCCAGGCGGATAAATTTTCCGCGGCTTTTTTATTTTCAAATCCTTCGGGTAATTTCCTATTATCTATATATTCGTTATACAGCCAAGGATCACCGACCGCGAAGACAAATCCTTTGCCGATTTTTGCCGATGCCATTATAATTTCGCCATTATCCGTAAGAATAGGTTCGGCGGGTTTTTCCAACTTTAATGTGCTAATTTCTTTTAAGTAAATTTTATCCACATTTTGAAATATCGGATGATCCGGAAGATTTATAAATTTCCCCATATCAAAATTTTTACCGGTTACATCATTCCGGCTGTCCACGTTAAAGTGAATTCCGAATTTTCCGGATAAATTATTAAGATGTTCAAATTCGCTGTTTCCTTTATCATTCGCGAAAATGGCGAGCACTCCTCCGGCTTTTACCCAATCAACTATATTTTCAATTGATGCTGAATCAATAAAATTAGGATCCGGATTTTCTTTTTTTGTATCGGGATCAACTATAATATAAATACTTAATTTGTTTAAATCTTCTGCGGCGGGAGCTGTTTTTAATTCTGACACCTTTGCGTTATAACGGGTAAATATCTTCCCCAGCTCATAATAACCGGAATTTTCTTTATCTTCCCAGACATAATGATATCGGTATTTCTTTCCCTTTTTTTCTTTCCATTCATTGTTGAAATAGTAATCTAATCCTACAGTTTTACCTTTACCAATACTTAAAATTGAATCACCGTTTATAAGATAATCTTTTAATGGAAGGCCCAGAATTTTTATACCCTTAACTACTAGTCCGGCTATTTCAGCGGCACCGATTTGATTGAAATGCGTATTATCAATTTTACCGGTTGTTTCTTTTTTCAAGTTGTATTCAAATATATTTTTGGTTCCTTCGCTTCCTAAACTATTGAACAAGCTCTTGCTCATTTTGTATAGATCGATTAAAGGAACATTTTTCTCCTCAGCGGTTTCTCTAACAACATCTGTATATTCACCGTGCGTATCAACGAGACTATCATTAGTATCAAATTTTCTTCGGTTTACAGGAGTTATTAAGATGGGAACCGCTCCTTTTTCTCTAGCTTCATCTACAAATTTGATTAAATTATTTTTAAAACTTGTATGCGGCTCGGTATATCTTAATGAATCATATTTTTTCTCATCATTGTGAGCGAATTGAATAAAAACATAATCGCCTTTATGAAGATTATCAAAAACAGTTTTCCATCTTCCTTCATCAATAAAACTTTTTGAACTTCTGCCGTTTCTCGCATGATTTTCAACTACAACATTAGCATCAAAAAATGACGGGAGCATCTGTCCCCAGCCTCTTTCGGGATTATCCGCCAATGGTTTATCGGCCATCGTTGAATCGCCGACCAGAAAGATTTTAATTTTATTGCCTGATTGTAAAAAAGCGAAAAAAGAAGCGCCAGCTAAAATTAAAATGGATATTATTTTTATGGTAGATTTTAGTTTGTACATTAGGAATTATTTTAAGTGATGAAAATTTATTTAACTAAACCTTTGGATATTTCTAAACTACCCAAAATAAGCGGCCCGAGTCCCTTGAAATCATTAGTTCTTCTTTTTTCATTAACATAATAATCATAATCCCCTGCTCTATATGGATTGCCGCCTAATCCCGCGCCGCCGATAATATTATTCAAATTATAATATCCGCTGCTGTCTTTGGTTATTAAATTATTTTTTAATCCTTCTAATATATTTACAGCCTCCGTAAAATATTTCTTATCCAGGTAACCTTTTCTCGCGCCTTTCGCGTACGCATACATAAACATAGCCGAAGAAGAAGCTTCAAGATAATTTCCTTCTTTGCCGCCTTTATCGACGACAACAAACCACAAATTGGATTTTTTATCTTGATATTTTAACAATGCTGCCGAAAGCTTTTTTAATATGGCAATTAATTTTTCACGCTTGGGATGATCTTTAGGAAAATAATCCAGGACATCCACAATTCCCATTAAATACCATCCCATGGCTCTTCCCCAAAAACTAGGAGAAGTTCCTGTTTCAGAATCTGCCCATTTCTCTTTTTTGCTTGAATCCCAGCCGTGGTAAAATAATCCGGTTTCAGGATCTTCGGCTTTTTCGGCCATTAAAATAAATTGATGGGCGATATCATCATAATCTTCCGGTTCATCAAACATTTTTGCGTACTGCGCGTAGAAAGGTTCCGCCATGTAAAGGCCGTCGAGCCACATTTGCTGAATATAAATTTTCTTATGCCAAAATCCGCCTTCTTTAGTTCTCGGCTGTTCACTTAACTGTTTTCTAAGAAGCCGGGCGGCTTTTTTATATTTTTCTTCTTTGGTTAATTTATAAAGATCTAGCAATACTCTTCCGGGCGCAATATCATCCAATCTGTATTTTTCTAATTTATAAGCCTTAATATTACCATCATCAGTAATGTAATAATCTATATTTCTTTTTAGATAATTAAAATATTTATCATTATTTGTTTCCTTCCAAACATTCCAAAGCGCGTACAACATTAAACCCTGCTCATAATTCCAGTTCAATTTAGTGGTGTCATATAAAATTTGTCCCGGATAATTGTGCATAAACGAATCCGCATATTTAACATAAAGCGCGGTATCTGGTGCGGAAGGATCGTTTATATTTTCAGCCGAATTTCCGGATTTACTAAAAAGAAGAACCGCAGGAAAAGTGATAAATAAGAATATAAAAAAGATTTTATTTTTATACATAAAAAAATGCTGTTCCTTTTATTTTAGTTCATTATAATTTAAAACCAATAGAAAGCCTGTTTACATCACTGAACAAATCCGTTTTTGAGTAAGAATAATTTACCTCAAACGAGTTGGAACCGATTGAAGAATGAAGGCCGACACCGGCAGACCAAGAAGCCACATCTCTGTTAGTCTGGTAGCCGCCGCGAAGAGCGACTAATCCCATAAATTCATATTCCAGCCCGAGATTTACTCTTTCGGAATAACTGTTGGAATGAAGAAAATCAGTCGCGAAAGTGAGAGAGTTTCCTTTTTCATGATCCGGATTTATAAAATCCATAACATCAATAGCCGCGCCCATAGTAAAAGTTAAAGGCAGCTGTTCGCTAATTTCTTCTCTTTTAATATTAGAAGAGAAATTGCGTATTGCCATTCCGAATCTAAAATTTTTATATCCGGTGTAATATTTAACCCCCATATCAAACACTAGTTTAACAGCGTTATTTTCTTTTGAAGTACCATTGTAATAATGATTTACACCAAGATTCTGGCCGGCTAAGCGTACGTTGCCGCCGATTAAAAACTGGTTGCTGATAGCTTTTGCGTATGTTAGTCCGAATGAATAAGCTCCGACATTAGAAACAGGGCCGTTATCAATATAACCTAAAGGATATTGATCATTTTGGCTCGGATCAATTAAACTGGTGCCGTTTATAGTTCCGTAATCTACGGTAAGCATACTAAATCCTACAACGCCCATATTATGAAGATTCCAAGATACCGCCCCTCCCAGATATTTTATATCGGCAATCCATTGAGTATAATTAACAACTATATCTAAAGTATTCTCATCCATTTCGGCGACGGCGGCAGGATTATAAAAAATACTTCCCGCGCCTCTACCCACAGCATAATAAGCCTCTCCCATCGCACTAGCTTTAGGAGATATACTTACCAGCTGAAAATTCATGGTGCTCTGCCCGACTTTCTTCAAGTTTATCTGTCCGAACAAAGTAAGACAGATCATAAATGACAGCAATATGGTTAATCTAAATTTCAAACTCATTCTTATGTATCTCCTATTTTAATTATCGTACTACGATAAATTTTTGATAAGATAACTCACCGCTAGGTTTCTGAAATACAGCAATATAAATTCCGCTGCTTATTACTTGCTGGCTATTAGTTAACATATCCCATGTTATCGAACCTGCTTTTCTTTCCGGACTATTATTCACCAATTCCTGAACCAAATCACCGTTTTCAGTAAATATTTTGATAGTGCAAACAGGAGGAAGATTGTAAAAGGTTATGCCTCTGTTATCCGTATAACCATATTTGGGCAATGTAGGATCATTTATGTTATACGGATTAGGAACAATTCTAATTTTGCTGAGATCTTCCTGTGAAAATCTCGGAGGAGTTTCATGCAGTACGTTCGGGACTAAAGTACGGCTGCTATATAAAGTTTTTCCTCTCGTAGCAGGATCAGCATTAGTATTATTCTGATCGATTAAAGCCTTTGACTGAATGTAATAATAAGTATTAGAGGACGGGATCGCGGTTGTATCTCTATAAACATGTTCCATCGCCTTATCATTTGAATCTGAATTATAAATCGCGCTATAGTATGCACTATCGGCATTGGAAATTCTTCTCATTATTCTATAACCCGCAAAATTAGGCATTGTTTCGGCATCCGGATCTGTCCATTTTATTTCAACACCATCGCCGTAACCCGCAATTTCAATCTTATCGGGAGGAGGAGGAGCTTGAGGAATATTATAATTATGTTCATAATTCCATTTTGCTCTCCACGCACTTTTCATTACAGAATCTATTCCCATACTTATCCAGCGGTCCTTTTTCTTATCAATTTCAGTAGCGCCGGCAGGAAATTTAAATTCAGCGGGAAGCCAGCCGGTAGTAGGATTAGGCATATTCGGCGGATCTTCTAACGTTCCGTTTAGCCATTTTTTCCCGACTTCTTTCCCTTTTTCATAACCTATGCCGGTAAAACCGCTTGCGTAAACAATATGAATTTTTTCACCTGGTTTTAAATTATACGGCCCGAAACTGCTATATTTATAAGAAATACCGCCATAATAGCCGGCTACATAATTTGAAAAGTCAGCAATGCCTAATTCATCATTATTTATTCCGTGGTGAGTGCCGTTTATTCTTCCGTCTTCGGGATAATCATCCGAATAACCGCCGCGAATAGCGTAAAAGTTTTTGCTTCCGTACAAATCGCTCTGCTGTGTATAAGGGATTTGAGTTTCTTTGCCGATATAAGTTACTTTAGGCTGAAGCGGATCATCAATATCATCGGCATCGTTAGTATAAGGACTCTGTGAAGCATGAAGAATAGCGTAATAAGCCATATTCGGATTCAGCAGCCTTCCGTTTTGTGAAAGAACGGGAGCGCCCATATCATCTCCCGGCCGCTGAGGATCATCCGCGCTATATTCATAGAAAACTCTCATAGAATCACCGAGACGGCCGCCATAATAATGCTGCCAGGTCATAGTCGGATCAAATTCATCGCTTGAGGCAATCGGCGGATAACTTCCATCATTAGAGAAATAAGAATTTCCCATTGACTCTTTAATATTTATATATACACTATCCAAGGTTGAATCGCTCGCGTTTGTAAAAACCAAATCGGCAATTACATAATCATTATTATAGGTTTGAGTCCAAGCCAATAATTTCCTTTGAACATTTATTCCGAAAATTGTAGAATCGGTAACTTCCACAATTTCATCATAAGAATGATTTTGGAAAGCCTGGTAGTCGGGATTAACGGATGCAAAATCTTCAAGCCCCGCAGTAGAATCATCAACAAAAATATTAGTATAAGGATATCGTAAATAATTGGTAAGCGGATTTAAGACTTTACCGATTGACCAGGCCGGAAAATCGGATATTGTATAACTGTAAATTGCCGCTCTCTCCAAAGAATCATTAACGGGATTTCTAAAATGAACAGCGCTAAGATTTATTCCGGCGCCTGTATAAGCTTCCGCGTACTGCCCTCTGTTTCCCAAAATTCCGAAATCATTAGGGAAAAAGCCGGCTTGAAAATAAAAATTTCCCTTATCGCCGTTTGCGGTAACACCAAGCCACAAATGACCGATTTTCATTGTTGTAGTTTTTAATTCAGGAGTTCCGCCCTGAGCGAAAACAGACGAACTAAAAATGAGTACAACAGTGACTATTAGAGCTAATTTTTTCATATGCCCTTTAGTTCTATTTTGATTAAAAAAACTCATAATAAGATTCTCCGTTGAATTACTTAAAAATCTACTCTCATTCCGAACCAAATATCACGCGGCTGACCGTACATAAAAAAGGAAGCAAAATCCGGGTTATCAATATAAGGTTTAGAACTTGACTGCAGGTCACCAACTTTATCGCTGCCGGCTTGATAAAATTCATCGCCCGATTTAGCGGCTTGCGCTCTTAAATCATCATATTCCGGAGAATTATACATCGGCAAATGCAGTGAAGCCAGATAATTCTTTTCATCTAAATCAGAAGAAAAAGCGTAGCCCTTATTTAACAGGCTTACTTTCAAATTGAGTACATTGCTTACATCAACATAAAAAGTAGCGGTGGCGCCGGCAATATTAAAAGATTTGCTCAATTTCATATCGAGCATATAGTAATCCGGCCATTGTAAATTATTATTAAGATGAAGTTTTCCTAAAGGATTCCAGCTAAAATAATCTCCGGCCTGCCATTTAAAGAAAAAAGTAAGATTCCAATCAGATAATAATTTTAAGCCTCCTAGATCAGGGCCGAAATCATCAGGCGAACGGAAAGTAATATTAGCGTTAACCGACGGACGAGGCAGCGCTCTGGATTCATCGCCCTGATATAACCCTGATTGATCATTATTAATATTTTTATCGGTTATTAAACTTTTCCCGGTGTAACCGGTTTTTTGGAGCATGTAATTGAAGTTAACAAACCCTCTAATCCAGCTATCGTCTCTTTTCTCAATATTAACTTCAACTCCCTGAATATCTTTATATTTATTATTTGACCAGGAATCATAATCGAGGACATTATCGGCAGTTTTATAATTTACATCGCCGTGTTCTCCCGTAACATCTTTATAATACCCTGACATTTTTAATATATAACTGCCGTAGAAATTATAAGCCGTACCAAGTTCATAAGAAGTTGTTTTCGGAGGTTCAAGATTGGGATTAGACATATCATATAAACCATTTTTATCATAGCGATAGCGGAACTGGTACATTGTATAGTAAGGAGGATTTGACCTAAACTGGCCGTAATTAAAATAAAATTTGGAGCGGTCGGTAATCGGAAAAGAAACGCCTAAACGAGGACTGACAGTAAAGAAATTTTTAATAGGCTGTAAAAATCCGGGATGAGTTTCATCATATTGCCTGAATAAATCCCAGACATACGATTTTCCGGAAGTTAAATAATCGAATAACCAGGTATCCACAGCCTGCTTTTTATAAACATCTTCCGCAAACGGATCACTGGGCCACACACCGCCGCCGCCGTAATAATAATCAAAACGGACACCGAGATTAGCAATAATTTCATTAAAAGTAAGCTGATCCTGAACAAACACACCGGTTTGGCTGGGCTCTCGATGATAATTAAACTCATAAGTATTATACGCGTTTGTATTCCATTTCTCCCAAAAATTATGGTCGAGATTTATCTTATTATACTCAACACCGGCTTTAACAAAATTATGTTCATCAATCTGTGAGGCAATATTAAATTTTACTGAATATTCATGTACCTTAGAATTATCGTATAAATCCCCTTCTTTACCTCTGAATCTAAATTTATTTAAAGCGTTAATCGCGTCATAACCGGGATAAGTAAAACCGTTAACATGATGACTGGGCGCGAACTGCCATTTACCGTAAGGCATTTCATCAACCGGGAAAGGCCCGAATGATGTAATCATTGTAGTATCGCGGTTATCGCCGGTGGGTGTATAATTACCAATGTTAAGGGTATTTACCTGAAGTTCGTAATAAGTTGAGTTTGATAAAACTTGATTCAATGTAAATCCGGCTAACCATGTAGTTTGATTAAGAATAGGATAAAACGGAGGATCGAACCAGTAAGTAAAATCGTCATAATAATTTAAATTATTAAGAGGCATAAATCCACCTCTGTCTGACGCATCCGGAGCATCACCCCAGGGAGGGCGAATAGGACTTACACCGATTTCTCTTTTAAACAAACCTTTTAAAGTTAAAGTCATACTTTTTGACGGATTTGATTTAATAGTAAGCAAAGTAGTAGAAGACATATCTTTATCAAGAGTAACAGGCATTACATATTGTTTTTCTGTCGTGATATTCGAGAGGTAAAAAGTAGCGTCACCCAAAGCTTTACTAACTAAAGGAATCGGGCCTCCGAAACCGCCGTCAAAATTCCAATCATACCCGGTTTCTTTCCTGGAATGCTGTTCAAATAATTTCTTTTGTTCATCAGAAACCGTATAACCAAGTTCGGATAAACCTTTATAATCGGGCTCAGCCATAAACATCCAAGCGGAAAACAAATACATATCGAGAGGTGTAGCCTGTTCACTAGGATCTTTAAAATTATTATAAGTCTCCGCCGCTTTATTCCAGCCTTCAAACTTCAACCCTAACTCGCGCATTTGAGTATTAGTTGCACCGTCAAAGGCAACAGTAGGATCTAAATAAATAGAAAGCATATCATTATGCGGATCAGAAATCCTTTGGCCGAATCTTTTTATATGACTGTTATTTCTTGAAAGAGTTAAAGTGCCATGATAACCATTTTTATCACCGGATTTAGTTGTAATATTTATTAAACCCGAGCGGAAGTTTCCGTATTCCGCGTTATAACCGCCGGAAAGAAGCGATACTTGATCGATAGCGCTTAAGGGAATACTAGTTTCCGAATTACCCACAGCGGCGTTATTATAACCGAAACCGTCAATCATAGCGCCGGTTTCATCCGCGCTTCCGCCGCGAATAGTTAAATAGCCGTTCTGTTCGGAAACACCGGGAAGTTTTTCCAGAAATGAATTTATTTCTCTAATACCGCTTGCCTCTTGAATAGCATCGCTGCTTACAACCATCTGAGTATTAGTTACTTCCTTATGAAGCTGATCCTGATGCGCCGTAACAACCACTTCCTCACTTTCGATAACTGTGGAAGTTAAATTAATATTGAGCTGCGCAACACGGTCGGCAGAAACTTGAACATCTTTAATTACTTGCGTTTTATAACCAATGGAGGATACTTTAACATCATAAGTACCAACGGGAACGTTTACAATAAAAAATTTACCTTCCTCATTTGTAGCGGCTCCAAGATTTGTTCCCATAACAATTATATTAACGCCGAAGAGTCCTTCATTGGTTTTCGCGTCGGTAACAGTACCAATAATTCTGCTTCTGTTTTGCGCGATCATCTGAGTTGATATCATCGGCAACAACAATGCTATCAAAACAAACAACTTGAAAAGATTGGGGAATACCCGTTTTCTCATCTTTTGCTCCTGATGTTTTTTTACAAATTTCACTGAACTATTTATTTAATTTTATCTTTTTGCAGTTCTATATATTTATTTAATACGGCAATATTTTGATTAAAGACTAAACTATTTATTCTGTTCTCCAGAGAATATTTCCCTTTCCACAATTCGCCGTCATATTTTTTATCTTTAAATTTATCATGCTTCGTAATCCAGCGGCCTAAAGAATCTTGCACAGCGATTATTTTATCCACAATAGGTTCAAGTTTCTTCAGCAATTTGTCTTTCTCATCAATTGAGCGGGGCTCATTTACTTTATCTATATATTTTTTCGGACCTAACTTTAATATTTCTTTATACTTTTTAACAGTTTGGTCAATTGAATCCCGCAGATCCATTTCATAACCGTATCCGGTCCTTCTTTCCTCACTTAATTGATCAACTGAAGCGACTCGAATTCTTCCGCGATCATAGTACATTGGTTTATTAGTACCAAGTTCAAGAAAACGACAGTATTTACCATTAGGAAGTTGTACTTTACGAAGCCAATTTACAGCATCCGGTATAGGGTTAAGAATATTTTCATCCTGCACAACCAGATAAATATTTAATAACGAGTTTATATTTCGAATAGTAACAATAGGCGAAACGCAGGGAGGTTCAAAAGTCCTTGCCCAAACCGGCTGAAGGAATTGGTTATACTGCATACCCCAAGCAGGCTGAGGCGGAGGAAGCTGCGAAATATCGATATATCTTGCCGCTTTTTTGATTGAAGCTAAATATTCAGGCATCCGGTAATAATTATAAGCGTCAATCATAACTTTTATACAATCGTTAATCCCGCCGTCGTTAAACGTAGCATAATCATGATAATTATTCTGTTTAGGATATTTATGGGGCCATCCGCCTAAGGGGAGCTGGCTTTTCAGCATCATGCTTAAAGCTTTTTCTATTCCGCCCTTAACCGCATTATTTTCTTTCAGCTGATCGAAAGCCATAAGGAAACGAATAGCTCCTTGAGTTTGGTTATCATCAAAACTAACAACCTGATCTTCTTCGGGATTAGCGAAATGGATTTTATGATTCCACCCGCCGAACTTATTTTGACCTTTAACTAAGGCTAAGGCAGCTTCTTCGGCATAAGTTAAATAAACTGAATCTTTAGTCGCTAAATAAGCTTGAAGAAAAGACATGCCGACAGCGGGCGTTCCAGGCTCCTGTACTTCAATGGTCCAGTTGTCTGTTCTTCCTTCGCCCCACTTTTCCTTCATATCAACCGAATAACTGTAAACATAACCGCCATTAATGGCAATTGAATGATAGAATTCGATTCCCTTTTTAAGAGCTTGTTCAGCCTTTTCTAATTTGTTTTGAGGAAGAGCGGAATAAAAAAACCCGGAAAAGAAATAGATGAGGCAAAATAATTTAAGCATACTTTTAAACAACAAATTATTTAAGAAGAATTAATTTTATTGTATGAGAAAAGCCGCCGGCAGAGATGCGCGCGAAGTATACACCGGAAGGCAGTACGCTGCTACTAAAACTAACTTTATAGCTGCCGGCAGGCTGTAATCGATTAACCAAAGTAGATACTTTTTTCCCAAGCGCATTATAAACCGAGAGGTTCACTTTAGATGAAACAGGAAGATCATATATTATAATAGTTGCGGGATTAAACGGATTCGGATAATTATTATACAATTTAAAACCTGTAGGCGTTTCTATTTTGCTATGTTCAACAGAAGTAGCGGGCGAACCGACAAGTGAATTAACATAATTTTCGATATTTGAATAACCGTTTGACGCTATAATGCTCGCGTCCGATGAATCAGAAGGATTTAAGGCGTTGCTGTTTTCATATTCATCGGGCATTCCGTCATGGTCGGAATCAATAGGCGGAGTCGTTGAGTTCAAAGTAGGCCAGCCGCCAACATCGGTTTGAGAATCAATAATACCTTTCATTCCTCCGGCATAAGTAGCACCGAAAGGAGCGTTTCCGGTTTTAACTTCATTTATCACTCTTAAATCAGCTGAATCTCTTGTGGGATAATTTGCACCCGCGTTTTCAAGTACGGAATAATAAGCGTTTTGGGCCGTTTCCGTAATCACCGGAGCAACTTCTATAGGTTCATATAATTTAAAAGAGTCTAATAACGCCAACGAAGGCTGAACGCCGCCATTCCAATTGTTATTAGTAACAGCAGTATCTCCTTCCATAAAATTACCCGCGACATACCATTTACTATAACCTTCTGGGGGATCATAAGCATCGGAAGGATTTATAATACGATGGTGAACATCTCCGGATTTAGTAGCCGGGCCGGGTTTATAATAATTATTTATTATATTCTGGTTGCCGGATTCACCGCCGTAGGCGCTGTTAAAGCCCCAGTTGAAAATTAGATTATTTCTAAAATCGACAATTTCCGTATTAGCTGTACTTAAATGATAGCGGGCTCCGCAGAAACGGGGCAGACGGCTCGAATGATCCGCCAATAAATTATGATGAAAAGTAGCGCCCATTCCTCCCCAAATTCCGCCGTAACCGTGATCGCCTTTTTCATGAAAAGAATGATAAAGACTCTCACTTATTATACACCACTGCAGGGTAAAATCCTTATTATCGTAAAAACTCGCGGCTTCATCAATGGACCAGCTAAATGAGCAATGATCGATAATAATATTATGATAACCGCCGTTCCCGTGGATAGCGTCATCCTGATATTTCCTTAAATCACCCATTCTGCAGCGGATATATCTAATTATTACATTATTGGCTTGTACAGAAAGAGTATAATTAGCTATACATATTCCGTCACCCGGCGCGGTTTGTCCCGCTACTGTAACATAGCCGTGAGAGATTTTTATTGGAGAGTCGAGAAAAATTGTACCCGAAACTTTGAAAACAATTACGCGAGGATAACTCTTGCTAAGCGCGTCTCTTAAACTGCCGGCACCGTAATCATTAAGATTAGTTACTTCAATAACTCTTCCTCCCCTACCGCCGGTTGTATAACGCCCGAAACCTTCGGCGCCGGGAAAAGCTAATTGTTGCGCGTTTAAATCAGTGAAAAAGAAAGCTGCAATTATTACAAAAAGTGAAATAAATTTATTCATATAGGTTTTAGTTGTGGATTAAAATGTAACTAATATTGGATTACTTAATTTAAGAGATGTGTTTTTTAAATATGCGTTAAACTCGTCTTGATTTTTTATTCCATCCGGCTCTTTCTGCCAGGCAGCGGCAAAATAATATTTTACCTTTTTAGCAGGTTTGAAAACCACAATTTGGTTTAATGAATCTTCAACAACTTTATTAAAATCAGATTCTTTATAAAATACGGCAATACCTAAACTGTCGCCCGATAAACTCTGAGCTCCGTAGAGTGCTATATACTGCCAATCGTTATTTCCGGCAGATTTAATAAAATTTGTATTTTCATGTTTAGCAATACCGGTACAAAGCGGCAATTGTTTATTTAATGAAATATTTACTTTCGTAAGCCTGCTTTCCGCGGAAATAGATAAATTAGAAAGTAAATCATATTTATTTTGGTTCACTTTCCAATTCATATATTTAGTAACAACATCAGATTGTATAACTCCGTTTACAGAAATTCGGCAAACAACTTTTTCAACATTGCTAACAGTTACCGGTTTATCATCCATCCAAGCGGCAATTGAACCTATACCGAGTGTTTCACCGACTTTGAAGATGTCCATTCCCCAATCAAGCATATTTGTGTAGGATTCTTTACTGTCAGAAACTAAATCATTAACACCAATTTTATGAACTATAAGATCGTTAGTTTTTTTACCGAAAATATCGGTTCGGTTTCTAGAATCTAAATAAAAACGATAGGCGATTAAATCCGATTCCCACACCGGACCTTCTGCCCTATATAAGGCATCATGCGCAAAATGATTAGCGGGCACAGAAACGGAATCCTCATTTACAAATTTTCCTCCTGAGTAAATTCCGTTTTCTAATTTATAATCCTTCTTTACTCCCAACTGAGCTTGAGTTCTTTTTTCATAACTTTTCTTAATTGATCCTTGAGCAGAATACTCAACAGTAAACACCTTCTTTTCTTTAGGTGAGAATGAAGCAAGAAAAAGTATATTGTCATTTTTATCGTCGGCGTCTATATCTTCTAACTGGCTGGGGACTTCTTTAGTCCCGCTTTTTACAATAAACGCGTTTTCATTAAAAGAAGGATATTTTTCTTTAACGGCAGAAATTTTCAGTTGAATAATTTCATTATTACGGCTGATACTCAAGGGATTTTCAGCTTGAACTTTAAAATTACGGTTTAACTTAAGCGAATAATTCTGAGCCGTTAAAAAAGAAGAAAAGATAATAAGGAAGGCAAAGTAAAATTTTATTTTCATATAGTTCATTATTAAAATTGAAGCACCTTTTCATGTTTCAGAAAAGGCGCTTCTTTTATATAATAATTATTTAAGCAGCATCAAATTCAGACGTATGGGTGGATGTCCAAAACATTTTATTGTTTTCAGTAACGGCCGCAGAAACCGCAAGAAAAAGAAGTCCATTTGTATAATTTAAAACTTTCTGTTTAATTTCAGAGGGAAAGATTATTTCGGACTTAAGTACACCGGAACCTGAAGCGGGTAAAACTTCAGACGTAAAGCCGGTAAAACAGGACCATCTTTTACCGCTTCAACGGGGTTAGTTAAATAAAAATAACTGTGCAGGAAGAATATATTTTCAAAAGGCGGTTTTTTTTCTAATGTAACGGTTAAACCGGATTTATCCACAGCAACAACAGATATAGGCAAACTGCCGCCGGGAGGTGTGATTATATTCTTTAGAGTTAGGCTTCCCCCGCTGCATAAAGGACGATTATACATTATCACCCTATTATAAGGAACTGTCCCTTTTATTTTAGCATTTTTCCAAATTGCTTTAAGAACCGGATCGGCTGTAACTGTTTTTGCCAGAAGTACGGCTAATTTAAAGTTATTTCTGCCTTCAACCGCTTTTTCTGATTTACTTGGTGTGAAATTAAGTGGTATAGCGTAGGCAAATTGTTCGCCGTTCCTTCTTCTCATAATAACATCCCCGACTTTACCGGAAACTGATCCTAATACTTTTCTATATACTCTTCCCATTTTGTAATTCCTTTTTAATCGACTTTAGAAGGATTTGTAAACGAGTTTTGTATGACTTAATTACCTATTAAAAACGGAGCTGAAACGCATCTGAAACGGACGTGGAACCCAGGTAGAAAAGTCGAAAACCCTCAGTTGAGATTATATAATAATTATTTATAATAATAAATGCAATATGGGTGAGAGCAATTTAAAATATTAAATTTTGCTGAATTTTGGATTGGAGAATATAAGATTAGTTAATATTTTAATTTTTAGTTTCGGCTAAAGCCGTTATTGGTTTTTTATTCTCATTTCCCCGACTTAAAAGTCGGGGCTATTCAATTATTTTGTTTCTATATTTGGTTTGTTCAGTATTTTACCGGTCGAGGACTAAAAGCCTGTTATAAATAAAATCAAAGGAGAAAGTTTTACTCTTAGATCTTCGTTCAATATATTCGGCAATTTTTTTAAGTCGTTCCGGTATTGCAAGAATAGCCTCTTGCGCTTTTTCGGCAACTTCTGAAATACCCGTAATTTTTTCTATATTCCAAAACTTAATGGCTTCCTCAACAATTTTTTTATAATCCCAGGGACCGTAAATATCTTTTCTTCTAATTATATCAGCCATCTCTTTAAAATTTTCCACCGAATGGCCGGGCATTTCTATAGCCGGCATAACCGCAGCCGCTGAAACAAGCGCTCTATCCGGATCAAGGTTAAGAATTTCTTTAAAAACATTTCTGTAAAAAGTATAATGTTTAGCTTCATCGGCCGCAACACTTTTAAGAATACCTTTTAAGAGGGGATCATGATCCCCCGCGTGATCGCCTGTATTTTTATGTGAAATCTGAGTGGCGCGTTCCTGCAGAGTTGTATAAACAAAAACTCTATAAGGATCATTATGCCATGCCGGATTAAAACCCGCTTGGATGTAATGAAACTGTAAAAGTTCAACTTCACGGAAATTAAATATTCTGCTGTCGCGTACATAATCTCTAATAACATTACCGTGCCTATCCTCTTCCGCAGTCCACATATTAGTCCAGTTTGCCCAAAAACTATCGTGCCCAAGATGGTGAGAAATCAGCCGGTGGAAATGAGGAAGCCCTTCTTCGGTTATAAGATTCAGTGCAAGCGCGATTCTAACAGCGTCCCCTAAACCTTTAGAACGTTTTCTCAGATTTTCCACAATTAAATTTTGATCATCGGACATTTTTTCATCGGCGGGCAGAAAATCACTTGAAAACCATAATTTTCTTTTTTCCACATGAGATTTGATCCATTCTTTTACTTTTGTTTCAAGATGTAAAAGGACTTCTATTTTATTTATTTTTATTTTTTCCGTCGAATTTAAGTTCGGGATTAAGATATCCATAATTTCCTTTGAAATGGTTTTTATTGATATGAGTTTAGGCAGTTAATTATCTCTTAAATTTAATTCGTGAAGAAACAATAACCGCTTATACTATAATAACATAGAATATTACTTATTAAAATAAAAGATAATTTGAAAATGGTTTATAAAATGTTACCGAGTGAAAAATAAATAGTTCCTTAAATAAACGTAAAACCGAGACTATTTTAATATAAATCTAATTATTACAGATTTGTTTCCGAATCTGATTTAAATCTCCACCCGGTATTTCTAAATTTATTAAACTAATTGAGAAAATGAAAATTTTAAGAAAGGAGAAGAATATGGCAGCCCACGCGGGAGAAGAAGCAAGAAAAACCGGCGATTTCAGATGCAGTAATTGCCATCATAAAGTTCATGTAAGCAACGGGCACAAAATTCCCAAATGCCCAAATTGCGGAAATGATACTTTTGACACCAGGGAAAATGAACCGGGAAATAAATCAACTTATGAATAAATGTAAAAAGCCGCCTTTGAATTAAAATATTTTAGGCGGCTTTATTTAAACTAAATTTACTTTTCCCGATCCTTCCATTAAACGGCAACCTAAAATTTTTTCTTGGATGTTTTTCCTTTTTATCACTATTTTCATACAGACACCACCTTTAGAAAGAGGGCTTTCATTCTATCAGAAAAAGAATTCTTAATAATAAAGTTCATTTTTTAGCTATTTTCATCTAAAAAAATACTAAGGGAGTTGCTTTGCATGAAATAAAAGCAAAATTAAAACGCCAGGCGGAAATTCTCGGTTTCGTTCTAAATAATCCGGGGAAATATAATATTTATGATTTTGAAGAAATTTATGAAGTTAATGATTTAACAATTAAAAGAGATTTGCGCGAACTTCGGGATTTAGGAATTGATATTCATTCAAAAAAGAAAAAAGGAATTTACGTCTGCTCAAAAATTTCGGACGATATAACAAAAAACTTAATCATTCAATATATAGGAATAGCGGTTAATCAAAGTTCATACGACCAGGCAACCAATCTTCTTGTGCAAAACTTAAACTCCAAATCAATTTCATTTATAACTCTGTTACAAAAGTGCGTGGATGAAAATTCTAAAATAAAGATTAAATATTTAAAAGCTGAAAATGGAAAAACCGAGGAAAGAATAATCTCACCCTATTGTATTTTCCAAAGCGATAAAAGCTGGAGGTTGCTTTCCGAACATGAAGGAAAGATTAAACAGTTTTTAATAAACCGCGTAAAAGAAATTGAAAGATTAGAACAAACCTTTATACCGCCGTCTCAAAAACAAATTGATGAAATCTTCTCGACTTCATTCAGAAGCTGGCTGGGGAATGAAGAATATAAAGTTAAACTAAAGTTTCTTCCGCCCTGGCCTGAGCGGATAAAACCGCTGCAATTAATGGAAGACCAGAAAATGGAAATAAAAGCAGACGGCACAATGATTTTTGAAACGGTAGTAAACTCATTAAAGGAAATCGCGAGCTGGGTTGTTAGTCGAGGCAAAGGAGTTATAGTACTTGAGCCGGCAGAGCTTAGAAATATTGTAATTAACACCGCTAAAGAGGCGTTGTTGAATTATGAGGAAAAAGTATCATTAAATGATACTGTTATTAAATAAAAATTTTAGAAATTGGAAGTCAAGGGTTGAATGATTGAATGATTGAATGATTGAATGATTGAATGATTGAATGATTGTATGATTGAATGGTTGAATGGTTGAATGGTTGAATGGTTGAATGGTTGAATGATTGAATGGTTGAATGATTGAATGGTTGAATGGTTGAATGGTTGAATGGTTGAATGGTTGAATGATTGAATGGTTGAATGGTTGAAAGCATGCTGTTGGATGAAAAAAGAGAGTTGTCATCCCGAACTTGTTTCGGGATCTGTTCGGAGGGTGTAGAATAGAATGGATGGCTGAGTGAATGATTGAATGAGTGAATGGTTGAATGGTTGAATGATTGAATGGTTGAATGATTGAATGGTTGAATGATTGAATGATTGAATGATTGAATGATTGAATGATTGAATGATTGAATGATTGAATGATTGAATGATTGAATGGTTGAATTGCTGAAAGCATGCTGTTGGATGAAAAAAGAGAGTTGTCATCCCGAACTTGTTTCGGGATCTGTTCGGAGGGTGTAGAACAGAATGGATGGCTGAGTGAATGGTTGAATGATTGTATGATTGAATGGTTGAATGATTGAATGGCTGAATGGCTGAATGGTTGAATGGTTGAATGGTTGAATGGATAGCAAACTCATCTCAAATCCTTCTTTTGGGAAGAGAAGGGCTTTTGGGAATATCGAAGTAATAGTGAGTTTTGAAATTCCGGTTTAGGCCGGGATGACAGCGTTTTATTGGCGGTCGAGAACGTGAATCAGTCTATTATAAAAACAAGGGGAATTATTTGCGGGTTGTACGCAAATTATTATTTCTTAATCATTAAATTATTTATGGAGGTACACCATGAAAATCGCACGCATGAATCATTTGGATGAAAATACAGGCGGAAAAACCGCCGCGTTTTTTGATATTCAAACAGATGACGGAATCGTAATCAAAGGATTCCGGTTAGTTGACGGTGCTAATGGTTTATTCGTTTCAGCGCCTTTTGTTAAGGGCAAAGACGGGAAATTTTATGATAATGTTATTCTTCCCAAGGAGATGAAAGAGAAGCTTGAGAAAATGGCAATTGATGAATATACGAATGCTGAGGTTGCTTGATTCTGTACCGGCTCTTTTATGGAGCCGGTTTTTTTTTGATAATCTGTTATGACACTTAATATATGAAGTTGATGAATCATGATTTGTCCGAGAGATGCCGCAGAATTTTAGGAGAATGTTGGAACTATACTGATTACATCAGCACAGAATTCAGCATAACAATATTGTGGTAAAATTATTCTACTCCTAGCGGAGTTGCGTCTATTTTTTACATTTTATTTTCTAATAACATTAAACTCCTACGAAGTTTTCCACTATCAGCAAAAAGCATAAATTAGCCCAATTAATAATCAACAATTATTTTTTCCCAACCTCATCATTTTCCAATTTCCGTTAAAAATTGATATTAGGAAATATTTAAATATATTAAGATTTGAATTTCATTTTCCCAATCCCGTAGGGATTAATATATTATTAGAAATTTACAAATATTGAATTAACCAACCCATCGGGTTGTATATTTTTACTTTTTGGTTCTAACACATTGTGCTGTGTCAGAATATGAAAAGCCGACTCTACAAATAGCAGAAGCGCTTTGTTAAACCGAACTTATTTTCAGTATCAGTGAGATGCTGCTGAATTTTAGGAGATGTTGAATAAATGCGGCATGAGTCAAGTGGAAGAATTTTTAAAATATACTTTTAATTTTTCTTTAAAACATTTATTATATCCATTATCATTCTTTTTTTTTGAGCTAAAAATGAAAAAACAAGCGAAAATATATCATCTAAATAAAAAATCGAAAACTGTAGAGGATTACTTAAAGGATTTTGATAGATATTTATTAGACGGAAATTTCAAATTATTAATAAAACAAGCCGGTGAGGCGATAAAAAAATATCCCACGGAAAACGTCTTTTTATATATATCTAAGGCGGTTGCGCATTCAAATATAAATGAAGAAAAAACCGCAATTGATATTTTATTAAACGCAAAAAATATTTTCCGGGACGAGAAAGCAATTCATTTTTATCTGGCTAAATTTTATGATGAGCAGAATAAAATTGAAGCCGCGAAATCTGAATTATTAAAAGCGATAGAATTAACGCCGCCGAGGGATAAAAACAGCAAATCCGACTTTTTAAATGAACTGGCGGTGTTATTCTGGAAAGAAGGCAATAACAAAGAAGCGATTAAAATTCTAAAATCCGCTTTAAAAGAAAATCCTACAAACCTACAAGCTAAAGAAAATTTAGAGTTTTTCTCAATGGAGAGAAATAATAAACCGGGAACTGATCTATTAGGTTTATTTCTGAAAGTACAGTCAGATAAATATTTTGCAAGTACCGGAAAGTCTTCATTTAGTTCTGAAAAAGAAACGAATAGAATTCTAGATATTATTTTTAAAAAATGGAATAATGAAATAGCGGCAAAATTTGATGAAATTAATAAATTATCAAAACAGAAACAGGAGAAATTTTTACGAGAAGTTGAGATAGATTTTTCTTTAAATTCCCCGTATAAGCAAACCAAAACGGAAGAGGGACTTGATTTAGATATTGAAGAAATTATGGATGAAATTAATAACTATTTAGATTTTTTGCCTGCCGATTCACTAGTTATACTCCCTCTGCTGGAGCCATTAATAATAAAAGCGGGAATGAAAAAAGCGCGTATTTTAGAAATAATTACTAAGGGTAATCCTTCCGACGAGGAAAAGGATATTCTGCAATGGGCTGTAGATGTAGGTTTTACTTTAATGGACTCGAATTTAGAGGATGATGAAGCCGAAAAAGAACTGATATTTGAAGAAGCAGTTGAAATAGCGGCCGATTATATTCCGAGAACTAAATCACGGGATATTTTAATAAAGACAGCGGCAAGGCTTTACGAGATTTCGAACTATGGGGATATTTAAAATTTTTATTTTTAGATAGTATTAATTAGAAAAAGCATTAGAAGGAACTAATTTGATTTCAAAAGAAAAAATAGAAGCGTTGAGAGAATCCTATCATCTTTTTGTTGACATACAGATGGAAAAATATTTCAAAGAGAATAATAAAAATGAATTCGACAACAAGACTGAAGCTGAGTTTGTTGTCAACAAAATTATGCATAAATGGAATACAAAGATATCACCGGACGCAGAGATAGATAATTTAGATAAAGCCGATAAAATAAAATTATTTAACTCAATTAAAATAGATTTCAAAAATGATAATAAGACGATAAAAAACCGGCCAAAAGAAAAATCCGGCCCGACAAATATTTTTGTTCCAGGGGAAAAGAATTCAGAAAAAGATTTGGAGAAGTTTATACCTTATTCAATTTTAGTTTTAGATAAGTTAGGATATAAGTTTGAACGATTGAGAGAAATATTTTTAAAAAAAGATGAACCATCGCCAGTGGAACAAGAATTAATTGTATGGGCTTTAATGATTGTAAGCCTATTTTATAAGACAGTTATATCAAAAAGCAATAAAGAGAAAGAAGCAAAATTAAGAAAAGTCCTACGGATGCTGGAAGAAAAGCTGAGTCCGGAAGATACCCAAAAAGCTTTAGAGGACCTTCAGTATCATTTTAAAAGAGATTTATTGAAGTAAATTAAGCGCGGTTGGCTAAGCAATTAAAATATTCCATTACCATTATTTTTTTTGAAGTTATAAATTATAAATGCTAAATTAAAAGAACATAAAATTACTATTTTCGGGGGCACTATTCCATATGCGGCTTCTACTGACTCTTAAACAAGTAAATAACGAAAATATTCCGGCTAACTATTTTTACCCTTTATCGGCGGCTATATATAAGCTGTTAAAATTCGGCTCTCCGGAGTTTTCCTCATTTCTTCATGATATCGGATATCCGCTAAACGGGAAAAGATATAAACTATTTACATTCGCGCTACGCTTTAAGCAGTTTAAATTTCAAAACGG
Source organism: uncultured Bacteroidota bacterium (assembly GCA_963798775.1). GTDB lineage: Bacteria > Bacteroidota > Ignavibacteria > Ignavibacteriales > Ignavibacteriaceae > CAWCUK01. The sequence continues at coordinate 138,109 of CAWCUK010000008.1, forward strand.
GGGAATAAAACTTTATACACCGGAAGCTGACCTTCTAATCTCGTCCCCTCTAATTGAAGACTTTATACAAACATTTATCTACGGAACCTTTGAAACTCAAAAGCTTTCTATAGCATCGAAACGGAGTAAAGCTGATTTTCAAATTCATGGAGTTGAAAGTTTAGCAAAGCCGGATATTAAAACCGAAATGAGCTTTAAGCTCCTCTCCCCTATCCTTTTTTCAACAAAGAAAATTTTTAACGGAAAACTGCAGCCTTATTACTATAGGTATTATGATGACATCGAGAAAATAAACAAGGTGCTGAACGAAAATCTTAAAAATAAATACACCGTACTGCATAATGAATCGGCGGGAGAAAAATGCGTAAGGCTGGAATGGGATAAAAATTATTTAGAAAGAGCCGCGCAAAAAGGAAAAAGACCGACAGTAAAACAAACAATAAAAGAAGGTGAAATTGATTCTACCGAAATAGTCGGAAATATGGTTCCGTTTACTATTTCACGGTGATAAAGAACTAATAGAAGTAGGCTACGAATGCGGCTTCGGAGAAAAAAATTCACTCGGCTTCGGCTGCCCGGAGGTAAGATAAAAAAAGTATCATCAAATGATACTCATGTTTTATCCAATTGAGCTATGTTGCTCACCGGGCGAAGCTGTGTTTTTATTTATTGCAAGATTGGCAAGATAACCAAGATTACCAAGATTGCAAGATTACCAAGATTGCAAGATTACCAAGATTGCAAGATTACAAGATTGAGTTTAATTTTTTGAGAAATAATGGAGGTTAGAGAAAATACTTGACGAACGAACAACTGAAAAATATTTTTCATTCTTTAACAGATTTGAACTCATTTAAATTTCAAGAAGATGTTGCATCTAAGATAATTTAATCAAAAAAATGTCATCTTACAAGCGCCAACCGGTGCTGGTAAAACTTGGGCTTCTATTTTACCTTTTTTAGTTGCTAAAATTGAAGGTATACATTTTCCACAAAAGCTTATTTACTCTCTCCCAATGAGGGTCTTAGCAAATTCATTATATGATACTGTTTCACAAAATAAATTTATCAATCAGCTGGGAGTTAAAGTTACCCTACAGACAGGCGAACAGCAGAAAGATCCTTTCTTATTAGATGGGGATATAATTTTTACTACAATTGATCAATCATTGTCTGCGATACTAAGTATTCCATTGGGCCTTTCTAAAAGGCAAGCAAATATAAATGCTGGAACTTTCTATTGGCAGTTATCTTGTTTTCGATGAGTTTCATTTACTAGATTCACAAAGGTCCTTGTCTACCTTATTTCATCTATTAAAAATACTAAATGGATTTTCGCCATTTTGTTTAATGACAGCAACTCTCTCAGATAAACTGCAAAAGGAATTATCTAATGAAATTAATGCTGAAGTGGTTTCAGTTTCTAATGAAGAAGTTTCTTTTATTCCGAGCCAGAAAAATAAAATTAGAAGGCTCAAGGTCGAAAATAATTTTTTGACAGCAGATGCTATATTAAAAAACCATAAAAACTATACTCGCACAATAGTTTTGTGCAATACTGTGGAGAAATGTCAAAATATTTTTAAGATTTAAAAAAGATAAAAGAGGAAGGTAAAGATTTTGTAAATACCCAAATCATTTGCATTCATTCGAGATTTTTTGGAGAAGACAGATTGCAAAAGAAAAATTAATAAAAAAATTATTTGAAAAAGAAAGTACAACAGATGCAATTTTGGTTTCTACTCAGGTTATAGAAGTTGGTATAGATATAACTTGTAATGTTATGCATACAGAATGTCCACCAATAAATTCTTTACTTCAAAGAGTGGGACGATGTGCAAGATTTGAAAATGAAGAAGGAAAAGTCCTTGTTTATAATGTGGAAAAGACATCTCCCTATTTTGAAGAGATCAGCTAATGTATTAAAAGCAACCTTTGAAAAATTAAAAGAAAACGATGGAATAAATTTAGATTATCAAACTTCACAGAAGTTAATTGATGAAATAATTGCAGAAAAAGAGATTAATGATTTGAGAGGGATACAAGCATCTCAAAGAAATGAAGATATAAGAAGGGTATGGGGAAACTGTGAAAAATCAGAAGCACAAGATTTAATTCGGGATGTAAATACGATTCAAATAATCTTATTACCAAATGTTGATAATTTGGATAACCCTTACAAATATCAAACGATATCTCTTCTTCGTTATACCTTAAAAAGCAATTTGGACAAAATCGAAAATTCCGATTGGATTGTTAGAGCCGTAAATGAATCAACTTTCATAGATGATCTTGATTTTGAAAACGAAAATCTAAAAAAGATAAAATATAGTTATGAGCCAGTGCCAGTTGAAAATGTTTTATTTGAAACACTTGTTATACTAAACAGCGAATATGTAAAATATGATGAGAATATAGGGTTAAACTTTTCTGAAGGAAATGAATATTCGGAAATAATAACCCGAGAAATTTACAGAGACCAGCATTTCAAAATAACAAAGGATACTTATGAAGAACATATAGATTTTTTAATTAAAGCTTACAAGAAATACTTCATGGACAAAAATGATTTTATTCATGAGGAATTTATTAAACAATGGGGAATAAATATTTCTTTTGATGATTTAATTTCTTTTATGATAGTTCTGCACGATTACGGAAAGCTGAATACAGCTTGGCAAAAGAAAGCATTTGAGTTTCAAAACAAAAAAGAAAAGTTAAGTAATACTGTTCTGCTTGCACATACTGACTTTAATGAAGGAGATGAAAGAGTAAAATTTCCACCACACGCCGGGGCGGGTGCGCTGGTTTCGATATCTTTACTTGAAAAATATTTGACACATTTGGGAGTACAGCAAAATATAATACTCAATATTTGTAGAGCTACGGCATCGTCAATTCTTAGACATCATTCACCTCTTGCAACCAAATCAACACGTTATAGTACTGTAAAGGAATCTATTTCATTAACAGAACAATTACTAAAAAAATATGACGTCCAAAACTATCTAATTGATAACTCTGTGCCACCATTAGCTGGATTTGACGACTTTGATTTATCAGATTACACAATTCCCTTTTTAACTGATCAGAATAAAGTTTCCGAAACACTACTCTATTTTTATTTAGTTAGGATTCTTAGAATATGTGATCAAAAATCATTTGAAATAAAGGAAGAGGCAATAAATGTATCAAGATGAATATTATATCATAAAAGAAAGTGGAACATATTCAAATGTTCTTGAGGCATTAGGATTAGGAACAATTTTGAATTTTATCTTAAAAGATGGATCTAATTCAATTAAAATAATTGATACTAAGACTCATTATGTAATAAAACTATCGGAAACACTAACTGAAGAAATAATAAATAATACTAAATACTTTGAGTTCATACGATTTATAAAAAATAAAAAGAATCGCCACCAAAAGGTTCTGAAATTGTTGATTATGAAAGATTAAAGGAAATCAGTGATAATCAAAAAAAATTTGAGAAAAAAAAATATGAAGAACTTTCTAAGACTAAAGAATTAACTCTCAAGAAGATAATTCAAAAAAATATTGAGGAATATGAACCCAAAAGACATTTTTACTGGGATTTATATTCTAATATTAACAAATTAAAAGCACTCTCTGCTTACAATAAAATCTTTTACAACATAAAGTATAATGAAAAAGGATTTCAAGATATTATTAAGTCTATATTGATGCTTTATTCAGGTATTGAAGATAAAACAGAGAAAACAGAGAAATATTTGAAAGGTCTTGAAAAAGAAAAAAGATTAAAAAAGTTAACAAAAGTAAATGCATTACAAATTTTCAATCCACATCAGGGTAAAGGTGTTAGTTCACTAAAAGCGAATAGTATTTCAATGGGAAGTAAAAATGCTTTCTGGTTAAAAGAGTATTTGAAAATCATAGGCAGTTTTAAATCAATGGTTATTCGACCAATAAAAATAAGCAGTAGAACTTGGGATACAAAAATTTATGTCATCGAACCTAAAGAAATTGATTATGAATATGTTGAAGAACTATTTAGAAAATTCAGACCCACTTTAAAAGGTTCATCTTCATTTAAATTAGATATAGCAAGTATTTTACATTTTTGCAGAATTTTTATAACAAATATTGATGAATATAACAGACAAGTTCCATTTTTAAAGTTCTATAATCCGCAACATTCTGTAAATGGTTTTTATACTGCTTATCTAAAAAAACTTGGGACAAGTGAATCGGTTTCGAATTTATCTTTTTTACAGCTTCCCACTTTTATAACAATTGCTAATAAAGATGAAGCAGATAGATGGCTCAAAATTATTGAAGACCATAATATAATCTTATCTGGTAGATCTGTAATTGAATCTGGAACTGGCTTAAAAATATTACAACAGTATCGTCAATTTATCACATGTTCGGACATTGAAATATTTATTTCAATGCTATGCACATACGCAGAATATCTTATTCAAGAAGTTTCTAAAGAACATTATTATGTTTATCCTTTTTCAAAAACGGCATTAGAAGATTTTTTTCAATTAACAAAGGAGTATTTTATGTCAAGTGATAACAAACCAATCGCTTCGATCTTACAAGTTGAAGGTTTTAAAAATTTTGCTAAAGCAATTCGCAGTAGTACAATTTCACTTCAATACAGACCTAAAGCCAAAAGAGAATACGAGGTTCGTTATGGTTTTGCACAGAATTTAAGGAGAAAGGCGGCATATAAAAATGAACTGATTGAGTTTTTGAGTGATTTTGTAGCTTCATTCAACACTGAAAATGCTAGAGTTAAAGAAAGAAAAGGGGAAAGCTTTATTACAAGAACAAATATTAAGCAGCAAGATATTGAAGAAGTTACTTCATTAATTGATGAATATGGTTCCAATTTAATAGGTAAACTTTTAGCTGCTTATGGCTATGCGCTTGACAGGAAAGAAAAAGTAGCTGAATCCGATGTTGTTGAGAACGAAGATGAAGAAACCGAAGAAGAATAACCATTTATTGTAAGAAACTTTACTTTTAATTCCAGGAAGCTTAAACAATTGATATGGTTTTAACACAAAAAGGTTGAATAATTTTTTAATAATCTTAAAAGGAGCAAACAATGAATCTTGCATCACTATCAATTTCCGGCAGACTTACATTAAATATGCATTCATTAAATAATGAGGGCGGAGAAGGTAATCAAATCTTAACCCGCCAAGTAACTATTGTAGATAAAAATGGAAAATTCTCCACTGTAAACGCTGTAAGCGGTGATATGCTAAAACATATACAAGCAGAACACTTTTGGTCAATTGCTCTAGAAGAAGATCTCCCACTATCCGATGCTTGTAAAGAATTTCATCCTAATAGAATTACAGCTTCTGAAAAATTCAGAAAATCATTTAAGAAAACTACGCCCGATGCTGAAGTTTTAGATTTGGTTATTAAAGATTCTAGCTTAACTGATGTTGAAGGGATACTTGTTACAAATAATAACAAAAATGTTCCGCGTAAATCTTGTGCTGAATTTGGTTGGTTAGTTGGATTACCGGACAGTACTAAAACTGAAAATCATTTTCACGTAAAATTAGTTTCAGATTCAGGTTCAAAGGAAAGTGGTGAAGGAGATAATCTCGGACAAAACATTTTCCATCGTCCGGCTAACTCTGGAATCTATGCCCTTGTTTCTAATTTTGATGTTTACCGTGTTGGTTATAATGATATCTCAAAAAAATATTCAATTGACGATACTGAGAGAAACAAAAGAGTAAAAGCGCTTTTAAAATCTATTCTTTATACATTCATTAAACCAAAAGGCGCAATGAGAAATACGCAAAACCCTCACATAGTTGATTTTATTGGAGTTATAACATTATCCTCAAAATCAATTCCGGCTCCAACAGTAAGCCCAATCAATGACAATTATTTGGATGAAGTAAATTCAATCTCTGAGAATATTAATAGATAGAGAAAGAAGCAATTTCAGTAATCACTTTTAATTCGTTGGCAGAATTTTCGGAAAAGTTTGCAGATATAATAAATAACATAACCGGTTATAAATTAAAGGAGGCATAATTATGTGGTGGGAAATTGAATATCAGCCCACGACTTTGTTTTCATTGAAGACAAGTGATGCAACAAATGCAGCCGGTAAGTCTCTTTTTATGCCTTCTCCTTACTCTGTAAAAATGGCTTTACTAAATGCTGTTTGCACTTTTGAGTCAGTAAAAAAAGCCGAAGAAAAATTTGGACTAATAAGAGAAATGGAAATTGAATTTTCCTTGCCGGAATATATTGTGGTAAATAATTGCTTTATAAGAATAATGCAAGAATCCAGATCTGAAACCCGAGCAGAAAATCCAAACTTAATGTTCAAATCAACAGTTGCATTTAGAGAGTATTTGTTCTTTTCTGGTAATCTTAGAATGGCGTTTAGAATAGCAAATCCCAATGATGAAGAGTTAGCTTTTTTAAAAAGCTTTTTTTATAAAATCAATTATTACGGAAAGAGAAGTTGCTTTTTTCAAATTGTTTTCTATTCAGAAAACCCAATTGAAAAGTTGCCAAATAATTATTCAAGGAAGATAATTGATAAGGATTTCTTCTTAGATGGTAAAGCAAAATTATTGGCTAAAGTTGATGACTTTGGTCCAAAAGCAACTTTTAATAAAGTAAATAATTATTCTTCAGAAAAGACTGATAGAATTACAGAAATAATTGGTTTACCTTATCAAAGTATAAAATCAAATAAAAATTTCACCTTGTTTAAGAGGAGCAAATAGAATCACCAGCATACAATTATGAAGACCAGCTAAAATAATTTGTAGAAAAAATAAAATTTTCGTAGCACAGACAATCTTGTCTGTGCGCGCCCTTATTTACACGAAACAAAATTTTAATGAATTAAGCACACATTCCGGGAAAAAATGTATTACAATTTCAAATAATAACATGCCTCAAACATTTCATCGCAGAAATCTACCTCATCTATACGATAATGAGGGAACATACTTTATAACATACCGGCTGGCTAATTCTATTCCCATAGATATGCTAAAAAAATTGGAGCATAATTCTGCCGAAAATAATTTTTACAACTTCAGACGACTTTTTCAAAAGTACGATTCATTATTAGACGCGGGTAATGGCGGGGTAAGTTATTTAGGGGATGATAAAATCGCGGAGTTTTGCAAATCAACATTACACTATCAGGATAATAAAGATTATAATTTAATTTGCTACACCATTATGCCGAACCACGTGCATTTAGTTTTCACTCTCAGACCAAGGCAACAGCGGAGTAAGTAAAATAATGAAAAGCATTAAAGGGATTTCCGCAAGAAAATGTAATTCCGCTTTGGGAAGAAAAGGAAAGTTTTGGCAGGATGAAAGTTACGACAGATGGATTCGTGATGATGTGGAGTTGTATTATGTTATCAGATATGTCCTGTTGAATCCGGTTAAGGCCGGCTTAGTGGAAAATTGGCAGGATTGGAAGTTTTCTTTTTGCGCTTCGGATTTTTTGGTTTTGTAGGTTATTATTAAACAGCGGAAGAACTGCTTAAAGTATTATTTATTTTGTATTAAAAAAGCACAGACAAGATTGTCTGTGCTACGAAGGGAAATACGAAATGACGGGGACGCAAATCAATTATTATTTTCTCTGTAAGAGAAAGCTATGGCTGTTTACTCACCGGATCGATATGGAGCAGAATTCCGATCTCGTCTCTATGGGGAAATTTATTTCGGAGAATACTTATAAACGGGATAAGCATGAGATTTTGATTGATGATATAGCGCTGGATTTTTATGATGAGAAAACGAAAGTGATTCACGAGATAAAGAAGTCGGATAAAATGGAAGAGACGCATATCTGGCAGCTCAAGTATTATATTAAAGTCCTTAAGGATAAAGGTGTGGATGGAGTTACCGGAGAGATTGATTATCCCAAGCTGCGGCAGAAGTTTACGGTTGAGTTATCCGCGTCTGATGAAGAAGAGATTGAGAAAATAGAAAAGGAAATTGAGGAAATACTCGCCTCTCCCCTTCCCCCCGGTGTTATCAATAAACCTTTCTGTAAAAAGTGCGCGTATTTTGATCTGTGTTATATTTGAGGGAATAGAACACGGATAACACGGATTACACTAATAATCACGGAACAATAAATGTTACATGAAGATTTAACCGGTCTAATTATTAAAGCATTTTTTAAAGTCAATAATATTCTTGGATTTGGATTTCTTGAAAAAGTCTATGAAAACGCGATGTTTATTGAGTTGCGGAAGATGGGTCTTAAAGTGGAGAAACAGAAAAATATAAAAGTATATTATGATCAATCTGAAGTCGGTGATTATTATGCGGATTTAATCGTTAATGATTTAGTAATTGTTGAATTAAAAGCCGCCGAATCAATTTGTTTAGAACATGAGTTGCAGTTAATTAATTATTTAAAATCTACAAAAGCTGAAGTCGGTTTATTACTAAATTTTGGCAAAAGAGCTGAATTCAAAAGGAAGATATTTACAAATGATAAAAAAAGTTTTTCAGGATAATCCGTGTTATCAGTGTCATCTGTGTTCTATTCCTAAGGTAAATAAATGAAAAGAAATTACTATATATTCAGCAGCGGAAAACTCATTCGCAAACAAAATACACTTTATTTTGAACCGGGAGAAGCGGCCGAGCCGGATGCGGATGATACGGACGAGCAGGACATAATTGATTCGGCAAAAAAAGACGAAGCTCAAGTTGAAGATGATTCCGTTGATACGGCTGATGAAGAAAAAGCCGAGCCGAAGAGAATACCTCGCCGCCCTATTCCCGTTGAAGATATTGAGGCGATATACTGTTTTAGCGAACTTCGTTTCAATACTAAGTTCTTAAACTTTCTCGCGCAAAAGCAGATAACTCTTCACCTCTTCAACTACTACGGTTATTACAGCGGATCATTTTATCCAAGGGAACCGTTTGTTTCCGGGAAACTTCTGGTGAAGCAGGTAAACGCGTATCAGGATAATGAACAGCGGGTAAAACTTGCGCAGAAGTTTGTTTTAGGTTCCGCGGATAATATTATTAAAAATCTACAGTACCATAACGCGCGCGATAAGGATATGAGTATATTTCTTGAAATTATCAAAGAGATGTACGATAAAATTCCCGGTACGGTTGATGTGCATGAATTAATGGGAATAGAAGGAAATATAAGATCAACTTATTACAAATCGTGGAACCTAATAATTAACGAAGAAATAAAATTTGAGAAGCGGCAAAAACATCCGCCGACAAATCCGATTAACGCTCTTATTTCCTTCGGCAATTCGCTCGTATATACTACAGTTCTTTCAGAAATATATAAGACACAGCTAAATCCGCTTATTAGTTTTCTTCATGAACCGGGCGATAGAAGATTTTCTCTAAGCCTGGATGTGGCGGAAATATTTAAACCTCTGTTGAGCGATAGAATCATCTTTTCTCTTTTGAATAAGAAACAAATACAGGAAAAACATTTTACTAAAGGACTGAACCTTTGCCATCTGAATGAGGAAGGAAGAAAGATTTATCTGAAAGAGTATGATGAGAAGTTAAAGACAACAATAAAGCATCGAAATTTAAAAAAATCTGTTAGTTACCGGCATCTAATACGCCTGGAGTGTTACAAGATTATAAAACATATTCTCGGGGAAAAGGAGTATTTGCCGTTTAAGATCTGGTGGTAAACACTAATTTCACTAATTATCACTAAGAACACTAATTTCACTGATTATCACTATAAAATACTAATTTCACTAATTATCACTAAATGTATGAATGACCAAAAATTAACTTTTAAAGAGGAATCATTTAAAATTATAGGCTGTTGTATGGAAGTTCATAAAGCTCTGGGAAAGGGATTTAATGAAATTGTCTATAAAGAAGCACTCGAAATTGAATTTAAAAGGAGAAATTTATTTTATTCAAAAGAAAAAAAATTTCAGATAATGTATAAAGAGGCTTTACTCTCAAGATATTATATAGCCGATTTTGTTATTTTTGATAAAATTATACTTGAAATAAAGGCAATTGAAGCTTTAACAAACAGCGAAATTAAACAAACTTTAAATTATCTTGCAGTCTCTAATTTAAGATTGGGTATTTTGGTTAATTTCGGGTCCGACACGTTAACTTACAAAAGAATTATTTTATAAAAATTTGAATCTCTTAAGTGATTTAAAAGAAACGATCACCAGTAGTGAAAATTCGTGGAATTTATTTTTTTGATGGTAATTAGTGAAAATTCGTGGAATTTATTTTTTTGGTGGTAATTAGTGAAAATTCGTGGAATTTATTTTTTGGTGGTAATTAGTGAAAATTCGTGGAATTTATTTTTTTGGTGGTAATTAGTGAAAATTCGTGGAATTTATTTTTTTGGTGGTAATTAGTGAAAATTCGTGGAATTTATTTTTTTGGTGGTAATTCGTGAAAATTCGTGGAATTTATTTTTTTGGTGGTAATTAGTGAAAATTCGTGGAATTTATTTTTTTGGTGGTAATTCGTGAAAATTCGTGGAATTTATTTTTTTGGTGGTAATTAGTGAAAATTCGTGGAATTTATTTTTTTGGTGGTAATTAGTGAAAATTCGTGGAATTTATTTTTTTGGTGGTAATTCGTGAAAATTCGTGGAATTTATTTTTTTGGTGGTAATTCGTGAAAATTCGTGGAATTAGTGTTTGTATATAATAGTTGTATATGACGCAGCCCCGAAACGCGGGGTAAAACTGCTTAAATTTTTAAGGCAGCATTTAATTTGGATTCAGAATTCTGTTTTTGAAGGAGAAGTTACGGAATCGGGATTCGCGAGAATAAAGTCCGGAATATCAGAAATAATAAATAAGGAAAAAGACAGCATAATTATTTACCAATTTGACTCACAAAATTACACAAATCGACAGGTGCTTGGCGTTGAGAAGAATGAAACCGATAGTTTTATATAATGGATATTAAAGTTCGAGATCATTTAACTTTCATATTCGTCAAAAACTAATTTTTTCATAAAAAGTCGTCGCACCCCCGCCTTTTTAACCAAATTATAGATCGACAATAGAAAGAGCAAAAAAAGCTTGGAAAACGGCTCAAAAAGGCATATATTTCGGCAGTTTTAATCGAACTATTATAGAATTGAAATATGATTATAGCAATCAGTATATACGAGAATGTTAATATAGTTTTAATCGAACTATTATAGAATTGAAATTCTCAATTGAACTTGTTCTATAGAAGCAGTTCAGGTTTTAATCGAACTATTATAGAATTGAAATACTGTATACGACAATTGTCGGTATAGTAACTTACATTTGTTTTAATCGAACTATTATAGAATTGAAATCTAGATCAATTATAATGTTTATTAGAGACTTTAATTAAGTTTTAATCGAACTATTATAGAATTGAAATTCATACTGCGTTTAAAACTATTGAAATGATTAGCTGTTTTAATCGAACTATTATAGAATTGAAATCAGTTTTCATTGATATCATCTTGAGAATTATCTACGTTTTAATCGAACTATTATAGAATTGAAA